>OY970369.1:0-2217981 GCA_963718715.1 uncultured Chlamydiae bacterium | reverse complement strand
GCTGGTTAGGTCGTTGGTCACAGCGGCTCCCGTTGATGGTGAGCGTTCCTCCGAGGCCGGCTTGGATCAAGCCGCCCGAACTGTTGCTGATAGAACAATTGAACAGTTCGCATTTCCCCCCGTTCCAAAAGCCCCAAACTTCCACTTACCGTTTTCCCAATGTTTTGCACAACGGTCGTTCCAGGGCCCTGAACGGTCAAATTCCCCGCCCGAACCGGATGGGCCGAAGCTGGCACCCGCTCCGCTGTTGACGACGGTCGTCGTGCCGCTGCTTCCAACCACCATGGTGCTGCTGATGCCGGATGGGCCGAAAGCGGCCCGGTTCCGTCATTCGTGACAGAGGTCGTGCCCGCTCCTCCGATCTGCGTGGTGCTGCCCGCAGCCGTGGGCCCAAATCGGGCATCCGTCGCCGTTATTTGTCACCGTTCATTTTTTCCAGCTCCCGCCGCAATGATCAGCGAAGAAATGGGAGCGATCACATCGGTGTTGTCAATAGAAGCGGATACGACGTTCATGCTATAGGGAGTCAACACTGCATTGTTGACCAGCAATCCGCTCCCTGTTGTCGAAGCGGTGTTTTGTCTGACGGGAAAGTTTTCGAGTCGATGACGAGATCAGCGTTGTGTTTGGATTAAAGGTCATTTGAGTTCCATCGGTCAACACAAGCTCTGTATTTTGATTTAAGAATGATCGGAGCATTAATAATAACAGAGCCGGCATTCACATTAATTAGTGGCTTTCCGGAAGGATTCGCATCGAAGGTGATGGTGCTCGCATTGGAGAATTGGGTGATGGTGTACTGAGTGGTCGAAGCGTTGAAGTTCAATTGGAATAGCGTGATAGGCTGAGGCAACGTCCCCAAATCATTGGCCAGGGTCACCTCGATGGCGGCCGGCCCGAGGTCGATAAAATTAGCCGTATCGTTCGTATTGCCGTTCACGCCCGGAACACACCCTCCGCCCCAAATTAGTGCCGTCATTCCAGAAGCCGTTTCCGGGCAATGTCCACGTATTCGAGCAGCCGGAAAAATACATCTCCACATTTTGCAAGGAATAAGCCAACAAGGGAGTGTCAGTAAATCCCGAAGAGATGAAGCTGGAAAATTCGCCGAGCACCTCGCGCGGATTTGTATGCAGCAGCGTATAGATTCCCGTGGTGGGGCTGATGCCGGTGTTAGTGACGTCTACTCCAACTCTCCGGTGATGTTAATATTTCCGGTAGTGAAAACTTGTCCGGTCGGTCCGGCTGTATTAGAGGATATACAAAATCCCTCCCGCAGTCTGGGTATAGAACGTGGCGAACGTCAATCGTTCCTGAGTCGAAAGGATGCCGGAGTTCGTGACGCTGTTCGCCGCGTTCGCCGTCGCAGGCGCGATGAGGGAGAGCTCTCCTGCCGCCTCTATCGGTTCACATCGGTGGAGGTGAGAGTGCGCCGTTTCCGCTGATCTGCAGCACTCCATTGATGATGGTCGTGGGTCCGCAATAGTTGTTAGCGGGATTGGAAAGGGTTAGATTATTTCCCCTGTAATGGTCAATCCGCCGCAAGGGAAATTGGTGATCGATCCTGCAAAGGTCGTGGTTACATCGCCGTCGATCGTCAGAATGGCTTGTCCTAGCGTGACCCGTGAAGTAGGATCCGCGCTAGACAGGCTAAAGATGGTATTATTGAAGCCGTTTAGAGCTAACGTCGCTGTATTCAATAACGTATAAGCTGAAAAAGGAGAAAAGGCGTCAACGGCTCCCGCTTCTAGGGTCGCGCCGGAGATGGTGGTGGGCCCTGAATAGGTATTTGCCATGCTGATGGTCGTTAGATCGAGCGTTCCTCCCGTCAGATTCAATCCGCCGAGGCCGGTGATCCCGCCCGAGAAGCTGCCTCCATTCGAGATGGTCAAAATCCCCGCTGCTGTGATGTTCCCGGTATTGACCGTTCCGGGCCCGAACAGGCTATTGATCGCATTGGGGAAGTTATTCAAAAGGAGAGTCCCGGATAGGGTTAGAGCGGAATTGGGAGATAGCGCATTTGCAGCCCCTGCCGATAAAGTCGTGTTATTCAAAACCATCGTAGGCCCTGAATAGGTATTAGCCATCGTGGTTGTCGTTAGATTCAGCGTTCCCCCGGCTAGAGTCAATCCTCCGAGCCCTGAGATGCCGCCCGAGAAGGTGCCCCCGTTTGAGAGGGTCAAAATCCCCGCAACTCCTCCCGTCGTTACGCTACCTCCTCCGAAAAGGCTGTTGATCGTGTTGGCGAAATTGTTTAAATCCAGGGTTCCGCTTACCGTGTAGCTAGAGAGCGGCGCAAAGGCATTCGTTGCTCCTGCCTGCAAGGTGCTTCCGGCTCCTACCACTGTCGGACCTGTATAGGTGTTGTTGGTTCCGGAGAGGGTCAAGATGCTCGACCCTGTCGTTTGCAAAGAGCCGTCGATCCCTTGAATAGATCCTGAGAAGGTGGAAGGCGACGTGGCGTTCACGACCAGCGTTTTATTGGCGAGCAATACAGTGCCGCTGCCCGTCAAGTTGCCGATCGTTGTGGAGGAATTGATCTGTGTGATATCAAACGTCCCATTATCAACAACAGCCCCGATGGGATAAAGCTGCCCGACGCCCGTCAATGCCAGCGTGGCTGAAGGATCGATCGTCGTGCCGCCCATATATGTATTGTTGTTCGATAGATAGAGCGTACCGCCTGCCACCTCTACTGCGCCCGCCCCCTGGATTTGCCCGTTGAAAGTTCCTCCATCATTAATCGTCAGCGTCGCGCCCGATCCGACCAGCGCAAGGGTGCTGATATCTCCGGAAAGAGAGTTAATGGTATTACTAAAGGTGGAAAGATCGAGTGTCGACGTATCTTGCAGGGTCACATCGGAACTGGGAGAGAATGCATCCACAGCGCCTGCTGTTAGGGTAGCGTCATTGGAAAGGGTGGTGGGTCCTGAATAGGTATTTGATCCGCTGCCTGAGAGTGTCAGGTCTCCCCCGGTCAGACTTATTCCCCCGGATCCCGTGATCCCTCCCGAGAAGGCTCCTCCATCAGAGATGGTCAAAATCCCGGAGGTTCCTCCCGTGGTTACAGCTCCGGTTCCGGAGAGGCTGTTGATCGTGTTGGGGAAACCGGCCAAGCTCAGGGTTCCGTTTACCGTGAAGTCTGAGAGGGGCGCAAACGCATTGGCAACGCCTGCGGCAATCGTGCCGCCGCTATTAATGGTTGTCGGCCCGGTATAGGTGTTGCTGCTGCCTGCCAGAGTGAACGTCGAGGTTCCCTGATAGGTTAAGGATCCCCCTATTCCCGAAATGGATCCGGAGAAGATGCTAGGTGTATTGTTGCCGAGGAGCAGTTCTTTGTCTCCTAAATTCACATAGCCATTTCCCTGTAAATTTGCGATGGTTTCGGAGGCGGCGTTTATCGTGCTAATATCAAATGTGCCGTTTGCCGTCACCGTTGTCAGTGGAGAAAGCGATCCGGTTCCGCTCAAAAGCAGCGTTCCTCCGGAAATCGTCGTATTTCCGGTGTAAGTATTGATTCCGGTGAGGGTGAGCAACCCCGCGCTCAGAGCTAATCCCCCTGTTCCCGAGATCACTCCCGAGAAGTTCCCTCCGCTGGAGATGGTCAACGTCGCCGCTCCCAGCGTCACGCTGCCTCCCCCGGCAAGGGTGTTGATCGTGTTGGGGAAATTGTTTAAATCGAGGATTCCGGTCACCGTGTAGCTAGAGAGAGGCGCAAAAGCTCCGGTTGTCCCTGCTTGCAAGGTGCTTCCCGCTCCGACAGTTGTTTCACCGGTATAGGTATTGTTGGCTCCGGAGAGCTGCAAGGTGCCCGATCCCTGGACTTGCAAAGAGCCGCCAATCCCTTGGATAGACCCTGAAAAGATAGAAGTCCCCCCGGAGGTGTTTACAACCAGCGTTTTGTCCGCGAGCAATACGGTTCCGCTTCCCGTCAAGTTGCCGATCGCGGTGGTGGCATTGATGTTTGTGATATCAAACGTTCCATTATCGACAACGAATCCGTTGGGATTAAGCTGCCCAACGCCCGTCAATGCGAGCGTGCCCGGAGCATCGATCGTCGTGCCGCCGCTAAACGTATTATTGTTTGATAGGGTGAGGGTGCCGCCCACCAGCTCTACTCCGCCCGCCCCTTGGATTTGCCCATTGAAGGTCCCTCCCTCATTAATCCCCAGCGTCGCGCCCGATCCGACCAGCACAAGGGTATCGTCACCTCCGGAAAGAGAGTTAATGGTGTTATTAAAGGTGCCAAGATCGAGTTCCGAGGTGTCTTGCAGGGTCACATCGGAAGTGGGAGAGAATGCATTCACGGCTCCTGCTGTTAGGATAGCGCTATTAGAGAGAATGGTCGGCCCTGAATAGGTGTTGTTGGTTCCGGAGAGGATCAGATCTCCCCCGGTCAGATCCAATCCTCCTCCAGATCCGATGATCCCTCCCGAGAAGGAGCCCCCTGCAGAGATGGTTAAAATCCCCCCTCCCGTCGACACAATGCCTGCTCCGGAGAGGGTGTTGATCACGTTGTTGAAGCCGCCTAAACTCAGAGTGGCATTCAAGTCCACCGTGTAGTCTGAGAGAGGCGCAAACGCATCGGTAACGCCTGCGGCAAAGATGCCGCTCTCCACGATGGTCGGCCCCGTATACGTATTGCTATTGCCTGTCAAAGTAAACTGCCCGGTCCCTTGATAGGTTAGGGATCCTCCTATTCCTGAAATGGCGCCGGAGAAGGCAGTAAAGTCAGAGGTACCGAAGACCAATTCATTGCTTCCTAAATTCACATCGCCGGTGCCGCTTAAATCTGCGATGGTTTGAGTGCCGCTGTTGATCCCGCTAATATCAAATACGCCATCGGCAACCACGGAGGTGGTGCTGGCAAGCGATCCGCCTGCGCTCAGGGAGAGGGTTCCTCCGGCAATTGTCGTAAGTCCTGTGTAAGTATTGGCTCCGGTGAGAGTGAGGGTTCCCGCATCCAGAGTCAATCCTCCGAGTCCGGAGATCACTCCCGAGAAGGCGCCCCCGTTAGAGACGGTCAAAATCCCTAAGGCTCCTCCCGTCGTCACGCCGCCTCCCCCGGAAAGGGTGTTGATCGTATTGGGGAAATTGTTTAAATCCAGGGTTCCGGTTATCGTGTAGCTAGAGAGCGGCGCAAAGGCACCGGCTGCTCCTGCCTGCAAGGTGCTTCCCGCTCCTACGCTCGTCTGACCGGAATAGGTGTTATTGGTTCCGGAGAGGGTCAAGGTGCTCGATCCCTGTACTTGCAAAGAGCCGTTAACCCCTTGAATAGACCCTGAAAAGGTGGAAGGCGCCGAGGTGTTTACAATCAGCGTTTTGGCCGCAAGCAATACGGTTCCGCTTCCCGTTAAGTTGCCGATCGCTGCGGAAGTATCGACTGCTGTGATATCTAACGTCCCATTATCGGTAACGAATCCGTTGGGATCGAGCTGTCCGACGCCCGTCAATGCGAGCGTTCCCGGAGCATCGATCGTCGTGCCGCCGCTATACGTATTATTGTTGGATAGATAGAGGGTGCCGCCCGCTACCTCCACTCCGCCGGCCCCCTGGATTTCCCCATCGAAGGTGCCTCCATTATTAATCGTCAGCGTCGCGCCCAATCCGATGAGCGCAAGGCTATCGATATCTCCGGAAAGAGAGTTAACGGTGTTATCAAAGGTGGCAAGATCGAGTTGCGAGGTGTCTTGTAAGTTCATATCTGAACTAGCTGAGAAAGCGTTCGCGGCGCCTGCTGTTAGGGTAGCGGCATTGGAGAGGTTGGTCGGCCCTGAATAGGTGTTTAACCCGCTGCCTGAGAGGGTCAGGGCTCCCCCGGTCAGATCCAATCCTCCGGATCCGGTGATTCCTCCCGAGAAGGAGCCTCCGTCAGAGATGGTTAAAATCCCTCCTCCCGTCGACACAGTCCCCGTTCCGGAGAGGGAGTTGATTATGTTGCTGAACCCGCCTAAACTCAGAGTGCCGTCTATGGTGTAGTCTGAGAGAGGCGCAAACGCATCGGGAACGCCTGCGGCAAACGTGCCGCTCTCCACGAGGGTCGGTCCCGTATACGTATTGCTATTGCCTGTCAAAGTAAATATCGCGGTCCCTTGATAGGTTAAGGATCCTCCTATTCCCGAAATGGCGCCGGAGAAGGAGCTAGATACACCGGTACCGAAGACCAATTCGTTGCTTCCTAAATTCACATCGCCGCTGCCGCTTAAATTTGCGATGGTTTGAGTGCCGCTGCTGATCCCGCTAATATCAAATACGCCATCCGCAACTACTGAGGTGGTGCTGGCAAGCGATCCGCCTGCGCTCAGGGAGAGCGTTCCTCCGGAAATTGTCGTAAGTCCGATATAAGTATTGGCTCCGGTTAGGGTGAGCGTCCCCGCGTCCAGAGTCAATCCTCCAAGTCCGGAGATCACTCCCGAGAAGGCGCCCCCGTTAGAGAGGGTTAAAATCCCTAAGGCTCCTCCCGTCGTCACGCTGCCTCCCCCGGAAAGGGTGTTGATCGTGTTGGGGAAATTGTTTAAAGCCAAGGTTCCGGTTATCGTGTAGTTAGAGAGCGGCGCAAAGACGTTGGCTGCCCCTGCTTGCAAGATGCTTCCCGCTGCGACGGTTGTCGCACCGGTATAGCTATTGGTTCCGGAGAGCTGCAAGGTGCCCGATCCCTGGATTTGCAAAGAACCGTTAACCCCTTGAATAGACCCTGTAAAGGTAGAAGTCCCCCCGGAGGTGTTTATAATCAGCATTTTGCTGCCGAGCAACACCATTCCGCTTCCCGATAAGTTGCCGATCGCTGTAGAGGCATTGATGCCTGTGATATCAAACGTCCCATTATCGAGAACGAATCCGCTGGGACTAAGCTGTCCGACGCCTGTCAATGCCAGCGTGGCTGAAGCATCGATCGTCGTGCCGTCGCTATAGGTATTATTGTTTGATAGAGCGAGGGTGCCGCCCGCCACTTCCACTCCGCCCGCCCCCTGGATTGCCCCATCGAAGGTCCCCCCATTATTAATTGTCAGCACCGCGCCCGAGTTGATCATCACAATACTATCGATGTCCCCGGAAAGAGACTTAACGGTGTTATCAGTGGAAAGAGCGAGTTGCGAGGTGTTTTGCAAGTTGACATCTGAACTAGCTGGGAAAGCACCCATAGCGCCTGCTGTTAGGGTAGCGTCATTGGAGAGGGTGGTCGCTCCTGTATAGGTATTTAATCCGACGCCTGAGAGTGTCAAGTCCCCCCCGGTCAGATCCACTCCCCCTGCTCCCGTGATCCCTCCCGAGAAGGTGCCTCCGTTGGAGATGGTCAAAATCCCCGACGCTCCCCCTGTACTTACAGTTCCCGCTCCGGAAAGGCTGCCGATGGTGTTGGGGAAATTAGCTAAGCTCAGGGTTGCGCCTCCATTCAGCCCGAAGGCTGAAGAGGGCGCAAACGCATTGGCAATGCCTGCGGCCAACGTGCCGTTATTCACGATGGTCGGTCCCGTATACGTGTTAAGGCCTCCCAGAGTAAACGTAAAAGCCCCCGTTGGCGTATAGGTTAAGGATCCCCCTAATCCCGAAATGATACCGTCAAAGGCGCTGGGTGCTGTGTTGAGGAGGACTAATCCATTGCTTCCTAAATTTACATAGCCGGTTCCGGATAAGCTGGTGATGGATTGGCTGCCGCTGGGGGCGATCCCGCTAATATCAAATGTGCCATTCGCAACCACTGAGGTAAGAGCACTAAGCCGACCCCCTGCGCTCAGCGCCAGAGTTCCCCCTGCAATGGTCGTCGTTCCATTGTAAGTATTGGTTCCGCTGAGGGTGAGCGTCCCCGCGCTCAGAGTCAATGACCCCCCCGTTCCCGAGATTACTCCCGAGAAGTTGCCCCCGTTAGAGATGGTCAACAGCGCCGTTCCCAGCGTCACGCTGCCTCCCCCGGCAAGGGTGTTGATCGTGTTGGAGAAATTGTTTAAAGCCAAGGTTCCGGCCACCGTGAAGGCTGAGGAGGGCGCAAGCGCTGTGATGCTTCCTGCTTGCAAAGTGCTTCCCGCTGCGACGGTTGTCGAACCGGTATAGGCGTTGGTTCCGGAGAGGATCGCGGTGCTCGTTCCCTGGATTTGCAAAGAGCCGGTAGTCCCTGTAATATCCCCTGAAAAGGTGGAAGACGCCGAGGTGTTTATAACCAGCGTTTTGTCCGCAATCAGTACCGTTCCCGTTCCCGTCAAGTTGCCGATCGCGGTGGAGGTGTTGATGCCCGTGATATCAAACGTCCCGTTATCAATCACGTTCCCGGTGGGGTCAAGCTGTCCGACCCCCGTCAATGCCAATATGCTTGAAGCATCGATCGTCGTGCCGCCGCTATACGAATTATTGTTTGATAAAGTGAGGGTGCCGCCCTGCAGATCCAATTTACCCCCTCCCTGGATTTGCCCATTGAAAGTTCCTCCATCTGTAATCTGCAACCCCGCGGCCAGTCCGATCATCACATGGGTATTGACGTCTCCAGTAAGAGAGGGGATCGTAACAACAGTAGAAGTGGAGAGGAGTTCGAGTGTGGATGCATCCTGCAGGATGATAGCGGAATTGGGAGAGAGTCCCATCGGAAATTCTACTAATAAAACAGCGCTATTGGAGAGCGTGGTCGGCCCCCCATAAGCTAATAGCGAATTACTGGTAATTTCGAGTGTTCCCCCGGTCAGAGCCAACCCTCCCGATCCCAAGATGTTTCCATTGTAAGAACCCCCGTTAGAGATCGTCAAAATCGCCGAGGTTCCTGTTAATACACTCGTCGTCAATCCCCCCGCCCCGTTGGACAAGCTGTTGATGACATTGGGCTGATTATTTATCGTCAAGAAGGCACTATTTTCAAGCGTGAAATCGGATCCCGGCGCCAACGTGTTCATCGCATCCGCTATCAAGCTCGCCGCACTCACGACCGTCGGACCCGTATAAGAGTTCGTTCCCAAAAGAGTAATATTTCCAGTTCCCGTGATTGAAAGCCCGTAGCCATCCCCGCGATCAGAGCTCCCTCCGGCAAAAGTGAAAGTACTCGATGAGTTCTGATCGATCGAGATATCCCCTTCAAATACCAAATTCGCAGAGAACTGAATGGGTGAGGTGGTCGTGTTCGTTACGTTGATGGTTGGCGAAAGAAAATCGCCTCCAAGATAGAGCGTCTCGGTAGAATCGTCCCCAATGGTGAGTTGTCCAGTTGTAACCGCATTAAAAGTTATTTGACCCGCAGCAGCCGTGCCGATATCTGTGATCGACACTGTCGCAGCTCCCGTAAGGGGAGGACTTACAAATGTCGCTGTATCGGTAGCAGCGCTCGGAAAGCCAGTATTTGGAGTCCAGCTCGCATCCAAGTTCCATGTCCCACTCCCAGGTTCATTCCAAGTGTAATTCGTACCCCAACCGAGGATGGAAAAGGGAACCAACGAGAGGAAAAAAATCGATTTGTAACGCATACCCTATCCTGTTGAACTGATCTTTTAACATTACCTTATTGCATTACTTTCTTTTTGAAAAGGGCTTTTCAATACCCCATTGTATATTAACCACTTAAGAGATTTTTAAGAATCCCAAAAGGCTGGATATAGGCTCACTGGTTAAAGACTGTGAGTATATATAGATAAGATCAACGCCAAGCCGCGGGGCCCCCAAGACGCGAAGAAAATGATACCTATTTATAAAATCTTTGCGTCGCTGCGGCTTAGCGCCTTTGCGATGATCATTTGTTTTAGAAGAAAATGGAAGAATCGACAAAACCTTTCCAAACGCCGCACCTGCTGGCTTAAATTTTAAGAAATTATTCTATCACTCGTTCGCTTCGCTCTCTAGAGGGCACAGAGGAAGAACCAGAAATTCTAACGGGTAAAAACAGGCTTGTTGATTAATTTCAACATGAAATTTGGGGATTTCTCTCTGTGCCCTCTAGAGAGCGAAGCGAACGAGTGGTTGATAAATTGATATGAGGCCCATCTTAACAAGATGGGATAGGTGCTTTGCCGGTTAAAAACGGTTGTATAGGAAATTCATTGCACCGTTTTTGACCCGTAAAAAAGCTCTTGCCAATCTCATCTCTAAAATGATATACAACAAAATGTTGTGATGAAACAACAAATTGTTGTGGTTTATGGATCCTATTGTAAAACTATTTGCTACCCCTTCCTTGGTTGAAATTCTCAACCTATTTTTGTTAAATCCTGAAGAAGAATTTTATCAGTCCGATATCGTAAAAAAAACGAATAAGGCCCTCATGCAGGTGCAAAGGGCTCTAAAGACGTTAAAAGAGATCGGTCTTATCTCATCGATTCAGCATGATAGAATGGTGTACTATCGGGCTGTCAGGTCTCATCCTGCTTTTGAAGACTTGAAACATCTGTTTTTAAAGACCTTGTCCTTAGGGGAAAGTGTTCGCCAGGCCTTAAGGCCTTTTAACGATAAAATCCATTCCGCTTTTATTTTTGGCTCCGTTGCTAAGGGTAATGAATCCCTAGATAGCGATCTTGATTTATGTCTCATAGCGGATTTGACCTTGCTGGAACTAGCAAAAGCATTGGGCCCGCTTTCAAGAAAATTAAAGCGGGAGTTGAACCCCGTCATTTTCAAACGGAGTGAATTTCAAAAAAGAATTTTGGAAAAAGATCATTTTTTGATAGAAGTAGTGGCTGCTCCTAAACTATGGATCATCGGAAATGAAGACGAGTTTAAACAACTGGTTAAAAGAAGAAAAACTAAAGCCTCACAAAACCTCTAAAGAAGAAATTGCCCAACTATTTAAAATCGTTAACCGAGATCTTTCTGACGCCGGCATTCGTGAATTATCTGCTGATCGTCGTTTTATTACCGCTTATAATGCCGCATTACAACTTACCACTATCATATTACGAGTATCAGGCTTTAGAACCAATCCAAATAAAACAGGACATCATCGTATTTCCATCGATGCCCTGCCCGAGATTCTCGGCAAAGAATTTCAAGACATTTCTGATTATCTAAATGCCTGTCGCATTAAACGAAACATCTGTGATTATACAAACTCAGGAGAAGTTTCAGAAGCAGAAGCCGTTGAAATTATTAAAGAGACCAAAGGCTTTAAAATATCCGTTATTAAATGGATCAAGGATGTTCATCCTCAATTCCTACCCAAGTGAAAACTTTGATTGAAGAAAATTGAGACATGATGGACTCGAACCATCGACCCCCTCATTAAAAGTGAGGTGCTCTACCAACTGAGCTAATGTCTCGAAGATGACCCCAAGGGGATTCGAACCCCTGTTATCAGAATGAAAATCTGGTGTCCTAGGCCGGGCTAGACGATGGGGCCATTTTTATTAAATGGTGCTGCAAACTTAGCCGATCTGCGTGATTTTTTTCAAGGAGGGAATTGCAGAATTCGCTTTAAAATTAAACGGTTAAGATCTCCTTTTCCTTAGCGGAGAATAGATCGTCGATCTCTTTGCAGAACTGATCGGTATACTCCTGGATCGTCTTTTCCGCTTTCTTCATCATATCCTCTGTGATGTCGCCATCCCCCTTCTGCTTGCGGACAAGTTCATTGTTCTTACGCCGAATTTCCCGAATGGTGATTTTCGTGTCCTCTGCTTTCTTTTTGCCTTGCTTGACGATCTCTTTGCGCATCGATTCATCCATAGGTGGGATATTGATGCGCACCACATTTCCCTCGAGGATGGGCTGCAGATTGAGATTGGCGCGCTCTATCCCCTTCGCAATGGGACCCGCTGTTTGCGGATCAAAGGGGGTGATCAGGAGCTGTCGGGATTCGGGGGTCGTCACGTTCGCCAGCTCTTTTAGCCGCATGTGCGCGCCGTACACCTCTACGGAGACGCTGTCGAGGATGCCGGGATTGGCGCGATTCGTTCTGAGGTTTTTCAGCTCCTGCTTAAAGTGATCTACAGAAGCTTGCATCTTGGATTTTGTTTGATCTGCAACGCTCATCATCAAACCTTCTTGTTAGAGACTGTCTCTTAATAATGGCTATTCTCCTAGGATCACGGAGCCGCCTTCATTTTGGCAAACCGCTTTCAATAGGGCCCCCTTTTCAAATAGATTGAAGACCCGAATGGGAATGCGATTTTCGCGGCACAAGGCGATGGCGGTCGCATCCATGACATTCAACTTTTTAGCAAACACATCGGAGTAGGTGAGGGTTTCGTATTTCACCGCTGCAGGATTGGTCTTGGGATCATCGCTATAGATTCCGTCTACCTTCGTCGCCTTTAAAAGCATCTCGGCCTGGATTTCGCTCGCGCGGAGAGCCGCGGCGGTATCCGTTGTAAAATAAGGATTGCCCGTTCCCCCGACAAAAAGGGCGACCATCCCCTCTTCCAAGCAGTGCATCGCCTGATTCCACTTGTAGATCTCGACGATCGAATCGCAATTCAGAGCGCTCATCACGCGGCTCTTGCAGCCCAGGGCAGCTAAAGACTGCTGCAGGACGAGGCCATTGATCATCGTAGCAAGCATGCCGATATGATCGGCAGGAGTCCGTGCGAAGCCAAAGCTTTTAGCCTGGGATCCGCGAAAAATATTCCCTCCGCCGACGACGACGCCGATCTGTGTCCCCTGGTCATGAACCTCTTTAATCGAGAGGGCGATCTGCTCGCAAGCGCTGTGCTCGATGCCAAACTTCTGCTCCCCCATGAGAGCTTCTCCAGAGATTTTGAGCAGGATCCGTTTATAACGGGTTTTAAGCGGCATGCTCTCCCACCCTCCAACGGATAAAACGGCGGATGGCAAGGGGTTTGCCTAGGCGCTTTGCCTCTTTTTCGACCAGCTGCGCAATGTTTAGGGTATTATCTCTGACATATTTCTGGCCCAGCAGGCACACCTGATCGTAGAAGGCTTTCAACTTCCCCTCAACGATCTTATCCATCATGTTCGCAGGCTTATCTTGCATTTGGCTGCGGGCAATCTCCTCTTCGCGCGCTCTCACTTGGGCAGGGACCTCTTCAGGACGGAGATAGTCGGGAGATTCCGCCGCGATGTGCATCGCGATGTCGCGCGCCAAAGCCTCTTGCCCCGCTCCTCCCGCCAATTCGACAAGCGCGACGATTTTACCGCCCATGTGCGAATAGATGCCGATGGAAATATCGGGGGATTTGGGAAGGATGAGAAGGCGCTTGATTTGGATGTTCTCGCCTAAACTCTGGACAACCAGGGCGCGGTATTGATCCACGTTCAGCGAAGGGTCTTTGCGATACACTTGTCTGAGGAACGCCTCCAAAGAAGAGGGGCGCGTTTCCGCAGCTTCTTTAGCGATGTCGTGCAGGAACTGTTTAAACCGCTCGTTTTGCGTGACAAAGTCGGTTTCCGCATTCACCTCGACCAGCGCTACAGCCTGAGCAGATTCGGCGCTGCCGATCATCCCTTCCTTTGTTTCGCGCCCTTCTTTTTTGACGGCGGAAGCCATCCCAGATTTGCGGAGGTAATCGATCGCCTTTTCCATGTCGCCGCCCGCTTGCTCAAGAGCCTCTTTGCATTTGCCCATGCCGACACCGGTCCGTTCGCGCAGTTCCTTAATCATCTCCGGGGTAACTTTATCGCTCATCCTTGCTCCTTATCCGTTCCTTCTTCGGCATCTTCTTCGGAGTCTTGCCGCTAGCGAGGAGCTGTTCCTCCGCCTTCTCTTGCTCATCGCCTTTCGCAACGCCGACATTGCATCTCATTTTTCTTATCGATGATGGCTTGTGTCAGGGCTTGCAAGATGAGCTTGATGCTCTTGAGAGCGTCGTCGTTGCAGGCGATGACATAATCGATCGGATCGGGATCGCAATTGGTATCGACAAGGCGCCATCACGGGGATGCCGAGCTTTTTCGCTTCGGCAACAGCAATGTGCTCGCGGCTGGGATCGACGACGATCAACAAGTCCGGGAGGCTTGCGCATCGCGCGAATTCCAGACAGGTTGCGGTCGAGTTTGATCTGTTCTTTTCCAAGAAGCGAGAGCTCTTTTTTTGTGAGGCCATCGCCGCCTGTGGCAATCCGTTTTTCAATCCGCTCTAGAGTTTTTACAGATTGGCGAATGGTCGAGAGATTGGTCAGCATCCCCCCGAGCCAGCGCTCGCACACGTAGAATTCGCCGCACTCTTCGGCGCATTCGCGCACGACGCTCTTCGCTTGTTTTTTGGTGCCGACGAAAAGGATCGATTTGCGCTTTGCCACAATGCTCTTTCACAACCTCGACCGCATTGCGGATCTGCTGCATGGTCTTTGCGAGGTCGATGATATAAATTCCATTGCGCTCTTCGAAGATGAAGCGCTTCATCTTTGGATTCCAGCGGTGCTTTTGGTGGCCAAAATGAGCACCGCTTTCTAGTAATTCCTTAATAGTGACTTCTGTTGTTTCGGTAGCCAAGCCTTGTCCCTTTATTGTTTTGACGACGGCATCTTCTTTTTTTAGAAGATTTCGGTCTTGGTTAAAATTTTTTCTTATGAGGCAGCTGCCTCCTATAACTTAAGAGAATATAGCGCCTGATCAGAATCGAACTGACACAAGTAGCTTGGAAGGCTACGGTTCTACCATTGAACTACAGGCGCATTCTGAATGAAATAAATCCAGAACTCTAGTCATGAGGTCTTTTTTACTCTATCTGTTCATTTTTTCCAAGATAAATGATACCCTCTGAGATAGGTTCAAAGGTTAAAGAAGCATGTTACATGACCTCCCTATCTCCATCAAGGTCGGCAGAGTATTGAATTTAATCTTGGTGGGGCTGCTTTTAATCCTCGTGCGCGTCTGGTATCTGAGCGTGATCCAGCGGGAAGAAAAACTCAAGCAAGCTCAGGAACCCAAGAGAAGGTCTATCATCGAGCATGTGGAGCGCGCCACCATTCGCGATCGGTTCAATATCCCCCTCGCTATGAATAAAATGCAATATAACGCTGCGATCTGTTATGCCCAGATCCGGCAAATCCCCAGCATTCAATGGAGCAAGGATGAAGCGGGGCGTCCCGTGCGCAAACAAGCGCGGTTGGATTATATTGCCAGTCTAGCGAAAATTTTAGCAACGGAGCTCGACATGGATCCGGTCTTCATCGAAGACCAGATCCACGGCAAGGCTTCCCTTTTCCCCCACACTCCCTTTGTGATTAAAGAAAATATTTCAGAAGCGGAGTATTACCGCTTGAGGATGTTGGAAAAAGATTGGTTCGGCATCCAGGCGGAAAGGAGCTATCAGCGGATCTATCCTCAGGGAAAAACCGCTTGCGACGTCATTGGCTACATGGGGGCGATCAGCCAGAAGGAATATTATGCGATCGCCGAAGAAATGCAAGAGCTGCAAGCTTATCTTAAAGAGCGCGAAGAGGGGGGGATCCCTTTTCTTCCCAAAGGGTTTAGTTCCCCTCTAGAAGTGCGCCAAAGGCTCAAAGAACTCCAAGAAAAGGCTTACACGATCCATGACCTGATCGGCAAAATGGGGATCGAAAAGAGATTTGATGAGTCTATGAGAGGCTTCTGCGGGAAAAAAACATATGAAATCGATATCAAAGGGAATTTTTTAAGAGAGCTTCCCGGCTCCCGCCATCCGATCAGCGGGCAGAGGCTGATCCTGACCCTCTCTTCGGAGCTGCAGCAATTTGCTGAGACGCTGCTCGCGCAATATGAAACGGCGCGGGATAGGCCTCCTTGGATCAAAGGGGGGGCCATCGTCGCCATGCTCCCCCAAACGGGAGAAGTGTTAGCGCTGGCCTCTTACCCGCGTTTCGATCCGAACGACTTTATTCCGAGCCGCGATCCGAAGCGCAAAAGTCAAAAAAATGCCGCCGTCATCCGTTGGCTGGAAAACGAGGCCTATATCGGCGAAATGTGGGATGGCAAACGCCGCTTGGAAAGGGAGCTCTTTTCCTTTGCCGACCAAAGTTTCTACGAAGAAAGCGTCCCCTTGACATGGGAGCGCTACCTAGACCTTGTTCTGGCCCCTAAAGGCAAGGTCAGAATCCGCATCCATCAGATCTCGACCTTAAAAGCTGCGGTCTCTTTTCAAGAGCACGCCGCATTGAGCACTCCAGAGGAGCAGCTTCTCTTCGATCTATGCCGTCTGGTTGCCGATAAAGACCGTTTTTCCGAGGAACTCCTCCAGGCCGTAGGCGGACAAAGCCTCTCCGCGTACCGCGAGCTGAACCAACTATTTTCTACCCATCAGAGCCTGGTACGCCTCGAAGTGCAAGAGCTGTTTCACGCGATCGATTTCACCGAGTGGCGAAAAATCCATTTCAAAGATTTTTTGCGGGAAAAGAGAAAAGAAGAAAGGGCTAATAAACTCTATACGCGCCCCTATACAGACTATCTCGACGCGATAGAGAAGAAACTATTTAAAGAATTTTGGGAGGCTCACCGGTTCGCTCTTCTGGAGGCATTCATCCTCGGGGAGATCCGCAGCGCAAAGGGGCCTCAAGACTCTCTATACCCCTATCTCTCCCACCTCATGCGCCGGCATTTCGATTTCCCCTCCTTAGAAAAACTGAAAAACGTCCTCGCTTCTCTCCCTCCTCCTCTCCTCATCCCCTACCTAAGGAGCCTGCGCTCCTTCGAAGAGCTGAGCCGTCCGCTCCTCGGCCGCTACCGCTCGCTCAAGAATTGCGACGGCAAGCAGCTGGAAAAGCACCTCGCAGCCGCCTTTTATCCGGTCTCCGGATATGGTTATGGGCGCTCCCAAGCGTTCCGGCAAGCGACTCCTCAAGGATCGCCTTTTAAGCTCGTCACCGCTTACGCCGCTTTGATTGAAAAATATAAAAAACAACTCTCCGATCTCAACCCGTTGACCCTGATCGACGATTTCAAATGGGATCCGAAACCCAACAGCGCCACCCAAATTCTCGGCTATACGTTGGACGGCAAACCGATCACCCGCCTCTATAAAAATGGGCGGATGCCGCGCAGCAGCCACCCCAAAATCGGGCAAGTCGATCTGCTGGGCGCCATCGAAAAATCGAGCAACATCTACTTTTCTATCCTAGCCAGCGAGCACATCGAGCATCCGAGCGATCTAGTGGAATCGGCGCGCCTGTTTGGATTCGGCGAGCGCACAGGGATCGATCTTCCAGGGGAAATTGCGGGAAAAATTCCAGACGATCTCTCCCATAATCTCACAGGTCTTTACGCCTTTGCCATCGGGCAGCACTCCCTCGTCGTCACCCCTCTGCAAACCGCCGTGATGCTTTCAGCGATCGTCAACGAGGGAAAAATTCTAAAACCCAACATCGTCCGCGTGGTCGCCGGAAAAGAGCCCTCCCGCCATGAGGGGAGTTTCGATGCGGGAGATGCTTTTCCTTTTCAAGAAAATCTCTCCTTAGTGGGCATCCACTTCCCGCTTTTCTCGCAGGCGGAAAAAAAGGGGGAGATCGCTTATGTCGAATACACCCAGGCAAACACAAGGCGCGAAGCATTTCTCCCCAAAGAAATCCGAGGCCTTCTGCTCGAAGGGATGCGCCGAGTGACCGCCGGCTCCAAGGGAACGGCGCGTCCCTCCATCATCCGCGATTTGTATGAAAATCCCCAGGCGATCCGCGACTACTCCGATCTGCGGCATGAATTCATCGGCAAAACAGGAACAGCGGAAATCCTCTACAATCCCTTTATCGATCCGGGCATGCCCGCCCGCATCCACAACCATATTTGGTTTACCGGAGTTTTATTTTCATCGCCGGTGGCGGAAGAGAATTTCTCTGAGCCCGAACTCGTCGTCGTCGTCTATTTGCGCTTCGGAGAATCGGGCAAGGAGGCGGCGCCTCTTGCCGCTCAAATCGTCAAGAAATGGAGAGAGATCCAAAATAATCGATCGTCTTTCGGAGCCCCTCTCTCAGGGGGATCTTAGGCTCCCACCGCAGCGCTTGGCGCGCGAAGCGGATATCTGGATTGCGCTGTTTCGGATCATCGTTGGGCAATGGCCTGTAGACCAGCTCTGAGCGGGAACCGGTCAGCTGCAAAACCAATTCGGCAAGCTGCCGAATCGTAAACTCGACGGGGTTGCCGATGTTCATGGGCCCCTTCACTCCCTTCTCTGTCTGCATCAATAAGATCAACCCTTCGATCAAATCATCCACATAGCAGAAAGAGCGGGTTTGCGACCCATCTCCATAAATGGTGATCGGCTCGTTTTTAAGGGCCTGCATAATAAAGTTGGAGACCACCCGCCCATCTCTAGGCAGCATGCGCGGTCCGTAAGTGTTAAAAATGCGCGCCACTTTGATTTCAAGATCGTGCTGGCGGGAATAATCGAAAAAAAGAGTCTCCGCACACCGTTTCCCCTCATCATAACAAGATCTCACTCCGATCGGATTGACATGCCCCCAATAGCTTTCTTTCTGGGGATGCTCTTCGGGATCTCCATAGACTTCGCTGGTCGACGCTTGCAATATTTTCGCCTTCAGCCGCTTCGCTAAGCCCAGCATGTGGATCGCCCCCAGCACATTGGTCTTCGTCGTCTGGACAGGATCCAACTGATAATGGATGGGGGAGGCGGGACAAGCGAGGTTGTAAATCTCATCCACCTCTACATACAGAGGGAAGCAGACATCGTGGCGCAGCAATTCGAAAAAGGGATGATCGAGAAGATGGAGCACGTTCTGTTTAGCTCCCGTGAAAAAATTATCCGCGCAAATCACTTCATGCCCTTCTGTCAACAATCTCTCGCACAGGTGGGAGCCTAAAAATCCCGCGCCCCCTGTAACCAATACCCGTTTTCTTTTCATAGTGCGTTTACGCTTACCCCTTTGCTTCCTTTATTGGCCAGGTCCCTCCCGATGAGCGTGGGCAAGAGCTGCGAGACAAAGCGGTTCCACTCGGCGATCGGAGTGGCCGCCACATACACGATATCGCCGGGCATGAGCAACAGACTATCGCTCGGCAAACGGATCACGTGCTCCCAATTGAGAGTATAGATTTTCGGATGCAACATATTGCCGCGGATCACCTGAATATACCGTTTATCTCCTTGGACGGAAATGCCATTGGCTTCCTCTAACGCCTGCTTTAGCGTCATGAACCCATTGGGAAGATCGATCACCCCTTCTTGTCCGACTTCCCCTAAGACCATCAACGTCGAAGCCATAGAAAACTTTCCGTCGCGGATCTTATAGGAATCCATCACAAATTCATCTGCGCCGAGCACATCCGCGCCTCGATAGGGGGGATTCGTACAGCTAGCAAGGGAGCAGAAAATAATTAGGATGGATAAGATGCCCTTCATGTTGTAAGATTAAGACCGACTTAGACATTTTTAATCAAGAATTACGATGAACATCTTTATTACAGGGGTCGCCGGATTCATCGGTTTTCATCTCGCCCTAACTCTGAAAAAAAGGGGAAACGCCGTATGCGGCTGCGATAATTTCAATGCCTATTACGACCCCGAGCTAAAAAGAGAGCGCGCGCGCCTGCTGAAAGAACAGGAAATCCCCGTGATCGAGACAGATATCTGCAATCCTCCTTTGCTGGAAAAAATCGTTCTCGATGAAGGGATCACCCACTTTGTTCACCTCGCCGCTCAAGCAGGGGTGCGCTATTCGCTCCAACATCCCGAAAGCTACGTACATAGCAACCTCGACGGGTTTGTGCAAATCCTCGAAGTATGCCGCAGACATCCGACGATGAAGTTGATCTACGCGTCTTCTTCTTCCGTGTACGGGCTCAATAAAAAAATTCCCTTCGCGGAAACCGATCGAACCGACCACCCTGCCAGCCTCTATGGAGCCACCAAAAAATCGAACGAACTGATCGCCCATGCTTACCACCACCTTTATGGGATCCCCGTCACCGGCCTTCGCTTTTTTACCGTCTACGGGCCATGGGGACGCCCCGACATGGCTTATTTTTCATTTACCCGCGCCATTTTAGAAGGGGTGCCGATCTCCGTTTATAATCAAGGGCAAATGCAGCGCGACTTCACCTACATCGATGATATCGTCGCCGGAACAAGGGCCGCCATCGACCTCGGAGCCCCCTGCGAAATCTTCAATTTGGGCAACAACCAACCGGTCGATGTCCTCACCTTGATCGCCTTCATCGAAAAAAAGACGGGCAAGGAAGCGATCAAGCAATGGCTTCCCATGCAGCCGGGCGATGTTCCCATGACCTATGCAGATATCTCGAAAAGCCAAACGATGCTCGGCTACCGGCCGCTCGTCTCTTTAGAAGAGGGGATGGATCGCTTCATCGATTGGTATACGGCGGGCAAGTTTTCGATTAAATCGGAAGCGATCAGGCAGTAGGAAGTGAGCCGCTCCGCGGCGCGCTCTCCCGCCAATCCATGAATGGAAGCGCCCAATACAGCGGCAGAGCGCGGCTCTAGCTGTTGAGCGAGAAGGGCTCCAATCATGCCCGCGAGCACATCTCCTGTGCCGGCAGTTGCCATTCCCGGATCTCCCCTTGTGATCACCAGCGGAACCGTCTCCGGATGGAAGATAAACGTCGGCCCTCCTTTTAACACGAGGGTGCACCTCCGCTCCGACGCAAAGCGCTGGCAGGCCTCCAAGCTAACCTCCTCGCCGGAAAGCAGCCGCTTCATCTCCTGGCGATGGGGCGTTAAGATCGCTTTTGGGGGCATAGGCCACTGGGGATGCTCCGCAAGAAAAAAAAGCGCATCGGCATCTAAGACGCAGGGAAGAGCGGATTTCCCCAAGAGTTTTCTCAAAATCTTGCCCGCCCCTTTGCAGCGCCCCAGCCCCGGGCCGATCAGCCAGGCCCTCGCGCGGCTGCTCTCGATCCATAAACGTTTTTCATCTCGAAGGGGTTCTTTGATCAGCTCAAAGGGCGCGCAGGCCATTTCGGGTTCCATTCCTTCCGGGTAAAAGAGGCGCACGATTCCCGCCCCTGAGCGGAGCGCAGCAAAGGAAGAGAGGATCGCCGCTCCCGACATCCCGGGCGATCCTGCAAGCGCCAGCAGATAGCCCGCTTCATATTTGTGGCGGCTCCGTTTCATTTTCGGCAGGAGCGCCGGCAGCACCTTTTCATCGAGAAGATAGGCCTCAGCCTTAGCTTGGACCATAAATCCCTCGTCCAACCCGAAATCCGCAGAAGCGAGCTCTCCGATGTGATCCCATCCTTGGCCCGTAAAAAAGCCGATCTTGGGCAGCCCTAAGTAGATGGTCATCGCCGCCGAGATAGCCACGCTGCCCACCGCCCCCGTATTCCCATCTAGACCTGAGGGAATATCGATCGCTAAAATGGGCAGGCCCGAGCCGTTAGCGCTGACGATCGCTCTAGCCAGCATCCCCTCCGCCTTGCCCCGAAATCCCGTGCCGACCAACCCGTCGAGGATCACCCCTCGCTTGGAGAAGCAAATCTCTTCTTCCGTGCGCACAAAATGGATCTGTCCGCCCGCGCGTTTAAACTGCGCGCACTGCTCTTGGCAGAGAGGTCCGCACGACTCGAGGGAAAAAAGATGCACAGCCGCCACCGCAAAGCCCTTCTCTAGAAGCCTCTTGCCGGCTGCATACGCATCTCCGCCGTTATTGCCTTTGCCCACTAGCAGCGTCACCTCTTTTTCCAGCGCATGCGCCGCAAGATACGCCGCAGTCTGCATGGCAATCGCTTCGCCGGCATTTTCCATGAAAGCCGCCTGCGAAGCCCCTTGCGCACACGCCAATCCCTCAATGCGCGCCATCTCCTGCGCGCTCACCACCTTTTTGCCTTCCATCGCCAACACTCCTTGTCTCGAACCTTACTTTTTAGACAGCCACTAAGTCAATAGACTTCTTGCACAACCTCTTCTTCGTGCCCGTGCCCATGTGCGCATCCTATTACCCATAAGTTTTGCTTGCAATTTCAAGTTTATTGCATAGAGCAATGAACATGATAGCCAGGATAAGCATGATACACATGATGGAAAAAGAAGAGGCGGCAGAAGCGGCACGCCGCTTTGCGGCCATTTTTTTATCATGCACATCATGCTTATCCTACCTATCATGTTGATTGCTTTGAGCAACACAATCTGGATATCATCGGGCACGGGCACGAAGATAGAGGCTCAATAACGGAATGCTAGTTTTGCAATTCCCCGATGTGATAATCTGCGATTAAAGGATCGACATGAAAGTAGGCTATTTAGGTGCAGGGACATGGGGGTTTTGCCTCTCCTCTCTGTTGGCGTCGCAGGGGCATGAGGTCGTTTTGTGGACGGCAAGCCCTGAATTTGCCAAGACGCTCTCAAAACGGCGCGAGCACCCGAAGCTCCCCCATTTCAAAGCAGATGACAACGTCACCATCACCTCCGATCTGAAACAGGCGATAAAAGACGCGGAGCTGCTCGTCGAATCTGTGACATCGATGGGAATCCGCCCGGTGTTTGAACAGGTGCTCGCCTTTGGCGGGGTGAAATGCCCCGTCGTCATCACCTCCAAAGGGATCGAGCAGAATAGCGGCCTCCTGCTGCCGGAGGTGATCTTACAAGTGCTTGGCGAAGATCATCGGGGACGCATCAGCTGCATCAGCGGGCCCAGCCATGCGGAGGAGGTGATCCAAAAACTTCCCACATCCGTTGTATGCTCGGCCTATGATCCCGAGTTAATGCTCGAGATCCGAGATATTTTTACAACCCCCTACTTCCGGATCTATCCCAACGCCGATATCAATGGGGTCGCTTTTGGCGGAGCGATGAAAAATATTATTGCGATCGCCTGCGGCATCTCCGACGGGCTTGGCTTTGGCGACAATACGAAAGCCGCGCTGATGACGCGCGGACTCCACGAGATCCGCAAGCTCTCCACAACCAAAGGGTGCACGCCTGAGACGTTAAACGGCCTTTCCGGCCTTGGAGATCTATGCGTCACCTGCTTATCCAAACTCAGCCGCAACTACATGTTCGGCCATCTCATCGCTGAGGGGTTAGACCCTCAAGCCGCTAAGGAGAAAATCGGCATGGTCGTCGAAGGGGTCTACACCTGCGTTTCAGCGCTTCAACTAGGGCAAAAAGCGCACATCCCCACGCCGATCACCCAAGCGGTTTATTCGATCGTCTACGAAGGATTGAACCCTCACGACGCTGTTAGATCCCTGCTGCAGCGCGCCATCAAAGAAGAACATCTGTGACCGCGCCTAAGAAGCTGTACTAAAACAAAGCTTCTAAGGCAGCAAGCCGATTTTGTTGCCGTTAAACTCTGTGAACCAGAGTTTGCCATCGGGGCCGATCGCGATGCTCTCAGGGGCAGAGTTTGCGGTGGGAATAGGAAACTCGGCGACCAGCCCGTCTGGGGTAATCATGCCGATCTGGTTGCCGCCAGCCTCTGTAAACCACAGGTTCCCATCGGGTCCAAGGACGATGCCCGCAGGTTCAGAATCTGCGGTGGGAACCGGATGCTCAACAATCCTGCCGCTGGGGGTAATCATGCCGATCTTGTTGCCGCGTCTCTCCGTGAACCACATGTTTCCATCGGAGCCGAGGGCGATCCCATCGGGATTGGAGTTTGGAGTTGGAATGGCATACTCGGCGATCGCGCCGCTGGGGGTAATCACCCCAATTTTGTTGCCGACAAACTCTGTGAACCACATGTTCCCATCGGAGCCAAGAGCGATCCGGCGAGGTCGACAGACTGCTTTGGGAAGGGGATACTCGGCGATCGCGCCGCTGGGAGTAATCACGCCGATCTTGTTGCCGACAAATTCTGTAAACCACATGTTCCCATCGGAGCCGAGAGCGATCCCAAAGGGAAAAGCGCCTGAAGCGATGGGGTACTCGGCGATCTTGCCGTTGGGCGCAATCACGCCGATGCGGCTGCCATAGCCCTCTGTAAACCACATATTCCCATCGGAACCCTGCGCGATCCCTTCTGGGATGGAGCTTAAAGTGGGAATGGGGTATTCCCGAATGACCGCGCCATTAGGAGCAATTACGCCGATCTGATTGCCCGATGACTCTGTAACCCACATGTTCCCATCGGAGCCCAGAGCGATGTCAAAAGGCAAAGAATTTACTGTGGGAACAGGAGAATCCACAATCCGCGCTGAACCTCTTACAGGCGCGAGAGATGCAAAGCCGCATAGAAAAAAACAAAGCAGTCTAAGAACACAAAGATTTGGGTATAGATTTAACATAGCGTGATCGCTCCTTTTTTCTTTCGCTTTTGAAAAGCTGTCGCTAAGAAGCGATGTTTACACATCCGCTTCAATATAGGCAAGCTCGGGCAAAGGGTGCCCTTTCCACCTTTTCACCAGCTCGGGCGTCGGATAATAAAAAGAGGGATCGAGCTCAAAGGGCGCATCGGGAGGGGGCAGCCCGGAAAGCTGCGCATAAACGCGTCTGTCCGCGCGCAAGAGAGCAGCGCGCACTTCTTCCAAGCTGGAAGGGGTCTTTAAGGGAGCATAGGTCTGTTCGCGCGGACAGAGGAGCACCCGGCAGTGTGCGGCATAGGGGAGGAGATCGAAAATGAACGTCTCGCATTTCCAAACGGAGACAACGTCTGTACAGAATCCTTGTGCGGTACCCAATAGCACGGGAGCGGTCTTTCGGGCGAGATGATAGGGAAGGACGATCTTGGGATCGGAAGCGACTCTTTGGATAAAGTCCATGCTGAAACAAAAAAGCCCCGCATTAGCGATCTGCCAACGGAGCGCTCCTTTCTCATCTTTGGCGTAACGATCGGCATCGGAAAGCTCCGTATATTCCACGATGCCGATCTTCCCTTCTCTCTGCACGACCACTCCGACTTTTTCTTCGGGATCGATGCGCGGAATCCCTTTGACCGCGGCTTCCGATCCCCAGAGATGCGGATCGAACGGATCGGCAAGCGGATTGTCAATGAGGACGACATTCACATACTCCACTCCCAGGCGAACCCATTTTTCCCAAATTCCGCTCCGAAAAAAAGCTTTTAAGGCGCTGCCATTGCCATCCGGGCCCACAGCGAGGCGCCCCGGCACTTCGAGCAACCAGTTGCCGCGATGATCGAGCAAAGGAAGGAGGTCTTGGTTAAAGAGATCCACTTGATCGGCAGCCAGCCCAAACCACTGGCGGCTTTCTAAATAAAAATGGGTTTGCGCATGGTTTAAGGGCGATGTGAGGATGGCAAGAGGCAAAGGGCGCTTTGCTCTTCTGGAGGCAGCCCGCGTCTTTTCCAGAAAGATCTGAAATAGGCTTTTATGTTTAATCAGAGATACGGGAGCAACCCCTTTTGGACCGGGATAGCCCAAACGGGAACCCATCCCCCCCGCGAGGATAAGACAACCGACTTTGCCCGCGTCAATCGCTTGCAGCCCCTGCGGATGTTCTGCAACCTCTTGATCAGCGGAAAAGGGTTCCAGAAGAGGGTGGGAAGGGGGAGCGCTGAAAAGCGCCTCGCGTTGCGCTTCTAAAAGGGTGGAATCGTACCGGTTCAGCTGCGCTAAAAAATGATCCTGTTCCTGCAGAGAAGCGAGCTCGAGGCCTGCGCTGAGCTGCTCCTGTCCGAGATCCGCCAGACGATCTAAGATCTGCTTGATTAACATATTCCCTCTTCCAATGCGCGCAGGACCGCATCGACGGAAATTTGGGAGATATCCTCTTTTTTACCCAGCAAGGGGATGTGGGTGAGCCGAGGGTTGGGCGAGGCGACATTCTGTTTCAGGACGCCCTGGCGAGGATCCGCCCACAGGGACACCACTTTGATCGGAAAGCTGGCGTCGAGGAAGTAAGCGATCGATAGAACGCCCGAATCGGGAACAAGCAAAAAAGAGCAGCGGTTTTTGATGATCGACAACATCTCGAAAAGAGTGGTCTCCCCTCGCAGATCGATCACATTGTCCAGGGAAAAAAGGGGTTTTTTCTCGAAGCCGAATAGCACAGCGCGCTTCTTTTTTTGCTGCGCCAGCTTCTCAAAGAGAGTCTGCCACCGCTCGACGGGCCAATTTTTTTCATAGTCGTAACTGGTTTCCGTTTGCACATGGATGCCGATACAGGGAAGCTCATTTCCAAGGTCAAATCGCTTCCACAGCGGATCCCATGCGGGATTCCACTGTAATTTGGGAACGAATGCGCCTAATTGCCACTTCAGCCAACGGGTTGGATCTGGGTTTTCCAATACGAGATCGAAAGAAGATCTCGTCCATCCGAGCTCTGAAAGAGTGGCGTCCAGATCAAAAGGAATCCGGCGCTTCCACTGGGGACAGGCCACCGCTTCCACTCCTTCTAAGAGGGCAAACCCCGGTTTTAAATCGGTTCTGGTTAAAAACGTGATGCGTGCATCGGGGAGAAATGTGCGAATCCGATGGGCCAGCGCGCATAATCCAAGGGGGATATCCCCCAACCCTCTATTCCAAACGATCAGAACGGTTTTGGAGCCCTTGCGCGCCTCCGCCTTTAAGAGAACATCGAAGGGATTGCGCCGGAAAAAATGAAGCATATTTTATCCGCAAATGTGGAGCTTGGATTTTTTATTCCCCAACAAACAGACAATTTCAGAAAAGACCTCTTCCGCTTCGATCCGCTTCATGCAGCGAAAATCGATGGGACATGTGCGCTGATAACAAGGGGAGCATTCGACATGTTTATGGATCACCTTTCCCGTCCGATAGGGACCTGTGATGACTTCGCTGGTGGAACCAAACAGAGCGACGATCGGGGTCCCCAACGCATCGGCAATGTGCATAGGGCCGCTATCGTTCGTGAGCAGCACATCGCATAAACTAATCAGGCTGGCGAGTTCCCTGAGAGAGGTCAACCCCGCTAAATTCACTACGCGCGGAGATAGCCCTTGGCAAATTTGTTTTACGAGCCCTGCCGTCGCTTGATCGCCAAAATAGACAACGACAATATTCTTATCCTGCAACAAGCGCTCTGTCACGTCCCGGAAACGATCCGGGAGCCAACATTTGGCAGACCCATACGTTGCGCCCGGATTAATCCCAACGATGAGGCTGGTTTTTGTAACCCCATGTTGCTGCAGTAAAGTACGCGCCTCCTCCACCTCTTTTTCCGATAGAAAAAGACGGGGCGGCGTGTCGGAAAGAGGGATGCCGAGCGGTTCTAGCAGCATCTTGTAGGTCATAACGAGATGCTGCTTATGGATATTCTCCGGCAAGGGGATTTTATGGGTTAAGAGAAGGCGCCGCCCATTGCAATCATATCCTATCCGGTTCGCCACCTTTCCCTGCCAAAACCACCAGGCCGAAGAGAAGGAGTGGGTCAGCAAAATGCCTAGATCGTAGTTGCCTTTGCGCAACTTTTCAATGATGCTCCGTTTCTCGCTGCGCCTGCCAAATCCGCTCGCTTTGCTAAAGCAAAAGAGTTCATCGATTTCAGGATCGTCGCGAAGAAGATCGCATAGAGGGTATCTGCACATCGCCGTTAACCGCGCCTCTGGAAATGCCTTCCTGAGATCGGTTAGGACAGGCGTGGCCATGACTAGATCCCCGATCCAGTTAGGCATCCTGACAATGATATTTTTAGGCTGGATTTCTTCCAAAAGTCGCCTCAACCTCTTATACTGGACTTTGTCCAGTTATACTCCGATGAATAAAAATACCAAGAGGCTCAGATTTTGTACAAATTATAACACGCTTGAACCTATCTCAGTAAAAAGTTTCAGTCGATTTTCGGGTTCTTTTGAGCCGATTTTCGATCCAAATTGTGGGGACAATATACTTTTGTCGATATCGCCCCCACAATTTGGATCAAAAATCGGCCAAAATAATCCCGAAAATCGACGAAAAATTTTACTGAGATAGGTTCTTAAATCTTAAATCTATAATATAAGGGATATGGCTATTATTTTGGGCGTGGACCCGGGCACGCGGATCACCGGCTACGGAATCATAAAAAATAATACACAATCCCATGAACTGCTCGACTTCGGCTGCATCCGCCCTCCCCTGCATTTATCTCCCGCTGAACGTTATCTTTTTATTTTTAACGGGATCGATTATCTCCTGGAAACCTTTCATCCCGATGCTGTCGCGGTGGAGACCCAATTCGTGTATAAAAACGTCGAGAGCGCGATGAAGCTGGGCATGGCCAGAGCTTCTATCTTAATCGCCGCCGCGCGCCGCGCCGTTCCCGTTCACGAATACGCGCCCCGCAAAGCGAAGCTTGCCGTCGTCGGCAACGGCGCTGCGAGCAAAGCCCAAGTACAAAAAATGATCCAAGTGCTGCTCCGCCTATCGACTCTTCCTGAACCCGAAGACGCCGCCGATGCGCTTGCCCTCGCCATTTGCCACGCACACCAAGAGAAAAACTATGCTAGAATATATTCGAGGTAAACTCGTCGAAGCCTCTCCCCTAAAAGCCGTCGTCGATGTAGGGGGGCTGGGCTATCAACTCTGGATCCCCATCAGCACCTATTCCAAGATTCCGCCTTCGGGACGCGAGGTCTTTTTCTATCTCTCCACGGTGATTCGAGAAGATGCGCACAAGCTATTCGGCTTTTTAACCCGCGGCGAGCGCGACTTGTTTGAAAAGCTGATCGCGATCTCAGGGATCGGCCCTAAAACCGCCCTTGCTTTGATCGGCCACTTGGATCTAGAGGATCTCCACGCGGCCATTACCCATTCCAATATCCCTCTTCTCTGTAAAATACCCGGGGTGGGCAAAAAAACCGCCGAACGGCTCGTGATCGACATGCGCGATAAAGTAAAAAATTTAGAGATGGAAAAAACGGGAGCCCCTCTCTTTGCCCAAGGGGTCGTTGCCGACGCCGTGGGAGCCCTGATCAATCTCGGCTACAACCCGCTCCAAGCCCAAAAAGCGATTAAAGCCGCCCTCGGCACCTCGAAAGAGGAGCCTCCCCTGGCGCAATTGATCACCTCAGCCTTGCGCTGTATCTAAAGATCTGGTACCATTTTCCCTGATATGGGAGCTGTTCAATCTATTTCTTTCACACCTGCTTGGCCGGCAGCTTTGCAGCCTAAAGAGCCGACCCTGTGCGATAAGGTCGCGCAGGTCGCATGGGATATTTTTTCCGTGATTATTTTTCCAATCGGCCTTATCCGGCTCGCCTACTATTGGATCAATCGCCTAGTCGCACACCTTCTCTTTCCTTCGATGACGATCCTCCCCTCTGCGCTTCTAGACGATCTCAGAAGGATTCTCGGCGGAGAGCGGGTGCGGTTTCCCACCCCCGACAACGTCCATCTGGACGGGATGTTCTTTAAAGGAGAGCGGCCAGATAAAGTGATTCTTTACGTCGGCGGCAATGGATCGGCTTATGAAACGTCCCTCGCTCCCCGGTCTCCTCACGCCTTCTTAAGAAGGTCGAAAGCCTCCATTTTTGCCTTTAACTGCGAAAACACGGGAGACAGCAAAGGATTCCCCGATCATCCCGACAGGCTCCGCCTAGACGTCTATTCCGCCTACGAATACCTCATCCGGGTTAAAAAAATCGCTCCGGAAAACATCCTCCTCTATGGAATGTCCATGGGCGGCTGTTCGGGCAACAGAGGGGCCGCGCTGGTCCAAAAAAAATACCCCGATCGCCCTTTAAGCGCCATCAATGAACGCTCTTTCGACAATTTGGCAAACGAGGTCCGACACTTGGTCAACCACTTCACGGGATGTCCTTGCTTAGGCGAAATCTCGGCAGGCGCGATCCACGCCCTGAATTGGCAGATGGATAGCGCAGCCGCTTGGGAAGAATTGAAAGGCAATAAGTATATCATCTATCACGAGTTAGACGGCGTGATCCCCTTAGAAGCTTCGCTGCAGCAGGCGACGAAACAGGGAGAGCGGATGTCCATGCGCATCTTCGGACAAAAAGAAAGAAGCTTTTCCTACCATAATTATCACTTCTTGCCTGAAGAAGGGGATGCAATCCTCCGTAAAATCGACGCCTTTTTAGGCATTGAATCTTCCGATGCATTACTATCCTACGCTTGAAACGATCGCAGCCCTTGCCACTCCCCCGGGAGAAGGCGGCATTGCCGTGGTGCGCATTTCAGGTGAGAAAGCGCTCGATATAGCCGAAAAAATCTTCTCCGGCCCCGTCAAACGCTATCAAACGCACACCGCCCATTTCGGCAAAATCATCGATCGCGCAGGGCATGTCGTCGATGAGGCGCTCCTTTTGCCGATGCTCGCTCCTAAATCATACACAGGCGAAAATGTCGTTGAAATCCATTGCCACGGGGGGAGTTTGATCAGCCGCCGCGTGCTGGATACCGTTTTGAGCGCGGGGGCTAGAGCTGCGCTTCCCGGAGAGTTCACCTTCCGAGCGTTCTTGAACGGAAAACTCGATTTGGCTCAAGCAGAAGCTGTGCAAGAGCTGATCGGAGCGCGCAACGAGCTAGCCCTGCGCGCCGCCGAACAACAGCTGCGGGGCTCCTTGTCCCAATCGATCCAATCCTTCCAAAAACAGCTCGTCGATATCGCTGCCATCTTAGAAGCGTGGGTCGATTTCCCCGAAGAGGACTTGGAATTTGCCAGCCTGGAAGAGATCGCCTCTCAATTGGAGGAGATTCGCAAACAGATGCAAAAGCTCCACGACACCTTTCACGAGGGCAAAGTGATCCACGAAGGGCTTAATCTATGTCTCATCGGCTCTCCCAATGTGGGCAAATCCTCCCTGATGAATGCGCTTCTCGGCAAAGAGCGGGCGATCGTCACGGAAATCCCCGGGACTACGCGCGATCTGCTAGAAGAGGAAATGCGCTTAGGAGGCCTGCATTTCCGGCTCATCGATACGGCCGGCATCCGCGACACGGCCGAGCGGATCGAACAAGAGGGCATCCGCCGCTCTAAACAAGCGTTCAGCGAAGCCGACCTCATCCTTCTCGTCCTGGACGCTTCCCGCCCTCTTAGCGCCGAAGACGAACAGCTCCTGGACGCCGCACCCGCAGACCGGACGCTTCTCGTATGGAATAAAATCGACCTGGCGCCCGACTTCACACCTCCTGCCGGCATCCGCATTTCCGCTAAACTAGGGTGGGGCCTGGACGATCTGCGAGAAGCGATCGAACGGGCCATCTGGCACCGAGGAGCCCCTTCCAAAGAAGAGATCCTCATCACCAACGTGCGCCACAACCAAGCCTTGCAGGCAGCGATCCTCTCCTGCGGCCAAGTGATCCATGGACTAAGACAGCGGGTGTCGCCGGAATTTCTCTCCTCCGACATGCGCGCTACCCTCTCCGGACTCGGCGCGATCATCGGCACAGACATCGCCGAGGATATTCTCAACGCCATCTTCTCTAAATTTTGCATCGGAAAATGAATAAAAAAGAAAAAGCCCGCGCCATCCAGAAAATCCTCGACGAACTCTTTCCCCATCCCTCGATCCCGCTGATCCACCGCGATCCCTACACCCTGCTCATCGCCGTGCTTCTCTCCGCCCAATGTACCGATGCGAAGGTGAATCAGATCACGCCCCACCTCTTCGCTCGGGCGGATACACCGGAGGCGATGGTCGAACTCGGCATCCCTGCGATTACGGCTCTCATCCGCCCTTGCGGCCTGAGCAATACCAAAGCCCGCGCGATCTGGCGCCTATCCCAAGATCTCTTAGAAAAGCACAAGGGAAGGGTGCCTAAAAGCTTTCAGGCTCTCGAAGCCTTGCCCGGAGTAGGCCATAAAACCGCATCCGTCGTCCGAGCGCATGCGTTCGGGTATCCCGCCTTTCCCGTTGACACGCACATCCACCGCTGCGCTAAAAGATGGGGGCTCAGCAGCGGAAAAAACGTCAAACAAACCGAAAAAGACTTAAAAGCCCTGTTCCCCCGCAACCGATGGAATGTCCTCCATCTACAAATCATCTACTTTGCGCGCCGGTACTGCCCCGCGCGGAATCACAACCCCGCATCGTGTCCTATTTGTAATTTAAAGAAGTGATAGGGCTCTGCCCAGCGACTGGCCGAGAAGCCCACGCATCTCGATCTTCCGATGCGCAGCGTCTAAGAGGTCTTGGTCAAACTGAATCCGGAAAGGTTCGAAAAGCAGGATAAGGCTCGAACCGCCGAAAGAAAAATACCCCTTTTCATCTCCCTTCGCGTAAAACTCGCCCGGAACAAACGTCTGATGGATCGCGCCGACATAGGTCGCTCCCACCTCGATATAGAGAATCGTCCCGAAGTTTTTCGTGCTCAAAGAGGTGATCATCCGTTTATTTTCGGATAAAATAGAGATATTGCGCTTTAAGGCCATCGGATTGACAGAAAACAAAGGACCTTTGATGTCGATTGCGGCATCGGGAACCCCATTACAGGGAAAATGAAAGCGGTGGTAGTCGACCGGGCAGAGCCGGCCCAAGACCATCGACCCTTGCGCATATTTATGCGCCAACGCAGAATTGCGCAAAAGCTGTTCTAAAGAGAACTTTCTGCCTTTGACGAAAAAGCCATCCGCATGTTGGATGTTGGGAAAAACCAGGTAGCGCCCATCGGCAGGCAAAATGGCGACGTCATTGCCGCTCGTAAGAGGCCTTGTCTCTGCTTTCAGTTTGCGGATAAAAAAGTCGTTAAAGGAGCGAAAGGATTCGACCGGCTCGAGAAATTCTGAAGAATCGATGTGAAAATTCTCAATAAAGGGGTGGATTTTGCAGCGGCTCCAGGCCGTTTTTTGCATCCATCCATAAAGACGGGACCAACAAGCCATCCGCGTAAAAAACGGAAGAAAGAAAAAGGAAAAGAGCCGAGCGCTCCACCTCTTTCCATAGAGCAGTTGAATAAACGCCTTCCCATAGACCTTCTCCCGCTCCTCCTTTTTCGTGACTCGGTCGATGTAGTAGATGTCTGCCATAATCTTAGGGGCGAGCGGGTGAGCGTTTGATTGCTACGGACGAAAACACAGCCAGCTCTTCTAAATAATCGGAAGAAAACAAATACTCCACATGCTGCGATCTAATCTCGTCTAAAATGCGGCGGGCGGTACGCACCATGAGCGCCGCATGCGCCTTGGTTTGCTTCCCCCTCAAGAATTCTTCCCTTTGCGTTTTAAACTGAACCATGAACTCTCTTAGAATCTTTGCATCCGCCAAACGCCGCTCCGCCGCTTCGATTAAATGGTCGATAGCTGGAATTTCTTCAGTTGCCGACAGCGCCTCAACTGCTGCATATGATGCAAAGCTGAACGTAAAAAAACAAATTAAAATTTTCATTATAGAATTTTTGAGAGGAGATTATCGAATTTAGGCCCTTTTTTTCGCGCGGACCGGCTTTTTTTTCATCAGAGATTTTTTAATCAATAAGAGCATGAGATTCAGAGCCAATGAATACCTCCCAGCATAACGTCCTTCCTTCTTTATTTATATCAAATCCCCAGATTTTCTGGCAGGATTCAATAGAGCAACTAAATAAATTATTTACTACTCTCTAGATTGATTTATTAACCTTGGATCGGGTATCATATTCTTTTCAATTTAAGGAATCCATCATGTTCGATTTTCTCAAGAAAATATTCGGAACCGCTCAAGATCGCCTCCTCAAAAAACACGCAAAGATCGTAGCCCAAGTCAATGCTTGGGAAGAGTGCTTCCAAGCCCTCTCCGATGAAGAAGTCCGCAATAAGACGGCCGAGTTCAAAGAGCGGTTGTCCAAAGGGGAATCCCTCGATGCTCTTTTGCCGGAGGCCTACGCCGTCGTCAAAAACACCTGCCGCAGGCTGCTGGGCACGGAGATCCACGTCTCCGGATATAACCAAAAATGGGACATGGTTCCCTACGATGTGCAAATTCTGGGAGCCATCGCCAAACACTATGGCGCGATCGCAGAAATGCAAACCGGCGAGGGCAAAACGCTCACGGCGGCAATGCCGCTCTATCTGAATGCCCTATCGGGCAAACCGGTGCATCTGGTGACCGTCAACGACTACCTCGTTCAGAGGGACTGCGAGTGGATCGGCACCATTTTCCGCTGGCTAGGACTGCGCGTGGAAGCGCTGACAAACAGCACTCCCCCCCAGATGCGCAAAAGCGTTTATGCGGCCGACATCGTTTATGGTACCGCTTCTGAATTCGGGTTCGATTACTTAAGAGACAATTCGATGGCTCAAAGCCAAGACGAGCAGAGCCAGCGCGGCCACTTCTTTGCCATCATCGATGAGGTCGATTCGATCTTAATCGACGAGGCGCGCACCCCTCTCATCATTTCGGGTCCAGCGGGCACATCGCGTCAAATGTATGACGTCCTAAAAGAGGATGTCGCCCTCCTCGTCCGCTATCAAAGGGATCTGTGCAATCGGCTCGCTACCGAGGCGCGCAAAACCCTCGAAAACTCGGGAGCGCTAAGCGAAGCCAAGGAGGCGCGCAAACTGAGCAAGGAACAAGAAGCGGAAGAGAAAGAAGCCTTCCGCAAACTCTGGCTCGTCAGCAAAGGAACACCCCACCATAAAATCCTCAAACGCCTCCGGGAAGACCCCGATCACAGAGCTCAAATTGAAAAATGGGATGTTTATTACTATGCCGATGCCAATAAAGAAGAGCGCGCCGCAGCCCTTGCAGAACTCTATATCATCGTCGATGAGCGCGCTAATGAATTCGAACTGACGGATAAAGGGATCCATACCTGGGTCGAATCGAGCAAAGGCACAAAAACGAGCAACGATTTCATCATGTTCGATTTAGGGGATGAATACGCTAAAATCGATGGCAATCCAGAGCTGGACGAACAGCAAAAAATGCAACAAAAAGTCGCATTAAGAGAAGAGGATGCGCAGCGCAAAGAGCGGGCCCATAACTTAAGGCAGCTGCTCCGCGCGCATCTTCTGATGGAAAAAGATGTCGATTATATCATCGCCGATCAAAAAATCGTCATCATCGATGAAAATACGGGACGCCCTCAACCCGGCAGACGATTCTCCGATGGCCTCCACCAGGCGATCGAAGCCAAGGAGGGGGTCGCCATCCAGGGAGAGACCCAGACCTACGCCACGATCACCTTGCAAAACTACTTCCGCCTGTATGGGAAACTCTCGGGCATGACGGGAACCGCCATGACCGAAGCCAATGAATTCAAAGAGATCTACAAAATCGAGGTGCTGGCTATCCCGACCCACCGCGGCTGCTATCGGAAAGATGCCGATGATGAGATCTACATGACAGAAAGGGAAAAATACAACGCCATTCTCAAAGACATCCAAGCGATCCATGCTCAGGGACGCCCCATTCTGATCGGCACCGAATCGGTCGAAATTTCAGAAAAGCTCTCCCGCATCCTGAAACAAAATAAACTAGAACATACCGTCTTAAATGCAAAAAACCACGCCCACGAAGCGGAAATCATCGCCGATGCAGGGAAAAAAGGGGCCATCACCGTCGCTACCAACATGGCAGGCCGCGGGACCGATATCAAGTTGAAAGAAGGGACGGCCGAACTGGGCGGATTGCATGTGATCGGCACTACCCGCCACCAATCGCGCCGGATCGACCGCCAGCTGCGCGGGCGCAGCGCGCGCCTAGGCGATCCCGGCTCTTCTAAATTCTATGTCTCCTTTGAAGATGCGCTCATGCGCCTCTTCACATCGCCCCGCATCACCTCCTTCCTCCAGCGCTTCCGTCCCCCCGAAGGAGAACCGATCACGGCCAAGGTGCTCAACAAATCGATCGAAACTGCCCAAAAACGGGTGGAGCAGCGCAATTATACCATCCGGAAGCACACCCTAGAATATGACGATGTGATGAACAAACAGCGCGCCGAGATCTATGCTTTCCGCAACGAGGTGCTGTCTGCGGATAACCCCCTGCTTTTAGCGGAGGAGATCTTAGAGAGCCTCTGCACCCACATGAGCCACCAATTTTTCTCGAGCAGATCTCAGGAAGGGGGATGGAATGTCGACGGATACCGCACCTGGCTCATGGCCCATTTTCCCTTAACCTTCGATACCACCGACTTCGATAGCGACTATTTGCAGCTGGAAGAGATCCAGCGGAAAGCCTCTGAAAAAGCGATCCAGGCCTTCAGGATAAAAATCCAGCATGAAGCGGAAATGATCCAAAAAACTAAGGAAATGCTCCCCAACGCCTCGCAGTTAGTCGAACCCGACCAGATCTTAAGAGAGGTGGTCCGCAACGTGTTGATCCGCAGCATCGATTTTCTCTGGCAGGAGCACCTCCTGAACATCGATCATCTGCGCACCGAAGTGGGCTTGCGCGCGATCGGCCAGAAAGACCCTCTGCTTGAATTCAAGCATGAGGCCTTTGCCCTATTTGACACGCTCAGTTTGAAAATCAAAGAGGAGATCGCCCACGCCCTCTTTAAGTTCGCGATGATTTTGCCCAAAGAGCCAACAAAACCGGTGAAAAAAATCGCTCCCAAACAATACCGCACCGACATCTCTCTGATGCCCGAATTCGATATCACCCCTCTTGCATAACTCCTGTAAAACCTAGCACAAGTCATTAATATCCAGTTTATTGCTCAAGGCAACAAACATGATAGGCAGGATAAGCATGATGTGCATGATAAAAAAATGGCCGCAAAGCGGCGTGCCGCTTCTGCCGCCTCTTCTTTTTCCATCATGTGTATCATGCTTATCCTGCCTATCATGTTCCTTGCTCTATGCAATAAACTTGAAATTGCAAGCAAAACTTATGGGTAATTTAGGATGCGGGCATGCACAGGGGCAAGGAGGAGATGACTACTGACCGAAGAAGGTTTGCCCTTGAGCGGAAGTGTCGTTGACTTGGCCCGTCGTGACATTGGCAAAGCTATACTGGCCGATGTAGATCGCCGGATTGAGCGAAGTCGCGGGAGGCGCAGGAGCCACAAGGGACTGCTCATTCCAGTAAGCATAGTCCTTATACCACATGATGCCCGATGAGGCGTTGAGTTTCAAATTCATGTAGCTAAAATCGCGCACCGTATCATAAACAATCGGATTGCCGCCGACCTGCAGGATTCTGCGCGCATAGGTGTTGATCCCCACCCAGCAATTGAAATCCTCGGACAGACTTTCTTGATTTCTTCCCAAATCGTTCGGGCCATAACCCAACCCGTTGGCAACCGAGTGCCCCTCCCAGGGAAGGCCCTGCCGGTCATAAGGAAGATCGGGGTCTACGACCACTCCTATGTTTGCCTTGAATGGATTGTGCACATCCCTCCATAAAAAATCGACCATGTCTCGAATGGCATAAGTGTTATAATCCGCTCCAAGGACGGGGATGTTCACCCAGACATTTGCCGGCGCTGTGCCCGCATAATTCAGCTCCCACTCGGTGATGAGGGCGGCTGTCTGGAGGTAGTACCCATAGTTGAAGTGATGGTCTGTGTAGATATAGTTAAAAAAGTCCGCGCCGTCGTTGACATTATGCTGCAAATTGGGGCCCAGCACATCTGTTCCGTTGCCGCCCCCTTTTTCTGTGCAAATGCCCCCTGTGAGCTGATCTGCATTGAAGAAATTATGAGCGTAGCTTCTCGTCACAATAAAGTTGGTGAGGATGCTCTTGGCATTGTCGATATAAGGCTGGGAAGCTGCCACCGCTTGAGAGAGCGTCTGTCCTTTGACATTGAATAAATAATAGGCGATATAGAGACCCGTTTTTGCCAACATGTAGACCTGTTTGCCCCCATCATAAAGATCATTCAAGACATCATCAGAAAAATAGGGGTAAGGGGGATCGGAGACAGGAAGCACGGAGAGGTAAAAATCTAACGTGGCCTGCTGAGAGCCATTAAAAGTCAGCCCCGCGGGAATATAGAGGCTATTGCCTGTGGCTGGTCCTATCGCCATATCCCCGTTGAGAAACCAGGTGGGCAGCCGCGTCTGCGGTTCTGTAAAGGTCACATCGCCGCTATTCGTCGCTATCGCTGCATAGAGCGTTCCCTTGATCACATCGTTATAAATGAAGTTCTGCGGGGTTGCAGGGGTCGACAATTGTTTCCAAAAAGGAAAACAGACGAGGACATTGTTATTTCCTCCCGGAGGAGGCACATCCGGAGAGGTGGTGTAGTTCCAGCGGACATGGCTGTTATCGTCAAAGAACACATCCGCCTGCACCGGGATGTAGCGCATTTGGGCGAGGTAGACGCCTACATTATCGACAGGAGAGGTAATGGTATAGCTGGGAAGCGTGCGATTCGCCGCTTGAAACGCGCTGACAGCGCTCGCGGAATTGGTTGCCATCAACATATCAAACTGCAGGGCAAAATAATTCGAAGAGCGGATCCCCGTATAGATCACTTTAAAAGGAGGAGGAGGGGCCGGATTAAAAAAGTTATAAAAATCTGTCAAATACTGATTCGCGGTGGGATAGTCCTCCTCAGCGATCACAGGCAAAATCTCCGTGAGCACGGTCGGGTTAGGGCTCGTGCAGGTGCCTACCAGCGTGGGGGTCCAGTGCGCTCCCATCTGCTTCTCCGCTAGATCGGTAAATAAGTTGACCCATTTTGAGGGAGGAGGGGGAGTCGGTGCGAGGTTGGCATAGGGCAGGAGCTCATAAAAAGTCAGCCCATTCTGGGACAGCGATTGGATTCCAGCCAAAGTGGGCCACTGCGCATTGTAGCTGCACACGTTCGGACAGGGAGGGGTCGGCCCTTCTACGCCGCAGGGCGCTGTGGGGGAAAAGGAATTGAGGCTTTCCGGCATAAAAAAGGTCTGTTGGGAAGGAGGAGACCCGGCCACGGGAAAATCCTGGGAAGAGAGGGCCGCCAGTCGGATGAAGCCGGTAAATGGACCTGTCCCGTTCAAAAGAAAGTGGGAATTTACGTCAGGAGACACCGTAAATGAAACCGGCGTAAAGGGGTTGCCGACCGCGCAAATCAAAAAAGTCATCGGAGCCAAGGGAGCAGCTCGCAACACATAGAGCTGAAAACTATTTCCTGTGACCGTACTTCCAAAAGTAGCATATTGGAGGGCTCCTCCATCGACGCTGATGAGAATGCCATTTGTGGGAGCCCCTCCATTCGAGACCGCTATTTCGCCGCAGGCGATCACAGGCGTCAAGCCTGAGTAAAAGACGTCGTGAAAGGCACTGCCCGTGATGTTGTAGTCTTTCAGGAATTTACCAGAAAGCGCGGGATTGATGGGCGTATAGGTGATGACGCAGGTTTCAGAAGTGGGGATAGCTGTTGCAATATTGAAATAAGTAGAGGGAGGATTGTCCACTTCCGCCGCGCCAAAAAACACCGTAATATTACTGCTGGTAACCAACGCGGGCAAATAGACGCCGCTCACAGGCATCGTGTTAAAGTTATAGGCGGGGATCGTCACACCGGGGCCGGTCCGCGTCATCCCGACAAGAAAGGGCCCTGACCTCACTTTAAAGTCGGCAGATCCATTCGATCCCCCAACCCCTCTAAAGGGGGGAGTACTGCTATCCGTCCACGTGGTCAGTTGGTTGATGGAACAGGCATTTTGAAAATTCTGAAAGTCATTAGTAGAGGGTTTCTGCTGCGGATTTAAACGATTCACCGAACCCATCGGAGGATTTTGATTGATCATCAGGGTCCCAAATGCCGCCAAAGGAGGGAGGGTCAGTATATCGCAATTTCCCGATATCACCTCGGGTTTGCCGATGAACCCCGAGAAAGTGAAATTGGCGCAAGGAGGGGATGGCAGGTTAGGCGGAGGCGGAGCGCACTGCGCAATTAATTGGAGCGGGACTAACGGAAACAAAAGGAGAAGCGTTTTTAACATCTCTATAGATCGGTTTTTCATGTCTTTACCTCAGACGAGGGGTGATTTTAGGCGGATTTTCGTAATCTAAAATAAATACTCCCTCCGGCGGCTCCAAGAAGTACCCCTCCTCGGTCAACGTATCGGGATAGGGAGGATAGACTCCTGAGAAAGAATGTTCGTGGGGAGGAGGTGGCGGAGGAGGTGGCGGCGGAGGCTCAGGAGGGAAGGGAGGAGCAGGCGGCGGTGGAGGCGGTGGAGGCGGTGTAGGCGCGGGAGGCGGAGGCGTCGGTGCAGGGGGCGGTGGTCTAGGTGCAGGAGGAGGCGGTGTAGGCGAAGGAGGAGGAGGCCTTGGCGCAGGCGGCGGTGGCGTAGGCGCAGGAGGAGGCGGCGTCGGGGCGGGGGGTGGAGGTGTGGGCGCAGGAGGAGTCGGCGCAGGGGGCGGCGTAGGTGAAGGAGGTGGAGGCGTCGGTGCGGGAGGTGTGGGTGCAGGCGGCGGTGTGGGTGAAGGGGGCGGAGGAGCCGGCGCAGGCGGAGGCGGTGTGGGCGCAGGGGGCGGAGGCGTCGGTGCGGGTGGGGGCGGCGTGGGCGCAGGGGGTGGAGGCGCTAGCGCGCAGCAATTATTAATATCGGCAGGATTGAGCATACCGGGGGTAATCCCGCCGGGAGTGGCAAAACAAAATTCGTTCGCAATCGCTTGCAGATTCGCATAGGAGGGAGGGCCGGGAACCACCGTGGTCGTCACAGCGCCTTCAAAGACAATTCCGGACAGGCCCGCTAGGGCAGGGCCCGATTTGCAATTGAATAGATCGATCGCTTGCGCCGTAACCGTGCCTTTAATATCCACATACGCAGCATTGTCGATAACAAAATAGCCGAGATTGCTTAAGCTCCCATTGAATATAACCGATCCTGTGGGGGAAGCATTGACATATAGCAGATTCCCTCTTCCGGTCACACTCCCATTAACGACAATATTTTCTCCTCGTAGAGAAATGCCATTGAATCCCAATATCACTTGCCCATTCAAGGTAATGTTTCCCGCTTGATCGATGCCGGGAGCGCTTAAATTTTGTCCGGAAAATCCCATGAGGGCAGGCAATACTTGCGAGCCTCCATTCGTCCCTGCGCCTCCTTTCGTGTAAATAGGCCCCCTTAACGTGGTTCCTTGGGTTGAGGTAATCGTCACATTGCCTCCCCTGCCACCTACTCCGGAAGATCCGGGAAAAGCGCTGGTCCCGCCCGCGTAAATGCTGAGAATATTGAGATCAGCCCCGCTCAAGGTCACATTCCCCCCGTTAAATCCGCTCCCGGGAGGAGGGGGAGGGGCAGGCGGAGGAGGGGTGGGCGACGGAGGAGACGGAGGACAAGGGGGAAGCGGAGGAGAAGGAGGCGCCGGAGCAGGAGGGGGTGAAGGTTGAGCCGACATCACCCTGCCCCCGGTTGAATTGATGACCGACTTGTAGTAAACGACTTCGGGAGCTGCTACGGTTGTAATATCGGTCACAGGTATAAGAGTGCCGCACGAATTGACCAGATAATAAAAGGTAATATTTCCCCCTGCCAAAATGGTGATGGGCCCCCCATTGGTAGGAGGGGGAATCGACGCTATCGGGGGAACGATGGTGAACCCGGGGATATCTCCCATCGTGAGAAGGGGCCCCTGAACGTCCACTGCGCCCACGACATTCGTGATCGAAAAGGAACTCGCCCAGTTCTGAAAAGGGGTTTGGACAGAACTCCCTGCCAACAGGCCGACGTTTTGAGCTCCATCAATCGTAAAATTCCCAATGGGCTGCAGATTCCCCACCCCTTCACTAAAAATCACATTTCCATTGGGAGCGCTAATCGTTAAATCATATCGAATCCCCAATTGCGAGGACTGCCCATCATTGAGGACATCGAACATAAACAGGACGCTCCCATTTTGGGACGCCACCGTTGAATTTCCCTCCATCTGAACGCGCGTATTAAACCTGATGCTCCCCGTTGTGGTGATCGATGCGTTCAATAGGGTCGTTTGGGGAGTCGTGCCGGTGACCGTATTAAACGTAAAATCCACGCCTGGATTGGGGTTGTTGATAACGAGAGGGCAGAAAAAGCGATTTTGCGCAGGCACATTTCCGATTTGCAAGCTTTGAGAAGCGAAGATCGTTACACTCGAGGTGGTCTCGCTCAACAGAGCGGGGTTTACCGAACATTGGCAATCGGGCAACCCGGGAGGATTCACAGAACTCTGACAGGGAGCAAACCCTCCCGGCGGGCAGGACGTGTTCGCTAAAGCAGGAAGCTGCGAGAGCAGGGTGACGTTCCAGCCCGGGGGATTATTAATGATAAACACAACGGTGGGATCCAGGTCCCACATCCCCGGCTTTCCTTTGGAAGCTTCGGTAAACACGCGCCCGTCGTTGGCATTGAACTGATTGCCGCTCGAGGTCTCGACATACCCTCCATTGCCCCCTCCCTTTCCTCCTCTAGCATAAATTTTCGCCTCAAAGGAGGTGAGTTTATCCGACCAGAGGATCACGTTGCCGCCCCTTCCCTTATCGAGCGCATCCGCATGGATGCGGGTATCTGGGCTGGTCAAAGCATATTGCGCGGTGGGGAATATCCCCTTCCCATGTTTTCCGCCGCCGATGGCAATGAGCCCTCCTCCCCCACTTCCGGAAGCATCGATCAGGGCGCCTTGCAGATCGATCACCTCTCCTTGGATAATGATCTCTCCTCCTTTCTGTTTCTTCTGCCGATTGGTCGCATCAAGCTCGCCGGAGACCCGCGTCAGAGAATCGCTCTCTGCGTAGAGATGGATTTTGCTGGCTTTCGTCCGCCCCGCATGATGGATCAAAAATGCCTCGGGAGAGCCGCATTCGAGAAAACACAATCTTCCCTCTTTTTGGCGATCCGTCCACAACTCTTTATCCGTTTTGACAAAAAGATGCCCTCCGTCTCTGCCTAGGTAGACATGATCGTTTGCCGCATAAATGACTTGCCCCCTTTCAGCGTTCACCGTCCCCTCTTGCCAGATCGTGCGCCCAATCAGGGCGATCTCTTGCGCAGCTAAGGAGCCGTAGACCTCGATCTTCCCGGCGATCTCTCTAAATCGATCGCGCCCTTGCAGAAAATCGTCATCGCCTAAATGGGCAGCGGCCGCATAAAGGGCTCCGACATCCACGACGCAATCGGGACCAAAGATAATCCCGGCGGGGTTGAGAAGATAAATGGTTCCATTGGACAAAAGCTTGCCATCGATGTGGCTCGGGGAATCGCCGCGAATGCGGCCAAGCATCCGATGGGAAGGATCTTGGAATTGAAAGCGGACCACTTCATGGCGCTGAATGTCAAAACTCAAAAAATTTAAAACAGCGTGGTTGGAAGGGGTGAAAACCAGTTCATTTCCCGCCCTTGTCTGGTTCGCTTGCCCATGGGCGACATTTTTTAAATGAGGAAGCGCATGTCCCGCATTGCTAAAAAGAACGATCCCAAAAAGGAGAGCCGTTTGCAGTATAGAAGGTCTCATCCCGCCCCTAGGTTAATAGATCACACTTCCCGAAAAATATAGTTTATGATGGCCTTTGTCAATAGTTAGCACATGCCGCAAGGCCGTGCCCCAATCGAAGCGGATGAAGACGTTTTGCCACAAAACGAGCTCCGCTCCTAAGCCGGTTCCCATTAAGACATGGTTTTCTTCTTTGGATTTGCGCTGATTGATCGTCGTGGCTCCGAGATCATAAAAGGCCCTAATGATCAAATCCCAGTCGGTAGTCCCCTTCGGTTTTGCAGGCGCCCACTGCAGCCGCTTTCCAAATATTCTGATGCAGGCGTTAGGTTGAATAGGAAGGACTTGCGGCAAATGAAAGCGATACTCGGCAGAACCGAGATAGAGATTATCTCCTGCAGCGGTGGATTGAGGGTAGCCGCGCACGGTATACAACCCTCCCAAAATCCCCTCCAGTTCAGGAATGAGCCTCTGGCGAAAGGCGTTTTGCAGCTGGCCCATAAAGACGAACTCATGAGCAAGATGGGTGACGGGTTTATGCCTGATCCTATTGCAAATGGAGTCGAGATAAAAGCTGCCATAGAGATCGGCTTGGACAATAGCCCAATTAGGGCTCAAATCGGGCCTTCCTAAGTTATCTAAATGTTTCTTCACATCCCAGAAAAGAGTGCTTACTGTGCTAGCTAAAGAAAGAGAGGCTAGAAATTTTGTTTCCCTTTTTAACTCCATCGCTCTCACCGCCAGAGAAGGGAGAAGAAAGTTTTTCGTCACAGAAGAAAAAATGAGGTGCTTGTCGTTGTGGATATGCAGGTATTGAAGCTCGGCGACAAGATCTACAAATAATTTCCTCCGTTGAAAAATAGTGGTCGCGATTTCTCCGGCGAGCATGGCCTCTGTGCCCTTAAAGGGATTTTCCGCAATCGCAAATTCAGCAGATAGAAAGCGATTCTGATAACCTGAAATTTTCCAACGGGTGTCCATCCTTTTTCCGAGCGGAGCTTCGTAGGATGCGGAGGCGGAATAGTAGCTATCAAAACTATCCATCGAATAGTCGATTCTCAAGATGTCGTCATTTCCCGTCGCCTGCGTATGGATCAGCCCCAGCGATTCTTGCCAGCAGTGGATCACGTCGGGAACGTTGTTGGTCGCCACGGCGTATAGATGAAAGGGCTGCTCTTGGCTGACCACAAAGTCGAGAGCAACCTGCCCGGGGATCCCCGTAGGGCCGATTTCGAGATCGACCCTCTTCCCCGGATGCCGATTCAGCGCATTGAGGTAATTGTTCAATGCGGCGGAATCGACGAACGATCCGGGGTAGCCCGTTGAAGGATCTGGGAGAGAAAGGGGGAGGTGATCGCAAATCTTTTTTTCTTGCTTCAATTGATGGGGAGCTTTTAAAGCTTCTTCCGTATCTTCAAAAGAGACGGAAGAATCCCCGACGCTGGGTATTGAAATGAAAATCGTCAGACCCCTATCCTCTTTGCTGCGCAAATCGGCGCCATCCGGAGCAATCTGATCGGGCGCTACGCGCAGATAGACCCAATCGATCCCCCTCGCAATCAAATATTGGTAGATCCGCAGCATGATTTCCTGCATTGCGCTTCTTGAGAGCCAGATGACCCGATTTTCCTCGTTGATCTGACAAATAGAAATGGACACTCGATCCCCTGTCTCTTGTTGAAACGTGGAAAGAGCGAACAATCCATCCGATGTCGATAAAAGGGAAATTTGCAGAAATTCCAGCTCGCAAAGGGGGAGATGTTCCGGGTGAAACGTATCGTATTCGAGAAGAATCCTGGAAACGGGATAGATGTTTTCCTCGCTTTGATTGATAGAGGGCTGCATATCGACCGGTTCAGATTTTTCAGAATCGTCTAAAGAAAGCTCCTTGCCTTCTCTCTCTGGATGAAATGAGGCCTCTTGCTGTTCTTTTACAGGCGTTGAGATCTCAACGACCTGGTCATGGATGATCTGCTCCACATCGTGTAAAAATAACTCGCCCGATAGGGCTACTGGCGCATCAGACAAGCCGGCATGCACCTCCTCTTCTAGGGAAGGCAGGGAAGAGCTGCTCTCTAAAATGCAAAGAGGGAAAAAAGCATACAAAACGAAAGAGATCAACGCGCGCATCATTGAATTCGCACCTAAAAATTTTCTATATCGCAGCATCGCCGAATCAAAAAATTTAAATCCACTTCTTTTTTAGACGGTCTCTAATATTTCAAAGAAAGTATTGCTTTAATATGTAAAAACTTCTTAACCTTTCGTTTTTGAACGCGAATCTACATGTGGCCGTATGTCTCCTCATCTTCAAAGAGCATTTCGATCTGCGCTTGTTGCCTGTTGGATGGGGTGCAGCTCTTATGCGAATGCCGCTGAACAAGAAACGCAGTGCGGACTGGGGGTCAGGCCGATGCACCTCACCCTGCGCCATATCGAAGGCAGAGGGATAGGCTACAAGGATGGATACACCACCCTGGAGGGATTTTTCGCTCCCGATCCAGAGACGGTCGGCGCTTTGCCTTTCGTAGATCTGCGCGGACATGTCTTTGACAACGGCAAATATGCAGGCAACGCAGGGCTCGGCATCCGATGGATGCGCCACTCTAGAGTTTATGGGGTAAATACATACTTCGACTATCGAAAGACGGGCAGACATCGGTATAGCCAAGCCGCTTTGGGAGTGGAAACGCTGGGGAAAAGATGGGATCTCCGGATCAACGGCTACCTCCCTGTAGGCGATAAACAGACCCGTTGGTCCCATCGCAAATTTAACCGATTTCAAGGGCATTACCTGATCCTCAAGAGAAAACAAGAATTTGCCATGAAGGGATTGCAAGGAGAAGTGGGCGGTTTTCTTCCTGACACCTTAGGTCTCCGCTGGTATAGCGCAGCAGGCCCCTATTATTTTGAAGGGAAGGGAAGGCATGCGCTTGGGGGCAAGCTGCGCCTGGCAGGCTCTTATAAAGATTACATCTCCCTTGAAATCAGCGGTTCTTACGACAATCTGTTCAAGGGGATTGTGCAAGGAATGCTCTCTTTCAATCTCCCGTTTGGCACGAGATCCTATGTCAAGCGGACTCCTAAAAGAGAAGCCTCCAGCTGCTCAGAGCTCATCGCTTCTCAAAAGCGGATGGTAGAGCCTGTGATTCGCGATGAGATCATCGTCGTCGATAAGAGGCGTCGGGAGTTTACAGCGATTAACCCCTCTACGGGAGATCCTCTCTACTTCATCTTTGTCAATAATTTGAATCCGAATGAGGGCAACGGAACCTTCGATAACCCCTATTCGGTTCTTGAAGAAGCGTTCATCGCCTCTGAACAAAACGATATTTTCTACATCTACCCGGGCGACGGGACGACGACTGGGCTTGCAGACGGCCCCTATCAACTGCTCAATGGCCAGCAAATGCTCGGCGCAGGGATTAACCAACAGGTAGAGGCTACGGCTGGCCTGATCGAGATCCCCGCCCAGGCATCCGGTCTGCCTAATTTAACCGCAACCGCATTCTCATCGGTGCTCAATGTTGCGAGCGGCAATACGATATCCGGCTTGTCTCTCACGGCAAGCGGGAATTTTGCAAACTGCATCAGCATCAATGCGGGAGATATCCAAAATCTGACCGTGATCAACAATTCTCTGCAACCGATCATGAGCGCTAATGGAATCTATGCGGCCACACCCTCCAGCAACCTCTCGGGCAACGTGTTCATTGCAAATAATGCCATCACTGTAGATCCTACGGGGTCGGGATGGGGCATCTACCTGCAATCCCTGAACGGCAATGCAGCCTATTCGATCGAGAACAACACCCTTTCGGGGGGAAGCGGAGAGGGGATCGCCGTTTACGCCAAGGGCAACAGCCAGGTCGCCGCTCTGATCAGCGGGAATCAGGTCACCGCTTTCGGCTATCTGATGGACGTCGAAGCACTCGATACAGCGACTCTCGTTTGTCTCACCGAAAATAACAACGCGTCTAACGCTTCTATCGAGGGCCTCTACTTCCAGACGGCAAATCAAGCGACAGGCATCTTCAGCCTCATTTCCAATACCTGTGATAATAACAACTTTAGTATCGATATCGAATCCTTTAACAACTCCGGCCTCGCCGGTTCTGTCATCGACAATGCGATTCTCAACAACGTGTTTGAAGGGATATTTGTGATAGCATCCGATGCTTCTAAGACGAAATATAGAGTGCTTTCAAACACCTTTACCAACAATTTGCTAGCCGGTGCGGATATCGAAACCAATAACACTGCTTCTCTTTGCCTCCGCTTCCTAGACAATCAATCTCCAACGGCCGATATCTATACACTTGTGTTTGGAGGAGGAGTGTTTAACTTAGAGCCGCCTACAGGAAACACTCCTACGCCCTCAGTCGGGGTGGGGATAACCCCTGTGGCTCCTAACTTCTGTGGTCAATAGAAGATTGAAGAAAGGGACTTAAAGGACAAAAAGGACCTAAGGGACCTAAGTAAGCAAGAAGTTTGGATTGCTTAAGAACTAAGAAAGGGACAGAAAGGACCTAAGAGACCTAAGCAAACCAAGATGCTTGCTTACTTAGGTCCCTTAGGTCCTTTTTGTCCCTTAAGTCCTTTTCTTAGATCCTTTGGTCCTTTTCTTCAATCCTTCAATTGATTCGCTCTCTTAAAGCCGAAATAGAACAGAGGCAAAGACACTAAACAATACAGAAACCAGTAGCTGCTATCCCACTCCAGGCGCAAAAAACCCTGGTTTGAGAAAATCAGCTGCAGCAATCCTAAAGTCAATAGGTTGCCGCCAATCAATAAAAAGAGGAGGGGCATCAAGGCATTTTTCTCTCCCGCCTCTTCCTGAGAGGAATCGAGTGGAAGGGTCATCTGCGCGGATTTTTTCGCTTCTTTGTAATTTTCCATTTTTTTCTTTGGGGCTTCCGGTTGGCTAAAGGCGGGGTTTTTTGCGGAATAAGGGGGCGTGTAAAGAGAGGCGAGGCTTTCCTGCAGCGTCTGATTGGTAAACAAGGGGGTCTGCGGCTTGGTCTGCTGGATCTGCTGTTCCGCACCGCAATAAATGCATTCGGTAGCGTCTAAGGGAATTCTCCCTTCACAACTAGAACAGATTTTTTGACGATCTACTGTTTTCATGCTCCACCCTGCCTTTAAAGAAGAATAAAACTTTCCCTGTTTTTTTGTCATCTTTTCAAGTAGAATGCGGAAAAACCAAAGAAAAGAATCGGATATGGAGCGAAAAAAATACCAGATTGCGGTGATTGGGGCAGGGCCTGGCGGCTACGTAGCCGCCATCAAAGCAGCCCAGCAAGGGAAAAGTGTTTGCTTGATCGAAAAGGAATTTCTCGGCGGAACCTGTCTGAATGTGGGCTGCATCCCTACCAAAACGCTTCTTGCCAATGCCGAGGTGATGCATCAGGTGCAAAACGCGGGAGAATTCGGAATCGCGACAGGTCCTGTTTCTTTTGATTTTGCCAAAATGAAAGAACGGAAAGATCGCGTGGTCGAAAAAATCCGCACAAGCCTTGAGGGTTTATTGCAATCCAACGGCATGACCATCTTGCGCGGCCAAGCGGAATTTCTGTCGCCTAATGAAATCAAAGTGAAGGGGCAAGATTCCCTCCTCCTTTATGCAGAGAAGACGATCATCGCTACCGGCTCGGTCCCCTTAGACATCCCCGCCTTTCCCTGCGATCACCGGCGGATCTTCAATTCCTCTTCCATTTTGGAAATGACCCAGCTGCCCAAGACGTTAGCCATTATCGGCGGCGGGTATATCGGATGCGAGTTTGCTTCTCTCTATGCAGCATTTGGCGTCAAAGTCACCATCCTCGAAGCGCTCGATTCCATCGTCTCTCTGCAAGGCAAAGAGATCTCCTCCGCTTTGACGCGCGCTTTTGTCAAAAAGGGGATCGATGTCCAAACCCATGTCCTCGTCGAAGGGATAGACCACACGGAAAACGGCCTGCGCATCCGCCTAAAAGATAAAGAACCCTTAAACTGCGAGATCGCCCTCGTCTCTGTAGGCAGGAAGATCTTATCGGATGGAATCGGTTTAGAAAAAGCCGGGGTAAAGACCGATGAAAAGGGGGCGATCGCGGTCAACGACAAAATGGAGACGAATGTCCCAGGCATTTATGCGATCGGCGATGTCACCGGCAAATTCCTGCTCGCCCATGTCGCTTCCCACCAAGGGATCATCGCCGCTGTCAATGCAACCGGTGGAGAAGCCCACATGCATTACAATGCCGTCCCCGCTGTGATCTTCACCTCGCCTGAAATCGGCCTTGTCGGGATGACCCAAGAACAAGCCGTGCAAGCCGGATATGCGGCGACAGCTGGAAAATTCCCCTTCCAAGCCCTTGGAAAATCCATTGCAACCTTGGAAACGGAAGGTTTTGCACAGATCGTCGCCGACAAAAAAACGGGGCAGATTCTGGGCGCCCAAGTCGTGGGGCACGATGCGGGAACGCTCATCGCTGAAATGGCCCTGGCAATCAACAACGAGCTTACGGTCGAATCGATCGGAGATACGATCCATGCCCACCCGACCGTGGCGGAAGCCTGGCTTGAGGCAGCGCTGATCGCAACGGGAACCCCGATCCATTTTCCACCCAAAAGAGGCATGGGTTAGAAATGTCCGACCAAGATCTTTTCGATCACCGCCCGCAGGTCAAACTCAAGGTGTTGAATAAACTGCCGATCAACCCGGAGGCCTCCAGCGAAAACAAGCCGGTCAAGTTAGGGAGGTTTCCTTCTTGGCTCCATCGCAAATTGCCAGCAGGCGGCAATCTATTTAAAACCCATGCGATTCTCGAAAAATACCGTTTGAATACCGTCTGCGAAGAGGCCAAGTGCCCCAATCGGCTCGAGTGCTACTCTAAGAAAACGGCCACTTTTCTCGCCCTCGGCAAAGAATGCTCGCGGAATTGCGGCTTCTGCGACATCGATTTTTCGCGGCAGCCTAAAGCCCCGGAAGCCGATGAACCACTGCGGATCGCCCTATCTGTTAAAGAGCTTGGCCTCAAGCATGTGGTGATCACCATGGTCGCCCGCGACGATTTGCCCGATGGGGGCGCGACCTCCTTTGCCGCCATCCTTCAAGAAGTCCATCGATCCAATCCGGGCGTTACTGTGGAGGTCCTCACTTCTGATTTCGCCGGCAATTTGAATGCGTTGGATCTCGTTTTGGAAGAAAAGCCGGACATTTTCAACCACAACATTGAAACCGTCCGCGCCCTGACCCCTCGCGTACGCCATCGAGCGACCTACGACCGCACGCTCGGCATTCTCGATCATGTCAAGCAGAGTAAAAAAGCGACCTTTGTGAAATCGGGCATCATGGTAGGCCTCGGCGAGACGGAAAAAGAGGTCGAAGAAACGCTGCGCGATCTGCATCAGGTCGGCTGCGACATCATCACCATAGGCCAATACCTGCAGGCAAATCGGCGTAAACTCGCCGTCAAGGCATTCATTCCACCCGAGCAATTCCGACTCTATGAACAGTATGGGTATTCTCTGGGCGTTAAACAGATGTATTGCGGCCCCTTTGTCCGCTCCAGCTATAACGCCCATGAAATCAAAGATTTAACTTTTAATAGCAACGAAAAGCCCTGAAAGAATTTCATGGGAGGCAATCGCTTCTAGAAATCTTCTCCAATCATCCAATTTTTTCTCATAAGTATCGGTTCCCAGCTCGCGAGAAATTTCCTCTTTAGCCTGAAGGATTCGATGCACATCCTTATTTGTGTATTCTGTTTGTTTTTCAGTGATATCCGTATACACCACATTTCGAAACCCCCCTTTTTCCAAGGCCGTTTGGTATTCATGAGGCGTGACCAGATACGCAAATTGATTGTTGGGGCCAAGAACTTTTTCAACCAATTCCGTCGGATAAACCGATTTTTTCAACCAGTCCTCCATGACGATCATGCCGCCCGGGATCAACACGCGATGCATCTCTTTTAAGTAGCTTTCTCTATCGGAAACGGGCAGATGGTATAGCATCTGTTTGCAAGAGACGATATCGAACTGCGCTGTCGGAAACTCCTCAAGACGAGTGGGATGCTGCAAGGAATGGAAGGAGACCGTCCCTGTCAATGTGTCTCGATATTTTTTAAGCAATTCTTCCGCACACGCGATCATATAAGGCTCTTTATCCACTCCCAGGATCTCTACCCGGTGTTTCTTTGCCAAGTAGATATCCACCCCTCCGAACCCGCATCCGACATCCAACATTTTTTTGCCGTCTAATGCGATAGGCGCAAACATCGCATCGACCGATTCGGGCCCGCCTGACGAAATCATCCCTTCCGTTCCATATATAAATTCCAACATCCGTAGGAGGTGAGGGGAATAGCGGTTCGATAGACGCTCTTTACTCAGAGGTTCTGCGGGATTTGTTTTTATCAGCACCGATTGAAAATTTTCTTCCTTTGATAACATGAGGACCTCATTAAAAAAATTAATATCACATTCTACTTGCCTATCAATTAAAAAATTGATACCTCTAATTTTTTTAGAGCTTGGGCAAGGCATTGGCAAACGAAGAGGGAAAAGAAGCAAACCCTGTCGAACGCGTGGCTTCCATCATTCTAGCTGGTGGACAAGGCACCCGTCTTTTTCCCCTGACTCAATCGCGCTGTAAGCCGGCTGTCGCCTTTGGAGGGCGCTACCGTCTCATCGATATCCCCCTCTCCAATTCGATCAATTCAGGCATTCGACAGATCTTCGTCATTTCACAATATTTCGCCTCCTCCCTGCAACAACATATCTTAGCGACCTATCCTCCCCAGCTTCTCAGCAACGGCAAAATCGATCTGCTCTGTCCCGAAGAGACGAATCTCCACAAAGTCTGGTTTCAAGGAACCGCTGATGCGGTGCGCCAAAATCTGGAGCATCTCGATAAAACAGACGCCGATTACTTTTTGATCCTGTCCGGGGATCAACTCTATAATATTCATTTTGAAAGGATGCTCGAATTCGCCAAAGAACGCAATGCGGATCTGGTCATCGCTACTTTAAAAGTGTTCGAAAAAGAAGCTAAGCGGATGGGCCTCCTAAAAGTGGATGCTGAAGGCGCGGTTGCGGATTTTGCGGAGAAACCCGCCGATCCCGCCCTGCTAAAAAAACTCCAATTGCACCCCGATCCCCATTTTTTAGGTTCGATGGGAATCTATATTTTTAAAAGGGAGGCGCTCTTTTCGATTCTAAAAGAAAAAGGGGAAGACTTTGGCAAGCAGATCATCCCCTCCCAAATTAAAAAAGGCAAAACCTACGCCTTTATCTACGATGGCTACTGGGTCGATATTGGAACGATTGATTCTTACTATGAAGCAAACCTCGCCTTAACCCGCGAAAAAATCTGTTTGGACACCTACGATGAAAAGCACCCGATCTACGCAGAACACCACAACCTGCCTCCTCCGAATATTAAAAACACCCTCATTAAAGAGTCGCTCATCAGCGAAGGAGCGATCATCGAAGCAGAAGAGGTTACCCGCAGCATCGTCGGCATTCGCTTACACATCAAAAAGGGCACCGTCATCCGCGATTCGATCCTCCTCGGCAACCACTTCCATTGCCCTCCTCGGGTTCCCGTCGATTTCACGATCGGCGCAGATTGCCGGATTGAAAAAGCGATCATCGATGAAAATACGTGGATTGGCAATCGCGTGCAGCTGATTAATAAAAATCACCTTCAAACCTTCGATGGCGATGGCATTTATATCCGCGATGGGATTATCATCGTTACAACAGGCACTCACCTACCCGATGGTTTTGTAATCTAGCAGTAGTTTCGAAAGAGGTCTAGTGAATATCTGGGCTCTATCCGATCCGCATCTCTCCTTTGGCGTACCCAACAAAAGCATGGAAGCGTTTGGCCCCCTTTGGGCTGGATATACGCAAAAAATCGAAAAAAATTGGCGAGAACTCATCTCGCCGGAAGATCTCGTCCTCATTCCCGGGGATATCTCTTGGGGAATGCGCTTAGAAGAGGCGCTCGTCGACTTGCGTTGGATCGATGCTCTGCCGGGAACAAAAGTGATGGTGAAAGGGAACCACGACTATTGGTGGAGCTCAAAGAGCAAACTCGCTAAAATCTTGCCCCCTTCCATCCATGTGATTCAACATGATGTCTTCAATTGGCACGATGTCACCATCGGCGGCTCGCGCCTCTGGGATTCTGAAGAATACCGTTTTAATCACTTGATCCATTTCCAAGAAAATCCCTCTGCGAAGAAAGACCCTGAACCATCCAAGGATGAGGATCGCAAAATCTTCGAGCGCGAGCTTGAACGGCTGAAACTCAGCCTTAACCAGCTTAATCCCCAGGCTCGCTTACGGATCGCATTGACCCATTATCCGCCGATCGGCTCCGATCTCGCCCCCTCGCGCGCCTCGGCAATTTTAGAAGAATACGGGATCCACCTTTGCGTCTTTGGCCATTTGCATAGCCTCAAAAAAACCACCCCTCTTTTTGGCGAGATCCGCGGCGTGCGCTACATCCTCGCCTCCTGCGATTATTTAGACTTCGTCCCGATAAAAGTCTTTAATTTCTAAAAGAAGTTCCGGATCCGGTTCCTCTTGCAGCTGCTCCAACAACCGCTGAAATCTACGGCCCGCCTCTTCCGCATCCGATGCAGTAAACAGGCGCGCTCTTAAGAAATCGAACCACTTCACGTGAGCAACGTATTCGTAAAGACCCTCTAACAGTTCAGAAGCGGTCAGATCATTACCAGCCTCGATGAGATCGAGCAGATAATCGTAAATGAAATTTTCCAGATCGTGGGCGCAATATTCAGACACCCGCTGAAATGTCTCTTTAGGATCGGCACCCCGATCGACATGCCCATCCAGAATATCTTCCAATTCCTTTAAAATTTCTTGGATCGGCTCGTCATCGATGAGATCTCCCTGATCATAGAGATAAATCCGGCGATCGAGCTCATCGCAAAAAAGCGATAAAGAATATTTTTCCGGAAGCAGCCGCCGCCACAATTCGAAAAGGAGCAGGTAGGCTTGATCGGACCCCTTGAGATCTTCCGGATCGAGCCATAAGCAATCTGTCAATTCCTCAGGAGAATTGCATTTTTCTGCATAGCTGAGAAAACTCCCTTCCGTTAGGGAGATGTCCAAAGCCTTTAATCGCGCCAGCAACTCGGAAACTTCCAGGGTACGGTAATCGACAACCTGCCAAGGCTCTACTTGGAGGGTCGGATCATCGAGCCAATTCATTCTCACTAAATTATAAAGAGCCTTCGTCTGTAATTGCATAGAGGACTAGGGTAGACTCTAGAGAATTTCTAGTCAATAAAGTGTTTGCTATGCTAACGTGAAAAACCTATAGGCCAAGATAATAAATTTTTTTATGATTCAGATCCAGGGATTAACCCGCTACCCCGTCGCTAGTTTAAGAGAACTTCTAGCCTTATCCCTTCCTCTCATCCTCACGCTCTTTTCAAGCGTTTTAATGGGGCTTTGCGATCGCCTCTTCTTAGGCCATTTTTCTTTAGAAGCGCTCGAGGGATGCGTGAGCGGAGCCGCGCTTTGCCTCTTCTTTCAACAACCCAGCATGCGAGTCACCTCTACCGCACAAGTCTTCGTTGGACAGTTGAGAGGAGCGAATCAAGAAGAGCAGATCGGCAGTTGCATTTGGCAGATGATCTGGTTTTCATTCCTATCTATGCTCATCACGCTTCCGATCGGCTATTGCGCCGGAGCTGTCTTTTTTAGGGGAATCCCCGCAGAAACGGAGGGATCTCTCTATTTTCATATTCTGATGAGCATGAATTTTCTCTTCCCCCTAGGGGTCGCCCTCTCCTCGTTCTTTATTGGACAAGGGAAACTCAAGGTGGTCGTCATGGCAAGCCTCGCGTCTCAAGGGATTAACCTGATTTTAGACTACCTGCTCATCTTTGGGATCTCCGGCCTCATCGCCCCGCAGGGGATTTTTGGAGCGGCAATCTCTTCCGTCTTAGCCCAGGCGATCTCTTGTTTTATTTTATTTTTCTTTTTTATTAGGAAAAAGATGCGGGAAAAGTACGGCACAGGGAATTACGCTCTGGAAAGAACCGCATTCTGGCAAAGCATGAAGATCAGCATTCCGCGGGCGATTTCGCGCATCAGCGTCGTAGGCTGTTGGGCCCTCATCGCCCACCTCATGATGACCAAAGGGGAAATGCACCTTCTCGTCCTTTGTATCGGCAGTACCGTGGTCAGCTCCTTTCTTTTCATTAATGAAGGGGTCTGTCAGGCGATGATTACCATCGCATCCAACCTTCTCGGATTAAAAGCGTGGGATAAGATTTGGAAGCTCGTCCGCTCCGCAGGCATCCTTCTCATCCTCAACTTACTCCTATTATCCATTCCTCTCCTATTCTACCCCCATGCGCTCCTTCCCTATTTTTTCAAGGAGCTGCCCTCGCCTGAAAAAATGGAGATTCTCTGCGACATGTGCGGATGGTTATGGATCCTTTTTTTAGCTAACGGGGTAAGCTTGATTAGCTTTAGCCTCATCACCGCTGCGAAAGACACCTTCTTTCTGATGTGTACCAACGCTCTCATTTGGGTGACAACACTTCCCCTTGTTTATTGGGGGATCGGGATGCAAAACTGGCCTGCAGGGGCTTTTTGGGTGATTTTAGCATTCGAACCGATTTTTATATCTTCCATTTTATTCTTGCGTTTGCGAAGAGAAAAATGGAAGATCATCGACCCTGCAATTTTAGAAAGAAGCTAGGGGTAGGCATTCGCTGGGATCACAGCGCATCACAATAGGAATCAAATCAGGCAGATCTTGACCGATATAGGGACTCTGGCCTGACGATCCGTTATAATAGACCCAAACTCTTTCCGTTAGCACGAGCTTGCTATGAACAATAGACCCTTCTTTTCCAACAAAAGAGATCAGGTAGTTGCAGATATCTTTTCCAGACCGGAACACATAGGTAAAAGAAGGCTGGCCTCGTAAAAGCTGCTCTGCTTGCTCGGCATCGATTCCTTCATGCCACGCCGAATGATTTTTCATCTGAGGCAACAACTTATCGATCCACTCCCTGCCTTCCACTGTTTCATTTAACACTACTTGATCATGGGATGAGATATTCATTTTGAACCTCCGTGTTAACAATTGACGAACATTTAAAGTCAAACTGTTCTGTTTTGGCATAATAATCGAGTTGGAGGCGATTTTTTTTCAGCGAGCATAAATACTCGTAAAAAAGAGGGATCACCGGCATCGCCTCCATCAAAAGTGCTTCGGCAGATTTTAGGCAAGATCTCCGCTGCTCAGGATCTGTAGTCCTTTCTGCAACGTCCAATAAACGCTGATATTCTTCATTTTCCCAATGGGAAAAGTTGATCGACTCTCCCGAATATCTAAACGCATTTAAGGTATAGATGGGGTCGTCTACCCACGACGACCAAAACATCAGCCCCAATTGGTAATCTCCTGCTGTCATTTTATTGAAAAGGAGAGGCCATTCGTAGGCTTCTAACTTACATTCGATTCCCAACACCTCTTGCCACTGCCTTTGGGCAAGGCGCACCATTTTTTCTTTCATCTGCCCTTTGGAAAAAACAAACGTAAAAAGGGGAAATTGGGAAAACGAAATGCCTAGCTCTTCCAACCCTTCTTGAAATAGCGCCTGGGCTCTTCTCTTGTCCCCATCGCCAATACCCATATCTGCGCATTGCGTATGCTCCAATGGCAAGGGGGTCTTTGCAAGCGATCCCTCATAGGAAAGAACCCGCAACATCTCCTGGCGATCGAGTGCATAGGCGAATGCTTGCCGAATTTTCACATTATTAAAAGGAAAGCGCTTTACATTAAAGGTATACCAAGAAACTTTGAGAGCAGGGTGCACTTGCATTTTCTCGTGCGCATTTTGCAAAAAATTTGTCCCTAATTGAAGGGGAGAGCCCCATAACCAATCGATTTCATCATTTTTAAACATCTCATGAGCCAGGGTCGCCGTAGACCTGCGGATCAGGATTTGATCGAGGGCCACCTTTGGGCCATCCCAGTAATGAGGATTTCTAATGAGCTCATAACCAGAAGAAAAATGTTGTTTTTTGAGTTGAAACGGCCCATTGCACACATAACCCTTATCCTCTTGCAATGCCCAATAGGGACGCAGCTGATCCACTTGATGGTGCACCGGAGAATAAAGCATATTGGCCGTGAGTTCCAAAAAATAGGGGGTGGGGTGTTCCAGCTCAATGATCAGGATTTGATCATCCAGCGCTCTTACACCCACTTGGTCAAGCGGCAATACTCCCTGTTTGGCTGCTTTGGCGCCTTTAATCGGATAGAAAAGGTAAGCGAAGTGGGTTGCAAAATGTGGGGATAAGATTTTTTTCCAGGCATATTCGAAATCATAAGCCACCACTCGATCGCCATTGGACCAGCGGGATGGACGAATTTTAAAAGTATAAACCTTCCGATCTAAAGAAACATCCACCGATTCTGCCATGGCGAGCGTGAGCGCTCCATCCTTACCGATCCGCATCAGCCCTTCAAATAACATGCCGAGCATAATTCCTGAATCCAAATCCCCCCCAATCCGCGGATCTAAAGAAAGAGGCATGCTGGTCCGACAGAGTCGAAGGACTTTCAAACTTTCCCGTTTTTTTATCCAGCCAGCAATGACTTGTTCGATCTGCTGAATCAAACGATTCCCCTGCAGGCCCTCGTAAATGCAACCTAACATCGCGCAGCCCTGGAAAGTGACCTGCGTAGAAATGAGCGTCTTAGGAGGGAAATCGACCAGGGCATTGGACAGGGATTCCTTTAAAGACTCTTCGATAGTTTTGATCATCACAAAGACTTTGCCGGAATCCTCGAAGACTTTTAGGCAGTAGGGCTTTTTCTTAGCAAGCTCCACTTTAGATCCCTCTAAAAACATATTAAATAGCGCGCTGAGAGAAGAAACGGGCAAAATGGCCTGCATTTCAATCGGGCTAATCGCATAAAAAAAATTCTCCAAAAGCTCAGGATGCCGTTTGTAGACATCGGCGAAGAGAACCTTGAACTGCGCCAACCCTTCCGCTTGGGTCAAAATCATCCCCCCATTGTAATCGCGGATCTCGCCGAGGGCTTGGATGAGAAGGCTCTTCACCTTTTGCCGCGCTTGCGGCAGATTCACCGAAGAGTCGGCTCTCAGCAACGCGGTGCTAATGGGCAAATGCAGCCGGAAAACCGTCGCCTCTTTGCGGTATTTTTTGCGCAAAAAACCCACATCCTGGGTCCGTTCGATCACAAATTTCAATCGAGTCTCTTGCAAACAGCTGTTTAACGAGCAGCTCTCTTTTTTCAGCGCCCGCACTAAAATCACTGTAAAGACGAGATCAGACTGAGATTGCTCTTGAAATGTGATCATCACTTGAGGCAGGTCTGAAGAATATTTCAGTTCACGGCTGAGGAGCAAAATGTTCCTCATCACCTCTTCCTCGTTGCGGATGGTAAATAAAGAGGGAACGAATCTCGCCACCCGGTCCTTGAGTTCATCCGCCAGGACCTCTCTTAATCGAGAGATCTCCTCCTCTTCAAAGGAAGATCCATCCGTTTTTTCTAACTCCAGATAGAGGGAGCAAATATTCTCTTCGGGATGATGATGGCTATAAAAAGAACCGTGCACTACTTGAAGCCGCGGAATCAATTTCTGGACGGCGCATAACACGTGCTGCTCTTTCAAGACCTCCTGCTCATCAAAAAGACAGATCGTGACCACGAGTCCTAAAACGGGCTTGACTCCAAAAGTAAACGTGAGCTCCGTCGGCAGGAAATCTAAACGGATGCAGCGCACCTGAGGGGCGAGATGCATCTCTCGAATGAGATGCCTGCGCATCAAATACAGGGAGCATACCAATTTACCCAGGTGCTGGCAGTCCCGATGTCTTTTGAAATTTTCCCGCGATAGAACCACTAAACGCTGCAATTCCTTAAAAATTCCGATTTCGAATTCATGGGGCCGTTCTTGCAAGATTTTTAGAAGATACTGATGCACATCGGCTAGCTTAGAATCGACCATCGGCACTTTTTTCTCTAAAAGGAATCGCCCATAGCTCTCCTCTCTTAAACCGGTGTTGATTTCTTTGGCGATAAAGGGTAAATTTTCTTTGATCGTTTCCAACATTTGTCCATCTTCGAGGCGGATGTTGATTTCGGCGAACAAAAAATCCTCTTGAGGATACCCTTGCAAATGAAAGCGGACTTGATGAAAAAGAGTAATGCTGAGCTGCCTTCCGGGGACAAGCCCTCTTCTGATGATATCCTGGAAAAAATGATCCGCGGAAAGAACCCTGGGAGGACGGCAAAGCAAATAGAGGACAAAGTGATTGCCCGCCTCTTTCCCCGTGATCAAGGGAAGGCTGCTATTCATCCAAGCGGCGAGGTCTGCCTCATCCTCAAACAACACCTCGGCAGGGACAATCTTTCTCAAGATGGAATCGATCGATTCGTCTTGTGCTGTGTACGTTTGAACGAAGGGCATAGTCCCTCATAAAATTTTTTTAAAGTTCAGTTAAAAACTTGCCCATAATTTTGTCAAGATTTTATTAACTTGCCTCGAAAAAAACCGAAATCGATAATCGGCACAATGAGATCCAAAGCTTATCTTCTGCTAGAACTTCTGATCGCCTTCATGCTGGTAGCTCTCTGCGCTCTACCCCTGGTGCGCAATCCCCTCTATTCTTTAAAAACCGAAATAACGGCATTTGAGAAGATCGAGTTAGAACGCTTAGCAGAGGTCTTTTTTGCGGAAATCAAAAGCGAGCTTTATCAAAATGCCATTCCCTGGAAGGCGTTGGATGCCGCTAAACAACCCGAGACCTCCTTTCGAGAAAACGCGGTTCAAATCCCCTTCAGCGGAGTAACCGAACGCACCTATCTGCGCAAATGCTACCTCTGGACCAAATGGCAGAAAGAAGGCAAAAATCGAGAAGACCACCGGATCGTCAATGTCAAGATCACCTTCACTTCTGTGGGGAAAAGCAAGCTGCTCGAACGGAGCTTTCTCTATCAAGTCTATCTCGCAAAATTCATGACGCAATCGGCTGAGAGACTGTCTTCGAGATTAAAAAGTGATACCCTAATTTATGACTGACTTGTTATTAAGAGGTCATGAGCTTCAAACCCTATATTTCTTCAGAAACCAAGATTTCAGAATTCACTCTGAAAGCGGTCGTGCTAGGGATTTTGCTAGGGCTCTTGTTCGGCATCGGCAACACCTATTTAGGGTTAAAGGTGGGCACAACGGTTTCCGCATCGATTCCGGCGGCCGTGCTCTCCATGGCAATCCTGCGCCTCTTTTTTAAAAGGGTCACCATTTTAGAAAATAACTTGGTCCAAACCATCGCCTCTGTAGGAGAAGCGGTCGCCGGAGGAGTCATTTTCACGATACCCGCGCTCTTCTTATTAGGAGAGCACCCCTCGCCCGCGCGCATCTTTCTCTTATCTATTTTAGGAGGGGTATTGGGAATATTATTCATGATCCCTATGCGCCGCTACATCATCGTCCACGAACACGGCAAGCTCCCTTTTCCGGAAGGAACCGCTTGCGCCGAGATCCTTAAGTCGGGCGAAGCCGGCAGATCCAAAGCCCTTTTAGCGGGAATCGGGATCCTCGCGGGAGCCTTTCATAAAATTTGCTCCAGCGCCCTCTACCTTTGGAACGAAGTTTTATCTTGGGTCATTACCCCCTTTCAACGGACCGAATTCAGCATCGACTGCACACCGGCTCTTCTAGGGGTTGGCTACATTATCGGCCCGCGCATTGCCGCTCTGCTTTTCAGCGGAGCCGGTCTAGGGTGGTGGGTCCTCATCCCGCTGATCCGCCTGTTTGGCGAGGGAAACACCACCATCTATCCCAGCAAAGTGCCCATCGATCAGATGTCTGTCGAAGCCATCTGGTCCAATTATATCCGGTATATCGGCGCCGGCACCGTCGCTATTGGAGGGATTCTCAGTCTGTTTAAAGTCTCTCCCCTCATCGTCAAAACCTTGAAAACGAGTTTCAGCGAATTGTTCCGAGGGATAGGAAAACAGCATCTGCAGCGGACCGACCGCGACATTTCTATGCGCTGGCTCATTTTGGGCTCCGTTGCGATCATCTTAACGCTTTGGCTCTTCCCTGGGCTGCCTATGAATTTCCTCACGATCCTGCTTCTCGTCATTTTGGGATTTTTCTTTGTCGCCGTTACCTCTCTAACCGTCGGGTTGATCGGCAGCACCTCCAGTCCCGTTTCGGGGATGACCATCACCACCCTGCTCATCACTTGCCTCGTCTTTGTCGCGCTGGGGTGGACGGAGCGGTTTTACTTAATCGCCGCCCTCACAATGGGAGTGGTTGCCAATACCGCTATCGTCTTAGGAGCGACCACCTCCCAAGATCTAAAAACAGGCTACATCTTGGGGGCTACCCCGCGCGTCCAGCAAATCGGAGAGATCATCGGCCTCATCCTGCCCGCAATGGCCATCGGCAGCACGGTTTATCTTCTCGACAAAGCTTATGGCTTCGGCACGGCCCAGATGCCAGCTCCCCAAGGGACGATGTTGGCGCTTGTCGCCCAAGGGGTCATGAGCGGCAACATCCCCATCACATTAGTCCTAGTAGGGATCATCATCGGGCTGCTCCTCTTTTTCTTAAGGCTTCCGGTCCTCCCCTTTGCCATTGGCCTTTACCTGCCCCTATCGCTTAGCACGCCTATCATGGTCGGGGGCATCGTCAGCGCCCTCGCGCAGCACTTTTCCAAAAACAGGGACGCCACCCAGGCAAGGGGCGTTCTCATCGCCTCCGGCCTCGTAGCGGGCGATGCCTTTACCGGGGTGGTCATCGCGCTTTTGACCGTCATCGGCTGGGTTAATCCGAGCGGAGAGGGACTTCTGCCCAATATCGCCAGCATCCTGATCTTTGCCGCTTTAGCTACAGGCTTAGCCTGGCTCGCGATCCATCCTCCCGCCTTTTTCAAGAAGAAAGACTAGTTTCTCTGGAGAAAAAGGGGGCCTTTTTGCGATCCTTAGAGCTATGAAACGCGCGCTGACTCTCTTGGAAGTGGTGATCGCCCTGGCCCTCACGGCCATTCTCCTTTCCGTTCTTTTAAGTTTTTATCGCCAGATTGCCTTTTCAAACCTAGAGGCCAAAGAGGCCAAGCAAAGAATTCTTTACAGAGAGTGGACCCAAGAAAAGCTCACCCAGGTCTTCTCGACAGCTCTCGATTCCGAAGAGGATGAGGAGGGGTACTACACGCTGAGCGTTGCGGACGGCATCGGAACAGCGCTCGCCTTTGGCTACGACAATGGGATCGATTCCGACCCGAATTACTGCGATAAGGTGCGCGCCGCTCTCTACCTGAATGCAAAAAAAGAATTATGCCTCATCACCTGGCCTGACCGGAAGCAGATCCTCTATACAGGCGTCCAATCGATCCATTTCTCCTTTTTTGATCTGAATCAGTTGACGTGGAGAAGCGACTGGACAAAAGAGGATGGGCTTCCCGAAATGCTCAAAATCACCCTCTATGAAGCAAAATATCCTAAGCAGCCGATCGAATTTGCCTATTTTCTCCCTGCCCAGGACCAGCAAATCCCTTACGCCCCCAAAAAAATCCCATGAATATTCTTCCCCTGATCTGCTCTCTTTTGCTCATCTTAGGCTTTGCCTCTTCTACCCTCTTGAGGCAGCGTTTTGCCACCGAATGGGAGGGAAGCGGCCATATCGGGTTTATGCGAGCCGAACGAAAAGCGCGCAATGCGCTAGCCCGCAAGCAATACCGCAAGGTCAAAGCCATTAAAGCTCCTTCCCCTTCCAATCACAACTCTGGAGAAAGTAAAGCGGCTGTCTACGCAAGCAGACGGGAAGGACAATGCCTCTCCCCCTTTGCTAAGCTCAACTTGATGCCCCTTTTATCCGAGACAAAATCAACCTCCTACGCTCTTCTCTATGAAACCGCCGCACATCTATTGCGCCTTCTTTATAAAAACAAGCTTTTCCCCAATGACGCGTTGGAATACCGCCTCCTCGATGAAGTCCTCTCCGCTGCACGGACAAAATCCAAGGCGAGCACATTAACCTCCCTATTTCCGGAAGAACCCCAACTGAGAGAACTCTACTACAAAATGCTCAAAGGGACCGTCAACAACTATCCTCCCCTTGCCGATTACTTCACCCTCAATCGGAAAGAAAAAAATACCGCCATCCATTTTCGATTCGCTCCCAAGCCTCTCCTATTCGCCCTATTCGGCGAAAAAATCACGGAAACCATCCTCCTTAAGGAAAAAACAAAATGGGAAGAGGATCCCAAGCACCGGCACCACACCATCACTAAAGCAGAATTGGAGACGCTCGTATTAGAAAACACCTCTTCCCGGCTTAACCTGTCCGCCATCCATGAATTTTCAAACTATAGCGGAAAAGAAGCCGCCTATCCCGTCGTCCTCGGCAAAGATAACGACACCGGCATTACCGTCCGCAAGAAAATTTAAAAAGAGAAAAAGAGAAGAAAAAAAAGAAAACAGAGAAGAAGAAGATCGGGCACGCACACGGGCATGGGCACGGGCACGTATTTAAGAAAGAAGAAAAACGTGCCCGTGCCCATGCCCGTGTGCGTGCCCGAATTCTCCTCTTTCTTAAAAGCGATTTATCGCTTCGCGAAATCTATAGGCGAATGTATTATAAAATGATACCAAGCCGAGATGATGTTTATCTGCCTGCTGACCATTCTGACCGCCTTTGGCACTCACTTCGATCAAGAAGCGTTTGAAAATTATGTAAAGGCGGGAGAGGAGTGTTTACAAGAGGGCAATTATTGCCGCGCAGTACAGGAATTCTCCACTGCGGTGCTGATGATGGAATGGAGCGGCCACTTTTCCAACCTCTCAGCCTATAATCAGCGAGGCAATATCTATTTCGTTATCGGCGACTACCCCAGCGCCATCGAAGACTACACCTGTGTCGTCGATCGTGCGGAAAACCAACCGCAAGAGATGATCCATGCGCTCAGAGGCAGATGCTTTAGCTACGGACTTCTCGGAGACGCTGAAAACTGCAATGCTGACTTTATACGGATAGGCGCTCTGCTTTCTCAAGATGGCTTCGACGAAGAGTACCGGATCTTCATCCAATCTCTAGAGATTCTCTCTCTACACGTTCTCAGCGAATTAGACTACCGCGAAGAAGGGGAATGGGAATGGGATCCAGAGGCGGCTCCCTCTGTCATCGACGTGCGCCAGGTTAAAAAACTATCCGGCGCGCAGAACGGAGGCTAGAAACGTGTTGCGGATCGCTTCGATCCGCTTTTTATTGGCCCCTGGCAGGGTAAAATCAAAATGCACAGCATCTCGGAAGCCGACGCGGGAAGCGGATCGCACGTCAAAGCAGCTTTGCTTTTCGTTGTAATAAATATCCACATCATCGATGTAAGTGCCTTTTAGAGGACCTGTAGGGATCGCCACAGTATATAAATAGTGCAGATAATGGCTTCTCTCTTCCACAAGCTCCGCTTTGGATTGAAGGCATTGTTTCAGAGCCGAAATCGGATCATCTACATCTTGAGGAATGGGAATCGGATCTGCATCGTACAGGGTTCCCCAGCAGCTTTTTTGCTGCGTATTCACACAGTTGGGGGTGAGGGGATTAGGCGGCAGCGCGCCGGAAAAATTTTCCTCGCTCCTCGCGTTGAAAAGGATGGGTAAAGAATACTTTTCATTGAGGAGGGGATCGATTTGCCCCGCTAAGAGTTTTAGTCCCAAGCCGAATAAAGTGGACAGGAGCGAGAGGGGCAGCAAAACGACGAGGGCGATTTTAATCAACACACGGCAGAAGTCGGGAAAGAGTTCAGGACTTTTTAAAATTGATCTCCCGTCTGCCAATGTTTCCAGCGTATAGCTCCTACCGAAAAACAAGCGAGCCGGCGCCGCGAAAAAATCTCCGATCTTTTCTAACGTGCAATTTTGGCCAGGGATTTCAATTTCATTGATAATGCTTAAAGTCATATGGCACTATATTGACACACAAAATCTATTATTGCAAACAAACAAACGGACCCCTGCAAGGGTTCTTCTGCAGGCAGCATATCCTATTGTTTTGTAGGTTTAATTCCAGCAATTATAGAAATAAATTCTTTCGGATACAAAGTAAATTCTCTCTGAAAGAAATTCAAAATCAAAACGTGGTCGTTAGAGACTTGTCTTGCAAGCAGATATGCTAAACAATACTGATTGCACAAATTGCAACTAATGTCGCCTTGTAAATTAACCATTTCATTATTAAAATTAAATTGAGCAGCAGAGAGATGATTTTCTTGCGCGCCATAAGATTCATTCATGGCCACTGAGACTCTGTATTTACCTGTAACAGTGTTGGACGTCTCAAAAAGATCATATTCATCTGATGTTTCAGACAAATAAGCTACCCCTACATGTCCCATCGCATTCATTCCTGTTTTTGACAAAAACAATTCTTTGTCTCCTGCGGTCCATTCGCCTTTAGAATCTCTCAAATATTCACTAAGACCTAGTTGGTATTCAGAATATATTTTATTAATAAAATACAAAGAAATAATTACTGCTTTTTGGTTTTTATCACCAATATTTATGCTCTTTTTGCTATGTGTTTTTTGAGTGCCATCACTAAATTTATAAACACTTAACATATCTAATGATTGAACAACTCCATTATAAAAGCAGTGTTCAGACATTCCAAGATTAAATTTGTGAAGTTCTTTTTCGTTTGCACATGAAGAATGTTGTTTTAGAACGTGCATTATAGAAGCATCGATAGATTTATCATGAATGGAATTCGAAAAAGAAAGGCTTCTTTCCCAGACATATCGAATTTGTTTATATTTTGGGAAAATATCCTCCCAATTAGGTGCAGCATGTAGCTGAAAACCTATGGTTGAATTGCTGTTATTATTTTGAATTGCTGAAGTAGACATTAATTTATCTCCTTTTAAAAAGTTATAACTACCAGTGTATCAAATTTTAAAAATAACAGTCAAGATTAAAACAGATGGAATGGTTTTGTTGTATTATTGGTTTTCAATGAGCCTATCCGCAAAGTCCTAGAAAATTTCCGATTTTCTGAATCCAAAAGGCGATAAGGCCTACGCTTAAAAAACCAGTCCAGTACACCATCTTTCTCTCCCAACGCATATTTAGCCGCCGAAATTTCCTTTGCGGCCACGAAATACCCCTCTCAACATGCCATCTATTTTTTTCCAGGTATCGTACTGTTTTCTTTTTTGAAGTTCCTCTATAGGGAATCCAAGGGAAAATTTTTCTGGCCAAAATGTTCACACGTAGTACTCTGCTATCGTAGCCTTTATCAGCTTCTAAAATCGGGGTGATCCCTCTGCTGATCAAGGGTTTCACAAACCTTTCGATTTTTTGCAGTAGAAAAACGACCTGTTCTTGTTCCGAAACGTTTGCCGCTGTCGTTTTTACGGCTATCGGATTTCCCCAGGTATCTACCAGCAGGTGATTTGTGACCCCTTTCCCCTTGTAACCGTGCGCCACTTCTTCTCCGCCACCACGTCCCTGTGAAAAAAAAACCGTCGACTTTGAGGCGGTCAAACCCTGTCAATTTTAATGCGTCGGCTTTTTCCAGCAGAAGGTTCAACACCTTCTCAAGTAGACCTGTTTTTTGCCAGTGGCCAAGCCACTCATGGGCTGTCGAACGGGCTGCCCATCGTGGACCTACAGGAATATCAATCCATCGAGCTCCTGTAATCAGCACCCATAGAATCGTATTCATTACCCTCTTTGGAGAAAGATCTTTTCTGCCAAATTTACTGCCCGGAGGCTTAGGGAATAAAGGCTTGATCAATGCCCACTGTTCGCGATTAAGTCCTTGAAATCCTTGCATATTTACCTCGTTGTAGAGGAAAATATTGTATCAGAAGTAAAAATTTTAAGCTGCTTTGCGGATAGGCTCATATACAACTTGCTAGCAATAAGATATTTAACCACAGAGAGCACAGAGGACACAGAGATTAAGAAATTTTTTCTTTGCTCTGTGCTCTCTGTGATCTCTGTGGTTAAATATCTTATTTTAAAAATGTTAGATTGAGAAGTGGATTATCCAACAACCCCGGATGAAATTATAATGGAATATATTTCTTCTAATTTGCGGCGCTGCGAGGGCGCTCGACGGGGAGGAGAATGGTAAAGGTGGTGCCTACGCTGACGGTGGATTGGACTGAGATCGTCCCGTCGTGCTTCTCGATGATCGTCTTGACGATGGATAGACCCAGGCCTGCGCCGCCCAGACGGCGGGAATGCGCTTTATTGACCGTGTAGAACCGCTCGAAGATATGCTCCATATCTCCCTGGGGAATGCCGATCCCCTGATCGCGGATCGCAATCTTGACCTCATCGAGACGCTCTTCCAACTGAATCGCAATGCGGGCAGGCGGATGGGAGTATTTAACCGCATTGTGCAGCAAATTCATGAGGGCGAGTTCGAGCAAATCGGGATCGCCGGCAATCCAGATCTCGGGGTTCGATTTTTCGATCGTTGCGATGGCATCCGGATGCACCGCATGGAGCGTGTGCAAGCAACTTTCGAGGAGAAGCACGAGATCAAAGCGGGTAAAACGGGTCTCGGGAAGATTTTCAATGTCTGCTAGGGTTAAGAGATTTTTCACCAAATTATCCATCCGCTCGCAGTTGCGCACGATCTTTTCGGTAATATCGGCGATCATCTCTTTGGAGAGTTCGGGCATGTCTTGTAGCGTTTCGGCAAATCCCTTAATGATGGTAATCGGAGTGCGCAACTCATGGGAGGCGTTGGCCACAAAATCCTTGCCCATCTCCAATACTTTATAGTGGCTCGACTTGTCTTGAAGCACGATGATGGCGCCGCTCCCTCTTGTTTTAGGCGCGGCGATCAAATCGAGGTAGCGTTTGCGCCCATCGCCGAGTGCGATCGAATCGGTGACGACCACCCCTTTCTCTTGAGAAAGATGGAGAAGATGTTGGCATTTTTCCAAAAGAGGAGAAACGGGGGAATCCAAAATCGCCGAAAACGGGCGATGGATCAGGTGGCGCTTAGGAATGCCCAGCATCTTGCTCCCGATGAAATTGACATAGCGCACGTGCATCTGGGCGTCGACAGCGAGTACCCCTTCGCCCAGGGATTCTAAAATCGCTTCCTTTTCATTGCGCTCTTCGGTGATATTCTTAATTTGCTCGCGCACCCGTTCGGACAGGGAATTCAGCGTATCGGCTAAACGGCTAAAATCATCTTTTTCATCGGCCTTGCGCAAGGCAATATGGGGAATGCCCTCTTCTTTTCCGCTTTGATACGGTTTAATCGCTTGGATAATCTCTTGAATAGGCTGGCTTAAGCGATTAAAAAGAAACCAGGTCAGCGCCGTGAAAAAGAGTAAAGAGACGAAGCAGAAGATCAGAAATCCGATTTCCACATGATGCGCGATCTCTTGGATCGAGCTATAGGCAAATGCGGTGCGCATCACATATTTTTTGCCGTGGAAGTCGAATGCGATCGCGATGTAGACGAGTTTTTTATCGAATATTTTCGAATAGGCCTCGGCATACCCCTTCCCTTTTTTTAAGGCTTCGAGGACCTCGGGATGCGCGGTTGGAAAACGGGGGATAAATTTTTCTCCCAAGACTTTGACCAAATAGGAATCGTAGAGGAGCTCGCCCTGATCGTTCAACAAACTCGCTCTAGAAATGGCAAAAAATTCCTGGGCCTGCAGCACCTCGACCATCGCCTTCTCGTTCTCAGCCTTTTTCACGAGATTGATCAAATTTTGCGTTCCCTCTTCAATGGTGTTGAGCATGATCCGATCGACCGTTTGGGAAATAAAAGGAAATAAAATGAGCAAGAACACAGCAAATAACAAGAGCTGGCTTAGGAACACTTTTTTGCGAAAGCTAAGCGTCTTGATCACTTCTATTTTTCTCCTTTGACCCAGTATACGGGAACGGGCGCATCAAATCCTTTCAACGACAGGGGCGGCAGGGGTTCCACGGCGATGCGCGCTTGGACGGCGGGGACTTCCCAAGCGCTCTTGCTAATCAGGATCTGCATCCCTTTTGCAGCTGCGCACAGGCGAGAGGCCAAGTTGACATTTTGGCCCAACACCGTGTAATTCAAGCGATTTTCAGCGCCCATATTGCCGGCGAGCACGATGCCGGTATGGATACCGATCCCCATCTCCACGGCAAAAAGCCCCTTTCCCTTCCGCTCCTCATTCCATGTTTTTAAAACAGCGAGCATTTCTAAAGCAGCTAAAATGGCTTGCAGCGCGCTTTCTTCCCGCGCTACAGGAGCGCCAAACAACGCCATCACCTCATCCCCCACATATTTATCGATCACCCCATCATGTTTATCGACAACGCGGGAGATTTTCGTCATGCACCCGTTCAATAGGGCGACGATCTCTTGAGGCGGCATCTTCCGAGTGAGATGGGTGAAATCGCGGATATCGGCAAATAAAACCGTGACCTCTTTTTCCTCTCCTCCCAGATGGATGTTGCCCTTCAAAATTTCCTGGGCGATCTCTTGGGAAACGACCTTATCCAACACTCCTTTTACTTTTTCTTTTTCGCGCAATCCCCGTACCATTTCCGCAAAAGAGCTGCAGAGCAGCGCGATCTCGTCATGCCGATGAGAAGAGAGCTGGGGAAGATCGATCCCTTCCAACTGCCCCGATCCGACCTCTTGCGCCGCCTTCGCCAAGCGAGCGATCGGCTCGGTGATCCGCCTAGCCAGCCGATTCAGAAGGATAAGAACGGCACATAAAGCGACAAGAGCCACCATCCGCATGTTCCACGAGATCTCGTCCAACACCTTTTTAGCGCCCTGATCCAGCTGATGGACAAAGGCGAATTCTTTTTCCTCTAAATCGGCAACGATCTGATTCATCACAACAGCAAGCTGGCGCGCGCTCTCTTCCGCTTGGCCGCCCATCGCGGATTGCTCCGCTAAAAACTTTTCGACATACTTCCGTTTTTCTTCGTTGAGCTGAAAGATTTCGGAACGCAATCTCCCCTCCACTTTTTTCAGATCTTTTTTTGTGAGGTAATTCTCCCAAAAAAAGGAAAAAATAAAGGCCACAAAAAAGAGACCGCCTATCCGGAGAAACAACCTATAGCGCAGACTCATAGAGATTCTCATATCCCGATTTCGTGATGATCACCGTATCTTCATAGCGCACCCCTCCCTTGCCCGGCAAATAGAGACCCGGTTCGATAGTGATGACCATGCCCGCCTTTAGGCGAAGATCCCGATCATTTCCCTTGGCGCTAATGAGTGGAAACTCATGCGTTTCCAATCCGATTCCATGGCCCAAACTATGGACAAAGAGCTCTTCCATCTGCGCCTTCTGCATCACCTGGCGCGCCGCAAGGTCGAGCTCTTTGATCTGCGTTCCGGGGCGGCAAAGAGCCAAAGCGGCGCGCTGCGCTTCTTGCACAACGGCGTACATCTTCCGGATTTTAGGATCCCCCTTCTTAAAAAAGAGAACGCGCGTCATATCGGAACGGTAATCCTCTACGATCACCCCTATATCGATCAAGACAGCCTCGTTTTTTTTAAGGCGCGCGTCGGTCGGCCGATGGTGGGGCAGGGCGCCATGCGCGCCGAAAGCGATGATGGGCTCAAATGCCAATCCTTGGGCTCCCTGCCGGCGGCAAAAGATCTCCAGCTCCAGAGCGACCTCTTTTTCACTCATCCCTTCTTTCAGGATCGCGCGCACATGGGTAAACCCTTTCCACAGCAACTCCGCACTGCGGCGCAGCTTGGCCGTCTCCTCTCGATCCTTGATCGCGCGCAGCTCTTTCAAAAGCTGAGGCGCAGCCGCGAGGGCTCCTCTTGCCGCCCGCGAGCGCCAGGTCAAAAACCTCTCGTAACTTGTCCACTTGCTATCGAAAGCGACGGAGCTTTTTTTCTTTAACTGATCTGCCCACGCCTGGTCTTTGATCAACGCCGCATCCATGGGCGCCTCCTCTTGCGCCTGCTGGAGATAGCGCCCATCGACAAAAAGAGCGGCATCTTTTTCTGCGACCAGAAGCGTGCCGCTGGACAGGTGCAAGCCTGTCAAATACAGCAGATCGACGGGATTTTCGATGAGGCAGGCCTTCCATTTTTTAGCGTGCAATTGTTTTTGCAGCTTTTTGAGGCGCTGAGAATAGCTGTTCGATTTCATGGGGGCTCAATGTGATTAGGGTCGGCTTACCTTCCGGGCAGTGGTAGGGAGCAGAGCTCTTCATGAGCTCCTCATACAACAATACCGCTTCTTGTAACACAAACTGTTTTTTACCCGCTCTTGCAAAGCGGGCGATCGCGCGCGCAATGGGCTCAGATCCGTCCACCACCTGCAGAAGCGCTTTTTCCACATCATCCCTTTCTAGAAACAGAGGGATCGCCTCGACGATGAAACGGCAACGGCCGATCGACCGGATGTCGAAGCCCATCTTTTCGATCGCTTCCCGCTCCGCTTCGAGAATATCCGCCTCCGCCGGCGCTAAGCTTAAGACAATCGGAAGGATCAACCCCTGCTTAGCGCCAGGAAGATCTCCCCCCTTGAGCAGCTTGTCAAAAGCCACGCGCGCTCTTGCCGCCGGCAAATCGACCAGGATCAGCCTTCCCTCTTTGTCCAGCAGCAAATAGGTCGAGAAGACGCCCAAAGGACGATACTCCGCTCGCTCGAAAGGCAGCTCGATTTCAGGCGCCGGCTCCCTTTCCTCCGAAAAACGGAGGGCAGGCTCCATCAACTGCATAGCATGAAAAGGAGCCTCTTCCGCCAAGGACCGCGCCTGAGAGGTGAACATAATAGGCATCGAGGGGATCTCTATCCCCGCCTCTGCACGCTGCAAACTCTTGCTAATCGCCGCTTGAACCTGTTCTTTCATGCTCCGCTCCTCGCGAAAGCGCACTTCGGTTTTTTGAGGATGGACATTGACATCGATGAGAGAAGGGCAAAGGGTCAGGTGTAAAATAAAAACCGGATGGCGATGCGCGCCTAGCCTCGTTCCGAACCCATCGCCGACAGCATAAGAAATGCAGGGAGCTCGAACCGGCCGTTTATTGATCAAGAGATACTGCCCTGTGCGGTTGGGACGCGTCTTCTGCGGAGAGCCCACGAAACCGGAGAGCCCTTCCTGCTCCACGGGCAGCAATCCCGCATAAAACTCTTCGCCTAATACCTGGACAACTCGTTCCCCTAAATGCGCCGCTGCGGGCGCAACAAACGTCTCCGAAAGAACAAAACCCACTTCGGGATAAGCCAAGCTGAGCTGGGTGGCCACCCGCGTGATCTCCGCAGCGCAGAGGGGCGCAGATTTTTGGAATTTTTTGCGCGCCGGAACGTTATAAAAAAGAGAGCGCACCTCTACCGTCGTCCCCTGCAGGCGCGCGGCGGGCAGCACGCTCAGGATCTTGCCCCCCTCCACCTCCACCTTCCAGCCCTGCTCCCTGGCCGTGACCAACGTGAGCTTGGAGATCGCCGCAATCGAAGCGAGCGCCTCTCCCCGAAAGCCCATCGTGCCCAACTTCTCCAGATCGTCCGCCGTGCGGATTTTCGATGTCGCATGCCTCTCCAAAGAAAGCAGGGCATCGTCCCTCTGCATGCCCGTGCCATTATCCGCAACCCGGATCAGCTGCAACCCTCCGCCCTTGATGTCGATCACAATCTCGGTCGCCCCGGCATCCAGCGCATTTTCAACCAGCTCCTTCACCACCGAAGCGGGATTTTCAACCACCTCGCCGGCAGCGATCTGGTTAATCGTCTGGTCAGATAAAACGCGTATCGTCATATCCACTGCTCTTCGATAGGCTGATGCAACCGATCGTGGTCAAATTCTAACTTGGACCCATTGGGGAAAAAGATTTCTTTTAAGCGAGCGCTCTCATCGTATTTGTAAAGGGTAATCCCTCCTTCTGCATCTACGATCCGATCTAGGCGGTTCCAGTCATCGTAGACAAAAGAGGTGCACTCTCCATTTCCATCGCTTGCAATTAACGTATTGCCCTCTTTTTCATACATCATCTGAGAAGCGGGAGTCGTCACCGAACGAATCGCATCTTGCCCGTACTCATATTGGACATAAAGCCCGCTTCCATCGGAGAGTTTTTTCAAACGATCCCATTCATCATAATCGCAGGTTAAGCAATAACCATTTCCAAATAACACGGACGCTAGCTGCCCATTTTCATGATAGGTGCGGATCTCTCTTTTCCCTCCTGGATGTGTGACTGCATGCAAGCGAGAAGTTGTTCCCTCATATTCATAAATCGTCAGATCGTCTTTATTGTAAACATAATGGATTCCTCCCGCCTCATCAAATTGTACGGAATAGGCAAGGGCGCGAGAAATGATCCTTCCCTTATCGTCATATGCATTCGCGGTAAAAACACCATTGCCATCTTTTGCCATCACCAAAAGTCCTCTGGTATCATACCAAAATTCCTTCTTGCTCCCATCCGGTCTTTCAATCGATTCAAGATTGCCATTTGCACTGTGATTGTACGCGGTCACATATCCTAAAGGATCTTTAATCGTTTTAGGAACAAAAGAATCCACGCGATAGGAAATCTCCACTTTGCGATCCAGCGAATCCTCGATCGTTTTTAAACGGAAAGACTCATCGAAAAGTTTAGTCACCGTCACCTGCTGAGAATCCGTGATTTGAGAGCTCTTTTCCTTTAGACTAAACTGTTGCCGAAAAGAGGCTGATCCCTCTTCTAAGCGCTCCGCCCGGCCGTAGAGATCATAACGGGCAGAAAACACCGTTTTCCCATGGGAATTTTTAATTTCGGTTAAACGATTTTCGCCATCGTAAAAAAATGTAGAAACCAGTCCAGACTCATCTGCAGCCGACCGCAGCTGTACCCGATCATCATAGGAATAGGCAATCCGTTTTCCTCCGTCCCCCTCTGCTTGGCAAATCCTTCCCTGCACATACTTAAGCTGGATTTTTTTTCCACTTTGATGGGCAATGCTAACGAGGTTCGATTCCTCATAGAGATAATCGACATAGATCCCCTCCTTATCGACCATCCGTTGCAATCTCCCCTCCTGATCAAACAAAAGACGACCCTTATTCCGCTTAAATAGAACAAATCCCCTTTCCCTATCCTCTTTAAGAACGCAAAATCCTTCGCCCGTCCAGTAAACAATCAACCCATTGACGTCAATCCCCGCCGCTTTATAAAGCCGTTCCATTCCCTCATCCGTGACTAAAATAGACGGATAGCCCAAGAACGATTGCCCTTCGCTATTATGCAACATCCTTTTTTCTTCGGGAAATCTCAACCGGGCAGGGGCTATTGTCCACCCCATTCCAAAACCAAAGGCTTGATCCTCGAAAGAGTTGTAGGTGTGCACTAAAGCCAAGGGATGCTCTCCTTCCACCGGAAAACTCATGTCTATAAAGTTCTTTTTAACATTGCCGGTTTTGGGAGTTCTGCAAAGCGTTTGAGCAACAGCGAGATAAGAGGCGCCATTTTCATTAAAGTCCCATGCAAACTCCGTGTCGCGCGGGCGGCTTTGCAGAGCCCATTCCTTCATTTTTTCTATCCCCTCTCCATTTTTCTGAAAAAAATTATTCCCATCGAGACGATAGATAATTCCGCCTGCAATGCAACCATGCCTTCCATAAGAAACCACTGTTAATCCTGTCGTGAGCGGCGTTGGGACATATTTAGGTTGATACCGTCTGAAGAAAGAGAGATCAAGAAGAACCTGGTTGTCTTTGAGCCACTTTACAACTCCTGTAATCTGACCCAATCTGTTAAGTTCCTTCAAAATGGGAAACTGATGCGCATATTCATCATAATAGTTTGTGAAATGAGCGGCAAACGCTTCTGCGGCAGAATTGGTCCCCCGTTTTTGATGGCGATGCGCTTCCGCAAGCACTTTCATTTTGACCTGTTCAAATTGCATGGTAGAGCTGTCCTCTGATTGGACAACGCGAATCTCTTCAGGAACGAACCAGAGACGGGTATAGGTGTCATTTTTAGGGGGATGATGCATTTTCTTATATCTTTTGGGCAAATGTTTATACCCCTTGACGTAAACCTTGACCTTCTTATGCGTAAGGTTATCTTCCCCCAGAGAGAGATTCTTTAGAAGCCGATCCGCTTCGAACATGATGCGCCCAAATTCCGTATTCATCGTCTCTCCGTCATACCTTACCCGCATCTCCTTAGGCCGAACCTCAGGATAGGGTTCCATGGAAACCCCCGGATCTTGTGGACGATTGAAACCGAGTCCATAGATAGAGCGCACGGCAACGGCGAAATCATCGGAGTTGAATGCAGGAAGGACGTAATTCCTTTTACCGACCAGGATCAACTGGCCGGATTGCTCATCAAAAGTGGCGCCGAGGATATCGGCAAGATCGACCATCAGATCCGCCGTCTTGTTCAAGGCAACTCCTCCCCGATCCCCGACTCCTAAAAAATGTCTCCAAAAATGTTGCATCCCATATGAGCTGGGAGCTAACGCATCTTGTTCATAATTTTCCCAGATATTGGCTTTTATCTGATTGAGCTGTTTGAGGTAATTGCACGGCTTCGCATTTTTTTCACTGAGCACTTCCATAAAGGAGGTGGGGTTATTCACACCAAGCAGTTTAGTGCCTCCAAAATCGGGATCGACATATTCCCGAATCACCTTAAGAACCGCATCCGCGCAGTTATTCTTAGCTAACAAATAAAAGCCATCCTTCCCAAAATTCTTCGCGATGGCATCTCCCACCTCAGAAGTGATTTCCCAAGAATAAGCGACACTGCCTGGATAGATTCTATCTCTAGGACTAATTTTATTTTTAAAAGGATTCAATGTTGGATATTTACCCATGGAGATCTCTTCACCGCTGGTGCGTGTTAAAATGATAAACACATGGCCAACACACGATTTTCCCTCTTGGGTCATGGTTCCCGGAGGATAAGCCACCGCCTTGAGCGCATCTAAGCCCAAAGGATCTACTAAATTGATCGGGTTATTGAGAACGTAAACATAGGGGTTCCAACTCTGAGGCTTGAGCAGATTCCCGCGGCGATGATCGGGAGTGATAAACCGTCCCAGTTCAGGATCATAATAGCGGTTCCTTAAATAGATTAAGCCGGTCTCCTCATCCCATTCCTCTCCCGCATATTGAAAAGGATTGGGCATCCCTTCAGAACAGCAGCGGAGAGCGCCAAAACCATCATAGGAATAACATTTGAACGCGCGATCATGTTCCCCGACAACAGCAGCCACATTTCTGGCAGGGTGATCATAAAGGTAAAAGCGGGATTGCCCAATCCATGACGCGCAGCTAAGACGACGCTCTGCATAAGTATAAGAGGCTTGAATCTGCTTCTTCTCATCCGTCTCGATGAGCACTTGGCTAATTGGAAAAACCGCATCGTTAATGTAATAGGTCTTGATCCCGTCTACCGTTTTTGAAATCCTTTTCCCATCCCCGTCATATTCAAATAAAACGAGATGATAGGGACTTTTAACTGCGATGAGAAGATCATTCTCATCATAGGAATACTCCACAAGCTGATCTCCATTTTTCTTTTGACGCAGATTGCCCGTCTCATCATAGAAAAATTCTGTCTGGCCTTTTTTACGCAGGCAATTATGGGAGTCGTAGACATAGGGCTCGATCCCCTGCTGCGTTTCTTTCGTTATGCGATTGCCAAAGCCATCGTAGGTGTACTTTTCAAATGTGCCATCCGAGTAGTTAACCTGTGTTAAGCGATGGAGTTTGTCATAGGTATACTCGATCTTTTTGCTCTTCTTTCCTGATTTTTCTTCCATCCACACACAATTGTCATGCGCATCGTACTTGTAATGGTAAGAGAGTAAAAGATTGCCCGGAGAGTTTGTATGGATCACATCTGTGACTCTTTTGGAAAGATCGTATTTATATTCGGTCGTAATGCCTATAGGAAGGATGATTTTAGAAAGCGTATGGGATGGGTTATCATAAAAAAAAGTGGTGGCACCCTCTTGGGTTAACACTGTTTTTAAGCGCCCCTCCGCATTGTAATGATAGAAAATCTCCTCCCCGCTGGGATATTTTATATGGGTAATATGATTAGATACATCATATTCATAGAGAAGCGGGTCAGTTCCCGGATAGTGAACCTCCGTCAGGCGATTGAGTCGATCATAGACATAAGCAGTGGTGCCCCGCCAATCGGTCATTTGAATGCGATTGTCGTTTAGATCATATTTGTAGACGACCTCTTTTCCACTGGAGTAAGCGATCCGAGATACGCGATCGACTGCGTCATACTCTATCTGCATCTCCTTACCGTTTGGATGAGAAATGCACTTGATGTCTCCATTTAGATTGTAATTGTATGATTTTGAAAAACCCAAACTGGGATATAAGAAGGGGAAGCTGCATAAAAAAAATAATAATAAACGGCGCTGTCTGTTCATAGGTAATTCTTAAAGTTAAATCATCAAATATGCATCTGGAGAATTGCTACCAGCTTGAATAGAGCTGCCTCCATTTATAGGTAATCTCAGGATAGCCTTCGGGATCCTTTCCTTGACTAATCATGACGCCTCCCAAAGGAATCACAAAATTCTGAAAATCTGTTTTTTTCCCTCCCTCTATATCAAGTCCAAGCACATCGAACCTTCCGCTCGTTTGGTCATTGATTTTGTATTGAATAGTTCCACAAGTCCAAGCACTGCGATTTTGGATACGAAACACCAGATTCACATGAGGGGGAGGGGAGCCATCCTTTTTCCACCAATTAAAAACACCGTTTTTTAAAAGGACGGGTTCTTTGTCGGGATGCAAAAAGAGCTCCCCCACTTGCTCGTCGGAAAGAATGTATGCCTTGACTGCAATTCGATCAGCTAGCTCGGGATGGGAAAAAAATAGCCGGGTAAGCAGATAGACCTTGTCGCCTCTTATTTCCGGAATCACCTCGTAAAAGATAAAGAAAAGGACGAGCGCTAAGAAAATCGATAGTTTTTTGTGTTTTTTAAAAATCTTCATCATCGTCCTCGTCGTCATCATCGTCGTCATCGTCCTCCAGATCGTCGGGACCTTCTATGTCATCCTCACCATCATCATCGTTCATGATCCACATATGTCCGAGCCCCATAGGATCAGCAATGGACCAAGGTTCCTCGGGAACATTTGTGAATGTGATCTTCTCAGGTTCAATTGGGATCCATTTTACCCAACGCCCCTTACGCGTTATGATGCCCCCTACGATCTCGTCATCTGTGTCTCCGTTCGAAGGGAAAATTTCTACGTAGCATGTTTTGGGATCTGGAAAAAAGGGAAGATCACCCACAGTATCCCCATGCTGATCTGGAAATTCAGGCTTTGTGCTGGCTGCACAGGATGCGCGTTCTTTCGTTTCTATGACAGTCCTGCGATCCAACCGATTCTCGGCAGGAGGTGGAAGATAAACAATAGTTTCCCAAGAAGATTCATTTTCTTCTGTTTCTAGAGCTGTCTCGAGATCCGATTGATTGTCGGCAAAGCCAAGATTCAGGATGAGGAAAAGAAAAAAAATAGAGAAACACTGTTTGTGCATGAAGTTCCTCATTGCAAAGACTTCTTGAGGAAAATAGCACAAATCCTAACATTTGCAACAGGCTATCTTTTATTCTCTGTATCTGGATCTAACAAAAAATCGTGGAAGTTCTCTGAATCTGATTTGTAATAGGCGCAAATCTTTTCGTACGCCTGTTTTCCAGGGAATGTTTTGATGAGATCGCCATTCACCGGAAAGATCCGTTGGCTTTTATTCGATTTATGGATCGAATAGGTTCTAGAATGTCCGTTTCGTTTGATGACGATCACTCCATCTTTGTCAGGGACAATGTTTTTTTCTTTAATATGACCAAAATCTTCTTGCAACACTTTCCACGGAACAAACGAATGCGTTTGTTTTTTTTCAATATGCCTCACTTGCTTTTTAAAATTATAATGCGACTTTGAGTTGAAAGAATATTTTCCAAATCTTTCTGTCGACTTGATTTTATTTCCACCCTGAAATAATTTCGAACTGTCTACAGAGTCGGTATAGTGGGTTTTATCTGGATATTTAAAATCTAAAAAAACGGACATAAAACACCTATTATTAATATATAATTGATTATAACATTAATTTTAATTAAATTCAATAATTTAAAACAAATAAATCTAATTTTAATAATCTTAAGGCTCTAAGAGACTGTCCACGAACCCTTAGTTTGTGGACAGTCTCTAAAGAGCAGGATTGTCAAATAAAATCTTTATTAATAATCCTGGTAATATTCTACGATATGCTAGAATCGGGTCACGTTTCCGACTAGGGGAGCAAATAGACATATCCTGTTGATAAAGAACAAGTTGGAGTAGATATGCCCACTGTCCCCTTAGCCACTGCAGTCGTTCGAACCCTCGTCCAGGCTGGCCATACCGCCTATTTTGCGGGCGGGTGGGTGCGCGACTTCCTCATGCAAAGGGCTTCGGATGACATCGATATCGCCACGAGCGCTTCGGTGGAACAGGTCCAGGCGCTCTTTCCAAAGACCATTCCGGTCGGGGTCGCCTTTGGAATCGTGATCGTCGTCCAAGGCGCCCATCAATTTGAAGTCGCCACTTTCCGCAAAGACCGGGGCTATATCGACGGGAGAAGGCCGACAGGAGTTGACCCCGCTACCCCCGAAGAGGATGCCCAACGGCGCGATTTTACGATTAATGGGATGTTCTACGATCCGCTGCAACACAGGCTTCTGGACTTTGTCGAAGGGCAAAAAGATATCGAGGGGAAGATCATCCGCGCCATTGGCGATCCCCATGCGCGCTTTCTCGAAGACCGCCTGCGGATGATGCGGGCCGTCCGCTACCAAACGCGCTTTGGGTTTTCCATCGAGCCGGAAACCCTGCAAGCGATACGGGCCCATGCCTCCACTCTTCTGCCCGCTGTGGCGATAGAACGGGTATGGCAGGAATTTAAAAAAATGTCGCAATTCGCCCACTTCGACACAGGGCTTGTGACGCTGCACCGGTTAACCCTGCTTGCAACCATTTTTCCCTCTTTGAAAAATGTGCCCGCGGAGGAGATCGAAAAGCGGGTGCGCGCCATTCCCGATTTCCCCAAAGACGCCCCTGCTCTCGCTGAACTTCTAGAATTGTTTCCCCATCATTCCCTCGAGGAGCTGCTAGAGCTCTGCGACTATCTGAAACTCTCCAATCCAGAGCGGGCGTTCGTCCGCTTCTACCACCATGCTCAATATCTCACGTCGATGCCTCTCGATTGGCAAAAGAATCTGGAAAAGATCGAATGGGCCCAATTTTACGCCCACCCTTCCTCTGAGATGTGCCTCCAGATCGTCGCCGCCCACTATCCTCCGGAAGAGCGCCCCTATTTCTTCGAAGAGCATGCCGAACGGCGGCTTCTCTTGGAAAAGACGATCGATCGGATCCGCTTAAACACCCCCGTCATCCAAGCGGAAGACCTGATCCGAGAGGGGATCCGCCCCAGCAAACAATTAGGATTGCTGCTCAGGGAAGCCGAACGGATTTCCGTGAACCGCAATTTAGACGATCCCCGCGCCGTCCTCGATCTGCTCAAGCAGTCTCCCCTTTGGGGGTCTAACGAATAATCATTTACTGCTAGGGATTTTCTTGGTATTCTCAGGGAAAAAGAGGTGCTGGCTTTCGCTCCGCTCATTGAAGTTAAACATCTGTCTAAGCGTTTTGGCAAGACCTGGGCTCTATCCGATATCGACCTAGCCATCGAGCCGGGCGCAATCTTTGGCATCATCGGCCTGAGCGGTGCCGGCAAGTCGACCCTTATCCGCTGTCTTTCCAGTTTGGAAAAGCCTACCTCGGGCCAGATCTGGATCCGCGGCCAAGAGATCGGAAAAATGCAGGGCAAGGCGCTGCGCGAGCTGCGCCACCGTCTAGGGATGATCTTTCAACATTTTAATCTGCTCACCTCCCGCACCGCTTTTGGCAACATCGCCTATCCTCTAGAGATCACGGGCGCGCTCCATCTGGAAAAACGGGTGCTCGAACTGCTCGATCTGGTGGGGCTCGCCCATAAAAAAGACTCTTATCCTTCGCAATTGAGCGGAGGGGAAAAACAGCGGATCGGCATCGCGCGCGCGTTAGCAGGCCATCCAGATGTCCTCTTTTGCGATGAGGCAACCTCTTCGTTAGATCCAAAAACCACCCGCGAAATCCTCGCGTTGCTCAAACAGCTGAATCAAAAGCTGGGGCTCACCATCGTGCTCATCACCCATGAAATGGAGGTGATCAAACAAATTTGCCATCAGGTCGCGGTTCTAGAACAGGGAAAAATCGTCGAACGGGGCCCCGTCTCTCAAGTCTTTACAGATCCTCAGCATGCCACCACCAAGCAGTTCCTGCAAAATACCACCCATGAAATTCCCGCTCATTTTTTCAAAGAGCGCTCTCCTCAGCGCAGGCTGCTCCGCCTCTGCTTTAAAGGGAGCGGAGCAGATCAGCCGCTCATCTCCCAGATGATCAAGCGTTTTGATGTGGATGCGAACATCTTGTTAGGCTGGATCGACTCTCTCCAGACTGTCACCGTAGGCAATCTGATCATCGAACTCATGGGCAAAAGAGAAAATATGGAGCAAGCTCTCCACTTTTTAAAAGAGCACCGCGTCCATTATGAGGAGATCGACAATGGATAATGGAGAACTCGCCTGGAAACTGCTGCCGATCGAATGCTGGAATACCCTCTACATGGTGTTTGCGTCGGGATTTTTCGCCCTTCTCATCGGCCTTCCCCTTGGAGTGATCCTCACCATTACCGACCGGGGACATCTCAAGCCGCAGCCGCTCGTCCACAAAACATTGGGCACCCTTGTCAATGTGGGGAGATCCTTCCCTTTCGCCATTCTGATGGTCGCGCTGATCCCCTTTACCCGCTGGATCGTGGGGACTAGCCTAGGGACCACCGCTTCCATCGTCCCCCTTACGATTGCCGCAGCCCCTTTTGCCGCGCGCATCGTAGAAGCGGCCCTCAAAGAAGTCGATAGACAGGTGATCGAGGCAGCTCTCTTAATGGGCTCCACCACGAGGCAAATCATCTCCAAAGTCCTTCTGATGGAAGCGCTGCCTGCGTTATTTTCTGGAACGACGCTCATGCTGATCAATCTGATCGGCTATAGCGCCATGGCGGGACTTGTCGGCGGGGGCGGCCTCGGCAAAATCGCCATCCAATACGGCTACCAACGTTTTAATGGATTTATGATGGGCGCTACGGTGATTCTCTTGCTGATCCTCGTCCAAGGAGTACAATGGCTAGGAAATCGGATGACCCACGCGCTCTTAAAAAAAAGAGGGAGGCTTTCTCATGATTAGATTACTGATGTTGTCTTTGTGTGCGCTGCTCAGCTGCGGGAAATCGGACAAGAACACCTTAAAAGTCATTGCCACGCCCGTGCCTCATGCCCAAATGTTAGAATTTATTAAACCCGACTTAGAAAAACAGGGGATCTCCCTCGAGGTGATCGAAGTCGACGACTACAACATCCCCAACCGCGCCTTAGCCAATCGAGAGGCGGATGCCAATTTTTTCCAACACATCCCGTTTCTAGAAGCGCAAATCGCCTCTTTTCACTACCCGCTCGCCATTCTGGCTAAAATCCACATCGAGCCGATGGGGATCTACTCTAAAAAAATCCGGCATCTGAGCGAGCTCAAAGACCGCGCGGTGATCTCCCTCCCGAATGATCCCACGAACGAAGCGCGCGCTCTCTTCTTGCTCCATAAGGAGGGGCTGATCCAGCTGGACAATCTCTCCAACCTGCAGGCGACGGTCGTCAATATCACCTCCAATCCGAAACAGCTCCAATTCCAGGAGATCGACGCCGCGATGCTCCCCCGGACCCTCGACGATGTCGACGCTGCGGTCATCAATACCAATTTCGCCTTGCAGGCCGGCCTGAATCCCCTGAAAGACGCCCTCGCGCTCGAAGATAAAACCTCGCCCTATGTCAATATCATCGCCATCCGCACAGATGAGGAGGGGCGGGCGGATTTAGAAGCGCTCAAGATCGCCATGACTTCGGAGAAGATGCGGGCGTTCATCCTGGAAAAGTACAAAGGCGCGATCATTCCCGCTTTCTAAGAGACTGTCGTTGAATTAAGGCTTCATCGATTTTGGGGATTATTTTGGCCGATTTTGCATTCTTTTTTGAGGGGTAATATACGCAGTTGATATTACCCCTCAAAAAAGAATGCAAAATCGGCTCAAAAGAACCCCAAAATCGACAGAAGCTTAATTTCAACGACAGTCTCTAAAGCCCAAACCCCTCCGGAAAGAGAGTGGGCGTCCCTCTGATCACCTCTTTCATGGATGCGGGCCAGGCAAAGGGGAGGGTATTGCTATAATAGAGATTTCCATTGATCGTATTTGAAACCGACTTGGTCGTATAAGCCCCAAAAATGAGATTTGCAATCGCCTGCCCGCCCGAGGTTCCCGGCAAGAACGCCGCGATCAGGGCATCGCTGATGGGGAGGGGGGCGTTAGGGGATTCTGTGATGACGATAGGCCTTCCTGAAAAGACGACGGTGATGACGGGAATTCCCGCACTATGCAGGTAATCGATCGCCTGCGCCTGTTGATCGGTCAGATGCAACGCCAGATCGCAATTTTGTATAGACGGAGTATAGGCATTCAACCCTTGAGCCTGGCCCAGCATATACCAGGGATTTTGGTTTTGCACGTCGCCCATGAACTCCGCATACGGAATTTCTGAAATCGCCAGGATGGCAACGCTATTGCTTGCCGTAGGGCCTCCCGTCCCTCCCAGCGGATAGTTTAAAATGGCATACTCCCCTCGCACAATCTGCGCACCCACGCCGAGCGCCGTTTGGTTAACCCCGTCGAGGATGCTGGTCGCATGGGCGCTGGCCCGATCTGCAGCCGTCCAGTAGTAGTTGCCTTCCCGGCCTTGCCAAATCACCGTCCAGCCGCCATTCTGTTTGCCGATATCATCGTCATCTCCCATCAAAAACACATACTCCATATTTCCAGGGGTAATGGGAATGACCCCATTGTCGTTTTTAAGCAAAACAAGCGACTGTTCGGCGGCCTGCAACGAGACGGCCGCTTCAGAAAGGCCTGCAGGAGGGCTTGGAAGCGCCGCAAAATTGGTCGCCAGTTTAGTCCGGATGATGCGGGTTACCGCATCGTCGATGCGCGAGATCGGAATCAGCCCCGTGTCCACAGCGGTTGTGATCGCAGAGACGATATCTTCAAGATTGGTATAGTAAGGGGGGCTCAGATTTGTAAAGGTGGGCGGGATGAAGGCGTTTGCGTCGAACGGATTTGTATAGGCGGCATTCGAGACCATGATCAAATCGATACCCCCGTTAATCGCCATGGCCATCGCTTCGGCGAGGTTGATATTTGTGCCATGGAGCACATTGTATTTCCATGCCGCTTTGGCAACCCCATCGTAATCAGACACGACAAATCCGGATAGTTGATAAGTGCTCCCCTGATATTCGATCCCTTCATTGCGGAATTGATTGAGGCTGTCAAAATCCCCTCCAAAATGCATCGGAATGCCATTTAGACTGCTATAAGAGGCCATCGCAGACCCGACCTGGGCGATAGGGCCTGTCAGAGCGACCGCGCCCTCATATCCCGCCCCATCCGTTTGCCAGATCGTGTTCAAGTCGGGGGTCGCCGTAAACCCTTCATCAAATCCGGTATGTGTGTTCCCGTCGCCGATGAAGTGTTTGACGCAGGCGATGGCTCCCGCAATCTGCCCTGTCGTTCCATTTGTGATTCCCTGCATCCCTGCGACATAATTTTGAGCCATCGCGCGCACCACATCGTCATTTGAGCTAAAGCTCTCGTAAAACCTTCCCCATCGGTAATCATGCGCAATAGCCACCGTTGGCATGTACGCCCAGTTAAAGCCGCTCACTCTGACATCGTAACCGGTCCATGCAGCGATTGTATTCACAAGAGAGGGATTATGCGTCGCTCCAAGACCGATATTATGCGGAAAGAGGATGGCGCCTACGACGTGCTGATTGCCGTGGATCGCATCGTTGCCCAAAAGGAGAGGAAGTCCTTCCGTCTGATACAGTTGAAGAATACCGGTCAACGTCTGCCATTGATTCAGGTGCTGCCCCTCGGGCAGAGGCCCTGAATAAAGAAGCGGCCCTGCAGCTTGAAGCACTGCCCCCACGTTATACGTTGTGATGGCAGAAAACCCCAACGCATCCCCCACCGTCTTATTGATCGGAGGAGGATTCCCTCCTGCGATCCACGCTTCCTGAGCCCCAGACACGCCTCCGGGCGCGTAATTCATCGTCAGCGCATCGACTGCCGGCAGCAGCATCTGCCCGATTTTTTGAGAGAGGGTCATCCCCTGCACCATCGCTTCCGCCGCTGCATTTGTGTTGTCGTAAATCGTACTCGCATCAGAGGAACTCCAGATGCATAAAACGCAGGCCGCGCTGAAAAAAAATTTAGCCATCGAGATTCTCCTAATGAGTTGAAAGTATTCATCCTACCTGTTAAGACTATTTTTTTTAATAGGAGCATATCGATGAAAAAGGCCGGAACCCTGCTTTTCCTTCTCTTTCCTTGCTTTTCCCTATTAGCGACGGAATGCTGCCCTCATTTCCTTTCGGGCATCGACTTTCTCTGGTGGCAGCCGTCGGATGGAGCGATCGAATCTGCAGACGTGGTGACGCAAGAAAATGTCCTAGGCGTTGCAGCGGCTACTTCGGGACAGCCTACCATCGAAAAGAAATTCCAGAAATGGCACTACAGTCCAGGATTCCGGATCAATTTGGGCTGGCAGCAGGGCAGATGGGATGCGATGCTCGACTGGGTTTGGTATTACAACAAATCGACGCAATCTCTCAGCGCAACCCCCGATAGCAGTCCCAACACCAATACGGGGCTTTCGGGAACGGAAAATGGCGCCGGCATTTACGGAGTATGGCTCGGGGAGTGGATCCCGATGAATGTCTCTGTGGCCATCGATGAAGTTCCTGTGCAGCTCGTTCATCCAGGGCCTTTCGCCCAGGCTAAAACGACTTCTAGAATCCACTACGATACCGTCGACGCTGAGATAGGCTATACCTATAAAACAAGCCTCAACTCGATCCGTTTTTTATTTGGCGTCCGCACCGCCGTCATCGATAGGAGCACCCATGCAAACTATTGCGGGTACGCTAATCTGGGAAGCCTGCTGACTTTGCCCCCTACAATCAATGGCTTTTCGAAGGGAAGCTACAAGGGCAAGTTGAATTTCTGGGGTCTGGGGCCTCGATTGGGGTTCTACGATGCCTTTTCCCCGTTTTGCAACGGGTTTTCGTTATTCGGCGAAGTGAGCACCGCTCTTCTCTACGGTCCGATGCATGGAAAAGAAACGATCTCTCTGTACGATCTGGAATTTAGCGTCCCATCCCTCTTCGGAGGGAGCATCGATAAAGCTCCCAGACAATGGGTTTCCGTAGGCAATTTACAAGCGCTCATCGGGTTGGGCTGGCATTGCGCATTCAAGTGCTTTGATTTCGACATCCACGCGGCCTGGGAAAGCAATATGTGGTTTATGCCCTCTCTGCGCACGAGCATTTATCCAACCCAGGCGAATCTCACTCTGAATGGATTGACTTTAGGCGTGCAATTCAGCTATTGAGCATGATGGGCTTCCCAGCTGCTTTGCAAAGCAGGAAGAGCCTTGCCCCTCAAAAAGGCCTCCGTGTCATCCAGCAGATTGTTCAACCGGTTAAGGATGGAAGCATTGGAAACTTCTTTCGTGGGCAGCTTCCACAACAGTTTAGGCAGACCGGGCAGCTGGAAGCCCTCTTGCAGTTCAGGGTGCCGGTTCAGCGCTTCCGCATCATCGATCAATTCAGCACCTTTTCCCTCAACGAGGTATTCGGCTGGATAGCGCGGTTTATAAGACAGGGAATGCAGATCCGCCGATAGGCTTCCCATGTCGAGTTCGATTTTTTCTGCCAGCTTTTTCAGTTCGTGGGAGAGAGTGATTTCCGTATCCTTAAAAAATTCGATCGCGTGCAGCACATTTTCAACGACTTCTTGCAATTGAAATAAGCTCCAGGAAGTCCACGTCGCCAGCGCACGCTGATGGGGAGACCCATTCAACTTTTCTAAACTCGCTGTCAACATCGCGAGCGCGGAGAGAGCTTGCTCCAAGCGCAAAGCGCTGGGGTGATCGGAAGGTAATCTTTTGGCTACGAGGAAGGCTTTCAGCGCATTGCACACGCCCTGAAACTTGCCTGTTTGAATCGCGCAAGGTAGTTGGGGAGGAAGTTCCGGGGCTGTGGGAGAGGGATTTGCCGCACCGAGAAAAGGTTTTAGAAGCAGTTCTGTCTGAGCACACGTTTTTTCGATCATCTCCTCTGCCCATTTTTGCGACGAGGGCCCTGTGAGCGATTGGGAATTACGCGCTGCGGATACAAGAAGGTCTAAAAGAGGAGGCATTTCCGCTGTATAGGTGGTTTCAGATGTCAACTGATTATAGTAAAGGTGAAAATACCGGCCCCAGTGGTTGGCTAAATAGAGAGTGTTCACGATATCGGGAGGCGGAGAAGAGGGATCGAGCAGAGTGTGCAATTGCTTTAAATTGTGCACTTTTGCCGTCGATTCTTGTTCTCCTATACGGAAGCGATAGGTTTGCTCGAGCACTTTCTGCGCTCCCTGGGCGATGGCATTGATGTAGTTCAAATGGTCCTTAGGGAGCATATGGGTTTTCCCGTAGGCCTCTTGCACGCTCTTGAGCGCATCTAAATGCCAGATCGCCTGTCTTAAGCTCTTAAAAGTCGGATGCACTTCGTAGAGGCCAAGCAGGGTAAGCCTCAGCTGATCGATCGAAGAGACCACTCCGGGAGCCGTTTGCTTAGCCGAACCGGCAACGACTTTCGAGGAAGCGGCATTTTCTTTCTGGGTGGAAACTGGTTTGTGTTGAGAAGAAGGATGAGCACCTTTCGCAGGAGCGGATTTTTTAGCTTGCTTGGCCCCTTTATGCGAGGAACCCTTCTTACCGCCTGCCGTTTTTTTACGTGTCGTCTCTTCGTTCATTAACTCTTGATAGACCTTTTCATCGTGTGCGAGCCCCTGCAATTGTTGCGGAGCGGGCAAGATAGGCGGAAGACCTTGGGCCAAAAGGGGTTTTGTGCCGCGAGCCTGACTCTCTTCGAAGTTGCAGTTGGAATCGATCAACGCCTCCATCATTTCGACGAGATGAGAAAAAGGCTCTATAAGATAGCAATCATGTAGAGAAACGTAGCGATTTATGTCTTGCGTCTCATAATCAAGGGTCGCCATCTTCGCTTCTACAGCCTTGTTCCGCTCCGCCTCAGACAATCCCGAGTCGTTTAACCTGGCACGAAGGGCTTTTTCGATCACTATGCGAGAAGCGGGATCTTGAATATCGAGATCTGTTAAAGAAAGAAGGGCAGCAGGCCGAGCTAACCTACTTAGGATTGATTGCACGTTTATCACCCGTTTTTTTACTCTTTGCAAGGTCTTGTTCAATGCCGCATTGTCATTTAGATCTAAGCTGAGCAGCAGCTGCAACTCTTTTCCGAGTTGTTTTTCAGCTTTTTCGCAATCGACATTCTGTTTTGCCCGATAAGCGAGGTCTATTGTGGAAGATTCCCCATCTAATGTCTGCCGTTTGGACATATTGCTCATGGCCACTTCCTTCGACTGAACCAAATACCACCGATGATGGCTCAGAAGCTGCTGCACTAATAGTTTAAACGCCCGCTCTAAAGCGGCGCGCGGCATGTGAACAAGAACCTTCTCCCCCTTCTTTGCTCGGGATGGATCTTTATTTAAAAAAATGGCTGCTAAATGAATGCTTCCCACATGATCGATCCGTAGAAGCTGCAAAAATACGCCGACCGTCTTTTCAAAATCAGCAGCACAATCCACCTCCTTGAGTTTTGCGGCCAGATCGGCAACAAACGAGGTAAAGGGACTATCTGTTTTCACAAATAATTTCGAGCGCTGGACCGCAAATTGCAGCCGGAGCTCGCTCCACTTCTCATCCAGAGAGAGATCCCTCACATCCGGATCCACCTGGCTCTGGTAGAGTTCAATTTGGTGTTCCATGTACGTCATGAAGAGAAAGGAGAGGCAGAACGGAAGGTGGGTCGTATTCAGGTGATCGGGGATGAGTTGCTGAGCAAGCTGCTGGGCTTGCGGCAGCTTTCTTAAAAAAAGCTGAAAAAGGCGCTGCCCGTTTTCGTCACCCGCACGCTCTTGGAGCTGTTTTTTAGGATTCACCTCGAGAGGAGCAACCGGATAAGATAATGCAAGTTCTCCCCTATCGGAAACGGGATTATTTTTAATAGCCATAATAATACCTATAATTATAATAATAAACTTTATTATATAGATACTAATAATAAAAGTAAATCAATAATTAACTAAAATATTAAAATTAATATTATAACATTCGGGTGTGAAAAAGAATATAATCAGATGATGAGCCTATCTGGACAGTCTCTAACCCAGACGATGAGTTTCCGCGCTCGCATTCAAAGCGGGAAAAGCCTTGCCGCTCAAAAACGCCTCTGTGTCATCCAACAGCTTGTTCAACCGATTCAGGATGGAGGCTTTCGAGATCTCTTTACTAGGCAGCTTCCACAATAGTTTGGGTAGGCTGGGCAACTGGAAGCCCTCTTCCAACTCGGGGTGTTGCTTGAGCGCTTCCGCGTCATCGATCAACCGGGCGCCTTCTCTTTCGATGAGGTATTCGACAGGGTAGCGCGGTTTATAGGAGAGGAAATGGAGATCTGCCGATAAACTTCCCATGTCGAGCTTGATTTTGTCCGCCAATTTTTTCAGCTCATGAGAGAGAGTGATTTCCGTATCCTGAAAAAACTCGATCGTATGCAGCACATTTTCAACGACTTCTTGCAGTTGGAATAAGCTCCACGAAGTCCAGGTTGCCAGCGCGCGGTGATGGGAAGCCCCATTTAACTTCTCTAAACTTGCCGTCAACATGGCCAGCGCCGAGAGCGCTTGCTCCAAACGCAAGGCGCTCGGGTGGCCAGGAGATAAATGCTTAGCCTTCAGGAAAGTTTGAAGTGCATGCAAAACCCCTTGCCACTTGTCGACAGGGATCGCAAACGGAAGCTGAAAAGAAAGTTCTGGAGCTGCGGGAAGGGGATTGCCCGAAGGGAGAAAAGGCTTTAGAAGGAGCTCTGTCTGCGCGCAGGTTTTTTGGACGATCTCTTCTGCCCATTTTTGCAAAGAAGCCCCTGTGAGCGATTGGGGATTGTCCGCTGCAGCCGCAAGTAGATTTAACAGAGGAGGGATGTCTATCCTATAGGTTGTCTCAGATCTCAATTGATGATGGTAGATGTGAAAATACCTCCCCCAATGGTTGGCGAAATAGAGGGTGTTGACGATATCGGGAAAAGGAGAAGAGGGATCGAATAGAGCGTGAAGCCGCTTTAAATTGTGCAGCTTCACCGCCCCCTCTTGCTCTCCTAAACAGAAGCGATAGGTCTGCTCGAGCACCTTCTGCGCTCCCTGGGCGATGGCATTCGCATAGTTCAAATAGTCTTTGGGGAAAAGAGGGCTTTTTCCATAGGCCTCTTGCACGCTCTTGAGCGCATCTAAATGCCAGATCGCCTGTCTTAAACTCTTAGAAGCGGGATGCTTGTCGTAAAGGCCAAGCAGGGCGAACCCTAGCTGATCGATCGAAGCCGTTTCCCTCGCTAAACTCGTTGTCGTCGCAGCGGTTGAAGAGACCGCTTTCTCTTTCTGGATAGAAGCTTGGCCGCCTTGAGAAGAGGGGGCTTTCGAGGCAGGGGCCTCTTTTTTTGCTGTTTTTTGGATTTGCTTTGCCCCCTTATGCGACGCGCTCTTCTTACCACCGGCCGTTTTTTTTCTGGAAGTTTCCTCATTCATCAACTCTTGATAGACCTTTTCATGATCCGCCTGCGTTTGGGAAGTAGGCAAAAGAGAGGGGAGATCCTGAGCCAAAAGAGGCTTTGTGCCATCCGCTTGGCATTTTTCAAAGCTTTCGTTAGAATCGATCAACATCCGCATGATCGTTGCCAAATCAGATAAGGGCTCTATCAGATAGCAATAAAGGAGGGATGAGTAGTGATAGGGTTCCTCGCATGTCCGACTGAAAACGGCGACTTGCCCCTGCAACATCTCCTTCCGCTCTTGCTGATTTAAATGAGGGTCTAGACGGGCGCTTAGAAACTTTTCCATCGCTTTTTGAGCAGCGGGGTCTCGCAGATTCACTCCTAATTGAAGGGAGAGAGATTCACCAGGTTGTTTGATCTCCTCTGCCAATCCTCGCACCATATTCAGGTATGTTTCTATAAATAATAAAAAAAGACGGATCGCCTGATTGTTATTCAGCTCTAAAGCAAAAAACAGATGTAAGGCCGTAGATAGCGATTCCTTACATCTCTTGAAAGAGTCTGAGAAATCCAGATTTAGTTGGTGCGGAGCCTCTTGTAATCCGGGAGGCCGTAGAAAGGAAGACATCAGATTTAGGTCAGAAACCATCCGCCCTCCCATTTCCTCTGACTTTGCTATAAACCAAGAATAATGCCTCAGAAGCTGTTGCACTAATACGCTAAATGCTTTCTCTAAGGAAGCGCGCGGCATTTGAATGGAAATATTCTCATCCTTTTTGACTCGGGATGAATCCTTATTATTTAAAAAGAGGGCCGCTAAATGCAGGCTTCCCACATGATCGATCCGCAGAAGCTGCAAAAATAGATCGACCGTCTTTTCAAAATCGGCCGAGTAATCCACCTGTTTGAGTTTTTGGGCCAGATCGGCGGTAAAGGAAGGAAAAGGGCTACCTGTTTTTACAAATAATTTAGAGCGAAAGATCACATATTGCATCCGGACCTCGTTCCATTTCTCATCCAGAGGCACATCCCTCTCATCCAGCTGGCTCTGATAGAGTTCGATCTGATCTTCCATGTAGGTCATCAAGAGAAAGGAGATGCTGAAGGGAAAGTGCACCGTATTGAGATGATCGGGCATCAGTTGTTGGACAAGCTGCTGTGCCTGGGGCAGCTTTCTTAAAAACAGCTGAAGGAGGCGCTGTCCGGTTTTCTCATCGCCTGCGGATTCTCGGATCTGCTTTTTAGCATGCGTCTCAGCAGGGACAATCGGATAGGACACCGCAAGACTTCCCCTATCGAAAGCGGATGTGCAATCATTTTTAATAGCCATAACACCTCTAATTATTAATTACAAATAATTATAATATTATTAAAAATAAAATAAAATTAAAATAATTAATGTAGCGTTTCTAATAACAGCTCTTTAATTTTAAAAAGAACCGCTTCTTCGATCGCAAAAGAACGATCATAAGGCGCGTAGTTTTGCCCCCAACGGGCATCTTTAAACACAATCCCCTCGAATACACGCTCTTCCCGATAACGGGGAATCAGGTGCACGTGGATGGCGGAAGAGGTATTGCTGAGAGCGGCATAATTCATTTTATCGGGCTGGAAAAGCGCCTTAAGCGCTGCTTTCACTTCACGGCCTATCTGAAAAAACTCCTCCCGCGCTTCCCCTTCAATCGCAAGAAAATCTTCCGCCTGTTCATCTTCTCTGAGAAGGACAAAGACCCTCCCTAGGTAACACTGATTTTCGTGAAGATATAGGTCCCAGTGCCTATACGATTTGATTTTAAGCTGCGCATAATCCACCCGATCGCCTCCTCCCTGTTGATCCGCCCGCAAAGGAGCCATTGCAACCCCGCAAAAAAGGGCCCCCACCAAAAACAACCTGAACATGCAATACTTCATGAAGTTCATTTTTTCGAATTTTGAACAAAGGGATGATACATGCCCCCTCGAAAGCAAGCAATCCAAAACATGCCTTCATTTTCCGCTACCTCGAGTGTCCAACCGCCTCCCCAAAATCACAATAATTTAAATTTTAACTATTTAAACATTCTAAAAAATCACCCTTTTCAATAAAATATACAGCCAACCAAACTTGACGTAATATCGAAAATTATAAAAATATTATTTGTTATAGCAACTATGCCAATTAGAATAAAGGAGTGCTTCTAATATTGAAAACAATTGCCAATTCCGATTTAAAAACAATTCTTCATTCTAAGCGTGCCAATATATATTACCTGGAACATTGTCGAGTATTAGTTAATGGAGGACGTGTCGAATACGTCACTGAGGAGGGAAAACATTCCCTATATTGGAACATTCCGATTGCAAACACAACAACAATCCTTCTCGGAACAGGAACATCCATCACCCAGGCAGCCATGCGCGAATTAGCAAAGGCCGGCGTTTTAGTAGGGTTTTGCGGAGGAGGAGGTACCCCTTTATTCAGCGCGAACGAGGTCGACACTGATGTGGCTTGGTTTTCTCCCCAAAGTGAATACCGGTCAACGGAATATTTACAGGCTTGGGCAAAATTTTGGTTTGATGATTCATTGCGCCTAGAAGCAGCCAAGTCTTTACAACTCGCTCGATTGTCGCGCACAGAAAAATTCTGGTTGGAAAATCCTTATTTAAAAGATCAGGGTTTTTCTATTTCTCCCTCATCTCTTCAATCCGCTTTGCTCGACTCTGCGCAATCTATTGCAACTGCGCTAGATACTAGCGGTTTACTTCTAGAAGAAGCTCGGCTGACTAAGAGGCTGTTTCGCATGGCGGCTGAGGCGGTAAACTATGGCGAATTTTCTCGGGTTAAACAAGGAGGAGGGATAGATCCAGCCAACCGGTTTTTAGACCATGGGAATTATCTGGCATATGGTCTTGCGGCCACCGCCACATGGGTCTTAGGCCTTCCTCATGGATTATCAGTATTACATGGCAAAACAAGACGTGGCGGTTTGGTGTTCGATGCTGCTGATCTAGTGAAAGATGCAATTATTTTACCTCAGGCCTTTATCTCAGCAATGAGGGGTGATGAAGAACAAGAGTTTCGGCGAGCATGTATTGAACGGCTTACGGAAACAGAGTCCCTTGACTTCATGATCGATCAACTCAAGGAAATTGCATCAGAAATAGGAGGGCGAGCCTAGTGAATGTGCTTTTTGTATCGCAATGTAATGAAAATGCGCTCAAAGAAAGCCGACGTATTTTAGATCAATTTGCTGAACGCTGCGGCGATCGTACTTGGAAGACATCTATTACTCAGCAGGGATTGAATACAGTCAGGCGACTTTTGAAACAAACAGCTCGAAGAAACACCTCAGTGGCATGTCATTGGATCCGAGGAGCCGATCACAGCGACCTGTTATGGATTGTTGGAGATATTTCAAAATTTAATGAACAAGGAATTGTGCCCACTAATACAACACAGCGCGATATTTTGCGCACATCTAGAGAAAATTTATGGCATACAGGAGAAGACATCGTATTACTTGCAGGGATCGCAGGGATGTTTCATGACTTTGGGAAGGCAAACGATCTTTTCCAGAAAAAACTCAGTCCGAATCATCAGGGGCAAAAAACATCAGAACCTTGTCGTCATGAATGGGTATCTTTGCGCCTGTTTGAAGCATTTGTCGGAAATTCCGCTTCAGATCAAGAATGGCTGGAGAAAATGATCCTCGGTAAAGAGGAAGAAGAGCAAAACATAAATAAACTTTTGCTTCGGGATGAACCTTGTAAAAAGGAAAATGCAAATCCCTTCAGGACAATGCCCCCTCTGGCTCGATCCATTGGCTGGCTGATTTTATCACATCATAGATTGCCTAAATGGCCAGGTAAATCCGGAGACCCAGATGCCCCACGATTAAGCGAGATCGATAACTGGATAGAAACTGATTTAAAGCCTTCCTGGAATTCTCCACAGTTTAATGACAAAGATTGGAAACAAAATGAAAAGAAAGAGGTCTGGAAATTCTCAAAAGGGATTCCTTGGAAAAGTAGGATATGGAGAGAAAAAGCGCGTAATCTGGCATTCCGAGCTTTAAGACGCCCTGGTTTTGTGAAGGACTGGTTGTCCGATCCCTTCAGTATCCATATCGCTCGTATGGTTCTAATGCTTTCCGATCATTATTATTCAGCGCATGAAGAGACCCCTGCATGGCAGACTGAACACTACCATGCTTATGCCAATACAGATAAGAAAACGAAAAAATACAAACAAAAGCTTGATGAACATCTGGTAGGAGTAGGGCATAATGCCGCACTGATTGCTAAAAGCTTGCCCTCTTTCCGCAATTCATTACCTGCCATTACTCGTCATAAGGATTTTAAGAAGCGATCAACCGATCCACAATTCCTTTGGCAAAATAAAGCCTATGAGCTCGCATATAGTTTAAGAAACAGGGCCGCAAATCAAGGTTTTTTTGGAGTAAATATGGCATCAACGGGCTGCGGCAAAACGCTTGCTAATGCCCGCATCATGTATGGATTAGCAGATGAGAAGCTGGGGTGCCGATTTAGCGTAGCTTTGGGATTGCGCACGCTTACACTGCAAACAGGAGAAGCCCTACGAAAAAAAATCAGGCTTGAGGAAGAAGATTTGGCTGTGCTTATCGGCTCCTTGGCTGTGCGACAACTATACGAAAGCGGAAAAGAAGATCAAAGCAACGAAGAAGAGGGATTGATAGGGTCAGAGTCCATCGACCCCCTCTTCGAAGAATTCGAATATGTCCGTTATGAAGGAACTCTTGCTGATGGGCGACTTAGTGAATGGTTGAGCAAAAATTCAAAATTGCACAAGTTAGTTAGTGCCCCCATCCTGGTGAGCACAATCGATCAACTCATCCCGGCAACTGAAGGGGGTCGCGGCGGCAGACAAATCGCCCCCATGCTCCGTTTACTGACCTCAGATTTAATATTGGATGAGCCGGATGATTTTGATCTGGATGATCTTCCCGCCGTGTGCCGCCTGTCTCATTGGGCTGGGATGCTGGGTTCACGCATCTTAATCTCTTCAGCAACCTTGCCTCCTGCATTAATTCATGCATTATTCGAAGCATATCTTTCCGGCCGCAGAATTTTTCAGAAAGTACAGGGCGAACCAGGGCGTTCTTTGAATGTATGTTGTGCCTGGTTCGATGAGACAAGTGTGCAGCAAAGCGATCACGAGGAGTTGAGTTCATTCGAAAAGGAACATCGTCTCTTTGCTGAAGAAAGGGCATCAATAGTAGTACAAGAAAAGCCATTGCGCCAGGCAGAGTTAATCCGCGTTCATATGCAGGAGGAATCCGCACGTACAGATGGTGTGATCCATGGGATAGTTGATGTATTATATGATTCGATGCATCGTTTGCATAATGAGCATGCACAAACGCATCCCAATACTGGGAAACGGGTTTCCATTGGTCTGATCAGGATGGCCAATACCGATCCCATGATCGATGTAGCTAAACAGCTTCTTTCTCGACCTCCTCATGGCAATTATCATATCCACTATTGTATTTACCACAGTCAATATCCTATCGCCATCCGATCTGAAATAGAGAAACGTCTTGATACTGCACTCACCCGTCATGATGCACAGGCTATCTGGAAGCAGGAAGAAATTCGGAAAGTTCTCGAGATCCATCCAGAAGACAATCATCTTTTTGTTGTGTTGGCAACTTCTGTCGCCGAAGTAGGCCGAGATCATGATTATGATTGGGCCATCGCGGAACCCAGTTCAATGCGCTCATTGATTCAATTAGCTGGACGCGTTCAAAGACATCGCCGGCAAGTACCCAAATCGCCCAATGTATTGATTCTTTCTAGGAATTATAAGGCATTAACAAACAAGGTTCCGGCATTCATAAGGCCAGGTTTTGAATCGAAAGAATTTGGTTTGTCTTCGCATGATCTTTACGATATTTTGGATTCAGAACAGTTCAAAACGATCACCTCCATCCCGCGGATTGTTCCTCGCCATCCACTTATACACAAAAAAAACCTAGTCGATTTAGAGCATGAGCATCTCAATCACAAGCTATTTAAGAGCAAAGAATGCGCTGCGCTGTGGTGGCGACATTCCCCATATTGGAGTTTTGAGCTACAGCGCCGCACTCCTTTTCGCAAATCAGCACCTCAAGAAGAATATGCCCTCTATTTCGAGAATGAAGAGGATTCGCCCAAATTCCATCGGATCATCGATGCATATGGAAAGAAAATATCCGATGATAAAAAATTTTCTTGCATCCCTCCAACTCTTGGCAAGGGAGTGTCTTTCTGGGGAAACAATGATATCGTCCAAATTATAAAAAACCTAGCTGATTCGATGGGCTTGACCTTAAGCGAAGCTAGTCTGCGATTCGGGCAGGTAACGCTTCGGAAGAAAGAATCAGATGGCTGGTCATATGATGACAACCTGGGTGTATATTCTAAGTTGGATTAGGCATCCCGTTCACTCTGCCTGTTCGGCAGTCGATATATGATATATACAGATAATAATATCTCCTAAACTGCCTGATCGGCAGATCACCAAGCATATCCCAACTCGATGATGGAATCCAACCTATTTTCCGTGTTCGTTTTTATAAACTGATAAGAATATGGTTGAAGAAATCTACACACAAGTTTAAGATATGTTCTTATCAAAGGAGGTTCCTCATGAATTTGGAAGGATTACCAGAGAAAATTTTCGACTACATCGCGAAAAGGGAAGCGGAAAAGAAAAAAAAGGCCATGCAATCAACAGAAGTTCTAGCCGATCTCGAAAAGCGCTTCAACCCCGTCGATTGGCTGACAAACGCAGCTCGACGCGCTAAACAGATTCAACTCAGTACGCATGTATTGAAATTCATTCACACCGCTGCTGAAGGAAACAGTCTGAACGCTTCTAAAGGAGAAATCTGTCCTGAAGATCTCATAAAGAGCGGGGTTGTGAGCACAGCGTCCCTATCAAAACCGGACCTGGATTTTGTTTGCACGGCGGGTGCTCTGGATGTTGTAGGGCTATTGCTTATAGAACATGAAGGAAAGGCTTTAATTGACTTTATCAGGAAAGGCGACATGTCCCCCCTCTCCTCCTTCGCTGTAAGCAAGGAGCAATTAGATGAGTGGCAAAAAGAGTTTATGAAAATGGATATTGCTGAGGAACCAGCATCGCATACTCTTTCTAAACAGGTGTATTTTCCTCTTGGAAATGGCGAATACCATCTTCTATCGCCATTGTATGCTTCATCATTTGCTCACGAAATATATAAACATGTACGGAACGCTCGATATTCCGACCAATCTAAACTTGCGCGGCAAGCGAAAAAAGAATCGAAATACAGTAGTGCCCGCGTCATTGATTATCCTAATATCGCTGTCCAAACCTATGGAGGAACAAAGCCTCAAAACGTCAGCCACCTGAACAGTACAAGAAGAGGAAAAATATTCTTGCTTAATTGCGCACCTCCTTCCTGGAAAAGTCGATTTAAACCACCGCTCCATATTAAGAGCATTTTTTCGCGCAATCACTTCGAATATCGAGTGCGTAAAGACATTGCTGAACTACGCAAATATTTGCAAAACCAATCCAAAAAGAGAAGCGTTAAATCTGTAAGAGATCATAGAGCAGAGATGATTGATTCTTTAATCGACCAGCTGATTCGGTATGGAACCGAAATTCAAAACCTTCAAGACGATAGAGGATGGAGCGCTTTGCCTGAATGTAAGCTCTCCCCTCCCCAGTGTTTATGGCTAGACCCCTGTCGAGCCGATCTAGAAGAAGCATTTGATCAAGAGCGCAAGAAAAATGACTGGAAAGAGTCTATAGCGAAAGAATTTGCTACTTGGTTGAATCACAAGCTGGAGGATAAGGAACTTCATTTTGGCGATGCAGAGCATCGTGAATGGAAGAGTGTATTGGAGCAAAAATTGTTGTTGCACAAAGATTATTTGGAGGTTTTTTCTTAATGGAAATACTACTTGTTCTACGGAAAATCAAAGTTGAGAACGCTAACACCATTGCGGGATTGACTTGGGGTTTTCCTGCAATATCCAATTTTCTAGGATTTACCCATGCTTTGTCCCGCAAACTGTCTTCGAGTTGGGGGATAGCGCTAGATGGGTGTGGCGTGATTTGCCATAGCCACCAGGTTCAAGCACATCGACCTCGACGTTGGAGCGATTACGCTTTTTCTCTGACGCGTAACCCCTTAACTAAAGAGGGAAAATCTCCTCCTTTTATTGAAGAAGGACGCATGCACATGACAGTTTCCTTAATCATCTCCTGCCAAGGGTTTAATAGGGCTGTTGATAAAGAAGATCAAATACGCATCATCACAGACCTGATCCTTTCTCAACGTTTGGCAGGCGGCACTATTATTAACATTGAGGCAGTTGAAATGTATAACCTGCCGGAGGACGATGAAGGATTAATAAAATTCGAACGCAAACAACTGCGTAGGCTCTTACCCGGCTTCGCATTGGTTGACCGTTCAGACCTTTTGTCGGAACATATCCAACGTCGTAGACAAGAAAATCCCAATGCTGAGCCGCTAGAGGCTTGGCTCGATTTTTCAGCCATTCAGTATGAAGCTGAACCACTGCAGGAAGGGCAGGTAGACGCTGAGTGGCGACGCGTGCCCAAGCCGAGCGGAGGATGGCTTGTTCCGATTGCCATAGGCTATCGGGGCATTTCCGATTTGTATGAACCTGGGAAGGTAGCTCGTACACGAGATCCAAAAACCCCTTTCCGTTTTGTCGAGCAAGTGTATGGCATTGGCAAGTGGGTAAATCCGCTTCGAGTAGATAAATTGGAAAAATTGATTTGGCGTTATAAGGCCAAACCTCAATTCGGTTCGTATTTGTGTGAGAATTTGTATCATCAAAAAGATAAACTATAAGGATTGATTATGAAAATTCAAGCTTCAGTTTTAGCATTTGAACGAAAATTAGCCAATTCAGACGCCTTGATGCATTCGGGTAATTGGCAAGAACGGGGCAATAATAACGGCTGGACACCTATTGCCATCCGGAATAAAGACGTTCGAGGTACGATTTCCAACCGTTTGAGTAAAGCTTCGATAACAAATGACCCGGCTAAACTCGATGCAGGAATAGAAAAACCGAATCTACAGCGAATCGATGTAGCAGCATTGCCATTTGATGCTGATACATTGAGATTGAGCTTCAGTATCCGATTTCTGGGGAGTTTGGCCCAACCTTCTGCCTGCAACGATGAAACTTATCGAGTCCGATTTGATGGAATTGTTAAAGATTATACACAAGAGCATGCTTTTAACGAACTCTCCATTCGCTATGCCACAAATATTGCGAACGGGCGATTTTTATGGCGCAACCGAGTCGGCGCTGAAGCAGTCGAAGTACATGTAAAGCATGATAAAAACCAGTCTAATAAATGGATCTTCAATGGGAAGGATTATAATTTGCACTCTTTCTCTCAACCGAACAAAAACCTATCTGAATTGGCTGATGTAATCCGTCAAGGACTTGCTGGCACAGCTTTTGTATTATTGGAAGTTGAGGCATTTGTCCGGATTGGCTCAGGGCAGGAAGTGTTCCCATCACAAGAATTGATCCTCGATCGAGACGGAGATAAAAGCAAAACCCTTTACCACGTGAATGATGTAGCAGCCTTACATTCACAAAAAATTGGCAATGCTCTCCGGACGATTGATACCTGGTATCCAGAAGCGCATGAACTAGGTCCTATTGCTGTCGAGCCATACGGTTCCGTAACAAACAGGGGCAAAGCATATCGGAGTCCCAAGGAAAAAGTTGATTTTTATACCCTGTTAGATGAGTGGATAAATGGGAAAAAACCTCCTGTTGACCAGCAGCATTTCGTTATGGCTACATTGATACGCGGCGGCGTATTTGGTGAAAAAGTTGATTAAGGAGAGTATCATGGATTATTATATTGAAATACGTCTTTTGCCGAACCCCCAAGTCCCGGATACCATCTTGATGAGTATCCTCTTCGCGAAACTTCACCATGCCCTTGCTCAAGCGGGGCATGGTGAAGTAGGAATCAGTTTCCCACAAGCAAAACGAACTTTGGGAGATCGAGTCCGTCTGCATGGATCCCAACAGGCACTCATTCGCATAGTGAAGTTAGATTGGCTGAAAGACCTGAGAGAATATATCTCAGAGTCTGCAATCAAGGAGGTTCCAAGCGATTGTATGCATCGTGTTGTCAAACGCTTACAGGCCAAGGGCAGCCCTGACCGCCTATACAGACGTTCCGTTAAAAAGAATAAGATCTCGCTTGAAGAAGCAGAAAAAAGAGTCCTCAACTACAAAAAAATCGATCTCGATGCGCCTTTTGTTCAACTCAAAAGCCATTCGTCCAGACAGCCATTTCGCTTATTTATTCAGCAAGGTGAAATTTTGCAAGAACCGCAACAGGGAGCATTTTCGAGCTACGGCTTGAGTTCTGGAGCAACTATCCCTTGGTTTTGACCCTAATTTTTGAAGGGTTTTTTAACTTTCTGATAATAAGACGGTTATAACTTCCCTTCTAGAAATGGTTCAGGTCGAATATCTCGATCTTACTCTTTAGTAATGAGTCTGTTGTAGAATTAAATCGATAGTTAACTGCCGCACAGGCAGCTGAGAAAAATCGGAATGAGGCGGCGCTAGGATCTATGTAGTTAACTGCCGCACAGGCAGCTGAGAAAAAGCTCAGGGCTTATTGATTCGATCGCCTTTTGTTAACTGCCGCACAGGCAGCTGAGAAAATCCGATAGAGAAAATCCCCATCGCCGTCTACGTTAACTGCCGCACAGGCAGCTGAGAAATCGGAGCTTCGGTCAATAACGTGACTGGAGACGTTAACTGCCGCACAGGCAGCTGAGAAAAAAGCTTTGTGTGTAAAGAACGGCGCCGGGCTGTTAACTGCCGCACAGGCAGCTGAGAAAAATTTAAAGTATCAGTAATGCCTTTTTTTTCTGTTAACTGCCGCACAGGCAGCTGAGAAAAGCTACGACATACAATACGCTATCCAAAAGAAGTTAACTGCCGCACAGGCAGCTGAGAAAACTTCAACATTAACGATCAACATTACCGGGGAGTTAACTGCCGCACAGGCAGCTGAGAAATGCAATGTCGGTTACTACAAACGAATCACCAAGTTAACTGCCGCACAGGCAGCTGAGAAAAACGCGGGGATAGCCACATGGAATGGAACAGGGTTAACTGCCGCACAGGCAGCTGAGAAAATATCAATGATCGCCTGACGCGTCTAGAAGTGGTTAACTGCCGCACAGGCAGCTGAGAAAATTATAGTCGCCGATGCACAGGCACCCATCTTGTTAACTGCCGCACAGGCAGCTGAGAAATCTTATCCTCCGGATAAACCTCCATCCGATAGGTTAACTGCCGCACAGGCAGCTGAGAAATGCATCGCAGCCATAAGATTCGTGTATATGGCGTTAACTGCCGCACAGGCAGCTGAGAAACTGTTCGGCACAATGGCATCGCCTGCATCGCAGGTTAACTGCCGCACAGGCAGCTGAGAAATTCATGAGTTGAGTTAAAATTTCTATTTGTGAGTTAACTGCCGCACAGGCAGCTGAGAAAATCCAGTCAATGAGATTAGCTGATATGTTAGAAGTTAACTGCCGCACAGGCAGCTGAGAAATGTCTGAGCGGTCGCTCCAAGGGTAATTGTAGGTTAACTGCCGCACAGGCAGCTGAGAAATAAAAGAAATCCGGGTCGAAATATGCCACATCGTTAACTGCCGCACAGGCAGCTGAGAAATCATTTAATTTGTCCATTCATTCCACTCAACAGTTAACTGCCGCACAGGCAGCTGAGAAATCCGGTATTACCCTCTAAAAGCTCGACGATGCGTTAACTGCCGCACAGGCAGCTGAGAAATTGACGATTTCTGAAACGGCTGTAAACTCTGCGTTAACTGCCGCACAGGCAGCTGAGAAAAAATGAATCCTTTGCCCCAATGCTATATTCATGTTAACTGCCGCACAGGCAGCTGAGAAATGTATAATTTGCAGTTACAGTTCCTAAAATGGGTTAACTGCCGCACAGGCAGCTGAGAAAATCCATTGCTAATCATTTTTCACCACCTGTGAGTTAACTGCCGCACAGGCAGCTGAGAAATGCAGAAGATTCTGAGGATAGAGACGACGATGGTTAACTGCCGCACAGGCAGCTGAGAAAGTGTTAAGCCATTTCTTTTGGATGGCGTATTGGTTAACTGCCGCACAGGCAGCTGAGAAAACACAGTAGGCTATGTCTATCTCAACACAAGCGTTAACTGCCGCACAGGCAGCTGAGAAATGTTGCATTTGCTTGTTGCGATGTTAGAGTTGGTTAACTGCCGCACAGGCAGCTGAGAAAATGCGACGGGTGACAAAGGTTTTGCCCCACTCCGTTAACTGCCGCACAGGCAGCTGAGAAAGATCCAAAGTGATCGAAGAAAAACTAGAAATAGTTAACTGCCGCACAGGCAGCTGAGAAATTTTTAAAACACAATATTATCTGCGCTGTCATGTTAACTGCCGCACAGGCAGCTGAGAAAAAATGGATGCTTTAACGTTCAAGTGACCATTCGTTAACTGCCGCACAGGCAGCTGAGAAATCAGAAGCAGGGATTGGCTCTGAAGGGGCTCTGTTAACTGCCGCACAGGCAGCTGAGAAATCCTAGTTGATGATCACGTAATTGACAGTCGAGTTAACTGCCGCACAGGCAGCTGAGAAATGTATTTGAAATCCATTCCAAATCAATCGTGCGTTAACTGCCGCACAGGCAGCTGAGAAAACTTCCCTTCCTTCAAAATCCAGTCGATCAAGGTTAACTGCCGCACAGGCAGCTGAGAAATCCGTCTTGCACATCGATTGTCGTGCCATTCCGTTAACTGCCGCACAGGCAGCTGAGAAAAGCATCATCATGATGTAGCAAGGCCTGATATCAGTTAACTGCCGCACAGGCAGCTGAGAAAACGCTAGCACAAAAATCTTCATTACTTTTCATAGTTAACTGCCGCACAGGCAGCTGAGAAACCATGGCAGGGGGTCTTGTTTTTACACTAATCGTTAACTGCCGCACAGGCAGCTGAGAAAAATGGAAAGGGTGGTGTGAAACCATCGATCCGGTTAACTGCCGCACAGGTAGCTGAGAAAAAACCTTACGAGTGGCGCCAGATAGAGCTTTGAATTCCACCTTGGCTTGTTGTCGTATTTCTATCCTCTCAAGGTCGGCAGCCATCCGATCTGAGATCTCTTGACGGCGCGTCTGAATGGCGAAATATTTTTGAGCTTGGGCGATTTCTGGTTTTCTAGGGTCTCCGTTCTGTGCGATGAGATAACAGGCAAAACGGGAAAGGTAATAATCTTCCAGTTCTCGATTTGCTTGGCTTCCGATTCTGACCATTTTAGCGGCGCTGCTAAAATGGTTTTGTGGGTTATTTCCCGATTGTTTGCAGGATTCGATCTGAGATCTCTTGACGGCGTGTCTGAATAGCGAAATATTTTTGAGCTTGGGCGATTTCTGGTTTTCTAGGGTCTCCGTTCTGTGCGATGAGATAACAGGCAAAGCGGGAGAGGTGATAGTCTTCCAGTTCTTGATCTACCTGGTTTCCGATTCCGACCATTTTGCCGGCGCTGGCAAGATGGTTTTTCGGTAAAAGGAAGAAAAGGGACCTAAGGGACAAAAAAGACCTAAGCGACCTAAGAAAAAAGCTAAAGACTTTGGTCCCTTAAGTCCCTTTCTCTTCCCTTAGGTCCTTTTCTTAGCTGTTCCAAAGGTCGATGAAAACAATGCCTAGGGAGCAGAGGACGACGAGCAGGAGGAGGGCTCTGCGCCAGAGAGGGCGGTAGGCGGGGAGCGTCCAGGCCATGGCTGCCGGGAGGAAGCAAAGGAGGATGGCGACAAAGGCCCCGGCATATTGCAAGGCGAGATAAAACCCTTTTTGGTAGGTAAACACAAAAACGAGCGGGGGCAGGAATGTCAACCCGCAAGCCATGAGCCGCCCTTCCCAGGTCTTCTTAATCTTAAAGCCGTCGGTGAGAAAGTCGGATAAGCTCAAAGCCACGCCTAGAAAGGAAGTCACGATGGCAAAAAAAGAAAAAAAGCGCGCTGCGACGGCAAGCCAAGGGCTTTGCAACACTTGCGCTAGGGGATGGGTGGCAGATTCCCCGTTTTGCAAGGCCTGTTCGAGAAGATTCAGGGGAACGGCGCCGATGACGAGCAGATTCCATAAGACATAGACGACAAAGGGTAAGGCGCTGCCGATGAAGATGGTCCAGCGCAGCTGGGTCGCATTGTGGTGCATGTAGGTGGTCAGGCTGGGGATGATGATGTGATAGCCGAACGAGGTGATGATCACCGGCACAGCAACCGCGGAGAAGGACCAGTCGACATGGGTTAGGAAGGAGGGCTGAATGTGCGAAGGAACGAAGGAGATGAGCAGGATATAGGCGAGGATGAGCCCTATCATCAAGAGGCGGTTGATATAATCCACTCCCCCCGTACCCAGATAAATAAATCCTCCAAAGAGGAGGGGGAGGGAAAAGGGTTCTAACCAAGGGGGGAGAACGTAGCCGGTGAGATAGGTAATGGCGCTCGCAAAAAGGGAGCTGCTCGCAGAGATGTAAGCGGCGGTCAAAGAATAGAGGAGGAGGAGGAAAAAAATCCAAGCGACGGCCTTTCCCCATGTTCCTAGAGTCTTTCCCGCCATCGAAATGAGGTTGGGCTCTCCTTTTGTGGATAGGTTGACATCTAAGAAAAAGAAAGCCGAGGCGAACATGAGGAGCCATATCAGGAAAAAAAGGAGGAGCGCGGGATAAAACCCGCAGCGCGCCGTCATCACAGGGAGGGCGAGCATGCCGGTGCCAATGGTTGTGCCGGCAACGAGGAGAATTCCACCTAAAAATCGACCGATCATGGCTTAGGAATGTACGGCGCTCCGCACATCGTCGAGAGTTGGAAAAAAAGGATAAATAGGGCGAAGCAAAAAATCGCGCAGAGCAAGGGGCGCCCGCCGGGAACTTGGTAGTTCGAAGAGACCTGTTTGCGGTATCTCCCGAGCCAGATCATGCAGACGGGCAGGATCCCAAAAAGGATCACGGCGCAGATACCGCCTGCGAAGTTCAGCGCTTTAAAAAAAAGCTGCGGATTGTAGAGGGCAAGGGCTAGAGGCGGCAGCAAGGCGAGGGCGCATAGCCCCACGTGTTCCCTGTCAGACTTCCGGCTGGATACTTTTAATCCATCCGCTAAAAAATGGACCAGGCTCAGCGCTTGAGAGAGAAAAGAGGTGAGGATGGCAAAAAAGGCGAGGGCCTGGGCGGAGGTGCTCACCCAGGAGGAGCCGAGAATCCCTGCGATCGCCTGGGACGCTTCGCGGTCTTGTTTTAGGCTCCTGACGAGGCCCATCTCGCCGTCCATAGGCAAAATGCCTAAGGCGATGATCTCCCAAATGAGATAAACGCAGAGAGTGAATATACTCCCTCCCCAAATCGCGAGCCGCACCCGTTTGAGATCCCCCTTCATGTAGGCTGTGAGGCTCGGAATCATATTGTGAAAGCCGAAGGAGATGATCAGGATCGGAAGGGAAAAGAAAGCATAGGACAGATCGGTCCTCAGCAGCATCGTGGGGTTCATATATTTGACGCCGAGAAAGACAAGGCCCAAAAAGGCGGCGATTTTACCGACCATCAAGACGCGGTTCCACAAATCCACCGTGCGCGTGCCCATATACACAACCCATCCAAAGAGGAGGACGAAGAAAAGAGCCCCCGACCAGGCGGGCAGATGAAAAAAAGTGAAAAATAACCCGCCGCTGCCGGCGATGTAGGCGACGAGCAGAGCGTAAAACAAAAACAGATAGAGGATCCAGCTCAGCCCTCTTCCTATCCGGCCAAGAGTATGATCCACCATCGTAATAAAATGGACCTGATCTTTAAACCACCCGTTCACTTCGACGAGGAGGAGCGCTGTCAGCGTCATGAAAACCCAGGCGCATAAAAACATCGCGAGCGAAGGGAAAAAACCGGCGAGGCCGGTCAAGATGGGGAGGGCGAGCATCCCCGCTCCGATGCAGCTGCCCGCAATGAGGAGCATTCCGCCGATCACGCTGCCCGACTTTTCACTCATCCTGCTGTCTCGTCTGCATTTTATCGACGATGCGGATCTCTTGCCCTAATCTACCGAGCTCGTACCCCTCATAATCGACAAATTTAAAAAAGCGCTCGAAGGCGGGAAACACATTGCAGATCTGTTTTGCCATCTCCTGAGCGATATAGCGATAGGTAGGATGGCCTGCAGGAGAGGATCTCAGCTCGCAGAGCCACTGCAGCGCGCGCAAGTTGACATGAAAATACCAGTGCATGTAGTAGGCCATCGGGACGACATATTGGGCTTCTTCGGGCAGCTCGCCCGCAAGCGTATCGTAAGCTTTTTTGGCATCGTCGAGGGCGGCGCAATAGAGCGCCTCCATTTCGGTGTCTTTGATCTCATGGGGGATAAAATATCCATCGCGGCAAGATAAAAGCTGCCTTTCTTGCGTCAGCATCCGATGGCGGTGGAGATCGCGGTAGATCCCGAAATCGGCGACGATTTCGAAAGTAAAGAAGGCATGTTCTAAGGCCCGCGGCGACTTTTGCCGTCGATTTTCGCGGTAATTACAGCCTGCATCTAAAATCCGCCCTAAATCCTCTTCCGAAAGCTGACGGCAACACTGCTGCAGTTCCAGAAGACCGCTATTAGAAGAGTTGAACAACATCCCCGCTGCCACCTTGCTCACGCAATCGGGATCGTAATTGAGGAGGCGCACGCCGGGGCCCTGCATCTTATCCACAGAGGCCGCATACCGCTGCGCCAATACCTTCAGTTCGTTTTGCATTTGTTCGGAAAATTGCGTGTAGGCCTTTTGATATTTATGAGTCGGCTCTCCCCTGCGGATGAAGGAAGGGATCGCCTTTGAAAGCTCTTGATAGGCTTTGCGGCCGAGATCTTGCATCTCTGCCAAGCTGTGGCAATTGAGTTTTTGGATGAGCGTTTCAAAAAAGCGTCCATTGCCATAAACCCCCATATTCGTCAAAGCGCTGGCGGGAAGAAGGCCTCTCAAACAATCGAGCACTTTGGCGCGCAGAGCCGCCGTATAGGCTACCTTGGAGATGTCGTGATCTTTAGGAAATTTTTTCTCCATCAGCTCGGTTAAAGTGGGGATCAGCTCCGAGTAGGTTTCAAAAAGCCGGTTGCAGGTTTCGATATACAGTTCGCGATAGGCGGAGGTCATGAGGATCGGTTCGCGATAAAAGAGATACTCCCCATCTATTTTTTGGTCGAAATAGATATAACGGGTCGACTTTTCAAGGGGAGATCCGCCGATCCGGCTATCTTCAATCGCGTTAGCGGCGATCATCGATACATTTTCAACAGCCAGATGAGCCCCCCCCAACTCCCCGATCGAATCATCCCCATAGCCATCTAAGATCCGATCGTAGAAATTTTGCGCTTTCTTAATGGCCATGATCTGATCTTCCAGCTCATCTTCCCCCTCTAAGGCATGCTGCCCTGCGATCGAGGCAAAAGCGGTCTCTTCGTTCAAAATGAAATCTTTAAGCAAAAGCGAGCGGAGCCCGAGGCTCGACCGGGAGTAACGGGAAAACAGAGCCCCCTTAATGACTTCCGGGAGATTGCGCAAGACAAAGACATTGCTGGAGGTGTTCGTGACGTAACGATTTAGAATTTTTATTTGGCTTTCACTAAATTCTTCATAACCCTCAATCATTCTTCAACTCGGCGTTGTACAATTTTTAGCGAACGGACCCAAAAAGAAAAGATTAGCGTGGCATATTCTCCACCTAAGGATCAAGAGAAAAATTATTGCCACCGCTCCTCGCTGAGGGTCAAGTAGAGGGGCTTGCCCGTATCCGCCTTAGCGCCGACGTCGCGGAGCCAAGCCGACATGGCGTAACCGATGAAATTGCGGCTGCTCTGCTTGAGAAACATGTCTAGGGGGATCATGAACGCAAAGCCTTTATCAAAATAAAGATGGCCTCGGATCCGATCGCGTCCATTGGTCACCGTGTACCACAAATAAAAGCGGAGCCCGCTGGCAAAGTAGCGCCCCACCTCTGTGCGCACCCCCTTATCTTTGGCCAAAAATTGACCGATGCTTACCTTAAAGTCCATGCATAAAGGGGTAAAATTGTAGTAGATATCAAGGAAATATTGAACTCCGACGAAATGCTTGTATACGGGGGTATCTCCCTCTACCTCGCAAATTTTAGTGGTGAAGTTGATCCCCTGATAACGCCTTTTCCATACCGTCGCCGCTTCCACGCCCACGGCCCAATTCGAATCGACCGGGTAGCAGAGAAATTCAGAACCCACTCCTCCGTAAGCAGGCTCAAAATACCCGGTCGATAAGCGAAAAAAACACCCCTTGCCTAAATTCCATCCCTTTTGAATATACGCTTGTTCCATCGAGACGGTGTTCGTCTGAAAATAGCGAATCGAATCGGAGCGCACATGGGGCAAATGGGAGGGGGTCAGGCGATCGGTCGCAGCTAAATTCGCCATGCTCGATTGGATCGAATAGGCTACTTGAAGCTTATAATAGACCTGATCGAATAGATATCCTTCCGGGGCGGCCACCACGCCCAAGTTGTATTTAAATTTTCCTTTCGCGCTGCCAAAAAAAGTGAGGAGGCGCGGGCGCAGGGTGAATGTCCAGATCTGCTTGCTGCGTTGAAACAGCAGCGTCGAGTCGTAAGGGCTGGGCTGGGGAACGGCTTCGCGCATCGGGGAAAGCGTGTAGAGCTCGAATTCGCCGATCAAGCCCTGGCGAAAGCGGTACAAATCTTCCGTCCGGAACCGATAGGTTTGGCAGGGAAAGGCGTCGGCTTCGATCACCACGGTCACTACAGAGATATCCGAAGGGGTCAAGGCGGCTAAGAGATGGTGGATCCGCTCTCTGACCTGGCTCTCTAAGCGATACCGATTGTTGACGATCTTGAGCCAAAGCTCCTTTTTCCCGTGATCGCTATAGATCAAGCAAGCGGTGAAGAGATCGAGCCCCTGATCGCTAAACGCATAGGCGAGCTCTTGCGCAAAATCTTGCTCGGGGCGGATGGCGCTAATGGGTTCTGTATCGACCGGAGAACGATAGGTGCAAGGGTCATCGATCTTAGGAAAAAAACCCTGCGTTGTCCCGATCGGATAACGGAAAGAAGCGGAGCCGGCAATCTCCTCTCCCCTCACAGAATGCACGGAAATTTGCAGCGCATCCCAGCCGATATAAGAAAGCCCCACATTGAGCCGGCTGCTGACGGACCGTCCGTGGGAGTATCGGTGAAAGTGTTTTTTATAGTTATTCGCATCATACTCGGCAAGCAAGGATAAATTTTTCAAAAAAAACCAGGGTTTTTGACGAAAAGGAGTCCACGCCACCCCTCCGAAAAATCCCCGGAGGCGCCCCTTCCCCCATCCCAAGGAAAATTCGATATTCTGGTCGATCCATTCCTTGGTCATGACCAGATATTGCGTATTAAACCGCTTGCTGGAGCCAAAAAAATCCTCCATTCCAAAAGAGAGAGAGGGAAGGCTTTCAAACCCATCTCCAGGCATGAGCAGCCCAATTTTAATATTGCCAATCCGCTGAGCTTCATCCCCGCAGCCTTCAACATCCCCCTTGTAAGCGCGGTAATTAGCCGCGAGTTCTATTCTGTCTAAAACCTGAAAGTTCACTCCATAAACGTTATAAGGGGGAACGGATCCGCCGCCCACCGCCGCCATGCCCGATGGCTGCATCCGGGCGGAGGGCATGTTGAAATACCCGCCCACTAGAGACTCGTTATAAAAAAAAGGAAGCCTCTCCTGGAGCTTTTCATCGATAGCATGAACCAGGGCGAGGTCGCTAAACAGGTCCGATGAAACATCCTCAGCATGGGACAAGCTGAGGCATGCGCACAGAAAAACGGCTAAAAAAGGGGCAGCGGGACGTTCGAAGAGAGCGAACATAGAGATCTAGATTAAAATGAAAAATTCTTTTTTGCAAGTTGACTCGACCGAAAGATAAGGAGCATCTATTGAAGATAATTGCGAACCCTCCTATACTCCCCGTAGATATTCTGACGACAAATGAATAATGTCTTACTTTCAAATCAAGGAATGCAGATGGGTTACCTAAAAGAATTTCAGTCGCGAATCGCCAATCACGATTATCCCGCTTTTTTGCGTCTATGGGAAGAGTACTGCTCTTCGGACGAGCTGGAGGGGAAGGAGGTCCGTCTCATTTTGCAGGCTGCCAAAAACTCTGCATTCGCCGAACCGTTCGGAAGGCATATGGAAAAAATTCTGCCTCTTTGGAAAAAAATGCCGCAGGATGCCGATTCCCATGAAGTATTAAAGTTAATCCTAGACATCCAAACAACCAACAGCGAACAACTCGGACAACTTGCCTTCGACTATATCCAGAATAGATACGCAGATCACAAATATTTTAACGAAAAAATCCGCCTGGTCGGGTTGCGCAGCAAAGAGAATTTTCAAGGAGCGATCAGCAATTACGAGCTCCTCTCCCACATGGATCAAGGAAAATATGTGTTTCATAGCGGAGGATGGGGCGTCGGAGAAGTCATCGAGGTCTCTCTCGTGCGCGAACAGCTCAGTTTGGAATTCGATTACGTCCCAGGAAGAAAAGACATCTCGTTCGACATGGCTTTCAAAACATTGATTCCGGTCCCCGACGATCACTTCTTGGCCCTCCGTTTTGGCACCCCCGATCTCTTAGAACAAAAAGCGCGGGAAAATCCGATCGAAGTGATCCGGATGCTGCTCCGCGACTTGGGGCCTAAGACAGCAGGAGAGATCAAAGATGAGCTATGCGACCTTGTCATTCCCGCTAAAGAATGGACGAGATGGTGGCAGGTAGCCCGCGCTAAAATCAAAAAAGATACGATGATCGAAACCCCAGATGATTTGCGCGACCCTTTTATTCTGCGCGGGAATGAGATTTCTCATGAGGAGAGGTTGAGCAAAGCTTTAGAGGCAAAACCAGACGCTAGCACACTCATTCAAATGGTTTACTCTTTCCTCAAAGATTTTCCGGAAACCCTCAAAAACGCCTCTTTTAAAACCACCCTGCAAACCAAACTCACCGAGATGCTCTCCTTCCAGGAGATCTCGGCAGCTCAAGAACTGCAGATCCATTTTTTCCTCCAAGATCTCAGCTCGGCAAAGGAATATCCCCCTATTGCCGACATGATTAAAAACTTTAAGTCCGTCGAAGAGATCATCCAGGATATCCCTATTCAATCGTTCAAAAAGCGAACCCTTGCGGAAGCTAGAAAAGTCCGATCCGATTGGAAACAGACCTTCCTCAATCTGCTTTTTACCGTGGAACAGGCCTCCTTGAGAGACTACATCCTCAGCGAACTGGCCGCCGATCCCGTCGATCCGGAACTAAAAAAGAAACTGGAAGATCTGATCGTCCACCCCGCTCACAATCCAGATGCCTTTTTATGGTATTTCCAAAAAATCACAACTCCTGGGAATTTGCCCTTTGCCGATCGGGAAGGCTTAAACCGCTTCTTCGAGTCGTTCCTCGTTTTGCTTAGCCTTCTCGAACAAAGCACCGCTCAAAGGGATAACATCAAAAAAATGCATGCGATCCTTTCCGCTGGACGGTATGCGATTGTGCGGCAGATTTTCCAACAGGCAAGCCTCAAGGAAGTGCAGGAATTCCTCCTTTTGGCCACAAAATGCCACTCCCTGAACGACCACGACATCAAAATCCTCCATTCCTTAGGCGAAGTGGCCCACCCCTCTCTTGCTAAAACCCGCAAGAAACAAGAAACGCCTGCCGCAGATGCCCAAGTGATTTGGACTTCTCAAGAAGGGTTTCAAAAACTCCAACAGCGGATCCAGCAAATTGCAACTGTGGAGACTGTGGAAAATGCAAAAGAGATCGAAGTGGCAAGGGCGCATGGGGACCTGAGAGAAAATGCCGAGTTCAAGGCCGCCCTTGAAAAACGGGACCGCCTGCAGACCGAACTCAAAACCTTATCCGATCAGATGAACCGCGCGCGCGTGATCACAAAAGACGATGTGTCTACAGACATTGTGGGCGTAGGCGTGGTTGTCGACTGCAAAAACAAACAAGGGGAAAACATATCCTATACCCTGCTCGGGCCTTGGGATGCCGATCCCGACCATTTTATCCTCTCTTTTCAATCGAAACTCGCTCAAACCATGAAAGGATTAAAAATTGGCGACAAGTGTAAATTCCAAAATGAGGAATTTACAATTGTTGCTATTCGATCGGCAATATAAGACTCCTTGCATAACTCTTCTTCGTGCCCGTGTGCGTGCCCTTGCCCATGCCCGGAAAAAATATTAATCGGGCACGGGCACGAAGAAGAAGCTATAATTTCGATTTTTTACAATTTTTAGCGAGCAGATCCAGAGGAAGCGCTCTGAAAATGGTTTGTTTTTTCGCGAAATTAATAGCCGAAGGCACTATAAATGAGCGAAAAAACAAATCATTTTCCAGTGCTTCTCTCGGAGATGCCGCTATAAAATTGTAAAAAGTCGAGATAATATATGCAGCTAGTCATCGCCAGCCATAATGTCCACAAGATCCGGGAATGCCGCGCCATTCTCAAAACGCTGCCGAAATTGGACGTCCTTTCTCTGATGGATTTTCCCAAGTACGCGCTCCCTTTAGAGACGGGCTCCACCTTTGAAGAAAATGCCATTCTAAAAGCCGTGGACGCAGCGGCCTCCTTGAATCATTGGGTCATCGCCGATGACTCGGGGCTCATCGTTCCCGCCCTTGACGGAGCTCCGGGGGTTTTCTCCGCCCGCTACGCCGGCACAAACGCGACGGATAAAGACAATCGGCAGAAGCTCCTGCATGAAATGCGCGATCTCAAAGATAGCCAGCGGAGCGCTCATTTCGAATGCTGCATCGCCCTCGCTTCCCCAGACGGGCTCAAGAAATGCGTGCACGGCATTTGCCAAGGCACAATCGCCGCTCAAGAGCGCGGCAACCACGGCTTTGGCTACGATCCCCTCTTCATTAAGTTCGAATACAGCAAAACCTTCGGCGAACTCGACGAGGACACGAAAAATCGGATCTCCCATCGGCGCAAAGCCCTCGATAAGATTCTGCTCATCCTCGAAACTCTGTAACCTGAGTTTTGGGGCTAGTAACAGTATTTATTGACTTTATTCAATCCTGATCATACATTATCAGAATGAGTAAGTTTTTAAGCATCCAGGAAGCAGCAAAAAATTTGGGAGTTTCTCCGCAAACCCTTCGTCGCTGGGAAAGAAAAAAGAAAATAACCCCCTCTCACCGCACACAAGGCGGCCAGCGTCGCTATGCCATTGCTGAGTTGCGACCATTTGATCGCAATGATACAACCTCTAATCGTCCAACCGTCGCCTATGCTAGAGTTTCGAGCCATGATCAAAAAGAAGATCTACAAAGACAAGTCCATATGTTAGAAATTTACTGCTCCGCAAAAGGATGGACCTTTTCAGTCATTAAAGATCTCGGATCTGGAATGAATTATAATAAACGTGGCCTAAAACAGTTGCTCGAACAGATCATGAATGGACAAATCGGCCGATTAGTCCTCACCCATAAAGATCGCCTTTTGCGATTTGGAGCAGAGCTCGTTTTTTCTCTTTGTGCAGTTAAAAATGTCGAAGTGGTGATCATTAACCAGGGCGATGAACCCTCCTTTGAAGAAGAGCTTGCCAAAGATGTTCTCGAAATCATCACCGTTTTTTCCGCAAGGCTTTACGGATCTAGAAGCCATAAAAATAAACAGCTCATGGCCAATCTACAAAATGCGGTAGCTGATGTCTAAAGAGAACCTGGTTCTTAAGTTGAAAGTCGAAGCAGAACCTCAAACAATTAGCGAACTCGATGGACAATCGCGGATTTGCAACTGGCTCTATAATTGCCTGTTGGAAAAAAGCCTACAACTCAAGCGAGAATTTATTCAATCGAGCAACCCCGAAGCATCAAAGACCCTCTACACAAAAAGAGGCTTGCGCAATGCACTTCCACAACTCAAAAAAGAACATCCCTTTCTAAAGGTCGTTCACTCCTCTGCATTAAAAAATACCGCTTTAAGACTCAGTGAAGCCATCCAAGTCCACCAAAAATCAAAAAAAGGAAAACGAAAAGGCAAACAGATCGGTTGGCCCAAATTTCGGGCTTGGAAACGAGATTGGTTTTCCCTTTTTTATGATGAACCCAATAAAGGCTTTAAAATCCAAAATAAAAACCTCATTTTATCTCTAGGGCTGGGTCAGGATGGGAAACGCCGCTCCCTTGTCCTTGAGTTGCCCGAAGCCCATCTTCTTAAAGACAAATCCATCCGCAATCTACGCCTCGTTTCCGAGCTAGGAACCTATTACGCCATCTTCACCATTCAGAAAGAGCTCCCCATTCGAAAACCCATTTCTAAAATCCTCGCCCTCGATCCGAATCACAAAAATCTCGCCTATGGTGTGGACACAAAAGGCGCTGCCATTGAAATCGCATCTCCCAAATGGCTCAAAATCTATGATAAGCGCCTAGACGAACTAAAAAGCAAAAGAGACCGCTGCGATAAAAAATCTAAAAAACTCCCTGTTTTGGATGAGCAGGGCAAGCCAACGGGAAAAGAATTCCACCTCCCCTCTAAGAAGTGGAAAAAATATGATCATGCCCTTAGAAGCGCCTTGCGTAAACGCCGAGAACAGACCAAGACGTTTATGTTTACAAGCGCTCATCGCCTTTTCCGAGAGTATGACTGCATTGGCATCGGAGACTATACACCCCACGGCGAAGGGATCAATAAACCCATGCGGCGAGCGATGAACAACCGATCTCTGATCGGGCGTTGGAAAAAGACCCTCTCCTGGGTGGCTCGCAAATCAGGAAAAACGTTTCTTGAATTTGATGAAGAGGGGACAACCCGAACCTGCAGTCATTGCCTTCGGATAGAAGAACAGGGAATCCCTGTCTTCTTGAGACAATGGCAATGCCCACAGTGTCAGACCGTTCACATTCGCGACGAAAATGCAGCGATTAACGGTCTGAGGAAAATCTTGCGGGATCTTCCACAAAAAAAGGGGGGAGAGTATCCCTCGATAGTGTCTGGCTCAGACCTCGCTTTTATCCAAAAGCGATGGGCTTGGTGTGTTTTGCCTAATGGTGTATATATCACACCGTGGGGGCAAAACCGTGAAGAAATTCACAGCACCAGGAAATTAAAACGAGGGCATGATAGCCCTCGATCAAAAGTTGATGATTTGGTCATATATGATCAGGTTTGATCAAGTTTTGAAGAGCGGTTTAATGCACTACTACATTGACGGCTACAATCTGCTCTTCCGCGTGACGGCAGGCACCGCGAAAAGCAACAGATCGCTGCAACACCAGCGGCAAGCCGTTCTCGAAGCTTTAGGCCATCAAATTGCAGATCTTCATCTCAACGCCACCATCGTGTTCGACAGCCAACAAACCCATACGCGCGGCCATTTGGATGCTCTTGAGATCGTCTACGCCGCTGAAAACCAATCCGCCGACGCCTATATCATCGAGGAGATCGGCCGATCGGCAAATCCCAGCCAAGAAACCGTCGTCACCTCCGACAGAGAGCTCGCTGCGCGCTGCAAACAACGGGGCGCCCGCACCCAAACCATCGACGCCTTCCTTGCAGCCCTCTTTAAGAAGCGCAAAAAGAAAAAAAAGTCCCCTCTCCGCCGCTTCAGGGACACAGATGCAGAGATCGCCCGCCTCCTAAAAATCTTCGAGCAGCGCCTCGAAGAAGACTCCTAGAGCCTAAGAAATTGTCTGCGATCATCTTTGTTTGGGTAATATCAACCGTTCAGATATAACCGCAAATATACCCAGAGGCAGTTGCAGCGCGATGACGATTATTTCTAGGACGCCTGTTCGGATCAGTTTCTTCGGAGGCGGAATCGATTATCCCGATTTCTACCAATACCAAACCGGAGCCGTCCTCGGCACGACGATCGATCAATACCTCTACGTCCGCATCAATCCCCACACAGAACAGGTTGACAAACCCATGGAACACCCGAGCGTGCGCGCGTGCTTGCACTTTAAACAGATCTCCGGGAATGTCGATATCCAGACTTTCTCCGATCTGCCCGCCCGCACGGGCCTTGGCTCCTCCTCCTCATTCACCGTGGGATTTTTGCACGCTCTCTCCGCCTTTTGCGGACAATCGATCTCGAAACAACGCCTTGCCGAAGAGGCGTGCCATGTGGAACAACATCTGATCCAAGAACTCGCGGGCTCGCAAGATCCATTTCACGCAGCCTATGGAGGATTCAATGCAATCCAATTCAGCCCCGACCAGATTCAAGTCCGCCCTCTTGCGTTATCTGAAGAAAAAAGCGCTCTTTTGGAACAGCACCTCATGGTCTTTTATACGGGCCCGAGACGGCATGAAAGGGGATTTCTCCAAGAGCAGATCGAGAACACGCGCAACCGCTCTAACGACATCTACTTGAAAACCATGTTGGGGATGGTTCGCGAAGCCGAGCAGATCTTAGATAGCTCTTCCCTAGATCGGATGCCGATCGAAATCGGAACACTGCTCCATGAAAGCTGGGAGGTGAAGAAAAAACTCTCGAGTAAAATTTCCAACGCAGGGATCGACCAAGCCTATGCGGCAGCGCGGGCGGCGGGAGCTTACGGCGGTAAACTGTGCGGCGCGGGAAGCGGGGGTTTTTTAGCGCTGCTCGTCCCTCCCCGCGCACAAACAAATGTGAGAGAGGCGCTGCAGGGCCTTCTTGAAGTAGCGATCCGCTTCGAAAAAGAAGGGAGCAAGATCGTTTACAAGGAAGATCGGGCATGATCGACAGCGTCATCCTCGCAGGGGGGCTGGGGACACGGCTAAGAACATCTGTTCCCGATGCGCCCAAGCCGCTAGCGCCTATCCATGGCGTCCCTTTTCTACATATTCTCCTGAACCAGTTGAGCGCATTTCCCCTTTCTAAAATCGTCCTCGCCTTGGGCTATAAAGCGGAGTTAATCCAAACCTATTGCCAAAAGACTCCTTTCCGAGATCTGATCGCCTTTTCGGTAGAACACGAGCCGCTTGGAACCGGAGGGGCTCTAAAAAAAGCCTTGTCCATGACCCGATCAGAGCAGATCCTCGTGCTCAACGGGGATTCCTTTCTCGATATCCCCTTTCCCTCCTTTTGGGAAAAACACGGCAAAACCGGAGCCGATCTCACCCTTGCCTGTGTCAAACGGAAAAATCCGGGACGCTACGGCGCCCTGTCTGTCGAAGAGGGATCGGGGAAGATCTTCTCTTTTACAGAGCCTTCCCCTTGGATCAATGGAGGCGTCTATTTGATGCGGCGCGAAGCGTTAGCGGAGCTTGCGCTCGGCGCCGCCTTCTCTTTAGAAAAAGAGGCTTTCCCCGCTCTCTTGCACAAGGCGCTCTACGCTTTCCCCTGCAGCGGACCATTCATCGACATCGGCACCCCGCAATCCTATGAAAAAGCCCAAGAACTTTTCAGAGCATTTGAGAGGATTGCTCTACAGCCTTTTCCCAATAAAGATCGGGCCGGGATAGAGTTTTCGCGACCTCATTATGAATAGTTTTAATTTTCTGATATTGATCTGGCGCAATCACCTGGAGAGTTCCCTGTTTCTCCTGACCTTCATTGCGCAGCCATTTCGCAGCGAGGATGGCATTCTGTTTGACGTCATCCCGGTAATAAAACTCAATTTCATCTGCATATCTAAGAAAGGTATCGTTTATTCGTTGAGGGAGCAATTGACCCTTTTCTTTTACATCTTGCTCTGTAGTCTGTATAAACGCCTTATCCCTTTCCTTGATAGACGCCCAGCGCACTTCATCGGGGGCGGAGAGATGGAGGAGCCTAATTTTGTATCCTTGGTTCTTGAGAAACTCAAAAAACTTACCCGTTCCTGGACCACTTGACGTCGTTCCAAAATAAAACGCCATTTTCTCACGAATTAAATTTCCTAGGATTAAATGGGTAGCGGCATTAGAACCCGGCCTCCACTTATTGTATGCATTTTGACGAGCAGCGATTGACCCGTTGTTGTTTTCGATCTCCGCCTTATATGTTTTTGTCTGATTCTGCAAACACACATCATCTGGACAAATATAGGCGTAATTTTTCCCCTTAAGAGCATTAGCTTCTAAATCTTGCCTCAATTTAATTGTTTTACCAGCTCCAGGCGCTCCGGCAGTTATAATAGCTATATTTTCTTTGATTGGATTTGCTGAGATGATGCGCGTGTATAATTCATTAATATCATCGTATAATTTTCCTAATTCTTCTTGCGTGTAGTTATTAAGATGATCAAAAGCTTTACCCGAAAGAAAACTTTCTAAAACTTTCTGCGGTAGAGAGTATTGGTAGTTTGCATTGTAAATAAGATTTAAATCGCATACATTGCACTTGACCGCGCCAGTCATTTTTTTCCCCTCCTCAAATGATTCTTTCGCATCTAAAACTTGAAGAACTAATAAGCAAGATATCAACAGGTGAATCATGAATTTCAAGTTGGTCGATTTGGTTAGAAGCTCTCCATGATACTAAAAGACACGCCTATTCCGAAAGTAAAAAATAGCTTACTCAAATGGATACCATCTGCGGATGATAAAACGGGGGCCGAGCGCCGCTGCTGCAACCCAGTCGTCAACCGGACGCCTCTCGCGCAGGATCTCTGCAAGGCGCTCTTTCAGGGGCGTCATGACGACCCCAGCGCCCCCTCTGCTTTCGATCGCCGTTTGAGAGTCCAGGACAATGATGACATGCCCTACCCAGACAATCAGATCTAAGGCTTGCACTTCTTCACACAATCGATAGATCCCGTTTTCTTGGATCCACACGGGCATGCCGAAATGGACGAGCTGCGCGGTGTTGCGCGGCGTGTACCCATCGGTCGCTTCATAGAGCAATCCGGAGCAATCCACTCCGGAAGCGGTCCAATGGATCCGGGTCGTTTCATCGATAGGGCTGGAAGGGGGATAAAGGTCGAGCATTTGCGGCACGCCCCGAGACCAGTTGCCGCCCCAGACATAGGGCTTGCCCGCCAGATTTGCTAATGCGGAAATTAGAATTTCTTTTTCAGGGAGCTTGCTTGAGCGCTCGAGCGTATGCTCTTCTGCAGGCATTAAAAAGCGGCGGTCCACAAAGAGCTGCTCGCCCGGATAAGCGGACGTCCTGACCCGGCAGATCCCCTCGCTGCACACCTCTAGGATTTCAAATTTGGTACCGGGTAAGGCAACCGTTTCGACTCCTCTAAGCAACCCTTGTTCATCCAAGGGCAGGGTCGTCCGCCCATAGATCGCCTTAAAGTCTTTCGTATTCAAAACGGGCGTCGGGCCTTTTGCTACAGCAAAAACAGAAGACATCTACCCCTCCCTCAACTCATGTTGGTGAACCGACCGGGCTTAACTCCATCAGCGCAGAGAAAGAGCAGAGGCGCAGAGGACGCCGAGTAATGCATAATCGCCTTTTACGGCCTGCCGTAAAAGGCGAATCCTTAGTTTCTTCTCAGCGTTTTCTGCGCCTCTGCTCTTTCTCTGCGCTGATGAAGTTCGGCTTTGACTTGCAAATATAAGATGAGCAGCGTTAAAGTGCTAGGAAAACAATTGAGAGAGGGATCGATGCAGCTTAAAAACCTGGGATTAGCAGTGGCCTGGGCCCTGTTGGCAATCGGCTCTGCCGCCTGCTCTTCTTCTCAAGAGCAAGGAAAAAAAGCGAACCCCATCGCCATGCGGGTAAACATCGGCGATGAGCCTGCGACGCTGGATCCTAGAAAGGCGCGCGATTTGAGCTCATTGACCCTGATCCGGATGCTTTTTGAGGGGCTCACGCGGATTAATCGGGAAGAGAAGCCGGAGCTTGCGCTTGCGGAAAGCGTCATCATCTCCGCAGATCTGAAAACCTACACGTTCCATCTAAGAGCCGCCCATTGGACGAATCGAGATCCGATCACAGCCGAAGATTTCGCTTATGCTTGGAAAAAAATATTGGATCCCCAGTTCTCAGCAGACAACGCCTTTCAACTCTACGTGATCAAACAGGCGCGGGCTGCGAAAGAGGGGAGTGTTCCTTTAGATCAAGTGGGCATCCGCGTCCTCGATCCGCTGACCCTCGAAGTGACCTTAGAGAATCCCACCCCCTATTTTCTCGAACTAACCGCTTTTCCCGCTTTCTTCCCTGTCCCTCGGAAGATCGATCAGATCAATCCCCGATGGGCGGAAAACCAAACCACGTTTGTCAGCAACGGTCCCTTTGCTCTCAAAAACTGGAAACATCAAGATCTCATCGACCTTTGCAAAAATGACGATTACTGGGATGCTTCCACCGTCAAGCTGCAAGCTCTGCAGCTGGTGATGGTTGAAAGGGAAACCGAATTGAAGATGTATGAAAAAAACGAGCTCGATTGGGCGGGATCGCCCCTTTCCATACTGCCCGTCGATGCTCTCAAGCACCTGCGCGCTCTAACCACCCTCAAAACCAAGCCCCTGTTGGGCACCTATTTCTTCCGCGCGAATATCGACAAACCCCCGTTTCACTCTTTGAAGATCCGAAAAGCTTTCGCTTTGGCGATCGACCGAAAAGCCATTATCGACCATGTGCTTCAAGGAAACCAAATCCCCGCTACGGGACTCGTTCCCGTTTCCATGGGATTGCAAACCCATCCCTATTTTATGGATGCAGACAGGCTTCAGGCGCGCGATCTCTTCGAACAAGCGCTCCAAGAATCGGATCTCACGCGGGAAACCCTGCCCCCGATCAGCCTCATGTATGCAGCCGGCGAACGGAACCATCTCATTGCCCAAGCCATCCAGGATCAGTGGTTTACAGCTTTCGGCATCCGCATCAACCTAGAGGCGATTGAGGGCAAGGTCTACTTCGATCGCCTTTCCAAACAGGATTATCAGCTCGCCTCCGGTTCTTGGATTGCCGATTTCAACGACCCGATTAATTTCCTCGAGGTCTTTAAATTTAAAAACGCCAGCACCAACAATACCAATTGGGTCCATCCCGCATACATTCAATTGCTCGATACTTCTTCTAAAACACAGGACAGCGACGCACGGCAGCAGATCCTCAGCCGGAGCGAAAAACTGCTGATGGAGGAGATGCCGATCATCCCTATCTTTCATTATACCATGCTCTATGTCGATCGCGACAGGGTGAAAGACGTATTCGTCTCTTCCATGGGGAATATCGATTTTAAATGGGCATACATAGAAAAAGGAACCACTCGATGAGACTATTTTTTGGAGCATTGCTTCTCTTGACAGCGACCGCCTACGCAGGCAGCGTACGCCTTCTCAACGATAGCCCTTATGTCTTAAGGGCGGTGATCCGCGGCAACGACGGCTCTTTTCTCGGCGAGATGATCATCAATCCCCAGTATGGAACGACTTGGACAGATACCAATCTCAACATGCTGCAGCAAAGCCCCCGTTCCCGCACCCCTTTCACCGTCCTTTGGTATTGCATGGATGGGAATAGTTTCTCGATCTGCAATGACGTCGCTGCCGCAGCTACCGTCACAGCTCAAGGGTGCAGCGGAGCCCGCATCTGCAAACCGCCTCCTCCGCCTCCTCCGAGCGCTCCTGCCCCCGAAGGGCAGTATCTACAGCCCCAACCCGGCCAGAAACCCGGCGAAGTGCAGCCCCCTTCAGAATAGATAAAGCGCGTCGACGGGTTGATCGTGCGGCTCCCAAGGCAAATCCCCTTCGACGAGCTGCTCTTGGAAGGCAACTCCAACCTTTAGCTTCAGTTTCCCGAGCAACCGATCGTAATGCCCTTTTCCATAACCGAGGCGCCTCTTGTCCAGATCGAACCCCAACCCGGGGATGAGCGCGCAGTCGATCTGTGCGGGAGCAATGAGGGAGCATTTTTCGGGATCGGGTTCTAAGATGCCCCAAGAGGAACGGTAGAGATGAGCGAACCGTTCGACTTTAAAAATTCCCAGTTCCTGCTCCATCACCTTAGGCAAATAGAGGCGATCTTCTTCGAGCAGCACACGATTTAAAGGCCACGTATTGATCTCTTCGGGCAGACTCGCAAACGAAAGGACCGCCCCCTGAAATGGCATTGCAGAGAGGCTCTGGGAAGCGTGCAGACGCCGCTCTAGAGAGATCGCGCGTCTTTTTGCCATCAACAGTTGCCGATATACTAATTTAATATAGACCTCTTTCGAAATTAAGGTTCTGTTGATTTTTGGGTTCTTTTGAGTCGATTTTCGACTCCATCTTTGGGGGTAATATCAACTTTCGTATATTACCCCCAAAGATGGAGTCGAAAATCGGCCAAAATAATCCCAAAAATCGACGAACCCTTAGTTTCGAAAGAGGTCTGAAGGCTTCCCCTTTTCATAAGTGATTTTTTGGAGGAAATGCCCATCGCCATTATAAATTGTGGCGATCCCTCGCCCCTCTTCCACCTTAGATACGGGGCTTTTATCCCCTTTTTTGAAATAGGTTCCCTTTTGGAGGGTATCTTGGTCGTATTCTTCCATAAACATCACCTCTCCCCCCTTATACCAGGCAAAAGAGAGGCCGTGTTTTTTGTTCCTGTTTACCTCTCTTTGGCTTTCCATCACCCCATTTTCATACCAAGTTTTGACAACCCCTTGAATAACATCTTCATGCCAAGCGATCGATAATTTGGGAATCAGCCGTTCGGAAGCGGATGGGTGATAATAAACCAACTCCTCGCCGGTTTTCTTGCCCTCTTTGATCACAAAGGTATCGTAAAGATGCCCTTCTGCATCGAACAATTCAACAACCCCCTCCTGGATCCCCTTTTGATATTCGAGAAAGGAATGGAGGCATCCCTCTTGAAAGAGGGCTTTTTTCCCTTGCCCCTGCTTCACTTCGGCAACGAGCGCTCCTTGCGGGTTATAATAAGACCCATTTTTAAGAGAGCCGAGCTCATACTCTTCCGTATAGCCGGGGCCAAAGGCCATTCCCTCCTTTAAGCCCTTTTGGTAGAGGATTTTCTCAATGATCTCTCCCTGCTGGTTATACACCGTAAAGGGACCCTCGAGTTCATTGTTTTTATAAGGAAGCTCTTTCCATAAAACGCCATTCGGATGGTAGTAGCGCGCAGTCTCCTGCAGCTGCCCCTTATCGTAGAAAAACTCGGCAACCAGCCTTCCCTCTTCATCCCAAACAACGCTTTTGCCATCGAAGATCCAACTCGTCTGAGCGATCTCCCCGATATCGGCAATCCCCTCGATCACGGCGACTTCGATCTTGATTTTGCCATTGGGGTGCCACTCTTTGTAGGCGCCGTGCGCTCTTCCCTCAGCAACCTCGAGATACTGCCAGATCTCTCCATTCGGGTGGTAGCTCGTGATTTTTGAGCTGCTTTTCCCTAGTTTATTTTTACCGAACACGCGCAGCACTTTTTGGTAGGGCTGCGGAGCTAGGTAATCGACTTGTTTGTATTGCGCCAGCCTGTCTTTGCCGCTGATGGTTTCCGAAAAGCCATTCCGATCGATCACCTGCATGCTGGTCAGCGTGTCCCCATCCGAAGAGACCCTCGCAGCGCAGCCGCTTAAGCACAACAAAGGTAGCATTGTCCACAAAGACATCGTCCGGTTCATGGGGTTTTCGCTCCTTCCCGTTTAATGAGCTGCATATCGACCGAGAAGACCTCTTCTTGAGGCCCCAGGCTCTTTTTAACAAGCTCGAAGTTTTTGATGATCAATTGAGGGCGTCCCGGTGCGGGAGTAAAGGGAAGGATAGGGACCCCTTCGATGAGGCTCAAGAGTTTTTTCAAATCCTGTCCATTCATCTGCACCGGCTGTTGCTGTTTCTCTTCCACTTCGACAACAAACTCGGATCTGCGGGTTTTCTCTTCCGTAAAGAGAAGGCGGCGCGACTCCTCTTTCTTAGATTGAGGATCGAGAAAATGGAGGGTTTCGAGATGTTTATCGATATAAAAATGATCCGCCTGGTTGAGCTCGGCAAAAAAGGCCTCTTCTTTTTCTTGGGATCGTTCTCCTCGTTTTTCCCGCTGCTGCAGCTCGACGAGGCTCTCCTCCACAAAATCGAGCTCTCTCATGTCCAAATAAAAACCGGCCAGCAAATAGACGAAGGGTAAAAACGCCAGGCAGAGGATGCCTAGATATGCCAGAGGGTGGTCTAAATGCTTTTTCAGGTTTTTAATATTCATTTTAGGAAAAAGGAGGTGTAATAGGTCTGTTGATTCGCTTTCCAGGCGATCTCCTGCCTCGCGTCGACAAGTCCGCCGCCTTCCATGAGGGCATCGTGAAAAGTTCTTGCCAGCCTAGGGGAGGTCGCCGTAAATTCCAGCTCGACCTTCGCTTGATAAGGTTCTATTTTTTCGCCGATTTTGGGATATTTTACCAATTGGTAGCGGACTTGCCTAATATCGATTTTTTCCCCAGGTTCCGCCGAAATCAATTGAGGATGGGTGGACAGCCAGGCGAGCACGTCGCTGACTTTAGGCACACTGGGGAAATAAGGGAAGGAGCGTTTCTTAGATCCGAGCGCGCTTTCCCAGTTAAAGACCGCTTCGACCAGATTCTCTTCATCGTACCCCCGCTCTTGCAAAGCCGCATGCAGGGCAGCCTTCCGGTGCTCCAAAATCCACAAGCGGCTCGTCCCCATCGCGACGGCAAGCAGCAGACAGAGAGCGACGCCCACTCCTAACTGCCTGGTGCGCTTCTTCACATGCACGGCAGGGGTGAAGCCGCCCCTCCTAAACTGGACGGTTTTTTCATCTTGAAAGAGCCCCTCCAGCGCAAGCCCTATCGAGAGCGCATAGGAAAGATCGATCTTTTCCGTAGGAAGAACGGTGTGCGGAGCGAATAGCTCTTGAAATGAAGTAGGAATGTGTCCCGTCAACAGAAACGCTTCCGGTAGAGCAGGCAGCTTTTTTTTCGCAAAGGCAAGCAACCGGTCGAGTTCTTTTTGAAAGCCCTGAGGATGGTCTACAAAGTGCTGCAGGCCCATATTCAACGTATGGGAAAGGATCAATTTGCCGTCGAGAACAACGGCAAAAATGCTTTTCTGCGCACCGAGATGAAACAGATAGAGCGCCTTATATTCCGGATAAACCAATCGCGCCGTTCTGAACAGAGCTGCCGGCGTACAAGAGACGAGGTCAGGATCGACTTGAAGAGCGCCCATCTGATCGAGATGGTGTTTCAACTGGGTCTGTGTCGTGGCGAGCAAGGTGACGCGCATGCCTTGATCCCTCTTTTCGAAAAAAGGGAGGAGAATTGCCTCTTCTAACGGATAAGGGATCAGCGGCTCGACTTGAAAAGGGAGAACGGAAAGAACCTCTCGCTTGCTGCGCAGTTTAAAATCGACCTCCCGCAGCAACACATCGCCCGCATCCAACCCCGACACCACGCTCGCTTTTTTCCCGGCGAGGACGGCCTCGAGCATGTAAAGCGGTTTTACATTTTCTCCAGGCGCCGTGTGTAAAGGGAAGGAGCGGAGCAGCTCCACTTCTACCGCCTGTTTCTTGCGGCTGAGAAGAGCGACCCTGAGCGTTTCCCCATCGACGTATAGACCGAGCGCATGCATGCGATTTTCCTTGAGATCAAAGAAGGATTTTACCCCTATCCCGATTATTGGGGCAATCGCAAAGCTCTATGAAGCCGTCCCGAGAGTAAAAATTTTTTACTCTCGGGATAGGCGCTCATTTATCGAATAACCGTGACACTGTCTGGAAGACCGCTCAAATCCATCCCTGCCAGCCCTGTGCAGCCTGTCAAAATCAACGTAAACAACGTATTCAATGGGATATGAGATAATCGCGTTAACCCTGTGCACTGCTTCAATCTGAGATCCTGTAATTGATCCAAGCCCTCTAAGTTGAGCTCTCCTGTAAGCGCCGTGCAGCCGCCTAACTCCAGGATTCTGAGCGCGCTCAATCTATTTAAATGGCGGAGCCCGGTTAATCCCGTGCAATCTGTCAAATAAAGATATTCTAGTTTGGTTAATTCATGCAGATTGAATTCTCCCCTCAGCCAAATACAGCCTCTTAATGTTAGAATTTCCAGCTGGTTTAAACTCTTCAAGTTAGGCACACCAGCGAGTTGGATGCAGCCGCTTAGATTGAGAATCCTTAGCTCTTTCATGTGGTCTAATTTAAGCGCTCCCGTCAATCCTGTGCATCCTTGCAAGTGAAGGTATGTCAGTTTGTCGAACTGGCTTAAATCGAGGTTTCCTGTTAATCCTGTGCAATCTTGTAAGCTAAGGCTTGTCAGCCGGCTTAAACCCGTTAAATCAAGCTGGCCTGTCAATCCTGTGCAAGAATTCAAGCTAAGAAGGTTCAGCTGGCTTAGATCCTTCAAGTGGAGGAGGGCTGTGATTCCTGTACAGCCGTGCATGAAGAGGGTTGTTAACTGGCTTAAGCCTCCTAAATTGAAATCCCCTGTCAGTTCCTTGCACCCGCTTAATTTGAGTTTTTTCAGCTGTCCCAGTTTATCCAAATTCAGTAAACCGGTCACTTCGTGACAATAAGACACATCGAGCTCTTCGAGTCGATCGAGCCCTGTCAGGTTGATTTCCCCTGCCAGTCCCGTGCAGGTGCTAAGGTCGAGGATTGTTAGCTGGCTCAGTCCATTTAAATTCAATAAACCGGTCAGGTTGTTGCAATCGCTCAGATTCAATGTGCGCAGCTGCCCCTGTTTTTTTGCCGCCTCGAGGATCGCTGTGAGCGCGGCGCTCCCAATCGTGGAACGAGAAAAATTCAGAGTGGTCAGATGCGGGCATTTGGCGATAAAGGGAGCGAGGGCAGCGCTGTTAATCCGCGCACCGGAAAAATCTAGGGTGGTTAGTCGAGGGCATTTGGAGGCGAGCATCGATAAGGGAAGCTCTCTGTGGTATTTTTGCCTAAACCGAGCGCGATACGACTCGATTTCGGCAAAGGTGAGGCTTGTCTTTTCTTTGAGCTCTTCCTCTAGATACAAATAGGCCGCGATAGGATCCTGAAAAATCTGTTGAAAGTCGCGGCACACGCAGGGCATCGGACCGCCCCGAGTGAGGGGTTGGATATTAGAAAATATCTTGGCGATCAGTTCATCGGGAAGAACTCCAAAGTTGCCCAGATCGGTAGGGTAAAAGGGAATAGGCGCCAAGCCTGTTGAGTTAATGGGATCTGTCATAAAACCTCCTTATTATTGAATAATCCAGATATCTAAAAGTTCACTCAAATCGATTCCTGCCAGCCCTATGCAGCCTGTCAAAATCAACATGGTCAACTTATTCAAGGGAATATTAGATAAATGCGTTAACCCTGCGCAATGCTTCAATGAGAGGGTTTCTAGTTTATCCAAGCCCTCTAAGTCGAGCTCTCCTGTAAGAGCGGTGCAGTTGTCTAAATCTAGAGTTTTGAGCGCGCTCAATCTATTTAAATGCTGGAGGCCCGTTAACCCCGTGCAGCCTTCCAGGCAAAGGCGTTGCAGTTTACCGAGCCCATTTAAATCGAGCCTCGTCAGCCCTATACACCCTTCCAAGCTCAGGCTTATCAGCTGGCTTAACCCCTTTAAGTCAAGCTGGCCTCTCAGTCCGGTGCAATTGATCAAGCTGAAGCGTTTCAGCTGGCCTAAATCCTTTAAGTGGAGCAGAGTTCTGACTCCGATGCATTGGTCCAAGCAAAGGGTTTTTAAACGGGCTAAGCCCTTTAGATCGAGCTCTCCTGTTAATCCTGTGCACCCGGCTAAATTGAGTGCTTTCAGCTGTCCCAGTTTATCCAAATTCAGCAAGCCGGTTACTCCGTCCCAACAATAAGATAAATCGAGCTTTTCGAGTCGATCGAGCCCTTTCAAGTCGATTTGCCCTTTTATTCCTATGCAGCCGCTTAGGTTGAGGATTTTTAGTTGGTCCAATTCATTTATATTAAATAAACCGGTCAGATTTTTACAGGCGCTGAGATTCAATGTGTGCAGCTGCCCCAGTTTTTTTGCCGCTTCGAGGATCGCTGTGAGCGCAGCGCTCCCGATCGTGGAATTACAAAAATTCAGAGTGGTCAGATGCGGGCATTTGGCGATAAAGGGAGCGAGGGCAGCGTTGTTAATCCGCGCACCGGAAAAGTCCAGAGTAGTTAGCCGGGGGCATTTGGAGGCGAGCACCGACAGAGGAAGCTCTCTGTGGTATTTTTGCCTAAACCGAGCGCGATACGACTCGATTTCGGCAAAGGTGAGGGTTGTCTTTTCTTTGAGCGCGTCCTCTAGATACAAATAGGCCGTGACAGGATCCTGAAAAATCTGTTGAAAGTCGCGGCATACGCAGGGCGCTGGACCGCCTCGAGTGAGGGGTTGGATGTTAGCGAATATCTTGGCGATCAGTTCATCGGAAAGAACTGCAAAGTTGCCCAGATCGGTAGGGTAAAAGGGAACAGGCGCCGAGCCTGTTGGGTGAATGGGATCTGTCATAAAATCTCCTTATTATGGAATAATTTTGATGCTGCTTGGAAGACCGCTCAAATCCAGCCCTGCCAGCCCCGTGCAGCCTGTCAAGATCAGCATCTTCAACTTATTCAAGGGAAGATGAGATAAATGCGTCAACCCCGTGCACCGCTTCAATGTGAGATATTCTAGTTGATACAACCCCTCTAAGTTAAGCTCTCCTGCAAGAGGGGTGCCGTTTAAATTTAGGATTTTGAGCACGCCCAATCTATCTAAGTGCCCGAGTCCGGTTAACCCCGTGCAGCCTTTCAAATCAAGATTTTCTAATTTGTTTAATTCATGCAGGTCGAGTTCTCCCCTTAGCCAGGTGCAGTTTCCTAAGGAGAGAATTTCCAACTGGCTTAAGCTCTTTAAGTTAGGCACGCCGACGAGTCCTGTGCAGTCATCTAGATTGAGAGTTTTTAACTCTTTCATGTGGTCTAACTTAAGCGCTCCCGTCAATCCCGTACATCCTCGCAAGTCAAGGGTTTGCAGTTTGCCAAGTTTGTTTAAATCGAGGTTTCCTGTTAATCCTGCGCAATCTCTCAAGTCAAGGCTTGTCAGCTGGCTTAGATCTTTTAAGTCAAGCTGGCCCGTCAATCCTGTGCAGGAGCCCAAGTCAAGAAATTCCAGCTGGCCTAGATCCTTTAAGTGAAGGAGAGCTATGACTCCTGAGCACATATTCATGTAGAGGGTTTTTAACTCCCTTAAACCCTTTAGATTCAGCTCTCCTGTCAGTCCGGTACAGCCACTCAAATCGAGTTTTTTCAGCTGACTCAGTTGATCTAAATTGAGTAAGCCGGTTACTCCTCTCCAACAGTAGGACAAAATGAGTTCTTCAAGTCGATCGAGCCCTTTCAAGTCGATTTGCCCTGTTATTCCCATGCAGCCGCTTAGGTTGAGGATTTTTAGTTGGGTGAGTCCATTTAAATTAAATAAACCGGTCAGGTTTGTGCAGCTGCTCAGATCCAATGTGCGCAGCTGCCCCTGTTTTTTTGCCGCTTCGAGGATCGCTGTGAGCGCGGCGCTCCCAATCGTGGAATTAGACAAGTTCAGAGTGGTCAGATGCGGGCACTTGGCGATAAAGGGAGCGAGCGAGGCATCCCTAATCGGCGCATTAGAAAGATCCAAGGTGGTTAGTCGAGGGCATTTGGAGGCGAGCGTCGACAAAGGAAGCTCTCTGTGGTATTTTTGCCTGAATTGAGTCCGATACGACTCGATCTCGGCAAAGGTGAGGGTTGTCTTTTCTTTGAGCTCGTCTTCTAGATACAAATAAGCTGTGATAGGATCCTGAAAAATCTGTTGAAAGTCGCGGCATACGCATGGCGTCGAGCCGCCCGCAATGAGCTGTTGGATGTTAGAAAATATGCGAGCGATCAGTTCATTGGGAAGGGCTGCAAAGTTGCCCAGATCGGTAGGGTAAAAGGGAACAGGCGCCGAGCCTTTTGGATTAATAGGATCTGTCATAAAACCTCTCTTTTTTAATTAAATGCAGAATTAATTATATAGGCATTTGCAAAAATAATCAAACATAATTTATTAAAATATTTATTGTTCTAGATGTTGCTGTAATTGTTTGGCGGCAAGCAAGGTTGAACTATAAAAATATTTTTCCTTTAAAGACATTTCCCCCAGCGTTTTATCGGCCCCATTAGGGATAAAAATATAAGTATAATCAATGCCGGAAGCGGTTTTGGAGGAGAGGATCGACCCCTCTACCGCCGCTTTAAAAAAATACGTTTGATCGGGGCTTTTGGCATATCCGGTGATGGTCACCATTTTAGCAGGGCATTTTTCCTGATGTGTGCTGAGCAGTTTTAGGAGACCTTCCACGCCGAGGGTTTGCATGAAATCCTTCGTGTGGGGTCCCGGCAGGCCATTCAAACAATCGATCTCTAAAAACGTCTCGGAGACGATCACATGCCCATCTTCAAAATCGAGCGCGGCTAAGAGCTTCGCTTTCACGAGCTCGTCTGCCGTGGCATCTTGAATTTTAGGCAGATCGATGTGGCGTTGCTTGGCATCGGGAATGATCGTGTGGATCTCTTGAAATTTCTTATCATTGGTGGTGATGAACGTCAAGGCAACAGGGTCATTCTGCGGGCTATACAACTCCTGCTTTTCGATAAAATCCGCTACCTTGGGATGAACGAGATCTGCAATGGACTTACCCTCTTGGAGCAGTTTGCGGATTTTCGAGGAAGAATACTCTTGAGGGGTTTCCCCTTTTTGCACCGGCTTGATGTAATAATAGACATGCCGTTTGACATCGGGAGGGATGGGGTAGAATTTGTAACCATTGCGGTGGATCACCAGCACTTCGTTTCCTTGAGAGAGGTTGTCTTTCTCCAAAAAACCCGCCTTGGCATACCTTTCAAAAGAGTCGGTGCCCATCACATGGACCCAGTCGACTTTTTCGCCGCGGCTTTGACACAAACGGTCGAGCGCCGCCCCTGTGCTGGTCGATAATTCCTTGATATAGGTCGCATCGATCAGGGTCGCCTCGGGAATTTCCTCTAGGCTAAGATGGATCATCTGCCAACGGTCCTCCCAGGGAAGGGGTTTTTCATTGTGATTCGTTCCCACAGTGGGAATGATCACCAGTTCATCGAGAGCTTTTTGTTCGATCGCTTGTTTGATCAAATCGAGATGTCCTTTATGAACCGGATTGAACACCCCTGTATAAAAACCGATCCGTTTGCGCTCCGACTGACGGATGAGCTGCATGCGCTCCTCTTCCGGAAGGGATGGGAACGCCGCGCTCAAAAAGGCGGGGCGTTTTTCTAAGGGAAGGGGGGTGAGCAGAGTCGAGATCAACAACTGGCGTTTTTCAGAAAGGGGAATCACGCTGCTTTTGGCAATCCTTTCGATCTTCCGATCCAATGAGGCCGGATGGGATAGGGTTAACAGAGAATTGGACGCGCTTTTTTCAAGCATCCACAGAAGAGCCGTTTCCGGAGAAAAGGCGTAGACCCCATCGTAAAGGGTCGCGAGGCGCTCCTCTGGGGGAGCAAACTCCAGCAGCGCGCGGAATTTCCCCATCGATAAGGGGTCTCCGCGGGAACAAACAGCCGGGCGGGCTTGATCGAGAATCTGTTTGAGTTGTGCTACAGAGAAATGGGAGAGCTCCTGGCCGAGTTTAGGCATCCAAGATTGAATCACGCCGAGTTCCAACAGCATCTTTAGCTGCATTTCGGGATGGTCGTCTTCTAAAACTTTCAGCAGGCTTCGGGTGAGCTGAAGGGGATTTTCCGGCTTGCTCAGGGAAATGAGATAGCGGAGATTTTTTTCGTAGCTCTCGGGAAGCTGGCTTCTGCCGAGCTTGGCATAGGTGCGCACGACGCGGAAGGTGCGCAAGATCGGGCTGGCCTCGATCTCATTCCAATTCACAACCTTGGCATCGCGGTTGAGCCAGCTGCGGTAACCGTGGTGCAGGTCGCTAATTGTGCCCGCATCGACGAGTTGTTGGAAGGGGATCGTCTGTGCGCGCTTGGCGAAGTCTTCCAGCGCTGTTTCCGCAGAGAGGACGATCATGATCGTCTCCACGTCAAAAACGCCATTGAGGTGGAGATCTTCTTTAGTATGATAAATGGAGAGATCTAGAATTTCCCCGTTATCCCGAACCCAGAAAAAGCCGAACCCCGCGTTGTATTTCTGTCTTTCGAGAATAGGCAGCGTGGTGGGAACGCGCGGACGGGAGCGGAGATCATTTCTAGAGAAATACCCAAAGTCGGTCGATTCCAATTTTTGGCCGATACGGCGGGCAAACTCCTCATCAACGGGACGGTTTGCGACGATGAAGACATCGAGATCGCGCATGGTCAAGGGGCGGTCGAAGTAGAGGTGATCTAAAATCGCCCGCGCAGCTCCTCCGCCGATGTAGATCCGGTCGATCCCCGTTTCTTCTTGCAGACCCGTTTGCAGGGTTTTTAGCCAGTCGGAGAGCTGTTTAAAATCGGCATGCTCTTCCGGATGCGTGGCTAAAAGAGAGGATTCTGAAATTTTATCTAAAGCATTAATGTTGATTTTTGAAAATAAACACAAACTAATGAGACATATAAATTTCCACATAAAACCTCCATATTGCGTGAAGTTTAATAACATTTGAATTATGTGTAAATTAATAAAATAGAATTGAAAGCAAATGATAGCAGAAAAAACCGCCTCCGCCGATTGCCTTGAATTTCCCTTAATCCATCCACTAATGATTGACAAAAAAAATCATTAACCGCACTATAGTTCCCATAATGGGAATTAATCGAGTTTAACTTGAAGCTATACGGTCAGCTGAAATTAGACGAATTTAAAAAAAGACATAGCATTACCCGTAAAGCCATTGATGCGTGGAAAGCAGAGGTTGTGGATGCAGTATGGAAAAATACTCACTGCGTTAAAAATAGATATCCAACCGCGGACTTCCTACACGACAACAAAGTTATTTTTGATTTGAACCTCCCACGCCTAAAGGCGCGGGATTCTTGCTTCATCGCTCTCCTTAAGGAGCAGCTCCACAAGCTTTTAAGACCGACATCCCGGCGGCCTTTTCTAGAATTGCACTGTTGAGATCCCTGTCTATCCTTAGCAGACAATGTTTACAGCAATATTCTCGATCCTTTAATTCCATCTTTTGAATCTGGTAACAAGAACTGCAAGTCTGTGTGCTGGCAAAATATTTGCCAGTCTCTACAAAATGCTTTCCCCGTTCCTTAGCTTTGTAGGAGAGGCATCTCAAAAAGAAACGCCAGCCCGCATCAGCAATGGATCTAGATAGATTGCGGGTCCCTTTCTCGATGAGATTGGCAATGGCAAGCCCTTCTACACAAATGATGTCGTGGCTCTTGACGATCCGTGTGGAGAGCTTGTGTGCAAAATCTTCACGGGAATGGCGAATCCGTGCATGCAGCTTTGATAGCTGTTGTTTTGCTTTCAGTCTGTTATGACTGCCTTTGGCTTTTCGAGAGAGCCTCCTGGCTAGTACTTTCAGACGCGGAAGGTAATACTTAAAAAATCGAGGGTTCGCAATGTACTCAGGATGGTTATCTCTGCCCGAAGCGATCGTAGCAAAACGGGCCAATCCCATATCGATGCCGATGGCCCTCTCTTCAGAAATCGGCGCCGGCAGAGGTTTTGATTTCTCAATTTCACAACTAAAAGAGACAGTCCAATGGTCTCCCTCTCTTCGAATCGTCGTCTGTTTGATGACGCCTTCTATCTCCCGTGATTTCCTAAAACGGACCCATCCAATTTTAGGAAAGTAAGCATTCTGACCATCGATTTTTACTCCTTGTGGATAGCGGAAGCTGTCTCGTATGCCTTTGCATTTAAACCGGGGAAACCCGGGCTTTCTACCGGTTTTTACATTTTCGAAAAACTGTTGAAAAGCGTTGTCTAGATTTTTGAGGGCTTGTTGGAGAACTTGTGAATGCACATCTTGCAGCCAGGCAGTGCCCTCTTGTCTCTTGAGCGAGACGAGTTCATCGTTCTGCCCGAAGTAGGTGATCGACCGACCCTCTTTTTCATAGGCAGTTTTTCTCTCTTCGAGCCCTCGATTGTACAGGAAGCGAGAAGCCCCGGCAAACTGAGCAAACAGTTGCCTTTGACTATCTGTTGGGTCTAATCGGTATTTAAATCCTTTCTTCAAAAGCATCCGACCATGCTAAAATTTGGCCTATGAAAAAGTCAATAGATTTGAGACATGGAAGGGCATGCGTGTTTGCAATGCATGTGCATTTGGTCTTTGTCACAAAATATCGCAGAAAAGTGTTCACTCAACAAGTGATGAGAGAGCTGAAGTTGATTTTGGGGAGTGTTTATCGAGATTTTGAAGCGACACTCATAGAGTTTGATGGAGAGAAAGACCATGTGCATTTGCTAGTCAATTACCCTCCAAAAATACCTGTTTCAAAACTTGTGAATTCATTGAAGGGAGTGTCTTCGCGCCTTCTTAGAAACAAGGGCTACCCATCTATTCAACAGGCACTATGGGGAAAAAGTCTCTGGTCTCCCAGTTATTTTGCTAGTTCTTGTGGAGGAGCTCCTATTTCAATCATCCGCAAATATATTGAAAATCAACAATCACTAAATTAGAATGCATAGCGTGATTCATCTCGGCCGTGAACGGCCGAGTTTTCTCACGTCAAATGGATAAAAAAACAATCTGAGCGACAATTAGGGGCTTTTATCTTTCTATATCTACAGAAATTCAAGAAATGCCCTCCAATTTTTCCCGATCAAAAATTTACCTCATCTCTCAAATATAGTGAATTTAAAAACAACGTTACTCATGAAGGTTACTTGCCTTCTAAAGATGAGGCTTTTGCATATGGAAAAATGATTTTTGAATATATCCGCAAATTAATCGTAATTTTACAGAAAGAAAATAAAGATAAAATCCAGCAACTTACCGGTTTACATCTACAAAACCTGGCAAATAAAAATAAAGCAATAAACCCCACAACTATGAGTGGTGGAACAATGATTTCACTAGCTCGAGGCGATATCGATGAAATTTCATTTGAACACGAACTAGAGAATCTTAAGCAAAAAAAAATGAAACAACAACAGTTACCTCGACTTTGTAACTTTTTGGGTCCGAAGGCCTCGAAATATTTGCTTTCGGGGGAGTTATTTAAAACGGGAAGGGGTTAAAAACCCCTTCCCGTTTTAAATAACTCTCAGTTCAACCATGGGTCGAACGGCCGAGAGCAAATAGGCGAGGCAGGCGGGCCCAAAAAGTTACAAAGTCGAGGTTACATGAGGCCAAATGAATTTAACTCAAAAACAGGCCGGCGATTCAATCGGCCAAATTTTAGTAACTAATTGGAGATGCTATGCGTTTAGCGATGGTATGGATTTTTTGTATTGTGATTTCAAATGGCGAGGCAAAGGAGGATCATGTTGTATTGGATGCAAAAGCCAGTAAAATTCAGTTGCTGGTTCTCGACGTGGATGGGGTGTTGACAAATGGAGAAATCATCTATACTTCCTCTGGAGAAGAGCTTAAAATCTTTAATGTCAAAGATGGCCTTGGCCTTGTGTTAGCATCTCAGAATGGTCTCATTACGGCGATCATTACCGGCAGGATATCCCCCATGGTGGAGCAGAGAGCAGAAGAGCTCCGGATCCGGCATGTGTATCAAAACATTAAAGATAAAACCCAAGTCCTCGAGGAGCTGGCGGCTCATTATCAACTGAGCTTTGAGGAAATTTGCTATATCGGCGATGATTTGCCCGATCTTCCCGCTTTGAATCGAGTGGGGCTGGCGTGCTGTCCTTCGGATGCAGTTCTACAAGTGAAAGAGGTCTGCGACTGGATTTCTACATATGAAGGGGGCAGGGGAGCTGTTCGGGAATTGGCCGATCTTCTTATTGAAGCAAAGAAAAAAGCATGTTTAAACTGAAGACCGATTTTCAGCCGTGCGGAGACCAGCCGGAGGCAATCGAGCACCTTGTGGTAGGCCTCGAGCAGAAAAAAAAAGCGCAAGTCTTGCTGGGAGTGACCGGATCGGGAAAGACCTTCACGATGGCCAACGTGATCGCCCGAGCGCAGCGGCCTGCGCTCATCCTCGCGCACAACAAGACGCTGGCGGCGCAGCTCTATCAGGAATTTAAGTCTTTCTTCCCAGATAATGCGGTCGAATATTTCGTTTCCTATTACGATTATTACCAGCCTGAGGCCTACATCGCCCGGACAGACACCTACATCGAAAAAGATCTGGCCATCAACGATCAGATCGATCGGATGCGTCTGAGCGCGACGAGGTCGCTGATCGAGCGGCAGGATGTGATCATCGTCTCCTCGGTCTCCTGCATTTACGGCTTGGGACTGCCCGAATATTACAGCCAGATGCAGCTGATCCTCGCATTGGGCCAGAAGCGGCGGCGCGATGATCTGCTCATCCACCTCGTGCAAATGCACTATAAGCGAAATGACTTTGATTTGGTGCGCGCCACCTTCCGGGTCCGCGGCGACATCTTAGAAGTGGTGCCCGCTTATGAGGTGGATTTAGCCTACCGGATCGAATTTTTTGGCGATGAGATCGAGCGGATCAGCGCAATAGATCCCCTGACGGGAAAAGCGAGGCAGCGCCTCGAACAGATCACCATCTACCCTGGATCGCACCACGTCACGCCGGAAGAGGTGCGCTTTGCGGCTATTGAAACGATCAAGGAGGAGCTCCAAGAGCGGATCGCTTTTTTCGAAAAGGAGAAGCGCCTGGTGGAAATGCAGCGGATTCAACAGCGCACCGCTTACGACCTCGAGATGATCAAAGAGATCGGCTTTTGCAAGGGGATTGAAAATTACTCGCGCCACTTTAGCAAGAGGCCGCCGGGCGCGCCCCCTCCTTGCCTGCTCGATTATTTTCCTCCCGACTTTCTGTTTTTTATCGATGAATCGCATCAGACTCTTCCCCAGCTGCACGCGATGTATAACGGAGATCGGGCGCGCAAAACCTCGCTTGTCGAATTCGGGTTCCGCCTTCCCTCGGCGTTCGATAACCGGCCGCTCAAGTTTGAAGAGGTCTACGCGCGCATGCATCAGGCGATCTACGTATCGGCAACGCCTAGCCATTGGGAGGTGCAAGAAGCGCACGGGGATATCGTCCAGCAGATCATCCGCCCCACGGGGCTGCTCGACCCGCTCATCACCATCAAGCCGGCTACCTTGCAAGTCGACGACTGTCTAGAAGAGATCCGAAGGGAAACGGCAAAAGGCGCGCGCGTTCTAGTTACCACCCTCACCAAACGCCTGGCCGAAGATCTCACCAAATATCTCACGGAAATCGGCGTCAAAGCCAAGTACCTCCACTCCGATATCGACACTTTGGAACGGGTGCAGATCATCAATGAACTGCGCCGGGGCATTTTCGACGTGCTCGTCGGCATCAACCTGCTCCGCGAAGGGCTCGACATCCCGGAAGTCTCTTTAGTGACGATTCTCGACGCCGATAAGGAGGGCTTTTTGCGCAGCGAAACCGCGCTCATCCAAACCTGCGGCAGAGCGGCGCGGAATGTCGAAGGGCGTGTGGTCATGTACGCCGATAAGATGACAAACGCGATCCAAAAGACGTTAGAAATTACAAAAGAGAGGCGCGCTCTGCAAGAAGCTTACAATGAAACACACGGGATCACCCCTAAAACGGTCCGTAGAGAAAGCCTGCAAGATCTCGGAGAGACATTCGGCGACATCCTGCCCACTCCCAAAGCAGCGGAAGGAGAGCCTCCTCTGCTGACGCATGCGGAGATCTCCGAGAAGATTAAAGAATATGAGATCGAGATGAAGCGGGCTGCCAAAGAGCTCCGTTTTGAAGATGCCGCCCACTTCCGCGACCAGCTCCGCCACTACCAAGAATTAGAAATCCTCTAGAGACTGTCGTTAAAATTAACGACACTCTCTTAATCAATTTATTATTTTTTATTTAATGCAATAATATTTATATCAATTTAGATTTTACAATTATTACCTCAGCGGAAATGCATTGATGTTATAGTGAATGCAGCGTATAATATTAGAAACGTAATTAAATAAGAGGTTTTATGACAAACCCGATTCAACCTAATGAATCTGCGGCTTATCCTTCCGATTTGGGAACGTTTGCGCCTCTTCCCCGCGAGGACATCGCCCGGATCTTTTCCCGCATCCAGGGGAGCGATCCAGACGATCCAACGCCGCATGTTTGCCGCGACTTTCAACAGATTTTTCACGATCCTGCCATCATCTATATCCATCTAGAAGATCTACTCTCAGAAAAAACGACGCTCACCTTAAGCGAGATCACATCCTACCGCGTTGCATTCAGACAAAAACACCAGCGGGAACTTCCGCTGTCCTTGATCTTTTCCAAATGCCCTCAGTTAACCACTTTAGATTTTTCCAACTCAGATATAGACAATGCCTCGCTTGCAGACATCCTGAAAGCGGCGGAAAGGCATTGCAGGCTGCGCACCCTCAACTTGAGCAACTGCGGGCGGCTGACCCGCCTATTTCATTTGAATCAGCTGCATCACCTGGAACATCTCCACTTGAGCGGCTGCTCAGGGTTAACAGGTCAACTGAATTTAAAGAACTTAAAAGAGCTGCGCTACCTCTACTTATCGAACTGCGCGGGGCTGAGAGAGCTGCTTCACTTAAATGCACTGACCAAACTGAGCCAGGTTGCCTTATTTGGATGCAGTGGATTGACAGGAGAGCTAAACTTAAGCGGGCGTGAGTCCCTAACAATCTTCATGGTAGCAGGCTGCACAGGGCTGACAAAATTAGATTTAAGCAACTGCACAGGATTGACCGACTTAAACTACTTAAATACTTTGACCCAACTGCAAAGCCTTGACTTGAGAGGATGCTCAGAATTGAAAGGATCTCTCAACTTAAGCGGCCTCAGCCAGCTGCAATTCCTCGACTTGAATGGCTTGAGCAATCTGCGCTACCTCAACATGGAAGGCTGCAAAAAATTGACGGGGGAGCTCGATCTCAACGGGCTAAGCCAACTGCAAAAACTCACCTTGTCAGGCTGCATAGGTCTAACAAACCTGCTTCACCTGAAAACGCTAACAAATATCTACGAACTCACCCTCATCGGTTGCCCTGCTCTCAAGGAGGTGGACTTAAGCAAATTGCCACCCAAGGCGAACGTGGTCCGGTAACCGAGCTATGAACCTATCTCAGTAAAATTTTTCGTCGATTTTCGGGATTATTTTGGCCGATTTTCGATCCAAGCGGATGATGTTTTTCTCTTGGTCTTCTTTTAAACGCTCGAGCTGATTGGCGAGGAGGTGTAGTCTGCGTTTCTTTTGATGGATGATTTTGGGGTCGGCTTTGGCTTTGGTGAGTTTTTTGATTCTCGCAGCAAGGGCGAGGATTTTCTCCTTCGCCTCCGCGATTAAAGCGGGGCGTCTTTTTTTAATGGAGGCGATCTTCCCTTCGACCTCTACTCTCAGGGCATTGAAATGTCTAGCTGTGATTGCATAGCAGACGAGGTAAGGGTTTTTAAGCTCGCCCGGGGATTTCCCAGAGGCGATGTCGGCAAAGAGGCGGTGTTTAACATGGGCAAATAGATCGGCGCATCTGTGGAGGAGGTCATCGGCTGCTGAATCGATGTGGATGCGGGTTTCAATAGTGCGTTTGTTTTCTGTTTCCATTCGATTCTGCTAAAGTTTTTGAAAGGGGAGTATCGATTCAAAACGGAATTTTAGTAAACATTTTTTATAGGTGTGTTCACTGCCGGGCAGATCTTCGATCTTAAGAATGCCTCTAAGAAGCTTGGTTTTAGGACAGCTTCTAAAAATTGTTCTTAATCTATGCAATTTGCATATATTTTCATAAGTTTTCTTAGAATTTATGTTGCTGTTGATAACCCTTAGCTTATACAAGTGCACAGGGCTGAGAGGAACGTTGGATTTAAATGGTCTCAATCAACTGCAAAGCCTCGACTTATCGGGCTGCACAGGGCTGACCGCGTTGTGCAACTTCCAGGAACTCCATTCCCTGTTGCACCTCAATGTAAGGAATTGCCCGGGACTGGCGCATGCGGATTTGCCGCTTGCGGCGAATGTGTTGCGCTAAAAGTCGTTGCGCAATTAGGCTTTCAACACACAACCTGCTAACAATAAGATATTTAAACCACAGAGAGCACAGAGGGAAGGAAAAAACAATAGACACCTCACAGGCATCTCTGGAGCGTCTTTCTTAATCTCTGTGATCTCTGTGGTTGAATATCTTATTGTTTTTCTTAATCTTGATCCCCTCCATTATTTAATAAAATAATTTTTTTAATAAGCCGAGAATTTCATGTGTAAAAATATATTTATATATTAACAAAAATCTTTATTGCTATATAAATAATTGCATTTTTATAAAAATTGAAATTGCAATTAATAATACTAAACATTATAATAATATTAACTTTTTATAATAATGGAGATTTTATGGCACACAAAATTAATACTAATGAATCCACACCTGCCCTCGTTCCGCTGCATCATCCTGCCCCCGGCAGGGGAACGCTGAACATCCTTCCGGAGGAAATGGTCGCGGGAATATTCGCTCAAGTAAAAGAGCTCGTTTTCGCGAGCCCGCTTTCCCTCGTCTGCAGAGAGTTTCAGTGGATATCCGATGATCCCTTCATCGCTTACTCGCATCTGAGAAATCAGCTCAGAGAAAAGACAACCCTGACCTTTGATGAAATCATGGCCTACCGCATTGGATTTAGAGGGCGTTATGGCCAAGAGCTTCCCCTTTCCAAAATCTTTGCCAACTGTCCGCAGCTCAACACCTTAGATTTTTCCAACTCGGTTGTGGATAACGGTTCTTTAGTAGAGCTCCTTAAAGCGGCGGCAGCCCACTGCGAGATCAAAACCCTCAATTTAAGCGGGTGTACGGGTCTGACGGACTTATTCTACCTAGATCAGCTTAAGTCGCTAGAAAACCTCGACTTAACCCGCTGCACAGGGCTGACAGGGGAGCTTAACTTACAAGGGCTGAATCAGCTGAAAAGCCTCAGCTTAAAAGTCTGCTCGGGGCTCACGGGACTGCCCCGCCTACAAGAACTGGATCAACTCGTCAACCTAGATTTGTTGGGCTGTACGGGGCTGACGGGACCGCTTGACTGCGCTGGGTTGAAACAACTCAAAAACCTCAATTTGTGGGGCTGCGCAGGGCTGACCGGATTGCTTCACTTAAGCGACCTGAATCAACTGGAAACCCTCGACTTAACCGCCTGTACGGGGCTCGCGGGACCGCTGGATTTAGAGGGGCTGGATCGCCTGATCTCCCTCTGCTTAGATCGCTGCTCGGGGGTGACGGGACTGCTCCGGTTAAATGCGCTCAAACAACTGACACACTTAAAATTGACGCTCTGTTCCCGACTGGCAGGTCCCCTTGACTTACAGGGACTGGATTCACTGAAAAGCCTCATCTTACAAGGGTGCACGGGAGTAACAGGACTGCTTCATTTACAGGAATTGACACGCCTACAAGAGCTGAATTTGAATTTCTGCTCGAGACTGCTAGGGCAGCTTGATTTACAGGGGCTAAATGCGCTCAGCACCCTCAAGATGAACTTCTGCAGAGGGGTAACGGGGCAGCTTAATTTTAATGGATTGGGTCAACTCACCACCCTCAGCTTGGAAAGCTGTACAGGGCTGACGGAATTGCTTCACCTACAGCAGCTGAATCAGCTGACAAGCCTCAACTTAGAAGGCTGTTCGGGATTGACGGGACAGCTCCGCCTGCAGGGACTAAATCGGCTGACCAGCCTCTACTTAGGCGACTGCTCGGGACTAACCGGACCACTGAACTTAAAGGGACTAGAGCAGTTGGAAAATCTCTTTTTAGATGGCTGCTCGGGCCTCACAAAAGTGGTGGGTTTAAATAAACTGCATCATCTAGAGCAACTCGACTTAAGCAGCTGCACAGGGTTAACAGGAGAACTGAACTTAAATCGGCTAGGTCAACTGACAAATCTCTGCTTGATGGACTGCACAGGGCTAACAAAGCTGCTTCATTTAGATGCTCTGGATCAGCTGACATATATCAATTTAGCGGGCTGCACGGGACTGGGAGATGTGGATCTAAGCGGATTGCCGGACACGGTGCAGATTGTTCAGTAGATCGCCAAAAACACTAAAAATCAGGAAATGATTATGGCAGACCCTATTATGAAAACAAACGGCGCAACGCCCGCTTTTGCGGCAGCGCCCAATCTCGCCTCCACTAGGACAGCGTTCAACGCTCTTCCCGATGAACTGATCGCCAGGATATTTTCTAATATCCAATGGCTCGCCAAGGGGAGTCCGATCCCCTGTGTGTGCCGCGACTTTCAACGGATCTTCCAAGATCCTGTCATAATGGGCTATGCCTATCTAGAAAACGAGCTCAAAGAAAAAACCACGCTTACTTTCGACGAGATCAGCTCTTACCGGACTTTATGTTCAGATTGTCCGATAAAGACTTAAAATAAAAAAAAACAAGGATATGTTTATGACAGATCAAATTAACCCAACAGGATCGGCGCCTGCCGCCTTCTATCCTTCCGATCTGGGGGATTTTAACGTTCTTTCCAATGAAGCGATCGCGAAGATCTTTTCTCAAGTGAAAGAAGTCGCCTTCGATAGCCCGACCCCCTTTATCTGCAAGGATTTTGAGCAAATAGCCAACGATCCTGTCGTAGGCTATTGGCATCTGGAAAGCGAGTTCAAAGAAAAGACAACCCTGACTTTCGATGAAATCGTTTCTTACCGGATCGCATTTAGAGAGCGGTATAGCCAAGAACTCCCCCTCTCTAAACTCTTTGCCAAATGCCCGCAACTAACCGCTTTAAATTTTTCCAACTCCGTCGTGGATAATGCCTCCCTGGTAGAGATCCTCAAAGCGGCGGGAAGCCACTGCACGCTGCAAACCCTCAACTTAAGCGGATGCACGGGAGTGACCCGCTTATTTCGCCTCGATGCACTCCAGTCGCTGCAACATCTCGACTTAAGCGGATGCACGGCATTCACGGGACCGCTTAACTTACAAGCGCTCCCCCAACTGAAAAGCCTCAAGTTAACCGGCTGTAGACAGTTGACAGGACAGCTCAACCTGCAGGGGCTGCGTCAACTGATCACTCTCGACTTAAGCAGTTGTTCGGGGCTCACGGGATTGCTTCACTTACAAGAGTTGAATGAACTAACAACCCTCGACATGATGACCTGCTCGGGAATCACGGGACCGCTTAATTTACAGGGCCTCCACAAACTGGAAATCCTGAGCTTGTGGCAGTGCTCGGGACTCACAGGACTGCTTCGCTTACAGGATTTAAATCACCTGATCAGCCTCGACTTGAGCGGCTGCTCGGGACTCACGGGACCGCTCAATTTACAGGGTTTGGATGAACTCCAGACTCTTAAGTTGTGGCAGTGCCCGGGAATCACAGGCCTGCTGCACTTAAAGGATTTAAGCGAACTGATCACTCTCGACATGAGCGACTGCGTGGGATTCACGGGACCGCTGGATGTAGAGGGGTTGGATAAACTCACAACTCTCAACCTGTGGCACTGCCTCGGACTGACAAGAGTCCTTCATTTAGAGAAGTTAACAGAGCTGACAACCCTCGACCTGAGCGACTGCGCGGGACTAGTAGGACCGTTGGACTTGCAAGGGCTGCACCAACTGACATCCCTCCTCTTATGGGACTCCTCCGGAATCACACAGCTGCTTCACCTAGAGGACTTAAACCAACTGATCAACCTCGACCTGAGCGACTGCTCAGGGTTGACGGAAGGGCTAGACTTACAGGGTCTATATCAACTGACAGATCTCGACATACAGAATTGCACGGGGCTGACAGGACTGCTTCACTTAGAGGAATTGGGCACACTCGACACCCTCAACATGATGGGCTGCCCAGGACTCGCGGATGTGGATTTAAGCGCACTGCCGGACACCGTTCAAATTACCCGGTAACCCATTCAAACTAATAAAAATAAGGAGATTTTATGACAGATCCAATCAACAACTCAGCAAGGTCGGCGCCTGCCGCCCTCTATCCTTCCGATCTGGGGAATCTGAATGTTCTTTCCGATGAACTGATCGCGAACATCTTTTCTCAAGTAGAACAGGTCGTCTTCGATAGTCCAACCCGCTTCGTCTGCAGGGATTTTACGCAAATAGCCAATGACCCCTTTACAGCTTATTTGCATCTGGAAAACGCGCTCAAAGAAAAGACCACGCTTACCCTTGATGAGATCATCTCTTACCAGATCTTATTTAAACAGCGCTACAGCCAAGAGCTTCCCCTCTCTAAACTCTTTGCCAAATGCCCGCAGCTGACCACCCTGGATTTTTCCAACTCGGATATCGATAATGCCTCCCTGGCGGCGATCCTCAAAGCAGCAGGGCCTCGCTGCCCGCTGCATACTCTCAACTTGAGCCAATGCACACGACTGATAAACATATTTTACCTCCATGAACTCAAATCGCTGCACAACCTCAACTTGTCCGGGTGCACAAGGTTGACAGGACAACTCAACCTAAAGGGTCTACATCGATTGACACTCCTCAACTTATCGAATTGCTCCAGACTCACAGGCCTCTTGAACTTACAAGATCTCAATCAACTGGTACACCTCGACTTGGCGCTGTGCTCGCGACTCACAGGGCAGTTGAACTTACAGGGCCTAAATCAACTGACAACCCTCAACTTATGGAATTGTTCCGGATTCACGGGACAGCTGAGCTTGCAGGGACTAAATCAACTGAAAACCCTCAACTTATCGGGTTGCTCCGGATTCACGGGAGAGTTGAACTTGCAGGATCTAAATCAACTGACAAGCCTCATCTTAAGGGGTTGCTCCGGACTTACGGGACAGCTGAACTTACAGGGGCTAAATCAGCTGACAACCCTCATCTTAACGGGCTGTTCCGGACTTACGGGACAGCTGAACTTACAGGGGCTAAATCAATTGACAAAACTTACCTTATCGGGTTGCTCCGGATTCACGGGACAGTTGAACTTGCAGGATCTAAATCAACTGACAAGCCTCAATTTATCGGATTGCTCTGGACTCAGGGGACAGTTGAACTTTCAGGGGCTGCATCAACTGCAAAGCCTTTTCTTAACCAGATGCACGGGTCTCACAGGCTTGCTTTATTTACAGGAGCTCCATCGACTGGACTTCCTCCATTTAAAGGGGTGCCCGCAGTTAGCAGAGCTCGATTTAAGCGAACTGCCTAACATGGTAAGAATTACTTGGTAAATCATTCCAAAATAATAAAATAAGGAGATTTTATGACAGATCCAATCAATAACTCAACAGGATCGGCGCCTGCCGCCCTCTATCCTTCCGATCTGGGGAATCTGAATGTTCTTTCCGATGAACTGATCGCGAACATCTTTTCTCAAGTAGAACAGGTCGTCTTCGATAGTCCAACCCGCTTCGTCTGCAGGGATTTTACGCAAATAGCCAATGACCCCTTTACAGCTTATTTGCATCTGGAAAACGCGCTCAAAGAAAAGACCACGCTTACCTTTGATGAGATCATCTCTTACCAGATCTTATTTAAACAGCGCTACAGCCAAGAGCTTCCCCTCTCTAAACTCTTTGCCAAATGCCCGCAGCTCACAACCTTGAATTTTTCTAACTCCGTTATCGATAATGCCTCCCTGGCGGCGATTCTTAAAGCGGCAGGACCTCGCTGCCCGCTGCACACTTTCAACTTAACCAACTGCAGACGACTGACAAGGATATTTTACCTCAATGAACTGAAATCGCTGAAAAACCTCAACTTGACCGGGTGCACGGGCTTGACAGAACAGCCGAACTGGAGCGGACTGGATCAACTCAGAAGCCTCAATCTGTCAGGGTGCGGGGGACTCACAGGACAGCTGAACTTGCAGGGTCTAAATCAACTGACAATCCTCAGCTTATGGGGTTGCGCCGGACTTACCGGAAAGCTGAACTTACAGGGTCTAAATCAACTGATCACCCTCAACTTAACCGGCTGTACGGGACTCACAGGACAGCTGAATTTACAGGGTCTAAAGCAACTGGCACACCTTAACTTGGAGCTGTGCACAGGACTGTCGGGACAGCTGAATTTACAGGATCTAAAGCAACTGATCACCCTCAACTTAACCGGCTGTACGGGACTCACAGGACAGCTGAATTTACAAGAGCTCGATCAAATGACAAATCTCAATTTATGGAATTGCTCCGGTCTCACGGGACAGTTGAACTTAAAGGGGTTCAATCAACTGACAACCCTCATCTTATGGGGTTGCTCCGGTCTCACGGGACAATTGAACTTAGAGGATGTGCATCAACTGACACGCCTCGACTTAACCGGCTGTACGCAACTCACGGGCTTGCTTAATTTGCAGGAGCTTAATGACCTATCCTACCTTAATTTGAGGGGCTGCCCGGGGCTGGCGAATGTGGACTTAAGCGGACTATCGGAAGAGGTCCATATTATTCAATAAAGGCTTAAAAATAACAAAAAACAAGGATATGTTATGACGAATCAAATTAACCCAACGGGATCAGCGCCTGCCGCCCCTAACCCTTCCGATCGGGGGAATCTGAACATTCTTTCCGATGAAGTAATCGCGAACATCTTTTCTCAAGAGAGAGAAGTCGCCTTTGATAACCCGACCCGTTTCGTCTGCAGGGATTTTACGCAAATAGCCAGCGATCCCTTTACAGCCCACCTGCACCTGGAAAACGCGCTTAAAGAAAAGACCACGCTCACTTTTGATGAGATCGCGTCTTACCGGATCTTATTTAAACAGCGCTACAGCCAAGAGCTTTCCCTCTCTAAATTCTTTGCCAAATGCCCCCAGCTGACCACCTTGGATTTTTCCAACTCGGCTATCGATAACGCCTCCTTGGCGGCGATCCTCAAAGCGGCAGGACCCCGCTGCCCCCTCCACACTCTCAACTTGAGCGGATGCCAGAATCTGACGCATGTCTTTTACCTCAACGAACTGACGTCCCTGCAAACTCTCAAATTGAACGGGTGCTCGAGGTTGACTGGAACGCTAAACTTGAGCGGACTGCGCCAACTGACAAGCCTTAATTTGTCAGACTGCACGGGGCTGACGGAACTTCTCCACTTACAGGATTTAAATGAACTGACAATCCTCAATTTATTGGGTTGCTCCGGACTCACGGGACAGCTGAACTTGCAGGGGCTGCGCCAACTCACCAGCCTTAACTTGCAGTACTGCACGGGGCTCACAGGACAACTTAACTTTCAGGGACTCGATCAACTTACGGATCTTAACTTATGGGGCTGCACGGGGCTTACAGGACAACTCAACTTACAGGGACTCGGTCAACTCATCAGCGTTAATTTGACAAACTGCAGGGGGCTAACAGGAGAACTGCACTTACAGGGACTCGGTCAACTCACCTTCCTCAATTTGACAAACTGTACGGGGCTCACAGGACAACTGAACCTTGGAGGGCTGGATCATCTTGCAACCCTTGAGTTGGGCGGCTGCACGGGACTGACAGGACTGCTTCACTTAAGTAAACTGGATCATCTCATCACTCTTCATTTAAGAAACTGCACAGGACTGAGGGGGCCGCTGAACTTACAGGGGCTGCACCAACTCAAAAATTTCAACTTATGGGACTGTTCGGGAGTAACGCAACTGCTCCATTTAAATGAACTGGATCGCCTCACTAGCTTCAGCTTGTGGAACTGCACGGGACTGGCAGGACAACTGAACTTACAGGGACTGGGTCAACTGACAAACCTCAGCGTAATGGACTGCCCAGGATTGACCGGACTCCTCCATTTAAATGAACTCAGGGGACTGACAAGCCTAAACTTGATAAACTGCACAAACTTGACAAATCTACTTAACTTAGAGGGGCTCGGTCAACTGACCACCTTGCAATTAACGAATTGTTCTGGATTGACAGGCCTGCTGAACTTACAGGGACTCGGCCGACTGGTAAACCTCAACTTGCAGAACTGCTTGGGACTGATAGAGCCGCTTAACTTTCAGGGATTAAATCAACTAAAAACCCTAAAATTAAATGGTTGCTCCCAGCTGACAGGAGTGCTTCACCTAAACGAATTAACTCAACTGACAAACATCGACTTAACAAATTGCTCGAATCTAACGGGACAGATCGACTTACAGGGATTCGATCAATTGATAGACGTCAACTTATGGGGTTGTTCCCAACTCTCAGGAACGTTGAACTTGAAAGATCTGCATCGACTGACACAGCTTAACTTAAACGGCTGTACGGGACTCACAGGCTTGCTGCATTTACAGGGATTGAATCAACTAACATACCTCAATTTGAAGGGCTGCCCAGGACTGGCGGACATGAATTTAAGCGGACTATCGGCACAGGTTTATGTTCTTCAATAAAGGCTTGAAAATAATAAAAATTAGGGAGATTTTATGACAGATCCAATCCATCGCCAAACGGGATCGGCACCTGCCGCCCTTTATCCTTCCGATCTAGGGAATCTGAACGTTCTTTCCAACGAATTGATCGCGAATATCTTTTCTCAGGAGAGAGAAGTCGCCTTTGATAACCCGACCCGCTTCGTCTGCAGGGATTTTACGCAAATAGCCACCGATCCCTTTACAGCCTGCTTGCATCTGGAAAACGCGCTCAAAGAAAAGACCGCTCTCACCTTTGATGAGATCGCATCTTACCGGATCTTATTTAAACAATGCTACAGCCAAGAGCTTCCCCTCTCTAAACTCTTTGCCAAATGCCCTCAGCTGACCACCTTGGATTTTTCCAACTCGGCTATCGATAACGCCTCCTTGGCGGCGATCCTCAAAGCGGCAGGACCCCGCTGCCCCCTCCACACTCTTAACTTGAGCGGATGCATAGGGCTGACAAATCTATTTTATCTCAATGAAGTGAAATCTCTGCGACAACTCAACTTGAATGGTTGTACGGGATTAACAGGACAGCTCGACTTTCAGGATCTAAATCGCTTGACGACCATCGACCTACGGCATTGCTCCGGACTCACGCAGCTGAACTTACAGGGTCTAAATCAACTAACAACCCTCAATTTATGGCGCTGCTCCGGACTCACGGGACAGCTGGACTTTCAGGATCTAAAGCAACTAACAAATCTTACTTTATGGGGTTGCTTCAGACTCACAGGAGAGCTAAATTTCCACGGTCTAAAGGAGCTAACAAACCTCCACTTAGGCGGCTGCTCCGGTCTCACCCGGCTGAATTTAAAAGGATTAAATCAGTTGACAATCCTCACCTTATGGGATTGCTCCGGACTCGCAGGACAGTTGAACTTAAAGGGTCTAAATCAACTGAAAAATCTCAATTTATGGGGTTGCTCAGGACTCACAGGGTTGCTTCATTTACAAGACCTTAATCAGCTATCGCAGCTCAATTTGGAAGGTTGCCCGGGACTGGCAGATCTTGATTTGAGCGGACTGCCGGACACGGTTCGGATTGCTCGGTAGATCATTCAAAATAATAAAAACAAGGAGATTTTATGACAGATCCAATTAATCACCAAACGGGATCGGCGCCTGCCGTCCTTTATCCTACCGATCTGGGAGACCTTAACGTTCTTTCCGATGAAGTAATCGCGAACATCTTTTCTCAAGAGAGAGAAGTCGCCTTTGACAACCCGACCCGCTTCGTCTGCAGGGATTTTACGCAAATAGCCACCGATCCCTTTACAGCCTACTTGCATCTGGAAAACGCGCTTAAAGACAAGACTACGCTCACCTTTGATGAAATCACGTCTTACCGGATCTTATTTAAACAGCGCTATCACCAAGAGCTTCCCCTCTCTAAATTCTTTGCCAAATGCCCGCAGCTGACCACCTTGGATTTTTCCAACTCCGTTATCGATAACGCCTCCCTGGCGGCGATCCTCAAAGCGGCAGGAGCCCATTGCCAACTGCATGCCCTCGACTTAACCAATTGCACAGGACTGACAAAATTATTTCACCTCAATGGATTGAAGTCGCTTCAAAACCTCAACTTGACTGGCTGCACGGGTTTAATAGAACAGCCGAATTGGAGTGGACTGGATCAACTCGAAAGCCTCAACTTATCAAGCTGTACGGGGCTCGCGGGACAGTTGAACTTACAAGGTCTAAATCGACTGACAACGCTCAAGATAGTGGTTTGCCACGGACTCACAGGACAGCTGAACCTACAGGGTCTAAATCAACTGAAACATCTCGAGTTAGGGAACTGCTCTGGATTCACGGGGCAGCTGAACCTACAGGGCCTAAATCAATTGGCAACCCTTACCTTATGGGGTTGCCCCGGACTCACAGGACAGTTGAACCTACAGGGTCTAAATCAACTGACAAACATCCAGGTAGCCCACTGCACGGGATTCACGCAGCTGAACTTACAGGATCTAGATCAACTGTCATCGCTCCACTTGGACAACTGCTCCGGACTCACGGGACAGTTGAACTTGGGGGGGTTAAATCGACTGACATATCTCTCCTTAAACACCTGCTCCGGACTCACAGGCTTATTGAACTTACAGGATCTAAATCAACTGTCATATCTCTGCTTAAACACCTGCTCCGGACTCACGGGACAGTTGAGTTTACAGGGGCTAAATCAACTGTTAATACTCTCCTTATGGGATTGTTCTAGTCTCACCGGACAACTGAATTTACAGGATGTAAATAAACTGCAATCCCTTGACTTGGAACGGTGCACAGGACTCACAGGCTTGCTTCATTTACAGGAGCTCCATCAACTGTCCTATCTCGGTTTGAAGGGCTGCCCGGGGCTGGCAAATCTCGATTTAAGCGGACTGCCGAAGACAGTTCGAATTACGCGGTAAAAATAATAAAAATAAGGAGAATTTATGACAGATCCAATCAATCGCCAAACGGGATCGGCTCCAGCCGCTCTCTATCCTTCCGATCGAGGGAGTCTGAACGTTCTTTCCGATGAAGTAATCGCGAACATTTTTTCTCAAGTGGAGGAGGTCGTCTTCGATAGCCCAACCCGCTTCGTCTGCAGGGATTTTACGCAAATAGCCAACGATCCCTTTACAGTTTATTTGCACCTGGAAAACGCGCTTAAAGACAAGACCACGCTCACTTTTCATGAGATCGCGTCTTACCGGATCTTGTTTAGACAGCGCTATCACCAAGAGCTTCCCCTCGCTAAACTCTTTGCCAAATGCCCGCAGCTGACCACCTTGGATTTTTCCAACTCGGCTATCGATAACGCCTCCCTGGCGGCGATCCTCAAAGCGGCAGGAGCCCATTGCCAACTGCATACCCTCGACTTAACCAATTGCACAGGACTGACAAAATTATTTCACCTCAATGGATTGAAGTCGCTCCAAAGCCTCAACTTGACTGACTGCACAGGATTAACGGAGCAGCCTAATTTCCAAGGATTGAGTCAACTGAAAAGCCTTAATCTGACAAACTGCTCGGGGCTGACAGGGAATTTGAACTTAAATGGCCTGCATTGCCTGGAAAGCCTTAACTTGGCCTTCTGCTCAGGGCTGATGGGACTGCTCCACTTAAATCGATTGCGTCGGCTGACCAACCTTAACTTATACGGCTGCGGATCGTTGACAGGGCAACTGGACCTCAACAATTTAAAACAACTGATCAAGCTCGATTTAAGCAATTGCTGGGGGCTGACGGGAGAACTCGACTTACAGGGTCTGACACAGTTGCAAGAAGTGCATCTGACGAGCTGCGCGGGGCTGACAAGGGTGCTGCATTTAAATGAACTCCACGAACTCAAAATCCTTAATTTATGGAACTGCACGGGACTAGCGGGACGGCTGAACTTAGCTGGCCTCGATCAATTGACCCAGCTTAACTTAAGAGGCTGCACAGCGCTGAGAGGGCTTTTGAACCTAACCGGACTAAAGCAACTGATAAGTCTGAATTTGACGCAATGCACAAGTCTAAGGGGGCAGTTGAACTTGCAGGGTTTAAATCAATTGATAGATCTTAACTTATGGGGCTGTACAGGACTGACAGGACAACTTAACTTAAATGGGTTAACTCAACTGGTCGCGATCGATTTAACAGGCTGCATAGGACTCTCGGGAGCGCTTGACTTCCAGGGGTTGAATCGACTGGAGAGACTCGATTTAATGAACTGCACGGGACTGACCGGACTGCTCCACTTAGAGGCGCTGAATCAATTGCATTCGCTTGGCTTACACAGTTGCACAGCGCTCACAGGATCGCTTCCTTTAGAGGGTCTGGATCGACTGACCAGCCTTGATTTGGCGAACTGCACGCAGCTGACAGGACTCCTTTGCTTAAATAAGTTAGGTCAACTGATAGAGCTCTATTTAAGCGGCTGCTGCGGACTGACGGGAGAGCTCGACTTAAATGGACTGGGGCAGCTCGCAGCGCTAAACTTAACCGGCTGTACAGGACTAACAGGGTTGCTCCATCTAGATCAACTCCGCCAACTGCGATTCATCTACCTGCAATCGTGCCCGGGACTAGCCGACGTCGATTTAAACAAACTGCCGCTAGGGGTTGAGATTCACGGTGATTAAACGTAATGGAGCGTAGCGGGGTCGAACCGCTGACCTCTACAATGCCATCGTAGCGCTCTACCAACTGAGCTAACGCCCCCTAGGGGACTTATTTTAAATAGCGGAGGAATTTTGCAACAATACAAAAAATAGGATAAGATCAGAGATTGTTCGATTCGGAAATTTTTTACTGAATATGCGTAGAATTTCTTATACTCCTTATCTTTTTTTAGTCGCGGCGCTCTTTGCCTTGATGAATCTGCCTTCCGGGCTGACCACCAAGATGAGGGCGGCGGCAGTCAGCTCTCTGGCCCCTTCTTGGCAAGCTCTGTCCACAGCGGCGCCTTTGGGCCAAGATCTGCTGGAATTAGAACGGCTGCGCCAGGAAAATCAAAGTTTGCGCATGCAAATCGATCACATCCGGCAGTGGCTCCTCCTTGAAGATCGCCTCGAAGAACAATGGGAGCGGCTCCAAAGCCTTGCAGGCAGGGAGGAGAGTTCCGTTTTTTGGAAGGATTTTTTCAAGAGGCGCACCAAAGAACTGGTCCAAACGCTCGATTTGCAGCTTCAATCCCTTCCGGCAAAGGTGATCTTTCGCGAACCTGCTTCCTGGAGCAGCTGCGTGTGGATCAATATCGGAGAAAAAGATAACCGATCTCTTTGCCGGACGATTGTCGCTAAGAATAGCCCTGTGCTTATCGGCGCATCGATTGTGGGGGTGATCGAAGAGGTGGGGGAGCGCAAATCGCGCGTGCGGCTCCTCACAGACGCAAGCCTTGTCCCTTCGGTGCGGGCGATCCGAGGCTCTCAGCAGAATCTGGTGTTATTAGAACACGTGAATGCGCTTTTGTTCAGCCTGAGCTTGAGAGACGATCTCTTTGCCTCCGAGGGGGAAGCCAAGCAGCTATCGGAAGAGCTATTCGCCCTGAGCAAGAGGCTGCTTGCGGATGAGGGCGATCACTACCTAGCCAAAGGGGAATTATATGGGAGCAGCAGTCCGATCTGGCGCTCCCATCGCCAAATCTTGAAAGGGGTCGGCTTTAACTATGATTATCCCGATAGCGAGGGGCCGGCGCGCGATTTACGCACGGGAGTTCCTTTAGAGGGGGGCAATCCTAGAGAAAGGGTCCCTTTGCTGCAAGTGGGCGATCTTTTAGTCACAACGGGATTAGACGGCATCTTCCCGCCGGGGCTTCGGGTTGCTACCGTTTCAAAAGTCGCCCAGCTGAGAGAAGGGGGAGCGGCTTATGAGATCGAAGCGCGCGCAACGGCGGGAAATCTAGACGAACTCACCCATGTCTTAGTCCTACCTGCTCTAAATTAGTAGTTTCCTCAAAAGCATAGCGGTAAGCTTGTCGGCGGATCGGAGAATAATGGATTTGATTGTGCTCCAAGTGGCGTGCGAGAAAGGGGCGGAGCTCTGAAATCGCCTCTTTAGGAATTTCTATCCCGCATCGGTGTAAAAAAAGGCTTTTCCCATCCGGATTTAAGAAAAAAAGAGGCCTATCGAAGGCTAAAAAATCGTAGCCGATCGAGGAATAATCTCCCAGGTAGAGATCAGATCTGGCCAGCAAGGGGTAGATGGGGGGAAACTCTGTCAGAAGGACGAGATGGGGGAACGATGCGTACTTGGCTAGAATATGGCAGGTCGCTGCGGGATGCTCCTCTTCTAACAAAGGATGGAGTTTGACGATCAGATTATACGCAGGGGAGAGCTGGTCGATGAGAGTGACGCAGGCCTGAAAAAAAGAGCTGGTATTTTCCCGATCTTGCCAGGTAGGGGCATACAAGATGGTTTTTTTACGGGGGTCCAATCGGGAAAAAACATGTTGATCTGCGAGCTCATCATAGAAACGGCGATGATGGGAGTAGAACGGATAGCGGATATTGCCCGTGATGATGGGGGTGCCTATTTGATCAAAGGCCCCCGTTTTTTTTAACTGATCGACCATCTGCTGCCCATAGATTAAGGAGATATCTTGCGGGACAGAGGAGGAAAGGGAGTGGCCTTTATCGGAGTTTCCATGCGGGCAAAAAACGATCCGCATCTGTTTTTGATAGAAAAGTTTAAAAAGGGGGAGAAGCTCGATGGCCCAGAATTTGCCGCATTCGAATAATACGTCGAAGCTAGAGGCTAAAAAATCTAGGGTGAGCTCCCGATGCTCTTTTAGGACCGCTTCCACCTGGGGATAGAATTTTTGGGCTAACCGATAGGTGTTTTCTTCTGTGACGAGGAGGGGCATACCCAAGAGAGCGCATAAAGGCCCTAGATGGTCGAGATGGGTGTAGGGGCCTGTGCTGATGGCTGCCCGCTTTCCGGGGATCTGCGCGTTAAAAATAGTAGAAAGCTCTGTATGCATGATGTAAAACGCTTTTACAGTCTTATTAACTTCCCTTAATAAAAATCCAATTCGTCTTTGGCAAAGTTGGCATAGGTGCCGATGATCTCTTCTCGGAGAGCATCAGCGTTTTTTTCTGTCGCGAATGTGTAGTCATAGACCTCTTTTCTGAGACGGGAAAATGTGCGATGATCTGTGGCCAGGGATTCAGCGATGATGGCATGGATGCGAGGGTAATCTTCGGGGAGGATTTCCGTTCCGCATCGATAGAGATAGAGGCCCGGGTCATGCTGCGCATCTCGGCGGTTTTGATTTAAAAAAAAGAGGGGTTTATCGAACACGAGGAAATCATACCCGATCGATGACATATCGCCTATGTAAATATCCACGATGTCCAGAAGAGGGTAGATGGGCGGAAAATGGGTCAAAAAGAGGACATTCGGCCTCTCTTCATACTTCTCGATCAGCCTCTCGGTTTTGAATTCTTCCTGCAAGATCAGATTGGGATGCAGTTTCACGATCAAATTATTGTTTTCAGGCAATTTTTCCACAAGAGCCGGACAGGCATCGAAGAAAGAAGAGGAGTTTTCGTTATCTTGCCAAGTGGGCGCAAAGAGAAGGGTTTGATCCGCTTGAGGCAATCGCTGGATGATCTTCCTGCGGACGAGAGGGCCGTAAAAATCTCGATGCGTTTTATAAAAGCCGTAGCGGAAGTTGCCCATGACCACATGAGCTTTGAGCTGCTCAAAGACATGTTTTCGGATTAGAAACTCGATCATTTTCTTGCCGTAGACGAGAGCAACCTCTTCCTGGTCAAGCGCTTCCATCAAGGAAGAAGCATGCCCTTTATCGGAATTGCCATGAGGGCACCAGATGGTATGGAGGCGTTTGCGGAGGAATTTTTGCGCGAAAAAAAACACCTCATCGAATAGCACCCGCGGCATGCAATAAAAAACGATATCGAATTGCGCGACGAGCGATTCGGCGATTTGTAAATAATCAAGTAGAACGATCTCTAGAGGGGGATAGTAGGTCCGCGCTTGATCCGCCAGATTCTCTTCCGTAACGATTAAGGGGATGCGCATGATGTGGCAAAGGATCGCCAAATGATCGAGATGGTGGGCTTCAGGCCCGTAGATCAATCCCGCCGCTTTTTTTTCATTCGTCATACCCTTTATTCATAACTTTTACGCGGGTATGAGGCAAGCTCTGTTTGGACGGCTGGGGGAGGGGCTGCAGGTGCTTCATTTGATGGAAGAGGAGATTGTTGCGGCAGTTTTGCGTATTCATTTTCTCTGTGAGAGCCAGAATCTGTTCGCCTAAGGAGAGGATCTCGCAGCTGCTGGCATCGACGGAAAGCGCCTTTTCTTTCTCTTGAGCAGCCGTCAACTCTTCAAATTTTTTGGCGGCATGCAATCTCGCTAAGCGGAGCACGCCCAGCCGCTCGACCATCAACGAGCGCTCCATCCTAATTTGATCCAGGCCGTTGTTATCGCTTAGTTGAAGGGAGAGTTCCTCTTGCAACATGTTGCCTAAAATTTCTCGCATGATGCCGATCTCTCTTTGCATGGAATCTCTCAACTGCTCATGTACAGCGCTCCACGATGGGTCTTCTAATGGCATAGCTCACCTCCAGATATAAAGTAAGAGAAGCAATCTGCGTGCCAACTTTTTGCTAGCCTGATACACTTATAAGCTCTTGGTTTTAGTACACCCTCTTATATGGAAAAAACTGCCGGCCCTATGGATATTCTTGCCCTAAAGGCGTGGTTTAACAAGCACAAGCGGGATTTGCCTTGGCGGAGCAACCCCACCCCTTATCGCGTGTGGATTTCAGAGGTGATGCTCCAACAAACCCAGGCGAGCGTGGTCGTCGGTTATTTTGAGAAATGGATGCGCCTTTTCCCCACCATCCATGCCCTTGCGGCGGCTTCCTTAGACGAAGTGATCAAAGCATGGGAGGGGCTCGGTTATTATGCGCGGGTGCGCCATGTGCATGCTGCAGCTCGGGAGCTCGTCGCCAAAAAAAATGGGGAGCTGCCCTGTAAGCGGGAGGAGTTGGAAGAAATCAAAGGCTTGGGGCCTTACACGATTGGCGCCATCTTAAGCTTCGCCTTTCATCAAAAAGCCGCCGCCGTCGACGGAAACGTCGCGCGGGTCTTAAGCCGTTATTTCCTGATCGAAGAGGATATTTCCACAAGCGCCATCAAGCAACGCTTGCAAGGCTTAGCCGAACGGCACCTGCCCGACACAGAGCCGTGGCTGGTTATGGAGGGATTGATCGAGCTGGGCGCCCGTGTGTGCCAGCGAGTTCCCCAGTGCTCCCTGTGTCCCCTGCAGAAGGGGTGCTTGGGGCTTCAGAAGGGGCGGGCGGATCTCTTGCCCATGAAGGGGAAGCGCCCCTCGACTACCCTGTTAAAACGGCATGTCGCTCTCATCGAAACAAAAGAGGAGATTTTACTTCAAAGGGCCTCTTATGGCACAATCATGGGCGGCCTTTATGAATTCCCCTATTTTGATGAGGCCATTGGAGAGGATTTTTTGGGATTAAAACTAACATTCGTCAGGAATTTGCCCAAGGTTCAGCACTCTTTTACCCGCTTCCGCGCGGAGCTCTATCCTAGCTTATGGCTTGTCCTAGAGCAATCTCCTGTCCCGGGCTATCAGTGGATGGCTAAAAAAGAAATCGGCCTTTTACCCTTTTCCGCCGGGCATCGGCGTCTTCTAAAATATGTGGGGTTGGATGCGCATTCTACACACTGAAAGCTCTTCCGGCTGGGGAGGGCAAGAGATGCGGATTCTCAAAGAGGCGGAGGGGATGCGCCAGCGCGGCCATGAAGTGATTTTGGCGGTATCCAAAGGGGGCAGGCTTATCGCTAAAGCGCGGAGCAAGGGCTTTCTTGTCTATGAGCTTCCCTTTAAAAGAAAAAAGGCGATCTTCACTCTCATCGGGCTAGTTCGGATCCTGCGCAAACACGAGATCGATATCGTCAACACCCACTCATCGCTAGACGCTTGGATCGGCGGAATCGCCGCCCGTTTGACGGGGAAAAAAATCGTCCGCACGCGCCACCTCTCCACGGCAATTCGGAAAGGGTTGAATAGCAAGCTCTTATATAAAGTACTCGCCGATTTCGTGGTCACGACCTCTTCGGGGATCATCCCCGCGATCTGCAGCCAGGCAAAGATTTCCCCTTCCTTTTGCCGCTCGATCGCAACGGGCGTCGATATCTCGCAGCTGTCCATTTCCCTTGAAGAGGTCGCAAAAATCCGGCGCGAATTGCGTTTGCTGCCGGAGGATTGTTTGGTCGGCACCGCTTGTTTTGTCCGCTCCTGGAAGGGGATCAAGGATTTCATGCGGGCGGCGCAGCTCCTGAAAGGAATGAAAAACCTCAAATGGATCATCGTAGGGGGCGGCCATGTCCATGATTACAAGGCCCTTGCTGCGGAAATGGATCTAGGGGAGGTGTTGACATTCACGGGCCATCTAGAAATTCCCTATGCAGCGATTGCCGCGATGGATATTTTTGCCCTTCTCAGCACGGCACATGAAGGGGTTTCTCAAGCAAGCCTTCAGGCGGCCTATCTCAAGCGCCCTCTCATTACAACCCCCATCGGAGGGCTTCCCGAAGTGTGCATCCACGGAATGACAGGCCTGCAAGTCCCTCCTTTTGCCCCTGAGCAGTTCGCGCAGGCGGTCCTAAAACTCAAAGACGATCCCCTTCTTAGAGAGCAAATGGGGGAGGCGGCGCACAGGCACGTGATAGAGAAATTTACCTTGCAGCACACTCTAGACCAGATGTCCGATGTGTACGCCTGCGTGCAGAAGATCTCTAACACCAATCATTAGAGACAATCGTGTCTAATAAACTCGTATAGACAACGCAATAGCCGTGAGACTGCAGATAATCTAAAGACAAAAGATATTTTTGAAATGTCATATGAGCGTGTTCGAAGAGGATGATCTTTGGTTTCATCTTCTCAAAATCGATAGATAGCAAAATGACGTCATCATGCCCCTCTGCATCGATATGGATCAGGTCGACTCGGGGCAGTTGATATTTATCGACAATGTCTTGCAGAGTGACACACTGCACGGGGATCGCTTTCAGCTCTGCAAGGGAAAGCCCCGGCTTGCACTTGAGGACATGGTTAAGGTCCAAGGATCCGACGAGATCTCCCCAAGGGCCCCCTACTTCATTGACCAAATGAGGATTGTCTCTAAAAAACTCGGCTGTTTCATCGACCACATAAAATGCGCTCATTCTCCTCGTATCGGAAATAGCCGCGTTTTCAAAATGCAGCTGAGGGCATTCTCTATAATTTTCTTTGAGTTTGTTAAAAATTCTAGGGATGGGTTCGATGAGCACGCCCCTCCATTTGTTTTTTAAGATAAAAGAGCACAAGGGATCGGTAGCCATGACCCCCTCGTTAGAACCCACTTGAATGAAGATCACCTCTTCTTGCATCATTAACGCCATGTTCTCAGCCAGTTGTCGTATTCCGAGGGTTTTAAACGGAACCGGGCAATATTTTCTTTATGCAAGCTCATGAGTTGTATTTCAATCACTTCCATAAATCTCGCTCGGTCATGCGCTACCACCTCCTGAGAGGCCTTTTGTTTAATCGCCGCTACGGCCGCTTGCTTATCCATGCAGCCTCGAATAATTTCCCCTACCGTCGCAATGATGGAATTGCGATAACGCATGCGGAAGGGGTCCGGCTCTCCGATTTCTTGACGCGCGGCCGAGTAAAGCGAGCTGGAGCGTTCATAGGCCCACACAAACATGTCGCGCAGCAGCTCAACGCGATTTAATTCGTACACGCCGAGAAGGCCGCTGACATAGACCTGCGCAGGCACATCCACAAACGACAAAGGACATAGGTTTCCGCGGATCAATGGAATATTAGCGGCCAGCCTTGATACGCGTTTGTTCACATCCAGGAAGGGCTGTAGATAAGGCAATTGAACCATCACAAAAAAGGACTGCTCAAAGGGGTCTATAATGGCATCCGCCGTGTCCAAAATTTGTTGGAAATATTCGCTAATCAGTTGTGGAATGGCTAGCGGTCGATACACCGATTTACCTATGCCTACCGGGCACGAACGAAGCCGCCCGCAGTCGTGCTGATCGGGCAACAAATTATCCGACAAAAGGGCATGCAAGCTCAAAATGGTAAAACGATCAAATCCCATCTCTTCGGCGGATTCCACCATAAACTCAATAGCGGCTTTATGGTTTAAAATCATCTGCGCTTCCAAGATGCTTTTACCTTCTTGCGCCACCCCTAATTTCAATAATCGCTCCGTTTCGAGCAACGAATAGGTATTTCCTTCCAATCGACTTGAGTTCCATGATAAATCGATCAATAACCGGTTTAAAATTTGCCTAGCATAGGTTCCTGCAGGGCGTTCGCTATCTGGGGATTTTCCGATTTCAAATAGCTGAGTTCGCGTACTTTCAGAAAGATAATAGGTTTCATTGGGCCGGTATTTATCGAGGAATTCTCGATTATACCCAACGGGACGGCGCGCTTGGATGGGTTGACGGACATGCGCTTGAATAGACAAAGCCGCCGGGGACAGGGGGATCCCATTTTCTATTTGCCCCGCTCGAGGAGCCTCTCTCGCTAATAGACTACCCGATGAAGGAATAGAAAATTCCCATTCATTTTCTATAGCAGGCAGACAGTATCTTCTGGAGCGGAATTTGCCCAAGGCTTTCAGGCTGCCTTCACTCGTCAACAAAGCTAAATAGCGCTGCAAAGATCGCTTAGGGCAGGATGCGGCAAGTCCCTGCGAGATCTCCTCTAAAGAAGCTCCTTGAGGAAACCGCTTTACCATCTGCAAAATGGTGTAAAAAATTTCACTATGAATTCGCCTTGACATCGATTCCTCCTTTTCTATTAAGTGGCGCAATTGGCCTAATCGCGCCATTTAGATGCTGTTATACGCCAAATTCGCCTTATTGCGCCATTAAAATCGCCTGAAGTGGCGCGATTAACCCAATCGCGCCACTTCGAGATGGATACAAGCGGCTGGCTTGCAATTTAAAAAGGGATCTAGTATTGTCTGCCGCTATGGATTTTCAAGAAAAAAACCAGACGATCGCCGTCAAACAGGATTGGATCGATTGGATCCAGTCGCATGGAAAAACTCTCTTATATGCTGCTTTAGGGGTCATTTTGGCTCTTTTTGCCCTTTTTCATGTGATGGCCCGCTCCCGCAGCGCTGCCCCCACCGATTATGCCGCTGCCGAAGCGGCCTATCTCAGCTGGGTTGCGGATGCCAGCGAAGGCGATCCCCTTTTAAATGATCTTAAACCCCTGATGGACAAGCATCCCGAGCTGCACGCCAAATACGACCCGCTGCTCGCGCAACGGCTGCTCTTAGAAAAAGACCCAAGCTATGCGTCGAATACCCTGAAACGGATCGACAAAGAAGCTCCCTACTTTAGCCAGTTTGCCCACACCTCCCTATTGATCGCTCAAGGCACCTTTTCAAGCGCCCTAGAGGAAGCCCAGAAGCTCAAACAAGCCCTCGAAGCGGATGATCTGTTCTGGGAAAAGCAATCCCAAGCCGTCCGTCATGGGGCTATCCTGTATGCCTTTAATTTGGTCAGAATTGCGATGCTCGCCCAGAAAATCGGCGACGCCGAAGGAGAGCTATTAGCTTGGGAGGAATGGGAAAAAAGGGAAGGGAAAACCTACCACCCGGAAGCTCTTTTCCTCTTGGAACAGGTTTTCCGCGAACAAGACCTCTCGCTCAGCGATTATATCGCCTATCGCAAAGCGGATCTCAAAAGAAGATTTCTCTAATCTCACTCTTTCTTGTGTTGAGCGTGGATCTCGACGGCGAGGTGGCGCATCCCTTCTCCGCCATGGGCGCCTAAGAGAAGGAAGATCAACGGAGGAAGAAAAATAGCCACAACCAGAGTGACGACGCCGAAAATAATCTGAACGCTCTCTTCTTGCTTAAAGATAAAGTGAAACAATTTTTTAGCCACGAACTCGACCTTCGCAGGGAAGAGAATCCCTAGTATTCCGCCGATCCCGGCCAAAATCACCGCCCAGCCGGTTCCAAACATCACGAAACTAAAAAAACAGGCTAACAAAATAGCTAGACAAAAGAAGACTTCGAACCGATGCTTTTTAGCAAAATTTTCGATCTCTTTCACCGAAACCCCTTCCTTGGCTTTTTTCATATCCATACGATACCTTCCCTCTTATGTCTTGATCTTATTTGTACTTTAAATATTAAAGATAATTTTTAGCAATTGAAGAGTTGTCTTTGAAACCCCATTGGGATAAAATGTGCATTTGAACCTATCCCAGGATGGTGACTTCTTTGATTATCGGAGCGGCTTCTAAGTTTACAATCGATCAGCTTTTCCGTTACGCTCGTTTCGTCATTTGTTTTGCCTTGATTTCAAGCTTATTGCTGATTTATTTCCTCTCTTTTTGGAATAGAAAAGAAGAGGGAATCTTATCCGCGCCAGAAACCCATTTTTCCGATCCTGCCGCCAATCGAGCGCTTTCTTATGGGGCGATCGGAACGGAAGCGCTGGCTCTAAATAGCGCGCATCTCTCTTCATTTTCTCCTAATTTAAGCGAAGAGATTCTCATTTTGGCCAGGAACAGCAGGCCCGATGTCCATAACAAAGAAGCGTCTATTTTGATCAGACTTAAAACATCCCAGCAAGAGCGCCTGGTGTGGGATAACACCCCTATTTTTCTCAATTGCCAGACGAATGAAGAGGGGAATGTTGAGACGCTCAGCTTTTCCGCTGAACCCACCTCCCTATGGATTAAGCCGGTCGTTCTCGATAACGATCGGATCCTCATTGAGATGGGCAAAGGGGAGGATAAAGGGCAATTTGTGGTCCAAGCGAGCGCAGAACTCGGCGCAAGGGCGCGCACGCTAATGAAGGGGGATGTCGCGTACATCCAAAACTTAAAGCAAGCCAAATGCTGGGGATTCGATACGCTGATGCAGCACTATGGAGGAGAAGAGTATAAATCTCTACAGGGCAAACAAAAAATTGAATTCCCTTCTTTAGGCGGGGTCTGTTTTGTCGGTGCGGGGGATTATCTCGTGTGGGATCGCGATCGGTGGCAGATGGTTCCTTTTGAAAAAATCCCTCGCGATCTTCCCATCGCCCATGTAAAATCGGTATCATCCAAGGGAGTCGAGATCGAAGCTTGGGATGCTAGCGGATTCCAGATGGCCCGCATTAAGTTAGAGCCGGAGCATGCGAACAAGTTAAATTATAAGATGGAAAATCTCCCCTCCTCTATCCGCATACGCACATCGACCCAGGTGACATGCGCTCTTGGCAGAAGGCGCCTGATCCTGAGAGAGGGGGACTGGCTGCTGAGAACGTCTAACGGATGGCGCAACCTCAGAAAATTAAGCGAAATCGAAGATTGCATCCAACACAAGATCCGAGGGGAGCTATTTATCTTCGACAATTTAGAGAAGGAGCAGGGAAGGGTCACATTGAAGGGGCACTTATTCGATGAAATGCGCACCCAAATCCAACCCATCGCGATTCCCATTGTAATAGAAAAAAAAGCAGCGGCCAAAAACAAATGAAAAATTCAACGCTACTAATAATTTGTTGCATTCTTTTGCAATCCGGTTTATCCGCTCAGACGATTGCTGAAAAAAAGCTCTCTAGTCAAAAAGCGACGGGCGATCAACAGACCGATACCCATTTGCAAATCGTGAATCAAACCCTCTCCACCCTCCGCTCCACGCTCGACCAGTGTTACGCGCGCGTCGCTGAGTTGCATAAAAAAAAGGCGGATGAAGGGGAGTTCCGGGAGCTGCTCCAAGAGGTCAACGGGATTAAAGCGCAGATGATCCAGCTCGAAAATGAGTGGCGCGCCTCAGCGGTGAATGAAGCTAAAAAAGAGGAAGAGGGATATGCCCTTTGGGATCAAGAGGAGACAACCCTGACCCAGTTGATCATGGAATACGGGGCCATGGACTTTTTGTATGTGGTTCCTCCCGAGATGGCAACGATGAAGTTGCATATGCACTCGGCAGTTCCCATCCCGCGCGAATCTTGGAGCGAGGTGCTCGAAATCATTTTGGCGCACAATGGGATTGGGGTGAAAAAACTCAATCCCTATACGCGCCAGCTTTTTATTTTTAAACAAGACCCTTCGGCGGTGCAGAACATCGCTTCCCGTCCGGAGGAGCTCTTGTTTGTGCCAAGCGGCGCGCGCCTCTTTTATGTGGTATCGCCTCCCCTAGAACAAACCAAAAGCTCTTTTCAATTTTTTGAAAGATTCGCCGATGCCAAACAGACGTTTATCTATCAAGTGGGCGGCAAAATCGCCATCGTCTCCTCCAAGGAAGAGATCGAAAAGCTGATCGCCCTCTATAACACCGTCTGGCAAGACCCTAAAGGAAAGATCTCGCGCGTGGTGCCGGTCACCAAAATGGCTGTTAAAGAGATGGAAAAGATCCTGCAGTCGTTCTTCGGCGAGAGCATCGAGAAAAGCAGAGCGCCCTTTGGGAAAATCGATCAGGAGGGGCTGGCGATCATGTCTCTTGGCCAGGGAAGTCTGATCCTCATCGGACAGCAAGAGTCTGTCGATCGCGCCGAAAAAATCGTCCAGGACACGGAAGCCCAATTACAAGATCCCTCTGAAATGACCGTTTTTCTCTATAACTGCAAGCACAGCGATCCGGCAGATCTCGCCTCTGTGTTGGAAAAGGTCTATATTTCCTTGCTTTCGGTGCTTCCGGATGTAGGCCGGGAAACGATCGACCTATCTCATACGACGAACCCCGGGACGAGAACTCCCGATGGGTTTCCTCAAGTTCCCCCTCTCGTCGTCGCCCCGCCCACGTTAAAGCCGGGATCTATTTCGGAAACGGAGATCGTGGAGAGTTCTTCCGATCACTTTATTCCCGATCCCAAGTCGGGCAATCTGTTGATGGTCGTCCGCAGAGATGTCTTAAGCAAAATCAAAGACCTTTTGCGCAAACTCGATGTGCCGAAAAAAATGGTGCAGATCGAAGTGCTCCTCTTTGAAAAAAAACTCGATCAACAGAACAAGTTCGGCTTGAACTTGTTGAGATTGGGATCCCATTCTAACGGGATGAAATTCACGGGATCGAACGCCCCGGAAAAAGATGGCCCAGGAGTTCTCGCCTTTTTCTTCCACGGAGGCGGATCTAAATATTTACCCGCTTTCGATCTAGCCTATAATTTCTTGATGACCCAAGAAGATGTCCAGCTGAATGCGGCGCCATCGGTGATCACCGTAAATCAAACGCCGGCGACCATTTCGATCGTCGAGGAAATTTCGCTGAACAATGGCGCCGCTCCCGTGAACACGAGCAGCGGCCAGATCGCTTTTCAAGATACGTACACGCGCGCGCAATACGGCATCGTCATCGTCCTGACCCCGATCATCCACGCCCCCGATGAAGGGGATGAGGGCAAAGGGTTTGTCACCCTGCAGACAAACGTGACGTTCGATATGCCCAGGCCCAGCCATAACGGCCGCCCGAATGTCGATCGGCGCCACATTGAAAGTGAAGTGCGGGTTGCCGATGGTCAGACGGTGATTTTAGGGGGGCTCCGCCGAAAAACGATGCGGGATAAAGAAGACAAAGTCCCCTTTTTAGGGGAAATTCCCGGTATCGGCAAACTGTTCGGCACCACCGACCTCATCGACAGCAGCACGGAGATGATCTTTTTCATCACCCCCAAAATCATCCTCGACTCGAAAGAGGAGTTGGAGCAGCTGCGCACCGAAGAACTCAAAAAACGCCCCGGCGATATCCCCGAATTTTTAGAGTGCCTTGTGGAAGCGGAAAATAGGGAGAAGCGGCGCTATTTCCAACAGAGCATGAAGATCATCATGGGTAAAAGCAATGGATAACCCCCTTGCAGAACACTATGGCATTCCGGTCGTCGCCAATCTCTGCGAGTTTCTCTTTGTCAAAGAAAAAATCCATCGCGTCCCCTACGCATTTGCTAAACACAGGCTCCTCTTGCCTCTCGACGAGGTAGAAGGCAAGCTCATCGTCGCTCTTTCGAACCCCCTCGATCTCGAATCTCTAGAAGAGGTGCGCTGTCTAACCGGGAAAGAGATTGCAGAGGTGGTCGCGTCTAAGGGCGATCTCGAGGAAGCGATCGAGAAATGCTACCATCAAAAAGAAGATGCCGCCTCGCAGTTGATCGCCAGCCTGCACGAGGGAGCGAAGATCTCCGATGAAGAGGAGAGCGACGGCTACGACCTTCTCGAACAAAAAGCCGAATCGCCCGTGATCCGCATGTTGAATGTGATGCTGATGGAAGCGATCCAGCAGGGAGCTTCGGATGTCCATTTCGAGCCCCTTGAAAATGGAATCGGCGTCCGCTATCGGATTGACGGCGTCCTGCAGATGCGCCATGCCCCTCCCAAAGAATATCAACTGCAGCTCATTACCCGCGTCAAAGTGATGGCCCGCTTGGATATCGCCGAGCACCGGCTGCCTCAAGATGGGCGGATCAAGCTTAAAATGGGAGGCCGGCAGATCGACTTCCGCGTCAGCACCGTCCCCGTCGTGTTCGGAGAACGGATTGTGCTTAGGATTTTAGATAAGAGCAACGTCCTCTTGGGCTTAAGCAAATTAGGCATGCGGCCGCCTATTCTGGAAGCCTTTAAAAAACAGATCGGCCTAAGCGAGGGGATCGTCCTCGTCACCGGCCCTACCGGCAGCGGCAAAACCACGACCCTTTACAGCGCGATCTCCGATATCAATTCCACCGAAAACAATATCATGACCATCGAGGACCCGGTCGAGTATAAATTGCAGGGAATGGCGCAAATCGGGGTCAATCCCAAAATCCACCTCGACTTTGCAACGGGGCTGCGGCACATCTTGCGTCAGGATCCCGATGTGATCATGATCGGCGAGATCCGCGATAAAGAGACCGCTGAAATCGCCATTCAGGCCTCCCTCACAGGGCATCTTGTATTGAGCACGCTCCACACCAATGACGCTCCCTCCGCATTGACCCGGCTGGTCGACATGGGGATCGAGCCCTATCTGTTGTCCTCTTCCGTCGTAGGCGTATTGGCACAGCGGCTCGTGCGCACGATCTGCCCCCACTGCCGCACCTCTTATGAACCCTCAGACCGGGAACTGGCCGATCTAAGCCTTGCCCGAGAGACCCTTAAAGAGGGCAGCCTTTTTATCGGCAAAGGATGCGCGCACTGCTTTCATTCGGGATACAAAGGGCGCCATGGGATCTACGAGTTCATGCACATGGCCTCGCCCGTCAAAAGGCAGCTTCTCAAAAGCGCGGACGCGTTGGAACTGCAAAAAGTCGCTTTTGCGTGCGGGATGGTCTCTTTAAGGGAAGAGGGATCCTTCCTCGTTCGGGACGGGATCACCACGAGCGCTGAAGTGCTGCGCGTCGCGCGCAGCTGCGAGGAGATCTAACGATGCCTCTTTTTCGCTACCAAGCCTTAACAGGGGATGGAAGGAAGTCGGCAGGCGTAATCGACGCGGACACCTATCCGCTCGCTAAAGAAAGGCTCCGCAAGCAGCAGCTGATGGTGATGCGCCTTTCCCTCATCGATAAAAATCAAAAAGAGATCGTCTTAACGCCCCCTCTTTTATTAGCGTTTACGCGCGAGCTGTCTCAACTTCTCAGCGCAGGGCTCCCTCTTTATGAGAGCTTGCTGACGATAGAAGAAAAGTACCGGAAGCATAAAGCCCATTCCCTTTTTTTAGATCTCTGCGATCGATTAAAAGGAGGCTCCTCGCTCTCCTCCGCCTTAAAAAATTATCCCAAAACGTTCGATGGAATTTATCTTTCGATGATCCTCGCAGCTGAACAATCGGGCTCCTTAGCTCTCGTCCTCGATCAACTCTCTCTCTTAATCGCCCGCCAGCAAAAGCTAAAAAAACAGCTCCTTTCCGCCCTGATGTATCCGGGTTTTCTCGGCGCCTTTTGCCTGCTTGTGATTTTCTCCCTGCTGTTTTTTGTGATCCCTTCGATGAAAGACCTCTTCGAAGGAAGAGCGCTCCACCCTCTCACACAAGCTGTTTTGGGAGTGAGCAATTGGGTCAATCAACATACCGGCGCGCTAGGATGCGGAATCCTGGTTTTCCTCTTTGCGATCTTCTTTCTGTGGCGCAAAAAGCAAACCCGGGTGCTTTTAGAAAAAATCAGCATGAAAATGCCCTTTTTCAAAACGGTGATCATTCAGTCCGCTTTGATTCGCTTTTGCCGATCCGCCTCCATGCTCTTAGCAGGAGGAGTCCCTCTGATCCACGCCCTCGCCCTATCTAGAAAAGTGATCAAAAATGCGCTGCTGGAATCGATCATCGATCAGGCGGAAAAAAGAATCGCCGAAGGGGAAAAGCTCAGCAACCAGCTCAAAACTTCCCCCTTTATCCCCCCGCTTCTCGTACGGATGCTTGCCATCGCAGAGGAGACAGGCAGGATGGCGCCCATGTTGCAAAACGTTGCTGAAATTTACGACGAAGAAGTCGAAAGGAGCCTGGCGCAATTGACCACCTTTCTGCAACCCCTCCTCTTGATGATTTTGGGAGGCGTTGTCGGATTGGTCTTGCTGTCGATCCTCCTTCCGCTTACGGACGTCAGCTCGTTTCTTTCAACCTGAGACTGTCGTTGAATTAAGGCTTCGTCGATTTTGGGGATTATTTTGGCCGATTTTGCATTCTTTTTTGGGGGGTAATATACGCAAGTTGATATTACCCCCCAAAAAAGAATGCAAAATCGGCCAAAATAATCCCCAAAATCGACAGAAGCTTAATTTCAACGACAGTCTCTAAAACTTAAAATAGGAGTATTAATACTATGCAAAAAAAGAAAAAGGCGATGACCCTTCTCGAAATCATGATCGTGATTTTCTTGATCGGATTGATCGGCAGCGTGATCGGCTATAACATGAAGGGCAGCCTCGATGAAGGGCGCGCCTTCAAATCGAAGCAAGGCGCTCAGCAGATCCGCGACATCTTGGATTTGGAAGTCGCAAAAGGGGTTTCCCCTCAGGAAGTGGCAGGCAACCCCGAGAAGTATTTAAGAAATTCGGGAATGGCCAAGGATCCCAAAAAAATGTTAAGGGACGGATGGGACGAACTCTTCGACATCACAGCCACTAACAAGGGAACCATTTCCGTTCTTTCAAAAAAATTGAAAAACTATGAAACCGGCAAAAGAAAAAAACTGAACAAACCCGAGCCGACCCTAGAGGAGCAAGAAGATTCTGAAGAATTCTAAGCGGTTTTTTACCCTTTTGGAGCTGTTTATCACCCTGACTATCCTAGCGATTACCGCAGGATTGCTAGGGTGGCATTTCAAAGGAGCCTTCGATCACCACCGCTTTCAAAATAGCGTCGATCTCTTTACAATCCACATCAAACAGCTGCAAACCCAATCCCTCAGTTATCAGGCAGATGTAGAGATCGTGCTTTCCCAGGACAAAGACGGGGTGGTTTATCGATGCTCTACCGACGATCGGCTAAAAGGGTTTAATACGAAAAAGGTGGCTTTGCCTGGGATCTCTTCTTTCACGTATGAGGGACGCCGCGTGGCCGCATTGAAGCTGCGCCTTTTCTCCTCCGGCAGAATAGATCCGCCGGGCGTTTTAACCTTTTATCACGAAGATCAACGCCGCTGGCTCGATTTGCGCACGCCCTTGCAGATCGCCGCTTCGGACAAAGCCCCTAAACAAAAACTAGATCCGATACCCCTCAGGAGAGGTGACAAATAAGATGAAATTGAGCAGCACGGCTTTTGAACAAGGGGGTAAAATCCCTTCCAAATACACTTGCGATGCAGAAGGCATCAATCCCCCTCTTCAGATCAGCGATGTGCCCGCACACGCAAAAACCCTCGCGTTGATCATGGACGACCCCGATGTCCCCGAATTCATCCGCAAGGATCGCCTCTATGTCCATTGGGTGGTTTTCAATATGCCTCCTTCTGTGCATACCATTGCCGAAAATACCGTTCCTCCGGGAATTTCAGGTAAAAATACAGGCGGCAAGCTAGGTTATCAAGGACCGTGCCCCCCCGATCGGGAGCACCGCTATTTTTTCAAAATCTATGCATTGGACGGTTTTCTAGATCTGCAAGAGGGCGCTTCTAAAGCAGATGTAGAAAAAGCCATGAACGGCCGCATCCTCGCACAAGCGGAACTGATGGGTAAATATGAGCGCCGTTGATCTTCTTGTTCGAAAGAATGTTTTAGATTATGTTGGTTTTTAAACCATCTTTTTACTAGAGGAAGAGTGATATGGATTTTCTGAAGTGTTTTTTGGGAGCCCTCCTATGCGTCGGATCTTTAGCAGCGGATGCAAGCCCCGTCGCGCCCGTCGCGCAAGATTTAAAACAGAGGCAGCCTAACTGGAGGCCGCAGGTTTTAGAGTCCCACGGCCAGGGAAATCCGGCTGCCGTCCTCTTCTATGAGCAGGTTTCAGAGGAGAAGGAAGTTCCCGTCAAGCAGCTCAATTTCTACGAAAATGGAGCGCTCAAATCGGAAATCGATCTGATCGTCGTCGAAGAAAATTCGCCCGGGTTTCAAGAGTGGAAAACAACCCTCGTTCCCCATGGCGGAGCGGCATGGCTGTATCCCAATGGCAAGTTTGAAAAGACCGCCTTTTACGATCGGGGCATCTTGCATGGAGACGTGAAGATCTTCCATTCCAATGGGCAGCTGCGCGGGTTGGGAACTTTCCGCCAAGGAGTCCGCGAAGGGAAAATGTTCTCCTATTACGAAGATGGTTTAAAGGCGGAAGAAGGGACCTTTGTCGATGGAAAACTCACCGGCGATCTCATCCGCTACTATCCTAAAGAGGTGCGCGCAGCGATCATCCCCTATGAAAATGGGGTGCCCCATGGAAATGCAACAGAATGGTATCCCAGCGGGGCCATCAAGGCAGATCTGCGGTATCTGAACGGCCTGCTCCATTCGGATGGGAAAAATCCAGCGGTTGTCATCTACGATGAACAGCGCAACATCGTCGATGTTCAAGATTTCAAAGAGGGCAAGCCTGTCGGAACCCATTTCAAATACCATCCGAATGGGAAGGAAAGTTATAAAGTCAGCTATAAAGAGGGCATGAAACAGGGCAAGGAGCAATTTTTCGGAGAGGATGGCAAGCTGCTAGGCGACGGGGAATACCAGCAAGGCAAACACATCGGCAAACATTGGCGCAACTATCCCAGTGAAAAGCCCGCCTACACGGCCTATTTCAACGATCAAGGAGTGTTGCTAGAACCCATCGCGGAATACTATGAAAACGGAACGAAAAAAGCGGAATACTTTTTGGTCGGCGATAAAAGGCAGGGAGCCTTTCGCGAGTGGTATGCGAATGGGCAGCGCAAGGCAGAGTACTTCTATGACGCAGAAGGGCATTTCGAGGGCGCGCAAAAAGAGTACTACGAGTCTGGGCAATCCAAACTATCCGTCACCTATCGCAATCGGGCAAAAGATGGCCTTTACGAAGAGTGGCATCCTAACGGCGCGATCTCCATTCGGGTCAAGCTCAAAAACGGCGTGAAGGATGGACCTTCCGGCAGCTGGTTTGAAAACGGCAAGCCCCGATTTGAAGAATATTTTGTCGATGGCGAATTGGATAAAACACGCAAAGAATGGCATGAGAACGGCAAATTAAAAATCAGCGGCGAATATCTCTTAGGGAAAAAAGAGGGGTGGCATCGGGAATGGAACGAAGCGGGTGAGCTCGTCATGGAAGCAAACTATCAAAAAGACGCTCCCGAGGGGATGGTGCGCGTTTGGTACGGAAAAAGCCAAATCAAGGAAAAAATCCCTTTCTCTGCCGGCAAACGCAACGGAAAAAGCGAGGAGTACTATCCCAATGGCCAGCTTAAATCCGTAGCCATTTTTGAGAACGATCTGCTCGAAGGGCTGGTGCAGACATGGCATGAGGATGGCAGCCTCCATCTCACCAAAAATTTCCGCAAAGGGGTTTCCGTCGGAGAACAGAAAGAATATTTCCCCCCTGAAGCCGCAGAACAAAAACGATCGCTCAAAATCGCGCGCCTCTTCTTCTATAACGATCAAGGGCAGCTCCATGGGGAACAAAAAACATTCTATCCCAACGGAGCGACGCAGACGCTGATCGGCTACCACAATGGGGAACTGCATGGAATCAAGGCGCTATGGGACCAGCAAGGCAATTTGGTCGAAGAAGCCTGGTACGAGCATGGTAAACTCAACGGCCGTTTCTTTGAGAAAATGCGCGATGGAAAGGAAGTCATTTTCCATTACAAGAAGAACCGGAAACAGGGGATCCACGAGGTCTACTATCCTGTTCAAGAGTTCTTTGGAAAAGTCAAAGCGCTACAAGTTAACTTTGTCGATGATCGCGCCGAAGGGGAGGTTTTAGAATACGACCAAGCCGGCAACCGCATAGCAAGGACAGTCTACGTCAATGGCCAGAAAGAGGGCCTTGCCGAAGTGTTTAGCCCAAAAGGCAAGCCCGTGCTGTCTTTCACCTTCCACAAAGATAAAAAACAGGGCCCGGCCTTAGAGTATTTTCCAAATGGCCAACTGTTGCGCGAGGTCGCTTTTACAGAGGATTTAAAAGAAGGGGATGAGAAGACCTACTTTGAAAACGGAAAGCTCGCTTCGCTGAACCAATACAAGCACGGCAAACTCGACGGCATCTCCCGCAAATGGAATGAAGAGCGGGTCCTTGTCTTCGAAGGGGAATACAAAGAAGGGATGCGCCACGGTAGATTCAACAAATTTTACGACGACGGCACTCCCTACCTCTTGCAATTTTTCGAGAACGACCAACTGCACGGCATTAAAAAGGCCTACGACAAGAAAGGGATCGCCACCGAATCGAAATACGAGAAAGGCAAAAAGTTAAGATAAGGGAGAAAGGGTCTTTAAGAGAAAAGAAAGGGACAAAAGGGAAGAGAAAAGGACATAAGGGACAAAAAGGACCTAAAGGACCAAAGTTGGCTATAGCTTCCTTAGGTCCCTTATGTCCTTTTTAGTCCCTTTCTTCTCTTCCCTAGGGCCCTAAGAAAAAAGCTAAAAACACTTTGGTCCTTTAGGTCGCTTTAGTCCCTTTCTTCTCTTCCCTCTCATTTTCAGTTTAAAATTTTAATTAACAATAAAAATGTTTATAAATTGATTTTATTTAATAAATAATATATAATTTAGTTATTTTTAATTAAATAAAGGAGAATTTATGACAAAACCTATTGCTTATCAGGAACAAACCCTATCTGCTCTCGTGCCTGCAGAAAACACCTCGCCGCAAAGAGAAGTGAAGCTGCCGCAGGATATCCTCAAAAAGATATTTTCCTTTGCCGAGCCTCTGATGGCCGGCAATGCGATCTCTTTGGTTTGCTGGACCTTTAAGCTCCTGTTCGATCGCCCCATCGTTGCCTACTTTCATTTAGAAAACGAGCTGGAAATGGTCACAACGCTTGACCGCGAACAGATCGAATCCTACCGCACGCGGTTCAGAAAAAAACACGGGAAAGAACTCTCCTACGAGGCCTTCTTTTCCAAATGCCCCCAGTTAACCCATTTAAACTTCTCTTTTTCAGGCTTGTCTGGCATCGATGATGCGAAACTCGCAGCCATTCTGAAAGCAGTGCGTCAATGCCCACTGCAAACTCTCAACCTATATGGCTCATTGGGGATAACAAAATGGCCCGATTTAACGGGCTTAGACAAACTGCACACCCTCAACCTCGGCTGTTGCTATAGCTTGACAGGAGAAGTCGACTTAAAAGGCTTGCCCGAGCTGCGCCACCTCGATTTAAAAAATTCGAAGATCACAAAATTGCACAACTTGGATCAGCTGCATAAATTGGAAATTCTCGATTTGAGTCAATGCTATTTTATAGAAGCGCTGGATTTCGATGGGTTGGGCGCACTCCAAAAGCTCAAGCTCTTCGGCTGTATGAAATTGAAAAAACTCGATCATCTAGATCAACTAAACAACTTGAAATGGCTGGACTTGCGCGCGACACAGATGGAAGGGGCGCTGGATTTAAGCGGACTGGATAAGCTGGAAACACTCTACTTAAAAGGCTCCAAAAAGATCATAGGGCTTCTTGAACTGCATCGATTGCATTCCCTGAAGACGTTTTACTTTACCTCCTGTAATTTCCACCGTCTGGATTTAACGGGACTCAACGCATTGGAATTTCTTGATGTAAGCAATTCTCCTCATCTGAGGGAATTGCCGAATATTTATAAATGCCGCCAACTAAAAGAACTGCATCGGACAGGTTGCGAAGAGCTGCCAGAGCTGGATGCGAGCAGGCTGCCGGCTGGGGTTGTCATTCTTTCCGGGAATTAGGATTTTCCTCCACAATTCGCTCTTGATTTCTAAGCTTCAGGGAAGAAAAGAGGCTTAAGAGAAGAAAGGGACCAAAGGGAAGAAAAAGGACATAAAGGACTAAAGGGACCTAAGAAGTATAGTTGCCTTTGGTCCTCTAGGTCGCTTTAGTCCCTTATGTCCTTTTTCTTCCCTTTGGTCCCTTTCTTCTTCTCCCTCTTGTTTTCAATTTAAAATATTAATAATTAAAAAATGTTTATATGTTGATTTTATTTAATAAATAATGTATAATTTAATTACTTATTATTAAATAAAGGAGAATTTATGACAAAACCCATCGCTTACCAGGAACAAACCCTATCTGCTCTCGTGCCTGCAGAAAATACCTCGCAACAACAAAGAGAGGTCAAACTGTCGTATGACATCCTCAAAAAGATATTTTCCTTCGCCGAGCCTCTGATGGCCTGCAATGCGATCCCTTTGGTTTGCTGGACCTTTAAGCTCCTGTTCGACCGCCCCATCGTCGCCTATTTTCATTTAGAAAACGAGCTGGAAACGGTCACAAAGATTGATTGGAAACAGATCGAATCCTTCCGCACGCGATTCAGACAAAAACATGGAAGAGAACTCTCCTACGAGGCCTTCTTTTCCAAATGCCCCCAGTTAACCCATTTAGACTTCTCTTTTTCAGATTCGTCCGGCATCGATGATGCGAAGCTCGCAGCCATTCTGAAAGGCGCGCGTCAATGCCCTTTGGAAATTCTCGATCTAACGTGTTTATCGGGGATAACGAAATGGCCCGACTTAACTGGCTTGGACAAGCTGCACACCCTCAACCTCGGCTATTGCTATAGTTTGGCAGGAAAAGTCGACTTAAAAGGATTGACCGAGCTGTGCCATCTCGATTTAAGCAATTCGAAGATCACAAAATTGCATAACTTGGATCAGCTACACAAACTGGAATCTCTACATTTGAGCCAATGTCGCTCTCTAGAAGAGCTGGATCTCGAAGGATTGCAAGCGCTGCAAACGCTCAAACTCTTTGCCTGTCGAGGATTGCAAAAACTCGATCATCTAGATCAGCTAAACAACTTGAAATCGCTCGACTTGTGCGTGACGCAGATGGAAGGAGCGCTGGATTTAAGCGGACTGGATAAGCTGGAAATCCTCTATTTAAATGGATCCAAGAAGATCACAGGGCTTCTTGAGCTGCATCGACTGCATTCTCTGAAAGAATTCTCCTTCACCTCCTGTAATTTTTACCGTCTGGATTTAACGGGGCTCGATGGGCTTGAGATTCTTTGGGTAGGCGATTCTCCTCATCTGATGGAATTGCCGAATATCCGCGAATGCCGCCGGTTAAAAGAACTGCATGTGACGGGTTCTACAGGATTGGAAGGGCAGGATTTGAGCGGGCTGCCGATTGTCCACCCCGTGGTAATCGATTTTGACATCTAGCCTGTTAGAATTATTTCTTATGGGCGTATTCCGCCGCTCCTAAGAGCGCGGTGTTCTCTTCGAGGACCACCTTGACCGGAATCGAGGAGAGCAGCTCGGCAAAACGCCCTTTCGCAGTAAAGGCTTTCATAAAAGTCTCCTGCTGGAGGGCAGGCAAAATTTTAGGAGCCACGCCCCCGCCGACATACACGCCGCCGAGCGCGAGATATTTCAAAGCCAAGTTGCCCGCTTCGCTCCCATAAATCGAGACAAACCACTCCAATGCCCTCTGGCACGCCTTGTTTTCTTTGCGGAGGGCTTTATCCGTGATCACCTTGGCGGGGTCGTCTTGCAGCATCTCCTGATGGATCCACTCGGGCTCCTCCTCTAAGCGCATGTCGATGAGGAAGCGGTAGATCCGGAAGAGGCCGTTCCCCGAGAGGACCCGCTCATAGGAGACGTGGTCGAATTGTTTGCGCAGATAGCGCCAGAGCTCCGCTTCCAACTCATCGCGCGGGCCGAAATTGGTGTGCCCCCCTTCCGAAGCAAAAGGGCGGTGGATATGGCCGTCCCAATAGAGCCCCGCTTCGCCCAGCCCCGTTCCCACCGAGATCAACGCCGCATTGCCGGCGGCTTCTGGATCGCCCGTGTTCAGGGTGAGGAATTGGTCGGGGGATAACCGGCGGAGGCCATATGCGTTCGCTTCCAAGTCATTGATCAACCATACCGCATCCGTCTTTAGCTCGCGGCCCAGCTCGCGCGCATCAATCAGCCAAGGCAAATTGGTCGCATGCACCCGTCCATGCCGCACGGGGCCTGCGATTCCCAAACAAACTTTTTCAGCCCCTTCCGGAGAAAATAAAAGCAAGATGCTGGAAAGATTGGGAAAGTCGCGGCTGGCATACCTTTCCTGCTTGACACATTTAAATCCATCCGATGTGTCGAACAGCGCCAGGCGCGTCCTCGTCCCTCCGATATCCCCTGCTAGAATCATCCATCCCTCCATCCCCGTTAAGTTACTAATTTTGTTGAACTTTTTCTCGAGGAAAGTCAAGCTTAAACTAAAAAGGAGCATCTATGTCTCACCCGCACGACCCCTCCAAAAAAAAAGCGTTGGAAGCCGCGATCGCCCATATTGAAAAGCAATTTGGCGAAGGATCGATCATGACGCTCGGGAAACACTCCGCTGCGCGCGAGATGAGCGTGATCAAAACGGGGGCAATCTCTTTAGATATCGCGCTCGGGATTGGCGGGGTTCCTAGAGGCCGGATCGTCGAGATCTACGGCCCTGAATCTTCGGGCAAGTCGACTCTGGCAACCCATATCGTCGCCAATGCGCAAAAAGGGGGAGGCCTTGCTGCTTACATAGACGCAGAGCATGCCTTGGATCCTGGTTATGCCGTTAAAATCGGCGTCAATCTCGATGAGCTATTGATCTCTCAACCCGATACGGGCGAAGACGCCCTCAATATCGCCGAGATGCTCGCGCGATCGAATGCGGTCGATGTGATTGTCATTGATTCAGTCGCTGCCCTTGTTCCCAAAAACGAACTGGAAGGGGAGATTGGCGATTCCCACATGGGATTGCAGGCGCGGATGATGTCGCAAGCGCTGCGCAAACTCACCTCCACGCTAGCGAAGAGCAATACCTGCGCGATCTTCATCAACCAAATCCGCGAGAAAATCGGGGTGGTGTTCGGCAATCCTGAAACGACGACGGGGGGAAGGGCTCTCAAGTTTTATGCCTCGATCCGAATGGATATCCGCCGCATAGGCGGGATCAAAGGCTCCGACGGGAGCGAAATCGGCAACCGCGTGAAGGTAAAAGTCGTTAAAAACAAGATGGCGCCCCCCTTTCGCATCGCCGAATTCGATATTCTGTTTAACGAGGGGATCTCGCGCATCGGCTCGGTCCTCGATTTAGGCGTCGATTTCAACCTGATCGAAAAAAAGGGAACCTGGTTTAGCTTCGGCGGCAACCGCTTGGGCCAAGGAAGGGAAGCCGCTCGCGAGGAGTTGAAAAAAAATCCTAAACTGATCGACGAGCTCGAAAAGATGATCTACGCCCATTATCTCGAAAAAGGGGGGATTCTCACGAAAGATCCTCAGCCCGAGATGGCTACTGCTGAGAATTAACTTCGTCGATCAAGTTTGCCACGAGCGCGCTCCAGCCCGATTGGTGGGAAGCTCCCAATCCCTTTCCCGTCTCTCCATGGTAGTATTCGTAAAAGAGGATGAGATCCCGAAAGTGGGGATCCTGCGCAAAAGGGAAAGAGGCGCCTAAAAAGGGGCGTTTTCCCGAGGCATCCAAGGTGAAAAGAGAGATCATCTTCTTGGACAAAGAGAGGGCCATTTCCTCTAAGGAAACGGGGACTTCTGTTTCCGCCTGGATCTGCACTTTCCCATTAAAAGCCCGAGCAAATGTCTTTAAAGATTGAATCAACAGATAGCTGGTGGGAAACCAGATCGGCCCCCTCCAATTCGAATTGCCTCCCTTGATCCGATGGATCGATTCTCCGGGCTCATAACCCACTTGCATGTCTTTGTAGAAAAAAGGGTGGCTTTCGTGAAACTTAGAGAGGCTGCGCACGCCAAAGGGGGAGCGAAACTCCTTGGGATCCCACACGTAGCCCAATATCCTTTTCAGATGCTCTTCATCGACAAGGCTGAGCAGGTAGCAGTCTTCCTTTTTCTCCTTGAAGGGAATGACGCATTCTTTTGTCAACAATTTGCGATTCTTCAAAAACCAGAGGAAGCTCTTTTTAAATTCGGGAAATCGATCGAGCTCATGCCCCTGCACAATCTCAACGGCGTAAAGGGGGATAAGCCCCACTAAAGAGCGGACGCGGAACTGAGAGAAATTCCCGTCGGGGTACACGAGCACATCGTAAAAAAATCCATCCTCATCATGCCACATAGAGTACTGCTTGAGTCCCATTTTTTTCATCGAATGGGCAATATAGACAAAGTGTTCGAAAAACTTGGTCGCCATCGATTCATAAGTGGGGTCCTCTTTGGCAAGCTCTAGAGAGATCCGCATCAGGTTAAGAGAGAATAGCGCCATCCAACCGGTTCCATCCGATTGTTTGAGCATCGAGCCCCCGCCTATTTCCAAAGATCTGTCGACAAGCGTGATGTTATCGAGTCCTAGAAAGCCCCCCTCAAAGACGTTGCACCCGCTGCTGTCCACCTTATTGACCCAATACGCGAAGTTGATCAGCAGCTTGAGAAAACACTTTTTCAGAAAAGCGCGATCCTCTACGCCCGTCCGTTCTTTTTCCATCTGATAGACGCGAAGAACCGCCCAAGCTTGGACGGGAGGGTTTAGATCGGAAAATTCCCACTCGTAAGCGGGGATCGCTCCATTGGGATGTTGAAACTGATCGAAGAGGAGAAGCCAGAGCTGCTCCTTTGCAAATTCGAGATCGACAAGGGCTAGCGTGACGCATTGGAAGGCGAGATCCCAGGCGCAGAAATAGGGGTATTCCCATTTATCCGGCATAGAGAGAATGCGCATCGAATTGAGATGGCGCCAGTGTCCATTCCGAATATGGCTTCTCCCTGCATTGGGAGGGGCATAGGTGTTATCCCCCTCCAACCACTGGTTGACATCAAACAGATAGAGCTGTTTCGACCAGAGCATCCCCGCTAAAGCGGCTCTTTGAATGAGGCGCTCCTCCTCCGTCGTCTTAGGGGGGTAGATCTTCTGATAAAACGCATCGGCTTCCTTCTTCCGCTTTGCTACGATCCCATCTACATCCTTTAAGGGATCCTTCGAAGGGTGATCGGTCAATCTCAGATGGAGAACGACCGATCCATGAGCGGGGATCGACTCAAAAAAATAATGCAGCCCCGCTTTCGTGCCCACCTCTTGGGGATTCGTCGTCTGCTCTTGATGAATGATCGCGCGGTGAAATCCATCTTTGTAATACTGTTCGCCCGGAATGCGGCTTTCGTTATTCGTAAAGAGCGCTTTTCCCCCTTCCGGCCCGTAAAAATAACGCTTGCCGAGATGGTAGGCAAAGGGGAGGTTCGGGAGGGGAAGGAGATCTTGGTCGTCGGCGATTAAACAGAGGGCATGCGCTTGGTTGGCTTCCTTAACGATTTTAGGTTGCGGAAGGGGTTGATCCCCCCAAGACCAGGAATTGCGAAACCAAAGCTGGGGAATGATGTGCAGAGAGGCGCTTTCAGATGCCCGATTAAACACTTCGATCCGGATGCAGGTATCCTCCGGAGAGGCTTTCGCATACTCGATAAAAATGTCAAAATAGCGATTGTCTGCAAAAATACCCGTATCGGCCAATTCGTATTCAGGTTCATGGGAAGAGCGGTGTGCATTGGCCTCTTTTAAATGCGCGTAGGGAAATTCCGCTTGAGGGTATTTGTAGAGAAATTTCATGTAGGAATGGGTGGGCGTCGCATCCAGATAGTAGTAACACTCCTTCACATCTTCAGCATGGTTTCCCTGTAAAGAAGCGAGGCCGTAGAGCCTTTCTTTCAACAGGGAATCCTTCCCATTCCAAAATGCGCAAGAAAACACGAGGATTTGATACCGATCGCACCACCCTGCGATCCCATCCTCGCCCCAACGATAAGCTTTTTGATGAGCTTCCTCGATGGGGAAATAATTCCACGCATCTCCATTCCAACTATAATCCTCTCGAACCGTCCCCCAAGAGCGGTCGGCAACATAAGGCCCCCACTTATACCAGGGAGGCACCTCTTGAGCTCCGTTCTCCGCCAGCCTCAGCTCTTCTTGTGTCTTCATCCCTACCTTAATCTAAAAATTTCCTTATATATGGATGGACTTTTTTAACGGAAATAAATTATTTCTTCTGGATAAGCTATTAACTAGATCCCGATATGATTTTGAAATTCTCTGCGCTCTTCTCGATTTTTTTTAGCACCGCCCTCTTTGCGTTCGAAGCGGAGGATAATTTTCCTAGCCAACCCCCTCTTTTTGAAGAGCTCAAGCAAAAACCTGAGCCGGAGCGCCTCTATCTCTTAGGAAACTGGAATGGAGAGCGGCTCAAACTCCACGACAAGGGGTTTGATATGAACTTTACGTATGTCAGCGACATCCTCGGCAATCCCATTGGAGGAAAAAGCCGAGGGATCGCCCAAGCGGGATCGATGGGATTGGATCTCACCTTCAATCTAGAAAAGCTGCTGGCTATGAAAGGTCTCACGTTCTTCACTTCTCTCGTATGGCGCAATGGGACCAATTTGTCTTCGCAAAAAATCGGAAACCAGTTTCCCGTGGCTCAAGTGTTTGGAGGGGAAAGCTACCGCCTCAACGAACTTTACCTCAAAGAAACCCTCTGTAAGAACCATTTGACGCTCAAAGCGGGAAGGTTGGACGCGGGCAACGATTTCCTGCAGTCTTATTTCTATTACTACTTTGTCAGCAACGCGTTCGACGGCAACCCCATTTCCGTCTTTTTTAATTCGGGATTCTCGGCCTACCCTAATGCGACCTGGGGAGGCTATTTCGATTTCAAGATCAAGGATTCTTTCCTGATCCAATGGGGCGTTTATAACGTGAATCCCAACATCAATAAAAACAAATACCATGGGTGCAATTTCACTTTCGAGAACACCGATGGGGTTCTCCTGATCACGCAATGGAACTACCTTCTCCATCAAGCGCCCCAAGATAAAAGGCTCCCGGGCAATTATAGAGTGGGTTATTTCTACCAGACGGGAAAGAAAGCGCGCTTCTCCGGCGAGGAGCAAAAAGGCAACTACTGCTTCTATGCGCTATTCGATCAATCTGTCTACCATAAGAAAGACACATGGATCACCCCTTTTGCATCCTTCATTTTTGCTCCGCAAAACCGCAACCTGTTTCCCTTCTTTTTTGATTGCGGGATCGCTTACGACGGGATCATTCCATCCCGCCCGGATGATGCTCTCTCTTTTGGCGCCGCTTACGGCTCTTATAGCCCCGATTTAAGGCAGCAGCAGAGGCTCGCAAGAGACAGAGGTCTCCTTGGTCCCTTTGGCGATCGCCCCGAAGATTTTGAGCTGGTTTTGGAGATCAACTACTGGTGGCAAATCACCAAGTGGTTTGTCGTCACCCCGGATGTGCAATACATCATCCATCCTAAAGGATACCCAAACATCGAAAATGCGCTGGTGATCGGCGCCCAAATAGGAGTGACCTTCTAGTGATTTACTTAATTTCTTTCATCTCAGCCATTACGGGATTTTTATTTGGATTTGACGAGGGGATCACCTCCGGCGTGTTGGAGGAGATCAAAAAAGACTTTCACCTTAGCGCTCACCAAACAGGGTTTATGATGGGCCTTCTGCCCTTTGGAGCTCTCATTGCGGCGTGCTTGACAGGGAGATTTTCAGATTGGGTGGGAAGGCTGCGCGTTCTCTATTTGATCGCCTCCACGTTCTCTTTTGCTACCATCGGGATCGTTTTCACCCAGTCCTTCCCTATTCTTTGCATCATGCGCTTTTGCTTAGGGATCAGCATCGGCATGTCGGTTGTAATCACTCCTCTTTACATCGCCGAAACCGCTCCCAGAGAAATTCGAGGAAGGCTCGTCACCTTTTTTCAACTTGCCATCACTTTAGGAATCCTCTCTTCTTATCTGGTCAATTTATTCGCTGTCGGCAATCTTCCTTGGCAATGGATTTTTGCAACAGGGCTCCTTCCCAGCGCCGTTCTTTTTTTCGGCTCCTTCTTTTTGCCGGAAAGCCCCCGCTGGCTCTTCATGAAAGGAAAAACAAAAGAAGCGCACCAGGTTCTGCATCGATTATACAGCCGCAAACTCCACCCCGATCGAGTGGAAAAAGAACTCGATCTCATTCGAAACTCGATCGAGAAAGAAAAGAAAATAGGGGTTTGGCGCATGCTCTTTTCAAAACGAGCCCTTCCCTGCCTTGTGTTAGGAATGGGATTATTCTTCCTCCAGCAGGTGAGCGGAATCAACGCCGTGATCTATTATGCCCCTACCATTTTCCAAAATATGCACCTGCAAACGACCTCCGCAGCGCTATTAGCGACCGTCGGTCTCGGAACGGTCAACGTGCTCATGACTTTCGTCGCGATGCGCTGGGTAGAGAAAAAAGGAAGGCGCCTCCTTCTGATTCTTGGATTTGCAGGAACAGCAATCGCTTTGGGCCTCATCGCCCTATTCACTCAACTTCAAGGGGAAGTGTTTTCCTCGCTGGCTGCTCTCTCTGTGTTTCTTTATATCGCCGCCTTTGCCGCCAGCTTGGGACCCTTGCCCTACATCCTCGTCTCTGAAATATTCCCTTTAAAAATCCGCGGGCAGGCAATCAGCCTTTCCGCAGCGAGCAACTGGGCGTTCAACACCCTGGTCGTGGCTTCTTTTCCGATCCTGCTCAATGGGATGGGAATTTCCCTGGTCTTCCTCTGCTATGCGAGCGCTTGCGCCATCGGCCTGCTCTACACGCTCCGCTATGTGCCGGAAACCAAAGGACTCTCTTTAGAGGAGATCGAAACCCACGTCAAAAGCAACAAACCCCTGCGAGAACTCGGACGCTAAGAGACTGTCTCTAACGTAGGGCATGGCCGTTGAGCAGGGAGCACATCTTCTCAAAGGAAGGGGTGTCTAGCTGAAGCTCTTTGAGCAGCTTTTGAAAATGGTTCATCTCCTCTTCAAAAGCGAAAAGAGCTCTTTCGCTGCCGATAAATCGGGCGATATTCGTCTCCCGCTGCTTCTTTTCGTCTTGCGCCAGATCCCCTAAATCGTCGGCGATCTGAAAAGCCATCCCGAAATGGTAGGCTGTTTTTTTGACCTTGTCGATCAGGCGGGGAGATCCCCCCCCAAACACCCATCCGAACACGAAGGAGACTTCGAAGAGCGTCACCGTTTTTTTATAGATTACCTGGCGAATCGTTTCGAGGTTGTAATGAGGAGGGTAAAGATCGAGAAACTGTCCCCCTGTAGCTCCTAAAATTCCCGAGCAGTGGGTCGCCGATTCCAAGGCAAGGGCGCAAGCGCGGTCGCTAAAGGAGGAGAAGGGGGTGTCCGATTCCCTCATCGCGAGCGCATTTTTATGAATCTTCTCGAACCCTGCTGTGATCAGCGCATAACTCGCAAGCAGCGCGATCGCCTCTCCATAGACCTTATGAAGGCAGGGCTTCTCGCGCCGTTCCTCTTCATTATCCATACAGGGGAGATCATCGGCGATCAACGAAGCGGTATGAAAAAACTCGACCGACAGCGCAGCTTCATAGACAGCCAAGCCATTGCCCAGAGCTTCCGCAATCATCAATACAATGAGCGGACGAAACCGCTTTCCCCCATTCGTGAGCGCATATTCGCACGCATCGCGCAGTTTCGTCTTCTCTCCGAACGAACTGATGCTCTTAGCGATCTCCTGCTCGATCTTATCGCGGTGATAGAAAAAATGGGATGAACCCGATCTGGGCGTACAACTCTGTACCGACATTTTTCATTCCTCAATGATGTTTTTTTCCGAGGGTTTGACCTTGGCATGGGCAGGAATGCACCCCTGAATGTGCAGGCAAGGATAGCAATGCGCCTTCTTTCCGATCAGGGCGCCCGGGGCTGTGACCGCATTGCAGCCGATCTGCGCTCCATCTCCGATGACCGCTCCCATTTTCTTTAACCCGGTGGAAATTTTTTTCCCTTTAAAAACAACGTGAACAGGCACCCGGTCCAACCGGACATTTGCACACTTGACCCCCGCTCCCAAATTCACCCCATTTCCCAAAATGCAATCTCCCACATAGTTAAAATGCGCTGCGCTCACCTCATTCAACAAAATCGAGTGCTTCACTTCCGTATCGTGGCCAATGACGCACCGATCTCCCGTCATCACACCGCCGCGCAGATAAGCTCCCTGGCGAACCACGCAATCCGCTCCGATCGCACAAGGCCCTTGAATGTAAACGCCCGGCTCGAGCACCGTCCCCTTGCCGATCGAAATCCGCTCCGCATCGACGAGATGCACCGAAGAAGGCACTTCCACCTCGATCTTTCCCAACAACTGCTTGGATAGATACTCCTCCAAACGAAATAGCGCTTCCCAAACCTGAACACATTCCTTCCAAATGCTAGCGTATCTATACCCCTCCAAAGAAAAAAAAGAACTAACAAAAAAATCTTTCATATAGTCCATTTTATAATTTGTACTCGTTTGAAGCTATCTATATATGTTAAGATATCTTCTTCTTAAGAGAGTGTGGAAATGTCCATAACTCGGCTTTTTTTTCAATAATAGAACCCTGTTCATTCTTTGTTGAAACTCCGATCATAAAAGGAGGGTTTTGATCACCCTTTAAAGGATCGACAAGTTTTGAAGAAGCAGGCGACAGACAAACGACAGAGTTTTCCACAGTGATTCCTTGTCCCCATTTTGCAATCTGTTCAGGCTGCCAACTTCAAAAAAAGGTTACTCTTCCTCCCCTTTACAGGGAAGTGATTAATTATTTTAGTACTAGTTTTTTTCCTCTTTATCATGGAGAAATTTTAGGCTGGCGCACGCGCGCCAAATTGGCGGTACGCGGCAGCGCCTCTAACCCCGAAATCGGCCTATTTAAACGAGGAACGCACGAAGTCGTTTCAATTCCGGGCTGCCTCGTGCATCACCCCCGCGTCAACCAAACCGTTCATCTTGTGAAAGAGGCGATGAAAGCCCACCGGATCGAGCCTTACCAGGAAGAGAGCGGCCGCGGCCTAATCCGCTACATCCAGGTTGCGATCCACAGAAAAACCGCCCAACCTCAATTAACCCTAGTCGTTAACGCAGAATCTCTCCCACCAAACCTCCTCCCTTTCCTGCATGCCCTCTCCCAAGAACGAGAGTGGCACTCCCTCTGGATCAACTTTCAACCCGCCCGCACAAACCAAATTCTAAGCGATAGATGGCTTCTCTATGAAGGAGAAGAAGGGTTTTGGGAAACCCTAGCCGGGATCGACATCTGCTTCCACCCCGCTTGTTTTGCCCAGGCCCACTTGAATCTTTTTGAAAAGATCCTCCTCTCCATTCAAAAGATGGTCATCCCTCAGAAACGGGTCGTCGAATTTTATGCCGGCATCGGCGTCATCGGCCTAAGCCTCGCCGCGCAAAGCCTCCATGTGACCTGTTCGGAGAGCAACCCCTTTGCCAAACGCTGTTTTGAAAACACCCATAAACGACTTACCGACCCCTGGAAAGACAACATTCGTTTTGAAATCGGCAAAGCGGAAACGCTCATCCCCCTTCTCTCCCAAGCAGAGGTGATCGTCGTCGATCCCCCGCGCAAAGGCTTAGAGGCCTCATTTCTCGACTCTCTGAACTCTGAGCAGCTCATCTATCTCAGTTGCGGATGGGACTCTTTTAAGCGGGATTGCGACCGTCTATTAAGCAAAGGATGGCTCCTAGACCAAGCGGAAGGGTATCTTCTGTTTCCCGGCTCCGACCAGATCGAAATCCTCGCTTCCTTTAGAGACTGCCGTTGAAATTAAGCTTCTGTCGATTTTGGGGTTCTTTTGAGCCGATTTTGCATTCTTTTTTGGGGGGTAATATCAACTTGCGTATATGACCCCCCAAAAAAGAATGCAAAATCGGCCAAAATAATCCCCAAAATCGATGAAGCCTTAATTCAACGACAGTCTCCTAGAAACTGTTAAAATCTTTGGATATTTTGCATAAAACATGCAAAAACGAATGAAAATTTCTCTTTTTTTTCCAAATCAGACCTTAGCTTTAGCCTTTCTCTTTCTTGTTACAGGTCTTTTTACCTTTACCATTCCTTTTTTGGTCGATCTAGATAAACGGCCTCGAGGGATCACCCTGATCTCTACGTTGCATCCAAGCAATGTGAGGTAATGAACCAATGTATCATTGCTGAAATCATTGATTTTACCAGTCATTAAAGCAGAGATTTTTGGCGCGCTGATTCTCAAAATTTCAGCGACTTTCTTTTGGCTAAGGCCGCTGTTTCGAATAATGCTAACTAGCTCTGACATCAGGTCAGAACGCGCCCTCAATTCTTCAGCGTTTTTTAAGTCAAGATCAGCAAAAATATTATCAGTGCTGACAAAAAGTTTTTCCTTCATTTTTCCCTCCTCCATTCACGATAGTCAATCCTAGCCTGTTTAAGCCTTTGGAGAACTAGGTCAATTTCCTTCTTTGGCGTAGCAATACCCGACTTGCTCTTCTTTTGGAATACGTGTAATACAGCTATTGCGTCTTTGAATTCGACTGTATACACAGTCCTAAAAGTTCCTTCTCGTTCATCCACGACAATCTCAGAGACCCCCGATTCGCCAAGATGCTTAAGCGGTTTGGTGTTCCCTGGATCTTTACCCTTTTGAATCTCTCTTAAGGAGTGGCCAAATTCTGATTGCACATCTTCTGGCATATCGCGCATGTCTTTCCGGGATGAACCAATCCATAACACGGGCTTCATTGGATGAATATCACGCATACAGTGCATTGTTACTAATATTGGTAATTTTTGTACAGGGGTAATTTTTATTTTAGAACGAAAGGTACAGTTCCATCACTTGATAGATTTCAGTGAAAAATCCAGCGAAAAAGAATATCCCTAACGATCACATGGCTAGGCTTCATATAGCGTGGCGGGGCACAGTTAGGCAGGGTATCGCATGGCATGGTTATATTGAAATCGAGGAGAAATTCATGAGAGTTAAAATATTTAGATCAGAAGCAATAAAAGAAGTTGAATCGGATATTAATAGTTTCTTGTCAGATAGAAAAGATATAAAAGTGATAGATATCAGAGAGGTTGATTCGAGAACATTCTACATTTTTATGATCTTGTATGAACGCGTGAACTAGTTCATGTGAAAAGGAAAGGGAATATCATATTGAATCTACAAAAATCCCGTTGAATAAAATCAAAAATGCACCGGTATTTCTCTTGGTTAGGCGCGCCTTGGTTTAGGCGTGGCTCGGTAGTGCGTGGTGTGGTGTAGTACGGTAAGGAATGGCATGGCGCCCAGGAGGTCAACTCTCCTGGGCTTTTTTGTTTTTGACTACCTATTCCTTAGATGGCCAAAGCCATGCGCAATGGGTTAACTTTTTTGAATGCTGGTGGCAAAATTTTATAAAGTTAAATTATTCAGGAATAAATATTATGCACACACTCAACGTACTCAACGTAAACAGGAGCAAAGCTATTTCAGGCGATAGAAAATTTTCCTCGAAACAGGGAAACATCTCCTATTCTGTCCAAGGAGAGGGAACCCGTCACTTTCTTCTCGTCCACAATTCAGGCGGCAGCCATGAGATGATGAACCATACGGCCGCTCATTTCTCAAAAAAGGGGAAAACGATTGCGCCCGATCTCCTCGGCCACGGGTCCAGCAGCTCTCCCCAAATCGAATATACAGTAGCCGTTTTTGCGGAAGGATTGATAGAACTGTGCCCACAGGAAAAAGAGGATAAGGTCGTTTTCATCGGCCTCAACTACGGCGCTGATATCGGCATCGCCATGGCGCAGATGGCGCCGAACCTCATCTCCCATCTCGTCCTGATCGAGCCTCCCCTCTTCATGGAGCCTTGGATCGTCAAAGCGGTCGAACAGCAGATCGAAGATCTAAAACACCCCAGAGAAACCTGGGCGGAGGAAACAGTCGATGCGGTGATCATGAACGCTCCCGCCTCTGACCGGGAGATCTCTCTCAGAGCTCTGGAAACGACCCCTCCATTTGTTAAAATTTCAACCTTTAAACACCTCCTCATGTGGGACAAAACACACCCGTTCACCTGTTCCATCCCCACCCTCCTCATCCAAACATCCCAACCTTTCTGCACAGAAAAAAACGCGCGCTCCGTATTCTCCAACCTGCAGGTCGGCAGAGTCATCGGCTCCGGTCCTTGGGCCAATCTGGAAGTCCCGATCCAAGTGCACGCGATGATCGACCGATTCCTAGAGGTTCATGTTGTAATTCAGATGGTTCATGACCCAGATCGTGAAAACGACAATTGTAATGACGATAGAAATAGTGGAGGCAAAAATAACTAAATTCCAGCGCGTCCCTTTTTCGCTTAAGACATTTAGAAAGCATATCGACTGAAAAATAGCCTGAAGAATCGCAAGAATAAAAATAGTGATGACAGCCGCCTTAATCTCGAAATGAAAAAAATCGGGATGAATGATAACTAAAAAAGCTGTCAAGGTGAGTATCAGCGAGGCTCCAAATCCGATGACGCGCGATATCAGTGTTTTATGCATACGATCACCTCTTTATAATAAATGCCCCATCCCGTAGACGATGGTAAATATAAAGATCCACACGACGTCTAAGAAATGCCAAAAAAGCGCAAGCCGTAAAATCCTGGAAGCAGAGGGGGCGGAAAGTCCACGGAACCCAATGCGCAACATGGCGACGATCATCCACAATAATCCCACGGAGATATGCAATCCATGAGTGCCCACTAATGTAAAAAATGAAGAGAGAAAGGCGCTTCTTTGCGGGCCTGCCCCTTCATGGATAAAAGTAGAAAATTCTGAAATTTCGAGGGTGAGAAAAGACACGCCCAGCGCGAATGTGACGATGAACCAAAAAATGGCGTGATTCTTTTGTTCTCGATGAACCGCAAGAGTTGCCAGGGAACAGGTAAAACTGCTCGTCAGCAGGAGGAGCGTTTCCGCTAACGCGGAAAGGATATGAAAAAGCTCTTGAGCCGAGGGTCCTCCGAATGTAGTGTTATGCAAAACAGCATAAGCGGAGAAAAGGACAGCGAAAATCACGAGGTCGGTCATCAAATAGATCCAGAACCCGAAAACTTTTATGTCCCCATGCATCTTTTAGAACGACTCCATTTGCTCGATTTCCGCAGCTGAAAGCACATATTCCGTATCGTCATCAAAGGAATGGAGGATGACGCAAGCGATGACGCCCACGAGGCCGAGAACGGCAAGCCAAAGAATTTGCCAGACAAGAGCAAATCCAAATAAGAAAGCAAAGCCAGAGATATAGATCCCCATGCCTGTGTTTTTGGGTAACTCAATGTCTTCATATTGTTTCCGCGGGATGCGCTTGTTTTGTTTCATGTTCCAAAATTCTTCGCGGTTAGTGACAGTAGGAATCACCGCAAAATTATAGAAAGGGGGCGGCGAAGAGGTCGCCCATTCCAGCGTTCTTCCATTCCAAGGATCTCCGGTAGTATCTAAATGCTGTTTTTTTTCTTTTATGCTTATAATTATCTGGTATATCTGGGTGATAATCCCGCAGCAAATGATGCACAAAGCCTACCGTTGAGGTGATGTAAAGCGGCTGCCAACCGGTCGAAGCCGCATAGTGATCGAGCCGGCGCGTGGCTCCCATGAATCCCAAAAGATAGAGCGGAATGAAAGAGACGAAAAATCCGATCAGCCATAACCAAAAAGCGCGTTTGCCCAGCCGTTCATCGAGTATAAATCCCGTAATCTTGGGAAACCAATAGGTGATTCCGGCGAAAATTCCAAAAAGCGCCACTCCGACAATCATCGTATGGAAATGGGCAACCAAGAATAAACTATTATGCACCTGAAAATCAGCCGGGGGGAGCTGCCAACAAGAGTCCGGCCATTCCCCCTACCATAAACGTGCTTATAAAACCCATAAACCAATACATCGGAGAAGCGAAGATCACCTTTCCTCTAAACATCGTGAGAATCCAATTGAATACTTGGACTCCGGACGGTATTGCGATCAGCAAGGTCACAATGCTGAAAAAAGAGTTCACGTCTGCACCGGCGCCCATTGTAAAAAAATGGTGCAGCCAGACCAGATAAGAAAGAAAGGTGATCGCAATGGCCGCGCCTACCATGGATACATATCCAAAAATCTTTTTCTGCGAAAAAGTAGCCACGATCTCCGAGAACATTCCAAAGGATGGAATGACCAAAATATATACTTCAGGATGGCCCCACATCCAAATGAAATTAAAGTACATCATTTGATTTCCGCCGAATCCCACGGTAAAGATGTGCATATCCAAAATGCGGTCGAGCCAAAGAAGGAATGTAGTCGCGGTAAGCACAGGGAATGCCGAGATAATCAGAATCATCGCGCATAAAGAAGTCCAGACGAAAAGGGGCATTTTCATCAGGGTCATTCCCGGAGCCCGTTTTTTTATGATCGTTACAAAAAAGTTAATCCCGCAAGCAGACTGCCAAGTCCGGATAGCTGCAAGCTCCAAATCAAATAATCGACTCCAACGCCCGGGTTGAATTCCAGCTCAGATAGCGGAGCGACAGCAAGCCAGCCTGTATTGGCAAAATGTCCGCCGATCATAAAAAATAAATTAATCAATCCCCCGCCTGCGACAGTGAGCCAAAAACCCAGGGAATTCAAGAATGGAAAAGCCAAATCGCGAGCCCCAATTTGAAGGGGCACAATCCAATTCATGAGCCCGAAGAAAAATCCCATCGTCACGAAAAAAACCATGATGTCGCCATGAGAAGTGAAAATCTCTTGAAAATGAGTCGCGGTAAGATATCCTTGCGAATCTGCAGCCATGGACTGCTGGAGCCAGATCATTCCCGCATCTACCAGTCCGCGAAAGAACATGAGCGATGCAAAAATCATGTACATGGTGCCTATTTTTTTGGGATCGGTGGATGTGAGCCACTCCTTCCAAAGCCAACCCCAGCGCTTGGTGTTTGGTGAGAAAGATCGCAACCGATTAACCCTGCAACTGCCATAAAAACCGTCCCTCCTATCGTGTACCAATGGTGGGGCAGCGCGTCTAAAGTCAGTTTTCCAAATAGGAAGTCTTTCATAATTTTTGGTGCATATATTTCATCACTATTTTGTCGAATAAATCTTTTTCCACGTATGAATAGAACTCGATGGGATGGTTTTCGGAAGGTTTCGCAAATTCGTGATAAATGCGATCGGTTAGCTGCAGAGGAGATCGTTTGACAAGAGCCACCCAATCATCAAAATCAGATTGCGAAGTGGACTTTACAACAAATGTCATATCTGCAAAGCCTCGCCCATTGATCTCGGCAGCTCTGCCCGTATAAACGCCCGGCTCATCGGCCATCATATGAAGCGTCGTTACCATGCCGGTCATGGCGTATATTTGTCCGCTCAGCTGCGGAATCCAAAACGAATTCATCGGAGAGCCATCCGCCGAGAGTGAAAAGTGGATCGGAGCGCCCGCAGGAATTTGGACAAAATTCACAGTCGCAATCCCTTGCTCGGGATAAATAAATAACCATTTCCAATCGAGAGCCACCACCTGGATCGTGAGCGGGTCGACTTCGCTTTCAAGAGGCTTATAAGGATCTAGTTTATGCGTCGCATCCCAGGTTACGACCGCCATCGCGGCAATGATGACAGAAGGGATGATCCAAAGAATGAGTTCTCTGAAAACACTGTGGGCGGCTTCAGGCTCGTATTTCGCTTTTGAATTTTTAGCTCGATATTTCCAGGCGATCGCGAATAGCAGGATAAAGGCAGGAACAATGACAATAAGCATGAGAAGATAATTCGTAGCGATGAGATCCAATTCGCTGCGCGCGATGATGCCTTTGGGATGAGTGAGCAAAGCAGCGTCGCTTTTCAACACGAAAAATACGATAAACGCTCCGATCAATATTGCAAAAATGCCTAATGCGAACTTGATTTTTCCCATGCACATCAATAAATATATAAACAGAATTTAAATCAATGTGCACGCGATGATCGACTTCCGCTAAGCTTATCGATTACAATCACTGAGGCCACGTTATGTATTATTAGGGCAAGAGCATTCAGAGGCCATCCACGATAGAGTTTACAGAACGCATTTCTTGAAAGAAGATGAGCCGGGCTGAGATTTTTAGCTTGTTTAAGCGTGTTCGCGATGTCGAATGGCGCGGAAACCAAACTGACGATGAGAGCCACCTGAACCCCAATGCCTGCTAATTCAGGCAGGCTGAACACATGTTCCGGCGTGTTGCGATAACGATCCCTCAGGTGCTTTTGCGCGACCAGAAATGCGGCCCAATTCACCGATAATTTTGCCCAGTGCGTCGTAAATCCCCGCCATCCATTCTTGTATAGATCATTCAAAGAAAATTTGGATTTCCCAGCAAAAGCGGACCGAATTTTGACCCTTTCTAGAGGAGTCGTGATCGCGGCGTCTATCGTCGCGATAGACAATCCGGCGAGGGCCTGCCGATAAAGCTCTCCCATGCCGTATCGCTTTAAATAAACGGGCACGCCCGTAATCATGGGCCACACCCAAGCCTGTTTAATGCTGGTTTTTATCAATTGGGCCTGGAGGCCTTGATAAAAAGCGCCTATCCCCTCCTTTTGAAATAGAGCTCGGGCGATTGCGGCGCTCTTTTGCGGATTACATTGACATTGTTGGCGGATTTTTACTACCTCTAGGGGATAGATGAGCGTGTGTACAAATAGGCCTCTTGCAATTCCCCATAGGCTGCTGCTCAACAGGCTTGGGCTTGTAGAATCGATGCTCATGAAACTTCCTCCATTTTGTGTACAGCTTTCCTTGACATGACGATTGCCAGGCTGCTCGCCATAGCTAAAACCACCCAATACCAGGAAACGCTCGATACGATTCCCGTTTTTTTAAAACACCAAAGAGAGATCGCTGCCGTAGGAGCGCCTATCGCTTGCGAGCCAAGCGCATAACCGAATGAGATGACCGCATAACGATAGGAAGCAGGGACCAGTTGTTGCGCCCAAGCATGAAAAGGAGCGAAGAAAGCAACTCCGGAAATGACGAAACACGTTCTGATCCCGATGATGCCCATGAGAGAGGCCCCTTCTAAGAACATGCACAAAGGCATCGCGAGTAAAATGACTCCTAAAGAGGCGGATAGCATCAGCTTTTCTCTAGACACTTTCGAGGCTAGCCAGCCAAAAAAGGGCAATGCGCAGAAATCGAAAATCAGCAAATAGGAGTTGATCTGCATGATCTCTGTTTTTGTGAACGAAGAGACTAAAGGGATAAATCCATTCATCAATACGAGCGCTACATAGTAATTCGCAAAAGCAAATCCCGAGCTGATAACGATCCATGCAAGAGGCTTGCGGCAGGTCCAAAAAATTCTTCCCAAATTGGAAAGGGTTTGTGAAAATTTTACCGAGTCCACAGGAAAATCGACCCGGCGCCTCATCATGCATCCAAATAGCGCTGTGATGCATCCAAATAAATAGAGCCATCGCCACCCGGGGTCGACCCCTGCATGGCGGCTGAGCAAATAGACTCCAAAAGAAGCCAAAAGATGGCCCCCTATCGTAGACGCACTGTAAAAACCGCTCAGCAGGTCGTGCCGTTTTTCAGAAGAATTCTCTAAAAGAAAGATGGCGCCGCCCATCACCTCCCCTCCGGATAGAAAATTTTGCAGCGTTCTACCCAAAAAGAATAACAAAGGCGCCAGCATGCCTGCTTGCAAATAAGTAGGAATAAAGGCCATGCCCCCAGAGACCAGAGCCATGCCCGTTAAGGTTAAAAACAGGGCATGCTTTCGTCCATACATATCCCCGATGTAGCCAAATACCAACGAGCCGAGAGGCCGCGCTAACATGCCCAGGGGGACAATGGCATAGGTTAAAATGAGAGCCGTAATGGGTTCCTGTTTCGGGAAGAGGAGGGGCGCTAGAAAAGGCGACAAAAACCCAAATAGAGCCGTGTCATAGTGTTCAAAAAGATTGCCGAGGCAAGCGTTCCATAGTTGCGCGCGAGAAGATCGAACCATACCGTATCTCCGTGATTAAATTTTAAAAAATCACCAGGGAGAAACGATAGAAAGATTAGCCTGAAACAGCTCTTTTTATGCATCCACACTTCCTACGCTGGCATAACCCAGATCAGGTATAAGGGACTCTCTCAGCTAAGATCGCCTGCGAAAAACAGGCAACTTTAGCACCCCTGGTGTTTATAATCGTCTCAAGTAAAGAGACCTCCAAAAGGGTGCCTGCGCTGTCATTTTTATGCAATCGAATTTTGGGTACTAGGCTCACGGAAGTTGTTTAAAATCTTTTTTCCCAATATACTGTATCGCATTTCATGAATCCTCGGAGGTATATGGAAAAAAATGATGATCATGACCTGATTCCCAACAAGCTCACATTTGAAGATTTAAAAAAGATCAATGAGCATGGGATTGAGTATTGGAGCGCGAGGGATCTGCAGTCTTCTCTGGGATATTCTAAATGGCAGCGTTTTGAAAATGCGATAGAAAAGGCCGTTGAATCGTGCAAACGATCAGGTAACGATCCGAGGCATCACTTTACCGGCGCCGGTAACCCAATAACAAGTGGAAAAGGACGCTCTCAAGTTGTTGAGGATTATCATCTTTCGCGTTTTGCCTGTTATCTTATCGCTCAAAATGGAGATTCTAGAAAACCAGAAATTGCCCATGCGCAGAAATATTTCGCGATCCAAACCAGACGGCAAGAATTATCCGATGCGGCTATCGCAGATTTAGAACGTGTAGAGTTGCGCAAGCAAGCTACCCAAGATTTCAAAGCTCTCTCTGGAGCAGCCAAAGATGCCGGCGTTCAAAATAAAATGTTCGGCATCTTCCATGACGCAGGCTATAAAGGGCTCTATGGAGGACTTGGCTCCGATGCAATCAAAGTCCGTAAAGGGATCGATCCCAAAGAACAGCTGATGGACCGAATGGATAGAACGGAATTAGCCGCCAATCAGTTTCGGATGACCCAAGCACGAGAAAAGCTCAAGCGCGAACAGATCAAGGATCAAAGAGACGCCATTGAAGCTCATGAAACGGTAGGCAAAGAAGTGCGCGCAGCTATTTCTAAAATCGGCGGAACTCCACCCGAAAATATTCCTCCTGCCGAGCACATCAATAAGGTAAAAAAGCGTCTTAAAGCATCTAAGCCCATTCTAAAACTCGATCCTAAGGATGCAGCTGGCATTATCGATAACGATCTTTGATCAGTCTTGCCTCCTCTTACTCAAAGGGTTTTTGCTTTTCTATAGAAGATCCCTTCTGCTATCATCTCCTCAAGAAAGTGGAAGGGAAAAATGGCTTATACTATTGAAAAACAAGGCAAGAAATTTTTCATTGGGCTGGCACTGAGAACAAACAATAAGGAATGTTCTGCAGCAATGCCTGCGCACAAGGAGAGATTTTTTAAAGAAAATACCCTTGCGAAGATCCCCAATCGGGTAAATGGCAATATTCTCGCTCTTTATACCGATTACGAAGGAGATTACACGCAGCCTTATTCCTGGATTCTCGGATGCGAAGTTTCCAGTTTAGACCATGTGCCCGCTGGATTAGTTGGCAAAGCCATCCCTGAATCCACATATGCGGTTTTTACAACGCAAGGCGAATTTCCTCAGGGATTGATTGCCGCATGGCAGGCGATTTGGAATGCAAATCTGCTCCGCTCCTACACAAGCGATTTTGAGCTGTACAGAGCCGACTTTAACCCTCAGACAAACCCAGAAGTAAAAGTCTATATCGCAATCGATGGATAAAGGCATTGCTTTACCGGCCCCGGCAACCCAATGATAAGCGGAAAAAGACGAGCGCAATCTATTGATAATCAACAGATTATGCGAGCTGTGCAATTTTTTTATGCACAGTATTGCACAGTAAATTGCACAGCTATGATAGAAAAATGAGCCGACAGCTCATGTTATCTGTCTAATGTAAGGATAGTGCCGGTGCCGACTTTACAAAAGCGATCTTGATATGCTTCTTGAAATTGAGCAATTGCCGCATCTCCGGAGCAATGGCAAGGCGCCGCTTTTTCCACTTGCAGAGATTTAAATTGGCCCACTACGTTGCTCACATACCGGCGGCTCTTTCTGAAAAGATGGAATCCTCCTAGAACAAGATAAATAGGCTTTCCCAGCCGATTTTGAGCCATTTCTAGAATAGGGACAATCCCTGGATGGGCGCAGCCGGTAATGACCACCAGCCCTTTCCCTGTTTCCAGGACAAGGGCTTGCTCGTAAAGAAAAAATCCTCCCTTTAAAACAAAGGAATAGATGCTGCGGTCTATTTCCATAAAGTCAGCGACGATTTTAGGTTGAATAGAGGAGGGCAGCCCTTTGGCAGGGAAGCCTTTGGGCAGGAACAGGCGAGTGCCTTCCTTGAGATTTCGTAAAACTTCGGAAAGCCCCGCGACGTGATCTGAATGTTTATGGGAAAACATCACATCGGTAATTTCTTCGCACCGGACGTCGAGTTTCTTGAGATTCGAGAAGAAAACATTTTGATCCGCGCCTGTATCGAATAGGATTTTCCGATGACCCAAATCGACCAGGCAGGAAAATCCCCATCCCTCTTGCATCGATTCATTTTCTTTTCGATTGTCATAGATCACTTTGATCACGATCTGATTCATGCCGGCTTCCCTTTTTTTATCGATTGCGCCGCTCGTTTGTAAGGGGACACAGTATTGACTCGAATCCACTTGCTTAGAGGCCACTGTTTTCCAGATGCGAGCGTACACCAGGGCCAGGCTCCCGTCCTGTCGAGATTGCCCGCTTGATCCTCTACTTCCACCATCTCAAGAATGCGCAAAACCACCTGCTGAAACACCTTCATTTGTTCTTCAGCGCTATCGAACTGGTATGTTTGATAGAAGTGCTGAGCGATACCAACATAATCCCATGTTGAAAATTCTTCACCAGGCATTTTTGGCATTTTCCCTTCGATTCCATTTTCATACCATCGAATCAGCCACCTGCCCCATCCAATTTGGTAAGCGATTAAATCAGCTACGCTAGCCTTTCCTCCGGTTCCATCGAGAATTTTCAACATTCGGACAGAAGGAGAAAGGGGAGATACAATCTTTACCAATTGATTGTATGCAAGCTGAATATCCTGGCTTAAAGCATGTGGACTCATTTGCTCATCAGGCTTGGGTTTGTAGAATCAGTGTGCATGAGTCTTCAAAGGCGGCATCCAGTTTCAGTCGGTTACAAAATGTAACCGACTCGCTGCCTTGTGATAGACCCATTAAACTCTATACTTTTCAGCAATAAAGACAAGCGAACGATTTCTGAGTACATGCAAAACATTTTTAAAGAGAGAGCGCTTATTCCAGCTTGAACTGTCCGGAAATTCCGGACAGTTCAAGCTGAAGGACTCCGCATGGTTGCCGGACAGATAGATTTCTAAAACCTAGATATGATCATCAAGGAACTATTATCTGTCATAACTAGCTGTTTATCAATAACTTGCATTAACTGTGCAATTTTTATATGCACAGTATTGCACAGTAAATTGCACAGCTGTGCTATCATCATCGCATATGATTGAGCAGCTATTAGCCGAAAACGAAGGCAAGACAGTTGAATTCAAAGAGACGGCCCGTTCTTTGGGCGGGATTATGAAGACGGTGGTCGCTTTTGCAAATAGCGCTGGAGGGGTCATTGTCATCGGGGTAAAAGACAAAACAAAAGAGTTGGTAGGGCTGCCTCAGATTTTGGCTGAAGAAGAGAGGATTGCAAACGCGATTACAGATAGCATCCTACCTCTACTCACTCCTGATATTGAAATCCAATCTGCTCGAGGCAAAGAATTACTCATCATTCGTGTCTCCCATGGTGTAGGTCCCTATTATTTAAAATCCGAGGGGCCTCAACGGGGAGTCTATGTGCGTTTTGGTTCTACAAATCGCTCAGTTGATGCTGAGATGCTCGATTCCTTGCGTCTTTTAGCTAAGAAGGTCTCTTATGATGAGCTTCCCCATCCGAAAGGAAAACTGGACACAGAGATCATAAAGAATGTGTTCGAATGGGTAGGAAAACGCCCAACTGCACAAGCTCTGGAAAATTTGGGTGTAGAAACCTATAGCAGTGGGAAAAAATATCCTAGCAATGGCGGAGTTCTTCTTTTTGGAAGCAATCGATTGCAGCTTTTCCCTGATTCACTGATCAGGTGTGCCCGTTTTGCTGGATCCAATCGAGAAAGGATTCTAGACCAGACTGATATTAGCGCTCCCCTTCCATTGGCAGCCGATCTCATCATAGCTTTTATCGAGCGAAATATCTCAAAAAAAGGCCGTATTGGGCGCATGCAGCGCGAAGATATTCCCCAATATCCATCCGTGGCGATTCGAGAGGCGGTGATGAATGCCCTTCTTCATACAGATTACGCGATGACAGGATCTCATATCCAAATTGCTATCTTTGATAATTGGATAGAGTTTACAAATCCTGGAGGTCTTCCTTTTGGACAGACGATTAAAAAAGCCCTTGCAGGCTCTTCAAGGATCAGGAATCGCGTTATCGCTCGTGTGTTTCGAGAGCTACGTCTGATTGAACAGTGGGGTTCTGGATTTCGTCGTATTGTAGAGGCTTGTCGAAGCCAAGGGCTTAAACCCCCTCTTATGGAAGAATTGAACAATCAATTTAGATTGACTCTCTATTCGGAACAAATCGAGGAAATTGTTATGCTTCCATGGGCAGAAACACTTCTTGAATATTTGAAAAAAGAGAATGAGATCAGTGCAAAAACGGCTATGAAGCTTTGGAGAGTGTCCTCTCGAACAGCCAGAAATCGTTTGAAGCACCTTCAAGAACAGGGAATTGTTGTTCGTATTGGAACCTCGGAAAATGATCCGAGCGCCTCTTATATAGCAGCAAAACGTTGATATATTATAGAGTGAACTTTTAGAGAATGCCGCAGGTGGCTCTTGGCAGATTCCGGTATGCGTGTTTGATTGTTCCGTCATCATCTATGTCAAGAGGGAAAACCATTCCTACGAAGAACTCTTCTAGCCTTTGCCAATGCAATAGGTCTCGAATAATCCTGCGAAATACATTCGTATCGAAATAAAGTACTCGTTCATTTCTCATAAATTTTATTTCCCTCTACAATTACATCATTCAGATATTCTGTTTTATTTTAGGATAGAGATTGCTTATGTTTTTCCAAAACTTTTGCAAGCAAAGGAAGTCCCAATACAACAGTTTGCGAAAGTCTTTTTTCCCGTGTTTCTCCTAGCTGAGGATTGTTGGAAAGATTCACCAGGATAGCAGGCATATACAGCGGGTGTGCGCTCAAGCTCTTCGCCCTCTTTTGAGTCTAGCTGCGCAATGATTATCAACGTATTGCGAATACTGTACAACTTTTTTGTGCACAATGTTGTACAGCTATGCTATCATGAGCTTATCCAGAAAGTAAAAAGTTTTTACATTTGTCCTTATGGCTTCTTTGCAAAGCACTGTTGATTTCATTCTTGAGCAGATAAAAGCTGTTGAGACGGTTCGAGCAAAAAAAATGTTTGGCGAATATGGGATTTTTTGTAAAGACAGGATGGTTGCTATGGTTTGCGATGATCAACTATTTGTAAAGCCAACAGTGGCAGGAGAAAAGTTCATCGGAGATTTCGTAGAGGGCTGCCCGTATCCCGGCGCAAAACCCTATTTTCTTATTTCCCGTGATAAGTGGGATAACCGTGTATGGTTGGCCCACCTCATACAAATATCTGCCGTGGAATTATCTCTACCGAAGAAGAAGGCTTCTCTTACCAAATAATTTCTTCCGTTTTCAGTTTAGCAAAAATAGGGTAGATTTCTTTTCTAAGAGACAGTCTCTAATGAAAGGTAAGGCGTGTGTTAAAGTTTTTTTTCATCTCTTTATTATCTAGTTTGACTCTATTTGCAGGTCAAGGAACTCAAGAACAAGCAACAAGTAATTATTTTGAATCTATGAATCAAAACCATTCACTGTCGATCGAGCAGCTATTAACTATTCAGAATGAGATTTACAACAAAATCCAACTCAACGAAGACAACCTACGGCTCATTAAAGACAAATCGGGCTCTCTTATTGAGAAATGGCAAGAACTGCTCCAGGTCATTTTGCCAATTCAGATGGATGTGATCAAGGCTTACAACCTTGGAGACAATCAATCTGGACTGTCAAAATTTAATGAAGAATACACTCGTCGCTCATCTGAATCTGTTGCTTTATCTAAGTTGAATACAGAGAAATGGCTATTTATATTCGACAAAACATTCGACATTACTGAATTCAAAGAGATTTCTCTGCAAGAAGCCCAGAATTTAATAGAGGAAATAGCAGAAGAAATGACCTCTGAGACCTTTTTAACACAAATTGACCGTTTAATAAATTCTGTTAGGCCTGAGGCATCTTTGATCGAAAAAAGACAGGCTGTTTTGACTATCTTGTTTCCTTTGCATATGGCTGTGATGGAAAGGCATGGATTTAACGGTGAGATGGGCTATATACAAGCCCAAAGAGCCATTATGGATTATTACCATGACTCACAGATCGCTCAAAGGGCAGCTCATGCTCAATCCGTCGTCTTTAGGCGAGCTCAACTAATTCAGTACTGATAAAAGAATCTGGGTGATAGGATTCGAACCTACGACCTCTTGCACCCCATGCAAGTGCGCTAGCCAAGCTGCGCTACACCCAGATGAACTAAATGGTTGTAATCCCTTCGAATTGGAATTCGGCGCGCTTGAATTCGTTGACACCGATGCGGGCGCACTCTTCGATGATTTTTTCTAAGACATCGCCCGGATGGACCTCTGCGGCGGAAATGTCGACAGAAATGGAAGCGGAGAAATTCACACCCCCGCGTATGCCCTTCACTTTGAAGTTAGCGAACATCGTCTCTTTCTTTTTAGAGATATTCTTAAAGCGGATCAAATTATTTTCAGCGAGATCTTTCATCGGTTTTCCCCATTTGAAGAAAGGAAAATGTTATGGGCTAAATGCCCTTTCTGTCAATATTATTGGCAAAGAGTGGGACTTGACTTGATGGGGATGAAGTTAGAAGCGAGTTGGCATCGAGCTCTGAAGGAGGAAATTGCGCTTCCCTACGTCGCCGATCTCAAGGCCTTTTTAGCTAAGGAGAAAGCGGGGGGCGCCGTCATCTATCCTCCAGAACCGCTTGTCTTTCATGCTTTTTCGCAAACGCCCTTTTCTCAAGTCAAGGTGGTGATCATAGGCCAGGACCCCTATCATGGGGCAGGCCAGGCCCATGGCCTCAGTTTTAGCGTGCCCTGTGGAATACCGCCCCCTCCTTCGCTCAAAAATATCTTCAATGAACTGATCGAAGATGTAAAGATTCCCTCTCCGCAGCAAGGGTGCCTGACCTGTTGGGCGAAGCAAGGCGTTTTGCTGCTCAATGCCACCTTGACGGTCCGCTCGGGCGAGCCTAGATCTCATTACGGCAAGGGGTGGGAACGCTTCACGGATGCGGTGACCCGCACCCTGATCGAACGGGAAGATCCGATCGTCTTTTTGCTCTGGGGAAAGTCGGCCCAAGAAAAGTATGAGCAGATCAAGAAAAATCAAAAAGCTCCCCATGCCGTCCTCACAGCTGCGCATCCCTCGCCCTACTCAGTGGCTGGTTTTTCCGGCTGCCGCCATTTTTCCAAAACCAATCACTATCTGGAAAAATGGGGCAAGTCTCCCATCGATTGGAAAGTCGATTAGGCGCCGTTTTGCCATTTTTAGCCAGAATTCCCATTTTTAATGGGAATTCTGGCTAAAAATGGATTTGATCTCGTAGCAGATTATTTCTCCACTCTTAAAGAGAGGTCTCCGGATGTATTTCGATGCAACTTTATGTTTTTTCTAGCTTGTTTCAATTCTAATATTTTTGAAAATCTGATCCAGATTCTATAAATTAGAAGCGCCTGCCGGTGCATGTTTTCGTCAAAATTAAATGGTTTCATTGCTTCACAAGAGTTGCTTTTATTAAGCAGAAGGATAAACACGATGGTGTATATTTTCAACACTATCGTGTGTGTTCAGGAGGTTGCAATTTAGTTAAGTTTGAGCTTTGTTTAGGCATAGGCATGGCTCAAAGAAAAAAGAAAAAAAATCCGATCTTAGTTGAGTTTGCGGCTAAAATTAGAAAGCGCAGACATGTTCTATCATTGACGCAAGAAGAATTGGCTGAAAGAGCGGGTTTACACGTCAACTATATTGGTGGAATGGAGCGAGCGGAGCGCAACCCCTCTCTTACAACGCTTTTTGCATTAGCTGCTGCTTTGGAGTGCTCTATAGAGGATTTGCTCTCAATTTAAGCCCTCGCTGCGGGAAAGGCAGCGAGGGGGGTACATTTTTCTCCAAAATACCCATTATATGTGGGTATTTTGGCATAAATTTTATCGTTTTTCTCCAAAATTCCCAGTAAAAATAGGAATTCTGGTAAAATATAGAAAAAGAGGGAAAAACGATGAAAAATGTGTTGAGCCGCATTGAAACCCCTTATGTAGATGCTCAGACGCTTCTCATTTTTTTGGCTGATTACCGTAAGCCGCGAGAATGCATTTCACGGATGGTCAAAAACGAACAGCTCATTCGCCTAAAAAATGGATTTTATCTGATAGCGGATAGGATAAAATCGGGATCTCATACGGTTATACCCTACGAGCAAGTTGCAAATTTACTCTACGGCCCTTCTTACGTAAGCCTTGAATGGGCTTTATCCTTTTATGGAATGATTCCCGAACGCGTACACACAGTAACAAGTATGACTTTGGGGAGAAACAAAGAATATCGCACTCCGATAGGCTTTGTTGCGCAATTCCCAGCAAGCGGCATAGCTGCCTAGCAGTCGCCTAACTTAACTTGCCACCTTGTAGCTTTTTGGTCTCCCGAATTCTGTCATTCGATTCAATACATCCAGTTTTATCGCCACTTCCGTAGCCTGGGTTGCCTCTCTGCGGGATGCCAACCGATCTCCCAATATCGTTTTATACCTAAACATCAATGTCTCGACTCGGGATCTTCGGTGATATCCGATTTCCTGTTTCCATTTGGATCGACCTTCCTCCCCAAGGTTTTGGATTCTTCGAATTGCTTCATCCCGTTCCTCGAGGCATGGGAAAGGTTTTCCCTTCTGCAATTTTGCATTCTTGTCTGGAGGGATGACCTGTTTGCCTCCCCGATCGTGGATCGCCTCGCGACAATCGACGGTGTCGTAAGCGCCATCGCCAAGAACGTCTCCTAAAGGGATCCCTTCTAGAGCTTCCATCATGAAAATCATTGCCTCCTCATCAGTCACATTATTGGAGCTCACTGCGCTGACCAGCACTTGTCCCGAATCTGCACACATCCCAACATGAACTTTACGCCATGTCCTGCGTTTCGAATAACCGTGCTTTCTGACCTTCCATTCGCCTTCGCCAAAGACTTTAACCCCTGTCGAATCAAAAACCACATTTATCTTCTCTCCAGGTTTCAGCAGCTTTCTCATTGCGATATGTAGACCTTTGGCCCGACGAGAAAATACCGAATAATGAGGACAAACAAGGTCGAGTTCCAGAATACGGATGATAGAGTCGACAAAACCCTGAAGAAAACGAAGTGCTGTACGGAAGACAGCTCGGATCATGAGTCCACAGCGAATCGCATCATCTGAATAGGTTTCTGGCCGACCAGGCTTGCCTGTCCGTTCAATAGAATACCATTTTTGGATAGCATTCTCATCGAACCAAAAAGTGATGCTTCCCCGATTTACCAAAGATCGGTTATATTCTTTCCAGTTGCGGGTGCGGTATTTATCTTTCTTCTTGGGTGTCATCTCGAACCTACAGTTTTTGTGTGGTAACAAAAAATTTATAGATTCGAGGCTCTTAGGGCAAGAGAATCTTCACCCGCAGCTATTTACGCAACAAAGCCACTCCGATAGGCGATTTTGTTTACTATAGGCTGTCTTCTAAGAGTTATCCCATTGGAATTACACAAAAACAAGCCTCTGGTTTTATTGGAGGGTTTTTAATGGCAACACCCGAGAAGGCATTAGCAGATTTGGTATTTATGACCTGCAGAGGGTTGGATAAAAATCAATTGAAGCAAGAGCTATTGGAATCAAAACGAATCGATCGGGAGGTTTTTCATCAGTTGAACAAGCAATCATTAGTGGAAATTAACCAATCTTACCGAGCCAAAAGCGTGAATTTTTTAATAGATTTGGTAGGTGTTATATGAGTCTTGATTTAAGCATAAAAAAAATGTTGGAGAGTTATACAGATGACGTGCCAATGATAGATAAATTAAGAGAAATTCTACAGCAGACCGCGCTACTTGGATTAGCCCGCCATCAATTTTTTGAGTATGCTGTTTTTTATGGTGGAACGGCGCTTAGGATTCTCTATGGATTAGATCGTTACAGCGAAGATCTTGATTTTTCACTGATTAAGGCAAACTCAGATTTTGATTTTACTCCCTTTTTAGAAGGGATGCACCAAGAATTAAAAGCGATGGGTTTTGATCTGGATGTGACGGTCCGCAAAAAAAATGCCGATACAGGAATTTGGTCTGCTTTTTTGAAAGCAAATACGCTTACTCTTTTATTATCTATCCATGAAAAGATAAAAATTAAAGGAATAAATCCTGAACAGAAAGTCCAAATTAAACTAGAGATCGATACGGATCCTCCCCCATCCCACTTACCGCTTGAAAGTAAATTGGTGATGAATCCGCTCCCTTTTTATGTAGGAACTTATGCAATCGCCGATCTTTTTGCAGGGGAAATGCATGCTATTCTCTGCCGAAACTGGAAAAAACGAATCAAAGGTCGGGATTGGTATGACTTGGTCTGGTATATCCAAGGCGAAGTTCCTGTGCACTTATCTCATTTAAGAGAGAGGATGCAACAGACTAAACATCTCCGTGTCGACGAAAAATTTGGAGGGCAGGAATTGCTTGAACGATTGCATCAGAGAATAGATGAAATCGATTGGGAATTAGCGAAATCGGATATTTCTATCTTTATTGCAGATAAAAGTAAATTAGCTCTCTGGTCTAGTCAATTTTTTCATGATATGATCGCCCATTTGCGATGGGTATAACAGTCCCCCTTCGCTGCGGGAAAGGCAGCGAGGGGAAATGCGGGGCGTTATGCTTTATTGGGGTTGGGGAAGCCCAGGGCTTCGAGAGGGCCAGGGAATGTGTCGAAATAGAATTTCAAGACTTTTTTGTTGAGCTCCATGCCGTCGACGTCGGGGATTTTAGCGACAGCGGCAGCTTTCGCTTGCGCGATGTTTGTCTCAACCTGTTCATCGCTGATAGGCGCGGTGGCAGATGCTCTTGTCTGCTTGTTCTTTTCTGCTTGGGTAATTTGTGTGGTTTGTTCTGCAGAGAGCGTTTTCTCGCTTCCTACGATGTTATCGCGCAGGCTGAGAGCTGCTGTTCCCAGCATGCTGGCGTTCATGAGAAAATTCTGGCCGGCGGGGGCGAGGTATTTTTTTGTGAAAGGCTTCTTTTCATCTTCGGGAAGCAGATAGGAAATTCCCTTGAGAAATAGGGCTGCTACGGCTTTAGCGAGGGTTTCTAGGGCGCCGAGGATGACGATGCCCACATAGGCCGCTTCGGATAAGATTTGCTTGTAGACTTTTTCTGTCGGGAACTGGTGGTCGTTGCGCCAATTCGTCACCTTGCAATACAGGTTGCCGGCAATAGACTCGGAACAAGGGATCTCTGGTATTGACATTGTTTTCTCCTTAAAATTTAATGTTCAAATAAGATGTTTGTTTACAATTTAAATACGGAGTGATTTTAAGGAAAGAATGGCTATGAATCAAGGCTAAAGAAAAAGTTAGATCCCCATCGGGGATGGGGATCTAACTGGAGGGATTAAGCTTCTATCAAATTGTTTAGGCAGGGATACAAAGTTTTTGCGTAGAATTTGTCTACTTTGTCGAAAGTCCCTTCTATGTCAATGTGATCTTCTGTCACGTTGTCTTTTAGGCCCAGGGCAGCCATGCCCGTCACTGCACCGGTTAAGGCGGCATTTTTGATGGCAGGCTTTACGTGATTGTTTTCAAAGCCTTTTTTATCGTTCTCTGGCATAAAGTAAGAGATGATTTTTAAGATAAATGCATAGATAGCTCTAGCTATTGTCTCGAGGGTGCCGCATACAGTCAGGCCGGCGTAAGCGCCTTCTGTCGCGATTTGTTTAGCTATTTTTTGGCCTTGGTCATTTGGATTGAAATCATTTCTCCAATCTGACACATTTACATAAGCAAGACCAGTCACAGATTCTTTAGCTGTAATACCAGACATAGTTTTCTCCTCATTTTGTTAGAAATTGTTAAAACAACAGTGATTTTAAATTAATCGTTAATTATGCTCAATAAGAGCAATTTTTTTTATGTTTTGTGAAAATAATAAATAACGATAGAGAATAATAGAATGTCTGATCATCGATTTGGGCGCCTCCCTCATCGCTCCCTGCCCCCCATGCGGAGGCTTGCCCAAGGATGTCTATGAATCAAGACTAAAGAAAAAGTTAGATCCCCATCGGGGATGAGGATCTAACAGGAGGGATTAAGCTTCTATTAAATCATTTAGGCAAGGAAAAGTTTTTGCGTAGAACTCTTCTACTTTGCCGGCGGTTGCTTGTGCATCGATGTAATTTTCTGTCACGTTATCTTTTAGGCCCAAGGCAGCCATGCTCGTTACTCCAACGGTGGTGAGGGCATTTTTGATGGCAGGCTTTACGTGATTGTTTTCGAAGCCTTTTTTATCATTTTCAGGCATGAAGTAAGAGATGATTTTTAGAATGAATGCATAGATGGCTCTAGCTATTGTCTCGAGGGTGCCGCATACAGTCAGGCCGGCATAAGCGCCTTCTGTGGCGATTTGTTTAGCTATTTTTTGGCCTTGGTCATTTGGATTGAAATCATTTCTCCAATTTGTCACATTTACATAACCGAGACCCGTTACAGATTCTTTAGCTGTAATACCAGACATAGTTTTCTCCTCATTTTGTTAGAAATTGTTAAAACAACAGTGATTTTAAGTTAATCGTTAATTATACTCAATAAGAGTAATTTTTTTATGTTTTGTGAGAATAATAAATAAAAAATAGAGAATAATAGAATGTCCGACATGCATTTGCCGCCGCTGCTTCAAAAGGGGATCGAGGAGCAGCTCAGCTCGCTTAAACTTTCCGAGCTGCAAAAATTTTCTGAGGGGATTTCTCTCCGGTATCGAGAATGCGCCACTCATTTTTTGAGATCGCGCGGAGATCGGCTAGCCTATCTCGCCGCCCGTTTTCCGGCGACCTATGCGGCGTGTAGAGAGGCGCTATTAGCGGCTAAAGCGCGCGCGCCGGATCTTTCCATCGAGTCCCTGCTCGATCTCGGCGCGGGGCCGGGAACGGGGATGTGGGCCTCCCAAGAAATCTTTCCCGCTATTAAAAAAGCGACTTTAGTGGAAAAGGATCCCGAATGGGTGGAGATTGGCAAAGCGTTAGCCTCCCAGGCCACTTGCCAAACGAGCTGGCAAGTGGCGGATTTAGAAAAAGAAATTGCCATCGCTCCTCATGATTTGATTTTGAGCTCTTATGCGATCGGCGAGCTATCGGAAAAAACGCGCTCCCGTTTAGTCGGCTGCCTTTGGCAATCGGTGCAAAAGTTGTTGGTTTTTATTGAACCGGGCACTCCCAAAGGGTTTGAGCGGATCCGGGCTATCCGGACCCAGCTCATCGATTTGGGCGCTTCTCTCATCGCTCCCTGCCCGCATGCGGAGGCTTGCCCGATGAAGGGAGGCGATTGGTGCCATTTTGCCAAACGTTTGGAGCGCAGTCCTTTCCACCGGAAGGTCAAGGGGGGAGCGCTTGGCTATGAGGATGAAAAATTTTCTTATGTTGTCGTGGGAAAGGAGCCCTCTCTTCTCCCTATCGAAGGGCGTATCCTGCGCCATCCCCTAAAGCGTTCAGGGCATGTGGCTCTGACCGTATGCACCCCGCAAGGGGTGAGCGCGCGGACCATTTCCCGTAAGCAAAAAGATAAATATCATCAAGCGCGCAAAGCGGAATGGGGCGATAGTCTCTAAATTTTTTAACTGGTTTAGTTTAAATAATTTCGAAATTCTAAATTAATGCAATCTTAACCTGTTTTTATTAAAATGATAATAGAACAAAGGTGTAAAAGATGTCTTACGATGCTTTTTTAGCGATCCTAACCCAGTTAGCGGGAAAGAAGAAGGCGCGCGTCGTGGTTCAAGGAAGCGTTCTTTTCATCGAGACGAAATCGAAAAGGGATCAATGGACGATATCGACAAAAGTGTTCGATGGAGAGGGCTATATCCCCAAAAGCGTCCGCGATTGCGTCTCTTCTTCCGGAGTGTTGCGCTGGCAGGAGCGCGGCGCTTATCTGCAGCTCGATTCGTTCACGAACAGCGTCTACCTCGTGCATGAGATCGAGAATTCAAAAAAATATGTCCCCTTCAGATATTTCGTGCACGATTTTGTGGAGGTCGCCAATGAATGGAGGGAGATCCTCGATGACTTTTCCGAGAGGGATCACACGCCTACGCGGATAAAATAGGCTTGAGAGAGTGGGGCGGGTTGCGATAAAGTAAGCTGAAGCAGAGGATCAAACATGTTTCAGGGTTCTATCGTAGCTTTAGTGACTCCCTTTCTAGAAAACGGGGCATTCGATGAATCCGCCTTTCGAGAACTTGTGGCCTGGCAGGTCGAGGAGGGCACGGATGCGATCGTCATTTGCGGGACGACCGGCGAGGCGCCGACGTTGAGCCAGGAAGAGCAGCTTCTCACATTTCAAATTGCCGTAGAAGTCGCGAAAGGGAGGACGCCGATCCTTGCGGGAACGGGCTCTTATGATACGCGGGAAGCCGTGCGGATGACCCAAGAGGCAAAGGATCTGGGTGTCGACGGGTGTCTCGTCGTCGTCCCCTACTATAATCGTCCTACGGCAGAGGGGTGCGTCGCGCATTTTCAGGAGGTGGCCCAAGTGGGCTTGCCGCTCATCGTCTACCACCATCCTGCTCGGACGGGGTTGAAGCTGTCGGCTAAAACGCTTGCGGAAATCAGCCATATTCCCGGCGTGGTGGGAATCAAAGAGGGGCCCGGCGATGTCGACCTGGTGATGGAGCTGACGCGGCTCACTAAGATCCCGGTGTTTTCCGGAGATGATCTGATGACGATTCCGGTCATGTCTTTAGGGGGGGCGGGGAGCATCTCCGTCGTGGGTAATTTGATCCCGCGCGCCTGGAAAGAATTGACGAGCCATTGCGCGCAAGGGAATTTCAAAGAGGCTCTAGAGATTTTCCAGCGCTATTATCCCCTCTGCCGGGCACTGTTTGCCGAAGTCAACCCGCAATGTGTGAAATACGCCTTAAGCCTACTCGGCAAGTGCGAGCCTCACCTGCGCCTTCCTTTGCTGCAGCCTAGAGAGGAAACCAAGCAACAGATCCGCCTTGCGATGGAATCGATAGGCGCACAAGCCAACCCATCGCCTACGGTATTTTCCCACTCGAGCAGAGCTTCTCGCTGCCCTTCATCTTCATTGGATGCTAAATAGCTCTGTCTGAGCGTTTCTTTACTGATAAATTGGCTCATAGATGTTTTCATGGCAATTACACCCGGTTTTGGGCTCTGAATTGCTCCATGAGTGATTCTAGTGAGACTAGGTTAAGTCCGGAGGGCTGAGAGAAAGAGTTTTTTAACGGCTCTAACATCTCGAAGGCTTCTTTATCCGTGATTCCTCCTGCTGCTCTTTTCAATTGGAGAAAAGCTAATGTTGTTTTTGCCAGTTCACGGCACCATGGCAAGGCTGTCTGATCAGCTATACATTCTTTTAAAATCTTGGCACGCTCGGCAGCAGGCAGATCGCGGTTGCTCTGGTGAAAGGTTGTAAAATCTGGGCGCGCCCATCTCGTTTGCGGCTTCTGGCACTTAAGAATGGATAGCATGTACTTGGCAGTTTTTCGAACTTGATCGCTTACCTGTTCATCGAGACGGATCTTATGGAATGTATTCCAAATGGAACTATAGGATACAACCCTGCTTGTATCATTTATTGACATGACTGCGTTCAGAATGCCCGCTCTGGCTGCTTGATCCTGAGAGGGACAAGTTTTGATCACGTGCTTGAGCTGCTCAAAAGTTATCAGGATTTGTCCAGGAGCAAATGCAGATCTGGCGAAATTCATATTGTTTAAAAACAGAGCCTCTTTTTTTAACACAATTTCTACCTGTCTCTCAGAGAAAACGCCGTTTTTCGAAAAAGTTTCCATGTTAATCGCGTGGTCCAAACAGGCAAGTGCGCGCGTCTTACAGGCAAGCGCATGTTCCTGATTGACTTCTGTGTATTTGCCCGTGAGAAAAAAATCGGCTTTACTGATGTAGGCGTCGGGGTTTTCTTTTTCGATTGCGGATAAAAATGCGAGGCGGAAAGAGTCGACTTTTTCTAGCGATAGTTTTGCATCCAGACATAACTCTTCCCACATGGGTGCGCGATCGGCAAGATAAAGGAATCGTTTGCAAGTGATCCCAACCGTGAGCAAAGTGGAGGCGTTGAAATTAGATAAGATTCGATGGACTATCTCATCGGGGATCAGACGAAAATCTCCGCAATTCTCATCCAAAACCACCCATTCGGTTGTTTTTTGTCTTTTTGAAGAGGGAATTAAATCTGAATCTGGAGTAGCGGGAGGTTCAGAGCGTGGTCTTTTTAAAGAAGAGGAGGGACTGGTCGGAGGACTGGGAGGCAGAGAGCCATTTGCTGGAGGAGTTGGGTTTTGTCCAACGGGAGTAGTCATATCATCACCTATTTAAATTTTTTTAATGATTAACATATCAATATCATCAACCGTGATAGTTAAGTTTGTCGCTAATTATATAATGTATTGTTATTTTAATTAAAGTATTAAATAGTTTTTTATGCTTATCGTGAATGAAATTTTTAAAGAGTGCACGAGTAGAACAAAAGAGATCAACGCCAAGGCGCGGGGCCGCAACGACGCGGAGAAATTTATCTTTGCATCTTGGCGGCTCCGCGTCTTGGCGTTGATCTTCGAATAGGAATTACACCCGGTTTTGGTTTCTGAATGCCTGCATGCGTTCTTCTATAAATTCCGGGTCTATCTCGGAGAATAGATAGGGAGTGTTTTTTAACGACTCTAGCATCTCGTAGGCTTCTTTATCCGTGATTTCTTTCGTCAGGTTAAAAAATCGGATATAAGCTAATGAGCTCTTTGCTAGTTCACTGCACCATGTAAATGCTGCCGGATCAGCTATACATTCCTTTAAAATCTTCACACGCTCGGCATTAGGCAAATCGCGTTGACTTTGTTTAAATTCTTCAAAATCTCTTGGTTCCCATCTGTCAGTAGACTTTATCACAGTAAAGAGGCTTAGCATGTACTTGGCAGTTTTTCGAACTTGATCGCTTACCTGTTCATCGAGGCGGATCGTATTGAATGCAGCCCAAATCTGACTAATGGATACTGTCGGGAAATCTCTATCATTCATCATCATGACTGTGTACAGAATGCTTGCTCTGGCTGCTTTGTCCTTGTGGGGGCAGTTGCTCGCAATATACTTGAGTTGATCATAAGTTGTCTGAATTTGTCCAGGAGCAAACTGCGATCTATTAAACTCCCTATTCGTTAAAAACAGCGCCTCTTTTTTAAACACAGTTTCTATTTGTCGTTCGGAAAAAGAACCCTCTTTCCAAACAACAGGATCCATGTTAATCGCGTGGTCCAAACAGGCAAGTGTACGGATGTAACTGTCCAATGTATGAATCGGATTCTCTTTCGTGTATGTGCCCCTGCTAAAAAAATGGGCTTTGCTGAGGTAGGCGTCGGGGTTTTCTTTTGCAATTGCGGATAAAAATGTGAGGCGGAAAGAATCGACTTTTTCTAGCGATAATTTTGCATTCAGACACAACTCTTCCCACATGGGTGCGCGATCGGCAATAGGAAGGAATCGTTTGCAAGTGATTCCCGCGCGCACCAAAGTCGAGGCGTTCAAATGAGAGAAGATCCGATAGACCACCTCATCGGGAATCAAACGGAAAGCTCCGCAATTCTCATCCAAAACCACCCATTTGGTTGTTTTTTGTCTTTTTGAGGAAGGGATCAAATCTAAAGTTGGAGCAGTAGTAGGTTCAGAACGAGATTTTTTTAAAGAAGAGGTAGGATTGGCCGGAGGGATAGGGGGCAGCGAGCCATTTGCTACAGGAGATTGGCCTTGTCCAACGGGAGTCATACTCATCACCTAATTTATATTTTTTCGTCTTCTTCGAATGGGAATTACACCCGTTTTTGGTCTCTGAATGCCTGCATGCGCTCTTCTATTAGTTCCGGGTCTATGTTGGAGAATAGATAGGGAGCGTTTTTTAACGACTCTAACATCTCGTAGGCTTCTTTATCCGTGATTTCTTCTGTCAGGTTACGAAGCCGCATTAGGACTAATGCCCATTTTGCTAGTTCACTGCACCATGGCAATGCTGTCCGATCAGCTATACATTCCTTTAAAATCTTCGCACGCTCGGCATCAGACAAATCGCGTTGACTTTGTTTAAATTCTTCAAAATCTCTTGGTTCCCATCTGTCAGTAGACTTTATCACAGTAAAGAGGCTTAGCATGTACTTGGCAGTTTTTCGAACTTGATCGCTTACCTGTTCATCGAGGCGGATCGTATTGAATTCATTCCAAATGGAAAGAATGGGTAGTGTCTGGAAATGTCTATCATTTATTCTCATGACTGTATGCAGAAGGCTTGCTCTGGCTGCTTGATCCAGGCGAGGACAGGTGGCTGTAATATGATCGAGTTGATCATAGGTTGTCTGAATTTGTCCAGGAGCAAACCACGATCTGTCAAACTCCTTATTCGTTAAAAACAGAGCCTCTTTTTTAAACACAGTTTCTATCTGTCTTTCGGAAAAAATCCCATTTTCCCAAACAGGATCCATGTTAATCGCATGGTCCAAACAGGCAAGTGCGCGCATGTAACAGTTCAATGCACGGTTCTGATTCTGTTTTGTGTGTATCCCCATGCTAAAAAAATCGGCTTTGCTGAGGTAGGCGTCGGGGCTTTCTTTTGTAATTGCGGATAAAAATGCGAGGCGAAAAGAGTCGACTTTTTCTAGCGATAATTTTGCATTCAGGCACAACTCTTGCCACATGGGTGCGCGATCGGCAAGATAAAGGAATCGTTTGCAAGTGATCCCAACTGTGAGCAAAGTGGAGGCGTTGAAATGAGATAGGATCCGATAGACCACCTCATCGGGGATCAGACGAAACTCTCCGCAATTCTCATCCAAAACGACCCATTCGGCCGTTTTTTGTCTTTTTGAAGAGGGGGCCAAATCTGTATCTGAAGTAGTAGTAAGTTCAGAATGGGGTCTTTTTAAAGAAGAGGTAGGATTGGCCGGAGGGATAGGGGGCGGCGAGCCATTTGCTGGAGAAGTTGGGTTTTGTCCAATGGAAGTAGCCATATTATCACCTAATTTATATCTTTTTGCCTTCGCTGTCTTGGCGTTGATCTTCGAATGGGAATTACACCCGTTTTTGGTCTCTGAATGCCTGCATCCGCTCTTCTATTAATTCTTGGTCTATGCTGGAGAATAGATGGGGAGCGTTTTTTAACGACTCTAATATCCCATAGGCTTCTTTATCCGTGATTTCTTCTGTCGAGTGGTTATGAAGTCGCATATAAACTAATGACATTTTTGCTACTTGATTGCACCATGGCAATGCTGTCGGATCAGCTATACATTCCTTTAAAATCTTAGCACGCTCGGCATGAGACAGATCGCGCTGACTTTGTATAAATTGTGCAAAATCTGCTTGTTCCCATCGGGTAGTAGGCTTTATCAGACTAAAGAAGCTTAGCATGTACTTGGCAGTTTTTCGAACTTGATCATCTGCTTGTTCATCGAGGCGGATCGTATTCAATTGATCCCAAACGGAACTAATGGATAGTGTCGGGAAATCTCTATCACTCATCATCATGATTGTGTACAGAAGGCTTGCTCTGGCTGCTTTGTCCTTGTGGGGGCAGCTCACAATATAGTCGAGTTGGTCATAGGTTGTCTGAATTTGTCCAGGAGCAAACCAAGATCTGAGAAACTCCTGATTCGTTAAAAACAGAGCCTCTTTTTTAAACACAATTTCTATTTGTCGCTCGGAAAGAGCATTCTGTTCCCAAACAGGATCCATGTTAATCGCGTGGTCCAAACAGGAAAGTGCACGCCTGTAACAGCCCAATACATGACTCTGATTCTCTTTCGTGTATGCGCCCATGCTAAAAAAATAGGCTTTAGCGATGTAGGCGTCGGGGTTTTCTTTTGCAATTGCGGATAAAAATGCGAGGCGAAAAGAGTCGCCTTCTTTTATCGATAATTTTGCATCCAGGCACAACTCTCTCCACATGGGCACCCGATCGGCAATAGGAAGGAATCGTCGGCAAGAGATCCCCGCGCGCACCAAAGTCGAGGCGTTCAAATGAGAGAAGATCCGATAGACCACCTCATCGGGGATCAAACGGAAATCTCCGCAATTCTCATCCAAAACCACCCATGCGGTTGTTTTTTGTCTTGTTGAAGAGGGGGCCAAATCTGTATCTGGAGTAGTAGGTTCGGAACGGGGTCTTTTTAAAGAAAAAAAAGAGGAGGGATTGGCCGGAGGAGACAGCGAGCCATTTGCTACAGGAGGTTGGCCTTGTCCAACGGGAGTAGTCATATGATCACCTATTTAAAATATTTTACGCTGCATTAAATGCGATGCAGCAATTTCGCATAGATTATTTAATGGTTTATTATTTTAATTAAAGTGTTAAAATAATTTTTTATGAAAATCGACGAAGCCTTGGTTTTAGTACAGCTTCTAAGAGACTGTCGTTGAATTAAGACTTCGTCAATTTTGGGGATTATTTTGGCCGATTTTGCATTCTTTTTTGGGGGGTCATATACGCAAGTTGATATTACCCCCCAAAAAAGAATGCAAAATCGGCTCAAAAGAACCCCAAAATCGACAGAAGCTTAATTTCAACGACAGTCTCTAAGAGACATATACAGCTGGACAAGAGAATCGCGTTGATGTAAAAAAAGTCTTGAATCGGTCTCTGTCGGGAAAAGGCGAATGAACAAAAAATATAAAGTCGTTTTGGGAACTCTGCTCGCTCTGGCTATGGTCTTTCTAGCGGCGGTTTATCTCCTTAACCTGGATATCGCGGTATTGAATCCGAAGGGGCTGATCGCTCTGAAACAGCGCCATCTGCTCATTCTGGCTACGTTCCTGATGTTGATCATCGTCATTCCGGTATTTATCCTCACGTTTCTCATCGCCTGGAAGTATAGAGCGAGCAATGCCAAGGCAAAATATACTCCCGATTGGGATAAGAACCATCTTTTTGAATCGATCTGGTGGGGGTTTCCCTGCGCGATTGTATTGGTGCTTAGCATCGTCGCCTGGAAAAGCTGCCATGAGCTAGACCCCTTCAAACCCCTGAATATAGAAAAGGCTCCCTTGAGGATCCAGGTGGTCGCTTTGCAGTGGAAATGGCTATTTATCTATCCGGAACAGCAGATTGCCAGCGTGAATTTTTTTCAGTTTCCCGTAGGGACTCCCCTGAATTTTGAAATCACCTCGGATGCGCCCATGAATGCATTTTGGATTCCGGAATTGGGCGGGCAGATCTATGCGATGTCTGGAATGCGGACGAAGCTGCACTTGATTGCCGATGAGGAGGGAAATTTTAGAGGATCTTCGGCAAACATTAGCGGGGAGGGGTTTTCAGGGATGACGTTTATCGCTAAATCCAGTTCGCAAGCGGATTTTGATCGATGGGTGGAGTCGGTTCGGGAGGGGCCCCATTTTTTGAATGCGGAGGTCTACCAACGGCTTGCCGAGCCCAGCAGCTATGTCCCGGTGGAATCTTATGTGTTGAAGGACGAGGGGTTATTTGATCAGATTGTGAAGAAGTACCTGATGCCGGTTAATTAAGAGGATGGCTATGTTTGGAAAATTAACCCTGGATGCATTCAAACAAGAACCGATCGAGTTGGCTGCCGTGCTCTCGATGTTCTTAGGGGCCCTTTTTCTGGCGGGTCTTTTATTTTATTTGAAGCGTTGGAAATGGTTCTGGAGGGAATGGATCACCACGGTCGATCATAAAAAAATCGGGGTGATGTATCTCATCGTCGCTTTTGTGATGCTCTTTAAGGGGTTCTTTGATGCGGGGATGATCCGCGTGCAGCAGGTTCTCAGCACGGGGGATTCGTTTGGTTATTTATCCGCGCTGCATTTTCAACAGATTTTTACCGCGCATGGCACGACCATGATTTTCTTCGTGGCGATGGGGCTGATATTCGGCTTGATCAATCTCATTTTACCTCTGCAGATCGGCGCGCGCGATGTGGCATTTCCCTTTCTCAATTCCTTAAGTTTCTGGCTATTTGCTTCGGGGGCGCTGTTTATCCTCGTATCTTTGGTCGTCGGCAAATTTTCTGCGACGGGCTGGGTGGCATATCCGCCCCTTTCGGGTCTCCAGTATAACCCGGGCGTGGGGGTGGATTATTGGCTGTGGAGCGTGCAGATTTCGGGAGTGGGGACCCTGATTTCAGGCGTTAATTTTTTGGTGACGATCTTTAAGATGCGCTGTCCTGGAATGACCCTGATGAAAATGCCCATTTTTGTGTGGAGCGCTCTCACCGCGCTGATTCTCATCGTATTCGCCTTTCCTATCCTCACGGCAACGACGACGATGCTCTCCTTTGACCGCCTGCTGGGGATGCATTTTTTTACGCCCGATTTCGGGGGCAATGCGATGATGTATGTGAATTTGATTTGGGCGTGGGGGCATCCGGAGGTCTACATTCTCATCCTGCCCGCTTTTGGAGTTTTTTCTGAAGTGGTGGCCACCTTCTCGCAAAAGCGATTATTCGGTTATGTCTCGATGGTGTGGGCTTTGATCGCCATCACCATTCTCTCTTTTCTCGTTTGGCTCCACCATTTTTTTACGATGGGGGCGGGAGCCAATGTGAATGCCTTTTTCGGCATCATGACGATGTTTATTTCGATCCCAACCGGTGTGAAAATTTTTAACTGGCTGTTCACGATGTATAGGGGGCGCGTGCATTATACGACCCCGATGCTCTGGTTTTTAGGTTTTGTATTCGTTTTCACATTAGGCGGCATGACAGGTGTGTTGATGTCGGTGGCGCCAATCGACTTTCAGGTGCACAATAGCTTGTTCTTGCTCGCGCATTTTCATTCGATGATCATTGGAGGGGTCTTATTCGGCATGTTTGCTGGAATCACCTATTGGTTCCCGAAGATCGTCGGCTTTAAGCTGAATGAAAAGCTAGGCAGATACGCCTTTTGGTGCTGGATGATCGGTTTTTTTGTCGCTTTTATGCCGCAATATATCCTCGGTTTAATGGGAGCGACGAGGAGGACAGACCACTACGAGGCATCGACGGGATGGCAGCCCTTATTCGTGGTTGCTGCGATCGGTGTGGCGGTGATTGGGGTGGGGATTGCGCTTCAGGTTTTGCAGCTGATCGTGAGCGTGAAACAGCGGAAAGAAAATAGGGATGTCACCGGAGATCCATGGAACGGCAGGACGTTGGAATGGTCGATCTCATCGCCGCCCCCCTTTTATAATTTTGCTGTGATCCCCGAAGCGCATGATCGGGATGCTTTTTGGGAGATGAAGCAGACCAAGAAAGCGGGAGTGAAGAAGCCTGTGCGGGATATCCATATGCCTAAAAACACCCCCGTGGGATTTTACATTGGCGTCCTTAGCTTCCTGTTTGGTTTTGCGTTGATTTGGTACATGATCTGGCTTGCTGTGGTCAGTTTTTTAGCCATCGCGGTGTGCTTGATCCGGCGTCTCTGCGATGATGATACCGATTACATCCTGCCCGCTGCTGAAGTGGAAAGAATAGAAGCGGAACCTCCAAACAAAAAGGGATATGCATGGCAGAACATCTAACCGCTTCATGCGCGCATTCCCACGATGCGGCCCACGATACCTACTCTAAAACCATCTTTGGGTTTTGGCTCTACCTCATGACCAATTGCTTGTTATTTGGATCGCTCTTTGCGGCCTATGTGGTGCTGAAGGATAATACCTTTGGAGGGCCTTCTGCGGGCGCCTTGTTTAGTCTTCCTGTCGTTTTGATCGAAACGCTGATCCTCCTAACCAGCAGTTTTGCCTGCGGCCCTGCCCAGGTGGCCGAGCTGCGCCAGGACAAAAAGAAAGTCTTGGTCTGGCTTGGCATCGCTTTCGTGTTAGGGACTCTCTTTTTCGCGATGGTCATGGGCGATTTTATGCATCTCATTCAAGAAGGCAATGGGTGGCAAAGAAGTGCGTTCTTATCCGCCTTTTTTACTTTAGTAGGCACCCATGCGATGCACATTGCCGTGGGGTTGATCTGGATGGTCATTGTGATGGGGCTGGTGGCGCGCCGGGGGCTGATCCCTTCCACCATTAGAAGGCTGACCTGTTTGAGATTGTTCTGGCACTTCTTAAATGTGGTATGGGTTTTTATATTCACTCTTGTTTACTTGATGGGAGCAAAATAGGATGGACAACAACCCTCGTTTGGACGAGCCGCTAGAATGGGCTGAACTGGGATCTTTTCGCTCTTATCTGCTGGGATTCCTGTTGTCTATCTTCTTGACCCTAGCCGCTTATGTTATCGTCGTGAAACACCTCTTGGCCGGCTGGGCTGTCCTATTAGCTGTGGCGGGGCTCGCCCTTGGGCAAATGGTGGTCCAGTTTATCTTTTTCCTCCATCTAGGCAAAGAGGCTAAGCCGCGCTGGAATGTGATGGTCTTTCTCTTCATGCTGCTGATCGTGGGGATTATCGTCTTCGGCTCTTTATGGATCATGTATCACTTGAATTACCAAATGATGACTCCGGAGGAGATGCACCAGATGCAGCAGCATGAAGGAATATGATCTCGCATGATTAAAACTTATTGCTTGGTAGCTAAACCGGGAATCGTATTGGGGAATTTGATCACCCTGGCAGCGGGGTTTGCTCTCGCGTCAAAAGGCCATCTCGATTTTTCGTTATTTTTAGCTGCCATGGGGGGATTGTCTTTGGTCATCGCATCGGCTTGTGTATTCAATAATTTCATCGATCGGCATGCGGATGAGAAGATGATGCGGACTAAAAACCGCGCTCTCGTCACAGGATCGATTTCGGCCCGAAATGCGATCCTATTCGCTCTTTTTCTTGGACTAGGCGGCTTTCTCATTTTGGCTGTAGGGACGAACCTTTTAACGGTATGGATGGCGGCTTGCGGTTTTTTAATTTATGTGTGCGTGTATAGCTTTTGGAAATACCGGACGGCTTATGCGACAGAAATAGGGAGCATTGCAGGAGGGGTTCCGCCTGTTGTGGGCTACTGTGCGGCAAGTTCTTGTCTCGATGGAGGAGCGCTTCTCTTATTTTTGATAACCGCCCTCTGGCAAATGCCCCATTTTTTTGCGATCTCCCTCTATCGACTCGATGATTATGCGGCTGCATCCATTCCCGTTTTGCCGATTAGAAAAGGGATGGATGCGACTAAAAGGCGCATGCTTTTTTATGTGATCGCCTTTACGGCGGCAGCCCTGATGCTTCCTCTATTTGGCTATACGGGGTATATCTACTTGGCCGCAGCGGCTTTGCTTAGCTTGATTTGGCTTGGGCTATGTATGAAAGGCTTTAAAAGCCATCAGGATGACAAAGAGTGGGCGCGCACCATGTTTCGCTTTTCACTGGTGGTAATTACAGCGCTAAGCATCTTAATCTCAGTAGACGTCGTTCAGAGCTAGTACCCACACACAAAAGTTTTTGTGTTTGGGTACTAGAAGGAATTGCTTATCTGCAGCAGTCAGATTCATCGCATTTGCTTGTGCAGCTGTCTTCTTTGTCGCAGCAGCTGAAGCAAGAGCATGAAACCATTGCAAAGCAACTCGTTAACAAGAAAAGAGAAAGAATAGCTTTTTTCATTGGCGCCTCCTAAAAGCATTGTTCAACTATGATTGCGTTCCTGCAGTGAGTGAGCTTAGTAGAGAACAGGAGTCGACCTGGATACTAGGCTTGTTCCTTGCAAGAACCTCAATATCAATGTAACCTATTTATAACAGAATGTCAATAATTGACATAAAATTTTTTTTAAACTGTTGTATTAGATTCACCTATAATTTGAAGTTTTTAGTCATTTAAACTTCGGAAGCTATTCCCTTTTTTACAAGCGCAATTAGAAATGTCGCAGCCGCAGTGGTCTTTGGGATCGTCGCTGCTGCAATCGTTGTCGGGGCCGCAGGTGCAGAGCTTCTCTTGGATTTTCATAGGGGTGCATGCAGCCACGGCACAGCAGCTAACCGAGAGGACGAGGGATAGAAGGGTCTTTTTCATACAATCCTAGATATTTTCAATTGGGTTCTTCTACTGTATATGGGAGAGTTGGGGTGGGAGTTGTTGGATTTGCAGGAGGGCGGGGAGCGGATGAGTCTCGAAGCTCCTTTGCCAAATTCATCAGCTGGATTGCTGCTCCCTTCTGCAGCTCGTTTAACGCGCCCATGTGCATCTCGTATTCCGCCCTCACCTGCTCTCTAAAACTTGTCTGTGTGGAATCCGGCTGTTGCTCAGGGAAAAAGACGCGCTGAGCGGGGTTATCGTTCTTTTTCCCCCAGCAGAAGAGCATTTCAAAAAAATAGCGCACCCCTTCTACAATCTGGTTCCATACTTTTATGAAACAGTTTTCTTCCCCTTTTTGCTCTGCTTTTATAGAGGATCTCAGTGCATCGGAGCAAGCAGAAAGTCCAATAGGTGTGCACGGCTGGAAAGTGGATGTTTGCTCCGTTTCAAGATGAATAGAGCTGGGTTTTACATTTCCTATTCCAAATGACATCAGCTAACCTCGTGAATAGTTAGATGGATAGCAATTTAACCCTTTTAAAGCAAGAAAGCCATTAAAACTTCTCTTTTTTCGTGCCCGTGTGCGCATCCTATTCAAATTTATTGCATAGACCAAGGAACATGATAGATAGGATAAGCATGATACACATGATGGAAAAAGAAGAGGCGGCAGAAGCGGCACGCCGCTTTGCGGCCATTTTTTTATCATGCACATCATGCTTATCCTGCCTATCATGTTGATTGCTTTGAGCAGCACAATCTGGATATCAGTAACTTATGCTAAGTTTGCAGCACTGGATGCTTGGGAACTTCTGCAGCCTATGACGGCTACAGAAACAGAATTTTCTGTCAAAAAACTTATGGGTAATAGGATGCGGGCAAGGGCGGGGGCACGTTTAGATGGTGGGGTGAGGGATCGAGGGATTGAGGTGTTTGTAGCGCTCTAGGAGGGGATAGACCTCTTGTTGAAGGAATTCCTCCACTTGGGAAGGGGCTCTGCCGACGCCAAGCGCGCTGTTCATGAGAGTCTCTAATTCTCCTTGGGAAAGGCCGATGGAAGGGTCCTGGCTGATCTGCTCCAACAGGTCCCCTTTTTCTTTCGCGGCGAGGCTATGCTGGCGCAATCGTTCATGGACGTGCTGCCGATCCTTGCCCTTTTTGACCGCTTCCATGAGGATATTTTCGGTAGCAAGGAAGGGAAGCTCTTCTAGGAGATGTTTTTCGATCTGTTTGGGATGCACCGCTAAATCCGAGGTGAGGGAAGCGAGGAGGTTCAAGAGGGCATCTGCGCACAAAAAAGCTTCGGGGATGCTGAGCCTGCGATTGGCGGAGTCGTCGAGGCTCCGCTCCAGCCACTGGGTGGCGGCGGTATAGAGCGGGTTTTCATTTAGGGAGATTAAGAAGCGGGCAAGGCTGCAGATCCGTTCGCAGCGGATCGGATTGCGTTTATAAGGCATGGCGGAGGAACCGACTTGAGTCGCGCTAAAGGGTTCTTCCAGCTCTTTAAGATGGGCGAGGAGGCGGAGATCGGTCGCGCACTTGTGGGCGCTTGCGGCCAGGCCGCTTAAGACGGCAAAAAGGCGGATATCTTGTTTCCGCGTGTAGGTTTGTCCCGAGATGATGAAGAGGTGGGTAAAGCCCATTTCCTGAGCGACCCGTTGCTCGAGTTGTTTCACCTTGTCGTGATCGTTTTGGAAGAGGGCGAGGAAGGAGGCTTGCGTTCCCGTAGCCCCTTTGACTCCCAAGAAGCGGAGGTCTTCTAGCCTAGCATCGAGATCTATCAGATCGATGAGCAGATCCTGCAGCCACATGCAGGCGCGCTTGCCCACGGTTGTGGGCTGAGCGGGTTGAAAATGGGTGTAGCTAAGGCAAGCCAGGGAGGCGTGCTTTTTGGCAAACGCCGCAAGCTGGCGGATGACGAGGACGAGCTTCCCTTGCAGCAGGTTCAACCCCTCCCGCATCTGGATCAGATCGGTATTGTCGGTGACGAAGGAAGAGGTTGCACCCAGATGGATGATCGGCTTGGCTTCCGGACAGGCTTCGGCATAGGCGTGGATATGCGCCATGACATCGTGGCGATAGATCTTTTCGAATGCAGCCGCTTTTTTGAAATCGATTTTTTCAGACTGGGATTCGAGCGCCTGGATTTGGGCATCGGTAATGGGAAGTCCGAGCCCTTTTTGTGCTTTTGCGAGCGCGATCCATAGACGTCTCCACGTCGTGTACTTAAACTGAGGAGAAAAGAGAAAGGAGATCTCCGCGCTCGCGTAACGGGTCGCTAGAGGGGTTTCGTAACGGTCCTCCGGTCTATCATCCATGTTCGGTCAGCGACTTGATCGAATCGAGGAGAGAGAGGATCTCTTTCTTTTGTTTTTCTGAAGGGCGGAAATGGGGTTGATTGATTTGCACCCGCAGGCGGGAGAGGGAATGGATGGCAAAGTGGGCGAGATCTTGGGCGCGTTTGTCTTCTTTGTCTAGGGGGAAAGCTTGCCGAATGAGCGCGAGCAGCTCTTGCCTCGGCTGGCCGTTGTAGTTTTTGACAATTTCCTCCTTCTTTTCGAGGGAGCCGCTGCGGCTTGCTAAGGTATAGACGACTTGTCTGGGCATTTCGTCTAGCTTGGGATGTAGAATGTGGGGGATTGCTGTATAGAGTTCGTAATACTGCAAAAAATTGTAAGGGGTTTGCCGATTGCCATAGATGGTCACCAGCCAGGCGCTAAAGGCTCCCTCTTGGTAGTTTTTGAGAATTTCCTGGGCTTTTTTAATCCGTTCGCCATGGAGGATGGCCGCTTGGTTATTAATGGCTTTGACTTCGGCGGTGATGTTGATTAAAGACTGCAAATCATCCTTCACATCGTGCTCCTCCAAGCTGTACTGGGTGAGGATGGTATGAAGCGCATCTTTTTCTTTTTCATTTAGTTCCGAGATGCGGAATACCCCTGCAAAGCTCGAGAGGTGGCCATTAGAGGACCTCTCGGCCAGGTTGGCCATTTTTGAGAACTTTTCAGTTGCTGTCTTGAGACGCTGCGTCAGAAAGGAATTCACTTTTGCCATTGCCATATATCTCCATGTAAAGTTGTTTTACATTCTGTCTAGCAGCTCTTTCGTCAGATCCATGTAATCTTTGGAAGCTCTGCTTTTTGGCGCTGTTTCAAAGATGGGTTTTCCGTAAACGGATGCTTCGGAAACCTGGATATCGCGCCGCACTTTGGTGTTCAAGATTTTACCCGGAAATGTCTCCTCGATGACCTCGAGAAAGGCCTGATTGCTTTTTCCCCGGGGGTTCCAAAAAGACAAGGCGACCCCGAGCAGCGCGAAGGGGTGGCGCCCTGAAATGTTGTTCATGAAGAGCGCTAAACGCTGCAGGCCTTTTACGCTGTAGAATTCAGGGGTGGCGCAGACCAATGAATGGGTAGAGGCGATCAGCGCCGATTCGGTCAGCCAGCAAAGAGAGGGAGGGGTATCGATGAGGACGACATCGTATTTTAAGGGGCGGAGAAGCTCTTTTAGCTTTTCATGGGAGTAGCGGTCTCCTGCCAAAGAGCCGGTGACTTCTACCCTCTCCAACCAGGTGTCGGCGGGGATCAAATCGAGTTTGGGGATTTTTGTCTTCAGGATCACTTCATGGATTTTTTTATTGCCGAGCAGGACGGGGGCTAAGCTGTCTTGGGTATCGGGATCGTAGCCGAGGCCCGTTGTCAGATTGGCCTGGGCATCAAAATCGATCAAAAGCACTTTCTGATTGTGATAATGGGCGAGAGCAGCTCCTAGGTGCAAGGAGGTAGAAGTTTTGGCGGTTCCCCCTTTAAAGCTGCTGACCGCGATCCGCTTCATGCCGGTTTGCCTTCTTTGGAAAAATAAGAGGTTAACGAACGGTCGGCATATTCTTTTTGCAGAGTATCCAAGAAAGCGGGGAGCTGGATTTCCCCGTGCACGACGTTGTCTCTTGTGCGCAGAGTCGCTGAGTTGTTCTCCACTTCTTTATCTCCCACAGTTAACATGTAGTTGATCTGGGAAATCTGGGCTTCGCGGATCTTTTTATTGACCGATTCGCTGCTAGCGTCGACATCGCAAAGAAACCCTGCTTTTTTAATTTTCTTGGCCAGTTCATAGGCATAATCGGCGTGTCTATCGGCAACAGTGATGATCCGCACGGGCAACGGGCTGAGCCATAGGGGAAATTTTCCCGCAAAATGTTCGATTAAAATCCCAAAAAAGCGCTCCACAGAACCGAAGATGGCTTGATGGATCATAATCGGTCTTTTATGCATCCCGTCCCTATCCATATATTCTAATTGGAATTTTTCGGGAAGCGCCATGTCGAGCTGGATTGTGCCGCATTGCCAGGATCTGCCCAGCGCATCGCGGATATGGATGTCGATTTTGGGGCCGTAAAAAGCGCCATCCCCTTCATTGATGCGATAAGGCTGTCCCCATTCATCCAGGGCGTCTTTCAAGCCGGCTGTCGCAATGGCCCAGTCCGCGTCTGTGCCGATGCTTTTTTCAGGGCGGGTGGAAAGCTCGAGGCGGTAGGGCAGCCCAAAAGTGGAATAGGTCTCTTCGACGAGAGCGAGCACGCCTAAAATTTCCTGTTTGATTTCTTCGGGTTTCATAAAAAGGTGCGCATCGTCTTGATGGAAGCTGCGCACGCGGAAAAGGCCGTTGAGAGCTCCGGAAGCTTCGTGCCGGTGGACGTGGCCGAGTTCGGCGATCCGGAGGGGAAGTTCCCGATAGCTATGCGTATGCGCACGGTAGTAGAGCATGCAGCCCGGACAGTTCATGGGCTTGATGGCGAAGTGGCGCTCCTCGATTTCAAAGGAGTACATGTTTTCGCGGTAGTGTTCCCAGTGGCCGGAGCGCTCCCAAAGTTCTTGACCCATTAATTGGGGGGTTTTAATTTCGATATAACCGGCGCGGGCGCGCATCTGCCTCCAGAAATCGATCAGGCGATTCCAGATGATCATCCCCTTGGGATGGATGAAGGGCATCCCAGGAGCCTCTTCTCTTAGGGAAAAGAGGTCTAGTTTGGCTCCTAGCAATTTATGGTCCCGTTTCTTCGCCTCTTCGAGGAGGGTTAGATAGTCTTTGAGTTCTTTCCGATCGGGGAAAGTGATGGCATAGAGGCGTGTGAGCATTTCGCGGCTCGGATCCCCTTTCCAATAGGCGCCGGAGGTTTTAAGGACTTTGAAGGCCTTGATTTTTCCAAGGTTAGGGAGGTGGGGTCCTCGGCATAGGTCGAAAAATTCCCCTTGAGCGTATCCCGTGATCAGATCTCCTTCAAAGCCTTGGATGAGCTCCCGTTTATAGGGATTTTCCGCAAAACGCTCTAAAGCTTCCTGTTTGTTTTTAAAGACGCGCCGCTCCGGTTTGTAATTTTCGGCAACGATCTTTTGGGCTTCCTCTTCGATCTTTTCAAAATCGTTTTCGGAGAGGGTCAGATCGGCAAAATCGTAGTAAAAACCATTTTCAATCGGAGGCCCGATGGTGGGTTTCGCTTGGGGCCAAAGGCGCAGAATGGCTTGGGCGAGCACGTGCGCCGAGGTGTGCCAAAAAACCTCTTTCCCTTCTTTATCTTCAAAATTCCATAAAATCACTTGATCTCCCTGCGCAAGAGGCGTAGAAAGATCGCGGGTGACCCCGTTGATGCTGGCGGCGAGTGCTTGATGGGGGTTTCTCAAATTAAGCTTTTCTGCTAAATCCTTTGCAGTGCTGCCTTCGGGGAGGTCGACTTCTTTTTCATTATTAACGCGTATGATCATCATCTTAAATCCACATTCTTTTGATTTGGAATTGATTGTAAATCATGAAAGGACAAAATACAATGATGAATAGTCAAGATCCCCACTTCTTTTACCGAGCCTTTCTCCAGGTGGCGGCGGCAGAGGAGTCCCCCCTCGCGCAGATTTTAGATCTCAGGCAAGAGGGCGAACTTGCGCTGTTATGCGATCTTTCGGGAATTCAGGATAGTTTCCGCTTCCGCTGTCAAAAGCGCTCTCTTTTACTTGCTCAATGGCTTATCGACGAAAAGGGGGAGCTGCATCTTGAAAAGGTGGACAAGATTCTTTCCCTGCTCAAAAAAACCGGCTACATCGTCTATCCCCAGGGGTTTAATGATAGCCTCTTCATGCAAAGAGTCGAGTTTATCCTCAAAAAATTGCGCGGCGACCCTGCTTTTTTTAAAATGATTAAAAAGTTTTCTCATCCCCTCTGTCATCGGGGAGCCGAGCAGCTGATTGCCGATGCCATCGGCACTCATAAAGTGACAGATGCGGCGATTCGGCAAGCGGTGCTCGCGGCATGCCTGACGTTAATTCGGCAAAATGTGGGATCGTGTTTTGCCACAGCGCCCGCCATTCTCATCCATGAGGAACAGATCGAGGCTTTCCTTCAGGATCTTTACGACTTGCTGACGACGGGAAAGTTAAAGAGGACGTTTGGCGGGGTCCTATTTTCCGTCCCTTTAAGTCCCAGCTGGGGCATTGGCGATTTAAAGAAGCAGCTCGGGCTCCAAGCTGGGCTCTCCCCCGGGTTAATGGAGGCTTGTATCGCTGCCGGCCTCATCGACAAGAGGCTAGATGGGGAAGAAAAACAATCCGCTCTACACCAGCTGATTGCCCGGTATCCCCCTCAAACGACAGTTGAAGAGCTGATCCGCCAGCTTGTCAGGAATGTCGATTTGGAAAAGGAGGCACAGACCGCGTTTAAAAGGATGACCGACCATGCCCTATTAAAAGCCTGGGAATTTACACTCGCTTCTTTTTCTGAAGTAAAAATGGAGTTCAGCCGTTGGAACTTGTACTCCAGTTTGGGGTTTGACCCCGAGGAAAAAGGGGGAATAGGCCAAGTCATCTATAGCTATCTTCAGGAGAAGCTGGCTTTAGCGAACGAGCAGATGGAGCGTTTTCAGCGGGAGTATGAAATCGCTTTCGATCAGGTGAAGGCTGTGGAGATTTTATTCCGGGGGGCAGGGACGGAAGCGGAAGCGCGCCGCCTGCAGGCGGAGTACCAAAGCAGAGCTTATCACATGCGCGCCTGTTTGGATGTGCGCGACGAGGCGCACCGCGAGGCGGCCCGCTATTCTAATTTATTTGCCTTTCTCATCAAACAATACGACCTTCAATTTCCCGAATATTTTCAGGAAATCTATGACGCCGACATGCAAGAGATTAAAACGGGGCCTTACGATGATAGTCCGGCCGGCTTTCGCCTGGTCTATAAACATGGGCGCAGCGACGCTTCGCTATGGTCTTTGATCTATGACGGGAAGCAATATATCGATGCGCTGATCGATTTTTTCCGGATGAGCGAGGCGCCTGTCGCCGCGGCTGGCGATGGCGAAGGGGGGAGCGATGAGATTGCCGAGATCACCACCCGGATCATCGCCCATTTGCGCACCCCCGAGTTTATCGAAACCGCCTTTGTACGGATGGCCAAAGCGCACCGAGTTTCCTTGATCGACCGGGAGCGCTTGGAAAAAAAACCTTGGGCATACACCTCCGGCGGAACGATGACTACGCTGCTCAAAACGTATTATAGGAGGGAATCTCCTCTTACAGAGGAGTCGCGCTGGGTGGAAAGCCCGACCGATCTCTTAATTTTTATTCTCGATACCCTTAAAAATATCCATGTCAAGGATCCCGACAGAAGAATGCTCATGTATTCGCCGACCCATGCGTTCATTCTGCAGCCGGGCTGGGATTTTCTTAAGGAAGGGTGGCAGGATGGGGGGTTCACGTACACCTGGGTGCGCGATCGGCTGATCCTGCCGAGGCAGCGGTTTTATGAAGAGCTCCGGTTGAGCTATGACGAACAGCAATTTCTGATCAAACAGTTTCCCTTTGCTAAAGGGGAAGCGGCTAGCCTTCAGGAGCTGCGCCAATCCCTCTCTGCCGCCGCAAGGGATCAGTTCGATGCCTTTTTATACGAAGCGCTTCCGTTGACTTCGGGTCAAGAGTGGAAGGACAACGTCCGCTATCTTTTGGCGGATATCGCCGATCTTAACGTCCTCGATTCCTTTCCCGACCGTTTTGCAGAGTGGATGACGGCGAAAGCGATCCAAGATATTGCCAAAGGATGCTATCTCCTTTCCCGACGCTCTTGTCTCAGCGGCTTGGATCTCCATGCCTACATCGCGAGGCGCGTCCAACCCTTCCCTCCCCTTCTTTTTGCCGATACCAATTGGGCGAATCATTACTTTGGGTTTGTCGTCAATCCGAGCACAGGGCAGCTAGAGCTCTGGCGGATGGACCGGACCGGCTCGCAAGGGATGCCCATGAGCGCTTGGAAGGAATGGTTAAATGGAACCACGCGCGCTCCCTGGGGCATCTACACCCACCCCAATCAATACCGCTAGCTTAAAAAAAGCTTGTGCGCTTCGTTGCCAAGAAGTATAACTTTTTCTTTATCTAAAAGGAGAATGCGATGAAGAAAAGGGTTAAATTTCTGTGTGCAGCACTGATCGTTGGATGGATGGTTCAAGTCCATGGCGGAATCACGAATGGGGGCGTTTATTCGGCAAGCGATTCGTATGTGGAGATGGAGATCATCAATAAATCCAAGGGAGTCATCGAGGGAAAACGGAGCGAGTTTTTAGAGATCGTCAATTACGGAAAGGTCGATGTAGAGGATTGTATCATAGACGGGAAAATGACATCTTTTGGGGAGTTGGTTGCAAATCAAACGACTTTCGAGGATGTGTTGATCGGCGGAGGAGAGGCTTGGTTGATCTCTTGCCGGTTGGAGAATTTAATCATTTCCGATCACCCTGAAGGAGATAGCGGGGCTTTCCCTCAGGTCGTTCTAAGCGGGGATACCCTCGTTAAGGGCTCCATCGTCTTTGAGACGGACCAAGGCGTTGTCTATAAAGGTCCCGAGGTGGTGATTTTAGGAGAGATCGTCGATGGGGTTGTTCTCGATTTGCAAGAATAAAATAAAAATACGGATGGCATTGTTAGCGCTTTTAGGGGCGGCTTCTCTGCCGGCGTTGTACAATGGAAATCCCGCCGAACCGGAAACGATCGACGAGGGATTCTTCTTGTGTAGAGATTCCTGTTTTGGAGTAAAGGCGGGCTATCAGGGCGATTTTGTCTTTGACCGGAAACTCAGAGCGCATGCGGGGGCGACAGGGCGGATCGACACCTTCAAATATTACATGCAGCAGGGAGTGCTTACCTTCAATCTCATGGATCGCTATGAATTCTATGGGTCTCTCGGCGCCTTCAATGCCTTTGTGGAACACCGCCCTCATATCGATGGGAAACTGAGAGAATATGAAACAAATGATCATTTCACTTGGGGCGGCGGCCTTCGAGCGATTATCTTTCGCTGCGGACATGCCCTGCTGGGCGTCGATGCCAAATATCAATATGCGCGCCCTCACGTGAAATGGAATGCATTGGAGGCGGAGGCGTTTACGACGGGCGCAACGCTTTCTTATAGCGAATGGCAGATCGGCCTCGGCGCTGCCTATCGCGTGGAACTCTTTATACCCTACGCCGCGCTGACCTATTCGAGCGTGCATTCCAGAATGAGCGAGATCCGTCCGAACATGGAGTTAGGCCACGATAGCTTTCACATGCGCAGCCGCGAGCGTTTCGGCGCGGCATTGGGCTGCTCGCTTTCCAATGCGAAGGTGGTGGACTTGAATGTGGAAGTGAGTCTTTTTGACGAACAAGCATTGACCCTAACGGGCAATGTGAAATTCTGAATCTTTCCACTCGACTTTGTACAATTTTCCAGAGCTTCCTCTGGATCTGCTCGCTAAAAATTGTACAAAATCGAGTTTGCACTAAATACGCTGTTTATTTATAATTCTTTCTGTCGGTTGGCTTTTTTGCTATAGCTGGAGATAATTATGGGTCGTTTACGTTTAATATTTGCTCTTGGCGCAGCTGTTTTTTTGATCGGATCCGGCTATGCCGATACCATTGAAAGAGAAGGCGACATCGAAGAGACGGATATCCAAGCTCTCCGGGAATGGGTCTATTCCAAACGGCAGGTAACCGTCAATGAAAAAGGGGGCGCCCTTTCGATCAGCGGAGAGGCGCGCGTCGAGTTTCAGCAAAATAATGAGACGAAAAACGGGATCAAACAGCGCGGCGTAGGAGGGGCGACCTCTTTATCGGACCGTGGCTACGATGTGGAAGTGAATGTGATGATGGATTACCGCACCGATCGGACGTGGGGTTCTATCAAACTGGAATTTGACAACGACGCGGGAATCATCGATGGGACTTTGAATAAGCTTAAATTGGAAAGAGCCTTGATCGGATTAAGAGTGGTGGATAAAGAATCTCTTACATCCGATATCATCATGGGGCGCAACCGGATGGGTTCGTTTTTCGACTCGAAGGTCGAATTTGGGAATTTCTTCGACGGCATTCTTTTCAAATACGATCAATCGTTCGAAGAGGTGGGCGATTTTTATGTGCATCCCGGGGTGTTTATCATCAATGAGCGGCGCGATCACTACGGCTATGTGGTTGAACTCGGGCTGCTCGATATCGCTAACTCGGGTTTTTATACGAAATACTCCCTCATCGACTGGGACACGAAACACTATCCCTCTAAAATTGAAAACAAGGGCAAGGTGGAGTTCCGCCGGGATAATGAGCGTTATGATTATCTCGTTTCGCAAGCTCTTTTGGGCTATAAATTTATTCCGGAAAAGTTAAATAAAGTGGTGATCCTCTATCTTGCCGGTTTGTATAACCACAATGCACGGAAATTAAAGATTACAGATTGTAAAAAAGCCAATGTGGGCGGGTATATCGGCCTATCCATGGGAGAACTGCGCAAAAAAGACGATTGGGCCTTTGATGGCAACTACCAATTCGTGGGAGCGCAGGCTATTCCCGATTTTGATAATAATGGGATCGGGATCGGCAACGCGGATGGGAGCGGCTTTTACACGGTTTTCATCAATGGGGATGGGGGTCTGTCGACGCCCAGCACGGCCGGCGGCAAAAACAACTACCGGGGTTTTCAGCTGACTTTGGAGTATCTATTGACCAACAATCTCAATTTTTTCCAGCAATACCAGCAGTCGATCACGTTGGATGATCAAATCGGGCCTTTCCGTAGATTCAAACAGTATGAGATCGAGTTCATTTACCTTTTCTAAGAAGCTGTACTACAACCAAGGCTTCGTCAATTTTCGGGATTATTTTGGCCAATTTTCGATTCCATTTTTGGGGGTAATATACGAAAGTTGATATTATCCCCAAAAATGGAATCGAAAATTGGCCAAAATAATCCCGAAAATTGACAGAAGCTTGGTTGTAGTACAGCTTCTAAAGGTAATCGTTTTCGCCGAGTGGTCGATATCTACCGCGATGGTGTCGCCGTTTTTATGCTCGAACAGCTTTTTCCAAGAGGAAGCGCGCTCTTCTTGGATTTCGAAGGGGTCTTTTAACATCAAACAGGGGATGGCGTTTTCTTGGGAGAAGGCTCTTGCCTGCTGCTCCGAATCGACGAGATGGATCGAATAAAAGAGGTTATTAAAATAGGGAAAAGATCGTTTGCGCTGTTTTGGAATCAGGAGGTGGGCGTTCGGAACGGCCGTCAGTAAGAGGAAGGCATCGAGCCAGTGTGCGCTTTTGAGAACTAAGAAGGGCTGAGAGGCTTTTTGAACGAGATCGAGATGGACCGGCTTGAATCGATAAATGGGGAGAAGAATTTTTCGGGAGACGTAAGGGAGCGCTAAATCGGAGAGGCGCAAAAACAAGAAGAGAGAAACCCCTAGAGTGATGATCCCGATGAAGGCAAACCCGCTTGCGGAAGAAAGGGTTAGAACTTGGCTCAGGAAAAAAAGCGCAAAGGAGGCGAGGAGCACTCCGCTAAAGCTTAAAAAATTGCCGGCGGCGATCACCTGTCCCCGCTTTTCATCGGGGCTGCTCAGCTGGATGTAGGTATCGAAGGGGACAATGAAAATCCCTCCAAAGATGCCGAGGAGAATCAAGAAGACGACAACGACGATCAGATGCTGAGAGAAAAGGGCGATGAGAACAAGGCTCACGGCGAGCCCTAAAGCCGACAGGCAAGAGAGTCCGAGTTCGATCCGTTTTTTAGAGGCTTTGCCGGCGAGAAAGGATCCCAGGGCGATTCCGAGAGCCGTCGCTAGAAAAAGATACCCCCCTGCGACTTCGTTGAGGTGGAGCGACTGCAAGGTAAAGGGGATGATGTTCAGCTGGGTGAAGGCTCCGATAAAGAGAAAATAGGCCGAGCCGAAAAGGGAAACGAGCAGATGTTTTCTTTGGCGGCAGAAAACCAGAGTTTGGTAGATTTCAGAGAGAAAGAAGGGGTTGAGTTGTTTTTCTGAACCCTGAGGGGGCGTGCGTTTGATCCCGAATGTGCTTAAAAAGCCCATCACGGCGATGAATAGACAAAAGCAGGCTGTGAAGATGAAGTTGTGGTTGGTGATATCGGTAAGAAAAGAGGCGAGAAAGGTGCCGATGATGATCGCCAAATAGGTGAAAGAAGTGACCAGGCCGTTGGCGCGCGAAACCCCCTCTTTCGGAACGAGTTCGGGAATGATCCCATACTTGGAAGGGCCGAATAGCGCGCTATGAGTGGCAAGGAGGAAGAGGAGGGTATAGCTCCCCCTTTCGCTTTTGAAGGCAAACGCGAAGATGGCGAGGATCATGAGGGTGATCTCCACCCCTTTCATGGCGACAAGGAGGCGTTGTTTGCTGAATCGGTCGGCTAAGATCCCTGCAGCGGAAGAAAATAACAAGAAAGGGATGACGTAGATCGCCCCGGCTGCAGAGAGAATGCCGCTCGCTTTACCCTTGCCCAACGTGTCGATCAATAAAAAAACCATGACAAGCTTAAAAATATTGTCGTTCAATACGCCGAGAAACTGCGCGCTATTCAGAAAAGCTAAAGAATGGCGGTGAGGGCGTAAAAAACGGGAAAGGGCAGAAAAAGGGCGGCGCCACGATAAGGACATCGATCGATCTCAAATTAATAGGCTCAGTCTATCTGTATGGAAGGTAAAGGGAAAGTTTTTTTGAGCAATCAGCTGGATCCGCTAGCGGATCGGTTGTCTAGGGAGCTTTTTCCCTCCTGCGGCGCGCCATTGTCCGTTTTCGAACAGCGTTTGGTGATCGTTCCCAACGAAAAGATCGACAGGTATCTGCTGAGCCGGATGGCAAAACAGCTGCCGGTTGCAACGGGGCTCCGCATGATGCATATGCACCGCGTGGTTAAGGAATGGTTCCGCATCCCTTCAAAAGGGGAACTCTCCTTGCGCCTCGAGTATGAAATCAAGCAGTTATTCTCTGCAGGAGGCGTCTATCCCGAGCCTTTTTTTGAGCCGCTAGCGGATTATTTAGAAAAAGAGCAGGGAGAGGAAAAGCTCGGCGCCCTTTGCGATGAACTGGCTGACATTTTCCTCCGCCATCGGCTCTTGCGCCAAGCTCCCGATGGGGGATGGCAAAAAAAATTATGGCAGAAGGTGTTTCCTTCGGATCCTGTGTATCCTTCCTTTGAGGGAAGGGCCCATCTGTTCGGGTTTCATTTTTTGCCCAAGCTTTACTTGGACTTCTTCAACTCCCGGGGTTCTTATTTTTATTGCCTATCTCCTTGCGAGCTTTTTTGGGAAGATCTCTGCACCGATCGGGAGCGGGCTCATCTTCAAAAATCTCTAGAGGAGGACCAGGAAGCGTATCTGGAGGATCACCATCCCCTCTTGGGCAATATGGGAAATTTGGGGCGGTTGTTCATCCGATCTCTCGATACGGAAGAGCAAGAGACCGAAGAACTCTACAGAGAACCGGAGGGGGATTCTTTGCTTAAGGAGGTGCAGCGCGATCTGTTGAAGATGCGCCGCTCTTCTCCGAAACAGGATGGGAGCATCCAAGTCCATGCCGCGCCTTCTAAGCAAAGAGAAGTCGAAATTCTTTTAGAAACGCTCCATCGACTGTTAGATCATAAAAAGCTCATGCCCAGCGATGTGCTGGTTGTCGCCCCCGATATCAATGCCTACGCGCCTTATATCCATATGGTATTCGGCTCATCCGATAGCCGGCTCGATTATCGGATCTACGATTTAGAAATCCATGCGGATGTACAGGTGCTTCTAGACATCCCCGCTAAGCGGTTTGATCTTGCGTCTTTGTTTAAGCTTTTTTCTCTCCCTGCCTTTTTGCAGAAAATGGATTTCAGCGCAGGAGATGCCGCCCTCCTCAAAGAATGGGCGCGCAAGGCGCATATTCTCTGGGGAGTCGATGAGGAGCAGCGGCAGAGTTTCTTCCCAGAAAAATTGCTCGCCGAGTCCCCTTCCGGCACCTGGGAGCACGGTTTTGAGCGGATGCTTGGAGGGCTTGCCTTTTTGCCCGAAGAGGAGGAGCTTTCCGGAGTTTTGCCTTGTGTGGAGCTAAGCGAAGCTGTGCTTCTCGGAAAATGGATCCGCCTGCTGCGCCGTTTAAAAGAGGATCTCAAGCCGCTGCATGATGGAAAAGAGCGCTCTTTAAAGGAGTGGTCTCTCTTGGTCAAAACATTAGCGGAAGATTATCTGGGAGATTCGCTAAATTTAACAGAGCTTGCTCTAGAGGATCTCGAAAAGCCCATCTTCGGGTATGCAAGTTTTCATAGAGTCTTAAACACCTTCTTAAGCCGCAAAAACGGCAGCTTTCAGCCCTCCCATTTGCAGAGCGTTTCTTTTTGTTCTGCGGCTGCCTACCCTGCGAAAGTGCTTTGCATTCTCGGGATGCATGAAGAGTCTTTCCCGCGCCAAGAGCGCAAAAGCTCTCTTTGCAATTTAAACTCCTATGCGCCCTCTCAGATCGATCAGGACCGGTATTTATTTTTAGAGTGGATTCTCTCCGCTCAAGAATACTTAATCCTCTCTTATCAAAAATGGTCGGCGCGCGATCATAAACCGCAAAACCCTTCGATCGTCGTCCAGGAACTGCTCGGCTATTTGTCCTCCGTTATCCCTATCGCCGATCATCCCTCCCTCGGTTTTCTGGAAAAGGAGGTTCGCTTGCCGAGCGCGTATCGAGCCGCTATGGCCTATTACCACCCCTCTCTTTCCCCAAATCCGCCGCAGATTTGGCATTTGGGTACTAGCGCTCCTGGAGCTGAGGATCTCTTCATCGAGATCCGCCATCTCGTCAAGTTGGCGCGCCATCCCATCCAATTTTACTTTCATCGGACGCTCCAGCTCTATCTCGACGAGGATGCCGAAGAAAATCAAGAGTTTCACTGTTCCTATGCGGAAAAAGCCCGCCTGCGCACACAAACCCTGAACTATTCTTTTGAATCGCTGTGGAAGGCAGCCGAGGAAAAAGGAAGGGTGCCTTTGGGAGCATTCAAACACCTCGCCTACGCCCAAGTGCGCGAGGAGGTGGAGGAGCTAAGGGAGCATTTGGGCGCTTGGGGCGTAAACGAGGTCTTTTCTGTAGAGTTTAAAGCGGGTTGCGCGGAAGCGTGTTTTTTGGCGGAGGGAAAATGGATGCTGCCCCCTTTGCAAATCCCTCTCAAAGGGGGCAGGCAGGCGCATCTTGTGGGCAAACTCTCCGATTTTTCTTCTTGCGGGATGCTTTTTTCTGGGGAGGACTCCCTGAAGGATCTTCTGAAAGCGTGGCCTTCTTTTCTGATTTTTCTTCATTTGAAGTTGGGAAGCCCCAGGCTTTTGCTCACAAAAGAGGGGACGGTCAAGGAAGCCCCTGCCGCAGATCCCCTCTCTTTGCTCGCGAGCTACATCGAGTATTATGAACTCGCTTCGAAAAACATCTCCCCTCTGATGCCCCTCTGGGCGAAGGCCTTGCTGAAGGGCACTGCCGAGGATCTCGAGGGGGTCTTATCTTCGAAATGGAGCGCATTTAGCGACCCTTATCTGGATTGGTTGGCAAGGCGCGGATCGCCTCCCGAAGCGCGCCTGCTCTTTGAAACGTGGGCGATGGAGCTCCGAGATCGCTTTGCTCCATTAATACAGTGGGCGGAATGATGAAAAGTTTTGATATCTTAGATAGGCAAGTCGAAGTGCGCGGCGATCACTTTTTAGAAGCCTCCGCGGGGACGGGGAAAACGTTTGCCATCGAGCATATCTTTTCCCGTTTGATTTTAGAGGGAGAAGATCCGTTGACGGTGGATCAGATTTTAGTCGTCACGTTTACAAGAGCTGCCACCCGCGAGCTCAAATCCCGCGTGCGCGCTAATTTGGAGACACTTCTGCAGCGAACGGATATCGATTATGTGGAGGCTCTTTTACAAGGGGGAGAAAAAAAGGCAAAACGGAGGAGGGACGCCGCTCTTGCTAGCTTCGATCAGGCGCACATTTTCACCATTCACGGCTTTTGCCATCGGATGCTTAGGGAGTTCGCCTTTGAAGCAGGCGTCGCCTTGCAGCTCAGCGATCCCGAGGGCTCCGACGTGCGCGCGGCGATGCTTCAGGTTGTCGATGATTTTTATCGGACGGGTCTTAAGCCCTCTGCGTATAGTCCGCGGCAGCTCCACATCCTGCTCGCCAAGCATCAACACCAGGTTTCCAAATTGTCTGCACGCCTCGTCTCGGCGATGGGAAATCGGGCTGCCCCGTCCGAGTCTGCCGATTTTAGCCAGTCTTTAGAGGCTTTTCGCACTTTCTTAAGAGAGCATCCCTCCTTTGATCTGCTGCGGGAAACGGAGCGCTTGATGCCGTCTTATAAGAGGATGACGCTCCCCGCCTTTCTCGCTCAAGCCGCGCATTTAGAGCAGCTGATGGCAAAAAGAAGCTGCAGCGGCGAAGAGTTTGAGAAGCTGTTGAAGCACAAGGAGTTTTTTTTAGAGAAAATGGCGCCCGGCAACCTCAAGGTGCGGGCTCAGATCAAAAACGCGGAGAGGATAGAGGCGCTCCGCGAACAAGTGATCCCCATTCTCGCCGAGGCGCGCGATCCTAATAAGATTTTTGCACGCCTGCTTCGGGAGTGCCAAAACAGATGGCAGCGGCATCCGGAGCTGACGCCCGATGAACTGCTTGCGAAAATGGAAAAGTGCCTCGATCGGCCAGACTTTGTTTTGCAGGTGCGCCGGAAATACCGGGCTGTGATCGTCGATGAATTTCAAGACACCGATCCCATTCAGTGGAAGATTTTTGAGCGCCTTTTTTTAGGGCATACGGCAGCGCTCTACCTGGTGGGGGATCCGAAGCAATCGATCTACGCTTTTCGGAAGGCAGACGTCTACACGTATCTGGATGCAAAGCAGAGGATAGATCCGGAGGGGCATGGGGCTTTAGATACCAATTACCGCTCCGCTCCCGCTTTGGTGTCCCTCCTCAATCGCTTGTTTCAAAAAGCGGGGGATTGGATGCTTTTGCCTGCGTTGAAGCAAACGCTTGCCGTGAACCCTGTCAAAACGCGGCCCGGCCATGAGGAAAAAGAGGCGGGCGATGGGAAGCAGCCCATCCATTTTTTTTTGGCGGAAGGAGAGGTCGAAGAGCTTTTTTTTCGCTTCATCGCCGAAGAGGTGCAACAGTTTGCTTTGAGCAGCTGCGCCGTTCTTGTCAAGGATCGGTATCAGGCAGGCCGTTTGCGCGCCTTTTTAAAGCAGTGGGGCATCGGCTCGGTCGTCAAACGCACCGGCAGCCTAAGGGATTCTTTTGCTTGGGAAGCGATGCAAGAACTTGTCCGCGCCGTCCAAGAGCCGGATCGGTTGAGCCGTATCAAGCAGGTTCTAGGAGGGCCGTTCATCGGCTTTGGCCTAGATCGGTTGATTCCTGGGCGAGCGCAGGAAGAACTCCAACTGGCAAAAGCGCGGTTTGTCGCTTTTCGAGAGCTGCTGCAGGAGAGCGGCTTTGCTGCCTTCTATCGCGCGTTTTTGGATAGCGCATGGGAAGGAAAGACCGTTTTGGAAAAGCTGGTGGAAGGGCAGGATCTCACTTTCTACAGGCACGTGCAGCAGCTCGCGGAATTGCTCGCGCAAGGCCGGGAAATCTTAGAACTCGATGCAGAAGATGAGGAGTTGAAAATCCGCCCTGAAGAGGATGAAGAAGCGGTTGCGATCCTAACTGTCCACATGAGCAAAGGGCTTGAATTCGAGGTGGTGTTCGCTCTCGGCGTAGCGATGGATTCTCCTGCGGAAGAGGAGGAGATAGAGGCTGAAAAGATGCGCCAGCTGTATGTGGCGCTTACCCGGGCGAAAGAGCGCTTGTACGTGCCGCTGCCCCTTCGGGGAGATGGCGCCACTCCGATTGAGATTTTTTGCCAAAAATTAGGAGGGGAGCCCGCCTCTGTATTACAAGAGCTGAATATCAGCTATACCCTCCTCAATCTACACCCTTTTCATCTTAAAAAAGTTGAGCGCAGGGAAGCGCCGGTTCTCTCTTGTCCAAAACCCCCTCTCATTGCCGCTCCTCCTCAACTTCTCCTCTCCTTCTCTTCGTTATCGCAGAAAGGGGGATCGGAAGGGCCTTTTGCTTGGGATGCTTCGATCCCTTCTCCCGGACTTCCCCCCGGCGCCGAAACGGGCACGCTGTTACACCGGATCTTGGAAAAGATGTTCCTCGCTAAGCAAGAGAGGAAAGCGTTGATTCTCAGCGAGATTCAAGGAACTCATTTAGAGGGATGGGAAGCCTCCATCGAGGAGATGCTGCAAGCCGTGTTCGCTCTCCCCTTGAACGGGTTTACGCTGGCCGATCTCTCGCCCCAGAAATTGCACGCCGAGATGGAGTTCCTGTTTTCCATCCAAGGCGGTATGCTAAAGGGCTTTATCGATCTGTTTTTTGAAAAAGAGGGGATCTATTACTTGGCCGATTGGAAGTCCAATCTCCTGAGCGGGTATGAACCCGCTGATTTGCAGCAGGCGATGGAGGAAAATGATTATTTTCTACAAGGGGAGATCTATGCTCAGGCGCTCAAGCGTTACCTGAGCTTGCTAGATCCTAGACCCTTTGAAGAGTGTTTTGGAGGAATATTTTATGTCTTTTTGCGAGGCCCCGCCGTCTATCGCTTTATTCCAGGAAATCGATCTGATCTTTGCGGAAAAGCTATGCCCTGAACATCGATCGCTTCATCCTCTTCTCGCCTCCTTAATGGCAGCTGCGCGCCAGGGGCATTTGTGTATTCCCTGCGGACCGGAATATGCGCTGCCGGAGCCTCTCGTCGCCATCGATCCCGTGGAGAATTTTCCCAATAAGCCGCTCTGCCTTTCCCATGATTTGCTCTATTTGCAGCGCAATTGGGTTTTTGAAACCCGTTTCTTAACCCATCTCAAGCGTTTACTGCATTCCCCGCCCCTCCCGCCTCTTCCCCTGGCGGCAAAGGAGGAAAGATGGGCTCAAGGTCTTAGCGAAGAACAGCTGCAGGCCGTTCGTTCTGCTCTATCCCATCGATTGACCCTGATTGCGGGAGGGCCCGGCACCGGCAAGAGTTATGTGGCAGCCAAACTCGCTGCAGCGATGGAGGGATCTTGCCGCATTCTCGTCGGCGCACCGACCGGGCGGGCGGCTGCGCAGTTAGGCGCTCGCCTGGAAGGGATTCCCCATCTCAAATGGGGCACCTTGCATGCGCTCTTGCAGATTAAATCTGCCGCCGACTTTACCCGCGAGGGGACGTTTCTTTCCGCCGATCTGATTCTCGTCGATGAGTGTTCCATGATCGATGTACGCCTATTTTCCTATTTGCTAGCTTCCGTACAAGCGGGAACCCGTCTGGTTCTCATGGGGGACAAGCAGCAGCTGCCTCCCGTTGAAGCGGGCAGCTTGTTTGCCGATCTCCTCGATGCGCTCCCTTGCATGGCTCTGAGCAGATGCCTGCGCAGCGATCAAAAAGAGGTGCTCCGTTTGGCGCAGGCGATTAAAGAGGGCGATGAAGAAGAAGTGCTCAAACACGTCCGCCCCGTCGATTATAGCAAACGGATCGATGATTATTTTCCCGCTCCTTCTTCCGCATGTCCCGATCCAGATCAACTGATGGAGGCGATGGATCGTTTCCGGATCCTCTCTTGCGTCCGAGGAGGGCCGATGGGCGTCGATACGCTAAACGCCTCTATTGTCGGCCTCATGAAGAAAAGGCTCAATGCCGATTCCTTCTGGCCGGCGCCTATCTTAATCACGCGGAATGACGATGCATTGGAGCTATACAACGGCGATGTCGGCATCCTCGTCCAGAAAGGCAAGGAGCCTCAGTATGCTCTTTTCAAGACTGCTGGAGCCTTTCGCAAGATACCGGCTCTCGCTCTCCCCCCTTTTGAATATGCTTACTGTTTATCGGTGCATAAAAGCCAGGGGAGCGAATACGAGCGGATCCTACTGCTTGTGCCTCGAGGGTCTGAAGTTTTTGGGCGTGAAGTGCTCTATACGGCCGCAACGCGCGCCAAAAAAGGGGTGGAGATAGACGGCGATGCCGAGACGATTCGGCAAGCTTTGCGCAAGAGCTCTAGAAAAGCATCCGGACTTTCCGTCAGATTAAAAAATCATTTTTTCTTTGGCTAAAAAATAGTTAATAGTTAATTTGATTTCTTAGAGACCGAGAGGCGAGGTAGAGAATGCGCAGCATTGTTCCGGTTCTTTCGATTTTGTGCATCCTGGCATATGCGGAGGAAAACCCCCTGCACCATTATGAGCTCCCAGGCGGTTTTATCATCACCAACCAACCGGATTCCGCTCAGCCCGTTCAAAAAGAGGAACCTTTTCTTTTCTCTCTCTCTCCGGCAGAGGATGCCGCGGGCATCGATCCTCTCGTTGAGTTTGATGAGGAAGGATTTATCAATATGCGGCCGCTGCTTTCCGACTCAGAAAAAAAGGAGGAGGAGGTAGCCCAGCCCGCGGATGATGAATATGGCTTGATCCTCTTCAATGAGGACTCCGACTCCTCGAAAACTCCACAGGCGAAGCAAGAGAGAGCGCGCAAAGCCCCTTGTTTCCCTTACCGCACCCATGCGGCCCATGTGGGAGTCCGCCATTCCGAGGCCAACGGGGTGGGTTACGAGGTGGGGTACACCACCGTGGAAGGATTCGGGATCTACCACTGCAATCCCTGTTTCATGCCCTTTCTCGACGTGCGCGGCCATGTATTTAATAACGGGAAGCTCGCCGGGAACGTCGGCATTGGAGAGCGGACTATTCTCTCTCCGATCGATCACATCTTTGGGCTCTATTGTTATTATGACGTGCGCCAGGACCAGCATCACCTGACTGTCAACCAGATCAGCCCCGGCATCGAACTCCTCGGCAAACGGATGGAATACCGGATGAATGGGTATTTTCCCGTGGGCAAGCATAAAAGCTCCCATTATGGTTTCGAATTCGATCGATTTATCGGAAATCAGATCCGGTTAAAGTCTAAGCAGCGATCGGCGCTGACGGGGGGCGATGCGGAAATCGGCGCGCACATCACCCAAAGCACCTGTTATGATCTCTATGCGGGCGCCGGCCCCTATTATTTTTCAGCCGAACACGCCTCTTCTTGGGGCGGTAAAGCGCGCCTGCTTGGCCGCTATAAAGAATATATCTCTCTGGAGGCGACCTATTCCTATGACCATCTCTTTGGCAATACCTTCCAAGGGAGCATCGGGTTCAGCTATCCCTTTGGACCGAAACTCAAAAGCAAGAGCAAATGCTGCCCGCACCAGAAGAATTTAATGATCTCCCGCGCCGCATTCGCTCCATACCGCTTTGAAATCCCCGTCGTCAAAAAAGTGACGCAAAGGTCGAAAGCCATTAATCCGGCAACGGGAGAGCCTTGGCAAGTCTGGTTTGTGAACAATTTGAGCCATTCCCAGGGAACATTCGAGTCCCCGTTCAATACACTGCTCGCAGCGCAAAATAGCTCCGGCCCCAATGACATCATCTATGTCTTTCCAGGGGATGGAACCGACACGGGCATGAATAGGGGGATTGCCCTCCAAAACGGCCAACATTTATTCGGATCGAGCATCCCCCATCCCATCGCGACGACAAAAGGGGAGATCACCATCCCTGCTTTCTCCACCCTAGCTCCGACCTTGAGCAATTCCGCTTCCGTGGTCTCTCCCTTCAGCGTGATTACGCTAGCTAATGGGAATGAAGTGTCGGGGATAAACGTGCATGTCACGATCCAGGGGACGATTGGGATTGATGGAACGGCGGGAATCAGCGGAGCCACCATCGCCAATAATCTCATATCGGGAAGTCTGGCGCATAGTGCGATGGAAATTTCCGGATCGGGGAATTTGCTGGTCGCGAACAATCACTGCACAGGGCCTACGCAATCGCTTAATTTCAATGGAATAGAGCTCGATTTGATCGGATCTTCTGCAAATGTCACCTGTTCTAATAACGTTTGTTCAGGTTATTTCGACTCTATAGTTATAACCCTCGCCGACTCAAGTTCTATTTTAATTTCAGGAAATGCCGTCTCAAATTTTTCTAATATCGGCATAGGAATATTCGAAGGAAGCCCTAATTCGCAAACGCAGATCATAGCGAACACGGTCAATAACAATACGGGGATTGCTGGAATTTCTGTGATATTGGGAAATAATATCGTTGCCGATGAAGGAACGTATTCCATTAAAAATAACACCGTGATCTCGACCACAAGCAATATCAGTTTTGGAATCTTGGGAGAAATGCTCTCGATGAACGCCTTAGCTCAAATCATAATAGGAAATAATAACATTCAGACAGGGACCGCAGTCGACTCTTCAGGGATTCTAATAGATGTGGCGCCCTTTAAGAATGCGCTGGCTTTAAGCCTCTTTGGCAATCAAGTGACGGTGCCAGCTCCCTCGAGCACCACCGGACTCTCTCTAACATCCGCGGGAACGAGCGTGATCAACATCGATAATTTCTCTCACAATGTCGCCCCCTCGATCGATCTGACGGGGAACATTAACTTGCGCTGCTTTGAAGTAGGCCGCTCCCACCTCTGATTTGTCCTTCCCCCTGCCCGTGTGCGTGCCCGGAAAAAATATTAATTGGGCACGGGCATGGGCATGGGCACGCACACGGGCACGAAGATAGGGATTAAGGAGTTGCCGCTAGTCTGCGAGTCAATCTGGATTTGATCCGGCTTGCTGTATTGAGCTTGTAGATCCCTGTCTTGACACCTTTGTCCATCAGGCTGTAGACTTTGTTCAATTTTTCAGGGATAGCTGCGCTCTCTTTTTGAGCGATCGACTGCTCTAGTGTGCGGACGGCAGTGAGCACCTGGGCGCGGAAGGATTTGTTGTGGACGCGTCTTTTTTCGTGCTGCAAATCCCGCTTTTTTGCGGCGGGGCGTTTTACTTTTTGCTTTACTTCTTTTTCTTTGGCCATGATAAAACTCTTTTCTTAAGCTTAGGATAGCTCATCACTATACTCTATGAGATATAAATCGTCAATCTTGATACTGTTGCTGGTAATAAGCGGGGGGATCGCCCTATGGTTTCTAGGGAGCGCTGCCTGGGACCTTTGGACCTATACGCGGGCTGGCAGCAAGGCCGAGGCTCATATTGAAAAGTGGGATGTGGAAGAGATGGGTTCTTCCGCATTTGCGATCTCCGCATCCTATTATTTTGAGGCGAAGGGGAAGAAATTCCAGGGAAAAACCCTGTTCAAAGAACCCCGTTATCTCAATCGCTTATCGGCTGAAGGGGACCTGAAAAAATGGGAGGCCCAGCGCTGGGAGGCGTGGTACGATCCTGCCTCGCCCGGCTTTTCGACCCTTCAAAAACTTTTTCCCTATAAGCGGATCTGGCATGCCCTGTTAACGCTGGGGGTTTTTCTCTATTTTTTAATAGGTTCTATGAGCCTATCCCGAAAGTAAAAAACTTTTATTTTCGCTCTTTTTGGCGAATCTGAGGTCGGCTTTTTCGGCCATGTGTTCCCACATTGTCCTCAAAAGCCGACCTCAGATTTGCTCAAAAATCATCGAAAATAAATTGTTTCTTGCTTTCGGGATAGGCTCATCTACTTGGCTAGGCTTTCCAATAAAAAATAAAGAATAGTTTGATATCCTCGTTTCAGTCGATTGAGGAAAGAAGGCGAAGAGCCGATGTCTTGATGCCCAGACCGGTCCAAATTCCCAGTTTTTGACCGGTTTGAGTATAAATCGCCCTGGAAGTGCAAGACCCCTTTGGCATCGAAAAGAGGCTGTGCGAGGTTGACTTTTAAAGGGGGCCCCCGCAGGATCCGCTTGGCAGCGCGGATCACCTCGTGCTGGTCGTAGATCATCCCCTCCCCGTTTTCATCGATGGTGGTGAAATAGCAGTGAGAGGTTCGCAAGGCGGCTTCTGCAGCGCTGAGGAGGCGTTTATTAAAACGTTTTGTATGGAGCAGCCAGACCGGAGTGAAGCCTAGCCTTCGGTAGTCATCCGAGCGGCTTTGCGCTTCCATGGCGGAAAGAGAGGAGCATTGGATTTCAAAGACGATGCCCTGTTTTTCCCAGGCGACATCGGCAATCCTCCCGATTTGGGGAAACGGTTTTTCTAAAACGGCTTCTCCCGGGGGGAGGAGCGTTTGCAGAGCGAGCTGCGCTCGAAGATGTATTAAACTTTTCTGGTGCTGTTTGCACGAGGGCTCCGCCTGCAGATGGTAAAAATGGATTTGCCGGTGAGGTCCTCCTCGTAAACGGAGGGCGTTTGAGCACTCCGGACAGCGATAATCCTTGTGCCGTTTGGCAGAAGAAGCTAAAATGAATTCATTTTCATCTAATGCATAAAATTGCATCGCGCAATCATAGCTCAGGATATCTGAATGAGTAAAGGGACTTTCAGTAATTTGTTTAATCAACAACATCAGCAAAAAGTGGAAGAATTGGTCGCCATTGCCAAAGAGCAAGGGTATATCACCTACGAGGAGATCAATGAAATTTTGCCGATGACGTTTGATTCGGCAGAGCAGATCGATCAGGTTTTAATCTTTCTAAGCGGCATGGACATCCAAGTCCTCAACCAGGTAGAGGTCGAGCGGCAGAAAGAGCGCAAAAAAGAAGCGAAAGAGTTGGAAGGTCTGGCCAAACGGACCGAAGGCACTTCCGACGATCCCGTGCGCATGTATTTAAAGGAGATGGGCTCCGTTCCCCTTCTCACACGCGAAGAGGAAGTGGAAATCTCTAAGCGGATCGAAAAAGCGCAGATCCAAATTGAAAAGATCATCATGCGCTTTCGGTATTCTAATCGGGAGGCGATGTCGTGCGCGCACTATCTGATCACGGGCAAAGAGCGCTTTGATAAACTCATTTCGGAAAAAGAGGTGTCGGACAAGCAGTCCTATCTCACCCTTCTGCCAAAGCTTTGCGTGCTCCTCAGACAAGAGGATAAAATTCTCGAGGATCTCCTCATCCTGCTGCGCGATTCCAAAGCGAAAAAAGTAGATCGGGTCAAGATTGCCGAGGATATTGAAAAATGCCGCATCCGCACGCAAGCCTATTTGCGCAGCATGCACTGCCGCCACAATATCATCGAAGATTTTGGCGAAGTGATTCTCAATGCTTACGATCGGTTCCTGGTCTTAGAAAAAGAGATGCAGGAATTGATCCCCCGCGCGGAGAAAAATAAATTTGCCGCGTCTAAATTGGTAGCGGTTCAGCGCAAGCTCTCTAAGCGGGAACTCGCAGCCGGAAGAACGCTCGAAGAGTTCAAGAAAGATGTCCGCATGCTGCAAAGATGGATGGACAAGAGCCAGGAAGCCAAGCGCGAGATGGTGGAATCGAACTTAAGATTGGTGATCTCGATCGCTAAGAAATATACGAATCGGGGCCTCTCTTTCCTCGACCTCATTCAAGAGGGGAACATGGGGCTGATGAAAGCGGTGGAGAAATTCGAATACCGGCGCGGTTATAAATTTTCCACCTATGCGACCTGGTGGATTCGCCAAGCGGTGACGCGCGCGATCGCAGATCAAGCGCGTACGATCCGCATCCCCGTCCACATGATCGAAACGATTAATAAAGTGCTCCGCGGCGCCAAGAAACTCATGATGGAAACAGGGCGCGAGCCGACGCCTGAAGAATTGGCGCACGAGTTAGGGCTAACCCCCGAGCGGGTGCGCGAAATTTATAAGATCGCCCAGCACCCGATCTCCCTTCAAGCCGAAGTGGGGGATGGCGGAGAGAGCCAGTTTGGCGATTTCCTAGAGGATACCACGATCGAATCGCCTGCCGAAGCGACCGGCTATGCCATTTTGAAAGATAAAATGAGCGAAGTTCTTTCCACCCTGACCGATCGGGAAAGAACCGTGCTGATCGAGCGCTTCGGCCTTCTCGACGGCAAGCCTAAAACCCTCGAAGAAGTCGGCGTCCGTTTTAAAGTCACGCGCGAACGCGTTCGGCAGATCGAAGCGAAGGCGCTTCGCAAAATGCGCCATCCGACCCGTTCTAAACAGCTGCAGGCTTTTCTAGATTTGCTAGAAGGCGAATAATGGACGCTCTTCTTCAGGTCATTTTTTCTGGAGAAGGCCCCCTCTCCCGCGCTTTTTCCGATTTTGAAGAGCGCGCTCAGCAAAAGGAGATGGCGCAGCAAGTGCTCGACGCCTATGGCAAAGAGGAGATCGCCCTGATCGAAGCGGGAACGGGGATCGGCAAAAGCCTCGCCTATCTTGTTCCCGCGATAGTGTGGGCCGTGAAGCACAAAGAAAAGACGGTGATTTCGACCCATACGATTGCCCTTCAAGAACAGTTGATCGAAAAAGATATCCCCTCTTTGCTCAAAGCATTGGATATCGAACTCAAAGCGGTCCTCTTAAAAGGGATGAGCAATTATTTGTGCCTCCGCAAGCTCTCCGATCTCCAGGAGCAGCCCCTTCTTTTCACCGAGGAGGAGAGCGCCGCCTTGCAGAAGGTGGAAAAATGGTCTTCCCAAACAGAGAGCGGATCCCGATCCGATATCCCCTTTCCCCTTGCTGCGGAGACTTGGGAAAAAGTGCATGCGGAAAAAGAGGCGTGCAATCCGGCGAAATGCCCCCATTATAAGCGCTGTTTTTTTTTCAAAGCCCGTAAGATGGCCGCCGATGCACAGCTTGTCGTCGTCAACCACCATCTCCTCTTTGCCGATCTCGTCTCTAGGCAAAGGCCCGACTTCAAAGAGGAAAAAGCGATTTTGCCCTCCTATCGCCGGCTCGTCTTGGATGAAGCTCACCATTTAGAAGAGGTGGCTTTGGACAGCCTTGCCGTGCGGATCGACAGGCAGGGTTTAGTCCGCTTGGCCAATAAAGTTTCCCTGGAAAATCTGCGCGCCGCTCTTCCGCCCGCAGGATCCGCTTCCCTCGTCCAGCGTGTGGAGATCGATCTGCCTGCCGCAAAACGGCTTGCCCTGACCAAAATCGAGGAGGCGTTCATCCATCTGCAAGATTTTCTGTACGGCAAGGTGAATGAAGCGCAAAAGTGGCGCGTGCGCGCAGAGCTTCCGACCCTCAAGCCTCTGTTCATCGAGGCCTGCAAGGCGATCCGTTCTCTCGCGCAGGGGCTGAGCGGTTTTGCTAAAGAATTTTCCTATCTAGAAAAAACGGCAAATCAGGCGATCGATGTGCAGGCGATCGCGCTTCGCCTCGAAGAGCAGGCAAATGGTCTCGAAGGATTTTTTACCGAAGATCAGGATCCCGAGCGGGTCCGGTGGATCGAGCTCGGCCGCGCTAATGCGGTCTTAATCGACGCCCATTTGAACATCGCCGACTATCTCCAAGAGCATCTGTTTCAGCCTCTGGCAACCGCTTCGCTCTGCAGTGCGACTCTCACGGCGAACTCCAATTTTGAGTATATCCGCCAGCGCCTGGGCATTCAGGGTTGCCAAGCGACGGAAAATAGCTATGATTCCCCTTTCGATTACAAGCAGCGAGCCCTCCTGCTTGTGCCCACCGATATCCCCCACCCCACCGATCCGAGCTTTTCTTTGCACAGCGTCGAGCAGATCATCGAAGCCATCCATGCCAGCCGCGGCAATGCATTCGTCCTTTTTACCTCTTATGACATGCTCCGCAAAGCGCATGCCCTCGTGGCTGAAAAAGTCCCCTACCTATGCTTGAGGCAGGGGGATAAGCCGCGCCAAGCCCTGCTGGAAAATTTCAAAGCGCACGAGGGAAGCGTTCTTTTTGGAACCGATTCGTTTTGGGAGGGCGTCGATGTCGCCGGCGAAGCGCTCCGGTGCGTGATCATCGTGAAGCTCCCCTTTAAGGTTCCCAATGATCCTCTTGTCGAGGCTCAAGGGGAGCGCCTTTTGGCCCAAGGGAAAGACCCCTTTCTCGATTACTCCGTCCCGCAAGCCGTGATGAAGTTTAAGCAGGGGTTTGGCCGCTTGATCCGAAAGAAAACAGATCGAGGCTGCATTATCTGCCTCGACAAGCGCCTGATCGCCAAGGGCTACGGCAAGCTCTTTTTAAATAGCCTACCCCCCTGCCGCACCCTGTTCGAGCGCAAAGAGATCCTCTTCCAAGAGATGCGGAGTTTCTATACTCAAACGGCGCCTCTCTGAAAACCCTTGCTAAAAAGGGAAGGCTTAGTGGATGCTGTAGAGGCAGTTGAAAAACACAGGTTTTTCAACTGCCTCTGTACATACCCCTCTATAAAAGCACCGGTAGCTCAACTGGATAGAGTACCCGGCTACGAACCGGGAGGTTAGAGGTTCAAGCCCTCTCCGGTGCACCATTTATGGGCGATCGATGATTCTAGAAGTATTCTCTTCTGGGCCGGCTGAAACCAACTGCGTGTTGCTGGCTTGCTCTAAAACCAGACAGGCGGCGGTTATCGATGTCCCTTTCGATAGCTATCCCTTGATTTGCAGCAGCCTAGATAAACTTTCCCTCTCCCTGCGCATGATTTTATTGACCCATTCCCATTGGGATCACATCGGCGATCTCGCACAGTTAAAGAACAAATTTCACGCGCCGATCTATGTGCATGCCGAAGATGCGGCCAATGTGGAGAACCCGGGAGCGGACCGATTGCCCCTCTTTTTTCCCGTTTCAGGCGCGAAGCCCGACCACTATCTCGAGGATGGGCAGGTATTGCCTTTGGGAGAGCTTCAGATTCGGGTCATCCATACGCCGGGCCACACGTCGGGCTGCGTCTGCTTTTATCTAGAAAAGGAAAACATTCTGATCTCTGGGGATACCCTTTTTCGCGGTGCGATCGGGAGGCTCGATTTGCCGACGGCCCGTCCCGCTCTCATGGTAGATTCACTAAAAAAGTTGATCGAATTGCCAAAAGAGACCCGCGTGATCCCCGGACATGGAGAGGAGACGACGATCGGCGAAGAAGCGTGGATCAGCAAAAAGAAATTCATTTAGAGGTGTATTATGAATAGTTTACTCATCGGGAAACCGGCCCCCCATTTTAGCGCGAAAGCTGTCGTGAATGGTAAAATCGTCGATTCGTTTTCGCTGCGCGATTTTTTGGGCAAGTATGTCATTTTTTTCTTCTATCCGTTGGATTTTACCTTCGTCTGTCCGACGGAGCTGCACGCTTTTCAAGAAAAAAGCGGAGATTTTGCCGAACGGGGCGCTCAACTTATCGGCTGTTCGGTAGATAGCCACTATTCCCATTTTGCCTGGCTGAACACCCCTAAAAATCAGGGAGGTATTGCCGGGGTTGAATATCCGATCGTCTCAGATCTCAATAAAACCATCGCGCGCAGCTTCCATGTGTTGAACGAGCAAGACGGCTTAGCTTACCGCGGCCAGTTTCTCATCGATAAGGAGGGCGTCGTGCGCCATCAACTTGTCAATGATTTGCCCATCGGACGAAGCGTCGAAGAGGTATTGCGCCTGCTGGATGCCTGGATTTTTTACGAAAAAAATGGAGAAGTCTGCCCTGCCAATTGGCGTTTGGGCGCCAAGAGCATGAAGCCGACGCAAGAAGGTCTAAAGCATTACTTTAGCTGACAATCTCTTAGATGTAACAGTTCAGATGTCCACGACGAAAGTGGGAGTATCTGAACTGCCAATGTTGTCAGATTAACATAAGCCATTGATATCCAGATTGTTGCTAAAAAGCAAGGAACATGATAGGCAGGATAAGCATGATGTGCATGATAAAAAATGGCTGCAAAGCTGCGTGCCGATTCTGCCGCCCCTTCTTTTTCCATCATGTGTATCATGTTTATCCTGCCTATCATGTTCCTTGTTAACATGTCTGAACTGTTACAAAGTCTCCTGGATTTTTGTTGTTTGAACCTATCTCAGTTTATTGAATAATCTGAACCCCGGCCGGCAGTGTGCTTAAATCCATATTTGCCAACCCTGGGCAGCTCTTTAAGTTCAATAAGCCTGTAAGGCCGGAGCGGCCCCATAAGTAGAAGGTTGTCAGTTGATTTAGTCCCTGTAAGTTCAGCAAACCTGTGAGCCCGGAGCAGTTCCCTAAGCAGAGGGTTATCAGTTGATCTAGTTCCTGTAAATTCAGCAAGCCCGTGAGACCCGAGCAGTGCGTCAAGTCAAGGAATGTCAGTTGATTTAGACCCTGTAAGTTCAACTGTCCTGTGAGCCCTGTGCAGCGCGATAAGCTAAGGGTTGTCAGTCGATTTAGTTCCTGTAAGTTCAGCAAGCCTGTGAGCCCTGTGCAGAACGATAAGTCGAGGATTGTCAGTTGATTCAGACCCTGTACGTTCAGCTGTCCCGCGAGTCCGGAGCAGGCCACTAAGTTGAGGGTTGTCAGTTGATTTAGTTCCTGTAAGTTCAGCAAGCCTGTGAGCCCTGTGCAGAGCGATAAGTCGAGGGTTGTCAGTTGATTCAGACCCTGTACGTTCAGCTGTCCCGCGAGTCCGGAGCAGCCCCCTAAGCTGAGGGTTGTCAGTCGATGTAGTCCCTGTAAGTTCAACTGTCCTGTGAGCCTTGCGCAGCCCCCTAAGTTGAGGGTTGTCAGTTGATTTAGACCCTGTAAGTTCAGCAAGCCTGTGAGCCCTGTGCAGCCCCCTAAGTCGAGGGTTATCAGTCGATGTAGTCCCTGTAAATTCAGCTGTCCCGCGAGTCCGGAGCAGTCCCCTAAGTAGAGGGTTGTCAGTTGATTTAGTCCCTGTAAGTTCAGCTGTTCCGCGAGTCCGAAGCAGCCCCGTAAGTCGAGGGTTGTCAGTCGATTTAGTCCCTGTAAGTTCAGCAAGCCTGTGAGCCCTATACAGTTTATCAAGTTGAGGGTTGTCAGTAGATTTAGACCCTGTAAGTTCAGCAAGCCTGTGAGCCCTGTGCATCCGGTCAAGTCGAGGTTTTGCAGCGACTTCAGTTCATTGAGGTGAAATAATTTTGTCAGTCCTGTGCAGCGAGTTAAGTTGAGGGTTTGCAGCTTGCAATGAGCTTTTGTCGCTTTGAGGATCGCCGCTAAGGAGGCATTATCGATAGCCGCCGCGTTGGAAAAATCTAAGGTAGTCAGTTGCGGGCATTTGGCGAAGAATTTAGAGAGGGAAAGTTCTTGCCGGTAACGTTGTTTAAATAAGATCCGGTAAGAAGTGATTTCATCAAAGGTGAGCGTGGTCTTGTCTTTGAGCGCGTTTTCCAGATGCGAGTAGGCTGTAAAGAGATCGTTGGATATTTGCTCAAAATCCCTGCAGACGAAGCGGGTTGGGCTATCAAAGGCGACTTCTTTTTCTTGAGAAAAGATGTTCGCGATCAGTTCATCGGAAAGAACGTTAAGATCCCCCAGATCGGTAGGATAAAGGGCGGCAGGCGCCGATCCCGTTGGGTTAATTTGATTTGTCATAAGATCTCTCCTTGATTTTTGTTATTTTAATCCATTTATCGAGTAATCCGAACCCCGGCCGGCAGTGTGCTTAAATCCATATTTGCCAACCTTGGGCAGTTCATCAAGTTGAGGGTTGTCAGTTGATTTAGACCCTGTAAGTTCAGCAAGCCTGTGAGCCTTATGCAGAGCGATAAGTTGAGGGTTGTCAGTTGATTTAGTCCCTGTAAGTTCAGCAAGCCTGTGAGCCCTGTGCAGCCCCCTAAGTTGAGGGTTGTCAGTAGATTTAGTCCCTGTAAGTTCAGCAAGTCTGTGAGCCCTGTGCAGCCCCCTAAGTCGAGGGTTGTCAGTCGATTTAGACCCTGTAAGTTCAGCTGTCCTGCGAGTCCGGAGCAATTCCATAAGTTGAGGGTTGTCAGTTGATTTAGACCCTGTAAGTTCAGCTGTCCCGCGAGTCCGGAGCAGCCCCATAAGGTGAGGGTTGTCAGTTGATCTAGTCCCTGTAAGTTCAGCAAGCCTGTGAGACCCGAGCACAGCGTCAAGTCAAGGTATATCAGTCGATTTAATCCCTGTAAGTTCAGCTGTCCCGCGAGTCCGGAGCAGCCCCATAAGTTGAGGGTTGTCAGTTGATTTAGACCCTGTACGTTCAGCAAGCCTGTGAGCCTTGTGCACCCGGTCAAGTTGAGGGTTGTCAGTCGATTTAGTCCCTGTAAGTTCAACTGTCCTGTGAGCCCTGTGCAGCCCGATAAGTTGATGGTTGTCAGTCGGTTTAGACCCTGTACGTTCAGCAAGCCTGTGAGTCCTGTGCAGTCCGATAAGTTGAGGGTTGTCAGTTGATTTAGACCCTGTACGTTCAGCAAGCCTGTGAGTCCTGTGCAGTCCGATAAGTTGAGGGTTGTCAGTTGATTTAGACCCTGTAAGTTTAACTGTCCCGTGAGTCCGGAGCAGCTCCCTAAGTTGAGGGTTATCAGTTGATTTAGACCCTGTAAGTTCAACTGTCCCGTGAGTCCGGAGCAGCTCCCTAAGTTGAGGGTTATCAGTTGATTTAGTCCCTGTAAATTCAGCGATCCTGTGAGACCCGAGCACCGCGTCAAGTCAAGGAATGTCAGTTGATTTAGACCCTGTAAGTTCAACTGTCCCGCGAGCCCTGTGCAGCGCGATAAGTTGAGGGCTGTCAGTCGATTTAGTCCCTGTAAATTCAGCAAGCCTGTGAGCCCTGTGCAGCGCGATAAGTCGAGGGTTGTCAGTTGATTTAGACCCTGTAAGTTCAGCAAGCCTGTGAGCCCTCTGCAGTTCCTCAAGTTGAGGGTTGTCAGTCGATTTAGTCCCTGTAAGTTCAGCAAGTCTGTGAGCCCTCTGCAGAACGATAAGTTGAGGGTCGTCAGTTGATTTAGTCCTTGTAAGTTCAACTGTCCTGTCAGCCCTGTGCAGTCCCCTAAGTCGAGGGTTGTCAGTTGATTTAGTCCCTGTAAGTTCAGCAAGTCTGTGAGCCCTGTGCAGCCCCCTAAGTTGAGGGTTGTCAGTTGATTTAGACCCTGTAAGTTCAGCAAGTCTGTGAGCCCTGTGCAGCCCCCTAAGTTGAGGGTTGTCAGTTGATTTAGACCCTGTAAGTTCAGCAAGCCTGTGAGCCCTGCGCAGAACGATAAGTGGAGGGTTGTTAGTCGATTTAGTCCCTGTAAGTTCAGCTGTCCCGCGAGTCCGGAGCAGTCTGATAAGTTGAGGGTTGTCAGTTGATTTAGTCCCTGTAAGCTCAGCAAGCCTGTGAGTCCTGTGCATCCGGTCAAGTCGAGGTTTTGCAGCGACGTCAGTTCATTGAGGTGAAATAATTTTGTCAGTCCTGTGCAGTTGGTTAAGTTGAGGGTTTGCAGCTTGCAATGAGCTCTTGTTGCTTTGAGAATCGCCGCCAGGGAGGCATTATCCACAGCGGAGTTAGAAAAATCTAAGGTAGTTAGCTGCGGGCAGTTGGCGAAGAGTTTAGAGAGGGGAAGCTCTTGCCGGTAACGTTGTTTAAATAAGATCCGGTAAGAAGTGATCTCATCAAAAGTGAGCGTCGTCTTTTCTTTGAGCGCGTTTTCCAGATGTAAATAGGCTGTAAAGGGGTCATTGGCTATTTGCTCAAAATCCCTGCAGACGAAGCGGGTCGGACTATCGAAGACGACCTGTTCCACTTGAGAAAAGATGTTCGCGATTACTTCATCGGAAAGAACGTTAAGATTTCCCAGATCGGAAGGATAAACGGCGGCAGGCGCCGATCCCGTTGGGTTAATTTGATTTGTCATAAAGTCTCCTTGATTTTTGTTGTTTTAATTCATTTATTGAATAATCTGAACCCCGGCCGACAGTGTGCTTAAATCTATATTCGCCAACCCTGTGCAGCCAAATAAGTTGAGGCTTGTCAGTTGATTTAGTCCCTGTAAGTTCAGCAAGTCTGTGAGCCCTGTGCAGAACAATAAGTTGAGACTTTTCAGTTGATTTAGTCCCTGTAAGTTCAGCAAGCCTGTGAGCCCTGCGCAGCCTCCTAAGTCGAGGATTATCAGTTGATTTAGTCCCTGTAAATTCAGCAAGCCTGTGAGCCCTGTGCAGTTCACCAAGTTGAGGGTTGTCAGTCGATTTAGTCCCTGTAAGTTCAACTGTCCTGTGAGCCCTGTGCAGCGCCCTAAGTTGAGGATTGTCAGTTGATTTAGTCCCTGTAAGTTCAGCAAGCCTGCGAGCCCTGTGCAGCCCCGTAAGTCGAGGTTTTGCAGAGACTTCAGTTCGTTGAGATAAAATAGACTTGTTAGCCCTGTGCAGTGAGTTAAGTTGAGGGTTTGCAGCGGGCAGAGAGGTCCTGCAGCTTTGAGGATCGCCGCCAAGGAGGCATTATCGATAGCCGAGTTGGAAAAATCCAAGGTAGTCAGCTGGGGGCATTTGGCGAAGAATTTAGAGAGGGAAAGTTCTTGCCGGTAACGTTGTTTAAATAAGATCCGGTAAGAAGTGATCTCATCAAAAGTGAGCGCGGTCTTTTCTTTAAGCGCGTTTTCCAGATGCAAATAAGCTGTAAAGGGGTCATTGGCTATTTGCTCAAAATCCCTGCAGACGAAGCGGGTCGGACTATCGAAGACGACCTGTTCCACTTGAGAAAAGATGTTCGCGATCAGTTCATCGGAAAGAACGTTAAGATCTCCCAGATCGGAAGGATAAACGGCGGCAGGCGCCGATCCCGTTGGGTTAATTTGATTTGTCATAAAGTCTCCTTGATTTTTGTTGTTTTAATTCATTTATTGAATAATCTGAACCCCGGCCGGCAGTGTGCTTAAATCCATATTTGCCAACCCTGGGCAGCCACTCAAATTGAGATATGACAGTTTATTTAGTTCCAGTAAGTTCAGCAAGTCTGTGAGCCCTGTGCAGCGCCCTAAGTTAAGGGTTGTCAGTTGATTTAGACCCTGTAAGTTCAACTGTCCCGCGAGTCCAGAGCAGCCCCCTAAGTTGAGGATTATCAGTTGATTTAGTCCCTGTAAGTTTAACTGTCCCGTGAGTCCGGAGCAGCTCCCTAAGTTGAGGGTTGTCAGTTGATTTAGACCCTGTAAATTCAACAAGTCTGTGAGCCCTGTGCAGTCCGATAAGTTGAGGGTTGTCAGTTGATTTAGACCCTGTAAGTTTAACTGTCCCGTGAGTCCGGAGCAGCTCCCTAAGTTGAGGGTTATCAGTTGATTTAGACCCTGTAAGTTCAACTGTCCCGCGAGTCCGGAGCAGCCCCCTAAGTTGAGGATTATCAGTTGATTTAGTCCCTGTAAATTCAGCGATCCTGTGAGACCCGAGCACCGCGTCAAGTCAAGGAATGTCAGTTGATTTAGACCCTGTAAGTTCAACTGTCCCGCGAGCCCTGTGCAGCGCGATAAGTTGAGGGCTGTCAGTCGATTTAGTCCCTGTAAATTCAGCAAGCCTGTGAGCCCTGTGCAGCGCGATAAGTCGAGGGTTGTCAGTTGTTTTAGTTCCTGTAAGTTCAGCAAGCCTGCGAGCCCTGTGCAGTCCCCTAAGTTGAGGGTTGTCAGTTGATCTAGTTCCTGTAAGTTTAGCAAGTCTGTGAGCCCGGAGCAGCCCCTTAAGTCGAGGGTTGTCAGTAGATTTAGTCTCTGTAAGTTCAACTGTCCTGTGAGACCTGCGCAGTGCCCTAAGTAGAGGGTTGTCAGTAGATTTAGTCCCTGTAAGTTCAACTGTCCTGTCAGCCCTGTGCAGCCCCATAAGTTGAGGGTTGTCAGTAGATTTAGTCCCTGTAAGTTCAGCTGTCCCGTGAGCCCTGTGCAGGCCCCTAAGTTGAGGGTTGTCAGTCGATTTAGCCCCTGTAAGTTCAACTGTCCTGTGAGCCCTATACAGTTCATCAAGTTGAGGGTTATCAGTCGATTTAGCCCCTGTAAGTTTAACTGTCCTGTGAGCCCTGCGCAGCCCCCTAAGTTGAGGGTTATCAGTTGATTTAGTCCCTGTAAGTTCAACTGTCCTGTGAGCCCTGTGCAGTCGGTCAAGTCGAGGTTTTGCAGCGACGTCAGTTCATTGAGGTGAAATAATTTTGTCAGTCCTGTGCAGTTGGTTAAGTTGAGGGTTTGCAGCTTGCAATGAGCTCTTGTTGCTTTGAGAATCGCCGCCAGGGAGGCATTATCCACAGCGGAGTTAGAAAAATCTAAGGTAGTTAGCTGCGGGCAGTTGGCGAAGAGTTTAGAGAGGGGAAGCTCTTGCCGGTAACGTTGTTTAAATAAGATCCGGTAAGAAGTGATCTCATCAAAAGTGAGCGTCGTCTTTTCTTTGAGCGCGTTTTCCAGATGTAAATAGGCTGTAAAGGGGTCATTGGCTATTTGCTCAAAATCCCTGCAGACGAAGCGGGTCGGACTATCGAAGACGACCTGTTCCACTTGAGAAAAGATGTTCGCGATTACTTCATCGGAAAGAACGTTAAGATCTCCCAGATCGGAAGGATAAACGGCGGCAGGCGCCGATCCCGTTGGGTTAATTTGATTTGTCATAAAGTCTCCTAGATTTTTGTTGTTTTAATCCATTTATTGAATAATCCGAACCCCGGCCGGCAGTGTGCTTAAATCTATATTCGCCAGCCCTGTGCAGCCAATTAAGCTGAGGGTTGTCAGTCGATCTAGTCCCTGTAAGTTCAGCAAGCCTGTGAGCCCTATGCAGCCAATTAAGCTGAGGGTTGTCAGTTGATTTAGTCCCTGTAAGTTCAGCTGTCCTGTGAGCCCTGTGCAGTTCATCAAGTTGAGGCTTTTCAGTCGATTTAGTCCTTGTAAGTTCAGCAAGCCTGTGAGCCCTGCGCAGAACGATAAGTGGAGGGTTGTTAGTCGATTTAGTCCCTGTAAGTTCAGCTGTCCCGCGAGTCCGAAGCAGTCTGATAAGTTGAGGGTTGTCAGTTGATTTAGACCCTGTAAGTTCAGCAAGCCTGTGAGCCCTGCGCAGAACGATAAGTCAAGGGTTGTCAGTTGATTTAGTCCCTGTAAGTTCAGCTGTCCTGTGAGTCCGGAGCAGCCCCATAAGTTGAGGGTTGTCAGTTGATTTAGACCCTGTAAGTTCAGCAAGCCTGTGAGCCCTGTGCAGTTCCTCAAGTTGAGGGTTGTCAGTCGATTTAGTCCCTGTAAGTTCAGCAAGTCTGTGAGCCCTCTGCAGAACGATAAGTTGAGGGTCGTCAGTTGATTTAGTCCTTGTAAGTTCAACTGTCCTGTCAGCCCTGTGCAGTCCCCTAAGTCGAGGGTTGTCAGTTGATTTAGTCCCTGTAAGTTCAGCAAGTCTGTGAGCCCTGTGCAGCCCCCTAAGTTGAGGGTTGTCAGTCGATTTAGACCCTGTAAGTTCAGCTGTCCTGCGAGTCCGGAGCAATTCCATAAGTTGAGGGTTGTCAGTTGATTTAGACCCTGTAAGTTCAGCTGTCCCGCGAGTCCGGAGCAGCCCCATAAGATGAGGGTTGTCAGTTGATCTAGTCCCTGTAAGTTCAGCAAGCCTGTGAGACCCGAGCACAGCGTCAAGTCAAGGTATATCAGTCGATTTAATCCCTGTAAGTTCAGCTGTCCTGCGAGTCCGGAGCAGCCCCATAAGTTGAGGGTTGTCAGTTGATTTAGACCCTGTACGTTCAGCAAGCCTGTGAGCCTTGTGCACCCGGTCATGCAGAGGATTTGCAGCGACTTCAGTTCCTTGAGGTGAAATAATTTTGTCAGTCCTGTGCAGTTGGTTAAGTTGAGAGTGCGCAGGGGGCAAAGAGGTCCCACTGCTTTTAGGATCGCCGCCAGGGAGGCATTATCGATAGCCGAGTTGGAAAAATCTAAGGTAGTCAGCTGCGGGCATTTGGCGAAGAGTTTAGAGAGGGGAAGCTCTTGTTGGTAGCGCTGTTTAAATAAGATCCGGTAAGAGGCGATCTCATCAAAAGTGAGCGTGGTCTTGTCTTTGAGCGCGTTTTCCAGATGCAAATAAGCTGTAAAGGGGTCATTGGCTATTTGCTTAAAATCCCTGCAGACGAAGCGGGTCGGACTATCGAAGACGACCTGTTCCACTTGAGAAAAGATGTTCGCGATTACTTCATCGGAAAGAACGTTAAGATCTCCCAGATCGGAAGGGTAAAGGGCTGCAGGCGCCGATCCCGTTGGGTTAATTTGATTTGTCATAAAATCTCCTTATTATTAATTTGTATGCAATAAATTAAGTATTATTATAATTTATGTCTTTAATTAATTTCAATTTTAAATTTTTTTTGTTAGCATTTGAACGGTATTGTTGAATAATTCATTTTTCAATCTAATATTTTAAAAAATAAGATGTTTAACCACAGAGATCACAGAGGACACAGAGCAAAGAAAAAATAAGAGATACTGTACAGATAGCTGTGGAGCATCTTTTTCTTTGCTCTGTGATCTCTGTGGTTAAATATCTTATTGTTAGTAAATTGCATATCGAAAACCAATTATTCAACAACGTCCCTTTGAAGCTATCTCAGTAAAAAATAATTTATTTTTGAGAACACATGGCCGAAAAAGCCAATTTCAAAGATGCCAAAAAGGGCGAAAATAAAAATTTTCTTACTTTTCAGATAGGCTTATGGTAAGGAAATTTTTTACGGAAGCTTAATTTCGACCCGAGTTTCCAGGTTTGTGTGCGTTTGTGAGGAAATCGTAGAGATCCTTTTCATTCAGGATCAGGAAGCTTTTGTGTAGAGAGCAGACAGGGCTTGTCGCCTGAATGATTTCCATATCCCCTACGCCCGGCATGCAGATGGCTGCAATCGGTGAGAGGGTTTCTTTATTTTGGAGCAGTTTTAGCCCGCGCATGTAATCTTGGGTGCTGAAACCCTCTTCCTTGACGCGGAAGAAAATCAGTTCTCGTTCATAGAGAAGGGCTTGGACCGCATAAAGGATTCCTTGGCTTTCGTCGGGCGGGTTGCCCAAGCTATCCGCCAGCTGCGGCAGCGACCTGCAAATCAGCGGCGTGCAAAACTCCCCTTTTTCCGCCTCACCAAATAGGAAAACCGTATGGCGCATGGTTCCACTCCTTTGATTTGGTATATAGATTTTTTTTGAATTTTAGATAAAGACAAAAGACAGTCAGTAAAAAGTTAGTTGGACACAAGAACCTATCTCAGTAAAAAGTTTCAGTCGATTTTCGGGTTCTTTTGAGCCGATTTTCGATCCAAATTGTGGGGACAATATACTTTTGTCGATATTGCCCCCACAATTTGGATCGAAAATCGGCCAAAATAATCCCGAAAATCGACGAAAAATTTTACTGAGATTAGGTTCAAATGCAGCCATTTTATCCATTTGACGTGAGAAAACTCGGCCGTTCACGGCTGAGATGAATCACGATATGCATTCTAATTTGGTGATTGTTGATTTTCAATATATTTGCGGATGATTGAAATAGGAGCTCCTCCACAAGAACTAGCAAAATAACTAGGAGACCAGAGATTTTTTTCCCATAGTGCCTGTTGAATAGATGGGTAGCCCTTGTTTCTAAGTTTGTGACAAAGACCAAATGCACATGCATTGCAAATAAGGATGCCGTTCCATGTCTCAAATCTATTGACTTTTTCATAGGCCAAATTTTAGCATGGGCAGATGCTTTTGAAGAAAGGATTTAAATACCGATTAGACCCAACAGATAGTCAAAGGCAACTGTTTGCTCAGTTTGCCGGGGCTTCTCGCTTCCTGTACAATCGAGGGCTCGAAGAGAGAAAAACTGCCTATGAAAAAGAGGGTCGGTCGATCACCTACTTCGGGCAGAACGATGAACTCGTCTCGCTCAAGAGACAAGAGGGCACTGCCTGGCTGCAAGATGTGCATTCACAAGTTCTCCAACAAGCCCTCAAAAATCTAGACAACGCTTTTCAACAATTTTTCGAAAATGTAAAAGCTGGCAGAAAGCCCGGATTTCCCCGGTTTAAATGCAAAGGCATGCGAGACAGCTTCCGCTATCCACAAGGAGTAAAAATCGATGGTCAGAATGCTTACTTGCCTAAGAGACTGTCGTTGAAATTAAGCTTTTGTCGATTTTGGGGTTCTTTTGAGCCGATTTTGCATTCTTTTTTGGGGGGTAATATACGCAAGTTGATATTACCCCCCAAAAAAGAATGCAAAATCGGCCAAAATAATCCCCAAAATCGACGAAGCCTTAATTCAACGACAGTCTCTAAAATTGGATGGGTCCGTTTTAGGAAATCACGGGAGATAGAAGGCGTCATCAAACAGACGACGATTCGAAGAGAGGGAGACCATTGGACTGTCTCTTTTAGTTGTGAAATTGAGAAATCAAAACCTCTGCCGGCGCCGATTTCTGAAGAGAGGGCCATCGGCATCGATATGGGATTGACCCGTTTTGCTACGATCGCTTCGGGCAGAGATAACCATCCTGAGTACATTGCCAATCTCATCGAGAAAGGGACCCGCAATCTATCTAGATCCATTGCTGATGCGGGCTGGGGTTTCTTTTTGAGATGCCTCTCCTACAAAGCTAAGGAACGGGGAAAGCATTTTATAGAGACCGGCAAATATTTTGCCAGCACACAGACTTGCAGTTCTTGTTACCGGATTCAAAGGCCGCCGGGATGTCGGTCTTAAAAGCTTGTGGAGCTGCTCCTTAAGGAGAGCGATGAAGCAAGAATCCCGCGCCTTTAGGCGTGGGAGGTTCAATATATCATGATGCAGAGGCAATTGCAAAACTCAGGTAGGGAGTAAAAAATGGCTTTTTTTCCGTTTATCTTAGCAAACATCTTGCTGATTCTCGCGTCGCCCTTGTGTGCGCTGGAGTCGGGCGACCTGATTTCTCAGGATGAAAAGATGCGCGTCCTTGAAAATGGCGTGGCAATGTATGTGTGCGAAAATCGATTGCCGCAAGACTCTGCGCTAGTGCGCATCTTATATAAGGAAGGATGTGCTGAGCACGTGCTCTACACCCTCTCTCTTTCCGGCCAAAATGGGGATGAATTGGAAACCTATCTTTCCCATTTAAGGGGCTATCAGCCGGAAGCTTTAGGTGTCGTTGCAGTGGGGGATTTCGATGAAGAAGCGATGTTCCATTGGTTAACCCAGCATCTCTCTTTGCTGTCTCAAGCAGTCGATGGGGAGCACTGCCCCGCATCCACCCTCTGTACGAATCCGACAGAACAGGAGATTGCCGATGCCAAAAATCATTTGCGCCAGCAACTGCTCTCTTTAACTACTACAGGTAGAGATCTCGATCAGGCTACGCTAGCGGATTATTATACGGAGCAATTTTTCCTGAGTCGAGCGCCTGCCCTTTATTCCCCTTTGCCAGAGGAGGATACCCCCCTTGCTGCCAATATCATCTACTCCCTCGAAAAAGAAATCCGCGCGCTGATCCTGCCCGTTAATGATGGTTCCTCTTCGGGGATTAATTATTATGCCGACCTGCCTCTACAATATGCGGAGATGAGGATCATTGCGCGGATTCTCAACTCGATGGCTGAGAAAAATGTCGTCCGCTTGTTGTTTGAAAAAAAGAAACTCGAGAGAGATGGTAAAAGAATCGAACATGTGCACCCCTTAAAGTTCCTCGGTTTTGTGTTGGGGGATCAGCATTTGAAAGGGTGTTTGCGTTCGATTAAAAAGAACTTCTTTAAATGGGATAACTTTATCGACGGTTTTTCAAATCGGATGAAGGAAGAATTAGGCAAGGAGAACCTTTTGCTGTATGTCCCTGATTTTGCCCGGGCGCTCCATGCCGATCCGCATGAGGTCTCGCACTATATTCATAAGCACGACTGGGAAGGCCTGGTGAGCTCTTTATTATAGACCTCAGTTAGAGATCAGAGACAAAAAGGACGAAAGCGACTTAAAGGATCAAAGCTATAAAAAAAGATTTGATAGGTCATTCACCGAGCACGGCAAAAAAGAGAAAAATAACAGGATTTTAGGATGGCCAGGATACAAAAATGGAGAAAATCTTCGTCGCCGCCTTGCGGCGAATAGTTCCTTTCATCCTATTTGACGGCGTGGAAACCCAGTCCTTTAGGACTGGGTTTCCACGCCGTCAAATAGGATGAATCAGATCACCGAAAATGCAGTTCGGCAAAATACTGAAACATTGAGGGAAGCTGGGCGCCAATTTACTGAGAGTGGGCGTCAGCTAAGTGCCATTACGGCTCAAATGACGGAGGAAAAGAAACAACAATTCCGTCGTCTTTATGAGGAAAACCTAACACCTTTCCAAAAAAAATCTTGAAAAGAGTTCCCAATTCTATAGATGATTTACAATTCTTACAGCCGCTTGTTCATGGAGAGAATTGTACGAAATATACTCATAAGCCAGGCCTGATTCAGCGATGAATTCTTGGAATGCTTTATGTTCATGATTTTCCCAACCGTTATAGTTGAAATACTCATCAAAAACAATAATAGTGCCGGGGTGAATGTGGCTTCCAAGATATTTGAAGACCGTTTTTGTAGACTCGTAAAGATCGGCATCCATGTGAATTAGAGCGATAGGTTGATTTTGTATAGTGTCTACAAATAGGGGTAATGATTCTTCAAAAAGACCAACATGCAGAACGACGTTGTTAAGAACAGGAGGTTTAAAAGAATGATCTTTGAATGCAAATGTCCCTTTAGCAATTCCCCGTTCCTTCCATTCTTCGGGTAAGCCTGCAAACGAATCAAATCCATGTATGACGGTTCTGGGATGTAAAGCTGCAATGAAGTTGATAGACTTCCCCGTGCACACGCCGAACTCCAATATTAATCCGTCTATAGAGATAGAATCTACAGAATAGCGCAGGTGGTCAGCGTCGCTATCAAAAACTTGCGCCCCCTGCATATGTTGCTTGATGTAGTTAGCCGTAGTCTCATGGTTCCCTACCGATTTTCCATAAGGAAAGAAGTGCAATACTTGCGGACTTGAAATGACATTCTCTCGAGGCAGCGGGGGGAGGTTGATGACTGTGCTCCAGTCAAATCCCTTAGCATCGGTATTTGCGATCAAAGGAACCGTTCCTATTGAAAAACAGGTGAGATATGTCCTGATAGGTATCATAAATCCTCATTTGTTGGTTCAAGTTTTTGAATCCGAAAAGGCTCTATTATAGACCGCGGCGGAGCCGAGCTCTGCTTCGATCTCGAGAAGGCGGTTGTATTTGGCGATCCGCTCGGAGCGGGATAGGGATCCCGTTTTGATTTGGCCCGCATTCGTTGCCACGCAAATGTCGGCGATGGTCGTGTCTTCTGTTTCGCCGGATCGATGGGAAATGACCGTGGCGTAGCCGTTTTTCTTGGCGAGGGCGATGGTTTCCAAACTCTCGGTGAGCGTGCCGATTTGGTTGACTTTGACTAGGATAGAGTTGGCAACCCCGAGTTCGATCCCCTTTTTGAGGAAGAGGGGGTTGGTGACGAAGATATCGTCGCCGATCAGCTGGAGTTTTTTGCCGAGGGTTTCTGTGAGCAGTTTCCATCCTTCCCAATCGTTTTGATCGAGCCCGTCTTCAATGGTATCGATGGGATATGCGTTGCAGAGGCCGGAGAGATAAGAGACCTGCTCTTCCACACGCCGTTCTCCATATTTTTTTGTCTTGGGATCATAAAATTCGGAAGCGGCGCAGTCGATGGCGATGGTGATCTGTTTCCGAGGTTGATATCCTGCCTTCTCAATCGCTTGCATGATGAAATCGAGAGCCTCTTCATGGGAAGCCAGGAGGGGGGCGAACCCCCCTTCATCGCCGACAGAGGTGACTTGCTTAGATTTTTTGAGGAGCCCTTTTAACGTGTGAAAGACCTCGGAACCCCAGCGAACCGCTTCGCTAAAGTTTGGAGCCCCGATGGGCCGGATCATGAACTCTTGAAAGCTAAGGCCGTTGTCAGCATGGGCGCCCCCATTGATGATATTCATGAGCGGGCAGGGGAGAAGGTGGGCTTTTTCGCCTCCTAAATACCGGTAAAGGGGGAGTTTGCGGGTGGCGGCCGCCGCTTTGGCTAGGGCGAGGGAGACGCCGAGGATCGCATTAGCCCCTAAGCGGGATTTGTTGGGCGTTCCATCGAGAGCGATCATCTCTTCGTCGAGGAGTTTTTGATCGAAGACGCTCTTGTGGACGAGCAGATCCGCTAGCGGGCCATTGACATGCCCTGCCGCTTTTTTCACGCCCTTGCCGAAATAGCGCTTGGGATCGTGGTCGCGCAGTTCGACCGCTTCATGCTCTCCGGTAGAAGCCCCCGAGGGGACGGCCGCTTTGGCGGAGATCCCTTCGTCGGTGGTCAGGATCACTTCGAGGGTAGGGTTGCCCCGGGAATCGAGAATTTCTAAGGCGCGTATAGATTGAATTTTAGACATAGGTTCTCTTCTTAACGAGGTTGATGTTCTGTTTTAAGGCTACTCATTAAAGCGCAGTAGGAAGCAAAGCGCAAGCGAGAAATCCGCTTTTGTTCTATAGCTGCCTGAATCGCACAGCCGGGCTCTTGAAGATGGCTGCAATCTGGAAATTTGCAGGCTCTGCCGACTTCTAGAATTTCGGGGAAGAACGCTTGAATTTCTTGAGAGGTGAGATCCCAAACGCCAAAGCTTTTGATCCCCGGCGTGTCGATGCAAAAGCCGTCGCCTTCAAGGGGGATTAGCTGTGCGGCTGTCGTGGTATGCGAGCCTTTGCTTGTTTTTTCGACAATTCCCCCTGTCGCTAATTGAGAACCGGTCACGGCATTGATGAGGGAAGATTTGCCTACGCCCGACTGCCCCGAAAAAACCGAAGCTTTCCCTTTCATTGCCATTTGGAGCGCTTCGATCCCCTCGCCCGTGTGCGCGCTGACGGGGTAAAGGGGAAGACTGCTGTAAGCATCCAAAAATTCGGTGTACAAGGCGCGCTGTTCTTCGAAGAAGAGGGGGTCGCTATTTGGAGGAGGATTTTGGAGCAGATCGATCTTATTGATTACGATGAGCGGCTGCATGTTGCCCTTCATGGTAGCGATGATATACCGGTCGACTAAAGAGGGTTTGAGAGGAGGGAGGAGGACCGAAACGGTGATCAGCACCTGGTCGATATTAACGGCGATGAGCTGCTGCTTGTTGCGCGATAAGTTATCCGCGCGCGATAGGATAGAATAACGCTCTTCGACGAGCATGATCACGCCTTGCAAAGAAAATTGGACAAAATCGCCGACGGCGATCAGATTTTTTAGCTGGCTTTTGTTTTGTTTGAGAGAGCCCTTCAAGGAACAGAGATACTGCTGGTGATCGGCATCGATGAGGACCCCCTCCGGTTTGACGGCGAGCACGCGGCCGCGCAAAAGATTGTCGGGCAGAGAAGGAGGGCGCGCCTGCTTTTTCAGTTGATCCTGATCGCTTTTTTTGAATTTAGAGCGGTCTTTGGCAAGAGCTGTTTTCCGCTCTTTGCGATGCAGCTTGCGGTCTTTGGAGTGAAAGTCTTCTTCGAAATGGTAGTGCTCATCGCTGCCGGGATTCATTAGACCTCTTTCAATGCATGCATCAGAATGCCCCCTGCGATGGCGACATTCAGGGATTCCATTTTTCCCGACATCGGAATAGAGATCGACCGGTGCCGTTTTTTGAGCGCAGGCGTCACGCCTTTGGATTCATTCCCGAGCACAAGAAGCAGAGGGGGGCGCATCTCTTTCGCTTGAAAGGGAGCGCCGTGCGCATCGGCGATATAAACCGCGAGCTGTTCTTTTTCGATCAACGCATCCAAATGCTCCCAGCCTCCACTGAAAAGCGGGAGGCGGAAGGTGGCTCCCTTGGCTGCCCTCAGCGCTTTTTCATTGAAGGGATCGGTGCTATGAGGGGTGATAAAGGCGCCATCCCAACCGAAAGCAAGAGCGGTGCGCAGGAGGGTTCCCAAATTGCCCGGATCGGCGACGCCGTCTAAGGCGATCAGATGGGAGCTGCCTCGTAGATCGGCCTGGGGAGGGAGGGCGACGACAGCGGCAAAGGGTTGAGGGGTTTCTAGGGCGGTGATTTTTTTTAGAACGGCGGGATCTACGCGCACGGTTTCTTCCGCCGGGCAGGGAGCTTCTGTATCCTCTGAAGCGATCAATAGTTTAATCGGGGTGGAGCCTGCGATTTCAGCGATGAGGTTGTTTCCCATGAGAAGCACGGATTGCGTCTCTTGCCGATACGCGCGGCTTTTTCTGAGTTTAACCAAATGCTTGACAAGAGGATGTTGTAAACTCGTAATCCGTTTTGTTATCATAAAAAAAGAATATAGATTTTTAAGAGACTGTCGTTGAAATTAAGCTTCTGTCGATTTTGGGGTTCTTTTGAGCCGATTTTCGATCCATTTTTTGGGGATAATATCAACTTGCGTATATTATCCCCAAAAAATGGATCGAAAATCGGCCAAAATAATCCCCAAAATCGACAAAGTCTTAATTCAACGACAGTCTCTAAGGCGCTCCGATCATGGCACAATCTCCGTTCTCCAGCAAGTCCCATCCTATCGCCGGCTCGCTGGCGTTTCGGGTATTCGTGGTGAGCACTGTCCTGCTGGTCATCCCCCTTACCCTCTATATGTTGTTTATTTATAGCGAAGAGCGGCGTCTGCAGATCCAAGATATGTATGAGACGTTGGAGTTGATCGCCCAGGGAGAAAAAAGGGTGATCGATCAAAAATTTTACTTTAGAGCCCAAGAGCTGCCCTCTATGAAGGAGTGGCTCGATGAGGAGCCCGTCTTTTTACAGGGGGGGGCCTTTCCCTTTCACCGTTCTCTATTGACTTTGGATGGGCGCGTTCTGATCAGCGATCCCTCTGCATTTCCGATCGATCAAGTCTATATCTTATCTCCGGAGGATTTTAAGTGGAGCGTCTCCCATCTTTTTCGGCAGATCCCTGAAAAGGTGGGCATCGAAGTGCGCTTGAAGGAAGCGCCTATCCTTCTGTTGATCTCCGCTTCTCAAAAAGAGATCCTGAAACAGCCGGGCGTTTTGTTTTTGATGAGTTTTTTCCTATTGCTTGCGCTCGTCCTCATCTTAGGGGGAATCGGAACCTTTCTTTTAACCCACCGGATGGCAAAGCCTTTAAAATCCCTCTATCAAGATATACAGCGGGTGTGCGAAGGGGATTTAACGGTCCGCTATGCGCATGATCGGCTGGGCTTTGAGATCAATGTGTTAGGAGAAAGATTCAATGAGATGATCTCCTCTTTGCTGAAGCAGATGGAGGAGATCAAGACAGAGCGCCTTTCTAAGGAGCTTCTCGCAAGCGAGCTGAAAATCGGACGGGAGATCCAGAGAAGCATCATCCCGAAAACATTGCCTTCCGTTTCCGGCTTGGACATGGCAGCCGGATTCATCCCCGCTAGCGAAGTCGCCGGCGATTTTTACGATCTGTTTGTGCAGCAGGAAAACTTGCTCATGGCGATTGGCGATGCGTCGGGAAAGGGGGTCGCCGCTTGCCTCTATTCGCTCATGGCTCGCAGCATGCTGCGCAGCTACGACTATTCGGGCGGAGGGTTCAAAGAGATTTTGATGGCGACGAACAATTTATTATGCCTAGATACAGCGGATACAGGCTATTTTGTGACCGCTTGGATCGGGCTCTATCATGCAGGAACCGGACGGCTCGAGTATAGCTGTTGCGGACATTGTCCAGCCCTATTGCGCCGAAAAGGAGGCGAGATAGAAGAGCTGTCGACGCCCGGAATCGCCCTAGGCGCTGTAGAGTTAAGCCGGATAGATACCGGCTCGATCTCGTTTTCCCCGGGCGATACCCTGCTCCTCTATACGGATGGGATCATTGAAGCGGAGGATAGAAATCAAAACCAATTCGGCAAAGAGCGGCTTCGCTCGCTGTTGGAAAGGGATGGAGATGCCTCTGCGGAGCAAATCGCTCATCGCCTTTTGGAGGGGGTCAGCCGCTTTAGCGAAAAAATCATCCAGCAGGATGACTTAACTTTTTTAGTCGTTAAATACCCGCAGGTAAAAAGCGAGCTCTTTTTCTAAGGAGTTTTTAATATTCTCCGCCTTGCGGAAGCCATGCTGCTCTCCGGGATAGGTGATTAGCTCTGTGAGGATCCCCCTCTCTTTGAGCGCTTGGTACATTTTTTCTGATTGATTGGGCGGGACGATCTTGTCTTCCAGGCCTTGGAAAAAAATGACGGGGCGATCCATTTTTTCTGCAAAATAGAGAGGGGATCTAGCGATGTAGAGATCTTTGTGCTGAGGATAGGGAGCGATCAGGTTCTCGTGGTCGTGCTTTTCAAATTTGTGGGTCTCCTCGGCAAGGGCGGTCAAGTCGCTGATCCCAAAATAGCTGGCGCCCACCGTAAAGGTGTGGCCGAAAGCCAAGGCGCATAAAGTTGTGTAGCCGCCTGCGCTCCCTCCGGAAATAGCCAGTCGATGGGGGTCGGCAAGCCCTTGTTCGACGAGATAGCGGGCGCCCTGTTCGCAATCCTCGACATCGACGATCCCCCAGTTGCCTTTGAGCAATTCCCGATAGGCTCTTCCATAGCCTGTGCTGCCGCCGTAGTTGACGTCGAGCACGGCAAATCCGCGGCTCGTCCAATACTGGATGCCCAGTTCAAAAACGGCATGGACGCACGCGGTGGGCCCCCCATGCGCTTTGACAAGGAGGGGAGGCAGATCTCCCTTGGGAGCGGAGTAATCCTTGTTTTTAGGCGGATAATAAAGGCCATAGGCGATCCGCCCTCCTTTACTGGGAAAAGAGACCGGCTGGGCGATGCTAAAATAGCCGCGATCCACCTGCGAAGGGGGATTGCCGGCGAGAGAATCGAGCTTCCGGGTGTTCAGATCCAAGCGCATCGCGGCTCTTCCTTCGGTAGGCGAGCCCATGAGGAAAGCGGCAACGTCCCCGCCCGTGCGGATTTGGGTATAAAACGTCCCGGGCAACGGGAGTTCTTGGAGGGTGCGCGCTTGCAGATCTAAATAGGCTAGATGCCATAACCCTTGCTTTTGATAAGTGCAGAGAATCCGATCTTTGGCAAACCCATAGGTGGACATGCCGAACGTCCACTGCGGCAGGCCGAATTCCGCTTCCATCGGGTAGAGATTTTCTTGATCGCAATATAAGTTCCACCACCCGCTCCGATCGGAGATGTAATAGAGCTTTCCCTCGGGAGACCAAGCCGGCTGAAAAATCGATTCCGACGCGCCGCCGGCGATCAGCTTGGGGCGGAGCAGTTGCCCCTCTTGAAAATCCGCCGCCCATAATTCGGTCCCATCCCAAGGCATATTCGGATGATTCCAGGAGAGCCAAGCGAGCTTTTTTCCATCAGGGCTGAGCGCGGGCGAAGCATAAAAATCGCAGCCCGAAGCGATCTTCCGATAAGCTCCGGTAGCCAGGTCGACCAGGGCTAAAAAATTTTCTTCAGACTGTTCCCCCACGGCAACGAGCCCTTGCGTCGTGGCAAGCAGATCCGCAAAGCGCACCCCTTCCGCCGTCAAGGGCTTGTCCTCGACGTAAATGCGTTGGTCCCTGTCATTGACAAAATAGACGATCCCCTCGTGAACGGTAAAAGCCCCTCCCCCGTATTCATGCACGCGCGAGCGGGCGCTCCATTCTTTGGGTAAGACCTCTCCCTCTTCATTCACGATCGCCGTTCTCCCTCCCTCCGAAGGGCGCTGTTCTTCCCAGTAAATGGCGTTGCCGTCTATGACGATAGTGCCAAATTTTTTAACGCCTTGGGTCACCAGCTCGGCCGTGATGGGAGAGACCCACTCTCCATAGGGGCAATCGATCATTTTTTCTTCTCTAATTAAAGTTAAAAGATGCTATGATCATACTATGATTGCTTATACGATTCATCTTATTTTTTTGAGCTACACGATTCTGTTGTTTATTCGCGTGGTGGGCTCCTGGTTCCCAAGGATCGCCGCGCATTCTTTTATGCGCTTTGTCGTGCATTATACCGATCCCTATCTGAACCTTTTTCGCAGAATTATCCCTCCGATTGGAGGCGCTCTCGATTTAAGCCCTCTGCTCGGTTTTTTCGCTCTGCAATTGTTGGAGCAGTTTCTGCTAGCCCTTGTGCGGTGATGACCCCATTTAAACTCGGCAATCTCCTTCTCCCCTCGAATATTTTTTGCGCTCCCTTGGCGGGGTGTTCCGATCTCCCCTTCAGGCGGATGACCTCCCGCTACAGGCCGGGCTTGATCTATTGCGAGATGGTGAAGATGGATGCGCTCATCCGGCACGATCCGCAAACCTACCGTCTTCTCGACTATGAAACCTCTATGCATCCCATCGGAGCGCAGCTCTGCGGCAGCAAGCCCAAGATCGCCGGCCCGTGCGCCAAGATCATCGCCGATTTAGGGTTCGACGTCGTGGATCTCAATTGCGGCTGTCCCGTGGATAAAGTCACCAAAGACGGAAGCGGTTCCGGTCTGCTCAAGACGCCCTATCTGATTGGAGAGATCATCGCCAACATGGTGGCCGCCGTCGACATTCCCGTGACCGTTAAAATCCGCGCCGGATGGGATAGCGCACAGATCAATGCGGTCGAGATCGTACACATCGCGCGCCAAGCGGGCGCCCAAGCGATTTGCATCCATGGAAGGACCCGCGCGCAAGGCTATAAAGGGCCGGCGAATTGGGATTATATCCGCGACTGCAAGCGCGCCGCCGGCTCAATCCCCATCATCGGCAACGGCGATCTCTTCGATGCAGATAGCGTGCTCCGCTTATTTAGCTACACCGGCTGCGATGCCGCTCTGCTTGCGCGCGGCACCTTTGGCCAGCCTTGGCTGATCGAAGACGTTTATCGCAAGCTCGCCCAACTTCCGCCTCTCATCCGCACCAGCCTCGATTACCGCGATGCGCTCTTAGAACACTTGGAGCACACCATCGCCTATCAAACAGAGCGCAGAGCGGTGTTAGATATGCGCAGGGTGGGATGTTGGTATTTGAAAAAAGGGAAGGGGACAAGACAGCTGCGCGAAACGCTCAACCGGTGCAAAACCATCGGCGAGATCCGCGCGCTGATCCTCAACTACCCCTGGCACGAAACCGATTTTACAGGAGCCGAAGAGAGCTTTTCCGAGGAGGTGGAATCATGTTCGCAGTGAAGCTGCATGCAGCGCCATCACAAGGGGATCCCTTTCTATTTCTAAAATGTCGTTTCGGTAGTTTTCAATCTCAACAACGGCTTGTCCCATAGCAGCGACCACTGCTTGATTGATCTTGGCTAAAGCGAGCCAGTTTAAATAGGACTTCTCGAATTCTTTTTCCATTCCTTCTCTTTTGATAGATTCAACCATCTTTCCTTCAGCCACTACGGGTTCATTGATTCCGGTTTTCATTGAGGCAACGACCTCATCGAAACTCTGAGGAGCTGCGTGGATTATATTGATGATTCTTTCCGCTTCCTTTAAGGATTCGTAGAGCTTGTTCGCGGCGGCTCCAGGTTTCGTACATATGGACTCTATCATACCTGGATCAGCTAAGTCCGGATCGGCTAAAACGTAACTGTGGTCTTCAGCACAACGCCAAAATGTCTTCACATTTAGCAAAGCTGTTTGCATTTTCCCTAAAGAGTTGATGGCGCTATCTAAAGAAGAGATCCCCGTTTTTAGGGCAGATTTTTCTAGTGAATGAATAGCAACGCTTCCCTCCTCTTTTTCCCTAGCTTCGAGAGCTCTTTGTTTAGCGTATAGGGGGAGTTGATCTTGGTTTAAAGCGATCATTGTTCGCACGCTCTCATCTCTCAATGAGCCAAAATTGTTGCCCAATTTTGTGTATTCGCTAGCGATTCTTTTGGCTAATTCCCCGGTTTCAGCCATGTTGGCTATAAAAGAATCTTGCGGCCCACTCTTTTGGTAATGATGCAATGCCGTCTGATGGCATTTAAAAGAACACACGAACAACGGTGTTAAAATGTCATTGCACACGGTGATGGAGTGCTTGAGCAATACTTGATAGCTATTCATCTCCGTTAAAACTTCTGAACAAGCGGTAAAGCCTAGGCTTCCACAATAAGCCTTTTTAAATAAATCGCCTATCTCAAGACAGTTTGAGGTTTTTTCAATACTGTAAAGATATTGAGAATCTAGGATTTTTGAAATTTTTTGTTTGCTTTGTTCGCTGTGATTGAGCGCTTGTTCTATATCCTCTGAAGAGTTAATGCTCAAATGATAAATCGGTTCTGCTCTGCCTGACATAAAAACTCCTTTTCGCCTGTTCAATATTTTAAAGTCGCAAGATATCTTATCATGCCGTGTAGTTTTGATCAATCAAAGATTGTGAATTGTGTTTTTTCAAAGACTCAGCGATGCTAATGCGGTTAGTCCGAGGAAGTGGAGTCATGTTCGTAAGGGCGGTTTTTAAAGGAGACGTGCAGGGCGTGGGATTTCGGGCGGTCGCCAAGCGGTGCGCAGATCCGCTCCACCTCATAGGTTTTGCGCGCAATCTCCCCGACGGTTCCGTAGAGCTTTGTGCGCACGGCCCCGAAAAGGAGATCGAGCTCTTGATCGAACAGCTCAAAGCCCGCTTCGCCATCCGCGAGATCTCTATCCAATATCTAGAGAGCTTCACCGCCCTTTAATTGTGATGCTTCATTCAACGACAGTCTCTAAGAAGCTTGGTTTTAGTACAGCTTCTAAGCACTCATTTTTCTATGAGCGCTTTTTTTTCTAACATAAATTGAAGCTGTTCTGGACTTGCTCTGTGCTGCTTTAATTTCAATATCATAGCCAAGACGCATTAAATATCGCATCAATCTTTCAAGAGTAAATTCGGAAAGAATTCCTCTGGTGATCTTCGAAATTTTTGGCTGGTCTATTCCCATTAAATCAGCAGCTTGTTCTTGAGTTAAATCATTTTCCTTTATGATTGATCTAATTAGAAAAGCAAGATCCCATTTTGCTTTTGCTTCTTCTGGATTGGCATAACCGAAATCTTTGAATAAATTCCCAGAGCTAACTTCATATTCGATCTTCTCTGGAAGAGCCTTTTTTTTACTTTTTCTTGCCTTTTTTGCCATATTCCTCCTTGTAGAGTTGTTCAGCTCGTTTGAGCCTATTCTCAATCAACTCCATGTCTTCTTTGGGAGTTTCTTTTCCCTTCTTGCTTTTTTTCTGAAAAACATGAATAACGTAAACAACCTCCGGATATCGAACTGTGTAGACTTCTCTAAAAGTACTACTTCGATCATAACCAACCACTTCAAAGACGCCGCTACCATGATGTTTAAACGGCTTTGCTTCTTGATGGGTTTCTCCCATAAGGGCCATCATCAACGCATCTAAAAAAAGATCTTTCACGTCCTGCGGCAATTTTTCAGCATCTTTCTTAGATGATCCTATATAGACTAACTGCCGATCTTGGATTCCCATTATCGTTCCTAAATAAATTACAATTATGCCAAAATTAGCATATTTTCGTCAAGAGGCGGCTTAATTTATCCGCAAGTGATTTATAATCAGTAGTGCCATTCCGTAGAGCTTTGTGCGCACTGCCCCGAAAAAGAGATCGAGCTCTTGATCAAACAGCTCAAATCCCGCTTCGCCATCCACGAGATCTCTATCCAATATCTAGAAAGCTTCACCGTCCTTTAATTGTGATGCTTCATGCATTTCAGTTTTCGGGTTCTTTTGACCCGATCGCATGAAGAGACTGGCTATGAAGAAGAAAATTTTTCGCTTTATCTAAAGTTTCAAAGACAGTCTCTTAGACCGTTTGCCTTCGCTTAACGCGTTTTTTTTTCTGGATTGTTTTTCTTTCGGTTAGAGTATATCTAACCCGGCCATCTTTTACGGTGATTTCAACCAGGTCACGGCTGAATTCAAGAGTCTGACGATCGTCGTCGGATTGGACCTCATCAAAAATGACACAAAGCAAATCCCCCTTATCAGAAAAAAAGCCGACTCCAGCCCCTTTTTTGGCTTCCACGGCATCGCCTTTAGGCCCTGTGCTCCAAGAGATCGTTAAGGATGCCGAGCCGTCAATCGGATGAAAAAATACTTTTCCTTTTTTCATGGCTTGATCTCTTTTAGGTCTTTATGACTGTTCCGAATAGAATTTCCAGTGCTGTACATAGAGGAAAAATAATTTCCCGTTGGGGTTTTCTTTTACAATTACAACTAAGTATCTTCTATTGTCAAGTCGGTAAAAAAGATGATACTGGCTGAGTTTTTTTTGTTCGTAGATTTTAGTAGGGTCTTTCAGAATCCTTTCGATGAGCTCCAAAAGAATATCTTCCGGAAGCATCGAAAAATGTTCTTCCTTTGCGTGCCTCAGCTCATCCTCTCCAACGACGATACGATCACCTGTGATGGCAGTAATAATAGCCGCAATTCTTCTGTTCATGAAATTGCCCCGATGAAAGGTAGCATTATTACATACCCGTGGTGGCCGCACAGACGTACTATGCGGGATGCTTACGCCTGACATATTAAAGGACAAACTTTTTCGCTGATATTCTCTTAAGGATACTCGGGATACCATCGTTTATGGGTAAGTTGCTGGTCGATGTCCAAGAACCTATCTCAGTAAAAAGTTTCAGTCGATTTTCGGGTTCTTTTGAGTCGATTTTCGATCCAAATTGTGGGGACAATATACTTTTGTCGATATTGCCCCCACAATTTGGATCGAAAATCGGCCAAAATAATCCCGAAAATCGGCGAAAAATTTTACTGAGATAGGTTCAAATGCATGGCAAAGACCGCCGCTACTCGATAAAACCCAGGAGCATCGTAATATTTAATGAGATCATTTACATTCTCGTGAGGATAACTATAAACAAGGAACTCATAAGAATCCTCAAAATCCCAAGTGTCCCATACGACAAGCATGTGAGTTGCGCCAGCGGAAAGACCCGTATGATACCCATCGATAATCTCTTGTTTTGTCAGCAGAGGATGATCGGAAGAAGCCTGATCTTTATGAGCGGCGGAATCAGTAACCAGATCCTGCGCGCACGCAGAGCTGCACAGTCCTAAATAAAGAATGGCTGACAAAAACCACTTCGCAGACAGTCTCTTAATTTCAACGACAGTCTCTAACATATTAGATTTCCTTTGAGTCCCCTGCTATAGGATGTGTTTGTTCAAGATGCCCGAGAGTTTCATCATGTCCACGGGTTGGGTGTTACCGAAGACTTTGGCAAGCTTGCTGTCGGGAACGATCTGGCGCTTGTTTTTGGGATCTTGGCGGTTGTGCGTTTTGATATACTCCCATACTTTTTTCACCACTTCGGGGCGGGAGAGCTCTTGAGCGCCTACGATCGCTTGGAGTTCGGGGGATAGCGGGTGTGCGGGCTGGCTGCTTTTCGCCTTGGATTTTTTTGCTTTGGGTTTTGTTTTTGCCTCGGTTTTTTCCTTGGGCTTCCCCTTGGCTTTGAATTTCCCCGGCTTGGTTTTTTTGACGTAGGGCGTTTTGGGGTGGTCGGGGTATTTTTCCTCGAGGTCGTCGAGGTTATTGACGATCACGTCGCAATCGGGGTAATTGGAGCAGGAGTAGAAGACCTTGCCGAAGCGGGAGCGGCGTTGGACCATTTTCCCATCGCAGCCGAGAGCGGGGCAGGAGGGCATCTCCTGCGGAGGGGGTTCCCCCTTTTTGGGAATGTTGACGATGCCTTTGCACTCGGGATAGGTGCTGCAGCCGAGAAAGGCGCCATAACGGCCGTAGCGGATCTGCATCTTGCTGCCGCATTGCGGACAGGGCTGCTCCCAGTCGAACTGAGGATCGTAGTCATCGTTGTTGAAATTCAAGGCTTCTAAAGGGGCGGTGAATTTGCATTCGGGGTAATTGGAGCAGCCGTAAAAGTATTTTCTGCGCGACCAGATTTTTTGCAGTTTATGTCCGCAATTCGGGCAATCGATATCGGTGAGGATGTGCGGGACAAAGGCCTCTTTTTCGGCCGTTTCGACCAGGGGGATAAAGTTGGTCCAAAAGTAGCGGACCAAGTCTTTCCATTTTCGTTGATCTTCTGCGACGAGCTCGAGATCGTCTTCCATAGAAGCGGTAAAGCCGATGTCCATGATCAGCTTAAAGTTATCTTCGAGCATTTGGGCGATCACCTTTCCCAGTTCGGTGGGTTTCAGCGCTCCTTTTTCTTTCACCGTGTAATCGCGGCTTTGGATCTTATTCATGATCGCTGCGTAGGTGGAGGGGCGGCCGATGCCCGATTTTTCCAGCTCTTTGACGAGGGATGCCTCTGTAAAGCGGGGAGGCGGCCTTGTGAAAGATTGTTGCGATTGCACCTCGAGAAGCTGCAGCGCTTGTCCTTCGATCAAAGGAGGAAGCGTCCGGTTCTCCTCCTCCTTCTCCGAAGTATCTTCTTTCTCCTCGTAGACGGCGAGGAAGCCTGGAAACTTGATGATCGATCCGGTTGCTCGCAGCATCATCTCTTTGTCGGTGTCGATATCGCAAGACACCGTATCATAGATGGCCGGATTCATCTGGGAGGCGATGAACCGTCTCCAGATCAAGAGGTAGAGCTTATATTGGTCGATGGAGAGAAAGTCTTTAATTTTATCGGGGGGATGGAGCAAATTGGTCGGGCGGATCGCTTCGTGGGCGTCCTGTGCGCTTTTTTTCGACGTGTACTGGCGCCCTGTATCGGGGAGGTATTCTTTTCCATATTGTTTGGCGATGAAGGCCCGGGCGGATTCGATCGCCTCCGGAGCTAGGCGGACCGAGTCGGTACGCATGTAGGTGATCAAACCTTCTGCCCCCTCATTGCCCATGTCGATCCCTTCGTAAAGCCCTTGGGCGATGTTCATGGTTCGGGCCGCGGAAAATCCGTAGTGGCGGCTTGCCTCTTGCTGCAGGGTGGAGGTGATAAAGGGAGGGACGGGATGCCGTTTTTTTTCTTTTTTCTCAATCGATGCGACCTGGTAGGTGGCCTTCTTTAACCGATCCGCGATCTCCTTAGCTCTTTGCTCGTTGGAAATCGTCTCGACCTCTTTGCCGGGGATCTTCTCTTTTTCGATCCGTTTGCCGTCGATAGAGTATAGGGAAGCTTCGAAAGGAGTTTCTTCCTTTTTTGATTGCAGAAGAGCTCCGAGGTTCCAGTATTCGACGGGGACAAAGGCTTCGATCTCCCGTTCCCGGTCGACGACGAGCTTGAGCGCGACCGATTGCACTCTGCCGGCAGAGAGGCCTCCGTCTTTAGCGCCCTGCACCCGGCGGGTCAAAATAGGAGAAATTTTATAGCCGACGATCCGATCGAGCAGACGGCGCGCTTGCTGGGCGTCGACGAGCGCTTGATTGATATCGCGGGGATGTTTTAACGCTTCGAGCACCGTGTCTTTCGTGAAGGCGTTAAAGGTGACCCGTTTGATCTTGGTGCCGGGCGGAAGGATCGCGGCGATGTGCCAGGCGATCGCTTCCCCTTCTCGGTCGGGATCGGGGGAGAGGTAGACCACATCGGCTTCCTTGGCCGCCTTTTTAAGCCGCTGGATCACCTCTTTTTTATCGGGGAGGATCGCATATTCGGGCTCGAAGTCGTGCTCCACGTCGATGCCAAAGCCCCGCTGAGGCAAATCGCGGATGTGCCCTAAAGAAGACTCGAAGAGATATCCCGATCCCAAAAATTTCTGAAGAGTCTTGATCTTAGTAGGAGACTCGACGATGATCAGCGCTTTTGCCATGAAACATTCCTTTTATAGAGCTTGCCTGGGAGCTCGCGCACTCTGTGTTTTAATACTAACTTCATCAAGAGGGCGCTCAATTTTGCTACGGGCAGCTCGGTTTCGCGAGCGAGTTCTTCTAATGAGCGTTCTTCGGCGCCTAAAAAAGCCATCAGCTGGAGTTCTTCTTCTTCCAGATCGAAAAGAGTATATTCTTTTTTGGGCGCCCCTTTCCATGCGTTCGGTAAAAGAATGGATACCATCTCCCCCCCATTTTCCACAAGCTGAGCTTTCCCTGTTTTAATTAAGGAGTGGTTTCCCTGAAAAGAATCGATGTCTGCCCTCCCTGGAAGAGCAAAACAAATTTTTCCTTGGCTTTCGGCAAGCCGCAGGGTGATCATCGCCCCGCTTTTCAGGGGAGCCTCGACTAAAAACACCCCTTCCGACAGAGCGCTCACTAAGCGGTTGCGCCGCGGGAAATGCCGTTTATCGGGGGGAGCCGATAGGGGAAGTTCGCTCAGAACAGCTCCTTGGCGGGCGATCTGTTCGGCAAGCGGGGCGTTTTCTTTGGGGTAGAGATGCGCAAGGCCGGATCCGATGACCGCGATCGTTCTTCCCGACTGGAGCGCTCCGAGATGCGCTGCCGTATCGATGCCGCGCGCAAGCCCGCTGACCACCGTCACCCCGGCGGATGCGACCTCTTCGGCGATTTTTTCCGCCATCTCCCTTCCATAGGAAGTGCACTGGCGGGTTCCGACAATGGCAAGCGCCTTTTCATCGGCGGGCTTGAGTTCCCCCTTCACATAGAGCAAGGTGGGGGCGTCTGCCAGCTTTAATAGGGATTTAGGATAGCGGGCGTCTGTAAAAGGGATTAAGGACACCCCCTCCTTCTCCGCCTGCTCGAGGTCCCGCCTCCATGCCATTCCCTGCTGCCACGGCGCAGCCGCGGCGGCGATCGATCCCGCCCGGGCGATCAGCTGTCGCACGCGGACAGGGCCCATCCCGGGTGCATGGTTGAGAATGAGCAATGCTTCTATATCGTTCATGATATTGAAAAAAAGGATGCGATGAGCTATTTTCTTATCACACGTTGGGGTTTATAGTATCCATGAAAATTGTCCTGCTCGCTCTTCTCTTATCTGCGTTTACGCGGACTCCGGAAGATCAAAAAAATCGGCAGTTTTTCAGAGAACTCTACGAAAAAAACGGGAATCTGGTCTCTAAAGACGAGGGGGGCATTCCCCACGTCATCCACGCGATCTGGCTAGGCCCCCGCCCTTTCCCGGAAAGCTCGGTAAAAAATATCCAAGCCTGGATCGATCGGCACCCCGGCTGGACCTTCAAGTTTTGGACCGATCTCGAACGTCCGCCCCCGTGTCCAGAAATGCAGAGGGTCTTGGTGGGCCGGATGCCCGACATCTACTACCTTTCCGATAATGTCGGTGAAAAGTCGGAGATTCTCCGTTACCGGATCCTTTGGGAAGAAGGGGGCGTTTACATCGACCACGATACCATTCCCTTGCAGCCATTGGAGGCGCTGAGCGGCAGCTATGATTTTTATTGCTGTCTAGAAGAAGAGGGCCCCTCTATTTTGAGCTCGTCGATTTTTCCCTCGACCCATCTTCTAGCGGCCATCCCCCGCCATCCGATTTTCGCCGAGGCTTTTTCCTGGCTGGAAGAGGAGTGGGAGCGGCTGGAAACCGCCTATCCCGGCTCCGATCCGCAAGCTCTCTTCAATCGGGTGAAGCACCGCTCTTTTTCTGCCCTTGCCGAGGGAGTGAAGCGGGCTATCGACCGCCCAGGCTATCGGGATATCGTTTTTCCCGCCGGATCGCTTGCTGCACATGGTCATGCCGGCACCTGGCATGCGAGGGAAGAGGAGTGGGAAAGCAGGGTGCGCCAAAAACTGGAACGGATCTCCCAAGAAAATCAACGCGCCTTTTGGCTCGTTGCGGCTTTGGGCGTTCTGAATCTCGGGTTTCTCTTCCGCTTTAAAAAAGCATTGGCCCTGCTGCTCTTATGGGCCCCTTTTTCCTTAAACGCGGGCTCTTTTGAAGAATGGATGGGGAAGGGGACCCCCCATTGGGATCATCTCCAACAAGAGGCGGATCTTGCCGATCTCAAGGTTTACCAAGCGCTGTACGAAAAAAATGAGAAATGGTTAGGAGAGCTTGCTAAGCAGATAAAAATTCCCCATGTGATCCATTTTATTTGGCTCGGTCCCAGGCCTTTTCCTCCCGAGTCGGTGGAAAATGTGCGTACCTGGCTCGCTGCACATCCCGATTGGACCGTCAAATTCTGGACCGACCGGGAGCGGATCCCTCCCTGCTCCGGCATGCAGCGCTGCTTTGTCCAAGATTTTCCTTTCTTGCGGTTGAAGGATCGGTATGAGCAGTCGCAAAATTACGGAGAGAAGTCGGACATCTTGCGCTATGAGATCCTTTTCCAAGAAGGGGGCGTCTACGTCGATCATGATGCGAACTGCCTAAAGCCTTTTGGAGACCTGCATGGCGCCTATGATTTTTACTGCGGTCTAGAAACCCCGCATCCTCCGTTCGTGGAGCGCAACCTCACATGCGGCAACGGCGTGATCGGCTCTAGACCCGGCCATCCCTCGATAGGCAAAGTGATCGAACTGATCGACGAGAGATGGAACGCGCGCGGCGAGCTTTTTCGGGGAAAAGACGGCTTTTCGCGCACGCAGCTGGTGATGCAGCGCACCTACATCGCTCTGACCGATGCGCTGAGGGGGACGATCGATCGAGAGGGAAATGTCGATATCGTCCTGCCCGCCGCTTACTTCTTTTCCAAAAAAGGGATCCCTTCTCTATACTCACACCATTTTTACGCGAACGCTTGGGCGGATGAAGGGGCAAAGCGATCCCCCTTTGAAAAAGAAATCGAGAAAAAACTTGAAAAAATCGAGCAAAAGAGTAGAAATCTGCAGTGGCTCTGCCTTGCTGCGTTCGCCCTGCAAGGGTTCTTTTTGTTCTATAGGAGATCGGCGTGTTTTTAATGCTATTATTGACGATCCTCAGCTCTCTGGCCGGCTGCGCCAAAAAGGAGATCCATCCCGCCCCTGAGAGGGATTTTGAAAGCCTCATGGGTAAACAGCTGCCCGCCTGGCGCCATGTGCAGACGCGCGAAGATTTCGACAATCTCGCCTTTTTCAAAACCGTCTACGAGCAAAATAAAGAGTTGATCGATCGAGAGAGGGGGGAACTCAAAATCCCGAAGGTGCTGCATTTCATTTGGCTCGGCCCCAAGCCGTTTCCTCGGGAATCGATCGAGAACGTCCGCTCCTGGATCGCTCACAATCCCGATTGGAAAATTTTGTTTTGGACCGATCGGGAGCGCCCTCTTCCCCATCCCCTGATGCAGAAGATGTGGGTGAAGGACTTTAAATTTTTAAAGCTGGAGCCCCGCTTTCACAACTCGGATAACTTTGGGGAGAAGTCGGATGTGCTCCGCTACGAGATCCTCTATCAGCTAGGGGGCGTTTACGTCGATCACGATGTGAAGTGCATGGAGCCGTTTGATCCGCTCAACCGCGCGTTCGATCTCTATTGCGGCCTTGAGCTCCCCATTGCCACCTCTTTAAGCACTTCGATCTGGCCGACGAACAACATCGTCGCCTCTGCGCCCGCTCACCCGATCCTTCAATTCTGCCTCGACTGGCTAGAAGAAAAGTGGGATCAAATCGAACGGGATTATCCGGGAAAGGATCGCGATGCAGTCATCAACCGCGTTTCCCACCGCACCTTTCTCGTGTTGGGCGAGGGGTTTAAACGGGAGGGAAACGGCGCAGGGCGGCGCGACATCGCCTTCCCCGCCTTTTATTTCAATGCGCCCAAGGAGGAGTGGGCTCTCTTTGCGCGCCACCAGTATGCGGGCACTTGGTTTGAAAATGAATCGGGCTTTGAAAAGATGGCGCGCGAGCGGCTCATGATGCTCAGCAAGAAGGTGAACAAGATTCTCCTTTTCTGCGCTTGCATGGCCTCCTTAAATCTCCTTGGCTTTGCGGGCCTTTTCCTCTATGTCCGCAAACGGCGGAGGGCTTTATGAAAAAAATCCTCCCGCTGTTTTTGCTGCTCGTCTTAGCAGGAGGCGCCTATTTTTACACGCAGAGGCGGCCCCATCTGACCGTGATCGGCTACATCAAGATGGCCGACGGGTTGGGGAGAATGCCCGTCGAGTTGATTGAAGCGCTGAAAGACGAGGTCTCGATCGGGTTCCTCCGCACCCACTCGAACATTCTCGACGATGTTCCCGAAGATGTGCAGAAGATCGTCCGGAAAAACGATCGCCGGCTAGGTAAGGTGATCATTTTGGAAGATTGCCTCTGGTGGCCGAGGCACACCCCCTTTAAAAGGCTGAAAACCCCTGCCGCTGAGGATCAAATCCGGATCGCCTACTCGATGTTTGAATCGAGCGCCATCCCTCCCATGTGGGTCTCTATTTTAAACACCTATTTCGATGCCGTCGCCGTTCCCGATCCCTTTTTGGTCGATGTGTACAAAAATTCCGGAGTGAAGCTGCCCATTTTCGTCTTGCCGCTCGGACTTGACTTAGAGCCTCTCCTCTCCCAGCCTTTGAAAACGAAGCGCAGCGATCCGATGGTCTTTGCCAATTTGAGCACCTGCACCCCCCGGAAAAACCAGATTACCCTCTTGCGCGCCTTTGCCGCCGCTTTCGGGAACCGCTCCGACGTGCAGCTCAGGCTGAACTCTCGGATTAGCGACAACGGGTATGATGAGGTGATCCGGAGCGAGATCAAAGCGCTGGGCCTCAAGAACGTCATCTTTACCGTAGAGACTTTGCCCGTCAGCGAGTATCTATCTCTCTTTCAAACCGTGGATTGCTATGTCAACCTCGCAAAGGGGGAAGGCTTTTCAATCCAGCCCCGCGAGGCGATGGCGCTCGGCATCCCCGTCATCTGCACGAATAATACCGCTCAGACGACGATCTGCGAAACGGGGCTCGTTAGAGGCGTGCCCGCTACGGTTGCTGAGCCGGCTCTCTACCCCTGGGGAAGTTATTACGGCCATGCTTTCAATTGTACGGTCGAAGATGCCGCTGCCGCCTTGCGAGATGTCTATACCCATTACGAGGACTATTTAAAATGCGCGCCGTTCGCCCGCCTCTTTGCGGCGAGATCCCACTATCCCCATATCCGCCCCCTCTATCTCTCCCTTGTCAAACCCAAACGGGTGATCCTCGGCAAGGAGAATCGGCTCACCGCCGATTATCTGATGACCGATTCGGAAGAACTCTACAAGAAGTACAAAAATCTGTGATTGCGGACGAAGAGCTGAGAGCGCTCAATCAAAGGGGATTGATCCCCGGTCCCGGCGAAAAGGAAGAGGCCTACTTGGAGCGGGTCCGCGCCCTGCAGCAATTATCGCCTCCCGCCGCCCAAATGCCGCTTCCCGACGAGGATTGGAAAGAGGCGCGCGCGCGGACGCGGGAACTCTTTGACTTCTCGGTCGACTGGGTTCCTGCTTTCTATAGCAATGCGGATCTCCCTTTTTGGCAAGGGGCCGCGGTGTGGATCTCCGGCTATCTTCCCGTCATCCAGCTCAAGAAAGGGTTCCGCACAGGGTCTTATCTCAGATGGTATGCGCGCGAAGAGGTCTTAGCCCACGAAGCGGCTCACGCGGCGCGCTCCGCTTTCCATGAGCCCCGTTTTGAAGAGATCCTAGCTTACGCCACCTCTAAAAGCTCTTGGCGCAGATGGCTGGGGCCCCTGTTCCGCCACTCGTGGGAATCGTATCTGTGCGTGTTCCTTCTCCTCCTCTCCCTCTCTATCCAGACCGCCCTGCTGTTCTACGAAAGCAACCCTCTCTTGGAGTTCCTCCTCTATCTCCCCTGGCTCTTTATGCTCGGTCTCCTCGCCCGCCTCTCCTACCACCATCTCCTCCTGCAGAGATGCCTCCGCCAAATAGCCCCTCTCCTAAAAAACCCCTCCCAAGCCCTCGCGGTTATCTTTCGCCTGACGGATGAGGAAATTGTGGATTTTGGAAAGAGGAAAAGTGATGGTTCTCTCAGATCCAGAGTGCTTGGCTTTTATTTTAAAGAAATTAAAGAAAGGGACAAAAAGGACTAAAGGGACCTAAGGAAGTAACAACCTTCAGTTTCTTAAGGAGAAGAAAAGGACTAAGGACCTAAGGAACTGAAGTCTTTAACCTCTTTGAAGATGAAGAAAGAGGTCCTAAGAAACTGAAGGTTGTTACTTCCTTTGGTCCTTTAGGTCCTTTTTGTCGCTTTCGTCCCTTTCTTTAGTCCTTTTTGTCCTTTTCTTTACCATTGCCTTCTTTGAGCAGCGCTGGGGATCTTCAGCGTGGAGCGGTACTTTGCCACGGTGCGGCGCGCACAGGGGATCCCCCTTTGGGCGATTTTTAGGGAGAGCGCTCGATCGGATAGAGGAAGGCGCTTATTTTCCTCCGCGATCATCTGCTTGAGCAGCTGTTTGACGGTGTGGTTGGATACCCCTTCCGCAAGAGCAGCGGTAAAAAAGCTGCGCAGCGCTAAAAGACCGCGCGGACACGAGACGTATTTATCGGCAACGGCGCGCGCGATGGTCGATTCATGCAGCCCGATCGCCTGGGCGACTTCCTCCATGGTCATCGGCAGAAGCCCTTGCTGATCGCCGCTGAGATAAGCCCCCTGCGTTTTGATCAGATAGTGGGCGATCGCTTTTAATGTCGCCTGCCTCCGTTCGAGAGCGCGCCTCAGCCATCTCGCGGAGGCAAGGTAGCGGCTTTCCGAGGCTCCTTCAACCAGTCGAAATTTAGGGATCCATTCCTCGTTGACTTCGACGCTCCACCCCTTCTCCTCTTTTCTCAGAATCAGATCGGGCGTGAGAGAGGGAAGCGGGGAAGAGGGCAGGCAGCCCGCCGGCTGTAAATTTAAAGAGGCGATCTCTTGATGGATCGCCGCTTTGAGCTCTTCCGCTGTGCAGCCAAGGTTCTTTTGCACGAGAGGCAGCCGGTTATGGATCAAATCTTCGAAATGCTGATCGATCACCCGATAAGCCAAATCAGTTGCTTTCCCCTTGAGACGGAGCTGAATCCGGAGGCTCTCTTGCAAATTCCGCGCGGCAATGCCCGGAGGATCAAACTGTTGAATCACCTCTAAAATCGCAGAGGGTCCTTCCCCTGTGAAGAATCCCCTTTCATCTAGATTGCCGATGATCCATTCCGCCTGGGTTAACTCTTCTTTGGTGTGGAAGGCCAGCCTTGCCTGCTGCATCAAGTGCTCAAAGAGGGAGGGGGAGTAGGGCGTCTGGGGCTCTATTCCGCTTTTGGATTCTTCGCTATCGCTAAACAATCCCCTAGTAAAATTTTCATCCCCCCTCTCTAAAATTTCAAATGAATTCTGCTCAAAATCCAACTCTGCGGTGTCTATGGAATCGGGCTCCTCTTCCCGCCCCTCTCCCTCGTCCTCAACCGCTGTCAACAAAGGATTTTGTTCTATTTCCGCCTTAAGCCATTCAGACAGCTCGATTAAAGGCAGCTGCAGCACATGCAGCGCCTGCTGCATGCCGGCAGTTAACATCTGCTGCTGTTTGATTCCCACCCTCGCTTGAAGGCTAAAAAACAATCTGCTCATATTCCATGCTTAATACGCCCCTTCCCCTAATTTTGTCGAGAAGGGTTAAAATAATGAATGGGGCTTGCCATCTTTACACTTCTTTAATACAATGCTTTTCAAAAAACACGCACTTTCGTGTTTTACAATCCAAGGAGACAAATATATGTCATTCATACCAGGTTTTAATCCAGCGCAAACCCCACCTGCTAATCCGCTTGCGGGTAATGGAGGAGTCGGAGGCGCACAAAGAGCTGCCGCTCCTGCTTCTGCAGATACGCTTTCTTCTGCAGGTAAACCCGTCGATAACAGCAATTGCTGCGATTCGATCTCTCAGTGTTTCGTCGCCATGTGGAATGCCATTACTTGGCCTTTCGTCAAAATTTACGAGTGGGTATTGAGCCTGTTCGGTTGGAGCACCGGAAACACGATCGATCGTATCATCAACGATCCTCGGGCTGTCGTGGATGAGTTCATCGCAAAACCCGATGTGGTTGCAGCGAATCTCATCAATGAAATATTAGATAATCCTGAAAAATTTGCAGATTCCATGCTCGCCTTGTTCAAAGACGCAAAAGCATGTAAAGACGCAAATAATGATAAATATGTAAAAATTCTCGACGATGACGCTGTAATGGCAGAGGCGATGAAAGCCGTTGCCAAGGCCGTGCCGGCTCTAGACGGCCCAGGTGACGATGAGGACGCATTGGAGGACGCATTGCAGAAAACCTTGCTGATGGCTCTCGGATCAGCCGGTTCTAAATTGGGTGTTGCCAACAATCCTATGGCAGTGCTTGGGATTTTGATGGCTGCTTTTCAACAAAAAGACTTCTCTCGGGTAGCTTCTGCATTGGGAGAGGTTGCAAAAGGGCTCTTGGCAAAAGATTCTGCTCTGACGCCAGCGATAGATAGAATTGTCGAAACGGCAAAAGATAAAGCAAAATCAGAAGCTTTATTCAAAGCTGTTGAACGCTTCATGCAGGAAGTAAAGAAGATCTAATCAGTTCTTCTTTTTTTCTCTTTTTCATCGATAAAAACCCTTAGGCTTGCAAAAGCCTAAGGGTTTTTTCTTGCCCAGGATATCCCTCCTCATCTGTAAAACAACTTTACAAGCACTCTCAGCGCTATCTCGTTGACATTTTCTGCGGGCTCTGCGGTTTATTTTTTACCGCGGAGATCGCAGAGGGGATGGAGAGGAAAAAAATGTAAAAAAGAGTGTTGCAATCTTTACGAAATTTTAATATAACCCTTGAGAAGATTAAGTAGAGGCATTTTTAAATTTAAGGAGATGGGTTATGACATACAGTGTATATGAAGCATTTGGCATGGGTAAAACAGCAGGTATTCTGAATGCAGGAGCCCCTCCTGCTGACGACAAGGCGGCCAAACCAACCGGCGCTATAGGCTCTTCTACAGTGAGCACGATCTCTTCTGCAGCAAATCCACCGGCTCAGGCTAGCTGTTGCGATTCGATCTACGCCTGTTTCAAATCTGTAGGCGAGATCATTGCATGGCCCTTTATCAAGGTTTACGAATGGGTGCTCAGCTTATTCGGCTGGAATACGAATATCGTGGAGCGCTTCGTAAAAGATCCTCAAGCTGTTGTGAAGGAGTTTATCGCAAAGCCCGATGCAATGGTGGCGAATGTCGTCAATGAGGCGTTGAGCAATCCCGAGAAGTTTGCCGATTCATTGATCGTCTTCTTCAAAGACATGAAAGCCGCTGAGACAGCAAAAAGCGATAAATACGAAAAAGCCCTTGCAGGAATCCAGCAGAATGCACTTGAATTTCGGGGAAATCTTTTCAAGTTGTTCTCAGAGGGCACAACTGGTGAGCAGATGGACGAAAGAATGGGAGAGGTGTTCAATACTGTGTTTGAACTTTTAGGCGATCTCTTGCCTGCCGAGAGGGCATCTGCCCAGGCAACGGCGGCCGAGCTTGCAGCCAAAGCTGCTAAATTAGATGCGTTAAAGCTGTTTTTCCCGAAAGATTCGGTCGCGGGGGCAACAATAGAAAAGCTGAGCGCTGCGTTCAAAGACAAAGAGAAGACAGAAGCCCTGCTCAAAGCGCTTAATCGCGTCAAAGAGACAGCATCCGCACTGAACTAAGGGAGGAAGAACGGCATCCGTCGTTTTTCTCTTTTTTTATCGCCGCATAGAACCCTTAGGCTGGAAACAGCCTAGGGGTTTTTTGCATCTTGCCATCTTTGCGCATTTTTAATAGAATCTTTGGGACTTAACCGTGAAAAATCAAGGAGTTCACCATGGCGTTTACATTTAATCCAGCTGCATCGTCTACATCGCGTTCCTCGTCGGGCTCGGTCTGGGACGCATTTTCCTCTCTCTCTTTAGACACGCCTGCAGCGCAAAGGGGGATTTCGACGGCTAGTTCGATCTCTTCTGCAGCAGCCCCTACTCAGCAACCCTCAAACGCACCCGATCTTCTAAATTTCTTATCAAAATGGGTGGGAAAAGCTCAAGAGAGCGGAAAAAGCGCATCCCTTGCCCAGCCGCAGGTTAGGCAAGAGCTCTCTTCGCATGTGGTGCATCGCTTTCTCCGAGATCCGGAAATCGTTTTGGTGGAATTTATCAGCGAGCCGGAAGTGTTTGGCGCTGCGGTCATCGACGAGGTTTTAATCGATTTGGAAAAATCGGTAGACCCGCTCTTGACCCTGCTCCGAGATATCATCGCAGATAGAAAGAAATATGAGACGTTTTCTGCACAGCCGGGGCTGAAAGAGCAGGCGCTCCCAGCTCTCAGACGTCTCAATCCCCTCCTTGTTCAAGAAAACGTCTCTGAACAAGCGTTGGTGAAAAGCGTGCTGGCTCCCTCTATGGGGATTTTGGTGGCCTTAATAGGAGGCGATCTCGCCCATGTGCAGAGTCAAGTGGATCTCTTTTTACCTAAAGCCCATCTGTCATCCACCTCTCCGCTCGTCTCCGCGATCGATCGGTTTCATGCGGTATTGCAACACAAAGAGAAAGGTCCCCTGCTCATTATGTCTGCGCAGAGGATTGTGAGTCAGTTGACGCTCGCAGAGATGGCCGCGCTGGCGTTAAAATCTTAATAGACCTCTTTCGAAATTAAGGTTCTGTCGATTTTCTGGTTCTTTTGAGCCGATTTTCGACTCTATTTTTGGGGATAATATCAACTTTCGTATATTACCCCCAAAAATAGAGTCGAAAATCGGCCAAAATAATCCAGAAAATCGACGAACCCTTAATTTCGAAAAAGGTCTAATGGATGAAAAACCTCCGTTGCGCGGTATTTAGCTGCTTAGGGTTAGGCGATGGGCTTCTTGCTCTCGTGCTAGCCCATAACCTAGCGGCAAATGGCGCGCGCGTGCGGTTTTTCCATCCCCATTTAGAGGGATTGCAAGAGTGGTTCCCTGACATCGCTCTATCTCCTTTCCCGGAGAGGATAGAGGAGGCGGATCGCTTCTTTCTCTTTTATGAGAAAAGCCCTTGGATGCAGGCGGCTATCCAGGAGTGCCAAACCCGTTTTCCTGAAAGAACGTGGATCTTAAATCCGATCGCCACTCCCAACCGCGATTATCCCTACTGGGAAAAGGGGAGATTCGATGGGAGGATTCCCTTCGCGGATAATCTCCATGCGTTTTGCCGCGATCAGCTCCAGCTTCCCCTGGCGGCGAAAAACAACGGGATCGCGATTCCTCCCTCTGTGCGCCCGCGCTGTTTTCCCAACCGCGTGATCATCCACCCCACGAGTTCCCGTGCGGGGAAAAATTGGCCCGCCTCTAAATACCTGGCTTTGGCGGACCGTTTAGAAGAGGAGGGGTATCAGCCGGTCTTTATCCTCACAGAGCAGGAACGGGCGGGTTGGCCCGATCTAAGAAGGGCTGCGCCTTTATTTCCATCACTGGATCTCTTAGCGGCTTATGTCGCGGAATCGGGCTATATGATCGGCAATGACTCGGGGATTGGCCATTTGGCTTCCTGTTTGGGTTTGTCCACGGTGACGATCTGCCGCAATCTCCTCACGGCGCGCTTTTGGCGCCCCAGCTGGGCCCCCGGAGCGGTGATCACCCCTCCTGCATGGATTCCCAACATCAAGGGATTGCGCCTCCGCGACCGGCATTGGCAAAAGGGCATTTCTGTCAGACGGGTCGTCAACGCCTTTCTTCAGCAGGCCGCAGCTTTGCGAACTTAGCGACGAGAACGCGCGTGGTATTGGCCGATGGAAAGAACACCTCGTAGGTGAGGCCGAGCGAAGTTTGAAAGGTTTTGCGCACGCACCCTGTGCCAAAGTCTTTGTGGATGACCGCATCGCCGATCTCAAAGGCGTGGGATTCCTCTGCAAAGGGGGAATCAAACGCTTCTTGGTAGTTTTTCAGGTATTGCTTGGGGATCTCGCTTAAGAAGCGGCTGGGGCGCATCGGGCGGGAAAATCCCCAGAGGAAGCGGAACCGGGAAGCGGTGAGATAGAGCCGCTCTTTCGCGCGCGTCATCCCCACATAGCAGAGGCGCCTCTCCTCTTCGAGCGCCTCGGCGCTTTCTTGGGAATTCGCATGGGGAAAGAGATCCTCTTCCATCCCCACTAAAAAGACGATGGCGAATTCAAGGCCTTTGCCATGGTGGAAGGTCATGAGGCGCACGCAATCCTCATGGGGGTCTTTCTGATCGAGGCTCGATTTCAGCGAGAGTTCTTCCAAAAAGGCGGAGAGGGTGGGCTGAGCGGTTTCCTCCTCCCACTCCGCCGCTTTGGCGACCAGCTCTTCTAGGTTTTCCCGCCTCTCCTCATAGGTTTCGGGGTCTTCTCGGAGGTGCTCCAGGTAGCGGGAGCGCTCGATTGCGGAGGAAACGATCTCGTGGAGGGGTCTTTGCGCCTGCAGCATGGCGCGCAAGGCGAAGATCATATCGACATATTCTTTGAGCCCTGCGTGTTGTTTAGGCGAGAGCTTGAAGGGGATCTCTCCGGCGGCGATCCGCGCAGAGCTGGTCAAAATATCTTGCCGGAGCTCCTCGGCGCATGCGCGCAGTTTGGCGAGGGTCGTTTCCCCGAGGCCCCGCTTGGGCAGGTTGAGGGTGCGCGCGAACGAGAGAAAATCGGAGCCGCCGAGCACGATGCGCAGAAGCGCGAGGATATCCTTGATCTCCCTGCGCTGATAAAAAGAGAGGCCGCCAATGATCACATAGGGGAGGCGCCGGCGCAAAAGCGCATCCTCGAAGGTGCGGGATTGGAAGTGGGTCCGGTAGAAGATCGCGCATTCTCGGAGCGGAATCCCCTCCGTTCGGTGGTGATGGAGCAGCCGCTCTGCGACGAAATCGGTTTCCTCGTGTTCGTTGGCGCAGATGTAGATCCCGATTTTTTCTCCGGGACCTCGATCGCTCCACAGGTTTTTCTGGTATCTGCTCTCGTTGTGTTTGATCAGCGCGTTCGCGGCTTCCAAGATCGTGTTGCGGCTCCGGTAGTTTTGTTCGAGAGGGATGATCTTGGCCCCTTCGAAATCGCGCTCGAAGTTCAAGATATTGGAAATATTCGCGCCGCGCCAGGAATAAATGGATTGGTCGGGATCGCCGACCGCAAAGACGTTATGATGCTTTTCCGATAGCAGTTTGGTCAGCGCGTATTGGGCCATGTTGGTGTCTTGGTATTCATCGATCAGGATGAACGACCATCTTTTTTGATACTGCTCTAAGATGTCGGGAAAGGTGCGCAGCAGCTTGACCGCTAAAAAGAGAAGATCATCGAAGTCGAGGGCATTGTACTCTTTGAGCTTGGATTGATAGAGCTGATAAATCGGTTCCATCTCCGGATCTTGGATCTCGCACAGATCGTTTTTAGCCTGCGAAATCTGGGCGCGCGCTTTCTTGAGCAGCCCCTTGTCCTCTTTGGCATTCAAGGCGGTGAGGCATTCTTTAAGGGTTTTTTCGCTATCCTCTTCATCGAAGATCGTAAAATCGCGCGTGTAGCCCAGGGCGGGGATCGATTCGCGCAGGATGCGCGCGCATAAACTGTGGAACGTGCAGGTCAGAACCGATTTTTGGGTGAGTTGGTGGATGCGCAGGCGCATCTCTTCGGCGGCTTTGTTGGTAAAGGTCAGGGCGAGAATTTCCGAAGCGGGGACGCCTATTTCGAGAAGGTGGGCGATCCGATAGGTGACGATCCGCGTCTTGCCCGATCCGGCTCCGGCGAGGACGAGCAGCGGCCCTTCGACATGCTGCACGGCCTCTTTCTGCTGGGGGTTGAGCTGTTCCATGCCACTATAATATCTGAACGGGCTAGTTTTTAAGAAGAATCCCATATCTTTTAGCCAATCGGTATTTGCGCCCTTTATTGGAGAAATCGACAATGTCCAAAAAGCCGATCTCTACCCAATTTTTACAGAGTTGAGCGCTCGTTCTTGGTTTAAAGCCAAAAAGGGCGCCGATTTGCTGCGTCGTCACGATCTCAGATGCGGAGAACAGCTCTAGAGCTTTGCGCTGCTTAGGATCAAGCTTGCGGATGAGATCGGATCTATCCTTTTCACCGTCCAGATTTGCCGCCTGCATCCGCTCTAAGACGCTCTCAAAAGAAGCCGCCATCCCTTCTATAAAATACTCAACCCACTGGGTAATATCCGCTTCAGCCCTCCCCATGTAGTAGTTATGGGAAGGCCCTATGCTGATCGCATCGTAATAGGCGTTTAAATGGCGTGCATAATACTCCTCGAGGGAATATAACCCCTTGAGATCGTATCCGCCCAGATGCAAGAGGAGGGTCGTGAGCAGGCGCGCTGTTCTTCCATTTCCATCATAATAGGGATGGATGGTGGCAAACTGATAATGAGCGATGCCCGCTAGGAGGGGTGTGGGAGTGTCCCTATTTTCCGAAATCCATCGGACCAGCGCTTTCATTAAGGGGGGGACGTCCTTAGCTTCGGGAGGCATGTACACAATTCTCTCTGTTCTACTATCTCGAATGACATTTTGGCCGTCTCGGTAGGGGGTCGGCTTTATTCTCGATCGTCCATCTGCGGAAACCAGCGCGTGCAGAGTTTGAATGAGGGTTTCCGTGATCGAAACCCCTTTTGCAGCCCATTGCTCCACTTGCTGGAGGGCGGCATAATAACCCTTGATCTCATTTTCTTCTCGTTCCCGCCCAGGGAAATGCCCCTGCTGCTTGAGGATTAGGGCGATCTGATCGGGCTCAAGGCGATTTCCCTCAATCATCGTAGAGTAATGGGTCGTAAAGAGGCGCGCGGTTTCACGCAGGGAAGCTAGGACGGTAGGGGTCAGCGGCAAGTGTTGGATTTTTTCTTTGGCTGCTTCCACGCGTAGAAGAAATCCGGCGATCCTTTCCGTGATAGTATAGTGGGGGATAAATTTTATCGGCATGATATCTGCTGTTTATCTGCATTCAATTATGCCGATAACATGCCGATAAAGCAAGCGAAAAAATCTGGGTTTTTTTGTATCTTATTAATTATAAACAGGTTGTAATAATAAGGCGCTGTCAACGCAAAGAAAACATTATTTCTTCTTTGCGTCTTGGCGGCCTGGCGTCCATACCTCTACCCATAAGTTTTGCTTGCAATTTCAAGTTTATTGCATAGAACAAGGAACATGATAGACAGGATAGGCATGATACACATGATGGAAAAAGAAGAGGCTGCAGAATCGGCACGCCGCTTTGCGGCCATTTTTTTATCATGCACATCATGCTTATCCTACCTAATCATGTTCATTGCTTTGAGTAATAATCTGGATATCAATAACTTGTGATAAGTTTACAGCTTTGCGTTGATCTGAATTCGATTATGACACGGGGCTGCGGATCTCCCCTTCGCGGACGCCGAGGTTGCCGTACCGGTGGTAGTCGATGCTGAGGGCGACTTCGCGGAGGAAATGGAGCAGCTCAAACCTGCCGTTGGCGAGCACGGGGGCTTGGGCGAGGTAGCAGGAAGCTTGATTGGCGAGGGGGCGGAGCTGGTCGCTGGGCGGGGAGATCAAGCGGATCCGTTTGTAGGCGCCTCGCTCGACCCGTTGATGGAATTTTTCCTCGCTTTCTTCGATAAAGCGGCAATGGGGCAGGGCATGCTGCCATTGATCGTTAATGGCCATGGGGGCTTGGCCGCGCGTCCAGCTCACATCGATGTCGATTTCGCAGGTGGTTGCGGCGGCAAGCACCCTTAATATATCGAGGGGGGGATCCGATTCTTGGATCCGAAAGGCGATCTGGCGATAGGGTTTATAGAAAAAGAGGTTGTCCTGGCCGAGGAGTTTGGAAGGATCGTGCTGCTGCCGGAACCGCTTGCCCCAATAGGCATAGTTGGCGATGCTGGCATACCACAGGCCGAGATCGTCGGCGCTCAAGGACAATTTTTCTAATAAATTAGCCAAACTGTTGACCTGCTCGTTGATCGGATGTTTTTCTTGGGGCAGATGCACTTGGGTGGGGATGGCAAATTGGGCGACATAGTTCGGTCCTCCCGCTTTTGCGCCGGGGCCGAAACTGCTCGCTTTACATCCGCCAAAAGGCTGGCGGCGCACGATGGCGCCGGTGATGCTTCGGTTGATGTAGCAGTTGCCCGATTCGATCTCTTGGATCCACTTTTTCTGTTCCCGATCATCGAGGCTGTGGAGTCCGGCGGTGAGGCCGTAAGCGGTGCCGTTTGCGAGGCGGATCGCATGGTCTAAATTTTTTGCGCGCATGACTCCGAGCACAGGTCCGAAGAGTTCTGTCTGGTGCATGAAGCTGCCTTCGCGGACGCCGAGCTTAACGCCCGGAGACCAGAGGTGCGGATTATGGGGATCTTGTTTGGGCTGAACCAGCCATTCTTCGCCGGCGTCGAGCGAGGTAAGCGCTTTAAGGAGCGCATCGCTCGGCGCGCGGATAAGCGGCACCACTTTAGCGGAGAGATCCCAAGGGGTGGCGACCGTCAGGCTTTCGACCGCGTCGCGGAGTTGGATTCTGAAATGGGGATCGTCATACACTTCCGCTTCTAAAATCGCCAAACTCGCCGCGCTGCATTTTTGCCCCGAGTGGCCAAAGGCGGAGTGGATCAGGTCTTTAATGGCGAGATCCCGATCGGAAAGGGCCGTGATGATCAGGCTATTTTTACCGCCGGTTTCGGCGGCTAAATCCAAGTGGGGGCAGAGTTTTAAGAAGAGCCTGGCGGTCGAAGTGGCCCCTGTGAGAATGACGGTAGAGAGGCGCGGATCGGCGATCAATTTGCTGCCGACGGGCTCATCCGGGCAGCTGAAAAATTGGAGCACTTCGCGGGGGATGCCGGCATCCCATAGAGCGTTGACAAGCACCCATCCGCTTAAAACCGCTTCCGGAGCAGGTTTAAAGAGAACGCAGTTGCCCGCTGCCAAAGCGGCGAGGATGCCGCCGGCAGGAATCGAGACGGGGAAATTCCAGGGAGGCGCGATCAGGATTGTCCCTTTTGGCCTCCATTGGATATCTTTGCAGGCGTCCATTTTCAGCAAACTCCGCCTGTAATATTCGGCAAAGTCGATCGCTTCTGAGACCTCGGGATCCCCTTCCAGGATCGTTTTGCCTCCATCCGCCATCATCGCACCGATCAGATCGCCCCTTTTTTCGCGCATTTTTTGAGCGGCGGCCGCTAGCAACTGACACCGCTCTTTCACGCTGATCGCATTCCAAGCGGTTTCATAAGCTTTGGCGCTCCTCAAAGCTTCATCCACTTGCGCCCAATCGGCCATCGCATAACGGTAGAGAATTTTGCCGGGACGGGAGGGATCGTCGCCTATCCCCTCTGCATGTTGCGGGTGGATCGTTTTACCTCCGATCACGAGAGGGATCGGTTCGATGTGGCGGTGCTGCCATTGCTCTACGATCTGGTGCGCCCACTTCCGGTGGTGGGGCAAAGAAAAATCGGTATCCGCTTCGTTTTCGAAGGGAGCATCGGAGGGCAGAGGATGGGGCGGGTTGAAGCGGTTTTGGCTCCGCCTTGGCTTCATGCTGGCCGTGTTCATCTCTGCGCAGGCTTGCGAGAAGAGCATCGCCTGCGCATCCCATTCGTCGGTATGGGGTTTCAGGCCAAAGGTGTGTCTGAGGAAATTATCTTGTCCCGTATTTTCATCGAGTCTGCGGATCAGATAGGCGACGGCGCTGCGGAAGTCTTCTTTTTTGGCGACGGGGCAATAGAGAAGCATGTCTCGCGCGAGCCTTTGGACTACCCTGCGAATGTGGTCGGCCATCCCTTCGAGCATTTCGAACGAGACCTCCTCCTCGACTTTATTTTCCGCGCGCAGGAGCATCGCATAGGCGATATCGAAAAGATTGTGGCTCGCGATCCCTAAGTGGACCGCTTTGGCGTGCGCAGGGATGCAGCCATAGGCGACCATCCGCTTGTAGTTGGCATCCACTTCCATTTTGTGCGTGTAGGGCGCTTGGCTCCAGCCGCGCAAGCTGGCTTCCACCTGCTCCATAGCGAGATTTGCCCCTTTAACGATCCGGATTTTGATGGGGGCCCCTCCCCTTTCGATCCGATGCATGGCCCATTCGGTCAGTTCTTTTTGAATGGCATGCGAGTCGGGCAAATAGGCTTGCAGGACAATGCCGGCTGAGTGGGTGTGGAATTCCATCTCGTCCAAAACGGCTTTGAATACTTCCTTCGTGAGGATCAGGTCGCGGTATTCTTCCATGTCGAGGTTGACGAATTTAGGCGTTTTCGTCCCGTCCGCGCGTGTAAAAGTGTGCGCCATGGCCGCGCGGTAGAGTTGTCTTAAGCGATCTTGGAGGATTTCGCTCGTCTTTTCCCATCCTAGAAGATGGATCTGGCTGAAAATCGTGGAGATTTTAATCGAGACGTATTCGATGTCGTCCGTGGCTAGGTCCTTGAAATAGACATTTAATCGATGCATGGCCTCTTTTTCGCCGAGAATCGCCTCGCCTAAATGGTTGAGATTGAGCCTAACTCCCTCCTGCCTTCTTTTTTGCATGTGTTTTGAGAGCGCGTGCCGCTCTCCGGGCAGGATCACGGTAGATGTCGCCCGTCTCAGCATAAAGGTGGCCAGCGGCACAAATAAATAGCTGAAGATGCGGCCTAATTTTTCAAAAAGGCTCAGCTCGATTCTTTTTAAAAAACTCAAGTAATGGGGGATGCCGAACTCTTGGAGTAAATAGATCAATTGATTGGCGATGCGGGAAGAGCGGTTGCTCCGAAAGCATTCATCCGTCATGCTAGTAGTAAACGCTTTGCCTCGGGGATCGCGCATCATCCGGGCCAGCTCTGCTTGAATCCGCTTTTCTTTGAATGTCTGCGTCCGCGCCGCCTCTTCGATCATTTCAGCAGCTAGAGAGATGGCCGTTTTCTGCCTTTCCTGCGCCGACAGCTCTTTGCCGCGCGTTTTTTTAAGAATTTCAGCCGCTTGTCTTAAATGCGGCGCATCCTCGCGCCTTTTAGATACCATGTTCCAACCCTTGCCGTGTTAAAAATTTCTCATATCACAAATATACGTTTACACAAAGAGTTTAATTGTTTAATTTTGTAAAAAGATCTACCGAGAAGTTGAGTTCATGAACAAAATGATTTTTCTAATCAGCTTATTATTAACGGCTGCATTAAATGCAGGACCGAAGGTGGAACTCGGGGTCGATCTCTTTTTTAAAGAGGGGCACGCTGCGCTGCTGACGGGGAAAAGGGTGGGATTGATCACCAATCAGACCGGGGTGGATCGGGATCTCTGCACGACGGCGGATTTGTTTATGGCTCACGCCGGCGCCTATCAGATGGTCGCGCTTTTTGCTCCGGAGCATGGAATCCGGGGGCTTGCCTATGCTTGGGAGAGCGTGGAAGATACAACGATGGCCCAAGGGATCCCCATCTATAGCCTCCACGGCAAGACGCGCAGGCCGACCGAGGAGATGTTGAAGGGGATCGACGTGCTCGTCTACGATATTCAAGACATCGGCGTGCGCGCCTATACATATGCGACGACTCTCTTTTACGTCATGGAAGAGGCTGCGAAGAGAAAGATTTCCGTGATCGTGTTGGATAGGCCCAATCCGATTAGCGGAGCGCTTGTCGATGGGCCGATGCTGAGCGAGCGGTGGCGCTCGTATATCGGTTATATCAATGTGCCCTATTGCCATGGGATGACGATCGGCGAGCTCGCCCGCTTTTTCAATGAGCAATATCGGATCGGCTGTGCGTTGAAGGTGATCCCGATGCGCGGATGGGAGCGGAGCATGAGCTATCGAGATACAGGGCTTGTGTGGATTCCTACGAGCCCCCAAATTCCCGAACCCGATACCCCCCTCTTTTCAGCGACGACGGGGATCCTCGGCGAGCTCAGCTTAGTCAACATCGGCGTCGGCTATACCCTCCCTTTTAAAATCATCGGAGCTCCTTGGATTCAAGCCGACCGTTTGGCAGAGGAGCTCAATGGGCAGAAAATTTCGGGCGTGAAATTCTACCCCTTTTATTACCGCCCCTTTTTCGGCCTTTATCAAGGGATCGACTGTCAAGGGGTGATGATTGTCATCACAGACACAAGCGCCTACCGCCCCTGCCTGGTTCAATGCATGCTTCTCGGGATGTTAAAAACCCTCTATCCGGAGGAGGTGGAAAAAAGGCTAGCTTCTCTAGACAAGGTAAAAAAAGAATTGTTTTGCAAAGCAAGCGGCAATGAGGAGATGCTCGAGATCATCCGTCAAGAAAAATATATCGCTTGGAAATTGATCCAATTCGGGCGGAACCAGCGCGACCTGTTTCTCCTGACAAGAAAAAAATATCTACTCTATTGATTTAGCAAACAGCAAAACCGATTGCTAAAATAAGCTCTTCCTGTCTTGACAAAAAGGCGCCGATTGCGATAGGCTCGTGTATTCCCTAACTACTAAGGAGTGCAATTATGTCTTTGAAGAACATCAAACCGCTTGGCAATCGCGTCCTCGTCAAACGCTCTGAAGCGAAAACAACGAAAGGGGGCATCATCCTTCCTGAAACGGCTAAAGAAAAACCCAAGCAGGGCGAAGTCGTCGCTGTAGGACCGGGAAAATTAGATGAGGAAGGCAATCTCCAGACCATGAACGTGCGCATCGGCGATCAGGTCCTCTTCACCGCTTATGCGGGAACAGAAGTCAAGACAGAAACAGAGAGCGAGGAATACCTCATCATGTCGGAAGATGATATTCTAGGCGTACTTGTGTAAAAGAACCTATCTCAGTAAAATTTTTCGTCGATTTTCGGGATTATTTTGGCCGATTTTCGATCCAAATTGTGGGGGCAATATCGACAAAAGTATATTGTCCCCACAATTTGGATCGAAAATCGGCTCAAAAGAACCCGAAAATCGACTGAAACTTTTTACTGAGATAGGTTCAAGATCATAAACATTCAGGAGTCAGGTTCTTATGGCAAAAATGCTGCAATTCAACGAAGAAGCGTTAAGATCCATTCTAAAAGGCGTTAAAATTCTCGCTAAAGCGGTGATCGTCACCCTCGGCCCCAAAGGGCGCAATGTGGTTATCAACAAGGGTTTTGGCGCGCCTCTTTCGACAAAAGACGGCGTTACCGTGGCGAAAGAGATCGCATTGAAGGATAAATTCGAAAACATGGGAGCTCAGCTTGTCAAAGAGGCGGCTTCTAAGACAGCCGATCTCGCAGGCGATGGAACGACGACTGCGATCGTTCTTGCCGAAGCGATTTATAGCGCCGGCGTGAAAAATGTGATTGCGGGAGCAAATCCGATGAGCGTGAAGCGGGGCATCGAAAAGGCCGTCGAAGCGATGAATCTGGAATTGACCAGCATGGCGACCCCCGTCGGCAAGCCGGAAGAGATCAAGCAGATTGCGACGATCTCCGCCAACAATGATCCCTCTATCGGGGCGATTATCGCCGAGGCGATGACCAGGGTCGGCAAAGACGGCACGGTCACGATCGCCGAAGCAAAAGGGATCGAGACGACGCTCGATGTGGTGGAAGGGCTTCAGTTCGATAAGGGGTATGTTTCTCCCTATTTCGTAACCAATCCGGAGAAGATGACGGTCGAGTTGGAAAATGTCCTCATTCTCATCACCGATAAAAAACTCTCCAATGTGCGCGATCTCGTTCCCATCTTGGAAAAAATCATGGAGAAGGGGCAAAAGCCGCTGCTCATCATCGCCGACGACGTCGAAGGGGAAGCTCTTGCGACGCTGGTCGTCAATAAACTCAAAGCGGGCCTGCCCCTCTGCGCGGTGAAGGCGCCTGCATTCGGCGATCGGCGCAAAGCGATGCTCCAGGATATCGCCATCCTCACGGGAGCGACTCTCGTTTCGGAAGAGGTCGGCCTCAGCTTGGAAGACGTGGGCTTAGAAGTGCTCGGCAAGGCCAAGAGAGTCAGGGTAGGCAAGGAAGAAACCACGATCATCGACGGCGCCGGACATCCTAAACAGGTCCAAGAGCGGGTTGCGGCTCTGCGCGCGGAGATTGCAAACTGCACTTCCGACTACGATCGGGAGAAGCTCGAAGAGCGATTGGCGAAACTCGTCGGCGGCGTAGCCGTCATCAATGTCGGCGCTGCGACCGAGACGGAGCTCAAAGAGAAGAAAGCGCGGGTCGAGGATGCCCTGCACGCCACCCGTGCAGCGATTGTCGAGGGGATCGTTCCCGGCGGCGGCGTCGCCCTGATCCGCGCGACCAAGGCGCTAGATCGCCTCAAACTCTCGGGTGAAGAGATGATCGGCGTCGAGATCATCCGCCAAGCGGCCTTTGCCCCGGCAGCCGCGATTGCGGCGAACTGCGGCAAGCAAGGCAACCTGATTGCCGAGAAGATCTTCGAAAAGAGCGGCGGCTTTGGCTATAATGGCTTGACCGATACGTTCAGCGATCTGATCCAGGATGGAGTGATCGATCCCGTCCTCGTCACGAAGAGCGCTCTCACGCATGCGGCCTCTGTGTCCGGCTTGCTGATCACCATCTCCGCCATGATCACGGAAAAACCCAAACCGAAGTCTAAAACCCCAGTCCCTTCCATGGATGAAATGGGTGGAATGGGCGGAATGGGCATGGGTGGAATGGGCGGCATGATGTGATCGGAGGATAAAAAAGAGAGCTCGGATACGAATCTATCCTGCAATTGCTGAATTTTTATTCTGAATTGCGGGATAGATTTACTCTCTAAAAATAATATCCAAGACCCCCGCCAAAGGAAAAGCCGCTGAGATCTGCTTTATGGTGGCAGCGCCGAGTATTTGGATTCACCTTCATGAGGGAATAATGGGTAAAAAAATCTAAAAATATATTTTTTGGAAGATCTATAAGGCATCCTGTTTTAAATATCGCCCCGACTCCCCAATGAACGACTTTTCTTTTCACATGGCTTGCATGGTCATGAATATTCATATAAGTCGTTAAAAGTCCAATACCTAAGTAAGGATGATAACGATCGATATGAGGAATATATTTCAATCCTATATCAAGTGGGATTTGGGTAATTTCTGTTTTATATCTGCAAGGCCGGCTCTTTCCATGGCTATGAAGAATACTTGCACTTGTCCAAGCATAAAAATCCTTGTAAATTTGCCCCTTCAATTCGAGGCCGTATAAGCCTCCCCCTGAATAAATTTTTCTGTATCGGTGATTTGTCGGATAAAAATATGCAGCTGTGCTTTCAATGGAAATCGAATTTGCCTGTGATTGGAATGGTATGTAAATAGCAAAAATTAACAACGTGAATTTGATTAATGAATAGATTTTCATAATCCTTTATTTGTTTATTGTGATAATTAGAGGGCTCGAAACATTTCCAAGAACATCTTCAGCTACAACATAGTAAGTATATTGTAGCTTTTTGCAGCTGTCTATATAATCTCTGAATTCTAATTTTGACGCTGCATTAACAATTCCTGCTAGATTTGTAAGAGCTTCATCCTTATAAATGAAATAGCTTGAAGGGGGCTCGCCTGAATTAGGGGGATTCCAACGGATTATATTGCTGATTTGACTTTGTGTTAAGAATTGACAATTTCTTTGCGTTCCTTGTCCGTTTGAAGGAGGGAAAAGAGCCAGCCCAAAAACAACTAAAAAATTATCATCGGTCACGATGGGTGTAAAAATTTGATTAGGAGATTCCGTTGTAATAATACTTACAAAAGGCCCTCCAACAACATTATTTACTACGACTTGGTTCTGCTCCGGGTCAATCATTAGATTTTCTGCGCTGGAAGTCGAGAATAACGGGGTCAAATCGAGACTTTGCGTCACTGCATTAGAAGCTGTATCAACTATAGCGAGGTTGCCAAATTCTCCTTCATGATTACTTGCGACATAGACTGTACTCCCATCAGAAGAAATAGCAACGCCCAAAGGTATAGTATTATTCGAAGTCACGATGGGGATGGGAGGAACTAAAATGGAGTCAGAGGCGACATCTATAACTGTTAAAGTTCTCGGCACAGGGTTGGTTACATAAACTGTTGCTCCATCTGGACTTATTACCATAACGGTAGTCGTAGGTAGTGAAAATATAGGACTCTGGCTCAGTGGAATACTGGTTACCGTATTATCGGCTGTATGAAGCACGTTAATTGAGTTTACTAGAAAATTGGCATTGATAATATAGACTTTCGAGCCATCCGGAGTAATAACCATTTGCGATGGATCGTCTGAGACAGATACTGTGTTAATGATCGCGTTCGTAGCAGTATCTATAATCGTTACGAAGCCAGGAGATGCATCATTGGTTACATAAGCTCTAGATCCATCAGGTGAAATTGAGATAGCCGAGGGAGTGCTGATATCTGGAATCGTACTGATCACTGAATTCGTTGCAGTGTCAATAACAGAAACGGAATTCGAAGATTGATTTGCACAATATAATTTCGAGCCATCCGGGGTAATTGCAAGCCAGTAAGGAAAGTTCCCCACAGGGATGCTTGCGATAATTGTATCTGTATAAGCGTCGATAACAGAAACAACCCCAGGAGTGTTATCGCTCGCTACGTACACGCGAGTGGTATCGGGAGAAGCCAATTCATAATTAATTCGCGTTGTCCCCACATTATTAATAAAAGCCACTACAGTGTCGGTAGACATGTCGATAACGGCAAGAGTCGGAAAGTCAACTAATGCAACATAGGCTTTGCTAGCAAAAATTCTTGAATTAAGGCTAATAAATGTAAATAGCAAAAGAAACGAAAAAAATGATGAGCGGATCGTTCGAGTCACAGAAATTTCCCCTCGGTTTTACCATTGTAATTGGGTTTTTCACCATTTGAGGGAGCCGATTTCTCGAGGAATCGGGCTCTCAAATAGATAAAATCCAATGTAACTATTCAAGCATTTATTTTCATGGATAGAATTTTTCTGTACTAGGGAAAAATAATTTTTTAAGCGGTCGCAGTATATCCTGCAATGGCTAAATTTTTATTTTTCAGATAGGCTCATGAAGTTCCGTTTTGAAGGCGCTGTGCGAACACATGGCTGAAAAACGGAACTTCATAAATTGCGGGATAGATTCTTATACCGATTCAGTCGTTTGGATTTCTTTCTCTCTTTTAAATCCGCAGATATCCTGCGCTGCTCTCTGATGGGTGATTTTATTCTCTGCAACGGCGGCATAGAAGGCTTCGAGAGTCAGGTTATACTTCCCTGCAAATTCTTCGATCTCTGTAGATGTGATTTCCCACTGTTCGAATAGATCGTTAAATGCCTTCACGTTCGCTTTTGCGGATTCGAAACGCTGTTGATGGATCGGATTTTCTGAAGCGGCAGGAGGGATAAGATTTTCAGGGATTTTAGCAAGAGAATCGACAACGGCGGTGAAGGAGGAGGCGATCGGGTCTGCAAGAATAGATAAAGGTGTGGCCGCATCATCTGCAAGGAGAATCGATGAGGAGGCGATGGGGTTAGACATAACGCTATTTGTCAGGTCTGGCGATGGGAGGCTGACCTTGCGGAAGTTAGATACTCCGCGATTAAAGAGGTCGAAACAGGCGTTAATTTGTGCTCTTGCCTGTGTCTCTTCCGGCGAAAGAAGTTCGTCGTCTGTTTTGTCAGCGCTTGTCAATTTTTTTTGTAATGTTTCGATGTTTCTTTGCAGCATGACCGTTTCGCTTTCTGATAAATTGCAAATAATGTCTTTATTTGCTGGATCATTTATAAAATCTTTCACTTTTTCGGCGATTGCGAGCTTGTCGAATCCGCCATCGAAGATGAAAGCGATGATTCTGTCGATCCATGCAGAAAATGTGTTTTCTTTGCTAACTTGATTAAAATTTGCTGTAATTAGATTGTTTTCTAGATCAAGTGGTCGACTTGTTAATGTTTCTATCAACATAAAAACCATCCTTTTGTTTTGTTTAATTATTCAGTTGTTATTATTATATAATATTAATGTTTGCTTGTCTATTAATAATCTAATTTTAATGCCCGAGAATGTCTTCAAAGCGTCCATGAAAATTTTTCTGTGCACGATAAGAAAAAGAAAAATAACAGGATATTAGGATAGTCAGGATGATAAATTAATTTTTTTATCCTGACTATCCTAATATCATGTTATTTTAATTTTGCATGCCAAAAAACTTCAAAAAATGGTTTTTAGCTTCCCTGTAAAGCCTGTATTAGCTCAACGGGAGGGATTAACGCAAAGCCGCATTGTTCTTTGAATGAATCTATCTCGAAGGTGAAAATTTTTTAGTTGTCGCCAAAATATCGATCGTAGAAGATGCTTGGGCATGGATTGCGTGGTGTTTTTGTGTAGTAGATTTTACAAAACTCTGATATTCTCCCGTATTCAAGGAGTTAGTTGATGTATTCTAAAGCTCCCATTGTCGAGGCCATTTTTGATGTTCAGGTTGAATTGCCTAAAAGGATAGGGATTTCGGAGCTTGAGGCATTCTGTTTAAATATTGCAGATGCATATCCTGTGAAGAAGGAAAGAAGGCGATTTGAAGGCAGGTTTGAGGTCAAAAATGGCAAAGAGGCAACTACAGAATCTATGGATTTGGGAATCGATGGCTTTCTGAATTGGTCGCAGGATGAAAAGCAAGTTCTGCAAGTCCGCCTAGATGGGTGTGGGTTTTCTAGATTAAAACCATACGAAAGCTGGGATCAACATTTTTCTGAGTTTATCAAAAATTTAAAATTGTATTTTGATATGCTGTCTCCGGTCCGCGTGAATCGTGTGACGACGAGGTTTATTAATGTTATTGAAATACCTCTGGGTAAGATTGAATGGGATAAATATTTTGTCAACGCTGTAAGAGCTCCTATTCGCGATGCTTTGGTAACCAATTTTTTCAATAGACTGGAATTCAATGTCTCTGAATTTAATGCAAAGGCAGTGGTGACTTATACCATAATGCAATCAAATGACCCTATTTTTCTTCCTGTAGTTTTGGATATTGAGGTGTTTACTGATGTTAGTTCTGCACCGGATGATAAAGTCATCTCCATGATTTTTCAAAAGCTACGTAAATTGAAAAATGACATTTTTGAAGAAAATCTGACCCCACAAGCGAAGGAACTTTTTCGATGAGTTTTCTTTCCAGTTCCGGCGTAAGCTCTGCTTCTAAGCAGTTGACCGAGTGTGTTTGGCAACTTCGTAATCATGTATCTGACACTATTTCTTTTGGTTGGAGGGAGATACTTATACAGGATTTGATTGAGGTTCAATCAAGATGTAATGAGTCTGATTGGGATGGCTACGGCGCAGTTCCCATTACAAAGCAAACTATGCTTGCGGCAGTTACGTTACTCCGATTCTTACCAGATTATATGATGGCTACGCCGCCTGATATTGTCCCCGAGCCAACCGGTGAAATTGGATTTTCTTGGGTAAAAAACGCTGATATGCATTTGGTTGTCGCTGTGAGTAAGGAATCGATCGCGTTTGCTCAGCTCATTGGGTCAAAAAAACTTCACGGGGAAATGAAATTTTTGTCCGACTTTCCTACTGATGTAGGGAAAACGGTATTAGAGTATTTTATAAATTCATGAAAGAATTAGAAACTGTTGTTGGCGATGCAGAGAGAATTACGCGTTTTATTTTTTCCGACGATCATTACAGTGCTGTAAACCAACGGGTAAAATATGGAGCTTTTATGCCCGCTCCGGACGGGAAAGCTTCTGTTTACAGAACTAGTGAGTGTAGCGAGGAAGAGATCGGTTCTATAGATCAAGAACACGTTTCTGGCAAAAGAACCGATGGAAGAAAATCAAAAGCTCGAGCTGACATACTTGCAGGGCAGGTCAGGGAAGTCAAGTTGGATATAGTATCAGAGCCTTCGCCGCACCCTCGGCATGCCAATATAGAACGATATTCGTCTGATAAATCAGAAAATAGAATCAAGGCTATGGAAATGGCGAAAGGCGCTATTCTTATTCAGAAGGTAAGTCTTTTAAAAACCTAGACAGTCTCTTAGCTCAATGGGAGGGATTAACGCAAAGCCGCTAAGCCGCAGCGACGCAAAGATTATTTTAATTTTCTTCGCGTCTTTGCGGCCCCGCGTCTTGGCGTTGATCTCATCTTATCCTGTGGTATTGGTGCAGGATCGAGTTGCCGCATTTGCGGCTGTTTTTCAGGATGAGGCGGGATAGGGCGATGTCGAGATGGGAAGGGGCGGCTTCTTCGACGAAGAGGACTCCTTGCGGGGCCAGGAGAAGTTCCTGGTCTAGCAGTTGTAAAAGGGGATGGTAGAGGGTGTCTCGGTAGGGAGGATCGATATAGATCAGGTCGAACTGTTGCTGCGATTTGGCGAAACGCTTGATGCAGCTCAGGGCATCGGCGCAGAGGATGGTGCATTGCTCTTCGAGCTCTAAGGTATGGACATTTTCCTTCAGGCAGCGAATGGCTTCCTTGTTGTGGTCTACAAAGGTGGCGTGGGCAGCGCCTCTGCTGATCGCCTCTAGGCCGATCGCTCCTGTTCCTGCAAATAAGTCGAGGACGAGAGCCTCTTCGATCCAGGGTCTGCAGATATCGAACACTGCTTTGCGCAGCAGAGCGGAGGTGGGGCGGGTATGGCTCCCTTTAGGGGACTTGAGGCGGCGATTTTTCAGCCTTCCCCCGATGAGGTGCAAGGTCACGGAGCCTCTATCGCTCCTTGGGCGAGAATTTTTTTAGCTTGTTTGAGTTCGCTGATTTTGCCGCTCTTGAGAAAACGGTCGTAATGTTCTCTCGCTTCTTGACAAGTCCATTTATTCTCGAGGGCGGAAGGAGAAGGTTTCGCGTGTGCAAAGGAGACTTCTTTGCGCAGGGTAATCCGTTGATTTTTGTGTTTGGCTTGGATGTAAAGGGTGAAATCTTGCAGATTTTCGATGCGCCCTAAAATGGTATAAGGTTCGTTGCTATAGAGCGGGGGCAAATGGGAAGAGGGGGTATAGAAGGCGATTTTCGCATCGGAATCCGCAGATAGGGCGCCGAAGCGGAGATGGCTCGCGATCGGCTGGCGCATGTGGTAAACCTGGTTTGCCAGTTTGCGGGGGAAGGCGGTATGCGTTTCCGAATAGATCATTTTCCCCCCATTAAATGCGCTGACGAGGTCGAGCAGGGCTAAATTATTATCCTGTCCGGCAGTGGCGGTGTAGAGGGAGATCTTGCCGCCATTTTTTTGGATCAGATTTTTTAACGCCATTTGCTGTTTGTTCGGGGTTAACAAGGTATTGCCATCCGAGATCAGAAAGGCGTTGTGTAGCTCATCCTCGGCGAGTTGATTCGGGAGAAGGTTCGAGAGTTCTTGGTACACATCGGCAGCGGCAAAGAGTCCGCCACTTTCTTGTTTGTCTAAAAAGGCATCGGCGATCCGCACATTTTTTCTCGAGAAGGGGAGATTTTTTTCGCTGAGTCGCGTCACTTTATTGTCGAAAAGATAGATGTTAAAGGTATCCCCTTCTTGCAGGGTGGAGATCGCCCTTAACGCCGCTTTTTTAAAAACGGTGAAGCGGTGTTTTTCGATCGAGTTGGAGCGATCGATAAAAAAGTAGAAGTTTTGCTTTACCTTCTCCTTCTGCATATCGAAATGGGGCAGGAGGGTTAAAGAAAACAAATAGCCTTTGCCATCCGGATGGGGAGCTGTGAGAACAGCGAGGTCGATCCCCGCGCTCAATTCTTGCCGGGTCGCTTCCTCGGGGAGGGCGTATTCCTGGAGAGCGGGAAGCGAGGCGCGCCATGCCGCGGGGAGAAGATCCATAGGTTGAGGGGTGATCAAGGGAGTGTTCACACTGCTGGTTAGGGAGGCAAGCTGAGGGGTGGCGCTTGTAAGCGCCGAAGGGGTTGCCGCAGCTGGGATTTCCGTATAAGCTTTTGCGCCAGCGGGAACGGAAGCGCGGGCGGGGGTGCCGGCGATAGCGGAGGGTACGGCAGGATCTTCTGCCGGCGTTTCAACGGGAAAGTTCCATCCTTGGACTAGCTCTGCGCTCAGCGTTTTTTCCTGCTCTATCCAAGGGATCGTTTGCAGGGGCGTCTCTTCCGGAGCGATGAGATGCGCATCGATTTCCATCGATTCCAGCGTCAAAATGGGAGAAGAGCGTAGGGTGTTTTTCTCTTCTTTCTCTAACTGGTTGGGGAAAGAAGCGGAGACGGGGAGGGTGAAGGCGGCTCCTTCCTCTGCGGTGGGAAGGTTCAGCCCTTCATAGGCGAGAGGGCTTTGATCGTAGGGTGTTTGCAGGTGTGGGGATACAAAGAGGATTTGATTGAAAATTTCATCGAGGTTGCGGGTTTTTGCAATAGCCAGCTCTTGATCGGGTTGAAGAGGGAGTTTCTCCACATTAAAGGCACTCTGTTTGACGAGAAAAGAGGGTTGGAATTGATATAGGAGAAGGAGCGCTACCGCGTGTACGCCAAGGGAAAGCAATAGGCATTGAAGCGGCATCCCCCACTTCGCGTTGTGTTTAGGGGAAGCCTCCGAAACAAGTGCTGGAAAACGATGGATCTCTCCGCTCATTTTTAACTTTTAACCCTGCGGGATGCTGACAGCTTGCACACGTCTTAAAAGATAGGGGGTAAGAGATTGCGGCTCCCGGCGCAGCTCTTCTAAAAGAGAGGTGGCATCCGAAAGGAATTCAGCGGCTTTTTCTTTTAAATCTAGACGGGTTGCGATCTCTGCCTCTAATTGCAAAATTTTCAAATCGATGAATTTTAGATAAGATTGCACTAAATGTTCTTTTTCTGGAAAGGCTTGTCTTGCACTGGTGTATTCTTGGCTATTGATATCGGTGGAGGAAGTAAAATCTTCTTTCAGCCGTTTTAAGAAAAAGAGTTCTTGTTCGGCGCGCCCTTCGGTCGGGCTCAGCGCGCTCTTAATTTCAGCATATTCCAGAGCGGCTTCGAGGTGGATCGGTTCCGAAACTATTTTCTTTTGGGTTTGCAGGTCTTTCAACACATCCAAAATGGCTGCGATCTTGGGATCATTTTCCTGCTTATTTTCCTCAGAAAGAAGGGTGTATTCGAGGCGGGCGCGATGCAGGAGCGCGGAAATGGAGAGAAAGGAGCTGGAGCGCTCTGCGGATTCGATCAGGTAGTTATAAGTAGCCAGCGCTTTTTCTTTATCGGCTCTTTTTTCATAAGCCTGTGCGAGTTCAAAGAGGACGCGCCTTTGGTATTTCCAAGGGAATTCCGGATGTAATTTTTGCTCTTCTTGGAGCTTTTCCAAAAGGGCCACTTTCCGATCGATCTGTTCAGCATCTTGGAGAAGGTCGCTATATTTAAGAGCTTCACCCTCTAGAAGGAGCGTCTCGACGGTGATGGGAAAAGCATTTTCCGCGAACAGTTTTTCAAACAGAAAAACGGCCCGCTGCCTTTCCTCGATCCCTTCTCTTTTAGCATAATAGTGATTGGCTAGCCACAGGTGGTTCTCCCGTTTAATCGGTTGTTTTTCATCCGTATAAGCCAAATACAGATAATGGGCTGCTTGTTCGATATTGTTTTCCAGATGCGCATTGAAAAGCTGGAGGTAAAAGCTTCCTTTTTCAGGGAGATTGGGGTTGAGAGCCAAGGCTTTTTCGGCGTGAAAGATGAAGCGCTCTTCGGGGGCGTGGAGTTTCTGACAGCAAGATGCTAATAATAGATGGGCTTCTGCAAGGCTGGGGTGTTCTGCATTGTTTTCGATGTAGTTTTGCAGAACCGAAGAAGCCTGATCAAAATTGCCCAGTTCGTAGAAGCTTTTGCTCAGCAGCAGTTGGTAGTCTCTTTTTTCTTCCTGGGAGAAAATCCCCTCTTTGTTCAACAGGGAGTGGAGCAGAAGAGCGATCTGTTCTTTTTGTTTAGGGACAAGATCGGGATGCGCGGTTTTTAACTCTTCCAAGGAGCAGTTGAGGACATGCCGCCAAGCGGACACGCTAGACGGGCTATTTGGAAACTCTTTAAGAAAAGCCAAGAACGCATCGCAGCTCTCCGACCAGCGCTGGCTCTGAGAGAGAACAAGCGCGTAATCGTATAGCAAGGTTTCCTTTTCTTCATAGTTGGGAAAGTCGCGTAAAACGGTCTCGAAATCTGCGGCTGCGCGCGCGGGATCTGCTTTTTTAAGGCAAAGCTGCGCATGTAAAATCAGCGCTTTGGAGCCCTCGGAGTCTTGAGGAAAATGGGCGCGGAACTTTTCTAAGGTGCGCTCAAAAAGGGCTAGATCGTCTACTCGGGTTGCGCAATTGAATAAGCTTAGGAGGGTGATTTTGAGCTCGGATGACTCTGTCTTGGCGGAAGAGATATAGGTTTCTAAAGGCGCGACCGCATTTAGGAAGTCGCCGATTTCATAGTAGCTCCTGCCGATATAGAACTGGATTTGAGGCTGTATGTCTGCGGAAAGGAGCGGCAGTGCGGCATCTTTTAAACGGATGAGCTCTTTATAATCCTGCAGTTGGAAAAGAAGCGTCAATTGATTAAAAGCGGCGGCTTGGGCGCATTTACCGCCTAAAGCGTAAATTTGGCCGAAGGTGCGCACCGCAGCCATTCTGTCAAAGTGGGTTTGCAAGTAGGCGGCTTGAAATAAGAAATCCTCCGCTTTATCGGGATGTTTTTCCGAAAGCTCTAAATAGAGGGCGGCGCCCCTTGGGTAATTGTTGAGGAGGCGGCAGATTTCTGCCATAGGCAGCAAACAGGCGCCTTGATACTTTGTTTGGTCGAGTCTTTGATAATGGGACAAGGCCTCTTGGAGCTGGTACGTGTTTTGCGTTTTCACTCCCATTTGAAAAAACGCTTCGGCCAGTAAATAATGGATTTCGGTCTCTTCTTTTGGATTTCGGGTCTCATTTTCCTTAAAATAGGAGGCTGCTTTGTCGATCACAGTCGGGTACTTTTCGAGTTTATAGAGCGCTTTTAAGTGGTTAACGGCTGTTTTTTTTCGGAAGAGTTCCTTTTGGATGGCATCGTAGCATTGAATAGCCGCCGCATGATCGCCTTCCTGGAAGTAAAGATCGCCGAGCATGGCATGCAAGTTGTCGCGCATCTGGCTGTCGGCATACTTAGCGAGAAAATCGATGATTTGCACTTTAGCGGCAGAGTAGGAACCCTCTTTCCAATATTCTCCAATCCGCCTTAAGAGAAGCGCTTCTTGCGGCGAGGGCTGCGAGGCCTCGCAGCTGGAAGGATTTGCGAATGTTTGCGCTGCTAGGAAACACGCTGAAAATAGGGCCCTCTTCATAAAACACCTCTATAGTTTTTCTTAATTATAACTATGTTTTATTATTATGGGTAAAATTTTTTTAGAGGATCGATGATACCAATTGAATTTCGGGCAGGGGCAGGGGGCAGGTTATAGGGAAGCGTCGTAATGGGAGATGAGCTCCTCCGCTTTGGGGTCGCTCTTCTTTTTTAGCTGTTCGTAGATGCGCAAGCCCTTAGCATTAAGTCCTTGTTGGAAATAAAGAACGCCTAGTCTAAACAGCACCTCTTTGTCTTGCGGAGTGATCCGAAGCATGGTCTCATATTCTTGCGTTTCTAGCTCGGGCATCTCCAGATCGTGGTAGATGGAGGCGAGCTGAGCGTGTACCCAAGGATCATTGGGCGCATAATTGTCCAAAATTTTAAATTCTTCGATCGCGCGGCGGGCGGTTGTTTCGAACTGCTCGCGCATCTCCGGAGAGAAATAGGCTGGCGGCACCCATTGCATCTTGGGAGGAAGATAGAGCTTGGATAAAAAAAGATACGCATTTGCCAAGGAGGCATGCGCTTCAAGATCGGTGGGTTCCGATTTGATCAACTGGATATGTTCCCGCACGACCCCGAGAAGGAGCAGTTCCTTCATGTTGTGGAGATCCCTCCAGTGATTCCAGGTGCTGAATTTTTCAATGACGGGAGCAAGAGAGTCGAATTGTTTCGGTAAGCGGTAATAATTGGGCTCTTCGTTTTGTAAATGAAAGACGAGGCGGTAAAGGGCATGCGCGATCGAAAGATGGTACTCCGGCTGTCCCCTTTGAAAAGGGATTGCCTCTTGACAGGTCGAAAGATAGGCGTTTTGCAATTGGAGGAACTGCTCCGGTTTTTTGGCTTGGAAGTAAAATCTGAGGACGAAATAGGAAAATCCGGTGAGAAATAATCCAGCTAATGAAAAGGCGAGCAGAGCCGATTTGGTGAAGAAAGAGAAAAACAGAAGAAAAGCGAAGATCTCAACGCAAGCCAATGTCAAAAAGAGAAGGTGGAAGAGAGCGTAATAGCGCGTGATCTGTTTAAATTGCTGAGCCGCGGCTCTGCAATAGTGATTCACTTTCTCTTCGAAAAGGGCAGAACTCACCGCAGTGCGTCCTGTTGTTTGATCGGATGTCGTCATAAAAAAGGGATCGAGTTGGCTTCTAACTTCAGTATATCGCAACCGTTCATTTTCACAATCGGGAAACTTTCTTCAGGGAATGCAGGATCAGAGCGGCGATGAGGCCGGCTAGAGAGGTGAAGAGATAGACGAAATGGGTGCCAAAACCGGCGATCATCCCTGCGAGGGAGGGAGCAAAGACTCCGGCCACAGCGCCTACAGATTGGTTAATCCCGAGGATTCTTCCTTGAATATCCTGGCCTGCGCTTAAAGAAACGGTAGCAAAACAATAGGTCCAGCTGAGAGCCCCAAAGAAGGCGGCGCCAAAGAAAAGGAGGATGGCAAAGAGAAGGTCTTGGGGCAGGAGCATCGATAAGAGCAAAGCGCTTAAGGATACAAGGCACACGGCAAGCGCTTTCGGAGGAGAGAAAAAGCGGGCGAGCCAACGGTTCATGGTCAAGTTGGATAGCGACCAAATGGCTCCGATCCCTACGAAGGTCAAAATGAGAGCCTGTCTAGAAACAGCGTAACGTTCAAACAGAAAAGCGGGAAGGAACTGCATAGAAGTCGACCAGCAGATCATGAAAAAGAAATAGATTAAATAAATTTTGCACAGAGTCCCTTGTTTTAAGACGGTGAGGATGTTGTGAATGCCTTGTAAAAGATGCAGCCCTCCCTTGGCCCGAGAGGGATGGCTTTCTTTGAAGAGGCTCAGCATGCAAAAGAAATTCATCAGCGACAAAAATGAAGTGAGCCAAAAGGGTAGGCTAGGGGCGAAGGCGGCGAAGCTGCCCCCAATCAGGATCGCTAGAATAAAGCTCAAGCCTCCGACAGCGGCGAGGATGCCAAAGTTTTTCGTGCGAGCCTCTTCATCCAGGCTTACGTCGGCGATGGCCGCCAAACAGATCGTTAAATTCCCCGCGAAAAAACCGGTCCATAGCCGCCCAACCAATAGCAAGAGAAAGGAGCCGAGGGCGATGCTAAGCCCGGTTAGCGCATAGCCGATGCATGTGCCGAGGATCGTGGCGCAAAACGCTTTTTTTCTCCCGAAGCGATCGGATAGCTCGCCGATTAGGGGAGAGCCAAAAAACTGCGCGAGAGGAAAGATCGCAATGGCCACTCCCAGCAGGGCGGTCCGTTGGAAAGCGGTGGCGTTGAGGTCGAGCATTCCCCAACCGCGGTGCAAAAAGAGCGGCGTAAAGATGGGGTAGACGATAGCCAACCCGAAATTGTCTAGAAAATAGGTGAGTAAAACCGGATAAAAGAGAGACTTTTTTTGAGAGTGCATATTCCGGCTTTGGAAATTTATTTGTTTTTGAAACCTCTCCATATTGACTTTTTTGCAGTGGATTGCGGAAAAGTCAAGATTTTTCCGCAATCCACTGCAAAAAAGTCATGAGCCTATCTGGAAAGCAAGAAAATTTTTAGTTGTAAAAATATACCTAAATCGCACAGGTTTTTTGCCATGAACCTTTCTTATTCTGAAATGCTTAGCTTATGCGAAGAAGTCAAAAGGGCGCTCGTAGGAGCGCGCTATTTGGGCATGCGCCAAGTTCAGGAGAGGAAATGGATAGTGGCCTTCGACCGAGGAGAGCTTTTGGTGTGTTTGAAAAGCCCCTTTATCCGCTTTCATTTATCTAACCAGCGTTTAAAAGGCCCGCCCGCGCCCTTCGCGGCTGAAATCGCAGGAAATCTCCTTGATGTCTCTCTTCTCAATGAGGATAAGATCTTGGCGCTGCAATTTCCTACCTGTTTTCTCATTTTTGAGTTGATGCCTAAAAGCTCCCCGATCCATCTCGTCGCCCATCTCGCCGATTACCACCTTCCGAAACGCTCCTTTGTCCATCCGACGATCCCATCCCCCATTTCCAGCGCGCAGGTGGAAGCCGTGTATGCCCTTTTAGAAGAAAAGACAGCTCTGAAAAAAGAGTTAAAGGCTCAGATCAAGAGAAACCTGCAGCGCTACGAGCAACTGAAGGAGGAAAACGAGAAAGCGCGTACGTGGGAAGAAGAGGAGCATGTGGCGAAACTGCTGCAAACCTTTTTTTTCCGCTTGCGCAAAGGCCTTGCCGAAATCGAGGTGGAGGACTGGGATCAAGAAGGGCGTCTGCGCAAAATCCCCTTAGATCCCCTCGTCGATCCCGCAGAGCAGCTCAAGCGCCGTTTTAAGCTGAGCCGCAAACTCAAAAGAAGAATGGAGATGGGGCAAGAGCTGCTGCAGGCGCAAGAGGAGCGAATCCAGGCTTTGCAGGCTCAGTGGGATTTCCTCGAACAAATTAAGACGATCGAGGAGCTGGGGCCTTTTAAAAAGACGCCCCCTCCCAAAACCGCAAAAGCAGAGCCGTTCCGCACGTTTACCAGCGCGAGCGGGCGCAAGATCTATGTAGGGAAAAATGACCGGGATAACGAGCGGCTGACGTTTCATGTTGCGCGAGGGAACGACTTTTGGTTTCACACAGCCAACTACCCAGGCTCCCATGTGGTCCTCTCGCTCGAAAAAGGAGAAACCCCCGACGAGGAATCGGTTTTAGATGCGATGCAATTGGCCCTGCACTATAGCAAAGCACCGGAGAGCGATGAGATCATCATCGCCCAGTGCAAGCATCTCTCTAAAGTCAGAGGGGGCAAACCGGGACTTGTCCATGTCAGCGCGCACAAACGGAGGCTCGCTCATCCCGATCCGATCCGCCTTAAAAAGCTGTTATCGAAAAAATAACCAACGAGGTTTTTTATGTCCGCTTCGCCTATCCCCTCCGGTTTAAAATCCCTCCTTCCTGTACCCAATAGTCCCTGGCGGACCAGTCCCGATCTCTTAAAAAGAATGCCGCCGCCTGAGCCCAACCAGCGATTTAAGAAGTGCGAGCTTCTCCCTTCAGATCCTGAAACTTCCTTTGTGGTGCGTTATTTCCTCCATATGAAACCCGACAATTGTGCGATCTCTAAAATTTTCTGCATCCATCACCCCTCCCACCTTCAAGGCTTCGAAGCGGAGCTTGTCAACATCGAGGAGGAAGCAAAAAAGTTTTCCCCTAGATGGAGGACAGAGCCACATAGCGAGAGGGAAAAAACGGTTATCGACCGTTGGAAGGAGCAGACGCAAGCTTTTGCTCCTCTGGAGGTCTCTATCGCAGGGGAAACGATCCCGCTGTCCGCTGCGCAGGCCCTTCCTCTATGGCATGGGAGCAGCGCCTTCAAGTGCGAGTCGATCTGCTCATCCGGCTTTACCTATTTCGGCAAGCATCACTTTTTCGACTCCAATGCCGCGCCAGGTCCTGCTTCTAGCACAGATCTCGGATACTTTGGCAGCGGGGTCTACTTCACCAATAGCGCTCGCTATGCTCGCCTTTACTCGGCAGGCCATCTGCTGCTCTCTTGGGTCTCGATGCGAGAGCCCTATCCGGTCATCAACGATCTTCCCCTGCCTCAGAAAGGGAGCGCGATGAAAATGCTCGAAGGGAAAGGCGCCTATCAAAATTACAGCGCCCATTATATTCCCGTCGTCTCCGTCGATCCTAAAAATCCCTCCTGCATGGAATACTACCCTTGCCCTCCCGATACACAACCTGCGTGGGATGAATTCGTCGTCTTCCAAAGACCCCACACTCTCGTCCGCTTTTGGGTGGAACTCTCCGTCGATACCCCTCCCCCTGTGATCAAACAAGCCTATAGTTTTTCTGCCTGCTGCGCCGCTTGTCAGCAAGGAGATCTAGAACAAGTCAAAAGCTGGATCCAAGAAAAACCGGAGCGGCTTCAAGAAAAAAACTCCAAAGGAGAAACCCTCTTATTCACTCTTGTCAAATTAGCGGCCTCCGAAGGGCATCTCTTTCTTCTGCATTTCTTTCTAAAAGAGATTCAAGCGAATCCTCTCCTCCTCCAGCTCGCAGCGGAGCCCGTTCCCAAGGCATTAGATTTTCTCCTTGCACAGGGAGTAAATCCCGAGACAGCGAATTCCTTTAAGCAGACCCTCCTCCACATCGCTGCTCAAGCAGGGCAAGAAGAAAACGTCAAAGTCCTCCTGCGGTATGGCGTTCAGATCGATAGCCGAGACCTCTCGAAGCGCACACCGCTTTTCCTAGCCGTTTTGCAAGGACACCGCTCGCTAGTCCGGCTCCTTATCGAGAAAGGAGCACGTGTCGATATTCCCTCGATCGAAGGGGAGACCATTCTACATGCTGCCGCTTTCTATGGATCCACGCCCCTTCTCGAAGATCTCCTCAAACACCCTCCTTGTAAAAATCTCCTCTTTGCTGCAGATCAAGATGGGAAAACGCCCCTCCATAAGGCCGTATGGGGGGTAGCCAAGCCCGATGTGGTTGAACTCCTCCTTGCTCATGGGGCCGTTCTTGAAGCAGCCAATGCCTATGGCTACACCGCGCTCCACTGGGCAGCCAAACACGGGCATGTCAGAAGCGCTGAGATCCTCCTGGAGCATGGAGCGGATCCGGAAGCCTTCAATCGCAATCAAGACCTTCCCTTAGACCTTGCTCTCCGGTATGGACAAGATGAGATCGTCCATCTCTTCTTAGGCACCGGACAGCGCCTCAAGATAGAGGGCCCCCTTCCGAAAGATCCCCTCAAGCACTATCAAGACTGTTTGATGCAAGCGGGCGAGGCCCATCTGATCGAGGAGCAGATCGTCTATCTGGAAAAAATCGGCGATTATGCACTGCAGCAAAAGAACTTTGTTCTCGGCGCGATGGTTTTAAATGCGGCGCTTGCCTTTCTGAAAGCCCACAAAAATCATTCCCTTTTTGAAAAATATTTCCTCTCTCGGATCGAGCGGATCGAAGGGATGTGGTTAGAGACGCAAGGGATTAAAATCCCTCCTGCGGACAATAAGAAGTTTAGCTCCGCCCACAATAGAACCGATCTGCGCCGGCAAGAACTCCACGCGATGCGCAAACAGGCCGCTGCCTCTTTGCAAACGAAAGGATTTTCCCCAAATCTCTTGCGACAGCTGACAGCGGGCTTTTCTTCTCTGCTCGGCAGCTTGATCCTGGATGCCCAGGCTTTACTGGGGCCCCCTCCTGTCAAGTGGAGCTGTCTCGGCTTAGGTTCGATGGCGCGCGGGGAGATGTGCCCCTACTCAGACATCGAGTTCGCGTTTTTAATTGAGGAGGAAACCCCGGAAGCTCTCGCTTACTTCCGCAAGCTGGCCCGGCTGCTCCAGATCCAGGTGATTAACCTGGGAGAGACATCGTGTTCCATCCTTGGCCCTGGGAAAGAGAGCCCTACTCCTAATGGTTTTTGCATGGATACCGGAGGCAATGTTCCTCTAGGAGGAGTATTTGAATTGATCAGCACCCCGAAAAACTTAGCCCAGCTTCAAACTCCGACTTGGATCGAAAGCAACATCATCCTCTCTAACATCGTGAACACCACCTGTCTGGTGGCCGGCGATGTCCCGCTCGCTGCACAATACTTCCAAGAAAGATCTGCGGTTCAACAACGGGGCGAGGAGACAGGGGTTCCCCCGGCTTCTTCTGTCCCCCTAAGCATCTCATTATTGCGGTTTGGAGTCGTGCTTTCGACAACCGCGGTGCTTGGCGGCATGATAGCGTATAAAAGGTTCTTTTCTTCAAAGACTCCAGAAAAAAGCGGAGAAAAACCCTCCCCTAGTCACAGAGAGAAGCTTGCCTTAAAGCTATTAGAAGGGCACTTGCAGGAATTTTCTCCGAACTTAACCAAGGAAAAAGAAGAACTTCGGACCTTTGGGATTAAAAAAGAGCTCTACCGGCCCTTTCAGGAGATCATCAGCAGCTTAGCCCTCTTCTATAAGCTCACCTCCTCGAATACCCTGGATCGGGTGGGCGAGCTTCTCAAACTCAATGTCTTTTGTCCTCAAGGAGCAGCCCGTCTCCAGAACGCCATTTCGCAAGCGCTCAGCCTGCGCCTGGAAGCCCACCTGTTTTATAAAGATGAAATCGAGTTTTTACATCATTTAGAGGCAGGAACTCCTTTAGATCCCAAAAAGCTCTATCTGACTCCGGAGCGGATCAAAACTCTTCAGGAAATCTACAAAACGGTGATCCCTTTTTGTAAAGCCGCCCAGCAGTTTTATCACACCCAAGACAAGGAGATATTCTTCCGTCAGGAATTTTACGATGAGGGGCCTCTTGTCCAGGGACAAGCTCTTGAAAAAACGTTGCAATATAAAGCCGCCCTCGCCGCCTATCAACAGGCTGTCTCTTTAAATCCCAACGATGAGGAGGCTCTTCTATTCTTGGGAAAAATGGAGGAAGGGTTAGGAGATCCTCAAGAAGGGTTAAAACGAGCGAGCCAAGCGCTTCAGCTGGCTCTCCAAAAGCATGGAGAACAGCATCCGGTTATCGCGATTTGCTTAAACGATAAGGGAATGGCTCTACATCGGCTCGGAAAGGCGGCTGAAGCATTGGAATACCACACGCAAGCGCTTGCGATTCAACGCGCGCTTTACGGAGAAAATCATCCCGATATCGCGATTAGTTTAAGCAACATGGGAGCCGCTTTAAAGAGTCTTGGAAAGGAGAAAGAAGCATTAGAGCTCTATAGGCAAGCGCTGGAGATGAAGACAACATTTTATGGAGAAAATCATTCCGATACGGCGGCAGGCTTAAATAACATCGGAGCGGTGCTCCGCAACCTAGGAGAGAGTGGCGAGGCACTGGTTTGCTACAGTCGAGCTCTTGAGATTTTGAAAAAGTGCCATGGAGAAAATCATCCCTCTGTGGCGAGAACCTTAAACAATCTAGGAGAAATCTTTGACGACGTAGGAAAAGCCAAGGAAGCTCTCGATTGCTACACCCAGTCTCTTCAGATTTGGAAAATGTGTTATGGAGAGATCCATCCCTTTGTGGCGGTAGGCATCAATAATATCGGAGCCGCCCTATACCGCCTTGGAAGGAAAAAAGAAGCTTTAGATCACCATAAACAAGCGTTTTCGATTTTACAAGCGCTCCATGGAGACAAACATCCCGATGTGGCAAGAACCCTAAACAATATAGCAGTGGTTCTCGACAACCTCGGAGAAAGAGAGGAAGCTCTGCAATTCCATCGGCAAGCGCTCGGGGTTAAACGAATGGTTTACGGAGAAATGCACCCCCAAGTAGCGATAAGTTTAAACAATATCGGGACTGCCCTATACAGTCTTGGGAGAGCGGCAGAAGCTCTGGCCCACTACAAATCAGCCCTTCAGATTTTAAGAGCGCTCTATGCGGAAGATCATCCCTTGGTGCTCACAACGTTAAGCAATCTGCAAACTGCCCTTAAGAGTCTCATTAAGCAATAGGTATTTATGGCCACTCCGCCCCTCTCTCCCCGCCTAACGCCACTGCCCAGCCCCTCACCTAGCTTGGGGGAGATTAGATCTGCTCCGACGATCTCCCCCACCGACTCGATCGAATCTTATGCTGATTTTCAACGTTTCATTACCTCTCCTCCTGCATCCTATCTAAATAAGAGCCGATCCTACGCTTCCCTTATCCTCCAGCTGGCGGCACAGCCCTTTCCCAAAATCCTAGAATTGCTCCTCACGCAAGGAGAAAGCCCCGAGACAGCGAATCCCTTTAAACAGACTCTCCTTCACATCGCCGCCCAAGCAGGGGAAGAAGAGAATGTCAAAGTCCTCCTGCAAAAGGGCGCGCGCATCGATAGCCAAGATCTCTCACAGCGCACACCGCTTTTTCTCGCTGTTCTGCAAGGACACCGTTCCGTGGTCCAGCTCTTTCTCGAGAAAGGAGCGCGCGTCGATCTCTCCTCCATCGAGGGAGAGACCCTTTTGCACACTGCCGCTTTCTATGGGCATACCTCCCTTCTTCAAGACCTCCTCGCACGCCCCTCTTGTAAAAACTTGATCTCCGCTTTGGATCAAGATGGGAAAACTCCCCTCCATAAAGCCGTTTGGGGAGATCCTAAACCCGAAGCGGTGGAGCTCCTCCTTGCCCATGGAGCCGATCCCAACGCCCGCAACAAATACAATTATACCCCTCTCCACTGGGCAGCCAAACATGGGCATGTCAAAAGTGCCGAGATTCTCCTGAAGTGCGGAGCGGATCCGAATGCTGTCAATGACAACCAAGATCTTCCCTTAGACCTTGCGCTCCGGCATGGGCAAGATGAGATCGTCCACCTTTTCTTAGGCACTGCACAGCGGCTCAAGATAGACGGACCCGCTCCTCAAGATCCCCTCAAATACTATCAAGACTGCCTGATGAAAGCCCGCCAGGCCCATCTCATCGAGGAGCAGCTCTTCTATCTCGAAAAAATCAGCGACCACTCCCTAAAACAGAAAAACTTTATCCTCGGCGCGATGATTTTAAATGCGGCGATCGCCTTTCTAAAAGCCCATAAAAACCACCCCTTCTTTGAACAATATCTTCTTTTGAGGATCGAGCGCGTGGAAGGGATCTGGTTAGAGACGCAAGGGATTAAAATTCCCCCTGCGGACAATAAAAAGTTTAGACCGGCCCACAATAGAACCGATTTGCGCCGGCAGGAACTCCAAGCCATCCGCAAGCAGGCCGCTTCCTCTTTCCAAGCACGGGGATTTTCTCCAGATATTTTACAACAGCTGACTGCGGATTTTCGCTCCCTGCTTAGCCATCTCCTCTTAGATGCGCAGGCTTTGCTAGGTCCTCCTCCCGTCGACTGGAGCTGTCTGGGTTTAGGCTCCATGGCCCGCGGGGAGATGAGCCCTTTCTCAGATCTCGAATTCGCTTTTTTGATCGAAGAAGAGACTCCGGAAGCTCTGGATTACTTCCGCAAGCTGGCCCGGCTCTTACAGATCCAGGTGATTAATCTAGGAGAGACCAAATGCGCCGTATTTGGGCCGTTTGAGGCGAGTCCCACCCCTAACGGTTTTTGCATGGACACCGGAGGCAATGTTCCTCTGGGGGGCGTGTTCGAGCTGATCGGCACCCCCAAAACCCTCGCTCAGCTTCAAACTTCGCGGTGGATCCACCGCAATATCATCCTCTCCAATGCCATGAGCGCCACCTGTCTTGTGGCCGGCAATACCAAACTGGTTGGACAATATTTCAAAGAGAGATCCGAGGTCCAAAAGCGCAAAGAAGCCGAAGGATCAACCCAAGCTTCCTCCGGCCTATTCCATTCTTTATTGCAGGTCCCTGCAACTCTTTTGAACAACCTTTCCTGGTGGATTCCCGGGAAGAGTCCTATTGAAAACCGAGAAAAGCTAGCCTTGCGCCTTTTAGCCGGCCACTTAGAGGAATTTTCTCCCAAGTTAACCAAGGAGAAAGAGCAATTGCGTGTGTTTGGGATTAAAAAAGAGCTTTACCGGCCATTCCAAGAGATCATCAGCAGCTTAGCCCTTTTCTACAAACTTACCTCCACAAACACCTTTGATCGCATCGAAGAACTTTCCCAGCTCAAGATATTTTGTCCGCAAGGCGCGGCACATCTCAAGAAAGCCCTTTCCGAGGTGCTCAGCCTACGCCTGCAAGCACACCTGTTTTACCAAGATGAGACCGAGTTTTTACACCATCTAGAGGAGGGCGCTCCTTTAGATCCTAAAAAGCTCTACCTAACTGCAGAACGGATCAAAACCCTTCAGGAAATCTACCAAGTCCTCATCCCCTTTTGTAAAGCCGCCGAGCAGTTTTATCACTCCCAAGAGAAGCAGGCGTTTTTCACACAAGAGTTTTACGATGATCGACTTTTTGTCCAGGCACAAGCTCTCGAAAAAGCTCTCCAATATAAAGCGGCTCTTGCTGCCTATCAGCAGGCAGCCTCTATAAATCCCGACGATGGAGGGGTGCTCCTTTATTTAGGAAAAATGGAGAATGATGTAGGAGATGCTCAAGAGGGATTAGAGCGAGCTAACCAAGCGCTTCGGATCGCTCGGGAAAAATATGGAGAAAATCACCCCACTGTGGCGGCTAGCTTAGTGGTGATGGGGGGCATTCTTAACAGCCTTGGAAAGTGGGAGGAAGCATTAGAGCGGCACGGGCAAGTGCTTCAGATTCTAAAAGCATTCTATGGAGAAAATCATTCCTTTGTAGCGGCGACCTTAAACCAGATGGGATTAGTTCTCAATAACCTCGAAAAGGCAGATGAAGCTCTGGCACGTCACACCCAAGCGCTTAAAATTCAGCAAACGCTCTATGGAGAAAACCATCCCCATGTGGCAGGAAGCTTACATTGCATGGGAGTTTCTCTGTACATTCTAGGGAAGGTAGATGAAGCTCTCGAGCTTCATAGACGAGCGCTTAAGATTTATCGGTTGATCTATGGAGAAAATCATCCTGATATAGCGATGACCTTAAATCATATAGGGTTGGCTCTCGGCAATCTCGGGAAGGCAGCCGAAGCCTTAGAACAGCACAATCAAGCCCTTCAGATGCAAAGAATTCTGTATGGAGAAAATCATCGCGAAGTTGCGGCAAGCTTGAGCAACATCGGAGTGCATCTCTGTAGTCTTGGAAAAGCTGAAGAAGCTGTGGATCACCATAGACGAGCGCTCCACATTCAGCGAGCATGTTGTGGAGAACAGCATCCCGATGTGGCGGCAAGCTTAGATAATATGGGATCCGTTCTATACGACCTAGGAAAAATAGGCGAATCTTTGGAGCTTTACAGTCAAGCATTTAAAATTCGGCAAGTATTCTATGGAGAAAATCATCCCTCTGTGGCGAGAAGCTTAAACAACATGGGAACGGTTCTTCTCACCCTCGGAAAAACAGATGAAGCGTTGAAATTGTTTAGTCGAGCATTGCAGATTCAGCGAACATGGTTTGGGGAAAATCATCGCAATGTAGCGACAAGTTTAAGTAATATGGGATCTGCTCTATCGAGCCTTGGAAAGGCAAACGAAGCTCTGGCACTTCACAGTCAAGCGCTTAAAATTCAACAAAGGCTCTATGGAGAAAATCATCCAAATGTGGCACAAAGCTTGAACAATATGGGAACGGTCTTACACGAACTTGGGAGGTTAGCTGAAGCGTTGGATCACCATAACCGGTCGCTTCAGATGCAGAGAGCCCTATATGGGAAAAAGCATCCCGATATAGCAATCAGCTTAAGCAATATTGGAAGTGTTCTCTTGAGTCAAGGGAAGGCGGATAAAGCGTTGAAGTTTTACAGACAAGCCCTTCAGATGCAGCGAGAGCTATATGGAAAAAGGCATCCCCATGTAGCGATCAGCTTAAATAGTATAGGGTCTGCCCTAAACTCCCTTGGAAAGGCAGATAAAGCGCTGGATTACCACAAGCGAGCGCTTCAAATGCAGCGAGCTATATATGGAGAAAATCATCCGAGTTTAGCAAACTGCTTAAACAGGATGGGAGGAGCTCTGTCCAATCTCGGAAAGGTAGACGAAGCCCTGGAGCACTACAAGCAGGCAGTTCAGATTCTAAGAGCATTATATGGAGATAACCATCCCGGTATAGCGGTAAATTTAAATAATATAGGAATTGCCCTATACCGCCTTGGGAAAATGGACGAAGCGCTGAATCATCACAATCGAGCGTTTCAGATTCAGCAAGCCATATATGGGGAAAATCATCCCTCTATGGCAGTAACCTTAAAGTGTATCCAAGACGTTTATTTTTCCCTGGCACACCCTGAAAAAAACAGCGTCGGTATCTGAAAAATGGGATCCCTTTTCTTAGAGGGTGTTCTCCGAATTAAGCTTCTACTTTAACGTAATAGGCTGATCTCCACCCAGTTGGTTGTTTTAATCCATCCAAAACGATCTGTTTAGAAACGATTGTTTTCTCTGTGCTCATATCGTTGATGATGACAAAATCGCCCGTTTCGGTGCGAATGGAAGGCGTCGTATGGTGATTCTTTCTATTAATGACGGCTTGCAGTTGGTAAGTCACCCCGTTGTCTAGTGTGATTTTTTCTAGCACATCCGTAGATAGCTGGGCTAAATTGGTAAGGCGTAATACCGGCGGAAAATGATTTTTTTCAACGAATGCTTGAAATGCATCTTTCCGTTTTTCTTCCAATTGGGTAATCGTAATACCGAGTGTAGTTGCCTGTAGAGATGCCATTGTTGTTGGCCGGACAATGGCTTCAAGCGTTTCCATCAGGTCATATGCATCATCCCCGCCATTGATATCAAATCGATTTACGCCAGGGATGTTCAAATCTGCTGCCCGGTTAACTGCTTCAATAAAATCTCTCAATTTATCGCCAGCTCCGACGTTTTGGTTTCCGTGCATAAGTTGTCGCAATAAGGATGCGCCACGTCCTCGCACAGCTTCTCGCGCATCATACTGAGCCTTTGTTTCACCTGGGAGTTTTTCAAGTTTCTTGTTAAATAAATTTGAAAAAGTTGGGATATTAGCGATGATTTGCAATACGGTGTTGACAAAACAGCTCATGCCATTCCCTTCACGGGAACAAGCAGATGTTTCGATTTTATGAGTATTTCTTGCATCATTTTGTTCAATAGGAGCTGGTTGAAAAGGAGGAGGATTGTTTGCAGTAGAGGTTAGCCTGATCCAGACTCTTAATGCGTGGGAGATGTTTTGAAGATTCTGATTATCAGTCCCCGTATATTGGGTATAACTATATAATGCTTTTCGCAAGGCTGCTTCGTCTGGTTTTTTGCCGTGAAAAACCCTGGAAGAAGCTGCGATCACTCTATGGGTGGCAGCGCAGAGCTCTTGATTCTTTAGATCGCGCCCGCTTATTTCTGGCTCAAATTGTTCTGTCCCGCGGATGATGTTCAGCAGATTGAAGTTTTGATTGCCTATCTTAAAATCATAATTTATTGCGCTCATATTATTACCATTATTTACTATATCTTTATTATATAAAAAACTATTTTAATTTCAAATAAAAACAACAATAAAAACTATTATTTATAAGTTTTTATAAATGATATCTTTAACAAATCTAAGTTGTTGGAGATAAGCGGGTTGTGAGACTTCTAAGAACTAGCTCTCTGTGATCTCTGTGGTTAAATATCTTTTTGTTAGTAAGTTGCATAAAAGCTTTCAAAAATCCAGGTTAATTGACTATATTATTAATTGAATTTTGCTTGAAGGTTAGTGTAAAATTCTTTATAATCAATTTTTCCATATCTGTTTTTAAACAATGTATTTTAAAATTAACAATAGGTGTATTAATGAATGCTTTAATGGCAGCTAACCCTGAACCCGCTCTTCAACTCATCGAAGTATCAGAAGAATGTCTCGTGAGAATTTTTGGATTTTTAGATATCAAGCATCTTGGAAGAGTTGCCTTAGTGTGCAAATTATTTGAGCGACTTCAGCAAGAAGGTTCTTTATGGTATAGTCTTCTCCCCCACATAAAGTCCCTCGATCTAGACCTGCCTTTTAAAGAACGTGTCCAACTCTGGATAATACCAATCTGCGAAAAGGAGGAACGTGTCCGGCTCGGGATAATATTAAGCGAAGAAGTGGATTCGCCTTTATGTATCCTCGGTCTCTATCATAAAACAATTAAGCCAACGGTGAACATCGACCCTGTAATTGCATGCCAATCGTCTTTAGGGCACCCTCTCGTTCGCAATGGCTCATTTGTTGTATGCTCTGAGAACCTTGAAGAAGGCTTTTGTACAGTTGTTATAAAAGATAAAAATGGACATGTTGACGACAAAACATGTTTTTTTTCTGGAGAAGATGAAGACGTCAAGGAGTTTCAAGAAAATGAGGGAACACCTTCACAATTTCATGAATATCAATGGATCTCTTATAACAACAATTCTATGCTTCAATCTGCTTGTCCTAGATTAGCGAAGGCATCCAAGCTATTAAGAGGCCAGATAAGTTTTTTCACCGAAGTATCAGAAGGATGCATCGTAAAAATTTTTGGATTTTTAGATAAAAAGCGCCTTGGAAAGGTTGCTTTAGTGTGCAAATTATTTGAGCGGCTTCAGCGAGAAGACTCTTTATGGTCTAGTCTTTTCCCCAACATAAAATCCTTCGATTTAGACCTGCCTTGTAAGGAGCGTGTCCGACGCGGGATAATACCAATCGGCCAGAAAGGGCGGGCATCTTTATGTATCCTCGATCTCTATAATAAAACAATTAAGCCAACAAAAGGGAACATTTACCTTCATCATGTTGCATGCGTCTTGTCTTTAGGTCACCTTCTCGTTCCCAATGACTCATTTGTTGTGTACTCTGAGAGCCTTGAAAGCCGGCTTTGTAGAGCTACTATAAAAACTAAAGATGGAACTATTGATAGAGACTTTTACTTTAATGAAGGAGGTCGAGAAGTTGATGAGCTTCGAGAAAATGAGGGAACATCTTCACAATTTCACGAATATAAATGGATCTCTTACGACAACAATTCTGTGCCTCCATCCCCCTCTCCTAGATTAGCGAAGGCATCCGAGCTATTAAGAAGCAAAAAACACCAGTAAACAACTCTCGCCTAAAGGCGAAAGCTTTATGGTCAGCGATTAACTGCCACATGCGTGCGGTTTACAGCGCACGTTGCTCGATCGGCAGATAGAGCAAACCTACAGAGATTCCGACTTGCATTCAAGTCGCTGTGCTGTCGGTTTCCACAAGAACATGTAAAACGGTGCTTTTGTCTTGCGCCAAGAGCACCGCATAAGGAGCAAATTTGACTGCTATAAGCTGGATTCATGTAGATAATCCCCAAGCCGCGAGCTTGGGCCTTGTATTCGACAAACAGTTGCAATTGACTAAAGGCCCAGCGGTGCAGACGAGTTCTGTTTCGCTTGCTGCCTTTGATCCTTTTGCGCATGTTTTTCAAGTCTTCAAGAACAATCATCCCAGCGCCCATTTGAAGGGCTTCTTTCACAATCTCATTGCTCATCCCATGATTGACATGTTTCATCCAGCGCGCTTCTTTGCCAGAGATTTTCTTCAGCAATTGTTTTGCCGACTGAGAACCGTTGGACTGAAGCCTGCGCCGCATGGCGAGATATTGATCCCTTTGAAAGCGAATCTTGCCTCCGCAAATCAATTTGCCGCTGCTCATCGCAGCCGCGTTATTCTCCCCAAGATCCACCCCAAGCAGCGTGTCGCTTTGGCTCAAGGCGGGATCGGGAAGATCCAACACAAGGTTAAAAAACCATTTTCCCTTTTTACAGATCAACTCAGCTTCTTTGGGAATACCCTGAGCAAAATACTGCTCTTGGAAGTCGCTCATTCTCATTTCCACTTTAATCCGCTTACCCAAAGTGTAGAGAGAAAGAATTTTTCCTTTGATCGAATAGGTCCGTTTGTCAAAATGGACGCTTGCGTTTTTGCGAAACTGAATCTTTGGAACTTCTTCGCTTTTTTCAATGCCTCGATTCTTATAGGCTTTGCACACGGCAAAGATCGCATTGCACACCATCTGAGAGCCGAGTGGAGATTCCATTCTAATTTTGGAATAGCAAAGATGGTGGAGTGCAACTCGATTCCAACATCGATATTCCATTGCAAAGGGGACGATTTCATTGCAGGCGGAAACAAAATGATGTCCCAACTTAAAAAGCTCTTGGCTATCCTCAGCAGCAACTTTAATTTTAATCGAAATCGTGCGTTTCATTGGCTGCAGAAAATACTCAAATCTATTTTAAAACTCAAGTTAAATAAAGGAGCGGCGTTTCCTCCCAGTCCTAAAGGACTGGGTTTCCACGCCGTCAAATAGGATGAATATTTTTTACTTCTTCAGAGGGGGGAATTGGGCGGGCTCTTCTTTGAAGCGGTAGCCGATGCCGCGCACCGTCTCGATCCAGTCGAAGCTGGGGCCGAGTTTTTTGCGGAGGGAAGCGATGTGCACATCAATATTCCGGTCGACGATAAAGGCGTCGTCGTTGTGGATATCGTCGAGCAGTTGGTTGCGGGTCAACACTTTGCCTCGATTGGCGAGCAGGCGGCGCAAAATACCGAATTCAGAGAGGGTCACCGTGATATTTTTGTCCCCCTTGCGCAAGAGGTAGCGGTCGATTTCCATGGTGAAATCGCCAAAAGAGACCACTTTAGGCGTTTTTTCAGGCTCTTTATTGCGGCGCAGCACGGCTTTGATGCGGGAGAAGAGCACTTTCGGGGAAAAGGGCTTGGCCACATAATCGTCGGCGCCGAGCTCTAATCCTAGAACGACATCGAGCTCTTCCCCTTTGGCTGTCAAGATGATCACGGGGATGTTTTTGAGTTCAGGATTGGTCTTGATCTTCCGGCACACGTCAAAGCCATTTTGACCCGGCAGCATGATATCCAGCAAGACGAGATCGGGTTTTTCCCGTTCCACCGCGCGATATCCATTGATTCCATCGACTTCTACATGCAGCTTGTAGCCAGAGCCTTCAGCCTGCAATTTGATTAAGGCTGCGATGTCCTCTTCGTCTTCGATGAGCAAGATCCGCTTCTTCTGAGCCATTTCCTAACCTCTTCAGGATTTTAGAGTGTGTTTACAAAATAAGGTTCTGTCGATTTTGGGGATTATTTTGGCCGATTTTCGATTCCTTTTTCGGGAGTCATATCAACTTCGTATATGACCCCCGAAAAAGGAATCGAAAATTGGACTCAAAAGAACCCCAAAATCGACGAACCCTTAATTTGTAAACACACTCATAGGCCACTTAAACATTTTCTTTAAATAATTTCAACGACGGTCTCTTAGATGCGTTGGCTGGAGACGTGTTCGATGGGGTAGTTGAGGAAGGTTTTGCCGAGCATGCGGAATTTTTCAGGATCATCGGAAACATAAAATTGGTAGTGGGGCAGATCGCGCTCGGGATTTTCGAGATGCTGTTCGGCGAGCAGGGCGGCGATCTGTTCGGCGCAGCTGATGGCGGGATCGACCAGGGCCACTTCTTCGCCTAGGATATTTTGGATATGGGGCGTGAGAAGAGGGTAGTGGGTGCAGGCGAGAAGGAGCGTATCGATCGGTTTGATGCGCAAGGGGCGCAGGTACTCCTGGACGAGGAGGCGAGTGAGCGGGTGTTCGCTATACCCCTCCTCGACGATGGGAACAAAGAGAGGACAGGGGATCGGCATGATCTGAGCATCGGGGAGGCGGTTCTGGATCTGCGTTTGGTAAACTCCCGATGCGATGGTCGCCCTGGTGCCTAAGATGGCGATTTGTCCCTGCTTAGTCGTGCGGACAACGGCTTCGACGCTGGGAGCGATCACGCCGACGATGGGGATATCGAACGTTTTTTGGAGGAGGTCCAATGCCGCCGTAGAAGCGGTGTGGCAGGCGATAACGAGAACCTTGATCCCTTGTGCGATGAGAAAGCGGGAGCTTTCGACGGTGTAGCGGATGATCGCTTCGGCGCTCTTTTCCCCATAAGGGAGATGGGCGGTGTCTCCAAAGTAAATGAGGTTTTCATGGGGGAGCGCATTTTTGATGGCGCGCATGACGGTGAGTCCGCCGAAGCCCGAATCGAAAATGCCAATCGATTTTCTCTCATCGATCACGGGGTTTCCTCATCAGGCAGCTTGATCTCTTGTCCGACGAAGATCCGGTCGTGTTGAAGATGGTTGAGTTTTTTTAACGCGTCGACGGAGGTCCCCTCTAAGCGGGCGATTTTTTCGAGGGTTTCTCCGGGCTTGACCCTGTGTGTTTTAGAGGAGGGTTTTTGCGCCATCGCTTTGGAGATAGAGGTCAGGGTGCCTTTCAGTTTGCCCACTTCGTCAAGGCGATGGCTCTGGGTTGCGATCTCCTGTTCGATGTCAAACAGCTTCTTTCGCACCTGCTCGAAGGCGGAAGAGGTTTGATTAGCGTGGCCGCTGAGCCCTCGCAGATCGGCGAGCGCCTTTTCTTGCACTTTCTCGAGCTGCGCCACTTTTCTCTCTAGGGCGGCAAGCTGTCCGCTGACATCTTTGAGCTTGGCATCGGGTTTGGCCGCTGTCTGATTTTTGAGCTTTTCTTCGAGGATATTCAGCTCCACTTGGTATCCCTTGAGCGTGTGCTTGACATCGGCGAGCTCGATGCGCATCTCATCCAGGGCGATGTTGGCTTGCCGTTTCTCATCCTGGAGGGAGCTGATATAATGGGAACAACTCGTTAATAGGAGAAGAAAGGCAATCCTATGCATCGCTATTTCTGATAAATCCTAAATTCGGCGCGTCTGTTTTTTGACCATGCCTGGGCATTGTGGCCCAACTCGATCGGTTTTTCCTTTCCGTAAGAAATGGTGTGGATTTGATTTAGATTCACCCCTTTTTGGATGAGGATGGAGCGGACATAGTTTGCCCTTCTTGCTCCCAAAGAGAGATTGTAGGCTTCAGGGCCCCTCTCATCGCAGTGACCAGTAATGAAGATATAGGTATGGGGATGCTCTTTGAGGTAGGTGGCGGCTCGATCGATGGTCGCTAAATGCTCTTGGCCGCGCAAGATATGGTCGTCTGTATTGAAATAGACGGTGCGGAAGACAGAGGCGAGGGCTGCTGTCGGGATGTGGAATCGATCGATTCCGGGCAGTCCGCTGCCGGGTTCTCCGGGAGAGTGTTTAGGTTGGGGGATGGCGCCGTCGGCAAACTGCGCTTTGAGATCCTCTTCTTGCAAGGGAATAAAATCCTCGTTGCTAGGACCGATGAAGTTGTCGCCTTGAGCGAGTCCGTCATTGCCCCACAGATCTCTCCCGTTGTCCTTGAAGCTGCTCGATGTTTTGGCGTCGTCCCAGACGCCTCCGGATTTTTTGTTGCAGCCTGTGATGAGCACCGACACCAGGGAACAGGCGATGGTGATCCATTGATACGTTTTTTTCATGAATTTCCTCTTTGTAGTTAGTCTCTTAACGGGTTCCCCATGTTGGATAATGTTTTTTCCCTGGACCTCGCGTGATTTTAATCGCCTCCGGTTGGCGTAAATTGACCAGGTACAACTCGGAGGAGGAAGCATCGGTAGAATTAAAGACGATGTGCAAGCTGTCGGGCGCCCAGCAGGGATTTTCTTTATGGCCGGGACCGGAGGTTAATTGGGTTTCTTGACGGCTTTCAAAATCGTATATCCAAATTTGCCGCACTCCATTTGTTTTTGCGCTATAGGCTAATCTCTTCCCGTCGGGAGACCAGGAAGGGCAAGAGCTTTCGCTGTTTTGTTTCGTGATCAAAACGGGGTTGGCCCTTCTCGAGCTGGTCGTAGCAGGGATGAGGTAGATGCGCGGGGCGCCATCTTTATCGGAAACAAATGCAATCTTGGAGCCATCGGGGCTGAAAGTAGGAGAGGCCTGGGTGGAGCGGGGATAGGAAAAGAGCTGGATGGGCTTGCCGATCTCCCCTCTTTCAGGATGAAAGGCTTGTACGAAAAGGTCTGTTCTTCCCCCTGCATCGCAAATAAAGGCGATCTTATCCCGCTTAGGCGAAATAGCGGGAAGCAATTGGTTGCCACGCAGGTCGACGAGTCTTTTGCCTATTCCCTCTTTCAGCGAGGCCAGGTAGATTTTGGGCTGTCCTAATTTGTAGGAGACGTAGAGAAAACGCTCCGCTTTAGAAGGGATGGCGACCGGCGTTACGGAATAGCTTCCCTCTTTTGTCACCTGTCTTGCATTTCCCCCATCCCAATCGCATTCCCAAATTTCAGAGATCCATTCGGAAGCATCCGCTTTGGGATTTTTAAATTGGACAGAGTAGAGCAGGCGCGTGTTGGCGATGCCCTCTTGATCAAAAAGCGCTTTGTGGATCCCATCGGCCAATTTGTGGATTTGCCGCCTGTCTTGGATGAGATCTCCGGTAAGGGGGATCTCATTAAACTGTTTAAGCGATCCCGATTCGACAGAAAAAACCGCAACGGACAAAGTTTTTTCTGAGATGACGGGTTGGATCACATAGGGGATCCCGAATTCTTTCCAGGTTGCGGGATTAAAAGCCGCCGATTTGTCTTTTTGCTGCAAGAGCTGCTCTTTTTGCCCGGATCTGGCCACAACCTGGGAGGTTCCGTTGTAGTTGAAATCGAATTGGAGGAGCGTGTCGAGTTGATTGAGAAAGTTAGCGTCGAAGGGGGATTGTTCCGTTCTTAATCTCCCGACATAGATAGGGGTTAAGGGGTTATCGGTGGCGAGGTGCACCCGGATTTCTCGTCCACTCTCTTCGCCGGCGGCAAAAAGGGGGATCGATGAGAGGGCTATGAAAAGAGAAAAGATGAATGTGAACATAAAAGTTTATACCTCATTGCAAAACGTAAGCACAAATGTATGCGATTCGCTGTTCAAACTAGGAAATTTTAGGCGCGGAAGATGTTTCTCTAAATAGTGTTTGTTTTTTTCGCTTTCCGATTTTACAACAACTAGTTTTTCCACATCCCCATCCTTGCTGAGCGTCAACTGAATCTTCACTTCGCCATAGTCTGGGAGATTCAAGGCTTGTTTTAAATGAACAACTAACGTCTCGGCATAGGAGTCATCGCTTGAAGTTTCATCTACGCTCAAGCTGTCTATTTTCAAAATTTGGACAGCAGGGGCAGCTTCCAGCTTATTTCTCCTATATAACTTATCTCTTTTCTCATCAATTTTCGCAATGCTTTCTTCGAGCTCTTGCAGGAGTTCTTGAGGAATGGGTTTTTTTTTGGGTTTGGCCGGAATCGGCGCAGCCGCCGATTTTTTGTCTGCGATCGGAGGACGTTTAGCCGCGGGCGCAGCCGCCGGTTTCTTTTTTGCGGGAGGCGTGGGGGGTGGCGTTTTTTGAGGCGGAGCCGCTTTTTTAGAGGGAGGCGGCTTTTTTGGGGTATTTTTAGCTAGGGGAACAGGAGCGGGATGCGCCGTGTGGACCTTCGGTTTAGGAGAGAGGGTTTTAATGGTGAGATGTTTGGGCTCTACCCGTTTCGGGGGAGGAGTGTGAAATAGGGAGGCCCATAAGGCGAAAGAGAGATGGAGGGCGAGGACGGCGAGGTAGATTTTTTTCTTCAAACGGATCACTCGGGTTGTAGAACGACATCGAGCTGCTCAAAGCCTGCTAATTCCAGGGCGTTTTTTACGGTTTGGTAGGTGCCGAAATGGGCTTTTTTATCTTGGTAGAGCTGTGGAATGCGCAAGGGGTTTTGCCTTTTGGCTTCTCTGAGCAAGGGGAGCAATTGCTCCTCTGAAATCCTTTTGCTGTTGAACCAGATCGAGTTGTCCTCATGGACATGGATCGCAGTGGGGCTATTTTCCTGCACGACAGCCATTTCTTTATCGGCATGTGCAGCGGCTTTGGCGAGTTGGATCCGATCCAGCTCGAGCATCGGGGCGACCAGGATGAACATGATTAAGACGACGAACACGACGTCGATGAGGGGCGTTAGATTGAGCATCCCTTCATCCGAACCGCTTTCTTTTTGAGAGGTGTGCCGTTTTTTGCGCATCTTCTAGGCTCTATTGGGGTAGACGGTATTGGAGTTCGATCGTCGAGATCAGATCATAGAGAAAATCTTCCATATCGGAAGAGAGGGTTTTGGTGGAATTTTTCAAGTAATTGTGAGCGATGAGGGCGGGGATGGCGATCACAAGGCCAAGGACGGTCGTGGCAAGCGCGGTCGATAATCCGCCTAAGATCACCGCATTGGAGCTGGCAGCGGCCCCGGAATGGAGTTCCGCAAAAGTGATGAGAATTCCCCAAACGGTCCCGAGCAGACCTAGAAAAGGGGCCAAAGTGACGATGGTCGATAGAATAAAGAGGTTCTTTTCCAGAGCCTTTGTCTGAACGGAGATGGTCGTGAGGACGTGCGATTCGATCAGTTCGAGATCGGTCGGAGAGAGATACACGCCGCTCCCCTCTTTTTGTGCGGAAAAAAAACGGTTTTTATTGAGCACTTCCACTGTTTTTCCCTTTAGAGAAAGAAAGATGCGCGCAAACGGATGGGGAACTTCTCGATCGAGGGCTTCCGGCAGCTCTTCTAGCTCTACATGGAGGAGGCGCTCTTTATTTTTTAAGAGGGCTCGATGAAAAGCCTCTGAAATTTTTTTCACCCGCTGCGTCTGCCAGATTTTATGGATCAGCACGATCCAGCAGATGGCGGATAGAGAAAACAGGCCCAGGAAAATGAGTTTACCAAAAAAGTCGGATTGGGAATAAGCTGTGAAGAAAGCGCTCATTGCGGCTAAGGGAATCATCCTTTCTCCTCGTTACCTGTTTTTATCCATTTGACGTGAGAAAACTCGGCCGTTCACGGCCGAGATGAATCACGCTATGCATTCTAATTTAGTGATTGTTGATTTTCAATATATTTGCGGATGATTGAAATAGGAGCTCCTCCACAAGAACTAGCAAAATAACTGGGAGACCAGAGACTTTTTCCCCATAGTGCCTGTTGAATAGATGGGTAGCCCTTAGTTTCTAAGTTTGTGACAAAGACCAAATGCACATGCATTGCAAACACGCATGCCCTTCCATGTCTCAAATCTATTGACTTTTTCATAGGCCAAATTTTAGCATAGTCAGATGCTTTTGAAGAAAGGATTTAAATACCGATTAGACCCAACAGATAGTCAAAGGCAACTGTTTGCTCAGTTTGCTGGGGCTTCTCGTTTCCTGTACAATCGAGGGCTCGAAGAGAGAAAAACTGCCTATGAAAAAGAGGGTCGGTCGATCACCTACTTCGGGCAGAACGATGAACTCGTCTCGTTCAAGAGACAAGAGGGCACTGCCTGGCTGCAAGATGTGCATTCACAAGTTCTCCAACAAGCCCTCAAAAATCTAGACAACGCTTTTCAACAATTTTTCGAAAATGTAAAAGCTGGCAGAAAGCCCGGATTTCCCCGGTTTAAATGCAAAGGCATGCGAGACAGCTTCCGCTATCCACAAGGAGTAAAAATCGATGGTCAGAATGCTTACTTGCCTAAAATTGGATGGGTCCGTTTTAGGAAATCACGGGAGATAGAAGGCGTCATCAAACAGACGACGATTCGAAGAGAGGGAGACCATTGGACTGTCTCTTTTAGTTGTGAAATTGAGAAATCAAAACCTCTGCCGGCGCCGATTTCTGAAGAGAGGGCCATCGGCATCGATATGGGATTGGCCCGTTTTGCTACGATCGCTTCGGGCAGAGATAACCATCCTGAGTACATTGCGAACCCTCGATTTTTTAAGTATTACCTTCCGCGTCTGAAAGTACTAGCCAGGAGGCTCTCTCGAAAAGCCAAAGGCAGTCATAACAGACTGAAAGCAAAACAACAGCTATCAAAGCTGCATGCACGGATTCGCCATTCTCGTGAAGATTTTGCACACAAGCTCTCCACACGGATCGTCAAGAGCCACGACATCATTTGTGTAGAAGGGCTTGCCATTGCCAATCTCATCGAGAAAGGGACCCGCAATCTATCTAGATCCATTGCTGATGCGGGCTGGCGTTTCTTTTTGAGATGCCTCTCCTACAAAGCTAAGGAACGGGGAAAGCATTTTGTAGAGACTGGCAAATATTTTGCCAGCACACAGACTTGCAGTTCTTGTTACCAGATTCAAAAGATGGAATTAAAGGATCGAGCATATTGCTGTAAACATTGTCTGCTAAGGATAGACAGGGATCTCAACAGTGCAATTCTAGAAAAGGCCGCCGGGATGTCGGTCTTAAAAGCTTGTGGAGCTGCTCCTTAAGGAGAGCGATGAAGCAAGAATCCCGCGCCTTTAGGCGTGGGAGGTTCAACAACAAGAGGCGATCCCATGGGTTATACAGATTCTCATGCACACCTGACCTCCGCCGCTGTTTATCCTCAGATCGAAGAGATTTTAGCGCGCGCCCGTCTGAGCGGAGTCGAAAAAATTGTGAATATCTGCACCGATCGGGAGAGTTTGGAAAAGGGGATCGTCTTAGCTAGCCGCCATCCGTGGATTTACAACACCGCAGCGACCACTCCGCACGACGTGAAAGAGGAAGGGGAATCCTTTTTTCCTCTCGTCGCAGAAAAAGCGGAAGCCGGCCAGCTGGTCGCGGTGGGAGAGACGGGGCTCGATTACCACTACGAGCACTCCCCGCGCGCTCTGCAGCAAGAGTTCTTGCTCCGCTATTGCCAGCTCGCCCTCGCGTGCCGTTTGCCGCTTGTGATCCACTGCAGAGAGGCGTTTGCCGATCTGTTTGCTTTAGCCGACCGCCGGGTGTCTGCAGTTCTCCACTGTTTCACGGGGACGATGCAGGAGGCGAAGCAGGTGTTGGAAAGAGGCTGGTTTGTTTCGTTTAGCGGCATCATCACCTTCAAAAAGTCGGAAGAGCTGCGCGCGGTGGCGAGCTATGTCCCCTTAGAACAGATGCTTGTTGAAACGGATACCCCTTATCTCGCTCCTGATAGCAAGCGCGGCAAACCGAACGAGCCTGCGTTTCTTCCGGAAATTGCGGCGAGGATTGCTCAAATAAAGGGGTGCGATCCCCTTGACGTGGCGCGCGCCACAGCCGAAAATGCCGCCAAATTTTTTTCTTTTCCAAAACTGCAATCAAATGTTTAATAACGACCATGGCTACGTTAACCATACCGCAAGCATTTGTTTGGAGAAGGCTCCACTCGCTCATGGGATTATGGCTCGTCCTTTTCCTCATGGAACATCTGCTCGTCAATTCTCAGGCGGCTCTTCTTCTAGGAGATAACGGCAAGGGCTTTGTCGACATGGTGAACTCGATCCATAATTTGCCCTATCTGCAAGTCATCGAAGTCACCTTGCTCGGCGTTCCCATCCTCATTCACCTGATTTGGGGTGTGAAGTATCTTTTCACATCGAAGTTCAACTCCTTCAAAACGGATGGCAGCAAGCCGATGCTCAGGGAGTATGGCCGCAACCGCGCTTACACCTGGCAGCGGATCACTTCCTGGATCTTGCTCGTCGGTTTAGTGGGGCATGTCGCTAAATTTCGCTTTTTAGATTATCCAACCTCGGTGCAGGAGGGATCCCAGTCTTTGTATTTTGTCCGCGTGAGCCTCGACCCCGGACTCTATTCGGTAGCGGATCGCCTCGGCGTCGCCATCTATGACAAGAATGCCGCCCTGCAGGAAACATCCGCCTTTCAAGCGCGCCTGGCGGAATCTGCGCTTCTAGAAGCCGCCGAAGCCTTTTTGCATAGCCCTCCTTCTCCCGCGTATGATCCCTCGCAAGCCGCCATCGTTCACTCTGCTCAATCTTTTAAAGATAAAAAAGCCTGGATAGACGCCCTCGCCCATTATTCCCTCGCGCCCGGAGAAGTGGTGGCCGTTTCCAGAGATTTCGGCACCGCTTCGCTCCTCTCCGTCCGAGATACGTTTAAGAGTCCTGTCTATGCGGTTCTCTATACTATTTTTGTGCTAGCCACCTGCTTTCACGCGTTTAATGGCCTCTGGACTTTCCTCATCACGTGGGGGCTGATCCTAAAAGCGTCTGCGCAGAAGTCGATGGTGACCTTTGCGGTCGGCCTCATGCTGCTCATCGCCTTTTTAGGCTTGGCTTCCGTATGGGGAACCTATTGGCTTAACTTGAGATCGTAACGACTATGAATGCAAAGAGAGCGGGAAAAGAGGTGATCGTCGTGGGCGGAGGCCTTGCAGGGCTCTCTGCGGCGATGAAATTAGCGGAGAACGGCTGCCACGTTAAAATTGTCTCTGTCACGAAAGTCAAACGTTCTCATTCCGTCTGCGCTCAGGGCGGGATCAATGCCGCGATGAATTTGAAGAATGAGGAGGATTCTCCGCTCATTCACGCTTACGATACGATTAAAGGGGGAGATTTTTTAGGGGATCAGCCTCCCGTATTGGAAATGTGTTTGGCGGCGCCAGGCATCATCCGGATGATGGATCGTTTTGGCTGTCCCTTCAACCGCACAGATGAAGGAAATCTCGACTTTCGCCGTTTTGGCGGGACCTTGTATCACCGCACCGCTTTTTGCGGCGCTTCCACAGGCCAGCAGCTATTATACGCCCTAGACGAACAGGTGCGCCGTTATGAAGCGAAGGGCCAAGTGGAAAAATATGAACACCATGAATTCATGCGGCTCGTGCTCGATGAAGAGGGGGTCTCCCGCGGCATTGTCCTGATGGATCTATTCACCTTGAAGCTCGATGTGCTCAAGGCGGATGCCGTCGTCTTTGGGACGGGAGGGCCTGGCCTCATTTTCAAAAAATCGACTAACTCGACCTTTTGTACGGGCGCTGCGAATGGACGCCTTTTTAAGCAGGGGATGTGGTATGCCAACGGGGAGTTCATCCAAATCCATCCTACAGCTATTCCCGGAGAGGATAAACTGCGCCTCATCTCAGAATCGACACGCGGCGAAGGGGGAAGGATATGGGTTTATGGAGATGCTTCCAAGACCATTACCACGCCCGAAGGCAAGAGCATCCCTTGCGGAAAAACGGGCGAGCCTTGGTATTTCCTAGAAGAGCTTTATCCCGCTTTTGGCAATCTCGTCCCGCGCGACATCGCCTCGCGCGAAGTGCTGCGCATTTGCGAACAGGGCCTCGGGATCGAGGGGCAGATGCAGGTCTATCTCGACGTCTCCCAGTTGTCAAAAGAAAAGCTGCATAAAGTCGAATCGGTGCTCGATATCTACCAGAAGTTCACTGGAGAGGATCCCCACAAAGTGCCGATGAAGATTTTCCCGGCGGTCCACTATTCCATGGGGGGCGCCTGGGTCGATTGGCCCGCTGCGGACGATCCCGATCGGTTTGAGCGTTTTCGGCAGATGACGAATCTGCCCGGCTGTTTTAACGTCGGCGAATCGGATTTCCAATACCATGGAGCCAACCGGCTCGGGGCCAATTCCCTCTTGTCTTGCATCTTTGCCGGCCTTGTCGCAGGCAATGAGGTTCCCAGATATTTAGAACATCTCCGGGCGAGCTATGGCAACCTGTCGAATAAAATGTATTCGGAGGCTCTTGCCCAGGAAGAGGCGTTCAAGCATGATCTGATGACGAGAAACGGCAGCGAGAATGTGCATCTTCTACATGATGAACTCGCTGAGCTGATGGTCCGCTATGTCACGGTGAAGCGCAACAATGCCGATTTGAAGAATACGTTGAGCAAGATCAAGGAGATCCGCGAGAGATACGCCCATATTCGCTTGGATGATCACGGCAGCCACCTCAATCAAACCTATGCCTTTGCCAATCAGTTCGCCGCGATGATCGAGCTTGCTCTTGTAATCACAAAGGGAGCCTTGCTGCGCGATGAATTCCGCGGCGCTCATTTTAAACCGGAATTTCCCGATAGAGACGATCAGCGCTGGCTTAAAACTACCCTAGCCGCTTACGATCAGGATGAACCGGCGATCACCTACCGCCCCGTGGATTTGCGCTATCTGAAGCCCGTCCCGCGCGATTACAGTAAGGCGAAGAAGGTGAAGCCGACATTGGAGAATGTACCTAACAACATCCCCTTACCTTTATGACCAAATTTATCCTCAGAGTCTTCCGCGGCATTTCAGGCAGCCAATATTGGGAAGAGTTCGAACTCGAACTGAAACCCTATTATAATATCATCTCTGCGCTGATGGATGTTCAAAAATCCCCCATCAATTGCAAGAAAGAGAAAGTCACGCCCGTCGCTTGGGAGCAGGGGTGTTTGGAGGAGGTGTGCGGATCTTGCTCGATGCTGATCAATGGCCGTCCGCGGCAGGCGTGCACCGCCCTCATCGAACCCCTGCTCAAAGCGAGCGGCGGGTCGACGATTGCGATTGCCCCCCTCACCAAATTTCCCCTGATCAAAGATCTTGTGATCAACCGCGACAGCATGTTCGATAGCCTGATCAAACTTCGCGCCTGGATCGATGCCGATGACGCTCTCGATCGGGGCTTTGGCCCTAAGATCAGCCCGAAAGTGCAAGAGGTGATGTACGTTCTATCCACCTGCATGACGTGCGGCTGCTGCACCGAGTCTTGCCCTCAAGTCAATGCCCATTCGAAATTCATCGGCCCGGCGCCGATTTCGCAGGTGCGCCTCTTCAATGCCCATCCCACGGGGAAGCTAGTTGCGGAGGAGCGTTTGCGCCCCCTCATGCAAGAAGGAGGGATTAGCGGTTGCGGCAATGCCCAAAACTGCGCGCAAGTCTGCCCCAAAAAAATCCCCCTCACCGAGTCCATCGCCGTGATGGGTAGAGCCGTGACCAAGCAAGCGATCAAGGATCTGATCAGCCTTCCCGATGCCAGCAAAGAGTAAGGGAAGAGAAAAGGACTTAAGCGACCAAAAGGACTAAAGGGACCAAAGTGTCTATAGCTTTTTTCTTAGGTCCCTTCGGTCCTTTTTGTCCTTTAAGTCCCTTATCTTAGACATTCAAAGTGTCTATAGCTTTTTTCTTAGGTCCCTTCGGTCCTTTTTGTCCTTTAAGTCCCTTATCTTAGGCATTCAAAGTGTCTATAGCTTTTTTCTTAGGTCCTTTTTGTCCCTTTTTCTTCCCTTTAGTCCTTTTTCTTTAAAGTTCAAAAAATAAATAGAAATTGAAATTAAATATTATTCTAGATATAATTAATATAAAATTAAACAATTTTTAAATAAAAAATGGTGGGGTTATATGAGTATTGCAAGCAATAATATTTCACAGCAAATGAGCCTATCCGCAAAGTAGCTTAAAATTTTTACTTCTGATACAATATTTTCCTCTACAACGAGGTAAATATGCAAGGATTTCAAGGACTTAATCGCGAACAGTGGGCATTGATCAAGCCTTTATTCCCTAAGCCTCCGGGCAGTAAATTTGGCAGAAAAGATCTTTCTCCAAAGAGGGTAATGAATACGATTCTATGGGTGCTGATTACAGGAGCTCGATGGATTGATATTCCTGTAGGTCCACGATGGGCAGCCCGTTCGACAGCCCATGAGTGGCTTGGCCACTGGCAAAAAACAGGTCTACTTGAGAAGGTGTTGAACCTTCTGCTGGAAAAAGCCGACGCATTAAAATTGACAGGGTTTGACCGCCTCAAAGTCGACGGTTTTTTTTTCACAGGGACGTGGTGGCGGAGAAGAAGTGGCGCACGGTTACAAGGGGAAAGGGGTCACAAATCACCTGCTGGTAGATACCTGGGGAAATCCGATAGCCGTAAAAACGACAGCGGCAAACGTTTCGGAACAAGAACAGGTCGTTTTTCTACTGCAAAAAATCGAAAGGTTTGTGAAACCCTTGATCAGCAGAGGGATCACCCCGATTTTGGAAGCTGATAAAGGCTACGATAGCAGAGTACTACGTGTGAACATTTTGGCCAGAAAAATTTTCCCTTGGATTCCCTATAGAGGAACTTCAAAAAAGAAAACAGTACGATACCTGGAAAAAAATAGATGGCATGTTGAGAGGGGTATTTCGTGGCTGCAAAGGAAATTTCGGCGGCTAAATATGCGTTGGGAGAGAAAGATGGTGTACTGGACTGGTTTTTTAAGCGTAGGCCTTATCGCCTTTTGGATTCAGAAAATCGGAAATTTTCTAGGACTTTGCGGATAGGCTCATCAGTCCAGAATATTTTGAAAAAATGAATCAAGACTGGCAAAGAATAGTTTCTCTAAATGTCTTTTATGATTGGGGAAAAGAAAATAAAACAGAAGACGCCGCTAGGAAGGCAAATTATAAATTAGGCGAAATGATTGCAAAAATTGTAGCCTTCCAATCTGAAGGGAAAGTCGTTTGCCTTTTTATAGGAAGAACCCCTTATGAAAAACTCCCTTCCGATTATCAGGATGAGGCAGAGGCAAACGAGGTATATATAGCTGCGGATATTTCAATTATATCCCCTGAAGGACACGAAGAATTAAAGGATTTACCCGGGATTGATCAACGTGTGTTTATATGGATGGATTTTAATCAACAAGAGGGTCTCCTTTTGATTAAGGGGTTGTTTGACAAGGTGATCATCGATCTTTCAACAACTAAAGGTTTAAATAATGATTTTGCTAACAGATTTGCAGTTCTTTTGCGCAATAATAAAAGTAGAATGATCTTTGACAATTGTAACTCTATAGGCATGCCTTTGTGCCCACCTGTTGAGCAATTTAGCTTTGATACACAGAAATATACGCTTTTAGTGCCACAAAATCAGTTTTTTGAAAAAGATGAAATGCTGATTAGTAATTGTTATGGAAATTACATTTTAATCAAAACTCAAGAAGAGATTCAAGCTGATAAAAATTTCTTCAAGGAAGAGTTCTATGTATCAGAAGAGGATCCATCATTTGATGTCTATTTTAAATCTCATATCGCAAAAAAATATGAACAGACTGGTGATAATTGGGTAGCTGAAATATTTGGCCAGAGCTTGAAATCCCATCTCGAAAGCCGCTATCATGTAGTGGAATATCACCGAAAGGAAAATTATCCCTATACGAGTCACTATTCATTAAGAAATAATACAGATAATTATTTTGTTGTTTTCAATTACAAAATAGCAGATAATTAAGCGAAATAAAATGATGAATTTATAGGAGATGTCGCATGTATCCCGTGGAATCTCGTTCTTATAGTCCGCCTGTAGAGCAGGCTGCTGGGCCCTGCTGCATTTGCGAGGCTCTTGTCAAGCTGGTGCAGACTGTATGGGATGCGTGCCAAGTCATCTGGATCATCATCAAGGAGTTTTTTTCCTGTTCTCCCTACGAGATTAAAGAGCTCGACCTTGATTCCGTTTCTCCCGAAATGCAAAAAAAGTTGAAAGACTTTGAACGGAATTTTGACTATCCGCTGGGAGATGGAAAGCGCTTTCGCATCCTTCACGGAAAGGGAGAGGGGGATTATTTTGGCTTTGTGAAACGTCTCGGAACCCCCAAATTCTATGTCGCCATCAATAAAGAAGAGCGCACGGTCACGCAGCGGGCGACTGTGAATGGACAGACCGTCGAAAAAGAGGTTGTTCTCAAAGCGGGCGAAATTGCAGGGGTGGCCTGCGGCGTGTTGAGGGAAATGGGCCAGCCGGGCGGCGAGTCTGTACAAGCCTGGTACATTTGCGATCTAAAGATCAAAGAGGAATATCGCGGGGATCACATCCCCCTCCGCATCTTTCAGAAGGGGTTTTGGCGCTTTTTTCAATGTCCGCGAGGCTATGCGATTTGCATGAACCCCGGCGATGGAACGGTTCCGAAAGCGGCTCGCATTTGGCAGCAGCATGGGTTTCTCTCTTCGAATACGCTCACCCTCAACTTGTATAACCTAAAAGCGGAAGATGTCGCGGCTTCTCGCGCGCAAATCGAACGCGCATGCAAAGGAGACCTCCTCTTTAAATCGATGAAGGGGATCAAGGAATTTGAAATTTTCCAGGAACGCAATCCTGCACAAACGGAAGAATGGCGCATCGCGCACATCCAACATGGCCCTCTCGGTGAGAAAAAGCTCTCCCCTAGTGTTTCCGCGGATCCCACGCCTGGAGCCGATCATTTAATCGCTTCTGTGGAAGGCTCCGCTCTAGATCGCGCCCTCGCTGCGATCCCGAATATCCAGAAATTTTCCTCCGCGACTCTTGTTTACCGAGGCCTAGATCCCTCTGTTTTTGAAAACACCGTCTTGACGAACGAGATTTAAGGGGTTCTTGATCTTTTTGTTAACGGCTTGTTAAGATGGTGTTTCTGCCGTTTGGGACACTCTCGGCACGAAGCAGAGCTCGTTAACGATAAGCAGACATTAGGGGATCTCGACGCTATAAAGGGATGATTCTCTTTTAGGAAGCGATCCCACCTGAACATAAGGTTATACGCGGCCCGGCCAGACCCCTTACGGCAGATTTCCTCATCTATTCAAATCATATTCTACTAGCAATCTATTTGAACTATTCTGAATGCATTAAAAAGAGAAAAGAATTATATCCGGGTAAGAGGGTGTTTGCTCTCAGTAACCCGTCATGGAGGAAAAAATGATCGTCATCCATCCCACTGTCAATTACGTCGTTTCACTCGTTGCTGGAATTTTAATCCTAATTTTCCCTGCTTTGCTCAATTACATTGTAGCTATCTACCTTATTCTCATAGGGATAATTGGTATTTTAGGAAAAATTTAAGGTAGCTTTTGAGCTTGCGCATTATTAACAAATTTGTTAATAATGTGAGCATGGCTGAGATTCGACACAACCCCTTTAAATTTGGAGATCCGGTAGAGGGAGAATATTATTTACCCAGGCCGGAGCTCACAAAAACGATCACTCAATTTTTGGGTAATCGTATCCATGTCGTCCTGATCGGGCCAAGGCGATTTGGGAAAACTTCCTTTATCTTAAATTTGTTAGAGGGACTGGAGAAGCAGTCTTATCTCTGCATTTCTGTAGATATTTTCAACATCACGTCACATAGGGATTTTCTTCAACAAGTGTTAAGAGCCTTGGCGTCTAAAAAAAGCCTATGGAAAAGGATGAAGAATTTTTTTTCAAAACTGCGGCCCAAAATGCTAGCCGAGATGGATCCCATTTCCGGCCATCCATCTTTTGGCATAACAATGGAGCATTTTTCCGATGGCGATGTGAAGGAAGCGATTCAAGATGCCCTTTCTGGGTTAAATGAACTGGGCGATCGCGTCATCGTTGCGGTAGATGAATTTCAGAAGATATCCGAAATTGAAGATCAGGGCTGGCTCGAAGCCACTCTGCGCACTCACATGCAGCAGCAACGACATACCTCGTTTCTATTTACCGGCTCGCGAAAGAGCCTGATATACGATATGCTCAATAATCATTCACGTCCTCTTTACCGCTCCTGCCAACCGATAGAATTTCCCTCTTTTGGAGAAGAATTTACGGATTGGGTGATCGCCCGATTTTTAAAAGTGGGGATCGAGTGCGAGAGGAAGGCCATCCAAGATCTCAGAAAGTTAGTTCAGGACACGCCTAACTATGTGCAGATGGTTTGCTTCCATCTCGCTGCAGAGGGCATTCGGCATGTGACAGAGAGTGCGGTTGAACAGGCGCTTGCGACGGTAGTGCGGCAAAATGCTTATGCTTATCAAACCCTCTTGAATTCATTGACGCTCACTCAACAAAGGGTTTTGCGATTAGCTGCGAAAGAAGGCAAGCAAGTGTTTCATAAGCAGCTGCTCGCCAAATATGAAATTTCAAGCGGAGCCGCATTAGCTTCGGCAATCAAAGCATTAAAAGAGAAAGGCATTCTTGACGAAGAAGGAACTAGCAGGGGTTCCGTCGTTTTCGATGATCCCCTTTTTGCCATGTGGTTGAAAATTTCTTAGAAACTACAGCGTGACCGATAAGGGGACGCTCGTTTCTCCATTTGTATTAACCGAAACAATCGTGTAGACGTCGATCCTGTTTGGGGATTGGTTATGATCGTAATAGACAAACGGGCCTGATGCGGGCACAAGGGCGATGGCGATGCCATTTCGGCTGATTTGGTAGGAAACAATAGAAGAGGCATCGGCGGGAGGGGTCCAAGCCAACCGATGGATGATATCTGTTTCTGTTAGGAAACGATTGCGCAGCACGCTTCCCGTAAAACTTGCAGGAGGTTGGATGAGTGGGGTAAAGAAGGCATACGTGGGATTGAAAATGGCATCGCTGTTGCTAGAGTCGGCCCACGTCGCAAGAAACTGTCCTATGGGAGAATTGAAACAGGTGATGACATCGCCTCCGGTAATTGCGGAAGCGGAGATGGCTGCCGGCGGACTCCAGCCGCTGCTTGGCGTATAGAAAGAGTAGGTGGGAATGCCTGTTGGATAATCGCTCCATGCAGCGAGGTATTGTCCTGTATTGAGGTCATAAGAAATGGTGACGTTGTCGGTTACTCCAGAGGCGGTGGTGATGGTATCTGACGCACTCCATCCGCTGCCTGGGGTGTAGACGGAGTAAAACGGATAGAGATTCTGATTGATATCTGCCCACGTCGCGATAAAAATACCCGTTGCAGGGTCGCATGTGCAGAGAACATCGTTATCGACGCTGGCAGAGATTGCTATGGAAGCCGCAGGACTCCATGTGCCCGAGGTATAGAAGGCATACATCGGCCGGCCAGTTCCGATATCCACCCATACAGCAAGGAACCGATCGGTTGTGGGATCAAATGAGGTATATACATTGGCTGCCCTCGAGTGGGTAGAGATGGTCGCAGGGGGATTCCAGCCTGTATGGGGATCGTAGAACGCGTAGGTCGGATAGTTATTGTTATTCGGATCCGCCCATGTCGTAAGAAATTGCCCTGTTGTAGAATCAAAAGAATTGGCGGTATTGGAAGCTGCCGCAACTGTTGTCAAAGCATCGATCGGGCTCCATCCGGTACCGGGAGTATAGAGGGAGCTGGTAGGGTATGCTGTCGTCATGTCCGTCCAAGTGGCAAGGAATTGTCCTGATACAGGATTGCAAGAGGTGATGACATTGTTCTGGAGGAGTGCCTGGGAAGACGTGGTAATGGGATTGATGGCGCTCCAGCCTGTTCCTGGCGTGAAGAACGAGTAAGTCGGGTATGACTGATTATTGTCGTTCACCCACGTCGCGAGATATTGTCCTGTCGTGGGATCGCACGAGCAAAAAACGCTTGCATAGGTGAAGGAATAGGTGTTTGAAATAGGGCTGGGCTGGCTAATCGTCCAGTCGGCATGAGCCCACGTGGAAAATAAGCAGCACAACCCTGCAAAAGCGAACTTATCCCACATCCCTAACCCCCCTAACTTTTTTCCCCACTTTAACCTGTTTTTGACTTATTTAACCACTCGTTCGCTTCGCTTTCGAGTGGTTAATAAAAACTGGGGTGGGAGAGCAGGAGGGTGGTGCGCCGGCTGCTTCCAGGCAGAAGGGGCGGGATGCTATCTAGGGAGAATTCTTCCAAGCGGTAGCGTGTGGAGAGTTCGTCTTTGAGGCGGCTTAAGAAGTGGTTTTTGTTGGGGAGGTGATCGGAGAGGCGGCAGAGAAAATCGCCATGGCTGCGCCCTTCTCGGTAAGAGGGGGCTTTAGGCGGGTGGAGGAGGTAATCCATCCGCTCCTGTTTAAAGTCCCAAAGGAAAGAGGTGTGATGCAGCCAGCGGTCTTTTTTAATGTATTGCGCATTGCCGCCGCATTTGTGATTGCCTAGGACATAATCGTTTTCCCGCAGCTGAAAATGCTCTAGATTAAAGGCGGGGCGATAGATCTCCGCGCTCCAGCGGAGGATCGGCTCCGGATAAGCGGGAAAAGGGTGGGCCTCTTTTTGAAAGAGGAAGGTGATGAATAGGGTGTCTTCGTCGACGATCACCGTGCCGCCGCCGCTGAAGCGTTTGATCAGGGGGATAGGGGCTTTAGCGAGTTTGTCCGCGTCGACGAGCCGTTCCTTTTTGCCTGAAATGCCCATCACGATCGCCGGCGGGGAGCCTTCGTTGATCAGGCACCAATTGCGTGCGTCTTCCCGTAGGAGCGATTCTTCGAGATGCAGCTGCTCAAGGATCGGCAGCTGTTTGGTATGGATCAAACAGAGGGTCTTTTCCCTCACTTTTTTCCTCCTTTTAGAAAAACCATGAGGACGGTGATATCCGCTGCGGAGACGCCGGAGAGGCGGGAAGCTTGACCTAAATTGAGGGGACGGATCCGGTGCAATTTTTCTCTGGCTTCATTGCTTAAGCCTTTAACGGCGAGAAAGTCGAACTCTTTGGGAATGAGGATGCTTTCGATTCCCGCTAATTTGACCGCTTCTTGTTCTTGCCGCTGGATGTAGCCGGCATACTTGATGTGCAGTTCGATCTGCCGGTTGATCTCCTCTCCCCAGTTGCGGATCTGATCGGGAAATTGTTCTTGCAGCTGGGCGTAGGTAAAATCGGGACGGCAAAGGAGCTGCGCAAGAGAGGCCGACTTCTCCCCTACCTGTTTAAAGGTTTTGCTCAGCCTGCGGATCTCCTCTTCCAGAGTCTTTTGCTTATGCACGGTTTTTTGATAGCGCTTCTCGTCGATGAGTCCGAGGGCATAGGCGTGAGGGCGGAGGCGGAGATCGGCATTATCTTGTCTGAGCAAGAGGCGGTATTCCGCCCTGCTGGTAAACATCCGGTAGGGTTCATCGAGATCTTTGGAGATCAGCTCATCGATCATCACGCCGATATACGCTTCGCTCCGCTGCAAGAGGAAAGGGGGCTTGCCGGCGGCTTTCAGCGCGGCGTTAATCCCGGCGATGAGCCCTTGCCCCGCCGCTTCTTCATATCCGGTGGTGCCATTGATCTGTCCCGCTAAAAAAAGTCCTGCGACGGAGCGCGTTTCCAAAGAAGGATAGAGATGTCCGCTTTTGACATAATCATACTCGATGGCGTAGGCGGGGCGCAAAATTTCCGCTTTTTCCAATCCCTTGACGGAGTGGAGCATGAGCAGCTGCACATCGAAGGGAAGGGAGGAGGAGATCCCGTTCACGTAGATCTCCTCCGTCGTCAATCCTTCGGGTTCGAGGAAAAGCTGGTGGCGTTCTTTATCGGCAAAGCGGACCATCTTATCTTCGATGGAGGGGCAGTACCTGGGACCGATGCTTTTGATTTTACCCGAATACATCGGGGAGCGATGCAAGTTGTCCTGGACAATCCGTTTGGTGGTTTCGTTGGTATAGGTGATGTGGCAGGGCACTTGGGGCAGGCCCGCCCCTTCCTCTTCGTCGTAGGAGAATTTGACGCCGAGATCGCCGGGCTGTTCTTCGAGCTGGGAGAAATCGATGCTGCGCCGATGGACGCGTGGAGGGGTTCCCGTCTTCAGCCTTCCCAATCGAAAGCCGAGCCTTTCCAAACTAGCCGATAACCCCACCGCGGGTTTATCGCCGGCTCTTCCGCCTGCGTAGTTGGTCTCCCCGATGTGGACAAGCCCGCGCAGGAAAGTGCCGGAAGAAAGGATGACCGTTTTGCCGAGATAGGCGATCCCCTCAAGCGTCTTGACGCCCAAGACCAGATCGTTTTCGACGAGCAGATCTTCCGTGGTTCCCTGCTTGATGTAGAGATTGGGGGTTTTTTCCAGCCGGTGTTTCATCGCCATTTGGTAGGCGAACTTATCGACTTGAGCCCGCGGAGACCAGACGGCAGGTCCCTTGGAGGCGTTTAACATCCGGAATTGGATGCCCGTCTGATCGGTCGCTTTGCCCATCACGCCGCCTAGGGCATCGATTTCGCGCACAATATGACCCTTCGCAGTCCCGCCGACAGCGGGATTGCAGCTCATTTTGGCGATCGTGTCTAGATTCATTGTCAGAAGCAGAGTCCGGGCGCCGATGCGCGCCGCCGCGTGAGCAGCCTCACACCCTGCGTGGCCGGCGCCGACCACGATGACATCGTACTCCTCGGGATAAGTCCACATTAGCTCTTTTTGTGTCTATCGCGACGGCTGCGTTTTTTTCTTTTGTGCTTGGCGATCTTATATTTGCGTTTTTTCTTTACAGATGACATGCCTATTCTCCAAATATTAAGAAATTAGCCTATATTCGATAGGGATAAAAATCAATCTTCTTCAGACTTGCGCGGTGAAAAAGCCGCAAAGGCATCTTCATTGCCCGGGCTGGTGGAGGGAGAGTGCATCGGGGAATAATTGGCAAACTGGGCCATTTCCTTGCGGTAAGTTAAATTTATATTACCTACCCCGCCATGTCGATTTTTAGCGATGATGAGCTCGGCTAAGCCGGGCTTGTCATAGGGGTCGTAGTACTCCCTTCTGAGGAGGAACATGACCACGTCGCTATCCTGCTCGATGCTGTTGTGGACGATGATGTCATTCGCGACAAAATTATGTACATTCTCAACTGTCGCATCGTAGACATCTTCCACTCCAAGCTCTGTAATGGAAAGGATCTCATCCCAATCGACTTCGGTTAATCCGCGCGGAAGGGCGATTTTATCGCCGGGTTTCATGGCATCGAGGCGGGTCCAGCCGGAAAGTTTAAGGAAGGGGTGGTTGGCGCTGGCTTTAATCGTGCGTCCTGTGCGCGTTTTAAGCTCATAAACTTGTTTTTTGCCTGAATAAAAGGCTTTCACCATCGTGTGTTTGCCAAGCTTAAGATCCTCATTTATTCCATACACAAGGAGGGGTGTTTGTTCTTTGCGTTCCGCGAGGTCTTTGATGGTATGAAATTTGCCCGTCTCAGCGTCTTTAATCAACGTATCTCCTGTCAAACAGCCCGATTCTCTGAGGTCGCTCATCATGGGCCTATGGCCGGCGCGTTCCTCGACTTTGCGCGAGAGCTGGGAGAGGCAGAGGACGGGGATGTTGATCTCTCGGGCTAGCGTTTTGAGCATGCGCGAAATTTCCGAGACCTCATTTTGCCTGTTCTCGATGTTGCGGGCGTATCCGGATCCCGATAGGAGCTGCAGGTAGTCGATCACTAAAAATTCGATCCCATACGACTCGCGCATCCGCCTTGCGCGGGCGCGCAGGTCGGTGATTTTGAGCCCCGGCTGGTCATCGATGACCATCATGTGTTTTTGCATGTTGCTAACCGCTCCGACGATCCGTTGGAATTCGATGCCGCCCAAGGAACCTGTTTTAATCTTGTCCGATTCGACCTCAGCTTGCGAACAGATGATCCGGTGGAGGAGTTGTTCCGCGCTCATTTCCAAGGAAAAAATGCCGACGGGAAGGCCGTTTTTAAAGCAGATATTTTCGGCGATGTTTAAGGCGAGAGCGGTTTTTCCCATGGCGGGGCGGGCGGCGAGGATCATGAGGTTGGATTTGGCAAATCCATTCAGCATTTTATCGAGATCGACAAAATGGGAGGGGATGCCTGTGATGCCCCCCTCTTCAGCGCCTTTTTCCTGATATTTTTCCTGCCGTTCCTGCAATTCTTTGAGATAGGGGATGCGCGAGGTGGATTTCACTCCGGATAAAATATCTTTGACCAAGATGCCGGCGGCGGGGTTTGCCAATTGGCTGATGGAGAAGAATTTTTGCTGGGCATCGTCGAGGGTCTGAGGCACATCTTCGGGATCTTCGAGGGCGTTTTTTTCCACTTCTTGCGCGGCGAGGATCATCCTTCTTAAGACCGCTTTGCTGCGCACGAGATCGGTGTACTCTTCGATGTAGGCAGAGGTTCCGGCATATTGGACGAGGGTTGTCAGGTAACTGATCCCGCCGATCTCTTTGAGCTTTTCTTGCCGTTTCAACTCCTCGCCAATGAGATGGACGTCAGCGGGCTTGTCATTTTTATAGGCGGTTTTAAGAGTCTGGAAGATGATTTTATGTTCGGTAAAGTAAAAGTCGCTGTCGTCTAAGGCATCGGCGGCGACGTTGAGGCTGTTGATGTTGGTCAACATGCAGCCGAGCACCATCATTTCCGATTCTTTGGAATGGGGAGGGGCTTTCACTTTTAGAGCGGGGGTTGTCATGGTCTTAGACTAGGCAAAATCCGATTACCTGGGAAGATAAAAAAAAGCCTTGAATACAAGAAATCCAAGGCTTAAAACCCGGTTGGCTACCTATCCACCCTGAGAACTGGCTACAACAAATAATCCACTTCGCTTCTCTCCTCGCCAAGGTCTTGAACCTTGGCTTCGTCGCTCATCTCATGTCTTATTTGTTTCGCTCAGTTCTCAGGGCGGATAGGTAGCCAACCGGGTTTAAACGGAAAGAGTGGGATTTGAACCCACGGTACCCATTTAGGGGGTACGCGTCCTTAGCAGGGACGTGCCTTCGGCCACTCAGCCATCTTTCCAAAATGGGGACGCGCCAGTCTAACTCAAGATGGTTTTTTCTTCAATAGACAGTCTCTAATAGTCAATTTTTAAAAAAGATAAAAAAATCAACACGGAAATACTTGACTTCCGTCTTCTTCCGTGTTAGTTTTCTAGCGGTACAATTGATTTCGATTCTGCTTGGGACAATGAATTTGTTTGAATATTAATATTTTTCTTTACTTGGGATCTTGTCTATGCCTACTAGAGTACTTTCAAGAACAAATCAGGTTCAGCCGAGGACATCAAAAGGACTCGTTGCTCCAGATAGCATCTCCTTTGTCCAGGTAGCTGCCAAATCTTTTCACTTCAAAACGGTGCAAAGCACTTTTAAAAAGCTGATAAGCAATATATATGGTGATCAAAAAGTCGCTTTAGCAAAGATTAAAGAAGGAAAAGACAGAACTTGTGAGATAATGCTAAACTACCACAATCCGCTAGGCATAATAGTCTATAAAAGTTCCCTTCAAAATGAATACGGTCTTTCGAATGCTTTAGAACTTAAGACCCTCCTTCTTTTAAACCCAAAGAAAAATTCAAGCCATGGTTATGGTTCACGACTCTTTCAAAGAATAGATGAAGTAGCTAAAGAGTTAAGGGCTGATATGGTTTACTGTACTGCCTCTTCAAAAGTGGAAGATTCTATAAAATGTGCGATAAAAAACGGATATAAAATTGCCAAAATCTTAGAAGAAAACGGGAGTCGGATGTTATATCTCTTAATTAAGAAGCTATAAAGACTAGAACTATGGCAAATGAAGAACTGGCATTACTAAAATTCATCCACATGGCCGAAGGCTTAAAAAATGAGCTAAGGAATAGCCATACTTCTAATGGCAAAAGAGAAAGCGTTGCTGATCATACATGGCGGATTTCTTTAATGGCATTGATGTTGTCTTGCTTTCTTGATCAGAAAATTTCTATTGAAAAAGCCTTAAAAATTGCAATTGTCCATGATTTAGCAGAATTACTCACCGGGGATAAACCATATTTTATTTACGAGGGCAAAGCTGACTTGCAACATGTAAAAGCCCAAGAAGAACTAGTTGCAATGAAAAAAATACAGAATATTCTGCCAGAAGCGGTTGGTAAAGAGCTGCTAGATCTCTGGCAAGAGTACGAAGAAGGGCATACTCATGAAGCTAAATTTATTAAGGCATTAGACAAAATGGAAGCTCAAATCCAACATAATGAAATGAATTTTATCCATTGGAATGATTATGATAAAAAATATGCATTAACACGTCTTAATGACTATTGTTCTTTTGATTCATTTTTAACAAAATTCAAAAGCCTAATACAAGAAGAATCTCGCCAGAAGATGAGCCTATCTGATATTAAATTAACTATTTGAAAATCCACCGACTTAAGAGACTGTCGTTGAAAATTTTAATGTGGTATAATACCACTTCATGTTAGAGGTGGTATTATACCACATTAAAATTTTCAACGACAGTCTCTTAGAAAAAGATCCTTTTACTATATTTATTATAAGGGAATAAGCACTCTGCCTTAATCCTTAAAGAAGCCTCTAATGGACGTAGTGGGCTTGGGAGAGGCGTTTGCCGGTGAGGGCGTTCCAGTGGCTGGTATGGATCGAGCCGTCGGGGTTTTGGACGACGATGCTGTGCACGGGAAGGTAGATGTCGGTCGTTTTGCGGATGGCGAAGTCGTTGCCGAAGGCGGCTTTGGTGATCTTTTCGATTTGCCCGATCGAATAGCGCTTGCTGAGGCGGGCGGCATTCCGGTGGGGCTTGGTGACGAGCCTCTCGTCGATTTTGGTTTCGGGCTGGGTTTTCAGCTTGGGATTTTGAAGGTGGAGGCGGTAGCGGTTGCCCGATTGGACGATCAGCTTTTTTCGGCGGCAGCTTTCGACCCAGGCATCGAGGATGTCGTTATCGACCTGCAAGGCTTTGGAAAGCCCCTCGCGGTCGCTCGATCCCCCTTTTTTAGCCAGGATGTTGAGAATTTTGAATTCATGCCTTTCTGTGCGGGCGTCGATGCAGTCGCCGAAGCCGTGGGTCTTTTCCCAAGCCTTGGTGTCGATCACCATCTCCCCATCGGTGAGATCCCAGAGCATCAGCCCCTCGGCCGTCCGATCGCCGGAAATCGTGTACTTCACCTCTAGGAGCAGATAAGGGTAAAACTTGAGAGCCGGATCTAAGTATTTGTGACGGTTGTCTTTAAGCAGCTCCGACCGGTGGGCTTCCATGATCTGGTTTGCCGTGTAGCGCACCTCCAAGGTGTGGAAGTGCCCTCTATCTAGAATTTCTTCCACTTTTTGGCGAATATCGGGATACTGTCCGCTCACCCGCCAAAATCCGTAGGCGGCGGCTCCGAGGGTCAATAAAGTGAATAAGATGCGCATATGTCTCTATTATTTAAGAAAAATCGTTTTTAGTCTATCATTGAGGTCTATAGAGGTTTTTATGATAAACATTTTGTGGGTTGTATGCGCCTGCCTTTTGTGCGCGGCAAAGCCGAATCCGAGCATCTCGGAAAACCGGGTCTATCCCGCCTTCTGTCAGACGGCCGCGTCGAACGAACAGGAGTTTGCTCATTTCAAGCGCCATCCTATTTACAATCTGATCCAGGAATACACCACCTTTGAAGAGGGAGCAGATTACTTGGATTGGATCGATCGCTGCGCTCCCGATTTGTGGAACAAGGTCGAGCATTTTCGCCAAAACGATCGGTTAGGCGATCCGCGCACCTTTGACTATGGGAAAATCGGCCTCTTTTCTCCGTCTACTTTGCGCTACATCAAGATGGCCGGGGAGCTGAAGCGCGCTTTTGGGGATTTAAATGGGATGAGGGTGATCGAGATGGGCGGAGGGTATGGAGGTCAGTGCAAAATTCTCTCCGATTTATTTGCATTTCAATCTTATACGATTGTCGACTTCCCCTCCAACTTGGCGTTAGCCCGCGCCTACTTGGAAAAACTCGGGGTGCGCCATGTTCGCTTTCTGACTCCGGAGGAGCTCAGAATGGAGGAGAGCTACGATCTCGCCATTAGCCAATACGGTTTTAGCGAATGCAACCGCACGGTGCAAAAGCGGTATTTAGAGCGGATTTTGGCGCGCGCTGATCGGAGCTACCTCGTCTGTGCGTTCTATCCGAAGCATTTCCGGATCAGACCGTTTGGTAAGGAGGAACTCTTAGAAAAACTCACCCGCCTTGGATTGAGCTATGAGATGTTGCCGGAAGAGCCTCTTATGGGCAAGGATCACTTTATTCTCAAAATCGCATCAAAGAAAAGCTGATGTATTTTAAAGACCGCACCGATGCCGGAAAACAATTATCCCTTGTTCTGCAAGCCTATCATGATCAGAAAGGGGTGGTTGTGCTCGGCCTGGCTCGAGGGGGAGTTGTTGTCGCTCATGAGGCGGCAAAAGCTCTTCGCCTTCCTCTGGATGTGGTGGTCGTGCGCAAAGTCGGGGCTCCCAGCCATGAAGAGCTCGCTTTGGGAGCCGTGGCAGATACGGGCGAGGGGATCTTTAATGATGACCTGATTGCGATGCTCGGGGTGGCGCACGAATATCTAAAAAAAGAAACCGAGCGGCAAAGACAGATTGCCCAAGAGCGAAGCGCCCTCTATCGCGGAACCCGCTCTTTGGTGGAGCTGAAAAACCAGACGGTCATTCTCGTCGATGATGGGCTGGCGACAGGCGCGAGCATGCGCGTTGCCATCCACGCGGTGCGCGCTCGCGGAGCAAAAAAAATTGTTGTGGCTGTTCCTGTAGCGGCTCCCGATTCTCTTGCGAAGATCGCCCGGGAAGTGGATGAGGTGTTTTGTCTATCGCAGCCCCCTTTTTTTCAGGCTGTCGGCAGCTTTTACAAAATTTTCGATCAGACTACCGACGAACAGGTCATGAATTTATTAAGCTTGCGGTGATCCGCTTGATCTCTTCTTCCGCAGAAGGATTTTCGATTTTCTTGAAGCGCCCTAGGTCGATGTGGATCGCTTGATGATCTAGCCACCCGTAATTTTTCTCGAGAATCGCATCTTGATCGGTGATCCCTTTTTGGCAGCGGCGTTGAATGAGCTTTGAAATCTCATGGATCATCTTCTCCCGGCCTGCGCCGTTTTGTTTTTCCAAGAGCGGGAAGATCATTTCGGCTTTTCTCTGCAGCAAGAACACCACTTGGTCGAGATCCACTGTGTACTGTCTGCCGAGTCGGTCGACGATCGTAGCAGCTGCGTGGAGGTCGTGGGTCGGAGCGAGATGTACCGCGATGAGCCCGCAATCCTCTTTTAACTCTTCAAAGGCGATCCGATAACTCTGGAGTGTATCGGAAAATTTCTGCAGATTGTAGGCTTTGATCTGCTTTCTTTTAGCGCTCCATCGGTAAGAAAAGGGATGGCGCAGCCAAGGAAAGGGGCGCAAATGGGAAGGGAAGCGGTAGAATTTCAACACCGTTTGGCCATTTTCGCTGGCGAACACATAGGATTGATGCCCTTTGCCTAAGTAATGAAACTTTTGATCCAGCAGGGGCAGGGCGATCTCTTTGGGAAAAGGGATGCTCTCTTCTGGGCGCTCTTCCCAGTTTGTTAGAATGTGGTGGATGCAAAACCCATCGTTTTGCTTTAGAAAATAGCGATCCAATCGGATCAAGCCGAGGAGGCAGGCAGTGAGCGCGAGCGCAACGATTGTTTTCACTAGTAGTACTAGCGTTTTGGAATTAGACTGTTGAGGCAGTTGCAGAACTCAGGGTTCGTCGATTTTCGGGATTATTTTGGCCGATTTTGCATTCTTTTTCGGGGGGTCATATACGCAGTTGATATTACCCCCCGAAAAAGAATGCAAAATCGGCTCAAAAGAACCCGAAAATCGACAGAACCTGAGTTCTGCAACTAGCCTCTTTTGTTAATGGATAATTTTTCGATAAATAGCGCGCCCGTCGGCGAGAAATGGACATCTTGGAGATAAGGCTTGACTAAAGCGGCAGAGTTCCAATGGAAAATAGGGCTCACGGGCATCTGATCTACAAAAATCCGCTCCGCTTCGAGCAGAATCCTCAAGCGTTCAGCGGGGGATTTTTCCCCTGTTGAACGTTCTAAGAGCGCATAAAAGGCGGCATCCTCCCATCCTGAATAGTTCTTGACGTTGTCTTTGATTTTAAAGCGCTCTAGGATGTTCATGGGGTCTTTATACTGAGCGATCCAGCTCGATTGGGCCATGGTATAGTCCCGTTTTGTGAGTTTTTCCAGGAGGATTTTGTGTTCCAATTTTTCCAATCGAACCTCGATTCCTAAAACTGTCTGCCATTGTTGCTGAAGAACTTGGGCGATTTTATGGTTGGCTTCGGTGGCCGGATAGCTGTAGACGATGACGCCCAGGTCGGCGGGAGCGATCTGCATCTCCTGCAATCCCAGTTGCAAGTGGGCGCGGGCGGAGATCGCATCATTATCCCGAAAAAAGGAGGTGGCCTGGTTGGCTTTTAAGACAGGAGGGATGGGGCCTGTCGCGATCTGTTCATGCAGCTGGGTGATCCCATCGACGATGGCCTGGCGGTGAATGGCATAGGCAAACGCCTTGCGCAGGTGCGCATTATTAAAAGGGAAGCGTGTTGTATTAAAGAAGCAATTTGTCGTAGCCGCTACAGGGTTGATATGGAGCATGCCCTTTTGAGACAGCTCTGACAAAGCATCTAAAGGGACCGGGGAAAGGGGCGGGGTCAAGAGATCTAAATCTCCCCTCTCATACATGTGCAGGGCGGTCATTTCATGGTCGATAATGCTGATTTCGATCGCATCTAGTTTAATCGCTGCCGCTTCCCAATAATACGGGTTTTTTTCTAAGGTGATCTGATGGTTATGCTTCCATCTGGTCAGCTTAAAGGGTCCATTGCATATAAAATGATCGTTGCTGCGGCAGGCCCATTCCGGGTATTCTTTTGCTACTGCGTGATTGATCGGAAAAAAAGTTGCAAAGGAGATGAGCTCTAAAAAATAGGGGGCAGGGGTGTGCAATTCGACAAGAAGGGTATTCGGATCTCGAGCCTTGATCCCGACCGTTTCAAGAGGGAGCTGCCCCTTTTTTACAGCTTCGGCATTTTTAATAGGGTAGAGCAGGTAAGCGTTGGGAGCTGGGAAGTCGGGATCTAAAAGATCTTTCCAAGATTGTTCATAATCGTAAGCGGTGATCGGGCTGCCGTCCGACCATTTGCAAGCGCGTAAATGAAACGTATACAGTTTGCCATTTTCAGAAATCTCCATCGATTCCGCTTGGGCTAAAGAGGTCGTATGATCGGGGTTGAGGCGTGTCAGCCCTTCATAGAGCAAAAACTGTAAAGAAGTAGATACGACATCGCCGACTTTTCTCGGATCGAGGGTTGTGGGGTCTCGATTCACACACATGCGCAAGCGCTGTTCTTCTCGATCATGGCCATCGCCCACGTCTTGGCATGCGCCTAACATGAGGATTAAGGACAAAAACAGATACCTCAAAAGACCTCCGCCCTCATCAAGGAGGTAATTTATGTTATCCTATCTAATTTGTCCACGACCTAAATTACTCCTTCATAGAGAGGAGGAACTCGACATTGCTGTTGGTTTTTTTCAGACGCCCCACGAGAAGATTCATGGCATCCAAGGGCGCGAGATCGGCCAACGCTTGGCGCATGAGATAGATCTTTTCTAGTTCGCTTGGATGGTAGAGCAGTTCCTCTTTGCGGGTGCCGCTCTTGATGAGGTCGATCGCAGGATAGACGCGTCGATCGGCAAGGCGTCTATCGAGGACGAGCTCCATGTTGCCGGTTCCCTTGAACTCCTCGAAAATCACCTCGTCCATGCGCGATCCGGTCTCGATCAGCGCGGTGGCGATGATCGTCAGCGACCCCCCTTCTTCGATATTGCGGGCGGCGCCGAAAAAGCGTTTGGGTTTATGCAGCGCGTTCGCATCGATACCTCCGGTCAGGATCTTTCCAGAGTGGGGTTGGACCGTATTATAAGCTCTTGCCAGGCGCGTTAAGGAGTCGAGCAGAATGACCACATCGTGGCCATATTCCACTAAGCGGCGCGCCTTTTCGATAGCCATTTCAGCGATCTGCACGTGTCTTTCGGGAGGTTCATCGAAAGTCGATGAAACGACCTCCCCCTTGACGCTGCGGATCATGTCGGTGACTTCTTCAGGGCGCTCGTCGATCAAGAGAACGATCAAGATCACATCGGGATTATTGATCGCAATCGCATTGGCGATGTTTTGCAGAATAATCGTTTTTCCCGTTCTAGGGGGGGCGACGATGAGCCCTCTCTGTCCTTTTCCGATCGGAGCGGTGAGATCGAAAACCCGAGTGGTCAACCTGTCTTTGGTCGTTTCCATGACCAAGCGGGTATTCGGGTAGAGAGGAGTGAGGTTTTCAAATAGGATCCGCTCTTTCGCTTTTTCAGGCGAGTGGTTATTGATCTTCTCCACTTTCAGCATGGCAAAGTATTTTTCTTTATCCTTAGGCGAGCGGATCGTTCCATAGACGGTATCGCCTTTTTTAAGATCAAAACGTCGGATTTGCGCGGGAGAGACGTAAATGTCTTCGGCAGAGGGGAGGTAGTTGTAATTGGGAGAGCGCAAAAAGCCAAACCCATCTGGGAGGACTTCCAATACCCCTTCCCCGACGAGCACTTCATGGGATCTTTCCGATTTGGTCTTGACGATTTCAAACACCATCTGCGATTTCGTCAAAGAGCCGAGATTTTTAAGTCCCATGTTGCGGGCAAAATGATTGAGCTCATCGATATTCATCCGTTGGAGATCGGAGATCCGGATAATCGATTCAGGAGGTGGCGGCGGGGTTTTATCGTTTTCAGCTTCTTGAACGTTAGGGGGGATGGTATCTTCTGGATTCATTGAAAATGAAGCTCCTTTGTGGGGGCCGTCGAGTTAAAACCAGGCCTTTGTGAGTTTAAGGACGTTTTCTTTTAGTTCTTGTAAATTGCCATTATTTATGACGACGTAATCGGCTTGAGCGGCTTTTTGTTCCGGCGGAAGTTGTCTTCTCATGCGTCGATCATATTCTTTTAGAGAATGTTCTGTGGATTGCGCGAACCGCTGCCTGCACTGTTCCGGATCGGCAACGACAGCGATTACCGCGTCATAGAATTTTTCACTTTCACTTTCATATAACAAAGGGATTTCAGCAACAAATAACGGATAGTTTTTGGAGTTTTTAATCTGTCGGTAGATATGTTCAATTTCATTTTGCACAGAGGGATGTATGATCTTTTCTAGAGCCTGCAATTTTTCCGGGTGGGAAAATACTTCTTCCGCGATTTTTTTTCGATCCAAACGATTGTCGATGAGGATATCCGAGCCTATTAAGCTAATAACCCGCTGACCCGCTTCCGTATGAGGAGATAACAGCTGATGGACAATCTCATCTGCGCTGATTACATAAGCGCCAAGGTCTGCAAGGATGCGGCACACAGAGCTTTTGCCGGAGGACAAGCCGCCCGTTACCGCTACTTTTCTCAAAGCTAACATTCCCCCCAATTTTTTCCAATGGAAATATGCACGGAAAGGGGGACTTTGAGGGCAAAGATCCCCTCCATGATCCGTTGAACGGATTTGCTGAGTTGCGGGATTTGGGGGTCCGGCACTTCGAATAACAGCTCATCGTGGATTTGTAAGATCATCATTCCGAGGCTGTTATCCTCTTGCAGCCAGGCATCGACGCGAATCATGGCGATCTTGATCAGATCAGCTGCGGTTCCCTGCAGAGGGGTGTTGATGGCCAGCCGCTCTGCGGCAGCTCGCACCATCGGATTTTTACTATCCATGTCTGGAATAGGACGCTGCCTGCCGGTCAGGGTGAATGCCCGTCCTGTTTTACGCGCGTTTTCTTTGCAAAATTCAAGAAATTCTTTAACTTTATGGTAGCGTTGAAAATAGGTTTCAATAAACGCCGCCGCTTCATTGTAATCGATCCCCAATCCTTGGGATAGCCCAAAGGCCTGTTGTCCATAAACGATGCCGAAATTCACCGCCTTCGCCTGGTGGCGCATTTCCGGAGTGACCTCTTGTAAAGGGACGTTGAAGACAAGAGAAGCGGTATAGGCATGGACATCCTCCCCTTCTTGAAATGCTTTGATCAGAGAGGGATCTTCGCTGAGATGAGCGAGGATGCGGAGCTCCACTTGCGCATAATCCCCGGAGACAAAACTCCAACCGGCTTGGCTCGGTTTAAAAGCCTCGCGGATTTTACGCCCTTCCGGGGAGCGGATGGGGATATTTTGCAAATTGGGATCTTGGCAGGAGAGGCGGCCCGTTGCGGCCACCGATTGATTGAAGGTGCAGTGGATTCTGCCCGTCTCTGGAAGCACTTGGTTGGGGAGGGAGTCGACATAGGTGGAGCGCAATTTTTCGATGGTGCGGTAGTCGAGGATTTTTTTGACGATGGGCGAGCTGTTTTGGAGCGATTCGAGAACATCGGCGCTGGTGGAATAGCCTGTCGCTGTTTTCTTAGGGGGCTTGATCCCCATTTTATCGAAGAGGATGGCGCTCAATTGTTTGGGCGAGTTCAGATTGAACGTTTCTCCCGCGATCTGATAGATGCCGTGCTCTATAGTTTTGATCTGATCTGCAAGCGTTTCCGACATTTTTTGCATTTTGCGCACATCGAGATGGATCCCGTTTCTCTCCATTTTTAGGAGGATGGGAACGAGCGGCAGCTCGATCTCCTTGAAAATAGAAAGCAGCTCCCTTTTTTCTAATTCTTTTTGAAAAAGTTTTGTCAAACGGCAAGTAAAATCGACCTCTTCACAGCAATAGGCGGATATTTTTTCGATCTCGACTTGATCCATGCCGATTTGCTTGGAGCCTTTGCCGATTAAATCCTCGATGGGAGGTCTGACTTTGCCAAAATACTCCAGAGCGAGTGTATCGAGCTGGTGCCGTTGCGTGTGCGGGTTAAGCAGATAGGAAGCGAGAATCGTGTCGAAGGCGATCTGTTTAAGCTCTAATCCTTCATTGAGAAGAACGTGCATGTGGTACTTGATATGGTGCGCGCAAAAACGGATCCGGGGGTTTTGGAAAAGCGGGTGCAACAGGGAGAGAACCTTTGCTTTTCCCAATTTCCCGTTGAGAGGGATATACCAGGCTTTTTTAGGTTCTAGGCAAAAACCGATGCCGACCAGCCGCGCGCACATCGGTCTGGCGTCGGAGGCTTTCGTATCGATGCAGATTTCTCCTTGCTGCATCAAAAGATCGATCAGGTCGATCAGCGCCTTTTCCTCATCGATGAGGAGGTAGGCCGTATCTTGCGGGGTGTCTGAGCGGGAGGTGTCGATTTCCCTTAAAAGCGACATGAAATGCATCTTGGCATAGAACGCTTTCAACGCATCTAATTGGGGCTCTTTGAGGTGGAAGAAGGCCTCCTCCTTAGGGAAGTCGACATCGGTCTGGATCTGCGCTAGAGCTCTGCTCATTAACGCGATCTCTTTTCCTTGGATCAAGGTCTCTTGTTTTTTTTGACCGGAGACTTTTTCGGGGTGCTCTAGCAACTCATCCAACGAGCCGAACTCTCGAAGGAGGCTGCTGGCCGTTTTGAGTCCAAACCCTTCGAGTCCGGGGATCTGATCGGACGCGTCGCCCATAATGGCCAAGAGATCGACCATCTGCTCGGGCATGACGCCGAATAGCTCTTTGACCTTCTCTCGATCGACAAGCAGATTGTCTTTATGCAAATGGATCACGAAAGTGCGATCGGACACCAGTTGGCAGAGATCCTTATCGCTCGAACATAGAAAGGTTTTCGATCCCTTTTTTTCCGCCCACTTTGCAATGCTTCCCATGGTGTCATCCGCTTCTACCCCGGAAATCGAGAGATAGGGGATGCCGGCGAGCTTGCAAAATTCCAACGCCTTTTCTAACTGGGGGACGAGGTCTTCTGGCATCCCTTTGCGGTGGCTTTTATAGTCTTGATAGATGCTCGTGCGCGATTTTTTATTTTCAGGGCCGTCGAAGACCGCCACCAAATAGTTAGGCGAGTAATCCTTGATCAGCTTGTAGATGGAACGGATAAAACCATAGAGGGCGCCCGTCGGCTCTCCTTTGGGACTTGCCATTCCGCCAATCGCATAATAGGAGCGAAAGAGGATATTGACGGCATCGATGACAAAAATATTATCCATTCGGAGTGTAGAGGTAAAGAAACTTGCCGCTCATTTCCGAGCTTTGGTGAGCTCCCCATTGGAAGGTGTGCGTCAGCTTGCCTGTCAATAGAGGCGAGCGCCCTTGTGCAAGAGTTGAAAAAAGCGTGCGCGGGGGTTGGAGTTGAACGACTTGATATTTGGCCTGTTCGGCGATCCCCGCCGCTTTGACAAGGTCTGTGAGCGCCGTGTTATAATCCGCATTGGCCTCATCGATGTAGCCGAGGTTGAGCGCTTGGGAAGCGATGTAGACTTGGGCCCCATATTCGTTCACCAATTTTATTCTGTCTAACTGGGGGCGGGATGCGGCGACGATAGACACAAACCGTTCATAGAGCGCTGCCAGGACATCGCGCAGAGATTGATCTTCCCCGGGCGCCCATGGCCTAAAGGGGTTGAGCATGTCCTTATCCTTGCCCTCGGTTAACGTCAAAGATTGGATGCCCCATTTATCCATCGCTTGCGAAACGTTGAAAGTGGGCCCTAAAAGAACGCCCACCGAACCGATCACACTAGACGCATCGGCGTAGATTTTATCCGCAGCGGAAGTGATATAAACTCCCCCCGACGCGCAGATTCCGTCGACATAGGCATAAATAGGCACGTTGTATTTTTTCTTGTAATTCATCAACGCGCGGTAAATCGCGTCGGAATCGCTGGCAACTCCTCCGGGGGTATTCATATGGAGGATGACCGCCTTGACGCGGTTATTTCCCAGAAGGTCCTCCCGGGAGTCGAGGAGGAGATTTTCGATTTTTTCAGAAGACAGATCCCCTTCGCCGATCACCCCATGAAAATCGATCCGTAAAATCGCCGGATCGGAGGCAGGGAGGATGGCCCTTTTTCCCTCGGCATCGGCGCAGATCAGAAGCTGGCTTTTTTCGGGTAGAATCTCCGGATTGGAAAAGAGCGTGAGGGCGAAGATGACCACAAGGGATGCCAGGGCAATGCCCAGAAGAGCTCCAAAACAGGTACAAAAGGAGCGCACCGCAGAAACAAAAATGGATTCGCGCAGCATATTCATCGGGGATACTCCTTATTGGAAATTGACAAGACCTATCTGGGTCAGTATACTTCTTAATTCTAAAAGAGTCGCTCTTTTTGTACCATAAGAGACTATCATGAATTATTCCCGGCTTTTAGAACTGCTCATCGGCGTTGCCCTGTTAGTGCTTGTGCTTCAGGGATTGAACCGCCTTCTCAAATATTTTCAAAAAACGATGCTCGCAAAGGGGCATATCGACCAGGGAATGTTTCAGTTGCTGAGCAAACTCGTTTCCATGGGAGTATTGGTCATCGCCCTTCTCTTGATCTTGCAAGCGTTGGGGTTAAATATTATCCCCCTGATCACCTTTGGCGGCATTGGCGCCGCCGCCCTGGGATTTGCCGCAAAAGACGTGATCGCCAATTTTTGCGGCGGGCTGATGCTGCATATCACCAGACCTTTTAGGATAGGGGATATCATTTTGGTCCCGGATCTTAAGCTCGAAGGCTCTGTAGAGGAGATCGGCTGGTATCTCACCTCGGTGCGCGACAAAGACAAGCGCCCCGTCTATTTGCCCAATGCCATTTTTTCCAGCCAGCTTGTCATTAACGCTTCGCGCATGTCCCACCATCATTTTTTAGAGACGATCCTTCTGCGCTATGAAGATGCCGGCAGGATCAACCCGATCGTGGAAGGGATCCGCAACCTCCTCGCCTCCCATCCCGCGATCGATAACCATCTACCCCTCTTAGTCTATTTCGATGCTTTCCAGGAGTATTCGTTAGCGATTCATGTCGATGCGTATATCTCTGCGAGGCCTCAAGAGGAATACCTGGCCGCTAAACAGGATATCCTGTTGAAAATCCAAGAGATCATCCTCTCTCAGGGAGCTCAAATCCCCTTCCCGACCACCCGATTCTTAACCGATTAATTATCAATACATTGCCACATCAAAAACCAGCTCTTTTATTAAAAAGTAATATTAAATATTTTATTTATTGATTTTATTTATAAATATATATATAATTAATTTTATAATTAATAACTAATAAATAAAAAAGGAGTGGTTTTTATGACACAACCAATTAACTCAGGCGAACCGACGACCGTTTCCCTGAATCCTTCGGGTCAGGATGTCGATCTGGGAGATTTGACGATTCTTCCCGATGAAATGATCGCGAAAGTGTTTGCTCAGATCCAGGCGGCCAATCGCGGTAATTTTTTTGCAGACACCTGTACCTATTTGAGACAGATTTCGACCGATCCCGTCTCCTTCTATTCTTGTCTAGAGGATCAGCTCGAGGGAAAAACGACCCTCACCTTTAAAGACATCGTGTCTTACCAGGATTCATTTAGGCAAAAATATCAACAAGAACTCTCTTTATCTACGTTTTTCTCTAAATGCCGGCATATCACCTGCTTGGACTTTTCCGGCTCGAAAATCAATAACGACACACTCGCAGCGATCCTCGAAGGTGCAAACAAATACTGCAATCTAAAAAAGCTCAACCTGAGCAGCTGTAGGGAATTGAGAGGCGAGCTTGACTTAAGCGGATGTCAATCGCTAAAAACCATTTACCTGACCCGCTGTATAAATATTACGGGCTTGCTGCATGCCAATGTCCTTCACTCTTTGGAAGAACTGAGGATAGATCAGTGCACCAATCTGCGAGGAGCTCTCGACTTCCGCGGGCTGAAATCCCTTCGCTCTCTTGACTTGCGCGGCTGCAGACGAGTTACCGATTTGCTTAATCTCCATGAGCTGAATCGATTAACAAGTTTGACTTTGACTGGTTGCACGGGGCTGCTGAAAGTTCTCAACTTAAGCGGGCTTGATTCCCTGGAAGAGCTCTACTTGCTGAATTGTACAAATCTGACTCGTTTAGTCGGTTTAAATGGGTTGATTCAGCTAGAAGTCTTAGAATTGAACGGCTGCTCTGGGTTAACGGGAGTGGTGGACGTTCAAGGACTGAGTAAGTTGCAGCAACTCTTGTTGGAGAACTGCGTCGGCGTGACCAAATTGCTGCATTTAGAGGACTTGAGCGCATTGGAAGACCTCAATCTGGATGGGTGCACAGCTCTCGAAGGGGTGCTCGATTTAAAAGGGCTTCGCTCGTTGGAAAGCCTCAGCGTGACCGATTGCACAAGCTTGACCGGTTTAGACAATGTGCAGCACGCAACCGCGCTAGACACCCTCGTCTTAACTGGATGCAACTTCGAAGTGGATGAAGATCAATTGCCGCTTAGAACCGCCGTTATTCAGTAACTAGGAAATCACTGTCCAAGCGAATGCTTGGACAGTGAACGTCTTGCTGGTTGTTAAGAAGTCGGAACGGTAGAATTCAAGGTTTCTTTTCCGAGCTTATAGACAACCGAGAAGACCCCGACAGCCCGTGCTTTTCGGACAGAGCCCCACATCAATTGGCGAGCGTTTTCTACGGTCATGCCGCTTTGCCAACGCGTTAGAGCCGTGTTAGCTGGATGTCCGGCGAGGCTCCCTGCAGCTCCTGCAACGAACGCGGCTGTGTAATCGACAGCTTTGTTGTTGCCGAATCTTTTTCTCATGACTGCAGCCAATTGATCAGCGACGCTGAGACCTCCAACAAAGGCGGTCTCTTGGACAGCGATCGCCATGCCTTGTCTTGCCGAGAATCTTTGGAGAGATTCGCGGACACTCCAACCCATGGTTTGGCCATTGAAGACTGCTAAGACGGGAGCTGAAGCAGTTCCTACGATTGCAGAACTTGCAAGCGTTAAGAATAGACTTTGGGTGTCGGATGCTCCGGAAAGCAACTTTTCTACAACACTTTGTACTACCATTTGCGTTCCAACGATAGCTCCCACAGTAGGGGCTGCCTTTACACCTTCTTTCATACCCGCCATGAATGTCATGTCAGGAATGAGTTGTCCTTTTTGTTGGGCGCTTTTTGCAATCATGTCGCGAAACACTAGGACAATGGCAGCGGCTGCTGCTACAGGGGGTATCGCATAAGGGGCTATAGAAAACCACACCCCTTTTGGAGGCTGCCCATTTGAGGCAGCTGTTGATGATGATGACATAGATTTATTCCTCTTTTAAATGTTAATAAACAAACATCTTTTAGATGTTCTTTGTAATTAAAAAAATGATGTGATGAAAAAATAAATATTAATCCGCCCTCAGGCGGAGAAACAGAGGAGGAATAAAGAGGAAATTTTGAGCAGCAGAGAACGGCACAGGGTAAGCATGCGCTCCCTGCCTCGGTCTCTCAGAAAAAGATGAATGATAGGATGTCCTTTTCATGGATTAAATTTTAGCATAGATATCGATTATTTATCTTCATAAATCGCTAAAGACATCGATTTATGCTTTAACTAAGTAACAATGAAAGGATTAAAAGGAAGAGAAAGGACCAAAGGGAAGGGGAAAGGGACAAAAAGGACTAAAGGGACATCAGGGACCTAAGAAAGTATAGGCTTTGGTCGCTTTAGTCCTTTTGGTCCCTTTTCTTCTCTTTATCAATCTGATGCATTCTTATTTTACTTATTTACGGCGATACGGTAGAATGAGGGGAAAACAAAAGGTGAATGATGACTCGTAAACACAAGGAAACAGTTAGATTAACTATTGATTTTCCAGTGAATCAACATAAGTACATTAAAACTTTGGCCTCCATAGAAGGTGTGACATTAAAGCAATTCGTAATTGAGCACTTGCCAAATTTGGAAACAAAAGGCAAAAAAAAACACAAGGAAGCCAGCGATGAAGAATTCGACTCCCTGCTTAAGGAATTTCTTATTGAAAAAGCTCCTATGCTGAAGAGACTTTCTAAAAAATGATTAGATATCTCACTCTTGAGCAAATTCTAAGGCTGCACGATGCAGCTATAGAAAAATTCGGAGGATTGAGCGGTATTAGAGACCCAAACCTGTTGCTTTCTTCGGTAGAACACCCTAAAGCAGCCATGTTTGGAGAGGATCTTTATCTGACAATACATAACAAAGCAGCTGCGTATTTGTTTCATATTGTGCGCAGCCATCCATTTAATGATGGAAATAAAAGAACCGGATGCGGTGCAGCCTATCTATTTCTCAAAATTAATAGAGCGAAAATTCTTTTTAAAGACGACGCGTACGAAGATTTTGTTGTCAAAGTGGCTCAGAACAAGAAAAGCTTAGAAGAAGTCTCTCGTTTCTTTGAGCGCGGAAAAGATATATCCTAAAAAACAGCTCCACAGATATCCGTGGGGCATCTATCTTACTATCTAAAATTAGCCTTTTTGGTAAGGGACCAAAGGGAAGAAAAAGACTTAAGGGACATCAGGGACCTAAGAAAGTATAGACTTTGGTCGCTTAAGTCCTTTTTGTCCCTTTTCTTCCCTTTGGTCCCTTTTTTCCTCAGAGAAAAGCTGAAGGTACTTTGGTCGCTTTGGTCCTTTTTGTGTATTTATTCAGTGGGTCTAGCAAGACCCACTGAATAAATACAATTTTTGAATCCCTCTGTGTATATCCCTTGCATGGCATAATCCACAGAGTAAGGCTTGGTCTCTAGAAAGTTTCTACCAAGAAATTGCTAAGCACAAGGCCGTTGTCTTATTTCCAATAACTTAATTAATGTTGCAGATTTCTTTGACAGACTGGACTTTAGCTATTTACCAAATAAGCCAAAGCTTCCTTTTGAGAATCATGAGCTAAAGAGGGAATCGTTTTGCTGAGAGGATCAACAGTGTCGTAACCGTGTTGCAAAATAGGGGAAAAAGTTCTAAACCGGGTAAAATGATCGTAAAATTACCTCGTTTAACCGATCTTTACCCTATTTCTGGGGAGTCCTTTTACGAGCTTACAAGGAATTTGAAGGACGGGTTGGCACCTTAACGACTGGCAAAGGAAGTAAAGCCCAGCATATTTTGGTCCCTTATGTCTCTTTAGTCCTTTTTGTCCCTTTTTTTCCTTTGGTCCCTTTCCCCTTTTATCGCTCACTTGAAGGGCTCTCTTTGCGGATTTGACACAGTTCGATGAAGGCAAGCGCGCCGAAAAGGATGAAGAGGCCGTAGAGATACCAGCTTAGGGTGTAGTGGAGGGTGAGGGCGATGAGGACGAAAAATTGCAGAGCCGTCGTGATTTTACCCCAGCGGATCGCCTTGCATTGATAGGCTTGCCAATGGCCGGACAGGCTTAAGTAGATTCCAAAAAAGCATAGGAAAAAATCGCGCGAGATCATGGCGCATGCTTGCCAGACTTCTACTTTGCCTTCGAGAAGGAAGACGCCGAGCGCGAAGAGGACAAAGAATTTATCCATTGCCGGGTCTAGGATGGCGCCAAATTGGGACGTGGAGCGGTAGCGGCGCGCCAGGTAGCCATCGATGCTATCGGTAAACATCGCGAGCACAATCGCAAGCACGCGCAATCCTGCATTGTCGGATAAAAAGAGGAGCGCTAAAGGAGCGCGCAGGAAGGATAGGCCGTTAGATAAGCTCAACATGACTTTGTTCTCTACTTAGAGGCTCTCTTTGAAGAAATCCTCTTATACCAAAAAATCCCAATCGCCGCTGCACTGAACAGGGAAAAGATCAAGATGTTAAATGCTTTCACGTAATTATAAAGAACTTCGTAATTTTGTCCCAAGATATAGAAAAGATAAAAACAACAGCTTGTCCAAAGAAGGCAGGCAAGGGCGTCTCTTAGGATAAATTTGATAAAAGGGAATTTGCTCAGGCCGGTGGTCATGAAGATGCAATTGCGGACGCCAAAAGGGATAAACCTGCCGATTAAGAGGGTCCAAAGGCCGTATTTTTCGTAAAAAGCTTTGGCTTTTTCGAGGCGCTTGGGGTTTAAAATTTTGGAGAAAAATGCCCAGGTGCATAGCCGAGGTCCCAATAGGCGGCCGAAGCCATAGGCGATCATGCCGGAGAAATAGCAGCCCAGAAGAACGGCTAGGAAGAGATGCGCGGTATGTTCTGGAATGATCGTGGCGGATAAAAGCGCGCTTACAATCAGCATCACATCGATGCTGATCGGCACGTTCATGCCGGCTAAAAGAATGGCGCCGAAAATGAACCAATGGGCGTGGGCGGCATGTTGGGTGATGAATTCAACAAGTTTTTCCATAGAAACATTGTATTTCTTTTCTTAAATAAAATGAAGAGAATATTATAGAATTTGCTATATTTTAGAAAAGTATCAAAGAGGTCTAATGCAAGCTCGTAAAGATATCCCAAAACCAATCCGTGGATTTGCCTTAGCTACAGCTCTCATTTTATTTTTGAGTTTGTGGGTGGCTGCGATTGGTAAGATTTTCTATCCCAATGACTTTTTGGTAGAGTTAGATGTAGGGGTGGGGATTTTTGAGGTGGTGCTCGCCTGCCTGCTGCTTTTGTTCTATCGCCGTTGGGAAATATGGGCGGTAGTAGGGATCGTGCTCGCAACGTGGGGCGGCTATTCCCTGTTTTGGCTGTTTCAAGAGCTTCCCTGCAGTTGTCTAGGGAAGTTAATGGTTCTGCCGACCGGGTTTAGTTTTGGCTTTGATGTATTATTCTTTGCAGCCGCTGTTTTACTGAGTTATTTTTTTGGCATTAGCAGAAAAGTTCTTTATCTGTTTTTTGCCATTGCCGTTTTAATGGGGATAGCGGGTTATTTTTTCGGAAAGTGGATCTACCAGAACTACTTGATTACTCAAATGGGGGCTTGAGCAGTTCTTTTCTCTTCTTCGGGGAGCTGCAGGGTGTCATGATGGGAGACGAGGTGGTTGAATCGTTTGCCGAGCGAGCGGACGGCGATCATCCAGGCCCCGATGGCAACGAGCAGAATCAGAGCGACGTAGGGCGTGCTGAGAGAGATCGTCCCGAAGAGCATGAGAAGTCCTTGGTGGATCACCGAGCCGCCCGATTTGCCGAGTCTGGAGCCGATCCCGTCGATGGCTGCTTTTCCTTTTAATTTGCTTTCTTTCGACAAAGGAACAAAGGCGAGTTCTTTGGTCGCATCGAACAGGGTGTATTTAGAAGCTCTGGCTAAGCAGTTTTGCAAAGATCCAAAGAGGACGCTCATTGCCAGAGGAGTGCTTCCGAGCAATCCTGCCACTAGGGCTAACCCGGAATCTTTGAAGAGGAGGAAAGAAAAGAATCCAATCCCTGTTACCAATAGGATGAGCGGGGGGATTAAGGCGCTATTCGACCAGCTAAAGCGCCGGATGAGATTTCCCGAGACGAACATCGCTGTAATTGTGGCCAAAATCCCGATGCTGGTCAAGACTTTACCCATATAAGCATTGAAATCGTTAGGGTTGGGGTAGAGTTGCTTGACTTGGTCTTTCCATACGACTTCCACAAGATTAATCGCGATGTTGTACATGACGACAATCACAGCGATGCAAATCAGATATTTGGATTTGGCGAGATAAGCGAAGTTTTTCCGCAGACCCATCTTAAACTCGGCGGGTTCGTTGTAAGGACAAGGAGGAATGTTGTTGTAGCCATGCCCGCAGCGATGGATCCAGCGAAAAAGCCCGATGCAAATGAGCCCTGCGAGGATGATAATGGAATTGATGAAAATGACCGATTGACCCCATGCATCCGTCCCAAAGGGGAGATGGGGGTTAAAGGCGTGGTTAGAGAGCCAGGTGGAGACTTGGCCGGAGACCACTCCGGAGAAATTGGCGCCGATGCCGAATAGGCCATAGAAACGCCTGGCATCTGAAACGGAGGTGACCTCATTGGCAAAGCCCCAGAAAAGGACTGTCATGATGATCGTGCTCCACATCTCGGACATGACATAAAAAAGGGTAAAGGTCCAGTTGCGGAACATGGCGACGAGTCCCTTGCAGCCAAGGGGGAGCATCTCTTGGAGTCGATCGGCTAACTCATGGGGATGCAGCTCATCGCGAAAGGGATAGAGGACAAAGGCGAACAGCGTAAAGAAAATGAGAAATAGGCCCATCATCACGTAAAAAACCCGCTCACGGGTCAGGTGATTGGTCAGACGGGTAAAGAGAAAGGTCATCAGGAATGCAGAAGGGAGGATCGCCCACACTTTGATGAAAGGCAATGCTTCTGCGCCGGAAGCAGGGGCTGTCACGACGAGCGCATCTTTTGTCGCCCGCAGAATATTGTAGTTAAAACAGATCAGGAAAAACATGCAAAGCATGGGAAGAAACTTTTTAAGCTCATTGCCGTGTACCGGCCACAAGAGCGCTCGCAGTTTGCCAAACCCTTCCGCAGAAGACATGCACCTGTCCTTGAATTTAGCTGATTATCTGCGATTGTCTTTTATTTAGCAATAATTACAAATGCGATGAAAAGAAATGTTATGTATTTAAAAATTCAGTTGTAGTGAGGATGCAGAAGCATTGGAGGCCGTCGCCGCAGCCGAAATCGGTTAGGCCATCGCCGGATGTAAATGTCAAGCCGACTTGTTCTACGTCGAGATGCATGACGGAAGCGATCTTTTGCCTCATTTCGAGATGGCGCGCTTGAAAATGGGGTCTTTTCCCCTCGATCGTTAAGGCAACGTGTTCAATTTTTTGCTTAACAAGGGTGTCCATGGCCCTTTCTAAATAAACCTGGCTGTCGGTAATGCCGTCTTTATGGCACAGATCGATCGCGATCCCCCCTAAAATGGGAACGCCCGTTAAGGAAGTGATCGCATTGCAGATCGCGTGAAAGATCACATCGCCGTCCGAGTCGGCGGCTAGGCCGGGGGTGTCTCCAAAGATCAGCCCTCCAATCACACACGGTTTTGCGGAATCGGGAGGTAAAAAACGGTGGCTGTCTTGGCCAATTCCCACTCTTACTTTTGGATACATAACTCAAGTTAAAAGGTTGTTTTTAATTTTTTTTCTCTCTTAAAACGCTCTAGGGCGAGTTCGATCAAGCGATCGAGAAGCTCCTGGTAGCTCATCCCGCTGGCTTCCCAGAGTTTGGGATACATGCTGATCTTGGTAAAACCCGGGATGGTGTTGATTTCATTGACGAACAGTTCTCCATTTTCTTTGAGAAAAAAATCGACCCGCGCCATCCCTTCGCAGCAGATGGTCTGATAGGCTTTAATAGCCAGCTGCTGGATCTCCGATACGGTGCTTTCGTTGAGGGCGACGGGGATTTCGAAGCAGGCTCCTCGATCGTCGAGATACTTTGCTTCGTAAGAATAAAATTCGTGCTGGGGGATCACTTCTCCGGGCAGGGAGGCGATCGGGTGCTCATTGCCGAGCACGGAACATTCGATCTCTCTGCCGGGGATAAATTGTTCGATCAAAATTTTATGATCGTATTGAAAGGCGGCCTCGATCGCCTCGTCCAATTCCCGTTCGCTTTTTACCTTGGAGATGCCGACGGAGGAGCCGAGATTGGCCGGTTTCACAAAAAAGGGAAGCCCGAGAGTCCGTTTTAAAGAGACAAAATCGATGTTTTGGAGTGCGGAGTGCGTAAACGTTAGAAACTTAGCCGTGGGGATTCCGGCATCTCTAAACAGCCTTTTCATCACGTCTTTGTCCATCCCGATGGCCGAACCGAGCACGCTGGCGCCGACAAAGGGGATATTGGCTAACTTAAGCAGCCCTTGTACGGTCCCGTCTTCGCCATAGGAGCCGTGAAGGACGGGAAAAATCACATCTAATGGCTGGGAAAGGGCGCCATTAGAGAGGCTAACCAATTGCTGTCCGTTTTCTTTTGGAACGAGGGCCACCGGATCTTTGGCTGTCTGTAATTGAACTTGGCTGGCATGGTGTGCATCCAATAAAAACTGCTGGGCGCCTCTTAAATGCCATTCCCCGCTTTTATCGATCCCAATCAATACCACTTCGTATTTGTTTTTATCCAAAGCATCGACGATGCTTTTAGCGGATAAGAGGGAGATTTCATGTTCGGCTGATTTTCCTCCGAAAAGCACCCCTACGCGCATTTTTTGATTCATTTTTTAATCCTTAGTATACAGAGTCTTTATACCATGAGTTTGCATATTGCCAATACCTGTTTTGAATGGGAATTGATCCAAAAGAGTCCCTTTTCCATCGTAGAAGCCCTCCATCGGCATCCCATTTTCCTCCAGCTGCAGTTTTTGCCATTTCTTTATGCGGCGCAAGAAGATGCGGTGGCTGTCACCGCGCATCCTCCGGAAGCCTTTTGGGATTCACTTCAAGAGTTTGGGATAACGCCTCATAAACTACAACTATTTTCCGCTTTTTGCCGCTTCATCGGGTTGGCTGTAGAATCGTGGGGAGCTTCGCGCGCGGTAGAAGCTTGGGCCAAAGAGAAGCGGTTGCGCTACGACATGCCGCCCCAAGAGATTGTGCGTATGGTCCACTCAAAAGAGTTTTCCTTCACGCGGGGGCCTCGGCTGCCCGGTTCTATGCTCTTGCATGGAGAAAAAGACGCTCATCTCTTTCTTGCCGCTCAAAAAAAGCCTTTTGTATTGAAGAGGTGCTTTGGCCTTTCAGGCAAAGGGCATCTTCTCGTCGATCATCCCGCAGCGGAAGCGCGGGTGTGGCCTTTTTTGAAAGGGGAGTGGCGGGAGATGCGCCCTGTAATTGCCGAGCCTTGGGTGGAACGCGTGTTGGATTTCAGCACTCAATGGCGCATTTCAAAAACGGAAGGGGTTCACTATCTAGGCGTTACGATTTGCGATAACGATAAGCGGGGGCGTTATGTTCAAAATAGAGTGGGAGGGATCTGCATTCCCCATCTTGAGGAGCATCGAGCGATCGCCATCCCTATCTTAGAAGAGATGGCTGATCGGGGATATTTTGGCCACGCAGGCATCGATGCGCTATTGTATTTAGATGAGGGTTCTACTCGGCTGCATCCCATTGTCGAAATCAATGCGCGCAAAACGATGGGCTGGGTCGCTTTAGAAATGCAGCGCCGCCATTTCCCGAATCGATCTCTGACGCTGCGCTATGCGCCATCTGCGTCCGGAGAGGGGGTTCTTCCCTCCGCATTAGGAGATACCCTTTTTACTCGACAATTAATGATCTTTACCGATAAAACGGTGTCATGGACCGATTAAAAATCAAAGGCGGGATCCCGCTTGAAGGAACTGTAAAGGCAGCGGGTGCAAAAAACGCCATCACGAAGCTCCTCGTCGCTTCGGTTTTATCCGATCAGCGCTGCGTTTTTTATAATGTTCCCAATATTGCCGAAGTAGAAGTCACCGTAGACCTGTGCAGAGAGATCGGCACAGAGGTGCAGTGGGATAGAGAACGCGGGGTCATGGAAGTGATCACCAAAGAGCTGAAGACGGGCTATGTTCCCCAGCGTTTTTCTGGATCGAACCGGATCCCTATTTTAATGATTGGAGCTCTCTTGGGCCGCACCGATGAAGATATCATCGTTCCGACTGTAGGGGGATGCAAGATCGGGAAGCGCCCGATCGATTTTCATATCCAAGCCCTAGAGAAGCTAGGCGCGGTGATCGAATTTCGCGAAATGAAAAAAGAGGGCGCCTATTTTGCGCATGCCCATCACGGCCTAAAGGGAGCTGTCGTCCAGCTTCCCTACCCTTCCGTCGGCGCTACGGAAAACACGATTCTCGCCGCAGCGCGGGCTAAAGGGACGACGGTCATTAAAAATGCCGCCATCGAGCCGGAGATCATCGATCTGATCCTTTTCCTTCAAAAACTCGGCGTGGTCATCACCGTCGATGTCGATCGGACCATTCGGATCCAACAAACGCAGCGATTTTACGAAGTAGAGCATACGGTGATCACCGATCGGATCGAATCTGCCTCTTTGGGCATGGCGGCGATCAGCACAAAAGGGCGGGTTTTTGTCGAAGGGGCGCAGCATCAGCACATGATCACCTTCTTAAATAAGTTGCGCGAGGTAGGAGGCGGCTTTAATGTCAAAAACAACGGGATCGAATTTTTTTATCAGGGACCGCTCAAGGGAGGGGTGCATATTGAAACGGATGTCCATCCCGGCTTCATGACAGACTGGCAGCAGCCCTTCGTGGTCTTGTTGACGCAAACCCAGGGCGTCTCTGTTGTTCACGAAACCGTCTATGAAAACCGTTTTGGCTATACAGAAACCCTTAAGCAGATGGGCGCCGATATCGAGCTCTTTACCCAGTGCTTAGGAGGCAAAGAGTGCCGTTTTGCTTCGCAAAACTTCCATCATAGCTTGATCGTCAAGGGGGTGACACCTCTTTCTTCCAGGGATATTGCCATTCCCGATTTAAGGGCGGGGTTTGCCTATGTGATGGCAGCTCTTTTAGCTCCCGATATCAGCATGATCTCCGGGACCGCCTACCTCGACCGGGGCTATGCCCATCTCGTCGAAAAATTGGCCTGTCTGGGAGCGGACATCAGCAGGGTCCCCTTGATCCCTAAATTGGCTGCTCAGGATGGCTCTGGGCATATCTCCATTGACATTCCCCAGACGAGAAGGCAGAATGTTTCCCCATGTGGAGAGCCATCCAGCGACAAAGCTTTACCGATTGGGAAAAATTATTAGACTTTTTGCAGTGGGGAGAGTCTCTGCGCTCTCTTGTTCTGCCGAAGCCCCGTTTTCCCCTCAATCTTCCCCTTCGCCTAGCTCGAAAAATTGAGAAAAATACGCTCGAAGACCCCCTACTCCGGCAATTTCTTCCCTTGATAGCGGAAAAAGAGTTAACCCCCCATTTTTCCCTCGATCCCGTGGGCGATGCGGCTTCCCGCAAAGCAAAAAAATTGTTGCATAAGTACACGGGGCGCGCGCTCCTGATTACAACGAGCGCCTGCGCCATGCACTGTAGGTATTGTTTCCGCCAAAATTTTGACTACGCTGTACAGGATAAGGGGTTTGAAGAAGAGCTGCAGCTCATTCGCAAAGATCCCACCCTTTCGGAAATCCTCCTCAGCGGAGGCGATCCTCTTTCCCTTTCGAATGGTGTTTTGCAGCAGCTGGTCCAAGATCTCTCAACGATCCCTCATGTAAAACGGATTCGTTTCCACACCCGCTTCCCCCTTGGCATCCCTGAACGGATTGACGAGGGGTTGCTCAGCATCTTAGCAAAGACGCGCCTTCAAGTCGTTTTCGTCATCCATTGCAACCATGCGCGCGAGTTAGATGAAGACATTTTACAAGCGCTAAAACAGGTGCAGAAGCTCGGCATTCCTGTCTTAAACCACAGCGTGTTATTAAAAGGCGTCAACGATGCCGTGCCGACCTTACAGCTCCTCTTTGAGACCCTGGTGAACGCAGGCATCATGCCCTACTATCTTTATCAGCTCGACCGGGTTCAAGGGGCTGCGCATTTCGAAGTCGAAGAGGCTGTCGGGCTTCGTTTGATGAAAGAGCTAGCCACCCTTTTGCCGGGCTACGCCCTGCCTAAATACGTCAAAGAAGTGGCCGGCTTGCCTAGCAAACGCCCCATTACCCCCTAATCAAAAGTCGAAGCGGGCAGTAACTGTTAATCCTTGAAGGTAGAGGTTGCCGTTGGGGAGGATCCCTTTCCCGACAGCTTGGGCGCTCACCGTATTGCGGAACATGTTTTGATCGAAAAAGACCTGAAAGCTGTAGTCTGCCGACAGATCGAGATGGTATTTTTTACAGTCGAGATAAGTTCCCCATCCTAATCCAAGGCCGAGGTCAAGATGCGTTCTTAAATAGTTTGCATCGTCTTTACGCACAATATACCGGTTGGCGGTTGTGACAGCGGATGATTGTTTGCTTCTCAAGTCATATTGCGTAAAAAGGACGTCCACATCCCCATTCCCATATAACCTGAATCCGTTGCAGAAATTCCAATTGGAAGATAGACCCATTCTCGGTCCAATTCCCCAGGAGCGAGAGGATTCGTTTACGCATGTAGAAGGCCAAATCAGCAGATCGCTCGGAGTGACATTGGTGTAGTCGACATCGACGTTTTGTCTAATGAAGGCTCCTCGCAAACCGATGAAAGGGCGGAAACAAAGGTGCTTGCCGACAAAGTAGCTTCTAGCTAAGTCCCAGTTGACTAAGTCCATCCTCAATCTCCATTTTTCCGACCCGGAAGTGTATTGAGGATTGAGGAAATTTGGAATTTGCCATGCTGGAAGAAGCGCGATATCTGGATTATTGCAATCGAGGTTTTTCTCGACATGCTCGGTGGCTCGAAACCAGGTATACTCAACGAAGGTATCCCAATGATCGTAATCGAAATTCAACCCAAGACCCACTTTAAAGCCCGGCTTATAACGGAAGTGTAAATCTACGTCATCGCCATTGACGAGGTCGAGATCGTCCGTCGTATTGGAAACAACCCCCAATTCCATATTTTCTTGAATAGGCTGCCAATAAATAAAACTGCCAGAGACGAAAACATTGCAAGGGTTTCCCAGATTGATCCGACAGGAGGAGTTATAGCACCCCACCATCTTTCTCTCTCTCATGGAGGTCGACATGCCCATCTCTTTTTCTGGGTGCATCGATTGCGTTTCCTGCCCAACGAGAAGGGAAACGGCAAGAAGAAACGCGGGGAGACTAAATTTTGCGGATGTTATAAAGTGCATGTCCATTTCCTTGGTTTAGGGGCTTGCTCCTAAGGTAACATTGGTATTTGAACCTGTCGTCGTAATCGCTCCTTGTCCGGGGAGGATAGGATGAAATATTTGCGCCAGCGGCGCGATCTGCGTCACAAATGTTTGACCATTATACACGCCGGAATTGTATGTGATCTGTAGAAAAAAGGCATTTCCATTTGCCGTAGGCGGGATCGATCCAAAAGGTCCCCCTGCGGATGTGCCAAACTGGACTGTCGCTGTGCTCGGGATGCCGACGATGATATTATAAAGCGAGGTGTCGTCGTAGGGATTTGGAAAATTGACATCCGTTGAACAATTGTTCAAATTGACGGTGATCGTCGCTCCGGAATTATTCGTATCTAGGTTAACGATCACAATGGTTCCGTCTGTGCCTAAGAAATCAGAATAGGCGGAGGTATAAAAGAGATTAGGCGCTCCGATGGTTAACAGGGTTCTTGAATAAAAATCATACCAGGGAACATTGGACACGCAGGAGCATCCTGCGAGCGCCTGAGAGAGAATGGAATTGTTTTGAAAGTAATTTGCAGACTGATTTTGCACATAAGCGTTGTTGATGGTGATGGGAGTGGGAAGCTGGCAGTTGATTGGAAAAATTTCGGCAATGATGGATGTGGCAAATACTTTGAATACTTGGTCCTGAGTGGCGGATGATGCGCTGCCGGTGATCGCCGGCTCATAATCGCTGACAGCGCCTGTGAAAAAGGCTTTAGAGCTGGTGGGGTAGGGGAACACCAGTGTATTTCCCGCATCCACGCCGCCCGATATGGCAAATCTAAAACTATTATCATTTAATTCATATCCGGTTGCGGTAGCTGCGCCTGAAGCTGTTGTCGCATCGAGAACGAGATAAGGAGTAGGGTGGGTCTTCTGGTAAAAGGCTTGTCCGCCTGATTCCGTCTGGCCGCTCCAAACCGCATTAAACCACGTGCAACCGCTGGGGGAAGAGGCTGTGCTCAGAAAGTAATTCGTTGGGAAAGAAACGGGGCTTGGGTTGGGTTGGGTTTGAGTGCTGCCCATTGCAGTGGCAGGGGCGTAAATGCGCAGGTTGCAAAGCTGTCCGCCTGCAGAAACGGGATTCGTGTAAGTCGCGATGAGGCCTGCCCAGTACCCATCAAAAGGGGATGAAAGAGAGGTCAATGCGGCCTGATATTGAGTAAATACGTCCGCAAGGCTAATTGTCGGCGGCATCCCCGTCACAGCGCATGCATCCGTAAAGGAGCTCCCATAAAAAAACTGATAATTAGCTTGAACTGAAAGAGGAAGGCCAAAAAAATCCACCCCTGTCAGGTTCAGATTGAGTCGGTTAAGCGCATTGCTTCCTACGTCGAATTCGATCTTGTCGTTTAAAATGTAATAATTGTCATTCGTGGCATCAAATTCGGTGGGAAATTCTAAAAGTCCATTGTTATCGATGAAATAGGTCAAAGGTTGCTTTAAGGAGAGAAGGATTCTTGAGGAAGTCATGACATTGCTGCCTGACACTCCCGTATTTCCATCGTTAGGGATATAGAATGTATACGTGTTAGAATGAATCAGTTCAAAAAAATTTAAAGGATAAGAATATTGCGATGAGGAGAGATAGGTCGCAGGCGTAAAGGGACAGATGGTGGCCAATTTGTGAGTAGAGCCGCTGAACGATAAATATTGCGTGCTGGAATTGACTAACACGACGATGTAAATTTCAGAGGCAGGCAGTCCGGTGTTATTGATAAAGGTGATCGGCAGATACCCTTCTAGATTTGTTGGAGTGGGGGTAGAGCATGTGGCGATAGGAGGAGGGACTACGGCAGGCACCGGCAGCTGAGGCAGTGGCGCAAGAGGAGCGGGGCAAGGAGCTGGGGTTGCGGTGATCGCCCGAAGAAATGCCATCTGAATACAGATGAAAAAGAATGGCTTGCGCATAGTAAAGCTCCTGCTAAAAAAAATAGCATCAAAATAATTTCTCCCATTGTAAAAAAAAGATTTTTTAATGCAATAAAATTTTGACAGTCTCTTACATGCGGTCGAGGGTCTTGAGGCCGAGGATGTGGAGCCCTTTTTCGAGGATGCGGGCGGCAGCTTCGCAAAGCAGCAGGCGGCTCTCTTCTTGAGGAGATCCCTCCACTCTGCAGTCCCGGAAGAAAAGATGGAATTTTTCAGCGAGCTCATAGAGATAATCGCTGAGCCGATTCGGGAATAGTTCGCGCGCGAGATAGTCTAGCGCTTCGCCGAACTGCCGAATGTGCAGGGCGAGGGCGATCTCCGAGGGGTGCTCGAGGATCACCTGAGAGGAAATGTGAGCGATATCCTTGCCCACTTTGCGTTTGATGCTCTGGATGCGCACATAGGCGTAGAGGAGGAAAGCGGCGGTATTTCCTTCGAATTTTAACATTCTTTCGTAGCTGAACACATAGTCCTTGAGGCGATTGCAGGAAAGGTCGGCATATTTCACGGCATCGATGCCGAGAATCTGCGCTAACTGGTCGATCTGATTTTCAGGAAGATCGGGCAGCCGCTTTTCCATGATTTCTTTGGCTTGCAGGATAGCCTGTCTCAGAAGATCGATCAGCTTTTCCGTTTCTCCAGATCTAGTCTTGAATTTTTTACCGTCTGGGCCTAGAACCACTCCAAAGGGAACGTGGTCGACCTGTACTTGTTTAGGATCGAGATAGCCTACCTTTTCAGCGGCTTTGAACAGCATTTGGAAGTGCAAGGTTTGACCTGCATCGGTCACGATGATGATCCGGTTTGCCTTTTCTTTTTCAATGCGGTGGCGGAGAGCCGCCAAATCGGTGGTGTCATAATTGTATCCGCCGTCCGATTTCTGCACGATCATCGGAAGGGGATTGCCTTCGCGCGTCGTAAATCCATCGAGGAAGATACACTTGGCTCCGTCGGAAATCGCGATCATTCCCCTTTGGGTGAGGTCTTCGATGAGAGGGGGCAGCAAGGGGTTGTAAAAAGATTCGCCCCGTTCGATGAGCTTTACATCGAGAAGGTCGTAGATTTCTTGATAGGAGCGCCTAGACGTCTCGCAGATTTTCTGCCACATTTGCAAACACCCGGGATCGCCGCTTTGGAGTTTTACGACTTGCAGCTGGGCACGCTTTTTGAATTCCGGATCGGCATCGAAACATTTTTTAGACTCTTTGTAACAGTGCATCAAGCCTGTAAGATCCGCCGGAACCTCGCCGCCCCGTTCTTGCAAATAGGCGATCAGCATCCCAAACTGCGTTCCCCAATCGCCGATGTGATTGAGACGGATCACCTCATGCCCGAGAAATTCAAAGGCCCTCGCTAGACAATCGCCGATGATGGTCGAGCGCAAATGCCCGACATGCAGTTCTTTGGCGACATTAGGGGAAGAAAATTCGACGATGATTTTCTGCGGATGTGCGAGGGGCGGCACACCTAGCCGAGGATCGTTCAGCATTTCATTAATTTCATTTGAAAGAAATTGCCGGCTGATCGTGAGATTGATGAACCCGGGCCCTGCGATTTCGATCGAATCGATCATTTCCGGGGCTTGTAGATGCTCTACAATTTTTTGGGCGATTTCTTTTGGATTCCGTTTGAGAGCTTTGGAAAGCTTGAGCGCGTTATTGCACTGATAATGTCCGAACCCGGGGTTAGTGCTCTGAACCACTTCCGGCTCTAAGAGGGCAGGATCTACGTCCTCTGGAATAGCAGAGAGGATAGCTTGAAGCGTTTTTTCCCTGAGCCGGCTGATCAGATTATGCATGGGCGTGGTGGAGTCGAATCGGCGTCTCTCTTCTTCCCAATTGGTATTTTAAGCGGTAATCGCCCAAGGCGACGGCTGCCTTATGGGTGGAGAAGCGGTTTTGTTCGGCAATGTCGTAAATGGTCATCAATTGGGGGTAGAGGTTGTGGACTTTTTCATGGGCGTGGATGGGGTTGTACCCTTCCACAGAGAGCTCTTCCGTGACGTTGATCAAACCGCCGGCATTGATCACGAAATCAGGCGCGTAGAGAATCCCCCTTTTCATGAGCTCGTCGGCATCGGAGTCTTTGAGCAACTGGTTGTTGGCGCAGCCGGCAATCGCTCGGCATCGCATCCGCGAAATGGTTGCCGGATGGATCACACCGCCCATGGCGCAGGGAGCTAATACGTCGCACTCAACGCTGAGGATTTCTTCCGGCGCGCATACGCGAGCCCCGAAGCGTTTAGCGATGCTCAACGTTTTTTCCCTATCGATATCGCTTACGATCAACTTAGCTCCCGCCCAAAAGAGGAGCTCCGCAAGTCTTGCTCCCACGCTTCCCAATCCCTGAATGGCCACTGTATAATTTTGGAGTTGATCGGAGCCGTCGATTTTTTTAACCACCGATTGAATGCCGCGGTAGGTTCCCCATGTCGTAAATATTCCCGGATCGCCGCTGCTTTTTTCATGAGGCAAGCCCACTACATAGGGGGTGGCTTGCCTAATGAGCATCATGTCTTCCGTCGTGCTGCCGGAATCTTCCGCGCAAATATAGGCTCCTCTAAGGAGGTGGACCGCCTGCCCAAAGGAGAATAGCAGTTCCTTTGTTTTGTCTTTTTTGGGATCGGCGATGATGACGCTTTTTCCTCCGCCGAGGCCTGTATTCGCAAGAGCGGATTTATAGGTCATTCCTTTGGAAAGGCGCATGACGTCATTTAAGGCCGCTTCAAAAGAAAGATAGGGATAGATGCGCGTTCCGCCCAAAGCCGGTCCTAAGGTTGTATTATGCAAACAGATCAGGGCTTGCAGTCCAGATTTGGAATCCGTTGCTTTGACGACTTTTTCATAGCCGCTCACAGCGATTTCCTCTAAAGTTAGGGTCTCCTCTACGGCAAGAATCATAGCGATAGTCCTCATTTGCAAAATAAAAGATACTAACACGTCCCCCACTCTCAAATCAATCGATCTTTTCTTCCCTTGATCAATAATTACAATTTAAGCTACTCTCGTCCAATAAAAATTAATGAGGGGACAATGGCAGCGCTTGTCATTACGGATACTTTAAAGGACGAGCTCCAAAAATTTCTTAAGAAAAATAAAAAAGCCGATCTCATTACCAGCTATCTTTTTTTCTTAGAGAAAAAGCACCAGATCAAGCCCGTTCTCTTTGGCCGCGAAAAAATGATTTACCAAAGCCAGGAGGAGCTGGTCCAAAAATTGGAGCAAGAGGGCAAACTTTGGAGAGAGACGGAGATTAAAATACAAATTGGCCAGCAAAACGTCAATGAGCAGACCAAGAAAATTTATATTTGCCCCTTTACCGGGAAGGTGTTTGGAGATAATACCCATCCGAACCCCCAAGATGCGATCTACGATTGGGTGTCCAGCTGCCCAGAGAATACCGAACGGGTTGGAGGATTGAAGGTCAAACGTTTCTTTGTTTCCGAGGATCCCGAGGTGATTAAAAATTATATCACCAAGCGCAAAGAGCCCGTCAAAAAGATCGTTTTTTCTTCGGCTGTAACCGGGAAGTTATTCAATAGCAAGGCGGCTGTCATCGATGATTTTTTGAAAAATCAGCTCAAACCGCTATCGCTTGTTGAAGTTCCCAGTCAAAACCGTTTTCAAATCGAGGAGCATTTCTTAGCCTTCATCCAAAGCCAATTAGAAGAAAGCAGGATCGCCTCTTTTGTCGAAGCGATGTCGAATATCGATGAGTTTAACCCCTTTATTGATCAGTGGTTAGAGGAAGATAGAGAAGAATCCAGCGATGAGGAATAGATCTCTTTCGGATTCGGCAGAAGCGACGCAAGAGTTTGGGAGAAGGTTGGGTCAGCAGCTGGGCAGTAATAGCATCGTGGCTTTTTTTGGCGATCTGGGAGCCGGTAAGACAACCTGTATTAAGGGCTTGGTCGCTGAGGCTGCCGGCATCGATCCAAAAGAAGTCAACAGTCCGACGTTTACTTATTTAAATATCTATACAGGCCGAATGACTGTCTATCATTTCGATCTTTACCGACTTCGCCGCTCCGAGGAGTTTTTTGCGATGGGATTTGAGGAGTATTTTCAAGCGGGGGGGATCTGCTGTATCGAGTGGGCGGAGCGGATAGACTCCCTTTTACCGGAGGAGGCGATTCAGGTCACTCTAAAGGCGGGCGAGCAAAATCAAAGAGAGATTTGGATAGATGGGGAAAAAAATCTTATTCGCTAAAGGCTCGTTTCTGCTGGGAGCTCCTTCGGAAAGCGTCTTTCCCGCGGAGGGGCGTTTGCCCGAAATCGCTATTGTCGGTAAATCGAATGTGGGAAAATCCTCCTTGATCAACCATCTGCTCAAGGACAAGACGCTCGCTAAGACCTCCTCTTCTCCTGGCAAAACGCAGATGTTGAATTTTTTCATGATCGATGAAGAGCTCATCTTAGTCGATCTTCCGGGATATGGCTTTGCCCAAGTCCCGAATGCTCTGAAAAAAGGGTGGTCTTTAGCGATCGATGCCTACTTTGAAAACAGGAAGGCTTTACGCCTCTGCCTTCTTTTAATAGATATTAGGCGCAGCCTTAGCGACGATGATATCGCTTTTGCCCACTGGGCTGCGCACCGCCAAAAATCGCTGCTGGTCATTTTTACGAAATCGGATAAATTGAATGCGGCGGAAAGGGAAAAAAATGCGGCGGATTGTTTTAGAGTGCTGAAAATGTCCCTTCCCCATCTTCATTATTCTATTAAAGATCCTCAAGCGAGGCCGCGTCTCATCTCAACTCTTAACGATATGCTAAAAAATCATGGGCCTCATGCATAAAGATATCTTCGTCTGTTTAGACTTGGAGACGACAGGCTTAGATCCCAAAGAAGATCTGATCATCGAAGTGGCGGCTGCGCGCTTTAGCTTCGATGGGATTATCGACACCTTTGAAAGTTTGGTCGATCCGGAAGCCCCGATTCCACCGCCTTCCATAGCCATCCACCACATCACGGATGCGATGGTCGCAGGCAAACCCAAAATTCAAGAAATCCTCCCGTCCCTATTGAAGTTTTTGGGAGCGTACATTGTGATTGGCCATGGGATCCCCTTTGACATTGCTTTTGTCGCTCAAGCCGCAAAGCGGTATCAGATCCCTTGCAAATTAGAATCGCAGCTTTATCTGGATACACTGCGCATGGCTCGTCTGTACGGGGAAAGCCCAACGAATTCTTTGGAGAAGCTGCGCCAGCATTTCAACATCGCGCCCGAGGGCGCCCACCGCGCTATGAACGATGTGGTCGTCAATATCGAAGTCTTTAAATACCTTGCGAATAATTACAAAACAACGGAGCAGCTGATCGAAAGGCTCAAAAAGCCGATTCCTTTGAGAGCGATGCCCCTCGGCAAACACAAAGGACGCCCTTTTTCAGATATTCCTATTGAATATCTGCTCTGGGCTGCTAACAAAGACTTCGATCAAGACTTGTTATTTTCCATCCGCTCCGAACTGAAAAAACGGAAAAAGGGGAACCTCTTTGGACAAGCGGCGAGCCCCTTTTCTTCTTTATAGGTAGATCATGCTATTGCAGGCATTATGGTGTATCCCTGTATTGTTTCTTCTCCTCGCGATGCAGGGTGGGATCCATTACGAGTGCCTGCAGGAAGAGGGGAAGATTCGGATTCATCTTCTCGAAGTCGATCCGGAGAAAGCGATCATCAAGGCCGTCCGCGCGCGCTGCGGATTGGAAAATACCTCTTCCATTGCCAAAAGAGAAGGGGCTATCGCAGCTATAAACGGCGGCTTTTTCCATATGCAAGGCCCCCTTGCCGGAACGCCTAGCGGCGTCTTAAAAATTTCTGGGCAGCTTCTCTCCTTGCCAAGACATTCTAGAGCCGCGATCGGTTGGAGGGAGGGAGGGAAATGGGCGCTCATCGATCGCCTCGAAGCAAGGGTAGACGAGTCTTCTTCCCATTCTATTCTCCTCAAATCCCTGCTTGAACCAGACAATCTCGAAGAATGGAATGAAATGGAGCACATTGTCGGAGGCACGCCGCTTCTTGTCGCTCGAGGAGAGCTCATCGCAGACTATAGCCCTGAAAAAACCCGCGAGTCTTTCTTGGTCAATCGGCATCCGCGCACCGCAGTAGGCTTGAAGCCGGATGGCCATTGGCTGTTTATGGTTGTCGAAGGGAGGTTATGGTATAGCGTTGGGATGACGATTCGAGAGCTCGCCGAGTGGATGCATGCCCTCGGCTGCGTCTATGCTCTTAACCTCGATGGGGGCGGCTCTTCTACTCTTTATTTAAAAGGCGCGGTCGTCAATACCCCTTCCGGCGATGATGAGGATACCCCCGGGATGGTCTGCGGTACCGAGCGCGCTGTCAGCGACGCCCTATTAATTTCCCCCAGGAACACTCTATGAATAAGCTCTCTTTAAAAGATCTCTCTTTGAAAGATCAAAAGGTGTTAATGCGCGTCGATTTCAATGTCCCTTTGAACAAGGAGGGAGGCATCGCCGACGATACCCGTATTCGGGAAACGCTTCCCTCTATCCAATATATCCTCGATCAAGGCGGCAGCGCGATCTTGATGAGCCACTTAGGGAGGCCCAAGGCAAAACGGGATCCTCAATTTTCTCTCTCTCCCTGCGCTAAACGCCTTTCCGAATTGTTGGGGAGACCGGTTTTGTTTGCTTCCGATTGCATCGGTCCCGAGGTGCAAAAAATGGCCAGGGATTTGAAAAGCAAAGAAGTCCTCCTTCTCGAGAATGTCCGTTTTTATCCGGCAGAAGAGGATCCGAGCAGCGATCCCTCGTTTGCGAAACAGCTCGCTGAGCTTGGGGATATCTATGTCAACGATGCCTTCGGCACCGCCCATCGCGCCCACTCCTCAACAGCTGTGATCGCTCAATATTTTCCTGGCAAGGCGGCGGCTGGGTTGCTTATGGAGAAAGAGATCGCTTTCTTAAGCGAGATTCTATCTCACCCCAAACGCCCCTTCTATGCCCTGATCGGAGGCGCCAAGGTGTCCACTAAAATGGGAGTGCTCCGCTCCCTCATCGCGAAAGCGGATGCGATCTTCATCGGCGGCGGGATGGCCTACACCTTTTTAAAAGCGCAAGGAATTGCGATCGGCGATTCGATCCATGAGGATGCCCAAATGCCTACGGCAACGGCCTTTTTGCAAACTTGTCAAGAAAAAGGCGTGAAGGTATGGCTGCCCGAAGACATCGTGGTCGCGAGCGCCTTTAGCGCAGAGGCGCCGGCTCGGATTGTGGGAGCGCAGGAGGGAATTCCCAGCGGCTGGCAGGGGATGGACATCGGCCCTAAAACGCTAGAGATTTGGAAAGCGGCTTTGCAAGATGCCGCCACAGTCTTTTGGAATGGGCCCCTTGGCGTCTACGAATTCCCCCCCTTTGCAAAAGGCACGGAGGGGATCGCTCGCCTTCTCTCCACCCTTTCCGCCACGACGGTTGTGGGCGGCGGCGACTCGGTCGCCGCCATCAACGCTCTTCATCTCGCTCAACATTTTTCCCATCTTTCAACCGGCGGAGGGGCTTCGCTCGAATACCTCGAATTTGGCAAGCTTCCCGGCATCGATGCCCTTTCAGATAGATAACCTCTTCTTCGAATCTATCCCGCAACTCAGAAATTTTTTTCTTTATGGTCTTTTTCCCCCTACGAAGTTCCGTTTTTCAGCCATGTGTTCACACATTGTCTTCAAAACGGAACTTCGTAAGGGAAAAAAATCCTGCAAAATAAAAATTTAGCAATTACGGGATAGATTCTCGTGCCCTTGTGCGCATTTTCAAGTTTATTGCATAGAACAAGGAACATGATAGGCAGGATAAGCATGATACACATGATGGAAAAAGAAGAGGTGGCAGAAGCGGCACGCCGCTTTGCGGGCATTTTTTTATCATGCACATCATGCTTATTCTGCCTATCATGTTGATTGCTTTGAGCAGCACAATCTGGATATCAATGACTTATGCTAAGTTTACAGCACTGGATGCTTGGGAATTTCTGCAGCCTATGACGGCTGCAGAAACGCACACGGGCACGAAAAAGATGACTAATCGCTGCCTATTTGGTCAGCGCATCAGAATCGTTATCCAGGATGCACTCGGAGTTGGCAAGAGAGCATGGAATCACAGGAAGTAAAATGTGCGAGTCATAGGTTGAACCAGTCCAGATGGTCGTGATGGATGACCCATTTGGCAATGCCCGATCTGCCCTATCGTTATGAAAGAACGTATGGGTCGTTGGGTCGTCGGAGCCGCTTACGACCACAGCCAATCTAGTTCCTGCCTCAAACACCATGCTCGTAGGCCATACTTCGATGTCGACAGGAACGATTTCCCCGGGAACTAGAGGGAGAATTTCGTCATGGGAAAGATAAGGTTGGTAGGGTTTGCTGCGGCTAGGATTCAATTTGCGATGGGAGGCGCGCAGCCATCCTTTGGTCACCGGCCCCAGCGTATCGGTCGTATTCACTTGGGTCATTTCTTTTCCTTGAGAATCGAATTTTTTTAGAGCGACAAAGAGGTCTGTATTGTCTGTGGTTGAAGAGACCCAGAGCTGAAGCGCAATAGGACCTGTGATCTCGGTATCTTCTACAAATGGCGTTGTCAAAAATGCAGCGCTTCCCGTTTTTTCATCATAGGCAACCCTTGTCGCATCGGAGGAAGGAAGCTCATTCAAAGAGCCTGTGTAGGCCTCCAGATAGAACGGAGTCCATTTTGTGCGGGCAAGAGGCCACTCATTCTCGTAGCGCCACGTGTATTGGTCTCCGCTCCCATGGCGAATCGCGAGTTTGATGCGGGGGATAGACAGCATGTCATTGTTGATCCCTTTCAGAAATTTATCGAAAAATCGCTTTTGATCCGCTACCCCTTCTTTGCCATAAAAGCTGTTGACGTAGTTGCCGGTATGCATCTGTAGCCATTTGTATAGCGACGATACTTCCTGAAAGCCCTGGATGTTTCCTTTGCCATGCAAAGCAAAGCCGCCCCAATTGCCCGATGAGTAGACAGGGATCTGGATCGTCTTCAGGCTAGATAAGGAGGGGAGAAAATGCGTTGTCCAAAACGGTTCGTCTGCCAATCGGGCAGCGGCAACCGCTTTCGGCCACTCAGGGATCTCTACGTTTTGTGCCAAAATGGTTTGGCTAAGGCTCTGCTTTCCATATTGACCGGCTAAGACCCGGGTCCGATACCAACCGTTGATAAAGGTATTAGAAAGAATTCCCCCTTGCCGCGCCGCATCGCGGTACGCATCGGTAAATCCTTCCCAAGGGATGATCGCAGCGAGATGGGGTGGATGGATTCCAGCCGCAATCCATTGCGAGACGGCGTAGTAGGAGACTCCCAGCATGCCGACTTTGCCGTTGCTCCATGGACGCGTGCCCAACCATTCGATCACATCGTAGAGATCATCGGCGAATGCGCTCGATAGAATCCGCACCTGTCCTGGAGATTTACCGCTTCCTCTCTGGTCGGCGCGCACGACAATGTAACCCTCTTTTACCCAGGTTTCAGGGTCCGGCGTTTCCCAGACCATGTGTTCGTTTTTGACGGGAGATTTGGAGTAGGTCGCAGAGTCGAAATCGATAAAGTGCATATCTTTACAATAAGGACCATAAGTAAGAATCACCGGATAGGGGCGGCTCATGTCTGCAGGGCGAAAGATGTCTGCCAAAATAGAAATGCCGTCTCGCAACGGGATCCTCTGGTCTTTTTCAATCCGCATCGCCTGCTGAGGAGCAGCGCCTTCATTTTTATCGCCCGCGCTCCGTCCGGAGGATGCGGGGTATAGCGGGGTACTAGAGAACAGCGCCGCTGCATAAATAGATAAAAAATATTTGATCCGTTTGAATTGCATCATAAAATATCGCCCCCTAGAGACCGTCGTCGAATTAATACTTAAGACATCAATTATAACTCAAAACCTCTTTTACTTCAAGATTGAACAGGATAGACTCATTTTTTGTCGGATGAGGCAGACTGATCTGGACGCATCAGGTTATTGGTAGCGCCTGAAATAGCGCTCTCATAAGGCTGATCTGGAAGCATCAGGTATTTGATGATGCCCGCAGCGGCGCTCTCGTGAGGTTGTAAAGGCAAGATAGAGGTGTCATCTTGTTTGTGGTTATTTCTCAATTTATTGAGAGGGAGCGCATGATGGGAACGGGCATGGTATAGGATCTCGTTAGGGTGGAAACGTTCTCGGTGAGCCCGAATCCCCGCTTGATTTAAATCGGTTGTAAATCTGTCAGAAAAGGCGCTGGAGCCGGAAAAATACCAGTCCTCTTTCACTTCGATGATGACCACTTTTCTATGACCCATGGATGCCGCTTGCCGGACTCCTAGGTTGGCAAAAAATCGCGTCAGGGATTTTTCGGGATCTGCGGCCCATCCGGCGATATAGGCTCCTCCATATAGCATATAAGCAACGACAGGGTTATACAACTTGCTAGCTACTTTCCACACGGAGGTTAAGGGGCGGTCTAAGAGCAGTAATTTTGGAAGCGCATCGCGCGCTGCATCTAAATCTTCGAACACAAGGCTTCCCATTGAACAACAGATCAAAGAGTGCACAGGGATGTTGAGCGTCTCCTGCAGGTCTTTTAAAAATGCGAGAAATATTCTACTGAGTTCCCTCGCTTCAGCGGGCTTCCAGGGGCTCCAAGAAGGTTCTCCTTGGCTTTTAGTCTGATGGCCGTGCAGGCAAAACTGGAGAATGCGCAAGCCTTGATTGGCCTGTTGAGCTCTATTTGTTTGCACGTAAGCCTTTAAAAGAGGGTAGACTCGCGCATCGGAAACATCCTGCGTCTCATCCTTGCCTCCTACTCTAATGCAGGTATGCTTGTCTTGTTTATCGAGACTTTCGTAGATTTTTATTTCCAATAGATAAGAACTCCGATCGATCTGCAACTCCCATCTTTCTGTCCGCATTCGAAACGTCTTTAGGATTTGCTCACGCGCCGCATTATCTATAGAGATATCGGGATTCAACAGCTGTTGGCATGTTTGCCGCGTCGCCTGTGTGTGAGAAGGTGCGTCAAGCAACAGGTTCCTAAAAACGCCCCCGAGCATGTAATTGGAGATTTTGTAGGCATTGAGCCCAACTCCGTGCACAGAATCGGAAAGAGTGTTCCATGCCGCTTTTCCCCTCTCTGAAATCGATTGGACATAATCTGATATAGCCATCCATCCCTCCTAGCTTAAGCCGATTTTCGATACAATTTTTGACGATGGTATCAACTTCTGTAGATTGTCTGCAAAATTAAAAATTCACAAACTGCAGCGATTGCATAAAATTTGCTCTTGTAATACCGTTGTGGATACAGAAGAGGAGGGATATTTATGCTTAAACGCTTAATCAAACATGGAAATAGCCGAGCCATTGTGGTGGATAAGTCTTTGCTTGAAGCCGCTGGAATTTCAGAGGATGCAATTTTTCAAATTTCGATCAATCCTAGCGGTGGGCTGGTCATCCAATCTGTCGAAGATAATAAAGCGGATGTTTTTAGGGAAAATTTTAAGAAACTAAACAAAAAATATAGTAAACTAATGCAACAATTGGCTGATTTGTGATTGCTTATGTTTCTTTTGAATTTGTACTAGGAATGCACGATCAACTCATCGAAGAGTATGGAGGGACAAAAGGAATTCTCAACGAAGGACTTTTGCGTTCAGCCTTAGAAATGCCAAAAGCGCGTTTTAGTGGACGAGATCTACATAGAACGATTTATGATAAAACAGCAGCTTATCTTTTTCATCTTATCCAAAATCACCCTTTTGTAGATGGGAATAAGCGTACAGCTGCCATGACTGCTGTAGTCTTTTTTTCGTCTAATTTCAAGGGCGGTTTCAGTTTTTTTGAACATGAATACCAAGACCTCATCTTAAAAGTAGCTCAAGGATGTGTATCAAAAAAAGAAATTGCCAAGTTTTTTCGACACGTTAGAATTGAAGGTACTTATTGACCTGAGTTTTAGGTTTAATTCGCTAAAAAATCAATAGTTCGTAGATGGCTTGCGCGATGAGGATCCGAATTAAAGCAATGAACATGATAGGCAAGATAAGCATGATGTGCATGATAAAAAAATGGCTGCAAAGCGGTGTGCCGCTTCTGCCGCCTCTTCTTTTTCCATCATGTGTATCATGCTTATCTTGCCTATCATGTTCCTTGCTCTATGCAATAAACTTGAAATTGCAAGCAAAACTTATGGATAAAAGTATGGACGCGGAGACGCGGAGAAATTTATAAAATCTCTGCGACTTTGCGTTGATCCCTCCCGTTGAAGCTAATGCAGGCTTTACAGGCAAGCTAATTGCCGCTTGTTTACATGGCAAGTTCGTTATACAATTCAGACATATGCAGCTGGATATTTTTAAAGAAATCGATTCATTGCAAAGAGAGATCGACTCGTATAGGCCTTTAAGCCCCGATCTCCTTAAGCAAATCAAGGAGTATTATCGGGTTGGGCTCACTTTTTCCAGCAATGCCCTGGAAGGGAATACCTTAACGGAATCGGAAACGACAATTGTTTTAGAAGAAGGGGTGACAATTGGGCCTTGCGTAAACGCCGAGAACAGACCAAGACGTTTATGTTTACAAGCGCTCATCGCCTTTTCCGAGAGTATGACTGCATTGGCATCGGAGACTATACACCCCACGGCGAAGGGATCAATAAACCCATGCGGCGAGCGATGAACAACCGATCTCTGATCGGGCGTTGGAAAAAGACCCTCTCCTGGGTGGCTCGCAAATCAGGAAAAACGTTTCTTGAATTTGATGAAGCGGGGACAACCCGAACCTGCAGTCATTGCCTTCGGATAGAAGAACAGGGAATCCCTGTCTTCTTGAGACAATGGCAGTGCCCACAGTGTCAGACCGTTCACATTCGCGACGAAAATGCAGCGATTAACGGTCTGAGGAAAATCTTGCGGGATCTTCCACAAAAAAAGGGGGGAGAGTATCCCTCGATAGTGTCTGGCTCAGACCTCGCTTTTATCCAAAAGCGATGGGCTTGGTGTGTTTTGCCTAATGGTGTATATATCACACTGTGGGGGCAAAACCGTGAAGAAATTCACAGCACCAGGAAATTAAAACGAGGGCATGATAGCCCTCGATCAAAAGTTGATGATTTGGTCATATATGATCAGGTTTGATCAAGTTTTGAAGAGCGGGAAAACCTCTTAAAGACCATTTTGAAGCGATCGGGCATGCCGAGGCCTATGATTTCTTCCATACCCTGGTTAGCGGCACAACCGTAAGGGAACAAGATATTCAACAATTGCACCACCTTTTTTACTTTCGGATCGATGAGAAACAAGCAGGGAAATATCGGTCGAATAAAGCGATCATCACCGGATCGAAATATCCCTTGCCAAAACCAAGCGATTTACCCTTGCTGATGAAAGAGCTCATTCCGCGCATCGATACCTTCAGAAGAGAACACCACCCCGTCAAAGCAGCCGCTTTAGCGCATAAGGAATTTGTGTTCATCCATCCGTTTATAGATGGGAATGGTCGAGTGGCCAGACTGCTCATGAATTTGGTTTTTCTGCAGGAAAAGTATGCCATCGCCATCATTCCGCCGATCACTAGAAGCGAATATATCGCTTTTTTAGAACAGGCTCATGCGAATGACCAAGACTTCATTGACTTCATCGCTCGCATGGTAAGAGAGACTCAAAAAGACTACCTGAGGTTATTTCTGAAATAAGATTAATAGACGTCGAGGAGGTAGCGCTTCTCGGTGCGCAGGTGTTTGACGTAGGCTTTTGCCTCGTCGTCGTCGAGATGGCCTTGTTCTTTGGCAATGCGCTGGAGCATGGCGTCGACGTCTTTTGCCATCTGATGTGCGTCGCCGCAGACATAGAAGTGCGCTCCCTCCTGCAGCCAGGCCCACAGGTCGGCGGCATGTTCGTGCATTTTGTGCTGAACGTATATCTTTTCCGCTTGATCGCGGGAAAAGGCGAGATCGAGGCGCAGAGAGCGGTCTTTCACGAGCTGCATCCAATAGTCTTCATAGAAAAAGTCAAAGGCGCGGTTGCATTCGCCGAAAAAAAGCCAATTTTTTCCAGGCGCCCGAGTTGCCATCCGCTCTTGCAGGAAGGCGCGAAAAGGGGCGACCCCCGTGCCGGGGCCGACCAGGATGATGGGTGTGTGCGGATCGGCGGGCAGCCGGAAGTTGTGCGCGGGGAGGACATAGACGGGAATAGGCGTGCGGCGCTCCTGAGCGAGATGATTGAGGAAATGGCTGGCTACGCCATAGCGGAGCTCTCCGGCATGGGTAAAGGTGGACAGGGCGACGGTGAGGTGGACCTCGTCGGGAACGGCTTGCTTCGAGGAGGCCGCAGAATAAAAACGGGGAAGGAGGGGGCCGAATTGCTCGCAGAGCTCTTGGAGGGGCGCATTGACCTCTGCATATTCTTTGAGGAGGTCTAGGGGGTCGTGGCTTTGCAGGTACTGGGAGAGCAGGGGTTTATTTTCGGTTTGCAGAAGGCGGTGCAAGCGGTTTTTTTTGTCGTGGATTGTCTCGTAGTCGTAGAGGAGTTTGAGAAAGGAGGAGGTCAGCCGGGAAAGATTGGCCTTTAGTGTCAAAAAATCGCGGATGGAAAAGAGCTGCTTGGACCTGGGATCGAGGATGGGTTCTTCGCCGCTCGCTTTTAGAGCATGGAGCAGATGTTGGACGAGGGTGGGGTGATTCTGGCCGAAGACGCCGATCGAGTCGCCTGGGTTAAAATCGAGCCCAGATGAGGCGAGGTCGAGGGCGACGTGATACGTCTCCTTTGCCGATCCTGGCTTTGTCAGGGGAAAGCGCTCTTTAATCGTAGCGGGAAAAGGGTTTAATTTATCTATAGACATCGGGATAAAAAAATGTTAAACACCAGATATGAAAAAAGCGATGGCGCTGTTCTTGCTGGGGCTATTTAGCAGTTGTGCAGATACGGGCTATCAGCCCCATTACATCATTTCCGACACTTTTTCCCAAGAAACTCCTCAAGAGGAAGTGCGTTAGACTAGGAGATTCTTGCAGTCTTTCTTTGCCCACGCCTTGCTAAGGGCATCCATTTTCTTATTGGAAATACCCCCTAAACATTCGATTGCCCGCAAAAAACGGGCGCGCGTTCTATCTTTTCCGAGGATGTCTATCGATTCAAAGATGGGAGGGCCATGTTTTTTACCGGTGATCGAGACATATAAAATAGGGATGACGATTTTTTTGAGGGGGACGCCGAAAATTTCGGCGATAGCATGGGAAGCTTTTTCAATGCCGCTTTTCCCCCAATTTTCCTGCTCGTCGAGGCTCCAGATGATGGCCTGTAAGATAAAGCAGGCCTGCTCTTTGGGCGTATTGGCGGGGCAGAGCTGCTCTTCCGTATAGGGGATGTGATTGATAAAAAAGAAGTCGCACAGCTCGATGAATTCGGCAAAGGTCTTGATGCGCGTATGGCAAAGGGGCATCAGCTTCTGCATGAAGGAGTCATTAAAACCCCACTTTTTGATCCTTTCCCATAACTGATTTTCAGGGATCATCTTAATTAAATACTGCTGATTGATCCAGTCGAGCTTCAATGTATCGAAGAAAGCGCCGGAGACGCCGATCCGCTTGGGATCAAAATCGCGGATGATCTCTTCTAATGAATAGATCTCTTGATCGCTCGGCATGCTGTACCCCATCAATGTCAAGAAATTGAGGAGCGCTTCGGGGAGGTAGCCGCTGTCGCGGTAATAAAAGATCGAGGTGGGATTGCGCCGTTTGGAAAGTTTTTTGCCATCTTTACCGAGGAGAAGGGGAACATGCATGAAGACGGGAGGCTTCCAGGAAAAACTTTCGTAAAGAAGAATGTGTTTGGGGGTTGAGCTCATCCATTCGTCGCCGCGGATCACATGGGTGATTTGCATCAGATAATCATCGACCACGTTGGCCAGATGGTAAGTGGGGAACCCATCGGATTTAAGAAGGATTTGGTCGTCGACATCTGCCCAAGGAAAGGTGATGCGCCCTTTGATCCCATCTTCGTAGACGCATTCGCCTGTTAAGGGAACTTTTAAGCGGATGACGTAGGGCTGGCCCGCTTTTTCCCTTTCCGCCACTTCTTCAGGGCTGCAATTGCGGTATCTGCGGTCGTAGCCCACGCGCTGGCCCAGCTTGACGCTCATTTCGCGCATCTCTGCAAGCTCTTCGGGAGTGGCAAAACATTTATACGCTTTTTGTTCGTCCAAGAGCTTCTGGCAATGGGTGCGATAAATTTCTGTCCGCTCAGATTGTTTGTAGGGTCCAAAGGGGCCTCCGATATCCGGGCCTTCATCCCATTGCAATCCTGCCCATTTCAAGGCTTCAAAGATATTGGTCTCATACTCGGGTCTCGAGCGGGAGCGGTCGGTGTCTTCGATTCTAAGAATGAATTTTCCCTTAAAGTGGCGGGCAAAAATCAAGTTGAGAAGGGCGATATAGGCTGTTCCTACATGAGGATCGCCTGTGGGAGAGGGAGCGATGCGTACGCGTACTGTCATGGGCTTGAAACTCTATTTACAAAGTAAATGCCCACTATTCTCTAAGGCTGTCGCTTTTCGCTCAAGCTTTTTTGCTCTAGAAAAATTAAATCTTTCATCACATTCATCGTTTCGATGAGCTGGAGGTCTGCTTGACCGAAGAGTTCGATGGGATCGGAGATAAAGTCTTTTTTAGCGATCTCCTTTAAGAAATTTTGATAGTTTTTATTCTTGGCGATCCGATCTCTGGAATTGTCGATCAAGGCGCTTAAATAAGGGGTATAGGTGTTTAAAATGGGTTGGAGATTGAATTTATATAAGCGGATAATTTGCGCGCGATGGATCGACGGGATATCGGCCAAATCATCATCAAAATTGGGTGGAATCTGGTCATTTTCTAAAGGAAATTTGGAAAATTTTTCTCCGATGTCCAGGTTGGATAAGAGGCCGGGAACGACGATGTCGGTCTTTACGCCGGTTAATTGAGGGCTTTTTCCCGAGACGGTGTAATATCTGCCCCGCGTGACTTTGTATTCTCCCTGGGGATTGACTTTGCCATAATGGGAGGATTCTAGGGTGAAGGTTTGGAAAGACCCTTTGCCAAAAGTCTCTTCATCGCCGATAAGAATGGCTCTGCCATAGTCTTGAAGGGTTTGCGCGACGATTTCTGCAGCCGAAGCGCTTCCGCGGTTGGTTAACACGATGAGGGGCCCATCCCAGGCGATCTTCTCGTCGATATGGCGCAGATGTTGGACTGCTCCCGAGTTGTCTTTCACGGAAACGACCACCCCTTTCGTAATGAAGAGCCCTGTGACTCCCACCGCTTCGGGAAGGAGTCCTCCTCCATTATTGCGCAGGTCTAGAACGACTCCTTTGAGACGGTGTTGTTTTTTTAGATCTTCAAGGGCTGCGCGCAGATCGGCCGTTGAGGATGTGGTCCCGTCTTGATAGAAAGCGAAAAGGTGCAGAAGGGCGATCACCCCATCCCCGTAGGGTTCATAACTCGTCTCTAGACGGGTTTCCTTAAGCACGACCTCGCCCCGCACAATTTCGACATCGAGGACCTCTTTCTGCTTATGGTTTTCATCCCCTTTTTCTCTTAAAAGGGTGAGGATGACCGAGGTGCCTTGCTGTCCGCGAATCAATTCCACCGCTTCGGTGATATCCATCCCGACGACAGGCTCCCGATTGACGGCGATAATCCGGTCGCCCACCTTCAGTTTATTTCCGATGCTAGCGGGGCCTCCATCGATGAGCCGCATGATGGAAAATCCGTTGAGATCATCGCGGAGCTGCGCTCCAATGCCGAATAAACGCTGCTGCACTTGGATCATGAACTGAGTGGCTTCAGCAGGGGTGAAATAGGCTGTTTGAGAATCGAGCGCAGAGCTGATCGCTTTTAACACATAGGACAAGACCAATTGCTCTTTTTCCCCGTCGGAACGGGCGATCAATTCCTCCTCTCGATTAAAGCGCCGTTTATTGAGGCGCTGCAGAAATTGAGATCTGGTCTCTTGGTTGAGCTTATCCGCGGTCTCGATTTGGAGGGCTTTAATGCGCACGAGTCTGTCGAGAAGCTCTTCTTCTGAAGAGGCGAATTTAATGTCTTTAAACTCGGTTGGTTGTACGTTTTTGGGTAGCTGGGCTTCGTCTATGTTTTGTTCGAGAATATTGCGCCTTTTGATGGCTGTAATCAATTTTTCATGAATGGCATGAAAGGTTTTAAAGTCTTCTTTTTTAAACCCTTCTAGCGTTTTAGTTAAGAGCTTATCGGAGGGGTTGGTCCACTTGGCGATATCCGACTCTAAAAAATAGGTCTTTAAGGGGTCGATTTCCTCGATGTAGTTTTGAATAGCCCTTTTGATGAGTTCCGGGGTTAATTTTTGATAGGCGACGTGCGCTTTTAAAATTTCCTCGATTTTGACCCTGGTATCGTGGGGGGTCAATTGAGGGGGTTTTGCGTCGCAAATGACGTTGAGAAAGAGAAAAAAGAGGAAAAGACCTCTAAAAAACATGGGCACCTTGGAAGCTGGATTTAAAAGCATATGGGCACATCGCATGAGGCGCCCTTTGAGGGGCTATTCCCAAAGCGCAGCATAAGGCAGTTTAATCGTTTATGGCTATTAAAAAACTTTTTTAACTTTCTCTTGATTTAATTTAAATGATTTATAATCAATATGATAAGAACATGTCTCAGGGAAAATTTTCTATCTAAAGGGTAAAAATTAAGATAAGAGCTTGATTTCAACACATTTTTATGTGATAATTAATAATCTATGTAGAAGGCAAGTTGTATTAATATATAAAAACCAAAGGGCCTTCAGGAATATGTCGCCAGGCAACGTGAGTCGCGTAAGGCCGCTCGCAACCTGGATTAACAGGGCTTTTTAAGGACTATTTTTAGGAGGAATAATATTTATGGGAGATACCAAGCATCCCCTGCAAGAAGAAGGTGCGCCTGGAAGTGCGCCGAATAAAAAGGTCGTTTCGATTACAGAAGCGGCTAAAATCAACAACGTGACACGGCAGGCGATCTACGTGGCCATTAAGCAAAAAAAGCTGAAAGCCTCTAAAGATACGACCCGGTGGACGATTGATCTAGATGATTTAGATGCCTATCGCAGGCAAAAATATTCTAGGACCAAGTCGATGTTTGACGGAGAACTCTTATTTGATAATCATAAAGGTTTCTTTTCCGTTAACCAGGTTGCCAAGATGTTGAACGTCCCCGCTCAAAAGATCTACTACGCAACGCGCGTCGGCCTTTTGAAAGCATCTCGCAAAGGTGCAGCGTGGGTGATTCACATGAACGATGTCAAATCCTATCAAGAAAACTATCTCAGTAAGCAGATCCAAGGTTCCCAAGCGGTATAACGCGGGATTCCCTTGTCTTGTGCTTTAAATCACCCGGCTAGTCCTCTAGCCGGGTGATTTTTTTTAAGAACCTATCTCAGTAAAATTTTTCGTCAATTTTCGGGATTATTTTGGCCGATTTTCGATCCAAATTGTGGGGACAATATACTTTTGTCGATATTGCCCCCACAATTTGGATCGAAAATCGGCCAAAATAATCCCGAAAATTGACGAAAAATTTTACTGAGATAGGTCAAAGAAGGTCTTGAATCTTCATAAACCGTTGCTGAACTTGACGCCATGTGGGGAATGCTCCAAAGCACAGTATTCGGCACTGTTTCTCAAATTCTGCTGCAAGGGCCATCTCAATACTTCCTTTTGGAAAAATAGCTTCGCTTTTTGCAAAATTCATGTCCCGAGGAGGTACATAATCGACCTCGAAATGTTTTCTACTCACTTTGTCATAGTCGACTTTGATTGCCTCATATTCATTAGAATGCAACATTGCCAACACTTCTTGGCGTTCAGCAAGGCAGAATAGGTCATAATAATGACGAGCATATCCGCCAATCCCGACACCGGTTTGCTTGAATTTTTCAACCTTAGAGTGAATAGCAAAAAGTTTTTCCACGAAAGTTCGGCGGAAATGGAGCAGGCGCATTTCGAACGAACCTTCATCCTCGGCTCCAAGGCTTATTCTTGCCTCGTTGAGAAATTTTCCTATATAAGATTGAAGCTTTACACATTCTGTTGGTTCTTTACCACTGGCAGTGCCAACTTCAACAAGAACGCGATTGCGAATGTCTCCAGCGCTTGCAAATTGTTGAACATATTCAAAGTGATCACTACGACCGAAGCCACCAACAGTTCGGCTTTCTGTTTCGATAAACTTGAGCCCTGGATGCTTTTCGACAGCTTGCCGCAATTTCTTCAGTTCACGGTTAATTGCATTTTTTCCTAAGGGCGGTTCGAATGCTATCGGATCAAAAAAGATATCAATGTCTTCGGAGAATCTTTGGATGAGATTCCATCCCTTGGATAGGCTAGTTCCCCCTTTAAAAATGACCCTATCTCCAACTGTCTGCTGAATGATTCGCAGTGCTTCTGTGACATAATAATCTTTTTCGATAATCGCTTCGCGCATCCCAGACGAATGGAAGTGTTCTGCTGCACGGATGATTGCTTGTTCAAAATCTGGGTGTTCAAATAGTTTCAAGTTTTGCGTTCCTTTGCTTGCCATTGTCTGGCATATTTCAGCGCAATTAGATGCCCAAAATCAAATCTTGAGAGCGGATTCAAGCTTTTTCGCAAATCGGATAGCTGCTTTTCAGAATATCCAAGTTCCTGTCCTATGGCTCCAAGTAGGGCGCGAACACGAGGAGGTTCTGATATTGCGATCTGAAGAAGATGTTTTAATCGCCCCGTTTCGTGAAAATGTTTTAACAGTTTATCAACGGTTTCTTCAGGAGAAAATTCGCTAAATGATCCTCTTTGACGAAGAAAGTCTAAAATGGCTGCATCCTTATATGAAAGTTCTTGCCATGATTCTGGCCTTCGCGTGTGTATGATTGTTTCTTTGCCGACAATTAAACGCGGTAAACTAAGTCCATTTGTCGCGACTTCTAATTTTGCCGCATGCTGAGTGCTGAATCCCAATAGGTTTGCTGCCGCACTGCCAGCAGGAAATATTCTTTTTCCTAAGATGGGTAAAGAGCGTAATTGGCTGGGGTTTGGCTTACTTAGTCCAAAGGCTGTTTGCCTTGGTTTGTAGTATAGACCTTTACCGAGTCTTTGAATCATACCGAGGCGAAATAGGCGAGACAGAGCCTGTGCAACCGCTGTAAATGGCATGTTTTCAAAATCGGTTAGTCGCCAAATCCGCTCCCCGCCCGCTTCAATTTGATCTCGAACTGTCTTAGCGATGCTACAAACACCGGATTTGATCTTTTTTTGTTTCTTTTTCATAATCTCAATTATCATCCAACACCTCTTTTTAGTCAAGTTTTTCTGCTATAAAACTTGACATTTTTAGTTTGTAATGCCATACGTAGCTCATAATCAGGTATATAAAGGAGATTAATTTCGATGGCACCCTCTTAGATGCACTAAAGTCTCGACATGGGTGGTTTGGGGAAACATGTCAAAAGCTTGGATCTTTTCAATCTCATAATGGGCTTGGCAGAGAAGGCGCAAATCGCGCGCTAGGGTGGGCGGCATGCAGGAGATATAAATGAGCTGCCGGGGCCTCCATGCGAGCAGCTCTTGAATGACCAAGGGGTCGAGGCCTGTCCGCGGAGGATTCACCAAGACGCAATCGGGCGTAAAGGTGTGCAACGCTTGCCCGATCGCCTCTTCTGCTTTAGCGTGGATAAAACGGGCGGAGGATAGGCCGTTGAGATGCGCATTGTGCGTGGCGAGGGCAACGGTTTCTGGGTGGGTTTCGATCCCTAGGACTTCGATCCCCTTTTTAGCTAGAAGCAGGCTGGAAATGCCGATGCCGCAATAGAGATCGAGCACCCGTTTAGAAGAGAGGGAAGGCTCGATGGCTAGATAGAGTTTTTCGCTTTGTTCTGGATGGTTTTGGAGGAATCCAAACGGGGAATAGTGAACGCGCAATCCTACGGCAGAGAGGGAAGCGTTCGTATCCCCATAGTGTTCTTTTTGCCGAGGCGATTGCATCACCGCCCGCACATTTTTTTGCTCGGCCATGACCTGTTTGCGGTTGAGGGGGAGCTGAGGGAAAAAGGAGAGGGCTAGGAGAGGCGACTTTTCATCGGTTTTGAAAACGCGGAGGGAGCCCTCTTTAATCCCCTCATTGGAAAGCTTCCCTAGCAGCTCTTGTATTTCCTGAAAATCCGGATCTTGAAAAAGGGGGCACCGGGGAATGGGAAGGAATGTCTTTCGATCGCACCCAATATAACCGGACTCGAAGAATCGATCCGTTTTTCTGAGATTGAAACGGACATGGCGGCGGTATGTCCATTGCTGCGTTGCCGGAACAACGGGGGGAACGGAGATAGACATCCCGCCAATCCTCTGCAGGCTTTCTTCGACGAATTGTCGCTTGGCTTCCAGCTGCGCTTCGTAGCGGAGGTGCTGGAGTTGGCATCCGCCGCATTTTCCAAATAGAGAGCAAGGGGGATCGGTGCGCAAGGGGCTCGGTTCATCGATGGCGACAATATGGCCAAATGCGTGGTTTTTTTTCTTTTCGGCGATGGCGACAGTTAACCGGTCTTCGGGGGCGGCAAAAGGGACAAAGACAACCAGTTTATCGATGCGCAGGATACCACAGCCGCCGAAGGCGATCCTTTCGACCACACCGTTCATTCTATGATTTGAAAATCGCGGATTTGCAGCTGGATGCTTGCTTTATTGAGAAAAGTATTGATGTGGGGAGTGAAAGCGATATGCAAAGCGAGGTTTTTTTTGCAAAGCTGGGGGCGTCTAGCAGCCATGCCGAAAGCGATTCCTTCCAAAAGGCGATCATTTTGCTCCAGATAAAGTTTTAAATGGGTTTTGCCGACGACTTTGGGAGGCCAAATTTGTTTGGCATCGCAATAAAGGATGGGAGCGGGATTTTCATTGCCGAAAGGTTCGAGCAAATTCATCGATTCCAAGAAATCAAAGGTCAATTCTCCAAAATTGATGCGGGCATCGAGATGGAGTTTAGAAATGATATCCTGTTCTTTAAGATGGGTATTGGCGGATTGAATGAAGCGATCTTTGAAGGTTTCGATATTTTCAGATTTAATGGTGAGGCCTGCGGCAAAATCATGGCCGCCAAAATTAATGAGCAATTCGGCATTTTCCCTTAAGACGGGCAGAAGGGGAAATTCAGGAATGGTGCGGATGGAGCCTTTGCCGACCCCTTGGTCGATGGCGATCACAACGGTGGGGCGATTGTATTGCTTGGCGATGCGCGCTGTGATAATGGGGATAATGCCTGGATGCCATTTATCGGAATAGAGCACGATGGCGCGGTGGTGCAAGATCTGGGGGTTTTTGAGGATGTATTGTTCGATGTCTTCAGAATCTTTCCGTTCGATTTTTTGTCTCTCTATATTGTTGAGATCTAGCTCTTTAGCTAGTGCTTCCGCAGCGACGGGATCGCGGATGAGCAAGAGTTCGACTCCTTTTCTCGGATCGGCGATCCGCCCTAAGCTATTCAAGCGAGGGGCAACTTTTGAAGCGATATCCAGCGGAGTGATTTCGCCCAGCTTTAATTCGCACACGGTGAAGAGTTTGGCCAGCCCGATGCGCTTTGTTTTGCGGAGTTGTCTGAGGCCATAGCGCACCAAAATGCGGTTTTCTCCAAGCAGCGACCCCATATCGGCAATCGTGCCTAGGGCGACGAGATCGAGGTAGCGTTTAAGATCGATCTTATTGGGGCTGATTTCACCGCTAGAAATCAATAAATTCGTGATCGCATGCGCCAACTTGAATGCGACGCCGACTCCGGTGAGATTGCGATTAGGATAGGTGCTTCCCTGCAGTTTGGGGTTAAGGGTTGCCACGCAGTGGGGGAGCTTAGCTGTGGGTTCATGGTGATCCGTGACGATCACATCCACCCGCCTCCGGACCGCTTCTTCGATTTCATTAGCCGATGTGATCCCGCAATCCACCGTAACGATGAGAGTGCACTCATTTTTTAATGCATACTCAAGTGCATCCAGAAGGATGCTTTGCTTCAGGGTATTGCGGTTGGGGACATAAAAAAAGACATTGCTGCCGATGAAACGGAAAAATTCGGTTAGAAGTGCGGCGGCTGTGATTCCATCCACATCGTTATCGCCGTAGATGAGGATATTTTCTTTGTTTTTTAAAGCCTGCGAGATCCGCTCCACGGCTTTATCCATATCGGGAAAGAGGTGGGGATCTAATAAATTGGGCAGTTTAGCGTATAGGTAATCATGGATTTCTTCTACCGTGCTAAATCCGCGGGATGCCAAAACTTGGGCGGTAACCGGGTGGATATTAAATTCTTTGATAATGGTTTTATTCCACTCGGGGTCGATTTTTGGATATACCCATATAGGACCGCGGCTGCTCTGTGTGGGCATCTCCTTCACCATATATATGAGGCAGTTGCTGAACTCTAGCTGCTTTAGATCTTTTACGCAAGAAGTCTTAATTCAAAGACACTTTCTTATTGTTCAGTAGGAACGAGTTTGTGTTGTTTTTCAGCCTCCCGATTATGGAAGTATTGCATGAGCGGAGCAGCGATAAATAGAGAAGAGAGGGTTCCAAAAATCACACCGATTGCCATGACTAAGGCAAAGCCGAAGATCGTACTTCCGCCTAAGACGATGAGGGGGATTAAAACGAGCAGGGTCGTGCCTGAGGTCATCGTCGTGCGGCTGAGCGTCACATTCAGCGCATGATTGATGATGCTGGCAAAAGATTGTTTGCGAAGGAGGCGCATGTCTTCTCGGATCCGGTCAAAGATAATGATGGTATCGTTAAGCGAATAGCCGATCATCGTCAATAGGGCCGTGACTGTATTCAAATCGATCTGCACAGGAACTTTAAGCGCATATAAAATGGCGACAGCCGCAACTGTAAAAGCGATATCGTGGGCTAAACAAAGGGTGGCGCTGATCGCATATTTGAATTCGAAACGGGCTGTGATGTAGATCAAAATGCAGATGAGAGCGATCAGAAGGCCAATCAGGGCATTCGTGCGCATCGATTCGGACATTTGTCCGCTGATTTCTGTCCAATTTTTATCGAGATTTTCAAGAGCTTGCGGAGAAAGGCGGATCTGGGCTTGCGATAGGGCGCTGACGATCCAGGTAATTTTGGGGTTATTTTCATAGGGATATGAGATATCTTTAAAGTCGGTTTCCATAGGCATTCCGTAAAACGGCTTGCCGCTTTGCTGCATGCTGCGGCTCAAGAAGATGCGGATATGGTTAGGGGGGGTTAACTCACGAACTTGAAAATCTTGAGGGGAAGCCCCTTGTTTTATAAGAGCCTCCTCCACTTCGGTTCGATAGTTGGCATGGGGATGCGCGGGGACTTCCAGGGAAATGGCGTAACCTCCTGTAAAATCCATTCCTAAAATGGTGTGGCGTTGCGCAATGAATAGATAGCCGCCGATGAGGATGACGATGCTGGAAAAAATGATGGTTGCTTTTGTGTATTTTAAGAAATCGAATTTGGTCGACTTAATCAATTGCGCCATTTTCAATTCCTTATGATCGGGATTTTGCACCCATCCGGCGAAGAAATAGCGGGTCATGAATAAAGCGGTGAACATCGAAGAAATAATCCCGATGATGAGGGTGATGGCAAAGGCTTTAATGGGGCCCGAATCAAACTGGAGCAAAATCAGCGCGGCGATGATCGTGGTCACATTCGAATCGAAAATGGCCGAGAACGCTTTTCTATAGCCTGAATGGACAGCTGAGGCAATACGCCCTGAAAGGGCAAACTCTTCCCGGATTCTCTCGAAGACGAGGACGTTGGCATCCACGGCCATCCCCAATGTCAACACAATCCCTGCGATGGAGGCTAGCGTGAGGGTTGCTTGAAGATTCTGCAGAGTGGCCCACATAATCAGGAGGTTAAAGAGCACGGCAACCGAAGCGACGACGCCCCCAAATCGATAATAACCGACCATGACAAGGATGACTAAAATCAGGGCGATGATGGTGGCGACGATGCCCAACATGCGCTCGTGGCTGCCGAGTTCTGGGCTGACATTTTTTTCAGATAAGATGCGAGGCGCAAAGGTCAAAGAGCCTGCTTTTAAGTCCGCTTCGAGTTGATTGACTTCTCTTTGCGTGAAACTCCCTGTGATCATGGCGCTGTCGCGCAGAGGGGAGTCGAGTGTAGGAGAACTGATGATCGAGCCGTTCAAGATGACGGCCATCCGCCAGCCATTGCCTCGCGAATAGGCTTCGTTAGGCGTGCCTGTAATCTTTTCTTTAGAGAATTGGGATGTCCATGCATAGAGATTGTCTCTCGGATTGTGCTTTTGACTATCTTTTGCTATCTGCGATCCTTTTACATTAAAGGCTAAAAAATTGCCTTTGGTGGGGTCGTAAGAAGCCTGTACATTCTCCAGGTTCGATCCCTCGAGGCTATAATTGCGGAAGACGATGAGAAGCGGGTGGGTTTGTTTTTGCCAATCGGTGAAATCATCCCCTCTGAAGATGGAGATTTTTGAATAGGTGTCATTGAAAAGGGAGCTGGTCGAGGTTTCAAGCGGATTCATCAAGCGCAGGCCGTTGTGATAGAGGAGTTTGGCAGATTCGCTGCGAGGCTGAACCGATTCGGGATCTTGCGCATCTCCATACAGATGCTTCCAGGCGATCCGATTGATCTCTTCCACATCTTTGCGGCCTGTTACCACTGCCTCATTCCAAATCTCTTGCAGAAACTGGTTGACCGGATCCGCAAGCTGCGGGTTGTTTGGTGTGAATTTCTCATTCACGACATGGAAATACATCGATGAGGCTTTCACTAGCTCCGCTGCCGATAATCCTTGGGATCCGGGAAAGTCGAGGGTGATGTAGTTGCCCTCTTGGCGGATGCTGACTTCGGAAACACCCATTTTGTTGACGCGGTTATAGAGCTCGTTGATTCCCTGCTTCAGGTCTGCTTCATCGGTGACGGTTCGGTTATGGGTATCGCGGAGTTCGATTTGGACGGTTTTCCCGCCAGATAAATCGAGCCCCCAATGGAGGATCTTCCGATCGTCGCCTCTAAAGTATTTAATGCAGCTGAGTTTGAAATTATCCCATAAAACGTTCTTGGTCGGAGCGGGGACGTCATAGAGAGAGGTTCCTCTGATATTTAGCTGCGCTGCGCGGTAGTCGTCGCGCCATTTGAGCAGGTCTTCGTGGATGCGAGAGCCTATTTTGTTTTCAACCAGCAAGCGTTGTTCCACGTCGGTAAATTCCAATACCGCATACCGTTTCGTGCCGTGCACGGTGAAGTTTTCGCGCGTTGCCTTGAGAATCGGTTGAAAATAGTCTTCCCCTTCGAAGATAAAGTCGCTGGCATATTCAGGGCTGAGGGAATAAAGCGTGCCTGAATATCCAAAAAAGCCGTTTTTTTGGAGCAAATCGCGCAAGCGGTTGAAATCCTGGAAAAACTGTTTACTTTCCTCAGACTCGGGCGCGGATTGCAGTTTTTGTAGGATTTTATCCAATCCCTTGGCGATGACATAGATGGAATTCATTCGAAAACCGCTCGGCGGCGTTTTGCTGTACATCGAAGGAGCATAGACGACGAGTCCTAGCTTTTGTTGTTCGATGGGCAGCTTCAGGTAGGCGGCATAGTCCCAGATAGGGAATAGATCTTTTTGCAGATCGGGATGAGAGGGATTCCAAGTGGACACGAGCATCTGTTTGATTTGTTCCGCTTGGATTTGGGCAATGCTCCCGAGGCGTAGTGCGATAAAACTCTTGCTGTTGGGGAGTTGGTTGAGCGCGATTTCGAAGGCGTCTTGATAAGGGGTGATCGCCTCGCCGGCTTGGCGCGAAGCGGCGGCAATTACATTGTAGATCAATTGTTCGAATTGATCTTTGCGGAAACTTTGTCCGGCGCTTTGCTCGAATTGCTGTTTTTGCTCCAGTAGATCGGGATAGAGGTGTAAATAAATTTTTTCACTGCCCCAATCGATCGTCAGGCCGCTGATGTAAGGATTGCGGTTTTCTAAGGAAATCACCTGTTGGGAGCTGGCATCTAGCTTGCCGGCGCTCTGTTCTAAAATAGCGCCGATAGAACTGTAATTTAAAGGCGTTTTGCCAGACTCAAACTCCTTGGTATTTCTTCTGACGATCAGCTCGGCTGCAGACAATGTTTTTTCCCGGGCAGCGAGTTGTTCGAGACGCTGTTGTTTAAGAGTCTCTAAAAAAGCTCCTTGGGATTGGAGGCCTTGCTTCTCTTTTTCAAGCAGTTCCCGTTCGTTTGCAAATTTATCTTTAAGATCGCCAAGCGCCCTGAGAAAATTCTGGACGATTTCGATCCGGTTTCCTTTTTCTACTTGAGTGAAACTTGCAAAATAGCGCCGGGCTATCGCCGAATTTTCGGGAAAAACGTTGACAAAGGAGAGGATATCTTGAGCGAGAGAAACGACGAGATCTTCCGTTTGCGGATCATTGGCATGCCTTTTTATTGCCTGGATATAATTTGCATTTTCGCTTACTCCGCCTAGAGCGACTCCCAATTGAAGGGCGCGGTCGTTCACAAGGGCGCGGTAGAGATCTGTAAGATGGCTTTCTTGATCCGTCTTGGGGGAATACTGGAAAAAAACATCGAGTTGGGCAGGATCGAAGTGAATGGGGATCCGCCTTTGAACGACCACTGTTTTAGCGGCATCCTCTCGATTTGCATCGTATATCGAAAGTTGTGCAGGAGGGAAGGGAATGAGGTAGCCGGCGCGAGGAAGATGGGTGCGAAACAGATTAGCGTCCGCGGCATTTTTAAAGGCGATTTTAATAAATGCCGGGTCCTGCGCGTCTAGATCGATCGATAAGGGTTTAAGGTTTAAGAGGCGGCAATAAGAAACGATCCATTCTTTAGCGTCATTTTCTAATTCGTTCACCCGTTCAACGATAGAAATGGCAATAGAATTTGCTCGTTTTTCATCGATGGGCTGGCGGAGAGGTTTCGTATAGAAAAAAACGGTCGGTAGAATATTATAGATGGTGAGAAAGATTACAGCGAGAATGAGAAAGAGCTGCCATCGTTTTTGTTTTTCCATGGGATATTGGGTTCCTTGCAAAGAAATTTATGCAAAGCATACGGGCTCTAGAGGATTCTGTCAAGAAATCTACAGTCCCTAACAACATAACACAAGCAGCCAAAAAAAATTAGCTAGTAATTTCAACCATCGGATATGCTGCCTCGTTGGTATTTGTAAAAAATTTTGGGAATGGTTATGCCTAGCGTGGTTGTCGTGGGGTTGCAATGGGGCGATGAAGGGAAGGGTAAAATCATCGACTTGCTTTCGAAGCAGGCGGATTGCATTGTCCGCGCTCAGGGAGGCAATAATGCGGGCCATACGATTCTGGTCAAAGAAGGGGAATTCAAGTTTCATCTCGTGCCATCCGGGATCCTCTATCCGCACACGCGGTGTTACATCGGAGGGGGGACAGTCATCGATCCGGAGGTCCTTTTGCAAGAAATGCAGGAGCTCGTATCTAAAGGAATTTCTATAGAAGGGCGCCTTTTTATTTCTCCTTATGCCCACCTCATTTTTCCCTATCATCGCCTCTTTGACGCCTTAGCTGAGCAGAAGAGAGGGTCCAGCGCCATTGGCACGACAGGGAGAGGGGTCGGCCCCTGTTATGCGGATCGCGCTAGCCGCATCGGGATTAGGATGGGGGATCTCTCCGATCCCGTTTTTTTCGAAAAGCGGCTCGAAGAAGCTCTATCGATGAAAAATCTAGAGCTGCAAAAAATTTTTCAATCTCCTAAACTTTCTCTGCAAGAGATCTTGGCTCAGTATGTGGAATATGGCAAGCGCTTGGCCCCCTTTATCTCCTCTGTAGAATGGGACCTTGCCGAAGCTCTAAATAAAGGGCGCAATCTTCTTTTTGAAGGGGCCCACGGGACATTGCTCGATGTCGGTTTTGGCACGTATCCTTATGTGACCTCGTCTAGCACCCTTGCTGCGGGGATTTGCGCAGGGGCAGGAGTTGGGCCAACCCGCATCGATCGGGTATTAGGCGTCATTAAGGCCTACACGACTCGGGTGGGAAATGGCCCCCTGCCCACCGCTTTGTCCGCGAAGGAGGAAGATCTCTTTTTAGATCATGCCGCCGCGCGCGAAATCGGAACCACGACCGGCCGCAAGCGCAGGCTTGCCTGGTTCGATGCGGTCTTGGCTCGGTTTGCTGTCCGTTTGAATGGGGTGGATTTTCTTGCCGTCACCAAGTTGGATATTTTGGATCCGCTGGCGGAAATTAAAATTTGCACGGGATACCGTTTGGATGGAAAAATAATAGAGTCGCCTCCCTACGCAAGCCGCGATTTAGATAGGATTGAGCCGCTATATGAATCTTTTCCGGGCTGGCAGGCTTCGACGAAAGGGGTATCGAGGCTGGAGGAATTGCCCAAAAATGCACGGAAATATTTGGATCGGCTGCAGGAGCTTTGCCAAACGCCCATCGGCATGGTTTCCTTGGGTCCCGAAAGAGAGCGCACATTAATGTGCAAGGAACTGTTTTCATGAACGTAGCGGTGAGCGAAGAAGTATACACGACGGAAGAGCTCGCTTTAATTGAAGGGGATCTGCTTCCTCAACACATAGCGATTATCATGGACGGCAACCGGCGATGGGCGAAACAGCGCCAGCTGCCGTATATGGCAGGCCATTGGAAAGGAGCAGAGGCGATCACCCAGATCGTGAAAGCGGCTTTGGAATTGGGGATCAAGGTGCTGACGGTTTATGCGTTTTCTACGGAAAACTGGGGACGCACGGCGGAAGAGATCGATGCGTTGATGCATCTATATAAGGTGTATCTCATTCGGCAAAGAGAGTTCATGGTCAATACGGGGATTAAATTAGGAGCGATTGGCGATCTTTCCCGCCTTCCTGCGGATGTATTGCAGGCATTGGAAGATAGTCGATCTGCCACCCTCCATTGTACGAAAATGGACTTGGTCTTAGCCCTGAATTACGGCGGAAGGGATGATATCCGTAGAGCGGTTATCGCTGTTTTAGAAGATTATGCACAGGGAAAGTTGACCAAACAAGCGGTGACGGAGGAGCTGTTTTCTACTTATCTGGATACATCTAAATGGCCAGATCCTTCCCTCCTCATCCGCACAAGCGGGGAGCAGCGCGTGAGCAATTTCTTGCTTTGGCAAATTTCTTATTCAGAAGTATATATAAGCAACGTATTATGGCCGGATTTTAATGAAAAAGAGCTGTTAAAGGCTGTCGTGGAATATCAACAGCGCGAGCGCCGTCTAGGAGGGTAATGCGCATGTATTTAAAAAAACGCATGGCAGATCTGAATAAGAGGCTTGCCGTTTCTATCATCGTTCTTTGTTTTGTTGCCGTGCTCATCGCTTTTTCCTCCCATTTCTGGATTGGCGTTGTTCTCGTCGCGAGCGTGGCTGCAATAGCGGCGATTGCCACTTGGGAATACGCTCAGCTGGCAATCGCCAAGGAGCTATATCCCGCGGTCCCTTTCATGGTGGCTATTGCGAGCTGCGAAGTGGTTGCTTTCTACATTTCGATCCACTCTCCCGCTTGGTCGCAGCTGCCTATCGCGGTTTTAGTTCTCGGCACAATCGGATTTTTTGTCCTGCGTTTCCGCGATACTTCCCATTCCCTGATCCATGTCGCTGTGGAGTTTTTTGGAGTGTGTTATATCACGATCCCCCTCTGCTTTATGCTGGGAATCCTCTATCCCCCTGTTCAGGATGGAAGATGGTGGCTCGGATACTTGATCATCGTCACTAAGATGACCGATGTGGGCGCCTATTTTGTAGGCAGGTTGTGGGGTAAACACAAACTCGCTCCCATTCTTAGCCCCAAGAAAACAGTGGAAGGAGCGATTGCCGGTTTTTTATGCGCCGTGTTGACGAGCCTAGTTCTCTATTGGCTAGGGGTCGCCTATTCGGGAGGAGCGTTTGCGCTCACCTTCCTCCAGGCGCTCGTCTTAGGCATGCTGATAGGCATTTTAGGACAGATCGGCGATCTAGCAGAATCGATGCTCAAGCGCGATGCATTTGTGAAAGATAGCAACAGGCTTCCCGGGTTAGGGGGGGTGTTGGATATGTTGGATTCCTTAATCCTGACTGCCCCGATTGTCTACTTGTTTTTGAGAATGCGATGATTATTACGATAGATGGCCCTGCGGGAACAGGAAAAACGACGGTCGCTAGAAGGGTAGCCGAGTGTTTGCATTTTCCCTATTTCGATACAGGGGCGATGTACCGGATGGTCGCTTGGAGGATTCTAGAAGAGGGAATCGATCTCTCGGATCACTCCCGTATCGAACATTTATTAGAAACCTTCGCTTTCGATTCCCGCGGGAAAGGGAAGGATAGGCGCTATTTTGTGGGAGATAAAGATGTCACCCAAGAGATCCGTTCGCAGAAAGTCAATGCGATTGTGTCAGCGGTATCGGCTTTGGAACAGGTCCGGCGCGCGCTTTGGAAAATTCAACGCGCCTTTGGAGATAAGGGGAATGCTGTTTTTGAAGGAAGGGATATGGGATCTGTGGTCTTTCCCAATGCCGATCTCAAAATCTTCCTCACCGCTCGCCCAGAAATTCGAGCCCGGCGCAGGTTAGATGAGGTCCTTGCCAAGACCCCCTTTGAAGCGCACCCTCTAGATCCCGATCAAATGCTCGCCGATATCCTCAGGCGCGATGCTCTTGATTCCTCGCGCGCCCTCGCTCCGCTCAAATGCCCCGAAGGTGCTTATCAGATCGACACTTCCGATCTTTCGATCGACGAGGTTGTCGACTGCATTTTAAAATACAAGATGGGTAAATCCCCGTGAACCCGGCTTGGCTAAGACGTTCCAGAGGCATGAGTTTCCTCTATCGCTTGACCCTATTCTTTGCGTGGCTTTTTTTTAAAATTTTCTACCGCCACCGCGTGTATGGCTTAGAGCATTACTGTGCAGGGGGAGCGATTCTCGCTGCCAACCATACCTCTTTTTTAGATCCCCCCATCCTCGCCATTTCATGGCCGGAAGAGGTGCATTTTTTAGCTCGCGAGACTCTATTTAGAATACCGGTCTTTGGCGCCTATATCCGCGCTTTGAATGCCCATCCTGTGAGCGGAGACGCGGGGGATATCGCTGTTTTCAAAAGTATTTATGCGCTTCTAAAAGCGGGGAAAAAGATCATCCTCTTTCCCGAAGGGACGCGGGCAAAAGCAGATCGGCTAGGGGTCATTAAACCGGGAATCGGTCTTTTAATCACCAAGACGCAAACAGCCATCATCCCTGCCTATATCCAGGGAGCCTATTCCATTTGGGGGCGCCATCGCAAATTTCCCAAATTATGGGGCAAAACCGCTTGTGTTTTCGGTTCTCCTATTCCCTATGCCCGTGTTGCGCACCTCGAAAAAAAAGCGGCTCAGCAAGCTCTTGCCGACCAACTGGCCGCGGCTATTGAAAACTTGAGGGCCTGGTATCAAGAGGGCGCCCACGGCTCCCCTCCTTAATTCCGATCTCAAAGGACTAAAGAACCTATCTCAGTAAAATTTTTCGTCGATTTTCGGGATTATTTTGGCCGATTTTCGGGCCTGGTTCAAAAAGAATCCAAAATGGGTAACACTGCGCAAGCAGGAACAATCCCGCTCAAAGGCGGAATTGAACGAATATTTTGAGGGATGGATTGGATGTTTAGGCTGCTTGCTTAAACAGAGTAAAGCCGAGCATCTCTAGCCAATGAGGATGATTCTTTCCTCTTAGTAGTTCTGTTGGGCTTTTCCCTATTCGTTCCTCGCGGTTGCTTCTCATAAATCGACGGTGATTGAGGAAAAAACGAAGGATTTCCAGGTAATCTTTGCCAAGATGCCTGCGCAATGAGAAGTAGTTTCTCAACCTGCTGTTTAGATTCTCAACCACAGAACTAGCTCGCACCGTAGTGTTCAATAACTGATCCACCTCCGCTTTGGCTCGGTAAAATTTGTTCCCGAGTCGTTGATAAAGGCGAGTATATTGTTCCCAATGTTTTTGACATGACTTTGGAATGCCAGCCAATCGATGGATGTCCTCGACGTCCTTCAAGGGTATTTTGTGTTGATCTGCGATTTCACTAAGACGTTTTTCTAAGAGAGGAACAAAGGCAAGAAGGTTATCTCGATTGATCTCTAGGTACTTGCGTACTGGGCCAATGCGATGGGGACTTGTTGATTCCCGTAGTTGCAACTCGTTTACTACAAAATTCAACAGTGAAAGGCGGTCGTTATATGAGGAGCCAGCCAAACAGAGAATATCTTTTTGGAGCCAGCCAAACAGAGTCGTTAAGTCTTCCGATAAGCGAAGCGCTTTTTCGCTTGCTTCTTCTACTACAGCCAGTGTTTCAAACAATTCCCTGCGCTTTTCTTCCTTTTTCGTCTTGCCCCATGGATGATTCAGTTTGTGTTTAATCCCCTCGATCACTTTTAGGCTCTCTATTGCTCGATTATCTATGTAGGAGAGGAGATCACTGAAGGGTTTTAAAGCGTGGAAGATATCTCCATGACAAGGGATATCGGGCCAGGCCTCGGTTTGTCCGCTTCGTGCCATACGTCCTCCATCGGCAATCGTATGCTCAGGCTTAAGCCCCTGTTTTTCTTGCAGATCAAGTAGGTGCACTCCCCACGCATTAGCGTCACAGTGCTTCTCTAAACTCAGTAAATAACAGTAAGTCGAATGAGCGTCACAACCAACCAAAACAGGTTCCTGTGCCTGATAAATTTCATCATGAGCACCTACTTTGACTTGAGACAAATCCTCCTGTTGGTTAATTTGTGCTGCTTGGGCAAGGGCAGCGTAGACAATATTATGAATACTTCCTTTGGAAATATCGTAATCAAACAGATCACGAAATAGTTCGATAACCCCTTGATAGGAAGAATGGCTGATCAAAATCAAGCCTAAAGTAAATTGTTTGATCCATTCCTTGGTGACGGGAAGATGAAAGAGAATAGTAGGATCTTCCGATGGAGAAGCATGGAATGCTTCTGTAATTCCATTCAGGGCTATTTCTTTTTGTTGATAGACAAATTTCCGACTAACTCCGTGGTGATCCGCTAATTGCGTAATATGGGCTTTATTACTAACTGCTGCAACAGCGATCTCTTGCCGTTGAGCGGAACAAAGGGTGTGAGCGACGCAAGAGCTTTCTAATTTATGGTAAGATGAGGTATGAATAATGGTTGACATAGCGGTTAATCCTGTAGCTTTTTGCTTGAATACCAAATGTTCTACAGAAAAATTGATTTGCTATGGGCTTTGTTGCGTAAATAGCTGCGGGTGAAGATTCTCTTGCCCTAAGAGCCTCGAATCTATAAATTTTTTGTTACCACACAAAAACTGTAGGTTCGAGATGACACCCAAGAAGAAAGATAAATACCGCACCCGCAACTGGAAAGAATATAACCGATCTTTGGTAAATCGGGGAAGCATCACTTTTTGGTTCGATGAGAATGCTATCCAAAAATGGTATTCTATTGAACGGACAGGCAAGCCTGGTCGGCCAGAAACCTATTCAGATGATGCGATTCGCTGTGGACTCATGATCCGAGCTGTCTTCCGTACAGCACTTCGTTTTCTTCAGGGTTTTGTCGACTCTATCATCCGTATTCTGGAACTCGACCTTGTTTGTCCTCATTATTCGGTATTTTCTCGTCGGGCCAAAGGTCTACATATCGCAATGAGAAAGCTGCTGAAACCTGGAGAGAAGATAAATGTGGTTTTTGATTCGACAGGGGTTAAAGTCTTTGGCGAAGGCGAATGGAAGGTCAGAAAGCACGGTTATTCGAAACGCAGGACATGGCGTAAAGTTCATGTTGGGATGTGTGCAGATTCGGGACAAGTGCTGGTCAGCGCAGTGAGCTCCAATAATGTGACTGATGAGGAGGCAATGATTTTCATGATGGAAGCTCTAGAAGGGATCCCTTTAGGAGACGTTCTTGGCGATGGCGCTTACGACACCGTCGATTGTCGCGAGGCGATCCACGATCGGGGAGGCAAACAGGTCATCCCTCCAGACAAGAATGCAAAATTGCAGAAGGGAAAACCTTTCCCATGCCTCGAGGAACGGGATGAAGCAATTCGAAGAATCCAAAACCTTGGGGAGGAAGGTCGATCCAAATGGAAACAGGAAATCGGATATCACCGAAGATCCCGAGTCGAGACATTGATGTTTAGGTATAAAACGATATTGGGAGATCGGTTGGCATCCCGCAGAGAGGCAACCCAGGCTACGGAAGTGGCGATAAAACTGGATGTATTGAATCGAATGACAGAATTCGGGAGACCAAAAAGCTACAAGGTGGCAAGTTAAGTTAGGCGACTGCTAGGCAGCTATGCCGCTTGCTGGGAATTGCGCAACAAAGCCTTTGCTATGTCATTTTTTTTCAGAAAATGTTACCTGACTTTGAACCAGGCCGATTTTCGATCCAAATTGTGGGGGCAATATCGACAAAAGTATATTGTCCCCACAATTTGGATCGAAAATCGGCTCAAAAGAACCCGAAAATCGACTGAAACTTTTTACTGAGATAGGTTCAAGAGCACTGATTAGCAGCGCTCTTACAGCGATGAACAGAGAAAATTACTGTCTTAAAAGATCTACTGTGTGAGATGAATCGTCTTTAATCACCAAAAATTCATGAAAAATTTCTTGAGAAAAATTGTTAAGATTTCATAAGTTCGTTGTTCAAGAATTTTCAGTGACCCACCACAACGTTTGAAAGAGTGGGCTTCTAACCAGGAGACGAACCCGTGTTTTACAAAAAATTCAAAACAATGTGCATTGCTAGTTTTTCTCTACTACTTTTACTAGCGTCATATGCTGACGCAGGAGAACTCGATGGTTTAAATGCAATTGTCACCGGAGGATCTAGAGGAATTGGAGAAGCTTGTGTTTTGGCCTTAGGTAGAGAAGGAGCGAATGTAGCAATAGCCGTAAACAAAAGTACTGATGAAGCAGAAAAAGTGGCAGCAAGGGCGAAAGAAATGGGAGTCGATGCCTTTGTATTGCAATGTGATGTTGCAAATCCCAATGATGTTAAAAAAATGGTGGATGGGGTAATGGCCAGATGGGGAAAGATTGATATTTTAGTAAATAATGCAGGGATGACCCACGGTTCGTCTGCCGAGGATCTTTCTTTTCAAGATTGGCAGCGCATGATTGATGTAAACTTAACTGGGGTCTTCTTATGTGCACAAGCTGTTGGGAAAAAAATGATAGAACAAGGTGTGAAAGGATCAATCATTAATATTTCTTCTATTTGTGGCCATATTGTCGTTGTTCCACAAAAACAATGTCATTATAATGCTTCCAAAGGTGGTGTTGGTATGCTTACTAAAAGCTTAGCCGTAGAGTGGGCTAATTATGGGATTCGTATAAATGCAATTTCTCCTGGATACATAAAAACTAAAATTCTCGATTTTGCTAAAGAGCTCCATCCTATTTGGATTGAAAAAACACCCATGAAAATAATGGGACAGCCTGAGGATATTGCGGAAGCTGTTTTATATTTAGCTAGTCCAAAATCAAAATATGTTACTGGAGCAGATTGGATTATAGATGGTGGCTATACTGCGCCATAAATATATTTTAACAATTATGATTGAGATTGTCTTTCAGAAGAAATTTCATAATGCGGTTTTCATTTGTATCCCCTAAAAAGCGAAAAGCCCCAAGGTAGCCCTTGAGGCTAGACGCTGGCCAGGTAGTCCCAACCCACGTATGCTCTCATTCTAATATGTCTTGGCGTTGTTGCATAATCCACTTCTCAGTCTAACATTTTTAAAATAAAATATTTAACCACAGAGATCACAGAGGACACAGAGATTAAGAAATTTAAGATAGATGCCTCACAGCTATCCGTGGGGCATCTCTCGTGTTTTTTCTTTGCTCTGTGCTCTCTGTGGTTAAATATCTTATTGTTAGCTGTTTGTATATTGAAAACCAATTATGCAACAAAGCCATATGTCTTGCTATTTTTTGCATGTGAAATTGTCCAACGACCTGTTGGACAATTGGAAACTCCTCCGAGCTTCTGCCTGAATATTCCTTGGGGACACAACATCTCTCTCATACCTTTTTAGAGTGTTGCCAAGATCGCTTTTGCGAATTGGGGCAGATCAGCCGGCGTTCTGGAGCTGATGAGGCGCTCGTCGATCACAACGGCTTGATCGATCCAGAGCGCTCCCGCGTTTTCGAGATCATCTTTGATGGCGATTGTCCCCGTGGCTCTTTTTCCTTTGAGAATTTTGGCGGAGATGGCGACCCAGCCTCCATGGCAGATGAACGCCACCATTTTTCCGCTTGCGTAGACCTCTCGGACGATGTTGAGAACTTCGGGAGAATGGCGGAGTCGGTCGGGGGCAAATCCCCCTGGGATCACAACGCCGGCAAGCAGGGAAGCGTTCACCTCTTTAAAGGAGAGATCCGCTTTGCACGGATACCCATGCTTTCCTTTATACACATGTCCTGCGACCGGGCCTGCGACGGGAACGAGATGGCCCGCTTCTTCCAAGCGGATCTTCGGATACCACAGCTCTAAGTCTTCATAGATTTCTTCGACAAAGATAACGATTTTTTTCATAAGGGGACTCCAAGTTGAAGGATGCACAGCAAATCGCCCGATCCGACGCGCACGTTCACGCTAGTTCCCGTAGAGACGTTGGAGAGGCTCATGAACTGTTGGTCAAATGCCGCATTGGATAATTCCCATTTCATCCCTTGGGTATAAATGCCGGCGGCAGGGCCGTTTAAAGGGATGAGGGAGAGTGTTTGGCCGGGGAAAGTGGAGAGCGCGGCTTCCCCATCGATGACAAATAGGCGCTCTTTTGCGGATTCCAAGTAGAGTCGGCCTGGATAGCGGGAGAGCAGATAGAGATGGAGCAGCGTATGATCGATCCGTTTGCCGATGCCGCCGAAAACGACGAGCTCTCTACAGGCCATGGGCTCCACATGGTCCAGAGCGAGTTCCAGATCGGTCCGATCTTTTTCTTTGGGAAAAGCCAGGAGGGGAACATCTTGAAAAAACGCTAAATTTTCAGGGAACGCCGAATCAAAATCGCCGATGATTAAATGGGGTCGAATGCTAAGCTCGCGGCAGTGGTTAACGCCTCCGTCTACAGCGATCAAATAGGGAAAGGAGCGGATTCTGCTTTTAAGCCGCTCGGAGTCTTCGATCTCTCCATTTGCAAGGAAAGCAATTTTTTCGTACCTCAAACTTCCTTCCTATATTAGGCTCATGCTCGGGTGTGATAAACGCTCGTTAAATTGTTCCGGCGCATTTCTGTCTCAAATATAGCTTATTCGTATGAAAAAGAGAATGTCCATTCGCAAGGTGGAAAAATCTTAAAATATTTAATAGCATTGACTTAATGCCTGAAGGTAAGTAATATAGTTGCTATTGAACATCTCTAGTGCTATTTGTGGAAATAGAATTTAAAGATAAACGACTAGCAAAGGTTGAAAATGGAAATGCTGCTGATTTAGCGGCATCGGGTGCTCCTTTAGAGGTTGTTGATCGTTTGCGATCGCGTCTCGAATTATTAAGAGCAGCACCAGATGAAAGAACGATTCGAAATTGGAAAAGTTTGCATTATGAAAAACTCAAGGGCGATAGAGATGGTCAAAGGTCGATTCGTCTTAATAAGAAATGGCGGTTGGTATTTGTAATTGATGAGAATCGAAATCATAAAACAATTGTCATATTAAAAGTTGAAGACTACCATTAAAAAGAGATTGTAATCATGAAATCAAAAACAGTGCTCCCCCCAGGGGCATACATTAAAGAAGAATTAGAGGAACGAGGATGGTCTCAAAGAGATTTAGCCTATATTCTTGGCTGCGCAGAACAGGCCATTACAATCATCCTCAACGGTAAGCGAAGCATTACTCCTGAAATGGCAAAAGCATTAGCTATAGCTTTTGATGTTTCACCTGAATTTTTTACAAATCTCCAACAATCATATGATTTAGCCAGAGCTAAAGAACCAGATTCGGGAATAGCAACCAGAAGATTGATTCAAAGCCATTACCCAGCTCGAGAAATGATAAAGCGCGGATGGCTTTCCGATACTAGAGATTCAGCCCTACTAGAAGCTCAACTTATTGAATTTTTTGGAGTGCAAAGTCTTGAGCAAGTTCCACATTTACAGCATGCTGCTCGAAAGTCATATTACGATCGAATTCCCCCCGCTCAACTTGCTTGGCTATTTCGTGTGAAAAACTTAGCAAAATTGCTAAGTGTATCGAAATATAATGAACGCAATTTAAAAGATGCACTCCAAAAAATAAAAAAATTATTACTGTCAGCGGATGGAATACGTCAAGTTCCTTCTATTCTAGGCAAATTAGGAATTCGGTTTATTATTGTTGAAGGCATAGCTTCATCTAAAATCGATGGGGTATGTTTTTGGTTAGATTCCGATTCACCAGTGATTGGAATGTCATTACGTTTTGACCGTATTGATAACTTTTGGTTTGTTTTACGTCACGAAATTGAACATATCCTTCGTGGTGATGGTCAAAAAGAAGAAATCATAGATACTGATATCCAAGGTAATAGCAATATCGAGCAATCAAAAGAGCTCCACAAAAGAGAACTGATCGCAAATAAAGAAGCTTCCGAATTTCTCATTTCTTCTGCTCAGTTGGATCTCTTTATATCCGAAGTAAAGCCGTATTATTCTGAGAAAAAAATCTTGGAATTCGCCAAAGAAACGAATGTTCATCCAGGCATCGTTATTGGACAGTTACAGGGACGAAACGAGATTAATTATTCAATACTTCGCAAGTATTTAGTTAAGGTGCGCACTGCTATGATCGAATCAGCTTTCGTCGATGGATGGGGACATATTATCAAATCAACTTAAAAGGAGCCTTATGCGCTATCTTAATGTTTTTGCCACATTTGGAGCATGTGTTTTTCTCTCGGCGCTGCAGGCGGGAATTTATCTTGAAAAACCGGATACCTTTAATCCGAAGGCCGCCGTGGTTGGCTGCTGCTACCTGCACTACCAAGATAAAATTCTCCTCTTGCATCGACAAGACCAGAAAGCGGAGGGAAACCATTGGGGCATTCCCGGGGGCAAGTTGCGCGAGGGGGAACCGCTGATCGATGCGATCATCCGAGAGGTTTTTGAAGAAACCGGATTTCAATTAGAGAAAGAGAAAATTCACTACATCGGGAAAGTGTACATTAAGGTGCCGAACTTTGATTTTGAATATCACATGATCGATTACCTAGAGCAAATCAAAGATCCGGGAAGTGTGAAAATTAACTTCAAGGAACATAAGGGCTTCACCTGGGTCACGCCGCGCGATGCATTAAAATTGGATCTGATCACCGACGAGGATACCTGCTTTGAAATCGTATTCGGGTTAGATAGAGAACGCAATCACGGCTGATCGGGCAGTTCGCTGTGCTGCTTGCTGGGGGCATGCCACCATACGCTAACTAGCTTGGCAATGATGATGGCGACAAAAAGTTGGCCGAACATCGCTTCCATCGCGGTGAGGGATTTTGCCAGGTGATCCAAGGGAGTGATGTCCCCCATTCCCAAGGTAGCTAAGGTCGCGAAGCTGTAATATAAGAAGTTAAACTGCTGTTCATAAGCATCGAGAAGGGTTGTGCTCTCAAAATGCAGCGTCCCCGCTCCTTGGAAACTCCCGGGAGACAAGATATTTTCTATGAAATAAAAATTGGCCCACAATATTCCCGATAGCAGATACACCATCAATGCGCCAAAAATGAGGTTGGCATTGACTAAACGGGCGCTTAGGATCTTTTTCATTAAGACGATGATCGCAAACAGAGTAAAGGCTAAAGAAAATCCATAGGCGATGATCATGTAGGATAAAGAATGGTAATAAAAGCTCAGCGAGTCAAAGTAGATGAATGGAATGAGAAAAAAAAGGCCCGTGATCAAAATCGATCGGTGTCCGTCGATGGTAAAAACGGTGGAGAGGATCAAGAGAACGAAACTGCATTGGAGGATTAGGTGGGTGTAAAAATTTTTTTCAAATAGAGGCACGACAAAAAAAATGGAGATCATGGCTAAAAATGCCCCGAGAAATCCTCCCATGCGCCATGCGCTTCTACTAATGCTGTATCCTTGTGCTTTAATATCCATCCATACCTATTAGTTAATGCGGCCAAGATGACTCGAACATCCACCAGGTTGCCCTGACTAGAACCTGAATCTAGCGCGTCTACCAATTCCGCCATGGCCGCAACGAGGAGATGATTATAGCCATTTTAGGTATTAGAGGCATTGCAAAACTCAGGGTTCGTCGATTTTCGGGATTATTTTGGCCGATTTTGCAATTGCCTCATTGAACCTATCTCAGTAAAAAGTTTCAGTCGATTTTCGGGTTCTTTTGAGCCGATTTTCGATCCAAATTGTGGGGACAATATACTTTTGTCGATATTGCCCCCACAATTTGGATCGAAAATCGGCCAAAATAATCCCGAAAATCGACGAAAAATTTTACTGAGATAGGTTCTTATTCTAGAAAAAAAAGGGAAGCTGTCCTAACATTACCCTACACGATGGAGGGCTTCAAATGAGCGAAAATATGAAAAAATTGACAGAAGATACCTTTAAAAAGGAAACAGAAAAGGGTGCGGTTTTAGTTGATTTTTACGCGGATTGGTGCGGCCCCTGCCGGATGCTCACCCCTGTGCTAGAGAAAGTAGCCAAAGAGATGAGCGGCCAAGTGGTGATCGCTAAGTTAGATATCGATCATGCTCAAAAAATTGCCTCCACGTTCCAAGTGACCTCGGTTCCTACCTTAATCCTTTTTAAAGAGGGAAAGGAAGTGGGGCGCCTGGTTGGTTTGCGCGATGCCGATACGATTAAAGATTTTATTTCCCATCCTCCCCAAAAATAGCGGCTCACCGGGTCCAGTGCAGCACATCATGGACAATAGACCAGCGGGGTTCGTGAGGGGCCACGATTTGTGTTTTGCTGAGGACCCAGACATTGAGTTGGGTTTCTGAGAAACCCTCATTTTGTTTTAGATGCATCCACTGGTTTAGAAATTCTACCAATCGATCGGCGCTGGGTTTGATAGCATAGCCGAGGGCGTCTACTCCGATGGAGGGGGTGGGGAAAATCACAGAGAAACGGGGATAGCGCAGGATCCAAGAGATCGCCTCCTGTTCTTCCCAAAGGAGAAGATCACGGGGAGTCAGCTCGCTAAAACCGGTGTAATTATCTAAAGGGATGATTTCTTTGTGCGGGAAGAGCTCCTTGGCCAATGTTTCAAAGGAAGATCCTTTAAGCACTGCGATGCGCGTATTGGGATCGGCTGCGATTGCCTCTTTTGATTTCCACTTTTTACGCTCTTTCTCATTCACCACAAAAACGATTTTGCCTTCCATATAGGGTTGTGTGAAGCGGATGGTTTTTAATCTTTGCAAGTTAATGGTGATGGCGGACATGCCGATGTCGTAAAGATTCCGATCGAGTTCTGTTGAGATCTGGTCATAAGACATCGGGATTAACTCGAGCTTGCAATCGAGATCATGCGCCAGCTCATAGGCGAACGCGATATCGTACCCCACCAGCTCTCCTTTGCTGTTAAAGAAACTGAAAGGAGGGACATTGGGATTATAGCCGACTTTGAGCGTTTTTGTGCGCAGAATCCGATCGAAAGGATCTTCTTGAGAAGGGGGAGGAAGCGGAGGCGCTTGCAAGTAGATCTGGACAGGAACATCTGAGCGGATGGCAAGGTCGCAGATCGTCGTTGCTAAGTTTTTAATCTCGGGGAAAGGATTAAATAGTTTGATGGCGGCAAATAAGAGGAAGATGGGAGCCGCTGTGATGACGCAGCTCTTCACGATTTTTTGCCATTGAAAGATGATCAGCTGTCTGCAGGCGAGAGTGATGAAGAGGGAAAGAGTGGCGATCTCCATGACCGAGACCATCGCTTGAAACCCGGAGGTGAACGGCAAGGTCGTCAGATACATATTCACTGCATCTAAGGGAAGGTTGAGCGAGTCGACCAAAAAAGTGAGGCTATTGATCCATGCTCCGAGGCCGACGGCTCCTAAACTCGTGAGAAAAGTGGTCAAAATCAGTTGTAGTTGGTTGCCAAAGCTTAAAGGGGTGTTGTAAAAAAGGGTGGCGAAGAAAACGAATACCATGATGAAAAGGGAACCGAGGGGCAGGTTGAAAACGACCGAAACAACTCCTTGAATCGGATTTTGAGCCTTTTCATCTCGGGGGTAGAGCATTTGGGTTTCTTTGAGGATCAGCGCCATGATAAAGGGCAAGCAAACGATCACCACATTTGTGGTGTAGGCCAGAACTAAAATCGGAAGCAGTTGTTTAAGCCAGCTAAAGGCGGAAACGGACGTGAGCATGCTGGTTAATCTAGGGAAAATCCAAAAAATGACGATGCTGACGCCTAGGATGTAAAGAATGATGTAGGTGCTCACTTGCTTAATGGCGCTCAGTTGGATGGTTCCTACCTGGTTAGCGATGATAATGAAGGTTCCAAACGGCGTGATCCGGCTGATCCAGGTGGTGATGCGAGCAAGCGTTTCGACCAGGGTTTCGAAGATCTGCATGGCTGCCATTTTTTCTTTCAAGTGCATTAAGGCAAGCCCGATTAACAGGGAAAAAATGACGATGGCCGGCACGATATTTTGCGCGAGGGCGTAGAAGATATTCTCCGGGATCAGGAGTTCGGCGAAGTTAATCTTAGAGGGCTCTGGCGCCGTGTAATTGGCGATATCGGACCCCTTGGCATGGGGAAAGGAAAAATTCACCAAATAGACGATGGTGAGGTTAATTGTCCAAGCGAGGGCGATGAATAACAGCCCTTTTTTAAGAATTTGCTTAGCTTGGGAAGAGCTCAATTGTCCTACGCCGTGAATAATCGCGCCGATCAGATAGGGGACGGTGGTGATTTTTAAAATCATGATATAGGCAGAGGCCCAAGGAGAGAATACTTGGCAGATTTCTCCAAAGAATAGGCCGCAGAATATCCCTAAAAAAGTCGCAATGGCCATTTGAAGGGTAAGACTCATCGATTAACGGGGGTAAAGGGTTGTTATCTAGGCGCTGTCGTTAAACGCGCGTTGTCTCCACGCTTCATATACCACGATTGAAACGGCATTGGCAAGATTTAGACAGCGCACGCTTGGTTTCATGGGAAGCGTGTAAAAGCGGTCGGGCCACTTTTCCCGGTAGATGGCCGGAAGCCCTGCTGTTTCCGACCCAAAAATGAGCAGGTCGTTTTGCCGGTAAGAAGCTAGCGTATAGATTTGCGAGGCGTGGCTCGAGAAAAAATGGAACTCTCGCTTCGTTTCTAGGAGGTGGGACATCAAATCGTCGAGAAAGGAAATGGTTACCCCCTCCCAATAGTCGAGTCCCGCGCGCTTGAGTTTGCGATGGGAAGTGCTGAAACCTAAAGGGCGCACGAGAGCAAGCTCGCAGCCTGTGGCGGAGCAGGTGCGCACGATATTTCCCGTATTTTGGGGAATCTGCGGTTGAAAAAGAACGATTTTCATAGTGGAAACTTAAGGAGCAGGGAGTTGCAATCCCTGCTCTGGAACAGGATTAACGGATATCTTTCTTGGCGATCTCGGCATTGGAATGCGTTTTCGATTCGGGCGTAGACGACAGAGATTCCGGAGCGGGCTGTTGGTTCGCTTTGATCGCTTCAATTTCAAAGGTCAACAGAGAATTAGGCGGCAGATAACCGCTTGTGCCGTATGCGAGATCGGGGTGGATGAAGAGGGTGCGCTTTTCCCCTTCCTTCATGCCGATGAGCCCTTTGCTAAAGCCGGGGATGGTCTCATCTAGAGAGATGATCTCGTCTTCTTTAGAAGCCCCAAAGATAGATCCATTGAGATGTTTGCCTATATAGCGGATGAGAGGGGAAAAATGCTCTTGGATGTCAGCGCCTTCTCCTTTTTTTTCAATTTTATATTGTAATTTTCCCTCCTCTAAAACCACAACGCCAGCCGCCTTCGCATTTTGGGCTAGGAAGGCGTCGGCTTTCTTCAGGTTGTCCGCAGACTGTGCTTTGAAAGCGATTTCTTGGGCGCTGGTGATGGCTTGGACGCATTCCGCTTCTGTCATTGGGGAATCCTTCCCTGCTGCGGCGTCTTGCAATCCTTTGATCACATGCGCAATGTCGAATTGAATGCCCATCGTTTCGATATTTTTACCGATTAGATGGCCGAACGCTTCTGAAATTTTAAAAATTTGCCCTTCCTGGCTAACGGGCTGTTCTTGCTGAGGCTTGGGATCTTCAGCATAAAGAGAAGCTGTCGCAAGAGAGAAAAATAGACAACAGATCAAAGAATGGCATCTCATAACTTTACTCCATATTTGGATTTAATTTGTTCAAGCAGATGATCTAAGGAAACAGTCTCTGTTTGGCGCGTTTTCATGTGTTTCAGCTGGGCGGATTGGCTGGAAAGCTCTTGCTCGCCGATCACAAGAGCGTATTCCGCCTCAAGAGCATGGGCGAGTTGAAGACCGATTTGGATTTTTTTTCCTTGCAGGTCCATTTCGGCAGGGATTTTTTCATGGCGCAGCTGGCATAACAGATCAAAGCAAAACGCAAAGGCTTCTTCTCCTAGTCCGATTAAAAAGAGGTAGGGATGGGGCGGAGGCGGGAAGGGGGCCTCCTGCTTTACCATCGTCTGCAGGATTCTTTCAATGCCCGTCGCATAGCCCACCGCAGGCAAGGGGGGGCCTCCCAGCGCGCCGATCAACCCATCGTACCTTCCGCCGGCGCCTATCGTGTTTTGCGCGCCTAATGCGCCTGAGACGATTTCAAAAACCGTTTTATTGTAATAATCGAGGCCGCGGACAAGTTTGGGGTTGATTTGGAAGGGGATGCCCACCCTCTTCAGTAAACGGCACACCTCATCGAAATGGGCTTTATTTTCTTCGTCGAGCATCTCGAGCAGAGTAGGGGCATTTTCGAGAAGTTTTTGATCTTGGGGATCTTTCGAATCCAAGATCCGGAGGGGGTTTTTAGAAAAACGCACTTGGCTATCTGTGGAAAGCTGATCGAAATGGGGGCGTAGATAATCCTGCAGGAGCTGTTTAAAGGGTTGTCTGCACGCCTCATCCCCGACGCTGTTGATCATCACTTCGAGATCCTTTAATCCGAGCCGGCGATACAGCTCATAGAGCATGTCGATCAATTCGATATCCTGCTGCGGTTTAGCGATCCCGATGGCCTCCGCGCCGAATTGGTGGTGTTGCCGGAATCGACCCGCTTGCGGCCTTTCATAGCGGAACATGGGGCCGATGTAAAAGAATTTGTGCAGGGTCGGCTGCTGATAGAGCTGGTTTTCGATAAAGGCGCGCATGACAGAGGCCGTCCCTTCGGGACGAAGGGTCATCGAACGTTCTGCCTTATCTTGAAAAGTATACATTTCCTTAGAGACGATGTCGGAGCTTTCGCCTACCCCTCTGACAAAGAGTTCTGTCCGCTCAAAAAGAGGAGTGCGGATTTCTTGAAAACCGTAGTTATGGGCGGTTTGACGCATGATTTCCTCGACATAATCCCAGCGATCGGAGGAACGCCAACGGTCTTCGACCTGAGGTTCGTAGGGGAGGATATCGAATACGCCTTTAGGAATTTTATACTGCATGTAGAGGAGATTAGTCCAATTCGGCTTTGATGTCGAGTTTTGAGACGATAGCGCTCAGCTCGACGACCCATTCGTTCAAGGTGCTGGAATGGGGGTTTTCCTGATATTGCTTGTGCAGCTGCTGGAGCATATCCATAAAAGGGAAGGGCAGCCAATCCTTTCCCGCGTACCGGGCGAGATAATAACCTAAAGAGTGATCCTCGTTTGGGGGGAAAGCATTGACTTGGTCGATAAAATATTTAACTTTAAATAGGTTTGGATCTGTAGATGCAACATGCTGGCAATCTTCGATCAAATGGTGCCATAGTTCGGCGAGGTGGTGGGTGAACTCCGGATGGTGGCTTTGGTCTTGGTTGCCAAGGATTTGCAACATGCTGCGCAAGGAGACGAGGTCCTCTGAAATCTGCTGCTTTTCGATTTCGGTCATTTGCGATCGATCTTGGGAAATAAAGAAATTAAGGATTTTTTTGAAGAATGCCGTGAAGATGAGCAGCAGCTGCTGTTGTGTCAGCTCCTTTTCGGAACCCGGAGGATAGGGCTGCTTTTCTTTTTTATCCTTTTCGATCGGCTGCGCGGGTGGAATGGCCCACTCGGGAGGCTTCCCGTCTCGACTGTCTACAGATTTTTGGAAATCGCTCATAACTCCAAAACATGCCATAATGGGGGTTAAATTCTCTAAAGAAAAGAATAGTGATGAAGAGTGAACAAAAAAATTGAAAACGAGAAAGTGGTTGACAGAAGGGCGAATTCTTTTTAACTTTCTCTTTTTTAAAATTGCAAAGGGATCGGCATAATGATTGCATATTCCTTCCGGAGGAGATAAGCGTGAGTATTTTAGATCTGCTGAGACCAGCTCCTTATGCTGAGGAGATTCAAGATGAGAAGCTTGTCAAGCAACGTTACAAATACTGGCGCCTCCGCATTTTCTATGGGATGTATATCGGTTATGCCTTCTATTATTTTACCCGTAAGAGTTTTACGTTTGCGATGCCGGCTCTTATGCAAGATCTCGGCTTCGATAAAGCCGACTTGGGGATTTTAGGGAGTATCCTCTACATCACCTATGGGATGAGCAAATTCTTAAGCGGTATTTTGGCCGATCGGTCGAATCCCCGCTACTTCATGGCCATCGGATTGATTCTAACGGGGGTCTTCAACATTCTCTTTGGGTGTTCCTCCTCCATTATCTTTTTCGGCCTCTTCTGGGGATTGAACGGCTGGTTCCAGGGATGGGGGTGGCCGCCCTGCGCGCGCCTTCTCACCCATTGGTATTCTCAGAAAGAGCGAGGGACCTGGTGGGGGGGGTGGAATACATCCCATAGCGTCGGAGGCGCCCTCATTCCCATTATCGCCGCCCTTTGTGCGCAGTATTGGGGTTGGCGCTATGCGCTGTATATTCCGGGGGTAATGTGTATAGGAGTGGGGCTGTTTGTCATCAATCGCCTGCGCGATACCCCTCAGTCTTTGGGCTTGCCTACGATCGAAAAATTCAAAAATGACTATCCCACCTCTAAGCATGAGGAAGAGCAAGAGGTGCCGCTGAAGAAAATTCTCTTCGAATATGTTCTGAGCAATAAATATATTTGGATCTTAGCGATCTCCTATTTCTTTATTTACGTGATTCGCACGGCGATCAACGACTGGGGAGTGCTCTACTTTGTCGAAACTAAGGGATACTCGCTGATCACGGCAGGGACCTGCGTCTTTTGGTTTGAGGCGGGAGGAATCTGCGGCAGTTTGGCCGCCGGATGGGCTTCCGATCGGATTTTTAAGGGAAGGCGCGGTCCGATTAACGTGCTGTTTAGCCTCGGGGTCGTATTTGCGATCTATGCGTTGTGGAACTCGCCCGCAGGTCTGGCCTACTTGGATTTTGCGATCATGTTTCTCATCGGCTTTCTCATTTTCGGCCCCCAAATGCTCATCGGCATGGCCGCTGCCGAACTCTCGCATAAAAAAGCGGCCGGCACCGCAACCGGATTTTCAGGCTTGCTCGGCTATTTCGGCGCCGCGTCCTCAGGCTATCCCCTCGGTAAAATGGCGCAGGAATGGGGATGGTATGGCTTCTTTGTTGTGCTCGGCCTGTGCGGCGCCATCGCTGTTCTATTGCTCCTCCCTCTCTGGTCGATCAAAACCAATCCTAAATACATGAAAGAGCCCGATCCTCTTCAGCCAGCTGAGGAGAGCGAGGCTTAGGGAAAAGAGACCAAAGGGAAGAGAAAAAGGGACCAAAGGGACTAAAGCGACCAAAGTGTCTTTACCTTTTTTCTTAGGTGCTTTTAGTCCTTTTCCCAAAAATCAAAGTGCTTAGGTCTTTTTGGTCCCTTTTCTTCTCCCTCTCTTCCTTCTCTTCCATATATAAATATTATTTTTATTTCATAATTAATATTGTTTAATGTATAAATTATTAAAAATAAATTAAAAAAGGTGTAGTTTATGGCAAAACGAGTCGCTCCGGATAGTTCTGCTGCCTATCCGCTCCCTCTCCCTATGGAAATCATGCTTAAGATTTTCGGCTATGTCTCTCTCACCACCAAACAGATCCTTGAACTTAAAACGATCTCAAGATTGTTCGTTGGAGCGATCAATGGGGATTTTATTGGCGGCATGGCTCAGAAATATAATGGGAATAAAGAAAATCAGGTTCTTTTTTCAAGCCTCCATGATTTCCTAGACGGCAAGGATAAGACGCGCCAAGCGTTTGCGCAATCGATAATCAAGTATTTTTCTACCTCCGCTAGCGTCCGGCAAATAGTAGCGATCATTCCGCCTGTAACACCAAGCCGCTTGCGGCGGAGTCGTCCAAGTCTTTCAGAAGAAGATGAGGCAAGAAAGTATCGAATATCTGAAGAAATGTTTAAGATTTTATCTGCTAATCGAATCTCAAAAATGGTTGTTTCGGATTTTTTAGAGATAGAAAGAGTGATAAAATATTTTCCTTCATTAAAGCAGCTTGTTTGGCGAATGACTAACCTGGTTGAAGACTATGTCCATTTACCAAAGCTGACTGCTCTGGATGCTCTTTCAATCGAGGGACCCCCTAATCCACCTAGTTTTGGCCATGAAAACATTTTGCTTCAATGTACAAATTTAACAGATCTCACAAGACTGACCGTATTGGATCTTAAACAGAGTTCCGGAAGTAAATTTGCTGAGTTAACCCGTCTCACCAAACTTGTTCAGCTGACTTGGGGGAGAGCGGCGGGGGATTATCGTCAAATAGATAGGCACTGTCCAGATTTAGAATCGAAATCCCTTTTCCCATTCACAAATTTAAGAAAGTTAACTCTGGTGGGTTTTTCGATAACGGATGCAGCGAGCATTAAACCCCTTGAAGGGATGCATTTAACCTCCTTAGAGCTCCTGAATTGCCCAAATGTCACCGACCAGGCCTTAAAAGATCTCAAAAAGGCGGTTCCCGATATACAAATCGACATTATGCGTCCAAAGGAAGGCAGGGAAGTGGACCTATCTTACTTATCATCTTACTTACTTTATCGCTAGACATAAGAGACAGTCTCTTGAACCTATCTCAGTAAAATTTTTCGTCGATTTTCGGGATTATTTTGGCCGATTTTCGATCCAAATTGTGGGGGCAATATCGACAAAAGTATATTGTCCCCACAATTTGGATCGAAAATCGGCTCAAAAGAACCCGAAAATCGACTGAAACTTTTTACTGAGATAGGTTCTTAGTCCTTTTCTTTTCTTCTCTTCCTAATTAATATTATTTGATGTATAATTTTTCAAAAATAAATACATCAGGTGTAGTTTATGACAAAACGAGTCGCTCCGGATAGTTTAGCCTATCCGCTCCCTTTTCCTATGGAAATCATGCTTAAGATTTTCGGCTATGTCTCTCTCACCACCAAACAGATCCTTGAACTTAAAACGATCTCAAGATTGTTCGTTGCAGCGATCAATGTGGATTTTATCGGCGCCATGGCTCAGAAATATAATGGGATTAAAGAAAATTGGGCTCTTTTTTCAAAGCTGCATGGTTTCCTAGACAGCGAGGACAAGACACGCCGAGCGTTTGCAGAATCGGTGATCAAGCATTTTTCTACCTCCGCTGGCTTAGAGCAAATAGCAGGGATCATTCCTGATGTCACACCGCACAAATTCCGGGAGTATTCGGAGGGTTTACAAGAAAAAGAAACAAGAAATGAACGAGTATCTGAAGAAATGCTTAGGATTTTATCTGCTCATCAAATCTCAAAAATGATGCTTCACGATTATTTGCGCATAGAAAAAGTGATAAAATATTTTTCTGGATTAAAGGAACTCGTTTGGCGAGCGACTAACATGGTTGAAGATTATGTCCATTTATCAAAACTGACTTCTCTGGAAGTTCTTTCGATCGAGGCACCTCCCAATCCACCTCATTTGGGCTATGCAAGCATTGTGCTTTCATGCACAAACTTAACGCATCTCACAAAACTGACCGTGTTGGATCTTCAAACGAGCTCCGGCAGTGAACTGGCCCAGTTAACCCGCTTGACTAACCTGGCGCATCTGGTTTGGGGAAGAACTTTTGATCAGCCTAGACACTTCGATGATCCCCTTTATCCCAATTTAGAATCGAAACACCTGGCCCCTTTCACAAATTTAAGAAGGCTAACCCTGGTGGGTTCCTCGATAACATATGACGCATCCATTCAACCGCTTCAAGGGACGACGTTAACCCGCTTAGACCTTCTGGATTGCCGGCGTATTACAAGGGAAGACGTGGAAAATCTCGACGACGTGCTCCCCGATGCTGACATCTGCAGGATAGACGGACGCAATGATAGGTACTTAACATTAGCTTACTTGCTTTTTCGCCAGAGATAAGACTCTATTGGAAGTCTCTGTCCATGACCGTTTTGCGGTTGTCGCGCTTGGCGTTTTCAATGGCCTTCAGACATTCTCTTTCGACAATCTTGGTCAGCACATCCATGACAGTGGCGGAAGTGCTGAGCTCCGCATTTTTTTTGATGAAGGCTTTGACCTTGCTGACGACGACTAATGAATCGCTCATGATGCACCCTTAGTTTGCGATGAATGATTTTTTTACTCTAACAGATGGTGGGGTTCGAGTAAATACCCTTCATAGTGGACGGCGATCCCATCGGATACGAACCCCGGGAATTCTTCCCGGTAGGCGATGCGAAATCCCGTCTGGGCAAACAGCCTTTCGCTCGTCTTTTGGGTATAAGTAAAGATGTCGAGTTTCTGCTCTTGGGCAATGGATAGCTTTTTGGGGATGGTCAACCCGAACAATCCCCCCTTTTTTAGACACCGGCGCACTTCAGAAAAAAGGGACAGCGGTTGGTGGATGAACTCCATCACGCCCAAAAGGATGGCGGCATCGAATTCTCCATCTTCGACGGCGAGGGTTTCCTCTAGATTTTGGCAGAGGAGGCGCTCGAAAGGATGCTTCTGCGCTTCCTTAATCATTTCCGGAGTGATGTCGATCCCTGTCACAGCGCAGCCCAACTTAAAAAATTCTGTGGAGCTAAGGCCTGTTCCGCAGCCTAAATCTAAAATTTTAACGGGGAAGGAAGGTTCAGCTCGGCTTTGTAGGGCGGGGATGATCCAAAGGGGGATCTTCGTAAAAGCGGTGTAATCGCGCTCTTCGAAAACGGCGCGATCATACACAGAGGCGCGCCTTTCAAAAAAATGGATGATTTCTTCTGGCTTCATATATCCCCTAACTCTAGCGATTCGCCTAAATAAATACCAGATCGGCTATACTGAATTCCTCACACCGAGGATGGTCGATGGGCTGGGTTCCTTTACATGTGCATTCGCAATACTCGATCTTAGATTCTACCGCGGAGCCTGAAGCGTTGGCTCAAAAAGCGGCGGAGTATAGGATGCCCGCTCTTGCTTTGACAGATCAAGGCAACATGTATGGAGCGGTCGAGTTCTACAAGGCTTGCAAAGAGGCAGGGGTCAAACCTATTTTGGGGTGCGAGTTGTATGTGGCTCCGGGATCCCGTTTAGATAAAAAGCGGATGCCGGGAGTTGCGCATGGGTTCCCAATCATCCTTCTAGCAAAGGATAAAAAGGGGTATCAAAACCTCTGCAAGCTCAGTTCGCTCGCGCATTTAGAGGGGTTTTATTATACGCCGCGGATCGATAAGGAGCTCTTGGCCAACCACGCGGAGGGGTTGATCTGCTTGTCGGGATCGCTCCAAGGGCGCGTCCCTTATCTCATCATCCACGATAAGCAAGAGGAGCTGATCCAAGAGATCAAATGGTATGCGCAGGTGTTTAAGGAGGATTATTTTTTAGAACTCCAGCGCCACGCGATGAAAGAAGAACACATTCGTGAGGATGGGATCGATAGGGAAGCATGGGCTTATCAAAATTACCTCGATTGCATCAAGAACCAGGAAAAAGTGTTTGGGCGTTTAAAACAACTTTCCCAAGAAATGGGCATTCCCTGTGCTGCTACGAACGATTCCCATTACCTTGAGCGAGGAGATTGGAAGGCGCATGAGATCTTGATGAATATCCAATCTGGAGAGCCTTGCGAGATCTGGGAAAAAGATTCGTTCGGCAATCCCAAAGTGCGCGTGCTCAATCCAAAACGGCAAACGACTCCTAGCCACGAGCTCTATTTCAAATCGCCTCAAGAAATGGAGGCGATTTTCAGCGACTTTCCCGATGCCCTTGCAGCCGCCGTCCGGATTGCAGAGCGTTGCCATTTTGAAATGGATTTTAAAACGAAATACTATCCTGTGTTCTTTCCCCCTCACCTAGAAGGAAAAAAGGTGAGCAAGGAAGAGCGGATCTTGGAGGCCGCTCAATTTCTAAGGCAGATCTGCGAGGAGGGGATTGCAAAACGCTATGGAGAAGAACAATTGGAAAAAGTGTCGGAAAAGTATCCGGGACAAGCCCCTTTGGAGGTGGTGCGCGCGCGGTTGAATGGGGAGTTGGATCTGATCACCTCCAAAGGGATGTGCGACTATTTGCTGATCGTCTATGATTTTATTGCCTGGGCAAAGGCGAAGGGCATTCCGATGGGTCCGGGAAGAGGTTCGGGCGCCGGATCGATCGTTTTATATTTGATCGGCATTACCGATATCGAGCCGTTAAGATTTAATCTGTTTTTCGAGCGTTTTATCAACCCTGAAAGGATTTCCTATCCCGATATCGACGTCGATATTTGCATGGAAAGGCGCTCGGAGGTGATCGAATATACCGTCCGGAAGTATGGCAAGGATAAAGTCGCCCAAATCATCACGTTCGGCACGATGAAAGCCAAGATGGCCATCAAAGACGTCGGGCGGATGCTGAGCGTTCCCCTTCCCAAGGTGAATGCGATCGCTAAACTTGTGCCGGAAGAGCTGAATATCACGATAGAAAAAGCTCTCGAGATCGATCCGGATTTGCGCAATCAATATGAAGTGGATGAGGAAGTGCGCACCTTGATCGATCTCGCTAAAAAACTAGAAGGTTCGGTGCGCAACACGGGCATCCACGCCGCAGGGATGATTATCGGCGGAGATGCGCTGATGGATCATATCCCTCTCTGCGTCTCTAAAGATTCGGATACGGCTGTGACCCAATTTTCCATGAAGCCTGTCGAGGCCGTGGGGATGTTGAAGATCGACTTTTTAGGCCTTAAAACACTCACTTCCATTCAACGGGCTGTCGATGCGATCCAGCAGAGCGCGGGAAAGAAGATCGATTGGATTAATCTCCCTTTAGATGACCAAAAGACGTTTTCTCTGCTTACCCAAGGCAAAACGCTGGGCATTTTTCAGCTAGAATCGGGAGGAATGCAGGATCTTGCCAAACAGCTGCACATCGACAAGTTTGAAGAGATCATTGCCGTCGGCGCGCTTTATCGCCCGGGTCCCATGGAGATGATCCCCTCTTTTATCAACCGGAAGCACGGAAGGGAGATCATCGAAATCGACCATCCCCTCATGCAGGATATTTTAGCGGAAACCTATGGGATCATGGTGTATCAAGAGCAGGTGATGCAAATCGCCAGCCGCTTGGCCAACTATTCCTTGGGCGAAGGGGATGTCCTCCGCAGAGCGATGGGGAAAAAAGATAGAGAGGAGATGTCTCGGCAGAGGGAAAAATTCCGTTTGGGCGCTTTGCAAAACGAGATCGATGAAGAGACGTCGATGCGGATTTTCGATAAGGTTGAAAAATTCGCCTCCTATGGATTCAATAAGTCGCATGCGGCGGCTTACGGTTATTTGACCTACGTTACGGCCTATCTTAAGGCAAACTATCCGTGCGAATGGATGGCTGCGCTCATGACATCCGATCGGGATGATCTGTCTAAAGTCACTAAAATTATCCGGGAATGCCAAGCGATGGATATCGCCATTCTCCCTCCCGACATCAACGAATCTGGCAAGGAGTTTGTCGGAGCGTCTCGCGGGATCCGGTTTGCCATGACGGCGATCAAAGGAGTGGGAGAGGGCGTGGTAGAGGCGATCCTCCAGGAGCGGGCTCGCTCTGGGCCTTTCCCTTCCCTCTATGATTTTTTCAAGCGGATCGACACCAAAAAAGTGGGCAAAAAAGCTGTCGAGCATTTGATCGAAGCGGGCTGTTTTGATTTTACCGGCTGGCAGAGGCAGGCCCTTCTTGAAAGCATAGGCCCGATGCACCAGATCGCTTCGCGCGAACAAAAAGATTCGGCGCGCGGGGTGATGAATCTCTTTTCCTTGATGGAGGATCAAGCGAAAAATCCTTTTCTCCACCCTCCCGAAATCAAGGAAAAAATTTCTAAGCAGAAAATCCTCAAGAGAGAAAATGAGCTTTTGGGATTTTACTTGACCGGACATCCTCTCGATGACTACCGCGATCTTTTGAAGAGGCTCTCTTGTATTTCTTTGAGCAGCTTCGAAGAATTCGATCCCGGCAGCGTATGCAGAGCGGCTTTTATCGTTGAGACGGTCTCCGTAAAAATATCCGCAAAAAGCCAAAAAAAGTTTGCAATTCTTACGATCAGCGATGGGATGGATCGATTTGAACTTCCCATTTGGCCCGACTTATACGAAGAGAAGCACCATCTGCTCGTCGAGAGTCAATTGCTCTATGCCGTGCTTCAAATCGAAAAAGAAGAGGGAGCGATCAAGCTGCAATGCCGCTGGGTGGATGATCTCACAAAAGTTAATGAACCGATGATTCAAGCGTGCGATCACGCCTTTGATCGCGCTAAAAGGCAGGTAAAGATGTCAGATTTTCGCGATAAACAGATCCCATCGAAGCCAAAAAAGGCAGAACAGCAGATCGGCAAGTTAAGGGTGCTGGTGGATGCCGATCTCATGCGCCTCAGCCATATCCTCGAATTGAAGGAGCTCTTTCGCTCTTCTCCCGGCAAGATCTGCGTATACATCGAATTCAGCGTGCAAGATAGAAAGATAGGAGATATCCATATCGATACCCGGTGGGGGATCGAATGGACTGAGAAATTGGAAGACAAATTGCGGCGGCTTATTCCTATTAAATCCTTGAAATTAGAGAGTTGACAGCTTGTCAGTTTGATATTACAATCTCGGATTATTATGAAATTAAAGTTTTTTTATTTTTTTATTTTCTCCCTACTTGCGGCAGGCGTTGCGCAGGCGGCCTATACATTGAAAGATGGCAAGCTGGTCGATAAAGAAGAGATGTCCACGGTGTCCGTGCAGGAGCACTATAGCTTTGCGATGGATGCCTATGAGAAGAAAGAGTGGGCGGAACTCATTCGCCAAATGAAGATTATCATCAACAATTTTTCAAGTACGCCGTTTGCTCAAGAAGCCTATTTCTATTTAGGCGTCGCCTACTTTCATGGAGAAGATTGCGAACTCGCCAATAAACAATTGTCCACTTACCTCAAAAAGCAGATGGTGCCTAAACATTTTGATGAGGCGATCGAATACAAGTTTGCCATCGCCGAAAAATTTCATGAAGGGGCCAAAAAGCATATCCTGGGATGGGAAAAACTCCCCCGCTGGCAGCCTGCGCAAGAGGAAGCCCTTGCGATTTACGAGGAGGTGGTCATGGCGTTGCCCCATCACGATCTGGCAGCGCGCGCTCTTTTTGGCAAAGCGAAACTCCTTTTTTCCTTTAATGAATTTAAACTGAGCATCGAAGCATTCCAAACCCTGATACGCCGTTTTCCTAAGCACTCCTTGTCGCCGGAGAGCTATCTCGGCATTGCCACCGTCTATTTGGCCCAATGTCAGTCAGAGTATCCCGATCCCGATTTTCTAGATCTCGCGGCGATTAATTTGCGCAAATTTCGCCAAGATTTTCCGGGAGAGGAACGGATCGCTCTGGGAGAAAAGATGCTGCTCGATATGCAAGAGATCTACGCTAAAAGCCTTTATGAAACGGGTAAATTTTTTGAACGGACAAAAAAGCCGAACGCCTCCGCCATCTATTACAATAAAATCATCACCAAATATCCGGAAACCCGGGTCGCCGCTTTGTCAAAAAAACGGCTCGACCGCCTAGCGATCCAAATCGAGGAAAAGAAAGAGGCAGGCTCTGAAGAGAGCGCTTCGGAGGGCGGCAGCGATATTCTGGAGAATGCGGATTGATGCAAAAAAGGTGGGCAGCGGGTATTGTGCTTATTCTTACCGCCTGCGGATACCGCTCGGCAGACTTCCCTTCTGAAGAGATCTCCACGATTTCAGTTCCCTATGTTCAGGGAGATTTCGAAGGGGCGTTGACCGATGAGCTCATCAGGCAACTCAGCTCCAGCGGGCGGTTTGAAGTCGTCCGAGAGGGAGGCAGCCTCATCCTCAATGTCGCCATCATCGGCAATGCCAGCGAGCGCATTGGATATCAATATGATCGCGATGATACGTCAGGGAAATTGCAAAAACACCTGTTCGCTACGGAAAATAGGCGTCTCATTACAGCCGAGTTAACCCTTGTCGACAGCGTTTCCGAGGAAGTGCTGCTCGGCCCAGCACAGGTCAAAGGATCCGCCGATTACGACTATACAGATTCGGGTTCCCTATACGAGCTTACTTTCATCAATTCCCAAGGAAGGCCGGAAAAAACGTTAACGTTTTCTCTTGGACAGCTCGATTCGATTGAAGGAGCGCAGGATGATGCGGTGATTCCCGTCTATCGCGAATTAGCGCGGAAAATTGTAGACGGCCTCCTCTTACCCAGCCGAGGCTAAAGCAATGGATCGGGCGATTTTTCCGGCTCTCATCGAGAATTTACAGGAGATGATAAGCTGGGTGCGGGCCCGCGCCTTAGCTGCCGGCTTTGATCGCTCTGAAACCCTTAAGATAGAATTAGCGATGGAAGAATGCCTGGTGAATATCGTTTTGTACGCTTATCCTAAAGAGAAGGGAAAGATCGAGCTGAGTTGTCAGATCGATCCCCAAAAGGAGATCCTCTTTATCATTCAGGATGAAGGCGTTGCTTTCAATCCTCTTTTGCAAAAGCCTTTGATAGATCCTGAAATTCCTCTGGAAAAGCGTGAGATAGGCAAATTAGGCATCCACTTGATGTGCAGCAACATGGACGACGTTCACTACGAAAGGCGGGGCCCCTGCAATATTCTTACCTTCCTCAAACGCTTCTAGCCGCTCTAATGAGCTTTTTTGCCTATGGCAGAAATAATCGCTTCCGTGTCCGTTACTTCCGTCAGGAAATGCTGCAATACTTTTAGGATGTACTTAGGGGAATTGTAAACTCCCGTGGTGGAGAAGACGAGCTCCAGGTGGGGTTTATTGTTGGCTAAAAGGGCGATATACGTTAAGGTCGACGTATTGTCATCGATGAGTTTTGGGACAATCCAGATGGCGAATTGCTCATTGAATAACGTCACTTTATCGGGGGTTTCGACCACATGAAAGTAATGGGTGATGTCATCTGTATACATCTGTTCGAATTGCGCATGGCGTAATAATCCGAGTTCGTGAAGCAATTCCATATTTACAGTAATCACCCCGTCCGGAACCCATTTTATGAGGTTCTGGGAAAATTCTGCATAGGCTTCTTCAAGCCGCATTGGATTAATCATCTAGGAACTCCTGGGCTTACAGACATATCACCCTCTATGCTCCAGTTTATCTATCCCAGATATCCCTTGTCAAGAAATATCAATTAATTTTTTGATTCCGCTCAGCTTGTCTTTTTTTTCCGGAGGGGATATCCTGAAGAGCATGAGGAAATCGATCGCTCTTATTTGTTGTTTATGCTCATTAACCTTAGAAGCAGAACAGCTTAAGGTTAAGGTATCCGCTAAGTCCGCCATTTTAATCAATGCGGAGACAGGAGCAATTCTCTATGGCAAGGAGATCCACCAACCCCGCAGCCCGGCTAGCATCACCAAAATTGCGACGACTTTGTATGCTCTAGAAAGAAAGAGGGATTCCTTAGACGAGTGGGTCACAACGGCACAAGATCATGTGGCCATTATGAGCGCGGAGACCAGGCATGCCAATCCCTCCAAATACCCCCCTTATCGTTTAGAATACGGGGGAACGATGATGGGGATCGTGGCGGGGGAAGTGCATCTTCTGCGCACCTTGCTTTATGGGATGATGCTCTCTTCGGGTAATGACGCCGCCAATGCCGTTGCCTGCCATGTCTCTGGGAGCATCCCTCAATTCATGGCGGAGCTAAATGCTTTTTTGCAAGAGAACGGTTTGCAGGAGACGACACTCTATAATCCCCATGGTTTATATTATCCCGGCCACCTCACCACGGCTTACGACATCGCTAAACTGACGCAGCTGTCGATGAAAAATCCCACTTTCCGAGAAATTGTCAAAACAGTCCGCTATACGAGGCCTCAAAGCAATAAAAAACCCGAGAGCGTGATGCATCAGCACAACCGCCTGATCAAGCCGGGGAAATTCTATTATCCTCAGGCTATCGGGGTAAAAACAGGATACATTGCACGCGCGGGCAACACGCTTTGTGCAGCGGCGCGCCACGAAGGCCGAGAGCTAATCGCCGTTGTCCTCGGGAGCGACTCTTCCCCAGAGCGCTTTGAGGATGCGATCGCTCTTTTTAAGGCTGCGTTTGCTGAAACCCGCGTGACGCGGAAGTTATTTTCTAAAGAATACGATACCTTTTCACAACCTGTGAAGGGAACAAAACAGCCCCTGCGGGCCGCATTATCCGAAGATGTTGTGATCGATTATTATCCAGCTGAAGAACCCGAGCTGAAAGCATTCTTAGAATGGCACAAGGTCGGCTTGCCGATTGCTCAAGGGCAAGTGGTTGGAGAAGTGCGGTTGATGCAGAGGGAGGGAGGGGTTTTGAAAAGCTATCCCCTTTACTCCGCCGAGGCGATCAAGAAAACCTCTTGGCTCCTCTTTCTAGAGTTTTGCAGCAAAGCAAGAGCCTTGCTATTTAGCAAGGTTGGCTTGATTCTCCTGCTCATCAGCATCAGCTCGATCGCCTTTGTATTCATCAAAAAGCCTAGGGCTGAAGGGACCTAAGAGAAGAGAAAGGACTAAAGGGACTAAAAGGACCTAAGGAAGCTAACGGAACTTTGGTCGCTTTAGTCCTTTTGGTCTCTTTTCTTCCCTGGGGAACCTATCTTATTAAAGTTCAGAAGTATAAGATATAAATGAAACGATTATTTAATACAGGGCGTGCTTTTTGTGAAATATTTATTTTATGTTTTAATTGACTTTTATCTAAGTTTTATGTAAAATTAATTTATTCTTTTTAACAAATGGTTTATTATGGCAGCTATTAAAAATTTTAATTCAATTTATGAAATTTTTAAACCAGGCATCTTGGAATTTTTTAGTCCAGACAACATAAAGATTGTTCAAAATAAAGTTTCTGGTGCAAATATTATAAATATTATATGTGAAAACAATAGCATTCGATTAGGCGTACAGTCATTAAAAGCATTAAGTGGAAGAATAACAATTTTAATAGGCGAGCAAATAGCTTCCTTTGTTGAATTGTCTGTTAAAAGAGGACATGTCGATGAAGATTCTGCTCAAGAAATTAGAAATAGTTATAAGCATATCATAACAGTTTTAAGGACGCGTGAGTGCCCTTTGTTTGGTAATTTGCGTGAGCAATATAACGCTTTATATTCTCAGCTAGAGAAACATATTTTAAAATCTAATGAAAATGGAAAAAAGGTGTTAATTCTTGTTGGAGAAGAACACTCGGATAGAAGGTCTCTTTTATTGGACTTAATAATTTTGGATATAGCAAGTAGATTGGGTGTAAAAAGTTTACTCGCTGAAATAGATGATAATTCACTTGGTGCATTTCTAAAAATAAGAAAACACATGTATATAGATGAACTAACGAGTGACAATATTAACTTTTTTTTAGGATTTGCGGAAAATTTGGGGTTTGAAATTACGGCATGTGATCCCAAACCCTCTCAACCAGGATGTGTAGTTATGAATCAACCAAGATGTGAGGCTATAAATCAATCCATTGTTAAATCAAACACAAATTCTGTGTGTATTGGTGGTTTATCGCACCTAATGCACATTTCCACAGATAAAGCCATCAACGATTTGTTTGAAATCTTAAGCATTAACGCTTCCCATATCGGAGAAGAGAAAAAATCTCATTACTTTAAATGTTTTTTGTATATCGAGCAAATTATGTTGAGTTTTGGTTTAAATCCAGATAATGCAATGCAGTTAAATATTATAGGAAATCCATATTCACTTGAATTCGAGCAGATGGAAAAATTAGTAAAGCAACTTAGTGTAAATACTGAAGTTATGCAAATGCAAACCCTTGACTTGGACGGTCTGGATCAGCTGGCCAGCCTTGGTTTGGCGAACTGCAGGCAACTGACAGGACTTTCCTCCTTGGACGGTCTGGATCAGCTGCAAACCCTCAACTTGAGCAATTCGAATCAGCTGGCAACCCTCCCTGAGCTGAATCAGCTGCAACCTCTCGATTTGGGCGGTCTGGATCAGCTGCAAACCCTCAACTTGAGCAATCCGCATCAGCTGGCAACCTTCCCTCTGAGCGGTGAAAAAGGAACCTAAGGGAGAAAAAAGGACTAAAAGAACCTAAGAAAAAAGCTAACTTTGGTCGCTTTAGTCCTTTTGGTCCCTTAAGTCCTTTTTTTCCCTTTGGTCCCTTTCCTTTCACATCTGAACGTATTCTTGCTTGAATAATTCAAAGAGTTGATGAAATACGGGATTTACTGAAAGGCGGTCTTGCTCCGGCATAGATTTTTCTCTTAACTCTTCAAACATCTTATTATAATAGGGAATAAATCGTTGATGAAAATCGAACTTTGGATCTTGATAAAATATTTCCCAGAATTGATCGTTAAATTGTTCTCTTTCTTCGGCTGACAACAAGTGGGTTCCCGTTTTGGTCGCAGCGATAAAATCTCTGCCATTATCTTCAAGAGTCATCTCGAACCATGCCCAAAAATAGGCAATGGGGAATTTTTTCCGCAAAGGATCGAGAAAAGCTAGGTTTTCTTTCATAACGGCTTCATCGATGACTTGTTCAACGGGCTGCTGAAGATGAGAGGAAGTAGATGCTTCAGGATGGAACTTCTTCTCCTTCATCAGCTGAGCGTAGAAGTTTGCATCGTATATCTTCAAGAGTTTGAGATAGATGGGATTTTCTGGCAAATTGGGAACGCGTTTTCCTTCTCCGAAGGGTTTGAACATTTGTTGATTAAAGGATACAAATTCTGCACGGAAATCGAAGCGTTTCTCGCCGGTTAAAGAGGCTCTATCGCAGATGGCATCGAATTCCTTTTTAAAGGTTTCCTGTTCCTGCTCCGTTAACAGATGGGTTCCCTGGCACACCGCGTCAAAGCGTTTGCCATTATCTTCGAGCGACATGTTCAGCCATACCCAGAAATACCCGATCGGGTACTTTTCTTGAAGAGGATCGAGAAAAGCGCGGTTCTGCTCGATGATGGGATTCGGCGGCTGCGCATCGGATGGCTTTGGCTGGGAAGAGGTAGGCGAGGGAGCGGATTCCTTTGCCCCGAACATCAGCTGATCGTAGGATCTACTATCGTATACCTCCAAAAGCTTAAGATAGGCGGGATTGTCTAGAAGGGGGGAACTCCCGTTATGTTTTCTTTGTTCGAGCATTTGTGCATAATAAGGTGTAAATTCATTAGCAAACACGAAGCGTTTCTCGCCGGTTAAATAGGATCTATCGTAGATGGCATCGAATTCCTTTTTAAAGGTTTCCTTTTCCTGGTTCGTTAACAGAGTTCCGTGGCGCACCGCGTCAAAGCGTTTGCCATTATCTTCGAGAGACAGCTTGAACCATGTCCAGAAATAGCCGATGTAGTACTTGTCTTGAAAAGAGTCGAGAAAAGCGCGATTCTGCTCAATGACGCCATTCAGGACCTCTATGTCTAAATCTGTTGTGGAAGCGGATGGCGGATCAGATGGAGCCGTGGGAGAATACCTTAAGCTGGATCCAGATGGGGAATGGAGTGGAATGCGGATAGATTCTGAGTTGGATGGGATTTGAGTCAGGGATCTCGAAGGCAGCGGCGCAGCAGGAGGAGTAGGGGATTGCCCAGGTGCGCTCTGGGAAGAAAGGGAAGTTGCTTGGCGTTGGAAGATCTGTTTGATCTGGTCTAGTTGCATTTGACAAGCAGCGATTTCGGTCACATCGATCCCGTTTCCATAAAATAAAAATGACTCTAACCGCTGCTCTAGTGTTTGCAAGGCGCCTTTATCAAGGTTGTTGTTTTTCGATAGATCAGCTAATTCCTGTTGAATATTTTTAAACGCTTGTGGTCCCAGTTCGCTAACAGACATAAACCTCTCTCCTTGTTTGAGAACAACTTCTAAGGCAATACAGGTTAACAAAACTGTTTGATTATATTAAACAGTTTTGTTGTTTTCTGGGTAGAGATGTGCGGAGAGAGCTCTGAACTCATCCAAAGAGAGATCCTCCGGCCGCGCTTGCGGATTTAAGCCAAGCTGGCTGAGCGTTTGTTCGAGGATTTCAGACGGGTAAAGCTCTTTTAGGGAAGAGCGGAGCATTTTGCGCCGTTTTTGGAAAGCGGTGCGGGTCAATCGGAAAAAATTTGCAGGAAGAAGAGGGGGTGGATGGAGGGAGAGCTGAACGACAGCAGATCGCACTTTAGGTTGGGGATAAAAACAGGTGGGCTCGACGGTGAAGCAATATCTAGGCGTGCTGTACACCTGAAGAAAAAGGGTGAAGGAGCTGTATTCAGGTGTCTTTTTTTTCGCAGCGAACCTCTCGGCGACTTCTTTTTGCACCATGACAGTGAGAGAATCGATATGCGCATGTAGGAGAATCAGCCTTTCCACGATGGGCGTTGTGAGATGGTAGGGAAGATTGGCGACCACTTTAACCCCCGTTTTCCCTTCCAAGTGTGCGGTGAATGGAAAATCGAGCACGTCCTCCGCGTGAACCTGGAGCCGCTGATCGGCCGTTTGCAAACGGTGCAAGGCGGATGCAAACACCGGGTCTTTTTCTATTGCGATCACACGAGCTCCCGCCTGGAGAAGAGCTTCTGTAAGCGCGCCGGGTCCAGGGCCGATTTCAATGACGAGATCCCCTTTCTGAACGCAAGCCGCGGAAAGGATTTTGCGCAGAATATTGCCGTCTATCAGAAAATTTTGAGAGAGTTTTTTTTGAGCCGTTATCCCAAGCTGGCCCAGAAGTCTCATGAGTTCAGATGGCTTAAAGCTCATCTTAAAGAGAACGGCTGAAAATCGGGAGGGATCATCTCTTGCACATACTTCTCATCATAGCCGAACCGTTCGCGCAATTTAGTGATATAGGCGGCTGTCTCCTTTTCGACGGCCTCGTCGAGAAGTTTGTCTTGCAATTCTCCAGCCATTTTTTCGAAGGGTTCCGTCTCCTTCCGCGTCCGGTCTTTAAGATAAAAGAGGCGATGGACTGTGCTGCCATCGATGCGGCTGCGCTGGGCGATAGGCTCGCTATAAGAGCCTGGGTTCAGCGCATATAAAACTTGTCGATGCTGTTCCGAAAGCTGGGCGCCATCGACTTCATAGTCTTGAGAAACCAGGATGGTCGTTTGCGCGTTTTCGGGAAGCTCGCTTTGAAGTTGGTGAGCGACAGATTGCAGGCCGGCTTGGACTTCCGCCAGCAGATGATGTGCTTTTTGCGCGAGCTCAGAGCCGCCTTGGCCATCGTTTGTGCGAATGGACATGACCTGGTATTTCCACGTCTCGATAGCGGGGTTGTGTTGACAGTATTCCTTATAGGCCGTTTTGACATCCTGCGGCCCTACTTTTTGGAGGGCTTTATTGTTGACCCGATACCAAGTCATCTGCTGGACGATGAGTTCTGCGACGATCAGCTTGCGCGCTTCTTCGTAAGTCATGTTGAGCTTATCCAGATGGAGCATCATGTTGGGGCCAAAGCGGGACATCATGGTTTCGCGCACGTTGGAGTCGTTCACTTTTACTTCTTTTTCATCTGCGTCGGCCATGATCAGCTCATGGTCGACCATCTGTTGGAGGGTTCGATACCAATGAGCGGAATAGAATTGATACCGTCCGATTTTGGAGTCGATGACGTGAGGGTAATTGCGCGCCAAAAACAAATCCATTTTTTTCATGACATCGATAACGGAAATATTCTGGCCATTGACTTTGGCTAAAATCCGGTTGTGGACGATGAGGTGATGGGGTTCTTGGTCTTGCAAGAGGGAGGGAAAGTCCGCTTGCAGGAGGCCATGGATCGAAAGGAGGGTCAGTAAAAAGATTTTTTTCATCGGCTCTGTACACCTTTAGAGGAATACTATCAATTAAGCCCTTTTCAGTACAGCGCCGAAGAACCCATCCATCCCCCCCTTTTGCGGGATGGAGCGGAAAAGGGGGCGGGCGAGTTGAAGTTGAAATTTTTCTTGGAAATAGGCGATCTGCTGCTCGTTTTCTTGCGGGAAGATACTGCAGGTGGCATATACGATAACCCCCTTTGGATGCAGATAGCCTAACGCCTCCTCAAAGATGGCGCGCTGCTCTATAAGGAGCGGATCGAGAGCAGTGGGATGGAATTTCCATTTCATATCGGGATTGCGGCGCAAGGTTCCAGATCCGCTGCAGGGGGCATCGACAAGAACGGTGTCCATCCGCTGCTTTAAACTCTCTTTTTTAGCGTCTTCGAAGAACAAAATCTGTGCATTTTGAATGCCGGCTCTGCAAAGCCGTTTTTTGGCTTCTCGAAGAGCATGGGCGCGAATATCGTGCAGGTAGATCTGTCCTTTTGCCTGCATGGCGGGGGCAAAGGCTAAGGTTTTGCCGCCGGAGCCTGCGCAAAAATCTAAAATTTGCTGTTTGGGTTGGGCATCTACAAGCATCGCAAGCAGCTGGCTTCCTTCATCTTGCACTTCAAAAAGCCCTTGCTTGAACTCGGGCATGCCGAAGAAATTTTCCTTTTTGAGAAAGGTGATCCCCCAGGGGGAATGGGCAGTCGGGGCTACGCCGTAGCTTTTTTGCCATTTTTCGAGTAGAATTTCCCGCGTTGTTTTCAGTAAGTTAGCCCGAATGGTTGTCGGAGCTTGTGTATTGCTGATTAGGCATAAGTCCCTTGCTCGATCGGTTCCATAACTATCCTCGAGCAATTGAAAAAAAGCTTTGGGAAAACTGACGCGGATATGTAGGGGAATCTCCTCGTTGTCGAGGTAATCTAGGGGATGATATTGTCTATAGAGGCGATAGCGATCTTCCCAGGTAATGGGCGACTGTGGGCAGAGATGGTCGATCAGACCTCTCCAACGGATGAGGGCGTAAATCGTTTCGCAGATAAAACGGCGATCTTTCGATCCAGCGGCACGGTGAGCTTGAAAATAATTTTTTAGGTAGAGGTCTAATGGGAGATGATGAGATTCGAATAAATGGAGGATATTAAAGAGGTGATATTCGCAAAACGGGACTTTATTATTCATTGTTATTTCAATTTTATATCACCTGTGGGAATATAGAATCAATGTGTTTATGATAACTCTGTGTAGGGAGATCCGGATATGAACGTATTTCAGATTTGCGCAGCTGCGTTTGGAAGGATGTGTTTAAGCTTAATTTTTATCTTGGCGGCTTTAAATAAATTGTTGGATTGGCAGGGAACAGAGCAGAGCGTGGTCGCTGCTCTTTACGCATTCATGAATCATACGGTTGCCATAGAATGGACCCAACAAATCATTCAATTTGCATTGCCTTGGTCCGCCCTTTTGGCCGGTTGTGCTCTAGCTTTTGAATTGGTGGGGGGCCTCCTCCTTTTTCTCGGTCTTCACGTGCGCTTCGCCGCTTTTCTTTTAGCCGTTTTTTTAATCCCCGCGACTCTCCTATTCCATTCTTTTTGGTTTTTGCAAGGCGCCGAACGGGACCTCCAAATGACCTTCTTCTTGAAAAATTTGAGCATTTTTGGCGGTCTCCTCGTGATCCTGGGATTGGGCAAAGGGGCTAAGAAAGCCGCCGCAAAATGATCCGTACTTTTTTTTTAATTTTTCTAAGCTGGGCAATCGTCGGATTTGGACAGCCCGGTTGGATCCCTTGGCTCGCTCCGTTAGCGGCTCTGGGCGGCTTCGCCCTATTTTGGATGGGGATTCAAAATTTTTCTTCCCGCTTTTGGCCCGGAGTCCTCTGGTATGCCGCTGTTCAAGCTGTACAGCTGTCTTGGATGACCTCGATCGAGTATCAGGGATGGTATATCCTCCTTGTGTATGCGGCCATCTGTTTAGCGCTTGGATTGCAATTCGGCTGTCTTACCCTTTTAGTCATACCGGCCGCAAAAGGGGATATTTCTGGACGAAAGATGACCGCGATGCGCGCGCTGGCTGCCGCTGCGTTTTGGACGCTGAGCGAGTGGGGCCGTTTTTACATATTGTGCGGATTTTCTTTCAATCCTGCAGGGCTCGCATTGACCGGGTTTCTCCCCTCGCTGCAGTTAGCGGCCGTCTGGGGGGTATTGGGGCTTTCTTTTTTTGTGATGTGGGTAAACGTGTGGGTGTTTTCCCTTTTTTCTTCTGGGAAAAACCTTCGGCGCATTTCGGGTTGGGGGATCCCCTTTTCTCTCGCTCTTTTCCCCTATCTCTTCGGATACGCACACCTCGCCTATCATGAAACCGGGCAAGCGAACAGTCCTTTTTTATCCGCAGCCCTTGTGCAAACCAATCTCCTCCCGTCTGAGAAATCCCCGTTGAAAGGGAGGTTGCACGCGTTTATCTCCCCCCTAGAGCAGTGGCAGCGCATTTTGAGATTTTTGGAGGAAAAAAAGGGAGATCGCTGGCATCTCATCGTCTTGCCCGAATCTGCGCTTCCCTTTCAAGCAGACTCCATGGTTTATCCTCTGGAAGAGACGGTAAAGATTTTAGAGGACGCTTGGGGGGCTTCCCCTTCTCTGCCTGCCTTGAGCTATCCGTTTGCTGAAAAAAAAGAAAATCGCTGGCTGGTATCCAATCATTTTTGGGCGCAGGCTATCGCCGATCACTACCATGCGGAAGTCATCGCAGGATTAGATCAGAGGGACAAGGCGCTCAAGAAAAATTATGCAGCGGCGTTTCATATCTTACCCGATGCGGAGGGGATGGGGCGTTATGAAAAAAGAGTGCTCGTTCCCCTAGCTGAGTATTTGCCGTTTGAGTGGCTGATGCCTTGGGTGCGCAGTTATGGGATAGCGGAGTTTTTTACCCCTGGAGCCGAAGCGAAGGTATTTGGTAGAGCGATCCCCCTTTCTCTGTCGATTTGTTATGAGGAAACGTTTTCCGATCTCATGAGGGAGGGGCGCGTGAAAGGGGCAGAGCTTTTCGTTAACGTCACAAACGACAATTGGTTTCCTTCTTCTAGGCTGCCGGAGCAGCACTTTTCTCTGGGGCGCCTCCGTTCTATCGAAAATGGGGTTCCTTTGCTTCGAGCCTGCAATACGGGGGTGACAGCGAGTGTGGATAGTTTAGGGCGGATGGTGTCGCAATTGGATCTGCCGGAAGGGGTGTTGGCCGCTCCTGTTCACACCTATCATTATAAAACTTTATATACACATTGGGGGGATGCCGGCATCATCGGCCTCTGCCTCATCGCCTTCGCCCTCTTTGTGAGATTAAAAAATCTATTCCAGTGGTAAATTTAAATTAAAATTTATCTAAGGATTATACCCAAATCGGTCAAAAACTTGGATTTGGGCCCACGCGAAAGCTCCCGGGATTCAATGATCGCAAACGGGTCCATATTGTTAATATTGACCCGTTTGCGATCATTGAATCCCGGGGCTTTGGCGCGGTCCAAATTCCAAGTTTTTGACCGATTTGGGTATAATTCTTGCTCAAAATGTCCTCCGTCGGCTAACTTTTAACGATGAGTTAGAATGTCGAGAGGTGTATTTTGCCCTTTTCTTGTAAAGAAGCGCCGCTAAGAGCTTGTTTGCCTGTTGCGAAGGCGAAACAACAGCGCACGTTAAAGCGGTCAATAGGTATTTCGGGGATCGGTCTTTTCACAGGAGAAAAGGTGGAGATACGGCTGTGTCCAGCCAAACAGAATACAGGCATTGTCTTTCAACGGATCGATCTGCCCCATCGCCCCCTATTACCAGCTAAACTCAAGTATGTTCAAGGGACATCTCGCTGCACTGCGATCGGCGACCAAGCAGCAGTGGTGCAAACGGTCGAACACCTGCTCTCTGCCTTAAGCGGATGCGGGATCGATAATCTGTTAATCGAGATTTCGGGGGTGGAAGTTCCCATCTTAGACGGCAGCGCGAAGGGTTTTGTCGAACTCATCGAAGATGCCGGCATTGCAGAGTTGGAGTTTCCCAAGCATTTTTACCGCCTGGAGACTCCCTTGTTTTGGTCTCAAAAAGAAGTGCATCTGATCGCACTTCCCTCCGATGAATACCGGATCAGCTATACCCTCCATTATCCTCAATCCGCCTTGTTGCGTTCTCAATTTTACTCCTTTCTTGTAGAGCCTGAAGCGTATAAGCAGGAGATCGCTCCCTCTCGCACCTTTTCCCTCTATGAAGAAATCGCTCCTTTGATCGAACGGGGGTTGATTAAAGGGGGGAGCTTAGAAAATGCGGTGATTGTCAAAGACGATGCGATTGTCAATCCAGAGGGCGTTCGCTTCCCAGACGAGATGGTGCGTCATAAGATTTTAGATGCGATCGGCGATCTTTCTCTTGTGGCTCTTCCTTTTTTAGCGCATATTGTCGCTATTCGTTCTGGCCATAGTTCTAATACGGCTTTTGCCAGAGAATTACTTAAGCACATTAAGATGGAGAATTCATAGATGGCCTTGCACACGCCCATTCATTCTGTTCTTTTAGATGTGAAGGAGATTAGCCGGATTTTGCCGCATCGGTATCCATTTTTATTGGTCGATCGAATCATACACCTTAATCTGGAAGAGAACGTGATTATCGGTCAGAAAAACGTGACTTGCAATGAGCAGTTCTTTCAGGGCCATTTTCCGGGAGTGCCCATCATGCCGGGCGTTTTGATTTTAGAAGCTCTAGCGCAAACAGCGGGAATTCTCGTGCATCAAAAAGGACATAATGAAAAAATTGCCCTTTTAATGAATGTCAATAATGCCAAGTTTCGCAAACCTGTCGTGCCTGGGGATGTTCTGACCTTGCATGCTACAGCAATGCATTTAAGTAGTAAAGCGGGGCGGATTGCAGTCAAGGCCATGGTGGGTGAGCAGCTCGCCGTAGAGGCTGAAATTGGATTTGCCCTAGTTGACAGGGAGCAACTCTGATGTCTCAGTCTAATATTCATCCTGCTGCCATCATCGAACCGGGTGCTAAAATCGGCAAAAATGTCACGATTGAAGCCTATGCAGTGATCAAGGGCACCGTGACCTTGGAAGATAATGTCGTGATCAAATCCCATGCTTACATCGATGGCTACACAACCATTGGCGATGGGACGATCATCTGGCCATCGGCTAGCATCGGCACTAAAACGCAAGATCTCAAGTATCGCGGAGAAAAAACCTTTGTGGTCATCGGCAAAAACTGCGAAATCCGGGAATTTGCGACGATCAACTCTTCTTGCCAAGAAAACTCGGTGGTTCGGATCGGCGACCATTGCTTGATCATGGCTTATTGCCACGTGGCGCATAACTGCGAGATCGGCAACCGCGTGATCATGGCTAATAACGCCATGTTAGCCGGACACGTCATTGTGGAGGACTTCGCGATTATCGGCGGAATGACGCCGGTGCATCAATTTTCCCGAATTGGCTGTTATGCGATGGTCGGGGGATTAAGCCGCATCACCCATGATGTTCCTCCCTATACGCTGGGGGCCGGCGCTCCTTATAAACTCGGCGGTTTAAATTTGATTGGCTTAAAACGCAATGGATTTCCTTACGAACTCCGCAAAGATCTCACAAAGGCTTTTAAGTGGACCTATCGCTCGGGCTTGCGCCTATCCGATGCGTTAGAGCGCATCGAAAACGAGATCGAGCCCAATCCCCATATCCAACATTGGCTGCAGTTTTGCCGCAATTCGCGCCGCGGATTAATCGGCCTGCAGGGAATCGCCCATGAGTCCCAAGAGGATTTTTCCGAGTTTGAAGAGTTGCTCGAAGAAGGGGTTTAACTCGACTTTGTACAATTTTATAGCGGCTTTAAAAAAGGTTGAAGCTGTTCTCTCATGAGGATCGTTTTTTTTGGAACCTCTCAGTTTGCTGCCCGTATTTTAACCTATCTCGCTCAACAGCGGGTTGACGTCTGCGCTGTGGTCACAAGACCCGATCGGCCCAAAGGAAGAGAGCGCCATGTGATCCCGCCTCCCGTCAAGCAGGCCGCTTTGCAGCTCATGCCCCCCCTTCCTATCCATCAGCCTGAAAAAGCCTCTACTCCAGATTTCGAGAGCGTTTTAAAAAGATATGGAGCCGATCTTTTTGTCGTCGTCGCCTATGGAGAAATTCTCAAACAAGATCTCCTAAATCTGCCCAAATGGGGATGCGTCAACGTCCATGCGAGCTTGCTTCCCAAATACCGCGGGGCGGCGCCTATGCAGCGCGCTCTCATGCAGGGGGAGCCGGTGACAGGCGTTGCCATCATGGAGATGGTGTTGCAGATGGATGCAGGGGCTATTTTTGACACTTTCGAACTGCCTGTCCCCGAGGAGATGACCTTCGGAGAGCTAGAAGACAAGCTATGCACGGCGGCGGGCCCTTTGCTGCTAAAGGTGCTGCGCGCCTTTGAGAGCGGAACCGTGCAGAAAAAGCCGCAAGATCCTCATCCCGTGACATTTGCAGCAAAAATCACGCCCGAGGAGGAGCAGATCAAATGGGAAAAGACCGCGCGCGATCTGCATAACCTCATCCGCGCCCTTTCTCCGGCGCCGGGAGCCTGGTGTTTTCTAACCATGGGAGAGGAGCGGAAGCGGCTAAAAATCAAACGTTCTAGGATTATTCCCGATCTCTCTGGCAGCCCAGGGCAAACATTGATTTTTGGCAAGGAAGGGTGGGTTGTCGCCTGCGGCCAAGGCGCGCTCCGCCTCCTCGAAGTGCAGCTGGAGGGAAAGAGGGTTATGTCAACTGAAGAATTTATTAAGGGAGTAAAAAATTCTTCAGCTTTGTTTCTATCTTGAGTTGTAATAAAATAACCGCAGAAACAAACGTTATTTAACAATTCTGAGGTTTTTATTATGGATAAAGTTACTCCTTCAGTTAACAGGGTTGCTATCTATCAGCAAACGCCAGAGCAACTCATCGGGACTCTGAAATCCCTTCAAAACGAATGGTCGGTCTTTAATGATCCTAAAATCGTTGAGGGTTCTAAGGTGCATAGAACGTCCGGAGCTCGCTCTCTCATGCGCTGGGCTGGCGGCTATGCCGAAGCCAAATATCAGATCGCCTGGACTAAAACAGCCCAGTGGACATCGGGTTGCAATACCGTAGAGGGTGCAGGCAATCTTCTAGACGATCTTTCGCAGCTCATTCAAGATACCGAAGCCGTTTGCGAGAGGGTGTTGGATTTGGTAAAGGAGTTTAGCAGCGAATCCAAAGAATTCTCCTCCGATGCAGAAGTCAAGGAAATAGGTTTTGCAGTCGTCAGCGAGATTCCGCCCGATACGTTGGCGCTTCTCAAAGAGATCTCGTTAAAAACATTTGAAGTGTTTTCCCAGTCTCGGGAAAAATTGAAAGTCCTGAAAGCCACTTTCGATAAGGAAGAGCCTTCTGCGGTGCGCACCCACTATGTTTTATCCTATGCGGAAATCATCGAGCAGGCCGATCAAGGTTGCGCTCGGATCATGAAAAACTTCTTCGAAAAACAATCCGAGGGACATGTGCAGGGGGAGTTTGAGTTTGCAAAACAAGTCAGCGGCTTTGAAGAATACGTCGCAACGGCGCAAGCAACCCAGACCCCTTTAACGGAGGCGCAATTAAAAACGGCTCTATATCCCCTCAAGGAATTTATCCGGGTTTTAGACGTCAACTGTCAATCTCTTGCTGAAATTTATGCAAAGATGAGCGGGAAAAAGGATGTTTCCTTAGACGTGAAAGAGCAGTTAGAAATAGACCATTGCAAGGCGGTGCTGGACAGCATGCGGTCTTTTGTGAAGCAATTTCATGCATGCGTAGACGCTCCTTTCGCAGCGATGCAAAAAGAGCCTACTCAAGCGCATGTTGCAGCATTCTCTGCGGCTCTCAAAGAGGCCTTTCAATCTAAACAGGGACTGGCTTTCATTGCAGACTTGACAAAAGTGACTTCTTTGAACACCAGCAAACGCTTTGGGCAATTGCAAGCGCTTCTTCTCGAACACTATCCAGGATGGGGCAGTCTATCGGCTTATCCTTGCTGGCAAGCGATCGTCTTTCAGATTGCTACAAGCAGGTTGTGGATGCCGTGTAACGAGTACATGAAGACATTGTGCGCGTTAAAGGTCAGCCCAGAGGTCATTTCCCCTCTTATAGATCTCTATAAACAATTATTAGCCATCGCTCACATTTCCCAGACTTTTAATCCAGAAAAGCGTCAATAAAAATTCTCGTTCAGCCCCCCCCCTATTCGAGGGGGGGCGTTCTCAATCCGTTAGTACTTAGGTTCATTTAAAAAAATAAATCCCTTTAAAAATAAGAAGGAGATGATTTATCCTTTTAACGAAATCTTTAAATGTTCTTAACGGAGGATACGCAAATGGCAACCGCTATACAGGGTCTGGATCATACACGTGTGTTTTCACAACAGCAAAATGGGAATGCAGCGCCCGTTAAAAAGAAAAAGGATGGATGGGATATCATCACCGAGTATACCAATTCGGCGGCTGGTATTAAAAACCTGTTTGCGAAGCCTATCATTATTGCCTATGACATCGCAAAATTGCACGGTCATGTGATGAGTGAAGCGGAGAAGGGAATCTATCATGCGGCAAAGGATGTCAAAGCGGTGATCACCGTTTTTGAACTACCCGATAAAATCAATAAGCTGAGAGAGAGCATAGAGAAGTTGAATGAGAGCGTCAAAAAGGGAGAGGGGGTTCCGGGGGCGATTGCAAAGGTCTTTGTAAAAGCGACAGGGATTATCGATCCTGTTAATGACGGGGTGCAGTTTCTTAATACCCATGGGATTATCTCCGTTCCTCCTGATGTGTTAAAAGTGCTCGGCGGCATGAATTCGGCCGCATTGGCTATTGGGATGGGGGATGTTGCCATCGAATCGGGCAAAAAAATCGCTGCGGAGTGTGAAAAGATTGCGAGTTCAGGTCTTGCAGCGGCGTCGACTTCGCAAGAAGTGGCTGTAGAGACCGAAAAAGTGGAAGGTTCCTTGAAAAAGATCGGATTGGATCTGATGCATGGAATCAAGGCCGTTTCTTACGTGGCTCTGGGAATTATCGGCGTGTTGGCTGCTTTCTTTGCCATTCTCTTTGCTTCCTGGATCCCTGTGGCGCTTGCCGCGACGGCGCTCGTCTTTACTCTAGGCGGCTATTTCTACGACAAAATTGTGGATCCGAATCAGCAAGATAGCGTGCGCGCTGTGAATCCGAATCCTATTACTAGTGCGCCTGCCCTTGCTATATGAGTATTCGAGTCGATCGCCCACCCCATCCGCAAATCCCCTCCCCTCCTCCTGTAGCCAGGGAAGAGGATGGGTTGGATCATGCCGCCGCATATGCCAAGGAAGCGGAAGGGGTGCGCAATCTCTCTAAAGTCTTCTCTCATGCAGCTCGGTATGCGCTTCTTCTGCCCCATTTGACAGAAGGGCAGCGGAAGACCGCGGAACGGGTGCAGCAAGCGGGCGAATCGATCGACGGCCTCCTCTCCATCCCCTATCTGATTTCCAATATCAACGACTTTAGGCATCACGTGACCGCATTGGATGACGCTTTGCATTTGCCGGAGAGCGATCCCCATAAAGCCGCAAAAGTCCAAAAAGCGCTGAAGAAGACAACCCTATCGGGATTCACCATCGTCAACACGGGCACCGAGGCTGCGGGAGTGGTGCATGGGTTGAAATGGATCGATCTGGGCGCAGCGGCTCCTGTTGTCAGCGGTGCGAATAGCCTCACGACGCTGATTACGGATGGAGCGGAGGGGATCGATCAAATACATAAACTGCAAAAGTATCCGCATAAAATTGCCCTTGCAGAGACACCTGCGCGCCGCAGCTACTATGAGCAGAAACTGCAGCTTGCCCAATGCACCCTGATCAAAGATGCCGCATCCGTTGCCATGGCGATCATCGGCATTCTGTCCTTGATCTTTGGGGCTCTCATTACCGGCATCTATGTGATTGTGCCGATTGTGCTGGGGCTTTCCACCGTCTATCTAGCCGGCAGCATCATCGGGTTTTTCTATAAAAAAATTATTGAGGAACAAAAAAATAATTCCAAACTTTTCTCCTTGTCCCCTTCTCATATGAAAGCCTAATTTCTACTCTGAACCCAAATTAATTTTTAGGAGAACCGATGAATCCCTTACAACCGACATTGCCTTCCTCATCCCCTCTATTTGCATCCGATCTCCCTCAAACAGGCCATCTACAGGATAAAGAGGTGGCGCCTATCCCGAATCATCTTCTAGGCCACTGGGGCTGGGGGGTGATGTGGGCAGGTTTTTTTGGTTTGAGTCTTTGGGATTTTATTTCCGCGAAAAATCAATGGGATCAAGCAGGGGCGGTGGCCTCTCCGGATGTGGAGCAAAAAGTAGGAGCCGCCCAAAAAAAGTTGATTTTGAAAGGGGTTTCGTTGGCAGGGACGACTGCGCATACGGCGGATTGGGCCCACTCGGCGGGTTTCTTTCCCTTAGGGGAGGCCGCAAAATGGATCAAGGGGATCGCCTATGGCGCAACGGCGATTATGGCGACGGCAAGCGCGGTGGAAGCGGTCCAGCAATTTGAGGCTTTTGGGGAAAAGTTCCAGAAGGCGACTACGGATGAGGAGCGCAGCCGAGCCTGGCATCGCCAAGCCGTGGCCGTCGTCAATTTAATTGGCGCAGTGACGATGATCGCGTGGGCGATTCTTGGAATAGGGTGTATGATTGCGGGCGCCGTGCTGCTTCCCGCTATTACGGGCGCCCTCATGGGAATTAGCCTCGTCTTTACCCTGGGTGGAATTTTTTATAAATCATATCTCGATAATCAGCAAAAAAGCGCTGAGGAGAGCTTGATTCCCAGGTTATACCCAAATCGGTGAAAAACTTGGATTTGGGCCCACGCGAAAGCTCCCAGGATTCAATGATCGCAAACGGGTCCATATTTTTAATATTGACCCGTTTGCGATCATTGAATCCCGGGGCTTTGGCGCGGTCCAAATTCCAAGTTTTTCACCGATTTGGGTATTAGCATGAAGCTTTTTAAGGAATGGGTCATCGTCGCCCTCATCGCGGGACTGGTCATCAGTTTGATCGCCATTGCCTGGGTAACCCATTAAAATATTGAAAATTAAAGGAAGGTTCCTGTAATCTGGGCGACCGATGAGCGTTAGCCTGAATTCCAGGTCAGTTTCGTTCGAGTGCTGTGAACCTATCCGCGAGGTCCCTGTGGAAAACTCGAGGCATTCCGGAGAGGTCGATTAAGCCTTGTTTAAGATTGTGATTGTGTGAAAATCAACTATTTTGATAGCCTTTTCGCTTTGGCCTTTCAGGAGACTGTCGTTGAATTAAGGCTTCGTCGATTTTCGGGATTATTTTGGCCGATTTTCGATTTATTTTTTGGGGGTAATATACGCAAGTTGATATTATCCCCAAAAAATAAATCGAAAATCGGCTCAAAAGAACCCGAAAATCGACAGAAGCTTAATTTCAACGACAGTCTCTAAGAGGGTCAGTCTATTTTTAGTTTGATGATCGATTGCTAGGGACGAAAGAGTCCCGCTTAATCAGTATGTAAAGGAGATGAATCGGGAGCAAAATCCGATTCAAAGGTGATAGTTATGAGCCTCAAGTTGATGGGAGTGAAAAAAGGGATGACGCGCCTTTTCGATGAAAAAGGAGAGCTCATGGTGTGCAGCGTGATCTCGGCGGAACCGAATGTGATTGCGCAAATCAAAAATAAGGATGTTGACGGATACAACGCGATTCAGCTGTCGGCAGTTAAAGTGAAGCCCTCCAAGTTGAAAAATGTGAGCAAGGCCCTTCAAGGGCATTTTGCGAAAGGGCAAGTGGAGCCGAGACGCCATCTGGCGGAGACGCGCGTGGAAGAAACTTCCGCTTACACAGTGGGTCAAGAGATCAGCGTCAGCTATTTTGCAGATGCCGGCTATGTAGACGTCACTGGCATCTCAAAAGGAAAAGGGCATCAAGGGGTGATCAAACGGCACGGCTTTGCCGGCGGTCCCGCAGCGCATGGTTCCGGATTTCATCGCCATGGGGGATCTTGCGGGATGAGGACTTCTCCCGGGCGTTGCTTGCCAGGCCAAAAAAAATCGGGCCGGATGGGGCATGATCAGATCACTGTAGAAAATTTAAAGGTTGTTAAGGTCGATGAAGAGAAGCAGGTGATTATCGTCGCCGGAGCTATTCCGGGCTGCCGAGGTCATCTTGTTTATGTGAAGAAAGCAAAAAAAATGATGAACCGAAAGCAAGCTAAAAAATAAGGGTTAGGGGTAGGTTGTGGCTGTTCTAAAGAAATATGATCTGGCAGGTGTCGAAATCGGAGAGGTCAGCGTGGCTGACGACCTCATCAAAACGACTGCCAATCTACAAATGATAAAAGATTATTTGATCGCTCTGCGTGCGAATGCGAGGCAGTGGTCGGCGAGCACCAAAGGGCGTTCGGAAGTGAGCCATTCCGGGAAAAAGCCTCATCCGCAAAAAGGAACCGGGCGTGCGCGCCAGGGATGTTTAGCGGCTCCCCAGTACAAAGGGGGAGGGCGCGTTTTTACCCCAAGGCCGAAATTTGATCAACACGTGCGGATCAATAAGAAAGAACGAAGAGCTGCGATCAGCCATCTATTAGCTGAAAAAGTGTTGGATAACCGCGTCCATGTTTTGAAGTACGCCCCCTTGAACGTTCCGAAAACGAAAACGGTAGCGCAGTTTTTGCGCAAGAGGGAGTTAGAAGGCAAGCGCGTATTGTTTTTGGCTGAGGGCGTAGCGAATATGGAAAAATATCAGACATGGATCAAAAGCATGCGCAATGTGCCGAAGATTGAATTTTTGCTCGTGCCGAATGTCAATGGTTACGATCTCACGCTATGCAGCGATATCGTTCTCATGGAGACAGCGGTCGACGAGCTCTTCACGTTATTAGGAGGAAAGGCTTAATTATGCTGAAAAAAAGTCCTTACGATGTGATCAAATCGAGACACATAACAGAAAAAGCCCGCGTCATGGAGCAGTTGCAATCCAATCAGAGCAATCCCAGCGTGAAACGTTGCAATGCGCCCAAGTATGTCTTTATCGTCGACAAAAAATCGAATAAACGGGAGATCGCGCAAGCGATCGAAGAGATCTATGCTGAAAAAGGCGTGAGAGTGGTTTCTGTGAACACGTGCAACGTGCTGCCGAAGGTGCGCAGGGTGCGCGGCAGGAGCGGATTAAAGCCCGGCTTTAAAAAGGCGATCGTCACTTTGGAAGCGGGCGATAGCATAGACGAGAAAATTTAATCGAGTGAATATATGACTAAAAAATTCCGTCCCATTACTCCTAGCCAGCGCCAATTGGTTTTAACCAGCAACGATGAGCTGACGCGCGTGGGCAAAGCGAAAAGGGCTACAGTTCGCCCAGAAAAAAGCTTGCTCGTGAAAAAAGACCGGACGAATGGGCGCAATCATCATGGGCATATCACCTGCCGGCATCGCGGCGGCGGATGCAAAAGGTTTTTGCGTCTCGTCGATTTCAAACGCGATAAAGAAAATATCCCCGCTAAAGTGGCATCGATCGAATACGATCCCAATCGGACGGCGCACCTGGCGCTGCTCCATTATAAAGATGGCGAAAAGAGATACATTATTGCTCCGCAGGGGTTGAAAGAGGGCGATGTCATTACCACAAGCGACCAGCCCCCCTTTAACATCGGCTGTTGCATGAAGCTAAAGAGCATGCCGCTCGGTTCTGTGGTGCATAATATCGAAATGCATCCCGGGCGCGGTGCGAAGCTCGTGCGGTCCGCGGGTCTTTCCGCTCAGCTCATGGCGCGCAGCGGCGGATATGTGACTTTAAAGATGCCTTCGGGCGAAGTGCGCCTGATTAATGAAGACTGCCGAGCGACCTTTGGCGCTGTTTCAAATGCAGAGAGAAATTTGCGCGTGGAAGGCAAGGCGGGAAGGATGCGTTGGAAGGGAATTCGCCCGACGGTGCGCGGAACGGCGATGAACCCCGTCGACCACCCCCACGGGGGAGGAGAGGGAAAGCATAATGGCTATATCCCACAGACTCCCTGGGCAATGTACACCAAGGGTTTCCGGACTAGATCAAAGAGGAAAACGAATAAGTGGATCGTAAAGGATCGTAGGAAATAGAGGATGTTATGGGAAGATCGTTAAGAAAAGGACCCTTTGTCGACCACCATCTTTTAGACAAGGTCATCAAGCAAAATACGGTGGGGCAGAAAAAACCTATCAAAACCTGGTCTAGAAGATCGATGATCATACCGGATATGATTGGCCATACTTTTGAAGTGCACAATGGCAAAAAATTTATCACGGTATTCATTTCCGAAAATATGGTCGGGCATCGTTTAGGAGAATTTTCTCCGACGAGAATTTTTAAAGGACATGGCTCTAAAAAAGTAGCCGAAGCGCCAGCGGCGCCAAAGCCAGCGGCAGCCTAAAGGAATTTTATGGAACAAGCGATATCAAAATCGAAATACATGCGCATTAGCCCGCGCAAAGCTCGCCTTGCAGCGGATATGATCCGCGGCATGAAAGTCGAGGACGCTACGATCCAACTCAGATTCTGCAAACTGAGAGGAGGTAAGTTGCTACAAAAGACGCTCGACAGCGCTGTGGCAAATGCCGAAAACCAGCTCAATGTGCAGCGCCGCGATTTAAAGGTAAAAGAGATTCGGGTCGACGCGGGACCGGTGATGAAAAGAGCTAAATCTAAGAGCCGCGGCGGGAGAGCGCCCATTATGAAGCGGACAAGTCATTTTACAATTATAGTAGCAGCTGAGTAAGGAGAGAAAATGGGTCAGAAAACATCCCCTATTGGCTTTAGATTAGCACGTAAAAAGAATTGGAAGTCTATTTGGTACGCGAATAAGCAGGAATTTGGCTCGCAGCTTGCCGAAGATCAATTTATTCGCAAGAACCTCATCGGCAAGCCGTGCTGTGTGGGAACCTCCCGATTAACCATTAAGCGGATGAGCGGAAAAATCGAAGTGACCATCCATACCGCGCGCCCCGGCTTAGTGATCGGCAAAAAGGGATCTGAAATCGACATTCTCAAGCAAGAGCTTAGACAGCTAACGGGTAAGGAAATTTGGATCGAAGTAGAAGAGATCAAGCGGCCCGATTTAGATGCCAAACTCGTTGCGGATGGGATTGCGAAGCAGCTCGAGCGCCGCGTTCCTTTTAGACGGATCATGAAAAAGGCGATCCAAGCATCGATGGATGCAGGCGCTGCAGGCGTCAAGGTGCAGCTTTCAGGTCGGATCGGCGGTGCTGAAATCGCCCGGACAGAATGGTATAAAGAGGGAAGAATTCCCCTCCATACGCTGCGCGCGGATATCGACTATGCAATGGGTAGAGCTGAGACGACCTATGGATCGATCGGCGTGAAAGTGTGGATCAATAAAGGTGAAGACCAGGTTACAAGAGCAGTAGGAGGCTAACATGGCCTTGATGCCAGTACGGACAAAGTTTCGCAAGATGCAAAAAGGTCAACATGCCGGCCTGACTAAGGCAGCGGCTTTTGTTGATTTTGGGGAATTTGGGATGCAGGCGTTAGAGCGCGGAAGAGTGACGAATCACCAAATTGAAGCTTGCAGGATAGCGATCAATCGTTATTTTAATAGGCGGGGAAAGGTTTGGATCCGGATTTTTCCAGATAAATCGGTGAGTAAAAAGCCTGCCGAAACGCGCATGGGTAAAGGAAAAGGAGCCCCCGATCATTGGGTCGCGGTGGTGCGGCCAGGACGGGTTCTTTTTGAAGTAGGTGGCGTTCCCAAGGAAATGGCTCAGAATGCCTTGAGACGAGCGGCTGCGAAACTGGGAATAAAGACGCGTTTTGTAGAGCGCGTCGAACGAGTTTAAAGGGGATTTATGCGTAAGGGAAGTCAACTGCGCGATCAGTCTGTGGAGGAATTGAAAGCGATGTATCGCGATCTTTCTAAAGAGCTTTTCGAGCTCGGCAATGAATTAAGGCTGACGAGAAAAATAGAGAAGCCTCACCGTTTTCGAGAAAAGCGAAAGGAGAGGGCGAGAGTGCTCACAATTCTTCGGCAAAAAGGTGGAACAATCACTCAATGAAGTTAGACAAGGGGTCTCATGGAAGAGAATGACAAACAGTCGCGGAAAGTTCGAGAAGGGGTTGTTGTTTCGAATAGGATGCAGAAGACGGTGACGGTCCTCGTCACGCGCACCATTCGACATCCTCAATTTGAAAAAGTCGTATCGCGCGGCAAAAAATATTATGCGCATGTTGAGAACCAGGATATTCAAGTGGGTCAACGTGTAAAAATTATAGAAACGAGGCCTCTTTCCAAGCTGAAACGCTGGAGAGTGCTCTCTGTGGTATCGTAAAAAATAGTAGAAGAGACGGTCATGATCCAACAAGAAAGCGAACTAGAAGTAGCTGATAATACGGGCGCAAAAAGGGTCCGTTGCTTTAAAGTTTTAGGCGGCTCTAGAAGACGGTATGCCCATGTCGGCGATATCATCATTTGTGCTGTGAAGGAAGCGGATCCAAAAGGAACCGTCAAAAAAGGCGATGTGGTGCGGGCGGTGATTGTGCGCACGAAAAGTTATATCCGGAGAGGGGATGGGTCTTTCTTACGATTTTATGACAATAGCTGTGTCATTATCGACGACAAAGACAATCCTCGAGGAACGCGTATTTTTGGGCCGGTTGCTAGAGAAGTGCGCGAGGGAGGATTTGTGAAAATCAGCTCTCTTGCTCCTGAGGTTATTTAAGAAGAGGCAAAAGGCTTATGAGCAAATGGATAAAGAAAGAGGATAAGGTGTTAGTCATTGCCGGTAATGAGCGAGGCAAGGTGGGAAGCGTTGTCTCTCGCAAAGGCGACAAGGTGATTGTGCAAGGGTTAAATATTCGAAAAAAACACGCGAAGCGTAAATCGCGCGTGGCCGGCTCCGATATTTTAGAGATGGAGATGCCGATCCATATTTCAAATGTGCAGCTTTGCAATGCGGATGAAAAGCCGATTAGGCTCAAAGCGCGCCAGATGCCGGAAGGGGGTAAGGAATTATTTTACCTCGATGGAGGAAAAGAGGTCATTTATCGTCAGGTCAAAAAAAGTAGAGCAAACGATGTCTAGATTACAGAAGAAATTTAACGCGGAAATCAAAAAAGCTCTGCTTAAGGAATTTGGATATCCAAATCCCATGATGGTCCCCGAGCTGAAGAAGATCGTCATTAGCATGGGCATCGCAGAAGCTATCAAGGATAAGAATGCCATTCAGGATTGCGTGAAAGAGTTGACATTGATATCGGGTCAAAAACCGATCATCACCCGTTCTAAAAAATCGATCGCAAACTTTAAATTGCGTGAGGATCAAGCGATCGGCTTAAAAGTCACTCTGCGGCGCAAGCGCATGTATGATTTTCTCGATCGATTCTGCAATATTGTTTCCCCCCGCATCCGGGACTTTAGAGGGTTCAGTGCGACTTGCGATGGGCGTGGAAATTATTCTGTAGGTCTCGAGGAGCAGCAGATATTCCCCGAGTTAAACCTCGATGAAATTAAAAGAACGCAAGGGATGAACATCACCTTTGTCACCACAGCTTTGAAAGATGAAGAGTGTGTGAAATTATTAAAAATGTTCGGATTTCCATTTAAGAGCGAAGAATAACGATTTAGGGAGAAGACGCATATGGCGTTACATGATCCAATATCCGATCTATTAACCCGCATCAGAAATGCCAAATTGGCTAAGCATCGTTATGTCGATTTTAGAAAAAGTCGGCTGAAACTCGATGTGGTCAAAGTTTTGCACGAGCAGGGATTTATAGATCATTTTTTAGTGAACGATGAAAAGGGCAAAGTGCGCGTCTTTCTAAAATATGCAGAAGGTCGAGATCCCGTGATTCAAGGTCTCAAAAGGAAATCGTCTCCCGGTTTAAGGCGCTATGTCGGTTATAAGAAAATTCCTCGCATTCTTGGCGGAATGGGGATTGCCATTTTGTCGACGCCAAAAGGGGTGGTCGATGGAGAAACGGCCCGCAAACTGAAAGTGGGCGGCGAATTATTATGTTTTGTTTGGTAATTAAAACGAGGTAGGTATCCACATGTCACGTCTCGGAAAATCTCCGATTTCCCTGCCCAAAGGGGTGGAAGTGAAGGCTACAGGAGATGGTATGATTCATGTCAAAGGCGCAAAAGGCTCCTTATCCCATCCCCTTTCACCTGGAATCCATATCAAGATAGAAGGCGATCTCCTCCTTGTGGAAAGAGACGAGGCGGTGGAAATGCCAAAAACCACACACGGGCTCCATCGTGCGCTCATCAATAACATGGTGGTTGGCGTGTCCAAGGGATTTGAAAAAAGGCTGACGCTCATCGGCGTCGGGTATCGCGCGGCTCTCCAAGGCCATAAGCTCGATCTGCAGCTGGGGTTTTCCCATCCCACTCAAATACAGATTCCAAAGACAGTTCAAGTCGCTGTGGATAAAAGCACGCTCATTATTATCACGGGTATCGATAAACAAGCGGTCGGGCAATTTGCAGCGGCAGTGCGGGCGATGCGCCCCCCAGAGCCTTATAAAGGCAAGGGGATCCGTTATGAGAATGAGTATGTCCGTAAGAAAGCAGGTAAAGCCGCCAAAGGCAAGGCGGCCTAAAGGAAAATATGGATAATTCTCTAAAAAAACGCAATGAGCGAAGAATTAAACGAAAACTCCGCGTGAGAAAACACGTAAGGGGTTCTGCTGACAAGCCTAGGCTGTCGGTTTTTAAAACGAATAAGCACATTTCAGCGCAGCTGATCGATGATGAAAACCATGTCACCATTCTTAGCGCAGGTACGATGCACAAGGAATTTCGCGCCGGTGAATTGGGAAAAAAATCGAAAGAAGCCGCGAAGCAAGTCGGCCTGAAGATCGCAGAACTCGCTAAACAAAAACAGATTCAAAAAATCGTTTTTGATCGGGGACGTTATAAATTTCACGGTGTGGTTGCCGAGCTTGCCAATGCAGCACGCGAAGCCGGAATGCAATTTTAAGTTAGCCCAAGGTAAGGAAGAGAGATGTCGAAGCAAAATCATAGTCAGCGCGCCGAAGATTACGGTACAGAATTTGAAGAAAAGGTGCTCTATATCAACCGCTGTTCGAAAGTGGCAAAAGGCGGAAGGAAATTTAGTTTTTCTGCGCTTATTTTAATTGGCGATGGGCAAGGGCACGTTGGTTTTGGATTTGCAAAAGCCAATGAAGTGTCCGATGCGATTCGCAAAGGAAGCGAGGCAGCGCGGAAAAATGTCTTTTCCTTTGAAATGGAAGGAACGAGCATTCCCCACGAAGTTACGATGGAATGGGACGGCGCTAAAGTGTTGTTAAAACCGGCGCCCGAGGGAACAGGGGTGATTGCCGGCTCGAAGGTGAGAGCTGTGCTCGAACTCGGCGGCGTCAAAGATGTCGTTTCCAAGAGTTTCGGGTCTAGCAATCCCCTCAATCAGGTCAGGGCAACGCTGAAAGCCCTCCTTTCTCTCAGAAATCGCCAACAAAACCTAGCAGCGAGAGGTTTGACATGATCACTTTGTCCCAATTACAAAATACGCACAGGCCCAAACGCAAAGTGCAGCGCGTAGGCAGAGGCCCCGGGTCTAAGCGGGGGAAAACCTGTTGCAGAGGTGCCAAAGGCGACAAAGCCCGCTCTGGATATAAAAGGCATTATGGACGTGAAGGGGGACAACTTCCCCTTTATCGCAAACTGCCTTGCCGAGGATTTGATAGCGGCCGATTTAGATCTATAGGCGTTGCGATCAATTTGTCGAAGATCGATAGCCTATTTCAGGATGGAGAAATCGTAAGCTATGAGACTCTTCGCCACAAAGGATACGCTCCGCGCAGAGCTCCGGGCGGGTTAAAGATCCTGGGATTCGGAGAGATCCGCAAAAAAGTGACCATTGAGGCGCAAGCATTTTCCAAAGAAGCTCAGGAAAAATTGGAAAAGCTGGCTATTCCCTTTAAAATCGTTGAATTAAAATAATCACATCCTGGCAGCGATGATCGACGGACTTCGAAAAATTTTATCAGTCTCTGAACTGAAAGCAAAAATTATATTTACTTTGCTCATGCTTATCGTCTGCCGCATTGGAGCTCAAATTCCGGTGCCTGGGATCAATGGCAGCGCTGCCGTTGATTTATTTCGTTATGCGACGGGAGGCGGCCAGAACCTCTTCCAATTGATGGATATTTTTTCTGGCGGCGCTTTTGCCCAGATGACGATCATTGCGCTCGGCGTCATGCCTTACATTTCTGCTAGCATCATCATGCAGTTGTTAGTAGCGCTGATTCCTAGCTTGCAGCGCGAAGTGAAAGAAAATAGCGATACCGGCAGAAGAAAGCTGAGTAAATGGATCCGCATGTTCACCGTAGGCCTTGCGTTTTTTCAGGCCGGGTTATTTGGAAAATACGCCGTTCAGCTCAACATCAGCAATCCCGGCATCATCGTCAGCGAGCTCGCCGATGTGCAGGTGTTTGGGATTCCTTGGTTATTCTATCTCATCGTGATGTCGACGATGACCGCCGGAACCGTTTTATTGATGTGGATTGGAGAGCAAATTTCTGAAAAAGGGATTGGCAACGGCATTAGCTTAATTATCACGGTCGGCATCTTAGCTTCGCTTCCCAGCACCATCGGTTCCGTGGTCCGTCAGCTCAACCTCGATTCGCAAGAACCGGGACAACTCACGTTTTCTTCTCTAGTCGCTCTGGCGGGCGTGTTTGTGTTAATCATCGTAGGGACTATCTTGATTATCCAAGGGCAGCGAAAAATTCCTCTGCAATATGCAAGGCGTGTCGTAGGAAGGCATGAGGTTCAGGGAGGCAACGCCTACATTCCCTTAAAGATTAATTACGCGGGCGTGATTCCGGTGATTTTCGCTTCCTCCTTTCTCATGCTCCCGGCAACGGTTGTTCAGTTCTTAGGACAGGGAACCTGGATGGCGCGGATATCCGTATGGCTCTCGCCCGGCAATTCCGTTTACACCATCATCTATGTGATGTTGATTCTGTTTTTTACCTATTTCTGGACAGCCACCCAGTTTCATCCTGAACAGATTGCATCGGACATGAAGAAAAATGGAGCCTTTATTCCAGGCATTAGGCAGGGAAAGCCTACCCAAGACTACCTCGAGTCGACGATGAATCGCATCACGCTGGTAGGGGCCGTTTTTCTTGCCTTGATCGCTATTTTGCCGCAGATCGTCGGCCGGTTGCTGGGGGTGGATTCGACCATCACCTATTTTTTTGGGGGAACCTCTCTTTTGATTTTAGTCGGCGTTGTGCTGGATACGACGAAGCAAATCGAGTCCCATCTGCTCAGCAAGCGCTATGAAGGCTTTATGAAAAAGGGCAGGGTGCGAGGGCGATAAGGGCCATTCTAGATGTAAATGATAATTTTATTATCTAAGCTTGTATTTAAACGATTTATCTGCTAAATTTTGTGGAATCTTTGAACTAAAGGAACGTGGACATGCCAAGGGTGATTGGGATAGATATCCCCGATAAAAAGCGATTGGAAATCAGCCTCACTTATATTTTTGGAATAGGGCGCAAATTATCCAATGAGATCATTGTAAAATTAGGCCTTGATCCCAATATGAGAGCTCATAACCTCAGCGAAGATGATATCGCGAGGCTAAATGCGACTCTGCAGTCGGAATATGCGGTAGAGGGGGATCTGCGCCGCCAAGTGCAGAACAATATCAAGCGTCTGATCAGCATCCATTCTTATCGAGGGATGCGCCATCGCCTGGGCCTTCCTGTGAGAGGACAGCGCACCCGATCGAATTCGCGCACGCGCAAAGGAAAGCGTAAAACCGTCGCTAATAAGAAAAAGTAAGGAGTTTGAATTTTGGCTAAGCAGGAAGTACAGAAGAACGTTGTTAAAAAGACCATTGCGAAAACGCGAAAAAAGACACAAAGAACCGTTCCTAGCGGCATTGCACATGTCAAGGCAACTTTTAATAATACCACGGTTGCGATCACAGATCTTTCTGGCAATGTCATTTCGTGGGCATCAGCTGGCAAAGTCAATTTTTCTGGATCGAGAAAGTCCTCGGCGTTTGCAGCCACAGTAGCTGCACAGGATGCTGCAAAAGCGGCGATGTCCGTCGGGATGAGAGAAGTAGAAGTGAACCTTAAAGGACCTGGAGCTGGACGAGAATCTGCGGTGCGTGGATTGCAGAGTTCAGGGCTTGTCATTACAACCATTCGGGATGAGACACCCGTTCCTCACAACGGATGCCGTCCTCGAAAAAGACGCCGCGTTTAAGAAACCTACAGGAGATGCAGTCATGGCAGTGAAGTATGGCAAATTTGAATTGCCAACAAAAATTAAAATCGATGAGACGACCAAAAAGCCGAATTATGCCCGTTTTATTGCGGAGCCCTTTGAACGGGGGTTTGGCCATACAGTAGGCAATTCGCTCCGCCGAATTATGTTAAGCTCTATGGAGTCTCCGGCGATCATGTCTGTGCGCATAGAAGGCGTCCCGCATGAATACATGGCGATCGAGGGCATTATCGAAGACATGACGCATATTGTCCTGAATTTGAAAGGGGCCCTGCTGCGCAAATTGCCTACGGACGACGAACACCGTTCCCGCGAACCCAAGGTCATCTCCAAAATCCTCGATATCACAGCCGACCAGATCGATAAAAATGGCGGCCAATATGCCGTTACTCTCAAGGACCTGGTGGGGTATTCCGATTTTGATGTCGTCAACCCCGATCTGACCATTTTCACCGCTACTAAACCCATGACCCGGAAAGTAGACCTCAAGGTGGCGATGGGCCGAGGATATGTCTCTTCTGAACGGCATGTGATCGCAGATAAAATCGTCGATGAGATCATCATCGATAGCGCGTTTTCCCCTGTCCGGTTAGTCAATTACTATGTGGAAAACACGCGCGTCGGCCAAGATACCGACTATGATCGATTGATTTTAGAAGTCACAACAGATGGAAGGATCACTCCTGAAGAAGCGCTTTCGTTTGCAACCCAGATCGGAATTTTACATTTTGAAGTCTTTGAGCAAATGAAGTTCCATACGATCACCTTCGATCAAGACCTGGAAGAGATGAATACAGACCGGGATGCGATCATGGCCAAGTTGTGCCTGAAGATCAATGAGATCGAATTATCGGTCCGGTCGACAAACTGTTTAGCTGGCGCCAATATCGATACCATCGCCGAACTCGTCGTCATGCCAGAATCGGAAATGTTAAAATTTAGAAACTTCGGAAAAAAATCACTGAACGAGATCAAAGCAAAGCTCGAAGAGATGGGCCTTGCCCTTGGCATGGATCTGGCTAAACTCGGCATCAACCGAGATAATGTCAAAACCGTGATCACGAATTACCAATTAGAAAAAGTAGGAAAAGAAGTATGAGACATGGAAAGCATACCTTTAAGATCGGGCGGACCGCATCCCACCGGCGTTGCATGCTCGCGAATATGCTCAAGTCTCTAATAGAACACGAGCGTATAGAGACAAGCGTGACTAAGGCTAAGGAACTGAGAAGGCATGCCGACCGCTTAATCACCTTGGCAAAGAAAAATACCCTGGCAAGTAAAAGACAGGCGATCGCTAAGATGATGATCACTTATAACACGCTCACTCCAAAAGAGGCCAGAATCGCTAAAACGGGGAAGCTGGATGCGTATAATACAGATCGCAAAGTGATCGGAAAGCTATTCGGCGAATTATCCCAGCGTTTCGCAACCCGTAATGGGGGATTCACGCGCATCATTAAAAAAGATAACCGTGTAGGCGATAACGCCCCGACCTGTTTCATCGAATATCTGGCTTAATCATTTTCTTCATCTCTGTGTCCTCTGCGATCTCGGTGGTAAAATAAAAAACAAACCACAGAGCCCACAGAGAGCACAGAGGGCGTCAAAAGGATCTTTACATTCTTCAAAATTTCGCTTATTCTGTTGCGGTATATAAAGTTTCAATATTTTCCTAGGAGGAAATAATGCCTTTAAAAATAGCTATTAATGGATTTGGCCGTATCGGACGCCTCGTTTTTCGCATCCTCGCCGAACATTATAAAGATATTCAAGTTGTTGCCATCAACGATCTCGTTCCTCCAGATAATCTCGCTTACCTATTAAGGCACGATTCTATCCATCGGAGGCCCTCTTTGCAAATCAAAGCAGAGGGGGATCATATCCTCGTAGATGGGAAAAAAACGATCGTCCTTTCCGAGCGCGATCCTGCTAAGCTGCCTTGGAAGCAGTTAGGGGTGGACTATGTGATCGAATCGACCGGTTTGTTCACGCAGGCGGAGGATGCGCAAAAGCACATTCAGGCGGGAGCAAAGCGAGTCATCATTAGCGCTCCTGCTAAAGGAGATGTGCCCACTTTTGTCATGGGCGTGAACGAGCAGAAGTTTAACCCTAAACAAGACGTCGTCGTGTCGAATGCGTCTTGCACCACCAACTGTTTAGCCCCTCTCACAAAAGTGCTCTTGGACAATTTCGGCATCGAAGAAGGGTTGATGACCACCGTCCACTCTTTAACGGCGACCCAGCCCAGCGTAGACGGCCCTTCTAAGAAAGACTGGCGCGGAGGAAGAGCTGCGAGCATCAATATCATCCCCTCTTCTACAGGAGCTGCTAAGGCTGTCGGCCTGTGCCTGCCCGAAGTAAAGGGGAAATTGACAGGGATGGCCTTTCGGATTCCGACGGCGGACGTCTCTGTCGTCGATTTAACCGTTCGCTTGAGCAGGGATACGACTTACGAAGAGATCTGCGCAGCCATGAAAAAGGCGGCAGAGGGGCCCATGAAGGGTATCTTAGAGTATACGGATGAAGAGGTGGTTTCTTCTGATTTTATTGGAACGACTTACTCTTGTATTTTCGATAAGGGAGCAGGGATCGCTCTAAATAGTCGTTTTTATAAATTGGTCGCTTGGTATGATAACGAGATGGGATATGCTCATCGTGTTGTCGACCTGCTTAGGTATATGGCATCCCGTGAAACTTAAATGGAGCTCGTATGAGAGGCAGTTGAACTGCCTCCTGAGCTATTCCAATCACAAATTACTAACCATGGACGAAAAGACGTGAATTTTACACGCGAACCCATCATAGAGACAATTATTACCCCTAAAGACGGCTATAAGCTCGTCGTGCGCAATAGCAAGGGAGGCAATCAAGAGGAATTTTCGGTTGACGCAGTGGAAGTGGTTTCCTTTGGCCATTCTTTTTTCTTTCGCTCTTTAGAGAAGCCCAGAAGCTTTTTAGTTCCTGTCAGCGACTACGAAGTGTTAGAAGTGAAAGAAACCCGCGTCGTCCTTAAAAATGCCGGTCCCGAACGCGCCATCAAAATTGGTGGCGGCAGAGAAGCTCCGATGAGGCAGCAGCCTAGGGAGCCGGCGATCGTTGAAGAGGAAGAACAAGTCCCTGCAGAACCCCTTGTTGCCGAACCCATCCAGGAATCGCGGCTCGACAAGAAAAGAGATCGCCACCGCCGCCGCCGCCGCAGGTCTTCCGACGAACGGCATCGGCCCGCTGATGAACACCACCCCCTAACCGCCTCGGCCTCAGAAGCCGATCAAGGAGGTGGTGCCAATGATGAAACGCAAGTTTCATCATCGATGTTCAGCACCTTATTCCCTCCACCCACGACCCTCATTTCTCAAACGCTCAATCGCTATAAGGATAAAGATGCTGAATCTTCTGAAAGAGATGTTTTTCCCAAGCCGGTAGAAGAGCCTAAAAAAGAAGATAGCGCAGAGAATCCCGGCACCGGCGAGGTCAAGCACCTCCATCGGGTCACGACCGAGGCCTCTTTCACCTATTCGGATGAGAATCACTTTATCATTTAGAACTTGAAACTTAAGCCTCCAACAAAATAAACTCTCGCTTTTCTCTAAAAAGCGAGAGTTTATTATCTATCGGCTCGGATGGTGGAATGGTAGACACTGGAGACTTAAAATCTCCTGGGGGCAACCCCGTGCAGGTTCGACTCCTGTTCCGAGCATTTCATAGAGGGACCCCCCCCCAAAAAAAAATATTCTTCAAATTTATCTTAGGCATATTGAATGGCGATTAAAAATTTGATAAGTTGTGGACTTCCTTTTGCGATGGCATGTATTACTACCTGTTTGGCTACGGAGGAAAATTTTGAAAAAGGTCTTTCCCCAGTCCAATACGTGCATCCCATTGAAGGAACTACAACATAGAAGGATACTTAGGCTCTTTGATATTCCATGTCCACACTCCTATAGCAATTGAAGCAGTGGGCATTTATGGCAAATGAGAAGAAAAAATTTGTCCGGCCTGAAAAGAGGCTGAATAATAATCCGGGAAATCATGTAATAGGGGATTTTGCTAGATGAAAGATGCCCCACAGGTATCTATGGGGCATCTATCTCAAATTTCTTAATCTCTGAGTCCTCTGTGGTTAAATATCTTATTTTAAAAATGTTAGATTGAGAAGTGGATTATGCAACAACGCCTTTCCAGATTAAAATAACTCATAGCATGTAATTTTATGGATATTTGTGCTATTATTTTTGGAAAAATATAGAGGTTTTTATGTCCATTCCAACAGTTCAAGCTGCGGATTTTACAAAGATTCAGCGAGAAATTGATCATCTAGCAACACAGTTTGAAAGTAATCATCATCAAGGGGTTAATACTGAAAAGCTGATCACTTTACAGGAACGTTTGGATGACTGTTTGTTTTATGGAAATGAAATTGAAATTGCGGAAATCAGCCTTTGTCAAGGGAAGCTGGATCAGATTAAGACCGCTTTTCAACGTTCCATCGCACCCCCTTTCTTGCCCTCACCTACACAGCCTTCTCCATCCCTCTCAACTAGCACTCGAGGGCAACCGAATGCCAAGATAAGCAGCGGTTCTGATTTGCAGCGTTCCCTCATGGCCCATTTCTTTCCCCCCTCTCAACCGGATGAACAGCCCTCTCCATCTACTTCAACTCACACGCAAACGCGGCTTGTCCAGCAACTGCCGACGACTACTACGACAACAACAAATACACAACTCCTTACGACAACGACGACTTCTACAAGCACGGGTCTCTCTTTATCCCTCTCAACTAGCACTCGAGCGCAACCGAATGGCATGATGAGTATTTCCGATATAAAAAACACCCTGGCTAAGGACGCGCGCATAGAAGATGGATATGGAGAATATATCGTCTACAAGGCTCATGATAAGACTCCTCTTCGCGACAAGAAGACCTATGGGCGGTGTTATCAGGTGCTTCTTCAAGCTAAACAGATCTCTGAAGAAAGCAAAAAACAAGAGTTTCTGAAGCGCGAGCTTGCGCAAATCGATCCCGCAATCGAAACCTTATTCATTCCTCGTACGCTGTATGAACTCTGTTTTATTGAAAAGTGCGCCAAAGAGACTCTCCGGCTAGGGAAAACTTGTGAAAATGTTAAATATTGCAGAATCGATGCTCCCAAGCCGCGGTGTTGGCATGGAGCTTATTTTCTTGATTTTGGTAATGATCAAGATGAAATTATCATCGATCTGGCTTATCGATTGAACAAAAGCGTGATTAAAAATTTAAGGTCGGCATCGCCTGGAGCCTTAAGTTATGAGCAAATCACCTCTCTAGCTAATGAAAAACTTGCATTCCTACACTCCTGCCATGAAGCCTCAAGGTCTAAAATTTCCAAGCAGCTTCAAGAGAGTGGAGGTTTTACCGATGGAGGGATTATGAACAACATGATCGATGAATCGGAAAGAGGCCTTTGTAGACCTATTGGGATTGCAACAGACAAGATGAAAGAACTCGTATTAAATGCGATCGCTTTGGAGTGCTCAACTGTAGCGAAAGGGAAGTTAATTCTTTATAGAGGAGCAAACATTTCCGCTGAGAAGCCGCTGGAATACGATGCAAAGGGAAGGGTCGCCTTTGTTCACAGCCATTCTTATGGAACCGGCCTGTTTTCAGGGGGCATGTACGATCCAGGCGCCTCAGCTTTTTACTATCTCCGGAAAAAAGATAAAAATGGTTTTGCCGTTCTTGTCCCGCAAGAAGAGGCAGTCGATTCTCCATTTGCGATTCCTACCACCCATCCTCTTTGCCAAATATTTGGACGAGGCGAAAAGTGGCATCCCAGGAGTCGAGCTCCGACAATAGATGTGGACCCCGAAGTCAAAGTGGGGTGCAAAAACGGCTCGAAAATCGGCGTCGGTAAAGTGGGAACCGCCCCTCAACGTTTTCAACTAGCCGTAACGCCTCAGCAATTCGAGGAAAAATTCCAATACTACATGAAAAACTGCGTAGTTAACCTCAAGGCTTAATTAAACGGATTTACTTGCATGAAAGGGCGGGAAGCGGGTAAAATGATGAGATCATCCAGCCGTTTTGGCGGAGTGTTGTATGAACCATCATGAAGAATCTACATCTGTAAGGCTAGATTCCTCGCTTGTCGGGACGCGACAAGCGGTGCTGGTGGTTGCGCTCACGCGCTGTTAAAAAAACCAACACTTCTTACCCGCCACGTCTTTTTTCCCAGATCCTCTGAAGAACAAAGCCCCTAACGGGCAAGAAGTGCCAACGATAGAAGGTACTTATGTCCACGCACGCACAAGATGTGCCGATAAAAAGATCGAGTTCGATCACCACCGGGCTCGCTCTTTTTTCGATGTTTTTTGGAGCAGGGAACTTAATTTTCCCCTTAATGTTAGGGAAAAATGTAGGCGATCATCTAGGGCCTGCCATTGTAGGCTTTGGATTGACGGCGGTGGTTGTCCCCTTTCTCGGACTGGCTGCGATGGTTCTTTTTCAGGCCGATTACCATCGCTTTTTTGGCCGCTTGGGAAAGATCCCGGGCGCCTTGCTGATCTTGTTGTTGCAACTGCTCCTGGGGCCGCTAGGGGTTATCCCTCGTCTGGTAACTCTCATGCATGCCATGGCGACTCCCTATTTTCCCGATCTGTCATTGACGCTATTTAACATTCTGATGGCTGCGGTCATTTTTGGATGCTGTGTCAGGCGGCAACGGATGATTGGAGTGTTGGGAGCGATACTAACCCCATTGATCTTGGTTTCCCTCTTTGTTTTAGTTGGCGTTGGCCTTGCGCAGGGGTCTTCCTTCAGCCCAGACTTGATGCCGGCGAAAGAGAGTTTTTATAACGGATTAGCGGGTGGATACCACACGATGGATCTGATTGCGGCTTTTCTGTTTGCAACGTTGATTCTCCCTCACTTTCAGAAAGAGACGGATCCGATGGGAAAACAGGAGGGGCTTTTTAAGAAGATGTTTTTTTCCAGCCTCATCGCTGCCGGTCTTTTGTTTTTGACCTATGTCGGGCTTTGCCTCATCTCTGTCTATCATGGATGGATGCTGGATGCAGATTGTCCGCCGGAACAAATGCTCAGCGCCATTTCTGTAGAGCTACTGGGGCCCGTTGGAGGAGGCATAGCTGCAATCGCTGTGATCACAGCGTGTTTGACGACGGCAATCACCCTGACTTCCATTTTTGCCGACTATTTGAGAAAGGATCTTTGCAAAGAGAAAATACGTCCGCTCCCCGCTTTGGCGGCGACATTGATCGTGGTCATGCTGTTTGCAAATTTAGGATTTAGCGGGATTGCCGCTTTTTTAGTCCCCATCGTACAGATTGTCTACCCGGGGCTTATTTTGCTGAGCATTCTCAATGTTCTCCATGTTTTGTATGGGTACCAGAGAGTCAAATGGCCCGTTTTTTTGACATTTGCCTGCTCAGCGTTGGTATATCTCATGGGGGCAATCGCATGAAGATTTTATTTGATTGAGATAGGAAACCGCAACAGGTTGTGATTCCGTAAATTAGAGAGGCTTGGTATCATCTGCCAAGAAAACAGAGGGGTTATAGAGGTATGGGCAAGTTAGTGATGATGCGCCACGGGCAGTCGGAGTGGAACCGGCTCAATCTGTTTACAGGATGGGTGGACATCCCTTTAAGCACGTTGGGGATCCAAGAATCGCTAGAGGCGGGAAAGAAGATCGCGGATATCCCGATCGACTTGATCTTTGTTTCGTCCCTGATCCGCGCTCAAATGACGGCGATGCTCGCGATGAGCGTGCATCGGGGGGGGAAGGTTCCGTGCCTCTTGCATCCTCACGAGGGGCTGTTGGAAGAGTGGGCGAAGATCTATAGCCCTGAAGCGGAGAAAGCGTGCATTCCGGTCATCCAAGCTTGGGAGCTCAATGAGCGGATGTATGGGCAGCTCCAGGGAATGAATAAGCAAGAAACGATGGATAAATTTGGCAAAGAGCAGGTGCAGCTCTGGAGGCGCAGCTTCGATCTTCCCCCGCCCGAAGGGGAGAGTCTGGCGATGACGGCGGAGCGGGCATTGCCCTATTTCAAACAGAGGATTGTACCCCACTTGGAACAGGGAAAGAATGTGCTCATTTCAGCGCATGGTAATTCTTTGAGGGCCATCGTCATGTTTTTGGATGGGTTGTCTAAGGAGCAGGTGCTGCATCTCGAGCTTGCTACAGGGGAGCCGCTGATCTATGAGTATTACGGCGGCGGTTGGCGGCGTGCTTAATTCTGTTTATTTGGATAATCACACCGCAACGCGCCCCCTTTCTTTCGCCGTCGATCGGATGCTCTCTTGTTTCAAAGAAGAATGGGGAGCTGCATGGGCGCCGCATCAAGTGGGCCAGACGGCGCTTGCTTCCTTGCAGCGCTCTCTGAAACAGATTTATGAGAGTCTCGGTGCACAAGAGGAAGACGGCTGTATTTTGAGTGCAAACGGCGCTGAGGCAATCAAAGAGGTCTTGTTCTCGACCTATGTCGATGTGGTGCGGCAAACAGGCCGCAATCATATCCTTTCTACTGTCGTAGAAGAGGCGCCGATCCATCTTTCCATCAAACGATTAGAGCAGCTGGGATGTGCGAGTAAACGGCTGCCTGTGAACGCGCAAGGACAACTGACCAGGGAAATTTTGGAGGAGGCGCTAGGGTCGCGCATCGCCTTAGTCAGCCTTTCTTGGGCCAATGGGATGACGGGGGTGATCCATCCGCTGGCAGATCTGGTTCAGGCGTGCAAGGAAAAGAGGGTCCGCGTGCATGTGGATGCGACCTATGTGATCGGGAAGCTCTTTTTCCGCTTTCAGGATTTGGATGTCGACTATCTCACGTTTGGGGGGCATTGTCTGCATGGTCCCCAGGGCTGCGGGGGGCTTTTGATCAAGGGGACGGCGCCGGTCGATCCGCTAGAAGGGATCTCTTGGAATGCGCCGGCCGCTGCCGCTCTTGCGGCGTCCTTGAGCAGGATGGGAGAGCGGTTCGATTATCTTTGTACGGAGACGGCTCGTTTAAGAGATAAGTTAGAGCAGGGGATCCAAGAGGGTTTCCCAGATGCGGCCGTGTTTTTCCAGTCGGCGGAGCGGCTGCCGAATTGTTGCGCTATCGGGTTTCCCGGCGTCTCTAGCGAGGCTCTTCTCTATGCGCTAAATCGCAAGGGGATCTATGCGAGCATGGGAGGAGGGCGCTGTCAGACTCTCTCCAAGCAGCTTCAAGCATGCGGAGTGGATCCGATGAGGGCCGAATGCGCGCTCAGCTTTGCGCTTTCCGCTGAGACCTCTGAAGAGGAGATCGATCGCGCCATTGAAGAGATCGTCTCTTCAGCGCATAAAATGCGCAAGCTGTCGGTGGGGCTCGTATGATCCGCTCATTCCCCTGGTCTCGCTATAGCAAAAAGCTCGCCGCGCGGATCGACAACCCCAAAAATTGCGGTTGCTTTACACCGGAAGAGGCATCAGCCCGCCAGATGCGGCTGATCATCGGGAGGGAAGGGGATGTCTCTTTGGGCAATGCGCTTTGTTTTTATTGGCTGGTGGATGAAAGCGATGGGGTGATTGTAGACGTCAAGTATCGAGTGTTCGGAGGATCGGCATTGATCGGCGCTGCCGATGCGGCTTGCGAACTGCTGCTGCGCAAAAATTACGATCAGGCTAGGCGGATCGGCGCCGAGTTGATCGATAAGCAACTGCGCGATAAGGGCGATGAAAGCGCTTTCCCCGAAGAGGCCTCTTCGCATTTGAACCTGGTCTTGTCGGCAATCGAAGATGCGGTGGAGAAATGCGCGGGCATTCCTTTTGCCGAGGTGTACACAGCTCCGCCCTTATCTACAGAGATGGCAGAGGGAAGCGTGTATCCGGGGTGGCATGAGCTGTCGATTAAACAGAAGATTGCGGTGATCGAAGAGGTCATTGCCAATGATATCCGCCCTTATATCGAACTCGATGCGGGGGGAGTGCAAGTGGTGAATCTCATCGATGACCGCGAACTCATCATCGCCTATCAAGGGGCTTGCACAACGTGTTATTCAGCGACGGGCGCGACCTTGAGCGCGATTCAACAGATTCTGCGCGCTAAAGTCCATCCCGACTTAATCGTTTCTCCGGACTGGAATTTATTAAAGGTCTAATGGTTTCCCAACGATGCGCAGGCAGCTCCGCTCCGATCACTTCTACAATATGCGAGGCGATGATCGAGCCATACCAAGCGCATTGCTCTAGAGAGTGTCCCTGCAAATAGCCATGCAGAAAGCCGCTGGCAAATAGATCTCCGGCGCCTGTCGTGTCGATCACTTGAGCGGACTGCGCGGGAAAATGGAACGTTGATGCCCCGCCGGTTACCCACCCTCCCCGTTCGCCCATGGTGACGATGGCGATTTTACAGTGTTTTGCCAACTGTTCGCATGCTTGCTGGGGTTCGAGGCTTGTCAAAGCCTGCGCTTCCTCTTGATTGGCAAAGACGATATCGATCTCGGTTTCTAACAGTTCGTTTAATAAAGCGCGATGGGTGTTCACCACCCAAACAGAACTCAAATCGAGGGAAATTTGAGCGCCCTGCGCCTTGGCAAAAGCGATCGCTCGTTTTACCAACTTCTCTCGAATCAGTTGGTAGCCTTCGAGGTGAAAGAGTTTCGCTCCTCTGAAATACTCTTCGATCACATCCTCTTCGGAAAGATCTTTTGCCGCTCCCAAAAACGTGCACATCGTGCGATCTCCATCAGGGGTGATCAGGCAAGCGCTCGCTGCTGTAGGGATTGTCGCAAAGCTGAAAAGGGGAGCGATCCCGTGATCGATGATCTTTTGCAAACAAAAAGCGCCTTGTGGATCCTTGCCGATTTTTGCGATGAGGGCGCATTCGTATCCCAAATTAGCCAAGCCCTTGGACACGTTAACAGCGCTTCCGCCTGGAGTCAGGATGGGATTTGTGCCGCTCTCTTCGATGATTTTCGAAAAGAACGCGTGATCTACAGGGTGCCACTTTCCCTTTTCCATAGAAAGGCGCGTCAGGAAATCAGGATCTACAAAAAGCACATGGTCGACAATGGCATCGCTAACGATCACCACTTCATACGCGTGGGATGAAAAGATGGCTGAAAAAAAGGAAAGGATCCAAAAACAAAACATGGGAAGCATGCGATACCCCTGCCTAAAAAATCTTCAAAATCGATAAGTCCTTGGTTTTAAAACAACTTTTAAAAAAAATCAACGAATATACCGAAATGAACTCAAAATCCCGCCTATCGGCCCCATTTTGAGTTCATTTCGGTATAAATTTCACCGGCGGTCAGAACGGCGACTTTTCCAGAAGGGAGTAACAGATTCAGTCTTCCCTCTTCATTGATCGAATCGCAGATCCCCTCAATGGTTTGCTGCCCATCATGGGTTTTGATGGGTTGGCCTTTATAGGCAAGGAGCTCTTCATATTGTTGTTGGAAGGCTTTGAAGCCCTCTTTTTGCAAAAGGGACAGATCGCTTAAGAATTGGTGGAGGAGAGGCTCTAAGATTTGCTCCAACGCCCATGTTTGCCCGCTCAGCTGTGCTAGAGAAGTGGCGGGCTGGTCAATGGTATCGAGAAGCCCTTGGGTCATGTTGACATTGATTCCGATCCCTAAGACGATCCCCATCCGATCTTCAAAGCCTACGGTTTCTGTGAGAATGCCGGCGCATTTTTTCCCAGAGAGAAGAAGATCGTTCGGCCACTTGATCTGCGGATGGAACCCTTTCCTTTTTAACACAGTGGCACACGAAAGCGATAGGATTTGGCCGAGATTATGGGTATAGTTATTTTTGCGCGGGATGCAAAAGTAGAGGGTTGCATAAATATTCTGACCCTTTGGCGAGATCCAGCGGCGAGACCGGCGCCCTCTTCCTGCGGTTTGCGTCTGGGCGGTCACGCAGGTGAGCTGTCGAGGATCCAAAGTGTGTGCATGGTTTTTAGTCCAAGTATTGGTGGAGTCGATCGTATCGAAATGGATGTAGTAAATATTTTTGTATTTTCCCATATTTCCGGGAGAAATTAAGATTTAATATTATAATCAAGATCAAATTTAGAGGGAATGGCAAAAACGTGATCAGGATGTGGGACCATCGCTATTTAAAGCGGATCGATTTCCGGACGATCCCTCTTGTTCTAGGGCTAATGGGGGTGAGTTTGCTGGTGATTTCCGCTACGACGGGCGACGTCCAGGATTTAAGCGAGGCCGCTTTTTTTACTCCCCTCGCCATGCATCAACTCCGCTCGTTTATGATTGGTTGGCTCGTTTATCTTTTTTTTGCTGGAATGGATTACCATAAGCTGCGCCAGTGTACCTGGTTTTTATATGGCCTCATGCTGTTGATGCTCATAGGGCTTTACTTTACCCATTCGATTCAGAATGTCCATCGCTGGTACCGCATTCCCCTATTGGGCGTCGCTTTTCAGCCTTCCGAGTTTGCCAAGCTCACCGTCGTGCTGGCGCTCAGTTGGTTTTTAGAACACAAGGGCAATCAGGCGCGGCAGAATCGCTCCACCCTGCAGGCTCTCTTCATCGTCCTCATCCCCTTTCTGTTGATCCTGAAACAACCCGATTTGGGAACCGCGCTCGTTCTCTATCCCATTGCGCTCGTCATGTTTTATTTTGGCGGGATAAAAAGAGGGATGCTCGCCGTCCTATTCTCAATAGCCGTTGCCGCTTTGATTTTTATTGTACTCATGTTTCTCGGCCTTCTCTCGCATGAAGAGCTCCGGCCCTATGCGACCGCCGTCCTCAAAGATTATCAGTACGAGCGGCTCAATCCCGATACATACCACCAGCGCGCCGCGCAAATTGCCTTAGCGATAGGAGGGGTAACGGGGAGCGGCTGGCACCAGAGCGAGTTTACCGGTAGGCGCTGGCTGCCGTATGCGCATACCGATTCTGTGTTTGCCGCTTTTGGAGAAGAATTCGGTCTCATCGGCGTTTTTTTACTGCTGCTCTTTTTTTTCGGTTTGATCTATTTTAGTTTTCAGGTGACGGCTGTGGCAAAAGATCGGTTTGGACGATTATTATCCGCAGGCGTTACAGTGTATTTAGCGATACATGTGATTGTCAACATGGGGATGATGTGCGGATTTTTGCCTATCACGGGCGTTCCCCTGATTTTGGTTTCCTACGGAGGATCATCGATTTTATCGACGATGATGGCTCTCGGAATTTTGCAAAGTATTTATAGTAGAAGGTTTATGTTCTAATGACGCACCACTCGTTTATTCTCGAACCGAGCGCTTGGCTTGGAGAAGGGAAGATTCAATTAAGCATGATGGAAGAGGAGTTGGGTTTTTTTACCCGCTGGAATGTCTCCACGCGCAATCCCGATGGCAGGATCGAGTGTGTGCAGGAAATTCAAGTGAAGGGGCTGTCGGACATCATGCTCAATCAATTCTCTTTCTATGACGTTTCCTCTAGCAATTTTACCATTGAACTTGAAAATCAGGCCCTTGGCAAGGTGGTCGGAACGGGTATCATCAATGAGAAGGTGATCGCTTGGGAATTTCGCGTCGAGGCTCTAGGCTTTGAAGGGTTTGAATTTTATGAAAAATTAAACGATGATAGCTATCTCATGCGCGCCGAATATGCGACGACCGATCAGTTTCGCACCGTCATTACAGGCAAAGTTTGGAAACCCGCTCAACCCAAGGACGCTCAATGAAATATCCGATCCTTTTTCTCTGTGTAGTCCTGTGCAGCTGCTTCACTAGACCGGCTTTGATGACCCGGGATAGCTTTGATGGCGTCGAGATAGGGACGCCGATCGATCAAATCCAGACCGAAGTCGGCTCTCCCTATGCCGTCCACTCTAAAGGAGGGGACGCCCAAGAATATGAATATATCGAAAGGATCGATCTCGGCTCGCAGACCGTGCTTGAAAATCACTACTTTTTGATCGTGCGGGAGGGTCGAGTGGTGTCTAAACGGATGACGCAGGAGCGATCGCCGGCCTATGACCTCATTTATTCAGACGATCCCAATTTTGCGCAATAGAGTCAGCGTGGATGATTTTTGATCGGCAGACAGTATTTCTCAATCAGGCATGGAAAATAACCCTGCCTATCCTGGCTCTCGTCATTTTGAGTTATTTTTTCCTCGATCAGCCGCTTGCCTGGTATTTTCATCATGCTTCAAAACCGGTTATCCTATGCGCAAAAGCGGCTAATTTTTTAACTAGCCCCAATCTGCATTTTCTCCTCTGGCCCCTCCTTTTTTATTTCGTGCGCTTTCTGTTTAAAAATCCTTCCCTCGGCAATCGGGCTCTTTTCATCGCGGTTGCCGTCGATCTTTCTTACGTCCTTTCTTTTCCGATGAAAGTCGTCCTTGGGCGGCTGCGCCCCAAGCTTTTATTCACAGAGCATCTCTATGGATTCGATTTTTTTTCTTTTCATTCCTCTGATCTTTCTTTGCCCTCCGCACATGCCACAGCGATTGCTGCCGTGATGAGCAGCTTGGCTTGTTTTTATCCTCGCTATTCCTATTATTTGGCCGCAGCAGGGTTCTTTCTCGCTTTCAGCCGTGTGGTCTTAGGGGAGCATTACTTGAGCGATGTGATGGTAGGCACCTATATAGGCATGATCGTCGCACAAACAGTCTATCTGACGATGCGCTGGGAAGAACAGCGAAGAAGCAAGTAAGAAACTTAGTTAAGAGAGGACAAAACCCGCTCATCGCAAAGCGAGTTTTGCCCACTTATACCCAAATCCAAGTTTTTGATCTGATTTGGGTATAGTTATGCTTTGATTTTGATATCGACTCCGGCAGCGACGGGGAGCACCTTGAGCTTATCGATGGTGTCCGGAGTAGGATTCAAGATGTCGAGGAGGCGGATATGGGTGCGGATTTCAAATTGCTCGCGCGCTTTCCGGTCGACATGGGGAGAGGTCAGGACGGTATAGATCTCCCGTTTAGTTGGCAGGGGGATCGGGCCGGCGATCCGGGCTCCCGTCCGTTTCGCAGTTTCTACGATATCCGCCGTGGAACGATCGAGCACGCGCTGATCATATCCCTTCAGGCGGATTCTGATTTTTTGTCTACTTTGCTTTGCCATGTGGCTCATTTCCTTATTTCTTGATGATCTTTTCTTGAATTGCCGTGGGGACCCGCTCAAAATGGCTCGGTTCCATCGTATATGTAGCGCGTCCTGTACTCATCGAGCGCAACTGAGTGGAGTAGCCGAACATCTCGCTTAAGGGAACTTCCGCTTCGACTTCAATCGATCCCTTGAGCATGTTTTGGCTCATGATTTTACCGCGCCTGCGGTTGATGTCGCCGATCACGTCGCCCATAAACTGTTCGGGCGTAGAGACCACGACTTTCATGATCGGTTCTAGAAGAACAGGCTTGCACTTGCGCGCCGCTTCTTTAATCGCCATGGAGGCGCAAATCTTAAAGGCCATCTCGCTCGAGTCGACTTCGTGGTAAGAACCATAAACGATGGCGACCTTGACATCGACCAAGTTATAACCGGCTAGAACCCCCGTGGCTAAGCCATCTTCAATCCCCTTAATACAGGGGGTGATGTATTCCTTGGGAATCACGCCTCCGACGATCTTGCTGACGACTTCATTGCCCTTTCCGGTCTCATTGGGTTCGATTTCCAGACAGACGTGGGCGTACTGCCCTCGACCGCCCGATTGTTTGACGTATTTTGTTTCCGTCTTGCCCGGGATCGTGATGGTTTCTTTGTAGGAAACCTCCGGTTTGCCGACGTTTGCCTCGACGGAGAACTCGCGGAACATCCGATCGCGCAAAATTTCGAGATGGAGCTCTCCCATCCCGGAGATGATCGTCTGGCCCGTCTCCTCGTTTGTTTGCACCCGGAAAGTCGGATCTTCTTCGGAGAGAGAACTCAGCGCTAGAGACAGTTTCTCGCGGTCGGCTTTGGACTTAGGTTCGATTGCCATCGAGATGACGGGCTCGGGGAATTCCATTTTTTCGAGAAGCAAGGGGTTGTTTTCTGTGCAGAGGGTATCGCCCGTGCTCGTGTACTTCAAGCCGATGCAGGCGGCAATGTCGCCTGTAAAAAACTCATCCCGATCTTTGCGCTGGTTGGCGTGCATTTCTAACAGGCGCGAGACCCGCTCTCTTTTATCTTTGGTCGTGTTGATTAAGTTGGTCCCTTTAGTCAATGTCCCCGCATAGATGCGCACGAAGGTGAGGCGGCCCACATAGGGATCGGACATGATCTTGAAAGCGAGCGCGGCGAGGGGGCTGTTATCTTCTGGGATGAGCTCCATCGGCTCTCCCGTACTGATATTGATCCCTTTGATATTGCCCCGATCTAGGGGAGAGGGCATCCAGTTGACGACGGCATCGAGCAGGGGCTGGACCCCTTTATTTTTAAAGGCCGTTCCACAGAGGACAGGGTTGATTTTATTGGTGACAACCCCTTTGCGAATGGCCGCTTGGATCTCTTCTATCGTCAGAGATTCGGGATTTTCCAGTACCTTCATCATGAAGCTTTCATTCCCTTCATCGATCGTCGCCAATTCTTCGAGCAGCTGGGCGCGCATTTCTTTGCATTTAGAGAGAAGATCGGCGGGGATTTCAACCGTATCGTATTTTGCTCCGAGGGTTTCATCGAGGAACAAATAGGCCTTCATGGTCACCAGATCGACCATCCCTTTGAACTCGGATTCAGATCCGATCGGGCACTGGACGGCAACGGCATTGGCTCCCAGCTTTTCGCGCATCGATTGGATGCACATGAAATAGTCGGCGCCGACGCGGTCCATTTTGTTGACGAAAGCGATCCGAGGGACTCCATATCGGTCGGCTTGTCTCCATACCGTTTCCGATTGCGGCTGTACCCCGGCAACGGCGTCAAATACAGCGACCGCACCATCGAGCACCCGTAAGGATCGCTCTACTTCGATGGTAAAGTCGACGTGGCCCGGTGTGTCGATGATGTTGATTTTATGGTCTTTCCAATACACGGTTGTCGAGGCAGAGGTGATCGTGATTCCCCGTTCGCGCTCTTGCTCCATGAAGTCCATCGTGGCAGCGCCCTCGTGGACTTCGCCGATCCGGTGCAAGCGTCCGGAATAGTAAAGGATCCGTTCTGTGCAGGTGGTTTTTCCTGCATCGATATGCGCCATGATCCCGATATTGCGCACATCCTGCAGGCGATCCGTCTCTGGTCGTTTACCCATAAATCTCCCTATTGATTACCACTTGTAGTGGGCAAAAGCGCGGTTAGCTTCTGCCATGCGGTGCGTGTCGTCTTTTTTCTTAATTGTCGATCCTTGGTTTTGATAGCAGTCAGCGAGTTCTGAAGCGAGTCCATCTTCCATCGAACGGCCCGCTTTTTCCAGCGAGTAGTTGATGATCCAAGCCATCGCCATCGAGGTGCGCCGTTCCGGGGCGATTTCGACCGGAACTTGGTAGGTGGCGCCGCCAATGCGGCGCGACTTGACTTCCAGCGAGGGCTTGGCATTTTCTAAAGCTTGTTCAAAGGCGGATACAGGATCTTCCGCTTTAATGCGCTTTGCAAATTTTTCGATCGCATTGTAAACGATTCTTCGGGCGGTCGATTTTTTGCCGTTTTTCATGACTTTGTTGATGAATTTGGCAACGACATAGCTATTATGTACGGGATCGGGATCGATTTGCCGCTTGGTAGCGCGACGTCTTCTTGACATATCTTCTGTTCCTTTCTATTACTTAGGACGTTTAGCCCCATATTTGGATCGGGATTTTTTTCGGTCTTTCACTGCCGCGCAGTCTAGCGCCCCGCGCACAATGTGATAGCGCACGCCGGGCAGGTCCTTCACGCGGCCGCCTCTCACGAGAACAATGCTGTGCTCTTGCAGGTTATGCCCCTCGCCGCCAATATAGGCGATCACTTCCTGGCCGTTGGAAAGGCGCACCCATGCGACTTTTCTCAGAGCAGAGTTTGGCTTTTTGGGGGTTTTGGTTTTCACTTGCAGGCACACGCCCCGTTTCTGAGGGCATTGTTGCAAAGCCGGGGACTTTTTCCGTTTCTTTTTGGGTTCTCGGCCCGTTGAAATCAGCTGGCTAATCGTTGGCATTTTTGCCTTTCTCCTTAAAAAATCGCTTGATAATGAAACAAAATAGAGCTATTCGGAAACTATATCGTCATACGGATTTATTTGCAAAAGCATTTCCGACAGAACCTCATTACTTGGATAGGTTCAGATTCGGAATGGGGTGGTCGGAAGCAAAATAATTGGTTAAAATATATTTTTGATCGCTTTATAAAGGAAAAAAACAGGGGTGTTCGGATGATTGCATGGATGATGAGGGTGTGCGGGGTATTGCTTTTTTTTAGTTTTTTGCCGGCGGATGCCGCTGTTCAGAAGCTAAAAAAGTCCGATGTGCGCAAGACGATGGAAGAGATGTTTAAGTACCACGTGGAGTATCACAAACTCTCCCCCCTCCTTGTGAAGCGCGCTTTTAAGATTTATATTGAACAGTTCGATCCCGACCGTCTCTATCTTCTGCAGGATGAAGTCACCCCCTTTCTGGAACTTGCCGATTCGCGGATCGCCGCCATCATCAGCCGCTATTACAAGGACGATTATACCGATTTCCGCGCCCTGGATAAAGTGATTCAAAATGCCATTAAACGGGCGCGAAAATACCGCGTGGAGATCCAACGGACCTTCGTTTTGAACGCTCCCGATTCCGGTTTGGTTTCAAATGAAAGCTATAACCGGTATGCGAGGGACAAGGAGGAATTAAAAGAGAGGAACAAGCAGCAGCTCTTAAACCTGCTTTCCTTGGAGAAACAACAGGATCAGCGCGCCGCCTGGACCTCTCAACGCCGCGAGAAAATTTTCGCTTTATGGGAAAGACGTTTCCAGAGGACCGAGAACTCCTATATCGTGCAAGATAACCAGTACGAGCATTTCCAAGCGATGCATATCCTGAAGGCGATGGCCAAAAGCCTGGATGCGCACACGAGCTATTTCAGCCCTCAAGAAGCCGCCGAGCTGCGGACAAGCTTGGAAAAACAATTTGAGGGGATTGGTGTGATGTTAAGGGAGGGAGCCGATGGCGTTTTGATCGTCGATATGATCAAGGGGGGGCCTGCCGAAAAAAGCGGCCAGATCCAGCCGGGGGATTTATTGGTAGCGATCGATGGCAAGTCGATGGTAGGCATCTCCTATGAGGAGGTACTGGATCAAATGAAGGGCGATGATTCCAAGAAAATCCGCCTAGGGTTAAGGCGTTTTCAAGAGGGGGGCGAGGAGAAAAATCTGGAAGTGGTGCTGACCCGTGAAAAAATCGTGATGCAAGATGAAAGACTCCATTATACCGCCGAAACCTTTGCCGACGGAATCATTGGGAAATTGACGCTGCCCGCTTTCTACGAAAGCGATGATCATTCAAGCTGTGAAAGCGACATTCTCGCAGCTCTGCGCAGTTTAAAAAGGCAGGGCAAGCTCCTCGGCTTGGTGCTCGATTTGCGCGAAAACTCCGGGGGCTTCTTGAGCCAAGCGGTTAAAGTAGCTAGCCTTTTCATCAGCAGCGGAGTGATTGTGATCTCCAAGTACGCGCATGGAGAGGTCCAGTATTTGCGCGATATCGATGCCAGGGTCTATTATAACGGCCCCCTGATCGTCCTCGCTTCCAAAGCCTCCGCATCGGCTGCAGAAATCGTCGCCCAAGCGCTGCAAGACTACGGCATCGCCCTCGTCGTCGGCGATGAGCGCACCTACGGGAAAGGGTCGATCCAGTTCCAAACCGTGACCGATGATCGCGCCGAGACTTTTTTTAAAGTGACCGTGGGTAAATATTACACCGTTTCGGGAAGATCCACCCAAATCGAAGGGGTGAAGGCGGACCTTACCGTTCCCACCCTCTACTCCGCCTACCACATCGGCGAGCGCTACCTAGAATATCCCCTCCCCAATGACCGAGTCCCTTCCGCTTATGTCGATCCCTTAAGCGATGTCGACCCCCTCAGCCGCCTCTGGTTTCAGAAAAATTATTTGCCCAATGTGCAGAAAAAAGAATCCTCTTGGGTAAAAATGCTCCCCTACCTGAAGGTCAATAGCTCCTATCGCCTTGCCCACGACCCTAATTTTCAAGTCTTTTTAAAAGCCCTCGATGAGATTAAGTCGGATCCAACCAAGCTCCCCGCAGCGACAGATTGGGGCCTAGACGATCTCCAAATGAGCGAGGCGGTCAACATTTTAAAGGATATGATCCTCCTCGAGAGCGCCCCTAACCAACATTAAAAAGAAGCCTATTGCTAAAAACACCCTTCTGATCTATCCTGGCTATTCTTTTCTGGCCAGATAGCTCAGTCGGTAGAGCAGAGGACTGAAAATCCTTGTGTCGCTGGTTCGATTCCAGTTCTGGCCACCATATCTCTTGCCGGAGAACAACGGAAATCCAACGGAATGGCCGATTTCCTTAAAACACCCAAGATAAGAGTTTCATTCGCAATTACGCAACAGACTGTTGCGAAAAATTTAATGCCTGAATAAATTTGTTTTTTGTGTATTCTTTTGGTTTTCAATAACTTAATTCTTTGCTAACTATCACCATGATCATCATAATGATGATCATGGTGATGGTTTTTTGACAAAAAATAAATGTTTTCTTTACGATTAGCGATCATTTTGACCTATCATCTTGACAGGTCAAAGTGATCATACTAATATGGAGGACATGTGGGTGAAACAGTAGCGTTTCCAAGCCCAAAGATGTTGCCCAAACCTTTGGAAGAACTGGTCAAGATTACTCATGAATTGGCAAAGAAATCCGAAAACGTTTATTTGGATCATCCTCATGCTAAAGAACGGATGGTGGAGAGAAATATATCAATCCAACAAGTATTTGATGTTTTAAGGCATGGAAAAGGCGTTGATGGACCCAATCTAGATTCATATGGATGTTGAAGGATTAAATTAGAGCGTTTTTCTGCAGGACGAACTGTGCAGGTTGTGGTAGTTGTCAAAGAACAGCATTTGGAAGTTGTAACAGTAATAGGTAAAACGAGGAGAACATGACTGATTCAGCTTATCATTATACCGAGTGTGGTTTGAGTAACATTTATCTTCTTAATGGGTATAAATTTATAGACACACCCAGAGGGAAAGCCGTATCCATTAATGATATTGACGGTTTGCATAAAGCGATCGGACTTTTTCTTGTAACGGCTAAAAAGGATTTAACAGGAGATGAAGTGCGTTTTCTAAGACTTGGAATGTTAATGTCTCAGTCTGCATTAGCTAAGCTATTAGGAATAAGCGATCAAGCAATCCGTCGTTGGGAAAATGGCAAAGTGACTATACCTAAACCTTCTGAATCATTGCTAAGACTTCTTTATAGAGAGCACGTCAATAATAAAGATGGAAAAATTTCAACAGTTCTTAGAGAAATTGCTAATTTAGAAGAGATGCTTAATGACAGGGAAATTCATTTTAGGGATACCCGTAAAGGATGGGAATCAGCTGCTTAAAATTCTTTGAAAACATTTTCGACCCCTCTTTCGTATATTATTCCCTAAGAGACTGTCGTTGAATTAAGGCTTCGTCGATTTTGGGGATTATTTTGGCCGATTTTCGATCCAAATTGTGGGGGCAATATCGACAACAGTATATTGTCCCCACAATTTGGATCGAAAATCGGCTCAAAAGAACCCGAAAATCGACTGAAACTTTTTACTGAGATAGGTTCTTTAACCACTACACGAGAGGTCTGCTCTCTTACTCCAAAGCTTCTAATGGATAGTCTCTAATTGCCTTGAGGTTTTTCCGTCTTTAGGAAGGTAAAGGGATAGCTTTTAGTTTTCGAAAATAAGAAATGAGCGATGGCGCAATTAGGAAGAGCAGGAAAGAGGTCGGGATAGTTTAAACTTTCACTAATCAGAGTTCTGATGATCCTTCCATGAACAAAAACGGCTATTTTTCCCCCAGGGTGAGATTCTGCGATGAACTGGAGTTCATTTCGGACTCTAGAAAGAAGGTCATGATAAGATTCTGCTCCAGGGAAAATTGGGAACTTCCACCGCTCTTCTCTATTTGGATAAACTGTTAAGAGATTGGTGTGCTCCTCTCTATACAAGATGTCAATCTCTTCGACGGGGAGTCCCTCTGCCACTCCAAAATCGATCTCTCTAAGTTGTGGTGTTTGGAAAATATGCAAATCGAATTTTTGCCCAGTGTAGAGCGCTGTAGCGGAAGCGCGATCTAGATTGCTCGAATAAATTGCAAGGATATCGGGATGCCCCTGAATCAAATAGTCTGCTAATTTTTTGGCTTGCTCTATTCCAGTATCATTTAAGGGAATGTTCGTCCGGCCTAAGTAGAGCTGCTGAGTATTCCAATCTGTCTCCCCATGGCGAATCAGCAATAGGAGTGTTTGTTCTTCAGGATTTTTAGCACTCTCGTTTCCGGCATGCAAAACTTGATGAGCGCACAGCGAAGAGATGGTAAATAACAGTGCAAAAAAGCGAAGGCAAAAACTTTTTATCATTTTTCCCATGAGGCGGACTCGACTTTGTATAATTTTATAGCGGCATTTCCGAAAGAAACGCTGGAAAATTATTTGTTTTTTTGCTCATTTATAGTACCTTCGGCCATTAATTTCACGAAAAAACAAATAGTTTTCAGAGCACAGCCTCTATATACAAAGTCGAGCTTTTAAAAAATTGATGATTTTTTCTTCATCTAAGGAGGGAGAATGAGTGCGGATTTTAATGCTGATTCTTGTAGATGGGCATTGAGCAATACTGCTATAGCGTCTAATGGATTTCATGATCAGCGAGACAGTTTAAACAGTGCTTTTTCTACTGAAAACACTAGCCATGAAAATGTAGGACAAGGAAGTGGGATTTGCGCCATCGATAGCAAAGAAGGCCTTGCGCAAATGGGCCGCAACACAAATCAACAGTCTTTTGATGCACTATACCCATCTCCTTTCATAGAACAAGCTTCCTCAGATCCAACACATTGTCCTCCTGATCGATCTAGTATGGGGATCCTCGAAAAATTGGGGTTTTTGGCTCTTCAAAGAGAGTTTGTTAAGATTGACAACGTTGTGGTTGAAGTCACCTACCTGCCGCGTACTGGCGCCCGTTGTGTGGCTCAAATTACTCGAGGCCCTCCGGAACTGGTGGGTTTCAAGACCGAGCCATTACACAGAGACCACCCAGGCGGCTGGGAAAATAACGCTTTTCAGCAGATAGAAAGGCACGTACATAACAAGGTTTCCTCGCGAGATCCTCATTTTGCAATGGATTTCGTCGTTCCACAGAAGGGTGATCAAACTCCTGCTAAAAATGCATCTGAAGAAACGACGACGCGTTCTGCAGAGAAATTAGATGTCAAAACGAAGATCGAAGCCCCTTCTGAGCAACTCTCACCACCTCCTGTGGATGAAAATGCAAGCAAAACCCTCTTCAATATGCCTGATGGAATACAACAGCAACAACCAGAAGATATTCCCTATCAAGAAGACTTCGTGTTAACGACCCCTTTTGATATTAGAGAATTTGATAAAAAAGCAGAGGGTAAGAATAAATCTTCCCCAGATGTACTTAAAGCTCTTTTCAATGAAGTCCTGGAATTTGTTGAGGGATTGGATGATACACTTCATGAAGAAGAGCCCAAACAGAATTTTAAGGAGGCTGGAAATTTGCGGAAGGCATTGGGTCAATCAAAGCGAGACGTGGTGTTCGAAAAAGATGCATTAGCGTACGTTTGTTCGGAATGGGACCAAGCAAAAACCTTATATGAAAAAATGAGCCGCGATCCTCAGGCCGATCTAAATTCCCTGCGGGCGCTTCAACAAAAACTTTCAGACTGTCAACAAGCATTTGATGAAATTTACAATCGATTGAAGCAAGCTCAAAAAAATTGCAAAAAAATTTCTCGGGAAATACGCCAAAAACAACAGAAAATATCTGAAGAATCTACAAAAGAGAACACAACCGAAAAAAACACAAAAGAATCTTCTTGGATTTCAACAGCCATGGAGGGAATCCGCAAGACCCATGAGAATGCCATAAAGGAATGCGACAAGCGTACATTACAAGGTAAAGTACGAGCGCGGAAAGGTGCGCTTAAACAAGAAAAAGCAAAGGCGTTGCTTGAAATGTCTAAAGAGCAAAAATTGTTTTCGCGTCAAATTCTTGAAGGAGAGAACACAGAAAGTAATATTAACGCTTTAATTCAAGCCGATCAAGCAGCGGAGAAATATCTTCAGCAAAGTAAAGCCCTCGCCAGAGAGGGGACGCGAGGTGTGGTTTTGGGGAAAGCTCAACAGGGGGCGAGTCAAGAAGCAAAAAAGCAAATCGAGGGCCTGAATGAAGCTGTCGGGGGCAGTCTTGGATCGGAGTTGATGCATGCAATGCTAGATAGTAAGAGTAGTGCTGCTGAAAAGTGTAAGAATGTGGTTTGGAATACGGGTACCTCCGTTGGTTCTGAGGGAGTAAAATCGATTGTTTGGGAGGGTCTAAAGGGAGGAGTGACAGGCTGTGCTCCTGCTATTGCTAATAGAATGCCCGGAGTAGGAACAGTTGCAAAGGCAATCACAATAGGCAAATCCGCATGGGACGCCACATGGAATTCAAAAAGTTGGACAGAAGCAGGTTCACGTGTCATGCAGACTGGTGCAAAGATGGGCGGCCAGTTTGTAGCCGGCGAAGTAGGGAAATATGTAGGGGGAGTACTAGGTACCGCGATTCCGATTCCAGTAGTTGGCCCATTTATTGGAGCTACAGTAGGGGGAATGGTCGGTACGGGCGCTTATGAACTGGGTGCATTTGCTGTTAGACAATTAAGTGTCTAATCTACCAGTATATGCATTTAAAACTTCGCAGACAGTCTCTTACGGCTTCGTGTGTATATTACTCTCTGACAAACTAAAAGAAGATTTGCCAAAAATTCTCAAAAAAGCCATGAGACCCGAGTCTGTTAACAGTCTCTAAGTTGGGCTTTTTGCCCCTTAAATAATCGGAGGCTACTGTTAATCTAGAAGAAGTCCTTTCACAAATGTGTATATTGCCCCAGAAATTGAAATGGCAAAAATGGTAATGCTTGTCATTCTTATCGGGTATCAATTTATACTCGCGAAAGGGAGAAGATGTTCCCTCGTGCTTTCGAAGCTCATCTATTGCTAAATAGTGTGGCCCCTGTTCTTGAACCTCGCGCTCCAGGTTTCTGACGACTCCTACTGTTCCGTCTTTGCTTTTGATGACAGCAGCATATAGGTTATCAGTCCATGCATACACGGCAAAAGAGCCGTTGGGGACATGAGGATGGGAGATCGCGGTTAGACATACCTCATCTAACCAGAAAAAATCTGGGACCTGAGTGATGGTATTGCGATAGAGATTGAGAACGCATTGATTTTGATCCTTTTTGTTGCCCAAGGGAATGGGCGTGAGAAGAAATAAGACCCGTTTTTTTACAGGCAAATGCGGATCGAGGGATTTGATCTGAGGGAAAAGACCTTGCCACAATAAATCTGTTTGCTGAAGTCTCTCGAATAATTGGCACACAGAAACGACAGCCCCTAGATCGTTTGAATCTAAAAACCCAAAGATGTGAACGAGGAGTTCATCTGGAAGCGCGACTAATTGGAGACTTTGCTCATGGTTTACAATTGCTTGAGCCATCGATAGACCTTTTGGTAAATTAAATAATTAAAAATGTTTTGCAATCATTATATATAACAAATCGAATAGATATCAATAATAGATTGGAGGAGAGCGATCGCATGACTTGACAGCTTGTCAACTGGCAGTATATACTGGTATATACCGCAGCGGGGTGAAAAAATATGTTTATCCATGATGTTTGTTCAGTCTTAGAGAAAGCTGAAATTCCCTATGCGATCGTCGGCGGGTATGCGGTTGCATTGCATGGAGCCATCCGAGGAACTGTCGATGTCGATCTCGTCATTCAATGGTCTTTTAAAAATCTCCGGGATACAGAAAACGTGTTCAAACAAATGGGGCTTGTTTCTTTGATTCCGGTCACTGCGGAAACTTTGTTTCATTTTAGAGAGGAATACATCCAAAACCGTAACTTAATCGCTTGGAATTTCTATGATCCCTCCAACCCGCTTAATCAAGTGGATGTCATTATCAATTATGACCTCAAAAGTGCAGATAATACGAAAACGATTAAAACGGCTCAGGGGGCTATTCAAATTTTGTCGTTGAGCGAGCTGATAAAAATGAAAACAGCATCGGGTCGACCTCAAGATTTAGAAGACGTGAAAGCGTTAGAGGCTGTTGTTGAATGATGAATAAAACCATTCAATATTTTACGGAAGAATATCTTAAGCGTTGTAAGGGGATGACTGCGGATCAAATTATCGAATTCCTTGAAAATTACCGCATGCTCTTCTCGGCTATTCCAGAAAAAAGTCAATTGATTAGCCTTAAAGTTGAGCCCTCGCTTCTTAAAGCTTTTAAACGGAGAGCAGAACTAGAAGGCACTCCCTACCAAACTCAAATCAAAAGACTCATGAAGCAGTGGCTTAAACAGACGGAAATGTAGGGAGTCAGATTCAGAGGGGAGACGGTAGCGTGTCCAACGCCCCTGCCCGTCTTGTACTAAGATCTCTTGACGGACAAGATTTTGAAGGAGTCGCGTGATGTCTGCATTAAAAGCAAAGGCCGATGCCTCCGCCTGCTTTGATGCCGCCAATCTGGATGTGGTTCTGGAAGTGGAGCCGCTGGTAGAGGTAATCTGCGAATAGTTCAATAAATAGATGGTTGACGGGTTCGAAATACAAACCGAATTTGGCGACGCCGCCTGTGCCATTTTTGTGAACGCTTTCCTCAACATAACGGGAATCGTTATGCACGTGCGCGAAGGCAGCATTGATTCCCAATCCCGCATAGACGTTTAAGCACTTATACAAGCGGAAAACATACTTGCCGCCCAGGCTGACATTGACGTTTTCAAAACGGGTTCTGGAATGGCAGGCACGCGTGTGCCCGGTGGCATGCATCCAATCGACGTTGGCCCACACTTCGTAGTTTTTTAAGAAAACCTTCCCCATTTCAACGGCATAGTCAACTAGACAGGCGCCATAAATTTGTCGGAAGAGCGCTCCTGTCGGATAGAAAGCACCGACTTTCCAATCGATATGGCTCTTGTCCATCCCCGCGAAAAGCGGATAAGAGGGTGCGAAGAGAATCAAACCTAGGATGAAGATTTTTTTCACTTTTCTCCGACTGAGTTTTAAGTATAGTATAATGTCATCGTAATTCAGACGCCAAAAAAAAAGAAGAATGTTTGCGGTCATTTATCGAAGTTATCTCAAAGCGGGTCGGGAATCGGAGTATCGAGAGGCGTGGAATGTGGTGGCTCGATATTTTGTGGAGCGGCGGGGCGCGATCGGTTCCTGTCTGCATCGGGCGCCCGATGGGTTATGGCTCGCTTATTCCCGGTGGCCCGACGAGGAAACGCGGAATGCCTCTTGGCCAGGGGAAAATGCCCCGTCTAACGCCCTTCCTGCTGAAATCCGCAGCGCGATTTTAACCATTCAAGATTGCATCGATCCGGACCGCAAGCTGCCGGATATCTGCCTGGAAGTGGTCGATTGTTACTAAGAGACTGTCGTTGAAATTAATTCAACGACAGTCTCTAAGGAGGGTCCCACTTGTAGATCTTGCCGTCGATTTCGATGGTGCGGTAGACCCAGGGATCGTCGTTTTCGCGCAGGAGGCGGTCGCAGCCCATCACAAACCCTTTGAGGAAGCCGTAGCGGCGGATGGCGAGGAGCATGTAGCGGGAGGAGGTAGGGCGGAAGTGGCTGCGCGGCCCATCGACGGGCGAGATCACATCCTGGTGGAAGAGGATGATCTTTTCCGCGAGGAATGCGGCGGGGGATCCTTTAGGGGGAGGCGCCGGTTCGGTTAAGATTTTTAAATCGGCATCCTTGCCCCACGGCTCCCAGTAGCCGGGAAGGGCGTGCAAGCAGAGCGGCAGGCAAATAAGGGATAATCTAAAAAGCATGCTGCAGCATCAAGATGGGAAAGAGGCGTTGTTGGTTCATCAGAGGGGTGGCGTACCTTTCGTATAGGCGCTCATTGTAGAGCTTGGCCTCTTGTCCGGCTCCATAAATCCCGCCGAAATACCAGCCTGCCTCGAAGCTGGTGGTGATCACTCCGGCCGCGATATCTCCCCTCTGATAAAAATGGCAGGCAGCCGCGATGAAAAGCCCATTGAGGAGAAAAGCGGTCAGGGCCGACTGTTTTTGGCCGAGGTAGAGGTAGCCGGAGCCGGGAAGGGCGGCATTGAGCCACTGGGCGCTCTCGGGCGATTTTTTCTGCTGCCGGTAGGCGGCGACAAAATCTTGAATATAGGGCTCTTTAGACTCTTGCAGCGCGCAGATGTCTCCTTGGATCAGCCTGGAAGAGAGGGTCAGTTTTTCTTCCGCTTCGGGATAGAAATACTTGAGGATATCCAAGGTTCGCCTCATTTTTTCTTCCTGATTCGTTTGCTGGTAGCATTCGTAGAGGATGATCAAAAGATCTTGGAAGGCGGCAAAGTGGGGGTCTGCGTCCTTCAACTCGCTGTTTTCAAAGGCGTAGATCGCCTCGTTGTATTTTTTGCCGAGGTAATAGCAGAGGAGAATTTCATACTCGATTTCGAGTTTGCGCTCCTTGGGAGGGGAGAGGATAGCGGCGCGCTTGAAGGCGGTGATCGCCTGGTAGAGGTCGAGCTGGCGAGCAAAGGCGAAGCCGATCCGCGTTTCCCTGCCCCACTCCTCTTGTTTTTCGGTGTCGCTTAAGGGTTTAAAGGGGGCCGGGAGTTGCTTTAAATACCGGTCTTGCACGGTATAATTGATTTTGGGCTCCAGATGATCTGCAGCGCGGTGGCAACCGGTAAATAAGATAAGCAGCAGCAACAAGAGTCTTTTCATTGGAAAGGATCTTAGCCGATCTTTTCTATTAAAACTAGTCGTTTTCGGGGGTTTTTACGATATCCAGGCCATCGTCGAATTCCTCTTTGAGGAGGGGGAGGACGGTGCGCCCGCGGAAGAGGCATTCTTGATGATCGGTCTCTTCCTTGTATTCGTCAAAGGAGTGGATGATGTGGGGGCGGAGGAAGATGATAATATTGTTTTTACCCTCATTGCGGTCGTTTTCGCTAAAGGCGAGGCCGATCACGGGCAGGCCGCCTAAGCAGGGGATCGAAGATTTGAAATGGGTTTGGGTTTCATTGATTTGTCCCGTCAGCACGACAAAATGCTTGTCGGGAACATGCACGCGCGTGGAGAGGGTCGTTTGGTTTGTCTGAATTCCATTATTCCCTCCATTCCCCATCCCTGTGATGTTAGCGGCGATGGAGCTGATGTTGTTGGAGATATCGAGGGTCACGACATCGCTATTGCCGATGAGGGGGGTGATGCTTAAACTATTGCCGACGTTGATGTATTCGATGCTATTGGACTGGAGGGTATTGTTAGACGTATTGGTCACGATCGAAGCGGTATAGGGGACATTTTGTCCGAAGAAGATGGTCGAGTTATTATTGTCCTGCGCGATGATTTTAGGATTCAGCAAGATGGTGCTGTCCGTATCTAATTGGAGGGCGTTGACAAGGGATCCCAACGAGAGGAACGATTTGCCTTTATGCATGATGAGATCGCCGATCACGCCAAAATCGAAGGCATTGATAAACGGAACCTGGGTTGCGGAGCTGGAGCCGGGAGTCGTGGTCGCATTGATCGCACTCAGGGGGGCTAGGAGAGGGACAGGGGGTGTGGTTCCTGTAGCGGGATTGGAACCAGGGAAGTTGCCCATTGTGCTGGTCACTTTATTGAAGTATTGGAGTCTGCCGCCCCACTGCAGCCCAAAGTTTTGGGAATTGCCCAAGGTGGTTTGGATGACGAGCACCTCGATGAACACCTGCCTCAGGGGGACGTCGAGGTTTTGAATGAGTTCTTTGAGCTTGGTTAAGGTTTCCTGTTCGCCCGTGCCCAGAAGAGAATTGGTGACTTCGATCCACTGGAGCGAGTTGATCGCCTGGAGCAGCGCTTGACTGGTGCCTGTGCTGGTTTTGGCAAGATCGCCTGCGATTTGTTTGAGCGCGGTTTGGATCGCCGTTCCTTGATGGTACTGGAGCTTGTAGACTAAGAAATTCGTATTGTCGATCGATTCGATAGAGGGAACGGCCCCTTCTTTAGAGGGGATATCGAATTTGACGAGCAGCTCTTCGACTTTTTTGATCGAAGGGGGATCTCCCGAAATGAGCAGCGAAGAGGTTTTGTCTATCCATTTGAGGTTGTTGATGCAATCGAACAGCCCTTGGTCTGTCACGCCCGAATTGATCAGGTTTTGTTCGAAGTCGCATAAGACGGAGATCAGCTCATCGCCGGTTTGGTATTTCGGTTTGTAGAGGACAAAAGAGCTGGCTCCTCTTGTCGTGGGCCCTTGGGCAGCCAGGGAGGCAATATCGAATTTCTGTACGAGCGCTTCGATCTTTTGCAAGGTGGTGGAGGGGCCGGTGAAGAGGATCGAGTTATTCTCTTTGATCCATTTCATCGAATCGATCACGTTGACCAGATCCTTATCGACGGTATTGGCTTTTTTAAGCTCGTCTCCGAAGTTGCGCAGAGAAGACATCAGCTGGGTGGCGGATACGTATTGCAATTTGTAGATGAAGAAGGTGAGCGACCCGATCTGCTGAATGGCATTGCCTTCGGAGGTCACGTCGAGGCGCTGGATGAGTTCCTTGACTTTGTTCAGAGAGTCGGGCGAACCGGTGAATAAGAGGGAATTGGTCGACTCGACATAGCGCATGCTGCCGATGGTCATGAGAAGATCGGGGTCGATCAATCCTGAAACTTGGAGATCTTCCGCAATGTCATTCAAAGAGGCCTGGATCTCTGCGGCTTTTCGATTCACGGGCTTGTAAATATAAAAAGAGCTTTTAGCAGTGGGAGCACCTCCTCCGACGTCGAAATGAGCGATCAGGTTTTTGACCTCCTGGACGATTTCCGCAGGGCCGGTGATCATGAGCGAGTTGCTCTCTTTGATCCAGGAGATGTCTTTGACCGTCTGGATGAGGGCGGCATTGGGGAGAGACGTCTGGGAAAGGTTGTCTGAGACTTTTTTTAGGTTGCTTTGAATGACATCGCCCTGGACATGCTGGAGTTTGTATAAGAAAAAGGTGTACTTGCCCTTGTTTTCTCCTGCGGTGAGGCTATCCATCGATTTGACCATGGTTTGGATCTGATCGATGGAGGTGGGATCCCCTGTGAAAATGAGGGAATTGGTCGAGGGGACCCATTTCACCGTTTCAAGGGCATGGAGAAAGGCGGGATCGGCGAGGCCAGACTCTTGCAGGTTTTTGCGCACCTCTTCGATCGAGTCGCGGATTTCGGCTCCATTGCGGTAGAGGGGATGGTAGATCAGAAAACGGCTGGTTGCCGGAATTTGCGATAAAGTGGTTTTAGAGTGAGCGGGAGGCACGTCGAAGGTTGGAATCAGTTGAGCGAGATGTTGTAGGGCGGTTTCGGTTCCTGTAAAGACGAGCGAGTCGCTTTCCTTGATCCAGCGTAAACTGTCAATGGCGTCGATCAATCCTTGATCTGGAAATTCCGCTTGTTCGAGGTTCTTTGCCATCTGCTTGAGCGACTGCTCAATTTGCTCTTCATGGGCGCGCTGAATCTTATAAATATAGAAAGAGGTCTTTTCTCCGGGCCCCATGGGAACATCTAGGCTTGCGAGGATGTCTTTAACCTTGCCTAGCGTTTCGCTGTCGCCAAAAAAGAGCAGCGTGTTGGTATCTCGGATGGATTTGAGATGGATGAGCGTGTTATAGAGCTTGCTCGGGGGGGCTCCCGGCGTTTGCAAATCGTCCCCAATCTGCTTCAGCGCTTGCTGCACGCTTTCCCGCGGGCGGTTCATGGGTCTATAAAGGAGCACATTTTGGTTGCTGACAGCCTGGATGCCGCCTTTCGAAGGGGTATCCAAGTCGGAGAGGATGGTCATGGTGCGTTCGATCAGGTAAGGGGTCGAGATGATGAAGATCGTATTGCTTTCGAGCTGCGGGACGAAAATGAGGGGATTGCTCTCGGCGAAAGGTTTGATAATCTCCGTCGCCAGTTCTATTAACTCAGAGAGGAGGACGTGTTTGGCTACAAAGCTTTCCACATCCAGAGGGCTGTGCGGAGAGTCGATGCTAGCGAGCAGAGCGCCGATTTTTTCCACATTGGTCGTGATGTCTGTCACGATCAGCTGCCTCGTTTCGTTGGAGACTTCGATTTGGGCGGAAACGGACATCATGGGCCGGATGATCCCTGCAACCGTGTTCAGGTTGGCATTTTTGATGCGGAACACCCGCGTGATGAGGGGAGCGCGGTGGGGAGGCGATTCCGGGAGATCGTTGGATACGACGGTGGGAATCTGAGTCACTTCTTTGCTTTTCGTGATGAGCAGATTGTTTTCCTGTTCGAGGAGGGAGAGGTCGTGTATCCGGAGGATCTGCACGAGGATGGACATGATGTTTTTTGCAGAGGTGGGCTCTTCCGAGAGGATGGTCACAGTGAAGGGAAGATCGGCATCTTCGAACACAAAATTCACGTTGGCTATTTTGCTCACGAAGCGGATGTATTCGATGATCGAAACGTTGTTAAAGTTGATCGTGAACGTATTTTGGGAGGTGTCTTTTTCGAGATTCTGATCCATGGGGGAATAGTTTCCGTCTGAGTCTTTCGCAAAGGAAAGAGCGCTGACCAACAGGCAAACAAGCAGAACAAGTTCTCTCATACGGGGATCAAAAATTAAATAAACTTGTTTCGCATCCTAAGATATTTTTTGGATTAGAATCAAGGAGGAAAATTTTGGCGAACCTTGTCAAAATGCTGCAAGGAGACTAGAATGCGCTCATTGTACAAAATCGAGGTGGAAAATGAGCCGTTTATGGATTGCGATTCAAGCGTTTTGTCTGACTCAGGCCTTTGGGGATGTTGCTTATGTGTCCAATGGAGGGAAGAATAACGTTTTTGTGATCGATACAGATTCGAATACCCCCGTAGGGGATCCGATTGTTGTAGGGAAAGGGCCGATCGCCATCGCTCTGACTCCCGATGGCAAATTTGCGTACGTGGCGAATACAGGAGGAAGTTCTCTCTCTGTCATCGACACCCATTCCCATACAGTCGTGGGCGATCCGATTGCCTTGGATAGCCAACCCTTTGCCCTTGCGATTACCCCGGATGGGAAGTTTGCCTACGTCGCGAATTTTGAGGAGAACAGCGTCTCCGTCATCGAATTAAGTTCGCATGAAGTGGTAGAGCCCTGCATTCCGGTCGGGAGCGGAGCGACAGCGATCGCCATCACTCCGGATGGGAAGTTTGCCTATATCGCTAACTTTAACGCGCACACCGTCTCGGTGATCGATACCGATTCCCATGCCGTTGTGGGATCTCCCATCCGCGTGGGCCATGGACCTTTTGCCCTTGCGATGACTTCGGATGGAACGAGCGCCTATGTGGCCAACGCGTTCGACGGCACCGTCTCTGCGATCGATACCGGTTCTCATGCCGTTGTGGGGACTCCTATTCCCGTGGGTCATAAACCCACTGCTATTGCAGTCACTCCCGATGGGAAACATGCCTTTGTAGCGAATTTCGGCAGCGATAGCGTGTCTGTGATCGATACCCATTCAAACACCGTTGTAGGAGATCCCATTGCAGTAGGAGAAAAACCGGATGCGGTTGCGATCACGCCCGATGGGAAATATGCCTATGTGGCTAATTTGGAGGATGAGACTCTTTCGGTCATCGATATCCACTCGCGTAGAGTGATCGGATCCCCCATTGAAATAGGCGAGGGGCCTTATGGCATTGCCATCGCCCGTTTGACTAAACGAGCCGCTGGATGCTGAGGAGCGCTTTAGGATGCTTTTGGGTGGCAAAGGAGGGGAGGGTGGACATCTTTTTCAGCAAGGCTTCGGCTTGGCGTTGAGACGAGAGGAGGAGATTTTCTGAGATAGCTTTCGAGAGCTCGCTTTCGAGTTTGGGCGACGTTTCCAAGGAATGGAGAATGAGGCGGTCGCCCACATTCCAGCTATCGCTCGTCTCTGTAAATTCTCCTTGGGGATCTTGTCCGAGGGGAACGTTGCGCGAGCCGAGCCTTCTGGGCAGGTTGGTTCCTTCGGAAACATGGAGGAGGCTCCCGAGGCCGCAGGAGATGAAATTCATCCGGTCGCGCAGGGGATCGAGCAGAACGAGGTTTAAGGAAAACTGCTCTTTGAAATAATCTTCGGCGAGCATTTGATTGATTTTTTTGAGGATCGGGAGGAGGTGGAAGGGTTCTTTTATGCTCGGGCTCAGGCCATAAAGCAGGGTGCGCATCATTCCCCTTAAGACGGCGGTGTAGATGGGGGCTTCTATTCCGCTCGTGGTTGTCTCAGCGATCAGGATCAGGTAGGTATTGTCGGGAAATTTGAAAAAATCGTAATAGAGGCCGAGTTGTCCTGGGCCTTTGTATTTGGCAAGGCCGATCTCCATCTGCGGCCAGTTTGGAGTAAGAGCGGGCGAGAGGCTTTGGCTTCCCTTCTGCAGGGTTTCTACGATCTCTTTGATCTGGTCGCTCCCCGGACGGTCTTTTTCTAGTTCGCCCGATTTGAGGTATTGGGACACGTCGGTGATGAAATCGACGATATCCGCATACCGTTCTCGGGCAGAGACGGCAAGGGCCTTGGCGACGATTTTTCTAAGCCCTTGAGGTAAAAGAGAGAGATTGAGCACCCCGTAGCTCAGTTTGCCTAAGACGAGTTCATAGGTGATCACGCCCAGCGCGTAAATATCCGAGTTGAACGAGATTTTCGAAGGGTCTTCTTTTTGTTCAGGGCTCATGTAATTGGGCGTGCCCATCACGTTTTTGGAAGGCGCGGTCTTTTCGAGGTCCTTATGCAGCTGGGCGATGCCGAAATCGATCACTTTAATCTCGCCGTCTTCCGTGATCAGAATATTTTCCGGTTTGAGATCGCGGTGGATCACTCCATGCGAATGCAGATGGGAGAGGGCGTAGGCGACTTGTAAGATGATGTCGAGGGTGCGCTTTAAGGAGAACGATTGCTGCAGGATGAATTGGCTCAAAGAAATCCCACGGATCAGTTCCATGGCGATGTAAAGCCCCTCTTCCCATTTGCCCTCTCCATAGACTTTGACGATATTGGGATGATTCGTCAAAGCGATGATGTGGGCTTCTTTTAAAAAACGCTCGACGGCTTCGGCGTTATTGATGTACTGAGGAGAGAGGACTTTGATCGCTAAAGGGAGCTTGGTTTCCGGGTGGACGCCTAGATAGAGGAGGCTCATCCCTCCCCTATTCAGCAAGCTTTCGATGTGATAAGGGCCGATTTTCTGAGGAAGGGGGATTTTCTCATGCTCATTGTCAAAGGAGATTCCGGGCTGGGTGTTCTGCTTATAAAAATCCTTATCGATCATTCTATTCCAATCTGGAGGATTTTTACGCCCAGCGACTCCCCTAATTTGATGAGTTCTCCTTTAGCGATCCCTTTGCCATTGACGGTGAGCTGGACGCCTTGCTCGGGCTTTACAGCTAAATCTAAGGTGTTGCCCGGTTTAAGCTGCAGGAGCTTCTCGAGGCTCATCTGCAATCTGGCCACCTCTACAGTGAGGGTGAGGGTGATCTGTTGACCGCTTAACACTTTTTCCATGGCTCCCCCTTCCTTTTTTGGCTCCGTCGACCAGAGGTGTTCTTCCGATTCTATCCCCTCTTCGGTGAACTTTTCATCGGAGGAAAGCTCTCCGCTGTCTTCGGGGTTGTCGCTAGGTGTATGGTCCATGGTTTCCTCATAATAAAACGCATAATCGAGAATTTTGACCGCATCGGGTTTTAGCCGGGCGCGGAATAAAGGGATTTTATTTAACACGAGCGTCGCAGTTCCCTTATGGGTCGTCGGGTCGAACGAGCACCGCTCCAAAAGGATGAAGTCACCGCAGGCGACCTGCTTCCACTCTTCCAAAGATAAAGAGACATGGCCCGCTTCTAAGGGGATCGATAGTTCGAGTTCTTGGGAGAGTGCGCTGGGGAACTCGGCAGGGCGCTTTTGGGCAAAATGCGTTTTAAAAGCCCCATAGAAGGGTTCCGGACAAGCCAGTCTGCCCCACAAGACCTGCTTGCCGGCTGTCAGCTGGATATCCAGGCAGAGAGCTCCCTGTTGGGGCAGGGGAAGGCTCTCGCGCACATGCATAGAAAAATCGTCGTAGATGTTGAGTTCATCTACCTCTTTCAGGGCCTGAAGGAATAGGTAGCGATAAAATCCCTCTTGCAGGCGCCGATCGGTAAAGCCTTTAAAACCATTCTGAGAGCTAAGGGCGGCGCTTGTCAATTTTGCGATGTCTTCCGCAGACATGATCCAGTAAACAGCGCCCGCGAGCGGCTCGAGTTCCACAGGAATAACGATCGGGCGGTCTCCCAAGCCCGCGGTTAACTCCCCCTGCGCCCGCCACTCCGTATTGTGGTGATCTACCTTGCAGGGAAACGAGAAAGCGGCAGATAGGCGTTCGGTAAATTTTTCCCAGGGAAAAGGAGGAGGATATCCCCATAAAGGAATCGCTGCGGTGAGGGCGACGGCATCTTCGATTTTTCTGATCCAGTGATAGGGCGGAGTATTCATGGGTAGTCGCGCTCTTTTTTATCTTCTGATACCTGTTCTTTTCTTTTAAAGAAAGGGCGGTCGCTTTCTAGTAAATGCATCTCGAGCCGATTCAGTTTAAATGAGGAGTTTTCCTGTTGAAAAGCGGCCATGAGATCTGCTGTGTGTATCTGCATGAGAGACACCGCCTCCGGAGACGCTTTGAGATGGATGTTAAAAGCCTTGGGAGCGGTGCTGTATTCCTGGATGGTGATGGTCGCTCCATAAAATAGCGAAGAGGCGAATTGCGGAGAATCTAGAGTAAGGGTCGTCTCTGAGATTCCGTTCGTGTCGATAAGGGTCATGCTTCCCACCATCAGGTCGAGGAGTTCTACGACTTGTGGATTCAGAGGGGAGGAAGAAGGAGCGGCGGAGATGGCCGCAGAGAGGGGCATCCGGAGAGGCTGCATGGCAACGGCTTCTATGGAAAGGGAGTCCCCCCTTTCCGATTTATTGTTTTTCAGAGCCAATTGAAGGGGAGCTAATAATGCCTCTTTAAAGCGCGAAAAGTGAGCGCTCCATGACTTGTTCTCCTCTTCTTTTTTGCGAAAAGGTTTGGTTTCTTGCGAGGGAGCCCGTCTATGCGATCTCTCGAGTGGCTCTTTGGGCTTTTGTAGAGCGGAATAAGAATAGGGAATGGTTCTCATCTCTGTTGTCCTTGGTCTTTATTGTCTCCCGATGCCGCCTCTTTTCTTTTAAACAAGGGCCTTTCTTCAGATGCAATGCGCGTATCGAGGCGATTCACTTTAAAGTTATAATTGCCATTTTGAAAGGCAGCCATCAAATCGTCCGCATTGCTTTGAAAGAGGGATACCGCTTGGGGCGTACCCACTAATTGGATATTAAACGCACGCGGCGCGGTACTAAACTCTTGGATTATAATTTGAGCGCCGAAAAAAATAGAAGAGGCAAATTGAGGGGCTGTTAATTGGATCGTGGTTTCCGTGATCCCGGAAGAGGTCATCACCGTGATCACGCCCGCCATCCTCTCGAAAAGGTCGAGAACCTGAGGATGTAGGTAGGTATAGGGAGGAGGAGGAGCGGCTGGAGGGGTTTCCGCAGCCATCGGGATGCCCGGCTGGGGCGCGCCCATTTCTGTCGAAACAGAAGAAATGGCTTGCTTTTCTTCCCGTTTCTTTGCCTGGTCGATGGGTTCCGGCGCGGATGGAGGGGGTGAAAGGGGCGGCGGTTGGACTTCGGCTGCAGCTTCTTCTTCCGCTTTTTCAGGCGCTTTAGGAGGAGATTCCCCCCGTTTTTTATGCAGCTCGGCAAGGGATTCTCCTCGAAGGGGCCTCTGCGGCGCGGCGCCGGGTTCTTTTAAGGGTTTTTCTTTCTGGGGCAAGGGGCGAGGGGGCGCTGTGCGTTGTCCAGGCTCATGGGTGTGGGAGGGAAGCGTGCGGGCTGGCTGTTTTTGCCCCGGCTGCGCGGCGGGTTGTTTTTCTGTTGGAGCATTTCGGTTTTGCATTTGTTCGGAAGAGGGGGTCGCCTGGGTCCCTTGCTCGGGAGGGGAAGGCGGCGCCGCCTGGGGTGGAGCTGCGGCTGCCGGCCCCTGTTCAGAGGGGGGCAAGAAGCCTGTCTTGCTGCTGGAAACGGAAGAGACTTTTTGCTTGTCTCCGGAAAAAAACACTTTTTGCTCTGTCGGCGTGGGGGCCGGAGCGCCCTCTATGGGTTCAGCCTCTTCTTTTTTTTCTTCCTCAGCCTCTTCAGGGCGCTTGCGCTTTTTTTGCTCCTCGGGATCGACCTCGCGGACTTTTTCCACTTTCATCATTTCTTTGAATTTATCGGGATCAGTCGAGGCTTTCTCTTTTTTGGTGGGCTCGGGAGAGCCGCTCGGCCCTTGAACGCGGTTGAGATCGACCATTAGCTTTTTCTCCTTCGATGGGAGTGAGCGGAGCGCTTTAAGCGCGCGTGCATTGCCGATCCCATCTCATCGGTTTCGCTCGCCTCTTTTTGTTCGCTGAGCAGCTTTTCCTCTTTTTCCCATTCCTTCCGATGCATCTGCAGTTTTTCCACATCTTTCTGTTTTTCTAAAAGATCGGCGCGTGCGATTTCCACTTGTTTTTCAGCGGATTGCACCTGTTTGATCTGCTCCTTGACTTTGCTCTCTTTTTGTTTCAACTGCTCATCGACGATTTTGAGATACTGTTTCATTTGCTGGATCTTATCGCTTGTCGAGCCTTCATCGAGCGTCTCGCGCAGCTGGGTCAGTTTAGCCATCCGATGGGTTTTGACTTTGTCCCGCTCTTTTTCTAACTTTTCCAGTTTTTCCTGTTCTTTGGCCAGAGCGTTTTTTTTCTCGTGCAGAATTTTTTCCGCTTCTTCTAGTTTTTTTTCTTTGATGATGGCAACTTGCTCTAGAGGATATTTCATCGGAAGAGGGCCCGCAGCTGTTGCAGGGTTTCTTCAAAGGAGGATTTTTCGTCGATCTGCTGTTTTAAAAAGCGGTTGACCTTGTCGATGTATTTAATCGCAAAGTCGGCGCCTTTATCAGAGCCGGGTTTGTATTCGCCGATCCGGATGAGCAGTTCGTTTTTCTTATAATTGGCTAGCACTTCGCGCAGCTTCCCGATCAGCTGCAAGTGCTCTTTATCGGCGACCTGGGTCAAAATCCTGCTGATCGAGGAGAGGACATCGATCGCCGGATAATGATATTGGCGCGCCAATTCGCTCGATAAAATGATATGGCCGTCTAAGATGGACCGCACCTCGTCTGAGACGGGTTCATTCAGGTCATCGCCTGCGACGAGGATCGTATAGAAAGCGGTCATCGAACCTTTTTCCGAGTTGCCCGAACGCTCGAGGAGGCGGGGCAGGGTGGCAAAGACCGAAGGGGTATAGCCGGCTCTGGCCGGGGGTTCGCCCGCCGCTAGGCCGATTTCGCGCAGCGCTCTGGCAAAGCGGGTGACCGAGTCCATCATGAGGATGACGGTTTTGCCCTGCTCGCGGAAGTATTCCGCGATCGCCGTGCCGACGTAAGCGGCATTGATCCGCAGCTGGGCGGCTTGGTTGGAGGTGGAAACGATCACCACCGAGCGCTCCATCCCCTCCGTTCCCAGATCGTTCTCTAGGAATTCGCGCACCTCCCTGCCGCGCTCGCCGATAAGCGAGATGACGTTGACATCGGCCTTGGCGTTGCGGGCGATCATGCCCAGCAGGGTCGATTTTCCTCCCCCCGCTGCCGCAAAGATTCCCATCCGCTGACCCTTGCCGCAGGTCAAGGTCCCGTCGATGCACCGCACGCCTGTCGAGATCGGCTCTTTGATCATCGCCCTTTTCAGAGGATCGGGCGGCGCGTTGATGACCGAAAAGGTCTCTTCGAGCACTAAAGGGCCTTTGCTATCCTCATCGAGAGGATGTCCGAGACCATCGAGAACGCGGCCTAAAAGCGCGGGGCCTACTTTGATTTGCAGCGGCATCCGCATCGGGATCACCTCCGAAGAGGGGCCGATGCCGGACATTTCGCCCAGCGGGGAGAGGTAGACCTCTTCTTTGGTAAATCCGACCACCTCTGCCATGAGCGGCTCGCCGGCGCGCTTAATCAGGCACACCTCGCCCATTTTGACTTGCGGGACGATCGCTTTGATGAGCATGCCGACCACTTCCGTAATGCGGCCATGCACGGTGGTTAATTCAATCTCTTCCAGGTGGCTGATTAAATTGTCGAAGGAGTTGTCGGAACGCATCTGTATTCCAGAATTTTAAAAATTGAAAACAGCTTTTTAGAGGGTGTTTACAAAATAAGGTTCTGTCGATTTTGGGGTTCTTTTGCCCGATTTTCGATTCTTTTTTCGGGGGTCATATCAACTTTCGTATATGATCTCCGAAAAAAGAATCGAAAATCGGCCAAAATAATCCCCAAAATTGACGAACCCTTAATTTGTAAACACCCTCTTAGAGCTGGACGCTAAACAACATTTTGATGCCGCTTACCGCGGTGCTCAGCAAGACAGAGGCATATTCGAGTTCTTGCGAAGCTTTGTTCAGCTTGACTTGGATCAAGAGGAGCTCGGCAGGATTCATGCTTTGCCCGCTTGCTTGCAAGTCTTTGAGTTTTTGCTGAGCTGCTTCGAGGTTATTTTGCCCATCGGTGATATATCCCAAAAAGCGGCCGATCGGTCCGCTTCCCGCAGCGACCTCCGTTTCGGGAGGCTGCTCCCCTCCTAATTTGCCATTGGCCGTCCGCAAGTAGCCGGAGGCGTCTGAGAGCTTGTTTTTCAAGAGGTATTTCTGCGAGGGCTTCAATTTGAGATTGGGCGTATTGAGCTGGGTCGAAAGATCTCCCATCGTCGTTTGGGCGGCATTGACCTGCGCGAGCAGGGTTTGCACCGTCGGCCCCGATGTCAGGGCGTTTGGTCCGTGCGCTAAGTCGAATGGAGAGAGTTGGGGAGTTTTCGCCGCTGCGAGCGGAGATGCCTCTTTTTGCATGTAGGATTGAAAAGATTGCGTTGGCGTGCTTAGTTTTCGATCTTCCCCAATAGGCGTCGTTCCTCCAATCCGTTCGGGGCGGATGGCATCTTCTGGCGTAGTCATCTACTTGCTCTTTTTTTCCTGTGTCGTTTTTTGAATTTGGACGGGCGTCGGCGATTTTTTCACAAATTTTTCGACGAAATCAATCGCTGTTGTCGCTAAATTTTTTATCTGGGGATCGTGCGATTTTTGCGCCGATTCTTCGAGGATTTTTTCCCCTTTTGCCGTTTCATTTGGAGAGAGAGAAAGGCTTAGGCCCAGAAAGGTTTTAGCCATCTCGTTATCGGGCTCTTTGCTGAGAACTTCTTCGAACATTTTGCAGGCGGCTTTAAGCTCCAGTTTGCATAGGTGCATATAACCGATGCCGACTTTGGGAAGCGTGTTTTGAGGGTCGAGCAGCTGGGAGGCTTTAAACAGCTTGACTGCCGAGTCTTCATCCGCTTGATTGACAGCGATAAAGCCCGCTTCGACGAGTAAGATGAAATGATCTTTGAACTTCTTAAGCTCTGCCATGGTTCTAGCCCTTTTATGAAGATTTTTGGTTGCGCACTGCGTTGTTAATGACTGACATGACCTGGCTCACCAGGTTTGAAATCGAGTCCCCGATCTGGGTCACCTGGCTCATCTGGAATTGCAAGAGCAAGAATTTGCCGGGGGTTGCCTGAGAGATGCGGCTCGCGACTGCCCGCACGGCCGATACGACCTTGCTCTGCAGAGCGATAAATTGCTTGATCAGGGTGGCAAAAGTAATTGTGCCCGACCAAGGTGAATGGTAAGTAGGTGATCCCGAACCCGACATATAATTATCCTCGCTTGTAATTTACTTCTTATTGGCAACTTTGGTTAATACTTTCTGCAGAGCTGCATACCCATGCAGCAAGACGCCAAAGTGATCAAAATTCTCTGTTCCCGTTCCCTCTCTTAAATAACCCTTAATTTCGTGGATCCGCTCTTCGACGGTCTTTAATAATTGATGAGCCTTGTGCGGATCCGCTTTTAGATCTTTTTCGAGATCGAACTCAAAAGGCGCTTTTGGCTTTTTTTCTAATCCATACATGGCGATGACTCCTGGTAGATGATTGGGCCATTATTGCAGATTGTAGTTAATTTTAAATTTTAATCCATCTTTTTCGAGAAAGACCATATTTGGTTGGATTTCCGTAATATTCATCCCTTCCAAAGTATCGCCGACGCTTAAGATTTTTCCATTGATCACGATGTAGAAATTAGACTCATCCTTTTTCGAATAGCCGGATACTTGATATTGCGTGCTGAGATCGATCCGCGAGGTATCCGCCGTGGTGAGAATGACGAAGTTTTTGACCGCCCGGATCCCTGCGATCGTTTTTAATTCGTTCACCGTTTCGTGAAAGGCGGAGGTTTGTTCCGCATCCACTCTTCCCGAGAGGACCAGTTCTCCATTGCCCAGCTGAAAAGTCACGCCGCTGAATCCCTTGACGGTGAAGGCGCTTTGGATTTGCGTCGAGAGATTGCTTTCCACGACCACCTGGTTCTCCAGCCGATCCAAGTAAGGGAAGTTCATGTTGACATAATCATTGAGCGCTTCCAGCTGGGGTAAACTTTGCAGGTAGCCGCGCATCGTAAAGCGGCCGGGAGAGGGCGAGTAGATGGTGATCCCTTGCCAGTTGGGATTGGCGACGAGCAGGGCATTCATGTTCTGCCAGACATACTCATCGATCACGACGTTATCTTCGATATCGGCGATAAAGGGGAGGTTATTTAAAATGTAGATCAGCTCCTGTTTTTCGACGCTGGTAAGCACATGGCCGACTAAAAACAGTTTCCCGCTCCCTTGGTTAAAGGTGAATTGGATGTCCGTGTAGTTCGCAATCGCTTTTTGAATCGCTTCCGATTCGTTTTTCTCCTGTACCACCACCGATTGCCCTTTAAATAGGGAGAGGAGGGCGAACAGGGAGATGAGAAGCACGGCGCAAAACCCCCCCGCTACAAATAGGTGGCGTTTGGGGATTACCATCTCTTTCCAGTTGCGGCGGGCCGCCTCTTCGGCAAGAGCCTGCTCTTCCCGTTTTTCTGCCGAGACCTCTTCGGTTTTTTGCGGCATAAAGGCGGGAGGGGAGATGATGGTTTCGCGCACCTCATTGCGATCGATGATCAGAAACGTCGTCGTGCCGAGAGCGATCAAATCTTGAGAAGAGATCTGCTTTTTATCGGAGATCAGCTCTCCATTGACAAGCACCCCATTGCGGCTTCCGAGATCTTCGATAAACACATTCTCCTCATCGTCCAGGCTGAGCCGGGCATGCTGTCTGGACACGCTGAGATCGGAGAAGACGATATCGCAGAGATTGGGATCTTTGCCCAGCAAATAGATCGAGGCCTTCCGCATATGGAATTCCGCGCCTGCGTTGGGTCCCGCAATCACTTTTAGCAGCCAGCGCGTATTCTCATCCGGCGCATCAAAGCTGATCGCAGAGAGATCTTCCGCGCCTTCTGCAGAAGCGGAGGGCAGAAATTCTTTTTCTTCGCGCGCAAAGGGATCTTTTTCGCTGAAGCGGAAAAAAGTGGTGCCGATTTGAAGAATATCCCCTTCCCGCAAGAGGACCGACTCCATGATCACTTTCCCATTTTGCGTGGCGGGATTCACCGCGCTTAAGTTTTCAAGAAGAAAGCCTTCGGGAGTGAGCCTGATGATCACATGCCTGCGAGAGACCATCGGATCCTCTAGGATCGTGCCCGCTTCGTCGGGATCGCGTCCGAGAACCCATTCATTTCCCTCTTCAAAGCGGACGATTAATCCGGAAAGAGGACCTTCTTCTGCAATGAGATATCCTGCCATTAAAATAGACCTTGCTTAGCTGTTTTGTGTTGGATCAGCGCCTCTCTCCAGTAGGTGATGAAGTTCGCAAAATCTTCGATCGTGTGTTTGAACGCCTCATAATTCATGTCATACGCTGCAGTGTGAGAGAGTGTCAAGATATTCTCTTCCTGATCTAAAGCAATGGCGCTGCCTCCCGTTCCCTGTCCCAAAAAATTGGCTTTCATGAGCAAAATGAATAGCTCTTCCCGCCTTTCTTGAGGACAAGCGCCGATCTCGGAAAAGAGAAAAAAGCCCGGATCTAACGCCTTCATGGAAATGGCGATGTCGGGATTTAAAGAGAGGTTGACCATCTGCTTTTCATCTTTTGGAGGAGGAGGTTGCAATCCCAGTTCTTCGATCAGTCGTTTGAGAAATTGTTCCAGCATCTTCTGCTACCTTCGGATACCCTTCGGATCATACAGGCCACATCTAGGATTAAATCGTTTACAGGCGTTTAATGCAATTGTATTTTTCTTCTCTCGCCATTTTTATATAGATTGCTGGTCTTAAAAACGTTGCATTCAAATCTTATTTTATTAAGTAATTAAAAATTAAACTGTGCTAGTGTGAAGAAAAACAGATCTTGGAGAAGGGATGATGCAGGAAGAATTCAAGCGGTTGGTTGAGTTATTTTCATTGACGCAGGAAGGCAAAAAAGTCGATCTCGACGAAGTGCTCCGCGAGGCGCTCGTTTTCTTCGAAACGCTCAAAGAAACCTTCAAAGAGGGGTCTGAAGAAGAGAAGCGGGAAATGATCCATGTGATGAGCGAAATGTATGCCAAACTCCTCTCTGAGAGCAAAAATATCGCTGAGAAAACAGGCATGAGTGAAGATGAATTGAACCACTTTTGCGATAATCCCAATAACTTCACCCAAGAACAATGGAGCTCCATGCAGGAAGCGAAAAAGAAGATGTTCGATTCCGGCCGGGAGATTAGCCATTACCTTAAAGGCAAGACGCCTCCTAAAGATCTCCCTCCCCTTAAAGAGAAGGGAGAGAAGAAGTCGGTCAAAGTCAAAAAAGACAAGTGGATCCCCGGCTAAGAAAACTTGGTTTTTAGATCCCTAAAAAACTACATAAAGTCAACGAGGGGAATTAACGCTAAGACGCAGGGCCGCCAAGACGCGGAGCAGGAGTCCCTTAGTTATAAAATCTTTGCGTCTTTGCGACTCCGCGTCTTGGCGTTAATCCTCTCCACTGCATGCTCGCATCTCTTGAGTATTATTCAATTAATAAATATGTAACATTATTTTTTAATTGAATTCAATATGCGATATTTTTTATAACCAATATGCACAAGGTTAAACAGTAATTTAAATAGGTGATGATATGGCTGCCGTGGGATCAACCTCTCCAACAACTGGCTCGCCGCCTCCTATTTCTCTTGCCGAGCCTTCCAATGGTGTAAAAAGAACGCGTTCCGAATCTTCCGATTCTAAAGAGACCCCTCCTTCGAAAAGACCCAAAATCGAAGAACAAGTGGTTTTGGATAAAAATTGTGGAGATTTTTATCTAATCCCCAGTGAAGTCGTCAATTACATCCTTTCTTGTTGTAAGGCCTCTGCTTTAGTGCGTATGGGGACAACCTGCAAACATCTCCTCTACCTTGCTGATCGCGCACCCATGTGGGCAGAGTTGTGCCGGACTGCAAAATTATCCGTAAAAGAAGGCGCCTCTTATCGTCTGGAATTTTTATCGGCAATGGCGGGATATGAGGTTGGTACTCTCCGTAGTGCAGCCGAGTTTTTTAGCGCAGGCAGGTACACGGCGGTCAATAGGGTTCGTGCATTAGCCTGTTGGGACCTAGCCATTGATATCCAGACTTTTTGGAATGGCACTGCTGTTTCCCGTCAGCAGGGAAACGCCGTGTTAGGAAAAGCGAACCTGTTTTTCACCTTTGAAGGTTTCCAAAGATCTGCCTTTGCTTTTGGACAAATTGAGACCATCTATAGTCAACTTACAGCCATAATTGCCCATTCTAAGTCGAAGGACGTAATAGCTAAAGCGCGCCTTTTCCAAATAGTCATGAAAATAAATGATCATGGGCTCGGGCCAATAGACTATAGTTCCATTTGGAATGCACTCAACGCCATCGAACGGGATGAACAGGTTGAAGAGCAAACTCGAGATGAAATCGAGTATATGCTTGCTCTCCTTCCTTATCTCAAGGCTGATGGTAGATGGGTGCCTGCAGATCTTGCCCAATTTCGACAGAACCAGGGTGGTTTATCCGATTCCGAATGTGTCAGAATTTTAAAAAAATGTGTAGCTGACAACACAACTTTTCTATGGTGCCGACAACTGGCAAAAGCACATCTGGCTCGTATGCGATTGGAAAAACGGACAGAAGAAATCACAGATCAACAAGCCTACGAGATGTTAGAGTCATTATGCAACTCTCCAGATCTAATCCGCATGAACCCTCCGGATACATTGCAAGATTGCATGAAGCAGTTCAAAGACCAAAAACGCGTCTAGGAAAGAGCTGCTCTAGCCTGCACTGCATGCTCGCATCTCTTGAGCTGAGCATTATTTAATTAACAAATATGTAAATATTATTTTTTAATTTAATTAAATATACAGTATTTTTTATAGTCAATGTGCAAATTTTAATAAAACGTATATGTGTTAAATAATAATTTAAATAGGAGATGATATGACTACCATAGGATCCACCTCTCCAACAACTGGCTTGCCGCCTCCCATTGCTCCTACCGACTCTTCCAATGGTGTAAAAAGAACCCGTTCCGAATCTTCCAATTCTGAAGAGGCCCCTCCTTTAAAAAGACCCAAAATCGAGGAAAGAGTGGTTTTGGATGAGAATTGTGGGGATTTTTGTCCGATCCCCGCTGAAGTCGTTAATCTCATTCTTTCCTACTGTAAGGCCTCTGCTTTAGTGCGCATGGGAACAACCTGTAGACGGCTCCTCTACCTTGCTGATCGCGCACCCATGTGGAGAGAGTTGTGCCGGATTGCAAAATTATCCGTAAAAGAAGGCGCCTCTTATCGTCTGGAATTTTTATCGGCAATTGCGCAAGAAAACTTTGATGCTTACCATAGTAAAGCCCATTTTTTTAGCGCAGGCAGATACATAGCAGTCAATAAGGTGCGTGCGCTAGCCTGTTTGGACCAAGCCATTAACAGCGATATTTTTTGGAAGGGCACTACTTTTTCCGGTCGGCAGGTAAAGGCCGTGTGCGAAAAAGCGCAACTGTTTTTCACCTTTGAAGGTTTCGATAGATCCGCCTTTGCTTTTGGACAAATTGAGACCATCTATAGTCAACTTACAGCCATAATTACCCATTCTAAGTCGAAGGACGTAATAGTTAATTCGACAGCGCGCCTTTTCCAAACAGTCATGAAAATAAATGATCACGGGCTCAGGGCAATAGCCTATAGTTCCATTTGGAATGAACTCAATGCCATCAGACGGGATAAACAGGCTGTCGAGCGAATTCGAAACGGAACCGAGTATATGCTTGCTTTCCTTCCTTATCTCAAGAAGGACTCTAGATGGGAGCCTGCAGATCTTACCCAATTTCGACAGAACCGGGGTGGTTTATCCACTCGCGAATGTGGCAGGATTTTAAAAAAATGTATAGCTGACAACACAACTTTTCTATGGTGTCAACAACTGGCAAAAGGCCAACTGGCTGGTATGCGATTTAAAAGGCAGACAGAAGAAATCACAGATCAACAAGCCTACGAGATGTTAGAGTCATTATGCAACTCTCCAGACCTAATCCGCACAATCCATTGGGATAAATTGCAGACTTACATGAAGCAGTTCAAAGACCAAAAACGCGTCTAGACTCGTATCTTGTTCTCTATCAGACACTTCAGCGTCTGTTTTTCTTAAGCAGTTGATAATAAGCATTTTCAAATAAAGCCTTTTTATATTGCTTATTAATTTTTAGGCCGAATTTAGGCTGTAAAATTTTTAATTTCATTCTTAACATGTTTATTATTAACTGTTTAATTTACTATTTCCCAGGAGTCAAGAACTATCTTTACAAGGCCTTAATCCTACAGTGTTAAAATTGGGGTTAAGAGATATAAATATAATGAATTCAAAACGTTTTTAATAAGTAAAACAAAAGGCAATAAAATGTCAGGTATTAATACCCTAAATCAAGGTCCCCCAGATGATCCCTACTTCGATCAGTGGGAAGCCGATATGCAGATCTATCGGAATGACGTGAATCAATTGGGTCTGGATAAGAAAGCCCTGAAAGATGCCCTTGCCGCATTGAGCGCCATGAAAGATCCGATGGAAAAGCTGATGTATGTCCTATATATGATTTTCCCAGGGATGATGCAGACGCGCCAAGATAACATTAAGATCTTGAGCGATAACATGAACGTCAATACCGACCTGCGCCAGATGATGAACCAAGCGCAGCAGATTTTCAATGATTCGGCGCATTGGTCGAATCCGCCTACGCCTGAGGAAAAACAAAAGGCCCTCGAATTAGCTGAATACATTGACCACCTCGAAAATGCGGTGAATAACTCCGTATATAAAGACGATCAGGGGAATCAGCATAGCCTCATCCCTCCCGATGAATTGAAAAATATCAAAGATGCGATCGGCAACATCAAATCGCTATTCGGCGATAGCTGGGGTAAAGGGGATGGAACCGATATGGCCAAGGTCCTGCAGGGGCTGTGGGGAGGCAACTCGACAGATGCCTTTAAGCAATTCGTGACGAATTGGATGAATGACGTGAATGCAGAAGCTGCAATTCCCGGATCGCCCCTCTATGCAGATCTAGTTTCAAAAATGAATCAGAGCGCTAAAGCGGTTCTCAGCACGAATCCGCCGCCTACGCAAGCTCAGTTGAAACAGTTTGCCGATTATGTGTCGTTAGTTCAAACCATGTCAGGGCTCGGGTCTTTTTCAAAGGGTCCCGATGGGAAGGATTATAATGCCATCCTAGGCGGAGATAGCAAGAATATCAGCGACTGGTTTGGAAAGGATTGGGGAGATGACAAAAAAATGTTAGACGATTTGAACAATTCCTCCTCTACTACGCCGCCAGACTCGCAGAAATTGAAGCAGCTGAACAACGATTTTCAGACGATTAACCAGACGGTCAGTACGTTGGGAACTTCGGTCAATACGCAGCTTTCGTTCTATACCAACGACTATAACCAGGTATTGGGTATCTTTGATAATGCGTTAAAAGATGTGAATGCAGAAGACTCTACATTCGTTCAAAACAGTAGAGCTTCCTTATAATATAAATAATAAGAGGTGAAGGTATGGGTTTTCTTTTAGCATTAATTACAGCAGTCGGTAATGACCAGACGTCGATGTCTAGGCAACAGCTTACCGATGGATTAGGGACGCAGGCTTTTGCGAAAGTGGAAGAAGAGGTGTCCAATTATTGGAATGCGCCCGGAACGGGGGTTTTGGCTAAAGATGCGCAAAAGTGCAAAGATGATGCAGGCGATCAGAATAAAGAGAGCGCCGACCAAGCTCAATATCAGACCGATAGCGCCGCTGCTCAAAGTGCGATCAGCCAAAACGACGGAACGACGCAAAGCGCCCAGAACCAAACGGGGATGGATAGTTCTAACCTGCAAAACTTAACCCAGTTAGCGGGGACGGTGAACGCGATCGGGTCGACGACGGCCTCTTTATTAGCGCAATCGATGTAATTATAGACTTTAATAAAAATAATAAATTAAAAAGAGAAAATAATTATGTCAGCTCAGTCACAAAGTATAAATAACCTCTCCGGCTCCTCTGCATCCTTTGTGCAGGATTCTGCAAAGGGAAAGAAAGAGATAGATGCCCAAGTGGTTGCCGCTGCAGCGGTCTTGCAAGACTTGCGGCAAGTGCTCGGTTCTTCGCAAAAAGGGGAAAAGGAGGAGGCTGCCTTATCCGCTTCTTCTTATCCCAATTTAGAAGGCCCCTCGAATGACGAGATGGCAGATAGCATGGGGCGCATGGTGATTCTTCTGCAGCAGCTCGTATTGGTGCTCGCAAAGGCGACCCAGAATAAATCGAATCTGGAGCTCGGGATGAGCGATGCCCAGATAAAATCGTTGCGTCAGAACTACGCCGATATCATTAATCAGATCAAGAAGATCGATGAAGAAAAAGCGCAGCGTTCTGTGAGCGATATCTTCACAAAGATCATCCAAGGGATCCTCGCGGTAGTGGGCGCGGCAGTGGCCTGCTTGCTCGGCCAGCCTGAAATCGCTGTGGCGATTGTCGTTTTAACAGTTTTGTCGCTCACAGGTGCGATGGATAAGCTGACGAGCGCGATTGCGGGGGGAATTAAAGACCTTCTCGTAGCCGGCGGAATGGATGCGGACGAAGCGGGCAAAGTGGCCGATCTGATTGCGCGTGTGCTTGTGGTAGTGATTGTGATTGTGGCGACGCTGGGTGCGGGAGCGATTGCGGGAGCTGCCGCGAGCGCTGCGGGGGCCGTAGAGGAAGTGGGGATCGAACTCACAGAAGTCGGCGGGAATGCAGCTGAAGAGGCTGCTCAAGCTGCGGGCGATGGATCTCAAAATATCTTTAGCCAGGCACTGAGCAAACTGAAAGACTTTTTCCAAGGCCTCAGCAAACTGCAAAAGGTCACGCTCATGGTGGGATCGCAAACGATCCTCCAAGAAAACCCTGCGCAGGCCTTTATTGCGGCGCTGCCGATTAAAGATGACACCACAAAAGAGGTGCTCGAAGTCCTCATGACGATCATCCAAGACTTGATCTGTGCGATTGGCTCTTTGGGAGCGCTATCGGGCGGAGCCGCTTCTGCATCGACCTCTGCTTTGGGAAGCAAGATCTCAAACTTTCTTGCCGACTACATGCCGAAGCTAAGCACTCTCTTTAAAGCGGAAACGTTTTTCCAAGGGGTAGGCGCCATTCCTCAGGGGATGACGGCGGTAACTTATGGCGAGCAGGCAGCTGCGACAGCTGCGATTGCCGGCGACTCCCGAGACCTGGAGCTTTCCCAGTTTATCATGGGTCAGATTACCTCCGGAGAGAAGAGCGGACAAAGATACATGAAGAGCCTTTTTCAGGAATTCGGCCAGATGAATAGCCGATCGGGCAGCGATCTGAGCGCGGGAGCGAGAGAACTGGCGATGATCCTTGCAGAAAGAGCTGTTTAAATAGATTTTTAATAAAAATAATAAAAATAGGAGATAAAACATCATGTCTACCGTTGTCACAAGCAAAGCTGGATCTGCAGCTGCCGCTGCGGATTCCAATAGTCCTTTTGGGGTGATCGGCGCCGGCCCTGCGGCCCTCGTCAGCTCGATCCTCAACGAGGTGATGTCCCTGTATTTGAAGCTGATGGATCAGTACCGTCAGAATACGGTCGATCAGATCAGCATGGAACAAAAAGCGGCCGCCGGCGGAGCAAACGCCACCTATAATAGCACCATCGCTGATTCTAACAATCTTTTCTTACAAGCCGGCACGTCTGCCTTCAGCGCCCTCGCTTCTGTAGGTCAATCGGTGGGCAGCCATTTTGCCACAGGCGATCTAAGTAAGGAATTGGGCACTCATGAAGGGACCTTAAAAGGGCTGCAGGAATTTGAACAGCCTCTTCGCGATCGATTCATCAGTGGAAAGAGCGACGTGGCACTGACTAGTGAAGGCGGCGTTCCTGGGAATGCTGCAGTGGAAGAGCGTATGAGCGGATTGGAAACAGGGGACTTTATCCGAGGTAAATCCCCGCATGATGCAAATGCCATTGAGCATCTGGACGATGCTCAACATGCTACAGCGCAGAGGCGCTTGGAAGCTCAAGTCGAGGAGAGCACGAAGAACGTCAATACGAAGGCGACGCAAATCCAAACCAAGCAGCAACTGATTTCAACAATCGGACAAGCGGTCACGAGCCTTGGAACCGGAGGTTCCCAATTTGGCCAAGGTATGGTCACCAAGGAGAAGGCAACGCAAGACAAGAACAAGACATTGGAAACGACTACCGCGCAAATGGCCCAATCGGGCGTCGGCACGACCTCGCAAAAGCAGGGTTCCTCATACGACCAAGCTCTTGCAGAAGTCCAGATGCTCAAACAGATCGCCGACTCGAACCAGACTCGAGGCTAATTTTCCTCCTCCTGCTGACGCAGGTAAAAGAGCCGCTACCCGTTGGGTAACGGCTCTTTTTTTTACCCCCCTTTGAGGCTTAGCGGATTGGCGTCTTTGCGTTGAAACAGACGAGAGCAACGCAAAGACGCCAATCCGCTAAGCCTCAAAGACATACAAAAATTACAATGTGTCTTTTAATATTAAATTGTATTTTACTTAATTTGTATTATGTTGTATAATTAATTTATAAGATAATAATTTAATTGGAGTAATTAACTATGTCCACGCATTCTGCTCATGGTCATGGTCCTATAGACCATCAGCCCTCCGCTCAACTTCAACCGCCTGTGAAAGGGGTTTCTGTCCCTGTCCAATTGCCTTCAAGCGATCCTAACCCGTTGAACCCTGTGCAGGGTGTCGGCGTCGTTTCCGTTAACATTCCGCCGGATGCAAGAAAAATCCATGGACTGAGCACAAGCGCGTTCATTCCCCCCGGGCATCAGGATGACCTTAGCATCGAATTCGCTCCTGTGGACCCTGACGGGCTGCATGTAGAACTCGAACCGGACAATGAGCTTGATGTGGAGCTAGAACCGGTGAATCCCCGAGGGAATTCAGCGCCGAGCCAGAAAGTGGTCTTCTATAATAAGGCGCCCTCGGGCAGCGTCTACCATCCCCGGATGCATCATCAGCACAAAAAGAAACTGGAAAGGTTGTTTGCCCAAGTCGAGCAGGATATCAATACGCAATATAATAGAAATGGAGGCGTGACTCTCGAACTCTCTAAAGGGCACGCTAGTTTCAAATATACAGATCATAGCGGAGAAGAGCTGGTAGAGCATATCGATCTTGTAGAGTGGGCGGAAAGGGATCCTGTTTTTCAACAACACCTGGAAGATCTCCAAGAATGCGTCGATGAGATTTACCCCTATAAAGCGAAGCATCGGCCGCAGTTAACGGCCGGCTACAAAGGGATTCACAATGGATCAACCCCGATTGAGCGCGAGAGCGCCGCATTAAAAGCCCTGCCCCACTCCGCGGATGCCTTTGCAAAGGCCCATTTGCCCGACGTGCTGTGCAATCACACAGATCCTAAGCACCGCTCGGTTCTGATGCAGCGGTTGGCTGTTGCCGAATTGACTATCAATCGGAAGAGAGCGAAAATGGAAGAGTTGCTCGCGCGGACTCAAACGGAGTACGACGCTCTCTTAGCGCAAAATCCTAGAGATCCTGCTGCGATTAGAAATAAGCGCAGGGATTTGGATCACCTCAAACAAGCTCAAGAAACCTATCAGCTAGATCAACTCGCTCTGCAAATGGCTCTGATTTTTCACCCTATCGACCCCAAGGCAAAAGATCAAGAGTATGTAAAACAAGCCGAAGCGCTTAGAATGGCATTAGCCATTCTTCTAAAAGCCCAGCCGGGTTCCGCAGAGGAAGTCTATGCGGCCGATGTGGGCGGCTTGCTCATCCGCAACCGGTGGGATTACTTTGACTACTGCCGCAAGCATGGCGTCTCCATGAAGAAAGTTTCCCCTGTGGAAAAAGGGGTAAAAGAGGCGATCGCCCTGGTGCATGGAAAAGTGGATTTCCAAGAAGCGCAACAGGAATTCGATCGCGATTTTGCGCCCTGTTCGCCCACATTAAAGACAGACATTCAAAAGGCATTCCGCAAGATTAGAAAAGAGTGTCTTAAATTAAAAAAACAGACGAAATTCTTTATGAAGCAGAATCCGCCTGCTCCACAGCAGGATGCTGCGCATCTCCAGAATTTCAGAACAGCTGTGATCGGGCCGCTGCAAATTCCGCAGCCTCCCGCGCCGCCGGTGCCAGCGCCAGCTCCAAAGCCAGGATTTTTCAAGAAGCTCTTCGGTTAACGTCTGATCAGGGGAGGGGCTTTCTTCAGGATGGCATCCTTTTCGATGATCACCTCTTGGATGGTGGGATCGGAAGGGATGTCGAACATCAGCTCTAGCAGGAGACTTTCTGCGATCATCCGCAAAGCCCGGGCGCCTGTGCCCGTTTCTTTTGCCTTCTCGGCCATGGCGCGCAGCGCCTCTTCGGTAAAGTGAAGCTTCACTTTTTCTTCGGCAAAGAGCTGGGTGTATTGTTTGATGATGGCATTTTTCGGTTGGGTGAGGATCTCTACCAGGTCTTCGACGGTGAGCTCGTTGCAGTTGGCGATGCTATTAAAACGGCCGACGAATTCGGGGATCATGCCGAATTGGACGAGGTCTTCGGGTTCCACCTTGGAGAGGAGATAATTTGTCTCCTGGGTATCGAACTGGACAGATTCTCCCGCATCAAAACCGATGGTGCTTTTTCCGAAGCGTTTGGCGACGATCTTATCGAGATGCACAAAGGCTCCTCCCACAATGAAAAGGATATTTTGGGTATTGACCTTGATGTACTCCTGATTGGGATGTTTGCGCCCCCCTTTGGGCGGCACATTGGATATTGTTCCCTCGACAATTTTTAAAAGCGCCTGTTGGACGCCTTCGCCTGAAACGTCGCGGGTGATCGAGACGTTGCTCGTCGTTTTGCGGATTTTATCGATCTCATCGACGTAGATGATCCCATGCTCGGCTCTGGCGATATCGTAATCGGCGGCTTGCACGAGGCGCAGGATGATATTTTCCACATCCTCGCCGACGTAGCCCGCTTCGGTCAGGGTTGTCGCATCCGCAATGGCGAAGGGGACATCGAGGATATTCGCCAAGGTTCGGGCGATGAGCGTTTTTCCAGAGCCGGTAGGCCCGAGAAGGAGCACATTCGACTTGCTATACTCGACGGCGTTTTCTTGGGTCAGGGAGCGCACCCGTTTGTAATGATTGTAGACGGCGACGGAAATGGTTTTTTTAGCTTTTTCCTGTCCGATGACATAGGCATCCAGCGCTGTTTTGATCTCTTTGGGCTTGAGGATTTTCAATTCGTGGTGCACCGATTTTTTCTCGATGATCTCCATGCACAGGCGCACGCACTTATCGCAAATGAAGGTTTGCGGGCCTGAGATCAATTTTTCGACGGCTTCTTCGGGCCTGCCGCAAAACGAACAAACGGCGGGATCTTTGTCTTTCTTGCTCATGTGGGCTTAGTCTCGGTTGCGATCCGTTGGGGCTGCGTGGCGATTTTATCGATCAGGCCATATTTCATGGCCCCTTCCGGATTCATATAGAAATCCCTTTCCGAGTCTTCGAGAATTTTTTCGATCGAGTTTCCGGTGCAATCGGCTAAGATTTGAGCGCACATCCGCTTCATTTGTAGGATCTCTTGAGCCTGAAGCAGGATATCGGCGGAAGTTCCTGTGACTCCGCCCGCGGGCTGGTGGATCATGATCCGGCTGTTCGGAAGGGCATAGCGCTTGCCCTTCGTGCCGGCTGCTAAGAGAAGGGCCCCCATCGAAGCGGCTTGTCCTAGGCAATAGGTGTTGATTTCGTAGCCCATGAAGCGCATGGTATCGAAAATAGCGAGCCCCGCCGTGATGTAACCGCCTGGAGAGTTAATATAGACATTGACATCTTTTTTAGGATCTTCCGCGCGCAAAAAGAGGAGTTGGGCGATGACGGTATTGGCCACTTGATCGTTGATCTCGGTGCCGATAAAGACAATCCGATCTTTGAGCAGGCGAGAATAAATATCCATGGCGCGCTCGCCGCGGCCTGTATCTTCGATGACATACGGAATCTGGTACATGGATTCTCCTTATTCTTGATTTGCGTGGGCTATCAGAAAATCTTCGGCTTTCTCTAGAATAATGCGCGAGTAAGCCTCGGCCTGCCGCACTTCGGGGGTTTGGTTCGATTTCCACTCATTATGCGGCTGCAGCAAGATTTCCAGGGTAGTAGAGGGAGGCTTTGGGAGATCTTCCGGAGAAATAGAGATCTTGGCGTCGTTGATGAGCTTGCGGCAAATGTAAAACATGCGCACGGCTTTTTCAGACTGCTCGAAGAGGGACTGCACGGTTTTTTTCCGCTCATCCGCCGACATCTCATCCCAATATTGCTGAAACTGTTTGTCGTGCATGAGCTGTTGCATGCGGAAATGGGTTTCTTTTTCAATCAAGCTAACGGGCATCTCGAAGGGGTAGTGGTTGAGCAGGAACTCGCTGACTTGGCCGCGCAGCTCTTCTTGGACATGAGCATCGGCCTGTTTGTTTAAGATGCCGGCGATGGCCTGCCGCATTTCTTCGATGGTCTGCACGCCGAGCTTTTTTGCAAATTCTTCATCCACGGGAGGCAAGGAGGGCTGTTCGATGAGTTTCACGGTAAGGCGCACTTTTTTAGGTTTATAGGTTTCCTTCTCTTCAGCGGCGGCAGTGCTATCCGGGCGGCTGATCCCTTCCGCGGTTTCTCCCGCTTTCATCCCGATGACGAGAGCCTTCATCCATTCCGCCATCGATTTATCGGTCACCTCGAAACGGGTCCCGGAAAAAACCCGGTTTGGAGGATCTTCCTCAAGGCTGTCGACGTCGAGGAGGACAAAATCGCCTTCTTGCACAGCGTGGTTTTCCAATACATTCCACTCTGCAAAGAACAATTGGGTCTGGCGGATCGTCTCATCTACTTTAGCCTCATTCACTTCGGGACGCACAGGGCGTTTAGGCTTAAACTGTTTGGGATCCACCGTGGGCACAAGAGGTTCTGTTTCAAAAGTCAGGGAGAGGGAGGCTCCTTGCTCCAGCGAATGGCTTTTCATTTTAAAGGTGATTTTAGTGTCCCTTTGTAGGAGGGGTTCCCTTGCCAGTTTATCGCTTTCCCGAAAGACGGTATTGGCGATCATCTCTTGCCATTGTTTATCGAGATCTTGGGGATAGTTTTTGATGATCAATTGATCGGGGGCTCGCCCTTTGCGAAACCCTGGCAAAGAGACGTGCTTGGCAACCGCTTTGATGGCCTCTCGATAAGCATGTTGCACAAGCTTAGGGCGGGCCTTGACTTCATACTCGATCCGGCTAGCGGGTCTGCGGTGGACGACAAGATCGACATCATCATTAGAGAATTGGGGGAGCTGCGGAGCCTCTTTTTCCATAAATCGCTTTCCTTCGCTTCAATATTATATAGCGGGTGATGAGGTTCGAACTCACGACCCTCACGTTGGCAACGTGATGCTCTACCACTGAGCTACACCCGCAAAACAGAAGAGAGTATCTGGTTAGGCCGTTTTTTTCATCAATTTTTTGGATTTTTTCTTGCGGGAGTTAAAAAAAAAGGGTAAAAACGGTTGGACTAGAGGTTAAACCGGTTGGGTTCGGGTGTAGCTGAGTGGAATTTGATAAAAGACTGTCGTTGAATTAAGGCTTCGTCGATTTTCGGGTTCTTTTGAGCCGATTTTCGATTTGTTTTTTGGGGATAATATCAACATGCGTATATTACCCCCAAAAAATAAATCGAAAATCGGCCAAAATAATCCCGAAAATCGACAGAAGCTTAATTTCAACGACAGTCTCTAAGGAAGGCTAATAGGTCATGTTGAATTTTCGTAAGTTAAAACAAGATTTTTCTTCAAATATTGTCAAAGAGGGGCGCGATCTTTACGATGAGCAAAAGGTCGTTTCAGCAAAACTGCTCCATTTAGATGGAAAGACGATCCGGATCAGCGGCCGGATATTGGGGCAATACGATAATCATTACGAGAGCCTCATCGAGATCGATCGGCTAGAGTGCGAGACAATCGATTCCGATTGCGATTGTCCGTATAATTACGATTGTCAGCACCTGGCAGCTCTCTTATTTTATCTGGAGGAAAATCTCGATAAAATCCTCGTCGCCTATTCGAAGGAAACCAATTTAAAAGAAGTGGAAAACGATGCCTCGGAGCGTAAAAAACTCTTAGAAAAATTCAAGGAGGCCGAAGATAAGGAGGTGCAAAGGCAGGAGGGGCTTTATCAGAAGCAGCTGTTGCAGGAATATGTGACCTCTTCTCAACTGCTCGCGACGTCGCCCTTTTTTAGACCTAAAGAGCGCCTAGAGATCGATCGCGCCGAATTCGCCCTTCTCTTTTCGCTGATCCCTCAGCAGGAACTGGTGGAAATCCAGGTAGCCTTGCGCCTTCCCTTTAGATCCAAGCCGCTGCACGTGCCGAATTTAAAGGATTTTTTAGAGGCTTTGCGTTATGAGGAGCCCATTTTTTTAGGGGGCAAACGCTATTGTTTTTCCCTCAATTCTTTTGGGAATTCCGAGCGGGAAATCGTGCGCATGGTGATGGACCATGCGCGCGTGCAAGAGCAGAACAACTCGGAACGGGGGCAACGGTGCGGACAGCTCGATGTGGAAATATTTGGGATGATTTTAGCGCGCGCTTATGAAATGGCCACCTCTAACCTGAAGAAAGGGGGATTTTCCCCTCAAGAGGAGGATCTGCCGCTCCTGCCCGGATTGTATGAGGGGAGTTTCGAGGCCCCTTTGCGCTTTTCGCCGATTCCGGCGACCCTCCGCTTCGTCTTCGAATACATGGCGCCCCCCGTATCGAAAATTCTCCTCAATCCCAAAATCGTGATCGAGCAGGAAGCCTATCCCCTGGAAGAGGTGCGCCTTTTCGAATGCGCTAAACCCGGGATGATCTATCATAACGCCTACTACCCCTTTTCCCCATCGATCACCCGATTGCATTTGCGCAATCTGCGGCCGATCCGCGATATGACGATTCCGGAGCCCCTTTTCGGAACGTTTGTGGAAAATTCTTTGCCTGAACTGGCCCGTTTTGCCGAAGTGGCCAACTCCCATGCTATTGAAGATTTCGTCACCCTGCCCTATGTCGGCAATGTTGAAGCGACCTGCCAGCTCTCCTTTCTCAATGGAGAGTTGGAAGCGCTATTGTATTTCCAATATGATGGGCACGAAATCCCGGCCGCTCCTTCAGCCCTGACCTACGAGCATGTCGAATCGTTTGTCACCAAACAAGGGATTCTAGCGCGCAATCTCGTCGAAGAGCGGAAGATCATCGAAGATCTCTTTCAAGATTTTTTATTCAATCCGGAACAGGGCGTCTACATCGCTAAGTCGGATAAGAAAATCGTCGAGTTCATGACCGATGTGATCCCGCGCAACCAACATCGGGTTCAGTTTAATTGTCCGCAAAATTTGCTCGACCAATTCATCTACGATCAGACCCAGTTTAAGATACACCTCAGCCATACCGAGAAAGTAGATGTGTATGAGATCGATTTAATCGTCGATGGCGCATTGAAGGGGATCCACCTGGACCTGCTCTGGGAGTGCATGGCTTCTAAAAAGGCGTTTATCGAGTTGGAATCGCCTAAAAATAAGACAAAAAAAGGGGCGGAAGGCAGCAAGCTTCCCAAAATTCTGGTGCTCGATCTCGATCGGATCAGCGGCGTGGTGCAGCTGTTCGATGAGCTGGGGATCGCCGTCTTAGAGAACCACAAGCTGGAGCGCCCTATCTGGAGTTTGGCAAGCATTGACGGCTCCCAGTTCGAGGGGCTTCCCGTTACTTTTTCGATTAGCGACAAGTTGGTCGATATCCGCAAACAAATGCTGGGCGAAAAGCTGTTGTCTTTTTCCGCGGTTCCCCAAGATATCCAAGCGACGCTCCGCTCTTATCAGACAGAAGGGGTGCACTGGTTGGAGAGGCTCCGCCTCATGTATCTCAACGGGATTTTGGCCGATGACATGGGGCTTGGAAAAACGCTCCAGGCGATTGTCGCCATCACGCAGAATTTAAAAAAGGGCAAGGGGCTCTCCCTGATCGTCTGTCCGACCTCCCTGCTCTACAACTGGAAAGAGGAGTTTTCCAAGTTCAATCCGCATCTTGAAGGTGTTGGTGGTCGACGGCATTCCCACCCAGACGGAAAAAACTGATCGAAAGCATCGAGCAGTATGATGTGATCATCACCTCCTATACCCTGCTGCAAAAAGATATCGACAGTTATAAAGTACAGCTTTTTTCCTACGCGATCCTCGATGAAGCCCAGCACATCAAAAATCGCGGCACGCGCAACGCAAAATCGGTCAAAATGGTGCAGGCGGATCATCGACTGATCCTCTCAGGCACGCCGATCGAAAATTCTCTCGATGAGCTCTGGAGCCTTTTTGATTTCCTGATGCCGGGCTTTTTGAGCACGTACGATCGCTTTGTGGAGAAATATATGCGCGTTTCCGGAGCTGAGCTCTCCAAAAATATCGAGTATTTTGCGCAAAAAGATCGCCCCGTTTATCTTGCGCAGGATGAAGAGCGATGTGCTGGATGATCTGCCTCCGGTTTCGGAGATCGTCTACCATTGCCAGCTGAGCGAGGTGCAGCTCGATCTCTATCGCTCTTATGCCGAATCTGCGCGCGATGAGCTCGTCAAACTGGTGCAGCGAGATGGTTTTGATCGGGTGCAAATCCATGTGCTAGCGACGCTGACGCGTCTTAAACAGATCTGCTGCCATCCTGCCATCTTTGCGAAAGAAAAGGCGGAAGTGGGCGATTCGGCCAAATATGAAATGCTCATGGATCTCTTACAGACTCTCATCGAAGGCAAACACAAGACCGTGATCTTTAGCCAATATACCCGCATGCTCCAGATCATGCGGGAAGATTTTGAGCAGAAAGGGATCCGCTTTGTCTATCTGGATGGATCGAGCAAAAATCGTTTGGAAGTCGTCAAACAGTTCAATGAAGACAAGACGATTCCCGTCTTTCTCGTCTCGCTGAAAGCGGGTGGAACGGGGCTGAATTTAGTCGGCGCCGATACGGTGATCCATTACGACATGTGGTGGAACCCCGCCGTGGAGAACCAGGCCACTGACCGCGTCCACCGCATCGGCCAGAAACAGTCGGTCTCCGCCTATAAACTCATCACCCTGGGTACAATCGAAGAAAAGATCGCCGAAATGCAAAAGCGGAAAAAAGGATTGGTCAAGAAAGTGGTGAGCTGCGATGATGAAGCCATTGCTAAACTCACCTGGGAAGATGTACTGGAGTTATTGAAGACATGAAGGGTAAAAAAGATAGTGTGAAGATGGTCCTTTCCAGAGTGGGGCTATCTCTCATCAATAAATGCGGCCAATTCTCTGGTTTGTTTTCCAGCGACATCGGCATCGACTTGGGAACAGCGAATACACTCGTCTATGTCCGAGGCAAAGGGGATTGTTCTAGCTGAACCCTCTGTCGTCGCCGTCGATTCCACGACCAATGAAGTGCTCGCCGTCGGCCACAAAGCCAAGGCGATGCTGGGCAAGACCCCGCGCAAGATCCACGCTGTCCGTCCGATGAAAGATGGGGTGATCGCCGATTTTGAAATCGCTGAAGGGATGTTAAAGGCGCTCATCAAGACGAGTCACGCCTGCGCGCAGCCTATTTCGCCCGAAAATTCTCATCGCTGTTCCTTCCGGGATCACCGGTGTAGAAAAACGCGCCGTAGAAGACTCCGCTCTGCGTGCCGGAGCGCAAGAAGTGATCCTCATCGAAGAGCCGATGGCCGCAGCGATCGGCGTCGATCTTCCCGTTCACGAGCCGTCCGCCAACATGATCATCGACATCGGCGGCGGTACGACCGAGATCGCCATCATCTCTCTAGGCGGCATTGTCGAATCCCGCTCCCTGCGCATCGCCGGGGATGAATTTGACGAGTGCATCGTCAACTACATGCGCCGCACCTACAACCTGATGATCGGACCGCGGACCGCTGAAGAGATCAAAATGACGATCGGCTCCGCCTATCCGCTCGGGGATAATGAGCTCGAGATGGAAGTGCGCGGCCGCGATCAGGTGGCAGGTCTTCCGATCACCAAGCGGATCAATTCTGTCGAAATCCGCGAATGCCTAGCCGAGCCGATCCAGCAGATCATCGAAAGCGTCAAGCTCACCTTGGAAAAATGCCCTCCCGAACTCGCTGCCGACCTCGTCGAAAGAGGGATGGTCTTAGCAGGCGGAGGCGCGCTCATCAAAGGACTCGATAAAGCCCTCATCAAAGAAACGGGCCTGCCCGTGATCGTCGCTCCCAACCCGCTTCTAGCTGTATGCTTGGGAACCGGCAAAGCGCTCGAATATCTCGATAAATTCAAAAAGCGCAAATCCATGGCGTTATGAGACTGTCCACAAACTTAGGTTCTGTCGATTTTCGGGTTCTTTTGAGCCGATTTTGCATTCTTTTTTGGGGGGTAATATCAACTTGCGTATATGACCCCCCCAAAAAGAATGCAAAATCGGCCAAAATAATCCCGAAAATCGACGAACCCTTAGTTTGTGGACAGTCTCTATGACCAACCTCCAGCAGTGGACAACAAACCCAACGTTGATCCGCTGGATAGAGGAGGCAATCGCTCTCTGCCAGCCTGCCCAAGTGCACCTCTGCGATGGTTCTCAGGAAGAATACGACAATGTGTGCGAAGGGTTGACCCATCAAGGGGTCTTCGTGCGCCTCAATCCCCAGTTAAGGCCCGGGAGCTTTTGGTGCCGCTCAGATCCCGATGATGTCGCGCGCGTAGAAGAAGCGACCTACATCTGCTCCCAATCCCAGGAAGATTCCGGCCCGACCAATCATTGGGAAAAACCCGATCTCATGAAGACGCGGCTGAAGGCTTTATTTAAAGGATGCATGCGTGGAAGAACCCTCTATGTCATTCCCTACAGCATGGGACCCCTGGAGTCGAAAATCGCCCATATCGGCGTGCAGATCACCGATTCCCCCTATGTCGTGTGCAATATGCACATCATGACCCGCATGGGAAAAAAAGTCTTAAAGGTGCTGGGCGACGGCCCTTTTGTTCCCGGCTTGCATTCCGTCGGCGTTCCTTTGAATCCCGGCCAAAAAGATGTGCCTTGGCCCTGCCGTCCCCAGGACAAACTCATCGTCCATTTTCCTGAAGAGCGGAGCATCTGGTCCTTTGGCAGCGGATATGGCGGCAATGCGCTCCTCGGGAAAAAGTGTTTTGCCCTTCGGATCGCTTCCTGCATGGCGCGGGACGAGGGGTGGCTGGCCGAGCACATGCTGATTCTCGGTTTAACGAACCCCCAAGGGGAAAAGAAATACATTGTCGCCGCCTTTCCAAGCGCTTGCGGCAAGACGAACCTGGCGATGCTCTCCTCCACCTTGCCCGGGTGGAAAGTGGAATGCGTGGGCGATGATATCGCCTGGATGAAGTTCGGCGCAGACGGACGTCTGTATGCCATCAATCCCGAATCGGGATTTTTTGGCGTCGCGCCCGGCACCTCTTTCGACTCCAATCCCAACGCCATGCGCACGATCGAAAAGAATGCGATTTTCACCAATGTAGCCTTAACTCCCGAAGGGGATGTCTGGTGGGAGGGGATGACCAAAGAACCCCCGCCTCATCTCACCAGCTGGCTGGGCACCCCTTGGACCCCTCAATCAAAGACCAAGGCGGCTCACCCCAACTCCCGCTTTACAGTTCCCGCAGCGCAGAGCCCCGTCATCGATCCCGCTTGGGAGGATCCCTGCGGCGTGCCCATTTCAGCCATTATTTTCGGCGGCAGGCGCGCAGGCGTCGTTCCGCTCGTCTACGAGTCGCTGAGCTGGCAGCACGGCGTCTTTATGGGCGCTAGCATCTCTTCGGAGATGACGGCTGCTGCCAAGGGGGAGATTGGCAAATTGCGCCACGATCCCTTTGCGATGCTCCCCTTTTGCGGGTACAACATGGGAGATTATTTCCAGCACTGGCTCGATATCGGCAAAAAAACCGATCCCCGCCTATTGCCCCGCATTTTCCATGTCAATTGGTTTAGAAAGGGAGCAAATGGCGCTTGGCTATGGCCAGGTTTTGGCGAGAATGTGCGCGTCCTCAAATGGATTTTCGAGCGCGTTTCCGGAAAAGCGGCAGCCCGTTTAACCCCCATCGGTTATGTTCCCGCAGAGGGCGCTCTCGATCTTTCCGGCCTTAGCCTCTCTTTGCAGCCGCTCCTTTCCGTAGATCCTTCCTCCTGGCTGCAAGAGGTTCAAGAACTAAAAACCTATTTTTCCCTTTTCGGAAATAAGCTGCCTCAAGGTATAAAGGAAGAACTCAATTCCCTTGAAGCCAGGTTAAAACAATGAGGATCGTCGTCCAACGGGTAAAGGAAGCCCAAGTCAAAGTCGAAGACGAGGTTGTCGGAAAAATCGGCAAAGGCGTGCTCGTCTTTTTTGCAGTTCATAAAGACGACACTCCCGATAAAACCCTATGGCTTGCCCAGAAGCTGATCCACCTGCGCCTCTTTGGCGATGAAAGGGGAAAGATGAATCTCTGTCTAGAAGAAGTGAAAGGAGAAGTCCTCATCGTCTCCCAATTCACCCTCTACGGCAACTGCATCGAGGGGCGCCGTCCCGATTTTATCGAATCCGCACCTCCCGCGCTCGCCTGCCCCATCTATGAAAAATTTGTCGAAGAAGTGAAAAAATACATCCCTAAGGTCGATACCGGCGTCTTCGGCGCCTACATGGAGGTCAGCCTAGTCAACGACGGCCCCATCACCTTCCTCATCGACACCAAAAACTAGAGTATTAGACGGATAAGAGATTTTTCCAACCTGTCTATAACCCCACTTAACTGTTCACTGGTTTTAACTGTTCAATATATATTGAACAGTGTATTCTAATGAACAGCAGGAGGCATAGATGAAAGGTCGATTTCTAGTCAGTTCAAACGAGGATCCTGCAGAGAGCAATATCTATGCCGACAAGTCGGCTCTTATTCTGGATTGGCTCTTGAGAGTTGGGATAAAACAAGAGCGATTTTCTTTAAGAGAGGTAGCCCAAAAAATAGGGGTTAGCGTAGGTCTGGTCCAGCGTGTTTTTGGAATCTTAGTATTGAAGGGATTTCTCCAAACGGAAGGGATAAGAACGGCGAAGAAATTTTTCTTTAAGAAGCCAAAGCTTCTTCTTAAAAGCTGGTTAGAGCATTACAGCATTGTGAAAAAATGTAAGACGAGGACTTATCGTTCAAGCTTATCTGGAAAAGCAGAACTCCTTGATGCGCTAAACAAATCAAAGTTAGGTCAAAAAGTCGCATTGGCTCTTCATTCAGCCGCTGAAGCCCACGGTTGCAAGAATACCAATCTCAATACCCTCGAACTATATATGCTCGATCTAACTATCAGATCAGAGCTGGAAGAAATTCTGCATTTAGAACCCCAAGAAAGAGGGTATGAGGTTTTACTCATTGAACCTTACTATGCGAGCCTGCTTAATCTTGGCATTGATACAGGAAAGAATATCAAAATTTGTCCTATTCTTTTAACTTTTCTTGATCTATACCATTTTCCTTTGCGTGGACAAGAACAAGCTGATTTTATGGCAGAACGTATTCCTGAATTAAAACGCATCTACAAGAATGATAACCCCGATGAAACAAAACCAAGAAGATAAAATCATCTCTGGATTTCTAAACTCGATTGGTCCATGGCGTGAGTTTATTGTCATCGGAGGTGGCTTTGCGCTCTTTATCTACAAACTTTATCTTGCTGATCAAAAGTTGGAGAGCTTTCCAGTAGGAACGCGAGACATTGACTCTCTTATTCCTAGAAGAGTTCCAGAAATTTCTAAAAAAAACATTGCAAAGCATCTGCATGAAGCTGGATTTACACATGTTTTTAAAGATGTAGATGTTCCTGCTACAGAAGCATATGTGAAGGAAATCGATGGGTTAGAAGTAGAGATAGAGTTTCTAACAGATTCTGGCACCCGAAATAATAAAAATAAAAATGTTGTAATTGGAGGTGTAGTTGCTCAGCCTCTAAACTATTTGACCTTGAGTTTGCAGATGACAACAGAGTTTCAAACCTACTCGAACGAAATAGGACGAGTTGTTTCCCCTGGAGCCTGGATGTTTCATAAGGGCCTGACCTTTACAAGGAGAAAGAACTCTTCAAAAATGCTTAAAGACCTCTATGGGATTTGGTATGGATCTACGCAGTTGGGAGATTTTTCAGATCAAGCTCTGGCTGAGTTCAATATATTGACAAAACAGCACTTCAGATGGTTTGAGACTCTTCGGAAAAACCTGCATCATTGGATGGTTAATGCAACCCCTACTGAATGGTCTAAGTTAGAATCTCAAGATCCTGCTGGAAAATTAAAAAAGCTTGGCTTTGAACGCATTATAAATAAGCTGCTCGCCTTTTAGCCAATGCAAGCCTTTGTCTTAGATAATGCAAGATCTTTTTACAGTTGACCATTTTCATGGCGTCACGAAAATGGTCAATGTAAGCAAACGATTTATAGAGGGTTAAGGAGCATATACCTTGAACGTAGGCTTATCGGAATTAACGGCGGAGTAGTTTTTCATGAATCTCTGAAGCAGAAGGCTGAGAGATTCTCCAACCAAACTTTCGATCTCTTTTTCTGTAGAGCCTTGTAAAAAACAACTCCTAGACCAGATATAAGGGCTGCAGTTTTCTTTAGTTGTTTGAATAACCACGGGAGAGGATAGACTTAGAGACTGTCGTTGAAATTAAGCTTCTGTCGGTTTTGAGGTTCTTTTGAGCCGATTTTGCATTCTTTTTTGGGGGGTAATATCAACTTGCGTATATTACCCCCCAAAAAAGAATGCAAAATCGGCCAAAATAATTCCCAAAACCGACGAAGCCTTAATTCAACGACAGTCTCTTAGCGAAGCTCTCACGATGCGGGGATTTTTTCCATCTAACAAATCCACATTTTTAATTGTATAAATTAAACAATTCCCACTTGAAAATTCGCTTAAGTCGACAACGTCTCCCTTTTCCGTCTTCACAAGGAGCTTTAACGGCGTTACATTCCCGTATTTTTTCAGCTCTTTTTCAATCTGCCTATTTAGTTTGTCGGAGAGTTCCTTAGTCGAGGCAGGGACCATCCCAAAAAAAATAAAACTAACAAAACCCTTTAGCGCCGTTTCCCTGTCAGAATTGTGCATATCCTGTTCATTGGATAAGATTTCATCGAGCGTAGGCTTGTATTCCGCGTGCAATGGGATAAACAAAAAGATGCAAGGCAGCCAAGCAATCAAAAGAGCCATTTTCATAAATAAATCCCCAATAACCACTCTCATTTTTCGACTTTTCAAAAGTTACAGAATTAAGAGATTTAATCCCATGCTGGATCTGGTGGAATTCCAAATATTTGCCATTTCTCATTCCATTGATACCATTTGTCCACAAGGGGTTGAAGACAAATTTTCCATAAGCCTCCTGCTCGGCAACAATTTCTCGCTCTATTAGCTAGATCTTCTATGATGCAGTTCAGTATATGCCGAACTTCAGTTTTAGCTGTTGCGATTAATATTCCTGCAGCCTTTTGCGTGGCATCAACTCTATTTATGGATTGAGTAATAGTGGCTATATCAGGTCCCTCAATTTTAGGACCTTTTACTGGCTGATCAGCAATCAATATGATGTTTGAGGTATGACGGGCATGTATGGTCTGAATTTTTTCAGTAAGATCAGAATGAATGTCATAATTTTCTTTAGGGGGAAATTCACAGTTCATATTGTCTAAGATGTTTGTTAGGATTTCAAAATGTCTCCATCCTTTTTCATCCAATCCCTAGTTAAAATAAGCTATCGTCGATCCGAAAAGAGCCCTAAATGAAAAACCCAATTTATCTTCCTCTGAAAGAATCTGAGCTAGTAAATATCCTTCTTCATAATCTTCTAGAGCTTCTTTGTTTTTTCCCATGAGGAGATAACTTTCAGCTCTGGAAATGTATGCCTCAGTCTTATCCGCTAATACCGTAGAATTAACGATTGCGTTTGTTTCAAGAAGAAGCACATCTTCTCTACTTTGCGCTCCAGAGTAATCGATTTCTAAAGAGCAGAGATTAAAACAGAACAGCAATGGAGTTAGGATTAAAAGACTGCGAAGGTAGTGCATAAACATCCTCTCAAAGGATAAATGATAAAATGGTAGCGGTGACTTTTGTTTTTAATCAATCAAATATTAATAAAGCCCATAGTTGCACAAGCTGCGCGACGATGGCAAAATCGGTGTAAGCGAGTATTTCCTTGGATGTATGCATAGCATAAAGCGCATGCAAAAAATAGCAAGGCTTATTAAAATGAAGGGATAAATGGGTCGGGACTACCCTACCGGCGTCCGAGCCTCAAGGACAACCTTGGGGCCTTTCGCTTTTATGCGGAAGACAAATGGTACACATCGCCCTTGATCATCTCGGTATAACTTCTTTTCCAAGAGTGCAAAGGCTCTATTTGGCTGCTTAGGACGCAGGACAGAAAGCCCGATAGGACGCGCAACCATGTCAGCTAGCTGTATACCCAAATCGGTTAAAAACTTGGATTTGGGTATAATCCTGCAGAATTTATCTGCTTATCAAACCAACAACAGGATCGAACTATCGGAGAAATTCTCTTAACCTATTGACTTTACCTCCGTGTAACAAGTAGCATTCATGCAAAAAAAATGATTGGGGAATAGCCTGCTTATGAAAACCTTGCTTTGGGTTCGTTTTTTATCTATCTCTTTCGTTTGCTCTTCTTTGCTTTGTGCAAATCAAACACAAGACCATTGGAAAGGCGACGAGTATGGCAAAAATTCTGAATCTCAAAAGGCGTCAGCAGAAGATTTTATGCAGCAAGTGCAGTTCAAAGGCACGGAATCCATTCTTGATGTGGGATGCGGTGATGGGAAAATTACAGCGGCTATGGCAACGAAAGTTCCTTCTGGAACTGTGGTTGGCGTTGACATTTCTTCCTCGATGATCCAAGCTGCCAAAGATGCTTTTTCCAATCAAAAGAATCTCAATTTCTATGTCGAAGATGCTGCAAAAATCGATTGCGATGAGCAATTCGACCTCATTACTTCCTTTACAGTGATGCAATGGGTTTTGGAACAAGCTACCGCTTTAGAATGCTTTGAAAAAGCCCTAAAACCAGGAGGCAAATTGTGGATCCAAATGCCCACAGGCTTGCCTCAAGCTATGGAAAAAGCACTTGCGAAAACAATATCCAACCAACGCTGGGAAAACTATTTTACGAAATTCTCTCCTCCATGGAGATTTTATCAACCTGACGAATATCAAAGTCTTCTTGTAAACGCTCATTTTACGGCCGCCCGTTTGGAAGTAGCAACTAAACATGAACGCTTTCCGTCGCGAGCTATTTTTCATGAATTTTTGAAACAATGGTTTCCTTATCTACGACCAATCCCTGCCGACCAAAAAGACGCCTTTCTTGCTGAGCTCCTTGATGACTATCTGACAATTTTGCCTGTTGATGAGCAAGGCAGAGTGAGTTTCATCATAGATCGTTTAGAAGTGGAGGCTATAAAATCCAAAGCCATAGATACAATGATTAATGAAGAAAAAAAACTGTTCCTAATCTTTTTGAAATATATTCAACCTCTTGAGCGAGTCGATGAATTAGTGCCGGCTCATGTTGAGTTTTTAAAGGCTTGTTATGAACAGTCTAAATTTATTTTCTCAGGTCCACGCATTCCTAGAACTGGTGGAGTAATTCTAGCCAATGTTGAGTCTTTGGATGTTGTGTGGGCATTGATAAAAGAAGATCCATTTTATATTCATCAGATTGCCGAGTTTGAAGTTGTTGAATTTAAACCATGGATGTACGACTCTCGATTTGATTATTTCATAAAAAGCTAACCATGAATCTCAAGAGAATTGGATTGGATTTTTTTGAGGAGGCGTCCCATTCCTATAGTAAGCCTACCATGAAATTAGGAGCTGTTCCTGGCTCTTTAGCAGCTAGTCAAGGGGTTTTTCTAGCCAAAGATTATCAAGATCATTCCGATCTTCAATGGAAATGGTCTATGGAAAGTCTGAAAAAATTCCCATTTAATGAAAATGACAAAGTCCTTGATGTTGGTTGTGGCGACGGGAGGATTACTGCCTGGATTGCGAAGCAGGTTCCTAATGGAGCGGTTATTGGATTAGATATTTCAAAGAACATGATAGTACACGCATCTTCAAACCATTCAAACGATAATTTATTATTCCTTCAAGGAGATGCTAAATTGCTACAATTTGAAGAAAAATTTGATAAAATTGTTTCTTTTTGTGCTCTCCATTGGGTAGTAGAACAAGAACAAGCATTGCGATCCTTTAAAAATGGTTTGAAACCAGGAGGTGCCCTGTTGCTTATTATTCCAGGAAAAATATCGACTAATTTCGGAACTGTTTCAGAAAAAATAGCACGTTCAGAAAAGTGGTGTTCATACTTTCCGAATTTTAAACAGCCGAGAATATACTATACTCCTGAGGAGTATAAATTATTGTTAGAAAAAATAAAGTTTAGTATTCAGTCGATTGAGGTGTCCGAAACTATCACAAAATATGCTGATAAAACGGATTTAATCGCACATACTAGGCCGGTCGCTAATTTCATTGACCACCTTTCACCAACTCTTCAAGATGATTTTATTGATGACGTCCTAACTAAACAGATACTTGAATCTGACCTCGTTTTTCCTGATGGTTCGATTGGACTTAAGACTGTTAAAATAGAAGTCATGTCTTTAAACCTCAATTCGGATTTTTGAGAATCGGAGACAGTCTCTCAGTGCTGCCTGCTGGACAAATGATTTTGCTTGCCTGGAAGTCTTTTCTAAGGACATAGTTCTCGGCGTGTGCGGAAGCGGAGGGAACGCGATGAGACAGCCTTGGTTTTTACAGCTCAAGGAAAGGAAGAAAAGCGATGATGCGTCATCCTCCTCAAATGGGCATCCCTTTTTACTTAAAGAAGTCGCGTCTTCTCTTTTTTTGCCAGAACCTAGTTTGAAGGAGTTAACTCTATTCCGGACGGAGGATGAACATGATTTTCGCCCATCGCTTATACGGCTATTGGAGCGATGGCCCGATGACATTGGAAAAGACTTCCTCCAAGATTTTCAATATTTTTTAGGGGTTTCTGATAGAGACTTTAGGGTGTACCGCTCGATGCGGCATCAATTGCGCCTGCTTTGCAGTCTTTATCTTCTCCGAAAAAAGCTCTTGCAAAACCTTCTTTTATCCTCGCACGAATTTCTTCTCGAAATGCGTCTCATTTCGACTCGTGTGGAATATCCATTCGGAGCAAAACCGGTTGTGGGCATCGCCGTTGTGGTCCATTTTGCTAGTCGATATGAGTGTTTTGACGATCACCACGTCCTCTTGGCGGTTCAAAAACTCATTCCAGAGGCAAAAGCGATCAAAGAGTCTTTTTTGGTTTTCCACAAGCCCCAAAACTCTATTCGGTTATTTTATTTGGAAATAGAAAAACCGGATAGATCTCCCTTTTTGCTCAGTGAGAAAATGTTATTGAAGAAGCATTTAAAGACGGAGCTGATCAAAAGTGTGGAAACATTGAGCTTTTCCATCTTTGGAAACTGCCATATCGAGGAAGTGATGCGCAGCATCGTCTTGCTCGGTCAAGAAATCCAGACCTTAACAGACATTCCCCAGGTGATGATCTCCTTTGAGGGCTCCTCGGGCAAAAACCTCATTTTCTGCGTGATTGTGGTACGCCTGATACGGGACGACTCAGAACCTCTGTCTGCCAGTTTACAAGCATTAGGGGAACCGTTTGAGTATGTGCCGGAAAGAAATTATGTGATTGGCTTCATAGAAGAAACGCCCAAGGAAGTGACCGTGTTCAGATTGCGTCTCTCCAAAACCTCCCTCTTTTTGCGCTCGGACTCCTCGCTGAATGTCTATCGGGCCAGGGAATATGTGTATTCTTTGTTGACAAGAGCATTGGGAGAGATCCGAGACTACAATGGAGGGCTTTTCTCGAAACAACTCGAGCTCTATTCTTTTTTTAAGCAGCAGTTCAAGCAAGAAGATCCTGAGTTGTTGGAAGATTTTTTTCATGCACTTAATCCACCTGAGATGCAGGCGATCCTTTCTCTTTCTTCGATCACGGCGTTCTTTGAGCTCTTCCTAAAGGGGCTTAGAAAAAATCTCTTAAAAGAAGGGGATTATCTCTTAGACATCAAGGAAGAAGGGATGTTTGTCTATGCGGCGGTCCGGCTGCACGATCACGCTTTTCACGAACGCCTCATGCAGATTCTCACGGAGAAAAAACTATTCCAAAAAGCCACTGCCTGGGTATCTCTGAAACGGTATGATGGGTTGATTTTGGGTTATATCTACCGCTCTTGTCTGGTAAAACGAGGGCAATTGGAGGAGGTGTTAAGGGAGGCAGTAGAGAACTGGGTTAAGGAAAAACGGAGTGCCCAAGTTTTTCGTTTTGATCTGCAAGATTTGCCAGTTTCCCTCGATCCGCGCCTCGGAGGGGATGATATGTCGAACATTCTGCTTAAACTGTTATTCGAAGGCCTCATGCGGATAGGCAAAGGGGGTAAACCCGTCTGCGCCATTGCCGAGCAGGTGAAGATCTCCAAAGGAGAAAGACGGTATACATTTCTATTAAGAGAGTGCTTTTGGAATAATGGCGACCCTCTGACCGCACATGATTTTAGTTATGCGTGGAAAAAAGTCTTATCGCCCCATTTTGCCACCCCTTTTGCGTATCTCTTTTATATCATCAAGAATGCCAAACAGGCAAAAGAAGGAAAAATGTCTTCAGAAGACATTGGAGTACATGTCCTTGATGAAAGAACTCTGGTTGTGGATCTCGATTATCCATGCGGGTACTTCTTAGAGTTGGTGGCGAATCCCCTATACTCTCCCGTCAATCACAAAGTGGATCGCTTGTATCCCAACTGGCCTCTGCAAATAGGCTCAGGCTATGTATGTAACGGCCCCTTCTACCTGGACATCCTTCAGCCTCGCGAAGGGTATCTATTAAAGAAAAATCCCGCATATTGGGATGCCTCGGCAGTGGATCTTCAACACATTCAAATTATAAAAACCAATGCTCGGAAAGCCTTGGAGATGTTTGAAAAGGGGGAGCTAGATTGGTTAGGGCGTCCCTCTCGGCCTTGGCAGCCTTTTTTTTCTGCCCGCCTCAAGCGCCCGATCGAGAAATTATCAGCTACAGGGGTCTGTTGGTGTTCTTGCAACGTACAGAGGTTCCCTTTTCAGTCATCTAAGCTGAGATTAGCGTTGTCTTATGCATTGGATCGACAAGAGATTGTCGCTCTCTTCCCACAAGATCGAATGCCTGCGTTCACCCCTCTTCCTTTGTGTCATACCCGTTCTCAAGCTCCTTACAAAGAAAAAGAAAGAGAAAAAGCCAACCTCTATTTTGAGGAAGGGTTGCAAGAACTCGGCATCGAACGTGAAGAGTGGCCCTCTTTGACATTGGTTTATCCGAATAACATCGTGCGCCAGGTAACGGCTGAAGCGATGGTTCGGCAGTGGGAAGAGGTCTTAGGAATCACCGTACATACAAAGGGGTACGCCTTTAGAGACCTTTTCTTTAAAATGAGAACGGGAGATTACGAGCTCGGAATGATTTTATGGAGGCCTTTAGTGGATGATCCTCTGTATACGTTAAACGCATTTAAATACGCATCGGAAGAGATCAACTTCTCAAAATGGGAAAATAGGAAATATCAACAGGTGCTGGATCAGATTGTATTAGAGGGGAATTCTAATAAAAAAGAGAAGCTTCTCAGACAAGCGGAGACGATTTTAGAAAGGGAAATGCCCGTGATCCCTATCTCATACGAAGCGGAATTTTTTAGCAGAGCAGAACACGTAGAAGGGGTTGTCTTATCAAAAATTGGGAATATCGATTTTAAATCTTTGCACATCAGGAGGTCATGATGAAAGAATGCGGTTTGCATGCATCTTCCTTGGTAGAAGAAGTGGGGCAACATCCCGCTTGGCGAGGGGATCTTTCCCCTAAAGAAGTGGAGCGTTTATTAAGCCAGCAGGAGCCTTTTACTTTTGTTCTCAGTGGTTCAGGCGATCCTTTTTATCTCTTGTCATACATCAAAAGCGACGCATGCAGCATTGTCCATGTTCTATTTAAGAAGGTCGTGATCGAAATGCCCCAACAGAAACGAGGGTACTGCAATGGGTCCAATCTCATTTTTTCCAGTTTAGAGGCGTTCATTCGATTTAAGATCAAGGGAAGGGGATTGCTTCCGGGATCTGCAAAGTCCGGGGAACGGCAAGAGTTGAAGAGGCCTGCGTGATGCGCGCATTTGCAAAAGAGATCTCCTATGGAACGGCCGATTTTTGGGAAGTGGCCAAACTTTCCCTTTCCTTTATCGTGGTGTTGTTTTCAGCCAGTTTAATGGGATTGTGCGATCGTCTGATTTTAGCGCATTACTCTATCGAGGGATTAGAGACAGGGGTCATGGCGCTCTGGCTCGGCCAGTTATTTCAGATGCCGCTTATCCGAGCGGCCTCGATGACACAGGTTTTTGTAGGACAATACCAGGGAGCCGGTCAGATGGAGAAGATCGGGCCCTGCGTTTGGCAGATGATCTGGTTTTCTCTATTGACCATGGGGTTGACCGGACCCTTGGGTGGGTCTCTTGGTGCTCTATTTTTTCAACACACGTCTTTGGTGGATGGAGGGCGTTGTTTCAACTGCCTCATGGCTGTAAACTTCCTTTTTCCATTGGGGACGGTGCTCGCTGCATTTTATCTCGGACGGGGACTGACGAGGAGAGTGGTGTATACGAGCTTGGCTAGCCATGCGCTGCATATTGCCCTCGATTTCCCCCTCGTCTTTGGGATTGAGGGATTCATCCCCGCTCTAGGGGCGTTGGGAAGCGTCCTTTCTTCCATTGTTGCCCAACTCTTTTTTTGCGCCGGACTTTTGCTCGATTTTCTCCAAGCTAAAAACCGAGCAGTCTACCACACGCATCGTTTTTCCCTTCAGTGGGCCTCTTTTGTAAAATATGTGAAAATCGGGATGCCGCGCAGCATTGCCAAGCTGATCCAATTGGGGGCCTGGATTGCCATGAGCAAAATCATGGTGGGAAAAGGAGGGGATTATGCGGTTGTGCTGGCGTTTGGGGGGAGTTTACACATGTTTTTTACCTGTTTAAATGAGGGGTTATCGCAAGCGTTGACCACGATAGGGTCTTATCTCATCGGTTCTAGGCAATTGCGGATATGGAAGGTCGTCCGTTCGGGCTCTCTTTTTCTAGGTGTCATGGCCCTTCTGCTGGCCATTCCCCTTCTGTTTTTTCCAAAAAGTCTTGCATTTGGCTTTTTTGGACGTGGGATATCTATGGAACTGCAAGCGGTTCTTTGTGCCTCCTGTCTCTGGATATGGCTCCTTTTCCTGATGGAGGGGCTTAATCTGATCGGTTTTGCCCTGCTGAGCGCATATGGCGATACCGTCTTTCAAATGTGGTTTGCCACCTCAGCCTGGGCGACTTGCTTTCTTCCCGCGTATTTCCTGATCCATCGAGGCGATGCGCCAGCCGATCAATTTTGGTTAGTAGCGGCGATCGCTTGCCTCATTGCAGCCGCCGTCTACTTTGCTAGGCTTTGCCAAAGTAGATGGAAGGTGGAAAGCCCTTTAACCTGATTAGTGCTAGCGAGAGAAGATCTCGTGGGGTTTGAAGAAGAAGGAGACTTCTTTTTTGGCCGTTTCAGAGCTGTCTGAGCCGTGGACGGCATTTTTCTCGATCGATTTCGCGAAGTCGGCGCGGATGGTGCCCGCTGCTGCTTCTTTGGGATTGGTGGCTCCCATGAGAGTGCGGTTTTTCGCAATGGCGTCTTCTCCTTCTAGCACAAGCGCCAGGACGGGGCCTGTGATCATGAAAGAGACGAGCTCTTGAAAGAACGGGCGGTGGGCGTGGACAGCGTAAAAAGCGCGCGCTTGTTCGTTGGAAAGGAATAGCATTTTAGCGGCGACGATTTTTAAGCCGGCGGCTTCAAATCTAGCTAGAATGTCGCCGATGTGGTTAGCTGCTACTGCATCAGGTTTGATGATGGAAAGGGTCTGTTCGTTTGCCATTATTAAATAGGTCTCCTCAATTGATACAGCCAATAATCCTAGCAGTATGCTAAATTAATCTCAAAAGAAAATGGTTCTATGGCTTATGGAGACTATCCCGATTTAAGCGGGGTTAGAAGAGTTCTCGTGGTGAAGATGCGCCATCTAGGGGATGTGCTGTTGACATCGCCTGTCTTTACGCATTTAAAAAAAACGCTGCCCGAAGCGGAAATCGACGCCTTTATCTATCAAGAAAGTTTGCCGATGCTGGAAGGGCATCCGGCCATTTCTCAATTTTTTCTTTACGATCGGAGTATTAAACGGTTGCCCTGGATGCAGCGTTTGAAGAGGGAGCTGGCTCTCCTTTGGCAGATCCGCCGGCGCCGCTATGATCTTGTGATCAATCTCACAGAGGGGGATCGGGGCGCCATCGTCGCTTGGATAGCAGGTAGCCGCTACCGCGTGGGCTTTGATCCGGAAGGAAAGGGATTTAAGGGAAAGAGGAAAATCTATACCCACCTCGCAAAACCATGCCGTACTCCTAGACATACCGTCGAACGCCAGCTGGATGTCTTACGCCGCATGGGGATTTTCCCTCCTCTGGCAGAGCGCGAGCTCACCTTGCATGTGCCCGAAGAGGCGCGCCAGAGCGTTCTTCAAAAGGGCGCGTTGAGGGCGGGGGAATATCTCGTCATCCATCCTGTTTCCCGCTGGCGCTTTAAGTGTTTATCTCCGCAGCAAATGGCTGAGCTGATCCGGGAACTGGCTTCCAGGCATCGGCTTGTCTTGACGGGCGGCGCCGATCCTCAAGAGCTGGCGATGATCGAGGAGATCCTCCAGCTATGCCAAGATCAGGCTCCGCTTAATCTGGCGGGAAAGATCAGTTTAAAGGAGCTCGCCGCTCTGATTCAGATGAGCCGCGCTCTGATCTGCGTCGATTCGGTTCCCTTGCACATCGCCTCGGCGTTAAAGACTCCCGTTGTGGCCCTGTTCGGCCCCTCTTCCGAACACAATTGGGGTCCCTGGATGCATCCCCGCAGCCGCGTGGTGGCTGAAAAGACCCCCTGCCGCCCCTGTCATCTCGATGGCTGTGGAGGGAGCAAACGCTCCGATTGCCTCTATCAGCTCTCCCCTGCACGGATTATCGATGCTCTGGAAACTCTCTTATAATCAACAGGTTAAGGTCGTTATTCAACAAAACTTGAATAACGAGCCCATTTCTGCTATGTTATTGAAGTAAAGTTGAATAACGAGGGTTTTTTGCGCTTGTTATTTCGGGTTGCTTGAATAACGTCTAAGAGGGGTGTGTCTTTGAGAAGCGGAAATGTTATTTCTCAACCAGCTGGTTATAAAGCATTTATCCCAAATCCCTTCCCTCCGAGTCCCCCTATTCAAATAGAGGGTGAAATTCAACATCTTTTAACAAATGCGGATAGGGCCATGAGCCTATCCGCAAAGTCCTAGAAAATTTCCGATTTTCTGAATCCAAAAGGCGATAAGGCCTACGCTTAAAAAACCAGTCCAGTACACCATCTTTCTCTCCCAACGCATATTTAGCCGCCGAAATTTCCTTTGCAGCCACGAAATACCCCTCTCAACATGCCATCTATTTTTTTCCAGGTATCGTACTGTTTTCTTTTTTGAAGTTCCTCTATAGGGAATCCAAGGGAAATTTTTTCTGGCCAAAATGTTCACACGTAGTACTCTGCTATCGTAGCCTTTATCAGCTTCCAAAATCGGGGTGATCCCTCTGCTGATCAAGGGTTTGACAAACCTTTCGATTTTTTGCAGTAGAAAAACGACCTGTTCTTGTTCCGAAACGTTTGCCGCTGTCGTTTTTACGGCTATCGGATTTCCCCAGGTATCTACCAGCAGGTGATTTGTGACCCCTTTCCCCTTGTAACCGTGCGCCACTTCTTCTCCGCCACCACGTCCCTGTGAAAAAAAAACCGTCGACTTTGAGGCGGTCAAACCCTGTCAATTTTAATGCGTCGGCTTTTTCCAGCAGAAGGTTCAACACCTTCTCAAGTAGACCTGTTTTTTGCCAGTGGCCAAGCCACTCATGGGCTGTCGAACGGGCTGCCCATCGTGGACCTACAGGAATATCAATCCATCGAGCTCCTGTAATCAGCACCCATAGAATCGTATTCATTACCCTCTTTGGAGAAAGATCTTTTCTGCCAAATTTACTGCCCGGAGGCTTAGGGAATAAAGGCTTGATCAATGCCCACTGTTCGCGATTAAGTCCTTGAAATCCTTGCATATTTACCTCGTTGTAGAGGAAAATATTGTATCAGAAGTAAAAATTTTAAGCTATTTTGCGGATAGGCTCATTGGCAAATGGCAAAATGGACACGATCGGTTACTTAGTTCCCAATCTAGATCATATTATCGCCATGTATGTCCGAAAAGAGGCGCTCCTCAGCTCCCAGATCGAAGGCACGCAGGCTTCCTTGGAAGACATCTTCGAATACGAAAATCAGATTCCCGTTAAAAATATCAACGATGTAAAAGAGGTCGTTGATTATATCAAAGCCTTAAATCATGGGATGAATAGGCTGGCTGAATTTCCAATGAGCATTCGTTTGATTAAAGAGATCCATGAAATACTTCTTGAAGGGGCTCGAGGAAAAGAAAAGACGCCCGGAGAATTTAGAAAGAGTCAAAATCAGAGAAAGGGGGGATTATGAACAGTGGGTCATTTTCTTTTTAAAGGGGATCATTTGGACTTCTGAATCCGCTCTCCAAACCATTAAAAACTTGCTTCAGCTTCAAGAAGATCATAAAAAAAGTCTCCTCGCTAAAAAACTCTCGACTCCTTATGCAATGGCTCTGCTCGATTATCTCTTTGAAAAACCCCATCTCACCATCAAGGATGTGGCAAGCCATCTTAAGATTTCTTATCAGGGAGCCAAGGCATTAGTAGATCAATTTGTTGCCACTGGGATCTTAAAAGAGATCACCGGCAAACGGCGCGATAAACGGTATAGTTATTGGGAGTATTTGGCTTTTCTTTCAGAAGGAACCTAGAACCTAATTTCAACGACACCCTCTAAGAAGGAATAATTTGGAAGTTATAAATTTTATTGCCTCTGCCGCATAAAACACCGATATAGAACAAGGATAGAAAGAAAGCCAATTGTTATCGGTGCTAGTACTTGATATACATATACATAGTCTCCAAAAAGACTCAATTCAATCTTTTGTCTTTGGTTGCTGAGCCTTTCAATATCTTTAGGGAGAGGTTCTAAATAAGAAGAAACCACCCTGACCAATGCTATTTCAGACTCGGTCATTCTTAATATCTCGTTAGCAACAGCTTTTTCCTGCTCGCTAATATCATTTTTTTTATAGAGACTTGCCATTTCTCTTAGTTTTTCTTCTTGTTCCCATGTGAGAGTCTCCCCCAGTTTGCTTCGAAGCACTTTAAGTGCGACTTGAAAGCTTGGAATGTAGAAATCATTATTCTTTGCTGCGGAGTCCAACATAACATCTATCCAACGGCATAATGCTTCGTTGTCATTTTTCCCCTGAAGCTTATTTATCATCTCTCTGGAAATCTCATTAAATTTATTCGCTAATAAATTTAAGTCTGAAATTGTGTAACCTTTCCTCACTTTATCCAACAGAGATGCAACTAGCTCAGGCAAAGGATGCAGTGCATCGATGGAATAAGAATCATCTGAACTCATCTCGCTTAACAATTCTATTAATTTTTGATTACACGGCGCCAATTCACTAACCCGAAGCTGTATCTTTTCATACGCCTCTTTAAGTTTTTCCTGTTGAGCATTGTCGGGGGTTTTGGCTCTTCTGATCTGAAGTATTTCGTCCTCTATCACACAATGTGCTTCAAGATCAGGTATCGAGTGCCCCAGCACCCCCTCCAAACACTTCTTGATCTCTTCAGGTGTTGGGAGGCCTGAACACTTAAGATCTTTACCTCCACCAGAGGTTGGGAGACTGTTGCCTTGATTGGTAGAAATTTCTGATTGATCCGACGGCTTTGAATTGAGCCTCCGAGCATTTACCTGCTCTACACCTTTCTGTAAAACTCGCGCAGATGAGCAAGAATCGGTGGCGGTATCAACTTTAGAGCTTGCTTCAGCGCCCGGTAAAAAATTCAAAACTCTGGATAAGAGATCATCCATTAAAAAAAATCCGCTTTTTAAAACTTGGAAAGCGCGCATCGAAAAACCATAAATCGAGAGGCCATTTCCTACGGGGTCCGAGCGAAAACTTAACGGATCGGTTTCCTGCTGGGAGCGATTTAATTGTTTGAGTAAGTATTCCGCCTGGGTATTTGCTCTTTGAATGGTATCGACATCTAAGTGGTTGAGCAAGCGATCTCTGGCGCTAGGCCTACTCTTAAGATAATTTACAAACACGTTCACTACTTTTCCTAGAGGAGTGCGGGATTCTAACCACTCCCCCCAGCTTTCGTTTGAAAACAATCGATAAAAGTATCCGTTCGATTTCTTCAATACCTGCTTGATGATCTCATTTTGCTCAAGGATCATTCTGTCAAAAAGCTCATTCAAAGGCTTTAAATCCAATTCTCCGCGTTCCAGAGAGATATTTCGATGCAAGTTATACATGAATTGCTTCGCTTCCCATGAAATTTCCTGTTCTGTGAAGGATGTACTGTGATAGGAGGAGGTATTTTCCATGACAGTGTGGACGGGGAGCGCAAATGCAGGGGTATTGACATTGTTGTGAAACGGGTTTAGACCCATATTAGAATGTATGGCTGTTAATCCCATAAAACTAGGCCTCCTTTTTTAGGTTTCATCTTTTATAGCTACTGCAGTATTTGTATTGTAATTATAACTGTCGCTAGCATATTTAAATCCTCCCAGATAGAGCTTCCATACAGTACTGACGTGTATTGACCAAGACAAATAACCATGAGTTACTTTCCATTCCCAGTTGCCGATGTTCGGCCCAACTGTTACAATATGGGGGGCCATTTTTGGCCGAGATTCGTCTTTGTAGTCATAGCAGTAACTACGACCATTCGCATGGGCACAGCCTTTTTTCTCCGTTTCAAATTCTTGAATTTTCTTCTCGTGAAATTTTAGCTCTGCATCATGCTGCGCTTTAACTATTTTATAGGTTTCCTCTCTAAGACACTGAGCAAAAAATGGACTATAAAGCTTTTCGACGGCTAAGATCAAGTCGGGATTCTGGCGTTTTATTGCCTCTCGAGTAGCCTCAAGAGCTACTATAACCTTCTCGCCAGTGCATTTTTCCAAAGATGATTCTTCAGTTGGAGATTGAGCTTTAGCGCCCGGTAAAAAATTCAAAGCTCTGGATAAGATATCATCCATTAAAAAAAATCCGCTTTTTAAAACTTGGAAAGTGCGCATCGAAAAACCATAAATCGAGAGGTCATTTCCTACGGGGTCCGAGCGAAAACTTAACGGATCGGTTTCCTGCTGGGAGCGACTTAATTGTTTGAGTAAGTATTCCGCCTGGGTATTTGCTCTTTGAATGGCATCGACATCTAAGTGGTTGAGCAAGCGATCTCTGGCGCTAGGCCTACTCTTAAGATAATTTACAAACACGTTCACTACTTTTCCTAGAGGAGTGCGGGATTCTAACCACTCCTCCCAGCTTTCGTTTGAAAACAATCGATAAAAGTATCCGCTCGATTTCTTCAATACCTGCTTGATGATCTCATTTTGCTCAAGGATCATTCTGTCAAAAAGTTCATTCAAAGGCTTTAAATCCAATGCTCCGCGTTCCAGAGAGATATTTCGATGCAAGTTATGGAGGAATTGCTTCGCTTCCCATGAAATTTCCTGTTCTGTGAAGGATGTGCTGCGATAGGAGAAGGTATTTTCCATGACGGTTTGGACGGGGAGCGCAAATGCAGGGGTATGGACATTGTTGTGAAACGGGTTTAGACCCATATTAGAGTGTGTGGCTGTTAATCCCATAAAAACTAGACCTCCTTTTTTAACCTTCATTTCTGTCTTTCATGGCTATTGCCATAGACAATTTCTTAAGCGAAGATGGTGCATATTAGAAATGTTTCTGTCAAGATAAAACTTAGAGTTGATAATGGATCGAAAATCGGCTCAAAAGAACCCGAAAATCGACAGAAGCTTAATTTCAACGGCAGTCTTTTAGAGGCGGAAATTTTCGCCGAAGTAGGAGGAGCGCGCTTCGGTGTTTTCGAGCAGCTCTTCGACGCTGCCCGACATCAAGACCTTGCCATCCCGGATGAGGTAGCTCCGGTCGACGATGGAGAAGATTTCACGCGCATTGTGGTCGGTGATCAAGATGCTGATCGACTTGGCTTTCAGCAGGCGGATCAGGTGCTTGACATCGTTGACGGCAAGAGGGTCGATATTGGCAAAAGGCTCGTCGAGGAGGAGGAGGGAGGGTTCGGTGACCAGAGCTCTTGTGATTTCTAAGCGCCTGCGCTCTCCTCCGGACAAGCTGCTGGCTTGCTTTTTGGCGAGTTTTTCTAAATGCAGTTCATGCAGGAGTTTTTGCAGGCGTTCTTGCCGCTCTTGGCGGCTGATGGGGAGGGTTTCGAGAATGCATAAAATGTTCTCCTCGACGGTCAGCTGGCGGAAAATGGAGGGTTCCTGAGCTAAGTAGCCCATTCCCATCTGAGCGCGTCTATGGATCGGCAGATGGGAGACGTCTTCGTTTTTAAAAAAGACGGAGCCGGCGTCGGGGCGGATGAGGCCGATCGTCATGTAAAACGCGGTGGTTTTTCCAGCTCCATTCGGACCGAGCAGACCCACGACTTCGCCCTCGTCTACGTGGAATGAGAGGCCGTTGACAACCGTTTTGTTGCCGTAGGTTTTGACAAGGTGCTTCGTCTTTAAAATGCTAGGGCTCATAACCGGGAAAAGAGTTTTTTAAAAGGGTGTTTTCATCAGAGGTAAAGGCCATTTGGACGTTGCCGATCCCTCGAATCACATCTTCATTGGAGGCCAGATCGCGAGTGACGTGCACTTCTTGGGCGCTGAGGCGCATATTCTGTGCTCTATCCCAGAAAAGGACTTTTTTTCCTGGATCTGCGGCCAAGATGAGCGTCCGGGTAGCCGGGGCATAGTTTAACCGGCCTGCCAGCGCATAGCGCTGCTTTCCTTCTGCGTCTTTTGAGAGTAATCGAACGTTTCCTTTGAGTGTGATGGAAACGGGCTCTAACAGTTCTCCCGTAGCGGAATAATCGATGGTTGCCTCATTGGCATAGATGCCGATTTTGTCTTCTTCGTAGTAAAGCGGTTGATCGGAGGAGAGAAGTTTCGCTTGCAGATGCTCTTGATCGAGTAAAAGCGTTCCAAAACAAGTCAGCTTGCGCTCTGTCTGATCTTGCGGATCTCGGTAGCGGAGGAGCGTTTTGCCTTTGGAGCGGATGGTTTTTAATAGATGTTTGTCGGTCTGGATCAATTGGAGTTCATCATCGGTGATCAGGGTCCCAAATGCGCTATGGGAGGCATCGACAGCTCCTTGCAAAGTCAAGGTGTTCTTCGCATATTCCCAAGTGAGAAGATCGCAGCTGAACGCGATTTTACCCTCTTGCGGCAAACGGGCCAAGGAGGCGGAATAGAGCGTGCCTTGGGGGTGGTGCATGCAAATTTTAGCTTGGAAAAGATCGAGATCGATCGATCTCGCGTCGATCTGATCTTCTGCATGCGTGAGATGGCATAGATCCCCCGGCCCCTCGGGATAGGCTGTGAGGATGCCTTGAAGGGCTTTATTCTCCTTAGAGGAGGATTTCTTGTAAAGGGCGTGATGGGCGCTTAAGAGAAAGAGGTGCGCGTAGTTGATCACGACATCCTCCTGGGCGAGGATGGTGTCGATTTCATAATCGGTCTTTTTCCCATCGTAGCCGTTTTTGGAGAACTTCAAATCGATTTGTTTGCTTTTGAGCTGCAAAAAAGCTTTGTTTTTCAATGTATCCGTATAGATAACGGGCTCCGTTTCGCTAGAGGTGAGATGTCCTGTGAGCAAAGAGAAATCGAGATCGGCAGCGGCGCAGTCGAGCTGGGCGCTATTCTTAAGATGGAGATGAACCTCTTTTTCCAAATGGATCAGAGAGAAGGGAAAGTCTTTGCCCGTTTCTTGCCGCTGCAAAGAGGCGTTAACTGCCATCATTTGTCCGAGGCCATGGTCAAGTTGGACATGCCCGTTGAGAATGAGCGCATTGCCATCGTAAGTCGCCTGGGTGGAGGAAAGCGTGCCGGTTTCGGGCATACTCGCCGTGAGAAGGGGCATGGCCAAAGCAAAAGAGGCAATCATAAGTCTCCTTTGGCGAGGGTGGCTTTGAAGTGCTGCGCTTGAAATTGAGACGTTTTTCCCGAAATGGAAAAGGAGACATCTTTAGCGATGCCTTTTAAAAAAGGATCTTTTTTATCGAGGCTACGGGGAAGGGTTTGGCCCGGAAGCCGGTAGAGGGCAAGGGCGACGGTTTGGGCGTTGAATTCTTGCATCTTATAACGATAGACGCCTGTATCGGCTTCGAAAAAACGCATTTGCTGCATCGGGACTTTGGATTCGGAAATGTAGAGTTTGTCTTGCATCCAACATTTAATGCCTTGCAGATTCTCGACGATGTCGAAATGGCGCTCATTTGGCTCGAGCATGAGTACGGAAGAGCGGCTTTCGATCCGATGGTGCAGCCGCTGGCCATCTTCTTGTGTAAACCAAATCTCCTTGCGCACCCCTTGCCGTGTTTGATGGGTAGAAGCATACACGACGCTCGAAGTGGAAGCGATTTCGCTCTTTTGCATCAACGCCCTTCTGGCGGCGTAATCGCTCTCGCGAGGCACGCAGACGTGCAATAACCATAAAAGAGCGAGCAGTGCAAAAGCAGCCCCAGAAATTTTGGTTATTTTGGAGAACATATTTCATAGATTTGTTTAAGGTCTTTGAGAAGGCTGGATAATTCATCGAAAGCGAGAACCGATTCTTTGTCGCTCTTTGCCAGGTGGGGTTCGGGGTGGGATTCGATAAATAAGCAGTTGGCTCCAGCCGCAATCGCCGCTTTCGCGAGCGTGGGGATGAATTCCCGCTGCCCTCCGGAAGATTGGCCCAATCCCCCTGGCAGCTGGACGGAGTGGGATGCATCGAAACAGACGGGAAAGCCGAAGCGTTGCATGATCGGAATCGCCCGCATGTCGCTCGTGAGATTGTTATAGCCGAAGGAAGTGCCCCGGTCGGTCAAAAGGATCCGGCGGTTGTTTGTGGCGATGATCTTATCGACGACATTTCCCATGTCCCAAGGGGCCATGAACTGTCCCTTCTTGACGTTGATCACAGCGCCTGTTTTTCCTGCCGCTGTAACCAGGTCGGTCTGCCGGCATAGAAAGGCGGGGATTTGGATGATGTCGCAAATAGCCCCCGCTGCCTTGGCCTCTTCTGGGGAATGCACATCTGTCAGCACGGGGACGTCGCATTCTTTTTTGACCCGCTCTAAAATGCGTAAGCCCTCTTCTAATCCAGGACCTCTAAAGGAGTGATAGGAAGAGCGGTTGGCTTTGTCATAGCTCGATTTGTAGATAAAATGGATGTCTAAAGAAGCGAATAGTTTTTTTAAATGCCAGGCTGTCTGGAGAGCGTGCTCTTCGCTTTCGATGACGCATGGCCCAGAAATCACCGCCAAGGGTTGCTTCTTGCCAATTAAAAAATCTTTTACCTTTACATCTTCCATACGTGTAATAATGGGCCTCGGGTGCGGTTTTATTCAATGGAAAAGATCTTCTATGGAATAGAGGCCAGGGGGTTTTTTGGAGAGGAACTTGGCGCAAGCCAAAGCCCCCTGGGCAAAGATGTCTCTGGATAGAGCGGCATGTTTGAGTTCTATTCTCTCTCCTTCGCAGGTGAAAATCACCGTGTGCTCGCCGATCACCTCGCCCGTGCGTAGCGATTGAATGGGGACAGATTCTCCTAACCGTTGGGCCAGCGCTAAGGCAGTTCCGCTGGGGATATCTTTTTTTTGCGCATGGTGGGTTTCCACGATTTCGATGTTGTGCGGTTGCTTTAACTGGGTGGCGAGCTGAGAGGCTGCTTGCAGGCAAAGGGCCATCCCCATGCTAAAATTGGGGGAGTAGAGAAGGGGGATTTGCTCGGCAGCTTCAGCGAGCAGGCGGCTGGTTTGAGGAGGGTGCCCCGTTGTTCCAATGACCAGAGGTTTGCCCAGCTTAACCGCTTGTGCGAGATTTGCTTCTAGAGCGCCAGGAATGGAAACATCGATGGCAACTTCCGCTTTTTCTAGAGATCTGCTCAGGTCTTTTTCCACAAAAATGCCGATAGGGGGTTTTTCTACGAGCAGTCCTAAGTCTTTTCCCAGCTGGGGAGAGTGGGCGTGCGCACACCCGCTGACAAGCGCAATCTCGGGATCGGTTAAAGCGAGCGCAAGGACGCGCTTGCCCATCTTTCCGGTAATGCCGATCACGCTGAGAGCTATAGGGTACATCTATCCTTTTTGGTATTGCAGTTTTCTAGAGTTGACGTGCTCTAGGAGTTTGTTCAATCGTTTAACGGAGTCGAACAGATTTAAGATCGCGGTTTTTTCTTTTTCAAACGTTAAATGGGACTGACGGTCTCCTTTTTTCGCTGTGAGGATCTTGTTTAGAAGAGAGGAGGGAGTCTCTTGATCCTGCTCCCCTTCTTCATCCTGTTCTTCCCCATCCTCTTCTTCGCTCCAGTTGACTGCGGGAACGACCTGGTAAGTGAAAAATTTATTCCGTTGCACATGGTATTTGGGCGGCGGGGAAAAAAGAGCCCAGGAGGTATTGCAAAGATGGATTTCAAACAGGATTTCCCATTGAGAAGCATAGATAGAGGAAGTTCCCACGCTTTCCGAATGAGGCGCAATGGCAAACGATTCGGTGATGTATTTGGATTCAAGAGCGACTTGGTCCTGCGCATAGCGCTCATGGACTTTGATGTCTAAGTTATCAATGGTGACAGCATTCAAGGTTTAACATCCGAAGTTAAAGGAAACCAAACGCATTGTAAACAGCCCTGTATTAGAAATAAAGCATTTTTCGAGCGGGCATGGGTGCGTTTTGAAAGAAAATAAAAATGTGCTGTCTAAAAAATTGGGCCGTTCATATAATGTTCATGGCGTCCCAAGATTATGAATACATTAGACACAAAAAAAATAAACAAGTTGTTCTTGCTGGCAATCTGGATAGGGTTGCTGTGCGTTCCTGCTCTTGAAGCTTTAGAGGAAAAGGCGGAATCCACCGTAGAAAGCGGGCATACGATCCATTTCCAGGATATTCCCGTCATCGAGTTTATTCGTTTTGTCAGCAAAATCTCACATGTCAATTTCATTTTTGACAATCAGGACCTGCAATTCAACATCACGTTTTCAACCGGAAAGGCAGTGAGCGAGGAAAGCATTTTAAAGGCGCTCATTCAAATGCTGCGCGTTCGAGGTTTTGGCGTCTCCGAAGAGGAAACCTATTACGTCATCCACCGCGATCCGAGCGGAGAGAGCTCTCATCAGGGAGGCGATCAGAAGACCTCCGCTAAGTCTTGGCAAGCAAAGCGGAGCAAGGAGCCTCTTGAGTTTCTCGTCCATAAACTCCAATATCACCAGGGCAATGAAATCGAAGAGGCGATCAAAAAGATTGCAGCCGATCTCAGATCCCATCCCGACACGCCGCTGAAACTGTTGAATGCCATCCAGTCGATGCAGTGGGTCAAGGCGACCAATTCCATTTTATGTTCAGGGGATGAGGAGACGCTGAGCGGTTTGAAAAAACTCATTGAAAGTCTCGATATCCCCCTCAAGCAGGTTTTTATCGAAGTGCTCGTCATTGAAACCGACGTGCGGAAATCGATGGATTTTGGCTTGGAATGGGCGGCAGGGGGGCAGTACCAGAACAAAGTGGGCTTTGGCGTGGGCAATTTTCCCCCGAAGCATTCCAACGGATTTGCGCGCACGCTGCAAGGGATCAATGCTTCATCGCCTCCTACGGGGCTCGGTCAAATTCCCATTGGGAATGCCTTCGACATCGGCGTCATCGGCGACCTGATCATGCACAAGGGAATGTCCTATCTGACTTTGGGAGCTTTGGCCTCTGCGCTCCAGACCGATGGCGATAGCATCATCGTCCTGAACCAGAAGATCATCACTCAAGATAACAAAAACTCGAAGATTTTTGTCGGCGACAACCTCCCTTTTACCGGTTCTGTTGTGCAAACAGTGGGGCAAAGCCAGCAAACGACGTCTAACATTGAATACCGCGACATCGGTGTCAGCCTGAGCATTACGCCGATGTTAGGCGAGGGGGATATCATTACGCTCGACTTAGATGAAGAGATCAGTCAGGCTCTTAGCGACAACCAGTCGTCTCATGATGCGGTCAATGGGATCCGCACGACCAAAACCAATATGGTCACGCACGTGCATGTCCCCGACAAACATTTTCTTGTGCTCAGCGGGATGATCCGCAATGTCAATGCCAACCATAAGACGGGAGTTCCCTGCCTAGGAGGAGCCCCTCTGATCGGCGCCCTTTTTAGTAAAACGCGGCGACATGACGAAAAGCGCAATGTGATCATTTTTGTGCGCCCCCACATTATACGCACTTTTGACGATTATAAAAAGGTCACGCAGAATCAAGAGGAACTGTACAAAGAACAGTCTTTGCCCGCCGATTTTGAAAAGGGGATAAATCTGCTTGATCATTCCCTTTCTAAGCGTTAACCTTGAGAGATATAACTGGATTGATAGCTCAGCTGGATAGAGCACCCGCCTTCTAAGCGGGCGGTCGCAGGTTCGAGTCCTGCTCAATCCGCATCTTACTTAAGACGGGAAAGGGCAGATGAGGGGAAAGCACCTCGGAGATTTCGTTGTTTTACAAGAGACTTTTAAGGGACTCGAGGAGATCTTCCGCGCTTTTCAAACGGAAGAATTTCGCCTTTTAAGCGATCAGCAGAAGAGCGAACAGGTGAATCGCACCCTGCTCCAACTCATTCAAAAAGAAAAAGGCCCCGCTTTTCTTCTAGGGGCCGTCATCCACTATATCGATCAGGTCGTCCAAGAGAAGATTCTCGATCATTATTCTTTTTCAAGTTTTGAGTTGTGGCTCAATCAATTTTCCCAGTTAAACAGCGAAGAGAATTACCGGATCCGCGCCCACGTGATCGGCAAATGGATTCCCCGAGAGGAATACCAAATTCTTTTTCCCATCGGCATGGGCAAGAAACATGCGGGCAGCCATTTTGTGACGGCGCACAATTCCCCCGATCTCGACACGACGGTCGCCTCGTTTTGGGGATGGGTGGATGCTTTTGGCGCCCAGGTGGCGGAAGGCTTGCATCTGTGGAATGTCCCCGGCGGCCCCCCCGCTTCGCAGATCGAAGTCGGGCTGCTGTTCTATCAAATGTTTGGCGAAGGGATCTTTACCCATTTAGCGAAGACGCGCACCTCGCTTGCGCTTTCGAGCATCGATCTCATGACCCAACGGGGATTGCGCAAGACGAATATTCAAGAGTCGAGCTTGACCATCGATCACGAGCGCAATCAGAACGCGGTGGTCCTCGTAGATGAGCAAGGGTATTATTTGGGGGATTGGCGCAACTTTGATGTCGAGGGGGTGCGGCAGGTTATTTTATTACTGAGCCAGTGCTTGCGCTGGTTTGAAAACAATTTGCATGTGCAGCTCGTCTCATTATTCTCCCGCCCAATCCTGTCATCCAAAGATTTGCCCGCCTTCGCTCAGTCTGTATTCCGGATGCGGATCCGCGATTGCGAACCCGCCAAAGAATTTACGGAGAAGCAAAAAAAGCATCTTCAAGATTATTTGAACAAAGTGTTGGGCGTAAAAGAGGGGTTGGACAGCACTTTTGAAGGATTTGCTAAAGCGATGAAAATCTTGGATATTTTCGAATTCCAAGCTTTTATCGATCTGATCGACTCCCTCCAACGTTCCGACCTCTTTGACCCTGCCGGAGAGCTCGTTGAAAATCGCCCGCGCATTTTCCATTATCTCGAAGAGGTGATCTTGGGATTGGACAAAGCGATCCAGAGCGTCCGCCTCTATGTCGAAAGGCTCGATGTCGCTTTGCATATTAAAACAGAGGTGTTCGGCTATTTTCCGCAGGTGGTTAGCTATCGCGCAGATGTGGAGGAGATCCGCAGCAAGATAGGCTCCTACCCTTATTTAACCGTTACCTCCACCGGTAAACAGGGAAAGCTGATCCCCCTGGGGATTATCCACGCCAGCGATTTGCATAAAACGATTCTCGGCACGGTGAGTTTGCGCGATTTCTGCAATAGAGAGGAGACGAAAATTCCGTCTTATCTCGAAGTCATTAGCGTCATCGACCACCACAAGAGCGCGTTGAACACCTTCTCTCCTCCCGTCGCCTACATTTCCGATTCGCAGTCTTCGAACGCCCTTGTGGCTGAAATTGCTTTTAGAATCAACGATCAATACGGGGCGGGGGGAATGACGCTTGCGCAAATCGAACAGCAAATCGATGAAATTAAAAAAGATCTCTCCTCTTCTTCGCAAAAAAGGATTTTTCAACGCCTCTTAAAACGGAATATAGTTGCTGAGAAAAAGGGGGCGTTTTTTATCGATCCGAAACGGGAAATCGTCGAGTATTTGCATTTTCTCTACGCGATCTTGGACGATACAGATCTTTTGACCAAAGTGACCGTGCGCGATGTCGAGTGCATCGCTTCCCTCCTAAACCGCCTCAAGTCGCTTTTTCTGCAAAAGGAGGTGGAGATCATCGCTTTTGACGATCTCCCTCGCGATCCGTTTTTTGTGGCTAAAGCGGCCCAGCGCATCTTGCAAAACGTCGATATGTATTCGCTGTATAGCAAGATCTACCTCGCTAAAGAAGAAGCGGTTACGCACAATTTGCAACTCTGCATCGAAGGGAAGCCTTCTTGTACTTTTGCCGATACCAAAGAGCAGAACGGGTGCTGTCGGGTAGGTCAGACCAAAATGTTTGCAAAGAACTTTCCCATTTTTTTAAAGTATGCCCCCTTGCTGCGGCGCGCATGGTATGATGACGCCTGCGCTTTCTATAAAGATAAGAGCGAAGTGGATTTGCATATGCACATGATCAGCACCGTTGCGGGCGCTGAAGATTTATTTGCAGGGACGCCGCTCAACTATTCCCATAAAGACGAACTCTGGATCTGGATCCCCTCTACGGAGCAGGCGATCGAACATCTCAAGAGCTTTCTTAACGCTTTTCGTTCTTTGCCCCATATCAACCAAATGGATATGCACATAGAATTTCTCGGAGACAATGCCAAAGAACTGGATCAGATTTTTACCGAGAGCTTCCTTCCGATTCCACGCCGGATAACAGCAGAAAATCTCCCCATCGCTCTCTTGAGGTTCCAAGCAGGGCGGATCAATTCGCGCAAAGGAATGATTTCGCCCTACTTGCCCCGTTTGACGTCTTGACTATTCCGGCTCTTTAGGGGAAGGATCTTCTAGAATTTCGAGATTGACTCTGATCCCATTTCGACTCGCGACAGACATCAGCAACGTGCGAATCGCGTTGATCGTTTTCCCTTTTTTGCCGATGATTTTGCCAATATCAGATTTTTCCACGCCCAGCTCGATGATTAGAGTATGCGTGCCTCCGACTTCGTTGATGCGGACTTGATCAGGATGGTCGACCAGGTTCTTGACGATATACTCCACGAATTCTTTCATTTTTCGATCCTCAGTTTGATTTCTTTGACACCCTCTAAAAATTGACAATACATCAACAAAGATTTATTAATCTAGCTGATATTTTTTGAGAAAATGAACCAAATCAGAGGGAAGCGGAGCAGAGAGAACAAGGGACTGTTTCGTGATGGGGTGGATGAACTCCAAGCGGTGAGCGTGTAAAAGCTGCCTGCTGATCCCATATTTCTGGTTGGCGACAGCCGAGCCGTAGACCGGATCGCCGATCACAGGCGTCCCGTGGCTTTTCAGGTGGGCGCGGATCTGGTGCGTTCTTCCCGTGATGATCTGGACGTTTACTAGAGCGAGTTGTTCTTTGACGGCGAGGACGGTGCATCGGCTGATCGCCTCTTTACCGCCCTCCGGACAAACCGCCATCTGCTTCCGATGGACCGGGTGGCGCCTGAGGGGGGCATCAATGGTCGTATTGCCGGGAGTGCCTAGGCAGACCGCAAGGTAATTTTTCTCTATTTGCCGCGAGGAAAACAGGGCGACTAGTTTGGCATGCGCCTCTGCGGTTTTTGCGGCAATCAGCACTCCTGAGGTGTCTTTGTCTAAGCGGTGCACAATGCCCGGGCGGAGGTTGTCGCCGATACCGAGCTGTTTGCAATGAAAGAGAAGCGCATTGACAAACGTCTGGGAGGGATGTCCTGGGGCGGGGTGGACCACCATTCCTGCAGGTTTATTGACAGCCAGCAGGTGCTCGTCTTCGTAAAGAATATCTAAAGGGATCTCTTCCGGTTCTAAAGAAATTCCAGGCGTCAAGACAAAACAGGTTTCGATCTCATCGCCTATTTTTGGTTTTTCCCGCTTTTTGAGCCTATTCCCATTGACCAGCACATAGCCATTTTCAATCAGCGATTGAAAATAGGCCCGGGAATGATGCGCATAGTGCTCCGCTAACAGTTTGTCGAGGCGCAATCCCGCCTCCTTCTCAGAGATGAGAAGCCTCTCGCTACTCATCTTCCCCTTCGATCTGTTTTTTCATTTTCTTAAGCGTTTCGTCGGCTTTCTTTTCATCCTGCTTGATCTGGGCGATCATGCTATTGATCATATTCATCATCGCTTTAGAGATCTGCTCGGGCGTTGCCGTGGGGCCGAGCAGTTGTGCGAATGCAGATTCCCACGCCGTGGTTTGCGCTTGCGCTGCACCCGGCTGCGCGGCTGGCTTGGGCGTATTGCCAGGCGTAACCCCCGATGAGTGCGGCGTAGGTTGCGTAGGGGACGGTCCCGAAATTTGTTCAGGCATATTCACCTCCATTTGTTTCATATTATCAATTTTTGAAATTAATATTCAATCAGCATATAGTAGTGAATTTTATTTTAAATCAATTTGTGAACAGCTTTTAAAGATCGGGACTCGCAGGAAAGGTAAAGTATTCTTGCCTGATTAAAAGAAATTCAACTATAAAGACGTTCATGCACACAGGCGTCATCGGCATCAACTATAAGACTTCCGATTTGTACTTGCGAGAACTCCTTGCTAAGGCGTGTTTGCGCTGTTTTGGCCTGGACAAAAGGGACTCGATCCCTTTTCCTTGCGTCCTTCTCACCACTTGCAACCGGACCGAAGTCTATTTCAGCGCGCCCAACTTAGCAGAAGCCCACAGCGTGATTTTACAGCTCCTCCGCCTGGAAATCGATTGCCCCTTCGAACATAAACTCTATTCCTATTTCGGCATCGATTGCTTCATGCATCTGGCAAAAGTGACCGCCGGCCTAGATAGCGTGATCCTCGCCGAAACAGAGATCCAAAGACAGGTCAAGCTCGCCTATGAAAACGCCTGTCTCGATTTTGCCCTGCCCAGCTGCCTCCATTTCATGTTTCAGAAGTGTTTAAAGATCAGCAAGGGGATCCGCACCCGCATCCCTCTTCTTGGCAGAGTCAGCTTAGAAAATGTGATTTTTCAGCTAGGCCAGTGGATGTTTGATGACATGAGCCGATGCCGCATCTTGTTTGTCGGCAATTCCGAGATCAATCGCAAAATTCTCCACTTTTTCAGAAAAAAAAATCTCGAGCAGATCACCTTATGCACGCGTGCGCCGCAGAATGCCAAAGAGCTTCCCTGCCCGGTGGTCGATTGGATGCAACTCCCTTTTTGGCATCGATATGATCTTGTGATCTGCGGCACCCATCAAAACGACTATTTAATGACCCCTGAACATATTCCAGAAGGAAAAGAGGTTTTTACTCAACTCATTTGCGATTTAAGCGTCCCGCGCACGGTAGATCCCCGCCTTTCCCACCATCCCCACATCCATTTAATGAATATCGAAGAGCTCGGCCATCTCATCGAACAAAAACAAGACAGCCGTTTGAAAGAAACGCTCCAATCGGAGGAGTGGATCCGCGAAGCCGTGGATCGACAACTCTTTTTCTTTCACCAAAAAGAAAAAAAGAGGCTTCTTTGCAGATAGTCAAATCCATCCTAATAGCAACATTGTTCCTATTTGCCCAGGCTTGGGGAGAAGATACCGCCATAGAGCCATCCAATGTCGTCATCCTCCTTGCCGGCAGCGTCCATAACGGCGATTACTTTGCCATGGGCGATAGCGTCGAGATCTCGGGAACCGTCAATGGAGACGTTTACGTGGCCGCCTCGCAAATCATCATCGACGGAGTCGTGAACGGCGATGTGCTCGCAGTGGGGGGAAGTGTGGATATCTCTGGGACAGTGTCCCATAATATCCGCATCCTTGCAGGGCAAGTGACCTTGAGCGGACGGGTCGGACATAATGCGACGCTGATAGGAGGCAATATCCAATTCGTCTCTTCGGGGCAGATTAAAGGCAATGCCGTGAGCGTCGCCGGCAATGTCGATCTAGCTTCTTCGATCGGCTCCGATGCGACCATGCTCGCTTCCAATTTGCGCATCTCTTCCACAGTGGGAAACAACGTGCATGCTTTTGTAGGACAAATGCGCCTCACTTCTCGCGCGCATATCGGCGGCAATCTAGAATACAGCAGCAACCAGATCGCCTGGATTGAACCCCAAGCTAAAGTGAACGGGAAAATCACCCACCATCCTTCTTTTATTCAAGAAATCTTCGCAGGGCGCCTCATGCAGGCGTTTATGATCGGATCTAGAGTAGCCACCGTGCTCATGAACTTTCTCTATACCCTATTCATCGGCTGGATCTTGATTCGCCTCTACCCCAAGAATCTCGAAATGGCCATTGCTGCCATGACGCACCGTCCCTGGAAGGCTTTTGTCTACGGGATCCTCCTGCTCGTTCTCCTACCCCTAGCTTCCCTTGTCTTGCTCATGACCATCTTGGGAACCCCTTTTGCCCTCACCCTCTTAGCCTTGAACGTGATCAGCTTTTACACAGCTAAAGTGTTTTCTATTCTCTGGGCCTCGAATATTCTCTTTAAAAGAATCGGCCTTAAGCCCAATAAACTGCCCACGTTCTGCATCGGCCTCGTCCTCTATTTCTTGATCGCCGCCATCCCCTTTTTCGGCACCATCTTCGCCTTTGCCTGCATGGTTTTCGGCCTAGGAGGCGCCGCCCTCAGCCGCACCCACAAGCATCCCCATCGTCCTGAGAAAGCCTCTACCAAGTAACCTAAATGGGTTGACAACGTATTCTGCAAGGTGAGCGTGGTAGACACGCCCAGCATGATTAGTGGGGGAGCACATTCAACCGATCTAAACCAGCATCGATAAGGTCATCAATGGTTTTGCTGATCGATTTGTGCATGGCTTTAGCAGCCTTAGCTACATGGTAATGGCGTTCACTTGTTGTTCTATAGGCAATCTGTCCTTTGAACTGCTCTTTTTTAATTGGCTCTGGAATCGGTTCTTTATTTTTGAGATAGAGCTTGATTGCGGCTGCGATCGCATCTTTGATCTCTTGCATGCCTTCTTCAATAGTCTCAGCATCGGTGCATATTCCAGGGAGTTCATTGACGCGGATAATGTAATAGTGTTTGCCCTTGTGAGTTTCTTGCTCAATGGTATACGACCAATTGAGGCTCACGTAGTACTTAACATCTTTCTTAGTAGCCATGATCTCTTAACACCTCTTTTAAGTCGGTAATTTGATAAGGCAAGAGCTCCGGTCGGCGCTTAATTGAGACGTTATTGGGGTATCCCTTCTTTCTGAATATGTGATGAGATCCCCGGATCTCTAACTGAAAACCCAGCTTGAGAAGGAGTCCCTCAGCTTCATCATAAGAGACATCCCTACCATCTAGGATTTTCTGCACCAGTTTTTGCAGTTTGCTCATTTTTTTTATGATATCACAATCGATATCAACCGTCAAGCGACTTGGGACACTGGTGGGACAGCATGACCCGTTTTTAAGCAATTTTACTCAACAATTATTCGCTGTTAATCAAATTTAACATGTTTAATTTTAGGTTGATGCATATTAACTTGGATTGCTTGGGGTTGAATATCGAAGACTCGCTTCCGAAGTCCGCCTGCCCCTAAAATAAAAGCCCGGATGACTTCGGGCCCTTTTTATTCGAGATCTGCTATCCTGTCGGGTATTTTTCGGACAATTCTTCAGATGCAGGTTTTCTCTATGGAAAATGATTTTAAGCCGGCTTGGTGGTTGCCAGGAGGCCATTTGCAAACGCTGTGGTCCAATCTAAGAAGAAAAAATGATATTCCCCTGGTTCGCGAACGACTGTGGTTGCCGGATGGAGATTTCGTGGATCTCGATTGGACTTCAGGTAATACAAAGGCTCCCATTGTTCTTATTTTGCACGGTCTCGAGGGGTCAATCGAATCAAGCTATGCCAAAGGAATGCTAAGTGCTTTGAAAAATTCTGGATTGCGGGGTGTCTTCATGCATTTTAGAGGATGCAGTGGCGAGCCTAATAGAAGTATACAATCCTATCATGCTGGAGAAACAAAAGATATTAGCTATGTCTTACAAATATTCAATAAACGTGAACCTTCTACGCAAATAGCTGTCATAGGTTTTTCACTTGGAGGGAATGCATTATTAAAATATCTTGGCGAAACACAAATGAACAATCCTATTTGCTGTGCAGTCGTTATTTCTGTTCCTTTTTTGTTAAATCGGTTTGCTGATAAAGTTCAAAAGGGTGCCTCGTGCTTATATCAAAAGTATCTTTTGTCAAGGCTTCGAAAGAAAATACGGGATAAAGCCAGAAGCGTAACGCTTCCGATTGATTTAGAAAAATTGGATAAGATCAATAATTTTTGGGACTTTGACAATGAGATTACCGCTAAAATTCATGGATTTAAGGACGCCAAAGACTATTACGAAAAATCGAGTTCGTTTTATTACTTATCAAGGATCAAGAAGAATACATTGATAATACATGCTTGTAATGATCCGTTTTTGTATTTAGATGCTATTCCCCATCAGAATCAGTTGCCAGTTAACGTGCAATTAGAATTGCAGCAAAGTGGCGGGCATATGGGTTTTATAGGGGGTAGTTTGCCTTGGAGTCCTAAATATTGGTTGGAAGAGCGAATTCCTTCCTATATTCAAGCGAATTTAATAACGCAGTCTTGATCGTGTTCCAGTCAAAAGTTTTGAATTCGTCCAATCGCCCCCAATTCCTTAGACTCGAAATCATGGCAATTTAAATTTTAATCACTTAGCTGTTCTGAAAAAATGTCCATTTTGCTACAAATTTGACTTTGTTCACCAAATTGTGTACGATGAATGAAAAAGCGAGACTTGGAAAAAGAGCTTGGCCGTTTGGGTTGGTGGTTGAAAAGAGAAGGCGGCAACCACGAAATTTGGACCAATGGTGAAGATACTGAACCCGTTCCCAGGCACCGAGAAGTAAAAGAGACTCTAGCTAAGAAGATATTATCAGGTGGCTAGGAGTAATCCCCCAAAGAAAAAATAGCAGAGAGCGGCAAAACAATGGAGCTGGAAGGCAGAGTTTGGAAAGATCTTGATAGTTCATGGTGGCTGGTTGAAATCTCCTTCCTGGATGTAATGACTCAGGGAAGGACGAGAAAAGAAGCACTGGGAATGATTAAAGATGCCGTGATGGAGCTTTTAAAGGACTCTTACGAGGATCTTTTGGGTAAGCAGTTTCAACTTAGTGTCCATCTTTATAAAGAAGGTGTAATGGGTATGGGTGCTACTGATGATAAGCTTCTTTTTGCATTAGGGTTAAAAAGACAACGGTTACGAAGTGGTTCAACGATTCGAGATGTTTCCAAAAGACTGAAATCAAAATCACCCAATGCCTATGCTCGTTATGAAAGAGCACAAGCAAGGCCGAGCATTGAAAAATATGCAGAGCTTTTACATGCGGCTAATCCGAGTAGAAGGCCTTTATTGGTAAGCTAACGCCGAGCGTATTTTGTGAAAAATTGCTTTCTAAAATCTTCATCCTAATTTGACGGCGTGGAAACCCAGTCCTTTAGGACTGGGAGGAAACGCCGCTCCTTTATTTAACTTGAGTTTTAAAATAGATTTGAGTATTTTCTGCAGCCAATGAAACGCACGATTTCGATTAAAATTAAAGTTGCTGCTGAGGATAGCCAAGAGCTTTTTAAGTTGGGACATCATTTTGTTTCCGCCTGCAATGAAATCGTCCCCTTTGCAATGGAATATCGATGTTGGAATCGAGTTGCACTCCACCATCTTTGCTATTCCAAAATTAGAATGGAATCTCCACTCGGCTCTCAGATGGTGTGCAATGCGATCTTTGCCGTGTGCAAAGCCTATAAGAATCGAGGCATTGAAAAAAGCGAAGAAGTTCCAAAGATTCAGTTTCGCAAAAACGCAAGCGTCCATTTTGACAAACGGACCTATTCGATCAAAGGAAAAATTCTTTCTCTCTACACTTTGGGTAAGCGGATTAAAGTGGAAATGAGAATGAGCGACTTCCAAGAGCAGTATTTTGCTCAGGGTATTCCCAAAGAAGCTGAGTTGATCTGTAAAAAGGAAAAATGGTTTTTTAACCTTGTGTTGGATCTTCCCGATCCCGCCTTGAGCCAAAGCGACACGCTGCTTGGGGTGGATCTTGGGGAGAATAACGCGGCTGCGATGAGCAGCGGCAAATTGATTTGCGGAGGCAAGATTCGCTTTCAAAGGGATCAATATCTCGCCATGCGGCGCAGGCTTCAGTCCAACGGTTCTCAGTCGGCAAAACAATTGCTGAAGAAAATCTCTGGCAAAGAAGCGCTCTGGATGAAACATGTCAATCATGGGATGAGCAATGAGATTGTGAAAGAAGCCCTTCAAATGGGCGCTGGGATGATTGTTCTTGAAGACTTGAAAAACATGCGCAAAAGGATCAAAGGCAGCAAGCGAAACAGAACTCGTCTGCACCGCTGGGCCTTTAGTCAATTGCAACTGTTTGTCGAATACAAGGCCCAAGCTCGCGGCTTGGGGATTATCTACATGAATCCAGCTTATAGCAGTCAAATTTGCTCCTTATGCGGTGCTCTTGGCGCAAGACAAAAGCACCGTTTTACATGTTCTTGTGGAAACCGACAGCACAGCGACTTGAATGCAAGTCGGAATCTCTGTAGGTTTGCTCTATCTGCCGATCGAGCAACGTGCGCTGTAAACCGCACGCATGTGGCAGTTAATCGCTGACCATAAAGCTTTCGCCTTTAGGCGAGAGTTGTTTACGTTCCTAATATTAAGCATGTTACAAATTGGTGTGGCTAGGATCGGAATTGAAAAAGGCAGTTGCAGAGGGTGTGATTGAGCGACTGTGACGTTAAAAGTCGGCGTGGCCGGGGAAGCGGGGGAAGGGGATCACGTCGCGGATGTTTTCCAGGCCGGTGACGAAGAGGACGAGCCGCTCAAAGCCGGCTCCAAAGCCTGCGTGGGGCACGCTGCCGTAGGTGCGCAGCTGCAGGTACCACCAGTAGTCGTCCAGATTTAATTTGTGCTGGATGATCTTTTGCTTCAAAAGATCGAGCCGCTCTTCCCGCTGGCTGCCTCCGATGATCTCGCCGATCTTCGGGACGAGCACATCCATCGCTGCCACGGTTTTGCCATCGTCATTGGAGCGCATGTAAAAGGCCTTGATCTCTTGGGGGTAGTCGGTGAGGATGACCGGCTTTTTGCAGTATTCTTCCGCCAGATACCGCTCGTGCTCAGATTGGAGATCGGAGCCCCATTCGACAGGGAATTCGAAGGAGCACTTAGATTCTTTGAGGATGCGGATCGCATCGGTGTAGGTGAGATGCTCAAAGGGGGTTTCTGCCACGTGTTTTAGCCGCTGGATCAGCCCTTTTTCGATGAATGCATCGAAAAATTCCATGTCTTCAGGGCATTTTTCCAGCACGTAGCGGATGATGTATTTGAGATAGGATTCGGCGCATTGCATGTCGTCTTTGAGGTTGGCAAAGGCCATTTCAGGCTCGATCATCCAGAATTCGGCGAGATGGCGCGAGGTGTTGGAGTTTTCAGCCCGAAAGGTGGGCCCGAACGTATAGACATCGGAAACTGCGCACGCTAACGTTTCTGCATTGAGCTGGCCGGACACGGTGAGATAAGCCTGCTTGCCAAAGAAGTCTTTGGTAAAATCGACAGAGCCGTCTGCATTCTTAGGGATTTTGTTGAGATCGAGCGTCGTCGCAAGAAATTGCTCGCCGCCCCCTTCGCAGTCGGAAGCGGTGATGATCGGCGTCTGCACATAGAGGAATCCCTTTTCCTGGAAGAAACGGTGTGTGGCAAACGAGAGCGCATTGCGCACGCGCAGCACGGCTCCTTGGGTGTTGGTGCGGGGGCGGAGGTGGGCGATGGTGCGCAAAAACTCAAACGAGTGGCGCTTTTTTTGCAAAGGGTAATCTTCTGCGGGGCAGGTGCCGAAGATGTGGATGGTATGCGCTTTCAGCTCCCATTTTTGCTTATGTCCGGGGCTCTCGACGAGCGTTCCCTCTATGCGCACGGAGGTGCCTGTGGTGAGCTGTTTAGCCTCTTCTTGTTCTGCGATCACCTGCAAGTTGGAGAGGGTGGACCCATCGTTGATCTCGATGAAGGTGAAATTTTTCTGTTCGCGGACCGTCCGAATCCAGCCGCAGACGGTCAGAATTTGCCCCAGTTGGGAGGGTTGGATATTTTTAAGGATGACGCGGTTCATTGGGCGAATTCTCTCAGCATGTTGATTTCTTCTTTCCACAGAGGCGGGCCATCCGGCGTCTCCAGATATTTGGGCAGCTCGCGGAGGAGGGGATGGGCCATCATCGCCTGGAAGCAGGCGATCCCGATCTCTCCCTTGCCGAGGGGAGCGTGCCGATCTCTGCGCGATCCTAGGGGTTTCATCGAATCGTTGACGTGCAAGGTATAGAGGTGCTCGAGGCCGATCCGTTCATCGAATGCGCTGAGCGTCTCTTCCCACCCCTTTTTTGTGCGGATGTCGTATCCTGCGGCAAATATATGGCAGGTGTCGATGCAGACCCCTATCGGGATTTTTTTATGCAGACGTTGGATGAGATAGCCGATCTGCTCAAAGCGCCAGCCGACGCTCGAACCTTGCCCTGCGGTGGTTTCGATGAGGAGGCGCGTGTGGCCGTGGGCGGCGAGCTCTTCGAGTTCTTCCAGACTTTTGACGATCTGGTCTAAACACGCTTCTTCGGTGGAATCGGTGGCGGCGCCCGGGTGGAAGTTGAGGAAGGAGAGCTTGAGGCGTTGACACCGTTTGAACTCTTCTTTAAACGCTTTGAGGCTTTTATGCAGGATATCGGGGTCCGGGGAGCCGAGATTGATCAGATAGCTATCATGGCTCATGATTTTTTTCAGCCCCGTTTCTTGGAGCGACTCCTCCCACAGCGCGAGCTCTTCTTCGCCAATGTCCTTGCCTTCCCAACGCTTTTGATTGCTGGTAAAGAACTGGATCGTCGTCGCGCCAATCTCCGCTCCTTCCAGTAGGGCGCGGTGGGGACCTCCGGCTGCGGAGGTGTGCGCGCCGATTAATAATTCTTTAGCAGGCGTTTTTTTCATCAATTCTTTTCCAAAATATCCCAAATTGTAGAATATACTCATGATGTTGACAATCAATTTTAGGGGGCTCGTTTATGGGTAATGATAGCCCGCGTGCGCTATCGCGTTTTTCAATGGCCTTTTTATCAGGGACTTTTTTAAGCCGTCTCACGGGCATGCTGCGGGATATCACCATGGCCTTTTGCTTTGGCAGCCAGCCGGCCATCGCCGCCTTCATGGTAGCTTTTCGCTTTGCCAACTTGATCCGGCGCCTTTTAGGAGAGGGACCTCTCCCCTCCGGGTTTATTCCCCACTTTGAAGCGGAGCGCGCCGTCTCTGCAGAAAAGGGAGCGCGCCTGTTTCGCGATCTCTTTCACTCCCTAACCGTTTTGCTGATCTTGATCATTTTGTGTTTAGAGGGAGGGCTCTATTGTTGGCTGCACTGGGGCCAGCCCGGTCGAGACTGCGCACAGATCTTGCAACTGACCATGCTCATGCTGCCCGGCTTGCTGTTTGTTTGCCTGTTTGGCCTCACCGGGGCTTTGCTCCAGTGCGAGAAAAACTTCTTTTTAATCGGTTTTGCTCCCGCGGCCTTCAATTGTGTGTGGACCTGTGCGGTCTGGTGTTTAAAAGATCGGGAAGCTTCCGAGGCGGCAGCCGGACTTTCTCTGGCGGTCGTGCTGGCCTTTTGCATGCAGTGGCTAGTCATCGCTCCCAAGGCGTGGCGCTTTTTGCGCAGCTCCCTCTCGTTTATCGAGTGTTTCAAAGCAAAATTGTTTTCCAAAGAGCTGCTGGCGGTCGCTAAACCCTTTTGCCTTGCTCTCATCGGCGTCGGCGCGGTCCAGATCAATAGTGCCCTCGACGGCGTTTTTGCCCGATTTGATAGCTTAGAGGGGCCAGCCTACCTGTGGTATGCGATCCGCTTAGAGCAGATCCCCCTCGCGCTCTTTGGCATTGCTCTTGCCTCTGCGCTCCTTCCTTCCCTGTCGCGCGCTATCCAGTCTGCGGATTTTGCCCATTATCACCGCCTGCTCCGTTTCGCTTTGCAGCGCAGCTTCAGCCTGATCTTGCCTTGCACCATCGGCATTTTTGTTTTGGGCGCTTCATCGGTTAACTTGATTTATGGGAGAGGGGATTTCGACTCGCAAACGACCTTCCAAACGATCACCTGTTTATGGGGGTACGGGATGGGGTTGGTTCCCTCAGTCTTCGTAATCCTGTTAGCTCCCGCGTTCTATGCGCAAAAAGACTATAAGACGCCGATGGTCGTTTCCGTTCTGTCGGTCGTACTCAACACGGCTTTAAACGCCGCCATGGTCTTCTATTTAGATTGGGGCGCTCTTAGCATTGCCGTAGCTACCAGCTTATCTTCGTTTTTCAACTGCTTCTTTTTAGCGCACCGTCTGGCTGAAAAAACAGGTCCGATTTTCGATTGGCCCCTGATCCGTTCCTTTTTTAAAACGACCTTATGCGGCGTTATCGCCGGACTTCTCACGCTTGCTCTAGGTCATTTTCTCGCTTTCGACTTCTCCTTGCAGATCTTGTTGGGGCAAATCCCGGGGCCTTTTTCGCGCGAATTTCCCGAGCAGCTCCTGCAGTTTTTCGTATTGACGGGAACGTTTTTCCTCCTGTTTTTCTCCTATGCGTGGATGTTAGGCGCTAACGATGTTCTCGAGCTGATCGGCCTCAAAAAACAACCTGCGCTTGATGTCCCAGGATAAAAAAAAGGCAGTTTTACAACTGCCTTTTGCTATCAAAAAAACAAGGAGGAAATCTTTTTTAGCTCGTGTGCGCTAGAAACTCGCAGATGAGGGGAACGTTGATGGGGATCGGATGGGGAATTTGATCGGGCGCAGGCTGGACGGCAAGCGAACCAGAAAATTTATCGGCTTCTAGGATGAGATAGTCGGGAATGCCGCGCGAGGTATTGTCCAGCGCTTGCTTAATGGCGGGCATCTGCTGAGATTTTGTTTTGACAGAGATCACCATGCCTGGGCGCACGTGGAATGAGCGGCGATCGACTTTCTTCCCATTGACCAAAATATGCCCGTGGGAAACTAGCTGCTGCGCTGCAAAGATCGTGCTGGCAAAGCGGAGTCTATACACGATATTGTCTAGGCGGCACTCGAGCCTTTCGATGAATACGTGGTTGGTGTTTTGCTTAGAGCGGACCGCTTCCTGATAGTAGCGGGTAAGCTGGGCACGGCTGATCATGCCGTAGACCGCTTTTAGCTTTTGCTGCTCATCGAGCTGCATCCCGTAGTCAGATTTCTTTTTCCGTTTTGCACCGTGCATGCCGGGCGGGTTGGGCTTATGCAGCAAGGGATTGCGGGCGCGTCCAAAAATATTCGCTCCGAACCGACGGGCGATCCGATTTTTTGGGCCTGTATAACGAGCCATGAAAGTGTCTCCTAATAATATACCTTATGTCATAGAAGACACGGATCTTAGTACAGCCTTTATTTTTAAACAAGCGATATTTGTTATTTTACCAGGAGCTTTCCCTTTTTGTATTCTTTTCTCTCGATGCGGCCCCCCTCGCTGTCATAGACCTCCTTTGGACCATCTAGAACGCCGTTTTTATAGGAGGCGCTGAGAAGCAATCTGCGATTCGGATAGCATGCCTGCTGCTTGCCTTCTGTCTTTCCTTCTGAGTTGAACGTCAAAATGCGCGCATTCCAGCTCTGCTCGTTTCCGGGGAGCGGAGGATAGAACGCTATGTGCACGCCTAGCTTTACCCCCTCTTTAAAAAAACCTTTAAATGCATCCGTGCCATCCTCATACCACCCATGAATATGTCCATCGGCGTATCCGTTCTTATAGCTACCCCTTGCCTTGATTTGCCCGTTTTCCCAGTATTCGACATACTCTCCGCTCGGTTGCCGTTTTTGCATCTCCTCGATTTTGCTCAAGAAATCTTCCCCAAAATAGGGGTCTACGACCCCCACGGTCAATTCTCGGATCGCATGGGCTAGAGACATGCGGGAGGTGTTTTCGCAGATTTGTAAAAATTGCTTGCATTCCTTTTCAGGAACGAACGCGTTAGTTTTTTTTTCGTTGCTGTACAAGGCGCAAACTCCTATAAGATACATCCCTAATAAAAATTGCTTCATCTTAACCCTCTCAAAAAAACAATATATCAATGCAGCGACCGTGCATTCCAAATGGGGAACGGGGACCGATGAAATCTTTGCACATCCCATCAGAAGCGTTCCCCAAATCTACAGGCATAGCTACGTCTTTCTCAGAAAAGAGAACGGCAGCCTCGACCGCCCTTGGGTTCTCTAGCCGCCTTATCCAAAGATCGACATGCTGCGGGTGCTTAAGTCAACGCCGATATCAGTGGATTTGTGGGAAACTTGTTTGGCAATGGTTCCCGCTTTCTGTACACTCGTGTCTACCAAAGGCGAGGAAGCCTGATTTACAGAACCGACCATCGGCCCCGTGCTCGCATCGATGGCTGCATTTACACAAGGAGCTGCCACCGGGCACGCAGACCCGATGCTCGTTTTAAGAGCTGCTCCTCCAGCAGTTGCAGCTGCCGTAATGACAGCAGAGCCTGCTGTTTTTACCAATGTAGTCACATGAGGCTGTATTCCATCGACAAACGCATCGGTCTTTTCTTTTATCGATCTTTTGGTTGTTTCAGAATCCCATATAATGGTCCCTGATCGTTCAGTAGAATTATGAACAGACATAGATCACCTCCTGAAATGATTTAAAAACACGAACAGTTTCTTAATCGACTATCATATTCCGTGGGTTAGCATTTGGATCCACAGGATATGTGATCGATTTGATATACTCATCTGGCGCAGCCACTATCTCCCGGTATTTAGTAGAAGGAAGCCCTATGCGTATCCCTCGCAATTTTTCAACCGCCCAAGTAAGGCAATTGTATTTTTTTACCTCTTCCAAATAGTCTGGAATGAATGGGTGGTCTCCTATAGCACGAAATGGAATACACCTCCCTTTTTCTTCTTCAATGCTTTTGACTAAAGCTCGGGGTTTTATCCACGTTTCCGTTTTTTTTCTGTAGGATACATTACTAAGAGGATCAAGTTCCTCTACTTGGACTATCCCCTGTCCCTTCGGTGCATTTTTTACGCCATTTGTCAAGTGGGCATATCTGACGAAATACCTCCCATTTTCTATCCCTTCGTAGATGATCATGGCATGACCAAAATTGGGTTTTATGGGAATCCCAAAAAGCGTGCTGCTAGCTCCGTGGCTGATTAAAGTGATGGCCCAGTTATCTTGATCTATGATTTTTGAAGAATCTAATTTGCTGCATGCGGTGACGGGGAGAAGTGGTGGGGTGGTTAATGGGATGCTTGCTTGCGTTCTGCTGATCGCAGCGCTTAAAAGCCTGCCAGTGCTCGGATCAAAATCCATATATAGGGAGAAATCTCGTAGGTGAGAGGCCCGCTCGGAAGCCGGAATGCTGCTGAGGTAGTGCAGAGCCTGAACGGCATCATGACCTGCAAAAACCCAACTCGAGGTATTGATCGACCTGTCGAACACGTGCCAGATTAAGTGGTCATTTTCCTTTTTCCAAAATAGTTTGACTTGTTTGTTCCCGATATACGCAGGATCGGGCCATTCCTCAGCTTCACGGGGTCTTGAAAAACTAGGGACATCCTCATTTAAGGACATCTCAAATTCAGGGAGGGAGGAAAGGACCGTGTCTATAGGACGCCCTCCGCAAGGAAGGGGCCCTTCCCAAGTTCTTCCCGAAATAGGATCAAGGCCTATATATTTTATCCTGTTTCCATACCGGAAAAGCCTGATTTCTTTATTTTCAGAAAACCAGGTGGAAATTCTGGATTCAATCGCGTACTTGCGCATGGCGGAGAGTTTCTCTTCGAAACTCGCATTGTATTGGTATCCGTATGAATTGTAGAAAGCGTGTTTTCCATATTCAAGATCTCCTGGCGGCTCTCCTTTTATTTTCCACAAACATTCATGGATTTTGTTTTCCTGCATCTGCATCTCTTCTGCATTGGCTTTCTTTAAGCTCATCTCGATCGCTCGAGTTTTTTCCTGCAAAGAGGAGCCCCCTGTTCCATGAAAAGCGTTTCTACCGTAGTCAGGCTTTCCTTGTGGACGGTTATGGATTTTCCACAGTTGCTTATAAACCTTGTGTTCCAGGGTGTGCGGATGGTGGCACGCCAGGTTAAAGAAATCCATTCCCTGAGACGCGTTGCCATCTTTAAAAGACTGAGAGGCAAACTTCAGGTATAGAGGATAAAGGTGGATATCGTCACGGAATGCATAAACTTGTCCAGCCATCGCACACTCCTTTGAGCTTCCCCGCTCGTGTGCAGGGAACCTCTTTTTGAACTTGCGAAGAAATTTTGTTAAGGAAATATTAATATTGCCAGATTTTATATACAAACAATTTCAGCGCTTCGCTTTTTTTTACCCAACTCCGGAAGATATTTAACCACAGAGGCCACAGAGAGCACAGAGGAAGGAAATGCCCCACAGGCATCTTCTATGGGGCAGTGGTTTCAAATTTCTTAATCTCTGTGTCCTCTGTGCTCTCTGTGGTTAAATGGTTTTTATAAATGTTATTGTGTTTTTATTTTTTATTGTTAATCTAATTGTCTAACAGAACAAAAAAGGAAATGTTTATATGTCGTTAAAATTAAATTTAAATACATTTGCTGAAAACGCCTGTGCCTATCAACAGCACCAAAAAGCTCTGCGGACGGAGTTGCGGTATTTTGATTTGCTCAAAAAAATGAAGGGGATGTCTTCTTCTGAAGCTTCTCTTTCTCTTCAAGCAAATGGGGATAAACTCAGCCGTCTTACCAATTTGTTATACGCTAGATTCATTAAGACTCAAATTAAGACTCAACTGACATTAAAACAGGCAGGTGGTTTTTCTGCAGGACTTCTATCTAGCTCTGCAGATGAAGAATTAGCAGATATCAATCAGGCTGCAAATCGTTCTCTAAATGAGATTTTAGGCGCTGATCACGGAATTCAGGTTTCTCATCCGGTTAAATGGAAGAATCCGATCGTTTCTTTTTCTGAACTGCTTGACAACAGTAAACAACTTCTCACTTGCTTTTTAGAGGAAGGAGTCAAAAAATTAGGGTGCAGGGTTGTCGAAAGAAAATTTCAATTGGTCTATCTCGATGAAATCACGAAAAAGCTGCAGAAACCCGATTCAAGGCACGTGGACTGTCTGCTGTATGCATTATATCGATTAAATGTACTAAAAGCAGTAGAGGCTATTTTTTTTGGACGGCCTCTTTTTTCTGAAATATCTTGCGATCAATATTTAGAGGTCTTGATCGATCGGCTGGGTTTCCATTTGGTCGATACCCCACAGAAAGGGGATATGATTATCTATCTTAATCAGAAGGAGCATGTCGAGCATGTAGGCGTCATGGTCGATGCGGAGACTGTGCATTCCAAAGCGGGAGGAATGGATGAAATCATTGAACACCCCATCCAAAGCGTTTCTAAAAATTATAGATATACCTATGCCTTTCTCAGGCAAGAGAATGGCAGCCTCGATAAGTACTGGGCGCTTAAAATAGACAAGTAAGAGACAGCCTCTAAAGCGGTGCCGATGAAGATCGGTTGCGGAGATTTAAGCGGATTGGGTATATTCGATAGTTTCCTATGGACGATCAAAAGAATTATTTCATTCTCGCTTATTACTGTTTTGTTCCCATCGCCGATCCGAAAGAGGAGGTGGCGAGGCACCTAGCCTTTTTTGAAGGGAAGGATGTGCGCTCGCGCATCTATATCTCGGAAGAGGGGATCAATGGCCAGCTGAGCGCTATTGCCTCGGATGCGCAGGGTTATATGGAGTGGCTGCGGAGCGATGGGCGTTTTCAAGAGGTAACGTTTAAAATCCACAGGCACCCGGAACATGTCTTTCCTCGGATTGCCGTCAAGGTGCGCAAGCAGCTTGTCGCGCTGGACGCTCCCGTCGACCTCTCTCTGACGGGGGAGCGAGTTTCCCCTGAACGGTGGAGGGCGATGCTCGAAACCGCCGATGAAGAGACCCTTCTGTTGGATGTGCGCAACGATTACGAATGGGAGATCGGCAGATTTAAAGGAGCGGAGCTGCCCAAACTGGAGACCTTTCGCGAGTTCCCCGCTTATGCGAAGCGGCTCAAAGAAGAGCGCGATCCCAAAAAGACGAAGGTAATGATGTACTGTACGGGAGGAATCCGCTGCGAGCTCTATTCTGCGCTGTTAAAGAAAGAGGGGTTCGAGCAGGTCTACCAGCTCGATGGCGGCGTGATCGAATATGGGCTCAAAGAGGGCTCTTCCCACTGGGAAGGGAAGCTCTTTGTTTTTGATGATAGACTGGCCGTTCCGATCAGCGAGGAAGAGTCCCCTTCCACCATCAGCCGCTGCCGCCATTGCGAAATCCCCTCGGATGTCTACTACAACTGCGCCAACATGGATTGCAATGAGCTGTTTTTGTGCTGTCTGGCCTGTGCGGAACAGTTTCAGGGGTGCTGCAGCGGCACTTGCCAGAGCGCCCCCCGCCTGCGCCCCTATGAAAAGACGGCGCAGCCTAAGCCTTTTCGCAAGTGGTATCATTACGAATAAGATCTAGGAAGCGCGCTTGCGTGCCTTCCAGGACCACGGTAAGACCGGGTTTGATGCCCCGTTCCGAGAGTTCAAATGCCTTCATCGTGTTGCAGATCCGCCCGTCCAGGCGGACGCCGATGCCGCGCGCTCCTACCATATTGCCCCAATCGCCGAACATCTCGAGGGTTAATTCGCAAGCGGTGATCAGAAATAAGACCTGCTTGCCCGGGTTTTGATCGACCAGTTCAAAGATTTTTTCGCCGATGTAATGGATCGTCGGAATAAACAGCGGAGTGGCTCCCTGAGGCAAAATGCTCATCGCCTTTCCAATGAAGCACTGGCCGCAGACGGGATGATCCGGGTCGTGCCGGCAGGCTGCCGTAAATCTCCCCGAAGGGCATTCGTGGGGTTTATGGCAATAGGAAAATCCGATGACGAGAAGCGAATCGGGGTCTTTTCGCAATGTTTTAAATGCCGAGGCGTCCGGGAGTCCGTACAAGAAAAAATCGCCATCGCGCACATAAGATTTTTTTTTCATGGAAGATTTTAAAAGGGCCAGGCCATACTTAAAAGGATGTTTGAAAAAATAGCGGGATATCACTCTATTTTTATCGTGGCGGAGCAGGTAGATCAGGCTTTTCCATTTCAGATAGCGCGCGGCTGCTCCCGCAATGCCCGGCATCGCGGGAAGGTGGCGGGGCGTTTTAAGCGGATGGGCGATGGCAAGGCGTTTTGCTTTTTCATCCCATAATTTTAATCGATCATTCATCCTAATTTGACGGCGTGGAAACTCAGTCCTTTAGGACTGGGAGGAAACGCCGCTCCTTTATTTAACTTGAGTTTTAAAATAGATTTGAGTATTTTCTGCAGCCAATGAAACGCACGATTTCGATTAAAATTAAAGTTGCTGCTGAGGATAGCCAAGAGCTTTTTAAGTTGGGACATCATTTTGTTTCCGCCTGCAATGAAATCGTCCCCTTTGCAATGGAATATCGATGTTGGAATCGAGTTGCACTCCACCATCTTTGCTATTCCAAAATTAGAATGGAATCTCCACTCGGCTCTCAGATGGTGTGCAATGCGATCTTTGCCGTGTGCAAAGCCTATAAGAATCGAGGCATTGAAAAAAGCGAAGAAGTTCCAAAGATTCAGTTTCGCAAAAACGCAAGCGTCCATTTTGACAAACGGACCTATTCGATCAAAGGAAAAATTCTTTCTCTCTACACTTTGGGTAAGCGGATTAAAGTGGAAATGAGAATGAGCGACTTCCAAGAGCAGTATTTTGCTCAGGGTATTCCCAAAGAAGCTGAGTTGATCTGTAAAAAGGGAAAATGGTTTTTTAACCTTGTGTTGGATCTTCCCGATCCCGCCTTGAGCCAAAGCGACACGCTGCTTGGGGTGGATCTTGGGGAGAATAACGCGGCTGCGATGAGCAGCGGCAAATTGATTTGCGGAGGCAAGATTCGCTTTCAAAGGGATCAATATCTCGCCATGCGGCGCAGGCTTCAGTCCAACGGTTCTCAGTCGGCAAAACAATTGCTGAAGAAAATCTCTGGCAAAGAAGCGCGCCGGATGAAACATGTCAATCATGGGATGAGCAATGAGATTGTGAAAGAAGCCCTTCAAATGGGCGCTGGGATGATTGTTCTTGAAGACTTGAAAAACATGCGCAAAAGGATCAAAGGCAGCAAGCGAAACAGAACTCGTCTGCACCGCTGGGCCTTTAGTCAATTGCAACTGTTTGTCGAATACAAGGCCCAAGCTCGCGGCTTGGGGATTATCTACATGAATCCAGCTTATAGCAGTCAAATTTGCTCCTTATGCGGTGCTCTTGGCGCAAGACAAAAGCACCGTTTTACATGTTCTTGTGGAAACCGACAGCACAGCGACTTGAATGCAAGTCGGAATCTCTGTAGGTTTGCTCTATCTGCCGATCGAGCAACGTGCGCTGTAAACCGCACGCATGTGGCAGTTAATCGCTGACCATAAAGCTTTCGCCTTTAGGCGAGAGTTGTTTACAGGATTGAATATACTCGACTTTGTACAATTTTATAGCGGCATCTCCGAGAGAAGCGCTGGAAAATTATTTGTTTTTTCGCTCATTTATATTACCTTCGGATATTAATTTCGCGAAAAAACAAATAATTTTCAGATCGCTTCCTCTGGATCCGCTCGCTAAAAATTGTACAAAGTCGAGATATACGCCATGGTGGAATTCTTTTATACTCTGGATCAAGAGGAACATAAACAGCGCCTTTTCTTGGTCGTCGCGATCCAGGCGCCTGGGCAAAAACGGCAGCTCTATCGAGATAGCCTGCAAGCCTCCTCGAAGGATCGGGAACTATTAACTGTTTTCATGCAAGCGGAGCTGCAGTTTCGCGGCCTTTCATCGCACAGCGCCCAAGCGGAAACGGTTCCTTTTAACCGGATCCGGATTGCTGAGGAACGGACCTTGTCTATTCTCCCTAAGCTGGGGGTGACGGGCAGGCTGTTCTGGAAGGAGAAAAAGCTGCTTGTCGATCCTTTTACCCCCGTCGATTATTTCTATGAAGTGTCAACAGGGGCGGGAGGGGCTTGGCTTGTGCGCGCCCAGCCCTCCGACTTAATCCTTCTTCCCGGAGATCCTCCCTGGGTCATCCAAGGGGGCGTTTTGCGGATGCTTGCCGTTGACAAAAGGTGGGTATTGATGGGGGAAAAACGGATTGAAGAGGCGCAAAAAGAGCGCTTCATCGACCAGATCGAACTCCCAAGAGCCCCTAAGATGATTTGGAAAATAGAAAAAACGCCCGAAAGGGAAGTTCTTCCCTTTCTTTTATTGAGCGATCGCTTCGGAGGCTTTGCCGATCTGTGGATGGATTATGGCGAGGGGCGCACGGTGGCGTTCCACGATCCTAAAAAAGTCGCTTGGCGCACGTTGGAACGGGAAAAATCCTGGGAAAAAGATCTTTTAGAAACCGATTTCATCAAAAAAACGACAGACTCCTCTCATTACTATTGCCCCTTGGACAAAGTGGCCAAGAGCTTGACATTCCTCCTTGAGATCGGCTGGCCTGTCTTTGATTACCGCAACCGGCGCGTCGTCCGGGAGCAAAAGAGAGATCTCGAATTGGAAGTGGGCGCAGATGCCATCGCCGTGCGCGGTAAAATCGCCTATGGCGCGCATCAAGCCGATCTCACGGATGTGCTGGGGGCTTTTAACCGCAGAGAGCGATTTGTCGACCTGAGTCCTCAAACAGTCGGCTTAATCGAATCCCCTCTTCTGAGCGAATTGGCGGATCAAGAGATCACGGCTGCCGGCGTTGTCCTTAAGAAATCCCATTTCGGAATATTAGAGCCTTTTTTTCCAGAAATGGCTCAGAATCCCCACTTTCGGCAGCTCACGGAAATCGCCTCCGCGCCTCCGGGAGCCGGATTTTTGGGCACATTGCATCCCTATCAACAAGAGGGGGTGGATTGGCTGCAATTTCTTCACAATAGCGATTTTCATGGCCTTCTCGCCGATGAGATGGGTCTTGGTAAAACGGTGCAAGTCCTGGCTTTGGTTTCTAGATTATCCTTTTCTAAACCCTTGCTTGTGATCGTCCCCACCTCGCTCCTCTTTAATTGGCGGCGGGAAATTGAAAAATTTTTGCCCGCTCAATCCTATTATATCCATAGCGGCAGCAAGCGGCAGCAAGAGGGGCAGCTGCTGCAAGGGGAGCGCATCATTCTCACTTCCTATGCGCTGCTCCGTCAAGATAGTTCTTTACTCGAAAGCATTTCCTACAGCGCGGTCATCCTCGATGAGGCGCAGTGCATCAAAAATCCGGATAGTCAAATCGCCCAAGCCGTTTTTAGACTCAAAGGAGATTTTCGATTGGCTATCACCGGAACGCCTATCGAAAATCGCTGGGATGAGCTCTGGTCGCTCTTTTATTTTCTCATGCCCGAATTGTTGGGAGATCGGCGCGCCTTCCATGCACAGATGCTGGCCGGGATGAGCGATGTGCGCTATCTCCATCAACTCAAAAAAAAGGTGCGCCCCTTCCTCCTCAGACGGCGCAAAGACCAGATTGGAGAGCAGCTGCCGCCCAAATACGAACAAACCGTTTGGGTGGAGATGCAGGAGGAACAAAGGGCTTTTTATGAGGAATGGCTTGCCAAGCAGCGCTCGGGGCTTCTCAGGAAGGTTCGAGAAGAGGGGATCGGCTCGCACCGGATGGAGATCTTAGAAGCCATCCTCCGCCTGAGGCAGATCTGTTGCGATCCGCGGCTTGTCGATAAAAACTCCCCATCTGTGAGCAGTGCCAAGCTAGAGAGGCTGATGGAGGATCTAGAATCTGTCGTGGCAGAGGGACGTAAGGTGCTGATTTATAGCCAGTTCACCCAGATGCTCAAACTCATCGAGGGGCAGGTGCAGGAGAAAAATTATTCCTACGTCTATCTCGACGGCTCCTCGCAGAATCGGGAAGCGCTCGTGCAGCGTTTCCAAGAAGATCCCCAAACCCAACTTTTTTTGATCAGCCTCAAAGCGGGCGGTGTGGGATTGAACCTCACCGCAGCAGACTACGTTTTTCTTTTCGATCCTTGGTGGAACGATGCCGTCGAGCAGCAAGCGATCGATCGCGCCCATCGCTTTGGACGCAAAAACCCCGTCATCGCCCGCCGTTATGTCGCAGCCCTTAGCATCGAAGAAAAAATCATGCATCTCAAACAGCGCAAAAGCGCCCTCGCTCAGGGATTATTGGATCTGGAGCAAGGGTTTGCGCAGTTAACCCTTCAAGATTTATTTGAGCTGCTCTCTTGAAGTATGTAAAAAATTTTGACTTTTTATCGCCGTGCTATTACCATATTAGCTTTTGATTGAGACGCAGTCTCTAATTATTCAAATTAATAGTTGTTTGTTGAGTTTGATTTTTAATCTGTTTAATTTGTTTGTGTGAAAACCTATTTCTATGCAAAAATATATGCAGAATTAAACTTAAACTAATGAGAGAAAATCATGAGTCATGGAATTGTTTTAGGTCGTTCCAGAGAAGAAGCTAATTGTTTCCAACTCCACTTCATTCCTCCAGACTCTCTGGAAGTGAGAGCTGCGATGCAGGAAGCGGCTCGGCTCAGCGTCAGCGATGATTGCCTCGATGCGCGCCTTTATTCGAGCCTCCATGCGGCAAGAGCGGTAGGACTTTCTTTATTCAACGCCCCTCTTTACGCAGCGCGCGGAATAGGGCGCTTTGTGGTCGACCTGACTCAACTCGATTTTTGCCAGGCTTGCATCGATTTAGGAAACGATCTTTTGGATGCCCTCAAAAGCCTTGTCATGGGGGTATTAGGTGTTTGCTATATCGCTGCTGGAATTTTATTCCCCGATACGGTCTATCCTTATTTTGCTCCGCTCACACCCTTTGTGGATGCGCCTACCCCTCCTCTTGTTAAAAAACTCGCAGGGGATCTCGAGGAAGTAAAAGCTCAAAAAGGGCGTTTAGAAGCAGATCTTTATCGAGCGATTCAAGGTCGGCAGGGTATCCAGCAACAGCTGCATGCCGAACAAAATCGCTCTATGCAATCTGCTCAGGCCCATGCACAAGCTCAAGACAGCAAAGATAGACATTTTGCCGAGCAAGCCCGCGCATTGATGGATGCCGGAGCGCAAAATGGCGCTCTTCAGCAGAACTTAAAACAAGCCGGCCAGCGGGAGCAAAAACTTCAGCAAGATCTTCAGCTTAAAAATCGGCAGATCGGCGATCTGAACCAGCGCCTCCAAGATGCAAATAAGGCTGAACAATCTTTGACCGATCTTCTTGGCTTAGCCAACCAGCGCAGCGAGAAGCTCTTAAAAACTCATCAAGACGAGATCGATCGATTAGAGAGGCAAAATCAAGAACAGCAACGAGCTGTGAAACAACTCAAAGCGGCTTGCCTCTCTGCCGATGCCAATCAAGAGGCATTGACTGCTAAATTGACAGCTGCGCAGAAAGAAATGCAACAGCGCCAAGGCCGTATCGAGAGTCTGATTAAGGAACTCGAAGCCGCTCGCACACTCGCCGATGGCAAGCAGAAAAATTCAGAGGGATCGATCGCGCAACTGACAGCTGCGCTTCAAGAAGCTCGCCGTTCGGGTGAAGATGCTCAGAAAAATACAGAGGCATTGACTGCTCAATTGAGAGCTGCGCAACAAGAAGCGCAACAAGGCCTAGGACTCATTCAAAGTCTGACCCAGGGACTCGAAGCCGCTCGTAAACTCGCCGAAGGCAATCAGAAAACTGCAGGGGAATTAGCCGCTCAATTGAGAACTGCGCAGCAAGAATCCCAACAAAGACAAGGCAAAATCGACGAGCTTGCAAAGCAACTTCAAGAAGCTCGCCGTTCAAGTGGAGATGCTCAGAAGAATACAGAGGCATTAACTGTACAGTTGGGAGCTGCGCAGCAAGAAGCGCAACAAGGCCGAGGGCGCATCGAAGGGCTGACCCAGGAACTCGAAGCCGCCCGCAAACTCGCCGATGGCAATCAGAAAACTGCAGGGCAATTAGATGCTCAATTAAGAGTTGCACAACAAGAAGTGCAACAGCGCCAAAGCAAGATTGACGAGCTTGCAAAACAACTTCAAGAAACTCAACGTTCAGGTGGAGATGTTCAAAAGCATGCAGGGGAACTAGCTGCTCAGTTGAGAACTGCACAACAAGAAGTGCAACAGCGCCAGGGACGCATCGATGAGCTGACTAAACAACTGGAATTTGCTTATAAATTCGCCGATAGCAATCAGAAAAATACAGGGGAATTAGCTGCCCAATTGACAGCTGCGGAGCAAGAACTGCAACAACGCCAAGGCCGCATCGATGAGCTTGCAAAACAACTTCAAGAATCCCAACATTCAGGTGGAAATGCTCAAAAGAATACAGAGGCATTAACTGCACAATTGAGAGCTGCGCAACAAACCGTGGAACAGCGACAAGGCAGTATTGAGGAGCTGATCAAAGAACTTGAAGCTGCTTATAAACTCGCCGATGGGAATCAGAAAAATGCAGGGGAATTAGCTGCCCAATTAGCGGCTGAACGAAAAGAAACACAACAACGCCAAAGCAAGATTGAGGAGCTGACCAAAGAACTCGAGGCTGCTCGTAAACTCAATGAAGGCAATCAGAAAAATACAGAGGGATTAACTATCCAATTAAAAACTGCACAGCAAGAAGCGCAGCAAGGTCGAGAGCGCATCGAAGGGCTGACCAAAGAACTCGAGGCTGTTCGTAAACTCGCTGAAGGCAATCAGAAAAATACAGGGGAATTAGACGCTCAATTGAGAGCTGCACAGCAAGAATTACAACAGCGACAAGGCCAGATCGATGAGCTTGCAAAGCAACTTCAAGAAGCTCAACGTTCAGGTAGGGATGCGCAACAGAATACTGAGGCATTAACTGCTCAATTAGCGGCTGAACGAAAAGAAACACAACAACGCCAAAGCAAGATCGAGGAGCTGACCAAAGAACTCGAAGCCGCTCGCAAACTCTCTGGAGACAATCAGAAAACTGCAGGGGAATTAGATGCTCAATTGAAAAATGCGCAACAAGAAGTACAACAGCGCCAAAGCAAGATTGACGAGCTTGGAAAGCAACTTCAAGAAGCTCAACGTTCAAGTGGAGATGCTCAGAAAAATAGAGAGACATTAACTGCTCAATTGGCTGCAGCACAACAAGAAGTGCTTCAGGGGAAAGGCCGCATCGACGAGTTGGCCAAGGAACTCGAGGCTGCTCGTAAACTCACTGAAGGCAATCAGAAAGATGCGGGGGAATTAGCTGCTCAATTAACAGCTGCACAAAGAGAAGTGCAACAAGGCCAAAGCCGTATCGACGAGTTGACTAAGGAACGCGATGCCGCTCGCAAACTCTCTGGAGACAATCAGACAACTGCAGGGCAATTAGATGCTCAATTAAGAATTGCCCAGCAAGAATTGCAACAAAGCCAAGCCCAGATCGAGGGGCTTGCAAAGCAACTTCAAGAAGCTCAGCGTTCAGGTGGAGATGCTCAGAAGAATACAGAGGCATTAACTGCTCAATTGACAGCCGAACGAAAAGAAACACAACAACGCCAAGGCAAGATCGAGAATCTGACCCAAGAACTCGAAGCTGCTTATAAACTTGCCGATGGTAATCAGAAAAATGCAGGGGAACTAGCTGCTCAATTAACAGCTGCACAACAAGAATTGCAACAGCGCCAAAGCAAGATCGAGGAGCTGACCAAAGAACTCGAGGCTGCTCGCAAGCTCGCTGAAAACAATCAGAAAAATGCAGGGGAACTAGATACTCAATTGAAAACTGCGCGACAAGACGTGCAACAGAGACAAGCCCAGCTCGAGGGGCTTTCAAAGCAACTTCAAGAAGCTCAGCGTTCAGGTGGGGAAGCTCGGAAAAATGCAGGGCAATTAGATGATCAATTGAGAACTGCGCAGCAAGAATCCCAACAAAGACAAGCCCAGATCGATGAGCTCGCAAAGCAACTTCAAGAAGCTCAACGTTCAGGTGGGGATGCGCAAAAGAATACTGAGGCATTAACTGCTCAATTAGCGGCTGAACGAAAAGAAACACAACAAGGCCAAAGCAAGATCGAGGAGCTAACCAAAGAACTCGAAGCTGCTTATCAACTCGCTGAAGGCAATCAGAAGGCTGCAGAGGAATTAACCGCTCTTTTGAAGGCATCCAATGATGTTGGATTTGCTGAGCAAGCCAAAGTGCAACAGCGCCAAAGCGAAATCGAGAGGCTGACCAAAGAACTGGAAGCTGCTCGCAAACTCGCTCAAGACAATCAGGACAATATGAGGGGATTAACCGCTCAATTGGCAGATGCACAGGAACAAAATGCGTTATTAAAACGTCGACTGGAAGAGGCGACGGTAGCGGAAGCGGCTAAGAAAAATAGAGCAATTCCGCAGCTTTCGTTATCGCAGCGGCAAATGACCGATCAAACAGGAAACTCATCTCCGCGGAGTCGATCTGCCTCCTTTTCTAATCATAAGGCGCCGGGTGGGACAGAGGCGCATCTTCCTGTTAATAAGGGATTAAGCATGTCTGTTGATCGCCCAGTCTCTTCCGATTCCCCGGAATCCTTTTCCGCATCCGGTCGTCAGCAGGAGGAATTTGGATTTGCGATCCCCGCCGAAGTAGCGGAGGATTTTTCGGAGAGTGTCTTCGGTAGGCTGGAGGAGAGCATTCAGCTGGGAGAAGTCGCGTCTGCCGATGAGGAAGAGTGGACATTGGTTGATGAGAGAGGATCTTCTTTGATCGCCCCCATCTGGCGTGCGCTGCACATGGAATCGAAGCTGATCCATGATGTCCGCGGCGTGATTACTTTTGATCAAAATCTACACCAGAAGATCAATGCTCCTGAGGCTACTGCTCAGCAGAAGAAAGAGGCGATCGGCATGTTTAAAGCCAAGCTTTTAGAGGTTTTCCCTGGCAAAAAAACATCGATTGAAAAGGCTTTTACAGCATGCTGCGGCTTGAAAGAAGCATTGACGATCAAGGATGCCTTGGAAATTCTAGTCCGCATCCAGGCGAAACCTACAAAAACGCTTCTGCTCCGCTATTTATCTTCTCCGGAGGCGTTGCAGCAGCAGTCTTGGAAAGATGAAGATCTCCTTGCATTGAAGGATAATCAGGTGGTTGCCCTGGGGGCTAAAACGCCAGAAACGATTGCCGAAGCACAGAAGGCAGCGCAATCCTTACAGACCTATCTCTCACAGGTATATGGAGAAAGGGTGGCTAAAGAGGTATGCGCTCTTCATCGAGAGAAACTGACTAAGCCGCTGACCTCGGGCGATTTTAAAGCGATTCAAGTCAGCGTGCGCGTCCATCAGGAAGAAGCAGACTTAAAAGTTCTTTTTGAAGATTTGCAACGGCCAAAAGAAGAAAGAAAATTGCTCTGCAGCGCCTCCATAACAGAAGAACAGAGAGCCTTTATCTTGCACAAAGAGAATAGTCAAGAGCCGAGTCGATTTGAGACATTGACGTCTCAGCAGAAAGAGGCTTTACGGTTCCCCTTTGAGAGCATTCCTTTGATGGATAGCACGCCCATTGCTTTTAAAAAGGGACAAATCGTTCCTCTGGATAGTTCAGCCAGCCCCGGAGAAAAAAGCGCTGCAGCCTTGGATTTGAAAAAATGCCTTGCGGCCACATATGGAAAGCGGTTAGCGGAATTGATTTGCGGCAATGACGCGGGAACACATGGAGGCCTTTATAATCTGCATGCACATAAAATTAGCCGTGAACTCACTTGGGGAAACCTCAAAGAAATTCTGGTTAGCCTCAGCGTTCAAAAGACGGTTGACGATCTAAAGGCTCTCTATGAAGATCTAAAACAGGGGACCCGCCGGCTCGAATGCGGCAAGGTATTAACGCGGGCTCAGCGCGAGTTCATCCTTCAAGCGCCCCGCTTTGAGGCATTGAGCCAAGAACAGCTGCGGGTATTGATGCTCCCCTTTACGACCATTCATTTTGGTCCCGTGAGGTACTCTATCTTCGATGTCGTTTGCAATGAAAAATCTCCCGGGCAGCATGTAGTCGAATTTAACCAATTCCGACACGATGCCGATGTGTTGCAGGCGGACCTTGAGAGTTACAACTTAAACCCTCAATATCCCGCATACGCTATAGGCGAACATAAAAGTAAACAATGGGCTTACTTAGAGCTAGAGAAGGGGATGATCCTAGAACTTCCATCTGGAGATGCCCTCGAGCGCCGGGAGTTTTATCAAGTGATCGATACCCTTCCCTATAAAGGAGATGCGGTGGTGGCGTGTTTAACCATGCCTTTAAACCCTGATTACGGCTCTTATACGCCTCAAAATCCCCTTACGCTGGATTTGAACTTCCGCGGAACACGGTGGGAGCCTGCTCAGAAAGCGGCGCAAGCTAGCATCAACCGCGATGTAGATCCGACAGGGATTGGCAGGAGTTCTTTTGAAAAACGGGAAGCGGAAATCATCGACATGATTGCGAAGCATTTAAAATCGCTGCCTCCGGGAACTCCCGTCGCCTTGAAAATCAACGGGCACAGTTTGGGCGGCTGCGATGTGCAGCGGGGCTTTGAGTTGGTGTTAAGAACGCTCTCTCAACTTGCTTCTATGGAGCAAGAGATCGAATCCTGTTTAGCGTCCTATTTAGCCGAATTGGGAAAACAGAAGCTAAATCAGCCTTACTCTGAGGAATTGAAAAAGCCAATTCAGCATCTAAATACGCGATTGCAGAATGAGTCCGGCAAATTAAATCATAAACATTTTCTCCGCGAGTTCCCTCTGCTTAAAGCGAGCCTCAAAGCAAGCTTAGCCAGCATATCTGCATGGCTTAACCTTCCCTTGCAGGAAAGCAGGGCTCGGATCAAGGGAATTCTGGAGACGATGCGCGATCAAGTCAGACAGGAAAGGACCGACAGGCATTTTAGCAAAATTAAAAAAATCGAGATGATGCCCCATAATCCGCCTGCTGCCAATTACAGTCTGAATGCGAGCATCAAGGCCTCTGTGAAGATCCTTGAAAACTGTGCAGACATTCCAGATCGATTCATTAAAGGGAGCTATATTTATTTCGAGCCCGATCCTGTAGAGAAGTTTGGCGCCATTTTTGCCTTAGCTGAAGTGAAGTCGCGCGTAGTGGATAAGGAAATTGCCTTTCTCTCGACGAAAGATCCAAGAGGCCAGGGAGTGGCTGCGCATGTCTGTAAAGCCTTCACGTGCGATTCGATGGGAGATCGTCTCATCGATGAGGCGCAATTGCATGAGCAGATCCATGCCGCTGAATTGGTGAACAGCAGGATAGCTGAAGAGCAGAAGAAAGAGGTGCGCGTAGGGGGAAATGCGCAGGCAGAATGGGCCGAGTTGCATCAGGATAACGCAAGGGCTCTTCAAGAGATGAAGGCAGCTCCAGTCCAGGCTGAGGCTGAGGCTTATCTCCATACTCTGAGACCTCAATTTCAAGTGCATGTGATTCGTCCTGGACAAGGGAGGATTGCGCCTGAGGTTGCTGCGATTCAAGCGGAGCTAGAAAAGGGGCATCTAGCAGCGGAAGAATTGAAAAGCCGGATCGCCGAGTTAAAAGAAAAGCAATCCTCTTCTTCTTCCGCAACCGTAAAGAAAGAATTAAAAGAAGCGGAAACGAAATACGAGAAGCATCTGACGGAGCTCAAGAATCTAGAAAAAACACTGGAAGCTCTGAATGTAGGACAACCTGAAGATGAGCTGGAAAAGATTCTGTGCCATCGATACTACTTTAATACGGAAAAGGATTCTCAATTAGGCGCCTTTGCTAAACATGTCGGGTGGTATGCGAGCTATGCGGGGGTTCCTCTTCAAGCTGTGGGGCACCGGGTTGGATCTGCTGTGATCCAAAGCTTAGGGGCGTTGGTGAATGTGTTCACCGGCCGGCGTTAACCTGAGGTTTCTTTGTCCTGGTCGATGATCTCCTGGGCTGCCATCTTGAGCGTGGTCAGCCCTTCTTCAAAGCCAGCTTCTTTGAGGAGTTCATCGAGATAGCGGATTTCTGAGAGCAGTTGATCGTTTAGCGATTCCAGCTCTGAGATTTTTTTTAATAATTCCTCTTGATTCATCGAAAAGCCCTCCCCTTGCTGCCTATGATTCCCTTCAAATCCAGGTTTTGCAACTGCCTGCTTAAAAAGAGCCGTTTCCCAGGACGTCTCTCCTGCCAAACCCCTGTCTTTGAAGGGAAATAGGTCGCACGTTTAGGTTTGTTCTAATTATAGGGATATGCTAGAAGTGTGCCAAGATACCTATCTCAGTAAAAAGTTTCAGTCGATTTATGAGATTAGGTTCAAAGCATCAGGAGGCTGCGATGAAATGGTTTTCTAGGTGGGCGGTAGCGGGATCTTTTCTTCTCACAGGTTGCCAAGATCCCCCGGAAAAGGAGGAGGCAGCCGAGTTAGAACAAATGGTGATTATTGATAATCAAGAAGTTGAAAAAACAATTGCGGACCAAACAGATACCTCCTTAACGGAAGGAGCTCGCAAGGAGTGATAATCCCCTCTGGCGGTAAAGGAATGACCAGAGGGGAAAGGATGGGATCGGCAAAGATTGCCTAGTTAAATAGTCTGACCTCAGGCGAAATTTGCGAGATCATCTCGTCTAGGCGAGAGAGCTCATCATATCTGCTCTGGCTGACAAGCTCTCCATCATAGTACCATTGGGTTTGGGCGATGCCGTCGACATAGTAGACAGTCGGGCCGTGTTTTTTATCATTTTCCCATAGGATTTCCTGAGAGACCATTTCTCCATCGACATAGTGGGTTTCCAAACCATTCTTCAGCCCGTCGAGATAAGATACTTCTAGATATCTGGTGCCATTTTTAAAATAGATCGATTTACCGTGCAGAACGCCATTGAGGTACTCCTCGATAGCGATCGGTTCGCCTGTTTCAGCAAAGGATCTCTTTTCGCCATGGAGTTTTCCAAACGAATAATGGGCAATGCTTTCGGGGGCTCCGTTCGCGTAGAAAGCCTCCCCTTTGGACACATAGCCGTTTTGGATCTCATCGCGCGAGAAGAGAAGGCCATATCGATCTCTGCGGATGCGCAGGCCACTGCCTTTTTCGACGCGCGCTTCCGTTTCGTTATTAGCCGTGAAGTATTCCGCTTCGAGGAGCTCTTTCCCTGCGTATTCCTCTACGCTCAAAGGGCTTCCTTCGATGTACCACAGTGTATAGGAATAGCGCGTCGGGGAAAGGTTGACCATCTCGCTGACGGGCATCCCTTGAGGATCGTAGCGGATCTCTTTGACCAGGTGGTCCTGGTTATAGAGAGAATACACTTCGATGGTTTGACTATTAGGGAATGTATGGCTGCAAGGGCCGTGCAGATAACCATTTTCGTAAGTCGCTGTAATGGTCACCCCGTTTGTCAGATTGGTGATAACCTGCCCGGGATAATTTTTTGACTCCCATTCTTGTTGTGAAACTGTGTAGCCGTATTTGTGTACATAGCGTTGAGAGACAACCTCGTTTTCCTTCTGCTTTGTTTGGCAGGCGCAAACTAACAGACTCAAAGCTCCGAGGGTGAAATACATTTTACTTTTCATGACTGACCTCGCATTAATCCTATCATCATAAACTACTCGTTAACTTTTCCGCTACCAATTGTGTGATTCTGGCATGCTCGCGCTCGACTGTTTCCATAGAGATCGTTTTTTCGAGGTCGCGGTACACAAAGCGGAATGTTGCATTTTTTCTATCTTTTCCGATTTGCTCACTTTTGTAAAGATCCAAAAGCATCACTTTTTCCAAAAGAGGGGAAGAAAGGGTCCGGATCATGTCCAATAGGTCTCCAATGTGCACGCTTTCTTTCAATGTCAAGGTCCAATCCCGTTCCGATCCCGGATAGAGGGGAATAGGCGCCGCGGTCCATCGGATTTTCCTCAGTGGATATAGGTTGTGGAGGTTGAGCTCTGCAAAAAACACCCGTTGATGGATGCCCAATGCATGTAGGTGGGAGGGATGCACCTCGCCCATGACGCCCAAAAGGAAATCCAATCCTTTTGCTTGGATGCGGGCCTGTCTGCCCGGATGGAAGTTATGCAGATGTGAAATTTCAAAAGTCACATTCTCAATGCCAAGAGCGTGGAGCAGATTTTCAACATGGCCTTTCAAATCGAAAAAATCGACCTCTTTTGGCTTCGGATCGAAATGATAGGGGCGGTCTTCTCCCATGAGGATCAGAGCGGCGGAGCTTTGCTCTAGATAAGACTGCCCCTCTTTAAAATGGATCCGTCCCACTTCGAATCCGCTGATGTCGCGCATCTGGCGGTCCTGGTTGTATTTCATCGCTTGAAGCAGTCCCGGAAGAAGGGTCGCGCGCAGAATGGACTGATCGATCGAGCTAGGGTGCAAGACGGAGATCAAGGCTTCCGCGGGCAGCGTGTTCTCGTGGGTTAGCTGCGCTTGCGAGGGGCTGATGAGATCGCAGGTGATAAACTCTTGCAACCCCAATTCCCTTAACTGAGCGCGCACTTGCTGTTCAAACAGGAACATCGGGGCATGCGGAAGGGAGGAGGTGATATGCTTGGGGATGATTTTAGGAATATGATGATAGCCGTACAGGCGCCCGATCTCCTCGATCAGATCGATTTCTGAGGCCAGATCGTTGCGGTAGGAAGGGGGCTGGCAGCGGAGGGTGTCGTGGGATTCGGGAGAGACGAGGATTTCCAGGCGCTTTAAGATGGCGGCTATTTCGTTTAAACTCAAGAGGGTGCCGAGGATTTGATTTACTTTGGCAAGCCGGCAGAGAATGGGGCTCGGGTTGAAGGAGGTTTGTCCTTGATCGATGATCCCTTTGATCGCTTCTCCTCCTGCGATTTGCACGACCAGAGCGGCCGCGCGGTTTAAGGCTTCTACGACGGCCATCGGGTCGATTCCCTTTTCAAAACGCAAAGAGGCGTCGGTGCGCAAGTTGAGGAGTTTGCTCGTTCTGCGCACGCTTGCTTTTGAGAAATCGGCCGATTCGATCAGAATGTTTTGCGTTTGTTCAGAGACAGCGCTGCGAGATCCTCCGATGATGCCCGCAAAAGCCAGCGGTCCTTTGCTATCGCAAATCAAAAGGGAGCCCTCGGGAATCTTTCGCGATTGGCCGTCGAGGGTTTCAAAAGCCGTATAAGGCGTCTTAGAGGAGATGAGGATCGTTTTGTCTGCGATCTGATCGTAATCGAAGATGTGCAGGGGCTGCCCATATTCGAGCATCACATAATTGCTTATATCGACAAGGTTGTTGATGCTCCGAATGCCGCATGCTTGGAGGCGGTTTTTTAGCCAATCGGGAGAGGGGGCCACTTTAACGCCGGCCACCATCCGGCAGCTGTAGCGGACACATTGGGCGGGATCTTCGATCTTGACATGGATTTTATCCCTAATCGATTGGGCAGGATTTTCAGAAAGCTGGATCTCGGGTTTGCTATAGCTCAGTTGTAAGAGGGCCGCCAGCTCGCGGGCGATGCCGATCAAGCTCATGCAGTGGCCGAGATTCGGGGTGAGCGAAATTTCTAACACAGAATCGGCATAAAGGCTGGCCAGATCCGTTCCTGCAACGAGATCTAAAGAAAGTTCGAGGATGCCCTCCCCCTCTTCAGATAAGCCGAGTTCTTTGGCGGAACAGAGCATTCCATGGGATTCCATATCGCGCAGCTTGGTTTTCTTGATTTTCCATGTCTTGCCTTCGGCATCTTTCAAAGCGGCGCCGATGGGCGCCAGCGCTGTTTTCAGACCTTGCCGGCAGTTGGGAGCTCCGCAGACCACTTGAATGGTTTCCTTGCCATCGAAGACCGTGGCGATCCGCAGTTTGTCGGCATGGGGATGCGGGGCGACAGCGACGATCTCAGCGACGACGACACCGATAAAAGGGAATTCGGGCCGCTCGATCTTCTCCACTTCCAACCCAGCAAGGGTTAACGTGTCGGCGATCTGCTGGGCGGGCAGCTCCAGCTTTAAATAATCTTTTAACCACGATAGGGGGACTTTCATGTGTATAAAATGGTAGAGTTTAGTATAGGATAATAACAAACCCCTCTGTCTAAAGAAAAGCAAAATGTATCAACCGCCTCCTGAGCAGACCTGGATGAGCCGAGCGAAATGGTTAACCCAGGCTCTCATCGTCAGCGGAACATTGAATATCGGACTGCTCGCCACCTTTATTTATTTTGTCCTAAGAGAAAAGGACGAAACCGTTTTCTTTGACATGAACGCGCCGATCCAGCCCGCAGCCGCCCAGCCGGCTCTCTCTAACGAACAGCTGCTCCGCTCCTACAGCCTGCTCTCTTTTCAAGAGCTTCTCCTTCGTCTAGACCACAGAGAGCTTGCCGAAGAGGGCTACACCAAAAGAGATCTCGCTTTGGCTTGCCTCGTGGCTTTTCACCACTTCAACATCGAGCGCGCCCTCGGCGGCCTCCTTCTACAGAGACGGCTGATCGCCTTTACTAATCAAGAAGGGCAAGAACGGGTTGATCTCACTATTTTCCCAGGTCTTGCCGATTACCAATACGAAGCGATCGTGCACTATGCCAAAACAGAGAAATGGCCGTTCACCCCGCAAGGGCTTTTCTTTGAAATCAAGCGGACTCTGCCTCTATCCCAACCTTCTCTTTTGGAAGCCTTTTCTCTGACTCCCGAATTCCACGCCGCCTTCACTCTTTTTGCCAAATCGGGCATCCATATCGACAAGGGAGCGCTCATCGCTATGCTCGCTGAAGGGGATTGGAAAATGCTCAGCGATTTTGCCGAGCAGCAGCGCCATGTCCAAGATTTTACGGTAGAAAGGCGGAGGGCTCTCCTCCTCCGCTATTTGCAGGTGCAATCTAAAATCGCTGCCCGCATTTTCTTTGAAACCGATCAGGAATACGCCGCCAAGCGTTTTGACGATCCCCAGATCATCGCCCTCTTAGAATTGCTTCACGAAAAAACCCCGCACCTCGCCTCTTTTGCTAAATCCCTTCTCTCTTCGCCGCGCAGCGATGCCGTCTGGAAAAAAGCGGCCGCTAAATATTCCGCTGCGACAGGAGAGCCTCTTCCTCAATCCGCCTCTCCTGAAAAACCCCAGACAGCAGCAGCGGAAAAAACGAAATCCCCCGCTCCGAAAGCCGTCCCGAAGCGCACCCATGTTGTGCAAGAAGGGGAAAGCCTCTGGAAAATCGCCCGGAAATACCATGTGACCACCGATGCGCTGATGCGCCTCAACCGCCTTGAGACCGAACGCCTCCGTCCCGGCAAGAAACTCGAGATCCCCGATAACTAAGAGGGTGTTTAATTTAAAACACCCTCTAAGGCACAGGGTCGACACCTCCCGGATGCCACGGATGGCACTTCATTATCCGTCTCGCAATGAGCCATATTCCTTTAAAAAGGCCATGCTTTTCTAAAGCCTCCTTCCCATATTCGGAACAGGTCGGATAAAACCGGCAGCACGGTCCCAGAAAAGGACTAATCGCCAGCTGGTACAAACGGATGAGAAGGATGAGGAGTTGACGCATATTAAGGCCGTGTAAAGAAAGATCTTGCTAAAAAAAAGGTTTTTTTCAAAACTTCCTTATCAAAAGAGCAATCCATCGAGTTAAAAAATTAATTTTAAAGAGGAGAGAGTTCTATATGACATTAAAGGCAATCGCTACGTCTAGTTCTTATGAATATAAGGCATGCCCCGAGAGTGAGTATTGGCGCGCAATGGATGAGTATTATGGTACAGATGCAGTGACTTCTGAGGAAATGAAAAATCCTAAAATTGCGCCTTGCGGGCATACCCTTAGCGAGGACACGTGGAAGAAAATTTTTACAAAAGCCGCGGCAGAGAGGAGGCCCGCATTGTGTCCTTTGGACAGAAAGGTGGTGGATCCCACCCGCCTCGCTCTTAATCTATTTGCAAAGGAATCGATCGATCGAGAAAATCAACTCAAACCCTTGGAAACACAACGAGAAAAAAATTTCTGGTCTGTAAAAGCCGATAATAAGACGTTAGTAGAGTCTATTAATTTAATGGTGGAGCAGATGAACGCAGAAAGAGAAGGGTTGCGTGGCAAAATAGAAGAGAAAGACCAGCAACTGCAAGCAGAAAGAGAAGAGTTTCGTGGCAAAACAGAGGAAAAAGACCGTCAACTACAAGCAGAAAGAAAAGAGTTTTTAAATCAGATGCAAGCAGAAAGGACAGAATTTCTTGCTAAAATAGATGAGAGAAATCTAAAAATTGAGCGCCTCATTTCTGAGAATACACAAAAAACAGCTGCATTGGAATTATCTGAGCAAAAAAAACGAGAATACGTAGTTAAAAACAAAAAACTTGATCGCGATTATCACCAAGTCAAAATTGCAAATCAACAACTCGAAACGGAAAATCAACAGATCAAGCTCAAGTATCAAGAAGTTAAGGATAGAACTCGAGAACTCGCACAGCTTAACAGTACAACTACACAGACAGTACAAGATCTCGAAACTCAAGTTCAAGAGTTGAAAAAAGCGCTTGCTACAGAAGCGCAACGCGTGAGTAACTTATTAAACGCGCATCCCTGCGATCTATTTTGGTCGTCTTGCGGAGCTGTATCTTTAACAGAAATCTCGAAAAGAGACCTTTCTTATAGCCAACTTCAACAGCTTGAAAACCAGCTTAAAAAATTTTATTTAACCTTCTGAAGATACAAGGAACTAAATATGAGCGGTCTTACAACACCCGTTGATCCGAGTTTTCGTAGCAATGGCGTATTTTCCATTCATCTGGAACAGACCGACCCAAAAGCTGAACTAGTCTATGGGGCGAGTTACTTTTCTAGTATGGACAGACGTATTGCCGCATGCAAGAAAGACATTGCCGATTTCCAGGAACTTGATGCATGCCTCAAGAAAAAGATCAATGAGGTTGTCCTGGCAGATGCTAAAGGGCGCGCGGACATGAAAGAGTTCCGCAGGCGCCAAGAAGAAAACGACAAACGCCTAGACGTAGGCATGAAAGAAGTCCGCAGGTGCCTAGAAGAAAACGACAAGCGCCTAGACGTAGGCATGAAAGAAGTCCGCAGGCGCCTAGAAGAAGAAGGCGCGGGCATGCAAGAAACCCGTAGGCTCGTAGAAGCGGGCTTGAGAGAAAACGACAGGCGTATAGAAGAAGTGGAAAAAAGTCAAAAAGAAATGCGCGAGTTGGAAAGAAAACAGGATGAAGAAGATAGAGAAGTTCTAAGAGAATCAAAGCAACTCAGGAAAGAGATGGCAAAAACTCTCAAGGAATCCAAAGAATTCAGGAAGGAAATGTCTACACGCGAACAGGAAACCTATCCTGAATTGGACGAGATAAACAGAAGAGCGGATAGAATCCTTCAGGAATCATGGGAAAGGATGGAGAAATCGAACGCACATGCCTCGGTAGAAAGAATAGATGGGCCTTCTCCTTTGAGCGCCCCTTGGGAAAAAGAGACTCAAAGAGATGCATCCTCTTGTTCGAATCCATTGGGTTTCGCGCTGCAAGGAATTCAATCCTTTGTTTTCTCGATCTGGAGCCGATTAGCGGAGCTGCTTTCTTGTTTGTTGGGAGGCTACGCAAAGAAGTCGGGCATCAGTTGACGAAGCTTCGATTTTAAGCAGGCGGATCTTCTACGCAGTGGCAGGTATCGCAAGGTGCGCTCACGCAGGGTAAGCAGAGGCAGCTGGCCTTGTTCCGGTCAAGCCTATCTCTAGGGCAACACCACACGCCTGCCGCGCTTCCAAAAGCATAGAGGAACGCGAGCAGGCCCGGGATGATGAGGCAAAAAATGGCTTCTATCTCCGTTAAACGGCTGAAATTGTCCGATTCTCTATTATTTGTAAGAACCTCGAATCCTTTGAGTGCCAGTCCAACGCCTGCGATTAAGAATAACTCGAAGACGATGAATTGTTTCACTCTGATATGGCACGGGGGATGGTCCACATTGTAAGGCACTTTCAGAGTTCTATCTAGGCATGCAATGGGCGGGGGGTAGCCAAGCAGGGGAGAGGTTATTTGCATCGAATCTCCTTTTTTCAATTCTATTTTTGAAGATCATATCTATTTTTGAATACCCAAACAACTTGAAAAATAGGGATTAGGAGCAGGTTTTTAATACCCAATCTGGTATAGTGAATTTTTATCAGCTAGGCAATGAACCCTATGCGTTGTACTTCTTATTGTACAGCATCCTCTTACGATATCCCCCGTCTCTATCAGGCGGTTCAAAAACAAGGGACCACCCAGCTTTATCGCAATTTGATCCATACCCACACCAAAGAGGATAAACGGATTAAAGGGGATATCTTCTATTTCTCCTACGGCTCTGTGGTATTCTGGGGTTATACAGAAGAAGAAGAGCACGCGCTTCTCAGCATGTTAAAAGAGTATGAGCGGGAGTCCCTTCCCAAATCCGAGATTGACGAGTTTACCTTCGCCTATGGCGATACCATGAAGATCGAAGAAGATGAGATCATGCTCCAAAATAAAAGCACTCTCACCAAGCTCGCCATTTCGCATGGCCTCGCCCAGTCTGTCAAACTAACCGTCTTCGAAGAGATCATCCAAAAGACCATCGACCTTACCCAGCACCTCCCCTCTGAACTTTCCCGGAAAGGAAAAATTTCCCTCTCCCGCAGGGAGATCTCGAAAAAAATGGGCGAGCTATTCATCGAACGCAACTTCATCAACCTCCATTCAGAAATCCTCGATACGCCCGAGTTTTTCTGGGATCACCCGGAACTCGAACCGTTTTACCGGAAAACCGCCCACTACCTGGATGTCACCAAACGGGTCGAAGTGTTGAACAAACGCCTGACGGTTGTCCATGAACTTTTTGAAATCTTGCGCAACGAGCTGAATCACCAATACTCCTCCCGCCTCGAGTGGACCATCATCATCCTCATCGTCATCGAGGTCGTTTTAGCCCTCCTCCGCGACCTCTTCCATCTCATTTAATGCTTGATTGGATATGTGGAAGCAACTATGATTCCCGTCTATCTATTTTTGCGAAAGTGGCGAAATTGGTAGACGCACTACCTTGAGGTGGTAACGAGGGTTTCCTCATGGGGGTTCGAGTCCCCCCTTTCGCAATTTCTCCTTTTACGATCCGTTTATTATAATTTTTTTTATCAAATGCGGGTCTGTTTGCATGTTCAAAAGGTCATGAAAGCTGCGGACATCGAGCAGATTTTTCAGCATGTTCCATTCTTGTGCGGAAAAAGATTGGGCGTAGATGCTTGCATGGAGGGAGCAGAAGCTTTCTCCGTCTTGTAGATGGTGTGTGGGTGTGGCTTGGCATAGGGAGCACCGATCGCTCAGATCCAACAACCCTTCGTGCTTCCAGAGTTTTAATTGAAAGCTGGCGATGAGGGGGGCGGGGTCGGCAGCCTGGGAAATCTGCTTTAGATAGGAAGCAAAGAGGGCATAAAGCTGAGGAGCCGCTTTGCCGGGGAGCTGCGAGCGGAGAATCGCTTGTCCGAGCTGCCCCGCCGCTTGCAGATGGAGGAGGCTGTCTCGCAAGAAGAGGTGTTCATCTAGAACGGTCCCATCGAGGAAATGAAACAATTCAGACTTTGCTTTTCTAAAGAGGAACTCGCTCTTGGAAAGGGGGGTAGTGAGGGCGAAGAGGTGCAGGCTCCGTTTGGATAAGCCTTTTACGAGGAGGCTGATGAGGCCGGCCTGCTCGGTAAAGACGGTGAGAATCCGCTGCCTCTCTTTGTATTCTAGGCTGCGCAGGACAATCCCTTCTGTTCTCTCGGGATGGTTGTTTTTAATCATGATTTTTGATACGTTCTAGCACCTGCTCTGCACCGATAGCTCAATCGGATAGAGTACCCGGCTTCGAACCGGGTGGTTACAGGTTCAAGTCCTGTTCGGTGCACCATTTTTTTCATGAAAGCTAAGAGACTGCCGTTGAAATTAAGCTTCTGTCGATTTTGGGGTTCTTTTGAGCCGATTGTGCATTCTTTTTTGGGGGGGTAATATCAACTTGCGTATATTACCCCCCAAAAAAGAATGCACAATCGGCCAAAATAATCCCCAAAATCGACGAAGCCTTAATTCAACGACAGTCTCCAAAATTTCTATTCTTAGCCATACGCAACAGAGTTTTGCCGAGGCCATGTTTGCTTTTCTCGGGAAAGGGAAGCATCATGCCAGCATACTCTATTCCGAGTGGTTTCGCCAAGGGCAATTGTCTGCAGAGGGGAGTTGGATCGAGCCTCAGGCGCGCCCTTTGGTCGAAGCGATGATCGCTCTCACAGACACGGCTTTGCCAGAACCGGTCCTGCAGGTAGGAGAAGGGACGGTTAAATTTCTTTTAAGATATCCGGATCAGTTAGTCAGCGAGTCGGTCATCATTCCGATGGAATCGGGGACCACCCTATGCATCTCCTCTCAGGTGGGATGTAAGATGGGGTGCGCTTTTTGCGAGACGGGGCGGATGGGTCTTTTGCGCAATCTAACGGCATCCGAGATCGTCTCCCAGCTCTTTTACGCGCGATTTGGGTTAGGAGCAAAGGTGCGCAACATCGTCTTCATGGGGATGGGCGAACCGATGGATAATTTGGAACAGGTGATCCAAGCGTTAAGGGTGTTCACCGATCCCGCAGGACTGGGCTTGGGGCCGAGCCGGATCACGGTTTCGACGAGCGGCTGCGTCGATGGGATCTATCGGTTAATGGAGGAAACAGACCCAGCGATTAACCTTGCGGTTTCGATCAATGCTCCTAATGATGCTGTCCGCGGGCGGATCATGCCCGTGAACAAAAAATGGTCGATGGCAGAGCTAAAAGAAGCCATGAAGGCTTACTGCGCGCATCCGCGGCGGACGATTTTTATCGAGTATGTCCTCTTGAAGGGGATTAACGATTCCTTGGCAGCGGCGGACGAGCTGGCGGATTACCTCGAGGGCCTAAGGGTCAAAGTGAATCTCATCCCCTATAATCCGCAGAGGAGGGATCGTTTTGCTCCTCCCGAAGAGGAAACGGTAAAAATTTTTTTTACAGCGCTGCGGCAAAAAGGGTACCATGTCCTGATCCGCTATCCCAAGGGGCAGCAAATCATGGCGGCCTGCGGGCAATTAGGAAATCTTAGAAGACGAAAATAACGGGGGCGGTTATTCTGTTATTTTGTAAATAGAGGTTTTATATGGTCGATAAGAATAAGTTCGCAGAAGAGGATGCGCAAGGCTACGCGATCCACATCCTTGGCAGGAACGTCCAAGTGACCGAGGCGATGAAAAATTATGCCTGGGACAAGATGTCCAAAGTCGAACGGTTTCACAACCGCGTGATGCATGTTCAAATCACACTGGATATTCAAAAATTAGAGCACCACGTCGAGATCATCGCCAAATTCGATCATTTAAATGTGAAAGTGCAGGCGAGCAGCACCGATATGTACGCCTCGATCGATAAGGCGATCGACCGCCTTGTCGCGCAGCTGCGCCGCTGGAAGAGCAAGATCCAAGATTATCACAACAAAAAATTATCCGACGTCGATATGGAGGTGAATGTCTTGCGGCATCCCTATAACGAGGTCGAAGAGTTTAATGCGGCGCTGGATGCGGAAATAGCGGGCTCGCGCATGGCGGGATTGCGTCCTCCGGAAATCATCGGCAAGGAAACCCGGTCCTTAAAAACGATTACTTGCGACGAAGCGATCATGAAAATCGACCTGTCTGGAGAGTACTTCCTCATTTTCCGCGATGAGGTCGATCGCAAGTTGAAGGTGATCTACCGGCGCTCGGACGGCAATTATGGGATTATCCAGACCGAATAGGCGGCGCGTTTTCGATGAGATTCGCAACGATTGGGTAGCGGCTACAGGGGAAGAACTGGTCCGGCAGGCTTTTTTACAGAAAATGGTGGGTAGTCTAGGCTTTCCCAAGCATTTGCTTGCAGTGGAGAAAGATCTGCGCTCTTTGCCCCACTTGATGGGCGAAGAGGGGATTCTTCCCGAAAGGCGTGCGGACATCATCTGTTTTGCAAAAGATATCCATCCCGAATACTCCCTCTACCCTCTTCTCATCGTCGAATGCAAGGATCGCGCGCTCGATCAAAAAGCGCTGGAGCAGCTCCTCGGATACAATGCTCATGTCAAGGCTTACTTTGTCGCCTTGGTTAGCCAAGATGAGGTGCAGTTTGGTTATTTTGAGAAGGCATTGGGAAATTACCGGTTCGTTCCCTTTCTGCCGTCTTATGCTCAGCTCATAGATAGGATCAAACATGGTTGAGGCGGATGTCTGCTGCGTTTATGGCGGGTCGTTGACGGATATTTACAGGAGGTTCCAGGAGTGGCTCTCCGAAAAAGAGGGGCGCTATCTCGTTTTTTTACAAGAGGAGTGGGATTCTGTCCTCGACCTATCTTTAGATGCGCGCATCCGCGTGGTCCCGTCAGACCAAGAAGAGCTCTTTAAGCAGGTTGTCTGGGAGTTTGTTTTCCTCCGCTTCGCTTACGTCGATGAAGAAAACAGCGCGCGGAGCCGGGAGCGTTTAGCGCGCCTACAGCATCTTCAAAGCGGGGTGCATCTCGTTGCCTCTGATTATAGCGACATGGGGGAGAGGGTCTTAACGAATGTCTTTAAGCATGCGCGCCGATCAGCTCCTCTGCGGCTAGGACAAGAGCTATTCGGCGCGTTTTCGGGGGTCCCAGCGATCATTTGCGGAGCCGGGCCATCGCTTGCAAAGAATAGAGATTTTTTAAAAGGGCTCGATCAGCGCGCCTTGCTCTTTGCCGGAGGATCTGCTCTCAATGCTCTGAGCGTGGAAGGGATCGTTCCCCATTTTAGCGCCAGCATTGATCCCGATCCGTCTTATCGGCGTTTTTATGAACAAACGGCTTTCGAGGTTCCCTTTTTTTATCAGAGCAGGCTGGCGCATCGTTTGCTAGACGTGGTGCAGGGGCCGCTACTATGGATGGCAGATAGCGGAGGCTATCCGATCGAGCAATGGTTGAACGAGCGGATGGGATTGAAAAGCCCCTCTTTTGATGGGGGATGGAATGCGGCGACTTTCTGCATTGCGCTGGCAGAAGCGCTGGGGTGTGGACCGATTATCTTGGTCGGCATGGATTTGGCGTGTCCCGATCAGCATCTATATGCTCCTGGCGTCCAACAGGAAAAACGGGAAGAGCGATTGATCGAAGTTCAAGATCAAGCAGGCCATCTTCTCTATTCCAAGCCCGATTGGGTGATGGCGGCCCGTTGGATCGAGGAATTTGCCACAGAGCATCCCGGCTGCCGCTGGATCAATGCGACGGAAGGGGGGCTTGGCTTCCAGGGGATCGAGCCCATGCCTCTAAGGAGTGCGATCGATGCCCATTTGGCACGCACCTTCGACCTCAGAGGGTGGGTGCATGCGCGTCTGCAGCGGATTCCCCCTTCGCAGGGGAGCGGGGAGGAAGGATGGATCAGGATCGAAGAGAGCCTTGAGCGGTGTGCTGAAAAGATCGATCAGCTATTAGGATGGATAGAAAAACTCTATCCCAACCCTCCTCATGAAAAAGGCGAAGTGGCTCTCCTGGAATGCGACCTGGAAGAGGAGCTCGCCTGCCAAAAAATGTTGGATCCTCTTTGGGCGATCTGGAAGCATGTCTTTCAGAGGCAGACTGCCGATCCATCGGGAATGTTTCTCAATAAATTGTTATTTTTTAAACGGGTGATCGCATGTGTGCTGAACGGTATGAAATCTTAAACCAATGCCTGTTTTTGATCGATCCGGAGCTGGGGCTGGACCTAGAGGCGCCTTTCCACAGCTCGCCGATCCAAAGTTTTTATCCGAATGGCGCGCTCTGTTCAGAGGCCTTTTATCAAAAAAGCGCGCTCCACGGTCCCTCTACATTCTATGGAGAAGACGGAACCGTGCTGGCTAAAAGCTGGTTCCTCTTCGGCGAGCAGCAAGGGAAGTCGTGGCAATATTACGCTTCCGGAAGCCTGTATAGTTTGCAGAGATTCAAAGAGGGGAAACGGATAGGAAGACAGGAATACTATTACGAGGATGGCGGAATCAAAACGCTCATGCATTACGCACAAGGACTGCTGGACGGCGAGGTGCGCCTCTATTGGCCGAACCGGCAGCTGAAACGGGTTTGTTCCTTTGTAGACGGGAAACGGCTGGGGTGGGATCGGATGTGGAATGAAGCGGGCGCTCTTGTCGAGGAAGGGGAATATCGGGAAGGGGTGTTGCAATGATCTCGCTGTTAATGGAGCGTTATCCCGAAATCGGCTTTCTCTTAACGTATAATCCTTACGTGCCGTTTGAAGTATTTGTTGGCGGGGACGGACAGTTGAACGCGAGGCGCGCTTCTCAGGTTCTCCATGCGGAAAATGTGCGGGAAGAGATGGAAGCATGGAGTTCTCGCATCGCGTGGGAAGAGATCGAAGTCTTATATATTTATGGACTGGGTCTTGGACACTATTACGAGCCCATCCGCTCCTGGCTGAACGGCTTGCGCACCCGCAGCGCCATCTTTATTGAAGAGGACCTCGGCGTGATCGATGCTTTTTTAAAGCGGGAGGATGCGGCGGAATTGATCCAGCATCCTCAAGTGCACTTAAGAGTTCTTGCCCATCCTAAACAGTGGAAAGAGCTATTAGAGGAACTCGCCCAGACATTCCCTTCAGATCGGATTGCCTGCACGGCTCTTGCCTCTTACCCCCAATCTCGTCTGAAAAAAATGCGCCTTGAACTCATGCGCAACAGCGCTGCAATCCATGCTCTTCTTTCCGATGTGCTGCACGGGCACAAAATTTTTGCCAACCTCCTTCCTAACTTCAGGCGTTTTCCTGAAGCGTTTTACGTCAATAAATGGGAGGGGGATTTTGCAGGCGTTCCCGCCATCATCTGCGGAGCCGGCCCCTCTCTGGGCCGGTCGATCGACGCCTTGAAACGATTGGAACACAGAGCGCTGATCATCGCGGGGGGATCTTCCTTGGCGGCGTTAAGCCGCTATGGCGTTCAGCCGCATTTGGGCATGGCCCTCGATCCTAATCCCGATGAGTATTTGAGATTGAGGCCGAGCCAGACATTTGAAACCCCCCTCTTATACGGCAATCGCCTCCTTCCCGACGTATTCAGGACATGCAACGGCCCCTTCGGCTACATTCGCTCCGATACCGGAGGGCCTTGCGAGACCTATTTCGAGCAGCAATTGGGGCTTGAGGGAGAGGCGATCGGGCCCGATCTAGGGCGCGAGGCGTTTTCGGTAACGACGCTTGGCGTCGCTCTTGCTTATGCCCTCGGCTGCAATCCGATCATTTTAGTCGGTGTAGATCTAGCCTATACGGGAATGCACCGCTACGCCGAAGGAGTCGTCGATGCGAATCGGGTGACGGTGGGACAGATGAAAAAAGAGTCCAGGGTGACCGAGCAGCTGCTGAGGCGTAAAGACCGGCAGGGCAAAACCGTGTATACCCTTGTCAAATGGGTCATGGAATCGGCCACCATCGGCGCCTATGCGAAACATCATCCTGAACGGCTTTTCATTAATGCGACGGAAGGGGGCATCGGCTTTCCAGGCATCGATTACCGGCCATTGGAAAAGGTGGTTGAGGAGCATTGCTTAACGCAGCGCGATCTGCGCGGCAAGATCCACTGCCTGATCCAAAGAGAGCGTTTGTCGGGCATCTCTTCTGCGCGCATCGACGAGCTTTCCACCTCTCTCAAGGCAAGTTTAGGGCGCTGCCTCCAGATCGCCGATGAGATGCTCGTGGAAATTGGCCGAGTGGAGAGCGATCCTAATCTCCCTTTGCAAACCGGGCGGATGGTGATTCTAGAGCTCGACTTCGAGGAGGAAATGGCTTTTGAATGCCTCTTGCAGACGCTGGGCCCCGTCCTCGATCGGGTGATCAACCGCTACTTTCATTTTTCTCAAGAACGGAAAGCGCTCATAGACAAACAGAAAGCCAAATGGGAACACTTCAAAACCGTCATCCGGTCAAATTTTGAGTTCATTTCGGTATATATTCCCTGATCTTATTCCGCAGAGTTCGGATGCTGATCCCCAGGGCTTGGGCGGTTTTGGTCCGGTTATGCTGATGGAGGGCGAGCGTGTCGAGGATATGCCGTTTTTCAACCTCGCGCAAGGTGAGCGGAAGGCCGGAAAGAAGGGGTGATGCCTTGGGTAGGCAAGGTTCAAGCCCGAGATGTTCGGGGAGGATCACCTCCGCTGCATTCATCACGATCGTTCGTTCGATCACATTGGCCAGCTGACGGATATTGCCGGGCCAGGGGTAATCGACGAGGAGCTGGCACGCCTCGCGGGAAAACCGCTTTTTTCCTTTGTGGTTTTCTAAGCAGAGGCGCTCTAAGAAGTATTCGGCTAAAGGGAGGATGTCTTCCCGCCGCTCCCTTAAAGGGGAGAGATGGAGGGGGACGACGTTGAGCCGATAGTAGAGATCTTCGCGGAGGATCTTTTGTTCGATCGCCTCTTTCATATTCCGATTCGATGTGGAGATGAACCGGACATCGACTTGAATGGAGCGCGCGCCGCCAATTCTCTCGAACTCTTGCTCCTGAATCGCGCGGAGCAGTTTCGATTGCAGGAGGAGGGGGATTTCTGAAATTTCATCGAGCAGGAGCGTCCCCTTATCAGCCAGCTCGAAACGCCCCAAGCGTTTTCCCAACGCTCCCGTAAAAGAGCCTTTTTCATGGCCAAAGAATTCCGATTCGATGAGCGATTCGGGAATAGCCGCGCAATTCACTTTGATAAAGGGGCCTCTTGCGCGCTCAGACTGGAAGTGGATGGCTTGCGCGATCACCTCCTTCCCCGTTCCCGATTCTCCGCTGATAAAGACGCTGGCATTGCTCTTAGCGATTTTAACCACGTCTTCCAGGATTTGCTTCATCAGACCGCTTTGCGCGATGATCTTATTTTTTTTGTTGCCCTGGCCGGAGATCTCTTCTCTCAGGAAGAGATTTTCTTGAAGAATCGCATGGTGTTCTTCCACTTTGCCTAGCATCGCCTCTAGCGTTTCTAGAGAAAAAGGCTTAATCAGGTAGCTAAAAGCTCCCCGTCGCATGGCTTCCACAGCGCTGCGCATGCCGGCAAACGTCGTCATGAGCACAATGCTGAGATGGGGTTGAAGGTTTTGAGCCGCTTTAAAAATATCGATCTCCGCAGCAGAGATCAGCAAATCGAAATTGTGCTCTTGCAGAAGAACGAGCGCCTCGGAGGCGGCTCCGGTCAGCGTCGTCTCCCATTTTCTGCGCCCGAGGGCTTCTGACAGCAACTGGCGGATCTCCGAGTCTTGTTCGATGACCAAGACTTTTTCGATAGACATATTTCCTCTTGTGTTACAATTCTTTATTATAGGAATTAAAAAATTTTTTTATATGTATTATATATTCGCTTTATTATTAATGCTTTACAGCTGTTCTGGGCTTGAGCAATCGGAGCAAGAGAAGATTCGCCGCCTAAATGCGAAAGGGGAATTCATTTACCGCAATCATGAGGATCGCCTCTATGCGATCCCTGCGCCTAACCGCCGGACGCGAGGTAAATATCCCTGGGAAGATGCTTATGTCGGCAAGTTGCCTAAAATCACCAAAGAGTTTTTCCGTTGCAAAGGAAGCAGCTTAAATCCCTCCTGTCTGCAGCAAACGGAACTCCGTTTTGATTGCGGGGGAAGCGAAAAGCATAGCCTCCCTCTGCGCGGGAACAAAGAATTTATTTATCCCATCCTGATCGAGATGCTCGGTTATCTCCAAGCTAAGACCGGTAAAAAAGTCGTGATCACCTGCGGCTATCGCTGCCCTGCGCACAATACCTATGCCGATGGATCGGTGTTCAATCAGACTTCTAAACACATGATCGGCGCCGAAGTCGATTTTTATGTGCAGGGAATGGAGCAAGCGCCAGAAGAGGTTGTGAGGCTTCTCATGGAATTCTTCAAGGACAGCCCCCGCTATCGCGGCAAAAAAGAATATGAAGAATTTACCCGCTACGAGAAATCGGATACCAATGTCTCCATTCCTCCCTGGTATAACAAAGAAATTTTGATAAAGCTCTTCCGCAAAAATGAAGGGCGCGACTTCGACAACCGCCACCCTTATCCCTATGTTTCCCTTCAGGTGCGCTACGATCGCGATCTCGGCGAGAGGGTCGCCTACAGCTGGCCCAAGGCCAACAGCTGCTACATGAGATATTGATTCATATCTCCATTTCAAGTACCATAAGGGCCTCTTACATTGTGCCGATGTGGCGAAATTGGTAGACGCGGTAGATTCAAAATCTTCTCCTAGCAATAGGGTGCTGGTTCGAGTCCGGTCATCGGCAATTTTTGGGAGGAGACTTTGAAAAAAAAATTTATCCCTCCGCATGGAGGCTATCGCTCGCTTTTCTCCTATCAAAAAGCAGAAATTATTTACGATGGGACCCTCTATTTTACCAACAGATTTTATTCCAAGGGAGACCGCACCATCGATCAGATGGTGCAGGCAGCCCGTTCTGGAAAGCAAAATATTGCAGAAGCCAGTGTCGCATCGGGAACTTCGAAAGAAATGGAAATTAAGCTGACAAATGTGGCCCGGGCCAGCCAGGAGGAGTTGTTGATAGATTATCAGGACTTTTTGCGCTCTCGCCAGCTGGATGCATGGCAGAAGGAACATCCTTACGCCGAGCGGTTGAGATTTCTAAATAAAAATAAGCCAGCAATCTATGATACTTTTCGGAAAGGCATTGAAAATGAGAATCCCGCGATTTGCGCGAATGTCCTCATCGGGTTGATCAAGGTGGCGAGTTATTTGCTAGATCAGCAGATCAGGCGCTTGGAGGAAGATTTTTTAGAAAATGGCGGCCTGCGCGAGAGAATGACTCGAGCGAGGATTGCTTCAAGAGGAAGATGAAGAAAAGGACAAAAGGGGAGAAAAAGGACAAAAACGACATAAAGGACAAAAGGGACCTAAGAAAAAACAGACCTCTCTTTACTTAGGTCCAGAGACCGCTCTTTACTTAGGTCCCTTTTGTCCCTTTCTTCTTAGGAGGTTCCTTTGTTAAACGGCATCTATGCAGCTGCGCTCACCCCGATGCACTCTGATTTCAGTTGCGATCACAAGAAGCTCGCCGCGCATTGTTTTGATTTGATCCAACGGGGATGCAGCGGGATTGCGCTATTTGGAACAACAGGCGAGGGGCCCTCTTTTTCTGTAGCGGAGCGTCTAGAAGCTCTGGGAAAATTAATTTCTCAAGGGTTTGATCCGAAACAAGTGATCGTTGGAAATGGATCCTCGGGCATTTCCGATACGGTTGAGCTGGGCCGAGAAGTTTTAAAGCAGGGCTGTGTCGCTTTCTTAGTCGCTCCTCCGAGCTTTTATAAAAATATCCCAGATGCAGGGGTTTTAGCTTTTTATCGCGCCATCATTCAAAAGATAGCGAATCCAAAGTTGCGCATCATTTTGTATCATATTCCCCAATTAAGCGGTGTTTCGATTTCTGTGAAGGTAATCGAAGATCTTCGGGAAGAATTTCCCCAACTTGTGATCGGAATCAAGGAAAGCGCAGGAGATCTGCCTTTGACCAAAACGATATTGGAAAAGGTCCCCAATTTTAACGTGTTCGTTGGAAATGAAGCGCACATCATCGAGTCTGTTCATTTGGGAGGAGCTGGGGCGATTTGCGGCATTGCGAATATCTACCCGGAATGGATCTGTTCTCTCTATAGCCAAGGTAAAATAGCAAAAGGTCTCAATCCTCTCCTGATTGATGCCCTTTTCAAAGCCTTGAGAGGGCTTCCCTTTATCTCTGCCGCGAAATTCCTGATGGAAAAAAGACAGGGAGGAAATTGGCATGCTGTGCGCCCGCCTTTGCTTCCCTTGGATCCGATCCAAGGCGAGTCGCTGATTTCCGCTCTACGGGAGCTCGGAATGGAAAAATAAGTCTCTTTTTTTCTTGTCTACATACATTTTTTTTGCCATAACAATTAAAAATTAGATATGTGGCAATTGGGGATACAGGATGATGGTAAGTTTGCGGCATCTCTGCCTGGTTCTTTTGATCATCTCTTCCAAACCTGTTTTTGCGGATTCAGCTACGGTCATTGCCACGGTGCCTGTCGGGACGTTTCCGATCTCTCTTGCTCATGATTTCGTGCATGGATATGTCTACGTAGCCAATCAGAATGGCAATAGTGTCTCTGTGATCGAAACAAGTACCAATACCATCATTGAGACTGTGCCTGTTGAGGAGACTCCCGTAGCCCTCGCTTTCGATTTTGTCCATGGATATGTTTATGTGGCCAATTTGCATGGCAATAACGTTTCAGTCATCGATACCAGCGCTAATGCAGTCATTGCCACTGTGCCTGTAGGGAGGGAGCCCGCAGCCCTTGCTTACGATTCCGTTCATGGATACGTTTATGTGGCCAATAAAGGGGGCAATACCGTTTCCGTGATCCAGACGGGAACGAATGCGGTTGTCGTCGATGTGCCTGTAGGGGAGTCCCCCGGGGTTCTAGCTTACGATTCCATGCATGGATATGTCTACGTAGCCAATCTTAAAAGCAACAGCGTCTCTGTGATCGACACGAGCACCAATACGGTCATCTTTACCCTCTCTGTCGGAGTAGAGCCTGTTTTCCTCGCTTTCGATCCCGCCCATGGATATATTTATGTAGCGAGCTTAAACGGCGACAACGTTTCTGTGATTCAAACGAGCACCAATACGGTCATCGCCACGATGCCTGTTGGGGAAACCCCCGTCACCCTTTCTTACGACTCCATTCATGGAGCATCCCTCTCCTACGATTCTGTGGATGCGGTGACTCTTACCCATGATTTCCTCTCTCCGCTACCTCCTGTGGAAGCGCCTGTGAAAGAAGCAAGACCTGTGGAAGAAATAGCACACCAAGCGCCTGTCAAAGAAGCAGAATCTACGAAAAATCCAGCGCAAGAAATGCCTCTCATAGAAGCGCCTGTGAAAGAAGTAGAACCTACGAAAGATCCAGTGCAAGAAGCTCCTCCCATGGAAGAGCCTGTCAAAGAAGCGGAGTCCGGGGAGGATTCTACACAGGAGGAGAGCACGTCTAATGCTTCTGGAGATTTGTCCCAAGAGGCAATTCCCGTGAAAGATGATTCCAAGACAGAAACCGCAGCTCCTGATTCGGCTCCGCAAGGCGCTTCTTCCGATCGTGTTTCTCGTGAAACAGCGCCTGTGGCCGATGCTGCTCCAGAAGTGGCTCCCGCTCCGGATTCTGTTTCTGCCGTCTCTTTTGTGTATGATTCCGTCCATGGGATCGCCATTGCTTATGACTCTGCCGAGGGATGTGTCTATGTAGACAATGAGGAGGGTCTTCGCATTTCTGTCATCGGAATCTCGACTCCTCCCACACCAAACGGATTGAGCGGCAAGCAAAGAAAGAATGATTTTAAGATCATTAGCGAGAGGTTCAATGCTCTTTCTTGGCAGAAAGCTTCCGGCGTAACGGGCTACCTCGTTTACCGCAATGGGACCTGGATTGCCACTCTTGGCGGTAGCTCTAGCCATTATGAAGATCATGATCAGCCCAAATATAAACAAACCTATGCACTGGTCGCTTTAAATAGTCAGGGAGCTAGTTCTCCAGCCACCATCGTCGTAGGGAAATGAGATTAAGAAGCAGTCGTTTTTATACAGCTTCTTAGTCATGGAGAATCCGATGATAAATTTTGGTTATAACTATTTTTTAAGCAGCGCTCTCCGGCGCCGTTCTTGCGCGATTGCGTTATCGCTTTTTCTTTTAACCATCCCTTCTAGAGGGGCATTTCCATATACTGCCTATGTAGCTAATGCAGGAGAGAGCCCCGGGACCGTTTCTGTCATCGATACGAGCACCCATGCAGTCGTAGATACCATTACCGTCGGCAACTTGCCTAGAGGATTGGCTGTTTCCCCTGATGAGAGTACTCTGTATGTTTGCAATGCCCGTAGCGGCAATATCTCTGTCATTGATACGGCTACCGCTGCAGTCAGGGCTACGTTTTCATCCGATGGCAGCCTGCCGGTTGCGATTGCAATCGCCCCCGATGGAATGCGCGGCTATGTAGTCCATGAATTGAGCAATAATCTCGTCGTGTTTCAATTAAGCGACAATTCCGTTGTCGCTAAAATCCCGCTTGGGAAAGGTGCTGCACCGGTTGCCATTGCGATCGCTCCTGATGGGAAAAGAGCCTATGTAAGCAATTCCGGCAACGCGACGATTTCTGTGATTGACACGGCTAGCGGTTCGCCTGCGGTGATCGGTTCCTCCATTTTAGTGGGCAGTACCCCGGGTCCTTCTGCCATCGCTATGGACTCAGATGGAAACTTTCTCTATGTCAGCAATCAAAACGACAACACGGTGTCCGTGATTAGCCTGGCTAGTCATGCAGTGACCAATACAATAAGGGGCTTTAATAAACCTTTTGGAATTACAGTCGCGAGAGTTGCTGGGATTGAGTTTGTTTATGTAATCAATAACGGCAATAATACTGTCTCTATAGTCGATACGACTCTTAGTCCACCTGGTGTCGTGGCTACAATGACGGGGTTGGGCAGTTTTCCCTTTCAGGATGCGGCGACTCCCGATGGAAATTATATCTACGTAACCAATGATTTAGGCGACAGCGTTTCTGTGATCGATACGAGTTCCAATAGGGTTGTTGGCTCGCCCATTCCCGTCGGCAGTAGTCCTAATGGAATTCTGATTTCCAACCGATCGCCTTCGCGTCGATCATTAACGTTTTTAGCTCCCATACCCCCATCTCCAGCACCGCCTCCTCCTGATCCCTCCTTTTCTACAGGTCCGACAAGCTTGACAAGCTTGACAGGCTTGACAGGCTTGACAGGCTTGACAGGTCCGACGGGGCCAACAGCAGCATCGCCTCCACCCTCTCCACCTCCTTCTCCTGCTCCACCTCCTTCTCCTGCTCCACCTCCTTCTCCTGCTCCACCTCCTCCATCCCCAACGCCTCCTCCCCCTGCTCCAACACCCCCTCCGCCTACACCACCGCCGCCACCCTCTCCACCTCCTTCTCCTGCTCCACCTCCTCCATCCCCAACGCCTCCTCCCCCTGCTCCAACACCCCCTCCGCCTACACCACCGCCGCCACCCTCTCCACCTCCACCTGCAGCACCACTACCTCCACCTCCAGCACCGCCGCCACCCTTTCCACCCCCCTCGCCCAGCGGATTGACGGGTGAACAAAGGCTGAACGATTTTGAGATTGTGAGCGAACGGTTCAATGCCTTATCTTGGGAAACGAGTTCCGGGATCACAAGCTATCTTCTTTACCGCGATGGGGTCTTGATTGCAACCCTGAGCGGCACCACTTCTTCTTATGAGGATCATAATCAACCTTCGGATGATGAAACGTACATGCTAGTGGCTGTGAACGCGCAGGGAAGAAGTTCACCCGCTACTGTGATCGTAGGCGGGGGATAGTCGTTATCTAGTACCCAAAGGGGCCTTTTTCTAAGAGACTGTAGTTGAAATTAAGCTTCTGTGAAGCCTTAATTCAACGACAGTTTCTAAGGCTCCTTTCCTCCTCTCCCAACAGAAAATACTTGTGCATATATAAATAAAATTTTATTAGTTAAATAAAGTTTTTAACTAAGAGAGAGAGGCTTCCTATGAGCAGAAAACATGTGCATGGTTTGAACTCGCTTTACAAAAAGGGAGCCTTTTTATCGGCTTTTGCTGCGTTAACTGTTTCATCCACGTGCGCATTTGGGGATCAACCTATGAAATGCTGCAAGCCGGTGGTTAAAAAATCGTGTTGTGAACAGCCCTTATTGGAAGCCAAGGCAGGGTATTTTTTCTTCACCGATTCCGGCATGCGACGCGTCTATGACGAGGGCGGCATCGATGTCCAACTTACCGGAACCTATCCCCTCTATAGGATGTTAAACATCTATGGAAGCGTTGAGTATTTGGAAAAAAGCGGGCATTCGCGGGGGGCGCATCAAAAAACCTCTCTTTGGGAGATTCCGGTGAGCCTAGGCATACAGCCTATTTTTCGATTAGGAAGCTGTGTGCGGTATTATTTTACGATCGGACCGCGCTATGTGTTTGCCCATGCGCATAACCACTCTTCTTTTGTTCCTAAAAACATGCACGCAAATGGGATTGCGGGTTTTGCAAACACCGGATTTATGTTTCATGTTTGGAAAAATGTGAATATCGATCTGTTCGGAGAATATTCCTATTGCCGTCTCCGTTTTCATGGTGAAAAATCGGGAACGCATCGCCATGATGTGCAAATCGGCGGGTTGACATTTGGTGGAGGAATAGGTTATTTATTCTGATTTCTATCGCTTCGCTTAATGAGGGAGAATCCGATGATCGGTTTTCGCTGTAACCATTTCGTTGTTGCCGCTGTGTTGCGCCGTTGTTGCGCGATTGCGTGGTTGTTTCTTCTTTTAACCACTCCTTTTAGAGAGGCCTGCGCCTATACTGCCTATGTGTGTATTGAAAGCTCCACCTTTGTCGCTATCGTCAATACGAGTAACAATATGGTTGTGGGTACCATTCCAGTTGATGTCGATCCTAATGGAGTTGCCGTCACTCCTAATGGCCAATTTGCTTATGTTGCCAATGGAATAGGAACTGTCTCTGTCATTCAGACGAGTACGAATTCAGTCGTGGATACGATTTCAACCGGTGGCACCCCCTTTGGGATTGCCATTACCCCAAATGGACAATATGCCTATGTAGCTAATAGCGGGACCGGTAATAATGTCTTTGTACTTCGATTAAGCGACAATACGTTTTTCGGTTCCATTCCGGTTGGCGCTGCTCCCATTGGAGTGGCGATCACTCCGGATGGAAGCCATGTCTATGTAACCAATTTTGGCGACTCGAGTGTCTCTGTGATCCAAACGAGCACTAATATGGTTGTAGCCACGGTTCCTGTTGGCGTGGCTCCGGATGGTATTGCCATCACCCCTAATGGCTTGTTTGCCTATGTGTGCAATCAAAACGATGACACGGTTTCTGTCATCCAGACGAGTACGAATACAGCCACCACTATTTCAAGTCCTCTGCTAAATGTGCCTACTGGAGTGGCGATCACGCCTAATGGGTTATTTGCCTATGTAAGCAATGCGGGCAATGACACGGTTTCTGTCATTAACACGGGTACGAATATGATCACAGCCACAGTGATGGGGCTTGGCTCTCAACCCAATCAAGTGGCGATTACCCCCGATGGACAATTTGTCTATGTAGGCAATAATGCCGACCCTACGGTCTCCGTGATTTCAACCGCCTCTAATACAGTGACCGGTACAGTTGACCTTAACTTCGGCAACTTTCCTTATGGAATTGCGATTTTCAACGCCCCTCCGTCGCCTCCTCCCTCTCCGCCACCTCCAGCTCCAACACCCCCTCCACCTTCTCCGACGCCGCCTCCTCCCTCTCCTGCTCCCCCTCCGCCCGCTCCAACACCGCCCCCTCCCTCTCCGACGCCTCCTCCTCCATCCCCAACGCCGCCGCCCCCTGCTCCAAGACCCCCTCCACCTGCACCACCGCCGCCTCCTGCGCCGACCCCTCCGCCTGCTCCGACGCCTCCTCCTCCATCCCCCCTGCCGTCGCCAACCGGGTTTACAGGCGAACAGAGGATAAACAATTTTGACGTAGTGTTCGAACGGTTTAACGTCTTATCTTGGCAAACGAGTTCCGGGATCACGAGTTATCTCCTTTATCGCAACGGAATATTGATTGCGATCCTAAGCGGCACGACCTCTTCTTACGAAGATCACGATCAACCCAAGCGGAATCAAACGTATTCGCTGGTTGCTGTAAACCCCGCAGGAACGAGCGCTCCGGCGACCGTGATCGTAGGCGGCAGATCGTAATTATTTTTTCATCGGCCTCCTAGATTCCGGCGTCAATCCCATTTACTGAGATAGGTTCGTGTGCTATCATTGCCTCCATGGAATGGATCAGGCATTTTCAATTATTTTTATTCGATTTCGATGGGCTTCTTGTCAATACAGAGCAGCTGCATTTCGAAGCGTATCTAGAGATGTGCCGCCGGCGCGGCCTTGAGCTGAAGTGGGACTTTGAGCAATTTTGCGGGGCGGCGCATTTTGATGCGACAGCGCTCCGAGATGCGATTTATGCCGAGTTCCCCCAGCTGCATGCTCAAGAGCCTAGATGGGAGGTTCTGTACGATGAAAAGAAGCGCGCTTATATGCAGCTTCTAAAAAGCGGACGTCTCTGTCTGATGCCCGGAGTGGAAAGGCTTCTTCAAGCGCTTGCGCAAGGGGAGATCAAACGGTGCGTCGTCACCCATTCTCCCAAGGAACAGATTGATTACATTAGGGGAGTGCTGCCCCAATTGGATTTGATCCCTCATTGGATCACCCGCGAGCATTATCAAAATCCAAAACCTGCTCCCGATTCTTATCTCGCAGCCATCGAACGGTTTGCCGCAAGGGGAGATCAGATCATCGGTTTTGAGGATTCGATGCGCGGGTTAAAGGCGCTGCGAGAGACGCCGGCGCATGCGGTATTGATCTCGACGTTCATTCATCCGCAGTGTGAAGAGGCTCCGGTCCACTTTCACACATTCGAAGAGATTCCGAGTAATTGGGTACTGGATCAGTAGACCTCTTGGATAACTAGTACCCAACCGCGGAAGCTTTCACGTCAGCTGAAACACCGAAAACTGTTGTGTTTGGGTACTAGGTCTAGTAAATCACTTCGACGAGGAAGAGGCCTTGGGGGGGAGCGGTTTTACCCGCACGCCGTCGATCTTTGGCTAAAAATAACAGGGGGATCTCTTCGAGAGCCCGCTTGCCGCTGCTGATTTCGAGCAAGGTGCCGACGATGTTGCGCACCATTTTATAGAGAAATCCATCTCCTTCAAATTCCAGGCGGACCCCGCCCGGTTCTGAGACGACGTCTAGGCGCTTTAAGGTGCGGATGGGATTGCGCGCTGCGGCGGATGCATGGGCCTCGTTGGCAAAAGAGGTGAAGTCTTGAGTGCCCACAAAAAGGGCGGCAGCGCGCCTCAGCAGCTCGAGGTCAACGGGATGCCGGATATGGGTGCTATACAGGCATTTAAACGGGCTCGGGGGGCATTCTAAATGCAGATGGTAATGGTAGATTTTGCCCTTCGCACTATAGCGTGCATGGAAATCGTCTGGAACTTTTTCGATCTGTCTAATGCGGATATCCGGCGGCAGAAGGCCTGCGAGGGAAGCTTTGAGGCGCTCTATGTCGCAGGAGCCTTCCAAAGAGAAATGGGCGGTTTGGCCTAGGCTATGCACGCCCGCATCCGTGCGCCCGGAACCGGAGAGAGAAATGGGGGAACGCAGAGCGATTTGCAGAGCGTTTTGTACGAAAGCCTGGATAGAAGGGGCATTGAGTTGGACCTGCCAGCCGCCGTAGTGGGTGCCATCATAGGCGATGGTGAGTTTATATTTAGAGGCAGTCTCTTTAGCCATTGGAGGCCCTCTGTTGACAGAGCAGGAGAGCTTCCGCAAGTTTCCAATCGTCCAAGGTCGTGATCTTCAAATTTTGAGAGGATCCCAATACGAGTTTAACGGGATGGCCAGTGAGTTCGATTAGAGAAGCCTCGTCGGTCACGGTGAGATTTTTTTCTTGGGCAAGGGCAAATCCTCGCTTAAGAAGGGCGGGCGTAGCGATTTGAGGGGTGTGCATTTCCCAAATTTGGGAACGGTCGAGAGTGGATTTCACAAACCCTTCTGCATCTCTTACTTTGAGAGTGTACCTGACGGGAGACGCTAAGGCTGCTGCGCAGTGGATGTTGGCTTCGCGGATGACTGCCTTTAGATCGGTGTCTGAGAGGAGGGGGCGGGCCGCATCGTGGATGCAAACGAGGTCAGCGTCGGCAGAGGCGGCTTGTAGCCCATGGAAGACCGAGTCTTGTCTGCGCTCTCCAGGAAGGGCGAAGCGGACTTTGGGATAGGCGGCGAAGAGGGGATGGTAAGAGACATCGCAGACCAGGATAATTTCAAAGACTTCAGGATTATTTGCAAACAACTCTAAGCTGTAGGCTGCAACAGGTTTTCCTTGCAAAGGCAAAAATTGCTTCGGGGCGGCACTCTGGATGCGGGTGCCAAGCCCGCCGGCAGCTAAGATAACGGAAATGCGATTAGCCATAAAAGGTAGCAGAATGCAACCTTGAAGAGGGCTGCATTCTGCAGAGAGAGTTACGAGAGGTGTTTGCTCACGAGTTTTGTCATTTCAAACATATTGACAGCTTTTTTAGTGTTGCCCAATACCTTTGCTAACTTCTCGTCTGGGATGATGTTGCGCTTATTGTTAGGATCTTGTCTGCGGTGTGCTTTGATGTAGGCCCATAGCTTTTTTGTCACTTCTGTGCGAGGCATTGGCCCTCTTCCAACAATAGCGGCCAATTCTTCGCTGACTTGCATGGGCTGCATGAATTTCGATTTTTTTTGCTCTTTTGCCATGTACTTAACTCCTTTAAAAATTTAGGGCCTATCCGAAACTACACAAACCAAAAATTTCGGCATAGACTTTCGAGAACATTTTGCTCCTCGAATGACAAGTTGTAGCTGTCTCGTGATATTATAGTCAAAAAAAATCGCTCGTACAACTCAAGTTACATAGATTTTCTTGCCTAAAGATCGCTGACATGGCAACTTGTGTATTCTGACCGGAAGCGAGTATAGCAGGATGGACCTAAAACAAGCCAACTTTTTAAAGTCCCTTGTCGACCGTTTGAAACTCAGCCGCGATCTGAATGAAAAATTAAAGGTTCTCGATGCCCATCCTGCTGTTAATGAATTTTTAGAAAAGCCGTCGCTGATCCGCACGTTTCTGGATGGGCTGCCGCCGGATCATGCTCTCGTGATCAAAGCGATGATCGCTGTAGGCCAAGCCGAGCACGTGTTGGCTGTGGACGAAGACTTCCGAGGAGTAAGAGCCCGTTTTAAGGAATTGATCGAGAGTCTTCTGCCTGTAGAAAAATGCTATGCTGAAATCGGGGGAATCGTCGGCTACCATTGGCTGATGCTTTCCTTTTTGCGTCCTCAACAGAAAGCGGAGCTGCCGTCTGTCGCTTACCATCGTCCGGAAGGAGTCGATATCTCTGAAGACTCTCCGGCCGTACGCCAGGCTGTTGTTTGGGGGATCAAGAGCCTAGCGCAGATGGCCGAGATCTATCCTGTTGGAGGAGCTGCAGATCGCCTCCGTTTGAAAGATGAATCCAGCGGAGAGGCCCTGCCGGCTGCCAAGCTGTTTTTTAGCGGTAGGACGCTTCTCGAAGGGATGATAGAGGATCTGCAAGCCAGAGAATATCTTCATTACAAGCTTTTCGGGAATCAGCTGGCGACGCCGATTGCGATGATGACCTCTCAAGAAAAAAACAATCACGCCCACATCCGCTCCATTTGCAAAGAAAGCGGGTGGTTTGATCGCCCGGAAGAGAGCTTTTTTTTCTTTTGCCAGCCTCTCGTTCCCTCTCTAAGCAAAGAGGGCAAGTGGTGTGTGGAAGGGCCCCTTAAATTGCTCATGAAGCCCGGAGGGCATGGCGTGATCTGGAAATTGGCGCGCGATGAGGGGATGTTCGATTGGCTTGGCCGGAAGCGAAGGACAAAAGCCCTTGTCAGGCAGATCAATAATCCGATCGCTGGCATCGATCAAGGACTGCTCGCTTTTACGGGAATCGGTTGCCGGGAGGATAAACACTTTGGATTCGCCTCTTGTCCAAGACAGGTAAAGGCGTCGGAGGGGATCAATGTCGTCATCGAGCAGGAAGCGGGTTATACGCTGACCAATATCGAATATTGCGATTTCAAAAAATATCAAATTGTCGATGAGCCTGCATATCCAGGGTCTTCTTATTCTAAATTTCCTTCCAATACAAATATTTTATTTGTCGATTTGCAAGCGATGGAGGCCGCAGTAGATAAAAATCCGCTTCCGGGGATGATTGCCCATTTTAAAAAGAGCGTCTATCGCCAGGAATCGGGAGAGATCAAGGAAGAAGAGATTGCCCGCCTCGAATCGACGATGCAAAACATCGCAGACTGTTTTTGCGAAAGCGACCCGCAGCGCAAGACGTTTTTAACCTATGGAGAGCGGCATAAAACCATTTCAACGGCAAAGCGGGAATATCTTCTCGGGTCCTCTTTACTGGAAACGCCGGAAGGGTGTTTTTTAGATTTAATGAAAAATGCCTATGAGTTGTTAGCGGGGAAGTGCGGGATGCAAGTTCCTGCAATCCGCCGTGCGGCCACTTTTTTTGCCCGCGGCCCCTCCTTCATCTATTTCTATCATGCGGCCCTCGGCCCTCTTTATTCGATCATTGCGCAAAAGCTGCGCGGTGGGAGGATCGGGTTGGGAAGCGAGCTGCAGCTGCGCATTGCGGAGGTAGATATCGAAGCGCTTGATCTGGAAGGAACGCTCCTCATCCAGGCTGAAGCCCTGATGGGGCATAAAGAAGCGGGAGGGCCTCTTTTTTACTCGGAGCAAACGGGAAAATGCACGCTGAAAAATGTCTCCATCCGGAACCAGGGGATTGACTGGGATGCGCCTAATGTGTTTTGGAAAAATGAAGTGTTTAGAAAAGAGAGCTGCGAGATTGTGATCAGAGGCAATGGGGAATTTTACGCAGAAAATCTGGTTTTGGAAGGGAACTTGTCGATAGAAGTCGAAGACGGGGTGCGGTTGACGGCAATTAGGGAAAGCGGGCGATTGCTTTTTCGCAAAGAACCCATTTCAAGCCCAAGCTGGCATTGGAAATATACGCTCACTCAAGAGAATGAGATCAAACTAGTACCCAAACGGTAGCAGGGTTTCTTACTCCTGCTACCCGAGGTAGTGATTCCAAGAAATTACGCTTTTCCCGTTGTATTGCCGCTTGGATTGGCAGGAGGCGGCGTTTGCGCTCTGGCGCAGCAAAAATAGGTCCCAATTGCTGCAGCGGCAGCGCCCAATATCCCTGCTCCCACTCCCAGGATTGTGGCTTCTCTTGGGCTGCCCATGCAGAAATTCTTTAAGTTTTCAAATTGGGAAGAAGCAAATGTTGTGAAATTTTCCCAATGAGGCTTAATCCACTCGGCCACTTTTTGAGCGTAATCGACAATCGCGTCTCTTAGCCAGATGACAGTTGAGCTGATCCACTCGCCTGCATTTACTGCAAAGGTCTGAACTCCTTGGAAGCAGTTGCTCATTGCGTCTTGAACTTGCGTGCACATAGAAACCTCCTGAATAAAGTTGCAATTTTTAAGGGCTTTTCCCTTCGTTTGTTTAAGGGCTGTTTCCCCTCATTGAAAAACGATGCACATTATACCTCACCTCTGATTAATGTAAAGAGTAGATTAAGTTTTCGTAAACATGGACTTTTTTCCATATATCGGAGATGATCTGGGAAAAAACAAACAAGGAAGAATATAGATGGTGCACGAAGAAGCTCAAGAGCAGCTAAAAAGTATCGAAAATCGTCTCCTGCATATGTGGAGGTATCTTTGACATCGCTCAAAAAGAAAAGCGAGTTGAAGATTTACAATATCAGATGGAGTCCTCCGGTTTCTGGGAGGATAATACCGCAGCCAAGCAAGTGATCGAAGAGTCCAACCTCTTAAAGAGCTGGACAATCCCCTATAAAGATCTCAAAGAGCGTTTTGAAAACGTCACAACCTTGTTGCCCGAAGTGGAAGAGCTTGCCGACCAAGAGCTGTTTCGCGAACTGCTCGAAGAGCTTAAGCAGATCGATAAGCAATTGACGGAATTGGAAGTGCGCAAAATGCTCTCCCATGAACTGGATGCCAAAAATTGTTATCTCAGCATCAATGCGGGGGCTGGAGGAACGGAGGCGTGCGACTGGGCGCTTATGCTTTCTCGGATGTACCAGCGGTGGGTTGCCAAACGGGGCTGGAAGTTAGAAGTGCTCGATACCGTCGAAGGAGATGTGGCGGGTATTAAAAGCATCACTTTCAAAATTTCCGGTCCGTTTGCCTACGGGTATTGCAAAGCGGAAAAGGGCGTCCACCGCCTTGTGCGCATTTCTCCTTTTGATAGCAATGCAAAACGCCATACGAGTTTTGCTTCTGTCGATGTCACACCCGATATCGATGAAGATATCAAGATCGACATCAGGCCCGATCAGATTCGCGTCGATACCTACCGCGCTTCAGGGGCGGGCGGCCAGCATGTCAATAAGACCGATTCGGCGGTGCGCATTACCCACCTGGAGTCGGGGATCGTCGTGTCTTGCCAAAGCGAGCGGAGCCAGTTGCAAAATCGGGAGACCTGTCTAAAGCTGCTCCGCGCCAAACTCTATGAAAAGCAGGTCATGGAGAGAGAACATAAGCTGAAGGAGCTCGGCGGAGAAAAAAAAGAGATTGCTTGGGGCAGCCAAATACGCAATTATGTCTTTCAACCCTATACCCTCGTCAAAGATACCCGCACGAAATATGAAGTGGGCAATATTGAAGCAGTGATGGATGGAGATTTGGATGATTTTATTAATGCCTACCTCAAAGAATTTGGATAAGAAGCATGGTTGACATTCCCGGATATGACATCCGCTATACAGACTTGAACGATGAGCCCTACTTGCGGCAATGGCTCGCTGCTCCCGGTGTCTTGCACTGGTTTCCCATGTCGCAAGAGAAAGAAGTGGATGATGCGATCCAGTGCTGGATCGGATTTAGCCGATATAGTTGCAGTTTAACGGCGACCATCGATGGGGTGCCCTGCGGGATCGGCACGCTGTTTTTGATGCCTTATCGGAAAGTGGCGCACCACTGCTTGTTCAAAATCATTGTCGATCCTCATCATCAGCGCAAGGGGATTGGGAGCTCTCTTCTGAAAAATCTGAAACACTTAGCAAAAACCTATTTTCGACTCGAGTTAATGCATATCGAAGTGTTTGAAGGCAATCCCCTCATTTCCTTATTAAAAAAACAAGATTTTCACGAATTTGTGCGCCAAGAACGCTACGTCAAAGAAGGAGAGCGGTATTTTGCACGCATCCTTTTGGAGAGTTATCTCAAATGACAAAACAGAGCGAGATTGTGATTCGGATTACGCAGCCCGACGATATGGCTTACTTGAAAAAGTGGCTGCTCGATGGAGATGTGCTGCGCTGGTTCCCGATGTGCGATGAGCGCGAAGTGGACGACGCGGTGCGCGTCTGGGTAGGTTATGGAAAGATGCAAGCGGCGATCACGGCTACCATCGATGGCATCCCTTGCGGCATGGCCAATCTCTATATCCAACCCTATCAGAAATTGAGCCACCAGTGTTTATTCTCGATTATTGTCGATAAAGAGCACCGTGGAAAAGGAGTGGGAAGGCGTTTGCTTGACGATCTCATCAAGATGGGCAAAGAGAGATTTCATCTGGAGATCCTGCATCTCGAAGTCTATGAGGGCAATCCTGCGATTAAATTGTACCGGCGGATGGGATTTAAAGAGTACGGAAGGCAAAAGCACTTTATCAAAGATCGCGGCAAGTACACGGGGAAAATTTTTATGCAAAAAAATCTTTAACTCGAGTTTAGAGGTCTGATGGCAGGTCATAGTAAATGGGCGAATATTAAACACCGCAAAGGGCGCGCCGATGCGATGAAGGGCAAACTGTTTTCGCGCGTGACGAAAGAGATCATCAGCGCTGTCAAGCAAGGCGGCCCCGATCCAAAATCGAATCCTAAACTGCGCATCGCTTTGCAAAAGGCGCGCGAAGTGAATCTCCCTAATGAGAACATCGAGCGCAATATTAAAAAAGCGAGCAGCGCAGATCAGGCGGATTTTTCTGAGATTACCTATGAATTATATGGTTATGGCGGGGTGGGGATCATCGCTTCGGTCATGACCGACAATAAAAATCGCGCGGCTTCCGACATGCGCATCGCGACGAATAAACGAGGGGGAACCATCGCCACTCCGGGCTCCGTGGCTTTTAACTTCGACCGCAAAGGGGTGATCCAAGTGTTGAAAAAAAATGCAGCCGAAGAAGATCTTTTTCTTGCTGCCACGGAGGCGGGAGCGGAAGATTTTGAGACGGCCGACGACCTCTATCTCATTACGACGCCCCCCGATTGCCTCTTTCAGGTCAAAGAGAAGATCGATCAAATGGGCGTGAAATGCGAGAGCGCCGATTTGGAGATGATCCCGAAAGTCTATGTAGAATGCGACGCGGAAAACCTGCAGGCGAACAACGCTCTGATCGAGTGGATTGAGGGGCTCGAAGATGTCGATGCCGTCTACCACAACATGAAACTTCCCGATTAGATGTGAAGGATGCTGAAGTGGCTGGCAGATTCTGAGATGCGAGCAGCAAAAGACACGATAAATGGGATATGCATATCATGCGTATCCTCTAGATCATGTTTTTTTGTTGTTTGCGACCAAATTTTGAGGTTTCTTCTGTTGGAAAAATTCAGTGAGATTCCGCTTGAATTTGTATTTGGAGCGGACGGCGGCGGAGCGGTTCTCCCAGCTCATTCCCCTTCTGCTCTTTAAGCGTCTTTTCGCGTTGAGGAAGCCTTTAGCGAGAGGATAGAGGATCGATCCGATCGCGCGGCGCATTTTTTCCCATCCGGTCTGGTTCGCATAGGCATCGAAACTTTCAAAATCATGATCCAGTTGTTTAAGATCTCCCCGCAAGCGAGCCGATTCGAGCCTTTTAAAATGGGGGCCGAGTTGTTCGAGTTCGGGATGGGTGCGATTTTCGAGCACTTCATAGACGCGCAGAGAGGCGGTGCAGGCGGGATGGTTTAACGCTTTCAGCTTTTTGCCAAGATAGGTGTGTTGATCGCCGCATTCAGGAACCAGATCCTTTTTAAATTCGAGGAGGTAATCGAAATCGAGCGATCCGCCTAAGGCTTGCATCGCATCCAGATGGGGCTTCATGAAATCGAAAAATTCTAGGTCGTCCTTTTCTTCGATGCGAACCCCGCTGTGCCCGTATAAATGGATCGGGGTGATGGGGATCCGCCCTCGGTCAGCTGTAAATTTCTTCAAATCGTATTGAGCGTCAAATGCGCCCAGGCTATTTCCTAACAGATAGACGGGGCTTTTGATTTTCCCAAAGAGCGCGCCCTCCTTGATTTCGCCGGCTTCTTCAGCGCATCTGGTTAGGAACTCCTTGATGGCCGCAGTCTCTTTGCGCAATAGAGCTCGTTTCACTTCCCGGGGCAGATCTGGGTGGAGCAGGAGTTTTGCATGCCGCTTGGGATCCCCTTTGGCGATCTGCATTTTGGAGTATAAACTCTCTAAGAGGCGGCCTTGCAACAGATGCGCTACCCAAATAGGCGTTGTCGCTTTCTTGAAAAAAGCTTCATCTTGCTGCTCTGTCGAATCGCGATATAAATAGCCGATCGAATGGGAAGGGGAGATATCTCTTAGCAGCGAGCCTCCTCCTCCTTGCATATAAGGGGAGATAGAGGTATCTCGATAGAGCCGATAGACGCCGAGGGTGTCCTCCTCTTTGCAAGCGGGCTTTAACGTGTACCAGAATTTGCCGCGGCCCGAATCGACCCCTTCATCCACGCGCAGCCAGCGCGCCCTTCCATCTAGAGAGGGGGCGGGAATGAGGGCGCCCACGCGCCAATGGTGGGCTCTATCCACTCTCATGAGGTGTTTTTTGACCACGATTTTGACTAGGAGCTCGTGAAAAGATCTCTCGTCCGCTTTTTTAAGCTCCGGAAAGGTCTGCAGCAATTCTTGTTGATCCAGCCAGGGGCGCAAGTAGGGAGCCCACGGTTTGTCGAAATAGTAGCCTGCGATGGTCTGCTGAATCTTTCTCCCCGTGAATATCGCATCCCAATCCCGATCCGGCGTGACGAGCACCTGCATGCAATCCTCGAAAAGGGCGCGCGGCAAATGAGAACTCGATTTGCGGGAATCGGCTAATAATAGGCCCTCAAAGCGCGTTTTGAGGGTTTGCAGAGGTTGATCGGGGCCGATAAGGGCGATCAATCCTTGGATGGTGCGCAAGGAAAAGGGAAGATGGGTTCCTGTGCGTTGCCGAAGATCGCTCTGCGTCAAAGAAGAGAGAAACGAGCGCATCTCATCCGCAAATCGATCGACGTCTGCCATCCCGATATCATTCATGCCGATGTTGCATTTGTAGACGAGTTTGGGGGAAAGAGGGCTGCCGTCCGCCATCATTTCGCCGAAGTCGAACCCGTATTCGGCTTGGATTTCTTTTGCTTTTGCAACCCCGCAGGCGCGGATGACGAAGGTTTGATAATAGGCTAGGGTCTTTCTGTTTTCAGCGAGATAGGCTTCATAGGCGGGGAAAGAGAAGAGGCAGGAAAAAATGCGGTAAAACAGATGAGTGAAACAGGGGAGTCTGGGTTTAACGACGATCCGCCCTTCTTCCCAAACGAGGCGTGCCTCCTCATGATTTTTTTTCTCGAAGCAATGGCGCGCCAGTTCTGTGGCAGGATCGGAGAGGGGAGGCACGAATAGGGAATCGGTATTCATTTTTTTATTTGATATTAAACAAGTAGAAACACCTCCTAAATCTTCTTGTATTATTTTCTCCGTTTGCTTATTAATACCTGTAATTAATGTGCTCATGGTTGTTTTATTTATTATTGTTTATATAAATTGTAACGTATAGTTTTATATACATACAATACATCTATAATTTTAATTGATTTCGAAGGAAAAAAGGATTACCCTTTTTTCCAAAAAGGGACTTTTTATGGTAATTTCTCTCAGTCTGAAAAATTTTATTGATGTCGCGCGCGTTGCCGCTCCTACCGATCAATTATTTATTAGGGAGGGGCAGGTGATTAGAGTGCCTCCTCCTCAAAGCGGATATTGTTGCGAACCTCCCCCTCCTAATGACGAGGGATTGAACCGGAAAGTGTGGCAGGTCTTTTTGCAGGCTGTCCGCGGGGTGTGCGATCCTCGCCGCTTTGAGCGCATCTGCCGCCGCTATAGCTTAAATATCGAAGAGCTGCAGAAATACCCCCTGCTCAGCCGCCACGTGGAGATGTTCGGGGTCGGGCTGCAGAATATCTACCGTAGGGATCTGGGCGATTTGCAGGCATGCTCGCCGGAAGCCGTGAATAGAAAAATCCGCGAGCTGAATCCCATCCCCTATATCGGCACATTGCCCCCAGCTCATGAATTGCGCGGAGGGGTGGCGGAGAGTCTGTGGGAATATATCCAAACAGATTTCTTTTTAATGGATAAGAAGCGGCTCCATCTTTACCAGGGTGCAGAGAAGCTCCCTTTTCTCGCTTATCTCGACCGCTTAGGAAAAGCAGTGGTCAGCCATCCGATGGAAAAGGGGATGATCCAGCCTGCTCCCGGAGATGATCATTACGAGGTCTTAGATCGCGTGAACAAGGCGGGGCTGCTCGCCTATCCATTTATTCCCCTTTCTCCCACATCCCAGCTCCCCAACCTGATCGTCTTTCGCCCTTCGCAGGTCAGCCTTTCCGAACAGGCGGTCGATACCTGGTTAAACGACTTGGAAGTCAATATTGGACAAAGGGGGTATACGGCCGCAAAAGAAGATCTCGATGCCCTCATGCGCAATCCCGCCTTTGCCAATGGCAAGCCGAAAGTGGGCGTGGGATTTAGTTTGGGAGGATCCCATCTTCAGCTCTCTTTGGTAGATCATTGGCGCGAGTTCTCGGAGGCTTTTTTTCTCAATGATCCGAGTATAGATCCTAAAGTAGTCGAGGATTTTGCTCGGATGATCAATGCTCAGCCGCGCCTGCCCCACAAGTTAGTATTAAATGTGTATCGAACGATCCAAATCACCCGTGACGGGAAGAGGCACCCCGATATTGCCCACTGTGCGGGCGGCAAACACTTAGGCTGGGGGATCGATCACCCCGATGTAGAAGTCAAGCTGTCTGAAATTGAATACTATATGGATGAAGAGGAGAGCTTTTTTGAAAAACACAGCAAGCGTTTTTTTGATGCAGATCCCGTTTGTCCCATCAAGTATACCATCAAGGAAATTCGCGGAGAGGCGATCCATAAGCACCTCGATAATTCTCAGCGCGGAGAAGAGATCTACTGGTACGAAAAAAACCGTTCTTTTTGGGGGGTGAACGTCGTTTTCCATTTAATAGATTGCCTCTGGAAGTGCATCCAATCCGTTCTTCGCTGCCTGGGGATCGATCTTTTCCGCGCTCCCCCTCCCACATTGCCCGATTAATGTCTTTTGATGAGTTTAATGAAGACGGGGAGGAGGGCAAAAAGCCCCAAACAGATGAGCATGATGATCACATTTGCGCTCAAGACGGAGCTAATGGAAAAGTGTTCTTCCGTCGCTAAAATTTTGCCAAGCCCGGCTCCCGCTTGCGTATAGATCAGGGCCAGAGGGATAAAACCCACGAAAGTGGTCCATGTGAAGGTCCAAAGCGGCACTCGGAAGTAGGCTGCTGCCAGATTGAGCAGCCAAAAGGGAATCAGGTGGACAAAACGCAGAAATAAGAGATAGCTCACTTGGTTTTCTTTGAATCCCCTTTCTAATTTTTTCAAAAGAGTTCCCGCTTTTCTTTGCCAGTATTCATTAAAGGTGCGGCGGGCAATGAGGAAAAAGATGAGCGTTCCTGTCATCTCTGAAATCAACACGTAGAGGATTCCCAGATGTTCGGGAAAGAGAAATCCCCCTACGATGCTTAAAAAAAAGCCGTCTGGGATAGCGAGCGCCATGGACACGCTGTAAATCAAAATATAGATGAGGGGAGTCGCGGTGGAATGCTCATCCACAAAGGCGATGAGTTCTCCATGTTTTGCTTTGAGCATCTCGAAAGAGAGGTACTGGTCGACAATGAAAAAATAACAAACAGCGGTCAGAATGAGGATGATGATCAAAGGTAAAAAACGGAGTGCCATATTCCTATTTCACTTTTAAATATGTCTAATCTGATATAAGCACGTCTTTGGGTAAAAGAGCAATCGACTAATGATATCTCAAGAAAAAGAGCGATTAGAAGAAGAAAGGCTGAAGACGCGCCATTGGCGGAAATGGGGCCCTTATTTGAGCGAGAGACAATGGGGAACAGTCCGCGAGGATTATAGCGAAAATGGCGAGGCGTGGAGCTACTGTTCTTTCGATGAAGCGAAGAGCCGCGTGTACCGCTGGGGCGAAGACGGCATTGCGGGGATCTCCGACAACCATCAACGGCTTTGCTTTGCGTTTGCATTTTGGAATGGGGAAGATCCGATTCTCAAAGAACGCCTCTTCGGATTGTCTGGAGTAGAAGGCAACCATGGCGAAGATGTCAAAGAAGCCTATTTTTATCTCGATAATACCCCGCTTCATTCCTACATGAAATACCTCTATAAATATCCTGAGCGCGCTTTCCCTTATGCGCAACTGATCGAGGAGAATAAGCGGCGCGGGCTGCAAGACTTCGAATACGAACTGATCGATACAGGCATTTTTAAAGAGAATCGCTATTTTGATATTACGATCGAATACGCGAAGATTGCGCCCGAGGATCTGCTGATTCGCCTGACCGTCGTAGGGCGCGGGCCTGAGATGAGACGCCTCCACCTTTTGCCCACCTTATGGTTTCGCAACACCTGGGATTTTAGCGCAGAAAAAGAAAAACCCGCGATCTCCTTGCAGCAAAACAGATTAGAAGCGCAAGAGGCGATCCTCGGCGCCTACTCTCTCTATTTTGAAAAGCCCGAGGCGGTGTTATTTACCGACAATGAAACAGGGCGCAAAGATGCCTTTCATCGCTTTCTAATTGGAGGGGATAAACAGGCGCTGAATGCCTCTTCCAGCGGAACCAAAGCCGCTTTGCACTATATCTGCGATCTGGGTCCTGGAAAGATCTGCCAGTTCAAATGGCGGCTCACAAAGAATGCCGATCAGAAGGAACCTTTCGCCGATTTTGAGCATTTATTTGCTGAAAGATCCAAAGATGCGGATGCCTTTTACAGCGAACTCTTGCCGCCCCATTTGCCGGAGGAATTGCGCTCCATCCAACGGCAAGCTTTTGCTGGATTGCTGTGGAACAAGCAATTTTACCATTATGTTGTGGAGGAGTGGCTCAAATCCAAACGCAAGTGGGCGCGCAACCAAGAGTGGACCCATCTCTATAACGATGACATTTTATCCGTTCCCGATAAGTGGGAATATCCCTGCTTTTTTTCCTGGGATACCGCATTCCATACCATTCCGCTTGCGCTGATCGATCCAGAATTTGCCAAGCGCCAGCTGACCCTCTTAACCCGGGAGTGGTACATGCATCCGAATGGACAGCTCCCTGCCTATGAGTGGTCTTTTAGCGATGTGAATCCCCCTGTGCATGCGTGGGCTGCCTGGCGCGTGTATAAGATCGAAAAAAAAATGCAGGGCCGCACCGACCGCCATTTTTTAGAGAGCGTATTTCAAAAGCTCCTCCTCAATTTTACCTGGTGGGTGAATCGCAAAGACACCGATGGGCGCAACATTTTCCAGGGCGGATTCCTCGGCCTCGACAATATCAGCGTCTTTAACCGGAGCGAACAGCTTCCCCTTGGAGGAAAACTCTATCAGTCGGATGCGACAAGCTGGATGGGAATGTATTGCCTCAACATGTTGGCCATCGCTCTTGAGCTAGCCAAAAACAACCCCAGCTATGAGGACATGGCGAGCAAATTCTACGAACATTTTCTCTACATCGCCGATGCCATTAACTATTCGGATAAAGGGAACATCCCCCTCTGGGACGAAGAGGATGGGTTTTATTACGATGTCTTGAGCCTCCCAGAGGGAAAACAGGTTCCTTTAAAAGTGCGCTCGCTGGTAGGCGTCATCCCCCTCTTTGCCGTCGCGACTCTAGATCCTGAACTTTTTACGCAATTTAAAGGGTTCAACAAACGGGTCGAGTGGTTTTTAGGACACCGGGTCGATCTATGTGAAAAAGTAGCCTGTATGCGTTCTCCCGGCGTGGAAAAGAGGCGCCTGCTCGCCATCGTGCATCGGGAGCGGCTGCAGCGGATCCTCGCCAGAGTTCTCGACGAGACCGAATTTTTGAGCCCCTACGGCATCCGCTCCCTCTCCAAATACCACGAGAAACATCCTTATGCGTTGCGGCTGAACAACCACGAATACCGCGTGGATTACGAACCTGCCGAATCCACGACGAAACTATTCGGGGGCAATTCGAATTGGCGGGGTCCCGTCTGGTTTCCCTTGAATATGCTCCTGATCGAGTCCCTGCAAAAGTTTCACCATTACTATGGCGATTCCTTTAAAGTCGAGTGCCCGACCGGTTCAGGAAAATGGATGAATTTGTGGGACGTGTCTAAAGAGCTCTCTTTGCGCTTGATGCGCCTTTTCTTAAAGGACGAAAAAGGCCGTAGGCCGATCTACGGCGGAAATCTTCTTTTTCAAGATGATCCCTATTGGAAAGATCAGATCCTCTTTTATGAATATTTCCATGGGGATAATGGCGCCGGCATCGGCGCCAGCCATCAGACCGGTTGGACGGGTCTTGTCGCAAAATTGATTCAGCAATTTAAAGACTGTCGTTAAAAAATTTTAGAGACAGTCTCTTACTCGGATCTCGACTTTGTAACTTTTTGGGCCCGCCTGCCTCGCCTATTTGCTCTCGGCCGTTCGACCCATGGTTGAACTGAGAGTTATTTAAAACGGGAAGGGGTTTTTAACCCCTTCCCGTTTTAAATAACTCCCCCGAAAGCAAATATTTCGAGGCCTTCGGACCCAAAAAGTTACAAAGTCGAGCGGATAGGTTCCTGCAACAGGTCTATTGCCAATATCACCTCAATTTGATTTAATCGCGTTTTCAGCATTTTTTAGGTAATTGTGGACCGTTTGAGAAAAAAAATTTTGGTGCTCATCAGCAGAGGTGGGGGCGGCCACATCTCCGCTGGGCATTCTGTGAAAGAGATTCTCGGCGATTTATATGATATTGAAATCATCAATGTCTTCGATGAGGTTCTCTACCCTTTAGATGGGTTGCATTTTCTGACAAAGGGTTCTTTTTCCGGAGAAGATCTCTATAATTTTTTCCTGAAATGGGGCTTTGCCATCTTGCATTTTTATCCCCGCGTGGGCAAATGGTATACGTGCAAAAAGCGAAGACGGATTCAAGATCTCTTTACCCGCTACCTCAAACGCTCCGGCGCAAACGTCCCCGATCTCATCATTTCCACCGTTCCCTTCATCAATTGCGGGCTCGTCATGTCGACCTATCCCCTGCGCATTCCCTTTTTAATCCTTCCCGTCGACCTCGATACCAGCACCTATCTCAACGGGTTTTTGCATCTCGATATCAGCGATTACGAGCAGTTTAAATTTGTCGTTCCCTACGATGATCCGGAGATCCATTTGAGGATTGTGCAGCATAGCCACCTAGACCAGAGCCAATTGGAAACCCCCGGTTTTCCCGTGCGGCGCGCGTCCCAAAAGAAATATTCAGAGGAAGAGATCTCTCAATTAAGGGAAAAGCATGGGATGCGCGCAGGGTATCAGACGATCACCGTCGTCGCAGGCGCCCTAGGTACGGATGTGATTTTTGAACATGCGAAAAAAATTGCAGAGCTGCATCCGGAGGAGTGCGGAGGGCTTCTCGAAGCCAATATTTGCGTGGGGCAGAATCGGAAAATGGGCCAGCGGATCATCGACCATCTGATTTTTGAAGGGGCGAGCGTCGTCAAGCGCTATCCGGCGTTTACCACCCTGCAGACCAAGAACAATGTCCTCCTGCATATCCGCGATTTTACCGAGGAATTGATCGAAATCATGGCCTCCTCCCATCTCATCATCACCAAAACAGGCGGCTCGTCTGTGTGCGAGGCGCTTTATTTGGGCAAAACGATGCTCTTAGATAATACTAAACACTCTTCCGCCCGCTATTTATGGTGGGAACAATTCCATATCGGCTTTGTCGAAAAATACCAGCTAGGCATTTCTTTCAAGCATTCCGAAGAACTCAAGAACCTGATTCCCCAGTATCTGAAAGATCCCCCCCGCTCGCTCATCTCTTTTTCACCCCCCGACTTCGAGAAGAACCTCGTCGACCTCGTCTCTCGCATGATTTAGTTTCTAAAAGAAAGGGACCAAAGGGAAGAAAAAGGACCTAAGGGACAAAAGCGACCAAAGTGTCTTTGGCTTTTTTCTTAGGTCCCTTGGGTCCTTTCTGTCCTTTTCTCTTTTTTAAATATAAAAAATATTTTAATATTTATTAATAATTGTTTATTTTATATAATATAAAATTAACAATAATAACAATTACGAGGTTTTTATGGCAATTTCATCATCTACGCACACAGCAAGAATTAACCAAGTGGATGAGCATCTCTACTCGGGGCTGAGTGTTTCTGAAGGCGGGCATCCCCTTTATTTTGGTTTTGAAGAGGTAGACGAAGGTAACATCGATTTTTGGCGTTATTACGAAGCACAAGCGAGATCCATAGCTGACTTGTGTAGTGGCTTTTGTCTGTCTGTGACTGTAGATACCTATCCCGCTTATCCAAATGAGTTTTCCGAAGGCTTAAGCTATGACGAGGGCCCGTACCACGAAATCGCACAATTCATTCAAAAAAAGGGATGGTTCCAAGTAAAAGGGAGCTCTGAGCAAAATCCTTTTACAGGGGTAAAGGGAGGGTGCAACGGAATGCAACGAGTCTTATTCCCTAGCAAAACAGATGAGAAAGTTTTCATGGTTTATTTATCTACAGCGCCCGTCGAAAAGCGCCATGTGTTAAAAGCGACCATATCGAATGGGGCGGATTATCGGGCCTTATTTGGAGAGATCGTGATGAGTTTTGTGTTCATCACGGGAGAGGATGTCCCTACTGTTTCCCATTATGGGATTTTTAAAAATCCCTCGAGCTTTTTCGATCTATCGGAAAAATACAAAAATCTGTCGATGAAACTGCACGGTTTTGCAGCTGCGGTGGCCTCTGGCAAAAAATACATGATCACGTCTCCCATGCCCAGCATGGCTAAAATTATGTGCAAGGAGCTTGGCCGAGGCCGCATTCACATAGGAACTAACCTGGATTTGAAGTCATTGGATAATCAAAACGCCATCAATAAAGAGCTATTACAAAATTACCCTCCCCGTTTGCATTGCGATTCAGAAACCGGTGTTTGGAAAATAGCCAAAGAGGCAGTGGATTTATCCAATTACCTGGACTCTCTGCCGGATGAACAGGCAGATGCTATCTTTGAGCGGGGAAAAAAGTTTAATTTTTCTGGCCATACAATGGGAGCTTTGAGGACGCTCGTGCCTTTAGAACACTTAGCTCGCTTCTATTAACCAGAGCCTTAGGAAGAAAAAGGACGAAAAAGACCAAAGTGTCTTTAGCTTTTTTCTTAGGTTCCTTGAACTCCTCTTATAAATTTTAAACTGCTGAATGTTAGTAGGATATAAAAACTTCTGTGGAAAACTAATTATTTTAGTTGAATTTACTACATATATGTAGTAATGTGTGAAGCATTAAAGATATAGATTCAACGTGCCGATCAGCGGAAAAGAGATGCGCAAGTTGTTCTATCAGAAAGGATACATATTAGTTCCCGGTGGAAAAGGAAGCCACTGGAAGCTTAAAAAGAAAGGGAAGAAGACGATTGTAATCCCTGACCATAAAGAGCTGAGTAAAGGTTTAGAGCACGATTTGAGAAAGGATCTAAGTCAGGCGTAAAAGGGGAATAATATGAAATATCACTTCAGGATTCATAAGGAAGGCAAAGTTTTCTGGGCCAAATGCATCGAGCTAGATGGTTGCTATACGCAGGCTGACTCAATGGATGAGCTTAATGAAATGATGCAGGAAGCGCTTAATTTATATATTTCAGAGCCCGAAGGCTCGATGGATGTGGCTCAATTGCCGGATGATTCGATTAGGACTTCTAGAAATGTGATCGAAGTGTCGGTAGATGCAGAAGTCGCTTTTGCTTTTCTTGTGCGCTATCATAGGATTAAGCATAAAATGACCCAAAGCGAAGTTGCGAGGAAAATGGGATTTGAGAACGTAAACGGGTATCAGCGATTAGAGCGCAAGAAATGCAATCCAAATCTGAAAACTATATCAAAAATCAAAGCGATTTTCCCTGAATTTTCTTTAGATTTTGCTGTTGTATGATACTAAAGCGAAAAGTATTTTCATCAAAGCCTCGCGCATCTCGCAAAAAAAGAACGGATGAGTCTTTTGAAATTACTTTGCGTGGTCATACAGGTATTACGGCGTTTAGTCCTACAGAAAAGCTGAGAGATATAAAATTCATCCTATTTGACGGCGTGGAAACCCAGTCCTTTAGGACTGGGAGGAAACGCCGCTCCTTTATTTAACTTGAGTTTTAAAATAGATTTGAGTATTTTCTGCAGCCAATGAAACGCACGATTTCGATTAAAATTAAAGTTGCTGCTGAGGATAGCCAAGAGCTTTTTAAGTTGGGACATCATTTTGTTTCCGCCTGCAATGAAATCGTCCCCTTTGCAATGGAATATCGATGTTGGAATCGAGTTGCACTCCACCATCTTTGCTATTCCAAAATTAGAATGGAATCTCCACTCGGCTCTCAGATGGTGTGCAATGCGATCTTTGCCGTGTGCAAAGCCTATAAGAATCGAGGCATTGAAAAAAGCGAAGAAGTTCCAAAGATTCAGTTTCGCAAAAACGCAAGCGTCCATTTTGACAAACGGACCTATTCGATCAAAGGAAAAATTCTTTCTCTCTACACTTTGGGTAAGCGGATTAAAGCGGAAATGAGAATGAGCGACTTCCAAGAGCAGTATTTTGCTCAGGGTATTCCCAAAGAAGCTGAGTTGATCTGTAAAAAGGGAAAATGGTTTTTTAACCTTGTGTTGGATCTTCCCGATCCCGCCTTGAGCCAAAGCGACACGCTGCTTGGGGTGGATCTTGGGGAGAATAACGCGGCTGCGATGAGCAGCGGCAAATTGATTTGCGGAGGCAAGATTCGCTTTCAAAGGGATCAATATCTCGCCATGCGGCGCAGGCTTCAGTCCAACGGTTCTCAGTCGGCAAAACAATTGCTGAAGAAAATCTCTGGCAAAGAAGCGCGCCGGATGAAACATGTCAATCATGGGATGAGCAATGAGATTGTGAAAGAAGCCCTTCAAATGGGCGCTGGGATGATTGTTCTTGAAGACTTGAAAAACATGCGCAAAAGGATCAAAGGCAGCAAGCGAAACAGAACTCGTCTGCACCGCTGGGCCTTTAGTCAATTGCAACTGTTTGTCGAATACAAGGCCCAAGCTCGCGGCTTGGGGATTATCTACATGAATCCAGCTTATAGCAGTCAAATTTGCTCCTTATGCGGTGCTCTTGGCGCAAGACAAAAGCACCGTTTTACATGTTCTTGTGGAAACCGACAGCACAGCGACTTGAATGCAAGTCGGAATCTCTGTAGGTTTGCTCTATCTGCCGATCGAGCAACGTGCGCTGTAAACCGCACGCATGTGGCAGTTAATCGCTGACCATAAAGCTTTCGCCTTTAGGCGAGAGTTGTTTACCCTCATTTGCGTGTGTATGTTTGTCCATCATTTTTTTCTTCCTGTTTACTTCCAAGAGACGTAGGTGCCGAGGTCGCAGATGTCCTCTTTGCTCACCTGTTCGTAGCGGAAGCGGCTATCTGAGGTCTCCGCTCCTTCCATGAGGATCGCAAGGCGTCTCGAATTGTCGCGCGAGAAGAATTGCTCGGCTTGTGCGCGCAGGTGTTCATAGGTCAGCGCCTTCACGCTTTCAATCCTTTTGTCAATCCAATGGAAGTCCCCTTGGTAGTCGAAGGCAAGGGTGTTTAAGCGCGCTGCCATTCCGGCGAGATTTTCGGGAGGCATTTGGAGAGTGGTCACGAGCATTTTTTGCACGGTTTCAAAGCGCTCTTGGGGGAGTCTATCTTGAAAATGCTTGAGAAAATCTTCCAAAAAGAGCTCGAATCGAGCGATCAGTTCGGTGGGATGATGTGTGCTCGATTGGACGGCGAAGAGCTGGAGCAGTTGCCGTTGCACCTCGGCTTCCCAGGCTTTGGCGATATAGGCGGTCTGCTGTTTAGTGCGGAGCGTGTCGAAGAAGGCTTCCTGGATCACCTTTCCGAGGACTTGCTGAGCGGCTCTTTTCTCAAAGCTAAAAGGGCCCTCTTCGATGAGGAGATAGACGGCATTGCCTTTCCGTTCGGTCTGCTGCATGATCATGTAAGGGCCGTGTTTTTCGGGCAGGATTAACACCTGTTTTTCGATGTGTTGATCGCGCGGATAAGGGGCGGAAGCCAAGGTGTTTTTTAGGTTTTGCCACATCATCGCTGCGTCGGTTTCTTTCAGATTGCCAAAGAAGAGGGCCTCGGCATAACTCGTTTTGAAGAGTTTTGCAGAGAATTGCAAAAACTCTTCATAGGAGATCATCTTTAAAGCTTTGAATTTTTCAAAGCCGGTGGGCGCATCGTTGTAGATAATGCTGGAGAGGAGATCGCGCACTTGCAAAAAGGGAAGTTCTCGGTGTTGATTGTCGTAGTTGCTGAGCAAAGCCTGTCTGTAGATGTCGAATTGTTCTTTTGTCGGCATTACTCCTTTTAAAGCTCCAAAGATTTCCTTGAGAACAAGCGGGGATTTTTCGCTGAAGCCATGCAGATTGATCTTGAGTTTGAGATCTTCCTGATAAAAACTCACGGAAATGCCGGCGGTTTTGGCAAAAAAGAGGGTGCTGCTGAGTTTTTCTCTGAGCGCTTTGAGATAGAGATCGGCAAGAGCGACAGATCGCGCAGAGCCGTCGAGCTGCGGGGTTTTAAACCCAAAAAGGGCGATCGTTTCTGGAACGAGGTATTGCGCATCTTGAGCGAAATAGGCTTGGCCGCTCTCATCCTCTGCGATCAGAGAAGGGGCAGAAGGGGTGCTAGGCGGCGTCAACAGGGCGAGCTGGGTCGGAATGAAAGGGTTGGGAGGGGTGATATCGATTTGGGGATGGGGAGAGGCCTGGCTCCATGCGAGTTGCTTCGCATCGGGGATATCTTTGATCGCGTACTCCGCATGCATCCATTTCTCCCGTTTGTCGGCGGCAATTCCAAGAAGTTCAGGTTCTGCCAGGACAAAGTAGACGCACGATTCGGGAGTCAGCGTTTGCAGGAACTGGGAGATAAAGGCGGGATCGTATTTGGAGGGGATCAGGGTCTTTTCCGGGTAGGTCTCGAGGTTTTCATAGAGGATATCTGTGGAGCGGTCCATCGCGAATTGAAAAGCGTCCTCGCGCGACTGGTACTGGTAATCGAGTTGATCCATTTTTTGCATCTCTTCGAAGAGATTTTGCGAAATACCCGCTTCTTTGAGTTTAGCGAGCGCCTGGAAGACGCGGAGAATCGCCGTATCGGTTTGATAAAGGCCGTACTCGGTCAAGTTAATATCGATGTTGAAAAGAACGTGATCTTTGCCATACCGGTCGCCGCCTACTTGGATCCCTTCCGCAATTTTTTCCCTTTTAAGCTCTTGCAGCAAGCTGTTTTTGGTGTCGCTGCTCAGGACGTAGGCGATGAGGTCCATCGCTTTTTTATCCTGGTCATGGGCAAAAGCGGTGGGCACTTCCCAAGTCAAGGAAAGGACGCGCAGGTCTTTGATCGGCTTGATGTAGATCATGTGCCCTTTTTGATCCGCTGAGGTCATTTGCTCGGAGAGGGAAGGATGAACAGCCATGGTGTTGGCGATTTTGGAAAAATCGCGTTCCACGAGGTCGGTCATCTCGTCGATGGAGAGAGGGGATACGACGATCAAATGCATCCGATCGGCGCTGTAATGATCGTGATACCATTGTTTCAGGGCGGATTGCGGGATTCCGGACAGCGTTTGGGCATTGCCCGTTGAAAACCCGGCGTTGGGATGGGAGGCATTGCCCGTTTCTTTAAAAATCATGTATTGGCGGTAGCCATCATTCTCGATGTTTTTGGAGTGTTCTTGATCGACCGCAAGCAATTCCCGATCAATGCAAGATCTAGAAAAAAGAGGATCGATAAAAAAGTGGGAAAAGCGGTCAAGAGCCCCTTCAAAGGCTTCATTATTGACTGAAAAAATATAAGAGGTGTGGTCGGGCCAGGTCATTGCATTGACCTTCCCTCCATGATCCGTGATGTATTGCATGTACTCGAACTCTTGGGGGTAGGCCGCTGTTCCCATGAATAGCATGTGCTCGAGAAAATGGGCCATCCCAGGGTATTCTTTGGGATCCTCCCAAGAGCCGGCTTCGACAGAGAGGGCGGCGGCCGATTGATCCGCTCCCGGATCGGAGAGGAGATAGACCTGCAGACCATTGCTTAAGCGCATTTTGCTGATTTTTCTTCCTGCGAGGGAGGGGTTTAAAAGAGGCAATTCCGCTTTGTTTTCGACGATTTCGTAATTAGAAGGGATCCCATCTGCAAAACCAAAGGCCGTGCACAACAACAGAAAGATAAATTTCATTTTAAACTCCTGGGAATTGAAGGTAATGATGTTGAACCTGCTGCCAAATAGAGTCAGCGCGGGCTTGTCTGCGCGCGTGTTTATCTTTAGAATCGCTGCCTGGGAAGCGCTCCATATCGATTTCAGGGCCAAAACCCAGGTGGATGCCGCCTCTTTGAGTCAAACGCACTTCGCCGAGTTCTTTCTGAATGGTTTCAGGAGGAGGCAGCAGATCATAAGTAGCCAGAGCCATGGGGTAAAAATGGGTAGGATGGCCTGCTTTTTGCGCCATGAGATAAAGCATCTCGATGCTTGGGGGATCGAAAGGCGCTACTTCGACAACTCCTGCGGCGTTTGGCCTGTCTCGGCCGCCGCTGGGAGCGACATAGATGCTTTTTCCGCCCGAGCTCAAGAGCTCGCTCATCAGCTCCATGGTGCGTTTATTGTGCAGCTGTTTTTTTAGTTTTTGTTCAGGAGGGTGGTCGATATACCGTTTAGAATAGATGCAGAGGAGGTTGCGCCCCATGCTGAACGGGATTGCCAGAGGATCTGTCACGACCCGTTCCCCGGCGACAAAGATAATCTCTGCTGCGAAACGGGGATGTGTTTTTTCCAAGAGGATGCTAATCGCCTGGGGATCGGCTTCGATTTGGTGATTGGCTAGGAAAATCACATTATCCCCTTTAGCGAGAACCCTTGTGATTTCATCGAGATGGGATAACCCGGATACAGAGGAGATGCTCATATCGACCAGAGGGCGGAGGAATTCTATGCCAAAGGTGTAGTAATCGAAGGGAGCGCGGATCTGCTCGTGATAAGGCTGAAATGAATAGGGGGTGGGGAACTGCGCCTGGACTAAATCGAGAAAAGTCTGGAAAAGAGCGGCGTAATCTTCAATCTCGATCCCATGCGCTTCTAAAGCTCTTTGATAGCTCAAGTAAAAACTCTCCAGAATGCTCTTATATTTTTTTGGAATTCCCCCTTCTTGAGCTAACCTACTCAGTTCAGAAAGAAATGCGCTAGGTTTCGAGTTTTTTTCCATTGATCGTCGAATAAAATTGGAATTCATTCAGATGCAAGGTGTCTTTTACGCCGAATTTCAACTGAGCATTCGACTTTTCCGCAAACTTGCGGAAGAACTCTTTATCGCTATGGCTTAAATAGTGGTCCAAATCAGGATGGGAGACTAATTCCAAGCCAAATTGCTGCTGCTGGCAAATCAGTTTTTTCAAAGAGCGTTCGATATCGATCGAGACGCTCTCATGGGTCTTGATGAGCCCGCTGCCGCTGCAGTAAGGGCAGTTTGTAAATAACGTCTGAGTGAGCGATTCGCGGTTTCTTTGCCTTGTCATTTCCACCAAGCCGAATTCGCTCATGCCGAGAATCGTGCATTTAGCTGAATCCTCTTTCATCGCCTCTTTGAGCCGATCGAGCACGCGCCTTTGATTTTTGCGTGAGCGCATGTCGATAAAGTCGCAAATGATCAAGCCTCCCACATTGCGCAGGCGCAATTGTCTGGCGATTTCCTCTGCAGCTTCCATGTTGATGTGCACCAAAGATTCTTCCACGTCGCTGCCTGTGCTTTGCGCGGTGCTGCGTCCCGAGTTGACATCGATCGTGTACATCGCTTCTGTCCGATCGAAAAATAAATACCCGCCGCTGGGGAGCCAGATTTTCCGGCGGAGGGCGCGGTCGATCTCCCTTTCGACATTGAAACGCTCAAACATCGGGGCTTTATCCCGGTAGAGTTCGATTTTCAAGTCGTGTTCGTTCATATATCTTGCGTAAAGGCGTTTCAGACGCTGGTAAATGGCGTAATCATCGACCATGATCCGATCGTACTTTTTATCGACGGCTGTAATAACGGCCCGTTTGATCAAGTCCGATTCCTCATAGAGGCAGGTCGGTTTATTCGCCTTGTTGAAATTCTCGACGATCCCTTGCCATGTTTTGAGAAGATCCGTCGCTTCTTCGACGAGCATTTCCGTCGTCGCATTCAGACTGGCTGTGCGGCAGATCAATCCCATGTCTTTGGGCATCTCGAAAGCGCGGATGAGTTTCTTGAGCTTTTCGCGCGCATGGGGATCCTCAATTTTCCGAGAAACCCCGCGGTGAGGCGTATTCGGTAGCAGCACGAGATAGCGCCCTGCGATAGAAATATTGGAGGTCAGGCGCGCTCCCTTAGAGCCGATGGGCTCTTTAACGACTTGGACCAACACAGGTTGATCGATCTTCATTAATTTTGAGATGTCGGTCTCTCGGCGCTGCTTCTGAGTTTGTTTGCTGATATCGTAATCTAGGTCGAAATCCATATCGAACATCTCCTGGAACTTTTGCGTGTTCTCGAGGATGTCGGAGATGTGGATGAAGCCGTTCTCCCCTTCGTTGATATCGATAAAGGCGGATTGAATGTTGTGCAGAATATTGGTTACCCTGCCGCGGTAGATATTGCCTGTCAACTGCCGGTTTTTTTTGCGCTCGATGATCAGATCGTATAAAACGCCGTTCTTTAGTTGAGCGTAGCGGATCTCTTTGGATTCCACATTTAAAAGAATTTCTTGCATGTAAGGTGTCCCTGTTCCTGGGAGACTGTCCATAAGCTAAGGGTTCGTCGCTTTTGGGGATTATTTTGGCCTAGGTGCGGTTCATTTTTAGGGGGTAATATACGCAAGTTGATATTATCCCCTAAAAATGAACCGCACCTAGGCTCAAAAGAACCCCAAAAGCGACTGAACCTTAGCTTATGGACAGTCTCTGAAGGAGAACCTTAACGCATTTAGAGTTCTTTTTCCATTAAAATCAACTGGAAGGGAGAGAAAAGAAAGGGAGCAAAGGGAAGAGAAAAGGACTTAAGGGACAAAAAGGACTCAAGGGACCAAAGGCAGCTATAGACTAAAGCTGTCCCCAAAAAACTGGACACTCCCTTTTGTCCGAGTTGATGTGTAATTACCTAGCTATAGGAGAATTACATGAACTCGGACAAAGGGGGGTGTCCGGTTTTTGGGGACAACTATAGAACCCGCTCGATACTTTGGTCCCTTTCTTCTTCCCTTAAGTCCCTTATTCTTTATTTAATTGAGTTTTGATTTTCTCTAGAAAAGAGTGTTGTACGAGGCGGATCGCCCCCTTCACGCTGTTGATGAGAGCTTGTGTATTTCCATCGCCATGGCATTTGACGAGGATCCCTTCGACTCCGCAGAGGATCGCTCCGGGATACTCGGCATAATGCAAGCGGTGGCGGAGGGTGGCTAGGATGTTTTTAAGATGGGGCGGGCAGCCTTCTTCGGTATGTTCCTGGAGCTGGTCAAGGATGACGCTGGCGATTCCCTCTGCCGTTTTCAGAAACACATTTCCCGTGAAGCCATCGGTGACAAGCACATCGATGTTGCCTTGGAAAACCGTTCTCCCTTCGATGTTGCCGACAAAAGTCGGTTGATGTCGATTGAGCGTTTGCAGTTTTTGATAGGCTTCGCGCAGCTCGGGCGTTCCTTTTTTTTCTTCAGATCCGATATTGAGCAGACCCACCATCGGGGAAGCGATCCCGCGGCATTTCTGATAGGCGATTCCCATCAAGGCGAACTGCAGGAGGTGGTCGCTTTTGCAGTGGACGTGAGCGCCGATATCGAGGACGGCGATCTCGTTTCTCCTTGTGGGTAAGAGGGTCAGCAGGGCGGGGCGATCGATGCTGGGAAGGGTAGAAAGGCACATTTTGGCGCACGCGATGAGAGCTCCCGTATTGCCTGCCGACACGAAAGCGCTGACCTCTTTTTTCTGCAGCATGCGCACCCCTGTGCAAAGGGAAGAATTTTTTTTCCGCCGCACCGCATGCAGCGGGTCGTCTTCCATGGAGATCACCTCCTTAACGATCTCGGCTTTGATCCCTTTAGGCAAAACCTTTCCGTCAAAGACAGGCGACGTCCCCAATAGAATAAACTCGATGGGAGCTTCTTGTTCCTGAAAAAAAGCTAAAACGGCTTCTAATAGACGCTCTGCAGGGGTATCGCTCCCCATGAGATCGATGCCGATGCGCAGCTGCTCCGGAGGACTATTCTTCCCTTGCATGGATGACAGAACGCCCGGCATAAAACCCACAATGAGGACAAATTTTATGCGGTAAGCGCGGTTTGCTGCAATTTGTGCAATCAGAGGTGTTTTGCGGCTTTTTCGCATGGTGCGCGCGGCGCGAATTTTTACGTGCGTTAGAAGTGCGATTACGTGGTACTGCCATAAGACTTACTCCTTAAATATCGGGATAATCCTATCTAAAATCGGCTTTTTTCACACGGATTACTTTCTATCGAGGTCTCGAAAAGGGTAAGTGACAGGGGGCGACGCTTTTTTTAAATATTTATTTATCTGTTCTCTTTCCGGACAATGCCCCTGGTGGCATTCCGCAAAGGAGGGGATTTGGAGAAGGATCGCTTCCCGCAATGCAGGGGTGTAATCGAAAATCGGCGATCTGAGCTCTTTGATCGGTTCCGTATGATAAAAGTCGTTTACGACCACGGCAATCAGGAGAGGCTCGTTACAGATGGAGCAGGGTAATCGGATCGTTGTTTCTATCTGTAAATGGATGACGAGATGGTCCTCTGCGAGATAGGTCTCTCCGTGGATTTTGACCGGATCTGGAAAAGAGAGGTCTTTTTCGTTCACATCGAGAAAATCCGAAGGGATCTCCTCTTCGATTTCTTCTGTCTGTCCCGCTTTGAGGCGGTCAATATAAATTTTAAATGGTTTCATCTCAGCTAGAGCTTACTATAGGCGAATGAAAAAAATCGACGAAAAATCTCAACATATGGGAAAGTGGTGGCCCGTTTTAGAGACGGTTATCGAATTTCGACGGCCATCTCTAAAAATATTTTTTCCAAAAAACAGGAGTTACTCATGTCGGTCTATGGAACAGGAACTTATGCACAATCACGTAGCGTAGAGCAGCTTCAGCTCAATCAATACCACAACTTCATCGCAGGGGTTTCAGAGGCTTTAAACGCAGGAAATTTTAAAAAAGTCGACCAACAGCTCTGTGATAATCTGTATTTGTGCGGCGTCATCGCTGCTAAACAAGAGATTTTCGATTATCTGTTGGAAACCTGTTTGGAACAAGTGCAAGATCCAGACAGATATGCCAAGGCAGCCCAATTTGCCCGGCTATTGGCGAATCATAAGGTTACAACTCCCTACTCCAAAATTTGCGAAGCGGCTTGTTTATTCAAACTGAAAAATTTTAGAGATGCGGATGAGAAAATGAAGCAGTTGGACGAAAAAGACACAACGAAGATGGAAAAGAGCATTAAGGTGTATCTTGAGTACAAACCGGAACTTGTCCATCTTTTCCAAGATCTGAAGGATGCAATCCTAGTTCAGCGGGGCGGGTTTTTATTTTAACGCTGCTTAGCACCTTGTAGGATTGCCCGAGCTGCCTCTGCGCTGGCGTCTTTATTTTGTAAGAGCCGGCGCACTTCTGCGAGGTTATCGCGGCAGGCGCGCTCGACCTCTTTGCGTGCAAGGAGTGTCGAGAGTGTCTGAAACAGCGCCTCTTCCGTCAAATGGGGTCCGATCAGTTCAGGAAAAACCTCTTTTTGGCATAGAATATTGACGATGCAGTAATAGGGAAGCCGGATGCGGAGGAGATATTTGGCGATGAAGAGATCCAGAGGAGAAATTCCATAGGTGACCACGGTGGGGACTTGATGAAGGGCGAGCTCTAACGTGACGGTTCCCGACTTTGCGATCGCAAACGCGCAGCTTTGCATCAAATCATAAGTAGCCTGAGTCAAAAAGAGATCTCGATCGAGCGCAAGCCCTTCTTGCTCGATCAGGGCGCGGATCAAGGGCAGCAAGCGCGCATCTGCAACAGAGATACCAAAAAACAAATCGGGATGGAGGGCGAGCAGTTTCTTAGCGACGCGCAGCTGCATGGTGAAATTCCGCAACAGTTCCTTTTTACGGCTGCCGGGAAAGAGCCCTACGAGGCGTTTGCCTGCAGGGATCGGCAAGGGGTGGTAGATGTGCTCTGAGAGGGTTTTGACCAGGGGATGGCCGACGTATTGCACTTTTAGAGACCGTTTTGAAACCAAGGGTTCGTCGATTTTGGGGATTATTTTGGCCGAATTTCGATTCTTTTTTCGAGGGTCATATACGGAAGTTGATATTACCCTCGAAAAAAGAATCGAAATTCGGCTCAAAAGAACCCGCAAAATCGACCGAACCTTGGTTTCAAAACGGTCTCTTAGAGAGGTGTGGGAAAAGTACTGGGCTTCAAAGGGGAGGATGGTCAACAGGAGATCGAGGTGTTTTGCCATCGCAGGGATCCGGTTTTTCCCCCATGCCCATACGCTGGGACAAATGTAGTGGCACAAAAACCCTCGGTAGCCTTGCCGGCGCAAGTGCTTTTCCATTCTTAAATTAAATCCGGGATAGTCGATCAGCACGACGGCTTGGGGATTTTGTTCTAAAATCGCTCTGCGTACGGTATAAAATTGGCGGATGAGTTTAGGCAGAGCGAGCAAGACGTCGATGAAGCCCATCACCTGAAAATTTTCCATCGGCATGACGCAGGAAAGCCCGACGGCTCGCATGCGCGCTCCCCCCACCCCCGACACCTTAAGATCAGGTTGGAGGCGGTAGAGCGCTTCGAGCAGTTTTGCCCCATGTAAATCGCCGCTCGCTTCTCCTGCAAATACAAAGAGATCAGACATGGCCTATTCCTAGCTGTTTCGCTATCCAACGGGCGCCGTCCTGGAAGGTTTCTTTGGAGGTGCCATGCCCTTGATGGCCGATAGAGGGGCCGATGAGCAGTTCGATCGCAGAGGAGCGGATCCGTTGATGAAAGGCGGCATCGGCCAACGCTTCGACGAAGTGGAAGCAGGCGGAGGTGCTCACGCGCACATCCCGATTCCCGATGTAAAAACGGATCGTCCGGTCGGAGAGAAGATCGATCAGATGGGTGAGGTCGAGAGCTTCCGCCAGGGGGTGATTGTGCGGTTGAAATTCGCGCGCTTTGCTCAGTTGGGTAAGGGGCGCGAATCCCAAGAGGGAGCGGATAAAGGGGTGGCGGGCGGCGACGTGAGCCGCGATGAAGCTTCCGCGGGATAAGCCCATGAGTCCGATTTGATCGGTGGTGGTTATGTTTTGTCGGAGCAAATACTCGAGCGCGATGCCGATTTTATCGGTAAAAGCGCGGATCAGATTATATCCGGAATGGATCTCCTTAGCCCAGATAGAAAGGGCATCGGCGGAAGCAAGCCCCGGGCCATGGCTCGGCAAATCGATCGAAAAAATCCGCAGGGGGCAGGCGTTTAGGAAAACCACCGGTTGATTGTAGGGATCTCTGCGCAAACTCTCTTCCGCAGAAAGCGCAAAGTAAAACAGAGCGGGGAGCGGACCTCGGTCGAGCTCGGGTCCCACGTAGTGTAGCTGGAGGTCCGGCGCAAGGCGTATCATCTTCAGGGCGGGGCTTTGCGCCGTTTGCGCCTGCGTTTCACAGGGGGGCGTTCAGGGGAGGTAAAGGCGGCTTGCCACTCTTCCGAGATCTTTTGCAGCCCCGGTTCCAGACAGGAGCGGATGTCGAGGAATTTAAGGGCAAAGGGAAAATCGGGATCGTTTGGGATGCGCGGGCGCCTTCCCTTTTTCTTTTCGATCGGGGTCAAACGGTACTGGGTGCTGATGATAGAGACGATGCTGATGCGCAATCGGCGCGGCAGGTGGAAAAAGGGGCGGAAGATCTCATCGATGAGCGCATGCGTTTCATTCTGAATTTCGCCCAGATGGGGATAACGCCCCCGTTCCACATACCGGTCTTGAATCCGTTTATGGAGCAGGGAGTAGATCAGGCAGCTCAATAAGATAGGCCTTTCCAGAAGGGGGAGATGAGGTTCATGGAAAGAGGTATCGACTTCTTGTAAGTAGGAATAGATCTCATCGCCATTGGCTGTTTCTAAGAAGTGAGCGAGAGTCGGCATCATGAGCTGCAGCAATCCGTATTCGCTCATGAGTTTAAAGAAAGCCTTGGAAGAGTTCGATTCGAGCATGCGCAAAAGCTCTTCTAAGATCCGTGCGGCAGAACTTTTGAGAATTTCTCCTCTACACTCTAAAAGAGCGATGCGCGCTTCCGGATCGATTTCAAATCCAAAGCGGGCTTGGAATTTGAGCAGGCGGATCATCCGGACAGGGTCTTGCTTAAAGCGCACGAAGGGCTGGCCGACCGTGCGCAGGTATTTGCGTTGGATATCGGGATAGCCTCCGACATAGTCGATGATCGTCTGGGACGCAGGATCGTAGAAGAGCCCATTGATCGTAAAATCTCTTCTTAACACGTCCTCTTCGGGCGTGCCCCAGATATTATCGCGGACGATGAGAGCATCATCCGTATTATCCCCGGAACGAAAGGTAGAGACTTCTAAAATTTTATTGCCGAAACGGATATGGGCGAGGCGGAAGCGCCTCCCGATCAAGATGCAATTTCTAAACAGGCGTTTAATTTCTTCAGGGGTGGCTGAGGTGGAGATATCATAATCTTTGGGTTTTTTCTGCAGCAAGAGGTCTCGGACGCTGCCGCCCACCAAGTAGGCGACGTGGCCTGCGTTCCTCAACTTTTCCATGACGTAGAGAGCGTGTTCATCGACCTTATTAAAATCTAGAAGATGCTCATCAAAAGGATAAATTTTTTGCTGCACGCGGATCGATCGTTCGGTTTAAGAATTTTGACCTTTTAAACTTAGGGGAATCCTTCTAAAATGTCAATTCACTTAAAACGCGGCTCTAAGATTAAGATATGGGATTTAAAATTTTTAGTGGTGCGCTGCTTGTAGCCGGCACCTCGATCGGGGCAGGGATGTTGGCCCTGCCTGTAGCAACGAGCCTGGGCGGATTTTTACCCGCTTGTCTGATCTACCTTCTGTGCTGGCTCTTCATGGCGGGAACCGGTCTTTTACTTCTCGAAGTGTGCTTCTGGCTGCCTAAAGATGCGAACATGGTTTCCATGGCTTATCACCTTTTCGGCAAGACGGGTAAGTTCTTCAGCTGGGTCCTCTACCTGTTTTTGTTCTACTGTTTGACGATCGCTTATATTGCGGGAGGCGGGGGATTCATCGCCGCCGTGATCCCTGTACCGAGCTGGCTCGGCATCCTTCTCTTTACTCTTATCTTTGCTCCTATTGTCTATTTAGGGACCCGCGCCGTCGACCGCCTCAATGTTTTATTAATGGCGGGATTGGGCATCTCCTACTTTGTGTTTGTGGGGTTGGGATGGGAGCGCGTGCAGGTGGAATTTCTCAGGCGCATGAATTTTGCCCCCGCTCTGCTTTCTTTGCCTATCGTCTTTACCGCTTTTAGTTTTCAGGGCGTGATCCCGAGCTTGACCGCCTATTTGAACCGCAATGCCAAGATGGTGCGCCATGCGATCATTTGGGGCACGTCGATCCCCTTTGTGGTCTATGTGATTTGGGAACTGCTGATTTTAGGTATCGTGCCCGTCGATGGACCAAACGGGCTGATCGCCGCTAAAGCTCAAGGGCAGACAGCTGTCTTTCCCTTAAAGCATTTTGTCGATTCCCCCTACATTTATGCGATGGGGCAAGCCTTTGCTTTTTTTGCGCTCACCACCTCTTTTCTAGGCGTCACTCTCGGTTTGTTAGATTTTTTGGCAGATGGGCTTAAACTGCCGAAAGAGGGTCTCAAAAAAGTAGCCCTCTCCCTCATTGTTTTTCTTCCGCCTACCGTCATCGCCATTTCCAATCCGGACATTTTCCTGATCGCTTTGGGCTATGCAGGCGGCATCGGCTGCGCGCTTCTTTTAGGCCTGCTCCCGATTCTCATGGTTTATGTCGGCAGATATCGGAAAAACTATGGCCTTAAATACCAACAGTTCTCCGGCGGCAAGCCGATCCTATTCTGCATGCTTGTGTTTGTCTTCATCGAACTGCTCATCGAACTCATCAACGAGTTTTAAGACAGCTGTCTAGAGTTTCCGTTGATAAAAATAATACCCCTGGTTCTTGGCATTTAGGAGCATTTGATCGGTGTCCATCCCGCCGGTCTCGTTCCTTGTAAACATCATCATCATCTGAGGATGGGGTTTCCACGATTTAAAATCTGGCTTTCCCATGATGGCCGTTAGGACAAATTCTTCCGGGAAACAAGAAAAAAAGGGGTATCCTTTCTCGACCAAGGTGTAATAATTTTTAATCAATCGCTGAACGCGTGGGGAATCCATCTTGAGGCCAAAAACGATCGTGAAAATATAATTACAATTGGGATTTAAAACATCCGTGCCGGTTAATTCTATCAGAGATTGGCGCGTTTGGGGCAAAATGTATGCATAAGAGTATGATATTGGAAAGCAATGCAGGAGGGCTTCATGATGGTTTAAATAGTCGAAAAGAGGGGTTGGATCATTGAGAGGCAAGCAAGCGGAATCGATCCAAATCACATTTGTAAACCCCAACAGATACGCTTCGACCATCATAAAGATTTTGAATGCATAAGGAACGCCTGCATAGCGGATTTCTTCCCCCGTTGGGTTGGGGAATCCTCCTGTACGCAATAGGAAATACCCATTAAATCCCGTGTTAGAAAGGGCCTCTTTGATGGTGGCTGCCAATTGAGCCCTCGTTCCATTTTCTCTTCCTACAATGCTGAACGGCGCGCAGCAGACCACGCATCCATCGCCGCCTAAACCGATCTTAAATAACTCTTGCTTGGGATAAAGATTCTTCTCCGGATTGATCAGCTCTTGCTGCAATCCCCTTGCAGAACGGGACCAAAAATCTCCATAAGGGGTCACCCTACTAGGGTCGCATTCTGCATAAAGTGAGCCAAGAATGGGATGGATATCGACCTTCCTAAGAAGGTTTTGGACATGGATAAAATCTTCTGCAGTAAGTTCTTTCTTAGCGGGAAACGGGATTTCAAAAGGGTTTTCCCCAGCTTGCGCAATTCCTGTTCCCCCTGCGCACAAACAAGCAAAAAGGATAAAGATTCTGAAAAGCATAGATTCCCTCTTTTGTTTCTCCTACAGACTCTTAAATGAACCGATTTTTTTCAAGGAATGCTTTCTTCCAATAATAATGGTCGAGAAGCTCGTCCGCTGGGCGCCCTAAGATCCGATAGGCGATAAAAAGCGCTTCGACGGAGGCAAGCCCTCTATCGTCCTCTTGGCAGCGCGGGTATGCGGTCAAATAGCCGCTTGGGATGCTGCGGCGGGGAAGGGATAAAGGGATGATCTTCTCCATCACGGCGGCATAGCGCCAGGTCCCGTCGATCAAAAGGAGCCCATTCTCTGCATCTTCGGATGAAAGAGGGGGAGCGTCCAGGCTTAACAGCACATAGCGGGAAAGATCGGGCAGTGTTCTGCAGGGATAGCTGAAAAATCGGCAGTCCGCCCGCTCCTCGAGGCCGCGGAGGCTGCACTTTTTAAGATTTTCTTTCCGATGGCGCAAGATAATGGTGGGAGGAAATGCATCCATTTTCTATATAGTTAAAATAATTATGTATCAGTTAATGGCTCTTATGATCGCGCTATTCACTTCTTGCTGGGCGCAAGAGTGGATGGAAGATTATCAGAAAGCGTCAAAAGTGTCTAAGGCTAGTGAAAAGCCTCTTTTGTTCGCTTTTTTGCGCTCTTCGGAGTGCCCTTGGTCGGAGAGGCTCCAATCTGATATTTTAACCAACTCAGATTTTATCAATGCCGTCAAAGAGGAGTTTGTATTGGTATGGATCGATCTAGCCGCCTCCCATTTACAGAAACGCAAAGAGAACGAAATGTGTCAGAAGAACCACCGTGTGCAGGCACTTCCTCTTTTATTGCTAGCGGATTTTTCTGGAGAAGAGATTTTGCGGATGGGGTATTCGTCGATCTCCCCCAAAGAATATGCAGACACCCTGAAAGGCGCGGTTTCCCTTTTTCAAGAACTTAAACGGGCTGCTTTAGAAGATCTTGCCGAAGAAGCCCTAGAGGAACTCTATCGGAAAGCGGAGAAAATCGGCTTTGAAAAGTATCGCGCGGAAATCGTGCGCATCGGGATGCAGAGGGGGCGCATGTTATTTGCGCTCCTCGAAACGTATGCCGCTGTTGTCAATGAGGGCAAAAGGAAAAAAGAGGGGCTTGCCTTGCGCAGAGAACTCGAAGCGCGCGATCCAAAAAATAGCAGGGGGATTTGGCTGCGCTTGGCGCTGCTCGATTTTGAGGATAGAGCTAAAAAAGGGAGAAAAGCGAAGCGGGTGATCGCTCCTCTCAAGGATTATCTCGATCTCTTCGGCTCTAAAGATAAGAAAAATCGCTGGAAGGTGGAAATGGCCATCTCCGATTATTTATTTAGTAAGAGGAAAATAAAGAGCGCTCTGCGACATGCCGAGGCAGCCTATAGCGCGGCTCCTGCCTCTGAAAAACCCGCCCTTGCCGAAGCGATCCACTATCTTAAGAGCCAGCATGAGTGAGGGAATCTTATTGGGGTGCGATCGGGCGCAAGAATGGCTGCTCCCCTGGTGGTGGGAGAACTATTCCAAATCCAATGCGGATCCCATTGCTTTTGTCGATTTTGGCCTGTCTGCAGAAACCCGTTTCTGGTGTGAACAGATCGGAACAGTGGTCGATCTCCAAGCGCCTCCCTTTGCTGTACCGGGCAAATCTGCTGTGGACGGCGAGACGGCCTCTGTCTGGGAGGAGATGTACAAAGAAGATGTCTGGAATTTGCGGCAGGCATGGTTTAGAAAACCGCATGCGATGCTCCTCTCGCCGTTTGAGCGCACGATTTGGATCGATTGCGATTGCGAGGTTTTGGGAAACCTAAAGCCGCTTTTCGCCCATTGCCAACATCCCAGTGGAGTGGGACTGGTGCGCGAGCCCGATTCTTCTCAGGATCGAAGCCGTGCGCAGAAACTTCTCCACGATCGGGAAATTCTCTATAATTCGGGAGTGGTCGTTTTTGCCAAGGGCTCTCCTTTGATTCAAAAATGGGCCGAATGCTGCATCGACGGCAGCCAGCAATTTTGGGGAGATCAGGATGTGCTCTCCCGTCTGATCTATCTCCACCATTTTGCAGTGAGCGAAGTGGATCGGATCTACAATTGGCGCATTTCCCAAGGATTAAACCTGCGCGCGATCATCCTCCATTGGGTCAACGCGTCCGGCAAGCGCTACATTCAGGAATATGGGGGGATCCGCAAAGAGCTCGAAGCATTCGATGATTGGCTTAGGAAATTGCAAAATCTCAACAATTCCCTCTAGAAAAAATTCTTATAGATCATTATATTCTTTAGTAGAAAATTTTCATAAAGAGCTTGAGAGCGCCTGTTTTGATCTATCAGCACGAGGAGTTAACGCATAAGATCATAGCCTCTGCTATAGAGGTACATAAATTCCTAGGCCCCGGACTCCTAGAGTCAGCTTATAAATTATGCCTGGCTTTTGAACTCGACAGTTATGGATTGCGCTACGATCAAGAGCTGCATGTTCCCCTTATCTATAAGAACAGGAAGGTGGATTGTGGTTTTCGTTTAGATTTTCTTGTGGAAAATGCAGTTGTTCTGGAGTTGAAATCTGTAGATTCAACTCTTCCTATACATCAAGCGCAACTTTTAACTTATCTGCGCCTGATGAATAAACAAGTCGGTCTGCTCATCAATTTCAATGTTGCCGTTCTTAAAACTGGAATTCGACGTTGTGTTTTAAATGCTCATGAATTTGATAAAGGCAGGATTACTGGCTCAGCTTAGTATGAATAGAAGCTGAACCATTTTGGTAGAGAGTTGCTGACTCAGCTTAGTATGAATAGAAGCTGAACCATTTTGGTAGAGAGTTGCTGACTCAGCTTAGTATGAATAGAAGCTGAACCATTTTGGTAGAGAGTTGCTGACTCAGCTTAGTATGAATAGAAGCTGAACTTCATCAGCGCTGAGAAAGAGCAGAGGCGCAGAGAACGCTGAGAAGAGAGTAGCGTGCGCCTTTTTGAGCGAAGCTCTAGAGGAAAAAGGAGGTAGGGATTTTGAACCTAAGCAAACCGTTTTCCCGAATGAACTTTTGGCATTGCTTAGGTTCAAAATCCCTACCTCCTTTTTCCTCTACGGCATGCCGTAAAAGGCGCTTACCAAATCCCTCAGCGCTCTCTGCGCCTCTGCTCTTTCTCAGCGCTGATGGAGTTGAACCTAAACAATAAAAAAGGCGCATGCTATTTTCTTATTAGTGTAGATGGAGTTGAACCTAAACAATAAAAAAGGCGCATGCTATTTTCTTATTAGTGTAGATGGAGTTGAACCTAAACAATAAAAAAGGCGCATGCTATTTTCTTATTAGTGTAGATGGAGTTGAACCTAAACAATAAAAAAGGCGCATGCTATTTTCTTATTGGTGTAGATGGAGTTGAACCTAAACAATAAAAAAGGCGCATGCTATTTTCTTATTAGTGTAGATGGAGTTGAACCTAAACAATAAAAAAGGCGCATGCTATTTTCTTATTGGTGTAGATGGAGTTGAACCTAAACAATAAAAAAGGCGCATGCTATTTTCTTATTAGTGTAGATGGAGTTGAACCTAAACAATAAAAAAGGCGCATGCTATTTTCTTATTAGTGTAGATGGAGTTGAACCTAAACAATAAAAAAGGTGCATGCTATTTTCTTATTAGTATAGATGGAGTTGAACCTAAACAATAAAAAAGGTGCATGCTATTTTCTTATTAGTGTAGATGGAGTTGAACCTAAACAATAAAAAAGGCGCACGACCATTTCTTCTTTGTTCAGATGGAGTTCAACCTAGGTAACCTTTTTTGGCCATTAATTCCGCATTCAGGATCGCACACCCTGCGGCTCCTCTCACAGTGTTGTGCGAAAGGATGACGAATTTCCAGTCGAAGAGAGGGCATTCTCGAAGCCGTCCTATCGATACCGCCATCCCCTCTTCGAGGGTGCGGTGCAGCTTGGGTTGCGGATGCGTTTCATCCTCTAAATAAACAAGAGGGCGGATCGGCGCTGTAGGCAATTTCAGTTGTTGAGGTTCTCCTTGAAACTCGCTCCAAGCGGTGAGGATTTCGCTTGCGCTTGCCTTTTTCTTGAATTTGACGGAGATGCACGCTAGATGCCCGTCTGCTACAGAGACGCGCGTGCATTGGGCGCTGAGCCTCATCGGATACGGAACGATTTCTTTTTCGCGGAGCGTTCCCAGAATTTTGAGGGGTTCTGTTTCCACTTTTGCCTCCTCGCCTGCGATGTGGGGAATCACATTATCCAAGATGTCCATGCTGGGAATTCCGGGATAGCCGGCTCCGGATAGCGCTTGCAGGGTCACCACATGCACGGCTTCTATCTCCCATCGATCGAGCAGCGGTTTTAATGCCATTGCCAGGCCGATGACAGAGCAGTTCGGGTTCGTGAGGATGGTCCCTCGGCCAAAAGATTGATGGAGGAGCAGTTTTGCATGTTCGCTGTTGACCTCTGGGATAAGAAGAGGAACGCTTGGGTCCATGCGATGGGAGCTGGAATTAGAAATGACTTTATACCCCGCTTGGGCAAACTGTTGTTCGATCTCCCCGGCAACAGCGGAATCCAACCCTGAAAACACGACGCTGCAGGGCAGATCGGGGCGGCACGCGCGCACAGGCATCTGCGCGATGTGGTGCGGCAAGGCAGCGGGCATGGCCCACTTGATCGCTTCGCCATAACGCTTGCCGACAGAGCGGTCGGAAGCGCCGAGAGCGACGATTTCAAACCAAGGATGGGAAGAGAGGAGCTGGACGAATTTCTGTCCGACCATGCCCGTTGCTCCAAGAATGCCGACTGGAATTTTTTCCACGTGATCCTCCTATGATGAGTTTTTCCAAGAAGCGATGCGCAAGAGTTCTTGCGGGATTTCAAAGAGGAAGCGGGAAGGGGTGCAGCTGATCTCTTTGCCCATTTTTTTGCGCTGGCGGGCCATGCTGAGGGTTAGGTGTCTTTTGGCGCGCGTCATGGCCACGTACATGAGGCGGCGCTCCTCTTCTAGGCCTGTTTCTTTGAGGCTCTTTTCGTGAGGGATGATGTGATCTTCCAACCCGGCCAGGAAGCACGCTTCGAATTCGAGGCCTTTTGCGCTGTGGAAGGTCATCAAGTGAACCTTATCCTCCTTTGCTTCTTTTTCGCGCCGGGGGATCTTTTCCTGATCGAGTAGAGTATTCGTTAAAAAGTCGTGCAGAGAGCCCTCTTTTTCCTCTTCTTCATAATGGCCCATCACCTCTAAGCAGAAACCCACATTTTCCCATTTAAACGCGCGCATTTTTTCGCTTTTCACCTCTTCGGCGATCGCCTTTTTATAATTGATCTCCTCGATGAGCCAGGCGAAGGCGGCTTGCAGGGGGCGCTCTTCGAATTTTTCCCGCGCGGTCTTGAAAATCTGGAGCAGCGAGCGGATCGCTGCCTGTCCCCGATCGGAGATTTCGGGCGCCATCTCGGAGGCGTTCTCAAGCACGTGCCAGAGAGGGATCTGTCTGGAGCGATTGATTTGAGTGAGCGTATCGAGCGTTTGATCGGAAATGCCCCGTCTCGGAACGTTGATAATCCGCAGCAGCGCTTCTTGGTCGAGAGGGTTGGCAATGACCCGTAGATAGGCCATCAGATCCTTAATTTCGCTCCGCTCATAAAATTCGGTTCCCCCAAAGACTTGGTAGGGGATCCCAAGGATCCACTGTCCCTCTTTTTCCCAGGCTGCCTGCATCAGCGCCACTTCGATGGCCCGAGACAAGATGTTGGAGCGGTAGAGAATGGCCATCTCCCCCCAGCGGAGATGCTTTGTTTTCCGCAGCCAAATGAGGCGTTGGGCGATGGCCGTCGCTTCATCGGCATCTGTGGGGGCATGGAAGAGGCAGATCGGATCCCCCTTATCTTGGGAGCTCCACAACTCTTTGACGTGGCGCTCGCGGTTATTGGAGATGACCGCATGGGCTGCCCTTAGAATAGTAGGCGTGGAACGGTAGTTTTGCTCCAGCTTCACAACCGTTTCCGATTCGAAATGCAAAATATTTTTGATCTCCGCCCCTCGCCAGCCGTAAATCGATTGATCGTCGTCGCCGACGACGCAAAGATTGTTGTGCTTGGCCGATAGCAACTTCGCTAGGCGGTATTGAATCGGATTGGTGTCCTGGTATTCGTCGATCATGATGTAGCGATAGCGCTCTTGATAGGCGCTGAGCACAGCGGGAAATTCCTCAAAGAGCTGGACTGTCAGGGAGAGCAAGCTATCGAAATCGACCGCATTATAGGCGCGCATGCAGACGTGGAGACGCTCGAAGAGATCTTTAGTGAATGGATCATGCCAGCTAGGGTGGGCTGCAGCGGCCTCATCGAAAGTCAACCCTCTGGATTTCGCATAGCTGATTTTAGCGATCGTCGGTTCGATCGAGGGGAGATCGCCGTCATGTTCAAGCAGCTGCCGCACTAGCTGGGTGAGAACGCGCTTCACATCTTTTTCGTCGTAGAGGCTGAATTGCGAGGTGTATCCTAGATGGTGGATCTCTTTGCGCAAAACCCGACAGCAGAAGCTATGAAAAGTGCTGAGGGTGGCTTGTTTTGCGACTTTGGGCTCGACCATCTCAGCGACTCTTTGCCGCATCTCTTGGGCGGCTTTATTGGTAAAGGTCAGGCCAAGAATCGCTAGCGGGGAGACGCGCCGCTCTTGAAGCAGATAGGCGATCCGGTGGGCGAGCACGCTCGTTTTGCCGCTGCCGGCTCCGGCCAAGATCAAGACGCGCCCTTCTGTCGTCTGAACCGCCTTTTGCTGATGCGCGTTAAGAAGCTTGGGTTTAGGATAGCTTCTAAGAGGGGTTTTCATAGGATTGCGATGAAACGGGAGAGTTCGTCCAAAATCGCTTGTGTGGTCACCTCGTTAACGGGGTAGCGGGGGGCGACATTGATCTCGAGGTCTTGGGGAAAGTCCGCATAGCGCGCGCGAAAGGCCTCTCGGACCACCCGCTTGAAGCGGTTCCGCTGATGCGCCTTTCCATAGCGGCGGGAAACCGTTAACCCTAGCTTAGGGCAATACGCATAGCCCAGCCGATAGTCTACGAGAATGGCGGATCCAATCCATTTCTTCTTCGCCTTCAGCACGCCTTGATAATGATTCTTTGAGCGGATGCGAGAGGATTTGGGGAATTTAAACCCTATACGGTCAGTCTCTTGCGGCCTTGGCGGCGCCGGCGATTGACGATTTTTCTGCCGTGGGCAGTTTTCATTCTTTTGCGAAATCCGCATGTTGTCTGGCGTTTTTTCTTGCTGGGTTGATAGGCAGGTTGCATGTTAGGCCCTTTTTCTTCGAGATTTTTAAGTGCAATCCTACTTTAAATAGGCAAATGAGGCAACCATAAAAACGGTCCTTGAAAGAAATGGGGGAGGTAGCCTATAAGTATGTGTAACTTTTATTCTTTCATCCAGGGACCATCATGAAAGTGAGAGCTTCTATTAAAGCAGATTCGTCTAAGGGGGACAAAATTGTCCGCCGCCGCGGCCGCGTGTATGTGATTAACAAAACAGATCCAAATCGAAAGCAGAGACAGAAAGGTCCTGCGCGTAAAAAATAACAGGAATAGCATGGCAAAAAAATCTTCCATTGCAAAGCAAAAACAGCGCGAGCGCCTCGTGCAACTCAAGTGGGATAGACGCAAAGAACTCAAGGCGATTATCCTAGACCTCAACAAAAGCGACGAGGAACGCCTCGCTGCGCAAATCGCTCTTAATAAACTCCCGCGCAATTCTTCTCCCGTGCGGTTGAGAAATCGCTGCCAAGTGACCGGCCGCTGCCGCGGGTTTCTCCGCAAATTCAAGCTGTCGCGCCTCACCTTTCGGGAGCAAGCCAATAGCGGAATGATCCCCGGCGTCGTCAAGGCCAGCTGGTAATCTCTCTAATCTTTGAGGGGAGCCGGCGAGGGGATAATCTCGCTAAACAGCTTCCAATTCTCCATGGTTTCGTTCCAAACGTACGTTTGGAGCGTCACCTTGCCTTCTCTCCACGCCTCTTCTAAAGCATGAAAACTCATGGGGCCGAGCTGCTGATTGCTCAGATCCAAATAGTACCAAAAAGGGGGGGAGCCGGCGGGCGGCTGCAGGGTGTTTTTTAGGGAGGAGGAAATATTTTCTTGATGTGCGGGAACGGGTTCTTCCGTTTTTTTGGCTGTTTTTCTCGGCAAGATAAACAAAATGAGCAGCCCGGGCAGCGAGCCTAAAAAGCCGATAAAAAACCATACATAGGGATTGCGCCCCCGTTCCTTAGCGTAATAGGCGGAGATGCAAGCGATGATGAGCCATAAAAACCAAGCAAAAGAAGGGATCATGAGGTGTGTCCTTTGTGTAATAGGTTAAAGAGAAAAAGGTGTTCCAATCAAGAGAAAAACAGGGTAATATGGTGTAAATGTCGTTGAAGAACCCGAAAATCGACTGAAACTTTTTACTGAGATAGGTTCAAAGTGAAAATTTTATTTAAATCTTCATAATCAGGAGTTGCACGATGCAAGGTCCTTTTAAGCAGTTAGATACTAAAGAATTTGAATTGCCAGATACGGTCTTCATTCACGATATCGAGAGCCGGATCTTTCAATCGATTGCATTGGAGTGTTTAGCGCGGATCGAGGGGATTGCCCTTTTAGAAGGCAATTTACTCGACACCCTGCTGGGCAGAGATCCCACCGAGCGGGTGAAAGGGATCCACGTCAATCAAGACGAAAAAAGCCGCGCGGTGAATATTAAAGTGGAAGTGAATGTCGCCTACGGCATCCACATCCCTGTGAAGGCAGAAGAGATCCAGAGCAAAATTGTGGAAGAAATTAGCCGGCACACGGGGCTGCATGTGGGCTGCGTGCATGTTGTCTTCAAAAATTTAATTTCGTCCAATGCTTCTATCGAGGAACTGCTGCAGCGCTCCTCCCGCCTCGGCAAGGCGCCCGCTTTAAGTGCAGAACAGTATAACGAAGAATTTTAATCCATGCGCACAGGGCATCTTTTATTCTCCGCGGTTCATTTCTTTGTCGTCGTATTTGTCTTGGCGGTCGGCGGTTTTCTGCTCGGCTTGGCCTATTTCCCCTTTGTAAGGATGCTTGTCCTACAATTTTTTTCCGCTAATAGTTCCCTCTTTTTTCTGATGGGAGGGATTACCCTTCTCACCGGGTGCATCCTCTTAATGGGTTTTTACGCGATGCACCGCCCTGTTTACTATCAATTGAGCATGCAGGTGAGCGTGGAAACCCCGCTCATCCGCAAGCTGATCGATGAACACTGGAAAATGCTTTTTTCCAAAGAGGGGAAAGTGCATGAGGTGATTTTATACCCCAATCAGAAAATTGAAGTGGTGGTGGAGCTTCCCCATCTTCCCTTGAACGCCCAAGAAGACGTGCTCGCCAAGGTCGAAAAAGAACTGGGGAAGCTGTTGTCCCACCATTTAGGATACGGGGGAGACTTTTTACTGACTGTCCTAGTCAAGTAAATTTTTTAATTCAACGACAGTCTCTTGTTGCGTTTATTTAATAAATTTTATATAATGTATTTACAAATAATTACAAAAAAGACAAATCATTTGTAGTTTTTAAATATATTATTTAACAATTAGGTGTTATCATGGCTCAAAACGTTATCGCGGCTCAACCCGTTTCTCAACTGGCTCAACTTCCACCAGAATGCATCATTAAGATCTTTGGATTTTTAGATTTAAAAGGTCTTGGATTGGTTGCTGCGGTGTGCAGACTCTTTGAAAAACTGCAGCAAACAGATTTGCCCTGGTGCACCCTTTTTCCCCAGATCCAATTCTTTCGCCGAGACTTATCTGTAAAGGCGCGCACGCAGCTTCTTTTCAAGTCTATTTCATTGGGTTGCCAAGAAGATGGCAATCGGTGCATTCTCGATGCCTACAAGAAGACAGTGACGCAATTAGATGCGGAAGAGAGCACGAAGTCTTGCATCCGGGCGCTTTCCCATCCTAGCGTCCCTAATGGCTCCTTTATCGTGTACGATGTGGCTACTACGCAGAGCCTCGGCGGCGGCCGCAGAGAATTTTATTGCGTCGTGATAAAAAGCAAAAATGGAGTTGTAAAGAGCTTAACCCATGCAAGGCCTGATCCCCATTATCGAGATAAGGAGGAGCCTGCGTTGGTGGAGCTGCGCAACTGCGAAGGAATGCCTGCCCGATTTCATGAGTATACGTGGATTCCCTGTGAAGAGCATCCTAACCGCGCCCTCCTTTGCTCGAAATTAGCAGAGGGATCTGCTTATTTAAAAGACTGTCGTTGAATTCAACGACAGTCTCTAAGACGTAAGGTTTGAATATCCTTGCTTGTGATCCCTTTGACCTGGCGCAGCTCTTCTTCCGAGGCATTTCGGATCCGCTCTACGCTGCCGAAATGGCGCAGCAGGCGCCTGCGTTTGATGGCGCCGATCCCCGGAATCTCATCGAGCGCGCTGGTCATCGTGCGCTTTTGGCGCCGTTTGCGGTGAAAGCGGATGGCCGTCTCGTGCGCTTCGTCGCGGATTTTCTGTAAAAAGAAGAGGAGCGAAGAGCGGGTGCCTAAATGGATCGGCTCCGCCTGGTGGGGGACGAAAATCTTTTCGGCCCTTATCCCTTTGTCGTGGCGCCCCTCCTCTTTGGCAATCGCGGCCACGTCGACGGAAGCGATGTCGAGCTCCTTAAAAACCTCCAGGGCAATATGCAGCTGCCCCTTGCCCCCATCGATGAGGATCAGATCGGGCAGATCGTCTTCCTCTTTGGCGCGGATCAGCCTGCGCGAGAGCGCTTGGTGCAGAGCGGCATAGTCATCGCCCTTATCGATCCCCCGGATCCGGAAAAGGCGGGTCCGTTTGCGCTCCTTCTCACCCCCCGTGAATGCCACCATGCAGGCAACCAGATCTGTCCCGGAAATGTTCGAGGTGTCAAAGCATTCGATCCGTTTCGGATACCGGTTGAGTTTAAGCGCCTCTTGCAAATCCAGAAGCATTTTTTCCCTCAGCTCCGCCTGATTTTTTTGCTGTTCAAAAAGGGCTTTCGCATTTTGCTCGGCGAGTTTGACGAGGGCGCGTTTCTCTCCTTTTTGAGGCATCGAGAGGTGGATTTTTTTCTGGTGTCGATCGCTTAGGATCTCATCGAGTTGTTCCGGAAGGCGGCAGGGCAGGAGAATCTCGCTGGGCGGGGATTTTTCTTTAGTGTAGTGCTGCAGCACAAACGAGCTGAGAAGCTCTTCATCCTCTTCGGCAACCTGTTCGAAAGAATAGTGTTCGGAACCGATCAGATGCCCTTCGCGGAAAAAGAGCTGAACCACGAGCACCTCTGAACCCTGCCTGTGGAGGGCAAGCGCGTCGCAATCTTTCCCCGCCGCCCGCGCCACGACTTGGTCTGCCTGGATTACCTGTTCGATTTGCCGGATCGTCTGCAGAAACGCCGCCGCCTGTTCAAATTCCAAGGCTTCCGAGGCCTCCTGCATCCGCGCCTTCAACTCTTTTAAGATCTCTTTGTCTTGCCCCTTGAGAAATTGAATGGCTCCCTGCACAAAGGCGTCGTATTCCTCTTTAGAGCAGAGTTGAACGCAAGGGGCAATGCACCGCTTCATCCCATATAAAAGACACGGGCGCGTGCGCCGCTTCAGCTCCTCATCGGAGCATTGCCTTAAGGGAAACAGCCTTGTGAGCAGCTCGAAGGTTTGCCGCGCGGCATAGGCATTGGTATAGGGTCCAAAGTAGAGGCCGTTTTCTTTCGGTTTGCCTTTATAGCGCACCAGGCGGATCATCGGCCAGGGGTGCTTGTGGTTGATCATCAAACTGACAAAAGTCTTGTCGTCTTTAAGCAGCGCATTGAACTTGGGCTGATGCCGTTTGATCAGCGTGTTTTCTAATAGCAACGCCTCTTTTTCCGAGGGGACGACGAGGATGTCGATCGAAACGATCTGCGCCGTAAGAAAAGGGACCATCGCCCTCCCGTCCCTTCCCGCTCCAAAGTATTGCTTGAGCCTTTGCTTAAGGTGTTTGGCTTTCCCCACGTAAATGACCTTTCCTTCCCGGTTTTTCATCAAATAGACGCCGGGCTGGGCGGGGAATTGGTCAAGCTGTTTAGGATCGAAATGCATTCTTGAACTATATGCAAGATTCAGGATAAATTCTATCCATTCATCCTATTTGGAGTTGTAAAATGAGTGCTATTAGCAACTATTTTTCCACCCTACCGCAAGAGATTCAGCGAATCATTTTCCGTCATGTTGTAGGAATCGGGACCGATGAGGCAGAGATGCAATCCGAGGTGCAGCGGTTAGCGGTTGTGTGCAAAGCCTGGCAACAAGAATTAAACACAGATCTCTTTTGGAGCCCCATTCTTAGCTTTTACGCTGATAATTGGACCTATGAGATCGATCTCTCCTCAGAGAAGACCCCTAAAGGGCAAGTGAAGTTGTTTCTTGAGACGAGAAAAAAGGATTTAGGCGATCTCTTAAAGAAATGCGGTTGTGACAAGGATGTAAAAGACGTTTTAAATAGAACCATCGATTTAACTCCGTTCTTGAGCGGGTTGATCCAGGACGGCATGTTCGAAGAGCTGGCTCAGTGTCTTCTTTTTAAACCCTTATGCGATGCGAATCGCATTATTGCAGAGCTAATCTCATCTCTGGGTTCTGCCCCTAGCTTTTGTTTTGACCTGCTCATTAAATTACACTACGATTTGACGTCATTTTTCAAAGATTTCTTTTCAAAAGAGCCATTCATAAAGATAGCGATTTTATTGCATGTGTTAGGCACGGCCGTCAAAGGATTAAGCCTTGTAGATTTCTTAAAGTCCGGGTGCGATTTTCGCGCATTCGAAACAGAATCGGTCGATCTCCGATCCAATTTTTCATTCCTGACCGCTCCCTTACGCAGTATTCCCCTGATTTGCTATTACACAGGAAAATTTGCCCCGGCCCCTTTTCAAATGGACCATGAAAAACCCCCTCCCTTTACCGATAAAAAACTCACAAAGTGGATAAAGACAGATCGGCTGTCCGAACAAGAGCTGGAGCAATTTTTTCGCGATCTTCTGTTCAAATGCAATTTAAATCTAAACATCAGAGTGCCAGTAAGTTATGATTTAGATCGCCCAGGAACAGCGCTCTCTCGATTTAAGGCGGTGGCTAACAGCCTGCCCTCGTCTAATGCATTAAAAACAGCGCTGGCGGAGTACGAGAAAGCGTATCCTGGAACTCTCTAGAGGCTCTTCTGCCATTCGCTGAGGAGGCGGAGCGCATCGAGAGGGGTGAGCCGGTTTAAGTCGAGCTGTTTGAGGGCGGCAATCCATTTTTCTTCTGCGGGGGGATGTAGAAAGGAAAGCTGCTCTTGCTTTGGAGGAGAGGAGGTCCGGTTCCCATTTTTCTCCAACTTCGCGAGCATCTCCTGGGCGCGTTTGATCACGGCGGAGGGAAGGCCGGCGAGGCGCGCGACGTGGATCCCATAGCTTTTATCGGTGCCTCCCTTGATGATTTTGCGCAAAAAGACGATTCCCTCGGGCGACTCATGGACGGCGACGTTGTAGTTGACGGCGCCGGGGATCTGCTCTTCGAGCTGGGTCAGCTCCCAGTAATGGGTGGCAAAGAGGGTTTTGGCGGCCGATTTTTCGCTCTTGAGGAGATACTCGGCAACAGCCCAAGCGATCGAGATCCCGTCGTAGGTGCTGGTTCCCCTGCCGATTTCATCCAAGATCACGAGGGAGCGGTGGGTGGCGTTATGCAGGATCTGGGCGGTTTCGGTCATCTCCACCATGAACGTCGATTGGCCGCGGGCGAGATCGTCGCTGGCGCCGATGCGGCTGAAGACTTTGTCGATGATGCCGATGTGGGCGCTTTTGGCGGGGACGAAGGAGCCCATCTGCGCCAAGATGGCGATGAGGGCCACTTGCCGGATGAACGTCGACTTGCCCGCCATGTTCGGACCGGTGATGAGGAGCAGGCGCTGCGCATGGGGATCCAGGTGCACATCGTTGGGGATGAAGCTGCCCGTCGGCAGAGAGGCTTCGATCACCGGATGGCGCCCCGCTTCCACATGAAAAAGGGAGCTGTCGTCGACAAGCGGACGGACGTAATGGTATTGCTTGGCCACTTGGGCAAGGGCGAGCAGGCAGTCGATCTGGGCAATCGCCTGCGCGGTCTGCCGGATCTCGGATGCGCGCTTTGCGATCTGCGCGCGCAGTTCATGGAAAAGCTGGGTTTCTAGGGCGATCTGGCGGTCTTCCGCCGTGAGCACCCGGTGCTCATACTCTTTCAATTCGGGGGTGATAAACCGCTCGGCGTTGACCAGAGTCTGCCTTCTTTGGAAACGATCGGGCATTTTTTCAGCTTGGCCGCGGCTCACCTCGATGTAGTAGCCGAACGCTTTTGTAAAGCTCACCTTGAGGGTTTTGATCCGGGTCTCTTCGCGGAGTTCCGTTTGGTAGCGGACGATCCACTGATGGCTGTCGGTTTGGATGGCGTGCAGTTCGTCTAGCTCAGGATGGTGGCCTTTTTTAAAAATGCGCCCTTCGCTGAGACGGAGGGGCGGGTTTTCCACAAGAGAGGTTTGAATCTGGGAGCTCAAAGAAAAGAGATCGGCGCAGAGCGCTAGGCATTCGGCGAGAAGGACGCTCGGAAGGTTTTTTATCAGAGACTTAATGGCGGGGATAGGCTCTAGCGAATAGCTCAAGGAGAGCAGGTCTCTGGGTGTGGCATAGCCGGTTTCGATCCGCATGATCAACCGCTCGAGATCGCGGATCTTTTGCAGGTGAGCGAAAAGGGCATTCTCTCCGAGAAGCTGTTCGAGGGCGTCTTGGCGCTGTCTGATCCGCTCGCAAGAGAGGAGGGGATGCAAGAGCCACTGCCTGAGCAGCCTGCCCCCCATCGGGGTCGCAGTCCGGTCGAGAAGATGGAGGAGCGTGTGGGTGTGTTTCTCATCTTGTAGGGAGTGGATGAGTTCAAGATGGCGCTGGGTTGCTCGATCCAATGCCATGTAAGCGGAGAGTTTTTCTGTCTGAAGGGTGCGGATGTGGTCTATGGAGAGGTTGAGATCTTCGGAGACATAGGCGAGCAGAGCGCCGGCGGCATTGATCGACGCCACCATCCCCTTCAGCCCGAATCCGTCGAGGTTGTGCACCCGAAAGTGCTTGAGAAGGTAGTCGCAGGCGATCTTGTGATCGAAGTGCCCCTCTTCCTTGCTCGTCAAGGTGAAGGGGAAAGGCTGCTCGGTCCACAGCTTGCCGGGGTTTTTATGCCACTTGGCGGAAACGAGAATCTCTCTGGGGCGGAGCCGCGAGAGTTCATCGACGAGCTCTGTTTCGGTGTCGAGTTCGAGCGCGCGAAAATCCGCCGTCGTCAGATCCAAGATCGCGAGGCCAAAGGAGGCATTGACTTGATCGATGCAAGCGAGGAAGTTGTTCGTCTTCTCCGCTAAAAGGCTCGAATTCACCACCGTGCCCGGGGTGACCACGCGCACGATTTCTCGCTTGAGGAGTCCCTTGACCAGCTTCGGATCCTCGATTTGTTCGGCGATCGCAACCCGGTATCCTTTGGCGACGAGTCTGTCGATGTAAGTATCGCTGGCGTGAAAGGGGACGCCGCTCATGGGGACCTCTTGCCGCTTCGTCAGGGTGAGATCCAGCTCCTTGGAAATCAGCAGGGCGTCTTCATAGAAAGCCTCGTAGAAGTCGCCCAAGCGGAAGAAGAGAATAGCCCCCTTCGCTTCCTGTTTACAGGCGTGCCATTGGGCCATCATGGGAGAGATTTTCAGATCGGAATCGATGGTCATGAGCGGCCCAAGAATTTGTTTAACCAGTTAGAGAGGGGGGGCTCGGAGGCGGACGTTTTAGAGGAAATCGTTTCGGAAAAAAATTTTGCGGCTTTATCCATCTTCTCGCTCTCCTCCGGCGCCAGGTTCTCTTCCAAAGCGGCCGGCGCCGCCGCCTCTCCTTCCCGGCTTGTGGAAATTCTGCCTGCCAGAGTGGATAAAGCGACTTTTTCCCCGCCGGAAGAGATCGTTGGAGAGCTTGCCTCCTCTTCGACCGCCCCCGTTTCCCGGAGCGCTTTTTCTAGCTGTTTTTGGCAGCTTGCGCACCACACTTGCAGCAGGCTGAGATCCTCTTGCAGCGATTTAAACTGGGAGAGGATCTCTTCCGAGGACTCCTCTTGTTTTTTTTGCAGGCGCGAGGGGGGCATTTTCGCTTGCTGGGCAGCTAATTTTAGCTCGAAAATCTTGATGAGCAGAGGGATCATCACCTTCTTGATCTGTCCGCGCAGCTGGCTTAAATTGGGATCGGAAGTCATGGGAAAATGATTTGTTTTTGAACCTAATCTCAGTAAAGTTTTTCGTCGATTTTCGGGTTCTTTGCTCATTTATAGTGCCTTTGGCTATTAATTTCGCGAAAAAACAAATGTTTAAAGGCTATACGAGTGCAATGGAGGAGATCAACGCGAAGACGCGGGGCCGCAGGGACGCGGAGAAAATGGAAAATTGACTAAAATCTTTGCGTCTCTGCGGCCCCGCGTCTTCGCGTTGATCCCGCTCATTAAGTTTTTGATCTATAATCCTTTTCGTAGTTTTTGGTTCTTTTTCAAACAGATATTTTCTTGTTTTTGGCGAAAAATCAAAGATAAATTTCCCTATTTTTGGCTTTTTTTCAGACATGTTTAGAGCTCTATTTGACTGCTGGTGTAAATAGCGGTAAGATCAAGGCTATGATGTACCATAAAGAGAGCTTGGAGCTTTTGCGCCGGCGGATCGATCTCGTCGAGGTGCTCTCCTCCCATGTGCAGCTGCACCGTTCGGGCAGTTCCTTTAAGGCCTGCTGCCCCTTCCACGAGGAGAAAACCCCCTCGTTTGTCGTGCAAAAGGGGGACACCCATTACCATTGCTATGGATGCGGAGCGCATGGAGATGCGATCGCCTTTTTGATGGGTTATCTCAAAATGAGCTTTGTCGAAGCGATCGAAAGTTTGGCCGAGCGCTTTCAGGTCGCTCTGGAAAAAACCGAAGAGAGCGAAGAGAGAAAAGGGCCGAGCAAGACCGCGTTGAAGCACGCTTTGGAAAAAGCCTGCCGTTTTTATGCATTTGCCCTCCTTCACACCGAAGAGGGGCACGCGGCTCTCCATTATCTCTATCAGCGGGGGATCACGCTCGATTTCATCCGCCATTTTCAGGTGGGCTATGCTCCCAAAGAACCTCATTTGCTCCAGCGCCTGTTGCATGCCCAAGGCTTTGAGGACCCGATCCTCGAGCAGACGGGGCTGATCCAAACCACCCAAACAGGAAGGAAGCGGGATTTTTTCTCCGAGCGGATCACCTTCCCTATCTGCGATGCCTCTGGAGCCGTCATCGGTTTTTCCGCCCGCAAATTTAAAGAGGAGACTTATGGCGGAAAATACATCAACTCGCCCGAAACGCCCCTGTTTAAAAAGTCTCAGACCCTATATGGCTTGAGCTACTGCCGGCAGCGGATCGCCAAAGAGAGGCGGGTCATTGTGGTCGAGGGGCAGCTCGATGCGTTGCAGCTGATCTACGCGGGGTTCAATTTCACGGTTGCGGGGCAGGGAACCGCTTTTGGGGAGGGGCATGTGCGCGAGCTCCTGCATCTCGGCGTCAACCATGTGTTTTTAGCGCTGGACGGGGATGCGGCCGGCCAAGAAGCGGCGGTCAAAATCGGCCATCTTTTTCAGAAAAAAGGGGTTGAGGTATCGATCCTCTCCCTTCCTCAGGGAAAAGACCCCGACGATCTCCTCAAAACAGAGGGCCCACCCGCCTTTGACAAATTGATGGAGGAGAGCGTCCCTTATCTGCCCTTTCTGTTTAAACATCTCTCTAAGTCCTTAGATATCCAATCCCCCTCGAAAAAAAATGAACTCGTGCAGACGATCGCCGCCCGGATCCGCGAGTGGGATCTGCCTGTCATGGTTCACGAAAGCCTGCGCAAGCTAGCCGACATCGCCCGCGTGCCCGAGGAGATGATCGGGGTGGGGCAGATCCGCATTCCCGATCTCTACATCAAAAAGAGCGGCAGAGTCGATTTCACGCAAGTGGATCCCCATCGGATTTTAGAAGGGGATCTCCTCCGCTGGCTTTTTGTGATGGGAGAATCGATGCCCCGCCTCGTTGAAATCGCCCGCCTGAATCTCGCCCCCGCGCATTTTCGAACAGAGTCTTGCAGGCGTCTTTTCACCCTCTATTTCGAGGCTTATGCCGGCGGGCAGCCGCGCGATCTGCTTGCGCTAGCCGCCCAAATGCAAGAGGGGGAAGAGCAGACGCTTCTTTCCGAGATCATGCAAAAGAGGGTCAATTTGCAAAAAGCGGAGGCGGGGCTCATCGAAACCGTTCGCAATCTGCTCATCCGCTCTTGGATGGACGAGCGGGAATCTCTTAAAACCAAAATCCATAGCGGGGCCTCTTCCGATGAGGAAGTGTTGGAGCTCGCCAAGCAATTCGATGAGATCAAGAAAAAACAACCTCAGGTCACCTTGCCCGACTGCTGAAAAAGCCGATCGATTTGGCTGATGAGATAAAAGGGGAGTGTGTAAATGGAGCCTGTTTTTTGGGGAGCAGATCCACAAATCCGAATCCCATAAGGAGAATGTTTTTCTTTTAAAAACACTTGCATCGACCGCAGCGTGCCGGCCATCCCCGCTTTGACTTCCAAAGGAATCACATTAGAACCGAGCGTGAGCACATAATCGACCTCCGCATCGCTTCCCGCTTTTTCCCGCTCCCAGAAATGCAATTGCATCCGATCATAGGGATTTCCGTAGGCGATCAGTTCTTGACCCACAAATTGTTCAGCCAAAGCGCCGGAATGGATGAGGGATAGATCTTCGCGAAAAAACAGAAGGGGATCGACTTTTAACGCCGTTTGAAGCATTCCAATATCGATGAATAGGAGTTTCTGTACTCTCGATTTAATTTGAGAGTGGAGCGGCACTCCCCCTGCGGAAGTGGCAAGGACAGGACTGAGCAGTCCCGCCCAACACAGCAGATCGATGGCCGTTTGAATATCTCGCGCTTTGCTTTCAGGATCGATAAACGAGTATTTGATGCGGCGGCCTAAGGCGTGAGGGACCCGATCAAATAGAATCTGCAAATGATGGTATTCTGTTTTGCTCGCATATTTAGCAAAATCGGCGCGATAAAGATCTAGAAGGGTCATTAAATAATTTTGACAGGCTTGCAGCGATTCGCTGGCGCGGTATTTAGCAATCGCTCCGGGCATTCCTCCCGTGAAAAAGAAGATTTTCACCCACTCCATCAAGCGTTGATGGACTACTTGTCCTATTTCATCCCCCCACCGGTATTGCTCAAGGAATGCAACGAGCTGGATCTCCTCCATGTTCCTAAGAAATTCCATAAAAGAGAGGGGGCGCATGAAGATCGACTGCACTCTTCCCACAGGGATGGAAACCTGATCGCCAATCAGGGCGAATTCTAAAAGGGATCCCGCCGCAATTACATGAAGGTCGGGCATTAATTCCTTAAAATACCTCAAGGAAGCGATCGCTGGCGGGCAAAGTTGAATTTCATCCAGGAAAAGGAGTGTTTTCCCAGCCTGAATATGCGCTTTTTTTGCGAGTTCGATTTCCTGTACAATTCTTTGTGGATTCAAATCCCGGAAACAATCTTTCAGCAGAGGTTCAAATTCAAAATCCACTTTAACGATTTGTTCGAAATGTTCCGCTCCAAATTGCCCTACCGTGAAACTTTTTCCCACTTGCCTGGCCCCTCGGATGAGCAAGGGCATCCGAAGGGGTTCCGACTTCCAGTGGATCAACTCTTTTTCAATCTTTCGTCTCATATCCCTAATTTTAGATGAATTTGGATTAATTAGGGGGCTATTTTAACAAATTTTGGACGAAAAAGGGGGTTAATTTCATAAGTATTTGATAATCAGGCTATTGCTGAATTTTACTGAAGTCGAGGAGCTCTTCGAAAGGGGCGAAGACTTTTTGGAGCAGGGCGATCCGGTTCGCGCGGAGGGCGGGATCGTCTGCCAGAATTTTAACGGTATCGAAGAGATGAGCGAGGGGCGGTTGGAGGGCGGCGAGGAGCTCGAAGGCTTTGAGGTAGTCGGATGCGGCTAGGGTCTGCTTCCACTGCTTGTGGAGGGCGCTCAGCGAAGCGAGAAGAGCGAGCTCTGCCGGCTGGTGCGCCAGCGAGGGATTAAAGGGAACCTGAGAGGGATTTTCGAGCTGCCCTTTGGCGCGTTTGTACACCTCGTAGAGCTTGGCGAAAGGATCGCTGGTGCGGAACTGGTGGAGGGCGCGCACCTTGCAAAATTGGTCGTAAGGATCGATGCAAAGACCTTGCAGCGACGCTTCGATCTCATCTTTCTTAAAGCCTTTATCTTCGAAGACGGTTTTGGCGCGGTTTGTAATGAAGGAGAGGATCTCTTCGATCATTTCCGGAGAGGGTCTTTTCGGAAAGGCGTGGGCGCACGCCTCTAAGATCTGTTTGAGGTTGAGAGTGTGTTTGCCTTCGATCAGGATATGGAGGATCCCTAGGGTTTGCCGGCGGAGGGCGTAAGGGTCGCTCGAGGAGGTGGGCTTTAAGTTAGCGCTATAGGCGCCGAGCAGATTATCGATTTTATCCGCTAGGGAGAGGAGGATGCCGCAGGGAGTGTGGGGCAGAGGGGCATTCTCTCCTTTAGGCATCCAATGCTCTTCGATCGCCTCTGCGACCTCCTTGTCCTCTTTCTGAGCAAGAGCGTAATACTTGCCGATAGTGCCCTGTAAATCGGGGAACTCGCCGACAAGCGCGGAGGCGAGATCGGCTTTACAGAGAAGGGCGGCGCGGAGCGCCTTTTTTTGATCTGCGATGGCGAGAGATTGGTTGAGGGTTTGGACATGGGCGGTAAGACGCATCACTTTATCCAGCATCGATCCCAACTCTTTTTGAAACGTCATCTCTTTGAGTTTTTCATTGAAGCCCTCCAAAGGCGTTTTCAAATCTTGTTCGTAGAGGAATACGCCGTCCGAGAGGCGCGCGGAGAGGACTTTTTGGTTACCTTTACGAATCGGATCGCTGGGCGTGTTGTCCGCTGTGATGACGAAAAGATTTTTCAGCTGCCCTTTCGCATCCGCTACGGGGAAGTATCTTTGGTGTTCGACCATTTCTGAAATGAGCACCTCGGGCGGGGCTTTTAGAAAGCGGGGATCAAAAGAGGCATACGTCAATTGAGGCCATTCGACAAGATGGAGCACTTGGGCAAGCACCCTTTTTTGTTCCAACACTTGCCCTTCCATTTGACTCTCCAAGGCTTTCAGCTGTTGGAGGATGCTTTGGCTGCGCTCCTCGATATCTGCGAGCACATGGTGGTTTTTAAGCGCCGCCAGATACTCGGATGGGGATCGAATCGGAAACGAGCGGGGATCGCGTTGCGCGTGGCCGCGCGATAAGCGGTCTGTGCGGATATCGCCGACTTGGAAGGGGATCACCTCTTCGCCGAAGAGCGCAACGATCCATTGGAGGGGGCGCGCGTAGCTGATGTCGAGAGATCCCCACCGCATCTTTTTGGGAAATTCCAGATTAGTGATCAAGGAGGGGAGGTGCTCTGCAAGCAGCCGGAAGGTCGATTGTCCAGCTGTCGTGATCTCTGCAAAGAGGTAGGGGATCTCCTTCACGGAGCGTACCTGCAACCCGTTCACCCGATTTGCTTGGATCTCGGCCAGAGCAAGGGGAGAGCGGCCCAGGGATTTAAAGAAGCCCTCTCCTTGCGGAGTGGGATTGCCCTTCGCATCGAATGCCGAAGCCAGGGCAGGGCCCCGCTTTTCGATGGTTTTAGTCGCTGTTCCCTCGACAAGTCCGGAAACGAGGGCGCTCAGGCGCCTGGGGGTTGCATAAATGTCTATCCGCTCGTGCTTAAGCTCGTGGGCGGCAAGGAGGTGCTCTAATGCTTTTTTGAGATTCTGACAGCCGATCGGCACAAAGGCTTCGGGGAGTTCTTCCGATCCGATTTCCAGGAGGAAGTCGCGCCGTTTCTCCGGATCGAAGGGGGGCGAACTTAGAGCGAGCGGCTCCAGTGGAGGCAAGGACTTCTGCAGCCGCATTAAGGGAAATCCCTGCTTTTCCCGCTGGCTGAGGTATTCGATGGCGATCAACCGGGCCAAATCGCGGATCCGCGCCACGTAACCTGTCCGCTCCGTCACAGAAATCACCCCTCTCGCATCGAGAATGTTAAAGGCGTGCGAGGCTTTGAGAACAAAGTCGTAAGCGGGGATGGGCAGGTGCAGGGCGACCAGCGTCTCGGCCTCTTTTTCAAAATCATCGAAATGGCGCAGCCACATCGAGGTGGAGGCGTGGGTGAAATTGTAAGTGCTCCATTCCACCTCGCTCCGGTGGGAGAGATCGCGCAGCGTCAATTCCTCGTTCCACTTGACGTCGAAGATATTATCGACATTTTGGATGTACATGGCAAGCCGTTCCAAGCCGTAGGTGATCTCGACGGCGATCGGGTTCAGGGGGAGCCCGCCCACCGCCTGAAAGTAGGTGAACTGGAGCACCTCCATCCCATCGATCCACATCTCCCAGCCGAGCCCCCAAGCGCCCAAAGTGGGTCCCTCCCAGTCATTGCCGACAAAGCGAATATCATGCTCATTCAGGCGGTATCCCAGCGCTTCGATCGATTTCAGGCACGCTTGCTGGATATCGGGCGGAGAGGGTTTGATGATCACTTGGTATTGGTGAAACAACTGCACCCGGTTGGGATTCTCCCCATATCTGCCGTCTTGCGGGCGCCTAGAGGGCTCGACATAGGCGGTTCTATAAGGTTCAGGGCCGAGACAGCGGAGAAAGGTAGCCGGATTGAACGTGCCCGCGCCCACTTCTAAATCGTAGCCTTGATGGAGGATACACCCTTTTTCGGCCCAAAAATCGGAAAGCCGGTTGATGATTTGTTGAAGAGTAAGCATGGATAATAGTATACATAAACGAGGAGATTTTCACAAATCATGAGTAATTCGAGAATTTTTTTTGATCGAATGAACAAGATAGCTGCCTTCTTTCTTGCGCTCTGCTTCCAGATGCCCGCCGATGCAGAGGATTGGGCGGAGACCACCCTGAGCAAGATGAGCGTCGAGGAGAAAATCGGCCAGCTGTTTATCATCCCCGCTTGTCCATTGAGGGGAGATGAGCACCTAGCTGATCTAGCCGGCTTGATCATTCAAAAGCAGATCGGCGGGCTGATCCTGAAGCAGGGGACTCCCGAGGGGCAAGTCGCCCTCATCAACCGGCTGCAAAGCTTATCCGATCTCCCCCTCCTCTGTCTCCAGGATGCCGAATGGGGGCTCAACATGCGGCTCGAAGGAACGGTGCGTTTTCCCAAAAATCTCACCCTCGGCGCGATCCAAGACAACCACCTCTTATATGATTTAGGCAAAGAGATCGGCAGACAGTGTAAGCAGGTCGGGGCGCACATCAACTTAGCGCCCGTTGTCGACGTCAATACCGACCCTAAAAATCCGATCATCCACAGGCGCTCGTTTGGCGACGATCCCAAAGAGGTAGCGGCCCGGGGTCTTCTTGTCATGCAGGGAATGCAAGAGAGCGGGATCCTCGCCTGCGCCAAGCATTTTCCCGGCCATGGAGCCGTTTCAGTCGATTCCCATGTCGATTTGCCGATGGCCCAAGAGCTCCAGCTCTACCCGTTTCAGCAGATGATCCAAGGGGGAGTCTCCGCGATCCTGACAGCGCATCTGCTCGGCCCCGGGTTCGATGGCCCTGCCACCTTCTCTAAACAGCTCATTTCCGGAGAATTAAAAGATTTCAAGGGCCTCGTGATCACCGACGCCTTGAATATGCAGGCGCTGGCCCGTTACTTTTCCGTCCAGGAGATCGCCCTCAACGCCTTCTTGGCGGGCCACGATCTGCTTCTCTACGGCGATCACATCGCCCCAAATATAGATCAGATCCTCCGCCAAGATCTGCCGCAGGCGATCTCCGCTTTAACAGCGGCGTTTCACCAGGGGATTTTTTCTGAATCCGAGCTGGATGAGCATGTGCTGAAAATATTGAAGGTCAAGGAGCGGCTTAACCTCCATCAAGAGCGGATGGTGCCTCCCCCGACAGAGTTGCACACCAAAGAGGCGCTCGCGTTAAAACGAGAGCTTTACCGAAGAGCCATCACCCTTATCCGCAATGAACAGGGCCTCGTGCCCTTGCCCAAGGATACCCCGATCATGCTTCTCCAAACGCGAGAACACCCCTACTTCACGGAAACACTCAGCCGGCATGTTGTCATCTGTGATCAAGCGGAGATCGTGGTTTTAGCGACCGATGAACAGATCCCCGAGCCTCTAGTAAACAAGAAAATGATTCGGGTTCATTTCGGCAGTCCCTATACCCTCGACCCGTCCGATGCCGCCGCCATCCTCTTGGCTTACGAAGACGATCAGGAAGCGCAAATAGCCGCCGCCAACGCGCTCTCCGGAACCTTAGAACCTATAGGCATTTTGCCTGTAAAGCTGCCTGGATGGAAATAATCGATGAGTTGACCCTCAAAGAAAAGCGCAAGTATGAGCGTTTATGGGAACACCTTCCCGATTACCGCATCGATAGCCCGGGAGAGCTGTTCGCCCCCCAATTTTTGAGCTCTTTTAAGAATCAACTAAAGGCCGGCGACCGCCTGATCGATTTCGGGTGCGGCACAGGCAAGGCCGCCCGGGCTTTTCTCAGCGAGGGACTCGATGTCACCCTGGTCGATTTCTGTGCGAATTGCCTCAATGAAGAGATCTCCGCGCTCTGCACACTCTGCCCCGATCGGATCCGCTTTATCCAAGCGTGCCTTTGGAATCTGCCCAAAGCGCTCATGCAAGCCGATTGGATCTACTGCTGCGATGTCTTAGAGCACATTCCCGAGAGCCGGATCGATCTCGTCTTGCAAGGAATGGCAGAGCGGATGAGAAAAGGGGGCTACCTAAGCATCTGCCTCAAGGAGGATCTCTTCGGGAATGCCTCGATGGGAGAACCCCTGCATCTCACCGTCAAAGACAAAGCCTGGTGGAAGCAGAAGCTATCCACCTATTGGCAGATCCAACAGGAGGTGGTCGCTTTCGAGGGCATCTGCCTGCAGTGCTGCGTCACCAGATCCCTTCAAACAAAGGATGTGACCTAATCTTCTCCATGACATGTGTCACAGGGAGCGCTTACACAAGGCATACAGGGACAATAGGCTTTATTTCCGTAGTCCCTTGGACAAATTAAAACTACCATTGCCGATAATACTCCCCATGCGATACATCCTGCGCCTGGCACCATCAGTCCAAAAATAATAGGAATTATAGCCCAAAATGGCCCTTCGGAAGAGTCTATCCATTCTATTGTTTTGACTCCCATTATGATCGAAGCTATCCCGATGGCGAGCAGTCCTCCACAAACCACTATTTGTTTAATTCGTACATGACAAGGAGGCCGATCTACGCTATAGGGAACATTTATTTCTGTAGCACAACAACTTCGTTCTGATGTTGTATATGAGGTTTGGGAAGCATATCGAATTAAACTAGTTGCTTGGGTCATAAATCCTCCGTTTTTTTGTACATGTCGCTCAGCCAGGCGAATCGATTCTAGACGGGTTTAAATGGGCTTGTAAGCGATCACACCGTCATCTCACTATCTTATAGTCAAAGCAGCATAGGTCTCTGACACCAGCGAAAAGGAGTTATGCCTTATTCTCTTTTCCGCAACAGAAGCATTCTGTTATTTGGCGCCAGATCATGAAAAAAAAGATTTAATGCCATCTGCCATAGAGGAAAATGCCTTCGCAACGGGAGCGAAGAAGCCCTCTCGATGGATAGCAGCATTGGTTGCATCTTGCATCTTTTTCTTTTCCTTAAGAAACTCTATGAATCCCTTTTTGAACTCATTTCGCTCCTCAACTATGTCATCTAGATTTTTTTCTATCCTTCTCACTTCTTCTGTTATTTCTGCTGCTATTTCTCTTATTTCTTGTTGGTCTATTTCTGCTTTTTTACACATGAAGTCGACATATTGCACATGCTGAGTTGGTGAAAGTTGGTCTGGACGAAAAATAAGACTTGCCTGCTCTCCCGTCTCTGGGTTTGTTTTATCAAGGCGCACATATTGTGCGCCGTTGTGATTGAAGGTGGAATAATCCGGTGTTCTTGAAATTGAATTAGTAGTCATGTGATTCCTTGGTTTTTATAAAAGTTTACGATATCTTGGCTATTCATTTTGAATAGAAAGTTGCTAAGAAACCTTTTAACTTCAAAAGTTGATCTTGAGGATCTATTTGGCGTTGCTCTCCAGAATCCTGCCTAACTTTACGTTGAGGGAGGTCTCTATCTATAAAGTTTTCGCGAGGCACACAAAATACGCTTACCGCAATATGATCGAATGGGGTCATATTCAATGAGTTCGTCAAGCGCTTATTCTCAATCAAAAGATCATCTTTTAATTCTTCAACCTTACGAAGGGCAATCTGATTTTCAGATGTAAGATTTTCAATTCTTCTTGTAAGGCCTTGCACTTCTTTCCGAGATGCTTGGAAAGCAGATCTCAGCTCTCTGTTTTCAGCTGCGAGGGTATCAATCTTCCTACCTTGATCGTCTATTTTACGGATCAGCTCTTGATGGCGTTGTTCATGTTGACGGATGAGTTGTTGATTTTGGGCATCGTTACTTCTTAGCTGAGCTACAATCATTTCCAAGGTTTGTTGAACACCGACATTTTCCTTTTTGGTATTTTCCCAGAGCTGTGTAATGATATGAGTTTTATCTCTCTCCGCGTCAACCAAGTTTTTATAGTCTTCAAGCTGAGCTTTGCTATGTTCCCAGAGCTGAGTAGTGATACGAGTTTTATTTTTCTCCTCGTCAAAGCAGTTTTGAAGAGTTTCAGTATAATTTTTGACGGCCTTGACCTCTTTCTGGAGCAGAACTTTCACTTTACTTTCCTGTTCGCACTTGTGCTCAAGCTCGTTGGCCTTAGCTCTCATTATATGAATTTGCTCGATACAATCTCTAGCCAGGAGATTAGGAACTAGGCGATTTGGATCGATTATTTCTCGTCCAAGTGGACAGATAATAGGTTGGCCTTTACGAATCGCATCAGCTACTAGAGAATCTATTGTTGATCTTTCAAAAGAATGGCCCGCTTGGTCAATAAGAGGACGGTTCATTTGCTCGTGAGATACAGGGTCGCTGAAAAAAAGGTCATCATTTTCTTGTGTGTTGTTGAGTTGAACAGTTTGATTGGAATTCGGTAGGCGAGGATCGATAGAATGCATAAAAAATCTCCTTTGCTGGTTTATGTTGACCTTAAAGATCGACAACGCGGGTATTTGTACACATTCGATCGTTTTATGGCAACGACATCTTAACAACATCTTAACATGGCCCAGCTTCGAAATGAGCAACCGCGCTGGCGAATTGCCTCAATGAAGAGATCTCCGCGCTCTGCACACTCTGCCCCGATCGGATCCGCTTTATCCAAGCGTGCCTTTGGAATCTGCCCAAAGCGCTCATGCAAGCCGATTGGATCTACTGCTGCGATGTCTTAGAGCACATTCCCGAGAGCCAGATCGATCTCGTCTTGCAAGGAATGGCAGAGCGGATGGGAAAAGGCGGCTACCTAAGCATCTGCCTCAAGGAGGATCTCTTCGGGACTGCCTCGATGGGAGAACCCCTGCATCTCACCGTCAAAGACAAATCCTGGTGGAAGCAGAAGCTATCCACCTATTGGCAGATCCAACAGGAGGCGGTCGCTTTCGAGGGCATCTGCCTCCGCTGCGTCACCAGATCCCTTGAAGTGAAGGTACACGTCCGCAAACAACGGCGAAATCGCCGCTCCTTGTAGCGTACCTCCTGTCGTTTGCGACCAATTGCCTTCTTATCCCTATGCGCTATTTCCCGCACGTGGTGGAGTATTTACTCCATGACATGTGTCACAGGGGGCGCTCACGCAGGGCATGCAGGGGCAAGTGGCGCTATTCCCGGAATATCTTGGGCAAAGTAAAACTATCGCTGCCGAAAATCCTCCACAAACGGCAAGTCCTGCGCCTGGTATCAACAGTCCAAAAATAATAGGAATTATAGGCAAAAATAGGTCTTCGGAAGAGTCTAGCCAGGATAATATTTTAATTCCCATTACGATCGAAGCTATCCCAAAGGCTAACAGTCCTCCACAAACCACTAGTTGTTTAATTCGTACATGACAAGGAGGCTGATCTACGCTATATGGAACGTTTATTTCTGCATCGCAACAACTTCGTACTGATGTTGCATATGAGCTTTGGGGAGCATATGTAGAATGCTGATGTGGAATTAAATTAGTTGTTTGGGTCGCTTGGGCCATAAAATCCTCTGTTTTTTTGTACATGTCAAGGAACATCTGCAAATGCCACAAGTTATGTCAAGGTTGAAATTTAAAAACCACCAATTATCAACGCGATTGACAGACTTCTAGTTGATGAGACTCGACACATTTTTTTTCAGAAAGACAATGCGTCAGAATAACCTATACCCAAATTGGTTGAAAACTTGGATTTGGGTATAAGAACCTAATCTCAGTAAAAAGTTTCAGTCGATTTTCTGGCCTGGTTCAAAGTCAGGTAACATTTTCTGAAAAAAAATGACATAGCAAATCAATTTTTCTGTAGAACATTTGGTATTCAAGCAAAAAGCTACAGGATTAACCGCTATGTCAACCATTATTCATACCTCATCTTACCATAAATTAGAAAGCTCTTGCGTCGCTCACACCCTTTGTTCCGCTCAACGGCAAGAGATCGCTGTTGCAGCAGTTAGTAATAAAGCCCATATTACGCAATTAGCGGATCACCACGGAGTTAGTCGGAAATTTGTCTATCAACAAAAAGAAATAGCCCTGAATGGAATTACAGAAGCATTCCATGCTTCTCCATCGGAAGATCCTACTATTCTCTTTCATCTTCCCGTCACCAAGGAATGGATGAGCCTATCCGCAAAGTCCTAGAAAACTTCCGATTTTCTGAATCCAAAAGGCGATAAGGCCTACGCTTAAAAAACCAGTCCAGTACACCATCTTTCTCTCCCAACGCATATTTAGCCGCCGAAATTTCCTTTGCAGCCACGAAATACCCCTCTCAACATGCCATCTATTTTTTTCCAGGTATCGTACTGTTTTCTTTTTTGAAGTTCCTCTATAGGGAATCCAAGGGAAAATTTTTCTGGCCAAAATGTTCACACGTAGTACTCTGCTATCGTAGCCTTTATCAGCTTCCAAAATCGGGGTGATCCCTCTGCTGATCAAGGGTTTCACAAACCTTTCGATTTTTTGCAGTAGAAAAACGACCTGTTCTTGTTCCGAAACGTTTGCCGCTGTCGTTTTTACGGCTATCGGATTTCCCCAGGTATCTACCAGCAAGTGATTTGTGACCCCTTTCCCCTTGTAACCGTGCGCCACTTCTTCTCCGCCACCACGTCCCTGTGAAAAAAAAACCGTCGACTTTGAGGCGGTCAAACCCTGTCAATTTTAATGCGTCGGCTTTTTCCAGCAGAAGGTTCAACACCTTCTCAAGTAGACCTGTTTTTTGCCAGTGGCCAAGCCACTCATGGGCTGTCGAACGGGCTGCCCATCGTGGACCTACAGGAATATCAATCCATCGAGCTCCTGTAATCAGCACCCATAGAATCGTATTCATTACCCTCTTTGGAGAAAGATCTTTTCTGCCAAATTTACTGCCCGGAGGCTTAGGGAATAAAGGCTTGATCAATGCCCACTGTTCGCGATTAAGTCCTTGAAATCCTTGCATATTTACCTCGTTGTAGAGGAAAATATTGTATCAGAAGTAAAAATTTTAAGCTACTTTGCGGATAGGCTCATTCGATTTAATCATCGGAACAACAGGGGAAGTATCCATTTCAAAAGATCTATTTCCGTACTTAAAGAAGCCAGTAATCCTTTCAAGTATTTCTTCATCTGACAGAGAGTTTGATGCTGTTTATTTAAGAAAGAAATCAAAAAAAACACATAATTGCCATGCTGATTTTTATACCAATGGAATCACCTTGCTAAACTGCGGCTTTCCAATAAACTTTGATGCAGATTACAGAGCCATTGACACGGATGAATTTCAGCTCACAAGATCAATAATATTAGGCGCTATCTGTCAGGCTCACCAGACAGTGACAGATGCTCCTGAATTTATTGAATTAGATAACAACTTTCAGCTTTACCTCGAAAGGGAACTTAAGGAAACAAGAGATGAGATGGCAAGTATACCCAAATGAATTCAAAATCGGCAATCTGCGTCCTAACAAGTATGATCTTTCGTGATGTTTCTAAAGATAAAGATTGTTCTATTTATCTGAGTGAGTCCATTATGCGGGCCGCCTTATGGCCTAAGACATGCTGGCCAACGAAATGGAGGATAAAGTGAATGTTATATCTCTGAGATCATTTGGTGATGTCAGTCATTTCCGTTTAGACAAAATGCCAATCCCTAACGGCTTTGTTGCACAATTCCCAGCAAGCAGCATAGCTGCCTAGCAGTCGCCTGACTTAACTTGCTACCTTGTAGCTTTTTGGTCTTCCGAATTCTGTCATTCGATACATCCAGTTTTATCGCCACTTCCGTAGCCTGGGTCGCCTCTCTACGGGATGCCAATCGATCTCCCAATATCGTTTTATACCTAAACATCGCCTCTTCATCAGTCACATTATTGGAGCTCACTGCGCTGACCAGCTCTTGTCCCGAATCTGCACACATCCCAACATGAACTTTACGCCATGTCCTGCGTTTCGAATAACCGTGCTTTCTGACCTTCCATTCGCCTTCGCCAAAGACTTTAACTCCTGTCGAATCAAAAACCACATTTATCTTCTCTCCAGGTTTCAGCAGCTTTCTCATTGCGATATGCAGACCTTTGGCCCGACGAGAAAATACCGAATAATGAGGACAAACAAGGTCGAGTTCTAAAATGCGGATGATAGAGTCGACAAAACCCTGAAGAAAACGAAGTGCTGTACGGAAGACAGCTCGGATCATGAGTCCACAGCGAATCGCATCATCCGAATAGGTTTCTGGCCGACCAGGCTTGCCTGTCCGTTCAATAGAATACCATTTTTGGATAGCATTCTCATCAAACCAGAAAGTGATGCTTCCCCGATTTACCAAAGATCGGTTATATTCTTTCCAGTTGCGGGTGCGGTATTTATCTTTCTTCTTGGGTGTCATCTCGAACCTACAGTTTTTGTGTGATAACAAAAAATTTATAGATTCGAGGCTCTTAGGGCAAGAGAATCTTCACCCGCAGCTATTTACGCAACAAAGCTATCCCTAACCCAAAAAAAGAGGGACTCATGAACGCTTCAGTAGAATATTATAAGTTAGCGGCTGATGAGATATGTAAAGACGTCAATGCAACAAATCAGGTAGTCATCAAATCTCAGGTAGAAGGAGTGGATCTTGTGATATTCCCTCATGTTTACCCCTCTCATAAATTCCGCACTACGGGGTTTCTGCTTAGAAATTTGAAGGATCTAATAAAAGGCCAGACAGTGTGTGATATGGGGTGTGGCCCTGGAGTAGTTGGCTTGTATGCTTTGCACAACGGAGCTAAACGAGTGGTGCAGGCTGATATTAATCCAAGCGCTATAGAGAATGCTAAAGAAAACAATACTCTTCAGGGATTCGGAGAAAATCAAATAAAGACCTATCAAAGCAACTGTTTTGATAATGTGCCTAAAGATAAATTTGATGTTATCGTATTCAACATGCCCTATCATTGTGATAAAATAGAAATCGACGATCCATTGAAATATGCTTTCTACGATCCAGCCTTTGTTTCTATTAAGAAGTTTCTCAAGCAAGCTAGAGAGTTTTCCCATAAAAAGACTCAGATTTTCATTGCCTTTTCTAATAAGGGAGAAACTGCCCTCTTAGAAAGCATCTTCGAGCAAAACCAATACGATTGGAAGCTTTGGAAGATAACGAATACAGACCAGGAGTATGACAACAGAATTTATCTTCTCACATAAGCAAGATTGGGTTCAAAATGAAATACCCCGTATTCTATGAGGGAAAATGGTCAAATAAGTTATTCTTTTTAAAAAGCAGCAAAAGGGAGGACATGAATGAGTAGCAGAAGCATAAAAGAAGCTGCCAGTTATTCATCCACCGCTGTAGTGGAGCGGCCTTTTGCTAGCGTCTTTACTCAAAGAAGACTGCCCTTAATCGAGCGACTAACTCAGCTATTTGATGATCTAAATTTAGAAAATACACTAATTATTTCTGTACAGCATTTATGTTCGACTACCGAAGTGTTTTTTGATGCGCTGCTTGATCTAAATTTATACCCTAAAAATTTGTACGTGGTAGGCAAATGTTATTCTACAAATCCTGAAGTTCTGATTCGCCTCAGGAAAAAAGGTATAAATGCCTTATTTTCAAGCTCCTTTTTTAATTGTTCAGTGCCTTTTGATACCGATTTTGATCGAAATGTAGATGAAATGATTAAACAGGTCATGTCATCGAATGATTTATTCTCTTTTGAAAGAATCATTATTTTAGATGACGGAGGCCATTTGCTAGCGAGAGCTAATTCACTTCTCCCAAAAGGCTTGCCGGTGATTGGCATCGAGCAGACTTCTTCTGGTTTCAATAGAATGAAGGATAAAAACCTTCCTTTCCCAGTCATCAACTTAGCAAGATCTTGGCTTAAACTAGAACACGAAAGTCCGATTATAATTTCATTAGTTCTCAGGAAACTTAAAGAAAAGCTCGATCAATTAGATTCTAGCGTCAATAAAGTGCTTTTAATAGGGTTTGGTGTATTGGGACAAAAAATACATGAGATTTTGAAAGACAGGTACTTAATTTCTATTTTTGACTCCGTTCCAGAAAAGAGCACGATCGCACTCCATGAATTTAAAACGCGACTTGGAGAATTTGATTTGATTATAGGATGTACCGGTTCAACATCCCTGACATTTGAGAATTTTAGGTATTTGAAAAAACCAGTGATATTAGCAAGTATTTCATCTTCCGACCGTGAGTTCGAATCTTTCAAATTTAGAAAGTTAAACCCCGTTAAGAATTGCCATAGCCATGTGATGATCGATGGAATAACGCTTCTAAATTGTGGATTCCCTATCACCTTTGATGAAGATTATGACTCAATTGACACGGACGATTTTCAGCTGACTCGTGCTCTAATATTAGCTTCTGTGTATCAGGCTTCAGTCACCAACCAAAATTTACACGGTTTTTTACCCATGGAAGATGACTTGCAAAAAACAATACTAAACCAGCTTAGGATCTTATGAAAGAATCCATTGCCCTTGTCACAGGTGCCTCTCGTGGACTGGGTAGAGAAATAGCCATTCTATTAGCTGAGAATGGATATCGCGTCTACGCAGGAGTCAGAAATATAGAAGAAGCCCCAAAAGGAACGATACCTGTATGGGTTGACCTAACAAACGAAGAAAGTTTGAGGCTTTGCGTAACCAAAATCATCGAGCAAAGCGGGAAAATCGATGTACTGGTCAATAATGCAGCTGTTGCTTATTTTGGCGGAGTTGACACTATGACACTCAAAGAAGTTCGAGACCTCTTTGAGGTGAATTTCTTTGGAACATTTCTTTTAACACAGCTTTTGTTGCCCTACATGAGACAACAGAAGCAAGGGAAGATTTTTTTCATTAGCAGCATTCGAGGTGTTGAAAGTTGTGCATACATGGGGATGTATTCCGCAAGCAAAGCAGCATTAGAAGCAATTGCTTTCGATTGGGCGGTTACCTTGTCCAAATGGAATATTGTTGTTTCTGTGGTTCAACCAGGGCCATTAGATACTGGTATAGACATCAAACATGGAACTCATTTTCCTTCCCACGAAAACCCGTATGCTCCCTATGGGGTATATGATCTTACCTTACAACCGCCAAAGGACGCAGCAAAAGTGATTGTGGAAAAGATTCTGCAATCAGATCCTCCTTTTAGATTTCAAACGGATGATTCATCAAAAATGGTAATCGAAAAACATTTGAAGGATTATTCTGGCATGGATTGGTATCTCGAACAGAAAATTACCGAGTAATATGGATTATTTCTTAGTCTGATTTTGCTGTTTTTTTCTAAATTTCTTATATTCTGCTCGAATTAGAATAGCACTCCCAAGCGCTATTAATACGGCGCTTATGCCTGTTTGAGTATTTAATGGCAACGACATCTTAACAACATCTTAATATGGCCCGGCTTCGAAGGCGAATTGCCTCAATGAAGAGATCTCCGCGCTCTGCACACTCTGCCCCGATCGGATCCGCTTTATCCAAGCGTGCCTTTGGAATCTGCCCAAAGCGCTCATGCAAGCCGATTGGATCTACTGCTGCGATGTCTTAGAGCACATTCCCGAGAGCCAGATCGATCTCGTCTTGCAAGGAATGGCAGAGCGGATGGGAAAAGGGGGCTACCTAAGCATCTGCCTCAAGGAGGATCTCTTCGGGAATGCCTCGATGGGAGAACCCCTGCATCTCACCGTCAAAGACAAATCCTGGTGGAAGCAGAAGCTATCCACCTATTGGCAGATCCAACAGGAGGTGGTCGCTTTCGAGGGCATCTGCCTGCAGTGCTGCGTCACCAGATCCCTTCAAACAAAGGATGTGACCTAATCTTCTCCATGACATGTGTCACAGGGAGCGCTTACACAAGGCATACAGGGACAATAGGCTTTATTTCCGTAGTCCCTTGGACAAATTAAAACTACCATTGCCGATAATACTCCCCATGCGATACATCCTGCGCCTGGCACCATCAGTCCAAAAATAATAGGAATTATAGCCCAAAATGGCCCTTCGGAAGAGTCTATCCATTCTATTGTTTTGACTCCCATTATGATCGAAGCTATCCCGATGGCGAGCAGTCCTCCACAAACCACTATTTGTTTAATTCGTACATGACAAGGAGGCCGATCTACGCTATAGGGAACATTTATTTCTGTAGCACAACAACTTCGTTCTGATGTTGTATATGAGGTTTGGGAAGCATATCGAATTAAACTAGTTGCTTGGGTCATAAATCCTCCGTTTTTTTGTACATGTCGCTCAGCCAGGCGAATCAATTCTAGACGGGTTTAAATGGGCTTGTAAGCGATCACACCGTCATCTCACTATCTTCAAAGCAGCATAGGTCTCTGACACCAGCGAAAAGGAGTTATGCCTTATTCTCTTTTCCGCAACAGAAGCATTCTGTTATTTGGCGCCAGATCATGAAAAAAAAGATTTAATGCCATCTACCATAGAGGAAAATGCCTTCGCAACGGGAGCGAAGAAGCCCTCTTGGCCGTCTTTAGGGGTTCCATAGATATAAGCATTGATTGCATCGTCCAGCTTTTTCTTTTCCTTAAAAATCTCTATGAATTTCTTTTTCACCTCATTTCGCTCAGCTAATATTTCATCTCGCTCATTTTTTATTTCTTCTATATCATTTTTTAGCGCTCTCCCTTGCTCTATTATGCCTCCTGGGCCCCATAGCTGCTCTCTCATTTCTTGTTGGTCTATCTCTGCTTTTTCACACATGAAGTCGACATATTGCACATGCTGAGTTGGTGAAAGTTGGTCTGGACGAAAAATAAGACTTGCCTGCTCTCCCGTCTCTGGGTTTGTTTTATCAAGGCGCACATATTGTGCGCCGTTGTAATTGAAGGTGGAATAATCCGGTGTTCTTGAAATTGAATTAGTAGTCATGTGATTCCTTGGTTTTTATAAAAGTTTACGATATCTTGGCTATTCATTTTGAAGGAAACAATGCGAAGAAATCTTTTAACTTCGGCCAGAGCTCGACGGAAGAATCTTGTGTAAGTTGCCCCTGCCTAACTTTACGTTGAGGGAGGTCTTTATCTAAAAAGTTTGCGCGAGGCACCCCAAACAAGTTTATCGCAATATGATCGCATGGGGTCATGTTCAATGAGTTCATCAACTGCTTGTTCTGAATCAAAAGATCATCTTTTAATTCTTCAACCTTACGAAGGGCCATCTGATTTTCACGCCTGACTTCTTGATTTTCACGTCTAAGCCCTTGCACTTCTCTCTGAGATGCTTGTTGGGCAAGTTGTAGAGTGTGAACAGTGGATCTCAGCTCTGTGTTTTCAGCTGTGAGGGTATCAATCTTCCTACCTTGATCATCTATTTTACGGATGAGCTCTTGATGGTTTTGTTCATGTCGACGGATGATTTGTTGATTTTGGAGATCGCTATTTCTTAGCTGAGATATAATCATTTCCAAGCTTTGCTTAATATCGGCATTTTCCTTTTTGACATTTTCAAGCTCAGTTTGAGACCTGTTAACAAAATTTCCCGCCTCGTTGACGGCTATTCCCAGTACCCTGTTTACCTCCACAAGCGTGGCTTCAAGCTCTTCTTTTTCACCATTGACCCGTTGAAACTCGTATTCAAGCGCTTCTTTTTCATCATTGATCTGTCGGCACTGGTCTGCAAGCTCCATTGTTTTTATTCTACAGTATTGGATAACTCCTGTGACGCCCTCGACCTCTTTCTGGAGCATTACTTTCTCTTTACTTTCCTGTTGGCACTTGTGCTCAAGCGCATTGTTCTTAGCTCTCTCAATATGAATTTGCCCGATACAATCTCTACCCAGGAGATTAGGAACTAGGCGCTTTGGATCGATTATTTCTCGACCAATTGGGCAGATGAGAGGTTGGCCTTCATGCGTCCTAGCTGCTAGAAGATCTATTGTTGATTTTTCAAAAGAATGGCCCGCTTGGTCAATAACAGGATTCTGCATCTGCTCTAAAGATACAGGGTCGCTGAAAACAAGGTTAGCATTTTCTTCTGCGTTATTGAATTGGATAGGTTGATTGGAATTCGGTAGGCGAGGATCGATAGAATGCATAAAAAATCTCCTTTGCTGGTTTATGTTGACCTTAGAGACTGTCGTTGAATTAAGGCTTCGTCGATTTTGGGGATTATTTTGGCCGATTTTGCATTCTTTTTTGGGGAGTAATATACGCAAGTTGATATTACTCCCCAAAAAAGAATGCAAAATCGGCTCAAAAGAACCCCAAAATCGACAGAAGCTTAATTTCAACGATAGTCTCTTAAAGATCGACAACGCGGGTATTTGTACACATTCGATCGTTTTATGGCAACGACATCTTAACAACATCTTAACATGGCCCGGCTTCGAAATGAGCAACCGCGCTGGCAAATCGCCGATGGGTTGACTCTGAAAGAAAAGCGCAAGGATGAGCTTTTGTGGGAACACCTTCCCGATTACCGCATAGATAGTCCGGGAGAGCTGGTTCCATTTTTTAGCTTCTGTTAAGCATCAGCTATATGCTGCTGTATCAGGGAAGTATTCATCCATTTTTGCCGGCTCAGGCGCCAGAGATAGACCAATCCCTGGATCAGGCAAGCGGTGGCCATGATCAGAAAGAGGGAATGGGGAGGGGCGTTGCCGCCTCCAATGAATAGATAAACGGGGAGAAAAGAAGTCAGCCAGCTCAGGGCGCCGGCTGCGCCCATGTGAAAGAGGGTGTCTCCATAGGAGGTGAGAAGGCCGGCTCCTATTAGGCTGAATCCATGGGTCAAAAAAAGTAGCCAGAGCCAAATACATGAGAAGTGTAGCTCATGTAGGAGAGCTTGTGAGGGAGGTTCTTTAAAAAATAAGGCGATGAAACCCTCCGGAAAGAGAAGAAAAGGGATTAAAAGGAGCCCTCCCCAGAAACTTAAGAAGAGGCTTGCAGATCTCAATAGTTTCCACATCTCCTTTACTTGGCTAGATCCCACGATATAGGCGCCTAGGGTGATCAACGCTTGGGAAAGCCCCTCATTGATGCAGCTAAAAAAAATGTACAGGGTGCTTCCAAAAGCTAAAATCGCTAAGTAATCCCCTCCCTTATGCACGATCAAATAGGTAATGGCGATCCACGGAAAGAAAAGAAGCAGTTTGGTCCCGGCGCTGGGAAGGCCAATGCGCATCATCTTCCAAAAAAGCCCGGGATTAAAGGCATAGCTCCCCGTGGCGTAGAGTTGTCGATGGGCGGGTCTTAAGAAATCCAAGAGGAGGAGGGCACAGAAGAAGAGTTGGGCAATGGCGGAAGCGAGAGCGGCGCCCATGACCCCAAGGGGCGGGATGAACCCTTCGATGCCAAAGATGAAGAGAAAATCTAAGAGAATATTCACCGCATGGCTAGCTAAGCTGGCTAGAAGGACGAGAGAGGTCCGTCCTCGTCCCAAATAAAAAGAGGAAAGCGCGGCTCCCAGGGGAAACAGGAAATTGACGTACACAAGGCATTGAAAATAGAGAGTTCCTTCCTGTTGGACGGAGGTGTTGTCAAAGAAAAAAAAGCCAATGGATCCACTCAAGGGCAAGGTGATGAAGGTAGTCAGAAGAGAGAACCAGATCATCTGCCAGATGCATGGTCCCATCTTGCTTAAGGCGCCGGAGCCGTTGTGCTGTCCCACGAAAACCTGCGCAGCTGAGGCTGCCTTTAATAGAGGCAGTTGAAAGAGCTGGCTCAAGTAGAGCGCGCTGACGCAACATTCTACCGCATTTAATGAGTAGCGGGCCAAGATCAACCGATCGCACAGACCCATCAAGCTTCCTGAAAACAAGACGAGAACAAGAGAGAGGGAAAACCTGCTCACCTCCCGCAGGCTTGCGGTGCGGTATATCCTCAAGTTGCTGGTGCTGGTAGACACACTAATCCTTTAGCGTATACAAGGGGGATAGGGTCCTCTTCGCAGTGCATCGCCTGCTTGATCATTTCCCTGAGAGTTCCGAATGTATTATCACTGCCATTTTTATAGCACCAGCTGTCGGTATCCTTGTCTTGTACAAACTGGACTTGCGCCACCGTTTTATCTTTTCTGATATAAGAGAGTAGATAAGTAGAGGGTTTGGGCAAGGAGCTGACAAGATGAGTGAAGGGAGCTTGGCTTTCTAAAAGCTCCACAGCTTTGGCCAGGTTCAGATTCTCTTGCCAGCCCGGATATTGTTCAATCAAAGAAGGGGATGTTTCCATATGTTTCTTCATAGATACTCCTATGGTGTTTTTACTGCGTTATTGATGTAAATCTGCTTCACATCGAAATTATTGTTAGGAGGCGGTTCGAGTCTTTGAATGTGGCTCTTTCTAATAAAAGGACCAAGTTCGTGAAAAATGGGAATGACTGGAGTTTCTGTAATTAAAAGAGTTTCTGCTTTTGCTAAAAGAGCTTGTCTTTTTAGGCAATCTCCCTCTAGTTCGGCGGCTTCTAGCAAGGTTTGGTATTGGGTGTGTTCCCACTTGGAAAAATTAATTTTTTCTGCAGCGTGTTTAAAAATATTTAAGGTGTAGGTAGGGTCGTTAATCAAGTACTCCCAGCTCATCATGCCGATTTGGTAGTTTCCTTGGGTCATTTGGGCAAATAAATCGGCAAAATAATAGTTCTCTATCCGGACTGTGATGCCTAAGATCTCGTTCCACTGCTGAGCCATGATGAGCGCGATTTTCTTGCGCAGCTCATTATTGGGATGGACGAGAATCAGAGGAGGCAGAGTGTGAGGGGTTAAGCTCAATTCTTCCAGTGCTTCTCTAAAAAGGGCTTGGGCCTGCGTAGTTGTTTTTTCGAGAAGAGGTGGGGAGTATTGCGTATGTACGAGCGGCAACGGGGAGAATGCAGGCAGGGCTGGATAGGATGAGAGGCGGATGATTGCCGAACGATCGAGGGCGCAGGCCAGGGCTTGGCGCATCTTAAGCGAGTGAAAGGGTGGCTGCTTCACGTTGAAGACGCACCAATAGGTGAAATGAGGAGGAGCGTGCTCCATTTTTTCTTCTTTGCACTGTCCAAATGCATGTTCCCAGGAGCGGAAAGGACGCCCTATCCAATCGGTTTCGCCTTTTTCAAACATCTCGAACGCTTGCTTGGCATTTGTTCTGACGATCTGAATCCGGTCAAGTTGGACTTGGTCCGCATCCCAATACCTCTCATTTTTGCTAAGCTCATAGCTTTCGTAGCGGCGTGCTTTTTGGAGTTGAAAAGGACCGTTGCACACGTAGGCCTGCTCGGTGTTCAAAGGCCAGTTTGGGTGGATCTGATCGATCCGGTGGTTGACGGGTGAAAAAAGCGGATGGGCTAAAGATTCCAAAAAATAGGAGCAGGGGTGTTCGAGTTCAACGAGCAGAGTTTGTTCATCGAGAGCCTTCACCCCTATTTCATCGAGGGAAATGAGACCTTCTTTTGCCTTTTTTGCGTTGCGGATCATATAAAACAAATAGGCAAAGGGGGTGGAAAAATCGGGGGATAAGACTTTTTTCCAGGCGTAGCAAAAGTCCTGGGCCGTTAAGGGATCCCCGTTGTTCCATCTAGAGGGTCTTAAAGTGAAGCGGTAGGCTAGTTTATCTTCGGAGACTTCGATCGATTGGGCTGCCGCACAGCGCGCCTTGCCATCTTCATCGATACGCATCAATCCTTCAAAAAGCATTTTAAGGAATTCTATAGAAATGCCATCCCCGCCAAGCCGTGGATCTAAAGATACGGGAGCGTGTTGCACATTTAAGCGGAGCACCTGCGTCTTTTGCGTCGCAGAGGCCCATTCTGTCAAAAGTTTCTCGATTGTGCGCTGCAGGAGTTCGCGTCGTTTGGGATCGGAAGTGGAGTAAATGCAACCCAGGGTGAGATGAGGTTGATCTTTGATGGTTGTCCATGCAACGCGCTCTTCGGCAAGTTGTCGTTTATCTAGTTCTTGGAAAAGCCTTTCCTTAAAGTGAGCATCGCGCATATGGATCGCGATAAATAGATGATCCTCTTCTTCATGCGTTTTTAAGACATGATCTTTTTTGCTTTCGCTTGCGGCTTCCAAACATAAGGTCAAGAGGGGGGCGAGAAGGGAGGGGGCGATGAGAGCCTGCATTTCAACGGGATTTAGGGATCTAAAGAAGTTTTCGAGGAGCTCGGGATTTTTTTCTGAGATTTCGGGAAAGAGCTGTTTGAATTCGACCCAAGTCTCTGCCCGTTTGGACAAGAGGCCGCCATTGTAATCGCGCACTTCGCCGATGGCTTGCGTCAGAAGGGAGAGGACGTGTTCTCTAGCTTGATAGAGGTTGAAGGAGGAATCTGAGCGCAAGAGGGAGGGGTCTTTAGCAATGAGCAGGCGAAAAACGGTTGCCTCTTTTTGCGCCTTGCCGACATGGCCGACGCAGGTCACCCGTTCGGGTACATACTCGAAAGGTTCTTTTAAGCTTTGGAAGGATTCCGCAAGCGGGCGGGCGCCTTTCTTTAAAATGCGGACGACAATGACTCGGAAGAGGAGGGAGTTGCCCGAGAATCCTTCAAACGAGATCATCGCATGGGGGATCTGAAAAGGATATTGCAGCTCCTTGCCTAGAAGGCAGATATTGCGCATCAATTCTTCGACATCGCAGATGCCAAACACGGAAGGGCTGAGGGTTTCCACCCGTTTTTTGAGTTCTTTTTTGAGGTGCTCCTTAAAGAGGGTTCTTTCCGCGAGATAGAAGGGGGCTCCATCTTTTTTTTCCAACTCGAGGTAAAGGAAGCGCAAAGACTCTTGAGGTTTTTGAAAAATCAGCAGGGAGCCTTTTACCAGTTGTACTGTTGCTGAGAGTTTTTGGGCGGCGAGCAGGATGTGGCGCTCTTCAAAACTCTCGTAGAGGTTGGGCAGATGGATGGCGATGGCCAGGCCGAGAACGGGTTTTTGGCCGAAGGGGAAATGGAGCCGTGTGGGGAGGAGGCGGAGTTCTAAGTGGAGCTCGTCCGGAGAGAGGGCGACTAAACGAAAGAGCTTTTTGCTCAGCAAGTAGTGGAAGCAAACGAGGCGCAATTGATGTCGTTGGGTGCGGTGGGTTTTAAATTCTTTTTCAGATAAGACTTGAAAGCGCTCATAGTCTTTGAACAGATCGGCTTCAAAATGGCCCGGCCACTTTTGCACAAGGGCGATCAAGGCTTCATAGGCATAGATCTCTTGCTCGTGCAGGAGGGGAGTGCGCATTTTCATTAGGCTTTTTGCGTGTTTCGGAAAGTCCCTGTAAAGGGTAATTTCTCGAGACAAAAGAAGCAGCTTCGCCTTGATTTTTTCAAAATCCCCTCTGTTATCCACAAGAAGATGGAATTCAGCGAGCAAAAAGCTCGTATCGGGATTGCCTGCTAAGCAAAAGGGGGAGTAGCGGAAAGAGCGGATGCTCAGTTTTTTTTCCGGCAACAGCCAGGTTCTCAAAAGGTCTAGCAAAAAGTCTTCGAGTTGATCGGAAGAAGAGGTGAAGGAGAGGATGTGGATGGGAAGGGAGTCGGGGAAAAAGCAGGGTTCCTTCCATGTCACGGAGGGCAGTTGTTCGCGCGCCCAGGAAAGAAAATCTTTTTCGTCCTCAAAGACGAGTCCGGGAGGGATGATCTCATTTACACCATCGCCCGCCGCATGAATCCCCTCTGAGAGGGATCTAAAGTGAGAAAAGAACGGATGGGTCATCGGTTGTAAAACTCCATCTGTTTGTCAAACGAAGCGATAGTAGCATTGAATCCCGAATTCAGGCAAATGGATCCTTGAACCTATCCCAGTAATGAGGTTCTGTCGATTTTGGTGGCTTTTTGAGCCATTTTTTGATTCTTTTTCGGGGGGTAATATCAACATTCGTATATTACCCCCCGAAAAAGAATCAAAAAATGGGCCTGGTTCAAAAAGAATCCAAAATGGGTAACACTGCGCAAGCAGGAACAATCCCGCTCAAAGGCGGAATTGAACGAATATTTTGAGGGATGGATTGGATGTTTAGGCTGCTTGCTTAAACAGAGTAAAGCCGAGCATCTCTAGCCAATGAGGATGATTCTTTCCTCTTAGTAGTTCTGTTGGGCTTTTCCCTATTCGTTCCTCGCGGTTGCTTCTCATAAATCGACGGTGATTGAGGAAAAAACGAAGGATTTCCAGGTAATCTTTGCCAAGATGCCTGCGCAATGAGAAGTAGTTTCTCAACCTGCTGTTTAGATTCTCAACCACAGAACTAGCTCGCACCGTAGTGTTCAATAACTGATCCACCTCCGCTTTGGCTCGGTAAAATTTGTTCCCGAGTCGTTGATAAAGGCGAGTATATTGTTCCCAATGTTTTTGACATGACTTTGGAATGCCAGCCAATCGATGGATGTCCTCGACGTCCTTCAAGGGTATTTTGTGTTGATCTGCGATTTCACTAAGACGTTTTTCTAAGAGAGGAACAAAGGCAAGAAGGTTATCTCGATTGATCTCTAGGTACTTGCGTACTGGGCCAATGCGATGGGGACTTGTTGATTCCCGTAGTTGCAACTCGTTTACTACAAAATTCAACAGTGAAAGGCGGTCGTTATATGAGGAGCCAGCCAAACAGAGAATATCTTTTTGGAGCCAGCCAAACAGAGTCGTTAAGTCTTCCGATAAGCGAAGCGCTTTTTCGCTTGCTTCTTCTACTACAGCCAGTGTTTCAAACAATTCCCTGCGCTTTTCTTCCTTTTTCGTCTTGCCCCATGGATGATTCAGTTTGTGTTTAATCCCCTCGATCACTTTTAGGCTCTCTATTGCTCGATTATCTATGTAGGAGAGGAGATCACTGAAGGGTTTTAAAGCGTGGAAGATATCTCCATGACAAGGGATATCGGGCCAGGCCTCGGTTTGTCCGCTTCGTGCCATACGTCCTCCATCGGCAATCGTATGCTCAGGCTTAAGCCCCTGTTTTTCTTGCAGATCAAGTAGGTGCACTCCCCACGCATTAGCGTCACAGTGCTTCTCTAAACTCAGTAAATAACAGTAAGTCGAATGAGCGTCACAACCAACCAAAACAGGTTCCTGTGCCTGATAAATTTCATCATGAGCACCTACTTTGACTTGAGACAAATCCTCCTGTTGGTTAATTTGTGCTGCTTGGGCAAGGGCAGCGTAGACAATATTATGAATACTTCCTTTGGAAATATCGTAATCAAACAGATCACGAAATAGTTCGATAACCCCTTGATAGGAAGAATGGCTGATCAAAATCAAGCCTAAAGTAAATTGTTTGATCCATTCCTTGGTGACGGGAAGATGAAAGAGAATAGTAGGATCTTCCGATGGAGAAGCATGGAATGCTTCTGTAATTCCATTCAGGGCTATTTCTTTTTGTTGATAGACAAATTTCCGACTAACTCCGTGGTGATCCGCTAATTGCGTAATATGGGCTTTATTACTAACTGCTGCAACAGCGATCTCTTGCCGTTGAGCGGAACAAAGGGTGTGAGCGACGCAAGAGCTTTCTAATTTATGGTAAGATGAGGTATGAATAATGGTTGACATAGCGGTTAATCCTGTAGCTTTTTGCTTGAATACCAAATGTTCTACAGAAAAATTGATTTGCTATGTCATTTTTTTTCAGAAAATGTTACCTGACTTTGAACCAGGCCAAAAAATGGCCAAAAATCCTTCCAAAATCGACGAACCCTCATTACTGGGATAGGTTCTTGGTACAAAACCGCCTGATCGATTGCGGATGCGGGACAGGCAAGTCCGCCTAAAGAGCTCATGCAAGCTGATTGATTCGAATAATGTCAATGGTCTGTTAGTATTTTGCAAACAATTAATTATAAGATGGTTGCGTTTGAATATTGACGTAGTGATACACTTATGATACACTTAGAATGGTTAAAGAGGAAGGATTATGCCAACAAAGCATCGTAGAATCAACGTCACATTTAAGCCTAAAACAGCTCAGGCTTTAACACGCATATCCAGAAAAAGGGAAGTATCGCTTTCGCACGTTGCGCAAGAGTTGATTGAAGAGGCTCTTGAGTTACGAGAAGATATTTATCTGTCTAAATTAGCTGAAGAAGCAGAAAAAAGAGCCAAAGGGAAATCGTCTGTTTCCGCAGATAAATTATGGAAAGAACTAGGTTTACAACAGAATTCATAGACCAAGACGCACTCGATCAATTTCGCGCTCTTCCAAAATCTATACAAAAAATGTTAGGAAAGGCGATTAGAGAGAGGCTTGAAATCGATCCTGTCAGCTTCGGGAAACCTTTGCGCTATAGTCTAAAAGGACATAGAAGATTAAAAGTTAGCAGCTATAGAATCGTTTATAGAATTAAAGAGGAAGAGAAAATAGTTACAATCGTCGCTGTGGATCATAGAAAAGATGTATATGACGAATCTGATTAATTTCAACGACAGTCTCTAAAAAGCGGCTGCGCCGTCAGCGCTCTTGACCACCGCCCTTTAAGGGCAAGGGGTTAAGAGCGCATTGGATCAACCGGTCGCACAGACCCATTAGGCTTCCTGAAAATAAGACGAGAACAAGAGGTAGGGAAAGCCTGCTCACCTCCCGCAGGCTTGCCATGCGGTAGGTGGGCAGGCTGCTAGGACTCGTAGGCACACTATTCCTTAGGATGGGTCATCAGCTTTAAAACTTCACTTGGCTATCAAACGGAGGGATAATAACATTGAATCCCGAATTCAGGCAAATGGATCCTTTGTACAAATTTCATGGAGATCTCTGTCGATTTTTGGATTTGCATATAAATTGACTATTTATTATGGGTTAATAATGGAATTAGATCGGGAGAGTTTATGTTAGGCACCATTTTAATTGTGCTTTTGATTTTGTTATTGATCGGCGCGCTTCCGCGATGGGGTTATAGCCGCAGCTGGGGATATTTTCCGTTTAGCGGGTTGACGGTCGTGCTGATCATTATCATTGTTTTGCTTCTCTTAGGGAAAATATAGAGAAAATCGGCAGATCCCCCCGCCGAGGGTGGGGGGATCTGCGGGGGGCTTTAAGGGTCTTTTTTGTCGTCGTCGAGGATTTCGACTTCGGCTTCCTCGATGTCGGGTTTGGAGGAAGAGGGTGCTTGGGGCTGAGGGCCGCCGCCTGCCGCTCCCTGTTTCTGCATCGCTTCGCCGATTTTCTGCATGTGCGTGTTCAGCTCGTCGGTTGCGGTTTTCATGGCGGCGATGTTGCTGCTCTCGACCGCTTTTTTCACCGCATCGATTTTGTCTTGAATCTGTTTGACGATATCGGCAGGGAGGCGGTCTTTGTATTCATCCAAAGACTTTTGAGCGCGGAAGGCGAGCGAATCGGCTTCGTTTTTCACCTGCACCTCTTCTTTGCGTTTCCGGTCCTCTTCGGCATGCTCTTCGGCATCTTTGAGCATTTTTTTGATCTCGTTTTCATTTAAGCCCGACTTGGCTTCGATCCGGATCTTTTGCTGTTTGCCGCTCTGCACGTCTTTAGCTGAGACGTGGAGGATGCCATCGGCATCGATGTCGAAGGCCACTTCGATCTGGGGCATGCCGCGGGGAGCGGGAGGGATGTCGGTGAGATCGAATCTGCCGATCTCTTTGTTGTCCTTAGCCATGGGCCTTTCCCCTTGCAACACGACGATCGTCACAGCGGGTTGATTATCGGCTGCCGTCGAGAACGTCTGCTTCTTTTGCGTGGGGATGGTCGTATTGCGCTCGACGAGAGGGGTCATCACCCCGCCTAGGGTCTCAATTCCCAAGGTGAGCGGAATGACGTCGAGGAGGAGCACGTCTTTGACGTCGCCGGTTAAGACGCCCCCTTGGATAGCGGCGCCGACGGCGACCACCTCATCGGGATTGACCCCTTTATGCGGTTCTCTGCCGAAGATGTCGTGCACCTTTTTTTCGACCGCGGGCATGCGGGTCATGCCGCCGACCAGGATCACCTCGTCGATTTTGTCCTTAGTCAGACCAGCGTCTTTGAGCGCTTTCATGCAAGGCTCCACGGTCCTTTCGATGAGATCATGGGTGAGGCTCTCTAGCTTGGCGCGGGTTAGAGTGAGCGCTAAGTGTTTAGGCCCTGAGGCGTCCATGGTGATGAAGGGTTGGTTGATCTCGGTCGACTGGGTTCCGGAGAGCTCGATTTTGGCTTTTTCGGCCGCATCGCGCAGACGTTGGAGGGCCATCTTGTCTTTGCTGAGATCGATCCCATGCTCTTTTTTGAACTCATCGAGCATCCAGTGCAAGATCGCATTGTCAAAGTCGTCTCCGCCGAGGTGGGTATCTCCATTCGTGGATAGCACTTCAAAGACCCCATCGCCGATTTCGAGAATCGAAATATCGAACGTGCCGCCGCCGAGGTCGAACACGGCGATCTTCTTGTCGTGTTGTTTATCCAATCCGTAGGCGAGGGCTGCTGCGGTCGGCTCCGGGATGATCCGCTTCACGTCGAGCCCTGCGATCCGCCCTGCATCTTTTGTCGATTGCCGCTGCGAGTCGTTGAAATAGGCGGGAACGGTGATGACGGCTTCTGTGACCTTTTCACCCAGATACGCTTCCGCCGTCTCTTTCATTTTGATCAAGACTTGGGCAGCGACCTCTTCCGGAGTGATGATTTTGCCGTCCACTTCAAAAACGGCATCATCGTTGGCATTTTTTGTCACTTTATAGGGCACGGTTTTGACTTCCGATTGCACTTCGGAAAATTTCCGGCCGATAAACCGCTTCGCGGAGTAGATCGTCCGCTCGGGATTGGTCACGGCTTGCCGTTTAGCGGGAATGCCGACCAAACGCTCGTTTCCCTTATAGGCGACCTCGGAGGGGGTCGTGCGGGCGCCTTCCGCATTGGCGATCACCTTAGGGGTGCCCCCTTCCATGATAGCGACGCACGAGTTCGTGGTTCCTAAATCGATGCCGATGATTTTATTTTTTCTTTCTTTCTGCGTCATACAGGTTGCTCCTCATTTTTTTTAGTCGTAGGTTTTTTAGCGATTTTTACGCGTGCGGGTCGGATCGTGCGCCCATCACTCATGTAGCCCCGCACGAATTCCTGAAGGACAGTTCCTTCAGGCTGCCCCTCTGTCTCTTCCATCTCTATCGCCTGATGTTTATGCGGATCGAACTGGGATCCTTCGGAAGCAAAGGGGAGCACGCCGTTATTGCTTAAGATCTCTTTAAATTGGGATAAGATCATCTGGAAACCCTTCGCCCAGTTGCCCGTTTCCTCCGACATCTTCTCGGTAAACTTCAATGCATTTTCCAGGTTGTCCATCGGGGTTAAGATTTCAGCGAGCACATTTTCGACGGCAAAGCGGGTCATCTCTTGTTTTTCTTTTTGCATCCGCTTGCGCGCGTTTTCCATTTCGGCGAGCAGGCGCAAATACTTGTCCTTATAATCCTTGAGCTCCGCTTCCAACGCGTGAGCTTTGTCGGGCTCAGGAAGGGGTTCCGCAGCAGGGGGTGGAGGGTGTTCATCCATGATTTTTCCTAATTTGATTTGTCTTCCAATAGTAAACAGCTCGAACGATCGAGAAAGTGGGGCGCCGCTGTCGGCTGCCGATAGGTGATTTTAAATTTGTAAATGCTTTTCGTCAGCGACTCGCTGATGTAGCTTGCGGCCGTTTGCAGCACGCCAAACAGCCGTTTATAGGCGATCCGATTGGGCCCTAGAATGGCGATCGCGCCTACTGCGATTTGGTTGATCTGATAGGGGGCGGCAATGATCGAGCAGGAGGAGATATTCAACTCTTCGCCGATCCAGCAGCATAGATGGCCTGCTGCGCAACACTCTTTTAATAGAGTGCGGAGCGTCGCTTGGTTTTCGAAAAGGGAAAGCCCTCCGGCCAGGGCGCACGCATCGTTAAAATCGGGAAAGTTGAGCAGCCGCGAAAATCCCGTTTTATAGGTGTCTTCGGCGCTGAAATTGTTGTAGCTGACGATGTGGCGGAGCATCACCTCGCGGTAAAAGCGGGATGCAAGCGCCTCCTCCTCTTCGCTCAGCTGCGGCTTGATCTGCCCTGCGATCTTCCAGTGGAGATAGGCTTCGATCCGCTTCAGGCTGAAATTGCTCGGCCTCTTATCGACGTGAAGGATCTCCGTATGGACCCATCCAAAATCGGTCACGAGAACGCACAGGCAGCGGTTTTGGTCGATGCTGACCAGCTTGATATCCAATACAAAGTCCTGATCGAATCTAGGAGCGGATAAGAATGCAGCGCATCCTGTCGTCTCGCTCACCACTTCCGCCGCTTGCTGCAGATAGCCGACGATCTCGCGGTTTTCTTTATAGAGTTGCGCGCGGAGGTTTTTTTTATCTTTTTCATCGATCGAAGGACTATGCAGATGGGCATCCGCATAGAGCTTGTAAGCGAGATGGGTGGGGATTCTTCCCCCCGACGAGTGCTGCTGCTTTAAATAACCCCCCTCTTCGAGCCGCGCAAAATAATTGCGGATGGTGGCGGAGCTCAGGTGATCGAAGCCGTTTTCCCTGAGCGTGTTCGATCCGATCGGCTTGCCTGTCTGGAGGTAGAGTTCCACCAATCCTAGCAGGACGAGCCGCTCGCGCTGATCTTTGGCCGGTTTTCTCTGGGCAATGTTTTTCATATATAGAGACAACTATACCAGAAACGGGCCAGAAGATTCAAGAAAAATTAGCATTCGAATAGGTTAACTGCTAATTTTAGTTATTAAATACTTAATATACAGATGTTTGAGTATAATTAATCTATTGTCGAATTTATATTAGTTTGATTTTTTTGGCAAAATAATCTAGGATAGATGAAAAAGGATGTCCGATGGTTTTTAAGCCAATGGAAGAAAGTGTGTATTTAGCCTACTTAAAAATGGTGGGATGGCGTCTTTCGAAAGCGGGAATTGACTATAGCCTGTTTGATGAAAAAGGGGCTGTCAACAGCAACATAAATTCTAAGAAAACTTATGAAAATATATGCAAAGTGCATAGATTAAGAACAATTTCTTAGAGGCATTCTTTAGATCGAATATCTCCCCGCCAATGAACATACCTATAAAAAATGTTTACTAAAATTCCGTTTTGAATCGATACTCCCCTTTCAAAAACTTTAGCAGAATCGAATGGAAACAGAAAACAAACGCACTATTGAAACCCGCATCCACATCGATTCAGCAGCCGATGACCTCCTCCACAGATGCGCCGATCTATTTGCTCATGTTAAACACCGCCTCTTTGCCGACATCTCCTCTGGGAAATCCCCGGGCGAGCTTAAAAACCCTTACCTCGTCTGCTATGCAATCACAGCTAGACATTTCAATGCCCTGAGGGTAGAGGTCGAAGGGAAGATCGCCTCCATTAAAAAAAGACGCCCCGCTTTAATCGCGGAGGCGAAGGAGAAAATCCTCGCCCTTGCTGCGAGAATCAAAAAACTCACCAAAGCCAAAGCCGACCCCAAAATCATCCATCAAAAGAAACGCAGACTACACCTGCTCGCCAATCAGCTCGAGCGTTTAAAAGAAGACCAAGAAAAAAACATCATCCGCTGCTGTTTTGGATCTAAAAAATTATTCCATGCTCAGTTTGATCTAAAGGCCAATGGCTATTCATCTCATCGAGAATGGCGCCAAGAGTGGAAAAATGCCCGCACAAAGGAACTCTTTTTTCTCGGATCAAAGGACGAGACCGCCGGCAACCAAAGCTGCACAGCTACTGTGCAGCCCGATGGAACCCTCCGTTTGCGCCTCCGCCTCCCCGATGCTTTGGAAGCAGACAAATATCTTATCCTTTCGGACATCCAGTTTCATTATGGCAGGGAAGACCTCCTCTCCCTTTTAAATAACCCAGGCAAAGCCATCAGCTGGCGCTTCTTGTCCGATAAGAAAGGCTGGCGCCTCTTCGCAACATTTGACGTTGAGCCCGCGCCCTGCACCTCCCTACAACATAGCGGAGTCATCGGCCTAGATCTCAATGCAAACCACCTCGCTCTAGCAGAGACCGATCGCTTTGGAAACCCCCTCTCCAAAAAAGTCATCCCCTTCAACCTCTATGGAAAAAGTTCCCATGCAGCGCGAGCCGTCATCGGCGACGCCTGCGCCTCCGCCATTGCCTATGCAGAGGAAAAAAACAAACCCCTTGTGATAGAAGATCTAGACTTCCAGAAGAAAAAAGCATCGCTTCGAGAAAAAACAACCCCCTCCCGAGCTCGCCTCCTCTCCTCCTTTGCTTACCGCTCTTTCATCAGCCACCTTAAATCTCGAGCTAGCAAAAAAGGAGTTCTCATCGAACAGGTCAATCCAGCCTACACTTCTCTCATCGGACGAATCAAGTTCGCCAGACGTTATGGATTATCGATTCATCAAGCGGCAGCTCTCGCCATTGGCCGCAGATACCTATGTTGTTCTGAAAAAGTGCCTTCAAACCTCGGGAAAATCCCCGATGGCAAAGACGGCCATGTCACCCTGCTTCTACCTGCAAGGAATCGAAGCAAGCATGTATGGTCGCTCTGGAGGCAATTGAGTAAGAAACTGCAAACGGCGCTTGCAGCGCACTTTCGAACGGCTAAAAGCCGATCCAAGAGCTTGCCAAAACCAGCTCTTGAGACAGAACTCCTTTCGAGGGTTGTTGGTGGGATTCCAACACGTGAATCGTCAGAGGCGCTGCTCGCCTGACGTATCGGTGTGAGGCTGTTTTGCATAGCTTTGCATAGCTTTTTTTGAGCGGTGTTTGTGTGTACAATCAAAATCGGTCATGGGAAAGGAAAAAAGCGTGAAGTGATTGCTTTGAGCGTACATAAGACTCAGAAGAAATTTAAGGAAAGAAGGTTAAAATGGCCTCCGCAGAAGAAATAAGAAAACACTTGAAGATCGCCCTTAAAGAAATAGGAACGATTAAGCCTTGGTTAGATGAGGACTTTCATGTTTGGATCTTCAGCCACAAAAACTACCCTGATGTGGAATGTGCGGGCGATTCTCCAGAAGAAGTCATCAAAAATTATCCAAAATATCTGCGCGAATTCATTAAACACAGACTGAATGGAAATATTTGGAAATCGGTCGAAAAAAAGACAAAAGGACGCGGGGGAAAGCGTGAAGGTGCCGGAAGGCCAAAGGGCACTAAAAAACCACCGACACGGAGAATTTCTCTTCCGAATGATATCGCTGATTGGATCGAAAATCCCAATGCAATCCCAAAATTGCGCCAATTGATAGCCAAAGGAATGCGTTAGAAGGTATTTACTTGCCGATGATGGCGGGATCGCGGGCGATCAGGGGAAGGACGTCGACGATGGAGGGGGACCAATCCAGGCCGCGGTGGTAGACGAGGCGCGAGGCGAGGTAGCAGGCGATGATCGCCTTTTTATGGATATCGGGGATCTCTAACAGAATCCGCTTTTGGTAGCGGGAGCTGAGAACGGGCAGGCAGTAGTTGAGCAGGCACCGGATGAGGGGGTCCTCCGGATCGTTGGAAAGGACCAAGGGCTGCAGATAATCGAGCAGTTGGTAGGCATAGGCGTTGATCCTCTCCGATATCCATTCGGAGGCGTCTGTCAAAAACGCCCCGCTTTCGATGTGGGTGCGCAGCAGGAGCATCGCCTCGTCGCGGGCGCGGTTTTTAATCACTTCGAGAATTTCCTGGACGATTTGGGGCTTTTCTTTGAGAAATTCCTCTTCGGACAGGGTCAGCCCGGCGAGCACTTCGAAGGAGGAGCAGATCACCCCCCCTTTATTGGCCGAGCTGTCTTTGATGATGAGGACGCCGAGCTTTTCTAAAGATCTGCGCGCCCAGGGGGTGAGATAGAGATTGGCCCCCTCCACGATCGCTCGGGAGGTAGGTTTGCCTGTCTCATCGAGGTAATCTTTCCAATTGGTATCGTTCAAGGTGCGCGGGCGCCCTCCGCCGGGGATGAAGATATCGGCTTTCACTTCGTGGACATTGTGGCGGAAGAGGTAGTTCATCTCATTGCCCGATAGCCAGTCTTCGATGAGCTTGCCCTCTTGCTTCCGCCAAATCAAGGTTTGTTGCGCGTAAGCGGTTTGATCCCGTTTCATGCGCAGATCGAGCAGGAATCCCCCTTCGGATAACTTCTCGGGGGGATAAAAACGGATCGGCTTCCCCTCCTTAAATAGCTTCACCATCTCCTCTAAATCGAGCCCTTCCGGATCGAAAATCGTGCCGGAGACGTCTGTTGTCGCAAGGAGTTTGGCGGTGTGGGGAAAAAAGCGGTGGAGATTGAGCATTTGATTGCCCGCCACATCTCCATCCGGCCCGCCCGACATCTTGATGGTAAAGGGCTGCTCCTTAGGGTCGATGCCTAGATGTTTTAAGATATCTTCCATGTAAACGTTGACCGCCAGCGAGGTGACCCCATATTCTTTATGGTTGATCCCCGCACCCGGTTTGCTCGAGATGAACGATCCCCCCGGTTTATAGTCGCAGCTTTTGCTGTAGTTGGAGATCCAGACGATCATCTCGTTGTGCATGTTCTCGTCGGGCCCGAGGTAGATGTATTCGGGCTTCTTCCAATAGTCGACGATGTGCTTCGCTTTGAGCGCTCCATCGGGAGTGCAATTGAGCAGCGTCAGGAAACTCTCGATATAGGAACGCTGGGTTTGATAGAGGTATTCTAGTTTGTGTTCCTTGTGAAAGAGCTTGAGGCGCTCTTCGATCTCGGAGGGGTCTAGGTTCGCCTCTTCCAGCTCATTTTTGTAGATCTGCTCCTCGGAAAAGAGGCGCTGGTAGGGCTCTAAGAAGATCACCGCTTTGGATCCCCCTTCGGGAATATCCTTATTTTTTTTCTGCTGGGTGTAGGCGAGGCCATAGCATTCGGCAAAGACATTGTTCCTTTCGACGAGCATTTGCTCTATCCGTTCGGGGAAGACTGTCCTCAAACCGCCGCGCGCGAGATCTTTAAAGCGGATATGAAACCCGATGAAATCCATCCCTTTCATGAAAAAAATGGCAAAGGGGAGTTCGGGGAATTTTTCTTTCCGTTCATAGGGAACCTCATCGAGGTAAAGGGGATCGAGGCGGAAGCTCAAGGCCGTTTTGTTATTCCGATAGAAGTTGGTTTTGAGCGTAAAATCGATAAAGTTGAGCGCCTGCTTCAGAATGTTTTTGCGCCGTTTGTCGTTGATCTCATGCCCGGTGTCGAGATGGTCTACCAGCTTGAGCAGGTTTTCCTTCGTCTTCGCATACTGCTCCAGATCGTTTTTTTCCGGATGAAACTTCCAGTCAAAGGCTTGGATCAGCTGGACCGTCAGCTCCGGATGGCGGCATAGCCCCTCTTCGATGTGTGTGAGCGAGTAGATATTCGGATCGGCATGCACGAGCGCCTGATGCACGAAATAGACCATCGCCTTGACGAGATTGCCAAAATTGCCGCTCAGCAATCCCGAATCGACAAAGATAGACTCGATGGCCTCCATCCCTCCAAAATACTTTAGAGTCACCAGCTCCCTTAAAAAATCGGTCATGTCGGCTTCTTCCCAAGCCGCTTTCCCATGGATCCCATGCAATCCCAAAGACATGATCAAGATGCTCTGTTTGCTATAAGGATCGATGTAGGTCGCGCTCACTCGTTTCAGCGCCAGGTGATGGCGGTGGATCATTTTAATCATTTTATAGAGAAAATTATGCTTGGGAACATTGCGCCAGGCGAAGACGATCTGCACGGAGGGGGTCTCTTTTTTTCTTCCCAGTCCTCGTTGTAGCGCACTTCGTATTGGCAGTGGTCCCGGCTTTTGGCGCGAAAAAACATGTCGAGGGCGAGAATGAGCCGCTCGTGGCCGGCGGTCCGCAAAAAACGGGCGTTCATCCCCTGGATTAAGCGCTGGAACTCGCTCTCGGACACTTCCGGATTGCGCGCTAAAATTTGCGCAAACATCTTCTCCTGCCTGTCTTTAGGGAGCAGTTCATCGATGAGGGGCTCCTTTTCTTCGAACGAGGTAAAGTAGATGGTTGCGATCCGCAAAGGAGTGTTGATTCCTTTAAAGGGGGGAGGTTTGTTTGAGACAAAGGCTTGGTAGTTTTTGATGCCGCACATCCGATAGTGTTTCAGCACCCGCAGATCGGCATCTGCGCTGTCGAGGCAGAGGGCGATGGCCGAACCCTTTAAATGGATATGGGAAAGGAAGTCTTGCAGATCGAGCCGCATGAGCGCATGGGCGATAAGGAGGATGTTATCCGGATTGACCTCTTCGAAAAAACTGGGGGGCATATGCTGTTCGAGCCAATGGTAGTATTCCTCCAGCTGCTTCGCTTCCTTTTGGATCGCCTTCTGCAGCGCCTCTTTGGAAACCCTCTCCATCTCTACTCCCTTGCCTATCTTCATTGAAGCACTGTCAAATTTTTTTTTCAATTTAAAAGAGAAGAGAAAGGGGCCAAAGGGAGGAGAAAAGGACCTAAACAGCCTTTGGTCCCTTTCTCCTCTTCTCTTCTTATTTTCTTAAGAGCCGTAGGCTATTCAAGCCCACCAGCACCGTCCCCCCTTCATGGAGGAGGACGGCTGCCCAAAGGGGAACGATGCCTAGCAGCGCGGGGGTGGTGGCGAATAAGATCACCCCCATGGAAAGGAAGAGGTTTTGTTTGATGACCGCAAGGGTCTGGTGGGCTTTTTGGATCAGCCAGTTGAGAAGGGTCAGGTCGTCTTGCAAAAACACGATGTCCGAGGCGTCGACGGCGGTGGCGCTGCCGACCTGCCCTAGAGAAATCCCCACCGTGGCTCTCGCTAGGGCGGGCGCATCGTTGATCCCGTCGCCGATCATGATGAGGCCCGCTTTTTTGGAGAATTCTTCTACCTTGGCGAGTTTATCCTCGGGGCGCAGGTTGGCAAAGACGTGATCGATGCCGAGCTGTTCGGCCACCTCCCGGGCATTCTCCGGGTGATCGCCGGTGAGCATCACCACCTGGAGCCGTTTTTTCAATTGGGAAATCACCTCCCCGATCGAGGGGCGGAGCGTGTCGGTGAAATGAAAGGCGAAGAGCTCTTCGCCTGCCAGGAGCAGGGTCGTCAGATGCCCTTCGCGCCGCATCTGGTCTTTCACCTGCTCCCACTGCTCCTGTTTGGAGGGGGGGATTTTGGTGAGGATGAATCCCGGATGGCCGATGAATACCGGCTGTCCGAAGACAACCCCTTCCAATCCATAGCCCGGCAAGGCTTTAAAATGTTCGAGGGGCACAGGAGGCGCTTGCAGCGCTTCCGCATAGGCTGAGATCGCCTCTGCGATGGGGTGGACCGCATGCCTCTCTAGGGCGGCAGCGATAGAGAGGGCGCGCTGGGTATCGGCTTCTTTGGGAAAGATCGGAAGCAGAGAGCTGCAGGTCAATTTACCGGTCGTTAAGGTGCCCGTTTTATCGAAGGCGGCGATGCCGCTGGCGGCAAGGGCGTCCAAGCAGACGCCCCCTTTGAGCAAGATCCCTTTGCGGGCGCAGCTGCTGATGGCGCTCAAGTAGGCGGTGGGTGTGGCGATGATCAACGCGCAAGGGGAGGCGGCGATCAGAAAGGTCAAAGCGCGGTAGATCGCCCCTTCTGTTCCTAGGTAGGGAAGGGAGAAAAAGATGGGGAGGAGCGCCGCGAAGCTCGCAGCTAGGATCATGATGGTCAGCGCATACCGTTTGCCAAATCGATCGAGAACTCTCTCCAGCTGTGGTTTAGCGGCTGTCGCTTGCGCGATCAGCTGGATGATGCGCGCCAGCGTCGAGTCGCCGCTCGTGCGCGTCACCCGAATGGTGAGAGTGCCGTCGAGGTTGCGGGCGCCCGCCGGCACCTCATCCTCCGGTTTTTTAGGCACAGGCTGCCCTTCGCCGGTCAAGTGCACCAAGTTGACGAAAGAGCTCCCTGCAATGACCTTTCCGTCGAGGGGGACGATCTCTCCCGCTTTGATCAAGAGAGGCGTCCCAATGGCGATCTCTTTGAGAGCGCGCTCGAAGAGGGTTCCCTCTTCGCCGATGACGCAAGCCGTGCGCGGGGCGATCTGATTCAAACTGAGCAGGGCGCTGCGCGTTTTTTTGCTCACCGTTTCCTCCATAGAGGCGGAGAGCTCAAAGAGGACGAGCAGAAGGGCCCCCTCAAAACCGCTGCCGATCAGCACGGAGAGGAGAGCAGCCACCGTCATCAGCACATCGATGTTGATTTCGAGATTTTTTAAATCGTCCACGGCGGCGATCAGTGCCGGCGTGCCGACGAGAAAGTAGACCAACACCAACAGCAAATAGGCTGCCGGCGGATGAAAAAACCAGGCCGTAAACGCAGATCCGAGCAGGATAGCGGAAAAAAGGGCGCTTTTAAGGGGGATGTTTTTTCCCCACTTGCGCGATTCGGGCGTCAAGAAGGGGCTGATGCTCTCCTCGAGGTTCGAGGCAAAAAATTCATCAAAAAGATAAGGTGCCATAATATTAGTGGAGCAATTCTTTTAGGAAGTAGGCGGCTCCTGCGGTGAGGATCGCAAGGCTCAGATTCCAAATGATGGCATTTAGGGTCCGGTTGTGCTCTAAGGCGGCGCTGATTCCCGATGAGGCGCTGAGGATCAGGAAGGCGCAGATGGGCAGTCCATACGAAGCGTCGAGGTGGAAGCCGAGCAATAAGACGAGCGCAGAGCCGATTACCCCGAGGGCTGCGCCCACACATTGTTTTAAGGGATGCTCATAGGACCCCAGCGTCAAGCCGAGCTCCTCTTCGAGCATCACGCGGAGCAGGCGGTCGTCATCGGCCATCAGCACATCGATCGCCTCTTCGAGCAACTTGCCCGTGAATCCTTTAGCGCGGTAGAGTTCGGTGAGCTCATCGCGCTCTTGCGCGCGGTGGTGTTCGATCTCCCAACGCTCCTCTTCGATCAAGCGGTGCAGGCGCTCTAGCCGCGCCCAGGCGATCGAGGCGCTCCTTCCCGTCTTCCAAAGGAGCCATCCGCAAGCAAATAGCAACATCAGGCGAAAATTGCCCGTCGCCATCCAAAGGATCAAAAGGGCAAAGGCCGTATCTTTAGCCGCGTCTGCAAGCGCAGCGAGATGGCCGGGCATTTCTACCCCGTGCACCTCTTCCGCGGCTCTGGCTCCTTTGGCGCGCGCCTCTTTTAAATGCTCTACAACCGTTTTACCTTGAAAATGATCGGAGGGGGGAGGAAGCGTCATAAGACCTCTTGTAGGACATGGCTGAGAAGGTGGCACAGGTCGATGTGATCTTGACAGGCCATCACTTCGCGGATCGAGTGCATCGAGAGCTGCGGACAGCCGATGTCGACAGCCGGAATGCCGAGAGCTTCGGCGATCACCGGCCCCAAGGTGCTGCCGCAGGTCAGATCGGATCTCGTCACATAGCTCTGGTGGTTTAAGTTGAGGAGCTGGCAGAGGCGGATCAGGGGAGCGGCTGTCGCCGCCGATGAGGCGTACTTTTGGCTGGCATGCGATTTAATGACGATTCCCCTTCCCAAAAGAGGTTGATGGTTGGGATCGTATTTCTGCGCGTAATTGGGGTTGAACGCATGCGCCATATCTACAGACACGCAGAGGGTATTTTGCTTCAGCACAAAGAGATCCTCCTCTTGGAGGCCCAGCCCCCCCAGGATCCGCTTGAGAATGTCGGAGAGAAAAGGGGAGGCTGCACCGCTTGCCGTGTGGGAGCCGATCTCCTCGTGATCCCAATACACCGCCATTTGGAGCAGCTGTTTCTGAGGCTTTTTAGCATAGCCAAACGCCGCCGTGCAGGCGTGGGCGCTGGCTAAGTTATCCAGCCTCGGGGCTGCCAGCATCTCGCTATGGCTTCCCAAAAACCTGCTCGCTTCCAGCGGAACCAAAAAGAGATCGAAGGAGAGGAGCGAGTGGAAAGCCAGATGGCGCCGCAGCAGCGTTTCCAAATAGCTGCCCCCTTCGTCGGTTTTTTCTAAAGTGGCGAGCGCCGCGAGATGGTCTTGTCGATTGAGCAGGAGCCCTTTTTCGTTCACCTCCCGGTCTAAATGGATCGCCAATTGCGGGATCACAAGGGGCGCATCGTCGATGAAGACCAGCTTTTCTTCTATATTCCCGTGCGCATCTAGGACGACCGCACGCCCGGCGATGCCGAGGTCGCGGTTGAGCCAAGAAGTGAGCAGGGGCCCTCCGTAGACTTCGACTCCGAGGAGCGTCATGTTCTCTTTGCGGATTTCAGGGCGGGGTTTGAGCTTGAGAGAGGGGCTATCCGTATGCGAGGCGAGGATCACCGCGCTTTTGGGCGCCGACTCGGGAATGCAAAAGGAACAGAGAGAACCCCCGCGCACCACAAAGTATTTTTTGCCCCCTTCGAGCTGCCATCTTTCCTGTTCAGAAAGGGGGGTGAAATCGTGCAAAGCCAGCCGGTTGCCGATTTGCTGCACCGCATGCCAGGCTGTCGGCGCGTTATCGAGGAACAACTTCAGGTCTTCCAAAATATGGGACATATCAGTCTCTTAATTCCTTCACTCCATTGAGATATTTATGTAATACCACAGGCAGGGATACAGAGCCATCTTCTTGTTGATTATTTTCCAGAAGAGCCACCATCAGCCGCGAAGTGGCAAGGCCCGATCCATTGAGCGTATGGACGAACTCGGGCTTTTCCTCTTTGACTCGATAGCGCGTGAGCGATCTGCGCGCTTGAAAATCGGTGCAGTTGGAAATGGAGGAAACTTCATAATAGCGATTTTGCCCGGGCAGCCAAACCTCGATGTCGACTGTGCGCGCAGCTTGAAACGACATATCGCCGGTTACGAGCAGCATATTGCGGTAGTGGAGGTTGAGCCCTTGCAGGATCTCTTCAGCGCTGGCGAGCATCTGGTTAAAGACCTGCTCGCTTTGTTCGGGCAAGGTAAACGCGAACATTTCGACTTTGTTGAACTGATGCATCCGGATCAGCCCCCTCTCTTGGCTGCCCGCCGCCCCCGCCTCTCTGCGGAAACAGGGGGTATAGGCAACATATTTGAGAGGCAGCTCCTCCGCTTTTAGGATTTCGTCGCTGTGCAACCCATTGATGGGGACTTCCGAGGTGGGGATCAGGTAGAGGCGATAATCGGGATCGTCGATTTTAAACAGCTGCTTTTCGAATTTCGGCAGCTGTCCCGAACTATACATGGTTTCCGGCCGCACCAGGTGGGGCGGCAGGCACATCTCGAACCCATTTTCCAAGTGGATGTCGATCATGTAGTTGAGCAGCGCCCACTCCAAGCGGGCTCCCATGTCGCGGTAGATCGGCCAGCCGCTCCCCGAAATCTTAGCCCCCCGCTTAAAATCGAAGAGGTGGAGATGTTCGTTGAGCTCGACATGATTTTTAAACGGAAACGAGAATTCCCGTTTTTTCCCTTCCATTTTGATGCAGACATTATCTTTCGGATCGGAAGAGACGGGGATCTCATCCATCGGAATATTCGGCAGGAGCGACAAACCCTCTTTGAGCTTCTCCTCCTGATCCTTCAGCTCTTGGTCGAGAAGCTGGATCCGGTCTCCCATTCCCGCGACCTCTTTGAGGAGAGCCGAGACATCCTGCCCCGCCCGCTTTTTCTCGCCGATCTCCTTAGAGAGGTGGTTGAGCTTCGATTTGAGGGTTTCCCCTTCTCCCTTGTTATGTCGAATCTTTTCATCCAAGGCTAGAATCGGGGTTAGCTCGACCGCCGCTTCTTTCGTCTGGAGCTTCCGCTCGATCAGATCCTTGTCCTTGCGCAATAATTTAATGTCTAGCATGACCCTTTATCCATTTGAAATAGATAGAATCCTAGCAGAAGAGGGAAGAGAATGCAAGAGCCCAAGAGACTGTCCATAAACTTTAGTTTTAGTACAGCTTCTAAATGCAAAAGGCCCGCGGCATCTTTGCCGCAGGCCCTGAGAATCTACCTTATAACAGGCTGAGCGGCCTTAAGACGCCGCGTTCCTCTGTTGTTGTACTACGGCCGGTTCTTCCGCATCTAGAGCCAGGGCCTCCGTTGCAGGAGCTGCGGTAGCGGTAGCCGTTATGACCGTTGTCGTCGTCGTACCCGTCATGGTCGTTGTGGTTGTCGGTAGAGCTGGCATTGAAGTAGAGCGAGGTAGTGGTAGATCGATGGTTTCCTCTGCATCCTGGACTTGGCTATTTGTTAGCGGGTGATTTTGCTCATCTTCCGGTTCCGAAGAATGAGAACCGCTGAGCTCGTCTTTTGTCGATTCGTTGTCGCTTACTTCTACAGCTGCTAAACCGCTCTGTTGCAATCCTTCCACGGTTGCCTGGATTTTCAGCAATTTAAATATTTGTGCCTCTTGCTCTGCCTTTATTACAAGCGCTTCGTCAAGCTCAGTCTGTAATTGCTTAACTTTGGCTTCCAGCTGCGATATATCCATCGTTTTGTTTGTGATTTCCTGGTCTTTCATGTTCGACTCCATAACGTGCCGCTCTTGAGCCTCAGAAAACTCGGTCAATCGCTGATTGAGTTGATCGATGTATGTTACTTTTGCAGTGATCATGGCTCCAAGCTCTTTTTTTTCCTTCGTAGCGGTATCGTTCGAGGCTCCAAGCTCTTCTCTGAGTCTCTGGATGATGCCTGCTTGCTGTTGGCGGTCGCTATCCGCTTGCTTAAGGGCCTCGGTCAGGATCCTTTCTCGACCTTGTTCCGTTGGTTGATTTTCTTTTAAATCGGATATGCTCTGCTGAAGTTGATTCTTCTCTGTGCTTATCTTAGCGAAACCCTCTCTGAGCTTAGTCGTCAGGGTATGCAAAGCGGCATACCTGCTTTTTTCCTCTGTTAGTTCTGTGTTTAGAGTGGCTACTTTTTCCCCCAGTTCTCGCTCTTTTGTGTGCGCAGCTTGCAACTGAGCGTTCAGAGCAGTGTACTGTTCAGCTTCTTGTTTTCCTATAGTTACGACGGCGTTTCGAGCGGTCGCTAGCTCTTCACGAAGACGGGTTATCTCGGTTTGCACCGTTTCCATCCCTCTTCTTTGCTCCTCAGGCAATTCGGAGCCAAGTTGTTCGAAGGTGGCCTTTTCTTCCTTCAAGCGGTTTATCTCATTTTCAAGCTCCGCTTTGTGTTGCATGAGCCGAGTTATTTCGCCCTCAAACCTAGCAATTGCATTTGTGTTGAGGGTTAGGTCTGCCTGCAGTTTGTGGATCAATATCTCATACCTGCCGATCTTGTCGTTCTGTGCGGAGATTTGCCCTGTTTTCTCTTGCACCTCGGCTTGGAGTTGTTGGATGCGTATCGCCGAACCTTGGAAGGAAGCGAGATTTCCTTCTAGCTCCCGAACACGGTTGCGTACCTGAGTCGTCGCCTGATCTAAATGCCCATATGAGGTGCGCACGGCTGTCGCGAGGCCATCAAGTTTAGTGTGAGAGTCTCGCAATGCGCCATAGCGCTGTCTTAAGTGCGTGACGAGTTGATCCTGGAGTTTCATCTCTCCCGCCTGTTTGGCCATGACAGCCGCAGCCTGCTGGATGTTTGTGTTGTTAGCGACATACAACTGCTGGATGAGTGGACTAAGGCGGGCTTCCTGTTCTTGTCTGACCCATTCGCCGTACATGAGGAGGGCCACAGGGCTGCCTAAGATCGTGATCAGGCACAACGTTCCTATAAAAAAGGCGAGAGCATAGGTGGCGACTTTGCACAGGGTGCCTTGATTTTCGCTGTTTCTTACCCATGTGACAAAATCGGCTATGGGCTTTTCCAGGCAGCCCAGTTGTCTCTTTGGCGCGTTAGGAAGGGTGACAGGTGTAAAAACCGCTGGTGGGGGGACTGCAGAGGTAGTTTGTTGTGTTGCTGCTGCCATAGATGTTCTCCTTATAAGTAATAGAGGGTGCTTTTGTTAAGATCATATTAAACTATAGTTAAGGAAAAACGGCAACCAAAAAGTATTTACCATTGGGAAGATAGCTTGACGTCTTTGCGTCGCTCTACAGGTTGCAGAAGTAGAACATGAAGAGCAACGTCAAGGCGCCAACATACCTTTACCCATAACTTTTTTTGACAGAAAATTCTGTTTCTGCAGCCGTAAACATGATTAGGTAGGATAAGCATGATGTGCATGATAAAAAAATGGCCGCAAAGCGGTGTGCCGCTTCTGCCGTCTCTTCTTTTTCCATCATGTGTATCATGCTTATCCTACCTATCATGTTCATTGCTCTACGCAATAAACTTGAAATTGCAAGCTAAGACGCAAAAAAAAACTCCCAACCAGCATTTGCTGATTGGGAGTTCGATGTGAGAATCAGAAGAAAGGGCGAAACAGCCGTTACGTGTTGTTTCTCTTAGCTTGCGCTAACTCTTGCTTTAGAGTAACGATTTCTTCTTTCAGGTTTTTCAGTTCATTCGCGAAAGCCGTTTTCTTTCTATCATAGGTTGCTGCAGCGTTTCTCAAGTTTGCATTGTCTTCTGCTTGTCGTGCGTATGCTTTTTCTAACAGGTCCCGTTGCTGGACTAGGCCCTGTTGATACGTTTCTTTTGCAGCTTTCAACTCTTCTCCCGTGGTACCTACAAGTTTCTCCAGCTCTTTTTTACCTGTACGGAGACGCTCATTTTCTGTTTGAAGATGTTTCGTCGCTTCTTGCACTTTTTCGTTTATAATTTCTTGAAGTTTACCAGCTTGGTCTGCGGAATTCTGTTGTTGTCTCTTTAGGACCACGACTTGTTCCGTTAGCTCGTTTACTTGTGCATTTGCTTTTTGGGCTTCTGCTTTAGCCGTCTCCAACTGTTGTCCCAATCGGGCAAGCTGTTGGATAGACTGATTAGCTTTTAGAAGTACCTGGTTTAGTTCCTTAACTTTTTGCTCAGCCTCGTCTGCACGTCCTTTTGCATTTCGAAGCTCTGCCCGCACATTCTGAAGCTGGCCTGAAAGCTGGTGAGTCTCGTTGACAAGGGTTTCCAGTCGCGTTTGCTGATCTCCGATAATAGCGTCTGCTTCTGCTTTAGCAGCGCTCATCGCAGTGTGCAAACGAGTAATCTCCTGATCGGTAGATCGCTTTGTTTCTATCGCTGCAGTTCTTAGCCTTATAATGGTTTGATCTGCCAGATTTTTGTCCGTTTGTAGGTTTCGGAGCTGATTCTGTGTATTTTCAAGTTGGCCTCGAACCTGTTGAACCTGATTCGTAAGCTCGCTCAATCGAGCTTTCTGTTGTGTGATCGTCCCGTTCAATTGTTCAATTGCTTGAGCTTGGTTGCGCAGCTGCGCAGTTTTGTCCTTGAGTTGCTGATCCGTCTTTTCGAGTGCCTCTGTTTGGGTGCGGATCTCTTGTTCAAGTCTAACAACCTTGTTTTCGGAAAGGGTTAAGTTTTGCTCAACTGTCTTGTTTGTGTTCTGTAGCATTCCATTAACAGCTTTTGCCGTTACCAACTCGTTCTCGAGTTTTTCGATGGCAGCTGCCTGTCCTAAACGGAGTTGTCGCAAGTTGGCAATGTTAACCTTTAGGCCTTCGATTTGCGCTTCAGCTTCATGATATTTATCGACTTGCGCTGTCAGCATCTCTTTCAACTGGTCGATGCCTCTATCTTTTTGCTTAATGGTGTCTTCAGCTTTCGTGAGTTTCTCAGTTAGGTTTAGGCCCAGCTGCTGTAATTTCGCTTTATCCGCTTCCGCTTGTTTCAAATCGGCTGCGAGTTTTTCGATTTGTGCGTGGGCGCCCTTGAGTTCGCCTTCCAGCGTCTCTATTTTTGTTCGCGCTCTCGTATAAGCGGCTTCCTGACCCTTGATCCGCGCTTCGAACTGCTCGATGGCGGCATCTTTGCTTATAAGCTCATTGTTTACCGCTCTAAATTCCGCTCTGAGGTTGTTCATCTCTTTTGTGAGCTTGGCGAACTCTCCTTTATCGAGCTGCCTGTTCAACTCGGTCGCCAGTGCGGTCGTCGTCCCACGCAAGGTGTTGAATTGGGTTTCTAATCCCTTGCTGTACTCCATCGTTTTCTGGGCGGTCTGGTTCGCTTGATTCAGCGCAAGGGTCAGTCTGTTAATTTGTTGGGTGTTCTGTCCCCCTTTCGCTTGCTCTTGTTGCAGCTGGCCGTGGATCTGTTGGATCCGTTGGTTCGCTTGCTGGAGTTGCTGTTGGGCTTGCTGCCAGAGAATTTGGAGCTGTTGCTGTTGCTGGGCGATGGTTCCCTGAGCTTGAGCGATGGTCTCTGTGAGGAGTTTTTCTTGATCTCCTACGAGTTTTTTAAGAGCGGGGTTGATCCGCGCTTGTTCCCCTTGGATGTTCCATTCTCTATTGAGGGCGGCGACAAGAGGGATGCCGATGATCGTCGCGCAAAGAACTACCTGTGCAATGAAGGCGAGGAAGTAGAGCGTGTATTTGAGGAAAACGTTGCGATCCTCAGGTCCGCGGACCCAAGAGACCACTTTAGATAGAATATTGTCTACGCAATTTAACTCTCTTGGAGCTAAGGTTTCCACAGATGTGGCAGCAACGGGTTGTAATGCCTGAGGTTGGGGTGCCTGAGTAGCTGACATAAATTTTTCTCCTGCCTTTTGTTTAATAAAATGTAAATGATTTCAGTAACGATTATATGACAACCCTAAGTTTATTGCAATTGGTGTAAATAATTTTAACCAAAGTTCAATTTTTAATTTGCATTTTAGTTTTATTAAAAATTTTAGATGTGACTAAAAAAATAATTTAAGTTGAGGTGGGGGCCTGGCGTGTGCTAGGATCACCCTCATCCAAACGACAGCTTCTTAGCCGAAGGCGGTATAAGTCCGATGAATAAAGAAAATCCTGTAGCCCAGAATCCTCTATTGCTCCGTTATCACCGGTTAATGGATGCCTTTGCGAAGTCCGACGACGAGAGAGATTTCTATCTTGATAAAGTGGAAGGATTTATATTTTATGTCGACCTGGACAAAAGCCAAAAAGAGCTCGATGATTTGGAAGAGGAGCTGAAGAAGCATGCGGTCCGCTATTGCCTCATCCCCAAGATGACCTTCTATGAAACGAAGAAGTTTATGGAAGGGTTTGTCAATGAAAAAGTTTATGATATCGATACGAAGGAAAAGTTGCTGGACATCATTCAGTCAAAAGAAGCGCGCGAAAATTTTTTAGAATTTATTTACGATCATTTGACCGAGCTGGAAAAATGGCAGCAGTATTATATTGAGCGCTCCCGCATCCGCATTATCGAATGGCTGCGCAACCAAAAGATTCAATTTGTTTTTGAAGAGGACCTCGAATTGACCAAAGGGCTCATGGAGAAGCTCAAACGGCATCTATTCGATGCCAAGGTGCCGAAAGATGTCGCCGCCGCCCGCGAGCTGTTGGCTACCAAGGCAAAAACCTACTATTCCAATGAAGCGCTCAACCCGCGGCCTAAGCGGGGAAGGCCCCCTAAACAGGTCGCTAAGGTGGAGATCGAACCTCAGGTCACAGTGGACATGTATACAACCGTACCGCCGGTAGTGCGCCATTTCCTATATACTCCGGATATCTCCAATGCGGCTTCGATCACCTTCTCGGCCCGTTTTGATACGGAAGCGCAGCTGCTGGCGAATTTGCGCGGCAGCTCTCGGGTCAAAGTGGATGCGAAGCTGCAGGCGCTCTCCGAGCGTCTGGAATCGCTCCGCCATCTCTCCAGCCGTTTGACGGATATCCAAGAAATTACGGGCATGGAAAAAGAGGAGAGGCTGGTGAAGGCTCTTAGCCAGACAAAAGTCGCAAAAGAGGAAGAGGTGGAAGAGGTTCCGCAGAAAAAACGGCGCATCCTGGATGTGGTAAAAGGTTTTCTGCCTAAAAAGAAGGAGCGCTCCCTCAAATCTCAAACTCAGGAGCAGAAGAAAAAGGCGCCGAGCATGAAGACGGTGACGCCTATTCAATCTAAAAAGGGTAAGAAGAGGGGATGATCCAGAGCCAGGCGCAAGATACGCGCGCGAAAGAGGCTTGTCTGAAGGCGTTGGAAGCGATGCTCGCCACCCGCTTCCTAGACGATAAGATGTCGAAGCTCGTGCGGCAAAACAAAGGGGGGACTTTTCATCTCTCTGTAGCAGGCCATGAACTGATCGGATCCGTCTCGGCTCTTGCTTTGACCCCGGGGAAAGACTGGGGGTTTCCTTATTACCGCGACCGCGCTTTCGCGGTGGGGCTCGGGTGTTCTCTCACCGATCTGATCGGCGCTTTCTTAGCGCGGGCGGTGCCCCACCATTCGGGAGGGCGGATGATGCCCGAGCATTTCTCTCATCAAGGCCTCCGCCTCCCCTGCCAATCGAGCTGCGTGGGCTCCCAGTTTCTGCAAGCGGTGGGAGTGGCCAAGGCGGTACAGCTGGCGGGCGAAGATGATCTGGTCTATGTCTCGGCGGGCGAAGGGGCGACATCTCAAGGCGATTTTCATGAAGCGCTTAACTTTGCCTGTCTGCACCGTCTAGGCGTCATTTTTGTGATTCAGGACAACGGCTGGGCGATTTCGGTTCCCGTTAGCGATCAGACGGCAGGGGGGACGATCGCCCCTTTAGCTAGGGGATATGAGGGGCTTTCGGTTTTTGATGTCGACGGATGCGATTACGAGCAGGTCTCCTCAGCGCTGGCCGCCGCCGTTGCGAAGGGGCGGGCCAAAGAGGGACCGAGCTTAGTCGTCGCCAAGGTGCCGCGGCTCGGTCCCCACAGCAGCAGCGATGATCCTGCCAAATATAAAGAGGCGCACACGATCGCCGCCGAAAAGGCGCGCGATCCGATCCCGCGCTACGAAGCGTGGCTTCTCGATCAGGAGCTCATCTCGCCGCAAGAATTGGAAGCGCTGCGCAAAGAGCTATTCCAACGGGTCGAAGAGGCGGCGGCGATTGCCGATCAGATCCCGTTTCCTGAAACGAGCAGCGTGCTCCGGCATGTCTTCAAGGAAGCGCCCGATCCGATCCCTCCTTCCGAAGGAGGGGGAAGCGCTTCCGAAGAGTCGATCGTCATCATGGATGCGCTCAACCACGCCCTCGATGAAGAGATGCGCCGCGATCCGCGGGTGGTTGTCTTTGGCCAGGATGTGGCGCATGGAAAAGGGGGTGTGTTCGGCATCACGCGCGGTCTCACGGCCAAGCATGGGCCCCTCCGCTGCTTCAACACGCCGCTTGCCGAATCGACGATCGTCGGCCTCGCCATCGGCCTGTCGCTCGCTTATGGGTTTAAACCCGTTGCGGAGGTGCAGTTCGCCGACTATCTCTGGACGGGGATGAATCAACTTTTCAATGAGCTGGCGAGTTTCCATTACCGCTCGAACGGGGAGTGGAATTGCCCTGTGGTGATCCGGATGCCTTACGGCGGCTACATTCAAGGAGGCCCCTATCACTCCCAGAGCATCGAGGCTTTTTTAGCCCACTGCCCCGGCCTGAAGCTGGTCATCCCTAGCAATGCGGCGGATGCTAAACGCCTTCTCAAAACAGCCATTTTAGATCCGAACCCGGTCATTTTTTTAGAACATAAGGCGCTGTATCGGCAGCGGGTTTTCTGCGCGCGGCCCGAGCCCAAAGAGAACGAGCGGCTCCCCTTCGGATGCGCGGAGGTTGTCCGCACAGGCGATGCGCTCACCGTGGTCTGCTGGGGGATGATGGTGGTCATGGCTGCCGAGGTCGCAGATCAGCTGGCGCAAGAGGAGATCTTCATTGAAGTGATCGATCTGCGCACGCTCGTGCCCCTCGATATGGAAGCGATCCTCGCTTCTGTGCGCAAAACGGGCAAGCTTCTCATTGCGCATGAAGCAGCCGGCTTTGGAGGGTTTGGAGCGGAGCTCGCAGCGCGGGCGGCCGAAGAGGGGTTCCAGTATCTCGATGCGCCCATTGCGCGCGTGACGGGAAAAAACTGCCCTGTTCCCTATTGCAAGGTGCTGGAGGATGCGGTGCTTCCTCAGGTGCACGACCTGGAAAAGGCGATCCGCTCTCTAGTTGGTTTTTAATTTCTTCTTTCGGTGGACGCGCGGTTTTTTTCCAAAGCGCGTGGCGACGTCTTGAATCAATCGCGCATTCAATTTTCCGAATGCGGAGATCTTTTGCTGAATATGTTGGTAGACGATGGGCTGCTTGCGGATCTGGATTTTTTTCTGATCGGGATCTAACAGGCAATCCATGTGGATCAAGCGCGCGAGCAGACTCTCTTGCGTTTTTTGCAAGGCTTCCACTTCGTTTTCCTGCAGCGTTTTAAGAGGAACATGCTGAATCGAATCGGCATTTTGGATCAATTGATCGAGAGTGGCATCGATGTCTGCCAAAATTTCTTCCTCGGATTTTTTCATCGATACTCCTCCCGTATTCTTTTCTTCTCTATAAAATCTATTGAAAAAATAAAGTCAATAGAAATTTAAAAATTGATTTCGTTTGAACCGACTGTTAAAAATGGGAGCATGTTTGGATTTTGCCCGCTCGCATCCGGTTCTAAAGGCAATTGCATTTATGTAGGCACGCCCGGCGCGAAGATTTTGATCGATGCGGGGATCAGCGCCAAGGCGGCGATGGTGCGTTTGGCCGAATTGGGAGTCGCTCTAGAAGAGATCGATGCGATTTTAATCACCCACGAACACACCGATCATATCAAAGGGTTGCAAGTGCTCGCGTGCCGTCTCGGCATTCCGGTTTTTGCCAATAGCGATACGGCAAAAGCGATTTATGCGGCTTTAGATACGTGTCCGAAATTTAAGCTCTTCACCACCGGCGAACCGTTTTCTTTCGGCGGCATCGACATCCATCCCTTTAGCATCCAGCATGACGCGGTCGATCCCGTGGCGTTTACCCTTTCTCTGAATGGATTAAAACTGGGGTTTTGCGCGGATCTCGGTTTTGTGACCACATTAGTGAGAAGCCATCTGGGCGATTGCGATTATCTCTACGTGGAGGCCAATCACCAGCCTTCGATGGTCCACTCTTCTCCCCGTCCGCTCATTTATAAACAGCGAGTGCTCAGCCGCCAGGGGCACTTATCGAATGAGGAATGCGCCCAGCTCTTGCTCGATGTCTTAAGCCCTCGTCTGAAGCATGTCCACCTTGCGCATCTCTCCAGCGAGTGCAACTCTCCTGAGCTCGCTCTGCAAATCGTCACGGAAAAATTGAGAGGTTCTGCGGTGGCCGTTTCAGTCGCCCATCAAGACCGTCTCAGCCATCCGATCTTGTTCTGAAGTGCGATAAAGTTATTTACTTCTAAAAAAAATTTTTATAGAACAAAGAAAAAGGCTATTGAATTTTATCCTCATAAGAGATGTCATTTGAAACTGCTCGTTCGCTTTTTTTGCATCTTGGGTTCATTGATAGGCAGATCTGCTTTTGCCTATGAGTCTTCGGAAAGCGCGGAAGAAAAAAGCAAAGAAAGGGGGGATGCCGAAGAACCCAAACCGTTGGTTCAGATTGCTCCTCGGCTCTCTTTCATCCGTTTCTTTTGCGCTGCAGGTTCATTTATAGGGACATACTCTTTTGCCTATGTGCCTCCGCGAGATGAGGAGGAAAAGATGGAAGAGATCGCAGCTTGTGAGGAGATCGCACCGCCTATTGAGCCTCCACAAGAGGAGAAAGAAAAAACGGAAGAGATCGCAGCTTGTGAGGAGATCGCATCTCCTGAGGAAAGCAAACCCCCCTTTCAGGAACATCCCGAACCGCGCGTGCGTGTGGGGAAACGGCTTGTGCCGCCAGACGCCTCTAAGCCGCGGGAAAACTATTTTAGCCTGCAAAGATTATCCTTGCGCGACACCGAAGGGAAGGGGATCGGGTATAGACAAGGGTATGCCTCGCTCGATGCCCTCTTTGCTGCGGATTATCGTTTCGGCCTTCTTCTTCCGATGCTGGATATTAGAGCGCACCATTTATATAATAATACCTACGCGGGCAATGTGGGATTGGTCGCAAGATATCTTTTTCCCTCTTGCAACAGAATTTGGGGAGTGAATGCTTTCTATGATTTTCGCCACGGGCGCTTAGGCAACTATAATCAGCTTGGATTGGGTTTTGAAAGCTTAGGGATCGGATGCGATTTTCGCTTAAACGCACATCTTTTTTCCCAAACGCATCGGTTAAAATGCCTGTATACGCAATATCTCGGAGGTTTTTTTCAATTCTTTGAAAAAAATGAATCCTCTTTCCAAGGGTTCGATGCAGAGTTTGGCCGGTGCCTACTGCGTTGCGGAGATTGTTCCATCTATGGCGCGGCAGGCCCTTACTATCTTCTCGGAAAATCCTATCATGGCGCCTGGGGCGGTAGAGCGCGCATCCGCCCTCAATATAAAGACTGCCTGGCCTTAGAGTTAAGCGGGGGTTACGATTCTATTTTTCACACAAACTATCAGGTCGAAATCATTTTTTCTTTGCCTTTGTATGCCTGGAGAAAACACCAAACTCTCGGCAGGCGCTGTCCCGACGGACGGTGCGTCAAAAAACGCTGTCTTTCCGCTCGTCAAATCTATCAGCCTGTTGAGCGTTTCGAAATCATCCCCCTTAAAAGCCGACACCATTTTGAGTCGAATTTTTAGAGAGGCAGTTGCAAAACTCAGGTTCTGCAACTGCCTCAAGAAATTTTTTCTTGATATCGTGTGTCCATTCGGTTAAAAAAGGAAATTCCTTTCCCCAAGAGGACCGTATTAATCAATGATGAAGTCTGAGAGATTATCTGCGCTTGTTTTTTCCTTCGCATTTATTCTCTTTTCTTTTCTACGTCCGGTATCCGCTGCGGATACTCATGGACCTTCCTCGGAGGGAGGGGCCACCAATCCATGGTTCATCGTACAAACGAAATGTCCCAGCTGTCCCCCTAAACCCTCTAGACAGGGCTGTCCCAAGGGGTGTCCAAGAGCCTGCCCCCAGGGGCCCTCCGGTCTTCCCGGCAGTCTTGGCCCCACCGGTCCCACGGCGGGATCCGGAGGGGCTTTTTTTGGAGCGCTCGATGCGACTTCGGCAGGACCGACAGGGCCTGAGGGTCCGACAGGTCCGACAGGGATCACAGGCACGACGGGTTCAACGGGTGCACCGGGGGACACAGGTCCTGCAGGCATGAGTCCGATGGGTTCGACAGGTGTGACGGGGGCAACAGGTTCGACAGGTCCCTGCGCGACTTGTCCCCCGAGTTTTGGGGGTCCTCCGGGCCCGGCGGGATCTCAGGGTCCGACGGGCGCCACCGGTCCGACAGGAGCGATGGGGCTGACGGGTCCCACAGGGGCAACCGGTCCGACAGGAGCGACCGGTGCGACAGGTTCGACGGGATCTATGGGTCCCGCGGGTTTCACGGGTCCGACAGGGGTTGCAGGACCGACGGGCTCAACAGGACCGACGGGTCCCACAGGCCTCACCGGTCCGACGGGGGCCACAGGGCCGACGGGCTCAACAGGACCGACGGGTCCCGCGGGTTTCACAGGTCCGACAGGAGTCACAGGACCGACGGGTCCCACCGGCTCAACCGGCTCGACAGGGGCGACAGGAACCACGGGTTCGACAGGCCCCACAGGATCGACAGGAGCAACAGGACCTACGGGTCCGACGGGCGTTAGCGGGGCGACGGGGATCACAGGACCGACAGGTCCCACAGGATCTACCGGTCCAACAGGGGCAACAGGGTCTACAGGGGTAACCGGCCCGACGGGTCCAACGGGGGCGACGGGTCCGACAGGGGCGACGGGCCCCACCGGGAATACAGGGCCTACGGGTCCGACGGGTTCGACGGGTCCAACGGGGGCAACCGGTCCGACAGGCAACACAGGTTCGACGGGTCCGACAGGCGCAACCGGCCCGACAGGCGCAACCGGGCCAACGGGTCCGACAGGTGTGGCGGGAATGACGGGTCCGACAGGCGGAACGGGTCCGACAGGTGCAACCGGCCCTACGGGCCCGACAGGTGTGACGGGCCCCACAGGTCCGACAGGTGCAACGGGTCCGACGGGGGTAACTGGACCGACAGGTCTAACAGGCGTCACGGGGCCTACGGGACCAACAGGCGCGACCGGCCCAACAGGTAACACAGGCTCTACAGGTCCAACAGGCGTAACGGGCCCGACCGGAGCGACAGGTCCGACAGGTAATACAGGTCCTACCGGCCCCGCAGGTATGACCGGTCCGACAGGGGCAACCGGTCTCACGGGGTCCACAGGAGCAACGGGACCGACAGGCATCACAGGCCCCACGGGACCGACAGGTGCAACGGGACCGACAGGAGCGACAGGATCTACAGGTCCCACAGGAGTCACAGGTCCAACTGGAGCGACGGGTCCGACAGGCGCAACGGGCGCAACGGGTCCGACAGGGGTAACCGGACCGACAGGTCCAACAGGGGTAACAGGCCCGACAGGGGCAACAGGTGCAACGGGTCCGACCGGTGTGACGGGACCTACGGGACCGACGGGCGCAACGGGACCAACAGGTGCGACGGGACCGACGGGACCGACGGGCTCTACCGGCCCGACGGGGGGGGATACAGGTCCGACAGGGGCGACCGGCTCCACCGGTCCGACAGGCGTCACAGGACCTACAGGGTTCACAGGGCCAACGGGATCAACAGGAGCAACGGGTCCGACAGGAGTCACAGGGCCTACCGGGCCGACCGGTTCCACAGGTCCGACAGGGGCGACGGGTCCAACGGGGGGCACAGGCCCCACCGGCCCCACTGGTCCCACGGGTACGACAGGAGCCACAGGTCCGACAGGGGCGACAGGTCCGACAGGAGCAACCGGCCCCACAGGAGCGACGGGGCCGACAGGTCCGACAGGGGCCACAGGCTCTACGGGTCCAACAGGAGCAATGGGCCCGACAGGGGCAACAGGTCCGACGGGTCCGACGGGAGTCTCGGGTCCTACAGGAGAGATGGGTCCGACAGGATCTACAGGATCTACAGGATCTACAGGTCCAACAGGGGTCACTGGACCAACAGGAGCAACGGGTCCGACGGGGGCAACCGGTTCCACGGGTCCGACAGGGGTAACCGGACCGACAGGTCTAACAGGGGGGACAGGCCCGACAGGGATCACAGGTGCAACGGGTCCGATAGGTATGACGGGAGTGACGGGCCCGACCGGCGCAACGGGCCCGACAGGGAATACAGGATCCACCGGCCCGACAGGTGTCACAGGGTCTACAGGCCCGACAGGCGCCACCGGCCCAACAGGCGCCACCGGCCCGACAGGGGTCACAGGTTCCACAGGTCCAACAGGAGCGGCGGGTCCAACCGGTAATACAGGTTTCACGGGCCCGACAGGCGTGACCGGTCCGACAGGGACAACCGGCCCAACGGGGGTCACAGGAGTCACAGGTCTGACAGGTGCAACCGGCCCCACGGGTCTGACAGGTGCAACCGGACCTATGGGGGCAACAGGTCCAACGGGCGTAACAGGGGCCATGGGTCCGACAGGCGCCACGGGTCCAACGGGTGCAACAGGTCCGACGGGTCCGACAGGGACTACAAGCGTAACGGGTCCGACAGGTCCGACAGGTCCGACAGGGGCAACGGGTCCGACGGGTTCGACAGGGACGACGGGTTCAACGGGGGGTACAGGCTTCACAGGTCCGACAGGGGCGACGGGTCCCACAGGCCCCACCGGTTCAACAGGGGCCACAGGTGCGACAGGTCCAACGGGTGCCACGGGTCCGACAGGTTCCACGGGTCTGACGGGAGCTACAGGCTCAACGGGTCCCACAGGCGCAACAGGACCTATGGGTCCAACCGGGGCAACAGGTGGAACGGGTGCAACGGGATCAACAGGCGCGACAGGTCCAACGGGTGCCACGGGTCCGACAGGGGCAACCGGCTCTACCGGTCCGACAGGGGCAACCGGTCCGACAGGGGCCACAGGCTCAACGGGTGGGACAGGGCCGACCGGCCCCACGGGTTTAACCGGTTCGACGGGAGCAACCGGTTCGACAGGAGGCGCGGGCTCAACGGGTCCGACAGGAGCAACGGGTCCAACAGGCAAGACAGGGCCTACAGGTCCGACAGGCTCAAGCGGTCCGAGCGGTGCGACAGGTTCCACCCGGACAGGACCCAGCGGTCCGACCGGGACGACAGGTCCCGCCGGAAACTGCACTTGCCCCACAGGCCCCACAGGTCCAGGCTCTACGGGGGCTACAGGCCCGAGTGGTCCCACCGGGCCTAAGAGTTCCACCGGCCCCACGGGCCCTTCCGGCCCGACAGGCGCCACCGGTGCAGGCCGTACAGGCCCGACGGGTCACACAGCAGGAGTCACAGGTCCTAAAGGCCCCACAGGACCTGGCCGCACAGGCCCCACGGGCCCCACAGGTTTGAGGGTGTCCTGCATTTGTCCGGGCCCCACAGGCCCCACAGGTCCCACGGGCCCTTTTCCCTTTGCTTCTCTTGTCTTTAATGCCGGTTCAATTGTTGAAGCCAACAGCTTCTTTGGAAATACAAGCCTTCAGCTCGGCACTTATAACACGCATTCGCTCCAAACCCGAGCCTGGATAGTTGGAGATGTTGCCAGCGCTCCACCCAATTTCTGTGTGGTATTTAATGTGCCTCACGATTTTTCCAGCGCAACGAAGCCTATCGTTGCGATTTCTTTTCTAACGGCAAATGCTGCTGTGACCGGATCTGTGGTCAATTTTGCCGTGAACACTTCTTTCATACCGCCCGGAGGCACGACAACGACAGCTTTCACCAACTATATCGTCCCTGTGTCAGGTGTCGCGGCTTCTGCCAGCGCTTCCGTTTTTAATTATTACAATGTCTCTTTTCCCCTTAGCAGCGACACAATCGCTGCAGATGATCTTGCGGCGATTTGTGTTACGCGGACGGGAGCGGCGGATACGTTTAATGCCGACATTTACCTTACGAGCATCGAATTTAGGTATCAACAATAGGAGAAAAAGGGGGCGCGCGCGCTATGATACCCCATGCTGAATTCTGCCGGATTTCTACAAAATTTTTTTCTTGCTATCCCGGACCCATTCAGTTAAAAAAGAAATTCATTTGTTGAGGAAATGGCAAAATGCACTCGACTCTACTACCCAAACAGAAAAGTTATAGATAATGAAGTTTAAGAGACTGTCGTTGAAATTAAGCTTCTGTCGATTTTTGGGTTCTTTTGAACCGATTTTCGATTTATTTTTTGGGGATAATATCAACATGCGTATATTACCTCCAAAAAATAAATCGAAAATCGGTTCAAAAGAACCCAAAAATCGACGAAGCCTTAATTCAACGACAGTCTCTAAGTTTCTGGCTTCGACATGCCGGCGCGCGCTGATCGTCCCTTCTGTCGCGCTCTCTTTGTTTTTTCTATTCTCTGCGCATGCGGATGAGTCCAACTCGACATCCTTTCCTTTATCGGAAGATAAACAATCTCCCCCTCTTGAACAGAGGACTGAAGAAAAGGGGCCTTCTTTAAAAAGGCTCCCTTTAGACCTGAGCCATCCCCCCTTCTTTTTGCTAACGGGTTGTCCTCCCTGTTGCAGGCAGGGACCTCCCGGTCTTCCCGGCACTCCAGGTCCTACCGGACCCACCGGGCCTACAGCCTCCGTGGGAGGGGCCACAGGCGCTACCGGTGCGACCGGCCCCGCTAACGGCCCCCCCGGGTCGACAGGCCCAAAGGGTGCACCCGGTCCAAGAGGGATGACGGCTTCAACGGGTTCGACAGGCTCAACAGGATCCACAGGTTCAACAGGTCCCACAGGACCTATTTGTTGTTCCACGGGCCCTACCGGCCCTACGGGACCGGGAGGTCCAATAGGCTCACCGGGTCCGACGGGCGCAACCGGAGCGATGGGTCTAACAGGGGCAACGGGACCGATCGGCTTGAGCGGCCCGACAGGGGCTACAGGACCTACGGGAACAACGGGTCCGACGGGGGCTACCGGTCCTACGGGTCCCACAGGTAATACAGGAACGACGGGCCCCACCGGCTCAACCGGTCCGACCGGGGCAACGGGCCCGACAGGGATAACCGGTCCGACAGGGGTAACCGGTCCGACAGGAGCGACAGGTCCGACAGGAAGTACAGGCCCGACGGGCCCCACAGGGGGCACGGGCCCGACCGGTCCGACCGGTTCGACAGGGGCAACCGGCCCGACAGGCAATACAGGCGCCACAGGTCCGACAGGCGCTACAGGTCCGACAGGGGCAACCGGCCCCACGGGCCCGACAGGGAATACAGGTCCCACAGGTCCGACAGGGGTCACAGGACCGACAGGGGCAACCGGTCCTACGGGTCCGACAGGGGTGACGGGTCCTACGGGTCCGACAGGGGCGACAGGTCCGACAGGAGCAACAGGAGCGACAGGTCCGACAGGGGCTACAGGCCCTACAGGGCCCACAGGCTCAACCGGCCCGACAGGAGCCACAGGTCCTACGGGTCCGACAGGTGTGACGGGTCCGACGGGAGCGACGGGTCCGACAGGGGCGACAGGATCCACGGGTCCGACAGGGGCGACGGGTCCGACAGGTGCAACCGGCCCCACAGGAGCGACGGGTCCGACAGGTCCGACGGGGGCCACAGGCTCTACGGGTCCAACAGGAACAACGGGCCCGACAGGGGCAACAGGGCCGACGGGTCCGACAGGAGTCACAGGTCCGACAGGAGCGACGGGTCCGACGGGAGCGACAGGATCTACTGGGCCTACAGGAGTCACCGGACCAACAGGAGCAACGGGTCCGACAGGGGCAACCGGTTCCACGGGTCCGACAGGGGTAACCGGATCGACAGGTCCAACAGGGGGGACAGGCCCGACAGGGGTCACAGGTGCAACGGGTCCGACCGGTGTGACGGGACCTACGGGACCGACGGGCGCAACGGGTCCGACCGGTGTGACGGGACCTACCGGCCCGACCGGCTTTACCGGCCCGACCGGGGCGACAGGTCCGACAGGCTCGACCGGCCCCACCGGTCCGACAGGCGTGACAGGGCCTACAGGTCCGACAGGGGCAACCGGTCCGACAGGGGCTACAGGTCCTACAGGTTCAACAGGCGTCACAGGTCCTACAGGACCCACAGGCTCAACCGGTCCGACGGGAGCCACAGGTCCTACGGGTCCGACAGGGGCGACGGGTCCGACGGGAGTGACGGGCCCCACAGGGGCGACAGGATCCACGGGTCCGACAGGAGCAACGGGTCCGACAGGGGCAACCGGCCCCACAGGATCGACGGGTCCCACAGGTTCGACAGGGGACACAGGCTCTACGGGTCCAACAGGGCCAACGGGTCCGACAGGGGCAACAGGGCCGACGGGTCCGACAGGAGTCACGGGTCCGACAGGAGAGACGGGTCCGACAGGATCTACAGGGCCTACAGGAGTCACCGGACCAACAGGAGCAACGGGTCCGACAGGAGTGACAGGATCTACAGGTCCGACAGGGGTAACCGGACCGACAGGGGCAACCGGTCCCACGGGTCCCACAGGTAACACAGGATCTACGGGTCCCACCGGCTCAACCGGCCCCACAGGTGCAACAGGTCCAACAGGTACAACCGGTCCTACCGGTCCGACAGGGGTAACAGGTCCTACCGGTGCAACCGGCCCAACGGGTCCGACGGGAGCGACGGGTCCGACAGGGGCAACAGGGGCAACCGGTCCGACAGGGGCGACAGGCCCGACAGGAGCAACAGGTTCTACAGGTCCGACAGGCTTGACAGGTCCGACGGGGGCAACAGGTTCTACAGGTCCGACAGGGGTGACAGGCCCGACAGGAGCAACAGGTTCTACAGGTCCGACAGCCGCAACGGGACCGACAGGGGCAACGGGTCCGACAGGTGCGACAGGGGCAACGGGTCCGACGGGAGCAACGGGTCCAACAGGAGCAACAGGGCCAACGGGTGCGACAGGGGCGACAGGGCCAACGGGTCCGACAGGCGCTACCGGTCCGACAGGGGCAACAGGGCCAACGGGTGCGACCGGTCCGACAGGCCCTACGGGTGCGACGGGGGCAACCGGTCCGACAGGGGCAACCGGTCCAACGGGAGCGACAGGGGTAACCGGTCCCACAGGGCTAACCGGCGCGACGGGTCCGACAGGGGCGACCGGTTCCACAGGAGCAACCGGTCCGACAGGAGCGACAGGCCCCACGGGCCCGACCGGGGCGACGGGCCCAACCGGAGCCACGGGAGCGACGGGACCCACAGGCGTAACAGGAGCGACGGGACCGACCGGAGCCACAGGAGCGACGGGACCGACAGGCTCCACGGGCCCCACAGGAGCAACCGGCCCGACGGGGTCTACAGGGGCAACGGGTCCGACGGGAACAACAGGCGCAACGGGACCGACGGGAACAACAGGAGCAACGGGTCCGACAGGAGCTACGGGTGCAACGGGACCGACAGGCGTAACGGGACCGACAGGCGCAACGGGACCGACAGGCGCAACCGGTGCAACGGGTGCGACGGGCGTGACCGGTCCGACAGGTGCGACAGGTGCGACGGGATCGACAGGGGCAACGGGTCCGACGGGAGCAACCGGCCCAACGGGAGCGACAGGAGCGACCGGTCCAACGGGAGCGACAGGCGTGACCGGTCCTACAGGTGCCACAGGCCCCACGGGTGCGACGGGAGCGACCGGTCCGACAGGTGTCACAGGCCCTACGGGTGCGACGGGCGCCACCGGTCCGACAGGTTTGGTGGGCCCTACGGGTGCCTCATGCACGATATGCCCCACTGGTCCGACGGGTCCCACGGGCGCCTGTTCTCCGGGCCCTACAGGCCCGACGGGTGCGACGGGCATTGGTCTTACAGGTCCTTCAGGTTCTACAGGTCCCACAGGCGCCGGCTCTACAGGTCCCACGGGACCCGCAGGGTCCACGGGGCCTACGGGTTCCACAGGTTCAACCGGCCCTACAGGTCCGACGGGTGTGACAGGTCCCTCTGCCCCTGCGTGTCCTACAGGTTCCACAGGTTCCACAGGTGCGACCGGTCCAATGAACACACAGCCCAAATCTCTTGTTTTTAATGCCCTTTCGATGAATCAAGGCACATCGACGGGAGGAACCTCAACGCTTACCCTTGGCACTTATAATGGCAATCCGCTGTCAACCCGGGCCTGGAGCATTGGTGCGGCCAGCACCTCTCCGGTTAACAATTGTGTGAGTTTCAATGTGCCCGACGATTATACCGGTTCCTCAACGTCTGTTGTCGTCGTTCATTTTGTAACTACAAACGCGGCTGCGACAGGCAGCGCTGTCGAATTGGCTCTCAATACGCAGTTCGTAACGCCTGCAGGCACAACAACAACGAGTTTTAATAATTATACAGGCCTGGTGAATGTCGCCGCTGCTTCCAGCGCCACCGTATTTAACCATTATGACTTCGTTTTCACCCTCAACCTGGATACGATCGCCGCGGAAGATTTTGCGATCCTTTGCGTTTCAAGGACTAATCCAACGAATGACACGTTTACTGCCAACGTTTTTATAACGAGCATCGAATTTAGGTATTATTAGAGACTGTTGTTGAAATGAGGAGATAAAATAGGATGAGATCTAGACACATGCGTTTATCTGTAGGAGCGATCTCGGCGCTCCTCGGTCTTTGGCAAAATGGCTCCGCGGCTCATGCGGACGCCCCCTGCTGCGAACTGAGGGATCGTTCGGGTAAAACCATTTCGCCTTTAGAGGTGATCCTTCCCACCAGCCTTGTGATGCATCCTTCCGAAGTCGTCGCTTACAATCTGCAGGAAGGGATCTTTTATATAGAGAAGCAAAATGAGAAGGACTTTAGCATCGCGCTGCAAGATTCGAATCTCGTGATTATTCGGACCTCTTTGCGCGCTTTAGGAAAAAACGATGATCTGTACGGAGCCCTGGTTTCCATGGATGGGAATGGGTATCCGCCGTTTGGCAAGACTTCCACAAACGAGAAGATTCGATCGATCATCAATAGTAAGCATAAAATGGTTGCCATGTGGCACTCCTCGCCGGATGCGAGCCATGCGTCTCCTGAAGTGGACTGGGAAACGGTTCAAGAGGCGAAGAGCGGGGATGGGAAATGGGAAATTGCCGGGGCTGCCAAAAAACAGGGTGTCATTACAGAGTATTTAATCATAAAGGAGGGTCAAAGTGTCTGGATTTCAAAAGAGGAAGCTTTAAAATTAGCGCTAGAAGGAAAAATCGACATATTCATTGCTTCCAATTAAGAGTCTGTCGTTGAAATTAAGCTTCTGTCGATTTTGAGGTTCTTTTGAGCCCGATTTTGCATTCTTTTTTGGGGGGTAATATCAACTTGCGTATATTACCCCCCAAAAAAGAATGCAAAATCGGCCAAAATAATCCCCAAAATCGACGAAGCCTTAATTCAACGACAGTCCCTAAGTGGTGATATGCCGTAAATCGGTTTGTGTTTTGTTTTTTAAGTCGATTAAACTCCCGGCACAATGCCGGGGAATATCTAAATCTAAGGAGGTTTTCAATGAATAAAATGTATGTGAGCGGCTCTCTCTTAGCTCTGCTCTTCTCTTTGCCTGGCCATTTATCTGCCACTGTCCATGCCTATGTATCCAATGCAGGCAGCGATACGGTGAGCGTCATCGACACCTCTTCCAATACGGTGGTGGCGACGGTCTCAACGGGATTTTTCCCGCTGGGTATTGCGGCTACCCCGGATGGGAGCCAGGTGTATGTGGTCAATTATAACGACGATAGCGTGACCGAGATCAATACCAACACGAATACGGTGGGTTTTGAAATCTCTGTGACGGCCGGTTGTAGACCTTCCGATATCGTGATCACTCCCGATGGCACTCTAGCCTATTTTGTCGGTTTTGCCAATGGGACGATAGGAAATATCGATTTAAACACAGAGCAAGCGGGTACTCTCTCTCCGACCGGAGGGCTTTTTCCTCTTGGCCTGGCGATCACTCCCAACGGAACGACCGCATATGTGGTCAATGCCATCGGGCCAAAGAATGTGAAAGTGTTCAATATCAGCACGGATAGCTTGACCGCGACGATCAATGCGGGACAACAGTCTTTTGATGCGGCGATTACGCCGGATGGGACCCAGGTGTATGTGACCAACCCCTCTCAGAACAATGTCACCGTCATCAACACCAGCACCAATACGGTTTCCACGACCATTTCCTTTGCTGCGGGCTCGTTTCCCCGCGGAGTCGCTGTTTCGCCTAACGGTTCGTTTGTCTATGTGGTCGAGCAAGGCACATCGAGCATTGCGGTCATTAATCCTTCTACGAACACGGTAACAAATACCATTTCTTTAGGGAGTAATTTAGATCCTTTTAACGTGGCCTTCACCCCCGATAGCCTACATGCTTATGTCACCCAATCCCTGGGCAATAACGTGAGCATCATCAACACGACTTCGAATGCGGTGGTCGGAACCATTTCCGTGGGCGCATTGCCCTATGATATCGCTATCGTTACTTTGCCGTAAATCGATTTGCGTTTCGTTTTTTAAATCAATTAAACCCCCGGCAATGTTGCGGGGGGGTTATTTAATCAAAGGAGATTTCCAATGAATAAAATATGTGTGAGCAGCTATCTTTTAGCTCTGCTCTTCTCTTTGCCTGGCCATTTATCCGCCGTTGTCTACCACGCCTTTGTATCCAATGCAGGCAGCGATACCGTGAGCGTCATCAATACCTCTTCCAATACGGTGGTGGCGACGGTCCGAGTGGGATTTTTCCCGATGGGTATTGCGGCTACCCCGAATGGGGCTGAGGTGTATGTGGTCAATTATAACGACGATAGCGTGACCGGGATCAATACCAGCACGAATACGGCGACTAGTTTCATCTCTGTGACAACCGGTTCTAGCCCCACCGATATCGTGATCACTCCCGATGGGACTCAAGCCTATTTTGTCGGTTTTGCCAATGGGACGATAGGAAATATCGATTTAAACACACAGATGGCCGGTCCCCTCTCTCCGACCGGAGGGTTTTTTCCTCTTGGCCTGGCGATCACTCCTAATGGCCAGAGAGTATATGCGGTCAATGCCGTCGGGCCAAAGAATGTGAAAGTGTTAAATACCAGCACGCATCAATTGATTTCGACGATCAATGCGGGTCAACAGTCTTTAGACGCAGCGATTACGCCGAATGGGTCCAAGGTGTTTGTGACCAACCCCTCCCAAGACAGCGTGACTGTCATCAATACGAGCACCAATACGGTCTCTGCGACCATTTCCCTTGCTGCGGGCTCGACTCCACGCGGAGCCGCTGTTTCGCCCAATGGTTTATTTCTCTACGTGGTCGAGCAAGGGACATCCAGCGTAACAGTCATCAATCCCACGAGTAATCTAGTCATGAACACCATTTCTTTAGGAAGTAATTTAGATCCTTATAACGTGGCCTTCACCCCCGATAGCCGATTTGCTTATGTTACCCAATCCCTGGGCAATAATGTGAGCATCATCAACACGACTTTGCAGTCGGTGGTCGGAACCATTTCCGTGGGCGAATTACCCTATGATATTGCGATCGTGACGATTCACTGAAAAGTTTCGTGCCCGTGTGCGTGCCCTTGCCCGATTAATATTTTTCCGGGCAAGGGCACGCCACGGGCACGAAGAAGAGATGATGCAAGAAGTAATTAGAGAGGGAGAGACAGCCCGTCGAAGGCCATCCGCACATGGCAGTGGATCTCATTTGCAGCCAGGATGTCTTGGTGGAGCTGGATTTTTTTAAAGAGAAATTCATCGGTGTGGGAAGGATCGTGATGGGTGACGATCCACTCTTGGATGCGGCAGTGTTTGATTAAAACGGCGACATTGGAAATGGAGGAGTGGCCCCATCCGACTTTTTTTTGATATTCCATGGGCGTGTACTGCGCTTCATGGATCAAGATGTCGCACCCTTTAAAAAAGGCGATTTGGCTTTCATAGGGAGCCAGAAGGGGATCGTTTGCTTTCAGAGCATGCGGATCGCCGTGATAGCCGAGGAGCACCTCATTGTCGGTCGCATAGCCGATCTTTTTACCTGCGATATGGATTTTAAAACAGAGAGTGGGCCCGGGGTGATAGGCGTAGTGCATGTCGATCTGGATTCTACCGATCTGGACAGATTGGCCGTCGCGCAAATCTTTAAAGGCGATTTGGGCTTGGATATCATCGAGCCGGACGGGAAAGTAGGAATACGCGAGCATTTCGGTGAAGAGCTCGCGGGTGCTTTTCTCAAAGCCGATGGGCGACCAGATGTCGATCTGGTGCTCAGGGCGGTAGATCGGGTTGAAAAAGGGAAAGCCGGTGATGTGGTCCCAGTGGGTGTGGCTGAGGAAGAGGTGGGTGCGGGGATGGTTTTCCTGTAAAAGGAGATGGCCGAGAGGGCGGATCCCGGTGCCGGCGTCGATGAGGATCCGGTCTTTGCCATCCCGTATCTCCAGACAGCAAGTATTGCCGCCGAAGCGCACATATTCAGGTCCTGAGACGGGATTGGAGCCGCGCGTTCCCCAGAACTTAATGTAGACATCGGGAGGGTGCGTTTTAGGCAGGTAGCAGTGCTGTCCTTTGAGGGCCTCCGACTCTTGCCCGGAAAAGGGATCGGGATGCAGTTTGTTTAAGAAGAACCGATGGGCAAGGTGGAAGAAATGGGAAGGATCGAAGGGTTTTCTCAAGAAATAAACAGCCCCTTCCGCAAGCGCTGCATGGTGGTTCTGGATCATCGGTTCGTCGGAAGAGATGATCACGCCCCAGTGTTGGGTTTGGGGATCGCTTTTGATCCGTTTCAAGATTTCGATGCCGTGCATTTCGGGCAGCATAAGATCGATGAGGAGGAGTTCGGGTTGGAAGAGGATCATTTTTTTTAGGCACTCGGGCCCGCTCGCAGCCGACTCGATTTGGTAATGGGCTGCGCTCGGGTGGGAGAGGAGCGACTCTAAGATCTTTGCGGAACTGTCGGCGATGAAGATCTTTTTTTTTGCAACTGCCTCTATCATGCTTTGTTCTTTTTCCAGACGGTGAAGAGGCAGAGGGCTCCCACAGAAGCAAAGATGAGGGAGATGGCATAGAAATGGAAGGGAGAGCCTGTGATCAGGCTAGGGGTGCCGGCAGAAAATTCCTCCTCTTCTGCGAGCGGAGAAGGATTGTCCGATGGGGGGAGATAGGGGTTAGCCAAAAGAGCGTACATCAGAGAGCAAAAGCTGAAAAAACAGAGGATGCAGCCGACGGCAAAAAGGCGGGGAATCAGCTTTCTTTCCACCTCTTTACGATTAGTCGAATGCGGTTTCGGTTGCATGGGGCGCTGCCTTTTTAGCATTCATAGAATGGATCACTCGTCTTGGCTTGCTCCCCTCCTGGGGACCGATCACGCCGTTCGACTCTAGTTCATCCATCAATGATGCAGCTCTTGCATAACCGATTTTGAGTTTTCTCTGCAAGAAGGTGGTGGATGCGCTGGCCGTTTCGACGACGATGGCATAAGCCTGTTCGTAGAGGCTGTCTCGCGCGCCATCCCCTTCGCCGTCCCCATTGAGATTGAGGTCTTCCTTGCGCATCTGATCAAAGGAGGGGATCAGGTAATTCGCCTGCGCTTGGTCGCAAATGAAAGCGATCACTTTGCTGATCTCTTCATCGCTGATATAGGCGCCTTGAGCGCGCATCAAATGGGAAGTTCCCGGGGGCAAAAAGAGCATGTCCCCATTTCCGAGGAGGCTCTCGGCGCCCGTTTCATCGAGGATGATCTGCGAGTTGATCCGGCTGGCCACTTTAAAGGCGATCCGCGTGGGGAAGTTCGCTTTGATCAGCCCGGTGATCACCTCGCGCGAGGGGCGTTGCGTGGCGAGAATCAGGTGGATGCCGACGGCTCTTGCCATCTGGGCGATGCGGGCGATCGGCGTTTCTAGATCGGAGCTGGAGACCATCATCAGATCGGCGAATTCATCGATGATGGCGACAATCCCGGGCATTCTTTCGGGGATTGGGATGCTGAGGGAGGATTCCAGCTCTTTATTGATTTGCCGGTTGTTGAAGGCCGAGATGTTGCGCACGCCGAGTTGTTTGAGGATGTCGTAGCGGGTTTGCATTTCTTTGACGAGCCAGTTGAGGGCTGCGTAAGCGCCGTGCGCTTCGGTAATGACCGGCGCGATCAGATGGGGGAGATGGGTATAAGGGGTGAGTTCCACTTTTTTCGGGTCGATCATGATCAGCTTGATCTCATCGGGGCGCGCATTCATCAAAATGGACATGATCGCGGTGTTGATGCAAACCGATTTGCCGGAGCCGGTGGCTCCGGCGATGATGCAGTGGGGCATTTTAGTCAGGTCGCTCAGCACAAAGTCGCCGTTCACCGATTTGCCGAGCAGCACCGGGATATGGAATTTGCGCGGATTTTGTTGGTAATGGACGAGCAGTTCTTTGAAGCTGACCTCTTGAGGATAGAGGGAGGGGATCTCCACGCCGACGGCGGCTTTGCCGGGGATGGGGGCGATGATCCGGATCGATTTGGCCTGGAGATTGAGGGCGATGTCATTTTCGACCGCTTTGATTTTCTGCACTTTTACTCCGACGGCGGGGTGGACTTCGAAAGAGGTGATGGTCGGCCCGCAGTGGATCTCGCCGACTTTCGCTTCGATCCCAAAGCTGATCAGGGTTTCTTCGAGGATCTCTGCCTGGCGCCGGAGGTCTTTTTTAAGCGAAGGCTGATCAACTTTCTTGGGATTATTCAAGAGGGAAACCGGAGGCAGTTGATAAGCGGTGAAGTCGCCGCTCTGGCTCGATGGCCGTTTAGAGGGCGCTGTTTTTTTAGCGGGGAGCGATTTTGACGGAGGGTCATGGGTTTCCTGCCTTTCTGGAGCAGGAGGATAGATCGGCTGGGGAAACCGTTTGGTCAGCGTATTTTCGATCTGTTCGGGGGTTTGGGGAGGGGCTTCTTCTTTTTCGGGGGGAATGAGCCGCTCCAGCCACCTCTTGAGAGAAAATTGCGGAACCGCGCGCAATAAGGGGAGGATGCGGACGTTCGTGAGGAGGAGAAAAGAGACCAGGCTAGTGGCCGAAAAAGTAAGCGCGATCCCCACATCGCTGAGCATCCGCTGCAAATTGAAGGTGGGCAGATCGCGATAGAGATAGTAGAGGGGAACGCCTCCTAGGTTGTAGCGCGTGTAGCGGTGCGGGTAGGGATGGGTGAAGCTGAGCGATTCCGCATAGATTTTATTCTTGAAGAGCGCGGCAAGCGGGACGCCCCATTCGTTGATCGCGTTGAGCAGGATGCAGCAAGAAATGAGAAACGCGCTGAAGTAGAAAGCTTTGAGCTTTGCCTGGGGAATTTCCTGCGTGGAGAGAAGCCGCCAGCCCATCCAACCCAAATAAAAAGCGACAAAATAAGCGGGCAAGCCGAAGAGGTAGACCTGCACCCAGGCTAAAGCATAACCGACTAATCCCAGCCAATTTCCGGAGGGGTCTCCCGCTTTGAAACTAAGCAGGCTGAGCACCAAGACAAGGGAAGCGGAAAGGAGCGCCAATCCCTTTGCTTCCGGGTGTTTTTCCCTGCTTTTTTTTTCCGTTGCTTTGACCATGTATAACTAGAAACTCAAGTAGGCCGTTATGAGGATCCCTGCAATCAGGCAATACCAAGCAAACGGCCTCAGGCTCTCTTTTTCCAGCAGCCGGATCGCATAGCCGATCGCAATCATCCCCATTCCACATGAAGACAAAAAACCGATTAAACAGGAAGAAAAAGATAAAGTCGGAGAGAAATCTGCATGGAGGGCCAGGCGGAGGAGTTCTAGACAGTTGCCGCCGATGATCGTGGGAATCGAAAGTAAAAAAGAGAAGCGCACGGCATCCCTAGAGCTCCAGCCGAGCACGCGCGCGCACGAAATCGTCGAAGCGCTGCGGGAAATTCCCGGAATCAGAGCCGCCGCCTGCAGGACGCCGATCCAGAGCGCATCTGACGCCGGAGCATCTTCCGCTGTCTGATCGATCCCGCAAACAACCGCTTTTTTGCCTCGGACCCGCCATTTTTGCCCTGTAAACAGGATGCCGGCCGTGATGAGAAGGCAGCATCCCAATAAATTGTTCTGGGAGGCGAAATCGCGCAGCGGCTTGAGTAGAAAATAGCAGGGGATAAGGGGAAGGATCGCCAGGCAAAGCAGCCCGAGCGTTTTGCGCTCCTTGCGGAAGAGGTTTTGGATCTCCTTTCGAAAAAAAAAGAGGAGGGCGGCGAGGGTTCCCAGGTGGCAGAGCAAGTCGAAAATCACCTGATTTTCGCTGCTTTCGATGCCAAGCAGGAGTTTAGCGATCTTGAGATGCGCGGAGGAGCTAATCGGTAAAAATTCGGTTAACCCCTGCAGCAATCCGATGATCAGAGCGTCCCAAGACGTCATCATAGTTTTTGAAAAGCATTAAGAGAGTTGGGGCGATCGACGGGGCTCGAACCCGCGACATTTGGATCCACAATCCAATGCTCTAACCAACTGAGCTACGACCGCCATAAGCCCTAAAGATGTAACTCAAAATGAGGCTTTTCGTCAATAGAGTTCTTGCATAACCTCTTCTTCGTGCCCATGCCCATGCCCGCGCCCCCATCCTATTACCCATAAGCTTGCAATTTCAAGTTTATTGCATAGAGCAAGGAACATGATAGGTAGGATAAGCATGATACACATGATGGAAAAAGAAGCGGCACGCCGCTTTGCGGCCATTTTTTTATCATGCACATCCCGAATTTTGGATTGGTCTTCAAACAGATGTGCATTTATGGGAGGCCAAACAAAAACGTAAAAAGATTGCACCTCTGAGAATCTCTAGAACCAGAAAGAAAAAGCTAGAAACGCTTTGAATCTAGGAACAGTCTCTTGGCCGGATGGCGGCGATGAAGAAGAGGAGAGCTAGGTAGCCGAAGAGGAGGGAGAGGGGAAAGGCGGGGGTGCGGATTGCGTAGTCGAGAAAGGCAGGAGGATGGGAGGTGAGGGTCAGCAGCGAGGAGGTGAACGCGTCGTTGAGCTGGTGAATGAGCGTTCCGAGCGGGGGCAGCAGAATGGTGAGCGGGATTGCCAGCAGGAGGAGAAGGAGGGAAAGGCTCACTCCCACCGGGAGAAAGAGATTGTAGGCTAGGCTGAGCAGAGGAAACTTGTGAAAGAGGTAGAGGAGGGCGGGGATCGCGACGAGATGGACGCTGAAGTTTAGGGCAAGCGCCCGCCTTATCCCTGCGGAAAGAATATAGCCGTGCTGATCGATCCGGCTCATCTCGACGAGCGCGCTGAGGGGTCTTGTTTGCAAAAGCCGGCACAGCAGCTGGTTCATGGCGGGATAGAGCATCAAAATCGCAAGGGTGGCCAGGAAGCTGAGCTGAAAGCCGATGTGGGTGATCAGAAAGGGGTCGATGAGGATTTCGATGGCCAGCCCAGCGCCCAGCGCATTCAAGCCCGTTGTTTTCCAGGCGCACAGCTGGCCGATTAAAAAGAGGAAGATGGCGATCCACGCTCTTTGCACGGAGGGGGCATTGCCGATAAAGGAAAAATAGACGCTGAGGAGAAGCAGGAGCACAGCTGCAGCGATCTTGTAGGGTAGAAAGAGGCGCAAAAAAAAGCTGCAGAAGGCAGCGAGCAGGGCGAAGTGGAAGCCTGAAATGGCCAAGATGTGCTGCAGCCCCAAACGCCCGAATTCAAAAGCGAGGGTGCGGTCTTCTAAATCTCCCGTCGCCAGCGCCGCTAAAAAATGGTAACAGGACGCGTGCGCGAAGTGGTTTTTTAGATAGGCGCGCACGTTTTCTTTAGCCCGGTAGCGCAGCTCTGCGAAGCTGAATGTTCCCTCTATTTTTTCCCAAGGCTGGTTTTTCAGGGGTTTAAAGAGATAGACATTGCCCGGCTTTTTGCATAGGGTTCCTTGAAGCCGATAGCTGCCATCCGCTGGAGGGCGGGAGGAGCTGATAGGCATGTAGATGCGGCATGGCAAGCGGTGCGCCGCTTCGCCTGTCTTTGCTTCAAAATGTTTGATCTGTCCTCTATACAGCAACGAGCGTTGAAAAGGGGATTGGCTGGGTTTCAGCGCCGCTATTTCAAAGTGGGCGGTTCCCTCTATTTTTTTTGCGGATAAGTGGGGAGTGGGATAGAGCGCTTTGGCGTACGCAAAAGCGGCTAGCATCAACAAAATGCCCCAATGCCATCTCCTCCGCCAGGATGCCCCGAGCAGCATGCCGATCGCAAGAAGAGACCACTCTCCCTGAAAAGCAAAGGCGCTGCCGATGAGGAGATGAAGGCCCACAAACAGGGCCGGCTGCCTCTCCCAAAAACTCTCCAGAGCATCTCTAGATATGATTTTCATCCGAACTAGGTTATACCCAGGCGGCTCATCCGTCAAATTTTAAATTCCTTTGCGTCTTTACGTCTCGGGTTTGGGTTTGATTTCAAGTTTATTGCATAGAACAAGGAACATGATAGGCAGGATAAGCATGATGTGCATGATAAAAAAATAGCCGCAAAATTCTGCGGCCTCTTCTTTTTCCATCATGGGTATCATGCTTATCCTGCCTATCATGTTCATTGCTTTTGGCAACAATCTGGATATCAACTGTTTATGCTAAGTTGACAGCATTGAATGAACAATCCTCATCAATTAATTTGTGTTATTTTTATTATTTAATAATAGTGGTATTATTTTTCTATAAATTATTTTAACAATCGGATGTTTTTATGTTTATGCTCAATAAAAAATTCAAGATTTTAGCAACTGTTGTTTTTTCATTTCTGGTTCTGGTTTGTTTTGCGGATGAAAACAAATACGAGGTGCGCGCTGCAATCGATATTGGCTCAGGCGCAACGAAATTAAAAGTGGCGAAGGTTGATTTAAAAACACAAAAGATCGAACAGATTTTGGTGGATGAATCGTTTACCGTTCAATACCAAGAAGCGCTGGAAAAATCTCCCGATGGCGTCTTTGATGAACAGGTGATGCAGACGGGGCTAGAAGCGCTTAAAAAAAGCCAAGCCCTTGCGCAAAAACACCAGGCGAAAAAAACGGTGGCGGTTGCGACCGCTTCTTTTCGCAAGGCGGCAAATATCCACGCGTTCATCGATAGAATTTTTCGCGAAACGGGCATCGAGGTGCACATCATCGATCAGCAGCTAGAGGGGATTTTAGGATTTCAAGCGACCGCATCCCAGCTGGATGCAGATCCAAAGCACGTCATTGTTTGGGATATTGGAGGGGGGAGTTACCAATTTTCCACCTTGGATCCGCATGGCAACGTGCAGGTGTACCGCGGGGTGGATGCGTCGATCCCCTTCAAAAATCACATCATCAAACACATCAAAAAACACGATCCGAATCTCGTGACGACTCCAAATCCCTTGACTCAAGTGGAGCTAAAAGATGCCACAAACCATGCGCACCGCCTTTCAAAAAAGGTAGACGATCTGTTTAAGAAGAAAATTTCCAGCTCTCGCACCGTGGTCGTGGGGATCGGAAATATCTTTGCCTACGGCATTTATCCTCTCATTGGGAAAAAGAGCTCTTTCACACAACAGGAGCTGTTCGATCGCGTGCAGCGATTGGAAGGGAAGACAGATGAGCAGCTCGGCGGACATGACTATGTCAACGTCGCCGTCACCAACCCGGTGCTTGTGCTCGGGTTCATGAAGTCTCTCGGGATTCAGCGGATGGATATTATCAACGTCAACAATGCGGATGGGGCCTTGCTTCACTCCGCTTTTTGGAAAAAAAGCGCCTAAATTTCTCTAATTCTGTTTGGGGATTTCTTGGTCGATGGGGCGGTTAATGAGGCGCACGCCCCGTTGGCCGGTTACAAAGATGGTGAACCACTCTAGCATCACGCCGATCCGGTTGCGGAAGCCGATGAGGTAGGCGATGTGGATAAAGCACCAGGCAATCCAAGCGAGAAATCCGGTCATTTGAAATTTGCCGAGGACGGCGATCCCCTTGGATCTGCCAATGGTCGCCATGTAGCCTTTATCGAGATAGCGAAAAGGGGGCCTCTGATCCGGAGGGAGATTTTCTTTGATCATGCGCCCGACGTATTTGCCCTCTTGAATCGCCGGAGGAGCGATGCCGGGGATCGGTTTGCCCTCTTTTCCCATGGCGCAAGCGGCATCGCCGATGACGAAGATTTCAGGGTATCCCGGAATGGTGAGATCGGGGTTGGCGATAGCCCTGCCCTGCCTGTCTAAGGGAACATCGAGTGTTTTTAATAGAGGAGAGGCTTGGTTCCCGGCTGCCCAAATGACGTTTTGCGAGACGATGAATTGATTGTCGACTTGCACTCCTTCTTCGGTGATGTTGGTGACTTTTTTACCTGTCAGGACATGGACTCCGAGAGATTCCAGATCTTTTTTTGCGTGCACGGAGAGAGGCTGAGGGTAGCTGGGCAGGATGTAGGGTGTCGCCTCGATGAGATAGATGTGGGATTTTTCGGGTTTGATCCGGCGGAAATTTTTAAACAGCGTTTCATGGGAGATCTCCGCAATGGCTCCGGCCATCTCTACTCCTGTCGGCCCCCCTCCGATCACCACAAAATTCAAATACTTGGCCGCTTCGGAAATTCTATCCATCCGCTCGGCCTTTTCAAAAGAGATCAGGATCTGCTCGCGGATCTTAAGCGCATCGACATTTGTTTTGAGGCCGGGAGCGAAAGCCTCCCATTTGTCGTTGCCGAAATAAGAGTGTCTAGCTCCGACGGCGAGGACGAGATAATCGTAATCGATTCGATCGCCGTTTTTCAGGACGATTTGTTTGAGGTTTTTATCGACACCGACCACTTCTCCCATGATCACGCTCGTATTCTCTTGTTTGCGGAGGATCTCGCGGATCGGTGTGCCGATCTCGCCGGGGGAGAGCGCGGCCGTGGCGACTTGATAGAGGAGAGGTTGGAATAAGTGGTGGTTTGTTTTGTCGACGACCAGCAGATCTACCTTTGCCTTTTTCAATGCTTTTGCAGCATTGAGACCGCCAAAGCCGCCTCCTACAATCACCACTCTGGTATATCCCACAACCTCGCTCCTATACGTTACTTAAACCCTATTCTTATATATAACAGATTTTGGTTTTTTCTTTGAGAAAACGATCAGACTTCATTAGAATTAAACTCTAAGAGGCAGCTAGCAAAACTCAGGTTTTGCTAGCTGCCTCTTTATACGATGATGGAAATGAGTGCATGTATTCCGTACAAGATTTGGTAGATAAGCATAAGGAGAGTTTAGGGTTCGAACTCATTGCAGGCGGCGCTGGTGTGAAGCGGATCATTAAACTTCCCGAAGTCCACCGACCGGGATTGAGTTTATCGGGATATTTAAAGCACTATGCGAACCAGCGGATTTTGATCTTCGGCAATGTCGAGGTGCTTTATCTGCGCGATTTAGATAAAGAGAAGCGCAAGGAGCGCTTGAAAGGGGTGTTGACGGCGCAGATTCCTGCCGTGGTCGTTGCCGGAAAGTACAAGGCTCCCAAAGAGTTGATCGAAGTGTGCGAACAGGATGGGATTCCGCTCTTTCGCACGAGCATGACGACCATGAATCTGCTCAGCAAGATGACGTTCATCCTCAACGAGGAGTTTTCGCCGAGCATCACCTGTCATGGGACGCTCGTCGAAGCCTTTGGAGTGGGCGTCTTGATTCAGGGGGATTCTTCGATCGGTAAAAGCGAGGCGGCCTTAGGGTTGATCGAGCGGGGACATCGGCTCATCTCGGATGACGTGGTCCGGGTGAAACTGAAAGAGGGTTCCTATCTCGAGGGCTCCGGCCCGGAGCTCACGCGTCACCTCATGGAAATCCGCGGGATTGGGATCATCAACGTGGCGCATCTTTATGGGGCGGTATGCGTGCGCGACGACAAGAGTGTGGATGTCGTCGTCAAATTGGAGAAGTGGGACGATCGCCGTTTTTACGATCGGATCGGCTTGGATGAAAAATACTGCGATATTCTCGGCATTAAAGTGCCCTACCATGTGCTTCCCGTGAAACCGGGTCGGGATATCGTTTTACTTTTAGAGACCATTGTGCTGAATCACCGTCTGAAGGAGATGGGGTATCACTCTGCTAAGGAATTCAACATTAAACTGTTGGAAACCATTTCAAAAAAGCAACAGCAAAGGAAGAGAACGCGTGAAAGTCTTGCGCAAGGTAAAAATTAGAAATGCGTTAGGCCTACACGCGAGGCCGGCTACGATCATCGTCAAGCTTTTGCAAACGAGCAAATCCGCTGTGTCGTTTGCCTATAAAAAAGAAGTGATCAATGCGCGCAGCATCATGAGCATTCTAATGCTGGCGGCCAACAAAAATTCTCAAATCACGATCATCGTAGATGGACAAGATGCGGAGGAAGTCATGAAAAAGTTAGTCGAGGCGTTTGAGAATGAATTCGGGGAGTGAAAAAGAACTCTGCCTGCAAGGGGCTCCTGTCAGCGAGGGGATAGCCATCGGCCCTCCCTTTTTCTTGTCTATAGTTCAAGAGGAGTCCTTTCCCGAGTTTTCTATTGCGACCAGCGAAATCGATGAGGAGATTGCCCGTTATCGGCGAGCGCTCTTTTCCAGCCGCAAAGATCTCGAGCTGCTCCAGAGCGATCTTGCCTACGAGGGGCTGCTCGATGCGGTGACGATCATCGACACCCATATCCAGATGCTGGAAGATCCGCTGATGACGACGCATATGGAAGAGCGGATTCGGCATATGCGGCAGAATACCGAGTCGGTTTTTCGTTCGGTGATCAGCGAATTCGAAGCGCGTTTTTCTCAGACGGTTGATTCCTTTTTTCAACAGCGGCTGATCGATGTGATGGATCTTTCCAAAAGAATTCTCGGGCATTTGTGCCAAAAAGAAAAGCTGATGCTCGGTGAAATCCCTGCGGATGCCGTTGTGTGTGCAAATGAGCTCGTCCCCTCTCAAACCGCTTCTGTGCAAGCCTCGCAAGTCGGTGCTTTTGTGACGCAAACGGGAGGGGGTAATTCCCACGCCGCCTTGATTGCTAGGGCCAAAGGCATTCCCTATGTCTCTGGGATCGATGTGCAATTGTTGCATCACCAAAGGGGAAAAACGGTCATCGTCGATGGGATGACGGGCCGGGTGATCCTCAATCCGAGTCTGAAAACATTGGAAAGGTACCAAACTCTGAAAAAACATCTAGACGCGAACGACCAGCAGCTGAAAAATCAGCTCTCCTTGCCTGCTCAAACACAAGATGGCTACCCCGTTCGAGTGTTAGCTAATGTAGGCGTGCTCGGCGATTTGGACATTGTGCAGAGCCAGGGCGCGCAAGGGGTGGGGTTATTTCGCACCGAATATCTTTTATTGGAAAAGGGGGGCCCCCTCCCTTCCGAGGAGGAGCAGTATACTCTTTACGCAAGACTGCTCGATTTGGCGCCCAATATGCCGATCGTCATCCGCGTTTTTGATTTTGGCGGCGATAAAAATTTCTATCCCTTTGAAGAATTTAAAAACGAGCCTAATCCTCTTTTAGGCTGTCGAGGGATTCGCTTTTTGCTGCGCCATCCGGATGTGTTTAGTGCGCAGCTGCGCGCGATTTTGCGTTTAGCCCAACAGGCCAATGTGCACATTTTGCTGCCGCTTATTTCGGATATTCAAGAACTGCGCGCTGCGAAGAAGATCATCGACGCATTGCAAGCGGAAATGGATCTGCCTAAAGCTGTCCCTATCGGATGCATGGTAGAGGTTCCCTCTGCCGTCTTCATTTGCGACGGGCTGATGGAGGAGTGCGATTTTCTTTCGATCGGTACGAATGATCTCATTCAATATACGCTGGGTATCGACCGGAGCAATCCCCTGATGAGCGCACTCGACTTTCCCGCTCATCCCAGCATCGTCCGCATGATCAAAATGATGACCTCTGAGGCTAGGCGCCGCTCCAAGCCGCTCGCTATCTGCGGGGAGATCGCCTCTCAGCCCCTTTTCATTCCCTTGCTCATAGGATTGGGAGTCGATGAGCTCTCCTGCGCTCCGCGTTACATCCCTCTCGTCAAGCACACCATTCGACAATGCTCGCTCATCGACTGCAGCCGCCTTGCCGAAGAGGTATTGCAGCTGAGCGATTCTGTCGAAATTGCCCGGGTCCTCCGCCAGTACACCCCTTTTTAGATGTTGAAAGGGAGATTCATGCCGCCCGGGAGGGACATGCTGCCCTGTTGAGATTGCTGCTCGTCGATTTTTTTGTAGGCCTCTTCACAAGCTGCTTTAATCAGGTCTTGCAGCCCTTCGAGGTCATTAGGATCGACGCATTCCGGTTTGATGGTGAGCGTTTTAATCTCTTTATCTCCATTGAGAGCGACGGTGACCAGGCCGTTTCCGCTGCTGCCGATGAATTCGCTGTTTTTTGCATCTTCGCGCATCTTCTCAAATTGCTCTTCGAGCATCCGCGCTTGTTTTTTCATTTTGGAAAATCCACTTCCCATAAATCCTTTATCTCCCTTTGACGATCCCCTCTAGCTCCACCGCTGCAAAGCGGATGAGGGTATCATATTTACTTTGTTGGACCTTGTTCACATCTTTGGACAGCGTTCGGCCGGCTGTCAAGGCCTCATCTGCTGCACGCGGCGCCTCAGCCGGAGCACTTTCAGCTATGACTGCGGCGGCGCGGTCTTCGGCTTTCTCTTTTTGCACGGGTTTTTCGGGAGCATTCCTATTTTCAGGCGGTACCGGAGGAGGGGGGGAGTGCGTTTGTTCTGGAATCCGGTCTTTAGCCGTTTCAAGCTGAACGAGGCGTCGAACCAGGGTATCGATCGAGAGGCGGTGCGGGCTGCGGATCAGGTGCAAAAGAGCGGTTTCTAGGCCGATCCGTTTGAAGGGCACTTTGGACATCTGTTGGTGCCAGTTCACGAGAAAATCGAGCATATATAGGCAATGCTCTTCGCTATAAGCTAGAGGTTTGCCTTGAAGGATCTGTTTGAGGTGATTGCGGAAGTGTTCCATGAGGCCTTCCATAAAGTAGCCGAGATCCTTTCCCGAAGCAAAGATTCTTTCCGTAAGCTCAAAGGCAAAGGAGAGATTTCCTTGTTGGATCGCTTCGTCTAATTCGAGAAGATAAGCGCGGGGGATAATGCCGAGCGCGCGGGCTGCGGCATCTTCTGTGATCGCCGGCATTTGGGAGTTCCCCGTTTCCATAGGCAAACTGCAGATCGCTTGGTCGAGGAGGGATTCGGCATCGCGGAGCGAGCCCTCCGCTCTTTCGATGATGAGTTGTAGCGCTTTGTTTTCAATATCCACTTGTAAATCGCGCGCAATCCATGAAAGCTTGTGCAGCATCGCCTCCTCAGGAATGCGATTTAAATCGAAACGTTGGCAGCGGCTGATGATGGTGGGGAGGACTTTGTGCGGTTCGGTGGTTGCGAAAAAAAATTTTACATGCGCAGGGGGCTCTTCTAAAGTTTTGAGCAAAGCGTTGAACGCTTCCTTTGTCAACATGTGCACTTCATCGATAATGTAAATTTTATATTTACCCGATGCGGGTGCATAGCCGATCGTTTCGTTGATTTGTCTGATGTCGTCGATGCCTCGGTTGGAGGCGCCGTCGATCTCTAATACGTCCAAGGAATGCCCCGCGGCGATCTCTAGGCAGGAAGGACACGCGTTGCAGGGCTCGCCGTCTGCGGTTAATTGTCTGCAATTCAAGGCTTTGGCAAAGAGACGCGCCAGAGTAGTTTTACCCGTGCCTTTTGATCCGGAAAATAAGTAGGCATGGGCGAGGCGCTTCAGGAGGATCGCATTTTTCAACGTGGTGACGATCGCCTCCTGGCCCACGATGTCGGAGAATCGCTGCGGGCGGTATTTGCGCGGAATAATTTGATACATAGTATTTCCTTGAGCCAACTTCCGGAACCTTCAGTATACTGCAGTAAGGGGTATAATTTGAAGTATTATGAGGCGATCTGGTATGCTTCGGATCAATTATGGTAGGCATACACTCATCAGAAGTCCAGCAGCATAGGGGCAAACGCCTTGCAGTCGGTCTCTCTTTGGTGATCGCTTTGTTCTTATTTTGGCATTTTCGCGAGATGCCGACTGAGAAATGGGTTCTGGGGGCCCCTGCAGAACGCTATGTGATCGCCCAGGTCGATTTTGCCTTTCCCGATGTGGAGGCGACGGCTCTTCTAAGGCAAGAGGCGGTGCGCGATATCGGATTGATTTACAAGATCGACTCTAGTCAAATTCGGGAGGCGCGCATCCGCTTCGAAGAGGAAATAACCCAACATCAAGCCTGGAGGCAAATCCTAGAAAAAAGCACGTTCGAGGAGATTTATAAATGCGTCGATCTTCTGGCCAAGGCTCTGCAGAAAAGCCGCTATGCGGATGCAAGGGCCTTTCAAAAAATGAAGGAGCTGCATTTCAGGGTCGCCAACACCTATCTCTTCAATCCCAAAAAACTGGAAAATCCGACTCAGCTCCCTAAAAAAATCTGGCAGCAGATCCAAGAAAAGGCCTTTTCTGGAAGCAGCTATCAAGCGGAATCGATTCAATTTATTGTAGACTATTTTGAACGGCAAACATGGAATTTACAGGAAGATAAAATCACCGAAAGGAATCTATGCCGTCTGGTCGAACAAAGGATTCCCGAGCAATTTACGCCGATTGAAGCGGGAACGCAGCTGATCGCTCCTAAAGAAATTGTCACGCCTGCCCATTTCGCCATGTTAAAGGCGATGAATGAAACGCTGGCCAAGCAGCGTTCTCTATGGAATGTATCTAGCCTGCTCGGCAGCCTGTTGTTTGCGCTGATTTTCACGGGATTGGGCTATCTTTACTTGCGGATTTACCAGCATAGGCTCCTCTACTCTGTGCAGAAGCTTACCCTCCTGGTAGGGACGGTCATTTTAACTCTCTTGCTTGCAAAGGGTACAGAGTCTTGGATCCTGCATCAAAACACAGCGCTCATCGACCGGATCGATTATCCCATCTTCGTCCCTTTTGCGACGATCCTCATTTGCATTTTAGTCGGTTTTGAGGTCTCTTTTTTCACTTCCGCATTTTTGATCGTGATTTTGAGTTTATGTCTGACGTTTAATCGCGAACACTTTTTAGTCATCAATACAGCCTGCGCGCTTGTAGCGATGATCGCGACGCGGGGGATCCATAAGCGCAGAGAGGTGTTTGCGGTTTGCGGCAAAACATGGCTGTGCAGCTTAGTGGTCATCTTTGCTTTTTCCCTTTCTCCGGAGACTTTCTTGGGAGTTTCTTTCTTAACAGGAGCGCTCAGCGCTTTTCTTTTCTTGCTGCTGACCGCCATCCTCGTCGTCGGTTTGCTGCCGATTTTAGAAGGGGTGTTCCACGTCGTCACGGATATGACGTTGATGGAGTACATGGATCCCAACCACGAGCTCTTGCGGCGGCTCAGCCTAGAAGCTCCCGGAACGTATCAGCATTGCCTTGTCCTAGGCAATCTCGCTGAAGCCGCGGCCCGTGCAATTGGTGCGGACGGTCTTTTTTGTAGAGTGGCCACTCTCTATCATGACATCGGCAAATTGTTTAATCCCCATTATTTTACGGAAAATCAATTGGGGGGATTCAATATCCACCAGCTGCTGACGCCTCTCGAATCGGCGCAGGTGATCATGGCTCACGTTCCCGAAGGAGAGGCGCTGGCGCGCAAAAAAGGGCTGCCTCAGAGTTTTATCGACATTATCCGCGAGCATCACGGCACCACGCTTGTCTATTACTTTTATTGCAAGCAAGTGGAGCTGATGGGAGGGGATCCCTCCCTTGTGGATGAACGGCTGTTCCGTTATCCTGGGCCCAAGCCGCATACGAAAGAGTCGGCCGTCATCATGATTGCCGATACCATTGAAGCTGCTTCTCGTTCTTTGGATGTGCTCTCGGAAAAGAATCTCGCATTGATGGTCGACAAATTGATCTCTGAAAAAGCCGCAGACGGGCAACTCGATGAATGCCAGCTTACTTTCGAAGAATTGGGGATCGTCAAAAAAGCGATCGTAAAGACGCTGATCGTCACATCCCATCTCCGCATCAAATATCCCGCCCGCATCTAAAAGCGATTTCTTGTTGCAATCGCGCCTGAACCCATCGCCGGGGCAGGAGCTTTCCTAAAGAGACGAGAAGGCGGTAGCGCCAGTCGAAGATATAGATCGCTTGCTCTTTTTCAATTTGCCGCCAGATGCACTGAGCGGCTTTTTCTACGGATAGGGTGCGGCGATCTCTGCTCTGAGGATGATGCTTGGCGGCGCGGTTGCGAAAATCGGTGGCGATTTGTCCGGGGCACGCGCAGAGGACGCGTAGGCCGAAGGGGGCTACCTCGCGATCGAAGGATTCGGAAAAGTGCAAGACAAAAGCCTTTGTAGCGGCATAGACGCTGAAAGTCGGATAGGGGAAAAAAGCGGCGGCGGAAGAGATGTTGACGATCGTTCCCCTTTTTTGATGGGCGATGAGGATGCGGGCAGATTCCAGCGAGATCTCCAGCAGAGCGTTTGCATTGATTTCGAGAATATCGAGCTGCTCGCGTGTCGCATGTCTTAGGGCGGCGCCGTATAGGCCAAAGCCTGCGTTATTGATGATCAGATCGGGAACATGTCGGTGGATCTGTTCGATGAGTCCTTGCCGCTCTTCCTTGCGGCTCAAATCGGCAGCATAGCAGATGGTCGAGACGGGCAATGCGCTGGCTAGCGCTTCTAAACGGGAAAGATCCCGTCCGGTGATGAGAAGGGGGATCCCTTTAGCAGCGAGGAGCTGGGATAAGGCTTTGCCGAGTCCCGAAGTGGCGCCTGTGACTAGAGCGCGGTTGTAGATCATTTCTTCTGCTCGAGATTTTTTTCGATTTCCGCAAGGGAAACGAGAGGGGCTTCGGGGTGGTTGATCCCTTCGCAGCGGCGGGCTGTCTCTTCCCAGTGTTTGCGCGATTTGAGGTGTTCGGGCCACCAGGGAAAGGTGCGGCACTGCTTGGGCCTTGCCCCATAGACTTGACATTTCCGGTCTTTGAGAAAAACGCAGTCATAGGTGCGCGGATGTTCGATCAGAGCGAGGCGTTGATGGACGCGCCTTGTGTAGGTGCGCACAAACTCTTCCAGGGAGATGTTGAGAAAAGCCGCCAATTCGGCAACTTCAGACTCATCGATCCAAACGTATCCGGGACTTCCCGTGCAGCATTGACCGCATCCCGTACACTTGAAAGAGAGCCCCTCTTGATACCAAGGTTCGCTTACGTCCATGAGAATGCCAGGCGCTCCCTTGTCTGCCAGTTGTCTTCCCAGCGATAGATGTCGACGGTGCTGCCGGAAGGGGTGATGTCGATCAGGTTCCATGTGCCATCGATCCGATGGGCAGTGCTTCCGCAATCGAGGATGATCGGCAATCCATTGGGGCGCAGATCGGCAACGCAATGGCGGTGGGTATGGCCGTGCAGATAGAATTTGATGCGGGGAAAGCGGGCGATCAGGTTTTTTAACTCCACCCCTCGCTCTAGCCTTTTGCGCGGGCTGTCGTGTTGGAAAAAGGGGAAGTGGTTGGCCAGCACGACGGCTTCGTCTGAAGGGATTTCGGATAGGATTTTTTCAAGGCGTTTTTCTAAAAGGGGGGAAAAGTAGCCGCGCGAAGAGATCAGCGAGGTGGCGATCGCCGTATCGAGAGCGATGAGCCGCCATCCCTTGCCAAGCGGTTTAACGGCAATCCCCTGCTCATCGAAGGGGGGATCGAAAAATTGATAAAATAATTTTTTTCTAAAGGCTCTTTTGGTGTAGTGGTCGTGATTCCCGGGAAGAGCTAGCACGGAGAATCCCGCCTCTTTAAATTGGCTGACTAAAGCGGAAGCTAGAAGAAATTCTTGGCGGAGAGATGTGGTCGTTAGGTCTCCCGTGATGATCACATGCTCGACGTCTAGCTCTTTAAATAGAGAGACGAGCGGGAAAAGTCTCTCGGCCAGATAGTCTTGCTGGCGGGAAAAAATCAAGTTGATGTTGCCCAGCCACCGTTTGGAGAAAAACTGGAGAGGATTAAAGGTTGCTTTGGAAAAATGCAAATCCGATATATGCGCAATGCGTATAGAATCTTTTAAGGCCATCGGAAATTAGTTTAATCGAAAAGGGCATTAAAAACCAGGATGCCCTTTTTTCCCTTTCATCTTGGATAGATGTTTAGTTAATTTTTTGCTTTTATCGGTTGTCTGTTTTTGGACGGTTTTCATCCAGCGCCCCCCTTCGACATGCACGATGTAAGGCGTCGAATCGGAGGGGACTGTCCCCGGGGTCGTCCGTTTTGATTGTTTAGCGGCTCTTTTTGCTTTTTTGACTTGCATCCCCTTCAGAGTAGAGAGGATGAGGCCGGCATCTTTTTTAGCGATTTTTGCAGGGTATTTTTTGAGCATTTGCTTGGGCGATAGGAGATCGCTTCTGAGGGGCTCCTCAAGGGTAGGCGCAGCCCGGTTTCCTTTGCGCACCTCTTTTTTGATCGCTTTGCTTAAACTCTTATTGAAAAAACGCTTGGATCTGTTCATAATGCCCTCCATCCCTACTATAAAGTTCATTCTAGATTTTAAATGATTATTATACAAGGTTAAGAAATATGAATTGGAAAGAATTCATTCCCAAATCCGTTACTTGTTTTAAGGATCGCTACGACAGAGCAGCGTTCAAGAGCGATCTATTTGCGGGAGTCACGGTTGGACTTGTGTCCCTGCCTCTAGCCATGGCCTTTGCAATCGCTTCCGGGGTGGGCCCTGAAAGGGGATTGTACACGGCGATCGTCGCCGGATTTTTGATTTCGCTCTTAGGGGGAAGCCGTGTGCAGATCGGGGGGCCGACGGGAGCTTTTGTCGTCATTGTTTACGGCATCGTGCAGAGGCAGGGATATGAGGGGTTGGTGGTGGCGACGCTGATCGCTGCGGTCATTTTGATCATCATGGGCTTCAGCCGCTTAGGCGTATGGATTAAATACATCCCCTATCCTCTGACGGTGGGTTTTACCTCGGGGATCGCTTTGATGATCTTCTCCTCGCAAATGAAGGATTTCTTCGGGTTAAACATGCAGACCGTTCCTGTCGATTTCCTCGCTAAGTGGCAAGCCTATATCCAGGCGTTTCCCACCTGGGACATGCTCACCTGCGGAGTGGGATTGGGAACCCTCCTTCTGATTGCGCTCATCCGCCGCTTCTTTCCCTTAATTCCCTGGGGCATTGCGGCGATTATCCTTCCGACCTTGATCTGTTGGGTCTTCGACCTCCCTGTGGAGACGATCTATACGCGCTTCGGAGAGATGCCCCGTTTGCTGCCGGCGCCCTCGCTTCCCTCTTTTTCGTTGAGTTGGCCTGCCATTCAAAGCTTGATCCCCGATGCGATCACCATCGCTCTTCTTGCCGGGATTGAATCGCTTCTTTCAGCGGTGATCGCCGATGGCATGACAGGCGGCCGCCACCGATCGAATGGCGAGCTGGTTGCCCAGGGGGTTGCTAATCTGGGATCGGTGATTTTTGGCGGCATTCCCGCAACGGGCGCGATCGCGCGCACGGCGACGAATATAAAAACGGGCGCTAAAACGCCAATGGCCGGCATGATCCATGCGGCGACCCTTTTTTTGCTCATCCTCGCCTTTGCTCCCGCGGTCGGGCAGATTCCCTTAGCCGCTCTTTCGGCCGTTCTGATCATGGTCGCATGGAACATGAGCGAAGTGGCCCATGTTCGCCATTTGCTTAGGGCTCCCCTTGGCGATGTCGCGGTGCTTTTCACCGCTTTTTTTCTCACGGTCTTAGTCGATCTGACCACAGCCGTGGAGGTGGGCATGATTTTAGCCGCTCTGTTATTTATGAAGCGGATGAGCGATCTCTCCCATGTGGTGACCCTTGCTCCTCTTTTACAACAGGAAGAGGGGGAGTTTTCCGAAAAAAGCGACCCCGATGCCATTTCTAGAAAACAGGTTCCCCAAGGGGTGGAGGTTTATGAGATCGACGGGCCTTTCTTTTTTGGCGTCGCCGACCATTTGAAGGACATTTTGCACAACATGGCCGCTCCTCCTAAAGTGTTCATTTTGCGCATGCGCAAGGTTCCCGTGCTCGATGCGAGCGGGCTGCACGCTTTGAGCGAGCTTTATTTAAAGTGCAAGCGCGACCGGACGACTTTGATTTTATCGGGCGTAAAGGGCCAGCCGGCGAAAAGCCTCAAGAAGTTTGGACTCGAGATGTCTATTGGCCATGAAAACATTTTTCCCCACATCGACCTCGCTTTAAAGAGAGCGAAGGAGTTAGTAAGAGATTAGGGGGGAAAGGCTCTTAACACTTTTCTCACTGAAATGAAATGTTTCCAGTAGCGCTTCGGAGCCCAGTCAGGCGGGGTGAGGACGGCGCCCGGGCGCCAGCCTGGACGCCAGAGGCGCATCCGCTTTGCATCGTTGGCGAGGATCACGGTCGGCAGATCTAAATTCGAAGCGAGGTGGCCGAGCAGGGAATCGTTGCCGATGAGGACTCTTGATTCATAGAGAAAACAAGCGAGGGGATCTAAATGGGAGAAGACCATGGCAGGCACCCGGTTCCACTCCGCACTCTCCTCTGCATGGACGGCAAACAAGGGGTTGTAGCCGCGCTTTTCCAGATGTTTTGCGAGCCGGAGATATTTCTCCTTTGTCCAATTTTTTTCCACGGCGCTGCTCGTCGGGTGGATGAGGATCCGCTTTTCATGAAGGCGGTGGATCAGATTCTCCGGAACTGTCAAGCCGTTGTCTTTTGAGATTTGTTTGAGCTTTAAAAGATCGGCGATGCAGACGGCGATATTTTCTGCCATGGGCTTTTCTGCATCGAAGACTTGGTCAAGAGGAGAGAGGGCCCCATGTTTTGCAGGCGAGTAGGTGGGATAGAAAACGCTGACATTTTCCCCCTTTTTAATCCGTGGGGAGTTGTCATTTTCGAGGATGACGAGGTCGAAAGAAGCGGGATTGGAAAGAGGCTCCGATGAAAATCGATGACCCGGAAACCAGCGTTGCAGCTGGCCTAGATGAGGATGGAAAGTGGTCACCTCGTAGCCCGCTTTCAGGAGCTGATGCGAGGCGACCATCATGAGCAGAGCGTCGCCGATCCCGCGCGACGGCTCTACAGCGGCTTTAGGCATTCTCTTCGTCTTCGGGAGCGTTGCCAATCAGCACTTCAGAGAGCCAGACCACTCCGGCCGCAGAGATGGCATATTTCAGAGCGTAGTTGATCACTTTAACGGGATCGATCACGCCTGATAGCAGGAGATCTTCCACTTTTTCACTCATCGCATTAAAGCCGAAGTTAGCGCCTTTAGCGAGAACCTCCTCAAGAATGACTGAGCTGTCGTAGCCTGTATTCACCACAATCTGTCTAAAAGGCGCTTCGCAGGCTTTGCGCAAGATCTGCGCCCCAATCGCCTCATCGCCTTTCAAATCGTTTTTAGCAAGAACGCCGCTCGCGCGCAGGAGGGCAATGCCCCCTCCGGGAACGATCCCTTCTTCTAAAGCAGCGCGCGTGGAGTTCAAGCTATCCTCGAACATCTGCTTTTTCTGTTTCATCTCGGGCTCTGTGGCAGCTCCGACGCGAATGACGGCAACCCCTCCGCTGAGCTTTGCTTTACGCTCTTCGAGTTTCTCCTTGTCGTAGGAGCTTGTCGCAGCAGCGCTCTCGCCATCGATTTGCTTGATGCGCGCTTGAATTTCCTTATGGGTTCCTTTGCCGCCCACAATCGTCGTTTTTTCTTTCGTAACGACGATTTTTTCCGCTCTTCCCAAGAGATTGGCCGTTGCATCCTTTAGGGTAATTCCCGCTTCCTCTGAAATCAGCGTGGCGCCGGTGAGGATCGCCAAGTCTTGAAGGAGGGCTTTTCTCCTATCGCCGAACCCGGGAGCCTTTACGGCGCAAACCTTTAGGGTTCCGCGCAGTTTATTGACCACAAGTGTAGAAAGGGCGTCTCCTTCAATATCCTCGGCGATGATTAAGAGCTCTTGAGCCGTGCTGGCAGTCGCTTGGAGAATGGGAAGAATTTCTTGGACGGAGGAGATTTTTTTATCGGTGATGAGGATCCGCACATCCTGCATCTCGACGCTCATCGTTTCCGGATGGGTGCAGAAATAGGCGCTGACGTAGCCGCGGTCGAATTGCATCCCCTCCACCATTTCGATGGTGGTATCGGTGCTTTTGCCCTCTTCGATCGTGATCACGCCCGCTTTGCCCACTTTTTGAATCGCTTCTGTGATCAGCTCGCCGATGGCCGCGTTTCCAGACGCAGAGGCGATCGCGATGTTGCGGGTCTCTTTTTCATTTTTGATCGGGATCGCAAAGCTCGCGATTTCCTTAAGGAGAGTTTCCAAGGCTTTTTCCATGCCCCGCTTCATTTGAATCGGGCTTGCTCCGGAAGCGATGTTTTTCACCCCATTTTGCACAAGCGCGTTTAAGATCAGGATGCTGGAGGTGGTGCCGTCCCCGCATTTCTCCTTCATCTTGCTCGCCACTTCTTTCCCGATAGAAACGCCCATGTTGGCGTATTGGTCTTTGAGTTCGATATCTTTGACGATGCTGTTGCCGTCGTTGGTGATGGTGGGAGCTCCCCAGCTAGTCTGCAGGCCGACGTTGCGCCCTTTTGGGCTGAGCGTCACACCTACTACTTCGGCGAGCTGATCGATCCCTTCGCTGAGCTTATTGCGTGCTTCTTCTTCAAAGATCAATTCTTTTGGCGTTGCTGACATAATATTTCTCCTGTTGAGGATTCCTTTGGAATGACAACATATCAAAGGATGCGATATTTTTCAAGGTTTTAGCAGAGAGAAATATAGAGTGCTAAAAGTTTTGGTGTAAATAATTTTTTACAAGAACTGGTAGCTCTCCATGTAAGCGCATCCGATCTTTTTTAATTTTTCTAGATCAAAGGCCGTGTGCGGATAGCCGCTAGAAGCTAGAATTCCCAACAACTCATCATCCGTTAAGAGGCCGTATTGGGGATCGAAATCGACATAGATGAGACCGGGCTTCGGATTAGAACTTTTGGGATAATGGTACATGGCCCAATCGCTCCTACGGTCATTCGATCTCAGAATGACACACTGCCCTTCTTTGATCCATGTACAGATAGAGCTTAAAAAGTCAGAGGGTTCTCCTTTCTCTTCCACTTTTTCTTTCATTTTTTGGGGAATAATCCTTTTTTTACGCAAAGGGTCAAAGGCCTTTTCATTAAGAGCGTTACGATTTTTTTCAGTGATTTCTGCACCCGCCCGGATCAAGGTCTCAATCCCTTTAAGATTGCGGAAACGAATGGCGCAATCCAATGGGGTGTTTTCTTGCGTTAACCCCGCATTCACATGGGCTCCTGCTTTGATCAGCTGCTGGAGGATCCGGCCGGATGTGATATCATTTTCGGAATCATGGATGGCCGCCAGATGCAGAGGGGTATGGCCTTCCGCGTTGACGAGCTCTAAATTCCGGTATTTGACGAGCAGCCGATTGAACATCTCCTCGTTACGGGTAGCGAGGTGAAGAGGGGTGTTCCCTAGATCGTCCGAAGCATATAGATCGTCCCCTCTTGCGAAACACTCTTCAAGCGCCTTTAGATCGCGATGGGATACAGCAGCGCAAACGGGAGGCGTGTGGAGCGGCCTTAAGCGCGTATTCTCTGCATAGAACAACTCATTTTCTTTCAGCCAGCGATAGAGGTTTTGATCGCCAAACCATTGATGGATTTTTTTATCGTCGACTATTTCATAGGTTGTTTTAGGACAACATACCGTTGCATCCGTTTCTCGAGGCTCTCTTCTAAAATCTGTGATATAATTCGATCCGACTGACCATGAGGCTGCTCCTTCTGAAATAGAGCGATAGCTCATCGGCAGCTGAAAGGGTGCGCTATCCGGTTTTCGCAGCAAAAACTGGTTCAAAGAATATTGTTCATCGTAATAACGGGTTAAAAAGGGAGCGCGCGTATCTAAAAAAAGCTGAGTCAATCTCCGATTCTGATCGTCCAATCGATCTTTTTCCTGATTGGTGAAATAAAACCCATCTAAGGCAGCGATCCCCGTTTGAGGACGGAGCAGACGGCCGAGTTGAAGAAGCGTGCCAACAGGATCCACCAAATGGCGAAAGGTCCACCGAGACACGGCCAGATCGATTTTATTTTCGAGATCCAAGCCTTCTTCTTTAAATTTGGCGAATAGCTCCTCGATTTTAAAAGCGCCTAAATTGTACAGCTTGCACCGATCTGTTTCGACGACTCGATCTCCCAAATAGCTTTCTCCTCGGATGCCGATGATGTGAACCTTGATATCTTTGGGAAGATCCGTTTGTGCGTTAATGTAATCCGCAAGCCCCTGACTCCATTGAAAGTTTCCACATCCGATGTCTAAAGCATAAAAATCTTTTTGACTCGATGGGGCTTGTTGGATGATTTTTTTCATTAAGGCATATTCTTTGACCCCGCATAAGCAATAATCATCTACTCCATTGTAAAACCCCCAACCGGATGTAGTGCAAGTTCTTAGATTTGTAAAAACCCTTGAAATGACTTCTTTTTGATCGTCAAGCCTTTGCTCATAATTCAAAAAATTATTATTTATGCCGGAAACGCTCATAACAATCCTTGTTTTAATGTAATTAATAAAATTATATTAAATAGTAATTAAAATAACAAGTAAAATGTTTTTTATTTAATTATCAAGTTTGCTGTAGCTCAATGGGGGGGCTCAACGCGAAGACGCTAAGTCGCAGCGACGCAAAGATTTTATTTTTTATTTCCTCCGCGTCCCTGCAGCTTGGCGTCTTCGCGTTGATCTCTGTTGTACTCATGCATTTCTTATTTCAGATGGGATCATCTTTCTCCATGACAGTTTTTTAATCTGGCGTTATAAATGGTCCGCTTGGGGACCTGGCGGAGGGCGGCGGCGAGTTTGATCGCTTCTTTAAGGGATAGGCCGTAGCTCTCTTGAAGCTGCTCGACGTGTTGCTCCGGGGTGAGGGCGCTATAATCGATTTCGCACCGGTTTCCTTCGATAAGCAAGACGATTTCTCCTTTAGGGGGAACGTCTTGAAAGTGGGCGCATAAAGCGCCTGCTGTTCCCGCGCGCCTCTCTTCATGCAGCTTTGTCAATTCGCGCAGGACGCAGAGTTGGCGCTCGGGATCGAGCAGGGCGATTTCGCTGAGTGTTTCTACAAGGCGGTGGGGGCTTTCGTAGCAGATGGAGGTGCCTGGGTAGTGCAGGAGTTCGATGAGACGTTCTTTCCGCTCCGAGAGCGGTTTGGGCAAAAAGCCTGCGAATTGAAACGGTTCAGCGGCAAAACCGGATAGGATCAGGGCTTGGATTAAGGCGCAGGGACCGGGAAGGGCGGAGACAGCGATCTGTTTTTTCAGACAAGCTTGCACGAGGCCGCAGCCGGGGTCGGAAATCCCGGGCGTGCCCGCATCGCTGATCAGAGCGATGGTTTTGCCCTGTTCAAGGTCGGCAAGGATCTCCTCTTCCCGCTTCTTTTCGTTGAACTGGTGATAGCTTTTGAGGGGGGTATCGATCTGGTAGTGTCTTAAGAGGATTTGGCTGTGGCGGGTATCTTCGCAGAGGATATAGTCGCAGGTGCGCAGCATTTCTACTGCGCGGTAGGAAATATCGGCTAGATTGCCGATGGGCGTCGCTACAAGATAGAGCATAAAATATAATGAGGTGGCACCCAGATTTGAACTGGGGATGGGAGCTTTGCAGGCTCCTGCCTTACCGCTTGGCTATGCCACCGTTTCATCGCAGGTAAAGTATGCGCGATCCCCTCATATGGCGTCAATATTTTAATCGGGCAAGGGCACGCACACGGGCACGGGCACAAAAAAAGCCGTTAACTATATCTTTGAATCTTTCGTGCCGTGCCCGTGTGCGTGCCCTTGCCCGATCCCTCTTCTCTTCTTCCTCTTCCTCTTTCTGCTTTTTCTTAAAAGGATCGATCCGCTATACCTCTGAATTAAAAACAAGGAGAGAAAGAGGGGATGAAAGGGGAGCGATTGGCCGCATTGGCTCGGATGCTGGGAATATCGGAAGAGAGCGAAGCGGTCGTGCGGGGTTATGAGATCGATAGCCGCAAAATCGAACCGGGCCAGCTGTTTTTCGCTCTGAAGGGAGAGAAGGTCGATGGGCATGCTTTTCTCGAGCAGGCGGCTGCCAAAGAAGCGGCGGGGGCTGTCGTCTCTCAGGGATATCGGGGTTCCGATTTTGGGCTGACGCTGATCCGCGTGGGCGATGTGCTGGCTGCTCTGCAGGAGCTGGCTAGGCAGGTCTGCGCTAGAAGCGCATACAAGATCATCGGGGTAACCGGGACGGTGGGAAAGACGACGACAAAGGAATTTATCGCCACTTTGCTAGAGGGGCGGTTTCGCGTGGGCAAAACACCCGGCAATGCCAATACGCAGACGGGCGTTCCCTTGGCGATTTTGAATGCAGAGGGAGGAGAGGAGCTCCTCGTTTTGGAAATGGGGATGACCCAGCGGGGCGAGATCGAGAAGCTCGTCTCCATCGCTCCTCCCGACGTGGTGTTTCTCAATAAAATTGCGCTCGGCCACGCTGAGTTTTTTCCAGACGGGTTAAAGGGAATTGCCGCAGCCAAAGCCGAGATTCTTTCCCATCCTAAAACGCAGTTGGCCATCCTCCATGTGCAGACCTGTCAATTCGACGAAGTGATGCAGGCAGGCGCTTGCAAAAAACTGATCTTTGGGGCGGGAGACTATCTCCTCCACCAAACGGAAAAAGGGTATCAGATAGAGGAGAGAGGGGATCTCAGTCCTTTGTTTTCCCTCCCTTTCCAGGCCACGCATCTGATAGAAAATTTTTTGGGATCTGCGGCTGTGGCGAGGAGTTTTGGGTTAAGCTGGGAGGAGATCATCGAAAGAGCGCAGCGGCTCGCCGCTTTTAAACAGCGCTTTGAGCGGATCGAAAAGGGAGGGGTGATCTACATCGATGATTCCTATAATGCCAATCCCGAATCGATGCGCGCCGCCCTGGCTAATTTGCCGAGCGGCAAAAAGCGGATAGGGGTGCTCGGCGCCATGCGGGAGCTCGGCGCATACACAGAGAGCTGCCACCGCGAAATCGCCGCCTTTGCCCTCGATTATCTCGACGAGCTGTTTTGCTATGGCCAGGAGTGTTTGCCGATGGTCGAGGTGTTTGCGCAAGCGGGGCGTTCTGTCGCTCTTTTTCGCGATTTAAACGTTTTGCGCAGCCACCTTGCACAGATCGCGCAGCCGGGCGATGTGGTGCTGGTAAAAGGCTCAAATTCCAACGGCTTGTGGCGTCTTTTAGAAGAGACGAACAAAGTCTAGTTGTCTAATTTTCGCCCTTGCCCTATCTTTTTATCGTTTATTTTTATAGGTAATCTGTGCTTCTTCTTCTATTAAAATTCATGAGCGGGTCGATCGGAATCAAGGTTCCGGCCGTCTTTGCCTATTCTTCGACGCGCATGATTTTGGCGGCGATCACCACCCTTTTATTCACGATCTACTTAGGCCCTCGCTTCATCAAAAAACTCTATGAATTGAAGATGGGGCAATCAATCCGCGTCGAAGATTGTCCTTTGCTCGCTGAGCTGCATCAGAAAAAGAAAGAGACGCCAACGATGGGAGGGATTTTAATCTTGTCTTCCATGGCGGCGGCGCTGTTGTTGTGGATGGATTGGAGCTCCGCCTTCACCTGGATTTTACTTTTGACGACGGTCTGGCTGGGATGCATCGGAGGGTATGACGATTATCTGAAGCTGAAACACAAAAACTCGAAAGGGCTGAGGGGGAAAAAAAAGCTTTTTTTTCAGATGCTGTTTGCGGCTCTGTTAGCGATCTACTTGCTTTGGCCGCCGGCCACAGAGGCGTTAAAGGGGATGATCGATCCCCCGATTGCCAAAGAGCATGTCCAGGGAGAGCGGACGATGAAGACTTTATCGACGCAAGAGTATAGCGCCCATTATTATGTGCCTTTTTATAAAGATCCGTTATTCGTGTTAAAAGGCGGTTTTTTGGCTTTGGGTTTTCTATTTATTGTGTTTATGGTGACCGCATCCTCCAACGCCGTCAACCTCACGGATGGGTTGGATGGGCTTGCGGCGGGGTGTTTAGTCATGGTGTCTCTTGTGCTTGCCATCGTGGCTTTTTTATCCAACAATATCGAAATCGCCCGTTATTTGAATATTCTCTATATCGAGGGGAGCGGGGAGATCGCCGTCTATCTGTGCGCTTTAATAGGAGCGTGTTTAGGCTTTTTGTGGTATAATGGTTATCCCGCGCAGGTTTTTATGGGGGACACGGGGTCTTTGGCTCTGGGAGGAATCATCGGCGTCTCCGCGATTTTGCTCAGGCGCGAAGTGCTTTTCGGATTGGCCGGGGGCATTTTTGTAGCGGAGACCGTGTCGGTGATTCTGCAGGTGGGGAGTTATCGATTGCGCAACCGGAAGCGGATTTTTCTCTGCACCCCTTTGCACCATCATTTTGAGTACAAGGGATGGCCGGAAACCAAGGTGGTCTTGCGCTTTTGGATTATCGGACTGATCTTGGCGATGGTCGGGATCGCGTCGTTAAAATTTCAATAGAGGCAGTGACAAAGCTCAGGTTCTGTCAATTTTCGGGTTCTTTTGAGCCGATTTTGCATTCTTTTTCGGGGGGTCATATACGCAAGTTGATATTACCCCCCGAAAAAGAATGCAAAATCGGCCAAAATAATCCCGAAAATCGACGAACCCTGAGTTTTGCGAGCTGCCTCAGAGAATAGGATGGGTCATGGCAAAGGTTCTTGTCCTGGGATTGGGCGTCAGCGGCTCGGCTGCAGCTGAACTGCTGCGCGCGCAAGGGCATGCTGTGGCGGGCTTTGATAGCAACGCGGATCTGGTTTCTAAGGAGAACCGTTTTCCCGCGTTTTCCGATGCCGCTTTGATCGATGTCCGCCATTTTGATCAGCTCGTCGTCTCTCCGGGGATTTCTCCTGCCCAGTCTCTTTATGCTCAGGCTCTCAATGCAGGGATCGAGGTGATCGGGGAGGCGGAACTCGCTTTTCGAAACCTAAGGCAGCCTTGTCTGGCTGTGACGGGGACAAACGGCAAAACGACGGCGACGTTGATGGCAGAACATGTGCTCCGGTCGTGCGGGATTCCCGCGCGCGCGCTCGGCAATGTGGGCGATCCGCTCGCCGCTTATTGTCTCCGCCCCGATCCAAAAGAAGTCATCGTCGCCGAGATCAGCTCTTATCAGTTGGAGACGATGTCTACGCCTATTTTTGATGCGGGCGTCATTTTGAATATCACACCCGATCATCTCGATCGGTATGGCTCGATGCAGGAGTATGCGCGCGCGAAGTGCCGGCTGCAGTTTTGCATGAAAGAAGGCGCCCCTCTTTATGTATCGCGTCCCGTCTTATCGGAGTTTGCCCCTTTTCTGCAAGGGAAGGAGTGTGTCTTTCTCGAAGCGGAAAATATTGAATGCTTTCTGCCCTTGAGTTATAGAGAGGGAGCAGAGCATGACAAGCAAAATGTTCGGGCGGTTTGGGGGCTCGTGAAGCGGTTTGGCGTGGATGGGGAATCTTTTGGCCGGAGCTTAGAATCGTTTAAAAAACCGCCGCACCGGATCGAGTTTGTCACAGCGATCGACGGGGTTTCCTACTACGATGATAGCAAGGGAACTAACCTCGATGCTGTCATTAAAGCGGTGCGCGCGATGTCCGGCGATGTGGTCTTGATTGCAGGGGGAGTCGATAAGGGAGCTTCTTATGCTCCCTGGAAAAAGGAAAAAATTAAACAAATTGTCGCTCTTGGCCAAGCTGCCGAGAAGATCCGCAGGGAATTAGAGGATGCGTTTCCGGTTGTCGTTGTAAAGTCGATGGAAGAGGCGGTTTTTCGGGCGAGTCAATTGGCTAGAGAAGGGGAGTGCGTGCTGCTTTCCCCGGGTTGTTCGAGTTTTGATATGTTTTGCGATTATGCCCATCGTGGCAAGGAGTTTCAAATGCACGTTCATCATCTTGAAGAGAGGAGAAAAAAACAATGAACCGCAGAGATATGATCATCATCGCGGTATTGATTAATGCAGGGCTGCTAATCGTCTTATTTGCCAGTGCATTAAAATCCAATAGCGCTAAAGAGGAGCTTGCCATCGCTGCCGCAGCTCCTATTCCCGTGATTTCCGAGTTGCCTATTCGTTCCAAGCCGCAGCCGGTGGCGGGAGACGAGGTGGATCAGGTCCTTCAGCAGTTTCCACAAGTCTCTGCACACCCTGCTCCTCTGGTCGTTGAAGCCAAGCCCGATTTTGCAGGCGAGTTAAAAGCGCTCGCGCTTCCCGAAACGCCCATTGCGACAGCCCTCGTTCCACAGGCCCCTGTCATCGAAGTCCAGCAACAGCCTGTCGTATCCGAACCGCAAGTCATTGAAGTCAAGGTGAAGAAAGGGGATTTTCTCGAAAAAATCGCGCGCGCTAACCATACGACGGTCGATGCGATCATGAAGCAGAACCATCTGACGAGCACCCGCCTTAGCATCGGCCAGGTGCTGAAGATCATTCCTAAAGAAGCTAAAAAAGGGCAAGCCGCTTCTCATTCCAGCGAAAAAGCTCCTTCCGGCGAGAAATTCTACACGGTTAAAAATGGGGACAATCCTTGGACGATTGCGGTGAAAAACCACATGAAACTAGACGAGTTGCTGAAACTCAATCAGCTCGATGAGGACAAGGCGCGCCGTCTGAAACCTGGCGATCAGCTCCGGATCCGATGAACCGCTATGCGCTCGCTCTCCTCATCTCGGTGAGCCTGATCTTTGCGATGGGATTGCTCATGGTCTTTAATACGACGGCGGCTGAAGTGCTCGATCGCTCTTTGGATCGGAGCACCCATCACGCGTTGATCAGGCAGATCCTCTATGCTTTTGTCGGGACGATCGGAGCGGCAGGGGTGTGGTTTTTGGGTTATCAGAACATCATTAAATTAAGCGGGATTTTTTTAGGGATGGGAACGCTTTTGCTCGTGCTCGTCTTTGTCCCGGGCATTGGGCAGCAATTAAATGGCGCGAATCGCTGGATCGGGGTGTTCGGCAACTCGTTTCAGCCTTCTGAATTTGTCAAATATCTGATCCCGATTTACTATATTCATGCGATCACCTCTTCGGAAAAGCCCCTTGTTCTGAAGGCCTTTTTAAAATTGCTGGGAATTGTCGCCATCCCCATTGCGCTCATCTTAATCGAGCCGGATAATGGCACCGTCGCAATCATCTTGGTCACTCTAGTGGTTTTATTCCTTTTGACTCGCTTGAAGTGGGTCTATTGGGCCTTGCCGCTGTTCATTCTCACCGTCTGCGGGGGAATTGTCGCCTCTCAAATGCAGCACGTCTCCGATCGAGTGCGCATCTATTTGAATCCCGAGCTGGATTTAAAGGGCAAAGGGCATCAACCCCACCAAGCTAAAATTGCCGCCGGATCGGGCAAACTATTCGGCAGGGGGCTCGCCCAAAGTCTGCAAAAACTCGACTATTTACCCGAAGCGCGCAGCGATTACATTGCCGCGATCTATGCCGAGGAGTTTGGGTTTGTAGGCATTCTAGCCCTGATCGCATTGTACATGCTGATCGGGTTCTTTGGTTTTTATTTGGCGAGCAGCATCTCCGATCTGCAAGGCTTCTATCTTGTATCTATCGTGACGTTTCTGATCTGTTTTCAAGCTTTTCTCAACTTGGGAGTCGTCTCAGGGCTGCTCCCGAGCAAAGGGACGAATTTGCCCTTTTTTAGCCAAGGGGGCTCTTCGCTTCTGGCCAATTTTATGGCGATTTGTCTGATATTGAACGTCGTTAAAAGCGCGGAGAGACGGCATGCTTAGGAAAAAGGTGGTGATTGCAGCGGGCGGGACGGGCGGGCATTTGTTCCCTGCGCAAGCGTTAGGAGAAGAGCTCATCCAAGGCGATGTGGAGATTCTTTTTGCAGGGGCGGGCCTTGCGACCAACCGCTATTTCGATCGGAGCCGTTTTGCTTATCAGGAGGTCTCTTCCGCCACGCTCTTTCGTGGAAAAATTCCCAAAGCGGTGTGGGGAATTATCAAAGGGATTAAACAGAGCTTTCAAGCGCTGCGCCGCTCGAAACCCGATTTAGTCGTCGGGTTTGGCAGCTTTCACGCCTTTCCCGTTTTATTTGCCGCCGTTTGCAAACGGATCCCGATCCTTCTTTTCGAATCGAACTCCGTTCCAGGAAAAGTCAACCGGTTGTTTTCCCGTTGGGCCGTCCTCTCCGCCGTCCACTTTCCTGCAGCAGCGGAGGCTCTGCGCGGGAAGACGGCCGAGGTCAAGATGCCTCTTTGGAAAAGAGGGGAACTCCCTGCCGATAAGAAAGCGGCGAAGGATTATTTCTCCCTGGATCCGGACAAATTGACATTTTTGGTTTTTGGCGGCTCGCAAGGGGCTGTTTTGATCAATCAACAGTTTTGCGCCGTCGCCAAACAACTCGCAGAGGCCAAGCGCTCCTTCCAGGTACTGCATCTGACAGGCAATGCGGAGCAAGCGGAGCTCGCGAGCCGATGCTATAGCCGGCTCGGAATTCAGGCGTGCGTCAAACATTTTGAAGAGCGGATGTCTTTCGCTTGGAAAGCCGCCGATCTTGCCGTCTGCAGAGCGGGCGCTGCGACCTTGGCCGAGCTGATCGATGATGAGGTGCCCGGCATTCTCATCCCTTACCCGTATGCGGCGGATGATCATCAACGGAAAAATGCCGCCTTTATGCAAACCCAAGTGGGAGGGGCCGTGCAGCTTGAAAACGCTCAGGATCTGCTCGGGTTGATCGAAGAGATGTTGAAGCCCGGGCGCTTGGAAGAGATGCGCTCTCAGATTCGGGTGTTCAAAAATAGGGCGCATCAAGATAATCTCTATTCTTTAGTCTGCGAGCAATTATTGTGATGATCCAAAATGCATACCACTTTATAGGGATCGGCGGTATTGGGATGAGCGCCCTTGCGCGCATTCTTTTGCAAAGAGGGGGCAAAGTCTCCGGGAGCGATTTAGCCGCTTCCGCCGTCACGGAAAAACTCCAAAAAGAGGGAGCCGAAGTGTTCATCGGCCATGCAGCGAGTTGCGTACCCCCCTCTGCGACAGTGGTTTATAGCACGGCTGTGACTCAGCAAAATCCAGAGTTCGCCACGGCGCAGCTGCGCCAGCAACCCCTTTTACACCGTTCCGGTCTTTTAGCTTTATTGATGAAGGGCTACGCTCCCCTCCTTGTGACCGGAACCCATGGCAAGACGACCACCTCTTCTTTGCTCGCCCATGTGCTCGTCGATGCAGGCTTAGATCCCTGCTATGCCATCGGCGGGGTCATCCGCAGTTTAGGGGAGAATGGAGGCCATGGAAAGGGGGAATATTTTGTCGCCGAAGCGGATGAAAGCGACGGGACTTTCCTCAACTACCCCGCCTTTGGCGCGATCATCACCAATATCGATCAAGATCATTTAGATTATTGGAAGAGCGGCGAGGCGCTGCAAGAGGGATTTAAGAATTTTTCCGAAGGGGTGAGCTCCCTCGACCATCTCATTTGGTGTGCGGACGATGAACGCTTGACATCTCTCAAGCTCAAAGGTGTCTCCTATGGTTTTGACGAACATGCCGATGTGCATGTCGAGAACTACAATCAGGTGGGATGGAAGAATTTTTTCGATCTTTCTTTTGAAGGAACAAAGTATCTCGACATCGAAATCCCCTTGGTCGGCGGGCATAATGTGTTAAATGCAGCCGCTGTTTTTGGCTTGGCGCTCCGATTGAACCTCTCTGAAGAGGCGATCAGACAGGCGTTCGGCGATTTTAAGGGAGTGGGAAGAAGAACCGAAAAAAAAGGGGAGGCGGGCGGAGTGTCCGTCTACGATGATTATGCCCACCACCCGACCGAAATCTATGCGACGTTGCGCGCCATGAAAAACGCGATGGGCGGCAAGCGCCTTGTCGTCGCTTTTCAGCCCCATCGCTATACCCGTACCAAAGATTGTTTAGAGGAGTTTCCAGAAGCTTTTGAACATGCGGACGTGTTGATTTTGACCGATATCTATTCTGCTGGGGAAAAGCTGATCCCGGGGGTCACCGCAGAAATGCTCCTCAATAAGATCAAAGCGCATAGTTCGGTCCATGCGTCCTATGTCCCGCGCCCCGATCTTGCCCTTTATCTGGCGGATTTCCTATGCCCGGATGATGTGCTCGTCACGATGGGGGCGGGGGATGTCACAAGAGTCGGCCCTGAGGTGCTCCAAAAAATGTCGCAACTTCCTGCATGAATCCATTTAGAAATCGGGAAAAAATCCCCCTTGTCCATGCTCTGGCAGGGATTGTCGTCTCCACCCTCCTCATTTCTGGGGCTGCCTATACGGGTCTTAAGTATTATTTACAACGGCGCTGCACGCAGGCGCTCGATCCGGATAACCGGATTGTGCGCATTGTGCAGACAGGGCCGGAAAAGGAGGCGTTGACCACATTCTATTTGGCGGAGCTGATGGATCTTTCGACCGACCGCCCGACAAGCCTTTGGCATTTTGATGAAAAGAAAGCCCGCGAGCAACTCTTGCGTTCGCCCGTGATCAAAGAGGCCTCTGTGAAAGCGATGAAACCGGGAACGCTCTATGTCGATTATACTGTCCGCACGCCCATCGCCTGGCTTTATGAATATGAAAATGTCGCCATCGACGAGGAAGGATATCTGTTCCCCTTCTATCCCTTTTTCTCGCCGAAAAATCTTCCGGAATTCTATTTGGGGCTCCCCTCTTTTGCGGATTGGCACACTCCGGTGCGGGGCAAGGAGATAGAACTCGCCTTAGCGATCTTAAACTGCCTTTGCCAACCCGATCTCGGCGAGCTTTTTCAGGTGCGCCGGATCGATGTATCGAATGCCTATGCGGATAGCTGCGGCACGAGGGAAATTGTGCTGCGCATCGAAGAGGAAGTGTGGATTGGGCGCACCCCTTACATTCTGCCGCGCCTTCTCCGGCTAAGCACTAAAAATTACCCGCAAGAGTTGGGCAATTATCTAAAATTGCGCGCCCCCCTGCTAGAAAAGGAAGCGAAACAGCTGAAAGAGGGGGGGGAGGCCGCAGTTCGCCTTCCCGAAAAAATCATCGATTTGCGCATTCCTCAGCTTGCCTTCATCGAATAAACCCAATAGACTTTCAAACCAACCAGCCGCTGATGGCGGAGTGGATGGCTTCTTGAAAATTTTTGACGGTCGCCGGGTTTTGTAAAATCTGCGATAGCCCTTGAGCCACCGCTTGGGCGTTGATGTCGGGAAGGTCTGGGTTAATCTGTTCCACGATCCCATCGAGCAGTTTTTTACATTCTGCCTGCACCTCTTCAGATTGTCCAGGGCGGATGCAGATCAGGTATTCCAATTGGGTCGTGTGATCGACGAGCCGCGCTTTCGGATTGCTTTCGGTTAGGTCGTTGATCGCGCCGAGGAGGATGTCGGGAATCTGTTCGTGGCGCGTATTTCCCGCATAGAGATTTCTGCCCAAGGCCTCTAATGTCCCCTTCGCTTTATTTTCTTCTCCCGTCGTCAGGTAATGGCCCTGGGAAAGGGATACGAATGCGATCCGCATGATCCGCGATAGGTATTCGAACGTTTGGGGATGCTTGCTGGGATTTTCCACCCAAGAACAATACCAGGCGCACAGCGCGTGCGCTTGATCGTAGACGCTCTGGCCGAGGGGGTGATGGGAACTGCTCTCCTGCGGCCAAGGGGAGCTCGGAGCTTGATAGTTGCCAGAGACATAATCCATCTCGCTACCTCAGGGTAAAAAAGGATAATTAAAAGATTTGTTAACCTGAGTATATAAAAATATAGATTAATTTAAACTATTATTTGACAATTTATATTATTTATTTTTGTAAAATATGAGCAAATTTATTTAAACAGTTGATATAAAACATGTTGCGTACGTGAAGCCGCTTGTTAAATTAACATTTATTATCTTATTGAATCAAATTTAGAGCCCTGCTAGAATTCGGCCTATGTTTTTAACTTAACCTGCGCAGGCTTATGAAAGAATTTATCGCCTATCTCATCAAAAATCTCGTAGACCAGCCCGATGCTGTCGATGTGCAAGTGGTCGACGCCCAACAGGGGACCGTGGTCGAAATCCGCGTTTCTCAGACTGATATTGCCAAAGTCGTCGGAAGACAGGGCAAAACGATCAAAGCGCTCCGCACGATTGCGATGACTGTAGGCGCCCGCTTTGGAAGGCGCGTCCGCCTCGAAGTGATTCAATAATTTCCACAAAGGTAGGGTCACATGGTTATTGGATTGTCGATTGCAGAAGAACCCCGCGAAGGGAAATGGATTTTGAGGGTGGAAGGGCGTCTTGATGCCAATGCCTCTCCTCTGATGGAAAAAAAAGTAAACGAGCTCATCGAGGCGAGCTACCACCGCATTCTGATCGATTTCTCTAAGTTGGAGTATTTGAGCAGCGCGGGATTGCGCCAGCTGCTATCAGCGACTAAGCGTTTGAAGGCCCTGGGCGGGCAGTTAGTCCTTTGCCGGATTACCGACGAGGTCATGGGAATCATTAAAATGGCTGGTTTTGATCGAGTGTTAAATATTTTTTCGAATGAAGAAGATGCGTTAGCTGCGCTGGGGTGATGCGGTGGGGCCAGACATTGCAGAAGCTTGTCCCTTTTCTTTTTCTTTTACGTTGCCCTTAAAAAAAAAGCTGCCCCCTCGCTCCGGAAAAAAGAAAGTCATTGTGATTGCCGGCCCTACGGCGGTCGGCAAGACGAAGCTTTCGCTCCTCATCGCTCAGGCCATCGGCGGGGAGATTATCTCCGCGGATTCGATGCAAGTCTATCGGGGGATGGATATCGGCACGGCTAAAGTCAAACCGGAAGAACGCGGGGGAATCCCGCATCATTTGATCGACAGCCGCGAGCTTTCCGATAGTTTTAATGTCGTCGATTTCCATACGGAAGCATTGCTGGCCCTGCATGAGATTTTTGCTAAAGGGCATCTGCCGATTATCGTCGGCGGGACAGGGTTTTATCTCCAAGCTCTCCTATACGGTCCGCCGAGCGGCCCTCCCTCTGTTCCTTCCTTGCGCATGCAGCTGGAGGAGGAGATGAAAGAGCACGGCGCCGAGGCTTTATATGAGCGGCTTTGCACGCTGGATCCTGAATATGCGGTCACGATTACTCAGAGAGATCGGCATAAGATCATCCGTGCGCTGGAGATCATCGCTTTAACGCATCAAAGGGTTTCTCTCTTTAGAAGATCCCCTGCCGAATATGAGGAAGAGTACGACTTTCGCTGCTGGTTTGTGTACATGCCGAAAGAAAAACTCTATCCGCGCATCGAACTTCGGTGCGACCAGATGATCGAGGAGGGCCTTGTCGATGAAGTGCGCCTTTTAGAAAAAGAGGGGCTTAGACAGAATCTTTCCGCGTCGCAGGCGATCGGCTACCGCCAGTGTCTGGATTTTTTGGATTCTGCCCAGACCAAAAAAGACTGGGAGAATTTTGTATCGGCTTTTAAACAGGCCTCGCGCCGCTATGCCAAGCGGCAGTTTACCTGGTTTCGCAAAGAGAGCCTTTTTCGCTGGCTGGATATCGAGCAACTCTCGCTCGATATGGCCGCTGAAATCATCATTCAAGATTGCGAGCTGAGCTTTTAGAAGATATACTCGACTTAAAAAGAGCGTTCCTATAGAATACCGAACTTCAACGACAGTCTCTAACGCTTTTACCGGTAACAAGTCAGCTAAATGAGCACAGATCAAGAATTTATAGATGGTCAACAGGATACTCTTGAAGAAAAAGATAAAGAAAAAAAATCCCCCTCCCCAGCTCTAACCGCTTTTTTGAGTCTCTTCGAAAAAGAACAAAACGTTGAAGAAAAGATCCGCTTGGCCCTCGATTTTATGCGCGCAGCGATCTCCCAGACAGGAAGCCCCCGCTATAAGGACTTTTGGGAAGCTCGAAAGCTTTGCCTGCCCCTCTTTAAAGAAAGCATCTCCCCTAAAGGGCGAGCCGATCTATGGGCCGCTTATATAGAACTCTCTTCGGAGGCGCGCCGCTTAAAAGAAATTTTAGATGAGCAGTCTGCGTTTGCGGCCGAACAGATCGATCTTGCCATCCAGGCATTGGAAAAAGATCTAGAGCACTACGAACAGCTTTTGCAGAGGGTTCCAGAGATCGCCTTTCCAGAACCGTGCAGCGGCCTCTTAAGGAAAAAAAATGTATACGATCTTCTGCAGCGCGAGCTTAACTTATTGAATACGATCGCATCTCGGATTAATGCCATGCGGAAAGAGGTGGTAAAAACGGAGATGCGGATCCGCATGAAGAATAAGTTTTTTGAAAGGCTTTCTCGCTGTGGGGATAGAGTCTTTCCACGCCGCAAGGAATTGATCAAGGCGATTTCCGATGAATTCCAATCCGATGTCGCCTATTTCATCCAGAATTATTTTCGAGAAGGGGGACAGCAAACGGCTCCTCTCTATGTGTTGAGGGATGAAATCAAGGCATTGCAAGCGGTAGCCAAACAGTTGACTCTGAGCACGCATGTTTTTACAGAGACGCGGCTGAAGCTGAGCGCCTGTTGGGATCAGATTAAAGATCTTGAAAAAGAGCGCAAAAAAGAGTTTTCCCAAAAGAAGCAGACCTACAAGGAAAACGCAGACTTGGCGATGGAAAAAATCAAAGCCTTCGCAGAAGGATGCTCTTCGGGCGCGTTGGCTGCGGAAGAGGCGGCTCGTCGATCGGAGGAGATCCTTCAGTACATGCAGACGCTGGAGCTTGGACGGGATGAAGTCCGTTTGCTAAAAGATGAGCTGTATAAAGCGCGTAAACCCATTTTAGATCGCATTCATGAGCAAACGCTGGAGAGGGAAAGAAAAGAAAAAGAGAACGAGAGGTTGAAAAAGGAAAAGATCGCCGCTCTTCGCTCTGATCTGACAGCGCTTTTACAGTCTGCCGATCAAATGGATGCGGAGAAGCTCGTCCTAGAGCGCGATCGCTTGCTCGTCGAATCGGAATCCCTTTCTTTACTCAAAGCTGAAAAGCAGGTGTTTGAGCGTTTGTTCAAACAGCTCAAGGATCTCATTAACGAGAAAAAAGAAAAGGCCGCCATGGCCCTTTCAGAAGATGATCTGCATGCTCTAGAGCAATTAAACGCCTTGTTGAAACAGAGGATGGATCAGCGGCAGGAAATCAAAGTTCAACTCGAGTATTATCGGAAGGCTGTAGGTGGATCTGGGTTGGATTTTGAAAAGGCGATGTTGTATCGTGAATTGATGGAAGCGGAAAAGGCGCGTCTCGATAAGGCGAACGCCGCTATCCAAGAAATTGAAGAGAAGATCGCGCAGCTCGAGGGGTAAATTGCGACTGAGTGTTTTCGATTTAGATCATACGCTCGTCAAAGGCAATAGCAGCTTTCATTTTTGCGATTACCTTTTTCGCCATCGGGTTTTCCCGGTGTCTTCTCTTGTCTATTCGAGTTTCTGTTACTTGCGCCATCAAATATGCGGCATGTCCCTTTCAGAATTGCATGAAAAGATCTTCCATCGCCTGCTGAAGGGGCGCTATCTAAAAACGCTAGAAGCTCATGTGGAGCTTTTCGTGGAGGAGTATGTCGCGCGCGCTCTTTACATGCCGGCTGTCAGTTGCTTAAGACGGGCTCAACATCTCGGAGATTACACTCTCATTTTATCCAATTCGCCGAGTTTTCTTGTGAAGGCTGTCGCCCAATTTTTAGGCGTCCACGAATGGAAGGCGACCGAGTATGCTGTAGACAACGAGCTCAGGCTGTCCAATATTTCTTCCATCATGCAGGGAGAAGATAAAGCCGAATGGCTGATCAAGGTGGCCGGACGTCTAAAAGTAGCGAGAGATGCGATTACCGCTTATTCGGATAGCTACCACGATCTCCCTTTTTTACGCGCCGCAGGGTGTGCTGTCGCTGTCAATCCCGATCGCAAATTGCGCAAATGTTCCCTTAAATATCGATGGCATGTGATATGATCCACTCTCTTCCTCAACGCAAAAAGAAAAAAATCGGATTTTTCGGCGGCACCTTTGATCCGATCCATTTTGGACATTTGAACCTCGCTATCCAGATGCTAGAAAAGCACCAGTTCGATGAGATTCTGTTTTGTCCTGCAGCGCTCTCTCCGTATAAACGCGCCGAGTCCCCTAAGGCTTCCGGAGAACATCGGTTGGAGATGGTGGCCTTAGCGATTGCGCCGGTCAAATCTTTTACCCTTTTAGATTGGGAGATCAAACGGGAAGGCCCCTCTTTTACGATCGATACGATCCGCGCTTTAATCGAGCGCCTTCCGGATGCGGAATTTCATCTTCTTTTGGGAGAGGATGCTGAGGAGGGGCTAGCGCTTTGGAAAGAGTCTGATGCGCTCCTTCGCCTGGCTCCTCCCTTTCTGGCCACCCGCTTCTCCCACTCCGCCGAGGCGCGCCCAGAGCTGACCCCTATTCCTCTCCTAGAGATTAGCAGTACCGATATTCGGGAGCGGCTTCGGGTTAAAAAATATTGTGGACACTTGGTTCCGGCAAAGGTACTAGATTATATTACTCAACACAGATTATACTCTTCTGCGCATGAAAGTGAAACAGCCTCTTAAAAAAGATCCTCTTTTGATTTTAAATGCGATTGCACAGGCAATTTTTGACAAAAAGGGGATGAACATTCTAGCCCTCGATGTTCGAAATATTTCTACCATTACGGATTATGTGATCCTTGCTGAAGGGACCGTCGATAGGCATGTGATCGCCATTGCCCGATCGATCGAAGACGTTCTGTTTTCCCTCAGCGAAAAGCCTTCCCATGTCGAAGGGTTGCAGACAGGGGACTGGGTTGTCCTCGACTATGTACAAGTCATGGTCCACCTCTTTATGCCCGGACTGCGCGACAAATATCAGCTTGAGCAGCTCTGGAGAGAGGGACAAATTGTAGATTTAAATATTGTCATCGACCGCAATTAAAATTTTACTTGCGGGATAGGTTCAGAGACAGGTTGCTTATTTTTTCATTTTTAACTATCATAATGCAACACCAACTATCCCTAGAAGGGGAGCTTGTATGAGTAAAAAACGGATCGTTGTCACAGGCATGGGAATCGTTTCCTGCTTTGGAACGGATGTCGATCTTTTCTATGAGCAATTGCTCGCGGGAAAAAGCGGTATTTCCCCGATCGAACAATTCCCTTGTCAAGAGTACCCCACCCGTTTTGCAGGCGAGATCCGCAATTTTGACACGGGCCTTTATCTAGACAAAAAGCAAGCCCGCAGGGTGGATCCTTTTATCCGCTATACAGCTGTCGCCGGTAAGAAAGCTCTTGAAAAAGGGAATTTAACAGGGGATGCGCTGGATCGGTTAGATAAGCGGCGCTGCGGCGTCCTCATCGGTTCAGGCATGGGCGGCATGTCCGTTTTCTACGAGGGGACTGAAACGCTTCTCAGCAAGGGCTTCAAACGCCTGACCCCCTTTTTCGTTCCCTACATCATTACCAATATGGGCGGCGCTCTTTTAGCCATCGATCTTGGTTTTATGGGGCCGAACTATTCGATTTCCACCGCCTGTGCGACGGCGAATTATTGCATTCATGCGGCTGCGCAGCACATTCGCAAAGGGGATGCCGACCTCATGCTTTGCGGCGGAACGGAATCCCCTATTACCCCGATCGGCCTAGCCGGATTTGTGGCCATTAAGGCCCTTTCCGAGAGAAATGAGGAGCCTTCAAAAGCGTCTAGACCGTGGGATAAAAAGCGCGATGGCTTCGTCATGGGCGAGGGAGCGGGCGTGCTTCTTTTGGAAAGCCTAGAGCATGCCCTTGCACGCGGAGCTCCTATCTATGCGGAATATCTCGGCGGCGGCATTTCTTGCGATGCGCATCATATGACCGATCCGCGCGAAGATGGTTTAGGAGTAGCGCTCTGCATGGAGCAAGCGCTCAAAGAAGCCGGCATTGTTAAAGAAGAGGTCAACTACATCAATGCGCACGCGACTTCTACGCTCGTCGGCGACCTATGCGAAATCCATGGAATCAAACAGTTTTTCGGCGATCATGCGCGCCATATCAAGATCAATGCGACCAAATCGATGATCGGCCACTGCTTGGGAGCTGCGGGGGGGCTTGAAGCGATTGCGACGATTAAGGCCATTGAAACAGGGATGCTCCATCCGACGATCAATTTAGAAGAACCTGAAGAGGAATTAGAAGGCATCGATGTGGTGCTGAACCAAGCCCAACCTCATCGGGTCAAGGTGGCCCTTTCGAATTCTTTTGGGTTTGGCGGACACAACTCTTCCTTGCTTTTTGCTCCTTATGCATTTAGTTAAAGAGGAGTCTTTTGGCATCATCCCTTTGTCCGAAGAAAAAGACGGATGGCGCATCTTTCTCATTCTTCATGCCAAAGGCAATCACTGGTCATTTCCTAAAGGGCATGCCCATGAGGGGGAGCTGCCGGAGCAGGCAGCCATCCGCGAACTGAAAGAGGAAACGAATCTGGAGGTAGTGCGGATGATCCAAAAAACTCCCCTCATCGAAGCTTATCAATTTCGCAAAAAGCATGAGACCGTTTTAAAGACCGTCTATTATTTTCCGGCCATCGTCTCTGGAACCGTCCATTTGCAAGGAGAGGAGATCCGCGATGGAAAATGGCTTCCCCTTCAAGAGGCTGAGCAGCACCTCAGTTTCAAAGAGGCCAGATCCTTATGTAAGCAAGTGATGAATTTGTTAACCTGAGAGACTGTCGTTGATTTCTTTTTCTAAGAAGCTGCCTTCTAAAATCGAAGTGTTTGTGCGCCATTGCCACTTTTCCGCGGTGAGCGCCCATAAAAAACGCCTCCCTCATTATTCGACTCAACGCTGCTATGACAATCTCATCCGCACGTTCGATAGCAAAAAAGCCAATCTCACCTTTTTTCTCGACACGTTTTATCCGATGCAAACTCCCCATTTTCTGATGCAACAAGATCGGTTTCCGGTGATCGCGATTCGAGAGGGCACGGAAGCGGGTTCTTTTTTGCGCCTGCTGGAGCATGTTTCTCTATTGAAACTAAAGCCCGATACGATCGTCTATTTTCTCGAAGATGATTATTTACATCGCGAAGGATGGCTCGATATTCTCCAAGAAGGATTTACCCTGCCCCATGTCGACTACGCGACGCTCTACGATCACCGCGACAAGTATGCTTCTCCTCTCCATGAAAATCTGGAAGCAAAACTCTTTCATACTGCCTCCTGCCATTGGCGGACGACCCCTTCCACCACGAATACCTATGCCATGCGCTTTAAAACCCTGCTCAAGCATTTAGCCATCCATCGGGAATTTTCCCTCGATCGGAAAATTTCAGCCGATCAAGAAAAATTTTGTAAATTAAAGGCGATCGGTGCACGATTGGTCTCCTCTCTGCCGGGATGGTCTACGCATGCGGAACCCGATTATGCGTCGCCCTGTATCGATTGGGAGAGGATGCTGTAACCTTTATTGGAGGTAATTTCATGGCTATTCATTATGCAGAACGCCTTGCGCAGAGAACGGAAGGGCGCTCTTGGATAGAAGATGCGTTTGTCGTTTTAGGTGCAAGCGTGATCATTGCCTTGTTTGCTCCCTTAGTCATCCGCCTTCCCTTTACCCCTGTCCCGATCGGGTTGCAAGTGGATGTCGTGCTTTTCTTAGCTGCTCTCATGGGCAGCCGCCGAGGGGCTCTCGCTGTGCTGGCTTTTCTCGCTCAAGGAGCTCTAGGATTGCCCGTGTTTGCAGGCGGAGCGGCGGATGGTCTTGCCCGCTTTATAGGCCCTACGGGCGGTTATCTCATCGGCTATGTCTTAGGGGCCTATCTCACAGGAATGCTTGTGGAAAGGATGAAAGAGCGCAAAGTGTCCTCTACCTTTTTCGCATTGGGTGTCGGACATCTCGCTGTCTTTGCCTGCGGACTGCCCCAGCTTTCGCTTTTTGTCGGGAGCATAAAGGCAGCTTTCCTCATAGGAGTGCTCCCCTTCTTGCCCGGCGCTCTCGTGAAGATTGTCCTTGTCCTCAGAGCTCTAAAATCGCTCCGTTTCTTTAAGAACGCGACGATTTGACAATGCGCTGAAAGGCGAGAACCGTATCCTTTCTCGTCTGTTTATCAGCCGAAGGGGGTTTTTTTTGGAAGGTGGGCATTGCGGCTTGGATCTTCCCTTGAGCGGCAGCAGCCAACTTTTTGCTGCTGCTCGGCGCCTGCTTTTGAAACGTGGGGGTCGCCGGCTTCACTTCGATGATCTTCGATACCTTGTTTTTTAGCCGATCTAACTGCTCTCGTTGCTGCGAGGGCGGAGTTTGCGTGCGGACATTGCGTTGAGATGACCCTTTCGACGGAACTTTACCTACTGCCATAATAGCCTCCCCTGTGTGTTGGCGTTCGAGGTCATTATAGGAAGTGTGAAATTTAGATAAATAAAAATTTTAATTTGTTTTTGGCCGATTCGTCTTATGGATTTCTTCGCGCAGAAGCTTAGCGATCTGTTCGATTTTATTGGAAGGTCCCAGAACATTTACTGTGCGCTTCTTTTTGGAAATCGCGTGGACCTGTTTGCGCAAAAGCTGGGCAATCTGCACAATGGCAGCGGTAATCGATTTTGAATTTGATGGATCCATGGCTTAACAAGCTCAGTTTGAGAATAATCTCTAAAATTAATTATTACATTAATTTTAAAATGTTGTCAAATTGGTTTTTAAACCGTTAATAATAGGAATGATAATATGGATAGAAAGAGGTTTTTTGAGAGGGTTCTCTCTAGCTTATTTTGGCTAGTTAAGCTGCTGATCGGGTTACGCTATCGGATCGAGGTGCGGGGATTAGAGGAGATCAGAAAGGCAGGCAAGGGGGGGATCTTGTTTTTACCTAATCATTCGGCCGAGATCGATCCCGTGATCCTCATGCGGGTTCTCTGGCAGGCGTTTCGCCCGCGCCCGCTTGTCGTAGAGCATTTCTATTATCTAAAAGGGGCGGCTTTTTTTATGCAGAGCGTGCGCGCTCTTCCCTTGCCGAACATGGACAATGCCGCCAATAAATGGAAGCTGCATAAGGTGGAAAAGCTTTTTTCCCAAATGGTCGAAGGGCTCAAAAAGGGGGAGAATTTTCTTGTCTATCCGGCGGGGAAGCTGAAACTCGCAGAGCAAGAAGTGATCGGCGGAGCTTCTTTTGTTCACAATCTATTAAAAGAGTGCCCCGAAACGCAGGTGGTTTTGGTGAACACGAGGGGATTGTGGGGAAGCCGCTTTTCCAGAGCCATTACCGGTCAAGTGCCCGATTTTGGGAAAGTGCTGTGGGAGGGGGTCAAAATTCTGTTGAAGAATGGGATTTTTTTTGCCCCCCGCCGCAGAGTGCTCATCGAAATAGCACCCGCTCCGGCCGATTGTCCAGTTCTAGGAACGCGGCTTGAGTTCAATCGCTATCTCGAGCAGTGGTATAACCGTACAGGGGACCCTCTAACCCTTGTCTCCGACTATTTCTGGAAATACAAGGCGCCCCAAGTAGGGGGAGGAGAGGGGAAGAAAGAAACGGAATCCCCCGTCATCGTTTCCCCTAGCATTGAGCGAGAGGTGTTTCAGCAATTGGCAACGCTTTCCAGACGTTCTTTGGAACAGATCAAGCGGGGACAAGATCTTTCCGTTGATTTGGGCTTGGACTCTTTGGATGTCGCACAGATCTATGTTTTTTTAGATGAACGGTATGATGTGGCCGATTTGCCGCCGGGACAACTTCATACGGTCGATGATGTGCTTCAAGCGGCAGCGGGGTCTAAAAAAGAGGTTGAGCGCCCCTCCATCCAAAAGAAGGGGATGCCTGCTTGGTTTATGCAAGAGAAGCGCCCTTCTCCTGCAGAGCCCGTCGGAGAGACCGTGCAAGAAGCGTTTTTGCAGAGCTGCGCGCGCATGGGGGGCGCCATCGCCTGCGCCGACGCGCTTTCGGGCGCTCTTACCTACCGAAAATTGAAACGCTCCGCACTCATCCTTGCGCTTCGGTTCCGGCAACTTCCCGGAGAGCGGGTTGGGGTTTTTTTACCCTCTTCCGTCGGCGCCTATGTGGCGATTTTAGCGCTCCTCCTAGCCAAAAAAACACCTGTGATGCTCAACTGGACGGTTGGAGTCCGTGCGCTCGACCATGCGCTCGATCTGACGGGAACGCAAGCGGTGATCAGTTCCCGCCGCTTCTTGGATCGCCTGGAGAATGGAGAATTGGGCAAACTGGAAGATCTTCTCCTTTTTTTAGAGGATGTGCGCTCCTCCCTTTCTTGGAAGGAGAAGCTCAAAGGATTGTGGATGAGCGGGAAAAGCCCCAAGCGGATCCTCTCTCAGTGGAGTTTGTCAACCGTGCGGAAAGAAGATCCCGGGGTCATTTTGTTCACCAGCGGCACCGAAGCTCTTCCAAAAGCGGTTCCTTTAAGCCATGACAATCTCCTGAGCAATCACCGCGCCTCTCTCCGCTGCATTCAGAAGCGGCCCGACGATATTTTATACGGGGTGCTTCCCCCGTTTCACTCCTTTGGTTTTTCGGTAACCGGCCTGCTCCCTTTGCTAGCGGGAATGAAGGTGTGTTATGCGCCCGATCCGACAGATAGCCACGGCCTTGCCCATGACATCGGCTATTGGAAACCCACTTTTTTTTGCTGTGCGCCGAGTTTCATCAAGGCGCTCTTTCGCGTGGCGGATCCCGCCCAGCTCAAGAGCTTGCGCCTGATCGTCTCCGGAGCGGAAAAGGCCCCCGACGAGCTGTTCGAGTACGCGGCTCGCCTCGGCGCCGAGATGCTCGAGGGCTATGGGATCACCGAATGCGGTCCGATCGTCACCCTTTGCCGCCCAGGGGTGCCGCACAAAGGAGTCGGCCAGCCTTTGCCCGGCGTCGAGCTTACGATCTTAGGCGAAGAGGAAGAGATCTGCATCCGCGGGCCGAATGTCTTTGCGGGCTATCTAGGCAATCCGAGATCTCCCTTTACGACGATCAAAGGAGCGCAGTGGTACCGTTCCGGCGACCGAGGCAGGATAGATCCCGATGGCACCCTCTTCCTATTGGGGCGCCTCAAACGTTTTGTCAAAATCGGCGGCGAGATGGTCAGCTTAGGAGGGCTGGAAGAAGAACTCCTCCGCCTTGCCGTCGAAAAACAGTGGCAAAAAACCCGCCGGGAAGGCCCCTCTTTAGCCGTCACCGTTCAGGAAAAAGAGAGCGAAAAGCCGCTCATCATCCTCTTTACGACCTTTCCCATCACGAAAGAGGAGGTCAATGCCGCGCTGAAAGAATCCGGCTTCGGGCGGATCTCCAAGATCGCCGAAGTGAGGCAAATCGATCAGATTCCCTTGACGGGCACAGGCAAAACCCATTATCATTCCCTCGACGAGATCTTAGGATGAAATTACAACTTTATAATACAGAGACGCGCGCGATGGAATGGATCGCCCCGCTGGAGGGAAAAGCGATCCGGATGTATACGTGCGGGCCCACGGTGTATAATTTTGCCCACATCGGCAACTTCCGGACGTATGTCTTTGAAGATCTGTTGCGCCGCGCGTTGAAATTTTTTGGCTTCGAGGTGATTCAGGCGATGAATCTGACCGACGTCGATGATAAGACGATCAAGGGGGCGATCGCCCAAAAAGTGTCGCTAGCCGATTTTGTAAAGCCCTACATCGATGCCTTTTTTGAGGATCTAAAGACGCTGAACATCGAGCCGGTGGAATTCTATCCCGCTGCGACCTCCTATATCCCGGAGATGATCCGGATCATTCAAAAATTGATCGAGCAGGGTTATGCTTATGCGGGGAGCGATGGGAGCGTGTATTATGCGATCGATCGCTTTGCTTCTTATGGAAGGCTCTCCCATCTGCATCTCAAGGAATTGCAAACGGGTGCGTCCCAGCGCGTCTCTAGCGATGAATACGACAAAGAGCATGTCTCCGATTTCGTGCTATGGAAGAGCTACGATCCGGAGCGGGATGGTGACATTTTTTGGGAGAGCCCTTTTGGCCGGGGCCGTCCCGGCTGGCATATCGAGTGCTCGGCCATGGCGATGAAATTGCTAGGAGAGAGCATCGATATCCACGTCGGGGGAGTCGATAACATGTTTCCCCACCACGAAAATGAGATCGCCCAGTCGGAAGCCTATTCGTGTAAGCATTTTGTCGCTCACTGGCTGCATGTGGAACATCTCCTCGTCGATCATAAGAAGATGTCCAAGAGTTTAGGTAATTTTTATACTCTGCGCGATTTATTAAAACAGGGGTATAGCGGCAAGGAGGTGCGCTACCTGCTCTTGCAAACCCATTATCGGACTCAGCTCAACTTTACTTTGCAAGGGCTCGATGCGGCGCGGGCCAGTTTAGAGCGTTTTGCCGATTTGATCGATCGACTCCGCCATGTGGGGGTCGAGCCGCATTTTGGACACGCCGAGCCCCTTTTACAAAAAACGCTGGCTGCGTTTCGAGAGGCCCTCGCCGACGATCTCAACATTTCTCCTGCGCTCGCTGCCCTGTTCGACATGGTGCGCGAGATCAACGCGCTCTTAGATCAGCAGCAGATCGGCAAAGGGGAAGCGCAACGTGTTTTAGAGTTCCTGGAGCAAGTGGATCGGGTCCTGGGTGTGCTGCCTTTCGAGGGGGTCGCCATTCCAATGGAACTTCAAGAGGCCCTTGTCAAGCGAGGGGAGGCGCGTGCTGCCAAGGACTGGGCAAATGCAGATAAATGGCGCGATCTGATCCTCTCTCGAGGCTATCTCATCGAGGATACCCCTTCGGGTGCACGTCTTAAAAAAAGATCCTAGAGCAATATGACGAAAGATGAGCGTTATTTAATCAAGCTTCACGAGCTCGCCAATGCGCTGGGCGGTCCCTGGGAAGAGGTGGACCGCTATGCCGTCGGACAGGCGGTCGGCATGAATCCCCGCGCTGTCGACAATGCCGTGCGCCTTCTGGCGCAGGCGAATTTCCTAAAAAAGGGAGAGGGCAACCACATTCTGCTCACGCAAAACGGCGTTAACCTGATCCATCTTCTTCGGGGCGCATGAGGGGAAAGTAGAGCACGTCGCGGATCGAGTGGGCTTGGGTAAATAGCATGACGAGCCGGTCGATGCCGATCCCAAGCCCGCCGGTGGGCGGCATCCCTTGACAAATCGCTTCGATGAATTCCTCGTCGAGAGGGTTCGCCTCCTCATTGCCCGCTTGCTTTTCCGCCGCTTGCTCGATCAGGAGCTTGCGCTGGAGTTCCGGGTCGTTGAGTTCCGTGTAGGAATTGCAGAATTCTTGGCCTAAAATAAAGGTCTCGAATCGCTCTACAAAGCCCTGTTTGCGCAAGTCAGGATCGCGGTGAGGCTTGCAAAGGGGAGTCGTTTCTATGGGATGGTCGATGATGTGGTGAGGCTGAATGAGGTGTTTTTCAGCCAGTTCTTCAAACAGCATCGAGATCATCTTGCCCCGGGTTGCCTTTTGAATCTCTTTCCGATCTAGGGTCGAGCGATCGTTGAGCACGCAGCGCATCTCCTCATCGGAAAGGGTGTCGATATCCACTCCCCCATAGAGCTTAATGCTCTCTTTCATGCTCAGCCGTTTCCAAGGGGTTTTAAGATCGATTTTCTGCTCCACGCCCTCTTTATCCGGCGGGAAGGAGAGCTCTGTCGTGCCGAAGAGCTCTAAAGCCACTTCTTCGAAGAGCCTTTCTGTCAGCACCATGATGTCGTTGTAGTCCCAGTAGGCTGCGTAGGCCTCTAATTCAGTGAATTCGGGATTGTGGGTCCGATCGATCCCCTCATTGCGGAACACCTTGCTCATTTCAAAGACCCTATCCATGCCGCCCACGATGAGTTTCTTAAGCGGGATTTCCAAAGAGATGCGGAGGAACATCTCTTGATTCAGGGCATTTAGCATCGTCTTAAAGGGGCGCGCTGCCGCCCCCCCATAGACATTTTGCAAAACGGGCGTTTCCACTTCGAGAAATCCATTTTTTTCGAAGTAGCGCCGGATGCATTGAATGATTTGAGAGCGTTTACGGAATTGATCCGCCACTTCGGGATGGGTGATCAAGTCGAGCCAGCGCTTCCGGTAGCGCACCCCTTTATCGGTCAGGCCGCTGTGTTTGTCGGGGAGGGGGAGCAGGGTTTTACAAAGGAGCGTCACTTTCTTAGCGAAGATCGTCAGTTCCCCTTTTTGCGTGCGGAAAAGATGCCCTTCGACGCCGATGATATCGCCCAGATCGATCTTTTTTTCGATGAATTTGAGAGGGCTGTCGCCGACTCCCTGGACGCCTGTGAGATCCCGGTTGAACATCACCTGGATCCTTCCCGTGGAATCTTGAATCTGTCCAAAGGCGTTTTTACCCATGGAGCGGAAGAGCACGAGGCGGCCTGCGACGCCCACTTCAGGCGTGGTTCCTTGGGCAGCCTCTTCGCTGTGGCCGATCTGTTGATCCGCATATTTATCCGCTAGGGGATGGGCCAGGTGGGTGGGCGCATACTTAGCGGGGTAGGGATCGATGCCCAGAGCCCGCAGTTCCTCTAGCTTGGCCGTCCGGTTGCGAAATTCTTCATGCTGATGGTATTCAGGCGTGTGGAAATTCATCATTTTTGCAAGGATATCTTTTTTTCCCTAAACTTCAAAGCTAACTTTTGTTTATCATTCCAAGCATGAAAAAATACGCGCTCCCGCTCCTATTTGCAAGCGGATTCCTCTTGAGGGAAGTGCCTGCCACGACAATCGATGCGCACGGCTATTGGATCGGCGAAGACGCCGCTGGCTACCACCTTTTCGATCGCTCTCTGGCGGATGCCGTTGCCGAATTTTTTGTTTGCGAAGGGGCAAAAAACGTGGTTGATTTCGGGTGCGGCATGGGCGACTACATGCGCGTCATTTTGGATCATCAAATCCCTTGCGAAGGGTATGATGGCAATCCCGATACCCCTAGGCTCACCCTGGGACTGGGCTTGGTGCTCGACTTAAGCGAACCCGTGGATCTGGGCAAACGGTTCGATTGGGTGCTCAGCCTCGAAGTGGGCGAGCATGTGCCTCCCGAGTTCGAGACCACTTTTATTGAGAACCTCGATCTACATAATACTAAGGGAATTGTGCTCAGCTGGGCAGTAAAGGGGCAGGGCGGTTTTGGGCACTACAATTGTCAAGATAATGAATACATCAAGGAGCTCTTCGCCCAATATGGCTACCTGAACGATCCTGCCGCAGAGGAGGAACTCCGCAGGCGGTCCACCTTTTTCTGGTTTAAAAATACCCTCATGGTCTTCCGCAGAGTTCTTTAAACAATCTTAATGAAGCCTTGCTAAGCTTTTAGAAGGAAAGCAATAGGGAGCGGAAGATGGTCAGCAAATTTTTTTTGATGGCGACGTTATCGCTGTTTTGGATGAATGAACCGCCAAAACAGGCGGAAACGGCGATTTTTGCCTACGGCAGCTTGCTTAACAAGGAATCCGCTGCGCGCACCTTAAGCTCCCATGCAATCCAAACCTCCCAGCCGGCAGTCGCTTTTGGGTTAAAGCGCATCTTTGACTACGATGCGGCTCCCATTAATAAACGGTGGGGGGAGCCAAGAAGACCTAACGATACCGCCATGCTCAATGTGATTCCGACGGACGATCCCTCATCGATGGTCAATGGGGTAATCCTGAAAGTAGATAAACGGGACCTTGCGAAACTGATCGAAAGGGAAAAGGGGTATGACCTTGTTCCCGTATCGGTGATTCGGTGGGATGAGGTGCAGCAGGATCATCCGCAACTCCAGACCGCTTATACCTTTATGGCAAGAGAGGATCACATCAACCCCTGCATCAACCCTGTCCCCGGCTATGCCCAGGCCTCTAAAGAGGGCGCTGCCCAGTATGGCGATGACTTTCTTCAATTCTGGCTAGAGACCACCTTTCTGGCCGATGGCCGAACCCCCTTTACCACTTGGGAGAAAAATCCCGCCATCGACATGTGCAGCACTCTATCCACTTAGAAGATTGAAGGTTTCAGTCCGCATGCTACCCAATCTTCTATGTTTAGCCTATTTTTACTCCCGTAATTTGCCAGAAAGGGGATCAGAAAGCAGCGAATGGTCCGGTCATTGGATGGATTTTCCAAAAAGACAGACAAGTTGTGATGAAACTTGACAAGATGTGTCACCGCCTCGCAAGCAATTGCATGGAGAGCCTCCAGCTGGCATTGAAGGACCCATTTTGTCAGGATTTCGATCAGCTCCTTGCCTTGAAAAGGACCGACCGGTTTTTCTATCGCGCTCCGGAACAGGGCAACATATTTATTTTGCCAAAGCAGCTGAGAGCCGATTCGCGCGCGTTGATAATCCCCTATACTTAAGCGGCCCGTCTTTGTAAAGGGGTTGGCTAGCGTTCCGATCTGTGCTGCGAGCAGTTTGAGAAGTTCCGTGGAGTCTTGCTTCAATCCTCTCCTGATGTAAAGCGTTCGTCCGATCGATGGCATCTGCTCGAGTTCTTCTAAGGACACAGGGGGATTGTTGAGGACTAAACGGCATTGTTTCTCATCTTGAATGAGATCCACGATGTCGTTTGCCATTTGTTTATCCTTTTCGAGAAGCTGCAGGACCTTATCCTTAGCGCTAGGCGTGGGATTCCCGATCGAAAATGCCATGTCGAGCGGCGGCAATTCTCGCAAAACAGAGTTCCATAACAGTTCGTGCACATGCAAATCCTCCCACTCTTTACAGACCTTCCCAGCCCTGCCCAAGTCGGTCGGGAAAAGAAAGGAGAAAACATGAATGACTAAATCTCTAGGGATCTGCTGAAAAACGCTCGTGCTCATAAACACTCTGCCGGTAGTCGGTTTTCAATTTGCTTTGGGAAGTAATATACGAGAATGGGTATTATCTTTAAAAATAGAATCTTCCACCTGTCGATATGTCCATAAATTGGCTTTATTGATAGAAGGAAGAAAAGAGGTGCGCATATGTTAATGAAAGAAGCAAAAAAGATCCTAACTGGGCATAAGAAAGAGCTTTTGAAATTAGGCGTTCGGACTCTTTCTCTTTTTGGCTCTGTAGCTAGAAACAAGGCGTCGGTTAGGAGTGATATCGATATACTAGTTGATTTTGATGCAAAAAAAGGATTATTTGGTTTTTTGGGACTTAAAAACTATCTGGAGGAGCTTCTCGATTGTGATGTGGATTTGGTAACCAAAAGCGCCTTACATCCTGCTCTGAGAAAGAAAATCCTGCACGAGGCAAAGAATGTCTTCTAGACAGTGGATATTTCGAGTTAAGGACATTCTCAAAGCAATTGAGAAAATCGAGCGTTATATGGATGGCATATCCTTAGCGAAATTTAAACAGAATGAGCTTGTAATCGATGCCGTGGTGAGGAACTTTGAGATTATTGGAGAGGCTAGCAAAAGTATTCCTCGGTCGATTCAGCATGTTTATCCTGATATTCCTTGGAAAGAAATGAAGGGAATGCGCGATGTTTTGATCCATGAATATTTTGGTGTGGATATTAAAATTCTTTGGCATGCAGCGAAAAAAAACTTGCCAATTCTTCGAAAGCAGCTTGAGATGCTTCTGCAAAGTGTCAAAGCCGACTCATGAGCATTTTTTCTGGGTCTTTCTCTGTGCTCTCTGTGCCCTCTAGAGAGCGAAGCGAACGAGTGGTGGAATCATTTCTTAGAGTTTAGATCAGGCGATCCAATCGGTTTTGCCGATTCTTTAACTTTTTTTGTATAGAAACTATTAATTCATTACTTAAAAATTTTTATATATTTTAAATATATATAGTTTTATTATATAATAATCTCATGTTTATTTTTTAATTAATAACTTTGGAGTTTTATGTCTGCAGTATATCAAAATATTTTTTTATCGGAAAAATCCGTCATGTTTCATGACGCCATCGAGGCGGATACGAAATGGGCTGGCCAAGCGAATCCGATCCGTCTGCCATTCCTCAGCATAGATAGAGTCTTGGAAACCATTGGACAGAAAATAGCTACAGGCTTTTTTGGATCTGTTTTTCAAGTCAATGGATGTAGCTCTTCTAGAGTCTATAAAGTCATTTCTCAAAGTAAATTTGCAGACGGAAACGAGATCCTCATCTCTAAAATTGCAAGCGACATCGACGTTGCTCCCTCCTTTTACAGCGCATTTTTGGTTGAACAAGAAGGAGAAAATTATCTGTTCATTGAAATGGATGACGCCGGTAAAAGCTTAGGTAAGTGGATGGAAGCTTTAGCTGAAAACGAGGCATCTCTCGATGAGGAGAAAAGTGTTGTTGCAGAGGAAGCGCCTTTAACGGAAACAGAAAAAGCGATGCAAGAAATACTGAAGAAATATGAAGCTGAAAAGGGTTTTGCGATCAAAGTAAAAGAGGTGTCTGTAAAGAAAAAACTGACTCGAGAAGAAGCGATTATTAAACTATATACGAATCCAGAAATATTTTATTTTGAGCTGTTTAACAAAATAAAAATTTTGGCGGAAAGCAAGATCTCTTATAAAGATACCCATGTGGGCAACATCATGCCCCACCCTGACAAAAAAAATGGGTTGAAATTGATCGATTTCGATAAGGCAAAAATCATGAGTAGTACAGAAGACGCTGTATTAGAATCATTAAAAAGCAATTATAACCAACTTCATTTGGAAGATTTCAAGAAATTGCCGAATTTATCTAGCGACAGTTTGGAATTGATTAGCTGGTTTAAGGAAAAAATGGGTTTTTGGGGATAGGCTCTCAGAAGTAGGTGGAGAGGGGATCGATATCGATCAGGAGGCGCACGTCGGAGGGGGCTTTTAGATTTTCTAGGAGGGGCCCCAGGGGAGGGCCTTTGATCAGAAGTTGGAACCGGTAGCGGTCTTTGATTTTGGCGTAGCCGCAGGGGATGACGGGGTGGATCTCGCATGAGGCGGGCAGCCTTTGGATGAGGCTCGCGCGCAGGGTCTGCGCCGCTTCTTGTGTTTTTTGGGGGCAGGCGCCGCTGAAGGTCAATTTGGCAAGGTGAGTGAACGGCGGGTAGTGAAACAGCTTGCGCACCTCGATCTCATCCCGATAGAAACCCGCGAAGTCCTGGCGGGCGGCCTGGAGGATGGTGGCGTGGTCGGGGAGATGGGTTTGGATCAGCACCTCCCCATCCAAAGATCCTCTCCCCGATCTGCCGGCGACTTGGGTGATCAATTGAAAGACCTGTTCCGAGGCGCGGAAGTCGGGGATGTGCAGGCTGGCATCGGCATAGAGGATGCCGACTAGCGTTACGGAGGGGAAGTGGAGCCCCTTGGCGATCATCTGCGTGCCGATGAGTACATCGGCTTTTCCTGCGCGGAATTGTTTAAATAAAAGTTCGTGGCTTCCTTTATGGCGGGTGGTATCGGCATCGAGCCTGAGCGTCCGCGCTTCGGGGAGGAGCGCATGGAGCGCCCGTTCGACCATCTCGGTGCCTGCGCCTTTGTATTTTAAACTGTCGGGAGCGTGGCAGCTGGGGCAGGAGCGTGGCGGAGGAGCCAAACGGTAGTCGCATAGATGGCAGGCGAGGAGGTTGTTGCCTAAATGGTAGGTAAGGCTGATGTCGCAGTGAGGGCATTGAATGGCCTGCCCGCACCGGGTGCAGAGCTGCGCCGTATGAAACCCGCGCCGGTTGAGAAAGAGGAGGCTTTGTTCCCCCTTGCTGCACCGTTTTTTGAGCGCATCGATCAGGGGCTCGGAAAAGAGGGTGTAGCCCTTGGCCTTGGCAGACTCTTTTTTCATGTCGATGAGGGTAATGGCCGGCAGGGTGGCTTGGCCGACCCGAAGATTGAGTGTGCTGAGGGTGTATTTGCCGCTTAGAGCATTGTAGTAGCTTTCCAGAGAGGGGGTCGCGCTCCCCAGGACGACAGTGGCGTTGGATAGCTTCCCGCGCATCACGGCGACATCGCGCGCGTGGTAGCAAGGCATCTCTTCGGTTTGTTTATAAGAATTTTCCTGTTCCTCGTCGACCAAGATCAATCCTAAATGGGGCACGGGGCTAAAGAGGGCGGATCTGGCGCCGACGACGATGGAAGCGCGCCCCTCTCGAATCTGATGCCAGGCGTCCTGCCTCTCTCCGGCGCTGAGGCGGTGGTGCAAAATCGCTATTTTCTCGGCAAAACGGCTCCGCAGCCTTTCTACCGTTTGCGCCGTGAGGGCGATTTCGGGGATCAGCAAGATCGCTCCTTTTTGCAGATGCAGGGCATGCTCGATCGCTTGCAAATAGATCTCGGTTTTACCGCTGCCGGTGACTCCATGGATCAGATGGGTCTCAAAGCGGTGGGCGTTTAAACTCGTTTGGATGTGGAGCAAGGCTTCCGCCTGTTCGGCGTTCAATGCTTTGGCCTTGGTCTGAAAATACTCCTCATCTGTTAAAGAAGAGCGGTCGATCCGGACAGGCCTGCAGGCGAGGATTTTTTTTTCGATCAGCGTTTCGACGGGGCTGCGCGAGACCTCCGCCTTTTCGAGAAGTTCTGAGAGCAAAATCCCCTTTGGCGCATTTAAAAGGACGTCGAGTACGTGCGCTTGGGGGGGATGGGTTTTGCGCAGCTCTTGGCAAAGAGGGATGAGCGCGCTAGGAGGGAGAAGCGGCGCGACGAACAGCTGGGTTTTATGCGGGGCGTCTTTCCGGATAGCCGGGGGCAAAAAGGTTTTGAGGACTTTGCGCAAGGGGGTGCAGTAATAGCGCGCCATCCAGTGGGCGAGGGAGAAGAGTTCGGGGGAGATGAGGGGTTGTTCCGACAAGATCTGGGCAATCGGTTGAACGCGGGCGATCGCGGAGGCGCTTTTCAGAGCCAAGATCATCCCCTTGCGCAATTTTCCCCTCACGGGGACCAAGACGCGCACGCCCGGTTTGGCAGCGGCCTCTAAATCAGAGGGGATCGCGTAGTCTAGCGCTTGATCCACTGCGGAATCTAAGATGACGGCGGCGTAAGCAGTTGACATAGGGTTTCCCAAAGGGTCCGTTTAAGAGAGGGGTTGTTCAAATAGGCGCTAACAGGGGAAAGGACCAGAAGGGGAACCTTGCCTAAATAGAGCTGAGAGGTGCTGGGAAATTCTTTATAGTGGCGCATCAGCTGAGGCCGTTTCTGAAAATCAGCCGGTGCGAGGATCAGTTTCAGAATATCTATTTCAAGGAAGATCTCCCAGTTTTGTTCCCGCTCTAGGCGTGCAGCATCGATCACGGCGCTCGGAGCGAGCTTTTGTGCAATGGCGCTAGCGAGGCTATCTAAAAACACCCGCTCTTGTCCTTTTTCGCCAAAGGAGAGGATCGCCACAGGCGCTGCTTGGGCCTTCTCTTTCCATTGATTAGCTCGTTTCTGCGCGCCCGCATCAGGCGGGATCTCGTCAGAGAGCGCGAGATGGGGGGCCAAGCGTTGCAACAATCGCCCCCACTCCTCGTTTGGAGCCTGAACGGGGGCTCTTTCCTTCGGAGCTTCCCCTCGGTTTTTCTCGATTTTGTGCAGATCGGGAGGAGGCTTGTTTGGCGGTGGGGTTGGCTTAAGGGCAGGGCTTGCGGTATTTAAGGCTTTTCGCCCCGTTGAAAGCGGGGGAAAATCTATTACAGGCGCGGAATGGGGAGGCGGAGAGGGGGGCAATGGGGCCGATTTTTCGAAAAAAGCGCCGTTTTCAGGTGAGGTCAACATGACTTTCTGCGGAGCAAAGTGTTCTTTGATAAACCTGACCGTATCGGAAACCAGGTTGCGGTAGGCGTCGTCGGGCATGGCCTGTCTCAAAGTTAAAAAATTCCACCCTCTCGTCTGGAAAGTAAAAAATTTACTTTCCAGACAAGCTATCCCCCCACTATATCCAGAGAAGCTTAATTTTGACAATGATCTCATTCTCATTTTGTTTTTAAAAAATTATTATCATGCTGTTTATTTTAATTGAAAATAATTTGCTTTCTATATAAAATTAATGCTTAATTTAATTGGATTTTTTATGAGCTTTAAAACTGGAGATGTTCTTTCTCCCTATCGCCTGGTTCCCTGGGATATGGAGCCGGGGGCCTTTATTTTATCAAAGATAAAACTGGATATGAAAAAGGCAGAGTTGGTGTTTCGCACTTTTGTGCAACACAAAATCCCCCAAGCGGTAGCCCTTCTCACAAAACTCATCAATACACGGCATGTCGCCCCCGTGCACCTTCCCATGAAGGTTCACGCGATTTTCTTTACCTATATCCACGAGCAGATCGAACTCTATCAAAACCAAAGAAGTGAAAGAGATCCCGCCTTAGATCAAAAATGGCAGGGGTTCAAACAGATGTTTAGTAAAGAATTGGATCTCGTTTTCGCACGCGAAGCAAAATGGGCAGCCCCATTTTTTGATGAGTTAAAGGATCGATTAAAGAGCGTAGATCTACTGAAAGCCGATTTTGAGGCGAGTCTTTCGCTCTGGCTGCAGATCATCTCTATTGCGCATGTCCGCGATATGTATTTGGTAAGCCTTTTTGAAAAAAATGCGAAAAGAACCAACCTCGCTCATTTCGCAACGCAGGGCTTTATTTATACCGATTTGCCCCGCAGCGCACTGGAGGCCTCTTTCCATTTAGTGTTAAGCCAGTTATTGAAGGACTTTAAGTGGATTGCTCCGCTCGTTGTGCAAAAGATGCCTCTTCCTGAAAACTCTATTTTTGAAGGGATGTTTCATGTAGTCACCGGGGTTTCTCTAAGAGAAACGTGTGCGGCAGCCTCTGCAATGGAAGAGGAGTTTAAACCGATCAGGCGGGATCTTTTGCTCTTGGATTTAACCGATAGTCAGACACTGAAGCAAACCGTCGATCGACTTTATCAGATGTTTTGCAATCTAGAGGAGACTGCCTTTGGCAATGTTTCTGCTCATATCGAAAAGCTGCGAGAGGAGGCAACTGCAGGGAGGAGACCATCCTATTTTGCAAATCCATCGGGAGAACGGATCTCCGTTCCTCCCGATTGTTTTGAGCCGTTCCTTTCCTTAATGGAAAATTTTCAAGAATGCCATTTATTAATCGACTCTTATCTCGCTTCTTCTTGTATCTCGTTATCTAGGATAGCGGAGGCGTTGCAAAAATCCAACGAAGCGCTTGAAAAATACCAAAGAGAGGGGATCATGCCCCATTTGGTCTCAAAGGCGTCTTCTATTTTACCTTCTCCCTCTCTCTATGATGAGAAGGTAGTCGAAGAATTGCTGGCAAGCTCTTCTCCCCGTTCTGGAAACGGGAAAAAGAAGGCCAAGAAAGCCTCTCATCAACCTACGGAGAAGAAACAACCACAGAAAGCCGCCTCCCCGCCCGTCTCTGAAAAGAAAACGAGTGAGAAAAGCAAACGGATCTCGCTCGAACCTCAAACGCTTCCCCCAAATTCTGTCCTAGATCCTCTCGAGCAGCTCAGAGAAAAGATGTTCCAAATCTGGCAGGGGAATCCCTCTTCCTCGCTCCGACAAGCGCTCTGGCATCTCGATGCGCTGATCTCGATCCAGCAGCTGGTCAATACCAAGTCTGTAAAGGCGGAGGAGAGCTTGACGATTTTCGATGCCGCGGTTAGCTTCGCGCAGAAGCTGCTCGAGCAGACCTATCGCTTTTGCGGAAGCTCTTCCCAGACGACCCACAACTTAAAAATGTGCCACAGCGCGTGCAGCGCCTCTCCCTATCCGGAGATTGTTCAGGAACTCTATTTAGCGAACCATTGGACCCGCTATTTTTATATCCAACAGGAGAACTGGCATTCTATTTCGACACAGGATGTCGAGACGCCGCCCCTCTTGGAAGAACTTGTCAAGCTTGCGGAAGGCGCTTCTTTTTCTCCGCAAGAGCTGCAGCAGCGGGTCAAAACGCTTATCGAAAAGACCTGCCAGCAGGTACAGCAGCTGCTTCCCCAGACGGTCCTAGCTCCTTTAGATCCCCCTTTAGCAAAAGAGGTTGCGATCCAATGGAAGGCTCCGATCGAAGCCGCAGAGCTGGAAACCGTGAAGAGCAGCTTGAAGGCGTTTCTCGCCGATGCGGGCTTTGCTCCTCAGCAACCCGTTTATCTGTATGTGAAGCAGGCGATTGCCGCCCTGGCGATGTGTAAGGATAGTGTGGCGAGGATCCAGGCGGTGCGCACTCCTCGGGAACTAGCGACCTGGACCTCCTGGTGCCTCCAGCAGGTGCAAGAGGGGATAGAAAATGTGTTCCATGCGATTGAGTATCTGCAGGAGGGAGAGGTAAGCGTGCAGCATGACTTGAAAGCGCTTTCAGAAAAGCTAGGATTGAAGATGGGCGATCTCGCAGAGGCATGCGACGCCCTCTCTTATAAGCCGCGCTATCCGGTTGAAAATGACAGCGAGGGCTTAGGCGCGCGGATCCTCGACGATGTCGAAGCGTTCAAGCACCATCCCGAGTGTCTAGAGGGTTTTCAGATCGTGGGATCCTCTCCGGTCTTATGGAAGATGCCTAGTCAAGGGCTCTCCTTAGATCAGATGGGAGTTCGGTTAGCGAGCCTCATCAAGCAGGCGGAAGCGTTTTTGCGCACCCAAGCCGTGCCTCTTCTATTGGGATCGAGTAAATAAGGTGTATTTATGAGCTTTAAAACTGCAGATGTGCTTTCCCCGTATCGCCTGCTTCCCTGGAATGTAGAGCCGGGAGACTTTATCTTATCGAAGATGGGCCTCGATATGAACAAGGCAGAGATGGTGTTTCGCAATTTTGTCCAACACAAAATCCCCCAAGTGGTAACCCTTCTCACAAAACTCATCGACACGCGGCATGTCTCCCCCGTGCACCTTCCCATGAAGGTTCACACGATTTTCTTTACCTATCTCCACGAGCAGATCGAACTTTATCAAAACCAAAGAGATGAAAGAGATCTCGCCTTAGATCAAAAATGGCAAGGGTTCAAACAGGTGTTTAGTAAAGAATTGGAACGCATTTTCGCACGCGATGCAACATGGGCAGCTCCCTTTTTTGATGAGTTAAAGGATCGATTAAAGAGTGTAGATCTGCTGAAAACCGATTTTGAAGCAAGTCTTTCTCTCTGGCTGCAGATCATCTCTATTGCGCATGTCCGCGATATGTATTTGGTAAGCTTTTTTGAAAAAAATGCGAAAAAAACCAACCTCGCTCATTCCGCAACGCAGGGATTTATTTGTGCCGATTTGCCCCGCAGCATGCTGGAGGCCTCTTTCCATTTAGTGTTAAGCCAGTTATTGAAGGACTTTAAATGGATCGCTCCGCTCGTTGCGCAAAAGATGCCTCTCCCCGAAAACGCTATTTTTGAAGAGATGTTTCGGATAGTCACTGCGAGCTCTTTACGCACAACATGCGAGGCAGCTTCTACAATGGAAGAGAAGTTTAAACCGATCAGGCGGGATCTTTTGCTCTTGGATTTAACCGATAGTGAGGCATTAGGGCAAGTCGTCATTCATCGACTTTATCAGATGAGCCACAATCTAGAGGATCCGGCTGTTGCCTTTGGCAACGCTTCTGCTCTTATCGAAAAGCTGCGAGAGATGTTAACAGGAGGGAAGATACCACCCTATTTTGAACATGCATCGAGAGGACGGGTCTCCTTCGATCCCGTTTTTTTTGAGCCGTTCCTTTCCTTAATGGAAAATTTTCAAGAATGTCATTTATTAATCGACTCTTATCTCGCTTCTTCCTGTGTCTCGTTATTTAGGATAGCGGAGGCATTGCAAAAATCCAACGAAGCGCTCGAAAAATACCAGAGAGAAGGGAGCATACCCTATTTGGTCTCAAAGGCGTCTTCTATTTTACCTTCCCCCTCTCCCTATGATGAGAAGGTAGTCGAAGAATTGCTGGCAAGCCCTTCTCCTCGCTCTGGAAACGGGAAAAAGAAGGCTAAGAAAGCCTCTCGTCAACCTGTAGAGAAGAAACAAAAAGAGAAAGTCGCCTCCCCGCCCGTCTCTGAAAAGAAAACGAATGAGAAGAGCAAACGGGTCTCGCTCGAAGCTCAAACGCTTCCCCCAAATCCTGTGCTAGATCCTCCAGAGCAGCTCAGAGAAAAGATGTTCCAGATCCGGCAGGGGAATCCCTCTCCCTCTTTAAGACAGGCGCTCTGGCATCTCGATGCGCTGATCTCGATCCAGCAGCTGCTCGATACCAAGTCTGTGAAGGCAGAGGAGAGCTTGACGATTTTCGATGCCGCAATCAGTTCCGCGCAGAAGCTGCTCGAACAGACCTATCGCTTTTGCGGAGGCTCTTCCCAGACCACGCACAATTTAAAAGCGTGCCATAGCGCCTGCAGCTCTTCCCCCTATCCAGAGATTGTCCAGGAGCTCTATTTAGCGAACCATTGGACCCGCTATTTTTATATCCAACAGGAGAACTGGCATTCTATTTCGACACAGAATGTCGAGACGCCGCCCCTCTTGGAAGAACTCGTCAAGCTTGCGGAAGGCATCCCTTTCTCTCCGCAAGAACTGCAGCGGCGGGTCAAAACGCTTATCGAAAAGACCTGCCGGCAGGTGCAGCAGCTGCTTCCCCAGACGGCCCTAGCTCCTTTAGATCGCCCCTTAGCAAAAGAGGTTGCCATCCAGTGGAAGACCCCGATCGAGGTCGCAGGGATGGAAACCGTGAAGAGCAGCTTGAAGGCTTTTCTTGCCGACTCGGGCTTTGCATCTCCCCATCCCGTTTATCTGTACATGAAGCAGGCGATTGCCGCCCTGGCGATGTGTAAGGATAGTTTGATAAGAATTCAGACGGCGCGCACCCCTCGGGAACTGGCGACCTGGACCTCCTGGTGCCTCCAGCAGGTGCAAGAGGGGATAGAAAATGTGCTCCATGCGATCGAGTATCTGCAGGAGGGAGAGGCGAGCGTGCAGCATGACTTGAAAGCGCTTTCAGAAAAGCTAGGATTGAAGATGGGCAACCTCGCAGAGGCGTGCGACGCCCTCTCTTATAAGCCCCGTTATCCGGTTGAAAATGACAGCGAGGGCTTAGGCGCGCGGATCCTCGACGATGTCGAAGCGTTCAAGCACCATCCCGAGTGTCTGGAGGGCTTTCAGATTGTAGGATCCTCTCCGTTCTTATGGAAGATGCCTAGCCAAGGGCTCTCCTTAGATCAGATGGGAGCTCGGCTAGCGAGCCTCATCAAGCAGGCGGAAGCGTTTTTGCGCACCCAAGCCGTGCCTCTTCTATTGGAATCGAGTAAGTAAGGTGTATTTATGAGTTTTAAAACTGGAGATGTCCTTTCCCCCTTTCGCCTGGCTCCTTGGTATATCGCTCCGGGCAAGTGGATCCTAGAACAGTCGGGCTCCGACTCGGGAAAAGCAGACCTCGTGTTTCGGAATTTTGCGCAGCATAAGATCCCCCAGGCGCGCGCTCTTCTGACAAAGCTGATCGATATGCGGCACATTTCTCCTATACACCTGCCTTTGCATCTCTCTGCGATTTTTTTTAGATACATGCATGAGCAGATCGAGCTTTATCAGAACCAAAGGGAGGAAAGGGATCCCGCTTTAGACCTAAAGTGGCAGGAGTTCAAGCTTGCCTTTAGTCGAGAACGGGCTCATCTTTTTACGAGGGATGCGAAATGGGCGGCTCCCTTTTTTGACGATTTAAAGAGTCGATTAAGGGGTGCAGATCTAGAAGCGGATTTCGAACCCACTCTTTCTCTGTGGATGCAGATCATCGGCATTGCACATATTGCCGATATCCGGTTGGCCTGTCTTTTTGAAAAAAAAGCGGCAAGCAATACCCTTTATCCTAAAAACAGCCAGCTCATTTATACCGATTTGCCGCGCGGCGACCTCGTCTCGTGTTTTTACTTAACCTTGGGTCAATTTTCACAGGATCGCAAATGGATTGCCCCGAAAATAGCGCAAAAGATCCGCCTTCTCGAGAACCCGTCTATCAAGGAAATATTTGATGGAATAACGCAACAATCTTTAGACAAAGTTTGTCAGATAATTTCTACCTTAGAAAGGGATTTAAAACGGCTCTTAAAAGATCTTTTTCTATTGAATCTAACCGATCAGGAGGCGATTAAGAAAATGCTCATCCGGCTAGAGGAGATCGTTGGTGAGGAGGGGTGGGAATGCTTTGCCGAAGCTTCTATGATTATCCGAAATTTGCAGCAGGCGGAGGCTTCGGGAAGAAAAATATCTGGATTGATTAGCGGATGGGGAAAGGAGATCCATTGTTCTCAGGAGCAATTAAAGGTGTTGCTACCCCTAATGGAAAATTATCAGGAATGCCATTTATGGATAGACGCTTATCTCGCTTCTTGTTGCTACACATTATCTAGGTTATTGGAGTCCCTGCAGCAATCGAACGAAGCGCTCGAAACATACCAAACAGAGGGAATCGTTCCCCGTTTAGCCTCCTCTTCTATTTTGCCTCCTCCTTCTCTCTATGATGAGAAGGCAGTTGAAGAATTGTTGGCCAGCTCTTCTCCCCGTTCCGGAAACGGACGCAAGAAGGGCAGGAAATCCTCTCATCAACCTGCGGAGAAAAAACAACCGGAGAAAGTCGCCTCCCCGCCCGTCTCTGAAAAGAAAACGAATGAGAAGAGCAAACGGATCTCCCTCGAACCCCAAACGCCCCCCCCAAATCCTGTTTTAGATCCTCTCGAGCAGCTCAGAGAAAAGATGTTCCAGATCCGGCAGGGGAATCCCTCCCCCTCGCTCCGACAAATGCTCTGGCATCTCGATGCGTTGATCTCGATCCAACAATTGGTGGACACAAAATCGGTGAAGGCGGAGGAGAGCTTGACGATTTTCGATGCCGCCGCTAGCTCCGCGCAGAAACTGCTCGAGCAGACCTATCGCTTTTGCGGAGGCTCTTCCCAGACCACGCACAACTTAAAAACGTGCCATAGCGCGTGCAGCGCTTCTCCCTATCCGGAGATTGTCAAGGAGCTCTATTTAGCCAACCACTGGACCCGCTACTTCTACATCGAACAACAGACGTTGCGCTCTATTTCGACGCAACATATCGAGATGCCTCCCCTCTTGGAAGAACTCGTCAAACTTGCGGAAGGCGCCTCTTTTTCTCCGCAAGAGCTGCAGCAGCGGGTCAAAGCGCTCATCGAAAAGACCTGCCGGCAGGTGCAGCAGCAGCTTCCTCAGACAGCCCTGCCTCCTTTGGATCCCCCTTTAGCAAAAGAGGTTGCGATCCAGTGGAAGGCTCCGATCGAGGCCGCAGGGATGGAAACCGTGAAAAGCAGCTTGAAGGCTTTTCTCGCCGATGCGGGCTTTTCTCCTCAGCAACCCGTTTATTTATATATCAAGCAGGCGATTGCCGCCCTGGCGATGTGTAAGGATAGTTTGGCAAGGATCCAGGCGGCGCGCACCCCTCGAGAACTAGCGACCTGGACCTCCTGGTGCCTCCAGCAGGTGCAAGAGGGGATAGAAAATGTGCTCCATGCGATCGAGTATCTGCAGGAGGGAGAGGCGAGCGTGCAGCATGACCTAAAAGCGCTTTCAGAAAAAGTGGGATTGAAGATGGGAGATCTCGCACAGGCGTGCGACGCCCTCTCTTATAAGCCGCGCTATCCGGTTGAGAATAGCAGCGAGGGGCTGGGGGCGCGGATCCTCGACGATGTCGAAGCGTTCAAGCACCATCCCGAGTGTCTGGAGGGCTTTCAGATTGTAGGATCCTCTCCGTTCTTGTGGAAGATGCCTAGCCAAGGGCTCTCCTTAGATCAGATGGGAGCTCGGCTAGCAAGCCTCATCAAGCAGGCGGAAGCGTTTTTGCGCACCCAAGCCGTGCCTCTTCTATTGGAATCCATGTAAATAAGGTGTCTTTATGAGTGTTAAAACTGCAGATGTTCTTTCTCCCTATCGCCTCTCTCCCTGGCATATGTTTCCGGGCAATTGGTTCCTAAAAAAATCGAGCTCCGGCTCGGGAAAAGCGGAGGTCGTGTTTAGGAATTTTGTGCAGCATAAGGTCCCCCAGGCGTGCACCCTCCTGACAAAGCTGATCGATACGCGGCACATCTCCCCGATCCACCTTCCTCTGTCTGTCTATGCGATTTTCTTGACATATATCGATGAACAGATCGAGCTTTATCAGAATCAAAAGGAGGAAAGAGATCCTGTTCTAGACCTCAAGTGGCAAGAATTCAAAGAAGCCCTGAGCAAGGAGCGGATCACTGTCCTGAGGCGCAATTCCAAATGGGCAGCTCCTTTTTTTGACGATTTAAAGGACCGATTAAAGGATGCAGATCTTCTTCAAGAAGCGGATTTCGAAACCACTCTTTCCTTATGGGTGCAGATCATCGGCATTGCGCATATCGGCGATATGCATTTAGCAAGCCTTTTTGAAAAAAAAGCGGCGAGCCATATTCTTCATTCTAAAATCCGTCAGTTCGTTTATACCGATCTGCCGCGCCGCGACCTCATGTCGTGTTTTTACTTAACCTTGGGTCAAATTTCCCAAGACTGCAAATGGATTGCCCCGAAAATAATGCAGAAAATGCGCCTCCCCGAGGATCCATCTTTCAGGGAGCTGTTCGATATCTCAACGGATAAATCTTTAGACAAAATTTGCCAGACAGCCTCTACCTTGGAAAGGGATTTTAAACAGCTCCTAAAAGATCTTTTTCTATTAAATCTGACCGATAATGAGGCGATTAAAAAAATGCTCATCCAACTAGAGGGGATCATTGGCGAGGAGGGGTTAGGGTGCTTTGCCGAAGCTTCTGGAGCTGTCGAGATGTTGCAATATGCACAGGCTTCTGGAAAACCAGTAGATTTTAGTAGCAAATCGGGAAGGGAGGTGAATTGTTCTCAGCAGCAGCTAAAGCCATTGCTCTCTTTTATCGAAAATTACCAGGAATGCCATTTATGGATAGATGCTTATTTCAATCTTTCTTTTAACACGCTATCTAGGTTATTGGAATCCTTGCAAAAATCCAACGAAGCGCTCGAAAAATACCAAACAGAGGGAATCGTTCCTTGTTTAGCCTCGTCTTCTATTTTGCCTGCTCCTTCTCTCTATGATGAAAAGGTAGTTGAAGAATTACTGGCAAGCGCTTCTCCCCGTTCAAAAAACGGGCACAAGAAGACCAAGAAATCCTCTCATCAACCTGCGGAGAAGAAACAACCGGAGAAAGCAGCCTCCCCACCCGTCTCTGAAAAGAAAACGAATGAGAAGAGCAAACGGATCTCCCTCGAACCCCAAACGCCCCTCCAAAATCTTGTGCTAGATCCCCTGGAACAGCTCAGAGAGAAGATGTTCCAGATCCGGCAGGGGAATCCCTCCCCCTCGCTCCGACAAGCGCTCTGGCATCTCGATGCGCTGATCTCGATCCAGCAGCTGCTCGATACCAAGTCTGTGAAGGCAGAGGAGAGCTTGACGATTTTCGATGCCGTGGTCAGTTCCGCGCAGAAGCTGCTCGAACAGACCTATCGCTTTTGCGGAGGCTCTTCCCAGACGACCCATAACTTAAAAACGTGCCATAGCGTCTGCAGCTCTTTCCCCTATCCGGAGATTGTTAAGGAGCTCTATTTAGCCAACCACTGGACCCGCTACTTCTACATCGAACAGCAGAAATGGCATTCTATTTCGACTCAGGATGTCCAGACGCCGCCCCTCTTGGAAGAACTCGTCAAGCTTGCGGAAGGCATCCCTTTCTCTCCGCAAGAACTGCAGCGGCGGGTCAAAACGCTTATCGAAAAGACCTGCCGGCAGGTGCAGCAGCTGCTTCCCCAGACGGCCCTAGCTCCTTTAGATCGCCCCTTAGCAAAAGAGGTTGCCATCCAGTGGAAGACCCCGATCGAGGTCGCAGGGATGGAAACCGTGAAAAACAGCTTGAAGGCCTTTCTTGCCGACTCGGACTTTGCTCCTCAGCAACCCGTTTATTTATATATCAAGCAGGCGATTGCCGCCCTGGCGATGTGTAAGGATAGTTTGGCGAGGATCCAGGCGGCGCGCACTCCTCGGGAACTGGCGACTTGGACCTCCTGGTGCCTCCAGCAGGTGCAAGAGGGGATAGAAAATGTGCTCGATGCGATCGAGTATCTGCAGAACGGAGAGGCGAGCATGACGCATAACTTAAAGACGCTTTCAGAAAAAGTGGGACTGAAAATGGGCGATTTCGGAGAGGCGTGTGATTTCCTCTCTTATAAGCCGCGCTATCCGGTTGAAATTAGCAGCGAGGGGCTGGGGGCGCGGATCATCGACGATGTCGAAGCATTCAAGCACCATCCCGAGTGTCTGGAGGGCTTTCAGATCGTGGGATCCTCTCCGTTCTTATGGAAAATGCCTAGCCAAGGGCTTTCCTTAGATCAGATGGGAGCTCGGCTGGAGAGCTTCATCAAACAGGCGGAAGCGTTTTTGCGCACCCAAGCCGTGCCCCTTCTGTTGGAATCCATGAAAAAGGTGTATTTATGAGTTTTAAAACTGCAGAGGTCCTTTCTCCCTTCATACTGCCCTGTTGGAGTCAGTTCCCCGGTAAGTGGATGGTGGAAAGTGCGGGTTCCGAAGGGAAAAAAGCAGACATGGTGTTTCGCCATTTCGCGCAAAATAAAGTTCCCCAGGCGCTCACCCTTCTTAAAAAACTCATCGATGGAAGGCATATTGCTCCCGTGCACCTGCCTCTGACTGTCTATACGATTTTTTTGACGTATATCGATGAGCAGATCGAGCTTTATCAGAACCAAAGGGAGGAAAGGGATCCCGCTTTAGACCTAAAGTGGCGAGAGTTCGAGGTGGCTTTCAGCAAGGAACGAAGTCATCTTTTTACGAGGGATTCCAAATGGGCTGCCCCTTTTTTTGAGGATTTAAAGCGTCAGTTGACAAGTGCAGATATATTAGCGGATTTTGAAGAGACGATTGCTGTTTGGGTCCAGCTGATCAGCATTGCGCATATCGGCGATATGTGTTTGGCAGCTCTTTTTGAAAAAAAAGCAAAAAGCCAGACCCCTCACGTTACCTCCCAAGGAGTTGTTAATATCGATTTGCCGCGCCGCGACCTGCAGTCCTCTTTCTATTTGACTTTGCATCGGTTTTCACAAGACCTAAAATGGATCGTTCCCAAAATAGTGCAGACGATGCAAGCGATAGAACAGAAGATGCAACTTTCCGAAGGGGGGATCCTGAGACGTGTTTTCCATGTATTGACGAGTGGATATTTAGAACAAGCTTGTACCCAAGCTTCTAAGATGGAGAGGGAGTTAAAAGCAATCGAAAGGGATCTTTTATGTGCGGATCTCACCGATAGCCAGGCATTGGAAAATATTTCAACCCAGCTAGAAGCGGTATTTGATCATGTGGCGCAATATTTTCCCGATTGGTCTGAGCAAATCGGGATCATACAGGATTGGGAAAAATCGGAATTGCCAACGGCCAGAATTTCAAATTATCAAGGAGAAGAGGTCATTTTTTCTCGCCAGCATCTTCTGGTTGTTCGATCTTGTTTAGAGGATTATCAAGGGTGTTACCTATTATCAGATGGTCATCTTGTTTCTGAATACAGCATACTCTCTAGATTACTGAAGTCTCTGCAAAAATCCAACGAAGCGATCGAAAAATACCAAAGAGAGGGAATCGTTCCCCGTTTAGCTTCTCCGAAGAGCCCGTCTCTTTTGCCCCCTCCTTTTGGCTATGATGAGAAGGTGGTTGAAGAATTGTTGGCAAGCGCCTCCCCCCGCTCTGGAAACGGACGGAAGAAGGGCAAAAAAGCCTCTCATCAGCCTATAGAAAAGAAAGCAAAGGAGAAAAGCACCTCTCAGCCCGTCTCTGAAAAGAAAACGAATGAAAAATGCAAACAGGAAAAACTCGAGCCTCAAACGCTTCCCCAAAATCCTATCTTAGATCCCCTGGAACAGCTCAGAGAGAAAATGTTCCAGATCAGGCAGGGGAATTCCTCCCCCTCATTGAGACAGGCGCTCTGGCATCTCGATGCGCTGATCTCGATCCAGCAGCTGGTCGATACCCAGTCTGTGAAGGCGGAGGAGAGCTTGACGATTTTCGATGCCGCGGTCAGCTCCGCGCAGAAGCTGCTCGAACAGACCTATCGCTTTTGTGGAGGCTCTTCCCAGATTACTCACAATTTAAAAGCGTGCCATAGCGCCTGCAGCCCTTCTCCCTATCCGGAGATTGTCAAGGAGCTCTATTTAGCCAACCACTGGACCCGCTACTTCTACATCCAACAGCAGACATTGCGTTCTATTTCGACGCAGCATATCGAGATCCCGCCCATCTTGGAAGAACTCGTCAAACTTGCGGAAGGCGCCCCTTTCTCTCCGCAAGAACTCCAGCAGCGGGTCAAATTGCTCATCGAAAAGACCTGCCGGCAGGTGCAGCAATTGCTTCCCCAGGCGGCCCTCCCTCCCTTGAATCTTCCTCTAGCAAAAGAGGTTTCGATCCAGTGGAAGGCTCCGATCGAGTTAGCGGGGATTGAAACGATAAAAAACAGCTTGAAGGCTTTTCTCGCCGACTCGGGCTTTTCTCCTCAGCAACCCGTTTATTTGCACGTGAAGCAGGCGATTGCCGCTTTGACGATGTGTAAGGATAGTGTGGCGAGAATCCAGACAGCGCACACCCCTCGGGAACTGGCGACCTGGACTTCCTGGTGCCTCCAGCAGGTGCAAGAAACCATAGAAAATGTGCTCCATGCGATCGAATATCTGCAGGAGGGAGAGGTAAGCGTGCAGCATGACTTGAAGGCGCTTTCAGAAAAAGTGGGATTAAAGATGGGCGATCTCGCAGGGGCATGCGACGCCCTCTCTTATAAGCCGCGCTATCCGGTAGAAAATAGCAGCGAGGGCTTAGGCGCGCGGATCGTCGACGATGTCGAAGCATTCAAGCACCATCCCGAGTGCCTAGAGGGCTTTCAGATCGTGGGATCCTCTCCGTTCTTATGGAAAATGCCTAGCCAAGGGCTTTCCTTAGATCAGATGGGAGCTCGGCTGGAGAGCTTTATCAAACAGGCGGAAGCGTTTTTGCGCACCCAAGCCGTGCCCCTTTTATTGGAATCCATGTAAATAAGGAATTTTTATGAGTTTTAAAACTGCAGATGTGCTTTCTCCCTTCACCCTGGCCTGTTGGAACCAGTTCCCCGGTCAGTGGATGATAGACACTGTGGATGGCGAAGGGAAAAAAGCAGAAGCGGCATTTCGTAGCTTCGTGCAAAATAAAGTCCCCCAGGCGCTCACCCTTCTTAAAAAATTGATCAATGGAAGGCATATTGCGCCCGTGCACCTGCCTCTAAATGTCTATACCATTTTCTTGATCTATATCGATGAACAGATCGAGCTTTACCAGAACCAAAGGGAGGAAAGGGATCCCGCTCTGGACCTAAAATGGCAAGAGTTCAAGGTGGCCTTCAGTAAAGAACGGAGTCATCTTTTTATAAAAGATTCAAAATGGGCTACTCCTTTTTTTGAGGATTTAAAACGTCAGTTAACAGGTGCGGATGCGCTGGGAGATTTTGAAGAGACGATTTCCTTTTGGATGCAGCTGATCGGTATTGCGCATATCGGCGATATGTGTTTGGCAGCTTTATTTGAGAAAAAAGCGAAAAGCCAGACCCTTCACTCTACCCCCCAAGGCGTTGTTGTTGATATCGATCTGCCGCGCCGCGACCTAGAGACCTCTTTCTATTTGGCTTTACGCCGGTTTTCACAAGACCTGAGATGGATCATTCCCAAAATGGTGCAGACGATGCAAGCGATAGAACAGAAGATGCAGCTTTCCGAAGAGGGTGTCCTAGGACGTGTCCTTCATGGATTAACGAGTGGACATTTAAAACAAGCTTGCTCCTTCGTTTCTAAGATGGAGAGGGAGTTAAAAGCGGTCGAAAGGGATCTTTTATGTGCGGATCTTACCGATAACCGGGCATTAAAAAATAGTTCAACCCGTCTAAAAGCGGTATTTGTTGATGTGAGCGAATATTTTCCCAGTTTTTCTCAGCACGTCCAGTTAGTAGAGAGTTGGGAAAAATCGGGATTAGCAAATGTGACATTTGCAAATTATCTAGGAGAAGGGATTTCTTTTTCTCGTCAGCATCTTCCGTTTGTTCGATCTTCTATAGAGGAGTATCAAGAGTGCCACCTATTATCAGATGGTTATCTCGTTTTTGAATACGCGACACTCTCTAGATTGCTGGCGTCTTTGCAAAAATCGAACGAAGCGCTTGAAAAACACCAAAAAAACGGAATCGTTCCTCGTTTAGTTTCTCCTGAGAGCCCATCTCTTTTGCCCTCTTCTTCTGGCTATGATGAGAAGGTGGTTGAAGAGTTGTTAGCAAGCGCTTCCTCCCGTTCAGGAAGCGGGCGCAAGAAAGGCAAGAAATCCTCTCATCAGCCTGCGGAAAAGAAACAAAAAGAAAAAGCCATCTCTCCGCCCGTCTCTGAAAAGAAAACGAACGAGAAGAGCAAACGGGTCTCTCTCGAACCCCAAACATCCCCTCCAAATCCTGTCTTAGATCCCCTGGAACAGCTCAGAGAGAAGATGTTCCAGATCCGACAGGGGAATCCCTCCCCCTCGCTCCGACAAGCGCTCTGGCATCTCGATGCGCTGATCTCGATCCAGCAGCTATTCGATACCAAGTCTGTGAAGGCGGAGGAGAGCTTGACGATTTTCGATGCCGCGGTCAGCTCCGCGCAGAAGCTGCTCGAGCAGACCTATCGCTTTTGCGGAGGCTCTTCCCAGACCGCGCACAACTTAAAAACGTGCCATAGCGCCTGCAGCGCTTCTCCCTATCCGGAAATTGTCAAGGAGCTCTATTTAGCCAACCACTGGACCCGCTACTTCTACATCCAACAGCAGAAATGGCGTTCTATTTCGACTCAGGATGTCCAGACGCCGCCCCTCTTGGAAGAACTCGTTAAGCTTGCGGAAGGCACCCCTTTCTCTCCGCAAGAACTGCAGCAGCGGGTCAAAATGCTCATCGAAAAGACCTGCCGGCAGGTGGAGCAATTGCTTCCCCAGGCGGCCCTGTCCCCTTTGGATCCTCCCTTAGCAAAAGAGGTTGCGATCCAGTGGAAGGCTCCGATCGAGGCCTCAGGGATGGAAACCGTGAAAAGCCGCTTAAAGGCTTTTCTTGCCGATGCGGGCTTTTCTCCTCAGCAACCCGTTTATTTGTACGTGAAGCAGGCGATTGCCGCCCTGGCGATGTTAAAGGATAGTTTGGTAAGAATTCAGACGGCGCACACCCCTCGGGAACTGGCGACCTGGACCTCCTGGTGCCTCCAGCAGGTGCAAGAAACCATAGAAAATGTGCTCCATGCGATCGAATATCTGCAGGAGGGAGAGGTAAGCGTGCAGCATGACTTGAAGGCGCTTTCAGAAAAAGTGGGATTGAAGATGGGCGACTTCGCAGGGGCGTGCGACGCCCTCTCTTATAAGCCGCGCTATCCGATAGAAAATAGCAGCGAAGGGTTAGGTGCGCAAATTCTCGACGATGTCGAAGCGTTCAAGCACCATCCCGAGTGCCTAGAGGGCTTTCAGATCGTCGGATCCTCTCCGTTCTTATGGAAAATGCCTAGCCAAGGGCTTTCCTTAGATCAGATGGGAGCTCGGCTGGAGAGCTTTATCAAACAGGCGGAAGCGTTTTTGCGCACCCAAGCCGTGCCTCTTCTGTTGGAATCCATGTAAAAAAAGGAATTTTTATGAGTTTTAAAACTGCAGATGTTCTTTCTCCCTATCGCCTCTCTCCCTGGTATGTATTGCCGGGCAATTGGTTCCGATTAAAAGCAAGCGCTGACTTGGGAAAAGTGGATCTCGTGTTTCGGAATTTTGTGCAGCATAAGATCCCCCAGGCGCGCACCCTTCTGGCAAAGCTGATCGATACGCGGCATGTCTCCCCGGTGCACCTTCCTCTGTCTGTCTATGCGATTTTCTTGATGTATATCGATGAGCAGATCGAGCTTTATCAGAACCAACGGGATGAAAGAGATCCTGTTCTAGACCTCAAGTGGCAAGAGTTCAAGGAAGCCCTGAGCAAGGAACGGATCGTTGTCCTGACACGCGATTCCAAATGGGCGGCTCCTTTTTTTGACGATTTAAAGAGTCGATTAAAGGGTGCGGATCTTCTTCCAGAAGCGGATTTCGAAACGACTCTTTCCTTGTGGGTGCAGATCATCGGGATTGCACATATCGGCGATATGCATTTGGCAAGCTTTTTTGAAAAAAAAGCAGCAAGCAACACCGTTAATCCTAGAATCCAGCAGTTCGTTTACACCGATCTGCCGCGCGGCGACCTGGTATCGTGTTTTTACTTAATCTTGGGTCAATTTTCGCAAGACTGCAAATGGATTGCCCCGAAAATAGCGCAGAAGATGCATCTTCCTGAGGATCCCTTTCTCAAGGAACTGTTTGATCTCACAACGGAAAGATCTTTAGACAAAACTTGCCAGACAGTTTCTACCTTGGAAGGGGATTTAAAACGATTCTCAAAAGATCTTTTTCTATTGAATCTGACCGATAATGAGGCGATTAAAAAAATGCTCCCCCAATTAAAGAGGCGCGTTGGCGAGGAAGAGTGGGGGTGCTTTGCCGAAGTTTCTGAAGTAATCAAATACCTGCAAGAGGCTCAGGCTTCTGGAAGACCTTTAGAACTTGTTAACAAATCATTGGGAAGCAAGATGTTGTATTGTTCTCAGGAGCAATTAAAGCTATTGCTGGCTTTAGTGGAAAATTTTCAAAAATGCCATCTATGGATAGACGCTTATTTCACTATTTCTTGCGACACGTTATCTAGAATATTAGAAGCGTTGCAAGTATCCAACGAAGCGATCGAAAAATACCGAACAGAGGGAATTGTTCCCCATTTAGGCGCATCTTCTATTTTACCTGCTCCTTCTCGCTATGATGAAAAGATAGTTGAAGAATTGTTGGCAAGCTCTTCTTCCCGCTCTAGAAGTGGAAGCAAGAAGGCCAAGAGAATCTCTCATCAGCCTGCGGAGAAGAAACAAAAAGAAAAAGCCGTCTCTCCGCCCGTCTCTGAAAAGAAAACGAATGAGAAGAGCAAACGGGTCTCACTCGAACCCCAAACGCCCCTCCAAAATCTTGTGCTAGATCCCCTGGAACAACTCAGAGAAAAGATGTTCCAGATCCGCCAGGGGAATCCCTCTCCCTCTTTAAGACAGGCGCTCTGGCATCTCGATGCGCTGATCTCGATCCAGCAGCTGCTCGATACCCAGTCTGTGAAGGCGGAGGAGAGCTTGACGATTTTCGATGCCGCAGTCAGTTCCGCGCAGAAGCTGCTCGAGCAGACCTATCGCTTTTGCGGAGGCTCTTCCCAGACTGCGCACAACTTAAAAACGTGCCATAGTGCCTGCAGCTCTTTCCCCTATCCGGAGATTGTCAAGGAGCTCTATTTAGCCAACCACTGGACCCGCTATTTTTACATCCAACAGGAGAAATGGCATTCTATTTCGACACAACACGTCGAGACGCCGCCTCTCTTGGAGGAACTCGTCAAGCTTGCAGAGGGAATTCTTTTCACTCAGGAAGAGCTGCGCAAGCGGGTCAAAATGCTCATCGAAAAGACCTGCCGGCAGGTGGAGCAATTACTTCCCCAGACAGCCCTGCCCCCTTTGGATCCTCCCTTAGCAAAAGAGGTTGAGATCCAGTGGAAGGCGCCGATCGAGGCCGCAGGGATGGAAACCGTGAAAAGCTGCTTAAAGGCCTTTCTTGCCGATTCGGGCTTTTCTCCTCAACAACCCGTTTATTTGTACGTGAAGCAGGCGATTGCCGCCCTAGCGATGTGTAAGGATAGTGTGGCGAGGATCCAGGCGGCCCGTACTCCTCGGGAATTGGCGACCTGGACCTCCTGGTGTCTGCAGCAAGTGCAAGAAGGCATAGAAAATGTGCTTCACGCGATCGAGTATCTGCAGGAGGGAGAGGCGAGCATGACGCATAACTTACAGGCGCTTTCAGAAAAAGTGGGATTGAAGATGGGCGATCTCGGAGAGGCGTGTGATTTCCTCTGCTATAAGCCGCGCTATCCGGTTGAAAATAGCAGCGAAGGATTAGGCGCGCGGATCATCGACGATGTCGAAGCGTTTAAGCACCATCCCGAGTGTCTAGAGGGCTTTCAGATTGTGGGATCCTCTCCGTTCTTATGGAAGATGCCTAGCCAAGGACTTTCCCTAGATCAGATGGGAGCTCGGCTGGAGAGCTTTATCAAACAGGCGGAAGCGTTTTTGCGCACCCAAGCCGTGCCCCTTCTGTTGGAATCCATATAAATAAGGAATTTTTATGAGTATTAAAATTTCAGACGTCGCTTGTCCCTATTCTCTAATGCCTTGGAGTAGAAATCCCGGGGCGTGGATCGTAAATCAAGCGGGCTCCAACTCAAAAAAAGCGGAAGCCGCATTTCGCAGTTTCGTGCAGCACAAAGTACCCGAGGCGGTAACCATCCTAATAAAATTGATCGATGCCCGCCACATCTCCTCGGTGCATCTTCCAATGACTGTCTATACGATTTTTTTGATATATGTGGATGAACAGATTGAACTATATCAGAGCCAACAGAATGAAAAAGATTCCGAAGTGGAGAATAAGTGGCGAGAATTTAAGGAGATGTTCAGTAGAAAACGCAATGAGATTTTTACCCGTGATTCAGCATGGGCTACCTCTTTTTTTGATCAGCTAAAGAGTCGGCTTCTCAGTGCCGATGCGCTTTCAGCAGATTTTGAAGCGACGATTTCGTCTTGGCTCCAGTTGATTAGTATTGCGAATATCGGCGACATGGTCCTCATCAATCTTTTTGAGAAACAAGCTAAAACGACAGTCTTGAAGGATTCCGGATCGAAAAACCTTCTTTCGGTCGATTTGCCGCGGAGCGACCTTGAGCGGAGCTTCTATTTACTCTTGCGCCTGCTTTCACAAGAATCGAAATGGATCATCCCTAAGATGGAGCAACATCTACCCTGTTTTAGAAATGCTACCCCCCAACTGGTAGAGGTATTTGATGAAGTCACGCAAAAACCTTTAAAGGAAGCGTCTGATATGATCTCTACCATGGGGATGGAAGTGAAGAGGTTTTTACAAGATCTATTCCTTCTAAAATTGACGGATAATGAGAAGCTAGCACAGATGCGCAGCGGCTTGCTTGCGCATTCTGAACGGGTGTTCAGATGCTTTGGCGATGTTTCTAGCCACATCGAAAAGCTCCGCAGCCAGTATGAACAAGGGATCGCATTTGAGGTTATTCCAAAACGATCAGGAGGAACGATTCCCTTTACGAGGGAATGTGCAGAGCCATTTCTGCAGATCTTAGAAAATTATCGAGAATGCGATCAATTAATCCAAGCCGGTCTAGAGGTTGTTTTAGGCTATGACGGGATGATCGATTGTTTATTAAAAGCATTGGAAAAATCGAATGAAGCTTTCAAAAAATTTCAAGGAGAAGGAACCCCTCTCCGTTTAGCTTCTGCCTGTTCTTCTATTTTGCCAAAACCCCGAGTATATGATGAGAGAGTGTTTGAAGAATTGTGCGCAAGCTCTTCTCCCCGTTCTGGAGGTGGTAGACGAAAGAAGGTCAAGAAATCCTCTCATCAGCCTATAGAGAAGAAAGCAAAGGAGAAAAGCATCTCTCAGCCGGTCTCTGAAAAGAAAACGAATGAGAAAAGCAAACAGGTCTCCCTCGAACCCCAAACGCCCCCCCAACATCCTGCCGTAGATCCCTTCGAGCAGCTGAGAGAGAGGATGATCCATATCCATCAGGAGAATCTCTCCTCCTCTTTGAGACAAGCGCTCTGGCATCTCGATGCGCTAATCTCGATCCAGCAGCTGCTCGATACCAAGTCTGTGAAGGCGGAGGAGAGCTTGACGGTTTTCGATGCCGCGGTCAGCTCTGCGCAGAAGCTGCTCGAGCAGACCTATCGCTTTTGCGGAAGTTCTTCCCAGACGACCCACAACTTAAAAGTGTGCCATAGCGCGTGCAGCGCTTCTCCCTATCCGGAGATTGTTAAGGAGCTCTACTTAGCCAACCACTGGACTCGCTACTTCTACATCGAACAGCAAACGTTGCATTCTATTTCAACGCAGCAGGTCGAAATGCCGCCTCTCTTGGAAGAACTCGTCAAGCTTGCGGAAGGCGCCCCTTTCTCTCCGCAAGAACTGCAGCAGCGGGTCAAAACGCTCATCGAAAAGACCTGCCAACAGGTGGAGCAATTGCTTCCCCAGACAGCCGTGTCCCCTTTAGATCCCCCCTTAGCAAAAGAGGTTGCGATCCAGTGGAAGACCCTGATCGATACTGCAGGGATGGAAACCGTGAAAAGCCACTTAAAGGCTTTTCTTGCCGATGCGGGCTTTGCTCCTCAGCAACCCGTTTATTTGCACGTGAAGCAGGCGATTGCCGCCCTAACGATGTGTAAGGATAGTTTGGCGAGGATCCAGGCGGTGCGCACTCCTCGGGAGCTGGCGACCTGGACCTCTTGGTGCCTCCAGCAGGTGCAAGAGGGGATAGAAAATGTGCTCCATGCGATCGAGTATCTGCAGGAGGGAGAAGCGAGCGTGCAGCATGACTTAAAGGCGCTTTCAGAAAAAGTGGGATTGAAGATGGGCAACCTCGCAGGGGCGTGCAACGCCCTCTCTTATAAGCCGCGCTATCCGGTAGAAAATAGCAGCGAAGGGTTAGGTGCGCAGATCATCGACGATGTCGAAGCATTCAAGCACCATCCCGAGTGTCTGGAGGGCTTTCAGATTGTGGGATCCTCTCCGTTCTTATGGAAGATGCCTAGCCAAGGGCTTTCCTTAGATCAGATGGGAGCTCGGCTGGAGAGCCTTATCAAACAGGCGGAAGCTTTTTTGCGCACCCAAGCCGTCCCAGCTCTTTCAATCTAAAGAGATCGTGTCGAAATAGATATTGCCTAGAGGGGAAATGCAAAAACCTTTGACGTGGGGCTGCACGAGGAAGGCGTAGTTCCAATGAAAGAGCGGAGCGATCGGCATCTGGTCGATGAAAAGGGCTTCCGCTTTTTCTAGAAGCGCCAGGCGCTCTTCGGAAGAGGGGGCGTGTTCAGAGCGGTCGAGGAGTTGGACATAAGCGGGGTCCGACCATTTGGCGTGGTTTCTGAAGTTGTCGGCATATTTGAATCTCTCTAAGATGCTCATCGGATCGGGATAATCCGCGACATAGGCGAATAAGGCAATAGAGAAGGAAGCCTGTTTGGATTTTTCCTGCAGGGTCTTAAAGTCGACATTTTGCAACTCGATCTTCACGCCCAGGGCTTCTAACCATTGTTGCTGAAGTTCCTGTGCAATGAGATTGTTCATCTCATTGGTCCAATAGGTAAAGGGGATGCTTTCGAGGTCTTTTGTTTGAAGGCCGAGCTCTTTTAAGCCTTGTTGAAAATGGGCGCGCGCTAGCTGAACGTCATGATCGGGAAAGTAGGAGATGGCCGTGCCCCCCTTAAGGACGGGAGGGATGGCTCCTGTTGCGATCAGTTCGTGGAGTTGTGTGATATTATCGATGATCGATTGCCGGTGAATCGCATAGCTGAAAGCCTTCCGGATATGGACATTGTCGAAAGGGGGCTTTTTCGTGTTAAATACGCAAAATTTAGAACCCGCAATAGAGGAAAGCTGCAACAGGTCTTTTTGGATCAGATCGTGATAGGAAGCGGTTGGAAAGGGGGAGAGGGGAGGGCCTAAAATGTCAAAATATCCAGTCGCATACATGTGAAGGGCGGCGATTTCGCTATCGATCATGCTGATCTGCACGCTATCGAGTTTTACAAGATGGGCATTGCGGTAATGGGGATTTTTGCGCACCAGGATTTCATCATGGTGTTTCCAAGCGGCGAGTTGGAAGGGGCCATTGCAGAGGAAATGTTTTGAGGCTTCCTGGGCCCAGTTGGGGGATTTTTTTGCTCTGGTTTGATTGACGGGCAAGAGAGCGCTGCAAGCGGTCATTTTCAAAAAATGAGGGGTAGGCTTTTCTAACTCGACGATGAGCGTCTTTGCATCCGGAGCGGTAATCCCTATAGAGGAAAGAGGGGCTTGATTGCGCTTAGCCGCTTCGGCATTTTTAATCGGATAGAGGAGATAGGCGTCGGGCGCCGAGAAGGTGGGATCGAGCAAGTCTTTCCAGGTTTGTTCGAAATCATAAGCGGTCACGGGCGATCCATCGGACCACTTGTAATCGCCTAGATGAAACGTATACATTTTGCTATCTGCGGAAATCTCATAACTTTTCGCCTGGGCATAAGTTAAACTCAAGTCGGGTTCTAATCGCATCAATCCCTCAAAGAGCATGAAATGGATCTGCGTGGCGATCATATCGCTTCCTTTACGCGGATCGAGGTTGGGGGGTTCTGTTTTGAGATTCAGGCGCAGGCGTTGCTCTCCCTTTTTAGGGTAGAGTTCATCTCTTTGGCAAGCTGAGGAAAAGATCATAAGCATTCCTAAAATGAGAGAAACGAAGATGGATTTCATGGGGTGCCTTCAAATAAAGCCTGTGCATATTGGTCTGGATCGAATTCCATCAAGTCGTCTATGCTTTCTCCGATGCCGATCCACCGCACCGGAATGCCCATCTGGTCCGCGATAGCCAGAACGATCCCTCCTTTGGCTGATCCATCGAGCTTCGCGAGAAGGATGCCGGTAAGGGGAGTGAACGTGTGGAAGGTCTTGGCTTGATCGAGAGCATTTTGGCCGGTCGTCGCATCTAAGACCATGAGGGTTTCATGAGGCGCGGTGGGGATGATCTTGCCGCAGGTGCGCTTGATTTTTTCGAGTTCTTGCATGAGATCTGTTTTATTTTGCAGCCGGCCCGCCGTATCGATTAAGACCACATCGATGCCGCGGGCCTTAGCAGCTGTGAGCGCATCGAAGACGATGGCCGAAGGATCGCTCCCGCTTTTGCCTTTCACGCAAGCAGCTCCTATCCTCTCCGCCCAGGTCTCGAGCTGTTCTATCGCCGCAGCTCGGAAGGTATCCCCCGCTGCGATCAAAACCGTTTTTCCTCCCTCTTGGAACTGCTTGGCCAATTTGGCGATCGAGGTGGTTTTTCCGCTCCCATTGACGCCGACGATCAAAACCACAAGAGGTTCTCCCGGAGAGGGTTGCTTGGGGAGCACGCGGGGAGGGCGTTTCAAGATTTCCAGGGAGTGCTGGCGCATGGTTTGGAGAATCTTATCGAAAGGCGCGTCGGGGGTGTTGCGCAGGAATCTGCGGAGAGTATCGACGAAGTCGGCAGCGCATGTTGTGCCCAGGTCCGCTTCGTAAAGGATTTGCTCGAGCTGTTCGAACGTCTTCTCATCCCAGGGTTGGCCAAATAGCGCATGCAGGCGGCTGCTGAGATGGGATCGGGTCTTGCTCAGAGCCTTTTTGACCTTCTGATAACCCGATTTTAGTAAGTTAAACATCCGTTTTACCGTTGAATGAAATGGAATTCTATCAGATAAGGAATTTGAGCAAAGGAAAAAACCGCATGAATACCCATGAATATCAGGCTAAAGAGATTCTTCGGCAGTATGGAATTCCTATCCCCGATTTCGGGGTCGCTTCCAAACAAGCGGAAGTGGAGAAGATCGTCAAACATCTCGGGCTGACGCAAGCTGTCGTTAAAATCCAGGTTCATGCTGGCGGGCGGGGCAAAGCCGGCGGAGTGAAATTTGCCAAGACGCCCGAAGAGATTCTCTCGGTTGCCAGCCATTTGATAGGGATGAAAATGGTCAACAATCAAACGGGGCCTGAAGGGGTTGTGGCTCATCAGGTTATGATTGCGCGCCCGGTGGATATCAAAAAAGAATTTTATCTCGGTGCGGTGATCGACCGCGACCAGGCTCAGGCCATCCTCATCGCCTCACCGGAAGGGGGAATGGAGATTGAGGAGATCGCCCTCAAACATCCTGAAAAAATTTTAAAATTGCCGATCAACCTCAATGGAAGCATGCGGGGCTACCATCTCGTCCGGCTCGCTCATTTCATGGGATGGAAGGGGGATTTAGCCAAACAGGGGATGAAGATTGCCGCCGGTGTGGCGAAGGCCTTTATGGAGACGGATGCTTCTCTGCTCGAAATCAATCCCCTTGTGGAAGCTCCAGACGGCAAGATTTGGGCGCTCGACGCGAAACTCAGCATCGATGACAATGCGCTGTTCCGCCAGCCTGAAATCAATGCCTTCTACGATCCGACTCAGCAATCGAAGAGCGAAGTCGATGCGAAAGAATACGACCTCGCTTATATAGCCCTGGATGGAGACATCGGCTGCATGGTCAATGGCGCGGGGCTGGCGATGGCGACGATGGATATCATCTATTATTACGGCGGCAAACCCGCAAATTTTCTGGACGTAGGCGGGGGCGCTTCCAAAGAAAAGGTCGCGGCCGGATTTAAGATCATCTTAGAGGATCCCAAGGTTAAAGCCATTCTGGTCAACATTTTTGGGGGGATCATGAATTGTGCGACTTTAGCCGAGGGGATCATTGCCGCGGCTCAACAATTTTCGATTAAAATGCCCCTTGTCGTGCGCATGGAAGGGACCAATGTCGAAGAGGGAAAACGGTTGCTCAAAGCCTCCGGGCTCAAAGTGATCACCGCAGACCACTTAACGGAAGCCGCGCAAAAAATTGTACAAAGCCGAGGTTGAGGATTATGCCGATTTTAGTGAATAAGAAAACGCGCGTCATGACACAGGGGATCACGGGCAGTGCGGGGAAATTCCACACGGAGCAGTGTCTGTTATACGGCTCGCAATTCGTCGGCGGGGTGACGCCGGGCAAGGGAGGCCAGGAAGTGTTGGGGTTGCCCGTTTTTGATACCGTCTATGAAGCGCAAAAAGCGCTCCACTGCGACGCGTCGATTATTTTTGTGCCTGCTCCCTATGCTGCGGATGCGATTTTAGAAGCGGAAGATGCGGGCATTCCTCTGATCATCTGCATTACAGAGGGGATTCCCGTGCGCGATATGCTCGAAGTCAGCCGGATTTTGCGCAGCAGCAAGCGGAGCCGTCTGATTGGGCCAAATTGTCCTGGAGTGATTACCCCGGGAGAGTGTAAAATCGGCATTATGCCTGGATATATTCATCAAAAAGGGAAGGTAGGGATCGTTTCCCGCTCGGGAACGCTTACCTATGAAGCGGTCTGGCAGACCTCCCAGCTCGATCTCGGCCAATCCACTTCGGTTGGCATCGGAGGAGATCCGCTCAATGGAACCAATTTCATCGATGTGCTCAAACTTTTCGAGCAAGATCCCCAGACAGAAGCGATTTTGCTCATAGGGGAAATTGGCGGCGATGCGGAAGAGCAAGCCGCCCAGTGGATCAAGGCCCATTGCAAGAAACCCGTAGCGGGATTCATCGCCGGAGTGACCGCTCCGCCCGGCCGCCGGATGGGGCATGCAGGCGCGATCGTCTCCGGGGGTAAAGGGACCGCCAAGGAAAAAATGGCAGCGCTCGAAGCGGCAGGCGTTGTTGTGGCCCCCTCTCCTGCTGAGATGGGATCCGCTGTTGTCGAAGCGATCCGCAGGCGAAAGTAGGGACGAGGGAGCTGATGATACGCATTCCGGGCAAAATACCGATCAGCATTTCTCCGATGTTTTGGGTGTTCGCAGCGCTGATCGGTTATCTGAACAGCATGAGCTTTGTCGGCACGCTCATTTGGATCGGCATCATTTTCGTTTCCGTCCTCTTTCATGAGTTCGGCCATGCGCTGACCGCTGTTGTTTTCGGTCAAAAGCCCCGAATCGAACTCGTTGCCCTCGGCGGGTTGACCTATCACGACGGGGAAAAGCTTCCCTTTTGGAAACAGTTTTTCATCGTGCTCGATGGGCCCCTTTTTGGGTTGCTGCTATTTCTCATCGCCGAAATGTTGCTGTATGTGGATGGGATGAGGGAAGGAGCGCCAGGGGAGATCCTGCATTTGCTGGCAGCCGTTAACCTTTTTTGGACTTTCCTCAATCTGCTGCCTATCATGCCCCTAGACGGAGGGCAGCTGCTGCGGATCATTCTCGAGTCGATCTTCGGCTTGCGCGGCTTTAAATATGCGCTTCTCGCTAGCGCTGTGATCGCCACCCTCCTGAGTTTGCTCTGCTTCCTATACCAGCTTTTTTTAATTGGAGCGCTTTTTTTCTTGCTCGCCTTTCAAGGGTACGAAAGTTGGCGCCGCACGCGGCTCCTCTCGGAACCCGACCGGAACGAGCCTCTTAAAAAGGCGTTGAGCGATGCGGAAATCGATTTGCGCGAAGGGCGTAAGCAGCAGGCGCTCGACGCTTTTGAGAAGCTCCGAACGGAAGCAAAACAAGGGATGATCTATACCCTTGCCACGCAATATTTAGCCTATTTAAAATACGAATCGGGCCAAACGCGCGCATCGTATGATCTTCTGCTCTCTATTCGCAAAGAGCTCTCTCCGGACGCTCTCTGTTTGCTCCACCGTGCGGCTTTCGATCTGAAGGATTACTCCTTAGTCGTCGACCTTGCCGGCGATTGTTTTCAACACTGGCCGAATGCGGAAACAGCTCTGCGCAATGCCTACGCCTGCGGCCTATTATCGCAAACCCGCGCAGCCATCGGCTGGCTGCAAACAGCTCTTGGCGAAGGGCTGCAGAACAAGGAGCAGATCCTCAGCGATAAAAGTTTCGATCCGATCCGAAACGATCCCCTTTTCCAAGAGTTTCTGAAGAACTAATCGAGTTTAATGGAGTAGAAGCGGGTGACGGTGCCGTGCCGAATGAGGATGAGGATCCTGTTTTTGTTTTCGTTGGCGTTGATCAGGTCGTTGAAGTCGTTGATGGTGCTCACTTTCTTGTGATTGATGGCCAAAATTAAAAAGCCGGGGCGCATGCCGGCCATCGCAGCAGGAGAGCCGGGTTTGACTTTTGTAATCACGACCCCTTCTTCTGTAGGATTGTAGCCGAGCTGTTTGGCGATCTCGGGGGTTAGGTTTTCCGCTTCGATGCCGAGCTTTTGGACAACGCCGCCCGCTGCGACCAGGTTATCGGAAGCGGTGCCGAGAGTCACGGGGATTACCAGGGTTTGCCCTTTGCGATTGATCTTGAGTTCGATGGTTGAACCGGGATTCATGAGCGAGATTTCATTTCTGAACGTCCCTAGAGCTTTGATCGGAATTTTATTGTATTCTAAAATAATATCCCCTTGTTTTAAGCCAGCCTTATCGGCGGGGGAGTCTTTAACCACATCGGAGATCAACGCTCCTTCGGCTTTATCGAGCTGGAAGGCCTCGGCGATATCTTTATCGACGGGCTGCAAGGAGACTCCTAAAAATCCGCGGGTCACAACCCCCTTTTCGATGATCTGATTCATGATATTTCTGGCCATGTTGCTAGGAATAGCAAAGCCGATGCCCATGTATCCGCCTGTGCGCGAGACGATCGCCGTATTAATGCCGATCACTTCGCTGTTTAGATTGAGGAGAGGGCCGCCCGAGTTGCCAGGGTTGATGGCCGCATCCGTCTGGATAAAGTCCTCTAGATCGTTAATCCGCAGGTTTTGTCTTCCCTTAGCGCTGATGACGCCCACCGTCAAGGAGGCTTCTAATTGAAAGGGGTTGCCAATCGCCACGACCCATTCGCCAATATCCATGGCATCGGAATCGCCTAGTTGAAGATGGGGCAGATTTTTACCATCGATTTTGATGACGGAGATATCTGTATGGGGGTCTGAGCCGACGAGAGTTGCATCTAGTTCCCTGGAATCATTGAGCACGACGGAAATTTTATTTGCGCCTTTCACAACGTGGGCATTGGTCATGATGTAGCCATCCGGAGTGACTAAAAAGCCGGAGCCTTGGCTCAGCTCAGGGCCTTGATTGGGAGGAGTTCCGCGCGGAGGCGCGCCAAAGAAGCGATTGAAAAAATCATCGCCGAAATAGTCGAAGGGATTTTGGTAGCCGTCCTGAGGATACCCATACATATTTTGTTCAGGGGGAGCTCCCTGGACTTTGATAAACACAACGGCTGGAATCGCTTGTTTCGCAACGGCTGAAAATGCCTTAGACGTTTGTTGGGGAGAGCACACGCACTCCTTCGGGTTTTGGACTTCGGGAAGGGGAGGAGCGGTGAATAAAGGCAAAGACGTAGAGATCAGGATAGCAAGACAGGCGCCGCGAAACATAAATGATTACTCCTTCTTTGGAAAGGGAGTGTATCACAAATCCGAATTTGGCCGATAGACGGGATTATATTGCCAAGACAGGGAGAGGCTTTCCCTCTTGGGTGAGAAGAGCATTTTCTTTTTCAATTAGTTCTTTGCCTGCAAAGGTGATGATCACACCGGAGGATTTTTTGGGGACTAGATCGGCTTCAACGGCGTGCTGCACTTCTTTTGGGGTGAGGGCAAGGAGGCGGTCGCGGTAGCTCTGGCGCAGCGACTCGGTCTTGCCTTCTCGCCACCGGGAATAAGCGGTGATGGCGCGGCTGCCGGGGGACATGGGCATGTCTAACTGTTGGATCACGCCTAGCTTGGCTTCTTCCAAATCGCGCTCATCAAAATGTCCTGAGGCTATACTGTCGATCGCATCGTGGAAGGTTTTGAGAGTTTGTGCGATATGGGGATCGCGGTAAGAGTGAAAGTAAAAATTTCCCAGCGCCGGGCTGAAGTTGGCGCTGCTTCCATACGCCCCTCCTTGTTCACGGACGCGGCGCAGCAAAACTTTATTTTCAAAAAGATGGGTGGAGGCGCTCAAGGCCGGTGAGTGGGGGTGTAGGTAAGAGATGGTTTTAAAGGCCTCGGTTGTAAAAGCGACGGGGGAGGCGATGAGGCGAGCCTGAGAAGCGACAGCTGTAATGGAATAGTCGTCCTTCCAAGCCGAAAAGTTCTTAGCGGGGAGATCGGCGAGGCCAAAAAAATGCTCATTTTTGATTTCCCCATACATCTCTTCGCTGCAGCTGAGGACCAGATGCGGATGGTTTAAGCAAAGGAGCCGATCCTTAAGAACAAGGAGCTTTTCGATCACTTTGGGGAGTTGGGAGGGCAGATCTTTGGCAAGCCCTTGGATCAATTTAAAATAGTTCAGTCCATGCCAGCAATTGCTGACGTAGGAAGCCGAAGAAAATCCGCTTAAGGCGAGCTGAATGGCATAGCGCAGCGCATTGCGATTTAAGCGATTTTGCAGGGATGAGTTAAGTTGCAAGATCAGCTCTTCGATTCTCTTGGACTCGTCGAAGCGAACCGATGTAGCGATCTCGCGCATCAGCGAGAAGAGTTTACCCATGTTGCGCCTCAGCGCTTTGCCGCGGATGCCGAGAGAGGGCTTGCTCAGGTGGGGATCGAGGGCTTGCACGTGCAGAGCGCATCCGGCGCCTACCCCTCCCGTGTGTTCCTGGATATATTCGAGATTGGCTGCATAGTTGCGCGAGCCGCATCCCACTTCGGATAGCAGGGTGGTGAACAGTTGTACATAAGGGAGATCTTCTTCATCTATCGCAGGCAAATCGAAAATCAGGTCGGCATAGAGGATGTGATTGGTAAAACAGTCGTGATGGAAAACGCGCAGCCCGCCATGCGGCTCTTCCCTTAGCGAGATCGGGCGCGCTAATAGGGGCACGTCGTCTAGTGTGACTTTAGGAAGGCAATCGAGATTTTGGTTCTCCGTCTGTTTCTGATAGAGCGTCAGTTCCTCGGTTTGTTTGAGAATTTGCGCGATCTGTTTTTCCGTGAGCGCGGATTTGATGAGCTGAAGGGTTTTTTTCTCCTCGGCGATTTCTTCCGAATTGAGTTTAGGATCGGGAGTGAAGATGAGATGCAATCGATGGGGATTGTCGAGCAGGTATTTTTCTAAAAGATGGGGCAAATAACGGGGGTCTTGAATCCGTTCTCGGAGATCTTCGAATAGCGAGTGGACCTTTAGAGCGTTTTCTGGGACGCAGCCGTGCTGTTTGGCAAGGGCGGAGCGCATAAAAAGGGTCAGACCGAAAGGCGCATGGTCGCCAGCGATTTCGGTGCGCGCGAATTCCAATTGATGGATGGCAGCCTCGATCAGATGCTGCGGAATCCCTTTGCGGGCGATCTCTTCCAAACAGCTCAGAAGCACCTTTTCCAATGCAGCGGCATTTTCAGGCTGGCACCCCTTGCACACAATAGCATAGGGGACTTCGCTCATTTCCACATCCATAAAAGCGTCGCTTTGGATGCAAAGGCCGGATTGCAATAAAGACATCTTGAGCAGAGAGGCATCGGTATCCATTAACACGGAATCGAGGAGAGCAAGGCCTAAGACATCCTGCTGTTCGATCAACGGCGCTGTCAACCAAGCCCAAACGAGGATGGTCTTGGCGTTGAGATCTTCGCCTTCTTGGATCGGATAGCGCATCTGCCGCTCAATCGGTTTTTTGAAACGGCTCTGCAAAGGCAAAGGAGGCAAAGGGGTCTCCTTCAGCACGTTTTTCAACGCTTTGTCAGCAATGAAATCCAGATGTTTTTTTAGAGGAATGTTGCCATAGAAGAAAAAAAGACAGCGGCTCGGGTGGTAGTAAGTTTCATAAAAAGCGATTAACTCTGGGTAGCTCAGCTGAGGGATGACTTTGGGATCGCCGCCGGAATTATAAGCATAGGGGAGATCGGGCACGAGATGTTCAAGAATAGCGTGCCATAGGCGCGCATCGGGAGAGGACAGGCTCCCTTTCATCTCATTATAAACGATCCCTTTGAATTCCAGAGGGCTTTTATAGTCTTTAGAATGGGCAAATTCGAGGCGGTGGCCTTCTTGGAGGAAGCTCAGCTCCCCTAAATTGGGATGGAAAACAGCGTCTAGATAAACATCGAGTAGATTGTAGAAGTCTTTTTCGACTTGAGAAGCGGCGGGATAACAAGTGAAATCTGAGCCCGTTAGCGCGTTCATAAACGTATTCAAGCTTCGCCGCGTCATCGCAAAGAAAGGATCTTTTACTGGGAATTTTCTAGATCCGCATAACACCGTGTGTTCGAGGATATGCGCCGCTCCATTCGAGCTAGAGGGAAGAGTCTTAAAGGAGAGGCAGAAGAGATTTTCCGGATCGTCGGCCGCAAGGTGCATCACCTGCGCGCCGCTCGGTTCATGCGCCAGCTCGCACAATGTACACTGCAGTTCTTTAATTAAAAGCACTTTGGTGATGAGAAAATCGCGGTACCGCTCGCCTACGGCTAAGGGGAAATGGGAACCTGAAATCATGGGCGCTAGTTTAAATAAATATTAGGAACCTGTAAAGACTTTAGAGACAGTCTCTTAATTTGGCGCGCTCGTAGACCGAATTTAGTCCAATTTCCAGTGGTAAAAAATCGGAGCAGAGGGATTTGAACCCCCGACCCACTGCTCCCAAAGCAGTTGCGCTAGCCAAACTGCGCTATGCTCCGATTATCCGCATGATTTTATACTGGAGGATCTTTTCAGGCAACTTCTTAATTTTATTTACCCTCTATCCGTGGAATGTGATATAGTCCAAAATTCAGTTCTTAAGGATGTGTGGGGCATGGTTCAGAGCGCGGGAGCTAATGGGATGGGTTCCTTTCGTCGTTTAAAATCTGTGATTCGCTTAAATGAACTGGCAGAAGATCCTCTCGATCTTTCTCAAGAAGGGACCCTTTCGCCCAGGCGCATCGACAATATGCGCGCAGAGGCCTTAGGAATGAAATTGCTCTATGCAGCAGAGCGGGTCACAGATGTCACGATCCAGGCATTGATCGAGCTTGCCGAGGAAACGCAGGCGCTCCAAAAAATGGAGGGGATGCAGGGCGGGCAGATCGTGAACTTTATCAAGGGGTATCCCAGTGAGAAAAGGCCTGCTTTGCATACCGCGATGCGCGATTTTTTCGAAAATCCCAATCTATCCGAGAAAGCAAAAGAAGCGACTAAGCTAGCGTATCAAGAGTTAGAAAAACTCAAAAATTTCCTCCACGAGATCGACATCAAACAGACCTTTACCGATCTGATCCAAATTGGGATCGGCGGTTCCGATTTAGGGCCGAAAGCGATCTATCTGGCGCTAAAGGCCTATCAAAAGCCGCATCGGCGCATCCACTTCCTATCGAATGTCGATCCCGATGAAGGGGCGGAGATTTTTCGCGGGGTGGATCTTTCTAAAACGCTCGTCGTCGTGGTTTCTAAATCGGGGACCACATTGGAAACGCGTACCAATGAAGAGTATGTCAAAGAGCGGTTTAAGGAAGCTGGGCTCGATCCCAAAAATCACCTGGTGGCAGTCACCGGCAAAGGGAGTCCCATGGATGATCCCGCCCACTATCTCGCTTCTTTTTATATTTGGGACTATATCGGCGGGCGCTATTCAGCCACATCGATGGTGGGCGGTGTGATGCTCGCGTTTGCTTTAGGGATGGATCGTTTTATCGACTTTTTGCGGGGAGCCAGCGCGATGGATAAAGTCGCCTTGCGCGCAGAGCCTAAGCAGAACCTGCCCCTATTATCCGCGCTGCTCGGCATTTGGAATCGCAATTTTTTAGGGCTGCCTACGTGCGCCATCATCCCCTATTCGCAGGCGCTATCCCGTTTTCCGGCCCATTTGCAGCAACTGGAGATGGAGTCCAATGGCAAAAGGGTGGATAAACAGGGCCAATTTGTCGATTTTGACACAGGACCTGTCGTCTGGGGAGAGCCCGGAACGAACGGCCAGCATTCTTTTTTCCAGCTGATCCATCAAGGAACGAATCCCGTTCCTCTAGAAATCATCGGCTTTCGCGAAAGCCAATACCGGGAAGATGTGGAGTTCCTCGGAACCTCCTCCCAGGAAAAGCTCCTTGCTAATCTCTTTGCCCAGTCTATCGCCTTAGCGACAGGGCAAAAAAATGATAATCCTAACCAGGTCTTTCCGGGCAACCGCCCGAACCGGATCCTGCTAGCCAGCCGCCTCGATCCCTATACCATGGGAGCGATTTTGGCTTGTTATGAGCATAAGGTGGCTTTTCAAGGATTTATATGGAACATCAATTCCTTTGACCAAGAAGGGGTGCAGCTAGGCAAGGGGCTCGCTCTCAAAATGAGCGATCAGTTCGCCCTGAAGCGCCAGGGCAAACCCCTCGACCCTAAAAACTTTCCTCTCGGGCAGGCCTACTTAAGGGACTGTTAGCGAGGTCATTAATTAATAATCTATTGACTCTAACTATTTGGTATTTTTATGCATCAACCACTGATCAAAGTTCAGTCAGTGAAAAAATCATATCGAGACGGTAGCCATACTAAAGAGGCCCTGAAAGGGGTCTCTCTCGATATCCACGAAGGCGAGATCCTAGGGCTTCTCGGCGTCAATGGCGCCGGGAAAACCACCTTGTCCACAATCTTGGCCGGGCTGCATCCATGCAATGATGGGGATGTCCTCTTCAAGAGCAAATCTATTTATGAGGACATTGTTGCCTATCGAAAGATCGTCGGATTCTGCCCGCAAAAACCGAATCTCGACCTTTCCCTAACCCTGGAAGAAAACCTCATTTTCGCTGGGCGCTATCATCTGATGTCTACTGAGGAGATCAATTCTCAAATCGATAGCTTGATGGATCAATTTCACCTCAGAGAATATGCAAAATCCAAAGCCTCTGTTTTGTCGGGTGGATACAAGCAACGCTTTTTGATTGCAAGAACTCTGATCCACAGACCAAAACTGATCATCCTAGACGAGCCAACAGTTGGTCTTGACCCTCATATTCGACATCAACTCTGGGAGCAAATCGTGGATCTCAAGAAAAGTGGAGCCTCTGTCCTTCTGACAACCCATTATCTTGATGAAGCGGAACATTTATCAGATCGCGTCTGCATCATCGATGCTGGATCTGTGAAAACAATCGACACCCCAAAGAACCTCATGGAACTTCATCAAAAGGGTCGATTAGAGGATGTGTTTTTAAAATTAATGCAAGAGTCAGATTATGTCGAAAAGTAATGCAATTACAAAAAATTATCTGATAACGGTTTATTATTTAATTCGTCGCGATCTACGCATCTTCAAAGAGGAATTTTGGGGTAAACTCATCGACACCGCTCTTCTCCTTTTTACAACAGTAGTGATCTTCGGCTATTTCCTGCCTGCTTATGGCCTTAAAACTGACTACGGTCCATTCCTCCTCATCGGTGTCATTGCTGGATTTGGATTCTTTGAAGTGATGGGTAAGGTTAGTGTAATGATTGCTGATCTGGAAGGGGATCGGACGATTCTCTATACGCTCACGCTCCCCATCCCTTCTTGGCTTGTATTTGTTTACATCGGTGTTTCTTGGGCTATCCTCTCTTCGATCATGAGCCTTCTGATGTTTCCATTGGGAAAATTACTCTTGTTTTCGCAATTCGATTTAACGAAAATCAACCTGCTCAAGCTCCCGTTGATTTTCATCATGAGCAACCTCTTTTTCGGATTTTTTGCCCTTTGGCTCGTAGCCGTTTTGAAAAAAATGAGTAATCTAACCCACCTCTTCGTGCGAGTCATCAATCCGATGTACAGCTTCGGAGGCTGGTGGTATTCGTGGTTTGCGATTTATAGCATTTCTCCTATCCTCGGGTACCTGCATCTCGTTAACCCTCTTCTATATGTCATGGAAGGCATGCGGGCGGCAACATTAGGTCAAGAAGGATATCTACCCTTCTGGTTCAGTTTAGTTGGGCTCACTCTCTTTACTAAAGTGTTGGCTTGGGATGCGATAAGGCGTCTGCAGAAAAGATTGGATTGCGTAACCTGAGAAAAATGTATGTACAGAGTGATCGTTGACTATGCACCCAGTCAGGCGGATAATGCCGTTGTAAGGGAAGGTATCATTGCATTCAATGAAAATATAGTAGGTGAGCGAGACAAAGCATTTTCCGTTTTTTTGAAAAATGATTTGGGAAAAGTTTTCGGCGGGATACAGGCATTTTTAGATACAGAGTCGGTCTACATCGACATATTGTGGGTTGAGGAAAGTCTTCAAAAACAAGGGCATGGCACAAAATTGCTAGATGCAGCAGAACAAGAAGCCATTAAAAATGGATGCGGTTTTTCTTTAGTGGATACCTGGGACTTTCAGGCGGAAGGGTTTTATTTGAAAAACGGCTATGAACGGATAGGGGAAGTGAAAAATTATTGGCATGGTCATTCAAAAATATTCCTTAGAAAAAAGTTAATCTCATCAGAGATGCAGACTGATGATAGGGTCATATGATCAGGCCGGTTTTCGTCGAGATGGATACCAAAGACGCCTTGCGCGCAAAGCCCAAGCAGAACCTGCCCCTATTATCCGCGCTGCTCGGCATCTGGAATCGCAATTTTTTAGGGCTGTTTATGTGCGCCATCATCCCCTATTCGCAGGCGCTATCCCGTTTTTCAGCCCATTTGCAGCAATTGGAGTAGGCTCGTGCTCGTATGAGCATCCTATTACCCATAAGCTGCTTGCAATTTCAAGTTTATTGCATAGAGCAAGGAACATGATAGACAGAATAAGCATGATACACATGATGGAAAAAGAAGAGGCGGCAGAAGTGGCACGCCGCTTTGCGGCCATTTTTTTATCATGCACATCATGCTTATCCTGCCTATCATGTTCCTTGCTTTGAGCAGTAATCTGGATATCAATTGATTAAGAATCAATGAATTGGCACGATAAGCCTCCCGTTTCACCCCATGAGGTAGTTAATGTCCGTTTTTCTTCCCTCCTGTTGCCTCGCGGCTACGTTGCTGACCCAACCACATCTATCGATTACACAGCCTGCTGGTCAAACAATAGATCGAGAAGTACACATCCAAGTTGAAAAACTTCAGCCTTTCCAAGAGATAGAACTTCAAGCCGAAACTAAAGACCAAAAAGGAGATGTTTGGTCTTCTCACGCCATTTTCCGTGCAGACGCGCACGGTCAAGTAGACGCAGCCTCAGCTCAACCAACTGACAACTCTTCCTATGAGGGTGTCGACGAAATGGGCCTTTTTTGGTCTATGCTGCCCGCCTCTGGCGACACAGCTGCCAGTTTCAAATGTAAAAATGACATATTTCCCGTTGAAATTAAGCTCTATGTCGCCGGTGCTTTGGCCTGCCAGGAAACAGTAACTCGTTATCTCAAGGCACCAGATGTGAAAAGAATCGATGTTAGAGAAAACGGCCTGATAGGAGCTTTATTTCTCCCGCAATCAGAGAGACCTCTCCCTGTGATCATCATACTGAGTGGGTCGAATGGTGGGCTTAGTGAAAATAGAGCAAAGCTCTTGGCTTCGAATGGATTTGCTGTATTTGCTCTCGGATATTTCGGTGTTAATGGCCTTCCTGCCCATCTACAGGATATTCCTCTAGAATATTTTAAAACTGCTTTTGCATGGCTGAAAGAGCAGCCCAATCTTGACTCGTCACGTGTTGGCCTATATGGGGCTTCAAGGGGGGCCGAGCTATCTTTGATTCTCGGATCTTTCTTTCCAACTTCGGTACAGGCCATCGTCGCTATCGTTCCAAGCAGCGTAGTATACGGCGGACTCAGTGAAACGCCTATAAATGCGTGGACTTATCAAGGCAAACCCATCCTGCCTTTTGCCCCAGTTCCACAAATAGATTTTGCAGATGGCAAGGGCCAAACTCCCGAAAATCCAGCCAATACTCGTCAAAGCTTTTTGGAAGGAATGAAAAACGAGGCCGCTTTTGCTGCGGCTTCCATTCCCGTTGAAAACATTCGCTGCCCGATTCTTCTTGTTTCTGGAGGAGATGATCAGATGTGGCCATCAGATCTCTATGCCCAACAGATCATGGATCGCCTTACAAAGACCCGCTCCCCAATTATCTACCGCCATGTGCACTATCCGAATGCTGGACACGGGATTAACATCCCAAATCTCCCCATTCCCGGCCCTACATATTATCATCCAGTTGCAAAACTTTGGTTTTCAATGGGAGGAACTCGCACCGCAGATGCTAGAGCAAGCAGCGATGCCTGGAACAAATTAGTCGCCTTTTTTCACGAATCCTTAAGCGAGAAAAAGACTTAAAAGACATTCTTCTCATCGAACAATGGATGAGAATGCAAAAGTCTTTGATTGGGGGAATCGATAATGCTCCCTTTTTCGATCATAAAGGCATGGCTTTTTGTTTCTTTGAGGAGGCAGGGAGAAGAAAGGAAGACCTGGCCGAGGTCTTGCATCTGCTGCTGCAAGAGAGATTGCCGGTTTTCATCGAGATGGATGCCAAAGTCATCGATGCTCATCAAAGGGGAAGTTTCGCTGATCGCGCGCAGCCTCTGCCATTCGGCAAGGCGTATCGCAGCTAGGCAGCACCGCTTTTGCCCTTCGCTCGAAAAAGATTTCGCTTCTTTTTGGTTCACGATAAAAGATAGATCATCGCGGTGGGGTCCGATCAGGGTGTTTTTCAGATGCATTTCGCGCGGGCGCCATTTTTGAAATTGCTGGCACAAAAAGGCAATGGGATCGCGCCCCATCTGCTCTAACGAAAAAGTCGGGTGGTAGCACAGGTCTAGAGTATCTTTGCCTTCGGAGAGCTCTAGCATGTTTTTGCCGACGGGGCTTCTAAGATCCTCTACAGCGGTTGCCCGCTTCTGGATGAGATAAACAGCGGAAACAGCCATGATGCTTTCCCATGTTTCTAAGCTGTTTTCAGTTTTTTGACGCAGAAGATGGTTGCGCTGTTTCATGGCTTTGAAGTAGCGAATGAGATGGTGCACGTAGAGGGGATCGATCTGAGCGAGGTGCAGATCTAGGAAACGGCGCCGCTCCGAGGGGGGGCCGCCGACAAGCGCGTGATCTTCCGGAGCATACAAGACGCAAGGCATGAGTCCGAGCAAATTCGAAAAACTCGCATAACTTGCGTTGTTGTAGTGCAGATAGCGCGTCTTTCCATCAAAAGAGGCTTTAATCGTCTGCGAAATCCCATCGCGCATGAGATGCGCTTCTAGATAAAAGGCAGACTGCCCTTGTTGAATTAAGTCGGCAAGGCGGGGGGTGCGGAACGATCTTCCCGTGCTCAATAAATAGATCGCCTCGAGCAAGTTCGTCTTGCCTTGCGCGTTGCCTCCTAGGAGCAGATTGATCTTCGGACTAAAGCGGATTTCCGCTTCCCTGTAGTTGCGGAAATGGCGCAGGTAGAGAGTCTGTAAATGCACTTGGCTTAAGCCTCAAGACGCATCGGCATGATGACGAAAAGAGCGGTCGATGAGTCGGTGATCAACCCGGGATTATAAGAATCGCTCACATCGAACTGCACGGTTTCGTCTTTGCTATGGCGCAAAATATCGAGAAAATAGTGGGGGTTGAAGGCGATTTCGAGCTTCGATCCGGCATAGTTGACCGGCATGTTGACTCTCCCTTCGCCGATCTCTCCGCTCATAGCAGAAAGATGCAATTCCCCGGGGCTGAACGTAAAACGGACGGAACTGCTGCTTTCTGAGGTAAAAAGGGAAACCTGGCGGAGCAGGGAGATCAATTCTTCGCGATGGAGTGTGATCGGAGAGGCTTTTTTTTCCGGGATGACGCGCGATACGTCGGGATATTGGCCGGAGAGCAGTTTGGAAATTAAGGTGATGGGGCCCGCTTCAACGGCGATTTTATCGGCCATCAAGGTGAGTTTAGCCACCGTTTCTTTCCCATCTAGGATTTTGGTGATCTCTTCCACAGCTTTTAAGGGAAGGATATAGGAGCCGCTCTGCTCCGTTGTCAAATCGATAGAGGTATGGAGCTTGGCTAAGCGTTTGCCATCCGTCCCTGTAAATACAGCCGTATTTCCTACATGTTGTAGAAGGATGCCGTTTAGCACATGCCGATCGTCTTCGCGCGCTGCGGCAAAAACCGATCTCGTGAGCATCTCCTTTAGAGCGGACGTCGGCATCGAAAAGTGGACCCCATTTGAAAGATCGGGGAGAGCGGGGAATTCGCTCTTGTGCATCCCTTGGATTTTGAAATGGGAAGAGCCCGCATTGACGAAAGCGACCTCGGGAGAGGTGCAATGCAGCTCTATTTGAGGGGCGGTCAGCTCGCGGATGAGCTGAAAAAAACGGCGAGCAGGAAGGGTGATCCCTCCCTCTTCGAGCACCTTTGCTTCTGTGTAGGCGCGCATGCTAACGGTCAGATCGGTTGCGCTGATGATGAGTTGATCATCCATGGCTTCGATCAGGATGTTTGCTAAAATCGGGATCGCGGGCTTTACCGACACGATCCCTTGGATTTTGCCGATCAAGGCGACGAGTTCATTTTTTGAGAGAATCGTTTTCATAAGATTTAATCATCTTGGCGGTTTTTGATAGCTTTTTCTATCGCTCTCTTATGTTCGCGGCTTTTAAGCGCTTCGCGCTTGTCATACATTTTCTTGCCGCGGGCAGAGGCAATCTTTACTTTGACATAACCCCGCTTTAAATAAAAGGAGAGCGGAATCAGAGTCAATCCCTTTTCTTGGGAAATGTTCTTAAGCTTAGAGATTTCCCGTTTATGCAGAAGAAGTTTGCGGTCTCGTTTATCTTCGTGATTAAACACGCCGCCAAAGCGATAGGGGGCGATGGAGGATCCTTTAAGGATCACATCTCCATTGGAAACGAGGATGTAGGCGTCTTGTAAACTTCCCCCATGATCGCGCAGCGATTTAATTTCCGTACCCAATAGGATGATGCCGGCTTCAAAGCTCTCTAAGATCTCGTAATCATGAAAAGCTCTCCGGTTGGAGACCAACTCGCCCTCGTTTTTTTTCCCCATGGCCTACCTGCCAAAAAAGGATTGTCCGAAAGGCGTCACGCAAAAGCATTCTCTGCCTGCCTGCGAGCCTGTACAGACCATCCCCGCTTCGAAGAGCCATTCAAAGATGGCGGCTTTAATGAGGATTCGCTCATCCTCTGTGTATTCGGGGAGTGTGTATCTCCATGATTTTCCTGTCCGTTTGAGGATCACGGTTGAGGATTCATCTAAAGCGACCAGAACGCCTTTGATGAATTCATCGTAATAGACCCACCCCGTATTCAAGACGCGCAAAATGCTCTTTTCTGCTTCGCGAACGAGTTTTTCGGTGCACAACTGAATAGGGATAAGGTCGGACAAAAGGCGGTTATGAGGATGGCGATACATGTAGAGCGCTCGGTTTTCTAAACGCATATCGAGCCAATCGTTCGCCGTCTCAAGGGCATGAAGCTTTCCCTCTTTGATCTCGGCTAATTTCAGCAGGCGCAGTTTAGCGACGAGGTAGTGCAGTTCCTGCTTTGTTTCGGCGATGGGAAAAGGGTGTTTTTTGGCCTTGTTTAGCAAAGCGGCCAGGTGTTGAATAAAAGCAAAATCATGCGTCTCTTTGCGAACGATTTGGGAGGGATCGGCGATCGGTTTTACTTCCGTGTTCTTTAGGAATGTCAAATACTCGCGCCACTCGTGAAAGGGAGTGACCACTTCCATCCATTCATTGCCGATCTTGTTGTATCCTAGGCAGCAGATGAAATTGAATTCGAGATGGAGCATGTATTCTTCGAATTGTTCCCTCGAAAAGCCGAACTTTTCGATGATTGCGTTCGAAGTGATTTTAAAATCCGGAGAATGGTAGACCGCCTGGGTGATCGCGCTGAGGCAGGGATCTCCGAAGTGGATTTCCGCCAAATAACGTTGGAAAATTTGGGGTGTGAGAAGATATTTTTCCACAAGGGAATCGAAAATATTATTCGAGGTGCGCGGAATGGCATACCAGTTGGGGAGGACATGGATGGGCACTTTGCGCAATTGTCCCTGCAAAAAGTCCATCCCCGGGGTAAAATCGTTATTGAATTTAGCGATTTGCGTTTCGTAGTATTTGCGCATTTCTTTATCGACGACGATCTCTTTTTCAAAGATCGCAAGCAGGCCCGTTTTGCTGAGCTTCTTCAGAGTAGGCATCACATCCTCCTCTTCCGCATCGAGATTCTCGGCTAGTTTGCGGATGGGGATGTGCAAGGAACTGTATAAAATTTCTTCCAAAATCTCCAGATCGAACGTGGTGAATTGGGCCATCAGCAAGCGATTTTGAATGTCGCTCCGATGGTCGTAGTCTGAAAGGATAATTTTATTTTTACGTAACGAGGCTGTTTCCATCATAAATCGATCATCCTAGAGAAATCTCAAGAGAGAGCATAGCGGGCCCTTGTTTTTATGACAAGAGCCATTCTAAAAAAAATCTTTTAGAGATGGATTTTAAATGAAATCTACACTAAACTCCCGCTACCATGGAAAAGCCAAAGTACGATCATCAACGCATTGAGCGAAAGTGGCAAAAGCATTGGGACGATTTTCAGATGTTTAAATCTGAAATCGATCATGGCAAGCCAAAATATTACATTCTCGACATGTTTCCCTACCCCTCCGGCGCCGGGCTGCATGTGGGCCACGTCACCGGCTATACGGCAACGGATATTTTAGCGCGCTATAAGCGTCAAAAAGGGTTTAATGTCCTGCATCCCATGGGGTGGGATAGCTTTGGGCTGCCGGCCGAACAGTACGCGATTCGGACAGGCACCCATCCCAGGGAGACGACCCAAGCCAATATCCGCACCTATCGCCGTCAACTTAAAATGCTCGGTTTTAGCTACGACTGGAATCGGGAATTAGCGACGAGCGATCCGAGCTACTACAAATGGACCCAGTGGATCTTCGCGAAGCTATATGAGAAGGGGCTCGCCTACGAGGCCGAAGTGTCGGTAAACTATTGCCCGGAGCTCGGCACGGTGCTCGCGAATGAGGAAGTCGATAATGGCCGCTCGAAAGAGGGAGGACATCCCGTTGAAAAAAGGCCCCTGCGCCAGTGGATTTTAAAAATCACCGCTTATGCGGAAAGGCTTTTAAAAGATTTAGATTTGCTAGACTGGCCCGATCATCTCAAAAAATTGCAGACGAATTGGATCGGCAGAAGCGAAGGGGCGAAAGTGGTTTTCCTAGAAAAGACCCACAAACATCCCATTGCTATTTTTACAACCTGCCCCGAAACCCTATTTGGGGCTACTTTTTTAGTGCTAGCCCCCGAGCATCCGCTGATTGCCGAGATCTCCACTCCCAAGCAGAGGAGCGAAGTGGAGTCTTATCAACGGGAAGTGGTTTCTAAAAGCGATTTAGAACGGACAGATCTCAATAAGGAGAAAAGGGGAGTATGGACAGGGGCTTATGCGATCAATCCGGTCAATGATCAACCGATCCCGATTTGGATTTCCGATTATGTGTTAATGACATATGGAACAGGCGCCGTGATGGCCGTCCCCGCCCATGACGAGCGGGATTTCGAATTTGCCCGCAAATACGATTTGCCTATCCGCTCTGTCATCGATCCTTATGTCTCGCAGGAAGAGATTCCCGAGGGGATCACCGGAGAGCATTTTCGATTGGAAGTGCTCGCCGGCAAACGGTGCTGGACCGGCAACGGAGCCCTGATCGAGAGCCAATTATTAAACGGCTTGGATGTTCCCGCCGCTAAATTGAAAATCACCGAATGGTTAGAGAAACACAAAAAAGGGGAAAGAATCGTCCAATACAAATTGCGAGACTGGCTTTTTTCCAGACAGCGTTATTGGGGAGAGCCCTTTCCCATCCTCCACTTTGAAGACGGCACAAAAAGGGTGCTCGGGCTTGATGAACTCCCTCTCACCCTTCCCGAAATGTCCCATTATAAGCCCACCGGCACGGGAGAGGGACCTTTAGCGACCATGCGCGAATGGGTAGAGATTGTCGACCTCAAAACCGGAAAAGCGGCAAGGCGCGAGACGAACACCATGCCTAATTGGGCAGGATCCTGCTGGTACTATCTCCGCTTCTGCGATCCCAATAATGACAAAGCGGCTTGGGATCCGGAAACAGAAAAATATTGGCTCCCCGTCGATATGTACGTCGGCGGCGTCGAGCATGCCGTGCTCCACCTTCTCTATGCGCGCTTCTGGCATAAGGTTCTTTACGACTGCAAGCTTGTCAGCACGCCCGAGCCTTTTCAAACGTTGCGCAACCAGGGGTTGGTGACCGCGCGCTCTTACCAACTGCCGAGCGGCGCCTACATCCCTCCTGAAGAAGTCAAAGAGAAGGACAACCGTTTTTATCAAATAGGGACCGACATCGAGTTGCAGAGCCAGCTCGAAAAGATGTCCAAGTCAAAACTCAATGGAGTCACGCCGGATGAGATGGTGGAGGATATCGGCGCAGATGCGCTTCGCCTCTATGAGATGTTCATGGGCCCTTTTGATAAAGAGAAATTCTGGAATACAGACGCCGCAGCCGGCTGCCGCCGTTTCCTGAGCCGTTTTTATGATCTCGTCTTTTCTGAAAAAGCCTCCGATGAGGATCATCTCGAGGCCCTTAAACTCGGGCATCGCCTCGTTTTTAATGTGGAAAAAGACATCGAAGCGATGCAGTTCAACACCGCGATCGCTAAAATGATGGAGTTTATCAACGATTTCGCCCCGTTGCCTTCCTATCCAAAAACAGTTCTTCGAATGGCGGCTCAAGCGCTCTATCCTTTTGCCCCGCACATTGCCGAAGAAGCGTGGGAGCACCTCGGAGGAACCGGGAGCATAACCTATATTCCCTTCCCCAAGGCCGATCCCTCCTATCTCGTGGATGATACCGTGACATACATCGTGCAGGTCAATGGCAAGCTGCGCGGCAGATGGGAGCTTCCCGTCGATAAGACGCAAGAAGAGCTCCTCAGCTTTATTCAGACCCAGCCTCAGATTGCTAAGCACATCACAGGCAAGATCTCCAAAGTGATTTTCGTCCCCAATAAACTTCTTAATCTCGTGATCGATGTTGTTTAGGTTTTTTTACGACTGCGCCCTCTTTTTTTTAGGTTTATGCTGCTTGCCCAAACTTGTCTGGCAGTGGGGTAAATACGGTCAGCATTTCAAAGAGCGTTTGGGATTGAGATTTCCGGACACCCCATCCAAAGGTCCTTTAATTTGGATCCATGCCGTGTCCCTCGGGGAGACGCGCGCTGTCGTCCCCCTATATAAACAACTCAGAAAGACACATCCCACATGCGCGGTCGTGATCTCATCGACGACCGAAACCGCCTACAAAGAAGCCAAGCGCTCCATGGCCGATGCGGATGCCCATTTTTTCCTCCCCCTCGATTTTTCCTGGATCATGCGCAGATTATGTATCCGTTTGAAGCCCCGCTTATTGATTCTCATGGAGAGCGATTTCTGGTATCAGCTCCTCAAAGCGGTGAAAGATCAGGGAGGCCGCACAGCCCTTGTCAACGGCAAGGTCTCTGAAACATCGGCGCGCCGCTTCCGATGGTTCCGTTTTTTCAGCAAACGCCTCTTTGCCTGCATCGATTGTTTCTGCGTGCAAAACAACCGCTATGCGGAGCTCTTCAAACAGATCGGCGCCGATCCGGCTAAAATCGCCGTTACAGGCAATCTCAAGCTCGACGCCGTTTTTCCCCAATTATCCCCTTCGGAAAAAGCGGAGTGGAGGCGCGATCTCGGGATCGCAAGCACCGATCGCGTCGTGGTCATCGGCTCCACGCATGATCCCGAAGAGGAGCAGCTTCTAAAAGCTCTGGCCCCTGTCTGGCAACAGATCCCCGATCTCAAGATCCTATTGGTTCCCCGCCATTCCGAGCGTTTTGCGCCCGTTGCCCAACATCTTCGCCAGCACGGCTATCCCTATATCGCCTATTCCCAGCGCGCGCAAAAAACAGACCGCGAGCGGATCATCCTCATCGATGCGATCGGCATCTTAAATACCTGCTATCAATTGGCTGAAGTGGCCATCGTTGCCGGCAGTTTTACCGATCGGGTGGGCGGCCATAATATTTTTGAACCCGTCGCCATTGGCGTTCCCGTCCTTTTCGGCCCCCATATGCAAACCCAGTTAGACTTCGTCCACCTCATCCTCACAGCCGAAGCCGGCAAACAGGTCACCCTCGATGCCCTTCCTCAAGCCCTCCTAGATCTATTAACCCATCCTGAAAAACGCCTCAAGATGGGCGAGCGGGGCCTTCAGCTCTCCGCACAGGCGAAAGGAGCCACCCTCCGCACCTGGGAAAAAATCCATGTTTTAATTTGTGAATAAATCCCAGATGGGCTACACTCTCCATTTCTATAATTAGGCCGCATATCGCGGGGTGGAGCAGTGGTTAGCTCGTTGGGCTCATAACCCAAAGGCCGGAGGTTCGAATCCTTCCCCCGCTATTTTTTTATCCCAGTTCATCTGGCGGCATAGCTCAGTTGGTTAGAGCAACGGAATCATAATCCGTGGGTCGTTGGTTCAAATCCGACTGCCGCTATCCTTTTAATCAAGCACTTACACCGCCCCAAACCTCCTTCAATTTTCCATTTGTCAGAAAAATGTCAGGATTATAGTTAAGGAAAGTTCTGATAGCTAGAAAAATCATTTTGAAAGTTGAGTCGCAAAAATCGAGGCTTAACACTCAAAAATCATGTCTATGATGAGGAATTTATTTTGTCTCGTTTTAGAGCTCTGTAAATTTTCTGGCATTTTCTAAACTCTTCCATGCCGCCCTTTTCGAGTTCATAAGCAATATTTACTTGGAAAATACGACCCTGAAGGTCAGTAAAAATATCTATGCGAGCAACGTCCGAGCAAGCCACATAATTAAGACATTTGTCCGTTTCATGAAATGCGGTGATGTCTAGTTTCAGGAAAGTATCTGTTTGACGATTCACCAGACAGGCGCTTTTGATTGGTTCTGGCGGCAAGATAAAGAACCCCTTACCGAAAAAGCAGTTCCTTTTTTGAACGTGCGATTTGAAATATACCTGAAGTTCATGACTTGAGTCGAGGAACTGGATTACAAGCTCTTTTCGATCACCTATTGTCTGGGTTGAAAATTCTAGATCTTTAACTTCTTTAGACATGATCTCAAAAGCATCAAAGTTAACCGATTCATAGCTGGAATTGGATGTTTGATCGTTTGTTTTGGCATGCCCAAGCCAGGGTAAAAAGGAGCTGTAGCAAGCGAATAAAAGAACTATCAGTAATTTTCTAGTCATTCTAAAATCTCACTTCAAAGACTGTTTTATCTGAGATTCTAGAATAAAAACTCTTGCCCGAAGTTCTCCAATGGCCTTGGCATTATCGATAACCCCGCCCGATATCCACCAAATTAAAAACATGATGAATGCAATTTTTATTAATTTTGAATATTTTATTTTTATATTTAGCTCTTTCATAATATAATTTGTTAATTTAAAAACGAGAAAAATATCACCTCAATAAATATTCGTAAATAACAATCATTTTTATAAAAGATATGTTAAAATTCATTAAAATCTAATTTTTAGCAGGTGGTTAGTTAATTGAAATTTTGTTTTGCCATCATAGTCTGACAAAATATCTGACATGTACTAGAATTAAAATCTAAATAAATCTTAAATGATTGAAAATCAAATAGGTGTATTTTTTAGAGCTTCGGATTATGTATCCGATACCCCTTCCCAAAAATCCTTTCAGGATGTATCATCCCAATTTGACTTAACCTCAAAAACATCAGACAAACCTATGGCAATCTTCAGATATCGAAAAGACAAGAACGGTAAAAACCGCTATCAACGAATCATAGAGGTTTATCGCAACGGAAAACACATCTACAAAAGCAAGACATTCAACTCTAAGAGGGAAGCATTAGATTGGGAGAAAAAATTTCTTTACGAACTCGATGCAGGCATCATAACAAAGGACTCTATCAAAAAGAGAAAACTCCAGGATGCCATTCAAAAGTATATCTCAACGGTGCTTCCACAAAAGCCTAAAAATGCTCCTAATGTAATTCAACATCTGAAATGGTGGGAGGAAAAAATGGGGCATCTACAGCTATCCGATGTCACGCCAGCAGTATTAGCTGAGTGCAGGGATATTCTACTTAGAGAACCAAACGCTAAAGGCAATATACGTAAAAATAACACCGTTATTCGATACATGGCCTCGGCAAGCGTAGTCTTAGAATACTGCGTAAAAGAATGGCTTTGGATTCCACAAAACCCTATGCGTTCTATCAAAAAACCCCGTGTTGGCAAGGGGAAAACACGTTTTTTTGATCAGGAAGAAATTCATAAAATTAAGGCTCTTTGTGCTGAAACAGATAGCCGTTTTTTACTCCCTATATTTATCTTAGCTTTGCACAGCGGCATGAGGAAGGGAGAGGTGCTTTCCATTAAATGGGAAAATATCGATTTTAAGGAGAGGGAAATCCATTTGCCTATGACGAAGAATGGCGAACCAAGGGATATTCCGATGACAGATGAGGTTTACAAAGTCCTTTGCGATCTCGCAAAAGTGAAGCAGACGGATATCTCGGGCCTCGTATTTCCGAGCCCCAACAACGCAAATAAGCCAGTCGATATCAAATCCACATGGGAAAGGGTACTTAAAAAAGCTGGAATTGAAGATGCTACTTTTCATACAATCCGCCACACAGCTTGTTCTTACTTGGCACAAATCGGGATCCCTCCAATTCTCATTGCTCGTATCGTTGGTCATAAAGACAGTCGTACTACCGATCGTTATACCCATGCTGTTAAAACTCATACACGCGACGCTATAGATAAATATGAAACATTATTAAAAACAGGGCTCCATGATTAATCAATTAAGGGACTGTCTAAAAGAAATTAGAGAAGAGAGATTAAAAATCCTGGAATCTGTTCCCTCATGGAAGGGGGAAGCGGAACGTAACAAAATAAGGGACATTCTCATATTGGAATTACCGCATTCCATAAATGAAAAAAACAAGGTTTTTGCTAGGTCGTCTTTGTATATGCAACATGCCGCAAAACGAGAAGAAAAATTAAAAAAAACACCGCAAGAAGTAGTTATGCAATGGCAAAAACTAGAGGCTGGTGCTGAGGAAAGTCAGAGAGCTGCTTTCTGTGATTTTTTACGACAATGCGGTTTAAAATATTATTATTACCAAAATGGAGAGCCCATTGCTTATACGATTGAAGAATTTTCCAAAGCATTTCCTCTGGAAGAAATGATTCACTGTATAGAAAAAGCAAGTTTAAGTAATGAATTTAAAAGACATTACAAATCATTTGCTGAAAGTCTTTACAGCTATATATGTGAGGATCTATTTTTTTCTCCTCTGATACGCAAACGTTATCCTAGCGTTACTCGTTCAGAAATGGTTCAGTTTTTTGATTACCTAGAGAAAAGAGCATTGAAAAGTAGTACTATAAGGGCTTTTGAAGATCTTTTGCTTTGTAGAGTAATACAATATACCCCGCTACCCACTAAAAAACTTTTTTCCTTAGGAGCTCCTAAAGGACAAATTTACGAATTTGAAAACAATTCGTTTTGGGTGCCGTTATCGTTTGTCAAACTTCATGGATTGGTTTCGGAAACCGAGAGATTAATTTCCAGGCCATTTAGTGAGAATCAACTTTCAAAGAAAATCAAAAGGCTTGGGAAATACGCTGGAATATCCGCAAAATTTAATTTCTCGGTTTTGCGGAATTCCATAGGTAGTATACAAGAAGAGCTTGGCATTGATCCAGAATTGAGCAAACTATTATCTCGAAGGTAAAGGAGAATTGAGGTGTTTTTTCAAATTGATAAAAAGAAAAACCCTGCGCATAGGCAGGGCTTGCCAAGGACGGCGGTGTTTAATACATAGGCAATATTAATACTGCGTGGCGTCTACCATTTACAATCCCCCGGCCAACCATTTGACCGTGATTATTAATATCATTGATATAGTCAATTTTTTCGAAAGGGGAACTGTTATCGTTAGCCAAATCTAAAACTTCATTGATGTTAATTAACCGACCATGATCGCGAAGACCTATGGCACCTTCCAGCATTTGTCCTTTATCGTTAATTTTTCTAACATTCCAAGGCAAAGCCAATCCCATTGGCCAAAGAAAGGCACCCTCACCGTTCATAGACTTCCAACGCACTATTCCTTGGCTTATATTATTGATATCCAAGCCAAAAAAATTCGCCTTCATAGAAGGATTGATATCAAGGACTGTTTCAGTTTCTAATTGGTAGCATCTAGCTATAGAGTAGCCGTAAGATGATTTTACTGTTCCGAAGATTTCGGATTTATCATTTAAGGTTATTTCATGATTTTCATCAAATAAGCCGCCGATTTTCTTTCTTTCGTTGTTTCTCCATACACAGAGTCCTCGGTAGTCTACAAAAACTATTTCCCCTAAATTATTTAAAGCGATTACTTTCAAATCCTTGTTGTTTGATCTTAATCCTAAACTTCTTATTTTTTTTCCGGTTTTTGCTTCGATTATAAAAATATCATACTGATTAGGAAAATCTTCCCTGGCTCTTATACAAGCTATGTGTCCAAAATCATTCATTTTCGAGGATCTATCACATCCCTTTAATCCTGATTCTGGGCTCCAAAAGAAAGCAGATTGGTGATCGTGAAATACTCCAAACACTTCTGTATTATCATTAATCTGTAATGCCTCACTTTGGCTTGAATCCAATGTTCCAAGATCAAAGACTTTGTACGTGTGGCAAGCAAAGAGAGAAGGGACAAAAACTGAAAGAACAACAACTAGAAATAATTTCAACTTCACAAATACCTCGTTAATTTTATGGTAAAGGGTATGAAGATTATATGACCGATAGTATTTTAATTCCGCAAAAATGATTTCTTTGCATCAGATATCGATTGAGGTCGAAGAATTTGGACTTATCCAATGTAAAAGCGAGAAGGAGGAAAGTTCGAGGATTGATACTGCTGATTACCTCCCAAAGTAGTTCCATCTATGACTTTGGAACTGGTTACCAGATTTAATCCAGTTGCTAGAGTGCGGAAGGCATCTGCTCCATGACTTGCCCAATTGTGAAGAGGCTGGCTGTTCCAGGAGCCTGTGCGATCGTTCCACTCCTTCTTGTAGTTCTCGAGGCATTTGATCCCTTGCGCGCACTTGCACTCATCAAACCAACAGCGATTCAAGATGAGCCTAACCTGATCTATGCCCGGGATAAGTGCAACCTTTGGAACGGCAATGAGATTGATCCCCATTTTCCTAGCAGAGGATTGCCGGGTCATTCCAGAGGTATACTCATGATTCAGGACGTCGTGTGGCGCAAGGTGCTTTTCATAGACATAGGGCTTTGATTTTACAATACCAAGGTAGTTGGCCAAGGATTCTCCAGAATTCTCAACATAGTCAATAAGGCGAATCTCCTGCCCTAGCAGCTGAAAGAACCAGATCGCCGTCGAATCGTTAAATCCAAGATCCCAGGCGGTAAAGACGGGAAGGCTCTCATCGTAAGGGATGAATCCTATGCGTTTCTCAAGACGAGCTTGGCTGATCTGTCTGCCGTAGTATAAGCCCTCATTAGACGTCTCCCACGCTTCCTCCGGGGTCGATGGGTATTCCCTCATCATGTTCTCGCCTTGTGTGGCATAGCGGGCCATATACCACCATTTCTGCTCGTCATCAAGGCGGATTCCTCTACTTTCTAAAGCGGTGAAATAGTCGATCATCTCCTGTTGCATTACGACTGGAGAGCCGATGCGGTAAGTGGGCTCTCGATGCCAGGGGAAAAAATGAAACTTGAAGTCTAACTTAGAAAGTTCCCCCTTAGACATAGCTTGAGAAGTTTTGCATAGGTCGTAAAAATGACCCTCTCGACCTTCGGCTGTGCTCTCGATGAAGACGTACTGACCTGGGGCAATCGTATTAAGCGATCCAGTGATTATCTCTTGAGCTTTGTCTGGGAATTTAGCGCAGATCTTGCCAAATTCGGAAATATGCAGGTATTGAAGGGTCGATCCCCTCATCGAAGTGCCCACGCGCAGGCTACTCCCATTGCTAAAAACGAGCTCTCGGGCACTATCTACCGTGGCCGGACGAAGCGTCTTAATCTCATTCGGCAAGGAATCGTAGGCAAACTTGATTCGTTTAAAGAGATACTCCGCATCCTCCCGGGTGTGCGCGATCACGCCCGCGGACAGGTTGCTGTTGAATAGACAGCGGTCAAGAAAGAGAAGGCACACGAAGGTGCTTATGCCGAGTTGCCTTGCTTTTAGAATCACATTGCAATACCACATCTCTCGATGAAGCTTTTCTTGGGCCCAGTTGCACTGAAAACGGCGCTGATGGCCATGTTTATCGATAATGAAGTAGAGGTTATTAAGTCTCCACCAAGGATCGGCTAGTCGTTTCTGGGCAAGCTCAAGATCGCTAGGACTCATCGGAGATAAGCTCTCTGCTTGACCCATCTACCTTTTGCAATAGAAAGGATAGAGGATTGGCCACATCGCCGGAGATCTGTTGCTTCTCATACCAACCGCATGCATTAGCCATTACAAACTTAGTAAATCCAGCATTAAACTCTTCCAGTAAGCCGCCTTTAATCAGTTTCCCCTTCTGCATATGCTGAACCGTCTCAAAAGCTTCCGCAAAGACAGGATTTTTCTTAACCCATTCATAAAAGCGTTTGGGTGAATATCCCCGTGCAAATGCGAAGTCTTCGAACCAAATATTCTCTGGAGATTGCATCCATTCAATGAATTCTTCGGCCTCATTTTCAATGAAGGGATCGTCATAGATTTTCGGACGACCAAATCCATGACCAAGAGCCCTTTGGTTGCCCTTAGGGGGAGGTGGTGGTGCTTTCCGCATAGTATCCGTCTTTTTTTAGGGATTCATATAAACCTGTAATCGCATCGGGATCGGCCCAAAACGAGATCGTAGTCGGGTGACATCTAGTAGATTCAAAGCGGTTTGTAGCAAGATGAGTCGAAATGCGAGGCTCTTCAAGTTTTTTTCGAAGCCTTTCATAAATCTCAAAAGCAACTGGGGCAAACTTTTTCCCTATTGCATGATATTGATCGATCCGGTGTTGACGTTCCCCATCAGAAAGCGAATTAAAGGATCTTTCAACATATAATACACCAATTCTGAGAACAGATAAAAGAACATCTATTTCAACCTCTGAAATCCCTAAGGCATCCATAACTTCGCAAGGAGAAATACGATCAAAATCAAAGTCGCGTTCAAACAATTCAAAATCCACGCCATTTCTTAGAGTTTCTAATTCCAAAAAATACAATTCGTCATCTAAAAATTCATTTTTTTCTTTCATATTTCCTTCTTTGTAACAGGCTAAAAAAGTTTTATTTTCTAACGTCATGATCGTCTTCCCTTTAAAATTTCTCAATACATCAAACATTTGTTTTTTTCTACATTAATCGCATAGCGACCCATTTTCGCAAATCAACCCCAAGCTTATAAGCATCTCCAGGGCTTTTTCCTCTTGGGACTGGCCACGGCTTGATTTGTGGATACGCGGATTTCCAAAATGCAAAAGTGTTCTTTCCCGCCTCGTCAAAATCCATGGAGAAAAGAAGCTGTGCGACAGCACGCAGCCTTTTGTCTGCCCAATCGTCAGGCTTATTGCCCGCGGGAATCGACATGCAGTTACAGATATCTCCGCATAGTTGTTGGAGAAGAATTGCGTCTAATTCTGACTCAAGGATGATAACAGGCGCATCGGGAAGTTCTCCAAAAAATGAAGGAGAACTACGACTACCCTTTACAATAATGTATTTACGCCTATCGCCTAAGGGAATAGCAGATCTTCGAATCTTTAATTTCATGACTTGGCCTTCAAAAAAAGAGGGGATAATAATTCCAGAAGGAAGCCAAATGTCTTTGGATTTATCTTCGATTATGCCCCATAGATTTAGGGCATCGCGCCTGTTGATCTCGTTCCATCCAAGTCGATACTTCTTGATGGTTTCCAGTGACAGCCCTCTGTCTTTAAAAGTATTTAAGGCTAAAGGATTCTTCATGGCGCATTGGTAAGAGGTATTTACAAAATCCAAGGCCCGCGCTTGCCAGTCAGTAGAAGGGATAATAGTTTTGCATGGCATGAAAGATGGTTTTTCACGGATGACGTTGTGGCTAAAGTTTTCGTTTGGCTTCTGCCCTAGCTTTTCACAGGCCTGAAAGTACGTCAACCCAATGAAGTCTATGCAGAATTGGATTGTATCTCCACCTATGCCACACTGACGACATCGGTAATACCCAAGACAATTTCTCATCTTTCTGCCTGGTTGGACGAAAAAACGATCCGAACCTCCGCATTGGGGACAAGGGGAGTGATATTCACCTCCCTGCGAAGATGAGGTCTTCTTAGGGTTAAGCCCCAGTTCTTTTACAAGCTCTAATAACATGTTCGTTCCTCGGGTTGCTAAAATGGCTAAAACGGCTAATTCATAGACAAATCGCCTGGCTAAATCTTTGCTAAACATGTGCTAAAATTTCACTGCCTAGAAAGTGTTTAGCACATTCTTAGCATCTTTTTAGCAACCCATATCCTCATCTAGTTTAGCCATTTTAGCCGCTTTAGCATACTCATCCTCAAATCCTCAATCATCGCGCAGTTGCCAAGCCAAATCATTTTCTTTCGACTCGACAATTCCATGGTCTGCAAGAATTTTCATGACTTTGAGAGCATTTCCTTTATTCCTTACCTCTCGCGGTCCCAATTGATAAATTTCTGGAAGGCGGAAGATCTTACCAGCTCCTTCTTCACCTGTTTTCTTTCTCAGCCACTCCTCCACTTTTTGGGCCAGTGCTAGATCGTTATCCACAAATCCCAGCTCCATGATACGTATCGCTTCGTTGAGGTAGTATCGCACAAGAGTAATAGACCTTTCTAATACATCCTGGGGGATCACTTCTGCGGCTGGGTGATCGAACAAAGTTAGCACCCCAGCGATTCTGAGGGCCTGTTCAGCGGCCTTGTTTGCTGTGCGTCTGATTGCCCTGTAGGGGCCGTCTTTCTTCATGTCCCGATCTAATTCGTCATGAAATCTTTTCCAAGCCTCTTTTGCCTGCAAGTCTAGGTGCATTTCCTTAGGACATAACTCATTTCTCACATCAGGGTTGCTCAAGGGAAACGACTGGTCTAAATGATCCGTTGCCCTTTCCCAAAATGCTTCGATGCAGGGGTCTTGGCTTAAATCCACTTCTTGATAGGGGCGGTTTCCGGCATTGGTCTGGGCGTGGGTAATTAGGCACCTTGCTATGAGCCCCTGTCCCGACAAGAGCTCATTTTGTTGGATCTTAGAAAAAATATTTTCCTGAATCATAAGGTGCATTGATAATCTCCTCCCATAAAGGACCAGATTTTCATCCTTAGCTCCTCTGATTCGAGTTACTGGTTTGCCGTCCCAAAGCGAAGATAGGCCACAGGCTGTTTTCAGGATGTTGTCGCTGTTCATTGCGTACCCTCCTATCATCCTTCCGCCCTCATCAGTGAATAGTCCAAGGCTTGGCTGTCCTACTGCAAGGAGCTTGATCAAGCCCTCGTAGGTAGGCTCCTCCAGCAAAACATTCGGCTCTAACGGCGCTTCTGGTTCCTTTTCTAGATCGTTCAATTGATTTTCTAAATGTTCGGTTGGGCATTGATTCAATAGTTCCTGGCGCTTTTTCTTCCAGGTGTCCATTTTGTTCCTAAAAATTCTTTTTTCTTCCTTGTACGTGTTAACTAGCATTTTCTCGTATTCACGGATGGGTTTCAGAGCTATCGTATCGACAGCCGATTTCCTATCGCCACTTTCACCAACAGTCAAGCAGAAGAGGGAAACCGGATAAGTGCGCCCATCTATGTGAATGTCTCCATGGGCTTGCGTAATCAGCGAGGCTGCTGCCAGCAAGCTTTGCCCGCATATCGAGTCGGGGGATTGGACAACTTGGTGGATCCGCCGCGCAGCGGGTCCCAAAATGTTCCCTAAGGCATCGAACGGGAACGGTTCTGGGTCTACAATTTTCCTTTGAAGGGGGAGGCTTCTATTTCTTGTTTTATAAGCTTCTTCGAGATCAGTTGCCCTCTGATTGGACAAAAGGATATCCCGCTCTATTTCTGAATCCACTACATGGTCTGAATTGGCAGAAAACTGTTGTTGTGGAAAGTTGGAAATTATATCATCAGTCATGTAAGTACCTAGTGTTGGAAAGTACCCAAAGCGCTAACTTTGGGCACTTATGTGTGTTAAATTCCGTTTTCATCTATTATTTTTAATATCCAGGCTTCGTAGGGTAACGCGGGGTCTGGATATTTTTTGTCGCAGATGTATCCATATTCTGGGTTTTTTCGCGCGAGTTCTATTCTTTGTCTCTCCCTATGTTCAAGCTGCATCTGGCGAAGGCTCAATTGTTTTTCCATCATGCCCTCTTTGTTTGCAGTTGTTTAGACTCAGGCGCCGTTTTCGGGGCTTCCCGATGACTTAAAAGCCATTGTTCCCATTCCTTTTCTATTAGGTATAATCGCCCGTTTATCCTGACGACATGTGGGGCTAGTCCATTTTCATTGCGTCTAAGGATAAGTCCATTTACTGTGCCCTGACTTAAATCATTACGGTAGTTCCTGTATCTGCGTACAGGTATTAGCTGTTCATGTTCTCTTTTGAGGTTTATCGCCTCATCGCTGACTATTTTTCTTTCAACCATATTCCTAACCTTGATGCATCTGCATCGTTTTGCGTTTCCCATGTTGGAGCCCAATGGACCCTTCCATTTCGTCTATTTTTAGATTCATGCAAAATCTGGGCATATATTGTAAATAAATATTTTCTGCCCAGTTTTTTGTGGGTTTGCAAGGGGAACATTTTTGATCTGACCAGATCCTAATTTGTCAGGACTTTTGTCAGAGTTTAAAAAAATGTTAACGAATGCAATTCAGTATGATAAAATTTAGTGATTAAAAATTAAGCGACTCGAATTAAGTTGCTTGAGATCAAATTAGATTGATGCAGTTTTGTTATTAACGGAATCATAATCCGTGGGTCGTTGGTTCAAATCCGACTGCCGCTATCCTTTCAGAATGACTTAACTTACTCATTTCTCAAGCATTATGCATTGTCGAATATGTGTAAGGAGTTTTTTGAAAGCCTTGCGGCTTGCCAACGGTGCATAAACGGTGCAGTGAAAAACAATCTTAACCCGTACATCCAACTCAAACCCTATAAACAGAGGTTGGAAATATGGCGTCGATTTTTAAAAGGAAGCTGAAAGACGGCAGGGGATTCACCTGGCGCGCCGTCGTCCGCATCAAGGGGTATCCCGTTGTCTGCGAAACGTTCGAGCGTAAACAGGAAGCCGAGGACTGGGGGCAAGAAACTGAGCGCCGCATCAAGCTTGGGCAATTCAAATTTGATCAGCATAAACATCTGCATACCTTCACCCAGCTCGTAGATCGCTTTATCAACGATGGAGCCCTTCAACACCACCGTTCAGCCGAAGACACCCTTCGGCATCTCAATTACTGGAAAGGGCGTCTTGGCTCTTATGCTCTGATCCACATCACTGGCGATCTCATTGGTCAAGAACGGCAGTTCCTTGCCGAGACATCCATCAAGGGCGAAAAAAAACGAACTCCATCGACGATCAATCGGTACATCTCCTCACTTTCATCCGTTCTCGGCTATGCCACGCGCCAGCTTCGTTGGATTAGTGAAAATCCCTGCGCTTACTTAATAAAGCTCAAAGAAAATCCCAGCCGTGATCGGGTGCTGTCTATGGAAGAAATCAACAGCCTTCTCATTGCCTGCCGCCAAAGTCGATCCCCTTACCTCTTTTGTATAGTGCTCATTGCTCTTACTTCTGGCGCTCGGCAGGGGGAGATTCTCAACCTTGAGTGGAAGCACATCGATTTCGACAACAAGCTCGCTTACCTGAAAGAGACCAAAAACGGGCGCCCAAGAAGCATTTCGCTACCCGATCCCGTAATAAAGGAGCTAAAAAGTCTTTATCAAGCTCGGCATCCAGCCAAGCCCCTTGTATTTGCCAGTCGCACGGCCTTTGGTCGAGTCGATGTTAAAAAAGCCTGGAAAGAGGCCTTAAAGCGCGGAGGAATAGCCCAGTTTCGGGCACATGACATGCGCCATACCTTTTGTACACTTGCGGCAGCTCAAGGTGCATCCAACCTCGAACTGGCCGCCGCTATGGGCCAGCGTACTTTAGAAATGCTCCTAAAATACACTCATCTTGATGTGCAGGTAACCAGAAAATTCAGCGATCATATTTCAAAACTTATCTTCCAAGAAGGTTTAGATAAAAAATGAGCCAAAACCTGCGCAATATTGTTTGGCGATCTGCATTTTAGGATGTTGATAGCAAGTATGTTATAAAATTCATAGATAATTAGTACTGGGTAGTGGTACTATGGTGATTATAGGGACAAAAAATGAGTAAAAAGCATAAGCAGACCCTTGAGGCGATTTTTAAAATACCAACGCAATCCAATGTGGTATGGAAAGATTGCGAAAAGCTCCTTGTTTCTCTAGGAGCCGAAGTTTCCGAGGGTGCAGGATCTCGGGTTCGTTTTGTTCTAAATGGAGTAAAAGCAAACTTCCATCGCCCTCATCCACAAAAGGAAACCGATAAAGGGGCTTTGGTTTCTTTAAGAAAGTTTTTAGAAAACGCAGGAGTAACGCCCCAGGAGAAGAAAAAACCATGATGAAATATAAAGGATATATTGGACAAGTCGAGTATGACGACGAAGCTAAGCTCTTCCACGGAGAAGTCGTCGGTCTTAGGGATATCATCACCTTTCAGGGAAGAAGTGTTGAAGAGCTTGAACAAGCGTTTAAGGACTCAATCGATGATTATCTCAGTTGGTGTAAAGAAAGAGGTGAAAAACCCGAAAAGACATTTTCAGGCACTTTCAACCTCAGAATTCCTCCGGAACTTCACGCCAAACTTGCATTCCAGGCAAAAACAATGGGCATAAGTCTAAATACTTACGTTACTGAGAAACTTCGTGTTGTTGCTGATTAAAATTCTTTAAACAGTATGCGATGAAATTAGATCTAGAGCCTGCCAAAAATGTCCTCCGTTCATTTCTTGCGGAAATCGAGGCTGTAATGGAAATGCAACAGGGCATTTCTGCGCCAATCTTCGCAAGGTCGTCTTCCGTACAAGATCGCATGCCCGATTTCAATGCAGCTGAATCTGTGCCTAGATCTGATGTGTTACTTGAAAAAGAAAAGGCTTACATATGGCTCTTCGCAGAACCATGGCATTACCGGGCTCTAATGCATAGACAAAAATCCCCCAAGATTCCTGAATACTATCAGCAATCCGCTCCCGCCATTTATGATCTATGGCAATCCTTTGAAAAAGAAGTATTTTACCGCGGATGCATCATCCCCCGACCTAAAGAAGTCTCTTTACTCGAATACCTCCACCAATTAGCTTCGATGATCACCGAAAAGGCTGAAAATCGTGCTGTTTGGGAAAAATCCCTCCGCTGTTTCCTTCAGTTCATTAGGGAGGACGCCCACTTGGATGAACAGGGCACTCTTGAAGTCATCTTCCCCTATGAGATGAAATTTCAAGATAACTACTCTCATCGTAAACCCGAAAATGGGATCGAAAAAGTAAAATGCAGATATATCCTCCGACTCGTAGACGAGGAAATTTATCCTATCGATATCTTCAGTGGATCGGATATCCTCCAGAACTTAGCCCATGTAGTCCTTAACGGACGCACAAATAGCCAACACACTGCAGCGGAAGCTTTAGGTTATGCCTGGCTTTGCCATGCAATCGGGATATCCCGACTCATGACGTTGACAAAAGAAAAAATCATCCTTAAATCCGCGCTTATTTCACTTAAACATGTTAAAAGAGGAGTGCTGAAGAGTATTTCCAACCAGAATATTACATCGCTATTGAAACTTATTACGGCCCTATCGATGTTCCTATATCGCAAACCCTCCATGATTTTTTGATCGCACTTCCGCGCAGCAAAAACTGTTCCTATATCTTTACAAAGCCTCTCTCATCCCTTTTAAGAACCCTCTACAACAAAGGAATAACCCCATCCGAACGAGCTACAAAACAGGGAAAGATCACATTTCGGACTTTTACCAGCCAACCGCTTGAAAGCGCCTACAATCGACTTTCCTCTATAAAAACCATCTCTCAATCAAAGAAGAAATAAAACTGTAACTTACCTAGCAATCTGGATGTCAGTGCCTTCCGTTATAATTCGGCTTAGATAATTAAAAACCCGAATTACGGAGGTTCTATGACCGATTCTCAGTACTGTTCCCCTCAACAAATTGTGTTAAGCGGCAAATATCCATTCACCATGGGACAGATGCGCCATTTTCTCCTCTACCGTCATCGAAATGGTCTCCAGAAAGCCGTACGAAAAGTAGGCAAGAGGCTCATTTTGAGAATGGATTTGTTCGACTCATGGCTAGACAGTCAAGGAAAAGGAGAGATTTGCTTATGAATTATCCGCTTAAGATGTTCCTAGAGCAAATGAATTGGGCTCTAGAAAATTGGCAGCGGTGCCACCTTGACCCGGCCACACCACGCCATATTCTCCGTAACTGGGAATCTCTTTTCGATCACTTTTATCAAGAGCTAAGAAGATATATCCGTAAAAGTGGAGAACATTCCCGATGATAGCACAACCTCAAACTGAAGAGCAAACTCAAAAAGCTGTCTTTGAACGCCAAAAGGAAGCGCTGACACTTTACCGCAAAGAGTCCCCTTTGGCACCGAAGATGCAAGATGAGAATGAGGATCAAATTATCAGCTCTATTGTGGAAGAGATGAATAAGACCTTCGCAGTCTTGCAACAACCCACTTTTTTGATCCTTGAGGAGAATGAAGACGGGACTTTTTCCCTGGATAAGAGACAATCTTTCAAGGAACGTTTTGAAAACCGGGTAATCTCTCTCCTAAGTGGAAAAAAGACTAAGGCTGAACTTTTTTTAAAGTCACCCAACAGACGGACATTCCGAAAAATCGTTCTCGATCCTAGTCGCGTAGGTCATTATGAGCGAAATGGATACTGGTATTACAACCTTTGGTCTGGGTTTGCTTTCGTTCCTCTAGCTGGCAACTGCGAAAAATTCAAACGTCATATCCTGGAAATTGTATGCGCAGGCAATAGGGATCAATTTGAGTTTCTTATGGATCTTCTTGCATGCTGGGTGCAAAAACCGCATGAACGCACTGTAGCAATATTACTACTTGGCCCACAGGGTTGCGGCAAAAACATTTTTGTAGAAGCAATTGGGAAGCTATATGGTCGGGCGTTTGGGGTATATGACGATGTAGAACGGCTGCTTGGAAGGTTTAATGCAGAACTCGCGGGAAAGATTCTGATTTTCGCCGATGAAGCGCTTTGGGGAGGTCGAAAAAGCGATAGCGGGAAGTTGAAAGCTGCCATTACCGGCGAAAGTGTCTGGATCGAGCCTAAAGGAAAAGACAAGATTGAGCTACCCAATTACCGCAAGTTCATCGCTGCATCCAATGAGCGCTTTGCGCTTCCTTTAGATCGTGATGACCGCCGTTGGCTTGTCTTAAATTGTAGTGGATCTAAAGTAGGTAACCACCAGCATTTCAATGCCATTACTGAAGAGCTTATACACGGCGGATACGAAGCTATCCTACATGCGTTATTAAACCGCGACATCACAAAATTTAACCCCAGACGTCTCCCCATTAATGACAGCGCATTCGACCTCAAATTGCAGGGCTCTGAATCATTTATCAAATATCTCTATGCCACTCTTTGCGAAGGAAGAGCAGACTTAGGCAGTAGTAATGGATTTCCTTGGACGGAGGATGGGTTATCAATCAGGACTGATACATTTAGGGAAAAGTATCAGGATTTCTGTAGAAAAGAAAAGCTCTCCGCTCAAGGTGAAAAAGAATGCGGATGGGTTCATATGTGAGATACAAGATGAGATTTCGACAATTCAATCCAATACTTCAAGAATACAATTTGATATATCAGACTTTGGATTCGAAAGGGAGGAAACTGGAAGTCTGGAGGACATTAAAAGGCTAGAATCCGAGCTAAAGGATCTTGGCACTTGGATTAAACTTGGACTTGTTCCAGAAAAAGACCTGAAAAAGCATGCCGAGGAGATGGACAATCTAAAAGGAAAAATCGATCGGTATAAGGAACGTTTGGTCAAGCTGAATCCTGAAAAACCAACTTCAATATAACAATGCTGGTACATTGCCATAAGGAAAAACGGTGCACTGACGGTGCAGCATGTTTATCATTGCACCGTTGCTAACCGGTAAAAACCGGTGGACTTTTCACGACCAACGTCTTATAGTGGCGCTCATAGAAGTTGGATAGTGCTGGAAAAGTAGGTTTTCTCCCTCCATCATAATCCGTGGGTAGTTGGTTCAAATCCGACTGCCGCTATCCTTTTAATCAAACACTTACGTCGCCCTAAACCTCCTTCAATTTTCTAATTGTCAGAAAAATGTCAGGATTATACGATATCTGGGAAAAATAGGAAGCGTTTTGATCATCGATGTAACCCTCATAGTTTTTTTGCAGAAATAGTTGTCATGAGAAAGTTTGATACACAAAATCCTGAAAAATCAAAATAAAGCCAGGTTTAGCCATGGACAGTCCTAGTGATTTAAAACTCAATTCCAAATTGAATCTAATCATCATCCTTCTGATTGCTTTTGTGGATTATGTCGGTATCGGACTGGTTTACCCGATATTTGCAGTCCTGTTATTCGACCCAAGCCATTTGATTGTCCCAGCAAACTCCTCACCCGAATATCGAGGAGCCATGCTCGGCATTCTCATTTCACTCACGCCCATTTCCCAGTTTTTCTTCTCGCCTGTTTTAGGGGCATTTTCTGATATTAAGGGACGAAGACCGGCCCTTTTAGGAGGTATCAGTTTAGGATGTTTGGGTTACATGGTTGCTGTCCTGGGTATCTGTATGAGTTCGTTGTGGCTGCTCTTTTTGTATCGTATACTTATCGGCGCCTCAGATGCGACCGCAGCGGTTGCTCAGGCAACACTTGCAGATATCAGTACGGAGCAAAACAAAGCTAAAAGATTCGCTTATTTAAGCACCTGCCTTGGCTTAGGCTTTACTGTTGGGCCATTTATAGGCGGAGTCATTGCCGATCCTGCTGTCGTCAGTTGGTTTAATTATTCTACTCCTCTGGTTGCTGCAGGCCTGATGTCTTTAATGAATTTAATGTTAGTTGTCTGGAAATTCCCAGAAACCCGACAAATTTTAGAGAAAAGAAATTTTGATTTTACCGAGAGTTTGTATAACATTCGCAAAGTATTCTTACTGAAAAACTTAATGTGGCTGTTTTTTGGGGGTTTTGCACTTTATTTCGGCTGGTCGGTTTTCAATGAATTCGTTCCTCTATTATTGCGGGAACGTTTTGACTTTTCTTTAAGTCATATTGGGGAGTTCTATGCGTATACTGGGGCTTGGTTTGCTATTGGAGCCTTGATAGCCACCCAGTTCGTGCATCGCTTCTCGCCCGAAAAAATTGCGGTTATCTCGACTTTTTTAGTGGCAATTTGTATGTTGACTTTTCTGATTCCCGCTCAATCCGTATATATTTGGTGGATTACCCCATTGATGCTGTGTTCTTTGGCCTTTGCTTATCCTACGGCCACAACTATTATATCCAACGGCACTTGCAGCGAATCTCAGGGGGGAATATTGGGTGTCTATCAATCGGTATGCGCTGCTGCAATGGGGTTGAGTCCATTATTTGTCGGCTCTGCCGTAGGCGCTTATCCTAGTCTGACAGCATGGGGTGGGGCCTTGTGTTTTCTACTTGCCAGTCTGGGATTTTGGAATAGCAGAAAAATGGTAGCCCCGAATCGATAGTGATTTAAACTTTTTTATGTGGAAGTCCAGGTGTTTTTTTACGGAATACTGGAGAGTGCCGCATGAATATTTCTTGCCTCATCGCCGATCACAAGCTAACTTTTCCCTTTAATCCTGACTTTTTCTCTGACATTTTCAAATATCGACGGGTTACATATCCACAAACCTTTGATATTGTGTGTTTTTTCCAATTTCAGAGTTTCGGATTATCTATCCGTGGGTCGTTGGTTCAAATCCGACTGCCGCTATCCTTTTAATCAAGCACTTACGTCGCCCCAAACCGCCTTCAATTTTCCATTTGTCAGAAAAATGTCAGGATCATGCAGATATGATCCCTTATTGTTGCTAAATTGTTTATTGTAAATGAGATGCAAATACATATTGCTGTATTTCTGTATCATATGATAAAATTCAGCTATTGAAGGGAGGGAATGTATGTCTGCAAAAACTTCTAAGTTAACAATTAATTTGCCTATCGGAGAGCATAAGCGCTTGAAGGCAGCTGCATTAATGATGGGGCTTTCAATGAAAGATCTCGTCATTGTGAGTTTTGAAGAGTTCATACGCAGGAGACCAAACAAAGTAACGGAAAAAGCTATGAGACAAGCCGAGACTGGAAAAGGGGTTAAAAAATTTAATAGTTTGGATGATCTACTTAAAGATTTGGGAATGTAATGCTTTCTCCTGTCAGAACAACCCAATTCAAAAGAGACATTACTTTGGCTCAAAAACGTGGTCGCCCCATGAAAAAGCTCGTGGATATTATGGATAAATTAATTAATGAAGAACCGCTTCCTCCAAAATTCCAAGATCACAAACTGGAAGGAACTTATAAAAATCATAGAGAATGTCATATACAACCAGACTGGTTGTTAATTTACCGTGTGCTTGGCGAGGAAATCACATTTTTATAGTGGCGCTCATAAAAAAGATGAGATTGTAACCATGTCTACTGAGATCAGACAGCAACAGGTCTTCTGACAATTCCAATGTTTTGCTTAACATTAAAAAACTTACCATTTTTGATGATGGGTTCGACCTTCTTATGCGCGCTCTCTTCCATCCATAGATCATAGTTGATCTGTAAGTTAAGCCAAAGCTGAGGAGTTGTATCGAATGCTTCGGCTAGAGAAAGGGCGACAGAAGGGGTCACGCTTGCCTCGCCAGTCCTGATCTTAAATAAAGTATTCCGAGCAATGCCAAGTCTATCAGCAAGTTTTTGCAAATTCAGATTGAGCGGTTTAATATAAAGTTCATCAAGAATCTCTCCAGGATGAGTAGGTTTCCTTTTTTTTGCCATAAGTACATTCCTTCTAGTGATAGTCTATTAAATCCACATCTTTGGCTTCACCGTTTTCAAAACGAAAAATGATCGTCCAATTGCCATTAACATGAACCGAATAAAAACCTTTAAGTTCCTTTTTTAATGGATGAAAATCCGATCCTGGGAAGTTCATATCTTGAGCTTCGGTAGCAGCGTTAAGCAAATCTAAAATCAAGTTGATCTTTTTTACATGAGCTGCCTGAATTCCAGCCTTGCTTCCCGATTCGAAAAACCTTTTCAGTCCTTTATGCTTAAATGTCTTTATCCATTTGACGTGAGAAAACTCGGCCGTTCACGGCCGAGATGAATCACGCTATGCATTCTAATTTAGTGATTGTTGATTTTCAATATATTTGCGGATGATTGAAATAGGAACTCCTCCACAAGAACTAGCAAAATAACTGGGAGACCAGAGACTTTTTCCCCATAGTGCCTGTTGAATAGATGGGTAGCCCTTGTTTCTAAGAAGGCGCGAAGACACTCCCTTCAATGAATTCACAAGTTTTGAAACAGGTATTTTTGGAGGGTAATTGACTAGCAAATGCACATGGTCTTTCTCTCCATCAAACTCTATGAGTGTCGCTTCAAAATCTCGACAAACACTCCCCAAAATCAACTTCAGCTCTCTCATCACTTGTTGAGTGAACACTTTTCTGCGATATTTTGTGACAAAGACCAAATGCACATGCATTGCAAACACGCATGCCCTTCCATGTCTCAAATCTATTGACTTTTTCATAGGCCAAATTTTAGCATGGTCGGATGCTTTTGAAGAAAGGATTTAAATACCGATTAGACCCAACAGATAGTCAAAGGCAACTGTTTGCTCAGTTTGCCGGGGCTTCTCGTTTCCTGTACAATCGAGGGCTCGAAGAGAGAACAACTGCCTATGAAAAAGAGGGTCGGTCGATCACCTACTTCGGGCAGAACGATGAACTCGTTTCGCTCAAGAGACAAAAGGGCACTGCCTGGCTGCAAGATGTGCATTCACAAGTTCTCCAACAAGCCCTCAAAAATCTAGACAACGCTTTTCAACAGTTTTTCGAAAATGTAAAAACCGGTAGAAAGCCCGGGTTTCCCCGGTTTAAATGCAAAGGCATACGAGACAGCTTCCGCTATCCACAAGGAGTAAAAATCGATGGTCAGAATGCTTACTTGCCTAAAATTGGATGGGTCCGTTTTAGGAAATCACGGGAGATAGAAGGCGTCATCAAACAGACGACGATTCGAAGAGAAGGAGACCATTGGACTGTCTCTTTTAGTTGTGAAATTGAGAAATCAAAACCTCTGCCGGCGCCGATTTCTGAAGAGAGGGCCATCGGCATCGATATGGGATTGGCCCGTTTTGCTACGATCGCTTCAGGCAGAGATAATCATCCTGAGTACATTACAAACCCTCGATTTTTTAAGTATTACCTTCCGCGTCTGAAAGTGCTAGCCAGGAGGCTCTCTCGAAAAGCCAAAGGCAGTCATAACAGACTGAAAGCAAGACAACAGCTATCAAAGCTGCATGCACGGATCCGCCATTCCCGTGAAGATTTTGCACATAAGCTCTCTACACGGATCATCAAGAGCCACGACATCATTTGTGTAGAAGGGCTTGCCATTGCCAATCTCATCGAGAAAGGGACCCGCAATCTATCTAGATCCATTGCTGATGCGGGCTGGCGTTTCTTTTTGAGATGCCTCTCCTACAAAGCTAAGGAACGGGGAAAGCATTTTGTAGAGACTGGCAAATATTTTGCCAGCACACAGACTTGCAGTTCTTGTTACCAGATTCAAAAGATGGAATTAAAGGATCGAGAATATTGCTGTAAACATTGTCTGCTAAGGATAGACAGGGATCTCAACAGTGCAATTCTAGAAAAGGCCGCCGGGATGTCGGTCTTAAAAGCTTGTGGAGCTGCTCCTTAAGGAGAGCGATGAAGCAAGAATCCCGCGCCTTTAGGCGTGGGAGGTTCAACGCCACAGAACTCTCATTTTCTTTAATTGTAACTTATTAGGTTACACCTGTCAAAGCCTTTTGTTTTTTACTTTTTAACGTTGAAAAGCTTGAACAAGCGTTTAAAGATTCCTCGATGACTATCTCGGTTGGTGCAAAGAAAGGAATGAAAAAACCAGCTGGCCGTACACAGTCGAGTTAAAAAGAGAGGAAAAAAAATTGAAAAAAAGCAAATTTATGTTTTAAAGTGAGGCCTTCCGAGGTTGCTGTAGTAAAAAGCAGGATACATGATGAAGATACTTTTCCTTTGCCTTTCATTTTTTTTGCTCAGTTTTCGACAATTGTCAGCTGAGCCTTTTTATCTTGAGGCTGTAGAATCCACCTATCGCGATGATGAACTGAAGGACCTTTGGGCTTCGTTAACAGACCTGTACAATCCTACCTACGCGGATTTTTTAAAGATTGAAAATTACTTGAAATTTGGGAGCCGTCCCTATTTGAATCAACTGCTCGATCATGCTCTTGCTATTGGATGGACCGATTCTATTTCTGATCGGGTGCATGCCTTCCATAATAGAATATTGCAAAAAATGAGGTTGGTTAGCGACAAGGGGGAAATGCCCCTCTTTGAACGGCGCATCATGGGAGGAGCTTCTCCGGAAGATTTATCTCGTTGCATCGTCCTTTATGTTTCTTATAATTATGACCCTTCTGATGGGCGAGATCTATATGCTGAGAAAATATTTTTAATTGTTAAAGAACTTGAAACATCCGGGTACAAAGGGCATGTTCTTTTTCGCTTGGGCGGCTATCCTTTGCTGAATAAAGGGGGAATACAGCTAGTCCACGTGCCCTATTCTTTCAAGATTTTATCTCTCATGGAGGCTTCTTATTTAGGTTATGATCAGGTTTTGTGGCTGGATGTGTCTATACATCCCACAAATGATTTGGCGCAGGTTTTCGCTCGTGTGCAGAATGAGGGAGTTTTTTTATTAGAGAATGGGATCGCGCTGGATTATGATTATGATTTCGGCATTATACCAGCTGCTACTGTTGCCTCTTGCCAACTGAGTATTCAAGATTTAGGGAACTATCCGCATGTTGTTGCAGCCATAATAGGGGTCTCTTTTAACAGCCGAGCCGGGCATGAATTGATAAAAGAATGGTATTGGTTGACAGAGCAGGTTTATCCTGCGATGTCTTTTTATCCCGAAGAGTTTCTCCTTTCTATTGCAGCCAAGCGCAGTAAAAATCGTCCAACAGGCCGTCTCAGCGATTACATGGATCAACGTTCTATGATTCCTGTAAAGCCTACCCACGCATGGAAACCCTTTTGGTTTGATAAAAGCTAATTTATGAAAATGCTGTTTTTTTACCTTTTATTTTCCTTGCTAAGCTGCTTGCAGTTATCAGCTGAGCCTTTTCATCTTGAGCTTGTAGAATCCGCCTATCGGGATGATGAACTGGAGGATCTTTGGGCTTCCTTGACAGACCTGTATAATCCTACCTGCGCAGATTTTTTAAAGATTGAACATTACTTGAAATTTGGACGCCGTCCTTATCTGGATGGGCTGTTTGAGCAAGGAATTGCTAGGGGATGGGGGCCTGTTATTTATAATCGGGCAGAAACATTTACTCCTAGGATATTGCAAAAAATGAGATTGGTTGGCGCCAACGGGGAAATGCCCCTCTTTGAACGGCGGATCATGGGAGGCGTTTCTGCAGAGGATTTATCTCGTTGTATTGTCTTGTATGTTTCTCATAATAATGACCCTCTTGACGGCCGCACTTCCTATGCTGAGAAAATGTTTTTAGTCATGAAAGAACTTGAAACGTCCGGTTACAAGGGACATGTTCTTTTCCGCTTAGGCGGTTATCCTTTACTGAATAAAGGGGGAATACGGCTTGCTCATGTGCCCTATTCTTTTAAAGTGTTATCTCTGATCGAGGCTTCCCATTTGGGTTATAATGCGATTTTGTGGCTGGATGTGGCTGTACATCCCACAAATGATTTGGCACAGGTCTTCAGCTGTTTGCAGAATGAAGGGGTTTTTTTATTAGAGAATGGGATCGCTCTGGATTATGATTATGATTTTGGCATTATACCAGCTGCTACCGTTGCCTCTTGCCAATTGGGTATTCAAGATCTAACTAATTATCCACATGTGGTTGCAACCATTATAGGGGTCTCTTTTAACAGCCGAGCCGGCCATGAGTTGATAAAAGAGTGGTATCAGTTGACCGCGCAGGTCTATCCTGCGATGTCTTTTTATCCCGAGGAATTTCTCCTTTCGATTGCAGCCAAACGGAGTAAAAATAAGCCAACAGGCCATATCGGCAATTACATGGATGTGCGTTCTGCGATCCCTGTAAGGCCCACCCAAGCCGTAAAGCCCTTTTGGTTTGATAAAAGTTAACAAGAGAATGATTTGATATTTATGAAAAAAATCTATCCATTATTTGTTCTAGCAACATGCAAAATAATGGCTGGATGCTGCAGTTGGTCTGGAATATGGATTTTCTGCGCCTGCCTTTTTTCGTTTCATTTCGAACTCGATGCTTCGTCGGCCGATCTCAGTGTAAATGCTAAAGACCAGTATGATTTACCCGATGAAGAATTTACGCTGAAGCTTGATTTCCAAGCAGAAAATGAACCGCTTTTTGTGAGCCTCGGATCTTACTGCTGGCCTGCGCTTACGATAAAAAACTGCGGATTGCGGAGAGCTTCTTTTCCGCTGGATTGGGTGGTATCTTTAAACGGAGAAAAAGTGATTGAACTATTGGACAATCGGTTTGTAGATTTTACCAATGAAGCATATTTCGTTAGCTCTTCGAGGCAGATGCTGCTGCATTCCTATTATGAGTTGGCGTTTCAGCATGAAGGATTATGGGAAAATACTAATGACTTTAAAAAGGTCCAAGAATTTCAGGAAAAATACGAAAGAAGAATTGAAAGATTTAAACGACTTAATGAATATAAAGGAAAAATATATTTCATTAGAGCTGCATTGAATGGCTCTACTCATCCTGTGTATCCATTTCCAAGTCAAGAAAACATACAAATCAGCGAAGAATACGCATTGCGGCTCTTTGAATCCTTGAAGAGGATTTTTCCAGATCTGGATTTTTACCTCGTTATTAAAAACCACAAAGATAAAGAAGATTTTGAATACATTAAAGTTACAGACAGGATTGTCATCATCAAAACTGAAATTGAAGAAGTTAGAAATTTTCCAAGTCTATTTTAGAATGAGACAGTTTCTTACTGCACAAGCAGGGAATTTCGAATGAAAACAGCGGTTCCCTGCCAGTTGGGAATTCCCCACATTTTATATAAAGTAAAGCCATAGCTTTCGAGCAGCGTTCTCAAGTCTGAAAACTGCGACATCCCTTTCCGAAACTCCCTGAAATTAATTTCTGTGGAAATAGCCGAAAGCGTGCTTAAAATACAAGGAGCGGAGGAGAGCACTTGATACTCAGCTCCCTCAATATCGAGCCAGATATAATCCACTTTCTGGATTTGATGAGACGCCGCCCACTCATCCAAATTAACACAAAAAACGCTAATGGGAACATCTTGGTACCAAGTGATTTCGGGTAAATGGTTGTCATCTAAAAGAGAAGAAGACCCATCTTCCCGGCTATTAACATTGAACTTGTGGTAACCCGTCGTTGCAGCAAGACCGCAAGGAAAAATCTCGATATTACGAATCGATTCTGTATTTTTTTTGGCAATCTCAAACGAGGCCGGGTTGGCTTCAAAACCATATATACGCCCCTTTTTCCATTTTTTAGCCATCGCAAGAGTGTCTTCACCGTGATGCGCGCCGGCTTCGATAATCACAGGATTTGATGGTAAGAAGGGGAGGACTAACTCTAATTCTTTGCCATGCGTTCCATCGCTCCACCAAGGCAGCTCATCCTGATAGGATGGAGAACTTGCAGAGAGAATGTGCGCCGATAACATGAAAATCAATAGGTGTCTTTTTGACATAATCCCGACTTTGTACAATTTTTAGGGAGCGGATCGAGCACTTCTTTCGGAGATCAGGCTACGATATGTTTCCATTTTTAGGCTCTAGAAAAAAATCTAAACTCTGCAGTTTTATGTTCACTAAATTAATCGCTGTACAGTATAACGGCACCAATTAGGAATCAGGAAAGACTAAGAGACTGTCGTTGAAATTAATTCAACGACAGTCTCTAACAGTCTCTAAGAATCTTTGGAGGTTGGTATGTTCCTATTATCAATAGCGCTTTCGCTTACGTTGTTTTTGTCCGATATATTAGAAGCGGCGACGGTTTATATTTCAGTAAACGTGGGCAGCGATCCCCAAACGTTTTTTTATCAGATTGACTCTGAAAGAGATGAAACGGCTAAACCCTTTATCATGTTAAGAGAAGCTTTAGAAAGAAATGGTTATATCGTAAAATTCACAAATGATGGTTTAAATCTTGATGATTTCGCCGGATTTATTGCAATTAATCCACCAAATTTCAGTTTAATAAATATCCTTCCTTACAAAAATAAATCCTGCCTTTATTTTTTTGAGCCGAATGTCACTGGATTTTACACCTCCTCCTTTCCCGATTATTTTGGTAAACTGTTTGTGATGCATGACGATCTTGTGAACAACAAAAACTATTTTAAGCTGCATTATCCTCAGCCCAACATGCATATGATTGAGGATATTCCTGATTTCTCGCAAAAAAAATTCGCAACGATGATTGCAGGGAATAAAGATTGTTATCCGGGACATCCTAAGGTACTTTACGCTGAGCGTAGAAAGGCGATTCGATTCTTCGAAGAGCACCATCCTAGCGATTTTGATTTATATGGGGTAGGATGGCATGCATATTCGAGTTGGAAGGGGGCAATTCCTAATAAATGCGATGTCCTAAAGCAGTATAAATTCAGCATCTGTTATGAAAATATGAAGGATCAAACGGGCTATATCACGGAAAAAATTTTCGACAGCCTTCGCGCCGGCTGCGTGCCCGTCTATTTAGGAGCTTCGAATATCCAGGATTACATTCCCAAAGAGTGCTTTATCGATAGACGTGAATTTGCAACCGATGAAGAGATGTACTCATTTCTCAAGGAAATAAGCCCAGAAACGTACTCCGCCTATCTCAAATCTATTAGATGTTATTTTGAAAGCGAGGCTGCTCATCTTTTCTCTATAGATTATTTCATTCACACTGTAATGCAAGGAATAGATAGTGATTAAACTAATAAGCAATACCCTGTGGCGATATGCGGCGATTTTTATTTTCTTATTTTCCTGTATGACAGCTTTTGCTGATGGATTGAAGACTTCGGTGGTCATCCCCTGCTACTATGGTCATTTTAAGCATTTGCCAGAAATTTTAGACTGCTATGTGCATCAAACCGTGCTGCCAGATGAGGTAATCATTTCCCTTTCTGAAGTAGACCGCATTCCTCCTCATGAGATATTGGCTTTAGAACAAAGCGGCTGGCCATTTTCGTTAAAAATCATTAAAAATAGAATGAAATTGGCTCCAGGGCAAAATCGCAATATCGGTTGCGAGCATTCGATAGGAGATATCATTCTTTTCCAAGATGCCGATGATCTTATTCATACCCAACGTGTTGAAATCGTGAAGTATTTTTTCGAAACATATGACATCATGCATTTAATGCATCGCTGGCTTTGGCCAAAAGACGGTTTTCAAGATTATAAAAAGGAGAACATCACTTTTCGTAAAATTACCGATTCCTCTACCCTTCAACTAGTTTGTTTTACAAATGGAAATGCGTGCATCTCTCGTAAAGTAATAGAATATGTAAAATTTGGCTCAGCTTTTGCTGCTGAAGATGTCGAATTTAACAATGCAGTATGCGATCGTTTTCATAAAACAATTCAAATTGATGCCGATCTCTTAATCTATCGGTACCTCTTATCCTCCTCCAGGACAGTTGATTGAACTCAAATCATCGATTGAGATCTAGAAGAAAATTCCAAAACGGAAAAGAGTCGATATGATCTTTATTTTCATTAGTACACACGAATAATCCCCAGTGCATGAGCGGTTTTGCTTTATTTCTCCATGCCACTACGGAAAGCGCCAATTCTTCTGGGAACCAATTCACGCAAGGATCCACTCTTTTCGTTTCCTGGAACCATCCATCGATGACTTTCATGGCCTTCCGATGGGTTGTACTCACTCCGAACAGACAAGAAACAAGGTGCGGAATCGCGGATAAATCTTCAGGAGATAGATTTAATGATCTAACCGCGTGATCTATATGGTTTTTGAATTGATAGCCGTAATCTAAATTTATGCCTCCAGTTAAAAAGAAATATCCATTGATTTCAATCAGAGTAAATATCTGAGAGAGGTCTTTCAATGGATGCATCGAGCTATCCAGCCATAAAATACTCTGATATCCTAAGGTTTGAGCTTCTTTTATAAAGGCCACTTTCCATGAATAGGGGATGTGGCAGAGTTTAATCCCATCGTCTTGCATGTTTGGATAACCGCCAACGCGCAGCAATACATGGCCTGAGTACCCTGATGATTTTAATTCAGAGAGAAGGTGATACGCTTTTGCTGGATATGGGTCGTTATAAGAGCAGTAAATCAGGATGCAGCGGCTTTTGTCTTCAATGGAGGTATTGATATTGTGGGTTTCAAAAATCGGCATCTCACCATTGTCTCCCACGAGCTTGAGCTGTCTTTTTATACGATAAACAGGCGAATGGTTGGGTAGAGCGTTCTTAAATCTCTCGCTATTATATAATGGATCGAGATAGGGCCGCCGGCCGTTTAATAAAAAATCCTCGATCAGCCGATATTCCGCTAACGTGGGATTTTTGAGGTCCTCGATTTGTGAAAAGATCTTATCGCACTCTTCTGCCCCTTCATACGAAGCACAGGAATTGCAAAAATAGAATCCGGCTAGAGCACACGCTGCAACTAATTTTCTAAACATAGAACTGAAGATGCCTTTTTTCATGTAAAAAGTCGAGCGAAAATGATAGGCGAATTTTTGATCAACCGATCGGGAAATAAATTTTTAGTGTATAAAAATAAACAGTTAAGGAATAATTCATTCCGCAAGAGAGCTGCCAAGGGATATCTTGCACATATGGATTTTCTTTTCTGCGTGTCGGGTGAGTTGTGTGATAAATCTATCTAAATTCAACGTGGACATATCATGATTAAGCATATTTTGATTTTCTTTTGGGCGTTCATATCCTTGCATTTTTCCCCTTGCCTTTCGGCTGCGATGACTGAGAATATCATCCTTCGGACTCTTACTTTATATGATCATGGCTTCAGTTATCTCCATCCTTTCCTCAAAGAAGATCAAATGGAAGGCGTATATTCGGCAGACAAAGAATTTATAAAAAGTTTTCCGTTTGTTGATTATAACCAGATCTATATTCAAGATCAGGGAAATTTCTTCATCGACAGTATTAATGATACGATTAAAAATATACTGAGGAGTGGTCAGCCATGGGATTTGACCGCGAAGATGATTATTGAAACGTATGCCAAATCTGGCTCTGTTGCCATCGATATCGGCGCTCATATAGGAACGCATACGGTGACGATGTCCGAATGCGTGGGTCCGCAGGGTTCGGTATTTGCTTTTGAGCCGAACAGAAAAATTTTTCGAGAACTGTGCTACAACCTATCGGTCAATCATTGTCTCAATGTCCACCCTATGCATTGCGCGATCGGAAAGGAACAAGGCTTGATACAAGTCATTGTTTCCCATCCCCACAATGAAGGGGGGTGTTATGTGATTAGAGACGTGGGAGGTTCAAATACAGCACCCATGATCCGTCTGGATGACTTGCAGCTTTCCAATATTTCATTCATTAAAATAGATGTGGAAAATATGGAAGCGGATGTCATAGAGGGCGCTGTGGATACGATCAAAAGATGCCGACCTATCATCCTGGTAGAAATCCAAGGAAATGGGGAGCGTCCTCTACAGCTGGGTGAAGATAGTAATGCGATGCGCGATGTGAGCATGAAAAAAATTCAAGATTTAGGGTATTCCCTTCAACCTGTTGTAGGAGTAGATTATTTAGCATTTCCTAACTAAGAAACAGTCTCTTAATAACGAGATACTCGAATGTGAAAAGAAATCAGTTACTGTATTTCATCCTCAGTTTAATCGTTTCGGCTTTTGCTTTTGGAGACGATTTCATTAAATGGACTCGTCCCGTTGAGATCCCTAAAGCGCCTGGAGCTTATAATGCCTCCTTCATCGAATATGAAGAGGGTTTTTTGATGGCTTTTCGCTATGATACATACATACTACCTATAGGGTACAATCTAGAAGCATATCACCAATACATTTGCCTGATCAAATTAGACAGGGATTTTAATCCAATCGGTGAAATCACCTATTGTCGAGAGCTTGGCGATCGAGCATATGATCCAAGATTGGTTAGGGTGGGCAGCGAAATCTATCTTACGTATTCCTCGGCAAGACCGGAAGATGCGCATTCTTCTATGGGTTCCGTGCTGCGTTTTACAAACGTTCAGCCATTAGGAGGTCAGTTCAGGGTGATGCCCCCCCTTACTTTCCAGCCTCCTTTTCAGAGTCTTTTCGAGAAAAATTGGGTTCCCTTTGATTACGAAGGGCTTTTCCTGATTGGGTATACCATCAATCCTCACGCCATTATGTCTGTGAATTTAGAAAATGGCATCAACACGCATTTATTCACCACTTCTCCACAGATTAGATGGGATTGGGGGATCATTAGAGGAGGGACTCCCGCTGTTCTAATGGATGGGGAGTATTTAGGATTTTTCCATAGCTCTTGCCATGATCCAGTGACCCACCGGTATACTTACTATGTGGGAGCCTATACTTTCCAATCGCGCCCCCCTTTTTCTCTGACGCGGATCTCAGCAAAGCCATTTACCCATAAGGATTTCTACTCTACCCCTGAAATCCCTCTGTCTACTTCGCTCGTCCTTTTTCCTGCGGGTTTGGTCGTTAAAGGCAATCAAATTTTTGTCTCCTATGGAGAAAATGATGGGGCAATAAAAGTCATGGAAATCGATAAAAATCTGTTATATAAAACGTTGCAAGTCCTATCGCCTTTGTAATCATGCCTGATCTTTTAATTTGGCGTTTGCTGGGAGGCGATGAGCTCTAGTTTTTCTTCTCGGCTCATCTTTTTTATATCCATTTCGCGCTTAGAGACTTGAGAACGGTTGGGATGGGGTTCTGTGAACACCACCCTTTCCGGGCTTGAGAAACGAAAGAAGCGCGCTCCTTTTCGGTGCTCTTGGTGATCGCGCAGGCGGCGCTCTAGATTGTTTGTGATCCCTGTATAGAGGGTTCCCGATTTTGCTTGGATCATGTACACTATCCATTCCGCTTTCATTTTTGTCGGTTTTTTGGGCATGATTTTATGGTAAACTTTTCTTGATTTTATGGATAAAATGAAATTCTCTCTCCCAGAAATAGGCGATGGGGAAGATAAAAGTTGCCTTCTCAAAAATTGCATCCGAAATACCTATCGTCACGTGCGGAAATGGGCAAAGCGGACAGAAACAAACTGCTTCCGCATTTATGACCGGGAGATGGCAAAATATCCGCTGGCGATAGATTTTTACGCGGGACAGTTTTGCGTCCAGTATTTTTGTCCGCGGCGGGAAATGGATCAACCCCCGCCTCAGGAGTTGTTTGATCGAACGGCGGATGCTCTGCACACGCTATTTGGGGCTGAATCCGATTCCATTTATTGGCGCACGCGGATCAGGCGCGAGAAGAAGGAGCAGTATGAAAAAGCCGGGGGCTCTCGAGAATTTTTTGCTGTGCTTGAATATGGGCTTAAATTTTGGGTGAATCTGAAGGATTATCTGGATACGGGGCTTTTTTTAGATCATCGCGAGATGCGCAAGATGGTGGGATCGCTTTCTAAAGGTAAACGCCTGCTTAATCTTTTTGCGTATACCTGCTCATTTAGTGTCCATGCAGCAGCCGCCGGCGCCGCTTTTACTAAGAGTGTGGACCTCTCGAATACGTATACTCGATGGGGGATCGATAATTTTGAGCTGAACGCGATCTCGTTAAAAAATCATGAAGTGGTGCGCGCAGACTGTCTTAAATTCTTAGATCAGGAGATCCGCTCTGGGTTGAAATACGACCTAATCGTGATCGATCCCCCTACGTTATCCCGTTCGAAAAAAATGGATCAGATGTTTGACATTCAAGAGGATTATATTGCGCTTCTATCAAAAGCGCTCTCATTGCTTGCAGGAGGGGGAATGATTTTTTTTAGCACGAATGCGCGCCGGTTTCATTTCGATGCAAAGGCTTTTCCCCTCTGCAAGGTTGTCGACATCTCAAATCAACTATTTCCTATAGATTTTCACGACCGGAAGATTCATCAGTGTTGGAAAATTTCTTTGGAATAGGATATAATTGCTCCATTCTAATGGAGGGGCGAAGTGGACAGAAGGATTCAGCTTAAATATTTATTTTTGATCGTCGTCATTTTTATCTCGGCGTGCATTGAGACGGATATCTATTTGCCTGCGTTTCCGGATATGATGAAGGCATTTTCTGTTTCAGAGGGGGCCATTCAGGGTCTTCTCACGTGGAACTTTGTGGGCATTTGCGTGTCGGGTCCCTTGTACGGCCCGATTTCAGATTCCTTCGGACGGAAAAAACCGTTGATGGTAGCTCTTGGAATCTTTCTGGCGGGAAGTGCGCTCGCCCTTTTTGCACGGAATTTGGATGAGATGTTGTGGGGGCGGATCCTGCAGGGGCTGGGCAGCGGCGGCTGCTTTACGCTGGGGACGGCGATTCTCTTCGACGCTTTTCAGAAAGAGAAGGCGATCGATGCGCTGAACAAGCTCAACACGATCATTCCGGTCATCATGGCGGGTGCGCCTGTGGTCGGAGGGTATCTCAACTACACGTTTGGGTTCCGCTCTAACTTTCTTGCCATTGCGGCGTTTGTGCTCGTGAGCTTTATCGTCTGTCTCTTCCTTTTCGATGAGACGCATCCGAAGGAAAAAAGAGCCTCTTTTCAAGCGAAGGCCGTGTGGCGGGATTTTAAAGAGGCCTTTTCGAACTTGGCTTTTTGGCAGGTGACGTGGGTGGGGAGCCTGTTGTTTGCGGGATATATCGCATTTCTTTCGGGAACTGCGGTTCTTTTTATGGTCGATTTTGGCATGAGCAAGGCTACCTTTCCCTTTATTCAAGCGGCGATTCTGGCTGCCTGGGTAGCGGGAAGCCTGGTGATCAATCGGGCGATCGCAAAATGGGGAGCGCAGCAGGTCAAAAAGGCGGGGATTATCTTGACTGTGATTGGAAGCGTTGGGCTCGCTGTAGCCGCTTGGGCAACGCCGCAGAATCCCTATTTTCTCACGAGCGGCATCTTGTTTTACGCATTTGGAGCTAACTGGATCATCGGCCTTTATGTTCCGGAAGGGATGGAAATTCTGCCGCATATCAAGGGGATTACGGCCAGCTTGATGACAAGCGCTCGGCTGCTCATTGCAGCCCTCGTTGTGGGCCTCAGCAGCGCTCTTTACAATGGGACCATTTATCCCCTTGTTGCCGTGATTCTGGGAGGCACCGCTGTGATTTTGCCCACTTTGGTTGTTTACGAAAAGCGGCGCGCGCTCAAACCTCTTGCATAAATACGGGTCGCAATTCCTGCAAGAGGCGGTCCAAGCGGTGCTGGAAGGCGCTGCTGGTATTGCGATAGAGCGCAAGGACGCGGTAACGCGAGGGCATGGGCTGCCAAGAAACGGGGTGCAGGTTGCCCTGTTGGGCAAGAAAGTCGGGCAGGAAGCCAATTTCGGTAGACCTCGAGCAAATGTCTGCAATTAAAGACCAGCTAGGAAGGCGCGCCTTGATCGGAAGCGGCTGTTTATAGACCTGCTGCCAGCGCTGCTGTAAGGTGAGCACTTCGATTTGATCTTCGGGCAATAAAACGGATCCCGGAGCGGGCTGCTTTTGCGTCGAATAGAGCTGAAATTTTCCCTTCCCGATTTCTGTAGCGATCACCCCTTCCCAGGGAGCATTGTCTAAGACGAGCGCCAGGTCTGCTTCATCGCGCAAGATAGCGGCGTAAGCGCTGTCCGGGCGCAGGAGTTTGAGTTCGACGAGTTCGATAGGTAAAAAAACGGGAACGCTCACACGGGCGATCGCATGGGTGGTGGCTAGGCGGATGGGCAGGGGATCTTGAGTGGCGACGGTCTCTCGCAGGTGCCTGAGCCAACTTTCTGCGCGGGGCAGAAGCAGCTGCCCCTCTTTTGTCAGTCGAAATCGACGCCTTTCATGGGCGCAGAGAGATTTCCCAAACGCCTTTTCCACCCGTTGAATGGCGGTGCTTGCCGCGCTTTGGCTGAGATGATGCAGGGAAGCGGCTTGCCCTAGATTTTTCAAATGGGCGGCTGCGACGAAGAGATCGAGATCGGCGATGCGCAAATCGCGCAGAGAGGCCCCTTGATCTGGAGTCTCTTTATGGGTTAGTGTGGATTTGGTCTTTTTCATCGATTTCTAAGAGAGGGTAAATTATCCATTTTTTCGATTTAAATATTCTATTATATCGACAATACAAATATATAGCAAGGTCTTATACTCCCGTATTTCTTAAGGAGATTTGAAATGGATAGATCGGAACGCGTATTGCAGTTTTTTCAATGGATTTGCCGCTTTAATTTCGGCGATTTCGAAAAAGAAGAATTTAAAAAATTTCTTCGGATGGGTCTTATTTTTGCCTTGATCATCGGCGTGTACTGGACGCTGCGCCCTTTGAAGGATGCGGTGTTTATCCAGCTGGTGGATCGGCTGCACTTGCCCTATGCCAAGACGGTATCTGTATTGGCTCTCTTGCCCTTGGTGATGTTTTATACGCGCCTGCTGGAGCGCACCTCGCGCGAAAGGATGTTGGTGATTTTGCCTGCATTTTATGGGATTGCCGTGCTTTGCTTCAGTGCGCTCATGGCCGTGGCGCAAGCGCCTGCCGAGCAGATTGCGGCCCGCTCATCGATGCTCTGGATCGCGACAAAGGGGCTCGGCTATCTTTGGTATCTCTTCGTAGAGAGTTTTGGATCGCTGGTGGTCGCTCTTTTTTGGGCATTTGCCGCCGACTCTACCGAACCGATCTCTGCCAAACGGGGATTTCCCATGGTGGTCGCGATTGGGCAGATGGGAGGCATTCTCTTTCCGTATAGCATTGGGGGGCTTCCCCACCGCCTGGGCCTGAAAACGGATATGCTTTCCATGGCTATTTTAGGGGGTCTTATTCTCTTAATTATCCCCCTTGTGCATTATTTTTTGCGCGCGACTCCGAGCCATTTATTAACTTCTTTTCAGGGGAAAAATGAAAAAAAAGAAGAGGCCAAACAGGAACCCGGGTTTTTAGAAGGGCTTAAACTCATGTTAAAGCACCGCTATTTGATGGGGATTTTTGCCGCGAACTTCATCTACGAAGTGGTCGTGACGATTTTCGATTTTAATTTTAAAGTGGCTGCCGGAGGCCAATATACGGGGGTAGCGCTTAGCAATTACCTGAGCATCTACGGCTCCAGTGTCAACGTCGTTTCCCTGTCGTGTCTCTTATTGGGGATCAGCAATGTGACCCGTTATCTCGGCGTAGGCGTGGCTCTGGCTGCGATGCCGATCCTTGTCGGATGCGCCCTGTTTGGGTTTTTGACGCTAGACAGCCTGACATTCTTGTTTGTGCTGATGGTGGGATCGAAGGCGATTAACTATGCGTTGAATGGCCCCGCCTTGAAACAGCTGTATATCCCGACGACTCCAGACGTGCGTTTTAAAGCGCAGGCTTGGATCGAGACGTTCGGCTCCCGCGCCTCCAAAGAGGCGGGCTCGTTATTTAACATGCTGCTAGCCCCGCTTCAGTCGGCTTTTGGCGCGGTCGTAGGAAGGTCCCACTATCTTCTATTAAGCGGAGCCCTCGGGTTTCCGCTTCTCGGATTATGGCTGATCACCGCCCTTTTTCTGGGCAAGACATTCCGGAGAGCCATCCAAGATAAACAGGTGATTTGTTAACATGATCGATAAGATTTTGAGTTTTATGCTGGCTTGTGGTGGAATGGGAGGACTTATGGAAAGTCAAGAGCAATCTGTTCTAAAGCTGTTAGAGATCGGCGAGCCGCTGCTCCGCGAGCCTGCCCGTCCGCTGCTTGAGGAGGAGATCCTCAGCTCTTCGATCCAAGAGTTAATTTTGGCGATGCAGAAGGCGATGAGGGAGGCTCCCGGAGTCGGCCTGGCAGCGCCCCAAATCGGCCAGCCTCTGCAGCTGATTGTCATCGAGGACTCCGCTGCTGACCACAGCCAGTTTTTGACGCCTGAGCAGCTAGCTGAAAGGGAGCGGACGGATGTCCCATTCCACGTGGTCATCAATCCCAAAATCTATATCGAAACGGAAGAAAGGGTGGAGTTTTTTGAGGCGTGTCTCAGCATTCCAGAGTTTCGCGGGCTAGTGCCCCGTGCGCTTGTTGTGCGGGTGGAATGCTTGAATGAGAGGGCGGAGCCGGTCACGATTAGGGCCAGAGGATGGCATGCGCGCATTTTACAGCATGAAATCGACCATTTAAACGGGATCCTGTACATCGATCGGGCGAACGGGCGAACGCTCATGACGGAGAGCAACTATCAGCGTCTTTGGAAAGACAAGCCGATCGAAGAAGTGCGCCGCTTTTTCTCTGGCTCATGAACCTGATTCCAAAAGATTCTAACGGCTGCCCGTTTCTGCTGCTCGCTCCTATGGAAGGGGTGGGAGACCGTTGTTTCCGCAAAGCGATCGCCTCCATCGGAGGCTTTGATGAAGCCGTCAGGGATTTTCTGCGCGTTCCCAAGAACGCCCATGTCAAAAGCTTGGCCTCTGAATATGCGGCCGATGAAATCGCTCCTATTCCCCTTGCCGCCCAGCTGATGGGATCGGATCCCGAGCTGATGGGGGCGATGGCTCAAGAGATGGAAAAGAGAGGGGCTCCGCGGATCGATTTGAACTGCGGATGTCCCTCTAATACGGTAACAGGCCGGGGAGCGGGTTCCAGTCTGCTCAAAGATCCCCGTTTTCTCTATGAAGTCGCTCGGTCGCTCGTGCAGGCGGTCTCGATTCCTGTCACGGTGAAGATGCGTTCGGGATACGAAGACATCTCTTTATTTAAAGAAAATTTATTGGCCGGGCAAGAGAGCGGCGCTCGGTACATCACCCTGCATCCGAGGACAAAGGTCGATGGGTATGGGCCTCCCGCTAGATGGGATTTGATTGCGGAAGCGAAATCGATTCTGAAGATTCCCCTTGTTGGAAACGGGGATATCCTGAGCGTGGAACATGCTTTAGAAATGCTGAGGACTACAAAATGCGATGCCCTCATGATCGGAAGAGGAAGCGTGATCAATCCGTTTCTTTTCCATCAGATCCGCGCCCGCTTCTCGGGAAAACCGTATCGCCCTGCCTGGGAGGATCTCAAAAGATACTTAGAGGTCTACCTGGCGGAAATCCCCTCCGGAATGTCGATGAGGGTGAAGATCAACAAACTCAAGCAGCTGCTCGGATTTCTGTTTAAGGGCAGCCCGGAACTATTAAGCAGGCGTTCTCTGATTCTCACAGCGCAGCACGCGCATCCCGATCCGTTTTTGGATGAGGCGATCCCTCTGCTCAAAGAGGGTTGGATTTTTTAGTTGCGCCATTTTTGGGATAGCTTTTAACCTGCTTTTATCGTATCAGGAGAGGCGCATGTTTCGATCTCAGCAGGATTACCGGACGTTTTTGACGGTAGTCATGACCTATATGTTGGATTTGGTCGGGTTCTCGATCGTCTTTCCCGTTTTAGCGCCTCTTCTTCTCAATCCGCAGCTGGATTATTTTTCGCCCGACACGCTGGAGGCGACCCGGACGACGATTCTAGGTCTTTTGTTTGCGGTATTCGGCATCACCCAATTTCTGGGCGCTCCTCTTGCCGGCGCTTTAGCGGATCACTATGGAAGATATAAGATCTTTCTTGCCACCATCGGATTAAGCGTGGCGGGCTACGCCATCATGGCAATGAGCGTTTATATGCAAAATCTGAGCTGGCTTTTTGTCGGGCGCGTTGTAACAGGGCTGTGTTCTGGCAATTTTGCGCTCGCTCAGTCTGCAACGGCTGATCTCACCGATGCCCGCCATCGGAGCAACGCCTTTGGCATTTTGCTCGGCGCCGGGGGATTGGGGTTTGTGGCAGGCCCTTGGGTCGGGGGGAAGCTGGCCAATCCCGATTGGCTCTCCGGATCCGCCGCGTTTATCTTTGCGGCCGTTGCCGCCCTGATTAACTTTGCCATCGTGTTTTTCTTTTTTGTAGAGACCTGGAAACGGAAGGCAGAGCACGCCAAGGCGGGCCTTCTGAGGACGTTTAAGGATATTCGGCTTGTTTTCCATCAAAAAACGTTGCGGACCATTTTGACTGCCTATTTGCTTTTTTCCATCGGCTGGGGTTTTTTTCTGATTTTTTCGCCGACCTTTCTTGTGCAAAAATTTTCCCTGAGCTCGAATAAAATCGGCGATATTTTTGCCTACATGGCCGTCTGCTGGTTTTTTGTCTCGATGTTTCTGAATAAAGAACTGGCCAGCAAATTTTCGCTGCGGACCCTGATTCTGGCGGGAACGGCGATCGCTGCTATCGGCGTCACCGGTTTTGTATGGCCCGAGCATTTATGGCCCTATTGGATCATCATTCCCGTCGCTCTTTTGGGAGGGGCGCTGAGCTGGGTGAATCTGGGAGCTCTCCTCTCGCTCAGATCCTCTGAAAATATGCAGGGAAGAGCGATGGGAGCGAGCGGGTCCATGTGGTCGATCGGCCAGATTCTCGCGCCGCTCATAGCGGGTCCTCTGGCAGGGTGGAATATCTATGCGCCCCTGTTGATGGGCGTGGTTTTCATTGTGCTCTCTTTTTTCTACTTTATGGTTTGTTATCGAGAGAGGGCTATTGGCTCTAACTAAGAGAACGACAGTCTCTAAGCGCGAGCAGCGCTCCGTCATCATCGCGATGACCATCGGCGGCATTCTAGAATGGTATGAGGTGTTTCTCTATATCTACTGGGCGCCTATTATTTCTAAGCTTTTTTTCAGCCCCGCTTCCGAGCTGAGCGCGTTGATCTACACTCTGTTTATTTTTGGGCTCGGTTTCCTGGCGCGTCCTTTGGGAGGGCTTTTTTTTGGCCATCTCGGCGATCTATATGGGAGAAAAATTTCGCTCATCGCTTCGGTGGTCATGATCTCTTTTCCCACTTTTATCATCGGGATTCTACCCGGTTATGCCGAGATCGGCTATTGGGCTCCCGTTATTCTCGTCATCACCCGTTTTTTACAGGGATTTCCTACAGGGGGAGAATTGCCGGGAGCTATGTGCTATCTGGCTGAAAGCGCTTCCGCAGAGAATCGCAAGTATATGTGCAGCTGGGCATTTGTGGGCCCTCAGTTGGGAGCTATCATCAGCATTTTAGAGTGTTTATTGCTAGAAACCTATCTCTCGGAGAAAGATTTGATCGCTTGGGGATGGCGCCTTTCTTTTATTCTAGGGGGGCTGGTCGGTTTATTTGGGTTTTATCTGCGCCACACATTGAAAGAAAGCCCCCTATTTGCGGGGCTGGCGGCTGAGAGCAAGCTCGCGCGCACGCCAATCCTAGAATCTTTCTCGCGCTACAAAAAAAAACTTCTATTGGGGTTTTCTTATTCCGCTTTGAATGCGGTCGGCTTCTACATGATCTGCATCTTTTCTGCGGTGTATTTTGAGAAAATATTAAAGACGAGCGCGTCGTTTAATTTATTGATCACCGCCGGTCTTTTGGCAGTGGGAACCTTTCCTTTGCCGTTTTATGGAATGCTCGGCAATAGATGCAAAAATAAGTTTCTTTTAATCGGGAGCGCCATCGGCATCGCTCTTTTGACTCTGCCGTTTTACTACTCTTTGAAGCAGCAATCGGTGCTCCTGACGGTGGTCTCCGAGATAGCGATCCTCCTTTTGCTCAATATTCAATTTGCTTTTCTCCCTTCCCGGCTCACGGAATTGTTCCCCACGTCGCTCCGTTTCACCTGCGTGGGATTGAGTTATAATATCTGCGACAGCATCATGGGCGGATTGACCCCCGTTCTCTCCTTGCTGATGATTAAGTATACGGGAGAGCCTGCCTCCTTTACGGCGATCCTTTTTTGCGCGGCTCTGATCTCCCTGGTAGGGTTCTTTTTCATCAAAGAAAAGCAGGCCTCCTCAGTCTATTAGAGAGTGCCAGCGGAGATAGAGCTGTTCGATCTGGGTTTCCGCGAGAGAGATGGCGGTGCAGATTTCAGAGAGGCGCGCGGGGTCCTCAGCGATGGCAGGCTCTGCAAGCAGCCGGCCCAGCTGCTTGACCTCCTCTTCCAGTTTTAAGATCTTCCCTTCAATCTCTTCGGATTCCTTTTTTTTCGCATAAGAGAGCTTGGGTTTGGGCTCTGAGGGCTCTTTTTTCTTTTCTTTGGGCTTGTCTTGAGGGAGGGGAGTTTTTACGGCCGACTCCCACTGGGCATAATCGGCATAGAGCGCAGGGCTGTCGGGATCGCCGAGGGCCAGAAGCGCATTGCAAATCCGGTCGAGCATGCACCGATCGTGCGTGATCAGGACGACGGCTCCCGGAAAATCGAGAAGGCTTTCCTCTAAGGTTTCCAAAGTGGGGATGTCGAGGTCGTTTGTAGGCTCATCGAGGAGCAAGAGATCGGCGGGCTGCAGCATGAGATGGGCGATCGAAATCCGCGCTCTTTCTCCGCCCGAGAGTTTGCCGATAGGCATGTCGAGAAGGTCGGGCGGGAAGAGAAACCGTTTGCACCACCCGTTGACGTGGATTTGCTGCCCGCGGAAGAGGACAAAATCGCCGTTAGGAGAGAGCGCTTGGCGTAAAGAGATCTCAGGGGGAAGCTGAGAGCGGTGCTGATCGAAATAGACGATCTGAAGAGGGTCCGCTTTTTTGATGGTCCCTTGATCGGGTTGGATTTCGCCGGCGAGGAGGCGGAGCAGAGTGGTTTTTCCCGACCCATTGGGGCCCATGAGGCCGATGCGCGTGCCCGGAGAGAGGGTGAAATCCAGGTGGCGGAATAGCGTGCGGCCTCCTGCATCCTTGCGGAGGTTTTTGGCGACGACAAGCTTGTGCGTTTCCCGCTCTGTAGCGGCAAAATCGATGTCGGTTCGTTTCTGGCGGTTGCGATCTTGGACAGCGGAGAGCTCTTCGAGAAGCTCGTGCGCTTGGCCTACGCGGGATTTCGATTTCGATGTGCGCGCTTTAGGGGATTGGCGGAGCCACTCTGTTTCTCTGCGCGCTTTTGAGGCTAGGGAGCGCTCCTGTTCGAGTTGTCCTGCCAAAAAGCTCTCCTTTAAGGCGAGGAATGGGGCGTATCCGCCTTGAGCTGCAAACATCCCTTTCGGATAAGCGCGGTCTAGTTCGATGATCCGATTGGTTGTCTGCTCCAGAAAGTAGCGGTCGTGGCTGACCAACAGATAAGAGGGCGCTTCTCGGGAGAGAAATTTTTCCAACCAGAAGATCCCCTCCAAATCGAGGTGGTTTGTCGGTTCGTCGAGAAGGAGCAGCTCGGGGGAGGAGATCAGTTCTTGGGCGATGCTCAGCCGTTTTTTCCATCCGCCAGAAAGGAGGTGCGCAGAGGGTTCCGTTCCCTTGAATCCCAGCTTGCTCAGCCACGTTTCAGCAAGCCTTTCCTTCTCATAATCGGGGGTTTCCTGGTCGTTTTCGAGGGCCTTGATGAGAATCGCTTTAGGCTGGACATCGGGGAAGGCGCACGATTGCGGAACATAGCCAATCCTGAGCCCCCGTTTGGGAGAAAGGATTCCCTCGTCGGCTTTCTCAAGCCCTGCGAGGATCTTCAAGAGAGTCGATTTTCCCGAACCGTTCGGTCCGATCAGGCCGATCCGGTCTCCGGAAAAAATGCTGAGGGATAGATCCCGAAAAAGCAGACGGGTGCTGTACGACTTCCTTAGGGACTGGCAGTTAAAAAGCAGGGTCATGAGGCTATTCTACCTCGGCTTTGCAAATATTGCGAGATCAGGATATAAACAATCGAATGAAGATTTCTTTTATCACACGTCCGAATGAAAAGACCAAATGGGGCGGGGATCTGAAGACCATCCACGCGATCCGGGATGGGCTGCGCGCTTTAGGATGCGCCGTCCATCTGGCGCCCAGCGTCATGGATCTCCCCGCGTCCGATTTCGTCTTTCTGACCAACACGTGTTTGGATTTGAGAAACGATCGCAAAATCGTCCAGCTTCAGGGGATGCCTTACGGCGTGATCGGATTTCATGAAGATACGATCAAATTTTTCGGCCCCGCATTTGGCTTTTATCATTATGTGCGGAGCTGTTTGGATGGCGCTGTGGACGATGGGGTCGATTTTTCGATCGAAGCGCTCTTTGAAAATCCCCACCTGATCCACTATTATGCGATGCCTCCTCGCAAGTCGAATCTCGTCAATTACGAAGTGCTCAAAGACGCGAAGGTTTGCATCGCCAATACAGAGACCGAAGCTAAGACGATGTTGAGGGATTGCCCTTCCTGCAATGCACAGGTCGTGCCTTGGGCGCCCGGTTTTGCCGAGGATTTTGAGAGAGAGGCGACAGGGGAATTTCTTGCGCTCACAGGGCTGAAGTCCAGGGAGTACATTCTGCAGGTGGGCCGCTTTGAGTTGAGGAAAAATCAGCTTGGGACGATCTTAGCGACCAAGGATCTCGATCTTCCCTTGGTTTTTATCGCCACTAAAGGCTCTTACGAGTGGTATGAGGCCGCTTGCATGGAAGCGATTCAAAAGTGGCGCAAGGGGCCTACGCTCATTTTGAGCCAGACTTTGCCCGAAGGGCAATCGGGATCTTTGCGCGTTCTTCCGATGCCCGGTCGGGAAAAACTCTCCACATCGATGCTGCAAAGTGCATTTGCTCACGCAGGACTCCATCTGCACCCTGCCTTCTATGAACTGCCGGGCGCCACCTATTTTGAATCCGCTATCCTGGGTGTCCCCACCATCGCTTCTACGTGGACGACGATCGATGAGTATTTTCTCGATCCGAAGCTGGATGAGCGGATCGAGTATTCTCTTCCTTACGATCTTCCACGGCTGACTCAGCTCGTGCATAAAAAGCTGGGACAAACGTTTCCGTTAGAACCCCTTCATCCCATTTTCAGGAGGACTAAGGTAGATGTGGCTAAAGAAATTTTGCGCTCTATTCAATGCTAAAAAGATGTTCAGTTGTTTATTCATATCCCAAGGTTTGATCCAGATTCCCGCCGTTGCGGATCGGGAGAAGCCAAAGGTTGCCGTCATCGGAGCGGGTCTTGCCGGTTTGACGGCAGCCTATCGCTTGCAGCAAGCCGAAGTGGATGTCCAGGTTTACGAAGCGCGGGGGCGCGTCGGCGGACGCATTCTCACGGCTCTGGTCGGCGGCAATATCGCCGAGCTGGGGGGGCAGAATATCACAGATGGGGGAGAGGCGGAGCATCTACGCCGTTTAATAGATGAGTTTGCTCTCGAGGTCGTGGAAGATTGGGTGGCGCTGAACTCAGATTATTTCACGGGAAAGGAATGGATTGCCGGAAACGAGCTTTTAAAGAAGCGGCATTTTAACGCGGAACAGCTCCGAGTGCAGCTAGAGGAGATCGCGCAAAGGGCAAACAACATGCAGGAGGTTCTGCGAGAGCTTTTTAAAGAGGAAGATCCTCTTTATCGACTCTTCTCTGTCAGATTGGCGGGCTACGAAGGGGGCCCTATCGAAAAATTATCCCCCTTTTATATCGAAACGCTCTACCACATGTTGCTGGGAGGGCTGAGCGCTGCCCATCCAGGCGATGGGGAGGAGAAAAATGTGGTGCATCTGCTCAGGATGAAAGGGGGAGCTTCCCTTTTGCCGGAGAAACTCGCTCAAACCCTCGGCGCAAGGGTGCATTTAAATCACCCTCTTAGATCGGTCTCCAAAGCGTTAAACGGCTCCTATTCCCTGAGCTTCGGAGAGGGGTTGAGTGCCAGCGCCGACATTCTCGTGCTTGCGGTCCCTTGCTCGGTTTATGAGGATATTCTCTTTGAAGAGGGGGTGATTCCGGGAGAGAGGCTTAAGGCGCTTCAACAGGTGCATTACGGCGCCAATGCAAAGATACTTGTTCCCTTTCCTCATCCCCCTGCAAACAAGCTGGGGTATGTGAATGATCGGATCGTCGGTTTTTTTAATGCAGGCCAGAATCTGCTTACGCTCTATTATACCAATGGATCCAGCCGATTTTCCGTCGATACGATTCAACAGGCCTACTTGGAAGGCTACCAGATGATCAAAGCGGGGAGCGGAGATCTGTGCCCTCCTCCGGGAGCGGCGGTCATGGCTCGCGATGAGCCTTTTGCGTCTTATGAGGGGCCGGTCGGCTACAGTTGGCCAAACGACTCTTATGCCAAGGGGTCCTATTCTTATATTGCGGCTGGGCAGGAAGCTCTACTCACCGCTATGGAAGAAGTGGATGGAGAACGGGTAAAAACCCTCTTTGCGCCGGTAGACCGGACCCTCTATTTTGCGGGCGAACACGCCTCTATTTTAATGGATGTGTCGGGGACGATGGAAGCTGCCTGTGAATCGGGAGAGCGCGCCGCACGGATGATCTCGCGGCTTCTAAATAGAGATAAAGAATAGGGGTGATGTAGAGGGTTAGCAACTGCGAGAAGAGCAATCCTCCGGCGATCACCAACCCAAGCCCTCGGCGGGTTTCCGAACCGGCGCCGATGCCGATGGCCACGGGCAGAGCGCCCATGACGGCGGCTACGGTTGTCATCATGATCGGGCGGAAGCGGACGAGGCATGCCTCTTGGATGGCGGATAGAGGGGGGCGCTCTTCTTTTCTTTGCAGTTCTAGGGCGTAGTCGACCATCATGATCCCATTTTTCTTCACGATGCCGATCAGCAAGAGAAAACCGACCATGCTGTAGAGCGAGAGGGGTTCTTTAAAGGCCAGAAGGGTGAGGATTCCTCCTAAACAAGCGAAGGGCAAGGCAGAGAGGATCGTCAGAGGATGGATGAAACTCTCGTAGAGAATGCCTAGAACGACATACATCGCGATGACAGCCAGGATCAAGAGCAGGACGGTGTCCTTTGCCGTCGAATCGACCATCTCGGCAAGACCTTCTAATTTACCGCTGACCGAAGGGGGGAGGGTTTGATAGGCGGTTTGTTTCAACGTGTGGAGCACTTCCTCGATGGAGGCCTCTTTAGAGATGTCAAAGGAGAGGATGGCGGCTGGCAGCAGATCGATGTGCTGCACGCTTTGCAATCCGACGCTTTCTTTCCATTCTGCGACGGCTTTTAAAGGGACGGAGGCGCCCGACGGGGTTTTGAGATAGAGTTTAGAAAGGGCTGCTGTATTTTTTTGAAATTGAGGGTTGAGTTCGAGGAAGACTTTATACCGTTCAGAAGATTTTTCAATGGTTCCGATGTCTCCGCCGGCATAGGCGTTTTGGAGGAGCATTTGGATCATCTGGCGCGTCAGGCCGAGTTTTTCCGCCTGCTCTTCAAAGATGGCGATTTCCAGCTTGGGATCATCCGTGCGCAGATCGAGATCGGGGTTGATGATGGCCGGATAGGAAAGGAGTTTTTGCTTGAGCGCTTCTGCGCTTTTTCTCACCTCTTCCAGATCGCTTCCACGCAGCACAAACTGATAGTTGCTTTTTGCATAGCTGCCCATCCCGGAGGAAATGAGCTGCATCCCTCTCATGAATGCCTGTGTGCCCGGGATCGCATTGAGCTGGTTTTGAAGTTCGGACACGACGGCGGCTTGAGCCGGGCGTTTCCCGGAAGGGCTGAGGCGGATGAGGTAGATATGGTAATCCTTGAAGTTCAAAGTGACGAAGCTTTCTACGGCGGGGTGTGCTTGGACGATCTGGTTCAGCTTGTGTTGATGCACCTCGGTATCCCCTTTGGACATGCCGCTCGGCATTTGGATGAAGCTCCAGATGAATCCCCGGTCTTCCTCGGGAAAGAGGTTGATGGAAAGGCTGCGGAAAAGGAGCACTGTGATGGCGGTGCATCCCACAGCGAAGGCGAGGGTGGTTTTCCGATGGGAAAGACACCAATGCAGCGTCCGCTCATAAAGGGAGAGGAGGGTTTGATTAAAGGAAACCTTCTCCTTGGGATGCAAAGAGAGGAATTGGCTGCAGAGCATGGGCGTTAATGCAAGAGAGACAAATCCCGATACGAGGATGGAGATCGCGAGCGTGACGCTAAACTCGCGGAAGAGTTTTCCTGTCACGTCTTGCATGAATAGGAGGGGGATGAAGACGGCGACGAGGGATAAAGTCATCGAGAGGATCGTGAAGCTGATCTGTTTGGATCCCTTCAGAGCGGCTTGCAAAGGGGTCAAGCCCTCTTTTTCCTGCAGCCGGACAATGTTTTCTAGAACGACGATGGCATCGTCGATCACAAAGCCCATCGCAAGGGTCAAGGCGAGCAAAGAGAGCAGATCGAGGTTGAAATGGAGCAGATGCATCGCGATGAGAGTGCCGATGATGGATAAGGGGAGGGCCACCGCTGCGATCAGCGTATCGCGCAGGCGCCCCAAACTGAAAAAGATCACCCCGATGACCAGCGCGAAGGCGAGGACCAGAGACCACTCGACATCTTCGATCGCTTCCTTGATCCACATCGCTTTATCAAACCACAATTCGAGCTGCATGGAAGAGGGGAGTTCGGCGCGCATTTCGGGGAGGAGCTTTCTGAGTTCGGAGGAGATCCGCACGGCATTGGCATTGCTCTGTTTTTGGATGCCTAGGATGACGGCTAAGGAGTCTTGCTGAGGGGTGATGTAGTGGAAAATTTCCTCCGATTCGAGGCCGTCGTACACATCCGCGATCTCTTTTAGGCGGACGTGAGGCGTGATGGAAAGATTGGCAAAATCCACCGCTTGTTTGAGCGAGCTGGGCACTTCGAGCGTAAATTTTCTTCCCGGAGTGTCGAGAACCCCGAGGGGCATGGTTCCTGCCGCCTGAGAGACAGCGCTCCGCACCTCTTCAAAAGTCAATGCCCGAGCTGCCATGAGTTCTGGATTGAGTTGAATCCGCACGGCATAAGGAGATCCGTGCACCTGGACTTTGCCGACCCCTTCGATCCGCGCCACGCGGCTTTCGATGCGCGCATGGGCGTAATCGTAGAGTTCGGAAAGGGGAGCGGTCGACGAGGTGAGGACGAGATAGATGATGCTCTCTTGATGTTCGTTTGCTTTATGATAAGTCGGGCTCCGGTCGAGATCGGGCGGAAGAGCGGATTCTGCTTTTTTAAGAGCTGCCTGGACGTCTTGGGCAACCTCATTGATATCTCGATCGAGTTCAAACTGCAAATTAAGCCAGGTGAAGCCTCTGCTGCTTTGAGAAGAGAGGTGTTTGAGCCCGTTGATGTTGATCAGTTCTTTTTCTAGGGGAACGGCAACGGTTTGAGCCATCACTTCGGGGCTGGCGCCCGTGTAGGAAGCCTGAATGGTGATGATCGGGTAGTCGACATTGGGCAGGTCGGTGACGGGGAGTTTGCGGAAAGCCAAAAATCCCAAAAAGAGGATGGCCATCATCACCAGGGTGGTCATGACGGGTCTTTTAATGAAGGGCTCGGAGAGATTCATCGATTCGATTCCTCAACTTTTGATCCGGGAAAGAGGCGCAGGTGCCCTTCCGTCACGACGGTTTGAGCGCCCTCCAGCCCCTCTTCTACAACGATCATCCCTTTTTCTTCGTGGCCCAGCTTGATGGTGCGGAGTTCCACCGTTTTATCCTCTTTGACAGAGAAGACATAGGGTCCGGCTTGATTGGTCTTGACCGCTCTTTGCGGGATTAAGCGCGCCTCTTTTTTTTCTCCGAAGAGGACGTGTACTCGAACCGACTGGCCTGGCCACAAAGGCTTATTGGATTTAGAAAGCAATCCCCGCGCAGAGAGCATTCCCGATTTAGAATCGATGCTGTGGTCGAGGAAGGTGATTTTTCCGGACGCTAAGCATCTCTCTCCTCCCGGAGCGTAGATCTCAATAGAGGAGTTTGCCGTTTCTAATTTTTGCAGTTCCTGTTCTGTGAGGGAAAAATCGACGTAGAGGGGATCGACTTGCAGGAGGGTGACAAGAGGAGAAGCCCCAACCATGCTCCCTGCTTGCAAAGAAGAGATCCCCGTGCGTCCGGAGATGGGAGCGGCAATGCGGCAATGCGCGAGATCGTGTTTGGCCGCAGCCAGTCTGGCCTCATTCCCTTTTACGATCGATTCGCATAGGTCTACCTTCGATTCCATCTCATCCCATTCCACCTTGGCAATCAAGTCTTGCTTGGAAAGGGTTTTATAGCGCTCGAGCCTCTTTTGGGCATTCTTTAAATGGGTGCGATCCTGAGCGAGAAGCGCCTCCATTTCTTGTACGCGCACCGCGTAGGGGGTATCTTCGATGGTGTAGAGCAGGGATCCCGCTTCTACCCAAGCTCCTTCGGTAAAATGCACCCCGCTGATGATCCCGTTCACTTGAGGGATCACCTCTGCGGAAAGAAAGGGTTTAATGGTCCCCATCGCTTCAAAGTAAAGGGAGACGTCTGCGACTTGGACCTGCGCCGTTTGAACCGGAACAGCAGGGGGCTCGTAGCTCGCGGAAGAATCCTTGCCGGAGCAGCTCGCAAGAGAAATGGCAGCGATTCCTAAAATCAGCAACTTGTTCATCGAATTTTACTCCTTCATGATCGTCCCGGTTGCAAAGGCGAGCTCTGCCAGTGAAACGAGCCACTGCGTGCGCGCTTGGGCTTTTTTTATGCGCGCATCCGCAAGATGCGCTTGAGCTTGCAATAGATCGAAGATGTTTTGCAAGCCCGCTTTGTAGTTGTCCAAGGAACCTTCGTACGACTTTGCCGCCTGGTCTAAGTACTCATCGCTCCATGTAAGCGCTTCCTGGGCGCCGCGGACCGATTCGCTATAGGTTAAGACTTCAAGGGAGATCGCTTGTCGCAGATCGCTGAGTTCTGCAAGGGTGATCTCCGCATCGGCATAGGCAAGTCTCTTTTGATAGGTGTGTTCAAATCCCTTGAAGATGGGCACTTCTAGGCTAAGCCCTACGCTATAATTGTAGCCGTTGCCTTGGTGTCTCGTGTATTCGAACCAGCCCCCTTGTCCAAGGGCTTTTAGCTTGGGGAGAGGAGCGCGCTTGGCCCGAGTGACTCGCGCCTGCATTTCTCCGAGCGTGGCTTGCTTGGCTAATAGATCGGCACGCTCTTTTTCCGCAGTGGAGATGAGCGTGGAAACCCCTTCCCTGAAAAGAGAGTTCTTCATCCCTTCCGGCATGGTCTCCACCTTTAGAGAGGTTTCGATGGGGAGTCCCAGGGCTGTCAACAGCTTTCCATAGGCGATCGCAGCCGCGCTGCGCCGTTGGGCAAGATCCATGTGGAGTTGCGCGACATGAGCTCTGCTCGTATTCAGATCGGTGGCACAGCGCAGCCCCGCTCGATGCAGATCTTCCGCCGCTTCTTTCATCAGTTCCGCATCGGAGAGGGAGGTTTTTGCGGTTTTTAATAGCTCTTCCGCATTTAAATATTCGTAGTAACTAGCGGCCACGAGATAGACAATCCGTTGAATGGAGAAATCGCTTGCCCAATGCGCCGCTTTGAGCGCTTCTTTAGCCATTTGAATGGTGGCTTTCCTCTCGCCAAAATCGAGGAGCAAATAAGATAAGCACAGCTCCGCTCCATGGCTGGTAAAAGTCGTATCCGGGCCATTGGGGTATTTGACCTCGCGCGCATGCGTGGCGCTAGCCTGCACATCGAGGGAAGGGTAGCGGCTGCTTTTCGCCAATCCCAAAACGGCCTTAGAGCGCTTTGCGCTCCACCAGGCTTTTTCCGTTTCAGGGTTGTTTTTTAAGGCGATATCGATGAGTTCGGCGAGGCCTAGGCCGGCCTTGTTCTCCTCTTGGGCCGGCAGCGCGGCCGAAGAGAAAAGAAGGGTAACTAATAAAATGCCTAATAATCTGTGCATAGATAGGCAAAGGGGTTGTTTGAGACGGCTAGTAGCGTTGCTTCGATTTAAATTTTCGCTTGGGTCTGTTGTTTGGATCCCTTCTATGATTAGCCCTTTCCTGGGTCGGTTTTGCCGAGTGCTTAAATTGGGGTTCCATTCCCGCAATCAATTGCATGGCCATCTTTTGACCTGTAAATTGCTCAATTCTTCGGACTAATTGCATATCCCTGCTCCCTGCAAACGACCAGGCGATCCCGTTAGATCCGGCTCTTCCCGTTCTGCCGATCCGATGCACATAGTCCTCGACGCTCATGGGCAGATCGAAATTGAAGACATGGCTGATCGTCAGGACGTCGATCCCTCGCGCAGCCACATCGGTGGCAACGAGAACCCGTACTTTTCCCTGGCGTAGCTGGGTAATAGTTCGCGTTCGCTGCCGCTGGTTCATATCCCCGTGCAGCGCTGCCGCATCTTGGCCCGCCTCGCGCAAGATGTCCACGAGTTCGTCCGCTTGCCGTTTTGTCGAAGTGAAGACGATCGCTTGGGTCAAAGAGGGATCGTTGAGAAGATGTTCCAAAAGACGGTATTTATGGCCTAAGTTATCGATATTGTGTAGGCGTTGTTCGATGTTTTCGTGTTTCGCATGGGCGGGAGAGACGCTGATCTCAAACGGATGGTTGAGAAGGCGCTTAGAGAGATTCATGACGCTTCCCTTTAAAGTCGCTGAAAACATGAGGGTTTGGCGCGACTTAGGGGTAGCGGCGGCGATTTGCTCCACGGGTTCGATGAATCCCATGTCGAGCATTCGATCCGCTTCGTCGAGAATGAGCATTTCCAGCCTGGAGAAGTGGATCCGTCCCCGCTCTAGGTGGTCGATCAACCTGCCGGGCGTGGCGACGAGGATCTCATAAGGCCGGGAAAGTTCTCTATTCTGGATAGGATAGGGGGCTCCTCCGTAAATGCAGACTGTTTTCATGCGCGTCAGATGTTTGCTGTATTTGACAGCTTCGTTTGCCACTTGCATGGCGAGTTCCCGCGTGGGGACTAAAATCAGGATGCGCGGCCCTTGGCCCGGGAGGGTTGAGGGGGTTGTCAAGCGAACCAGCGCGGGGAGAATGAAAGCCCCCGTTTTCCCCGTCCCTGTCTGGGCGGAGGCGCGCAAGTCGGAGCCTTTTAAAATTTGGGGGATTGCCTGCTCTTGGATAGGGGTAGGGGTGGTATGCCCCAATTCTTCCAGCGCTTTTAAGATCCCCGGATGCGAAATTAAATCTTTAAAATCCATTGCCTTTTCTTTTGTGGAGAGTAATTTATGACTTATACCACGCTTTCCTCTATTAAAGATAGGGAGAACTGAAAATGAGATCAGCGCGGAGACGAGGGGCCATCCTAATTACCCAGAAGTTTTGCTTGCAATTTCAAGTTTATTGCATAGAGCAAAGAACATGATAGGCGGGATAAGCATGATACACATGATGGAAAAAGAAGAGGCGGCAGAAGCGGCACGCCGCTTTGCGGCCATTTTTTTATCATGCACATCATGCTTATCCTGCCTATCATGTTCATTGCCTTGAGCAGTAATCTGGATATCAATGATTTATGCTAAGTAAGCTCACAGGTCTTTAATAAAAAATCTTGATTAATTAAATTAAATAGTAAACAATTAGGATAAGAGCGAAAATAAGCGGGGGATTATGATCACTTATAAAGCGGTTGTGAATTACCATTTTAAAAAGGGCATGGAAGAGCAGGGGATTAAATTTCTTGAAAATGAACTGCTAAAGAAAGCTCAGGAATATGGTTGCCATGGCATTGAATTGCTGCAAAATGACAAAGAGGGGAACCAATTTATAGGCTTAGCGCTCTGGAATAGCCTTCAAGAGGCGAAACATTTTCAGGAAATGTGGGGAACTAAAGAAAAGGAGTTGCTCCGTTTCTGCGAGACTCCCCCTACGCGCGCCTTTTATAAAATCCGAGCGATCTATAGCGAAAAAGCCAAAAAAGCTGCTTAAAATTAAGATGAGCGATTATACTCTCGTCTCATGGATAAGAAGGATCTAGTGGCGTTTATTCAAACGCATATATCGAAAATCGAGCCTCTAGAGCTCCAAGCGAATCTCGCTTGGTGGAATTTAGCCACGACGGGGGAGCCGCGCTGGGCCGAAGAGATGGCGCAAGCTCAAATGTCGTGCCGCCGCCTGTATACCTCTGCAGAAGATTATCGCTTTCTTCAAGATAGAGGTCCCTCTGCCGATCCCCTTTTAGAACGGCAGCGAAAGCTTTTGCTGGATCAGTATAAAGAAAACCAGATCCCGCCTCACACCATCGATGCCATCGTAGAGCGGGAGGTTGCGATCGAGAGCCTTTATACCCATTTCCGCCCCTCTATCGACGGATCGTCGATTTCTAACAACGAAATCAAGCAAATCCTTGTCGAAAGCGACGATTCCGGCTTAAGGCAAAAGGCGTGGGAAGCGTCAAAAGAAATAGGCCGGCAGGTCGAGGAGCGGGTTCTGGAGCTAGTGCGCCTGCGCAATGCCTCAGCTCTTCAGGCGGGATTCCCCGATTTTTATACGATGCGCCTTCAGCTCCAAGAGTTGGATCCGGAAAGGCTTTTTGTCATTCTTCTGGATCTTGAGGCGATGACCGATCCTATTTGGGAGCGGTATAAGGAGCGGCTGGATGGGCATTTAGCCAAACGGTTTGGAAGAGAACAAGCAGACCTGAAGCCTTGGCATTATCCAGATCCCTTTTTTCAGGAGGCTCCTCATGAGGGGGAGGACCTGGATCCCTTTTATCGGGGCAAAGAAATCGCCGCTATCAGCCAGCGCTTTTATCAAGCGATCGGATTGCCCGTCGAAGATATCCTTCAAAGGTCGGATTTATATGAGAGGGAGGGGAAGAATCAACACGCTTTTTGCATAAGCATCGATCGGCAAGAAGATGTGCGCATCCTTTGCAATCTTCGCGATAATGCGTATTGGATGGGAACCCAGCTGCATGAGCTCGGGCATGCGGTTTACGATAAATATGTCCTGCCCGCTCTGCCCTATCTGCTCCGCAAGTACGCGCACATTTCGACTACAGAGGCGATCGCCATGCTGTTTGGAAGGCTCAGCGCCGATCCCGAGTTTTTGCAGCTATATTGCGGTGTGGAGCAGCGGCTGGAGGGGGCGCAAACAAGGGCAACTCTTCTCGTCTTTGCGAGATGGGTCCTCGTCATGACTCACTTTGAGCGCGATCTCTATCAGAGGCCCGATGTCGATTTGCGGGAGCTATGGTGGAAATATGTCGAGCGTTTTCAAGGGATTAAAAAACCCGCCGGCCGGCATCAGCCCGATTGGGCGGCCAAGCTTCATCTCGCCTGCGCCCCGGTCTACTACCAGAATTACATTCTGGGAGAGATGATCGCCAGCCAACTCATGCACCATCTCAGAGAACTGGTGAACAAAACAGGGGAAAAATTCACCCAGTCTAAACAGATCGGATCCTTTCTAAAGGAGCGGTTGTTTCATTTAGGAGCGCGCTATTCGTGGGAGGATACGCTTGTTCATGCCGTTCGCGAGCCGCTCAATCCCGCCTATTTTGCACAAGATTTATCGATGTGAGATGGTCTATCGAAGAATCTGTGCTGTAGGCGGCAATTTAGACAAGTCGAGGTGTTTCATTTCTGTCCACCCGCGCAAGTCGAGAAGCTGCAGTTGATCCAGTCCATGAAAGTTGGGGTGTCCTGAGAGTCCTGTGCAGCCGCGCATGTGAAGGGATTGGAGTCCGCTGCAGCAATGCACATGGAGGATTTTCAGCTGGGCGAGCTCATTGAGATCAATCCTTTGCAACCCCGTGCAGCCGCTTAAGTTGAGATGGGTCAGTTGATTCAACCCCTCTAGGTCAAGCTCTCCCACCAGTCCTGTGCAACCCCTCAAGTTAAGGGTTGCCAGTTTATGCAGTCGATTTAAGCGAAGCAGTTCTGTCAGCCCCCAGCAGGCTATTAAATTGAGGCTTATCAGCTGATCCAGTCCATCCAAATCCAACTCTCCCGTGAATCCCGTGCAGCCGGTTAAATCAAGGAGGGTGAGTTGATGGAGTTCATTTAAGCCAAGCAGTTCTGTCAAGCTCAAGCAGCCTCCCAAGGCAAGGCTGATGAGTTGATCGAGTCCCTGCAAGTTCAGCGGCCCCGTCAACCCGGTGCAGCCTGTTAGTTTGAGGGTTTTGAGTTGATTCAGCCCACTTAGGTTAAGTTGTTCTCTCAGCTTCGAACAGCCGCTTAAGTTGAGATGTTGTAGCGCTTTAAGCCCGGCCAGGTGAAATAGAGCGGTCAATCTCGTGCAGCTTGTCAAGTTGAGGCTGATCAGTTGGCTGAGTCCATTCAAGTTAAACACTCCCTGTAGGTTCCAACAGCCTGTTAAGTTTAATTCTGTTAGGTTGCTCAAATCATTTAAGTTAAACAGATTTGTTAGCATCGAGCAGCTTGCTAAATTGAGGACTTTTAGTTGCTTGAGCCCCTTTAAACAAAGCGGTCCCTCGAGGGCCGAACAGCCGCTCAAGTCGAGGTTTTCCAGCGACGTCAGCTCGTGTAGGTTAAATACGTTTGTCAATTGGGAGCAACCCTGTAAGTGGAGGGTTTGCAGAGGGCAGCGAGCTCCCGCAGCTTTGAGGATCTCTGCTAACAAAGCATTATCCACAGCTGACTGGGAGAAATCCAAGGTGGTTAACTGCGGGCATTTGGCAAAGAGTCTGGATAAGGAGAGATCTTGCTGATACCGTTCTCTAAATGAGATCCGGTAGGATGCGATCTCCGTCAAGGTAAGGGTTGTTCTTTCTTTGAGCTCATCCTCTAAGTATAAGTAGGCCGCGATGGGATCTTGAGATATCTGTTGAAATTCCTTGCAGACGAGAGGGGTCGGGCTATTGAAGACGAGCTCCTTGATTTGAGAAAATATTCTCACGATTAGTTCATCAGAAAGAACGCCGAACGGTTCCATTTCGCGATTACCATCGGGATAGTGTGGTGGAACTGCAGCAGGTGCGGATTCGTTTGTTTTAATGGGGTGTGTCATCGCATTTCCTTGTTCAAGAGGGTATTTTCAAATTAAGAAATTATAATTCGACGACAGTCTCCAAGCAAGCGAATTTAATATATTATTTATGAGTCTTCAAAATATTTATTTTAATTGTAATTAATCGCAGTTGAATTATACTTCCCAAGTCCGAATTATTAAATTGGGTTTTGGATTATGAAAAAAATGATATTAAAACTGACAGCGGGAATCGCTCTTTTTCCTTTCTTCGCCAGTACGCTTTCTTCTTGTTCCGTCGCCATGGCGGCTAATAGGAGCGGTACGGATGTGGGCCAAGTACAAAAGGCGCGCACGCGCGGCCAGTTGATCGCTCTGGGCGCACAAGTGATCGGAAGCGACAAAGATGCGGATGGAAATCTAGTGGAAAGCTACAGAATACAAAAAGAGAAGGGTTCGGTAGCGCGCGCGCTCATGCACGGCGTTCTGGATGTTTCTACACTAGGTCTTTGGGAAGCCATCGGCACGCCTATTGAAGGTTCTCTAAATAAAAAAGAGTACTTCAGCATCAAGGTTCTCTACGATAAAGACGAGAACGTCAAAAAAGTAGAGCTGCTCTAGAAGCAGATGCATTTACAAAAGTAGACAATGTCGCCAAGCGACAAGGAAGTTTCTCCGTTGCTTGGCGACTTTGCGACTTTGCGCTTATCCCCTCCCCGTTATCCACTTTTTGGAAGTGCGCCTAGCATAGGCCATGGATATCCAGATTGCTGCTTAAGGCAATGAACATGATAGGTAGGATAAGCATGATGTGCATGATAAAAAAATGGCTGCAAAGCGGCGTGCCGCCTCTTCTTTTTCCATCCTGTGTATCATGCTTATCCTGCTTATCCTATTTTTGGCTCTGTGCAATAAACTTGAAATCAATGGCCTATGCTAAAGTGTCCCCTCTAAAAACTGTTCTTAAATTTTAATGTGAGCTAAAATACTCTTATTCTAGATTCAGGGGGTAGGCTCATGCGCACCTTTATTTTTCTCTGTTTTCTCTATTCTCTAGCTCTTCACGGATCGGTTTTGCGAGAGGAATTCCTTTCGCCCGAGATCGACAATTTCGACTGCCATGGATCGAGCCTTGTAGAAACCGCGCCCGGCAAGCTCTGTGCGGTTTGGAAAGGGGGGCCTGGAAAAGGGAGATGCAATAGCGATATCTCAAGGGATATCGGCATCTGGTCGAGCCGTTTTGAAGAGGGGGAATGGTCGGAGCCGCAGCGCATTGTGGATGCGCCCGATTCGGTGTGTTGGACTCCCGTATTAGTTTATCTGCCCTCTGGGGAAGTGCTCCTTTTTTATCGTTTAGGACCCGATCCGCGCAGGGTCGTGGGGTTGATGAAAAGATCTCAAGATGGGGGAAAAAGCTGGTCGGTCGAAGAGCTTTTGCCTGCGGGGATTTTTGGGCCTGTCCGCAGCAAGCCGATCGTAAAATCCGATGGGACGCTCATTTGCGGCTCTTCGATCGAGTGCGGATCGGCTGCAGATCGATGGAAAGCGACCGCTTGCTGGATCGATATCTCGCCCGATGGGGGAAGAAGCTGGAAAAAATATGGGCCGCTCGAGATCCCAGGGAAACGGTTTGGAGCGCTCGAACCCGCGCTTTTTTATGATGGAACGGGACGCTTGAAGATGGTGTGCCGCGATCGTTCTCACAAAGTGAATGAGCGGGGCTACATTTGGACCGCAGTATCGGAAGATGAGGGAAAGAGCTGGTCCCCATTAGAAAAAACCTCCCTCCCGAACCCCGATTCAGCCGTTGAAACGGTGGATTTGGGAGCAGGTGTGATTTTACTCGTGTATAACCATTCCTTTGACAGCCGCACCCCTTTGAACATCGCCCTATCTCGCGATGGAGGGGGTACCTGGCATCCTGTTTTGGAACTGGAAGGGGAGTTTCCCGCTGCGATTTTGACTGCGGATGGGCTTGTGCACATCACCTATGCCTTCTATCCCGCGGGATCCACGCAAAGGCGGATCAAGCACGCGGTGATCGATCCTTCAGGATGGGAGTAGAGATGCGTTTTCTTTTATCTCTTTTTTTAGCCTTTTCTTGTTGTGCAAATGGAGTAGAAGCAAAGCATCTTCTAGTGGGGATGGAGCTCGGACACCCCCTTTTATTTTTAACTCAATCTTAAGTTTAACCCCATCGCAACACATAAAGAAACCAAGGTATGCCATTTAGGATTTCCGGATCCGGAAAGCGTTTTGTAAAGACTTTCACGACCGACATGGGCCTTTTTGGCTAATGCTCCCACGCCGCCTTGAGCTTCTGCAACATTTCGAAGGGCGATCAAGAAAAGATGTTGGGACTCTTCATCGCCTTTAAGGCTTTCTTCTAAAGCTGCGTTTAAGTACGCGACGGCTTCATCGTGATCCGCTAAATGCTCGAGTAGAAATTCTTGATATTTTTTACTTCTTGCCATGACCTATCTCCCTTGATTGATAATCTTTCAAATACTCCTTTGCTTTAGAGACTGTCGTTGAAATTAAGCTTCTGTCGATTTTGGGGTTCTTTTGAGCCGATTTTGCATTCTTTTTTGGGGGGTAATATCAACTTGCGTATATGACCCCCGAAAAAGAATGCAAAATCGGCCAAAATAATCCCCAAAATCGACGAAGCCTTAATTCAACGACAGTCTCTTAGCAATGTCCCTATCTTGGGAGCCTTTATCGCCACCGCAAAGAAGCAAGATGACTTTATTCCCAATCTTCCCGTAATAAATTCTAATCCCTGGACCATAATGAATCCTGAGTTCGCAAACTCCCTCTTGTAGAGTTTTGCAATCGCCAAAGTTCCCAAGTTTTAAGCGATCAATCCTTGTCAGGATTTTGGCTCGGGTATGGATCTCTTTGATATCCTTAATCCAGATTTCAAAGGGTCGCTTGCCGGTGGCGGTTTCGTAGAGTTCAATTTCGATTTCTTCCATATAATCTTATTGTATCTTTTGGGATACATTAATTTCAAATGAATTTTAAGCTATTAATCTTGAGAGTATTAAAATATTGATTTGTTAGATCAATTCAGAATCGAAGAGTCTCGAGGAGGGCGGAGGTTTAACAGGCGCTTGGAAAACTTTTGCCAACGCTTCCAGTCGCTCTTTAAGCTTTTCTTGAGCGCTTTGATTTCCCGGGTCAGTTTGTCCAACACATCTCGGTTCGGTTCCCCTTCGCTTTTATAAGATTTGCATTGGATGAGGAGTTGATTGATCTTAGAAAATTTAGCCAGAATATCGGCCGTGATTTTTTCGGCGACTTCTTCCACGAGGGTTTTGTTGATAAACCAGTAATGTTTAATTTTCTCTACGAGCTCATTTTTGCGCTCGATGACCAGCTTTTCTTTGATGTGAAGGTGGCTGATTTTCCTTAAGCCATAAGCTAATCGGCACTTAGACAGGAGCCAAATGACCCACTTGGTGGGATCGAAATGGAACCAGCGGATTCCATTGCGGTAGTCGTTTGCAAAGGTGTGGTGGTAGTTGTGGTACCCTTCACCAAAGGTCAGCAAGGAGATCACATAGTTATCGACGGCAGAATGCTCTTGGCTGAAGGCTTGGGCTCCCCAGGTATGAGCGAGCGAGTTGATAAACCAGGTCAGGTGGTGCAGAAAAAACAGGCGGACCCACCAGGTGAAAATAAAGGCTCCTAGGTAGTCGTTGCATAGGTAGCCGACAAAGAGGAAGGCAAGGGTATTTGTCAGGAACATCAAAGGAACGTAAAAACGGTGTTGAAAGGCGACGAGGCGATTTTTGCAAAGGTCGGCCACGATTTTTTTATCGATCGGGTCTGTTTTGCGAAACAGCCAGAAAACATGGGCGTGCCAGAACCCCTTTTTAATGGAATAAGGATCCCGATCTGTATCGACGAAAGCATGGTGGCGCCGATGATCGCAGGCCCACTTCAATGCGCTTCCTTGGGTGGCCATGGTTGCAAAAAATAAAAAAATCGCTTCCATCCACTTATTAGTCTTATAGGTGCTATGCGCATACAGCCTGTGGTAGCCGGCGGTGACGCTTAAGCCTGTCACATAGAGGAGAATCCCCGCCGAAAGGCAGATGCCCCAAGAGGGAGAATCATACATAAAATAAAGGGGTAAGCCGATGAGAAGGGCGAGATGGTACCCGATGATAAAAGAGGCTATTCCATAATCTATCGCTGGTTTCATGAACATCCCCTAATTAAAAGTTTGTTAATTACTTCTTTAAGAGTAACATTTTAGATAAAGAATTACCATAAGTTTCTGAGATTGTCCCGCGGCGGAAGCAAAGAGCGATCAAGGCGAGGCCGCTCAAGATATGATTTGTCAGAGCATGAGCCTTATCCCTAAAAGAGTGGTCAAAAAAAGATTCCAGGGGATGCTGACGCCTCATCTCATCGCGGGGAGGAGTTGTTTTAACGGGGCATCGATAGAGAGCGTTGGCAAAGCTTGTCCAAAAGGTCGTGTTCATCAGGATGGCTTCTTTAGAAAATGGGGAAGGAGCAGTTGGTTTTCTTTGTACCACCGAATCGGATCGGCTTTGAGCGCATCGATCATTTTAGGCAGGGTCCGTTCCAGGGTCTGTTTAGGTTCCCAGCCCAGATATTCTTTTGCACGGGAGATGTTGAGGGTATAGTGGTCATCGGCAAGGGCGATCATCCACGGTTTAATGAAGGGAGGGGGGATGAACGGAAGGTGGCATTGGATCCAAGAGCCGATTTTTGCGAGGAACTTAGGGATACTATAGGTTGTAAATTCTGTATCGCGGATTAAACGGCTGATCTGGCGTTGCAGATCGTCATAGCTTAACGTTTTGGGCTCTCCGATCAATAAGGCGAGTTCAGGGGGGAGCGACTTGCGTTTTTGGATCGCTAAAGCGATCGCTTCCACTAAATCCGCCATATGCAGAAAGGAGGCCCCATGATGGATATTGCCGGAGAATAGACGGCTTTCGAGTTGATTTTCATAGATACGCTGGATCTGGTGGCTGATAGGGATCGAGTGGCAGAGGTCGTCGTAGACGCCCGCAATGCGCAGGATCAGGGCCGGTATTTTTCCTCTGAGATCGTGGATCGCCTGTTCGGTGTGGACTTTAGAGAGGGGATAATCCCATTTCGGCTCGATAGGGCCGTTCTCATCGATCGTTTGCCCTGGGAGGCAGGGGGCATGTACGAGCATCGTGCTCGAAAAAATAAATTGCTCCACCTCGAAGTTTTGGAGGGCTTTCAGCAGCCGTTTTGTCCCTTGGACCGTCACCCGCTCATATAAGTCGGAGTGTTGTTGATCGAAGCTATAATAAGCCGCTAAGTGGATGACCGAAGCGATCCTATTGCCGTAGAAGTAGCGGATATGAGTGAAAGCCTGGTGGACGCTCTCGTCGGAGGAGAGATCGACGGGGACCAGTTCTTCATTGTCAGAAGCATAGAGCGCTTTTAAAAGTTCGAAGCCCACCACGCGGAAGTGTTCGCCGAGCTTGCGCACCACGCTGGAACCGATGCGGCCGCAGCTGCCGGTCACAATGATAACATCTTTATCCATAAATGTCATTGTATTAAAAACGGCATTTATTTTAAAATCCTCTCCTTGAGCTCGTCTTTGCACAATTTTATAGCGGCATCTCCGAGAGAAGCGCTGGAAAATTATTTGTTTTTTTGCTCATTTATAGTGCCTTCGGCTATTAATTTCGCGAAAAAGCAAATAATTTTCAGAGCGCTTCCTCTGGATCTGCACGCTAAAAACTGTACAAAGTCGAGCTTATGGCTAGAAAAATCAGCTTATTTTCATTGGCACTGCTCATCATTGCGGCGATCGATAGCATCCGCAATCTGCCCGCTACGGCGCTGTTCGGCAGTTCGCTCATTTTCTTTTTTCTATTTTCAGCGATTGTATTTTTAATCCCGATTTCTCTGGTTGCCGCCGAGTTGTCGGCCGCCTTTCCGGAAAAAGGAGGGGTTTACCATTGGGTGAGGAGGGCGTTTGGCGAGAAAACGGCGATGGTGGCTGTATGGCTGCAATGGATCAATACCATGGTCTGGTACCCTACGATTTTATCGTTCATCGCCGGAACAGCGGCCTACTTAATCGATCCTGCTTTGGCGGAAAATAAGGTCTATCTGATCAGCATGATCTTAATCGTGTTCTGGGGATTGACCCTCATCAATTTGAAGGGGATTCATTTCTCCGCTAAAGTGAATAATTTTTGCGCGACGATCGGAACGGTGATCCCGATGTTTTTGCTGATCGCTTTAGGAGTGCTCTGGGTTTTCAGCGGCAAGACCGTTCAGATCCAGATGAACTGGGATACCCTTCTCCCTTCGCCGCATGAGTCGCAAAACTGGATCTCGCTGACCGCTATCATGGCCTCTTTTCTTGGCATGGAATTATCGGGAGTGCATGTGAATGACATCGATCACCCGCAGCGCAACTTTCCAAAAGCCATCGCCTATGCGGTCGCCTTTATTCTGCTCTCTATGCTGTTTGGTTCTTTATCCATTGCTTTTGTTCTGCCTGTCAGCCAAATCAACCTCGTGGACGGCGTCATGCAGGTCTTCAGCAATTTTTTCCATGAATTTCATTTGAGTTGGTGCATTCCCCTGATTGCGATCTCGATTGTCTTAGGGAGTATAGGGAGCATCATCAATTGGCTCTCTTCTCCTGCAAAAGGATTATTGCAGGCTGCAGAATTCGGTTTTTTGCCGCCGTTTTTTTGCAAAAAAAATCAGCATGGGGTCCCGACCAACGTGCTGATCGCTCAGGCGGTTTTAGTCAGTATTTTTTGCTCCGTCTTTTTAATGGTTCCCAGCATCAACGCCTTCTATTGGTTTTTGACGGATCTCAGCACAGAACTCTATATGTTGATGTACGTGCTCGTTTTCTTTGCCGCTCTGCGGCTCCGCAAGGTGTTTGCGCGCGATCCGCTCACCTTTAAAGTCCCCGGCGGCTATACGGGGCTATGGCTCGTTTGCATGCTTGGTTTAATCGGGTGTGCGACAACGTTGACCGTCGGTTTTTTCCCGCCGGATCATATCGACATCGGCACCCCCTTGCAGTATGCGCTGATGATCGGTGCGGGCAATCTGATCATGATCTGCCCTGTTTTCCTCTTATTTCTCTATAGAAAAAAGCGAAAAATCGAACGCATTTAGAATGTTGTTTGCAGCGGCGTCCCGCGTGGATAGAGGTTCTAGGCTCCACCGCTCTTCGATAAATTTCAGGATGGAAACGGTCTCATAAGAGGTGTGGTCGACATAGCCTTTTTTTGCATAGGGGGAGATGATGATCGCAGGCACCCTTGTGCCTGGTCCGAAGCGGTCGACGACGGGAGGGGGGACATGATCCCATCGTCCGCCGTTTTCATCATAGGTGACGACGACGGCGCAATCTTTCCAGACGGCGCTCTTTTGAATGGTTTTGATCAGGGCGGCGCACCAGTCGATCCCCGCTTCTAGATTGTTATCGCCGGGATGCTCGCTGAAACGGTCTAGAGAGCGGATGAAACAGACGTCCGGAAGGGTTTGCTGTTCCAGATCGGAGTAGAATTGTTTTAAGTCGAATAGATGCTGCTGCCTGGCTTTTGTGCCGGGAGCGAATTGGGTAAAATAAGAAGGCGCTTGGTGATGGAATGCAAACGTCTCGTCCGGCTTGCCCGCCAGAGCATCCTCCCATCCTTGGGCGTACCATCCCCAGGTGACTCCTTTTTCGCTCAGCCTATCGCCGATCGTTTTGTAGGTTTGCGGAGGCATCCGTTTTTCAACAGGAGTTCCCGCGTGGTAGGGCCAATAAAAGGGATCGGCGTTGTTGATCGCATAGCCGTCCGATGAGACGAGGCCGTCTTTAATGAGGGCTCCGCCGGGCGAGACCCGAGCGATGAGATCCGGAGGCGCATTCCGCCATTCCGGCATCCGCGCGGCAAATAACCATAGGACGCCGCAGGTGGATCCGCCGTAGCAGGAATGGAACCAGTTGTCGCAAAGCACATACTCTTTTGCCAAAGAGCCCATCTGCGTAGAAGAAATATCGTAATAACTCATGGAAAAGCCGCCGCTATTGCTCCACACCGCAAACCGATTCATCCTTCCCCCGTGGATTTGGTATTGCTCTTGGTAGAATCGATGCGTCGCATCGCCTGTTGGTTGGTTTAGGGGAATGAAGGGAGCGAGATCGAAGGGCCCATTGGGAAGATTTGCCGGAATTTGAGGGTAAGGTTTTCCCGTTTTCGAATCGATGCATCTTAAGAGGGTCTTAAAAGGCTTGCCATCCATCCCCACCTGTCTTTTGTTGTCAGGCTTGGCTTGCGCAATCCCATTAGCGCCTGGAAATGAGCCGTAAAGCCCGTCGAACGACCAATTTTCTTGGAAGATGACGATCAGGTGCTTGATTTTTTCAGCAGCGGCAATTTGCTTAGAAGTGAAAGCCACTCGAACGGGCGGCCTGCGCAGTCCGTCGATCACCCCTGTATTGGCATCCGGGGGAAAATAATGAGTGGTGGATAACTCATCCAGGAACATCTTATAAGCGCCTTGCGGTTCAGATCCGTTAAGAGAGACAGCAAGTGCAGTGAAAAGAAGGCAAACGAATCGGTTCATGATTTGTGGACCGCTAACGAGGCAAACGCCTGAGAGGTGGGCATTAATTCAATCAAATTGATGTTCACATGCTGGGGTTGGTGTGCGCACCAGAAGATGGCTTCCGCAATATCTTCGGGAGTTAGAGGATGTGCGTGTGCGTAGAGATTTTTTACACGCTCCTCATCTCCCTTAAAACGGACAGCGGAAAATTCTGTGTCCCCGGTGAGTCCCGGTTCGATGCAGGTCACCCGAACCGCTGTGCCCAGGAGATCCGCTCTCAAGTTCAGGGAAAACTGGCGGACGAAGGCTTTTGTCGCTCCATAGACGTTGCCTCCCGGATAGGGGTAATTTCCCGCCACCGATCCGAGGTTGATGATATGCCCTTTCTTTCGAGCGACCATGCCGGGAAGCAGGGCATGCGTGCAGTAGACGACCCCTTTGATATTCGCATCGATCATTTGATCCCAGTCATCCAATGCGGCGGTCTGCGCGGGGTTCAAGCCTTGCGCGCTGCCCGCATTGTTGATCAACACATCGATGGGTCCTAGGTTGCCGAGGGTTTTACTTACGGCCTCGCGGCTAGAGACATCGAGTTTAAAAATATCGACAGGAGAACTTAATTCGGCTTTGATCTCTAAAAGACGCTCGTAGCGGCGCGCGATCAGCACGAGGGGATGACCCCCCTTTGAAAAACGCTTAGCGCAGGCAGCGCCAATGCCCGAAGAAGCACCCGTAATTAAGACCCTCAATGACTCCGTTTGCATGTTTGAGGAGCATATTGAAATACAATTTTTTGTCCACGTTTGAATTTTAAAGTAAAAGAGCCTATCCCGGAAGAAAGGAATTATTTATTTTCGATGATTTTTGAGCAAATCTGAGATCGGCTTTTGAGGACAATGTGGGAACACATGGCCGAAAAAGCCGATTTCAGATTTGCCAAAAAGGGCGAAAATAAAAATTTCTTACTTTCGGGATAGGCTCAAATAGGAGGATGTGATTATAATCCAGCCTGTTCAAATTTTAGAATCTAGGAAACCAGAATTCGAAGACAGATTCTTAATAGGTGGGTGTCGATGAAAAACCTTCTGCTGCTCTTTTTACTGCTATTGACTTTGACGGCCTGCGAAAAAAAAGAGGTAAAATCTTTTCCCGATCTTTCCCTAAAAAGGAAAGAGTTGCTGCATGCGAATATGGCGACCGAAGTGCGCTCCCTCGATCCTTGCCATGGTTATGAAGCCTCTTCGAGCTTTTTCGTGAAAATGCTCTTTGAGGGGCTGATGCGCTTGGGGCCTACAGGGGAGATTATTCCGGGCGTTGCCGAATCTTACGAGATCTCGGAAGATCAGAAAGTCTATACGTTTCATTTGCGCTCTTCTAACTGGATAGACGGTTCTCCGGTCACTGCTTATGATTTTGAATATGCTTGGAAGAGAATTGTCAATCCTGCCACCGCTACGCGCGCTGCGCACAATTTTTATGCGATTAAAAATGTGCAGGCTGTTGTAAAAGGGAATGCCTCTATGGATACTCTGGGCATCCGAGCGGTCGATGATAAGACGTTTGTTGTGGAGCTGGAACATCCCGCTCCCTATTTTCTCGAGGCGATCACAACAGCGCCTTTCCGTCCGATTCCCGCAGAATTAGATCAGAAGGATCCCCAATGGTCGACCCGGTTGGGAAAAGATTTCATTTGCAACGGCCCCTTTCGGCTAAAAGAATGGACCAGGAGTAATTCCCTGATTATCGTCAAAAATTCCCACTATTGGCGCGCCGATGAGATTCGCTTAGATGGGATCAAAGTGTCGTTTATCAAAGAAGAGCCGACCGCTTTGATGATGTTTGAAAAGGGAGAGCTGGATTGGATTGGGCGCCCCCTGACGAAAATTCCTTTGGATGCGATCTTGACATTAAAAAAAGAGGGAAAGCTTATCGAACGGCCCACCTTTGGACTTTATTGGTACTTCTTTAATACCGAAACCTTTCCTTTCAATAATAAAAAGATGAGACTGGCTTTTGCTTATGCAATCAATCGACGTGAAATTGTGGAAGATTTATTGGAAGAGGATGAAAGGCCCGCGATGAGCATTTTTTCTTCTTTTCTAGCTCTTCAAAAAACCCCCTATTTCCCCGACGGCGACGTAGAGCTGGCGCGGAAATTATTTGATGAGGCGTTGGAAGAACTAGGTTTGACCAAGGAAAAATTGCCCCCAATCACCCTGAGTGGGACGCATGCCGAAGTGGCTCGGCGCCTATCGCAGATTGTGCAAGAGCAGTGGCATCGGGCATTTGGCATTGAAGTGAAGCTCGAGCACGAAGAATGGAATTGTTACTATGATCGGGTTGCAGGGGGAAAATACCAAATTGCGGGGATGAATTGGATCACTTGGATTAAGGACCCCATCTATATCTTGCAAACGTTTAAATACCGCTCTAGCGGCATGAATATGCCTAAATGGGAAGATTCCCGTTATCAGGCTCTGCTGAGCGCATCCGACGACGAAATCGATCTTCATCAGAGACAGGAGCTTCTCCATCAGGCTGAAAAGCTCCTTCTAGAAGAGATGCCTGTGACCCCTGTCTACTTTTTAACTGCTACCTTCGCCCAAAGCCCCCGTGTTAAAAACATCTCCTTTTCCGAGCTTGCCGACGTGGATTTCACTTGGGCTTACATAGAGAGGGAATGCCGTTAAGAGACAGTCTCTAAGGCTTCTCGATCACTCTCAGATTTTGATCGAAAAAATCCCTAATTTTTGAGACCGCTTTTTCTTGGGACTCTTTTCCTCTTAGACGAATGGTGTACTGTATTCCCTGACAGTCATGAGGGCCGGATAGATATTTACCCCCTAGAATTTCTTCATTTCCATTATGGGTATATTTGAGAGCAAAGACAACCGTCTGATACTTGTCCTTCGCATTTTCTCTAAATAAGAGGGTGGTTTTTACCTGATTAGATATCTGCTGAATGAGAAGGTTAACAAAGCGATCTGCTGAAAGATCTCTTCCGGTGAGTTTCTGGATGGTGATCATTTCCGACCAACCGGTCTGTTTTTCCCCATGAGGAATAAATTCTATCAAAGGCGCTTTATCCCAAGTCGAGGCAGGTTGTAGGGATTTATAACCTTTAGGAATCTTAACCGAGAGATCTCGGTGTTTATCGGTAGTCCAGTCTATAGGCAATAAAAATGTTGTTCCATATTCTTCGGGAAGCTCCGCTCTTGCACCCATGGGTGCGATTGACATTAAGAAAACCAATAAAGTTAAGAATTTTTTCATTTTTTGACCTCATAGATAAAGAATTAAGTGTAGAAAAGGGATTATGAGGTAAGAAATTGAATAATATCAATAAAAACCTAGGGTTTTGTGGGAAGAAATGCGAAGGGCTCAGAGGGTTCAAAACGGGACGCCGCGTTGCCGGCATAGACCTTCCCTCCTGCAAGGGGAAGCTTTTTTACAGCAGCGCCCTTTCGGAAATCGAGATCGGCTAGGGGAACCCAGAATGTGTTAGGACTCGTCGCCGAGTCAAAAAAATAAACCTTGTTTTTCTGATCGGCTACCGTACGCCACAAGGTGGAGGCGATGTTCGGTTCACCGGGGGTGGTGATTCCTAGAGGAACGCTGACACTTCGGACGACCCCCATCACGCTTGCGACTGCTTGATCGATGAAAGTGTGGTTAGGAACCGCGGAGATGTAAGGAGAAGAGACTTCCTTGGGGATCGCTCCGATCAGGAAGGAAGCCCTTGCAAAACGGTCTGCCGCCCTGTTTGTCCCCGGAAGAAAGGTCAGGCCGCCAATGTCTTGCCAATAGGCATCCAAGACAAGCTGCTCGGCAAAGATCGGGGAATTCGTCATCACCTGATATTGTTTTCCATGGTGGATGGCGAGTTTTCCTTCGACATATTCAAAGATGGCGGAATTGCCGCTCCCATCGGATATCGATAGATGGAGCTGGGCAGGCGAACCGTTGGGCAATAACGGCGCCACGATGGCAAACGGCTCTTTAGCCAATGCATCCACGGCTTCGGAAACGGAGGCAAAGTTGTCCAAAACGTATTGCGCCCAAAGGCTGATCGATAACAACGGTTGTTGGCCTGTGGGGGTCCCGTAATCGGATTCCGCGAGATACAACACATTTGCCACGAGCCCTTTTTCATTCATTCCGTCGGCTGTGCCGACGTTATACCCGGATGCAATGAGGCTGCCATATTTAGAGGTCCAGACAATAGACTTGGGCCCCGCAGCGCCGTTTCGCTGCATCCCTTGGGGAAACACCCATAGATCAGAATGCATATCCTCGCTCCAGTCCATCGATCTTCCGGTGATCACCACGGAATCGGAGCCGGCAAACAAGACTCTCGTACAGGCGGCGGCAGGTTGCAGATACGCATTTGCGATACAAAAGGCTGCCCAGGCGCTTAAGAAATGGATTTTAAGTAGGCTTTTTCCCATTTTCCCCTCTTAGAGACTGTCTTTTTTGGTATATATCAAATTCCATAGAAATTATAATACTATTTTTAATTAGGAGCGGCAGTGCAAAGAGATTACATCATGCGCGTCGTCGAACAGTTTGTTCAGGCGCTAGTTGCCATCATGCAACGGAGGAAAGCGAAAGACTACAAAGAAGCCCGAGAGCTCGTTCGGACCACAGGGCGCTACCTTCTGAGAATGGACACCGATTTACTGCTCTTCCACGATCCCGACCAGATACTCGATCAGTTCAGGGACTTTTCCCATCATCTTGAGACCGAAAAATGCGTTCTCGGCGCCGATCTACTTCATGAACTGGCTCTCCTAGAAGAGGCTCAGCAGCAGACTGCCGCAGCGCTCCGCTTGAAAACGTTATGCCTCTACCTCTATACGACTGCGATTCCCCAAGAACCGCAATTTCAAACACCTCCCTACTTTGAAAAGGTCGCTCTTCTGATCGAAGAGTTAAAGGATCAGCCGCTTTCTGAAAAAATCCAGCACAGCGTGCGCTCTTACGAGGAGTTCCTTGCGCGATGAGCACCAAAATATACGCCTTACATGGTTTTCTCGGCCTTCCTTCCGATTGGGACCGAATAGGACAGGGGATCGAAAAACCGCTCGAAGCTCTCGACCTATTCTCCATATCTCACCCCAGATATGGGCTGCAAAATTGGGGAATGGCCTTGAACCGATGGGTGGCCATACAACCGGTGGAAAAACCCATTCTTCTCGGTTATTCTTTAGGGGGACGCCTTGCGATGCACGCCTTGATCGATGCCCCTCAGCAGTGGGCGGGAGCGATCCTCATTTCCGCTAATCCTGGATTGAGCATTTCCGAAGAGAGGGATCCTCGCTTGCAAATCGATATCGATTGGGCGCGCAGATTTTTACACGATCCTTGGGAAAAGCTCATCGGCGACTGGAACCGCCAGATTGTCTTCCAGGGGCAATCCCTCCCCTTTCCTCGAAACGAGAAAGACTATATAAGAACCGATCTCTCCCAGGCGATCGAAGGGTGGTCCGTGGGGAGGCAGGACGACCTGCGGGACCCCCTTTCCAAACTCCCCTTTCCCATTCTCTGGATTGCCGGCGAAAAAGATCTGAAATATGCCGAGCTAGCCAAACAGATGGCTGCAGCCCATCCCCGCTCTTCTCTTTGGATAGCCCCTGAAACGGGCCATCGCGTCCCCTGGGAATGCCCTTCGCTTTTTTTGAAAGAGATCAACAACAGTTTTTTAGGAGAAATGAGAGTATGAAATGGCGTAAATTGGGCAAAAACGGCCCTGTTGTGTCTGCTCTTGGATTAGGTTGCATGGGTTTATCGGATTTGTACGGTCCAACAGACGAAAAATCGGCAGAGAAAGTGATTCAAGAGGCGTACGAACAGGGGATTACCTTTTTCGATACTGCGGATATGTATGGCAAAGGGGCTAACGAACAGCTTTTAGGCAAAGTGATTAAATCCTTTAGGGATAAGATCGTGATCGCCACGAAATGCGGTCTAGAGCATATTCCAGATGGCCTTAGAATTAACAATAATCCCGATTATATTAAAACAGCTTGCGCGAACAGTTTAAAGCGTCTGGGCATTGACTCTATCGATCTCTATTTTTTGCATCGGCACAATCCTGAAGCGCCTATAGAGGAATCGATGGAGGTGATGCTCGATTTGGTGGAAGAGGGAAAAGTGAAACGCGTGGGCTTGTCGGAAGTCAGCGCTGAAACCATCCAACGCGCTCATGCCATTCTCGGCGGTACGCTCATCGCGGTTCAATCGGAATATTCTATCATGAATCCTCTGACTGCTGAGATGGTATTGCCCACCTGCCGGGCATTAGGTCTTGCTTTTGTGGCATTTAGCCCTCTCACGAGAGGTCTTCTTTCTGGGAAGATCCGAGATGCAACGGTTTTTGCCGAAAGCAGCGTCTTTGATTTTCGCAGCATCGCTCCCCAATTTCAAAAAGAGGCCCTGAAGAATAATCTCCGTTTAGTAGAGGCTCTCGAAGAATTAGCCCAACAAAAAACGTGCACCGTGGCCCAGTTGTCGCTTGCCTGGCTGCTAGCCCAAGGGGATGATATCATTCCGATTCCAGGCACCAAAAGGCACGACTATCTTCAAGAGAATATCGGTTCCTTAGACGTTAACCTCTCTTCCGAGGATCTAGCATTCATTGGGGAGAAAATGAAAGAGCATCCGATTCAAGGAGCGCGCCTTCCCGAAGCTTTAAAGGATTTCAATTGGCATCCCTGAGCCGATAATTGACATAAATATCATTCTAGGGTTATGTGTGAACTTTATAGATCTTTGAACCTAATCCCAGTAATGAGGTTCTTAAGCAGGGAAGTTCGCCATGACCCAGAGGATGCCAAAAGACGAATCGTTTCATCCACCCGAACCGATCCGCGGCAAAGAAGGTGCGCCGGTGCTAGGCCCCTCCAATGCTCCGCGGGAAGCGGAAGATCCCGATAGACTAGCGCCCCCGAAAACGGATCACGGCACGCTGCCGAGTTTGAAGTGGTCTTTTTGCGATAGCCATAACCGTTTGCAAGAGGGCGGTTGGGCTCGCCAGACCACCGTGCGCGAATTGCCCGTAGCGACGGAACTCTCCGGCGTCAACATGCGCCTCACGGCAGGCGGCGTCCGAGAGTTGCATTGGCATAAGGAAGGGGAATGGGCCTACATGCTCAAAGGGCGCGCGCGGATTACCGCTGTCGACCAACACTTGCGCGCTTTTCAGGCGGATGTCGAAGAGGGAGAGGGGTGGTTTTTTCCCGCCGGCATTCCCCATTCGATCCAAGGCTTAGAGGAGGATGGATGCGAATTTCTGCTTGTGTTCGATGAGGGCGATTTCGATGAAAACTCGACCTTCCAGCTCACCGATTGGTTGGCCTGCACCCCCAAAGAAGTGCTCGCCAAAAATTTCAATGTGCACCCCAGCGCCTTCGATCGGCTCCCCTCCGATGAGCTGTACATCTTTCAAACGAAAGCGCCCCCTCCGCTAGCCCAAGATCGTGTAGAGGGGTTGGGCTCGGTTCCTCTGAATTACAGCCACCGGATGATGAAAATGGAGCCGATCCGGATGAAATACGGCGCAGTCCGCATCTTGGATTCCACCGCCCTTCCAGAGACCACGATTACCGCCGCGTTAGTGGAAGTGGAGCCGGGAGGCATGCGGGAATTGCACTGGCATCCAAACGCAGACGAGTGGCAATACTACCTCTCAGGCAAGGGGCGGATGACCGTGTTTGCCTCCGGCCATTCCGCGCAGACCTTTAACTATCAAGCCGGCGATGTGGGTTATGTGCCGCGGGCGCTGCCCCACTATGTCGAGAACACCGGTTCTACAACGCTCCGCTTTCTAGAAATGTTCCGGAGTCCTACTTTCCAAGATGTGCCGCTCGCCCAGTGGCTGGCATTCACCCCCCATGAGCTTGTGCGCGCTCATTTGAAGATCGAGGAGTCTGTCCTCAAAAAAATCCCTCGCTGTAAAATGCCGATCGTGGGATGAGTTTACCCATGTATCAATATCCCTACGATTACAAGCAAAGCGCCGATCACTGCAACTGCATTTGCTATGATTAGCACCTTGTTTTTTATCAGTATCCCATATACTAACCAGCTAGAGACAGAAATAAAACCTAGCAAAAATCCAATGATGGAAACATCGCCTGCTGATCGGGTTGTAAATATCTTTATTGCCTGAACATAGAATAACAACTGGCCCAGAACCCCGACAACCATCATGTATTTCTCGTAATACCTCAGGGATATTGTTTTTGATGAGGTTTCAACGTTAGTATTTTTCATAAACACCTCCTCGGGTCTTCGGCACTAGGATAATATGTTGTGAGGTAATACACAAACAACTTGAAAATCGGTTTACCACCGTTCGCTTCGCTCTCTAGAGGTAAATAAATTCTTAAGAGTTCCATAGTCTGATATCTAGTTAGTTATAAGTTGGTTATAGCTCTTCTTGGGAAGGTCATGAGTTATAGAACCTTGTTCTATAACTCATGTTTATGTATAAATATGAGTTATAGAAGGGAGGTCTATTGCTCATGCCCTGGAACTGGGAGTTGCCCGATTGGCCAAGATTTAATTATGATCCCGATCGCCTATCTCAACTAGAAAGACAATTCCTTTTGGGCGTAGGCAGCGCATTTGCCTATCTAAAAACGATAGATGAACAAGAATACCATCGCTTTATCGTTGAAATTCTTAGTCTAGAGGGGCTTGAAAGCTCCAGAATCGAAGGGGAACTTCTCGATAGAGAGAGCTTGCAGCAGTCCATCAGACAACACTTTGGGTTATCCCCAGATCGATCAAGGATCGATAAAGAATCTTGCATGGCTCAACTTCTTTGCAATGTGTATGAATCGTTCGACAAGCCGTTAACGCATGAGATGCTCTGGCAGTGGCACGCGATGTTATTTAAGGATTCATCTAGTCTTATGGATTGGGGGAAATACCGCACCCATAAAGAACCCATGCAGATTATTTCGAATCGTAAGGATGTTTCGCAAGTTTTCTTTGAAGCTCCCCCTTCTTCGAGAATTTTTCAAGACATGACCTTGTTTATCGATTGGTTTAATTCTACAAACCGATCTGGCCCTATTCTGGGACGGGCAGCCATTGCCCATGTTTATTTTGAGAGTATCCATCCCTTCGAAGACGGCAATGGAAGAATAGGGCGCGTTCTCGTGGAAAAGATTCTTTCACAGGGCGTAGGACGACCGGTATTAATCGCCGTTTCCAAAATGTTAGAAAAACGGAAAAAAGAGTACTACGCAGCTCTTGAAAGATGCAACCGGACAGTAGAGGCGCAGCATTGGGTGGAGTTTTTTGCCGAAGTGATTTTGCAAGCACAGGAAGAATCGATGCGTCTGCTCTCTTTTTTAATCGAAAAATCGAAGATGCTCAATGCCCTTTTTGGGCAGATTAATCCCCGTCAAACGAAGGTTTTGCTAAGAATGTTTGAGGAAGGGCCCGCCGGTTTTGCGGGAGGCCTGAGCGCAGAGAATTACATCGCAATCACAAAAACCACTCGAGCCACGGCCACGCGCGATTTAACAGATCTTGTAGAAAAAGGCGCTCTAGTGAAAACGGGGGAATTGCGCCACACCCGTTATCGGTTGAATCTAATGGCGAAAAATCGATGAATGGACTTTCCTCGGAAGAAGCCCGTATCCGTCTCCAGAAGTATGGACCGAATGCGATCATTGAAAAGCAGCCTTCTTATTTTTTGCTGTTTTTAAAAAAATTCTGGGCTCCCGTCCCGTGGATGCTCGAGGGGATCATCGCTTTGGAGATCGGTTTGAACAAACCTGTCGAAGCGGGGGTTATCTTTGTTCTTCTTCTATTCAATGTGATCCTGAGTTTTCTACAGGAAGAAAAGGCGAAAAAGGCGATTCGCCTATTGAAAAAACGGCTCAGCATCACGGCGAGGGTGTTGCGGGACGGGGAATGGAAGCTCCTTGCTGCCGAGGAGATTGTCCCGGGAGATCTGCTCCGGATCCGCATGGGCGATATCATCCCCGCCGATATCAAATTGTTAGAGGGGATTCTCTCGGTCGATCAATCGGTCTTGACCGGAGAATCCCTTCCTGTGGAAACAGGTCCCGGCAAGGTTAGCTATGCCGGAGCCGTTGTGGCAAGCGGGGAAGCGTTTGCTGAAGTGGTCGCTACGGGTTCTCATTCCTACTACGGGAAAACGGCCGAGATGATTCGCCTGGCAAAGGCGCCGAGCCATTTGGAAAACATGATTTTCCAGATCATCCGCTATCTCGTCGCCTTCGATGCTGTTATCGTCGTTGCGGTTTTTCTCTATGCCCTCTATTTTCAATTGCCTCTCTTAGAGCTCATTCCCTTTTCTTTGCTCCTTTTTATCGCAGCTGTGCCTGTGGCTCTGCCTGCGATGTTCACCCTTGCGACTGCGCTCGGATCTTTGGAGATCGTCAAATCGGGAGTCGTGGTCACCCGCCTTTCAGCGATTGAAGAGGCTGCGGCGATGGTTATTTTATGCATCGATAAAACGGGGACCATCACCAAAAACACCCTGGAAATCTCTTCTATCTCACCCTGCGGCGCCTATTCTGAAAAAGAGGTTCTCGCCTTTGCCGCCCTTGCTTCTGAAGCATCCACCCAAGATCCGATCGATCTGGCCATTTTAAGGGCGGGAGAGGGGATCTCTTCCTCGATCCAGAGAGTGGAATATATCCCCTTTGATCCTGAAAAAAAATATTCGGAAGCGATCCTCTCCGATTCCGGCAAGAAACTGCGGATCCGCAAGGGAGCTCCGAGCGTTCTTCTAAAAAATGAGCTCTCTCAAGAAGTCGACGCCCTAAGCGCAGATGGTTCCCGCGTGTTATGCATCACGGTAGACGATCAAGCGGCTGGGCTCTTAAAGATACGAGATCCGCTGAGAGAAGACGCCTCGAAAACGATCCGAGACATACAGGATTTAGGCATTCGCGTGATTATGCTTACGGGAGACTCCGCAGCGACAGCGCTTGCGATTGCGGAAAAAGCGGGGATTGGAAGCCGGGTGATCACCAAAGATCACCTCGATCATATTTTACAAGCCGATGCGGTGGCCGGGGTATTTCCTGAGGATAAATTGCGCATGATTGAGATCCTCCAACAAGCGGGCTATATTTGCGGGATGACAGGCGATGGGGTGAATGATGCGCCCGCGCTCAAAAGAGCGGAAGTGGGGATTGCCGTTGCCAACGCAACCGATGTGGCTAAAGCGTCTGCAAGCCTGGTTCTGACAACGCCCGGCCTGCATCGCATCCTAGAAGCGATCAAAACCAGCCGCTGCATTTATCAGCGGATGTTGACCTACACGCTCAATAAAATCATCAAAACGTTAGAAATTTCCCTCCTGCTCGGCGTGGGATTGATGCTCGAGAAAAATTTCATCATTTCTCAGCTGCTCATGGTTTTATTTCTATTTGCAAACGACTTTGTCACCCTCTCCATCGCTACCGATCGGGTTTCTTATTCGAAAAAACCCGATCGGTGGGACATCAAAAAGCTCATGCGAATCGGAGGGATTTTTGCTCTGTTGATCTTGGGATTTTCTTTTACGGCGCTATTTTTCGGAAGCCGGTTTTTAACCATCTCTCAGCTGCAAACGTGGATTTTCCTCACTCTTGTTTTCACAGGCCAGGCAACCGTCTATTTAGTGAGAGAAAGGCATCACTTTTGGCATTCCAGACCCAGTTTTTGGATGATCGCCAGTTCTTTTTCAGATATCTCGATCCTTTCCACCCTCGCCATCAATGGGCTGTGGATGGCGCCCCTTCCCGCTTCTTTTGTATGCGGGTTGCTAGCGAGCGTGCTCATCTACTTCGTTTTATTGGACTTTTTGAAGGTGAAATTAGGCAATTTGTAGGAAATAGCCCTGATCTCCTTTGGGCTTAGCCCAAAGGAGATCAGGGTGTTTTTTTAGAGTTTTTTAGCTTGGATTTGATCGTATTCAGCTAGTGCTTTTGATAGGGCATTGGGTCTAGGAATCATGGCGGCTTCATATTGTCTAATCATAGAGATGACGGTGCCCGCATTAATGGCACCTATTGCGGGGTAGATGTGATCATTAAACTCGGCTTGCGTTAGGATATCTAATATAATGTTTTTCCAATCTTCTTCTAAAATGGGATCTTTACAGATATGTTTTTGCAATTTTTTATCCGAGAAAGACACCGGGCTGGATCCTGCCTCTCGGGCCATGTTTCTGGAGGGGTGGAATTGCCCCGTTTGATAATATGGCCGTAACTCCTGGCAGATCACGTCAATCTCTATTGGCTCATGAGTATCAGTTGAGGCAGCAGTGAAATTACAACCACTTTTCATGTAATCGGTGATTTTTATTCCAACAATCAGCTTTGACGTTACTGAAGACATCATACATGATTTTATAAATCCCGGGTTTTCTTCACACGTATTATTAAAAAACTCAGATAAATTATAATTAAATTTAACCATCATCTGAAGACAAAAGAAACTGTCGTATTCCAGTGCCATATTAGTCCTCATACAATTAATCTTCATATTAGATGCCACTGCACTTGCATTAAATTTCGGTTTAAACAGCAGGAGTTTCGCAAAAAGTTCTAAATTGCCTTTTGATACCAACATCTGAATAATTTCCGTTAGATCTTGCTTATCTAAATAATGTCTGGCGCCTGCTTTTTTTAAATCTTCCTGCTTAATACATTTACCGTTTGTTTTTTTAATGCATTCAGAGAGAATTGTTTCGAAATTATTTAATCTGGTTTTGTTAAACAATTCCACTTTGTCTTTAGAAGTTATAGCTGAGGAATGGTCAATATCATATGTCAAATCTTGAACGTATCGATCAAAAATGAGTTTCCACAGAGGAGAATGATTATCCATTAGCAATCCATTCCAAGCTGTACAGACAGATCTTAGTGTTCCCAGATTCTCAGGTTTATTCTCACAAGCGTTATAAAAAATTTTTAAGTTACAATCACTTGGCAAAATTAGAAAATAATTTCCCACACTGCTCATAAAGTTCTCCTGGATGTGATATCTAGGTGTAAGAGACTGTCCACAAACTTAGGTTCTGTCGATTTTCGGGTTCTTTTGAGCCGATTTTGGGCCTGGTTCAAAGTCAGGTAACATTTTCTGAAAAAAAATGACATAGCAAATCAATTTTTCTGTAGAACATTTGGTATTCAAGCAAAAAGCTACAGGATTAACCGCTATGTCAACCATTATTCATACCTCATCTTACCATAAATTAGAAAGCTCTTGCGTCGCTCACACCCTTTGTTCCGCTCAACGGCAAGAGATCGCTGTTGCAGCAGTTAGTAATAAAGCCCATATTACGCAATTAGCGGATCACCACGGAGTTAGTCGGAAATTTGTCTATCAACAAAAAGAAATAGCCCTGAATGGAATTACAGAAGCATTCCATGCTTCTCCATCGGAAGATCCTACTATTCTCTTTCATCTTCCCGTCACCAAGGAATGGATCAAACAATTTACTTTAGGCTTGATTTTGATCAGCCATTCTTCCTATCAAGGGGTTATCGAACTATTTCGTGATCTGTTTGATTACGATATTTCCAAAGGAAGTATTCATAATATTGTCTACGCTGCCCTTGCCCAAGCAGCACAAATTAACCAACAGGAGGATTTGTCTCAAGTCAAAGTAGGTGCTCATGATGAAATTTATCAGGCACAGGAACCTGTTTTGGTTGGTTGTGACGCTCATTCGACTTACTGTTATTTACTGAGTTTAGAGAAGCACTGTGACGCTAATGCGTGGGGAGTGCACCTACTTGATCTGCAAGAAAAACAGGGGCTTAAGCCTGAGCATACGATTGCCGATGGAGGACGTATGGCACGAAGCGGACAAACCGAGGCCTGGCCCGATATCCCTTGTCATGGAGATATCTTCCACGCTTTAAAACCCTTCAGTGATCTCCTCTCCTACATAGATAATCGAGCAATAGAGAGCCTAAAAGTGATCGAGGGGATTAAACACAAACTGAATCATCCATGGGGCAAGACGAAAAAGGAAGAAAAGCGCAGGGAATTGTTTGAAACACTGGCTGTAGTAGAAGAAGCAAGCGAAAAAGCGCTTCGCTTATCGGAAGACTTAACGACTCTGTTTGGCTGGCTCCAAAAAGATATTCTCTGTTTGGCTGGCTCCTCATATAACGACCGCCTTTCACTGTTGAATTTTGTAGTAAACGAGTTGCAACTACGGGAATCAACAAGTCCCCATCGCATTGGCCCAGTACGCAAGTACCTAGAGATCAATCGAGATAACCTTCTTGCCTTTGTTCCTCTCTTAGAAAAACGTCTTAGTGAAATCGCAGATCAACACAAAATACCCTTGAAGGACGTCGAGGACATCCATCGATTGGCTGGCATTCCAAAGTCATGTCAAAAACATTGGGAACAATATACTCGCCTTTATCAACGACTCGGGAACAAATTTTACCGAGCCAAAGCGGAGGTGGATCAGTTATTGAACACTACGGTGCGAGCTAGTTCTGTGGTTGAGAATCTAAACAGCAGGTTGAGAAACTACTTCTCATTGCGCAGGCATCTTGGCAAAGATTACCTGGAAATCCTTCGTTTTTTCCTCAATCACCGTCGATTTATGAGAAGCAACCGCGAGGAACGAATAGGGAAAAGCCCAACAGAACTACTAAGAGGAAAGAATCATCCTCATTGGCTAGAGATGCTCGGCTTTACTCTGTTTAAGCAAGCAGCCTAAACATCCAATCCATCCCTCAAAATATTCGTTCAATTCCGCCTTTGAGCGGGATTGTTCCTGCTTGCGCAGTGTTACCCATTTTGGATTCTTTTTGAACCAGGCCCGATTTTGCATTCTTTTTTGGGGGGTAATATCAACTTGCGTATATGACCCCCCAAAAAAGAATGCAAAATCGGCCAAAATAATCCCGAAAATCGACGAACCCTTAGTTTGTGGACAGTCTCTAAAAACGCTGATTATTTTCGATCAAGCGAAAATTGATGTCAAATTATTTGGTATCTAGATCCAGCTTTGGATGATCGCCAGTTCTATTAGGGAAATCGGGGTGTTTTTAGCTTCCTTGTAAAGCCTGTATTAGCTCAATAGTGGGGATCAACGCAAAGCCGCCAAGTCGCAAAGATGTTTATACAATTTTCTCCGCGTCCCTGCGTCTCTGCGGTTTCGCGTTGATCTCATCTGTTATACTCGTACAGTCTTTAAGAGGCTGTTTTTTGGACTTTTTGAAGGTGAAATTGTTCTGGTTCAAATAAGAAGGCGCTGTCTTCGATCAGGGCGTCTGTGGTTTTCTTCATCTCCCGATTGAAGGTGTCGAAAGCGAGGCGAGGGTCTTTTTGCATCTGTTTGAAAAAATCGCCGGCCAATGCGGCCGCCTTCAGAGCGGTGTTTGCTCCCATGCCCTGAAAGAAACTGGCCGTAGCCGCTGCGTCGCCCACCAAAATAGCGGATTTTTTCTCGTTTGAAAACGTGTTGGCTTGCTGGAGTAGGATCGGAATATCCGTGCGGGTAAATGCCTTGTCTTCTTTCACCGTTTTTGCTTCTGCGCTCCACCCTTGCGTTTTTAAAGCTTGTTGGAGCTTAGTTTTTGAAGCTTCCAGAGGGGAGTGGATAAAGACGATGTTAGCGGAGGGAATTTTAAATCTTCTGAGAAATCCCTTGTCTTGTTTAATCGGGGGCGAAATGTCTATTTTTGTGGACGGAGCATCTTTCATGATCGCAAATGCGCCGAACCCCTTGCCTAAACAGGTTTTTTCAATGGCAAGAGCTTCTCTCACGCTGCTATGCGATCCATCCGCTCCGACAAGGATATCATACCTCAGGGCCAATTCTCCACTCTTAGGAATGGTGATAAGAGCCGTTTGGGTTCCTTGCAAACCGTGGAATTTCCCTTTGATTTTCTTGACTCCTAGCTCTTTGGCTCTTTTTTCAAGCTGCTCTTCGAGGTGATTAATGGCGATGGTGCCTATAAGAGTGCCATCGCCGAGGTCGGCGACTTGCAGTTCAGGAGGAGCTACCTGCCATTTTTTCAATAGTTGTAGAGAATCATCAAAGAGAAAAAGATCTTGGGGTCTCGAATAGGCATTCCTTTTTTCTACAATCGTAACCGGGCATCCGCTGCGCCTGGCTTCTATGGCGGTGGCAAGTCCGGCAGGGCCTCCTCCGATGATCAATACAGAGGGAGGTTTTTTTAGTTCTTGACCAGTTGCAAAAACCTGATGGAATAATAAAACGAGGGTCGAAAATAAAATTAGTTTTTTATTCATATGGGCGCTTGATAATAATTTTGTTATTTAATAGGATAAAGTAATGAAGTTTAAATTGCCACGTCAAGTTTTGAATCCGGCTATAAGTCTAATTATCAGTAGGGAAATGCGCAAACAGAAAATCAAAATTTCCCGATTGAGGAGAGAGGAGTTAAAAGAGCTGGCAAAAGTATCAAAAACGATTGAAAAAGAAGAGATCCCAACCTACCTCGTTTGTAAAAAATTAGGGGAAGGCCTAGGCCGCGGCATTTTTTTACATCCGGAGGCAGAGCCCATGGAGAAGGGGCAGATCATCGCTTCCTATGCGGGCGACATTTCTTTGATCCCCCAAAACCGGCCTGATGATGGGGCGTATGCATTTACGCCGCTGATGGACATCCGCCTGAGCAGAGAGGAGCAGCGTCTTTTCGATAAAAAATCTCCTTACCGTCCAAGGCGCCTCTATTCTCTGAAAGTCGATGCCTTAAAAAGGGGGAATTTCACCCGGTTTATCAATCATTCAGAAAAGCCCAATGTGATCGCACATGTGCTCGCTGTCCCGCCGAACCCCTACGGCTTGACTCCGGCCTCTATAGAGGTGGTGTATATAGCCAAAAAAAATATCCAACCGGGCGAACAGCTTCTCGTCTGCTATGAGGATGGAGAAAAGAGCTACTGGAGCGTCTACAAGATCAAACCCGTTCCGATCACGCCCAAAACCTACCAACTCTCTCCCTCTCTTAAAATTCGACATCCAGATTAATTTTATCAAACGAGAACGTCGACGAATTCGTGTTTAGGGTTGTGTTTGATGCTGTATTGTTTTTCCCACGGGCTGTTGAAAAGGGCCATGGGACGCCCTTGCCGGTCTTTAACAAGGATCGAGCTGGTGGATTTGTTAAACGTGTTCATGTCCCCTAAGATCCAAGCGCTGCACTGATAGGGAAGCGGGGAGAGGATAGTCTCCACGCCATATTCGTCTTTTAGGCGGTATTGCATCACTTCAAACTGGAGTTGTCCCACCGCCGCAAAAATATAATCTCCTTCTCGCTCATAAGAGGCGAGCATTTGAATGGCGCCTTCATCCATGAGCTGCAGAACTCCTTTATCAAACGCTTTTCTTTTGCCGACATCCTTAGGCTGCAGCCTTGCAAAGATTTCAGGTTGGAATTGGGGGAGGGGTTTAAAATTGAAGCCGCCTGTGAGGGAAATGGTATCCCCGATGGCAAACAATCCAGGATTGATGACGCCGATCACATCCCCCGGATAAGCAAAATCGAGCGTGGTTCTTTCCCCTGCCACCATCCCATGAGGGCGGGAGAGGCGGACCTCTTTGCCCAAACGGTGGTTTTTTACGACGAGGTCTCTTTCAAAGCGGCCTGAACAGATGCAGATAAATGCCATGCTATCGCGATGGCGTTTATCCATGTTCGCTTGCAGTTTGAACACATATCCGCTGAAGGGGGTGTTTACAGGATCGATTTCCACTTCGGTCCCGTCTGGGCGCATTGCCAGGCGGGCATGGGGGCAGGGCGCGAGGTGGATAAAGGCATCAAAAAAGGGCTCGATCCCAAAATTGGTCAGAGCGGAAGCAAAAAAGACGGGAGATAGGTCTCCTTCGAGAAATTTCTCCTGAGAAAAAGGATTGCCTGCCCCGTTCAAGAGCTCTAACTCCTGCAGGAGTTTTTCAAAGGCTTCGGGGCCGATTTTATATTTCATTTCTTCGCTATGCAGAGGAAGGCGGGCCATCTCCGCTTTTTGCGCTCCGCCGGGAGAGGTTTTTGTGAAGAAGATCCCTTCCTGCCGATCCCTGTCGACAACGCCCTGAAATTCCTTGCCCGTGCCGATGGGCCAGTTGATCGCGCAAGAGTGGATTTGAAGGACGTTTTCCACTTCATTCATGAGTTCTAGGGGATCGCGCCCGGGCATGTCCATTTTATTGATGAAGGTGAGCACGGGAATTTTTCTGAGACGGCACACTTCGAACAGTTTGCGCGTTTGCCGTTCCACCCCTTTGGAAGCATCGATCACCATGATCGCACAATCGGCTGCCGTGAGCGTGCGGTAGGTGTCTTCTGAAAAATCCTCGTGTCCGGGGGTATCCAGGACATTGATAATGATTCCTTTATAGGTAAACTGCATCGCCGAGGAGGTGATCGAGATCCCCCTTTCCTGTTCCATGGCCATCCAGTCGGAGGTCGCTGCTTTGCGCCCTTTTCGCCCCTTGACCATTCCCGCTGTGTGGATCATTCCCGAATAGAGGAGGAGTTTTTCCGTCAGAGTTGTTTTTCCAGCATCGGGGTGGCTGATGATGGCAAACGTGCGCCTTTTTGCGACTTCTTCTTGAATAGAGGGCGTGGTATCCATAGCTAGCATAGTATAGCAGCAAGTTCCCTAAGAGACTATCTCCGAATTAAGACTTCGTCGATTTTCGGGTTCTTTTGAGCCGATTTTCGATTTAATTTTTGGGGATAATATACGAATGTTGATATTACCCCCAAAAATTAAATCGAAAATCGGCTCAAAAGAACCCGAAAATCGACAGAAGCTTAATTCGGAGATAGTCTCTAAAGAGGAAGAGCCAACATCCTTCCGATCTCCTCCCATATCCGCTTTCGAAAGGATTCTTCCGGGCATAAAGTTTGAGCGAGAAAAGCTAATTGGCGGTGAGCGGATTGTTTCAACTCTTCAGTCCAAGAGAATTCTGGATGCGGTCCACAGAGAAAAGCTTCTCCTTTTCCCACTTTGCAATGGACGGCAGCGGGACGCGAAGAAAAAGGATATTCATATCTTCCCACAATGCGCGTTTGGGCGGTATCCTGATCGATATCGAAAAAACAGCCTCCTTGATAATACAGATAGCCGCTTTGGGCCACCCCTCGGATGATAAACGCGACTTTGGCCGCGCGCGCCGCATCGATCGAGCGGTAGTCGTCTGTTTCGATCAGCGGCCCTTTTGCTTTTCCTTCAAAAAAAGCCAGAGAACGTCTTTTTTTAATAGGGAGCTGGTCTTTGATATCAAAGCGGCTTTTAGCGGAGGCGAAGTAGGCGCCTGCGCAGAATCCGATGTATTTGCCTCCTCGGATGACATAATCGTGAATTTTTCGGATCCCCTTCTCCCCCAAGCGGATCTCCCACTCCCCGCACACGCCTCCTCCCATGACCAAAGCGATCGTTTTATCCTCCCAAGGTTCGGTATTGAGATAGAGGCTATCGACCTGTTGAATAGAGATGGCTTGGTCTAGGATGGCGCGCAGCTGTCCGGCAAGCGCATCTGCACTCTGTAGATTCACTCCCTCATCTCTATAGATGAGGACTTGGAGTCTGGGCAACACGCAATGCATAGGCTTATCGATTGCGGCAGAGCGCATAGCCCTTTAAACAAAGCGCTGCTGCGGTGATTTTAAGGGCGGCCCCGCTTAAGAAAGGGAGGACGCCGAAGAGAAAAGCCTTTGGCAATCCCACATAAAGCGATAGCCAGCCCATCCCGATCGTAAAAATGGCGAGCTGGCCTAGCGCGAGCGCGCCTAGGGTGTAGAGGAAAGAGGGGGTTGTGCGCGCTTCTAGCATTTTGCCGATGAGAAAGGCGGCTCCGATAAAGGAGAGGAGAAAACCGGCTTTGCTATCGAGCATCCAGAGGGGATTCGCTAATCCTCCGGCAAATACCGGCAGACCTATGCACCCTTGAGCTAAGTAGCCGATCACGCTGTATGCAGCTCTTCGGCTGCCTAACATGCCGCCGAGCAAAAAGACGCCTAAGGTTTGCAAGGTTAGGGGAATCGGGGTCAAGGGGAGCGGTATAGAAAGCTGCGAAAGAATGGCTAGAAAAATGCTCCCTAAGAGGGCGATGGTGCATTCTAAACGCGCTTTGTTCAAATACCCGTAAATGGAAATGATCTTGCTTTGTGTCATACATCCTCCTTGAAATTGGGGATTTTACCCTCTATTTTCAGTTTTTCGCAACTTCGAATTTTTCAAAAAGCAGACTATATAAACTATAAAAGAGTTTACATATATCTTTTATTGGTTTAAAAAGAGAAGAAAAAGTCTCCGCGGGCGATGTGCGATAGAAATAGGTTGGAAAACATCAAAAAGGGGTGAATTTTTTATGCTTGAAGTGCTTTGCGGCAGCAAAAATGTGCAAAAAATTCTGATTTTTCTCTTTGTGAACAGCAAATGTTATGGAACCCAGCTCCATCGTCTGCTGAATACTCCTCTCACCCCCGTTCAAAAGGCGCTTCTCCGATTGGAAAAGGGGGGGATGATTGTGAGCGAATACGAAGGCAAAACGCGCCTCTATCGTTTCAATCCCGCCTTTCCCTTGCTCAATGAATTGGAGCTGCTGCTTAAAAAGGCCTATACGCTGCTCCCTCCTCAGGAAAAAAAGCGTTACTGTTTTGTCAAGCAAATCAACCGAGAGGAGCAGGCGGAAAAGATTCAAGTGCTTCTCTCTTTTTGGATGAGATTGGCAGAGGTCCGGGAGCTCACGTTTAATGCGCGGACCAGATCGGAAGAAGAAGGAGGCTGGAATGGGAAGGGCAAGGGAGAGGTGATCGTCGCAAAAGAAGGGGAGGAGGTGTTGATTTTTACAGAAAAGGGGAGTTGGCAGGGAAAGCAGGGCAAGGAGATCGATTTTAGCAATGTGTTTCGCTGGACGCTCGACCGAAACGCGGGAGTGATTTCCCTAGAGCACTTGCGCAGAGGGATCAACCATCCCGTTTTTCTTTTTCATCTCGCCCCTTCCAGCAACCGCTCGCTCTCTTCCGTCGATTCCCATCTATGCGGGGGAGATGCGTATTTTGGCCAGATTTTTTACGACCGCCATGCACTCCGGCTGAATTGGCGGGTGATCGGCCCTAAAAAAAACGAAGAGATCGATTACTACTATACCCATTGATAATAAATCCCATTTTATATAAAATGGGATTTATTAAGGGGGATAAAGATGAAAAAAGTTAAATTACATCTGGATTCGCGACGCCGCATTACCTTAGGCAAGTTACTTCCTGAGGTCAATATCAGTTCTGTAAATGCTTATAGAGAAGGAGATAAGATCATTTTGGAACCAATGACAGAAGTTCCTGTGGGGGAATCTTGGTTATATGAAAATCCAAAGGCATTATCAGCTGTTAAAAAAGGATTAAAGGAGAAAGGAACGCACGACCTAGGATCTTTTGCTCAATACGCCGATGACGAACTTTAGTCTTCGATTTACATCTACTGCTAAAAGACAATTGGAAGAACTTCAGGCTGCGCGAGATAAAAACGCTGTTTTTCGGGCTGTTCGAAAAACATTAGGACTGATGGAAATAGATTTAAGGCATCCCTCTTTACGGACGCATGAGTTTACCTCTTTAAAGGGGCCTACAGGAGAAAAGGTGTATGAGGCGTATGCTCAGAATAAAACTCCTGGGGCCTATCGAATATTTTGGCACTATGGCCCAGAAAAAGGGCAGCTCACCATCCTAGCTATTACAGCCCACCCTTAATTTGTAAACACCCTCTTAGTTTAAACTGAGGTCTTCCGGGATCATGGAGAGGGTGGCGTATTTGCCGCCCATTTCCCGAAGCACGATTTGCCACATTTTTTCAGGTTGGGTTTCAAAGACGTGTTTGGCTTGAGCGGGATGGAGGAACCATTCGCCATTTAAGAATTCTCTTTCGAGCTGCCCGGCGCCCCAGCCGGCATAGCCAAAGCACAGGTTCAGGGAGGGCCCGTCCCTATCGCTCAGCGCTTCCTGGAGAAATCTCATATCTCCGCCTAAAAAGACCCCCTCGCAGATCTTCAGGGTTTGCTCGGAGTTTTGTTCCGAGGAGTGGAGGAGCATCATTTGATTCGGCTGGATCGAACCGCCTGCACGGATATGGACGCGGGGATTGGCTAGCTCTTTAATATTGAGAAGCTCATCGGGGAGCTCCATCTCGAGCGGTTTATTGATGATGATGCCCAAAGAACCGGCAGGGGCATGTTCGCATAAGAGCACTACGCTCCGAAAATAGATGCCGGTATCGATATCGGGGCTGGCAATTAAGAAAGTGCCCCTATTTAAATCCGCGTAGGGTAGATTATTCACATTCTCCTTTTGCCCGCATCAGTTGTTCATTGAAGAGTTTTAGATTATCGGAAAGGGCATCCGCCTGTCTGAGAAGTTCGGCGAAATCTCTCCTAAACGGATCGCTTTCCAGGATCGCATCCTTTTCGGGGCTTTCCTCGGCTTTATCGACCAAAATAGAGATCCTCGACATGGAGGTATTGATCTGGTCGAGTTCCGTTTCAAAGTAATTTCTAAAGCTCGACGGGGTGTTGAGCGCATTTAGCAAGTTGATCCTTTGCGTGCGCAGCCGCTGCCATCCTTTATTGAGGTGGAAGAGGATCCCGTAATGATTGATGTCGTTCATGAGGGTATCCACTTTGCTTAGGATCGAAGAGAATCTCAAGTACATGTCATCTCCCTTGATCAGGCGTCCGAGGGTGCCCGTTCCGTTGGCGAGATCTTGGGTGACCGCCTTCATGTTGTCGACGAGGAGGCCCACATTGGTAAAGGTGCCCAGTTGATGCAGTTCTTCTAAAGCCGTATCCATCTGATGCATGGTCAAGGAGAAGTTGTGGGCGGCCTCTTTGACATCTTCAATGACATGCAGATCGTTGACTTGCGCGATCGCTTTGCGCATCTCATCCATGGAGAGGCCGAAGGATTTAACGGCGAAAGAGATCTCATCTTCGTTTTGATCGATCCATCCGTTGACTTTAGTAAAGGTGATCCCCATCTCATTGGCAAGCTCAGACAGTTCGACGAAGGCATTTTCGATAGGATCGACCGAGTTGGCATAAATCGGTTCATTGGTGATCAGCTTGGGAATCACCCCTTTGGGAGGGGTTTTTGGAATGATCGCAATCGATTTTTCTCCTAAAAGGCCGGAGGTTTGCAGGGAAATTTCATCGGTATCGTAGATTTTGACGCTCGAGTCGACTTTTAACGTGAGCTCATAAAAATAGACTCGGCCCAGGCTATCGGAAGGCTGTTCGCGCGCATCGTAGATCTCATTGACGGCAACCACTTCGCCGACCGGTTTTCCGGCAAACACAACCTGGGTGCCCACGCCGATTTTATTGATATTGGAAAACCGTACATAGAAGGTTTTTTTGCCATCGCCGACGCTGGGCTTCAAAAACATGATCATCGAAATCGTAAATGAAACAGCGACCAAGACGAAGACGCCGATCAACATGTTTTTAACTGCTGCTCCCATAGATAATTACTCCTTAAAAGACCTTGGGTCTTGGGAAATGATCTTGCGCAAGAAGGCGATGATCGGATCATTGATCTGCATAAATGTGTCCGGATCGGCGATGTAGGCGATTTTGCCGTCTTTGTGCAGAGCCAGTCGATCGCCGACATAGAGTGCGGATAAAATGTCATGGGTGACAACGATGCTGGTCGCTTTTAGTTCTTTTTGCGTTTTGACAATCAGTTCATTGATCTGCATGGCCGTGATCGGGTCCAGCCCCGTCGTCGGTTCATCGTAGAGCAGAATAGAAGGCCGGTAGACGATTAAGCGCGCGAGGCCCGCCCGTTTGCGCATCCCCCCCGAGAGTTCGGAGGGCATTTTTTTCTGCGTTCCTTGGAGATTGACCATTTCTAGAGCGTGCGTGACGAGATCCTCGATCTCTTTTTCGGTATAATGCCGGCCTGTCTTTGGATCGCCGTGCTGATTCAGATAAAACCCTGTGTTTTCGAAGAGATTCATTGAATCGAAGAGGGCAGATCCCTGAAACAGCATCCCCATGTTTTGAACGGCTTTATAGAGTGCGGGGCCATCCAGATCGGAGATCCGGACGCCATCGATATCGATGGTGCCCCGATCCGGTTTGGTGATGCCGATGATGTGTTTTAAAAGGACGCTTTTCCCCACCCCGGAGCGTCCTAGGATGACCAGGGTCTCTCCCGTATTGACGTCGAGGTCCAGTCCCTCTAGCACTTGCAGTTTATCATAGCGTTTCCACAGATTGCGGATCTTAATCATATCAACCTTGAAATCTTATCTCGGAGAATATTCAAGGCGATCGTTAAGAAGAAATTGCTGAGGAGGATGCAGCAGTAGGCGATCACGACGCTGCTGGTCGTCGACCGTCCGACGCCCGCCGCGCCGCCCGAGGTGCTCATCCCTTTATAACAGGCGATCGTCATGATGAAGATGCCGAAGACGAAGGCTTTGACGATTCCCGTGAAGAAATCAAAGACGGTGATGTGTATCGGCATCGGATCAAAATAACTGGAAGGGGCCATTCCAAAGAAATAAACCGAAATGAGGTATCCGCCGTAAATACCCATCACCACGCTAAAGATGGTAAGAAGAGGCATCATGATCGTGCCTGCAATAAATCGGGGAGCGATCAGATACCGGTTCGGGTTCACTGCCATCGTTTGCAGGGCATCGATCTGCTCGGTCACGCGCATTGTCCCCAGCTCTGCGCACATGGAAGCGCCCACGCGGCCCGTAACCATGAATGCCGTGAGCACGGGTCCCAGCTCGGTCATCATGGCCTTGCCGACCATGAGTCCTGTGACGCTCGCAAGCCCTTTATCAGAAAGCTGGTAAAACGACTGTGCGGCTAGGACCAGGCCTGTTGAAAATCCCGTAATGGCCACAACGGGTAGAGAGGCGACTCCTATATCATACAGTTGTTGCAAGATGAGCGAAAGGGCAGGGGGGCGCCTTAACGTCGCCTTGGAGACATCGAGGATGAGGCGGATGTATTCTCCTACCGCCACCAGGAAAGACAACTTTAGCGCAATTTTATCTAACAGCCCCTGGTTATCGCCATTGACGAGATGTTCATTGCCATTGCCGTTGTTTAATTCCATTAAAAACCCTCAAAAACCAGGCATCGCCAGCCGGTGCGGCTCGAATCCTACTTGTAAAGGATTGTGTTTTTCGAGTCAAAAGAGAAGAGGAAAAGAGAAAGGGACTTAAGAAAAGAAGAAAAGGACTTAAGGGACAAAAAGGACCTAAAGGACCAAAGTTAGCTATACGACACTTTGGTTGCTGAGAAAAAGACTAAAGAGATCTAAGAACCTATCTCAGTAAAATTTTTCGTCGATTTTCGGGATTATTTTGGCCGATTTTCGATCCAAATTGTGGGGGCAATATCGACAAAAGTATATTGTCCCCACAATTTGGATCGAAAATCGGCTCAAAAGAACCCGAAAATCGACTGAAACTTTTTACTGAGATAGGTTCAAAGGACCTAAGAAAAAAGCTAAAGACACTTTGGGTCGTATAACTAACTTTGGTCCCTGAGGTCCTTTTTGTCCCTTAAGTCCTTTTCTCTTCTCTTTGGTCCTTTTTAACTACGAGTTTTAAAGCCTTCGAATTGGTATTGCTGGATTTTGGCGAGGTGCTCCGCTTCGCGCAGGAGGAAATCCCCTAAGGTTTTCTCCGTTTCCTTGGCGCCGGGCAGAGTAGCGCTGAGGACGATCTGCGCATTTCCCTCGGCTTTGATCTTGCTGCTGTCGGTAAACCGAACCGCCGCGTTAGAGAGGGAGGGGGCTGCCTTAGAGAGGGTTTCAAGGACTGCCTTGTATTCTTGCGGAACAAAGCCCGATGCAGCTCCAAGGCCGCCGCCGACCACGCCGCCGCTGATCTCAAAGATCCCCTCCAGGTTATTCAGCCAGATTTTTTCGTCTGTCAGGGTGCGGTATTGGCTGATCTCGCTGGCTTCTGTTTTTCTCTGCAATTGCTGCAAATTGGTAATGGTCGGAATCAAGCGGGCAAAATTACCGATCAGGCGGCGCAAAATGTTATAGCTGGTCGCCGCCCTGGCGACTTCTTCCTCTTGCATGCTGGAAATTTGATCCGCGGCAAAAGGGGTTTTGCGCGTTTTAACGGGGGCTTCTACAAGAGGCTTTTGGAAAAGGGGGCTGACTGCGGAACTGGAACGGATGGTATCTACGGACATAATGGATTCCTTATATTTGTAGGGCTTTATTCATCGATTGCACAAAGGACTCTAGACAATGGCGGGCGCGTTTCATGGTTTGGTTGCGCTGCTCCATGAAGTTTTCCATGCCGCGCAGCGTTTGGTCTGTGTCGTGTTCGTTTAAGACGATCGTCTTTTGGATCGCGTAGCGTTTTGCTTCGCTCCACTTGAGCTCTCCCTTCGTTACGCCCCTTCCGAGAGTCAGAAACCCATCGGCAAAGCTCGCGGCGGTTTGCGCGATGGAGAGGGCTTGGGTGACGAAGTTGATGGAGGACCAAGCGCCCACGACGCCGGCGACTCCTAAAATGCCGCTCAGCAAGCCGATTGAGCCGGGGATCAGGACGGCATAGAGCTTTCTTAAGTCTTCATTGTCTCCCGCGAGTTGTCTGGCAAAGAGGTCGACCGCTCCGGTCTCGATGAGGGCGATGTTGGCGATGGCGAGGATCCCGGAGGCGATCATCGCTCCGCCGATCAAGGTGCCGGCGCCGGTGGACACCAGAGAGATGCCGATGACCACCGAAATGGCGGCGAGCACACAGGTCCCGATTTTTTTGAGGAGGTCCCAAAAATCGGACATTTTGCTTTTCTCTGCATTTTCTTTGATTTGCTCGGCCATTTTGAGCCGGCACTCTTCCAATTCTAAGTAGTTGCTATCTAGATGGTTCATGTTTAATTGGAGCAATTTGTTGCCGACTTGGTATTCCCTCTCCGCATTTTGGATCGCGCGGTAGAGAGGCATGGAGGGTTTAGAGGGGGTAAATACCGGCGGCAGCGGCGGAGCTTCGGCAATCGTATCTTGGATGGGGGAGGGCGATGAAGCGATGACAGGGGATTCTTTTGCAGGAGTGTTTGCTGCAAGGGGAGAAGGAGCGGGGAGATGATCGACAGCGTGGATAGGCATCGTTAGAGATAGAGCTCTTTTAAAAGGTTAATCTTTGCGCGCAATTCCGCATGATCTGTGCTCAAGCGTTCCTGGGCGCAATCCAAGGCTTTGAGCGCCTGCGGTTTGTCGTTTAGGGAAAGAAAACACTCGGCGGCATGAAAATGGGGAAGCGGGTCGCGGTCGGCGAGCAGCGCGACGAGCGCCCAAGCATGCAGGGCTTCTGGATATTTCTTTTCCATCTGGCGCGCTCCGGCTAGGCCGCGCCAATAGAGCTCGTGAAACGGTTCGCTCAGAATCAGTTGCGTAAAAAAATCGGACGCCTCGGCATAATTTCCCGCTTCGTAAAGCCCCCGGCTCGTCCCATAGAGGATCTCTTGCTGTGCCTGGGGCAGCTTTTGCATCTTCAGTTGCAAAGGATCTAACGCAGCTTGAGCGAAATCTTGCACGGCTACACTTTTACGTTCGAGTTGCTGATGATTTTATTGCGGCTCTCCCGCTCATTTTTGCTCATATCGGTACCAATATCGTAGAATTGGGTGCCCTCATGCAATTCTTGTTGGATATACATCCCCGTTTGCGACAGTCTGGGGGTGAGGGTCTTGATGTAGTTGTTCAGGTTTTCTACGAGAGCGTTGACGTCTTTTTCCCCTTGCCAGGAGTAGGTTTTTTTGGGAATCAGGGTTTCATCGTAAGCGCGGATTTTATCGACGAGCTCGATCAGCTCAGGCGAGTCGTAAAAGTCGACCTCGTCTTTCCGCGTATCCCGCTGGGTATTGATGGCTGAGAGCAGCCGATACAGATCTTCGATCTTATCGACCAATTCTTCGTTTTCGTCGTTGAGCTCATGGCTTTTTTCGTAGCGGTTGGTCTCCAAATTTGTATATAGCCGGGAGATTTCCATGCTCATGTTATAACCGATTCCCATAAATGACCACCCTATTTTGCTGTGTGCTCTTCCAGTTTATGAAAGCGGCTTTTTCTTTACAAATCATAAATTATTTTAATAATTGCGATTCCATTTGAGGGAGAATTTTCCTTCTTCCTGATCTTGCGTTTCCGCTTGGAAAATGAATCCCGGGCATACTTCGACTTCGATGGTGACGTTGCTGCTATCGGCGCTTTGGGTCAGGGTGACGGTGACGCCGTGGGTGAGGTATTTGCCAATTTGCACCGCGATGTCGGTCAGCCCGTTCTTGCCGGCGACGATGTTGAGGCGGTCGACGCCCAAACTTTTGCGGATGGTTTCCAGCACGCTAGGGCCGGATCCTCCCGAGAGGGTGACGATTACTTGCGCGAGCTGGATCGCTTGGAAGGCATTGATCTCGGAGATTTTTTTATCAAATAAGAGATTCGAGAGGATCGAACTCGTGGGTTGAGGGGGGATCGATTGGAAGGTGAGCTGGGGCGAAGTGAGCGGGCCGCGCAGCAAGACTGTCACGATGAGTTCATCCGGGAGCGCTAACGTTCCGCTCAAATTTAGAAAGGCGCCTTGGGTCGGTTTATCTGTAAACGTGATCTCTCCTTGGGTGAGGGTGAACGTTTTACCTGCGAAGGAGAATTCCCCTTTGAGAAGTTGGAGGGATCCGTTAGCGGCTATCCCTGCATTGGTCCCTTTCAGATGCGCCGTGCCTTTCCATTCCGAATCCAGCCCTCTTCCCTCGACATGGATTTCATCTGAAGCGCTCAGTTTTAAATCGAGATGAAGAGGGAAAATCGGCAGGGGAGATAAGGCTTTTTTCTTCAGGTGGACAGGTTCATTAATATAAGTGAAGGGCAAGACAGGTAGCGTGATGGGCAGCTGGTCGGGGATCTGGAAATGCGCATAGGGAACCGTGAGCGCGCCTTCCGCTAGGGCTGACTCGATATTGCCGGTAAGGGTTAATGGTCCTGAAAAATGACCGGTGACGGTTTCGAAGCGCAAGGCGCTGAGGTTGTCCAAAGAGGCTTGGATCGAATAGGGGAATTTCAAATCGGGTTTTAACAGGAGCTCTCCTTGCGCAGAAACCGCTCCCCCTTGGTCGTCCTTAGCGCTAAGGGAAAGGAGTTTAAGGGTGTGTTTATCGGCAGATGCGCGCGCATTGATCTCTTTTAGCAGGGTGCCTGTGTAGTAGTTTTCGTAAGAACCCCCTTGGAGTTCCATAGATCCCAAGATGCTCGGCGAGAGAACCGTTTTCGAGAGAAATAGGTGGCAGCTGAAAAGGCCGCTAGCGTGGTGGCTGCCCATGTTGATGAAATCAAAAATTTCCTCCAATTTTCCCTCCATCGTGATCTCTCCGGATAGCATCCGCTTTTCATCGACCTGGATGCGGAAGGGGAGAAAATGCACATGGAGCGGCAGCGTCGCGGTGCCTTCTAAAAATTGCTGGCCGGTCGCTTTGAGAAGAGCATAGAATTGCAGCGTGTTGTTTTCTAAATGGCCCTGCACAACCCCCTTGGCTTGGAGAGGATCCTCCCTGCCCCCTTGCAGCACATCGGCTTGTTCTAAAAGCAGATGAAAGTTTCCGCGGAGCTGATTCTCAGAGCCTTCTAAGTGGACATCCAAAGAGGTGGATCCATTTAGTGTAAAGGTGGGATAGGAAAGAGCGAGAAGATCGAGCGGAAAGTGTTCTGCTTGGAGTTGAATTTTACAAAATGCGGGGTCTAGTTCGACGGCGGCGGCGATGTGCCCGTCAGCCAAGCGGATCTTGCAAGGCGTGATTTGAACGTATTTCGGGTCCCATGCGATCGAAAAAGGGCTTTCCAAATCAAAAGAACGCTTCAGTAAAACACCTTCGCATGTGTGGATCGCGAGGTGGTGTCTGGAGTGTTCTTGCTTCCAGTAACCGGCAGTCTGAATGTCGAGAGGATCTTTCCACAGCCCCTGGGCCTGAATGTGAAAGGGCCAGCCTTCCTGTTCAGAATGGGCCTGAGCGTTCAAAGAAGAGAGATAGAGTTGGGGAAAATAAATTCTAGATCCTTCAAAAGAGAGCGTGCCAAAGGGGTTTTGATTGTAATCGAATAGCTGGGCGTGCAGGGTGAGCTCATGGGCGAGCATCTCGAAGCAGTGTAAATCTTTAAAGGCGATGTGGAGGTTTAACGCGTTCTTAGAGTTTTTAGACGTCAATTGGAGCTCCGCTCCGACGCTTCCGCTCAAATCGGATTCGGGGAGCCAAGAGGCGAAATGGCTGAGCTCTGCGGCTTGAGCAAACACCGCTCCATCCAGAATCAGAGGGGTGAATTGGATAGTTCCATGTCCGCTCACGGTCGTGTCGGGAGCTTGGATGTGTAGATTCTGGATAGCGAGGTCCTGCACAGGGCTCAGGGAAAACGAGGCGCTGCCCTTGACAGGCATTTGATCGTTTTTGGCGGAAAACTCCACATCCCCTTCCCACCTATCTCCTTCTCGATGCGTCTTTAGCTGGCAGAACGCATGTTGAAAGGGTTGCCGGGCGATATGCAGATTTTCGCATGAGAATTCCGCTGTTGCCGTCAGGCCGCGGTAGTGCGCTTCTCCCTGCAAAGATCCTTCCATGAGAGAGCTGTATCGAGATAAATGGGGAAGAGCTATGAATAGATCTCCTTCTTTGAGCTGCCATCCGGCTCCTAGATCCGCTTGCGCTTGTAAAACAAGGAGATCGCTTTGAAGGGTAAATTCAGCGAGGTGCAGAGAGCGATCGGCAAATAAAGAGAGAGCCCCCTTTGTTTCCCATTGTCTGTTCCACATTTCATAGGCGGGGATTTGGATCCGATCGATTTTAGCTTCCCAAGAGATGTTCAGCGGTTCTAGAGAAGAGGCCTCTCTTTCCCATGGGCCGGATATCTTTGCCTCCAAAGAGAAGGCGGCCTCCGGAGGGGCCGCGATAAAGGGTTTCAGCAGATCTGTCGAAACGAGTTTGAGTTTAAGGGCGGCATGAAAATCTTCATCCGGTTTGTCGATCGAAAATTCCGCATAGTTGTGGGCGTGGGAGTCGGTGGCCTTTAGATACAGGGTAAAATCCCCCCCTTTTAGTTTACCCCTAGCTTGAAGGGTGGCGCGGGAGGCGGTGTGCCTTGTTTCATTTTCGACGGTGAGATCCGCGACTTTTAAAGATCGGATGGCAAATGTGAAGGGGATCTTGTAATCGATCTCTTTTAAAAAAATGGATCCCTGTTTTTCTTTTTCCGCAAAGCGATAGGTAAGCGCATCGATTCTTAGATAGTCGATCACCAGTTGTTTGCGGAGCAAAGGAAAAAGGGCGATCCGCATGTGGGCTCTTGGGAAGCTGAGTGTATCGGTGTCGTTGAGTTGCAAAGAGACGTCTTCCAAGATCCACTGCAGCGGAGGACTTCCTTTGAGAACTCCCAGGTGCAGCGTCATTCCCGCATCTGCTGCTGCTCGGAAAAATTGCTGGCAGATCAGCTCCTTTGCCCAATTTGTTTGCAATCCGGCAAAAAATAGACAAAACAAGAGCAAAATGCCCGTCAATCCAAAAGCGGATAATTTCAATATTTTTTTGATCATCAAAATGTTTGCCCCATGCTAAGTAAAATCCGAAACGGCGGATCGGGAGGATCTTTGCGCCGATCGAGTGCAAAAGCCAAGTCTAAGCGCAAAGGTCCTATAAAAGAAAAATAGCGGAATCCCAGCCCTGTGGATTTATACCATTTGCCTTTGAAATGCGGAATAGAGGGCAAGTAGACGTTGCCCAAATCGAAAAAGGGCACGAGGCCGATGGTTTGGGTGAGGCGGAAGCGCGTTTCGAAAGTATAAAAGATCGCGGATCTTCCTCCGAGGGGTTTGTGTTCCTCATTAAGAGGGCTGACGGTGAGATAGCGGTATCCGCGCAGGTCATCCTCCGAGCCGCCTAGGAAACGTTTGGAAAGGGGGACGACCCCTAAAGAGTCGCTCAGGATCATCCCGAGAGTGATTTGCTGCGCCAGGACGACCCGTTCGTTTTTGGTCAGCGGATAATAGACGCTTTGGACGAGTTCTTGGACGAGGTAGCAATCGGGTTTTTTTTGAAGACGGGTCGAGGGGGTAATCGTGTACTGTAAAACGGCTCCTTTTGTGGGGTTAAGCAGGCTATTTGCCGAACTCCAGCGAAAATAAAAAGGCAGTTCTAGAAGGGGATAGACCCCATTATGCGCGCTAGAGGTAATATAGAGTTTTTCCAATCTTCCGCCTAAGGAAACGGTAAGCCCCTCGTTGATTTTGCGCTCTAAGCGATTCATCAAGCTATAGGAGCGGAGCGAATAAGGGATGATCTCTTCATGGAACGCTTGCGCCTGCCAGATATAATCTTGTCCTGCTCTGCGAAAATCGGGGATTAAGAAGATCGCAACGCCTGTGTGGCTTCTTTTGGTCAGGTCTCCCTGAAGGCTCAGTTTTCTGCCGAGCCCGGAAATATTCCGATGCTCCCAGCCAAAGGTGATGCCGGGCCCAAAAAAAGTTTGGTAGCTTGCTCCGATGTTGATGCTTCTGTGTTTCGTTTCGGCCACCTCGATGCGCATCCGCAGCGCATGATCCTCCGTTAATTCTTCGGCGTGCGTGACCAAAACGGAGCTAAATAAGCCTGTATCGAAAAGCTTTTTTTGTGTCTCTGCGACGAGTTCGCTATTGTAGCATTCTCCTTCCTTCCAAGAGATTTTTCCCTCGATGAGGCGATTTTTCACCCTCGTATTTCCTTCGATCGATTGCTTTCCGAACTGCGCATAAGGCCCCGCCTGGACGTCCAGGTACACCTGGACGCTTTTCCCCTTGCCGTCGACAATCACCTCCCGCTTGTCGATCTTCGCGAGAGGATACCCGCAGCCGGAGAGGTTCTGCAGCAACAGGAGTTCCGCCTCGATGATTTTTTGCGATAGAGCGGGCTTGTCCAAGGCGATGCCGAGAGCGCTTAGCGGCACCTTAGGACATTCTATCTCCCGCGATCCCGGATCGCTTTGCAGACGGATATCGAAAATTTCAATCCGATAAACAGGGCCTGGATGGATATCGATGATCACGCGCGCGTCGCTGGAAGTCTCATCGATCCGGATGGAGAGAGTCGCTTCGTAATAACCCTGCGCGCGCAGAGCTTTCATCAGATCGGGAACGTCCGATTCCGCCCGATAGCGGAGGGCATTGATCGAGGCGGGAGGGTGTTTTTTTAGCGAGCTGAGTTGGGAGACCGCCTTGAGGGTTTTGAGCGTGTCCGCATCGCTGACCCCTTGAAAGTCCACGCTATAGGAGATGGCGGCCGCGTGCAGGCATGCGGGGATGAGAAAGAAAAAGAGGTAGCGAAAAAAAAACAACATAGCCTCATTTTGCCCGATAGGATATATTTCATGGTAGAGGCAGTTGCGAAACTCAAGTTCTGTCGATTTTGCAACTGCCTCGGTAATATTATGCGCAAGAAAAGCGAACAGATTTATCAGGCTGCCTGTGCAGTGATCCCGGCCGGCGTGAATTCGCCTGTGCGCGCCTTCCCGGGCATGCAGATGACGCCGCTCATCGTCGAAAAGGGAGAGGGCGATACCCTTTCCGATGCCGATGGGCGCACCTACATCGACTATTGCTGCAGTTGGGGCGCCCTGATCCTGGGCCACGCCCCTCCCCAAGTGGTCGAGGCAGCTATTTTACAGGTGCAGCGCGGCTCCACCTTTGGAATCAGCACAGCTGTAGAAGAGCGGCTTGCGTCCCATATCATCAAGCACATGCCTTCGATCGAAAAGATCCGCTTCGTCTCCTCGGGAACAGAAGCGGCGATGAGCGCGATCCGCCTGGCGCGCGGGTTTACAGGCAGGCCCTTGATCGTCAAATTTATAGGCCACTACCATGGGCATGCCGACCATCTCCTGATCCAGGCGGGCTCGGGCGTCGCTCACCTTCCCCAAGCATCTTCTGCGGGCGTACCTGCAGAATTTGTGCAGCATACGCGCGCGCTTCCCTTTAACGATCTGGAGACGTGCCGGGCTTTTTTGCGCAGCCATCCTCAGGTAGGCGCCGTCATCCTCGAACCGATTGCCGGCAATATCGGCGTCGTTCCCGCAAACCCCGAGTTTTTACACATGCTCCGGGAGGAGACGGCAAAAATGGGAGCGCTGCTGATCTTAGACGAAGTGATCACCGGATTTAGAGTGGGCCTTCGCGGCGCTCAAGGGCTTTATGGCATTGAACCCGACCTCACTTGCCTCGGAAAAATCATCGGAGGGGGATTTCCAGCTGCAGCCTTTGGCGGGCGCAGGCAGATCATGGATTACCTCGCTCCCCTTGGCACCGTCTATCAGGCGGGCACTCTATCGGGCAATCCCGTTGCGATGAGCGCAGGGTTGCAAACGCTGCAAGAGATTGAAAGAGAGGGTTTTTACTCGGAACTCGAGGCGAAGACGAACCTGATTACCCTTCCTCTGAAAGAGGCTCTGAGCAGGAAAAAAATGAAGGCGTGCGTGCAGCAGGCCGGCTCATTATTTACCCTCTTTTTTGGGATGGATCGGGTGACCTCGAAGGAAGACCTCGCCACGTTGGACGAGGATCTCTATAAACAGTTTTTCCGCTATCTCTTTGAGAAGGGGATCTACATCCCCCCTTCTCCTTATGAAGCGTGCTTTGTCTCTTCCGCCCACACGGCGCACAATCTCATCAAGACCCGAGATGCCATGCTCGCGTTTATAAGCGAGATTCCCACGAGCGGAAACTGATCGCCTCCATCAGATGATCCGCGTCGATTTCCCCTTTTTTATCGAGAAGAGCGATGGTGCGGGCGACCTTTAAAATCCGGTGGTAAGCCCTTGCTGAAATGCCCATTTGATCCAAAGCTTGCCGCATCAGTTTTTGACAGTCCGCATTGAGCTCTGTCGGTTGGGCATGATCCTGACGCTGGCGCGCTTCGATCACCCGCTCGCGGATCGCGTGAGAGGATTCAGCAGCTTGCGCCGGATGCAGATCATGAAAGGGGATGGCAGGCACTTCGACATGCATATCGATCCGATCGAGCAGGGGACCAGAAATGCGGCTCCGGTAGCGCTGAATCTGTGCAGGCGAATCGCGGCAGGGCTTCTTGGGGTGGCCGAGCAAGCCGCAGGGACAGGGGTTCATGGCCGCGATGCAGATGCAATGGGTAGGGAAGGTGACCGTCCCCTGAGCGCGCGAGATCGTGACCTGGCCGTTTTCTAAGGGTTGTCTTAATACTTCCAGGGTCGAGCGTGTAAATTCAGGCAGCTCGTCTAAAAATAAAACCCCTCGATGGGCAAGTGAAATTTCTCCGGGCCGGGGGACCCCTCCGCCGCCGACCAATCCCACAGAGCTGATCGTATGGTGGGGGCTTCGAAAAGGGCGCAGGCCGATTAATCCTTCCCCTTCAGGCATCAGCCCCGCAATCGAATGGATTTTGGTCACTTCCAACGCTTCTTCCAAAGAGAGAGGGGGCAAGATTCCCGGCAGCGCTTTAGCGAGCAGCGTTTTGCCCGATCCCGGCGGTCCGAAAAATAGCACATTATGTCCGCCTGCTGCTGCGATTTCTAGAGCGCGCTTAGCATGCAGCTGCCCCTTGATATCGGCAAAGTCGACAAGGGGAGGGAGTCCTTTTTCGAGTTCGATCCCCCGTTCTTCCGGTTGAAAAGCGCTTGGGTTTTGCAAAAATCGGTGCGCTTCTTTCAGATCCTCGACCCCTATCACCGCAATTTCCGGCACAGCGGCGGCTTCTCTTGCATTGGCTTTTGGCAGGATGATCCCCTTCTTGCCTAATTTCCGAGCCAGCAGAGCCGCTGAAAGGGCCCCTCGCATCGGACGCATTTTGCCGCTCAAACTCAGTTCGCCGACGCTTAAAAACTCCTGGTGCACAGTTGTCCCGATCAATCCTTGCGCATGGAGCCATCCCAAAGCGATCGGCAGATCGTAAAGAGGGCCCTCTTTTCTCAAATCCCCCGGAGCCAGATTGATCGTACAGTGGATCGCGTCCACTTTGTAGCCGGCGTTTTTCACCGCCGTGAGGACTCGGTCTTTCGACTCTTTGACAGCGGCATCGGGGAGGCCGACGATCACCAAGCAGATCTTATCGCTGGTTTTTAAATCGACTTCCACATCGATGAGCTTCGCCTCGATTCCAAAAAATGCCACAGAATGCATGCGCGAAAGAGCCATAGGCACTCAGTCTACAGCTATCAATTAAAAAAAACAAGAAGTGGCGAGGCAAATTAATTTCTTATGGCAGATGTTTAAAAACTGGATAAGTACAACGGAGATCAACGCGAAGACGCAGGGCCGGAAAGACGCGGAGAAAATTGAGAACGTTATAAAATCTTGGCGTCCTTGCGGCCCCGCGTCTTCGTATTGATCTCCGTTGCACTTGTGCCGTCTGTTAATTTTGATCAAAAATATTACTTAATATAAACAAAAAAACATAAAAAATATTTTATTTTTTAAAAATACACACTTTAATATAATTATTGTTTGTGTTATTATTAATGATAAAAATAAATACAATAGAGGTTTTATGTCAATAAGCGGTATTAAATCTTTTAATGAAATTGGAAATCGGTTAGTTGAGATATCGAATACGATCTCGAATTCTTCTTCCTTTAATCAGGCTAATATCAGCCTGGAGTTAGATCGCCTTCAACAGAATTTGGATGATCTCTTATTTTATGACAAAAATTTAAACATGATGGAATTTTATGCATGTCAAAAGAAATTAGAGGAAGTCAGCAGCGCCTTTAAGCGAGCGATTGCGCACACGCCTTTGCCTCAGAATGCGCGTACATCGTTTCCCCCTTTTTCTGTGACGCCGCCTCCGAGCCATTCTTCCTGGCAAGCATCCCAATGGATGCCGCCCCCTGCACCGCAAAATGCTTCTGAAGGGATGCGTGGGCGAGACGTGACTTTCCACCTTCCGCCGCCGCCGAGCTATTCTTCCTGGACTACACCCCAACCGACGCAAAATCCTTTTGGAGCGAATCCAGGATCAAACGAGACTGTCTCGCTTCCGCCCCCTCCAAGCTATTCTTCCTGGACTGCACCCCAACCGACGCAAAATCTTTTTGGAGCGAATCCAAGATCAACTACGACTTTCTCGCTTCCGCCGCCTCCGAGCTATTCTTCAACGATTTCACAAAACCTGGCGCCGCGGGTGACAGAAATTCCAAAAAAGAAGGAGGCGCAAACAGATCCTTTTGATCTTTCTGTGACCGAGCTCTTAAGCAAGTTTTCTTTTTTGATGGGAGGAGGGCAGGTTGTGCACAAGAAACAGCCCTTTTTAGCCCTGCTCGATAAATATGGGCATTTGCCAAATAAAGAGGAAATTAATGAGAACATCTTGAATCTGAGTCAGGTTTATTCTGAATACCGTTCGATCCTCGGCGATGGCAATTGTTTTTACAGCGCATTTGTCGTGATTTGGTTGGAATTTTTGCATCGCAATCCCGCTACCTTGAGCGAAGCGATCGAATTGCTCTTTCAGAATGAAGGACTGCCCGTATTAACAGAGTCTGTGTGTAAAATATCTGAGCTGAATTCCGAAGCGTTTGAGAAGATGCTTGCCGATTCAGATCTGATTTTGAAATTTGTGAAATTCTTTAGAGGAATCGCCTCTCGATTTCTTCGAGATGATGATCCCACTCGATTGCAAGTCGCCTTAATTGGAAGCGGAGAAAACATGACTCCTGACGAATACCGGCGCAATGTGATCGAAACGATGGGAGGTTGGGGCGATGATGTGGTGGTTGGGGCTCTGGCAGAGGCGCTCAACTTCCCCATTACGATTGTGCGCGCGGTCAGTCAGAGCGGCGCAGGCGCTTCGAGCTGCAACGTGCCCGCTGATCGAAAAGACTCTAAGGGCTATTTGTTATACAGCGGCGTTCACTACGATATCGTCTATCCTACGACTTGAAGTTTTTGTGTACTAATTTTTTCCACTCTAATAAGCTCCAACACGATATTTTAGTGAGGAGCTTAAGAGTATGCGCTGGTCGCTTTTCCCGCTGCTGCTAATCGCCAGCCCTGTCTGCGTTCATGCCCGTTCGTGCGCTCACGACGATTGGAGCATGAACAATCACTGGTTGGTCACAGGAGACTGCGTCTACTTGCGGAGAGCGGAAATCCACAGCAAATCGCTGGTGAAGAAAGAGGTCTGCCAAACCCCTTCTTCTCCGTCATCTCCCTCTGTCTGTACTAGCAATAAGGTGTTAAGCTCGGAGCGTCTTCAGCAGGAATTCGATTTCGAACCCGGATTTCGAGTAGGGCTCAGCTGCATGATAGATAAATGCTCGACATTTGAAGGGAATTATCTGCAGATTAAGGAGTGGGAGGCGCAGCGCTGCGTAAAAGGGAACTCCAACCTGTTCTTTCCTTTCGAGAACAGCAACTATACCAATGATTTTTTTGATGCGGATGCGGTAGATGCCACCTACCAGTCGCGATACTGTTCGGCAGAGGTGAATTATTGGAGGCATCTTTCGCCGCGCCGAGAGAATTATTTCTCTTTCTCTTGGATCGCCGGATTGCGCTATATGAATATTAAGGAGACCTCCAAGCTTGCCTTTACCAAAAGAGCGGATAAGAGCGATTTCGATGTGCGCACGCAGAATCACCTGTACGGGGTGCAGCTGGGAGCGGATTTGCAGATGAATCCCATGCGCTGTCTCAGTTGGGATTTCTTAGCTAAGGTGGGCGCCTGTCTCAACCACGCATCATTGAAAGATTTTCTGGGAGATAATAACAATACAACGGTGCTGAGGAATACCAGCTCTAGGGGAGATTGGGGCGCCTTTTTTACGGAAGTCTATGCGATCCTCACGTATCAATTATCCAGGTATTTGAATGTGCATGCCGGATATCAAATGATTTTTTTATCCGGATTAGTTCTCGCTCCCGAGCACATGGATCGGGACACCTGCCCCTCGAGCGGAAGAGAGTTCGAAGCCAACGGGGAAGCGATCCTCCACGGGTTCTATGGGGGGATCTCGATCGGTTTTTAACAAGAAAATACCGGAGATGATCTCAAGGCACGCACTGCGTTCTAAAGGCTGCTACTTTCCAGTCCTGACCTGGTTCGAACCGTTGCGTTCCTTAAGGTCCCCGGTAAAAAAGAGTTTTAGCTCGGCTTTACACAATTTTCTAGCGCTTCCTCTGGATCTACTCGCTAAAAATTGTGTAAAGCCGAGCTTAGCAGATTTAGGGTATTCAGCGCAATGAGCTTATCTTGCATTTTCCAGTTTGGTATTGGGGAAGAAGGTGTTTAGGATTTTGGGCGTTTTTTCTCCTTGGCGAGCCATTAAAGAGGCGCTATAGAGGCATAAACCGACCCCATGCCCTTCGCCAAACCCATTGAAAATAATTGTATCCCCTTTCACGGCTAGAGTAAAATCATTGCTGCGCAATCGATTTTTCCCCAACGCTTGCTGGAGGTTAAAAAAGTCGAGATCTCGGAAGCGAGACCCCTCTTTGATGCGCACAGCGTATACCTTGCCTGAATGGGAATCTTGGAAAAGGTCTACTCCTGTGACTTTAGAAAGGTTGGCCATTTTGGCTAGCTCCTCTTTGGCCAAGACAAAGGACCAACTGTGTTTTTGTCTTTGCTTGGCAACGAAGGGAACTTGGACTCCATCCGGAGCGGTGGTCTCTTTGCGGAAGATGGCGGAGAATCTAGCGGTCATGCCCGCGCTGTCTTGTGTCCAAGTCGCCGCAAAGGGGGCGTTTTCATAGGTTAATACCCGATGGCGGGTTGTTTCGACAGCGCGGTCGACATGCAGGTTTTGCAAGGTAAGGCCGTATCCTTGATAGCCGACCTCTTTCGCATCGACGTGCCAAAAGCCGTGCGCATTCCGTTGGATGCAATAATGGGCGTTGGTGCGCGCGATGATGGCGATCGCATCCATTACATGCGAATTGAGAGGATGGGGAAACTGGGCGGTCAAAATCGATTTGAGATAATTTTCCACGTCGATTTCATTCACAATATGGAGCTTGCCTTTCACTTGGTAAATCTCGATACAACCGCGGTACTGGATCCCGTTAACTAAAATCGTCGTCTGGGAATCGAAGGGAACAAGGCGCATTTGGTAAATGCTAGGGAAAGTTTCTCCCCAGTGGATCCCCTCTTCCTGCGGGATGAGTTTAGAGCGCGTGCTGCCGCAGCCCGTTGCGATCTCCAAATCGTTATCGAGATTGCAGATCTGATAGCGCCCTTTGACTTCCAGAATCGGTTCCTGAGCGTCTCGTGGGAGCAGAATTTTGATCGTAGGCGGCTTTGCTTTTTGTGAAATGTCGGTGGGCAGTTCCTTGGCTTGTCCCTGGATAGGAAGACAGAATAAGGCGATTAAACTGAAATAGGTTCGAAGGAACGTTTTCATATTAATGGATCTCCGCGGTGATGTTGGGCGGGCGGGGTGCGCCCGAGATGTTGATAGGCCAGGAGGGTCGCCTCCCTTCCGCGCGGGGTGCGTTTCAAAAAGCCTTGCATGATGAGATAGGGTTCATAGACCTCCGCCACTGTATGGGTTTCTTCGCCGATGGCGACAGCCAGGGTGTTTAGGCCGACAGGCCCCCCTCCATAATGATCGATCATGAGGGAGAGGATTTTCTTATCCATCTCGTCTAACCCTCTATGATCGATCGAGAGCATCTCCAAAGCGCGTTGGGCTGTTTTTTTATCGACTTTATTTTGTGTGCGCATTTGGGCGTAATCGCGCACCCAGCGCAGAAGGTTATTGGCAATCCGCGGGGTGCCGCGCGCCCGCTGGGCGATTTCGGCAGAAGCTTCTCGTTCCATGGATATATTTAGAATATGCGAGGAGCGGTCGATGATTTTTTCCAAAATTGCAGGGTCGTAGTAGTCGAGGCGGCAGGTGAAGCCAAAACGGGAACGGATCGGTCCGCTGAGCAGGCCAATGCGCGTTGTCGCACCGACAAGTGTAAAGCGATTCAGCTTAACCTGGACGCTGCGCGCGCTAGGTCCGCTATCGATCAATAAATCGAGGGCGAAGTCTTCCATCGCCGGATAGAGATACTCCTCGATTGTGCGGCTTAAACGGTGGATTTCGTCGATGAAGAGCAGATCGCCTTCTTGGAGATTGGTGAGAATGCCGGCTAAATCCCCCGCTTTTTCGATGACGGGTCCAGAAGTGACGACGAGGTTGGTTCCCATGGTTTTAGCGAGGATGTTGGCAAGCGTAGTTTTCCCAAGGCCTGGAGGGCCATGAAATAGGCAATGGCCCAATGCCTCTTTGCGCTGTTTAGCGGCAGAAGTGAACAACTCCAAACGTTCGCAGAGCTGCTCTTGTCCTAAAAAATCGCTCAGCGTTTGGGGACGCAAAGGGATTTCAAAAGGGGTATCTTCTTTTTCCCAAGAAGATTCAACGCAAGGATCGGACATAAGGAGCTACCTCTCAATAGCAGTTTAACAGGAAAATAATTTGGCGCGCTAGACAATTCAAGGGTGTTTAGTGTATATCTGTTGAAACTTTTTACTGGGATAGGGGGTATGTGATGGGTTTGCAATCGGATCGTTGGATTCGCCACATGGCGAAAACCTTGGGGATGATCGAGCCATTTGTAGATGCGCAGGTGCGTTATCAAGAAGGGGAAAAAGTCATCAGCTATGGGCTGTCGAGTTATGGGTACGATCTGCGCGTTGCAGATGAATTTAAAGTCTTTACCAATTTAAACTGTTCTCTAGTCGATCCAAAGCAGTTCAATGAAAATGCCTTTGTGCATATCGAGGGAAAAGCTTGTATTATCCCGCCCAACTCGTTTGCGCTCGCTCGAAGCGTAGAGTATTTCCGGATCCCTCGAAATGTGCTCACCCTATGCATCGGCAAGTCTACTTATGCGCGCTGCGGCATCATTGTCAACGTCACCCCTTTTGAGCCCGAATGGGAAGGATTTGTGACGTTGGAAATTTCTAATACCACTCCTTTACCTGCCAAGATTTATGCGAATGAGGGATTGGCTCAGGTGCTTTTCTATGAAGCGGCCGAAGCATGCGAGGTTTCTTATGCTGACCGCGGAGGGAAATACATGGGGCAGACGAGGATCACGCTGCCGGTTGCATAACCTTTTGGTTTCCAGCTCGTTATATAAATTCTATGAAAAAATAGGCGAGTCGCAGACAATCGGGTTTATGGGGCAGTTTAAATTATATAGGAAGACGAAGGGGAGCGCACGGAAGAAGTGGAAAGAAGCGGTCTATGGAAGCATCTTCTTCCGCTCATGGTGGGTGCTTGCTTTATCGGCCTTTTGCTGCATGTTCTATGTCCACTCTGTGCAAAATAAAAACCATCTTTACGCAGAGCTGACGCAGCGTTTGCAAGTCTTGGAACTCGATAAACAGCTGGCATTGCAAGAACGAGAAGAGCTTCTTCTGCAAATCCAGAGCCAAAGCGATCCTGCTTGGATTCAAATGACATTGATGAAAGGCCTTGGCCTCGTCCCGGAAGGGCAGCAGAAGATCTACTTCAAGAAAGAACCTGAAAACCGGCAATCCCCCCATGTCGGACAACAGCCTCTAAGCCAGTGAATTTGCCTATTTTAATTATTTTTCTCTGCCTGCTCATTTTTCTTTCCGCTTTTCTCTCCGCATCTGAAACGGCCCTTTTTTCTCTCTCTTCCATGAAGATCAAGGCGTTTAAGCAAGCAAAGGACAAACGCAAGCAATTAGTCGCTGCGCTCCTTGGCAATCCTCGCGAGCTCTTGGTTTCCGTGATCATGTTAAACGTGATGGCAAATATTTTAGTGCAGAACGTAGTCTCTAGTATCTTTACCGATTATTCGGGATGGGCGTTGAATGTAGGCCTTCCTTTCGCGTTGACATTGGTTTTAGGGGAGGTGATCCCTAAATCGCTGGCGCTGGCTAACAATGCGTCGATCTCTTACCGGGTCGCTCCTTGGATGGATCTGGCCCAGCGTCTCCTGCTACCTGTCCGCCGGTTGTTGACTTCTGTTACCCACGTGGTGTCCCAATGTCTTTTTTTCTTCTTGAAAAAGGAGGAGGAGATATCGGTCGATGAGCTGCAGCATGCTCTGCGCACCTCGCGTCAATTTGGCGTTTTGAATGAAGAGGAAGCGGAGCTGATGCGCGGTTATTTAAATTTACAAGAATCGACTGTCAAAGAGTTGATGCGGCATCGGGAAGAGGTGATCTATTTCGATGTCGAAGATCCTTTGTCCAAGCTTGTGCATCTATTCGTCGATCAAGAATGCTCTCGGATTCCGGTCTGTAAAGAGAGTTTGGACAATGTCTTAGGGATCATGACCAGCCGTCTGTTTTTTCTCCAGCAGCCTAAACTGCAAAAAGTCGACGATCTCATCCCCGTGCTCAAAAAACCCTTTTTCGTTCCGGAATCGATGGCTGCCGAATCCCTGCTCAGGCAGATGTATGAACGGAAGGAATCGCTAGCGGTTGTCGTCGACGAGTATGGATCGATTTCCGGTTTAATCGCCCTGGAAGATCTTGTCGAGGCCGTCGTAGGGGAAATCGTCGATCGGAGAGATGAAAAGAGCCGTTATACCCGTTCGGGGGAAGATGTGGTGATTGCAAGCGGAAAGCTGGAACTTTCCGCCTTTGAAGAGATTTTCGATGTGGCTTTAGAAAGTGAAAATAATATGGTGACCATCGGCGGATGGCTGACCGAAGCTTTGGGCGATATCCCTAAAAGCGGAACCAAGTACACGACGAAAGATTTCCTTTTCCATGTGCTGGCTGCCGACCCCACGCGCGTCAGAAGGGTTTACATCCGCCGGTTGAGGAAGAAATAAGAGGTCTAATGAATCCGGAAACGCAGTCCTGGAAGTTTTTTCTCCTTCTGATCCTCATTTCTCTGGCTGTCCAGGGATTTTACGCCATGTTGGAAATGGCGTGCGTTTCCTTTAACAAGGTTAGGCTGCAATATTATGTCAGCAAAAATAATTGGCGGGCCATTTGGCTGAGTTATCTCTTAAATCACCCGGCCTTGCTTTTTGGGACCACCCTCATCGGTGTCAATGTCGCCCTCCAGTTCGGTTCGGAATGCTCTAGGCGTTTTTACGAGGCCTTGGGACTCAGTCCCGATTGGGCTCCTTTAACCCAGGTGGTGATTGTGCTCATCTTTGCTGAAATTGCGCCCATGTTTGCCGGAAGGCGCTATGCAGAACACGTTGCGATGATGGGGATTCCCTTGCTCTACGCCTCTTCCATTTTGCTAAGACCTGTGATTTGGCTCCTCGATCTCCTTTGCCTGATGATCAACCGTTTATTGGGTACGCCGGGCGGAGGAGGGCTTTATCTTTCCCGAGAAGAATTGCAGAAGATTATTGAAGAGCGCGAAGAGGTAAGCCCCTATCAGTCGAAAAGCGAGGAGTTCAATACCGTTACAGCGAATATTTTTTCTTTAAAAAATAAGATTGCCAAAGAGTTGATGCAGCCGGTCCATGCGGTCCAGATAATCCCCTCTACGTGCACCGTCGGCGAAATGAGAGCTTTGCTCACCTCCCGCTTTACCCCTTATTTGCCGATCTATCACCGCAGTTTACATAACATTGTAGCGATTGCTTACCCGCGCGATCTCTTGCGCCTCGGTGCAAATAACCGGGTGAGAGATCATGCGCGCCCTCCTTGGTTCATTACGGAAAACAATTCGGTATTGCAAATTCTCAAGCAGTTCCGCCGCAACAATCAAAGCATTGCCGTTGTCTTAAACCAGGCGGGATCGGCGGTGGGCATCCTCACTTTGGATGAGATTGTCGATCAAATTTTCGGCAGATCGGAAACCTGGATTCCTTTAGGCGATAGCCCGCCGGGCGTTCATCCTGTATTCGTCGACCGCACCTTTCCGGGCGATATGCGGATCGAGGATTTCAACAAGCAATTTCATGTCCACCTAGAGGCCCATGGAGCAGAGACCCTCGAAGAGTTGGTCTCGCAAATGCTAGGGCATCCTCCCGGCAAAGGAGAGAGCGTGCGCATCGATCAATTCGAGCTGACCGTCGAAGAAGCCTCCCTTCTCGGCGCTAAAATGATCGCCATCCGCTCTATTTATTAGAAGCTGTACTAAAACCAAGCTTCTGTCAATTTTCGGGTTCTTTTGGCCGAGTGCGTAAAATTGCATATTTTATAGATTGACATTGTATCACTATAATGATACGCTATGAATCATAGGCAAAAAAGGAGCCGAGATGAAGCAATATGTTGCCTACGAAGGAAGCGAATTCACGATTGAATGGTACTTTGATGCAAAAGGAGAATCCCCAGCACTGGAATACTTTAAGAAACAACCAAAGGACAAGCAGAGAAAATTGCTCAATCTTTTTCGATTAATGGGTGAACAGGGAAAAATTTTTGATAAAACCAAATTTCGGAACGAGGGAGACAAAATCTACGCATTTAAGCCACAACCCGACCGTTATCTATGCTTTTTCTTTCGAGGGAAAAAAATCATCGTTACGAATGCTTTTACAAAAAAAACTCAAGAATTGTCGCAAGGAGAAAAAGAGCTGGCTCTCAAAGCTTCCCGCAGCTATGAAAAAAGAATAAAGGAGGAGACCTACTATGAAGAAGAAACCTAAGTCCACCTATGAAGAATTCTCAGAAAATAAAAAGCAAAAAAGACTGCTCAACAGAGAATACAGAGATCTTTTGATATCTGAACTATTACTGGCTGCTATGGAAGAAGACCACATTTCTGTTAGGAAGCTTGCCTCTGAAGCCGAGGTTTCCCCTACGATTATTCAAAGCCTAAAGTCTGGAAAAAAAACGAATATCACCGTTGAAACATTATCAAGAATCCTAGATGTAATCGACTATCAGATTATTCTTGCTCCCAAAAAGGGCTCGGGAAGACCACTTAAAATGGCATAAATCCATCCGATCGTCATCGATGCAACGAAAGAGGATCTGAAAATCGCCCTTTGATCAGGTGATGATCGAGGAGATGGCGTCGATGCAGAGGTCGATCTCTTCTGGGGTGGTCAAGCGGCTTAAGCTGAAGCGCAAGGAGGAGCGCGCCCTTTCTCGGGGGAGTCCCATATTCAGCAGCACGCGCGAGGGTTCTAGAGCGCCGGAAGCGCAGGCTGATCCATGGCTGACGGCGATGCCTGCCCGATCGAGGTGCATGAGGAGCGTTTCCCCATCGATGCCGGGAAAACAGAGGTTTGCGGTGTTGCAGACGCGCGGGCCTTCCCCATTGATGAGCACATTTCCCAGGCGATGTTTAAGGCCGTCTTCTAGGCGGTTTCTCAACGTTTCCATCCGCAGGGTTGCTTCGGGCAAGATCTCTTTAAGCAGGGAGATGGCTCTGGACAATCCTAAAATTCCCGCTAGATTTTCGGTTCCCGCCCTTTTGGCATACTCTTGATCGCCGCCCGTGAAAAGAGGGCGTATTTTCAGCTGCGGACGGATGAACGCGAGGCCAATGCCCTTGGGGGCATGCAGCTTATGCCCGGAAAAGCCCATCGCTGCGACGCCGGCCGGGATGGTAAAGCGTTCTTTGCCGAGCAGAGCAACCCCATCGACGATCAAGGGAATCTCGGCTTCCTTTGCCACCTGGGCAACCGCCTCTAGATCGGTTTTTACTCCTGTTTCGCTATTGACAGCGCTTAAGACGATGAGGCGCGTATCGGGCTTTAGGGCGGCTTTCACGTCTTCTGCTTTTGCTGCTCCGAAAAACCCTGTTTTCAGATAGGTCGCTGGGTTGCCTCTGCCCTCTAACGCTTTGACGGTATTGTAGACGCAAGAATGCTCGATGTCGGTTGTGAGGATATGTCCTGGGGGAGAGGCATCGAAAAATCCGCGGAGAATGAGGTTTAACGATTCGGTCCCGCCCGAAGTGAAAATCAGCTCTTGGGGTTTAACCTGTAAATAAGCGGCGATCGTTTCGCGCGCTTGGGCGAGGCGGGCGCGGGCTTCTTGTCCAAAGAAGTGGACGCTGGAGGGGTTGGCCGGAACGGAGTAGAGATCGGCGAGCATCGATTCGAGCACTCTCGGGTCGAGAGGGGTAGTGGCATTATTATCGAGATAGATCCGTCTCATCATTTTTGTGCCAAAAGTTTAATCATTAAAATGGTGATATTGTCATTGCCTCCTTTAGACTTAGCGAGCTCCACGAGTTGATCGGAGGCGCTTTCGATGCTTTCGGCATGATCGAGAAGCGTTGAGATCTCTTCGTTGCCGATGTAGTCGGTTAATCCGTCGCTGCAGAGAAAATAAATATCGGAGGGCAGAATAGGCGTTGTCATGAGATCTGGCTCGACATGACGGGTCGTGCCGATGGCGCGCGTGATGATGTTTTTAGGCGGGAAAGTGGCCGCTTTTGCGGTGTCAAGCTGTCCTCTTGCGAGGAATTCATTCCGTAAAGAATGGTCTTCTGTCAATTGTTGGAGGCGGTGATTGCGGAAGCGGTAGATGCGGCTGTCTCCGACATGGGCATAAATCAGCGATGCGTCGTAGACCTGCATGCAGCAAAGGGTAGTGCCCATTCCTTGCAGATTTTCATCTTGGGCCGCCATTTTATAGACGTCGGCATTGGCTTTAAGAATAGCGGAGCGCAAGGAGAGCATGGCGGATTCGATCGTGGCCATCGGCGGCGTGGAGCGGATCGTTTCGGCGAGGCTGATTAAAGCGACTTTAGCCGCCACTTCGCCCGCTTTATGCCCTCCCATCCCATCGGCCAGAGCAAAGAATTGCGCTTCCAAAACTTCAGCCCACACATCCTCGTTATTGGGACGGGAAAGGCCGATGTCGGAGATGCCATAACTTTCTAGTTTAAAGGACATGGATCACTCGGGCATAAATAAAATGCGAAATGTGCTAATGGAATTAAATGTCATATGTAAGCCGATTGTAGCAAACAAGGAGCCTTGTTTCTCATATAAAAAACCTAAAAAACACCCAAAGCTGAATAAAGAGAGGCCTAAGGAGATATTGCCCGCGCCTTGGCTGGGGGCTAGATGAAAAAGGGCAAAACAAAGGGCGGATAAAAGGATGGCGGCTCCCCTGCCTAGATACCGTTTAAACCAGGTTTGCAGAACGCCGCGGAATAAAAATTCTTCGATCACGGGAGCGGAGATGAGGATGGTAGATAGGGCGATAAAGAGAAGGGAGGGGGAAGAGAGGGCCGTTTTGAGATAGCGGACGGCGACTTGTTCGTAATTTTCTATTCCCAAGAAATAAAAAAGCAGCATATCGGAGAGTTGTCCGACAAGGGCGGCAACGGGGAAGCTGATCAGCCATGTCAACATGCCGATCCCAAAATCGTAGGCGATCGAATCGGTGTGCGGTCTCGAATAGTCTTTCCAGATTTTTTTCATGGCGGAAAGGTCGCGCGTGCGGCAGAAAAAAAACAAAAAAAACAGCGTAAGGGCAATGGTGAACAGCTGAAGCCATCCCACTAGGGTAGCAGGTTGAGCTGCGATCGAGTATTTCTGCGAACCCGCCAATAGGTAGGCGACTTTGCTGAGCAGGGGGGCGAGAAGGAGCATGGTGCCCAGATAGATCGCAAACACGGCGAGGACAGTTCGGCCATCTATCCCTGCCGCCTTGCTCGCTTTGGAGTCTTGCAATATGTAGAATCCTTTTGACCAGGCGATCCAATTTCCCACGAGGGCCGCCGCGCCAAAGAATAGGATCATTTCAACTTCGGCTAGCATGCGGGGCTGACCAGAGGATGTAGTCTTCTAAGCGCGCGGAGATCTCTTTAATCATTTGAGCATGAGCAAGCCCGATCGGAGAAATGCTAAACCCGTCCTTATCCCAGGCGATTTGGTAAAAATTGTAGCGGTTGAACTGCATGGGAATATAATGGGATTCGTGGATGAGTTCTTGCAAGACCACCTTGGGTTGTTCGCTTCTTAGATCGAGGACGCGCACGCGCACGCTGATGTTGAGCTCGGCGGGCAGGTTTTGGGGATCGGAGGGGGTTTGCGAGGAAACGGGGATTTCTTCGTGCTCGACAAGTTCGAGAAAGACAATGAATTCTTCTTCGTTAAAGATGTTTTTCACCCAGCCTAACTCGTCGCTGAAGGGATTTTGATGGGCGTTTAATTTTTTAATGCTCGATTGCATTTTGCGGCTGTCGATGAGGCGCATTTTATTTTTTAAAGCGAGGCGGTTGTAGATGGCCGAGGTCAGCTCGTCGGACAGGTTCCAGGGCAGATCGCTTTTTGTCCGGTCGATGAGCGGAACGAGGGCGACGACAGGCTTAACCCTTCCTTCCTTATCATACATCGCTTGGCTATCCGGATCCCGCTGGGCGCAGCCTGCGGCAAGGAGTGAGAGAACTAAAACTCCAAAAACGCGCCGCATCTATCCCTCCATTTTTCCTTTCAGGATAACAAATCGGATCGTTTCTAGAAACATTGAAGAACAAGAGCGGAGTAGGGGAGCATCGAATAGGCGAATTTAAGGGGATGGGTGTCTTTGGGATGTTCCAGAAAATCATGGGGAGGAGGCAGCCCTGTGTCGATGACCCGATGCCATTTTTGATGCGCGGGAGGGGGAGGCAGTTCAAGATGGGCAGTCTCAAAATGGGCATTGAATGCGATATATAATTTGTTTTTCAACGTGTAAGCGACAAAACGGCTCGCGTTGCTCCAGTCAGGTTGAAAGGGTTTATGGCCATGCCAGTCGATCTCCTCATTGCTCAGGAACGCATGGCTTTGCAAAAAATCATGTCTTTTTCGAAATGCGATGGCCAGGGTGTAAAAACGGAAAAAATCGGGGTGGCGATCCCATAAAAACCAGTTGAGGGCGTTGTCTTGACACCACGCATTGTTATTGCCCAGGCGCGTATGCCCATACTCATCTCCCATGAGGATCATCGGAGTGCCGATGGAGATCATAAGCGCCGTGTGGAAATTGCGCATCTGCCTTTGACGCAGGGCTTCCACGGCGTGATTGTCCGTTTCCCCTTCGACGCCGCAATTCCAGCTTGCATTGTCATCGGCGCCATCCTGGTTATTTTCTCCATTCGCTTCATTGTGTTTCTGGTTGTAGCTGACTAGATCCCTTAGCGTAAAGCCATCATGCGCGACGATAAAATTAATCGAGTGCGTCTTAGCTCCGTATTGTCCATATAGATCTTGGGAGCCGCAAAGCGCCGTCGCGAACGCTCCTGCTTGATCATCGCTCCCTTTTAGAAATCGGCGCACCACATCTCGGAACTTTCCGTTCCATTCATACCATTTGCCCCATTTCGGAAAGGCGCCTACATCGTATAGGCCGCCGGCATCCCAGGCTTCGGCGATCAGTTTGGTTTTCGATAAGACAGGATCGTGTTCCATGGCTAATAGAAGGGGTGGATAATCCATCGGAACCCCTTTTTCATCCCGTGTAAAAATCGACACGAGATCAAAACGGAAGCCATCGACATGCATCTCCGTTACCCAGTAGCGGAGAGCGTCTAAAATGAGCCTGCTTACGACAGGATGATTGCAATTAAAGGTGTTGCCCGTCCCTGAAAAATTCAGGTAGTCCCCTTTCTCGTCGAGGAGGTAATACACGGAGCGATCGATTCCCTTGAACGAAAGGATAGGGCCTTTTTGCCCCGCTTCTGCCGTGTGGTTGAATACCACATCTAAAATCACTTCGATCCCCTGTTTATGCAATTCCTTCACAAGCAGTTTAAATTCGCGCACCGCGGAGACGCTGGCAAAACGGATCATCGGGGCGAAAAAGTTAACCGTCGAATATCCCCATACATTGAGAAGGGGTGGTTTATCGTATTCGCATTCATCGAATTCGTGAATCGGCATCAATTCTACCGCATTGATCCCCAATTTTTTTAAATAGGGGATTTTTTCAATCAGGCCTAGGTAGGTCCCGGGGTGGGCGACATGGCTTGACTTATCCTGAGTAAACCCCCGCACGTGCATTTCATAGATAATCAGCTCTTCCATCGGAAGATAGAGCGGTTTGTCCCCTTCCCAGTCGAAAGGCTCATCTCCGGTTAACTCTCCTTTGGGTCGATAAGGATCCTCTCTCTCTCCCCATTGATGCCTGGCATTCAACGCTTTCGCATAGGGATCGGATAGGAGAATCTCCGATTCACCTACGAGATAGCCATATTCAATAGGAGAGGGGAGTCCATAGACGAGAATATGCCAGACGCCGTCTGTTTGTTGCAGAGGGACTTTAAGAAAGGGATGGGATTGTCTGGGCGTAAATAAACAGAGCGTCACGGTTGAGGCATCCGGAGCGGCTAAAGCAAAATTCACCCCCGCTCCCTGTTTGGATGCCCCTAAAGGAGAGGGCGACCCCTTTTCTGTCCTGTAATTGCTCATGTTTTAAGATATAGGGTATCAATTTAAATTTTTAAAGATTGAATGTTGCTTGTTGAAGAGTTACAATCGTTTCTCAAGAAGAACAACACCCCCCAAGTAAGGAGGATATCCCCATGTCTTTGGAAAATGCCAAAGCCAATTTAAAGGAATTCGGCAAAGAGCTTAATCTCGAGGGATTGGCTTTTGACGAGAATCACACCTGTATTCTCGGCATCGATAACACGTTTTCGCTGCATTTGACCTACGAACCCAATTCCGATCGGCTCTATCTTTATTCTCCTGTTTTAGATGGGTTGCCCAAGGACGATAAAATTCGCCTAAAACTCTATGAAGCCCTCCTAGAAGGCTCCATGTTAGGCGGTCAAATGGCGGGAGGCGGTATCGGTGTCGCTGTTCCTGAAGAACTCATCCTGATGCACGCCGTTCTAGAAATGGGTGTCGGGACCGATCCTTCTGCTTTACGCCGTTTCGCTCCTCTTTTTGTAGAAGCGGTAGAAAAATGGCGCGAGAAGGCCAAGATTATCGTCGAAGGACGCGAAGTGCCAAAAGACGTTGCAACTCCTGTCACCAAGCCAGGCGAGCGTTTCATCAAAATCTAACAGATGCGCAGAGCCTTGGTCTCAATCCAAGGCTTTGGCCTCTATGGTGCATTTTCTAATCTTCTAAGGAGATCGAAAAGGGCGGAGCAGATCTCTTTGTCTTGGGTTTCTATTTTATTCTGGATCTGTTTGACGCTGGACATGACCGTAGAATGGTCCCTGGAAAAGATTTTACCGATTTTTAAAAAGGGCATTTCGAGCTCTTGGCGGCACAAGTGCATGGCTATTTGCCTAGGAAGCGCGCAATCGTGGCTTTGGGATTTGCCTAGGATATCATCGACGCGGATCCCATAAAAATCGGCAACGGCGCGAATGATTTTGTCAGGATTGAGAGCGCTTTGATTTTCTTCAGCGATCAAATCGGCTAGAAGCTTTTCCACCGTCGCCACCTGGGTGTCTTTAGGGGAGCGGAGAATGAGCGCTTCCAGAGCCCGATGCAGGGATTTGGCATTCGCATGAAAGGTTTTAATCAGAAACTGGAAGGTCTCCTCTTCTAAAGGAAATCGGAGGGCCTGGCATCGATTTTTCAAAACTTGATGGAGTTCCTCTGCGGAAAGCTTTTCCAGAGGGAGGGTGATCCCCCATTCGAATCTACTGACAAGGCGCGCTTCGATATCTTGCAAATAAGGGGGAGAGCAGCATGCCGTGAGGATGATCTGCTTTCCTGTTGTGTGCAGGGTGTTGAACGTGTGAAATAGCTCTTCCTGCGTGGCTCCCCTGCGGGCAAATAGATGGACATCATCGATGAGCAGGGCATCTGCATTCCGGTAGATTTTTCTGAATTCTTGCATGGCGCCGCCGCGGATCGCGCTGACGACATGTTCTGTAAAGGTCTCCGCGCGGACGAAAAAAACATGGAGATTTTTTTGTTTGAGAAGATGGGCGATGGCCATTAATAAATGGGTTTTACCAGATCCCGCATTGCCGTAAATATAAATGGGATTAAAGAGGGATTGCCCTTCGGACAGATCGGAGAGGATTTTAGGGATGATCGGATTGGCTTGTCCGATGATGAACTGATCAAACGTAGCAGTGGGATCGAGCGGATCCGACTCGAGCTTCAGGGGCGGCGGCTGCCAGGTTCTTTTGTATTTTTTCTTTTTGTTAGAAGGGTTGGTCTCTTCAGCCGTCTTAAGATGAATGTGGATCGCATGGTGGTTGTTGTTGACAAGCTGCGTGCGCACCTTGCCCTGAATGTGCTCTTCAAACCAGATCACCTGGAAAGAATCTTGAGCTTCTAAATAGAGGTTGCATGCATCGAAGTGCAAGATTTTCAGAGAACGGAGCCATTTGTCAACGGTCTCCTTGCCAATTTCAGCTTCTTGAGCGGTTAAAAACTCTTCCCACGCTTGCATGTTTCCTATTTTTTAGCATTTAACAGATTGCGGCTCGTATACCATTGCTGCAAGATGCCGAGGAGCATAGAAGAGAGCCAGTAGAGGTTGAGCCCGGAAGGAAAATGATAAAACATCACGCTGAATACGATAACCATGATATTGCCCATGAATCGCTGTTGCTTTTGTTGATCGGTCAAAAGCGATTTGTCTTTAGGGAGAGGGGAGCTGAATCTTTGTTGGAAGTACATGACAGCGCCCAAAATAAGGGGCAGTAAATGGAATTGGGTCCCAAAGAAAATCACCGGATAGTTCCAGCTAAAGAGCACGTCCGGGGCGGTGAGGTTATTGATCCAGCCGGGAATAAAGCTGGCCCCTCTGAGATCGAAGGTGGATTTCAACAGGTCGAACATTCCGATCAGAAAAGGGAGTTGGATCAGGATGGGGAAGCATCCGGTCAGAGGATTAATCCCTTTTTCCCTATAGAGGCTCATGATTTCCATTTGCGCGCGTTTAGGGTCTTTTTTGTATTTGGCTTGCAAGGCTGAAACCTGAGGGGCGATCTGTTGCATGCGGGTGGTCGACTTGATCGACCAGGCATTTAACGGATAGAGCATGATGCGCAGCGCAACGGTGAGCAGGATGATCGAAATGCCCCAAGAATGGGAGACTTGGTAAAAGAACTTCATAAGGATAAACAGAAACTTGGCGAAGGGTTCCGAAATGAAGGTAAACCACCCGTGAAAGCTGAGCGCGGAGACGTAGTGAGGGTTGTATCCCGTTGCGGGATCGGAAAAAGCGGCGTCTACCTTTTTAAGCAGCCCTTCTTGAAACGGTCCGGCATAGATGCGGAAGTTCGCCGTTTGCCCGGAAGTGCGCAGGGGCAGGTGCATCTCATAACCCGGGTAGTTCTCTTTGGGATATAAATCGTATTGGGCATCGATGAGGGTTAGCCGGGTTGGGTCGAGTTCCCCGGGGACGCGAAAGGCGCTAAATCCAGAACCCGCTTCCGTAAGCGGGTCGATGATCAAGCCCATGAATCCATTCGAGTTGCAAATCCAGTCGGGTTGGATAGAGGTGAAAGCGACTGCCGTCTTGGGTAGATCGACTTGCTCGACTTGAGCTTTCTGGCTGCGCGTCAGACGGTATTTAAGAACAGGGGTTGAACTTCCCGAAATGAGCTCCACCTCCGGCACCCCGGATGTGAGCCATAGGCCGCGCGCATCCCCTTCGATCTTGATAGAGAGCTCGAGGCAGTAGGGCGCTTCATCGGGATTTTTGGGGAATGAGAACGTTTTGATGATCCGCCGATGGGGCTGAACGGCTTCAAATTCGATTAGATCCTTCTCGAAACGCCTGACGCGGTACACGAGGCTGGCTGTATCGGGATCTTCGGACACGATGTTGAGGGCGTAGTAATGAGGGGGAACCTTAAAAGAGAGGCGCCCATTCGGCCCGTAGATATTCCGCCGCAAGAGGGGGTAATAGCCTCCTAATGCGCCCGAAATAGGCTCCCCGGCAGCGGCAGGGCTCTGATAAGCAGCGGTAGGGAAACGGTCGTTGAAGGGGTAGTCCTTTTGCATGATCCGATCGAAATCGATCTCGAGGACAATGCTATTTTTATTTTTAGGGCCTTGCAGGGGTAGGTTGATTTCGGCAAGCGATCCGCCCACATTGGAGAAAACGAGTTGTTGGTAGTCATTTTCTAGGACATAGAGCAGCTCCTCTTGGCCTTCCCCTTTTGCGGCAGCAGCAGAGGATGGGGAACCGGCTGCAACGGGTTTTTCCAATGCTGCGGGTGGCTCCTGAGAGGTTTGTTGGGGCTTGGGGGCTGATTTTTCGCTTCCTGTATTAAACCATTGGTGCACAAAAAACAGAGCGACGGTTAGAGCCAACACAAAGAGGATGGAACGTTTATCCATAGAACGATTAAACCTTTAAGCAAGATGGTGAACCTATCTTAGCATAACGCTCAAATTAACTCAGCGTTCTTCTTGCAAATTGGGTTTTTTTTCGAGTTCGGAGAGAAATTCGCGGAAATCGGCTGTGGCGCGCAGGGGCTCGAGCCAGTCGTCTTGCAGAATTTCTTCCAGAGGAGGGAGGGCGTTATATTCGTGCGCTTTTTCTATGAAGCGCATGGCTTTTTCATATTGGCCGAGGAGGGAGTAGAGGCCGCCGAGGTGGTAATAAGCTTGCAGATTGCCCAGTTTTGCCGCCTGGGTGATTTTATACTCTGCTTCCCGATACAACTGATCGGCCTCGCTTGCCTCTTGGACATGTTCGGCAAGGTTGATGAGAGAGACGCCCCAGTCGACGATCACTTGATCATTTTCCTCTTCGTGTTTAGCGGCTAAGCGGAAATGGTGGCAAGCGCGGTAGAAATTTTCTACTTCGCTCACTAGTTCTCCAAGATGGGAGAAGGCGAGCGCCAAGCGGTGATGGACGCTGGGGAAATCGGGATCGATCATGAGCACGTGCGATAAGATCTCGATGGCCCTCACGTAGTAGTAGTCATCCTCATGAAAGTCGCCGAGCATATCGAGCGTGCAGGCGTAGTGGTAGAGCCAATCCGGGTGTAGATAAATGGCATTTTTCTGAATGCTCAACGCGCGTTCGAATTGTCCAATCGATTGCTCAAGCCATTTTTGGCTGTGTGTCATTTCTCCTAATTTGGAGAGGGCTAGGGCGTAATCGAAAATGTAGTAGCTGGAGGCTTGCAGAGCAATCGCTTTATGATAGAAACGGCATGCTTTTTCGAAGCAATCCCTATCCGTTTCGAGTTGACCAAGAAGGGTGTAAATGCTCGCGAGGCCGTGCCATAATCGGTGGCAGGTGCGGTCGATCGAAAGCCCATATTGAAATTTTTCAATCGCCTGGTAGTAATAATCGAGATCATTGAAATAGCGTGCAAAAGAGTGGAGGCACATCCCATAGGAATACCAGATATGGGGGTCATTGTCTGCGAGCTCGACTGCTTCGGAGATTTTATTTTGCGCATCGTAAATGAGGTCTAATCGGTCGGAAAATTCTCCGATCAAGGCAAGCGCTTCGGCCCAAATCGCAAGAGCCATCGGTTGTTCCGGATGGCATACATAAGCGCGGTGGCATTTTTCAATACAAGAGCGGAGGCGCTTAATATCCCGATTGCGCCTGCCCGAATCGCATAAAAACCCTGCCCAATGGAGCCATAGAGGAGATTCTTCGGGGCGCAATTGCGCTGCCGCTGCGAAACATTCATTGGCTTGCAGAAAATGGTCTTCGTCATGCGTGTGGCCGTATAATGCTTGGAGGGCTTCTCCCATGGCGGCCCATCCTTCAAAGGAAGAGTTAACTCCGAGAAGGGCATGCTTGAAGCAGTTGATCGCTTTCACATAAAGGCGCACATCGTTGATCTGCCCGGCCAATTGTAAACAGGTTCTGCCGAAGTCTTGCCAGAATTCAGAGGGGAGGTGGTCTTGCAAGGAAGAGGCGTTTTGAAACGCGTTGAGGGCAATTTGCAAGTCGAGCGCTTCTTTGGAGTGGAGGGCAATCCGGTTCCAGACCATGCCATAGTCCCAATAAAAATCGGCAAGGATGTCCGGGGGTTGGTGGGATATAAAGGCTAGCGCTTTGTGGTATTTTTCTCCCGCTTCTAGATAATAATGATGTTCGCGGTGGGTGTTTCCTAGAAAAGCGAGCACATTGCCCCACACTTGCCAGGTATCGAAAGAATGGGGGTTGAGAGCGGCGGCGATTTTAAATTTTTTGCTGGCAAGCCGTAAGTTTTTTTCCTTGCCCTCCTCTGAGCCATATTCGAACAGCGCCAATCCTTGGCGGAAAAAACCGCGCGCATTATTGGGATCGAGTTTTGAGGCTAATTCAAATAGTTCCAGCCCTCGTGTCAGATCTCCGCTCAAAAGACTCATCTCCCCTTTGTGCAAAAAGAGCTCCGCATGCTGCAGACGTTCATCCTGCAGCATTTCGTCTAAGAAGTAGTCGATACTCTTTCCATGAAGAGGCATTTGATCCATAAGATATACTCAATTAATTTAAGTAGGAACTTCGGGATTATAAAAAACTCCATTTTTTCCCACAATCCTGCATCCTTTCTTTAACCCCGTTTTGTGTCTAAAATAAAAGGTTGATGAACAGATATTACTATTTTAAAACCAGTGCGTTACATCCATTTTTAGGCAGTATGCAGGATGCGAAATAAAAAATTTAATTAACGATAAATTCGACGTTCCGGCCTCTTGTTCGACAGCTTCTAGAATTATATTGAATTCCCTGTTGCTTCTTTTCAATATTTAGATTATTGGATAATAAAATGAAGCGAATCGTCACCATTACTTTTAGTTTTGCTATTCTGATTGCAATAGGCGTTGGGATTTATGAGGTCTTTCGGAAGAGAGCCAATCCCCATGAAATTGTTCTCTACGGCAATGTCGATGTGCGGCAAGTCGATATCGGCTTCCGCGTGCCGGGAAGAGTAGCTGAATTATATTTCGAAGAGGGGGATTTCGTTTCCAAGGATGCCTTAATGGCGGTTCTAGACAGGTCCCCTTATGACGATCAGATCGCGCAGGCAAAAGCTAACACTGCCATGATCAAGGCTAACCTGGAAAATGCGCATATCCAATTAAACCGAAGAAGTCAAGCTGTGGGTTTCGGAGGCGTCTCTCAAGAAGATGTGGATAATGCCTATGCCTCGAACAATGAGCTTCTCGCCAATTTATATGCTGCAGAAGCTGCCTTAAATATCGCCGTCGATAACATGAGCTATACAGAAGTGCATGCGCCAGCCGACGGAATCATTCTTTCTCGCATTCGGGAACCGGGAACAGTCGTGAATGCGGTCGATCCCGTCTACACCCTTTCCGTGTGTTCTCCGGTCTGGATCCGCGCTTATGTCAATGAACCTCAATTAGGCTTGATCTTCTATGGCATGCAAGCGGAAATCTATACAGACAGCGGTCAAATCTATACAGGAAAAATCGGTTTTATTTCACCTGTCGCTGAATTCACGCCAAAAACTGTCGAAACGGCCCAGTTGCGCACCGATCTGGTGTATCGTTTGAGGATTTATGCGGATAATCCCGACCGCTATTTAAAACAGGGCATGCCGGTTACCGTCAAACTGCATCTTCAAAATAAGGAGAAAAGGTGAGTGAACCGCTTGTCGTCATCCAACATCTCTCTAAAGTGTTTACTCGGGGCCATCCTCCAGCGGTAAATGCGATCGACGCCCTAATTCCTAAGGGAGAAATCATCGGCCTGGCGGGGCCGGACGGGGCCGGAAAAACGACATTAATCCGCCTGATCGCGGGTCTTCTCCTTCCCACACAAGGGAGTGTGACGGTGGCGGGCTACGATACGGCAAAAAATCCCGAACCTATCCACGATCTGACCGGGTATATGCCTCAAAAGTTCGGCCTGTATGAAGACTTAACGGTGATGCAAAACTTGGTCCTTTACGCCGATTTGCGGGGAGTGCTCCGGAAAGAAAGGGAGGAGACTTTCAAAAAGCTTTTAAAATTTACAGATCTCGCTTCTTTTACCGGCCGTTTAGCTGGCGATTTATCCGGTGGAATGAAGCAGAAGCTGGGCCTTGCGTGCGCTCTCATCAAAAAACCTCTTTTGCTCCTTCTCGATGAGCCCACCGTCGGCGTGGATCCGATTTCGCGGCGGGAACTTTGGAAAATGGTGGTTTCTCTCTTAGATGAGGGGATCTCCGTTTTATGGAGCACGGCTTATTTAAATGAGGTCGAGCGTTGCCATACCGTTCTTTTGCTCAACGAAGGAAAATTGCTTTATAGCGGTACCCCCAAAAAGCTCACAGAGCGCGTCCGCAACCGCGTTTTCAAGATCGCGCATATCAAAGGCAACCGGCGCAAACTTCTCTTTCAGCTTCTGAATCAAGAAAATGTGATCGACGGAGTGATTCAAGGAAGCGATCTGCGGATCGTGACGCGCGAAAAAGGGATGCCTGTTTTTTCTATCGACGATCGCGATTTCGAAATCCAGGAACAGCTGCCGAGATTCGAGGATGCCTTTATCGACATTCTGGGGGGAGGGCCCGGTGGATATTCCGAACTCGCCGATAAGCGCCGCCCTGTTACTGAAAAAATCGATATTCCGGTCGAAGCAGAAGGGCTGACAAAGCAATTTGGAGCGTTCACAGCGGTAGAGGGGATCTCGTTTGCGATCAAGAAAGGGGAGATCTTCGGACTGCTCGGACCCAATGGAGCTGGCAAATCAACCACCTTCAGGATGCTCTGCGGGCTTCTTCAGCCGACAAGGGGAAAGGCGCGCGTCAACGGCTTCGATCTCGCAGAGGCTCCCGGGGAAGCCCGCTCGCAGATCGGCTACATGGCTCAAAAATTCTCTCTCTACGGCGCATTAAGCGTGAGACAAAATCTCTCTTTTTTCGCGGGAATCTACAACCTTGAAGGCCAGCGCAAAGAAAATGCGATAGAGGAGATGATTCATATTTTTTCCCTTCAGGACTTGCTCTCTTTAACCTCGGGATCGCTGCCGCTTGGGTATAAACAACGCCTCTCTCTCGCCTGTGCGAATATGCACGATCCGGTTGTGATTTTTCTCGATGAGCCCACATCGGGCGTCGATCCGATTACGCGCAGGGAATTTTGGAACCACATCAACGGTCTCGTAGAGAAGGGGGTTACTGTCATGGTCACCACACACTTTATGGATGAAGCGGAATATTGCGACCGGATTGCTTTGATCTATCGCGGAAGGGTGATTCATATGGACACTCCCGATGCCCTGAAAGCCAGTGCGCAATCCCCTCAAAATCCTAATCCCACCTTGGAAGACGCCTTTATAAAGCTGATCGAAGAATATGACGCCCGGAAGATAAGATGAACTTGCGCCGCCTACGGGCTTTGATTGTGAAAGAAGGCTACCAGATCATGCGCGATCCGAGCACGATTCTGATCAGCGTTGTTCTTCCTCTCTTGCTTCTCTTTTTGTACGGATACGGGGTTTCACTCGACTTAGACCACTTGAAGATCGGCCTTGTGATGGAGGATACAGTCCCGGACGCGCAAAGCCTTGCCAAATCGTTTACCGACTCGCGCTACTTCGATGTTAAAATCGTGCGCGACAGGCGCGAGCTCATGGGAGACATCGAACGAGGAAGCATTCGGGGTTTTGTCGTGATCCCCTCTTATTTCACCGATTTTCGCCATCGCCCGGATAAGATCGCGCCCATTCAGTCGATTGCGGATGGAAGCGAGACCAACACCGCTAACTTTTTCCAATACTATGTTCAAGGAACCTTTGCTAATTGGCTCCAGCAGGAGGCGGTCAGCAACAATCTGAAGGGGCTGCCGCGCATCGAGGTGCAGTCGAGGATGTGGTATAATGAGCAATTGGAAAGCCGCTACTTCCTTTTATCGGGCTCCCTCGCGATCATCATGACGCTGATCGGCACGCTGCTCACCGCGCTTGTTGTTTCTAAGGAATGGGAGAGAGGGACGATGGAAGCGCTCATCTCTACCCCTGTCGGAATTGGGGAATTGATCTTGGGAAAGGTGATCCCTTATTTTTTTCTCGGGTTGATCTCGATGGCGATTTGCACTGCTGTTTCAGTTTTTATTTTCGGGCTCCCTTTTCAAGGCTCTCTCTGGGCCCTTGCTCTTGTTTCGAGCGCCTTTTTGTGCAGTGCCTTGGGGCTCGGGCTGATGATCTCCACGCTTAGCAAAAGCCAGGCTCTTTCCTATCAAATTGCGACCGTCACCGCATTTTTACCCGCCTTTATCCTCTCCGGCTTCCTCTTTGAAATCTGCAGCATGCCCTCCTGGATCCAATGGTTGACCTTTTTCGTTCCCGCTCGTTACTTTGTCCAAAGTCTCCAAACTCTTTTCCTCGTTGGCAACGTATGGCCTTTAATTCTTTGGAATCTGGTTCCGATGTCATTAATAGGGCTTTTGTTTTTTCTCATTGCGAGGCACAAAACACTTAAACGCTTGGAGTAACCCTTGTTAAAACGGATCCTGGCTCTGATTTGGAAAGAGTTGCTCGCCGTCATGCGCGACCCGAAAAGCCGCATATCGATTTTGGCACCCCCTTTTATTCAGTTGCTGATCTTCACGTATGCAGCAACCTTGGACGTTAAAGATGTCCCCATCGGCATCTTAAATCGCGACAATGGAGAGCAAGCGTTTGAACTCGTCCAGAGGTTCCACGGCACGCCTTTCTTTAGCCGCATTACCTACCTGAAAGGCGTCGAGGAAATAGCTCCCTTCGTCGATAACCAAAGAGGAGTGATGGTGCTTTCGATCGGCGAGGAATTTTCGCGCAAGCTAGACCAAAACCTGCCCGCTGAGGTTCAACTCATCTTGGATGGGAGAAAATCAAACACGGCTCAAATTCTATCGGGATATGCGGCAAACATCGTTCAACAATTCAATGATGATCTCGCTGCCCAAGCAGGCATCGCTCAGCAGAATGCAGAGCTGTTTCCTCGATTTTGGTATAATCCCAACGCTCTCTATTTCTGGTATAACATCCCCTCGCTTGTCTGTACGTTGACGATGTTAGCCTGCCTCGTCGTCACCACTCAATCGATCGCTCGCGAACGAGAACTGGGAACTTTTGATCAGCTCCTGGTTTCTCCTTTAGCTACCTTAGAAATTCTCATCGGCAAGACCGTCCCGGGCATTCTCGTGGGAATGCTAGAGGGGTCTTTCCTTATGGGGGTTGGCATTTGCATATTCCAAGTCCCCTTTACAGGTTCTTTTCTCCTCTTTTTCCTTTCCCAATTCATTTTCGTCTCCGCCATCAGCGGCGTCGGGTTGTTCATCTCCTCCCTCTGCTCCACGCAGCAGCAAGCGATGTTGGGGACCTTTATCTTCATGCTTCCATCTGTCCTATTGTCAGGCTTTGCCACCCCGATCGAAAACATGCCTGCCTGGCTGCAGCCCGTTACCTATTTCATGCCCTTGCGCTACATGCTCATCAATACAAAAGGGGTTTTCCTCAAGGCAATGCCTGCCGATATCGTTCTTAGCAATGTATGGCCCATGGCCATTATCGCTCTGTTCACCCTCTTCGTCTCTGGGTTATTCCTGAGAAAGCTGCGCTGAGCTTCATCCTAATTTGACGGCGTGGAAACCCAGTCCTTTAGGACTGGGAGGAAACGCCGCTCCTTTATTTAACTTGAGTTTTAAAATAGATTTGAGTATTTTCTGCAGCCAATGAAACGCACGATTTCGATTAAAATTAAAGTTGCTGCTGAGGATAGCCAAGAGCTTTTTAAGTTGGGACATCATTTTGTTTCCGCCTGCAATGAAATCGTCCCCTTTGCAATGGAATATCGATGTTGGAATCGAGTTGCACTCCACCATCTTTGCTATTCCAAAATTAGAATGGAATCTCCACTCGGCTCTCAGATGGTGTGCAATGCGATCTTTGCCGTGTGCAAAGCCTATAAGAATCGAGGCATTGAAAAAAGCGAAGAAGTTCCAAAGATTCAGTTTCGCAAAAACGCAAGCGTCCATTTTGACAAACGGACCTATTCGATCAAAGGAAAAATTCTTTCTCTCTACACTTTGGGTAAGCGGATTAAAGTGGAAATGAGAATGAGCGACTTCCAAGAGCAGTATTTTGCTCAGGGTATTCCCAAAGAAGCTGAGTTGATCTGTAAAAAGGGAAAATGGTTTTTTAACCTTGTGTTGGATCTTCCCGATCCCGCCTTGAGCCAAAGCGACACGCTGCTTGGGGTGGATCTTGGGGAGAATAACGCGGCTGCGATGAGCGGCGGCAAATTGATTTGCGGAGGCAAGATTCGCTTTCAAAGGGATCAATATCTCGCCATGCGGCGCAGGCTTCAGTCCAACGGTTCTCAGTCGGCAAAACAATTGCTGAAGAAAATCTCTGGCAAAGAAGCGCGCCGGATGAAACATGTCAATCATGGGATGAGCAATGAGATTGTGAAAGAAGCCCTTCAAATGGGCGCTGGGATGATTGTTCTTGAAGACTTGAAAAACATGCGTAAAAGGATCAAAGGCAGCAAGCGAAACAGAACTCGTCTGCACCGCTGGGCCTTTAGTCAATTGCAACTGTTTGTCGAATACAAGGCCCAAGCTCGCGGCTTGGGGATTATCTACATGAATCCAGCTTATAGCAGTCAAATTTGCTCCTTATGCGGTGCTCTTGGCGCAAGACAAAAGCACCGTTTTACATGTTCTTGTGGAAACCGACAGCACAGCGACTTGAATGCAAGTCGGAATCTCTGTAGGTTTGCTCTATCTGCCGATCGAGCAACGTGCGCTGTAAACCGCACGCATGTGGCAGTTAATCGCTGACCATAAAGCTTTCGCCTTTAGGCGAGAGTTGTTTACTCGCAACAGATTTGTGCAATCATGTTGAGCGGCATAAATTTCTGCGCTAAAAAAGTTGGCTGGTTGTGAATGCAGAATTTGGGAGACTGTCGTTGAAATTAAGCTTCTGTCGATTTTGGGGTTCTTTTGAGCCGATTTTGCATTTTTTTTTGGGGGGTAATATCAACTTGCGTATATTACCCCCCAAAAAAGAATGCAAAATCGGCCAAAATAATCCCCAAAATCGACGAAGCCTTAATTCAACGACAATCTCTGAGCGATTGCTAGTCAAACAATAGTAAAGAGAGAACAAGGATATGGATAGTGTTAGTTATATACCACCTTCCTCAGAAAGTTTTTCAAAATTATACCCATCAGCAATTGTTGAAGCTTGTGGTGGTATGAAAAATTTTGACAAATTAAAAACTGTGGACTGGAATCATTTGACAGGATTGCAGGGTGCCGTCAAGAGGGGAGCTGTGACTGAGCCAATCATGATAGGAATTAATAGGAATCAGAGGGCGTTTATAATTCTGACTTTTGATGTTTATGATTCTCAAGGGAAAAAAATCGCAAAAAAAATATCTGAAGTTTTTCATAACGATCCTTGTGTCTATGAACGAAACCGCGGCGTTGAAACATGGGAAGGAAGCTATCGAATGTATGGCAATATCTATGCAGGATGCGGTATGTCTGTATTAAAAATTGCTGAACGGATCCAAATGCTATTAAGTGGTCATTCTGTAATGGAACCTCATAGGTTTAATCACGGAGATGCTAGCTATATCAAACTCTGGAACAAGGATTCACAATAAGGCTGTACCCAGTGGGTTTTTAGAGACTGTCGTTGAATTAAGACTTCGTCGATTTTCGGGATTATTTTGGCCGATTTTCGATTTATTTTTTGGGGTAATATACGCATGTTGATATTACCCCCAAAAAATAAATCGAAAATCGGCTCAAAAGAACCCGAAAATCGACAGAAGCTTAATTTCAACGACAGTCTCTTAGTTCCAGGTTCCTCCGATCGCTTTATATAAACCGATCAAGTCTCCAGCAAGAGCTTGTTCGCTTTCGACGAAGGCGTTTTCCGAATCGATCAGAACTTTTCGAGCTTCCAGCACTTGGATTTCGTTAGACAGCCCCACTTGAAACAGATTTTCCATAATCTCTAATCCGCGCCGGTCTGCATCGGTTTTTTGCTTCAGCATCTCTCGCCGATTATTTTCTTCGAAATACGCCACAAGAGCGCTTTCGACATCCTTAAGCGAAGCGATCACAGTTTGCTCGTAAGTCAGAAGAGCCTGTTTTTGAAGCGAGTTTTGGAGATCGACTTGCCCTCTGACTCTTCCAAAGTCGAGGAGGTCCCAATTGATGCCTATTCCGATGCTGAACATTCGGCTGGCCGATTTTAATAGGCTATCCAGTTTATAGCTTTCCAAACCAGCCGAAGATCCAACTTGATTCCCTGCGCCCAAGCTGATTCCCGTTAGGGAAAAATGGGGAAAAAAATCTGCAGTGGCAACACCGACCTGTTCCGTGGCGGCGGCCAACTGCCTTTCAGCGCTTCTCACATCCGGCCTTCGGCGGAGAAGATCGGAAGGGAGGCCAACCGGCACCTTGCCCGTGGCTGAAGGGATGGGACGGATCTCTTGAAATGAGGCGATGAGCCCTTCCGGCTGGCGGCCTAAAAGATAGGCGAGCGCGTAGACAGTCTGCTTGAAAGAGGTTTCCAGCACTGGAAGAGAGGCGCGGTCCGATTCCAGCGTGGAAATTAAGGTTGTCACCTGTAGCTCATTGTCCAACCCAATCTGAAAAAGGGCATTCGCGATCGCCAGCTCCTCTTCATCAGCTTGGATCTTCTTTTTGGCCAAATCAAGTTTCTTTTGCAAAGCGCGGATACCTATATAATTGACGGCGACCTCGCTCAGCATAGAGATCAAAACGCTCTGGGAGTCTTCTCTCGCAGCCTCCAAAGTATAATAGGCGGCCTGTCTCGAGCGGCGGAATTTTCCAAAAAAATCTAATTCCCAAATCGCATCGAACCCCACTTGGAAAATATTGAGAAATTCAGGGAGAAAACTAGTTCCTTCGGATGCGGACGGCGTTGGGAATAAGTTCTGGCTGATGCGCGTGCGGACAGCTGTAGCGTTGAAGTCGATTTCAGGCCAAAGATGGGATTTTTCGATCCGGTATTGAGCGCGCGTCGCTTCGATTTTTTCAAGAGCGATGCGCAGATCGTAGTTTGCCTTCAGAGCTTCGCTGATCAAGGCATCTAAAACAGGATCGTGAAACTGCTTCCACCACGCGCATAGATCCTCGTTTGCCTCGATCTCTCCCTTGCTCTCTTCGAATGCCGCAGGCATCGATAGGTGGGGCTGATGGTATTTCGGACCCACCATGCATCCTGAGAAAAGGAGAAAAATGAGTAAAAGATAATTCATAAAACCGGTGCTTTGAGCATGTTTAGATCATTACAGTTAGCGGCTCAATATCGATACGAAGAACTTTAACTAGCTTTTTAGCTACTTTTTCAGCAATGTGTCAAACAAAAATAGAAAGTTAAGCAATTTTTATTGTGATAAAAGAGCTTAGAGACTGTCGTTGAATTAAGACTTCGTCGATTTTCGGGATTATTTTGGCCGATTTTCGATTTATTTTTTGGGGGTAATATACGCATGTTGATATTATCCCCAAAAAATAAATCGAAAATCGGCTCAAAAGAACCTAAAAATCGACAGAAGCTTAATTTCAACGACAGTCTCTTAGAAAGGGAAAGAACTTTCTAAAAAATTGGAACGGAAGTAAAATCTTTGCTAGATTTTTGTGGAGTTCTAGAGATGCTGTCAATTCATGGGCTATGTGACGGACTTTTTCTAGAGCGTTTGCGCCTGAACAGAATTTGTCCATAGCTGCTATGATTTCATTAAAAGAGCTGCAAAATCTTTGTAAAGATAGAGTCAGAGAGGCTGAAGCTCTTGTAGATGCAAAACTCTATGATGGGGCTTATTATCTTTGTGGCTATGCGGTTGAGATTACCTTGAAGAAGAGAATTTGTAAGACCCTTCGGTGGAGCAACGGATATCCCAGGACAGAGGCCGAGTTCAAAAATTTAAGTTCGTTCAAAACCCATGATTTGGACATGCTTTTGCATCTTTCAGGCATCGAGGACAAGATTAAACAGCATTATTTCTCTGAGTGGTCTATCGTAACGGTATGGAAACCGGAAATGCGGTACGCATCCCGAACAAAAAATGAGCAAATGGCAAGAGGAATGTTGCAAGCCGTAAAAGCGCTTTTGGAACAAATATGAAAGAGATCTTAGATAAGCTGAAATTGCTATTGCTCGAATTAGAAAAGGAAAAAGGGCCCATCTTGGTCTTTGCTCTTTTTTTGCGAGGAGATTCCCCAGACAGATGGGACTTAGTCGTGTCAGCCCCTTGGCTAGACTCTGGCAATGTTGATTCTTACAAGACTGTGGCAATAAAAGTTCAAAATGCGCTTAGCGCTGAAGAAATTGTTCAGCTCTCGCGTGTGGTTATTTTAGACGTAGATGACCCTGTAGTTTCTTTCTTGCAAGACTCTTACAGTGTGCCGAATGGGACATTTAAGGATGTCGAAAACTGCGAGCCTTTTTCTCAACGCTTTAATTTTACGATACGGCGGGCCTATCTGCTGCGTTGTATCCGTGGCTCTTAGAGACTGTCGTTGAATTAAGACTTCGTCGATTTTCGGGATTATTTTGGCCGATTTTCGATTTATTTTTTAGGGGTAATATACGCATGTTGATATTATCCCCAAAAAATAAATCGAAAATCGGCTCAAAAGAACCCAAAAATCGACAGAAGCTTAATTTCAACGACAGTCTCAAAAAATGATGTTTGTTTATTCGACCTATATCCAGTTAAGAGATACCGATGCCACCGGCGTGATCTTCTTTACGGAGCAGCTCCGTTTGGCTCTAGAGGCGTTCGAGGCCTATTTAAGAGCATCCGGCTGCCCGTTAGGCTCCCTTTTGCAGACAAAGGACTACTTATTGCCGATTGTGCGCGCAGAAGCGGACTATACCGCTTCGCTGATGGTGGGCGATCAGATAGAGATCCGCCTGACAGTGGAACAGATCGGCTCCACTTCGTTTCAGTTGGGGTATCGTTTTTTCGATCTGGGCAAGCAGCGCGAATCGGGTTCTGTGCGCATCACCCATGTCGCTGTTTCTAAAAAAGAGAAGACCTCTATTCCCATCCCGTTAGAGCTTTTGCAGATCTTGAAGCCATGATTGCAATCTTTTTCGCTCCCGCTTGATCCCCTCGCCTTGCTCTGGAAAAGGGAAAAGGCGCGTGGGGATTTTATAAGAGGGGAGGGTGTGCTTGAGCAGTTCTTGGATCTTCTCTAGCGGGTAGAGGGGGAAGGGTTGAATAAAGGCCGCAGGCCTCTGGCCGAACTCGGCATCGGGAACGGGGAGCACCAAAGCCTCTGCAATGCCGGGAAGCGCGAGCAGGGCGGCTTCGATTTCTTCGGGTTGGATGTTTTCACCGCCTGAGATAAAGAGATTGTCCTTTCTACCCAAGAGGGCGAGCTTCCCCTCTTCCGTCCATTCTCCTAGATCTCCTGTGGCGAACCACCCTTCTTTGTCGCAGGGGAGGGAGAGGCCCGATCGATGTTCCCAATAGCCTTGAAAGAGCGTTTTTCCCCTTACAAAAATCTCCTTATCCTCCGCTAAGCGGATGCAGCAAGAGGGCAAGGGCGTCCCGCAGAGCGTGATTTGCGAACTCATTTCGGTCATCCCATACGTAGGGAGAATGTTCCATCCCTCTTCTCGGGCTTCTTTGCAAAGAGAAGGGGTGATCGGCGCACCTCCCAGGAGAACCGTGCGAAAAGAAGGCTTTCTGCCTTCTCTGAGGAAGCGGAAAAGCTGTGTAGGCACGAGGGAAGCATGCGTAGCGCTCAGATCTCCGATCGGAGGGAGGAGGACTGCCGCGCCGGAAAGGAAACAGCGGAAGAGGATGGCCAGACCTCCCACGTGAAAGAGGGGGAGGGAGAGAAGCCACCTGTTGCCGGGACCTAAGGGAAGGAGTTGCAGGGAGGCTCTGGCACTATCTAGGTGATTTCCCAAACTGTGGCATGCCAATTTAGGAGCCGCCGTGCTCCCTGAGGTAAACAGAAGCGTGGCATGCGCTGTCTCGTCCTCTCTGTCTGCATCTGTGGTTTCTTTAAGAATAAAAGTGTGGGGATCGAAAAAAAAGGGAGTAGCCAATCTCTCGAGGGCGGCAGCAAGGGGGATGCGCGGGTTTAGAGGGCAAGCGATGGCGCGGAGGCGGAAGAGAGCGAGAAATAAGACCACCGTTTGCCAATCGTTTCTGCCCAAGAAAACAACGCGCGCACCGGGAAAAACCCCTCTTCTTGCCAATTGAAAGCACATCGCTCCTACTAGGCTGTCTAGTTCGCCATAAGACCAGGTTCTCTCTTGGGCAATCAGTGCGGTTTGATTAAAAAATTGTTGTGCGATCATGTTGTGATTTTGGCAATGAAAGGGGATTTTTGCACGTCAACCGCTGCGGGGATATACAGCCTGCCTCGCTCCACGCGGAGCGGCTGCTCGAGAAGATCCGCATCCAGATACCGATGGGTGTCTAAGCCGATGGGGCGCTCAGGGAGGTTCCACCGTTTGCTTAAGGCGGCAATGTGGGCAAGTCCTATGCCGCTTTCAAACGCGCTGCTCAGGATCACTTCTTTTCCAAAATGGCAGTAGGCGCCTGCGTTCTGGAGAGAGGGTTTGATGATCAATGCCTTTAGGAGAGGGAGCTCTAAAAAAGGCTCCACAGGGTGGTCCCGCAGGGTTTCATCGAGGGCAAAGGGATGGGTGAAGTGTTTAAGGTCGGCGGGATTGCTGACGGGCTCTTCGATGTAGTCTATAGCATCGCGGTCAAAAGAGGAAAAAAAACGGACCGATTTCTCGAGCGTCCATCTCCGGTTCAGATCGATCCGCACTCTAAAGCGGCCTTGGAGTTCTTGGATCGCCTTTTTTGCTTCTTCTTCGCTCAATCCATCTAGTTTGAGTTTGACGGTGGTGAACCCCTCCAAGCTTTCGGCGCGTTTGAGGATGTCTCGAAAGGAGCCCATTAACAGGGCGTGAATAGGAACGGAAAAAGCCGCTTGCGGGAGTTTTTGCTCTGCGCATGCTAGTCCGAAGGCGACCGAAGGGTAAAGCCCGCTCCGAGGGGCTCCTTGAAGAACGTTTTTTAACTGCGCTTCCGCTTCTTCGAGGGTTTCTTTGCTCCATCCGGGCAAGGGGGCGATCTCTCCCCAGCCCGTTTCTGTCTCTAGCAGCAATCCCCTCCGCGTTTTGAGCGGGATGGAAATGGGCAGCTCATAACGATAGATAGGCCACATCATAGCAGTATAAAAGGGTGTAGAGGATCAGAAGCGGCGCCGTTTTGCGAAAAATCAAAATGTACGCATCCGGCTCCCCGTTTTTAATCACGGCCTGTAAAATAGGAAGGGCGGCGAGCAGGGTGAGAAGGGGAAGATAGGTGTGTTGAAGGAGGGGAGCGACGGAGGCTAGAAGGAGGAAGAACAGGTAAAGCCCTCGTCCGAAGCGCATCCCGAAACGGACCACGAGCGTTTTTTTGTGCGCAGACCGGTCCTCTTCGACATCGCGCAAATTATTGGCTAGGATGAGCGCTGAGGAGATCGCTCCAGGCCCTAGGCCTGCGAGGAGCGCCTCATAGGAAAAGTCGTGCGTTTGGAGGTAATAGGTGCAAGCGACAGCTCCGGGGCCGAACAGAAGCAACACGAATAGTTCTCCTAAACCCAAATAGGCGAGCGGGTAGGGGCCTGCCGTGTAAGCAATGCCGAGTAGGATATAGAGAAAAAGCATGATGGTGATCGCCCATCCCCCTTCCCAAGCGAGATAAAGACCGCTTGTCGCTGCTAAAGAGAAAATGAGAGAGATCGCGCGCCGCATCGTCTGCAAGGAGACGAGCCCTGCCTGCGTCACTCGGATAGAGCCTTTCCGCGCCGCTGTATCGGCTCCTTTGACAAAATCGAAATAGTCGTTAGAGAAGTTGATGCCCACCTGGATGAGGATTCCTGTCAGGAGGGTCAACAGGAAGATCAAGGGACGGAAATGGCCATGAGCAAACGCGAGCGTGGCTCCGATCAATGCTGGACTCAGGCTGGCGATGAGAGTTTTTGGCCGGGCGGCCTGCATCCAGATCATCATTAGGGCCTCTTGGGAAAGCGGGTAAAGTCGGGGCGCCTTTTTTCTAGAAAAGCGGTATGCCCTTCTTGGGCTTCCTCGGTCATGTAATAGAGGAGGGTGGCGTTGCCGGCAAGTTCTTGCAACCCGGCTTGCCCGTCGCAGTCGGCATTGAGCGCCGATTTGATGCAGCGGATGGCAAGGGGCGAGTGCTCCAAGATCTCTTGGCACCAGGCAATGGTGGTGGATTCGAGCTCTTCGTAGGGGACCACGCAATTGACTAGGCCCATCTCAAGAGCTTGTTTAGCCGTGTATCTGCGGCAGAGAAACCAAATTTCGCGCGCCCTTTTTTGTCCGACGCAGCGGGCGAGATAACTCGATCCATAGCCGCCGTCGAACGATCCGACCTTGGGGCCCACTTGACCGAAAATGGCATGCTCGGCGGCAATGCTCAAATCGCACACCACATGCAGCACATGCCCTCCTCCGATCGCGTAGCCGGCGATCATGGCGATGACCGGTTTGGGACAAGAGCGGATCTGCTTTTGAAAATCGAGGACATTCAGGCGATGCACTCCCTGTAAATCTGTATAGCCTGCATCGCCGCGGATCCTTTGATCGCCGCCAGAGCAGAACGCCTCTTTTCCTTCGCCTGTCAAGATGATCGCTCCCACCTCATGATCATCGCGCGCTTCGTTGAGAGCATGCGCCATTTCGCTGACGGTGAGAGGACGGAAAGCGTTGCGCACTTCCGGGCGGTTGATGGTGATCTTCGCGATCCCTCCTCCTTTTTCATACTTAATATCCGTGTAGGTGCCGCAAGGGCTCCAATCCATCTTAGACATACCGATACTCCTGGACTAATTTTATCATTTCTTGGTGCAGCTGGTAGTTTTCTTCCCGATCGGTGATCACTTCGAAGAGGCACGAGCGCCTTTCCTTAAAAAGCTCTTCCCAGTTGCGGGAATAAGGGATGTCGAATAGCCGAGCGGCGCTCTCAAACGTCAAAGAATGAGCTGCTGCGAAATACTCTTCAACAATCGTTGTTTTTTGCGCAATGGGCAAAAAGGAAAAGATCCCGCCGCCGCCATTATTGAAGATCAGGAGGATGACCGGGTATTCCCCCTTTTTTAGCTGGGCGAGGGAATTGAGGTCGTGCAGAAAGGTTTGGTCTCCGAGAAGAGCGAGGGTCGGCCTGCGGCATCCTCGGGCAATGCCGGCAGCCGTTGCAATATTTCCGTCGATCCCCGATATCCCTCGGTTGCTGAAAACCGGGCCCATGTGGCGATTCGGGAAAAAGAGCGCATCGGCATCGCGCACCGGCATGCTATTGGCTAAAAAAAGCGCCCAGTCAGAGGGAAGATGGGCCTGAATGAAGCGGACGACGCCCGGTTCGGAGGGTTGTGGAGGGAACTGCCGCTCCAGCGCTGTTTCGATCCGATCGGCATGCGATCTCCATTCTTTAGACCAGGAACAATCCTCTCTTGAGAACTCTTCCAGCAGAGGGAGAAGGGCTTGAGAGAAAGCGAGCGGATCGCACGCCAGGCGGTGGGTGATCTGGTGCTTCGGGTCGTGCCTGAAAGGATGTCCGGCAACCAGGGCATACAGGGAGGGATTCGCTTGGGCCATCCACTCTAAAAGCGTTTTAGAGACGAGCCGATCGCCGAAATGGAGGATCGCGTCTGGTTTGATTTCGGGGCGTGTTTTTAGGATGAGGTCGTAATAGGCGATCCCCTGCCTGGAAAGGGGCTGAGATCTAGCGCCGGAGAGGATGTCCGCTAAAATAGGCCACTGCAATTTTTCCGCAAGAGCGTAGATCGGCTCTAAAGAGGGAGCATCGAGAGCTCCGATCACGATCACCCCTTTTTGAATGGAAGAGAGCCGTTTTGCCCAAGAGGAGATAGAGTTGGGAGGCAGGTGCATCTGCGCCTGTTCATAATGGGTCGGTTCGAGAATGCGGCTCTCTGTCGAGGAGGGGGAAAAGAATGGCTCGCGGAACATGCAATTGAGATGCACGGGACCTTTTGGCGTGGCGGTAGCGCGGTGGATGGCGTAAGCGAGCGTGGAAGAGAGGTAGCCTGCCGGCAGATGGGGATCGGGGCAGGGGAGATCGACTTGCCAGCGGACATAATCTTGAAAAATCTTGACTTGATCGGCGGTTTGGTTGCTCCCGCAATCGCGCAGTTCGGGTGGCCTATCAGCGGTGAGGACGATCAGGGGGATTTGAGAGAGGGAGGCTTCCATGATCGCAGGGAAGAGATTGCCGACGGCGGTTCCCGATGTCACGAGAATAGCTGCAGGGGATTTCGAGGCTTTGGCATAGCCTAGGGCATGGAAAGCCATCCCCCGCTCATCGAAATGCACCAGCGCTTCTGCCAGGGGATGTTCGGCGATAGCGACAGCTAGGGGAGTCGAGCGGGAACCCGGAGAGAGGCAGAAATAGGATACCCCTAACTCGACGAGGTGATCGATCATTTGTTTAGCCCAGGCGGCGCTCATGGATAGCCTTTTTAAAGGGTGAGATCTTATGTTCCAACTCTTCCCATTCGCGCAAGGGGAGAGATCCCTCGATAATCCCCCCTCCCGCAAACGCGTGGAGATCATTTCCGAGAACGAGGGCAGATCGGATGCCGACGACAAAGTCCGCTTTGGCTGGGCTAATCCATCCTAAAGGAGCGCCATACCAGCCCCGGTCAAAACACTCCTGTTCTTCTAGGAAAACAAGAGCCTTTTCTCTGGGAAATCCACCCATGGCTGGAGTAGGATGCAGGGCTTGGAGCAGATCCCGATCGCTGACCCCCGGTTTTAATGTGCCCGAAAAGCGATTGTAGAGATGTTGTACAGCTTCTGCCTTGAGCACGCTATCCTCCGGATCGCAAAGCAGGGCAGAGCAGAACGGGCTTAGCGCTGTGTGGATAAACGTTTTAACAGAAGCGAATTCGCGCCGCTCTTTATCATTGCTGAGGAGTTCTTGGGACAGTTGGAAATCCTCTTCCTCTGTTCTGCCGCGCGGACGCGTTCCCGCAACCGCTTCGCTGATGATCTGTTGATCCTCTCTTCTATATAATCTTTCAGGAGAAGCCCCGATGAATGCGACCTCTTTGGAAAGTTGCAATGCGAATAGAGTCGCCTGTTTCGCGTGCGCTCGGAGGCTTCGCAAGAGGGCAAGAGGGTTCAGCTCTTCTTTAAAGGAGAAGCTCGAGCGGCGCGCCAACACCACTTTTTCAAGCTGCCCCGCAAGACAGATCTGAATGTTTTTTTCCCAATCTCCGTAACCGGGAGTGTCTTGTCTGGATAGCAGCTTGCTCTGTTTACAAGAGAAAAAGGGGATCGATTTAGGCGTTTGGCGCACTTCCAAAATGGGCTCGAAAAAATAACACCTGGGAAAGGCTTTCCAGAGCGCGTCCTTAGAATTCAAGGGAGAAAAGGCCATCCCTCCAAAAAAACGCTTTTCAGAAGTAGGCAGCACATCTAGCTCCGTTCGGGCGCCGACAGCAGCGATCTCTTCTGTGCCCTCTTTATTTTGCCAATACACTTTAGGATAGAGGGTTTGTTCCTCGAGCCAGGCGATCAGATCCGACATCAGGGATGATCTCCGCTATAGAGAGTCGCGATCCCCCCTGTCAAAGGGCGGGCCTGTACATGCACATAGCCGGCCTCTCGAAGCAGCTCGCAAAACGCCTCTCCCGAAGGAAACGTTTCAATCGTGTCATTTAAATAGGTATAGGCTTCCCGGTTGTTCGAGATCCATCCCCCGATCCGCGGAACCCAATTGCGCAAATAAAAAAGATGCGCTTTTTTGAGTTGCGCCTGGCGCGGAAGGGAAAATTCGAGGAGAATCAGGCGCCCTTCTTTCTTGAGCACCCTCCGCACCTCTTTGAGACACTGAGACACATCCGTGACGTTGCGGATGCCAAAGGCGATCGTCGCGCAATCAAAGGTATGGTCGACATAAGGAATCTCCAGGGCGCTTGCCACTTCCAGAGAGACCCTGTGGCCGTAGTGCTTTTTCTGTAGTTTTTGTTTGCCGATCCGGAGCATGTCTTGGGCGAGATCGATCCCCACCGCGTTCCCAATCTTGGGCGCCCGCTCCATCAGGGCGATGATCTGATCGCCCGTGCCTGTCGCGCAATCGAGAAGGGTCAGATTATCGCCCTCCGGCAAAAAGGCCGCGACTTTTTTGCGCCAGTATTGGTCGATTCCCAGCGACAAAATCCGATTGACCCGATCATATGTCGGCGAGATCCGATCGAACATTTTCCACACATCATCGCGAGAGGGCTGCATGTCGTCCAAAGTTTAAGGAATCCGTTCTAACAGATCCCCCATTCAAAAAACAAGACCCTTTTAAAAATTCCAATCTCTATTTAAAATAATAAAATTTTTAGGAGGCGCCGATGAGAATCCTTCTTCTTTTTTTCCTGCTGACCGCTTCCCTCTGTGCGTTCGATTTAAAATGTCCCTAATGATTTTGATGATGGAAGCCCTAGAAGGGATCCCTTTAGGAGACGTTCTTGGCGATGGCGCTTACGACACCATCGACTGTCGCGAGGCGATCTACGATCGGGGAGGCAAGCAGATCATCCCTCCAGACAAGAATGCAAAATTGCAGAAGGGAAAACCTTTCCCATGCCTAGAGGAACGGGATGAAGCAATTCGAAGAATCCAGAACCTTGGGGAGGAAGGTCGAGCCAAATGGAAACAGGAGATCGGATACCACCGAAGATCCCGAGTCGAGACGTTGATGTTTAGGTATAAAACGATATTGGGAGATCGGTTGGCATCCCGCAGAGAGGCGACCCAGGCTACGGAAATGGCGATAAAACTGGATGTATTGAATCGAATGACAAGAATTCGGGAGACCAAAAAGCTACAAGGTAGCAAGTTAAGTCAGGCGACTGCTAGGCAGCTATGCCGCTTGCTGGGAATTGCGCAACAAAGCCATATTCCTCTACAAAAAACTAGAGGCTGTAGCTAAACAGAAGATTGTAGGTCGACGTGGTGCAATTTTGGGCATGGCTCCATTGAGCCATGCCCAGAGGTAGATCCGCTCTAATCTTGTCTTTAAAAAGTAGAGAATTTAGTTTTATAGATGACCTGAGAGTAGGCAGAGAGATCGTATGTCTCAAGGAGTTTCAGAAATATGGGATTTTTTGTCAGGATCCCATGTTTCTGGGCAATCTCATTAGGAGGTCGTTTAACAGAAGAAAGAGCTTCCTTTTCTTGTTCCTGCATTTCTACAAAATATTTTTTAAACTTCTCACGAAAATTAAATGTTCCTAACAAGATACTTTGGAATCTTAGATCGCACTGTGTTTGAAATTGTTGTTTTTCGGATTCTGTCATCAGCAAAGTCCCCGTTTCAGTGATCGCTTTAAACTGTTCGACGGAGGAGTAACACTGGAACCATGTGCAATAGTAGCTGGTTCGATCCCAGAGTTCTAAATCCGTGAGAAATTCTTGATTTCTTTTAAGAATTTCTTGAGGAGAAAGGGTGGATGCCTGTTGCAGCTGCACGGTGCTTTGGACAGGGGGAGTGAGGACAGAGGAAACGGGTGGCGTCGTTGTGGTGGCTGTGGGCTGCTGCGGTTGCTGTGGCGCAGTAGTTCTGGATAAGGATTGAGAAAAAAAGTCTTGGTTTATTGAAGATGGTTGCGGACTTGGGGACAGTTGTTGTTGAGAGAGAGTTGTAGGCAATGAACTAAGCGCGACGTGATTAAAAGATCTTTGCGGCAATGATTGAGAAGCGGTGGCGGTGGCTCCGCGTTTAAAAATGTTTTTAATATGATCTAATCTTTGTTGGCATATGCTGATTTCAATAATATCAATTTCTTTTCCGTAAAATAAAAGGTTATCCAATTTTCCTTGTGCATCTTCTATTTGGTTGGATAGTTCTTGTTTGTTTTCAATTTTTTCAATTCTATTTTCTATATATTGTATTTGATTTTGAATGGTGTTTATAACTGAATTAGATCCTTGTGTTGCTGATATAGACATAAAACCTCATATTTTTTCAAAATTATGAATATTGTAACAAGATGTCGATATCTATTCAAATGCTATATTATTTTGAGCGAATTTTCAACGACGGTCTCTTAGCATAAACCAACGATTTCATATTCATCGTGTCAGGATGATCCCAAGTCCGACGAGGCTGAGGCAGAAGGGGAAAGAATAACTCATCGAGATATCCCTCTACTTTTGGCATGGCTCCATTGAGCCATGCCCAGATAGATCCGCTCTAAATTGCGTCTTTAAAAAATGGGATATCCTGTTTTTCGGCCATAGATGACCTGGGCGTAGGCAAAGTTATCGTATATCTCAAGGAGTTTGAGAAATATGGGATTTTTTGTCAGAATCCCATGTTTCTGAGTAATCTCATTGGGAGGTCGTTTAACAGTAGAAAAAGCTTCCTTTTCTTGTTCCTGTAGTTCTACGAAATATTTTTTAAACTGCTCCTGAAAATTAAATTTTCCCGACAAGCTAGCTTCGGATCTCGGATAGAAATAGTCTTGAAATCTTTCTTTCTCGAATTTTGCCATCAGCAAAGTCCCCGTTTGAGTGATCGCTGTAAACTGTTCGACGGAGTAATGCGTGAACCAGGTGCAATAGTAGCTGGTCTTATCCTTGAGTTCAAAAAACGTGAGAAAGTCTAGATTTTTTTTAAGAACTTCTTGAGGAGAGAGGGTGGATGTTCGCTGCGGCTGCAAACTGCTTTGGACAGGAGGAGCAAGGGCAACTTGAGTCGTTGTGGTGGTGGTCGTGGTGGGCAGCTGCACAGGGGGCTGCGGTGGAAGTCTAGTCGGATAGGGAGGAAGAGATGCCGTTGGCTGAAAGGTTCTTTGGGATGACATCACAGAGCGGGGTGGTGGCGAGGGAAGATTTTGGATCGACATCTCATAGGATAAGGATGAGTTGTATAGATTGAAGAGCTCGAGAAAAACTGGATTGTTCATGAGGCTATCGCTGCTAGCAGAGTTTCTCGGTTGATCCAACATTTTCATCAATAACGGTTGAAAGCTCGTTGCAAAATTGAATTTGCCCCGAAGTTTATCTTGAGAGAGCGCATTGTATTCCGTTTCGAATTCCCCCTGCTCTTCTTTTGTCATGAAATGGGAACCTGTTTTCGTGGCCCCGTTGTAACAGTCAACGGGGAAATGATTGAACCATACCCAGTAATAGCTAATAGGATCTTTTTGTTTAAAGGCCTCGAGAAAACTCTGATTTTGGGTAAGAACTTCTTGAGGGGAGAGTGTGGATGTTCGCTGTGGCTGCACATTGGTCTGGACAGGAGAAGTAAGGACGGAAAAAACGGGAGTCGCTGTGGGGGTGGCCGTGGGCTGCTTTGCAGGAGGCTGGTGGTGGATGTAACGTCTAGACACCAATTGGGGCACATCTACGTGGGACACATCTACGCTAACGGGGGTGGCTTGTGGTTGCTGGGGCAGGGTAGATCTGAAGCCTTGGTTCGTTGTGGATGGTTGCGGACTTGGAGCCGGTTGTTGTGGAGAGGGAGTTGTAGGCAATGAGCTAGGCGCGACGTGATTAAAAGATCTTTGCGGGAATGATTGAGACTGGGGTGCGGGAACCGGTGCGGATGGGGGTTGAGAAGCGGGGGAGGCGGCTCCGTGTTCAAAAATGTTTTTAATGCGATCTAATCTTTGTTGGCATAGGGAGATTTCATTAATATCAATTTGTTTTTCATAAAATAAAGCGTTATCCAATTTTTCTTGTGCGTTTTCTATTTGTTTGGATAGTTCTTGTTTATTTTCAGTTTTTCCAATGTTATTTTCTATATATTGTATTTGATTTTCAATGGTATTTATAACTGAATTAGACCCTTGTGTCGCTGATATAGACATAAAAACCTCATGTTTTTTTCAAATTTATGAAAATTTTAACAGGATATCGATATCTATTCAAATACTATATTTTTGAGCGAATTTTAAGCATAACCCAGCGATTTCAAGTTTATTGTATAGAGCAATGAACATGATAGACGGGATAAGCATGATACACAGGATGGAAAAAAAAGAGGCTGAGGAGAAGGGGGAAAGAATAACTCATCGAGAGATCCCTCTACTTTTGGCATGGCTCAATGGAGCCATGCCGAGATAGATCCGCTCTAAATTGCGTCTTTAAAGAGTAGGGAATTTAGTTTTGTAGATGACCTGCGAGTAGGCAAAGACATCGTATATCTCAAGGAGTTTGAGAAATATGGGATTTTTTGTCAGGATCCCATGTTTCAGAGCAATCTCATTGGGAGTTCGTTTAACAGGAGAAAGAGCTTCCCTTTCTTGTTCCTGTAGTTCTGCGAAATATTTTTTAAACTGCTCCCGGAAATTAAATTTTCCCGACAAGCTAGCTTGGAATCTTGCATCGCACAGTGTTTGAAACTGTTTTTTTTCGGATTCTGTCATCAGCAAAGTCCCCGTTTGAGTGATCGCTGTAAACTGTTCGACGGAGTAATGCGTGAACCAGGTGCAATAGTAGCTGGTCCGATCCATGAGTTCTAAAATCGTAAGAAAGTCTAGATTTTTTTTAAGAACTTCTTGAGGAGAGAGGGTGGGTGCTCGCTGCGGCTGCAAACTGCTTTGGACAGGAGGAGCAAAGGCAGTAGAAACTTGAGTCGTTGTGGGGGTGGTCGTGGGCCGCTGTACAGGGAGCTGCTGTTGAAGGCTAGCCGGATAGGAAGGAAGAGACGCCGTTGCCTGAAAGGTTCTTTGGGGCGGCATCGAAGAGCGGGCGGGCGGCTGGAAGTTTCGGACCGTCATCTCATAGGATGAGGGGTCATATAGCTTAAGGAGCTCGAGAAAAACTGGATTTTGTATGAGGTTATTACCGTCGGGCGAAGGATTTTTCGCTTGATCGAACATTATACTCAATAACGGTTGAATGTTGGTTACAAGACTGAATTTATCCTGAAGTTTATAGAGTCCATTATATTCCGTTTCGAATTTTCTCTGCTGTTCTTTTGTCATGAAATAGGAACCTGTTTTCGTGGCCCCGTTGTAACAGTCAACGGTGAAATGATGGAGCCATACCCAGTAATAGCTAATAGGATCTTTTTGTTTAAAAACCTCGAGAAAACTCTGATTTTGGGTAAGAACTTCTTGAGGAGAGGGTGTGGATGCCCGTTGCGGCTGCACATTGCTTTGGACAGGGGGAGTAAAAGCGGAAAAAACGGGAGGCGTTGTGGGGGTGGCCGTGGGCTGCTGTGCAGGAGGCTGCGGTTGGAGGCTAGCCGCACGTGAAGAAAGGGACGCCATTGTCTGAAAGGTTTGAATCGCCATCTCACAAGATGGGGAATCGTATAGTTTGAAGAGCTCGAGAAAAACTGGATTTTTCATGAGGCTATCGCTGCTAAGAGAGTTTTTCGCTTGATCCAACATTTTAATCAATAACGGTTGAAAGCTCGTTGCAAAATTGAATTTGCCCTGAAGTTTATCTTGAAAGAGCGCATTATATCCCGTTTCGAATTTCCTCTGCTCTTCTTTTGTCATGAAATAGGAACCTGTTTTCGTGACCGCGTTGTAACGTTCGACGGGGAAGTGATGGAGCCATACCCAGTAATAGCTAATAGGATCTTTTTGTTTTAAAAGCTCGAGAAAACTCTGATTTTGCGTAAGAACTTCTTGAGGAGAGGGTGTGGATGCCCGTTGCGGCTGCACATTGCTTTGGACAGGGGGAGTAAAAGCGGAAAAAACGGGAGGCGTTGTGGGGGTGGCCGTGGGCTGCTGTGCAGGAGGCTGCGGTTGGATGCAAAGTCTAGACAACAATTGGGACACATCTACGCTAATGGGAGCGGCTTGTGGTTGCTGGGGCAGGGTAGATCTGAAGCCTTGGTTCATTGTGGATGGTTGCGGACTTGGAGCCGGTTGTTGTGGAGAGGGAGTTGTAGGCAATGGGCTAGGCGCGACGTGATTAAAAGATCTTTGCGGGAATGATTGAGAATGGGGTGCGGGAACCGGTGCGGATGGGGGTTGAGAAGCGGGGGCGGCAGCTCCGTGTTCAAAAATGTTTTTAATACGATCTAATCTTTGTTGGCATTTGGTGATTTCATTAATATCAATTTGTTTTTCGTAAAACAAAACGTCATCCAATTTTTCTTGTGTGTTTTCTATTTGTTTGGATAGTTCTTGTTTATTTTTGATTTTTCCAATGTTATTTTCTATATATTGTATTTGATTTTCAATAGTATTTATAACTGAATTAGACCCTTGTGTTGCTGATATAGACATAAAAACCTCATGTTTTGTTTTAAAATTATGGATATTTTAGCAAGATGTCGATATCTATTCAAATGCTATATTTTTGAGCGAATTTGCAATGCTGTCAACTTGGCATAAACCAGCGATTTCAAGTTTATTGTATAGAGCAATGAACATGATAGACGGGATAAGCATGATACACAGGATGGAAAAAGAAGAGGTTGCAGAATCGGCACGCCGCTTTGCGGCCATTTTTTTATCATGCACATCATGCTTATCCTACCTATCATGTTCATTGCTTTAAGTAGCAATATGAGGGAGATCTTGTGAGGCCCTTACTCCAAGTGGATGGAGATTTGCATTATACATTAAAGGATTATATAATAGAGAACTTGGATTTTCCGGCTCTGAGCTTCAAAGAAAGCTACCTTAATAAAGGAGGAAAAGATGGATAGGGCGAGAGATCGGTATGTGGGATTGGGAAGAAGATTCTGTGCCTATGTCTTGGATATGTGCATCGTGCTCTTCATCACTGCATTGGCGCTGCTTCTGGTATTTTCCCTCCGTTCTTGGATTCCCCAAGCTGTGGTCGTGCTCCTTGCGGTTGCCATTTTTTTGAACGGCATCCCTGTGTCGTGGCTTTATTTTGCCGGGATGGAGAGTTCGAAGTTTCAGGGAACGTTTGGGAAAATGGCATTGGGGATTCAAGTTGCAGATGAGGAGGGGAGGCGGATCGGTTTCGGCAGGGCCTCGCTCCGCTTTTTGGGAAAATTGCTAAACGGGGTAACTTTTTGGATAGGGGTTCTTCTGATTCTCTTCACGAAGAAAAAACAAGGGCTTCACGACAAGATCGCTTCCACCGTTGTCATTAAAAAGAGACAAGCACAGGAAACTTAACCTTTGCGCTTGCGCTCGTTTTCGTTCAGGAAGCGCTTGCGCAGGCGAACGAGGCGCGGAGTGACTTCGACGAGCTCGTCATCTTGGATGAAGTCGATCGCTTGCTCCAAGGTGAAGGTGCGCGCGGGGGTGAGGATGATGTTTTCATCGCTGCCGGAGGCGCGGACGTTGGTGAGCTGCTTCCCCTTAGTGACGTTGACGATCAGATCGTTATCTCGGTTGTGTTCGCCGACGATCATCCCTTCGTAGACTTCATCTCCGGGGGAAACGAACAGGGTGCCCCGCTCTTGGATGCCAAAGCAGGCGTAACCGGTCACTTTGCCGGCGCAGATGGAGATGAGGGCGCCTTTTTTGCGGCCGGGGATCTCCCCTTTCCAAGGGGCGTAGCTTTCGAAAAGAGAAGTGAGGATTCCGAGGCCGCGGGTGACGGTCATGAACTCGTTGCGGTAGCCCATCAGACCGCGGGTGGGAATGAGGAACTCGAGAGAGGTGATGTTGTGTTCGTTGGTGTTTAAAGCGCGCATCTCCCCCTTGCGGCGGGAGAGTTCTTCAATCACCGCTCCTGAAAATTCCTGGGGGACTTCGATGTGCGCGATTTCCATCGGCTCTTCTTCGACGCCATTTACCTTTTTGAGGATCACCTGGGGCTTGGAGAGGGTGCATTCGTACTCTTCTCTCCGCATGGCTTCGATGAGGACGGCCAAGTGGAGCTCTCCGCGCCCGCAGACGCGGATCGCGTCATCGCGCGAGGCAACTTCTTCAATTTTCAGCGAGATGTTGGCCCTCCGCTCTTGATGGAGGCGGTCGCGGATTTTGTTCATGGTGACGTGTTTGCCGTCTTTGCCGACGAAGGGGCCGTTGTTGACCATGATTTCGATCGATAGGGTGGGTTCGGCTAAGGTGATCGGGGGCAGCTGGACGATGTGTTCAGGGGCGCAGAGGGTATCGCCGATGGTCACCTCGGGGATGCCCGATAAGCTGACGATGTCGCCGACGCCGGCTTCTTCCATTTCGATTTTTTTGAGGCCGAAATAGCCTTCGACGCGCACGATCCGGTGCTGGGTGGGGTGCCCATTTTTATCGATCTTGGCAACGGTTTGCCCCTTTTTAATTTGCCCCTCTAAAATCCTTCCGCAAGCTTGGCGGCCGATAAAATCGTCGTAAGAGAGGGTGGTCGCTTGCATGAGAAAGGGGAGATCTAGGTTGCCGGGAGGCGCTGGCACCGCTTTAATGATCAATTCGAAGAGGGGGCGCATGTCGACGCGGGGATCGTGGAGGTCGGCGACGGCAAAGCCGGAGAGCCCCGAAGCATAAGAGACGGGAAAATCAAGCTGTTCGTCGGTGGCGCCGAGTTCCACAAAGAGATCGAAGGTGAGGTTGAGGGCGCGGTCGGGGTCGGCGTGGGGGCGGTCGATTTTATTCAGGATGACGATGGGTCTTAAGCCCATTTTTAAGGCTTGAGACAAAACGAAACGCGTTTGCGGCATCGGTCCCTCTTGGGCATCGACGAGGAGCAAGACCGAGTTGACCAGGCCGAGTACCCTTTCCACCTCTCCGGAAAAGTCGGAGTGGCCGGGGGTGTCGATAATGTTAATTTTAAAATCTTCGAAGAAGATGCTCGTGTGTTTGGCGAAGATGGTGATCCCTCGCTCTTTTTCCTGGTCGTAGCTGTCCATCACCCGCTCGGGGATCTTTTCATTATCGCGGAAAATATTGGATTGTTTGAGGAGGCTGTCGAGCAGAGTCGTTTTCCCATGGTCGATATGGGCGATGATGGCGATGTTGCGTATTTTTTCTGGTTTGAACATAAAAAACTTCTTTTTTGTGGGTCATCCTAACGGGTTCAGAATTAAAAAACCATGACAAAAACGATTCTGAATTTTAAACTTTTTGTGGGAGGGCTATAAATATGGTTGAAAATCATCCAGAAGAAGAGGCGCAAGCCAAGACCTCCCAGCTCGATGACATTCTCACCGAAAAGCTAGGCCGCGCGTTCCATCAGCAGACCTCGACGGTCATGCTGCACGATATCGCAAAGATTGCCTGCGAGCATTCGCCGATCGACTTGGCATACGCCGCCTCGCGCCTCCCTCCTTCCGCGCGTCCCGTCCTCTATGAAAATTTATCCGATTTAGATGCCAAAATCGAGTTCATGATCAATACCGATAGCAGCACGCGGCTGGCCGTTTTCCATCATATCAGCGATCTGGAAGCGAAAAAACTTGTCGAGAACATGCCTCCCGATGAGGCGGTTGCGGTGCTCGAAGATGTCTCCGAAAGGCGTTTTCGACGGATCATGGATATGATGGACGTCAAAAAGGCCAACCGGATCAAGGAGATTAAAAAGCACCAGCGCAATACGGCAGGGCGCCTGATGACGAACGAGTTTTTTGCCTTTGCCATGGATGTGACTATCGGCGAGGCTGCCGCCTACATCCGCGATAATCCGGGCATCGATCTCACCCGCCGCATTTTTGTCCTCGATCAAGAGGGAGAGCTGCAAGGCTATGTTCCCGCGCGCAATCTGATCGTCAACTCCCATCAGCTCCCGTTGCGGCAGGTGATGCGCCCCATTTTGCATAAAGTCGCCGCAGAAACGACGCGCGAAGAGGTTGTCGACATTGTCGAGAGGTATAAAATCTCCGCTCTTCCCGTCGTCGATGGCGAGGATCATTTAATCGGCGTGATCACTTATGAGGACGTGCTCGAAGCGGTTGAAGACATTACCGACGAAACGATCGCCAATATGGCCGGTACAGCTGAAAAAGTGAGCGAGCACGAATCGCTCCCGAAACGTTTCTTCTCTAGGGCGCCTTGGCTGGCGGTGACGCTCTGCGCGGGGCTAATCAATGTGGGGGTGATCTCCTCCTTCCAGACTTATGAAAAGGGGATTTTGACCTTCGCCCTCTTTTTTGTCCCTCTCATCACCGGCATGTCGGGCAATATCGGCATTCAATGCAGCACCATCTTGGTCCGCAGCATGGCTTTGGGTCTACTATCGTTGGGAAACAAACGCAAAGCGGTCAAAAAAGAATTGTTGATTGGGATCTCCACGGGATGCGTGTTCGGCATTCTCTGCGGTTTTCTCGTCTATGCTCTTGATTTTTTAGGGGTCGACAGGGGGATCGCCTTAGCCCCTTCGGCGGTCGGGGTGATCGTCGGCGCCGGATTGCTGGGGGCTTGTCTTGCGGGCACCCTGTTGGGAGTCTTTTCACCTCTTTTCTTCATGCGGATCGGCGTCGATCCCGCGATCGCCGCAGGCCCGATCATCACCGCCTTCAACGATTTCCTTTCCATGTCTATTTATTTTTTAATTGCGATCGGCCTTAGTTCTATTTTTATCTAAATGAACCTATTTGACAGCTGAAGAGATCAGAATTTCATCAGCGCAGAGAAAGAGCACAGGCGCAGAGACGCAGAGAGAGGAAAAAGTCCATAGAAAATAGGGGAAAAGTCTTATCGTCCTTTTTTGAGCGAAGCTCATCATCGGAAGAGATAGGATTGTTTTTAAAAAGAGCCTCCTGCTCTCTTTAAAAACAATCCTATCTCTTCCGATGTGCGTACCGCAAAAAGGACGACTCTGCGCCTTAGCGCCTCTGCTCTTTCTCTGCGCTGATGAAGTTTTGCTTTTTTGAAACTCAGATACTTGCTGTTTTATTTTTTATTATCGATTGTTTTTCTTTGTTTTCATTCAATCTGATAATTCCATTTATGCTATGATTCTGCCATTATTTTATTAGACGGAGAATGCTGTGTCTGTTTCTAGTAAAACCGTTCTTGAGCGAACGGTGGAAAGTCTGTATACCCCGGCCGGAATGCAAAGACTGGTCCTCAGGCCGCTGGATCTGGCGTTTAAATGGATGAAGCAGGTGGAGCCCGACTTGCCCGATCCCATCTACCAGGTTCATGATGCCACCAAAGAAGTCAACCAGATGTTTGGATTGATCCTGGCGCCGGAGAATATCAAGAAAAGAGTGGCGGGGTTAGAGCGCAGCATACGAAAGATTCCCAAGGTGCGCACGGTTGCAGGGGCGGTGGATGTGGCTGCGCAGGTGGTCATGGACGGAACCGGTCTGATTTCCAATGCCAACAGAATGCTCACCCCTCTGCGTCAGATGGAGTTGATCTCTCTTCCCCATCCCGCCTCTCAAGCATTGGGCGGCATTGGATCTATCGGATCGCTGGTTTCGGGAGGACATGGGATCGGCAAGGAATTAAATGCGATTTACAACAGTAAGATCGGACAGCTTCATTTGAGCGAGGAGGAGCGGACCCTAGAAGGTAGGAAAATCTCCCTCTCCTTGATCCGTTTAATGAGCCGCACCCTCATGGTGGCGATGGCGATTTTGGGAATAGCGGCGCTGTTTTCCCTATTCTATGTGAGCGCGTGGATCTCCCTGACTTTATCGACGCTGGCGCTTGTGTGCGCTCTCAGCGCTTATTTTTATGAACAATCTTGCACTTTTGAAGCGCCTCAACTATAGTTTCGGAATAGGAGGCAGTTCGCAAAACTCAGGTTCTGTCGATTTTCAGGTTCTTTTGAGCCGATTTTGCGAGCTGCCTCAGAGGTGACTTCACGATGAAACGCAGGCTGCCGAGGGGTTATACGGGGACGGAAACGACGGGTCGGCTCCTGGCCGACGTGTTGCCTGCTGTCATGAAAGAGCTGAGCGCGGCTTTTCGAGATCGCCCCGATTTGGTTTTAGCTGCTTGGCCCGAAATCATCGGCGAGAAGCTCGCTCCCATGACGCACGCCGCCTCCTTTGAAGAGGGGCTGCTGTTTATAAAGGTGAAGAATTCGAGCTTGTATAGTTTGCTCTCTCAGCATGAACGGCCGCGGCTTTTGCGCAGTCTTCGAGAAAAATTTCCGTCGGTTACGATTCGCAACATTATTTTCCGAATGGGTTAAAAGAGATCACAAGGTATGACGACAATGACGAAAGATAAAGAATATGATGCCAGTTCGATCACTGTTCTGGAAGGTCTCCAGGCTGTGCGCGAACGTCCGGGTATGTATATTGGCGATACGCATACGAATGGACTGCATCAACTTGTTTACGAAGTCGTCGATAATAGCATCGACGAGGCGATGGCAGGTCACTGCAATGAGATCACCATCCTCTTGCATAAAGATCTTTCTGTGACGGTGGAGGATAACGGGCGCGGCATCCCTGTCGGAAAACACGAAAAAGAATCGATCAAGCAGGGACGGGATGTCTCTGCGTTGGAAGTGGTGATGACCATCCTTCACGCGGGGGGCAAGTTTGACAAGAGCACGTATAAGGTGTCCGGCGGGCTGCATGGCGTGGGCGTCTCCTGCGTGAATGCCCTTTCGAAAAAGATGCGCGTCGAGGTCTCTCAAAACGGCAAGATGTATGAGATGGAATTCAGCAGAGGCAAGCCGGTCCACTCCTTAAAGATGATCGGCGAGACGGCAAACCATGGGACAACGGTCACATTCTGGCCCGATGACACGATTTTCACGGTCACGAGTTTTGATTACGATATGTTATTGAAGAGGCTGCGGGAACTCGCCTTTTTAAATCGGGGCATTCGGATCCATTTCCGCGATGAGCGCGATACGGAGCATGCCGATGTGAGTTTTTGCTATGAAGGGGGCTTGGTCTCTTTTGTCGCCTATTTGAATGAAAATAAGATGCCGCTGTTTCCTAAGCCGATCTACATCCGCGGCGTCAAAGAGGCGCACGATGGACCTGTCGAATTTGAAGTGGCGATGCAATGGAACGACACGTATACGGAAAATCTCTACTCCTACGTCAACAATATCGCAACGAGACAGGGGGGCACCCACGTCTCCGGTTTTTCGACGGCTCTGACGCGCGTGCTCAACCAATACATTAAAACCCACCAATTTCTCAAAAGCGACAAGATTTCCGTGGCGGGCGACGACATGCGCGAGGGGCTAACAGCCGTCATCTCCTTAAAAGTGCCCAATCCGCAGTTTGAGGGGCAGACGAAACAGCGCCTGGGCAATAACGATGTCGGCTCGATGGTGCAGCAAATTGTCGGGGAAGAGCTCGCTATCTTCTTAGATGAAAACCCCCAGATTGCCAAAACCATTGTCGAAAAGGCGATTTTAGCGGCCCAAGCGCGCGAAGCGGCCCGTAAAGCGCGCGAGCTCACTCTGCGCAAGACGGCCCTGGATAGCGCGCGCCTGCCCGGCAAACTGACCGATTGCCAAGAAAAAGATCCCGCCCTTTGCGAGATCTACATCGTCGAAGGAGATTCTGCGGGAGGATCTGCGAAATCGGGAAGAGACCGCAGATTCCAAGCGATCTTGCCGATCCGCGGTAAAATTTTGAACGTCGAAAAAGCGCGGCTCGAAAAGATTTTGCAGAACCAAGAAGTCGGAGCGATGGTCGCCGCCTTCGGGTGCGGCATTGGCGCCGATAATTTCAATTTGGAAAAGCTCCGCTATCACAAAATCATCATCATGACCGATGCCGACGTCGACGGCTCGCATATCCGCACGCTGCTCCTCACGTTCTTCTATCGCCATATGCCGGCGCTTGTCGAAAATAATTTTATCTACATCGCTCAGCCGCCGCTCTATCGCGTTTCCAGAAAAAAGATCAGCCGCTACATCCACAGTGAAAAAGAGATGGATGAATACCTCTTAAAGCTCGGCATAAGCGATGTCTCTTTGCGCCTGGCCGGACAGAGCGAGCCGATGGAGAAGGAGAAGGTGGAACTCCTCCTTTTGGCGATTCGGGAAGTGGAGAGCCTGATCTCTTCTATTGAGCGCAAGGGAGTGCCGTTCCGCGAATTTTTAGCGGCGAAAGATGCGGCCGGCCGCTTGCCCCGTTTCCAGATCAAATTGGAAGACGAGCTCAAGTTTGTCTATTCGGAAGAGGATTTTGTCGAGATTAAAAAGGAGAATGAAGAGCGGCAGCAGCATGCGAACACGCTCGCCTCCATCCCGATAGAAGAACAAACGGAAGAGATGCGCCTCTTTAGGCCCAGAAGCTTGCCTTTTATCGAGCTTTGCGAACCCGATCTTTTATCCAGGCTGAAAAATCAATTGGCGGAATTCGGTTTTGCTTTAGGCCAGTATGTTTCTGTCGATGGCAAGCTGTTTGACATTCTCGATGAAGAGGGGCGCGATACGCCTATTTATACCTTGAAGGAGGGGATCGATTACTTGCGCGCCAACGGGCGGAAAGGGATCGAGATCCAGCGGTACAAGGGTCTTGGAGAGATGAATGCCGATCAGCTATGGGAAACGACGATGGATCCCGCCAAGCGCACCTTGCTTCGCGTGACCCTGCCCGATGCCATTGCCGCCGATCACATGTTCACGATGCTGATGGGCGAGGATGTGCCTCCCCGCCGCGCTTTCATTGAAAAGCATGCGCTGTCTGTTAAGAATTTGGATATCTAAGGAGCTAATCGAATATGTCCTATACGAAAGATGAAATCATTCTTCCTCGCAATGTCGAAGAAGAGGTGAAAGAAAGCTACCTGCGCTATTCGATGTCCGTGATCATTTCGCGCGCCCTTCCCGATGTGCGCGACGGGCTAAAGCCTTCGCAGCGGCGGATTCTTGTACGCGATGCGCCAACTGAACCTCACTCCCGGCGCCAAACACCGAAAATGCGCGAAGATTTGCGGCGACACCTCCGGCGACTACCATCCTCACGGAGAGACGGTGATCTATCCGACCCTTGTGCGCATGGCGCAAGACTGGGCGATGCGCTACACCCTCGTCGATGGACAAGGGAACTTCGGATCGATCGACGGAGACCATCCGGCTGCGATGCGTTATACAGAAGCGCGCCTGACCCACTCCTCGATCGCTCTGATGGAAGATCTCGAAAAAGACACGGTCGATCTGATCCCCAACTATGACGAGACCAAAACAGAGCCGACCGTTTTCCCAGCTAAATTTCCCAATCTACTCTGCAACGGCTCTTCGGGGATCGCCGTCGGGATGGCGACCAATATTCCGCCGCATAATTTGGGCGAACTGATCGCGGCGACCCTTCTGATGGTCGACAATCCTCTCACCAGCGATGGACGAGATCATGGAAGTGATGCCCGCTCCCGATTTCCCGACAGGCGGCGTGATTTGCGGCTACCGCGGCGTTAAAGAAGCGTTTCATACAGGCAGAGGCAAAATCTTACTCCGCGGTGTGATTCGCGTAGAAGACCAGGAAGCGGCTGACCGGCAGCGGTTGGTGATCGATGAGATTCCCTACAATGTTAACAAATCAGTGCTGATTCAAAAAATCGCCGAACTGGTCAATGCGAAAACGATCCCCGGCATTTCCGATATGCGCGATGAGTCGGATAAAGACGGGATGCGGATCGTTCTTGAACTGAAACGGGGTGAAATTCCCGACGTCACGATCAATCAGCTCTATAAATTTACCGATCTGCAGGTGACGTTCGGCTGCAACATGCTTGCTCTGGATAAGGGTTTGCCGCGCACCATGAACGTCAAGCAGATGATCGCCGCCTGGATCGAACACCGGATCGAGGTGATCCGCCGCCGCACCCGTTTTGAGCTTGCCAAAGCGGAAGCCAGAGCCCATATCCTCGAAGGTTATCTCAAAGCGCTCGATCATCTCGATGCAGTGGTGCGCCTCATTCGAGCCAGTGCTAATCGCGATGCCGCCAAAGGGGAGCTGATCGCCACCTACGAGCTGAGCGAGCGGCAGGCGAATGCCGTGCTCGACCTGCGCCTCTATCAGTTAACCGGCCTCGAAAGGGAAAAGATCGAAAGCGAGTATCAAGAGCTTTTAACCAAAATTGCCCATCTGCGGGCTGTGCTCGCCAGCGATGCCCTCGTGCGTGGGATCATCAAAGAAGAGCTTATAGAGCTCAAAAAACACCACGCCTCCGATCGGAAGACGAAGATCATTGCGGCAGAAGGCGAGTTCAACATGGAAGATCTGATCGCCGATGAGCCGGTGATCATCACGATTTCCGAAGATGACTATATCAAGCGCATGCCGGTCGATACTTTCCGCGAACAGCGCAGAGGGGGCCAGGGAGTGATCGGCATGGACATGAAAAAGGAAACAGACACCTTAAAAGATATCTATGTCGCTTCGACGCATGATTACCTGTTGATCTTTACAAGCCACGGCAGATGCTACTGGCTAAAGGTTTGGCAAATTCCCGAAACCGGAAGACGCTCAAAAGGCAAGCCGCTCATCAACCTCCTTGAAGATATCAAGAGCGATGAAAAAATTGCGGCCATCCTCCGCGTGAAAAACTTTGAAGAACCCGCCGGAATTTTGCTCGCTACCAAGCGCGGCGTCGTGAAAAAGACCGAACTTACCGCCTTCAGCTCCCCCCGCCGCAAAGGGGTCTATGCGATCAATATCGATGAAGGGGATGAAGTGATTGCAGCGCGTCTGACAAAAGAAGGATCGCAGATCATGCTCTTTACGAAGAACGGGATGGCTGTGCGCTTCGATCAGGCTCAAGTGCGCCCGGTCGGCAGAGTTGCCAGAGGGGTGCGCGGAGCGAGTTTGCGCGGCGAGCAGGATGCTGTGGTCTCCTGTGAAGTGGTGAAAGGGGATGAGAGCTTGCTGGTTGTCTGCGAAAATGGCTATGGGAAGCGCTCTAAAGTTGAGGATTTCCGTCAGACCAACCGAGGAGGCGTCGGCGTCCGCTCGATCATCACCAGCGAGCGCAACGGCTCCGTTGTCGGAGCTCTTTCCGTGACAGATAAAGACGGCGTGGTCATGATGTCCAATGCGGGGCAAACCTTGCGCATTTCCATGAATGATGTGCGCGTGATGGGCCGCTCGACCCAAGGGGTGCGCCTCGTTAATTTGCACGAAGGGGATATCCTTGTCGCCGTCCAAAAACTCGAACACATCGAAAGTGAATAGCAACGGATTCTTTATCTCATTCGAAGGAGGAGACGGGGCGGGCAAGACTACCCTCATCGAGAAGGTCTACGCCGCCTTGCAGGCGCGCGGCCTTTCTGTGTTGAAGACGCGGGCGCCCGGCGGAACTCAGCTCGGCCAGGCGATCCGCGCCCTTTTATTGCATAGCAAAGAGATGCATCTCGCCGCGCGCTCCGAACTCCTCCTTTTTTTAGCCGATCGCGCCCAGCATGTGGAAGAGGTGATCGTTCCCGCTTTAAAAAACAAGGCCATCGTGCTTTGCGACCGGTTTAACGATTCGACAGTCGCTTATCAGGGGAAAGCGCGCGGCTTTGGGATCCCCTTGGTGGAAGAGCTGTGCGATTTCGCTTGCCACCATGTCCATCCCCAGCTCACACTCTATCTCGATATCGATCCTAAGCTGGGCCTCTCTCGAGTCCAAACGGCAAAAGATCGGATCGAATCGGAAGATCTCCTCTTTCATCAAGAGATTAGGGCCGCTTATCATCAGATCGCTAAAAAGGAACCCGCCCGTTTCCACCTGCTGGATGCTTCCCTTTCTCCCGACGCAGTGCTAACCCAAGCCATGGCCCTCATCGATGCAAGACTCTAAGACAGTCTCTAAAGTACCCAATACCCTGCTTTTTGTCGGATCCAACCTTTTAGAAGAGGCAAAACGGTTTGCCGCCGGCTTAATTGGAACCGAGCTAGAGACCCATCCCGATCTCCACCTCTATCTTCCCGAGGGCAAAAGCGGCATGCATAGCATCGATAGCATCCGCCAATTCATTGAGGAGGTGGCTTTCCCTCCTTTTCAAGCCCCGGTCAAGGTGTTCATTATCGATCAAGCGGAGCGGATGCTCCCTACCAGCAGCAACGCCCTTCTCAAAACCTGTGAAGAGCCCCCCGCGGATACTTGCATCCTCTTGCTATCCAGCGACCCCGAGGCTTTGCTGCCCACCATTCTTTCCCGGTGCCGCAAAATGATTTTTCCCTCCGCCCATCAGAAAACCTTTCCTGCGTCGGAAGCGTTAATCGAGTTGCTCTCTCGGAAATGGGTCTACCCAGAGCGGCTAAAAGCCCTCGATGCCTTGGAAGCGCTCCAACCCCAAGAAGAAGAGGCGATTGCCCAGTGGAACGATGCGCTCTTGGAGGGGATTCTCTACTGGTATCGAGATAGGCTCCTGCTTGCTGCAGGCGGCGAGTTGGGCTATTTGCATTACTCTGCCGCCATCCCCGCATTGGAAGCGTGCCGGTTGCAGCCTCTGCCTTCCCTCGAACGGATCATCCCGCGGCTGGCCCTGTGCCGTCTCGCCCTGCAGCGCCACATGAGGCTGCGCACCTGCCTCCAACAATTCTTCTCCGAAGAGGAGAGCTAAATGCATTTTTTTCTTTTACTTTGTTTTCTCGCATCTACATTGATGGCCCAGACTTCCGATCCACTATCTACGTTTCAGTTCTATTCCTACAAGGAATTGCCCGCTGAATCTACTTATAATAGCGCATGCATGCCTTGCACGTTGAGTGAAGATGATGCGGGAACCATTGCGTTTACAAAGCATTGGAAAATCGTGTATGTCCCCAATCAAAGCTATCTGGGCCGCACAGTGATTACTGCACAGCGTCACTTCGGCACATACGAGGAAATGAATGAGGAAGAGGCTTGGGAGTATAGGGAAATTCTCAAACGGCTCCTCCCGGCTCTTCAGAAAACATTTCAGGTTACCCATTTTAACGTGGCGTACTTAATGAACATGGCATTCAACGCGCAGAAACCAGATCCCTCCTTTAAAAATGGAAAGCCAAACCCTCATTTTCATTGGCATGTCATCCCTAGATATGATGGGGTACGAGAATTCGGTGGGGAAATATTCGACGACCCCGATTTCGGTGATCCATTCAATTTCCAGCGTAAAAAAATGCTAGTGGGTGCATTTCGCAAACAGGCGATAGAAGCGATAAGAAATCACCTGGATATCGCTTATACCGAAATGGGAGACAGTCTCTGAGACTTTTTACTCAGTGCATGGAATAAAATAATTTCTTGTTAAATAAACATGGCGTAATGCTTTAGAAATTAACAGCTTGCATTATTTTCTTCAAAATCCGCTTTCCTCAAAATGTTGCCTTCGGATATTTTTCTTCCCTATAAGCTTATCTGGAAAGTAAAAACCTTGAATTAAGGAGGGTTTATATGGCATCTAGCATCGATCCAAATAGATTTCAGACAGAAAAAATCATCGAGATGAACAGAAGCGCTCCTGCTCGGCTTGTTACCAAACAGCCCTTCCTACAAAGCACAATCCAGTCTGCACCCGAGGTCGCGCCTCTCTACTCCACACAACCTGAAAGTACGCGTTTTATCCTAGGATCGCAAAAGTATCGAGATCTGTTAGCGCAAAATGAGCTGCCAGCGGGTCCTCATTTTATCATTCCAGAAAGGCGCTTCTGCAATTATGGAACAATGGATAGCCAATGCGCGATACAAAAATCTAAAAGCACAGTGTTTATCAGAAATGAAGACATTCTGAACGTGCATCCCATGAGGTTTTTACATCATTCTCCTTTTGTCAAGCTGCCTACTGTCCATGAAATTGAGATATTTAAGCATTTCGATCAGGTTCCCTTTCAAAGAGGATTGCAAGGGGAAATGACCAATGTGTGGACAGAAGTATTGGGGTCTCTTCAAAAAAAACTAGATGCCATCGCCGTGACCGAGCAAGGCAAGCACGTGATCCTTCAGCAATCCGTCCACTCTTCTATCTCTACCTGTTTAGCGATGTTGATTTTAGACCAGGGGAGAACTCCCAATTATCAAACGATGGAAGGGTCTCATATCGACGATCACATCTGGGTAATGGATTGGATCAAAGAAGCGGGATTTAATCCTAAACTGACTCCTCTTTTCAACGGGAGAAATCAGCTGGAAATTTTGGTCCAAAGGCTGGAGCAAAGGCAAAATGGTCCAGGATTATTGTCTATTTGCCATCCGGACATCGGAGGGCATGCCGTGGTCGTCGATGCGATTTCTACGCGAGCCAATACAGCGACCATTCGCGATCCCCTTCATGGGTGGATGTTGACCATGAAACTAAACACCCTTATCCCATGGATGGACCATGCAAGCGCTTCTTTTCTGCAATTTTCGCCACCTGCCTAATGGAGTCGATGATAGTCTCTAATGCGAACAATCAAGGGAATAAGCCACATCACTCTAATTTGTAAGGATCTTGAAAAGTCTTCTCGGCTTTTCTGCGATCTTCTTGGAGCTGTAGAGGTCTATTCGAGTGGGAAAAATAATTTTTCTGTCTCCAAGGAGAAATTTCTTCTCATTGGGGATCTTTGGATTGCCCTGATGGAAGGCCCCTCCTTGGAACGCTCTTATAACCACATTGCCTTCCATATCGAAGAGAGGGATCTTCCCTTCTTTGAATCTAAGATTCAATCGATGGGATTAGAACTTGCCCCAGGCAGAGCACGCGATCCGCGTGAAGGAAAATCGATTTACTTTTACGATTACGATCATCATTTGTTGGAACTTCATACGGGGGATTTAGCAACCCGTTTGAATTATTATCAAAACGCCCTCAAGTTAAGAGTGGCAGAAGAGTCGGAGATAGAGTGAGTGAATGGCTGTTATGGTAAACAACTCTCGCCTTTAGGCAAGAGTTGTTTACTAACAGCAAAGATGAAGCTGTATTTCGAAAAGTTTGGGTCTCATGTCGCGATGAACTCGTTTCCCTTAAAAATCACTCCAACTGTAAAAATTTAGCCTAACTCCTTTACACTCAATAGATTGTTATATTAAATTGCTTTTTTATTGGATTTTGGTATCATATGATGCTAAAATTTAATCCTAGGAAGGCATGTATTCAAATCGACCTTCAGATGGTGAGCTAGATAAAAAAATCAAGGCAGCTAAGGCTGCTTTAATAACTCAAAGTGGGTTATATGCCAATTTGAATAAAGCTGTGGGGGAACTCTATGAATTAGAAATAGAGTCCCCAAACCAGATTTGGAAGCTGATCCTAGAGCTCTTAGACGAAATCAGCCCCAAAGATTACGTTGGAGGAAGACCTCCCCAAAGGTCTTACGAGAAGGCGATAGAAAATCATGAGCTGTTTGCATTTTGTTGGAACAGTCTAAAGTTGGGCAAAAAAATGTATATTAAATTTGCTCTGAGAGAGAACAGGTATTATTACGTATCTCTACATAGAAGCAAGGAGAGGTTATGAAGTGTTTACATTGCGATGGAGAGGAGTTTGAAGAGAAAAACTGTCGATTTACTCCAGAATTGAAGGGAGAAGAAGTCGAGGTTGTTGTTCCAGCAATGGTTTGCTCTAAGTGCCATACTCCGCTTATGAACGATGAACAAATGAGTCATCTGAGAAAGGCGTCTGCAGATGGCTATCGCAAAGCGCATGGGTTGCTGACCTCCGAGGAAATTGTAAATTTTCGTTCCTTATTCGGCATGTCACAGGCTGCGTTTGCCCATTATTTAAAGGTTGGCGAAGCGAGCGTAAAACGTTGGGAAACATATTTTGTACAAGATGTGGGCCAAGATGAACATATACGATTAAAATGCGATGAGGCGTATGCAGAATATAGCGCGCTCAATGTCCATTGGAAAAGCCATCCACCTGATATATATAGCGGGAATCGGCGCTTTAGCTGGGAGCTTTTTAAGCAAGCCGTGCGCTATCTCATAAAGTTTGCGAAAAGCCCTCTTTTTCTGAACAAAGCCTTGTTTTACGCCGATTTCAAACATTATCAGCTTTATGCCACGAGCATTACTGGTGCGAGATATGCTCATTTAGAATATGGTCCCTGTCCACAGCAATATGAAAATCTCATCTATTTCATGCTCCACGAAGGCGCGTTGATCCAAGCAGGTGGGCATACCCTAAAAACCGTTAAAGCTGCAGACTTAAGCATTTTTGGCGATTCCGAAAAAGAAGTGCTTGAACTGGTAGCGCATTTAGCCAAACCAGATGGAGGAAAAAAATTACTCAAGCTGTCTCATCAAGAAGACGCCTATAAAAACAGCGAATCTATGGCACTCATTAGTTACGAGTTCGCCAAGCACTTAAAAATTTAGCTTAAAAGTAAGAGACTGTGGAAAGACGAGCGGTTATCTGAGTTTGCCGGACCAGCCTAGCTTGGAGCGGAGGGTCGAGAAGTAATCGCGCCTGAGCAAGCTGACGAGCTTGAAGCTTTTGGCGCGGCGCTGGATCCGGAAGACGTCGCCCGTTTGGAGGGTATGCAGAGTGAGGCCGTCTGCGCGCACTTCGACCGGATCGTAGTCGCTTAGGTATTGGATTTGGATCTCTTGATTAGCGGTCAGCACGATGGGGCGGTTGGAGATGGTGTGTGGGCTGATGGGGGTGAGGACTAAAGCGTCGAGGGTTGGGCTGAGGATGGGTCCTCCCGCAGCGAGCGAATAGGCCGTCGAGCCATTGGGAGTGGCGACGATGAGGCCGTCGGCTTCAAAGGTGTTGAGATAGGTTCCATCCACATGGATGGCCAGTTCGACCAGGCTGGGGTTTTTTGCACGGTGGACGACGATATCGTTGACTGCAAAACAGGCGTCGCCGTGGAGGGCGATCCCTTGGATCATCAAGCGCTCCTCGATCTTATAAGCGCCGTTGATCAGATCCTGCAGGCTGGGATAGATATCGGAGATCGGGATGTCCGCCATGAAGCCGAGGTGTCCGAGATTGATGCCGAGGATGGCTGCATCGAGTTTTTCGTATTTATGGACGAGGCGCAAAATGGTTCCATCGCCGCCCATCGAAATCAAGAATTGGATCTCTTTGAGATCGACTTGCGAGAGGGGCTTTGCGCCGATTTGCGGTGCGGCTTCCTCCTCGGCAACGACTTGAATGCCCTGGCTGGATAGAAACTCTTGAATCCCGATGGCAAGGTTCTTCGACTGTCTTTTAGAGACGTCGGGAAAAATGGCAATGATCATCCTATAAAACCTTACGTTCTTGCAGAGAGACTCTTCGTTTTTATACCGCGCGCAGCTAATTCTTGTAAAATGCGGAGGGCGATCGCTTCGGGATTAAGCCCTAATTCGGCGATCAGCTCTGAATGGCAGCCCTGTTCGATAAAGGCGTCGGGGATGCCGAAGTTAAGCACCTGTACATTGGTAAATCCATTGCGGATGACGAAAGAATTAAAGATAGCCCCGAGGCCTGCGCTGAGAGAGTGTTCTTCGATGGTGACTGCGCAAGAGTGGGTGAGAAGGATGCGGCAGAAGAGATCGGTGTCTAGGGGTTTGACGAACACGGGATCGATGACGGTAGCCTGGAGCCCTTCTTTCATGAGGATTTCGCGGACTCTCAGGGCGGTTTGACACATGTGTCCTAGAGCAATGAGCGCGATCTCCTCTCCTTCAACTAAGATTTCGGCGGCGCCGAGCTCGCGCCTCATGATCGGCTCTGCCGGTTCTTCCGTGGCCATATTGGGATAGCGGATAGCGGTCGGACGGCCCCAGCTGAAAGCGCTCTCTAAGAGCTCTTTTAACACATGCCCATTGCGAGGCTGGCAGATCACCATGTTGGGCATCGCGTTCAGAAAGCCGATCTCGTAGATCCCATGGTGCGTGGAGCCGTCGGGACCCGAGATGCCGGCTCGATCGATGGCAAAAACGACGGGCAGTTCTTGCAGGCATACGTCTTGAAAGAGGTTATCCAAAGCCCGTTGCAGAAACGTCGCATAAATCGACGAGATCACCTTCATCTTCTTGCCGTAGGCGATGCCGCCGCAATAAGTCACGGCATGCCCTTCCGCGATCCCTACATCGAGGCACCGCTCGGGAAATTTTTCCATGAACGCTTCTAAGCAAGACCCTGCCGGCATGGCGGGGGTGACGGCGACGAGGCTGGGGTCATTTTCAGCCATTTTTAAAATGTGCCTGCCAAAGATCTGGGGAAAAGTGGGTTTTCCGCTGGAGGGGTGGAATTTGCCGGTGATTTTGTCAAAAGGTTTACAGCCGTGGTAGGTGATCGGATTTTCGATCGCCGTCGGCATCCCTTTGCCCTTAATGGTGAGCACGTGTAGAAGCACGGGATGGGTATTTTCTTTGAGAGCTTCTAGGACGTCGATCAATTTTTTGAGATCATGGCCATCGATGGGGCCCACATAGGAGAGGCCGAACTGCTCGAAAAAAGGAGCGGTGCTGACCAGATTTTTTAGCGATTCCGTGAGCTTATGTCCATGTTTAGCCAGCGTTTTACCGTAGTTGGGGATCTTGCCGAGCAGCGTCTGAATGTCTTGATAGATCCGATTTGAGGTGGGATTATTCAAAAAGCGGCTCAAAATGTTGGTGACAGCACCCACGTTATTGGAAATCGACATGTTGTTATCATTGAGAATGACGATAAATCGCTCCAAGCTTTTAGGGATGTTGTTGAGCGCTTCCAAGGTCAGTCCGCAGGTCAAAGCGGCGTCGCCTAGGATCGGCAAAATGTGCTCTTTGCGCTTCGTCAAATCGCGGTTTTTAGCGACGCCCAGGGCGAGGGAGAGGGCGGTTCCCGCATGGCCTGCATAGAAGTGATCGTGGGGGGATTCTTTGGGATTGCAAAAGCCGCATAGTCCTTTAAATTGGCGGATCTGGTCGAACCGCTCATTTCTTCCCGTGAGCAGCTTATGGACATAAGATTGATGGCTGACATCGAAGATCAATTTATCTTCGGGAGAATGAAACACTTTATGCAGGGCGATCGTCAGTTCGACAATGCCGAGATTGGAGGCTAAATGCCCCCCATTGATCGAGAGGACATCGATGATCCGTTGGCGGATTTCTTGAGCGAGCTTAGCGAGTTGTTCAAGATCGAAAGAGTGGATGGCTTGCGGCTCTTGAATCTCGCTGAGAGTTCTCATCTAAAATTTTGCGTCATGGGTTTTTGGTTTTCATCAACAAGGAGATCCCCTTCGCGATTTTTGAGCAGCACTTCGATCTTTTGCTCCGCTTCATTGAGGCGTTGATTGCAAGAGGCGATCAGTTTATCGGCTTCCTCGTAGAGTTTTAAAGAGTCTTCTAAAGAAGCCTTGCCCGAATTCATCCGTTCCAGGATCTGTTCGAGTCTAGCATAGGCTAGTTCAAAAGTTTGAGGGGATTGTTGTTCTGTCATGATTTTATTTTTTTAATGGTTGCGAGAACTTCTCCATCGTGGAGTTGGATTGTGAGGGGCTGCGCTACAGATAGTTCCTGAGATGAGAGGATAATGGAATCTTTGTTTTCCGAAAAGAGAATGCAGTACCCTTTTGTTAAAAGATTTTTCGGATCGATCGCCTTTAGATGAGCGGTCAGTTGGGTCAGTTTTTGACGCAGGGCGCGGATTTGCGCCATGGGCTGCATCGTGCGCAGCGATTTCTGGCAGGCTAGCAGGCGGAGGCGTTTTTGATCGATTTGATGGCGCATGGCAGTCTTTAGATCCCCCCTTGCGTCGTCTAAAAGCTGATAGTATTTGCCCAGAAGGTGGTAAGGGGAGGAGAGAATCGGCTGGCTGGTCATTTTCTCCAGCCGGAGGCGATGGTGTTGGACGGACGAGCGGATGATCTGCTGGAGGCGCCGCCTTGTTTGAGCGAGGAAATCGAGGTGCTGCGCTTTCTCGGCGATGACCAGTTCCGCTGCAGCCGAGGGGGTCGGAGCCCGCACATCTGCCACGTAGTCGGCGATGCAAAAATCGGTTTCATGGCCTACGGCGGAAATCACGGGAATGCGGGAGGCGTAAATCGCAGCGGCGACGATCTCTTCGTTAAATGCGGAAAGATCTTCGAGAGATCCACCGCCCCTTCCGACGATAAGCACGTCGGCGAGGCCCCATCGGTTGAACTGCCCAATGGCCTGCGCGATTTCCGCTGCAGAGCCCTCTCCCTGCACTTTGACCGGATTTAAGATCAGCTGGAACCCGGAAAATCTCCGGTTTAAAATATGTAAAATATCTTGGATGACCGAACCTGTCGGGGATGTGACAACCCCAATGGTTCGCGGCATTTTCGGCAGCGTTTTTTTGCGTGCGGGATCGAACCATCCCTTTTGCTGGAGCTTGAGCTTCAGCTCATGCCATTTGAGCAGCAGCTCGCCGACCCCCGTATAGTGGAGCTCTCTGACGAGAATTTGGTAGTTTCCGCGCGGGGCATAGACGCTCAGTTCCCCTTTGACAACCACCTGATCGCCCGATTTGGGCATCCTCGCCAGCCCGCGGGTATTGCCCCTGAATAAGACCGCCGAGATCTGGGCTTCGGCATCCTTCAACGTAAAGTAGAGGTGTCCCGAAGATTGTTCTTTCAAGTTGCTGATCTCCCCTTGGACGCAAATGTAGGAGAATTTCCCCTCCAAGTGGGTTTTGATGGCAGAGGTCAACTCTGTAACCGTCCAGATTTCAGTCATAAGCAAGTAATTTATTTTTTAAATTTGATCTCATAGGGCCAGATATTATACTATTTATGAATTATGAAACGAGCCCCCATTATTGCAGGCAACTGGAAGATGTACAAAACCGCTGCAGAAGCGGCGTCTTTTGTCTCCGCCTTGGCGCCGCTCGTCGCTAACGCTTCCGCGCGCGTTTTGATCGCCCCTCCGTTTACGGCGATCCATGCCGCCGCCGCCGCTGCTAAAAATACGACCATTGTCATCGGCGCGCAAAACATGAGCGATGCGGTAGAAGGGGCCTTTACGGGGGAAATTTCGAGCCGGATGCTCGTGGAAGCAGGCGCGCGGTTTGTGCTCCTCGGCCACTCGGAGAGAAGAGCGCTCTTTCATGAGACCGATCCGTTCATCCGTCTAAAAATCCAGCGCGCCCTTCTAGACGGCCTTCTCCCCATTTTATGCATTGGTGAATCGGAGGAGCAGCGGACTCAGGGGAAAACCAAGTCGGTGCTCGAAGGGCAGTTAGCCGCTTGCCTGGAGGGGATAGAGCCTCGAGAGTTGGTCATCGCCTATGAACCGATTTGGGCGATTGGGACGGGAAAAACCGCTACTCCTGAAATGGCTCAAGAAGCGCACAGCCAGTGCCGCGCTTTTGTGAAGGGGTTATGGGGGAGGGATCTTCCCATTTTATACGGGGGTTCCGTCAAGCCCGATCTGATCGGGGCGCTGATGCAAATGCCCGATATCGATGGAGCTCTCGTAGGAGGGGCTTCCTTAGAAGTGGCCTCTTTTGCTAAACTCATCCAAAACATAGGGTAATCGATGACAGTTATTTTTTATTTGGCTTTATTTTTATTTATAGGCCTGTGCGGATTGCTTTGCCTTGTGATTTTGGTCCAGGAGAGCAAAAGCATGGGTCTCGGCGCCTCTTTTGGAGGCGATGCGGGCGATTCCCTTTTTGGGACGTCCACTGCGGATGTGCTTAAAAAATTCACGGCGTGGCTTGCGTGCGTGTTTATGATCGCTTGCGTCTTATTGTCATTATGGTCGGCAGCTCTTGCCCGGCCTAAAGTAAAAGAACCCGTCACGATCGAAGAGACCACGCTGGAGTAGTTCTGGATGCGCCTGCCTCTTCTCTATTATGGTCATCCGTTATTGCGCAAACGGGCTGAACCGGTGGGAGTCATTACAGAAGAAATTCGCCAATTTGTCAAAGATCTCCTCGAGACGATGGATGATTGTAAAGGCGTCGGGCTTGCCGCTCCGCAGGTCGGCCGTCTCCTCCGCATCTTTGTCTTGCGCGATTATGTCGAAGGGGATGACGGCTGGCTGAAGCTTTCCGATACGCACTGGGTCTATATTAATCCCAAAATCACTGTGCTCGGCGACGATCTCGTCAATGATAGGGAAGGGTGCCTTTCCATTCCCGGCCTGCGCGGACATGTGGTTCGCCCGCTCAAAATTCGCGTAGAGGCCACCGATTTAGAGGGAAGGGTTTTTGTCCACGAACTCGAGGGCTACAATGCGCGCTCGAGGCTGCATGAGAACGACCACCTCAACGGTGTGCTCTATATCGATCGGATGGATCCCCATGAGCGCAAGGCGATGGAACCCGACCTGCGCGCCATCAAAAAAAAATACAATCCATCAAAATCCTCTTAGAGACTGTCGTTTTTTATCCTTCTAAACAAGGACAGTACACAGGGGGTAAATTGCAAATATTTAATAATTAATTATTTAATGCATATTCCCCCAGCTCATTTACATGTTTTCATAGCTTTTATGCTGTAGTTTACATGATTTTTTATGCTCTATTGGCATAAAACTTGTTGAATTTTATAGCATATATGCTATCATGCAGTTATGAGGTAAAGCAATGAAGCCCTATTCTCCTTCTGAAAAACTGCTTATTGAAGAAATTATGCACGCTGCGCAGAAAACAAGAGTAGCTGTAAGAGGCCTTACGGTTGGAGCGCTGATTAAATCTATTCGTTTACAATTGGGAATGTCGCAAAGGGCTTTAGCAAAACGAGCTGGAGTTCCCCAGTCTACAGTTTCGCGTATCGAACAAAGTCAGAGGGATTTAGGTCTTTCAACGTTAAATAAAATTTTAAGCGCAATTTCATGCGATCTTGTGATGGTTCCCTTACTCAGAGACTCGATTGATATTATTCGACGTAAGCAAGCAAGAAAAATAGCCGAAAAACATGTTCGCTATCTGAAAGGAACGATGAACTTGGAAGATCAGCAGCCAGATTCGCGGTTTATTGAAGAACTCATCAAACAGGAAGAGGAACATCTTCTTCAGGGGAAAAATACTAAATTATGGGAAGAATAGGTGGTTTTTTATGGAAGAGCGATTTGAGTTTCCGGAAGGAGCCACTCCCATCTCTGATTGCAGCGGTCTTATTCCTCTTTGGGTTCATCCTAATTTGACGGCGTGGAAACCCAGTCCTTTAGGACTGGGAGGAAACGCCGCTCCTTTATTTAACTTGAGTTTTAAAATAGATTTGAGTATTTTCTGCAGCCAATGAAACGCACGATTTCGATTAAAATTAAAGTTGCTGCTGAGGATAGCCAAGAGTTTTTTAAGTTGGGACATCATTTTGTTTCCGCCTGCAATGAAATCGTCCCCTTTGCAATGGAATATCGATGTTGGAATCGAGTTGCACTCCACCATCTTTGCTATTCCAAAATTAGAATGGAATCTCCACTCGGCTCTCAGATGGTGTGCAATGCGATCTTTGCCGTGTGCAAAGCCTATAAGAATCGAGGCATTGAAAAAAGCGAAGAAGTTCCAAAGATTCAGTTTCGCAAAAACGCAAGCGTCCATTTTGACAAACGGACCTATTCGATCAAAGGAAAAATTCTTTCTCTCTACACTTTGGGTAAGCGGATTAAAGTGGAAATGAGAATGAGCGACTTCCAAGAGCAGTATTTTGCTCAGGGTATTCCCAAAGAAGCTGAGTTGATCTGTAAAAAGGGAAAATGGTTTTTTAACCTTGTGTTGGATCTTCCCGATCCCGCCTTGAGCCAAAGCGACACGCTGCTTGGGGTGGATCTTGGGGAGAATAACGCGGCTGCGATGAGTAGCGGCAAATTGATTTGCGGAGGCAAGATTCGCTTTCAAAGGGATCAATATCTCGCCATGCGGCGCAGGCTTCAGTCCAACGGTTCTCAGTCGGCAAAACAATTGCTGAAGAAAATCTCTGGCAAAGAAGCGCTCTGGATGAAACATGTCAATCATGGGATGAGCAATGAGATTGTGAAAGAAGCCCTTCAAATGGGCGCTGGGATGATTGTTCTTGAAGACTTGAAAAACATGCGCAAAAGGATCAAAGGCAGCAAGCGAAACAGAACTCGTCTGCACCGCTGGGCCTTTAGTCAATTGCAACTGTTTGTCGAATACAAGGCCCAAGCTCGCGGCTTGGGGATTATCTACATGAATCCAGCTTATAGCAGTCAAATTTGCTCCTTATGCGGTGCTCTTGGCGCAAGACAAAAGCACCGTTTTACATGTTCTTGTGGAAACCGACAGCACAGCGACTTGAATGCAAGTCGGAATCTCTGTAGGTTTGCTCTATCTGCCGATCGAGCAACGTGCGCTGTAAACCGCACGCATGTGGCAGTTAATCGCTGACCATAAAGCTTTCGCCTTTAGGCGAGAGTTGTTTACCATTTAAATGATCTCAATAGAGTGGAAGCCGAAAATATCATGAAAGCGCAAAGAAAATACTTGCGGGGAACAGTTGGTGATCCAAAGACTTGGTTTCAAGTATCTGAATTGAAAGCGATCCATCGAGCGATGTTTGGCGAAGTTTGGAAGTGGGCCGGGACGTACAGAAAATCTATTACTTCAATAGGCATAAATCCTCGTTTCATTCCCGCACAGCTTGCGGAATTTTGCCTCGAAGTACTTTCCTGGCTAGAATATCCGGTTGAACTTACTTTTGTGGAAATGGCCGCGAGAGTTCATCACCGATTAGTTTTTATTCATCCTTTTGAGAATGGAAATGGCCGTTTTTCGCGGTTAATCGCCGATCGGTTTCTTCTAGCTTTTAGATGTCCACATCCCATATGGCCAAGTCATTTGAATTTGGCAGGTGTAGTTCGCAAAGATTATATCCTGACACTTAAGAGCGCAGATAAAGGCGAATATACCCCTTTAGTTGAATTGATGAGGAAACTAGGAGCTGGTGATCCCACCCTCATTGAATTGATTAGGAATAATTTTTACAGGACCCACATGCAGGGAGAAAAAGGACTCGCTATCGTAAAGGCTTTACTTAGAAACGGAGCTAATCCCAATGATCGAACTTCAAACGGTCATCGACTGCTGCAATTGGCTATAAAAGCTAATTTGGATGAAATTGTTAAGCTTTTGGTTGCTTCGGGTGCTGAAATAGATGTCAACGACAGTCTCTAACACCTTTGCAAGCAGCCGTTGCACAGGAAAATAAAGCACTTGCTGATTTCTTTTTAGCAAAGAATGCAGGGCATTTCCTTATTTAACAATCGAGAGGCCGGCGGTGGCGTGGAAGTGATCCTCGGGGGTGTAGCGGTAGGAGACGCGTAGCTGCCAGCTGCCCGTGAGCATCTTGTAGAAATCGATAAACGCCTCGTTGTAGTTGGGTTCGTTTCTCCGCCCCCAGCCATGGTGGGAGCCGAATTGGCAAGACAAGGTCGGCGTGATGCGCAGGTGCAGGCGGGTGAGAAGGGTGTTGCGCCCGTCTGAAAGAGGGGAGGCGAGAAGGTTTTCGAGGGTGCGCGCGGCATCGATGAAGAAATTCTCGTGGTCGGCCTTGCGCCAATCGAATCGGCTCCGGTGGCGGAATTCGACGCCGAAAGCAAGGGCTGCGTTGATGGTCCACAAGGTCTTTATGTTGGTAAAATCCCAGACCTGTTCGGCGATATTATAGGCAATGGCTCCTTGAATGGAGAAAGAGGGGAGGTTCCAGTCGAAGGTGGTATAGACCTTAGGGAACACGCGGTGCAGGGAGGTATCCTTGCTTAAAAAGCCATATGTGAATAGATCAAAAGCAAAGGAGGGCAGAAAGGGGCCAAGCCTTTGCGAAAAGAAGCTGTTGCGCACTCCTGCGCGCAAGAGATTTAAGCGTTCGTAGCCATCGCTGATATCGAAAATGTAATGGTGGTCGGTAGGCGTCGTGGGCGCCGTATACCCATGAAAATTGAGATAGGGGGCGATCAAATGCTTTTGCTGTTTGAATTGTCGGTAAAAGCGGCTGTGGATGGCGCAATCATACGTAAAAATCGCTTGGCCGACAGGATGATGTTCGGGACTTTTATTATAGAATAGGCCGACGATGCCGATGCCCGGCGTGATGGTGACCGGGGGGAGGATAAAAGGGCGGTAGAGTTGATTTCTTGTCTCCAGCCGCACCGATTGCGTGTTTTTTAGGTAGTGATGGAGCTCTTTCGCAAAGACGTAGTCGAGATAGCCTGCGCTTGCAAAATTTTGCGAGATGATCCCCGAGGATCCTATCTGAAAGGGACGCACCCCTAAAGTAACGAGGGGGAGTTCTTGGTTTTGGCTTTGAAAGCGATTGATGCGGGGCTGAAGGCTGAAGACGCCAAAGTAGTTGTCATAGCGATGGTCGATGAGGAGGATCGTCCGTTTCTGCGTATTGATTTCAAAATCTTCGCTCTTAAAATCGGAGACCATTTTATCGTCGCTCAACCGATCGTAGGTGAGGTGCACGGTGGTTTTTTCATCGACGCTCTGCGTGTGGTAAAGCCCTTGCAGGCGAAAGCGTTTTGGCCCCCTTTCGTCGGGAACGGTTTTGTCATGGGCGCCATAGCTTTTTGTGATGAAAGTGGTCCGTTTATCCATCGAATAATACTCCGATTCCAGGGCGCCGCCCAAACCCCGTTTCAGGCGGTAATCCAGGCGGAAAAACAAGTTAAATTGTTCCCAGGAATAGATCTTATACCGCATCGTCGCGCGCGGGCCGAGCCCCTTGTCCCAGGTCAGTTTATAGCGGATAGGGGGATCGGTAAAGACCTTCAGATTGCTTTTAAAGGAGGGCAGCCAGAAAACGGGGAGCTTAACGAATCGAAAGCGGATATTGTTAGCGGTGAGCAGGTGTTCCTTCGTAATCGAAACCATGCCGGCGTTGATTTCCCAAGTATTTTCCTGGCTTTCACAAGTGGTGATATAGGCATTGTAAATAAAGTAGCTGCCATCTTCCTTCAGATCGATCCTCTCTCCGCCTAAAAACCAGAGGTCGACGAACGTTTTCCCATCCCATAGCGTACCCGTCTTGCTGATGAAATCGTACTCTAAGCGCTTGCCGACGAACGCTCTATTTCCATACTCCATCAGCAAGTCCCCTTCTGCAACAATTTTTTGCACGGGAAGGCCCTGCTCAATCCGATTGGTGTAAGAAATTTTTTGCGCCTGAACGCGCATGTTCTCAGAGGTGATCACGCCGCCTTGGTCGGTCGTAATCGTTCCCTGGCTGAAGGTGGGGTCCTTGAGATTGACCGTAAATTCTTTTTCCGCAAGGGGATCGGCGTAGAGCCCAGCGCACAAACAAAGGCAAGAAAAGGCGATACTCGAAAAACGCATAGACCCAAAGAGTACCACAATGCCGACACAGAATTCAAGGAGGCTTTCCGTCGTTATTAGACCTCTTGCATAACCTCTTCTTCGTGCCCGTGTGCGTGCCCTTGCCCGTGCCCGGGAAAAATACTAATCGGGCAAGGGCACGGGCAAGGGCACGAAAAATGAGGTCTATTGGATAGCGCGGATGAGCAGGCCCGCCAGGACATACCGGTTATTGGGATGGCCGGTGCGAATCATCTCAAGGAGGGTGTCGATGCTTTTTTCATCGTGGCGATCGGCGATGGCTTCATAGGCTTCGATGAGGAGGCGCGAGCTCTCTTCGGGCGTCAGCTCAAAGTGGGAATCTATCATGCGCATGCTCCACGGAATCGTGGGGCGGAAGCGGATCATCTCCGTGTCTTTTTGATGGGCGAGCCACTCGCGGATGATTTGCTCGTGCGGTCCGCTTTGCTTGAGTCGGAAAAGGGCGAGATTGCAGTAGATGCGCAGGAGAGGCTGTCCCGCTGCTTGCGCTTTTTCTTTAAGCAGTTGCAGAGCGGCGGGGGTTTGCAAATTTTCTAGCAAGTTGACCAGAAGAGGGATGAGTTCTGTTTGTTTACTCCTGAAGATCTGTTCGGCGATGTACAAAAAATCCCTTTCCGGGAGTTCCAGGCAATCGGCTAAGAGTTTTTCTCTTTGATTCAACGTGATCGCCTGCAAATCGTATTGCGCTTGCTCCATGTGCTGCAGGGCAGAGGGGATGATTTTCCAGGAAAGGAGGGAATTGCCGACGGAAAATTGCGGTTGCATGCCGAGATCCCGCGTGTCGCGGATGAGGATCTCTAGGATAGATTGCACAGACCTAGGATCGCGGTGTTTCAGGAGGGAGATCGCTGCATTCAGCCGCACCTGGATATTTTCAGAGGCGAGCAGAGGGGCTAAGGTCTCTTCGGTTTCCGACATGTTGGCGAGAAGGTGGATCGCAAACAGATTGTGTTGTTTTGCCATTTCTATCACTCGCTCTTGCGCGGCGGTCTGGCCAAGCAGGTATAAAGAGCGCAAAGCGGCCAGCCGTACATTAGAGGAGGGGGAGTCTGCCAATTTTTGAAGCAGGAGAAGCGATTGAGAATCTTTGAGCTGGCCCAAAGCGGTCGCGCAGGCTTCTTGTTCTGCTCCATTTAAGTGGGTGACCGCTTTGCGGATCTGGGGCAAAAGATCGTCCCTTCCATGCCGCGCCGCGCTTAAAATGGCCTCTACCCGCACCATCGTGAAGGTGTCATCCATGAGATGGCGCAAGACTCCGATCGCATCGGAAGTGCCGATCAATGCAAAAAACTCGGGGAAAAAAAAGCGGAGCTGATGAGGCACGCGGTACATGAGCGCTTCGATTTGTCCGACCGCTGTTTTTGCTTTGCGCAGCGAAAGCTGGTAGGCAGCTTCCATCCGAGCAAAAAAGTAGTCGGATGCCATGGCCCGATTTAGCAGTTCGTCGCTTCGATCGTCTTGGGTGCGCGCTAAAAACTGGATAGCTGCCATCTGCGTCTGCGGATGGGAACTTAAAATCCCCTCTTCCAAGATGCTAAAGCAGGAGGCGATCCCCGCTACCCCAGAACCAAAGATGCTTAAGAGCTGTTTTTCCGGATCGTTCTGATGGGCGCCTTGTTCGAGCAGAATCAGCGCAAGCTGCTGTAAAAGATCTAAATCGTGCTTGCCTAGCGTTTGGCGGTATTCTTGATAAAGCTGGATCGAGGGATCCAGCCGTTTGCATTGCATTAAATAGGCGATATGGTGTTTGTTCGGCAGCTCTGCCTGGCTGGTTAAAAAAAGGAATCCAAAAGCAAGCGGTAATATGTTTCTAGAAATTTTCATATATACAGAAACCTAACATAAGTGGCTGTTTTGTGACGATAAAATTTAAGAGACTGTCTAGAAAGTAAATTCTTTTTTACTTCCGGGACACGATCGCATTTTTTAATCCTTTCTTAATATTCTATTATCATGTAACTTAGTTTAAAATAAATTCAGGAATTAAATTTAAGTGGGGGTGATTATGTCTACATCTTTTGAACCTTCATCGGAGCGGCCTTCAAAGCATGCTCACTTTGCGCCTGATCAAGCGAGCGGCTCCCATCGGCCGCCTGAGGCTTTCCGTAAAACGGGAAATCCCTCCTTTGTGCGCGAAGATGGAGGGATAGATACCCTGGCTTCCGCTGCCGATGAGAGTTTTTATTGCTGCCACTGGATCTCCCACGGGATCTCCTCGATTAGAAAGGCGCTGGGAACGCTTTGCAATTTCATCTGCGAGTGGATTGGATACATTGCGAATATCATTAGAAACTGGACGTTCGCAAAGCCCGATCTCGATGCCCAGAAAGCTGTAGAACTAAAAGCGCATAAAGAGAAGGCGGGCCAGTACCTTCATCTATTAAATTCTAAAGATGCAGCGGTTCCCTTATTGATCCAGACGTTTGAGGAATTGCCTCAAGTGGCGCAGCTTGCTATTAAAGATGAGCTGTTCAGCGCCATCCGAAGGAAGCACACTGGAGTGGAGCCCGTCGATATCTGGAATAACGTGGAGAGGATCCTCACCGAAAGCCCCAAAAGCAGTTTTCTGAAAAAAGCGGTTGAGAGCTATCTAAAAAGTTAAAAATTGTCGACGAGTCGAAAAAAATTTATCTTTTCTTAATATATTCTTTATGTTTAGACTGATGGGGTCATTAGAAAAGAACCTAAATTCTAAACGTAACCTGGAGGTTAGATTATGAGCACAGCTATGACTACAAACACAGTATTGAGCGGCACTACGCCAGCGATGCCTGATCCAAATGCATCTGCAAGCACACCTCAATCCGCAGTTCTAAACCCACCTCAAACCACAACAACAACCACAACAACAACTTCCACTATTCCTACACCCTCATTTGGCAGTACGATGAGCAGCGCAGCAAACGATCCCATGACCCCGCACACTCATTTAGCTGGGCATTTTCCACCATCTGCGCATTTTCAATTCGGCGGCCGCCAATCCGAATTTGCTCAATCCAATCAAATTGACCCAAGACAAGCAGCACAAGTACAAATCGAACAAGAGCAAGGGTTGGAGAATGATTCTGATATTGAAAACGACAATGAAGAATCGCCAGAAAGCAGCCGACGTCTGCCTGATAGAGGCGGCGATCATAACATTCATAACATTGAGCAGTCTGAGAAAGCAGAACCGCGTGTGATCCTTGAAGGGAAGGAGCCAAGACAGCCACGAGGGGATTCTTTTGAGGCAGATATCGTCAATCCGAATATCAACAATGCTCAATTAGCTGCGAAACTTGCTGCTTCCCGAGTTCCTGCTAGAGAAAGCACGGAAGGACCGGATAGAGCTAATCAGCCAACACATTTTGCCGATATTCACGTGAGTCTGCAAGAGGGGGAACAAGACCCAAGGGCAAGGAGAGGTGCAAGAGCAGAGAGAGACTCTCAAGCTTTTAATCTATCAGGAGAAAGCTCATTTGGAATCCCTGTAGAACTGATGGGACAGCTGTTAGGTAAATTAGCCGGCCCCATGGGCGTTGAAGAAGGTTCTTCTAAGAAGAAAATCGCAGAGACAAAAGAAGCTACGGCTCCAGCTGCAGCTGCAGATGCAGCGAAGCTTGCTACAGCAGGCAACACGAACTGGTTTTATGCATCCTGGATGAAGGTTTACGACTTTTTCAAAGGCTGCGCGGTGTCTGTGTGGAAGTTCTTTGAGAATATCGCCGCTTGGTTAAGAAACACCTTCCCCTGGTTGTGCTGCTGCTTAGGGAAAGCGGCAACTCCGCCTGTGGATCAAGCCAAAGAATTGCTGACGAAGCTAAATGCTGTTTATGGAGCCATGACAGCAAAAGAAAGCAAGGAAGATCACATCAAAGCAGCCATTGCCGCTCTTCCTGAAAAAGCCCAAAAAGAGATTCAAGAAAATAAGAAATTGGGCGATTCTCCAGCGGAGAGAGTGGCAAATCTCGTTGCCTTCTTGAAAGATCAAGCTCAATTGCAGGCCTACCTAGTCTTAGCGCAAGATGAAAAATCCACTAAAAAGCAATTAGAAGATGCTTTGGGAGCTCTTGGAGAGGATACAATGGGCAGAATTGTCACAGGTGTGGCGACTGCACTGGAGCTAAAAGGTAGAAATGCGCACGAGAAAGCAGGAAATACCATCGAGGCAAATCCGAAAGGAAAAGAACTCGTAGCCGTATGCGCGAAGTTGTTAGCGGATGGCAAAGAGATCGTTGCCAAATTGTATGCGTAATCGTTAACGCTCATTTTTGAGAAAGGGCCGCGCGTGAAGGTGACTTCCCGCGCGGTTTTTTTTACCCCAAGAGGTTTTTTATGCCTGTTTTTCCAGTCGATCACATGTCTGCTACGCCCCCGCCCAACATAGAAAAAGCAGCCCCCCTTTTAAAAGCGGTGGGTCATTCCGGGCGCTCGACGATTCTTTCCGCATCTTCGCCGGCGGCGGGAGAGCTTTCTTGTTGGACATGGCTCGTAGATAAGATCTGCAAATGGGTGGAGAGCATTTTTTCTTTTTTCAGGAACTTATGCACTCCTCAATCTGAAAAAACGGCTCTTGAGAAGTTGAGCGAGATGAAGCAAGTTTGCGAGGGATATCAGAGGATTGCACACGCTGTGGAAGATGGAGATCAAGAGCTGCTCGCCTATGCCGTTTCTACCCTGCCTGCTTGGTATCAAGAGAAATTTAGACAGGCCTGTGGAGCAAGCCCCGAACAGATTGCCCATAGACTGGCCCGTTTGAAACCAGCCCTAGATCAAGCGGTAAAAGTCGTGCAGTATGAAGTGTTGTTGTTAGACAAGGAGTCTACCGAGGATCGGGTCCGCGCCGCCTTTCATCGCCTTCCACAAGAAAAACAAAAATTCTTTGCCAATGCCTTGCAGAGGCAAACCCCAGAGGAGGCTTACGCCTTTATCGATAAATACCCTAAACATGTATTTTTCCAGAATTTAGTCATTTCGAGCATGGAAAAGATCGATTTCGAGGAACGGATGGAGCCCCTTGTAAAAATTACCCACTTCTGATTGCATAGAGCAAGGAACATGATAGACGGGATAAGCATGATACACATGATGGAAAAAGAAAAGGCGGCAGAAGCGGCACGCCGCTTCTGCTTCCATTTTTTTATCATGCACATCATGCTTATCCCGTCTATCATGTTGATTGCTTTGAGCAGCACAATCTGGATATCAATGACTTATGCTAAGTTTACAGCACTGGATGCTTGGGGAACTTCTGCAGCCTATGACGGCTGCAGAAACAGAATTTTCTGTTAAAAAAGTCATGGGTAATAGGATGCGCACACGGGCACGAAGAATTTTCTTAGCGTTTTTTGGCTTTTTTCATGGGAGCAGGCGGAGGTAGGGGTTCTAGGCAGTCGACCCAGATAGGAGAGCTCCAGCCGATGTGGCCATCTTCTTGCATCACGCGCAGATAGTAGTAGACGAAGGGAGGGCGGTCGTCGGGCGAACTCAAAACGGCTCTTCCGAGATTTTCCGCATCATCGAAGGCAAAGTCGAAGAGGGGGGCATTGGGGTGGAATGCATGCAGAACTTGGCCGTTGCGGATGATCTGAATTTCTTGAATGGGCGCGGTGGCCGCAATATAGCCCGTGATGTGGCGATTGAGCATGAGGCCGGGCTTGGCCTTGGTGTTCAGCTCGCTGCCCATCTGCGCGCCTGCAATGGCAAAGCCAATGATGATCCGTTCTCCGGTTGTAGCGTAGCAAGAGCGGTTGAAGAGGGCGAGCTGCAGCGTTTCGCGGGACTGCTCTGGGGCGAGGATAGCGGTTAGCCCCGGGCTGTATTGTTCTTGGCCCCCCTCATAAAATCCAGCGTAGATCCCTCGATCGTCGAGGCCTCCGGCGACAAATCCAAAACGGCAATTGCGGTTGAGAGCGTCGCGGATCGAGCCTTTTGCCGTTTCAAAGACTCCGTTTTTGTCGCTGGAAGTAATCGGTCTCGGGTTGCCCTCCTGTTCGGTGCATTCAGAGGAGCCCCAAGCATTGTAAATCTCGACCACCCGTTCGAATTCGGGTGAAAAATCTTCAAAGGTCGTATGAAAGCCTTTGCCCATCGTAAACGAGGGGATGGAGAGGATTTCGCGGGGGGTATGGCTTTTATAGATTTTCTTCAGGGTATTATACTTGCTGTCTTTCTTCCTGAGGATCGGTTTGTTATCCCGGAGGTAGATCATCTGCCGCAGCCCTTCATCCGGCGCCTCGTTGAACCATTGAAAGCCCAGAAAGGTCGTAAATCTATTATCTTCGTTGAATTCGGCGATTTGCGCGGAGATGAGCTTCCACGTTTCGTTCGATGTCTCCTCGACATTTTCAAAAGAGGAGCTGGCGAAGAACTGCATCGATTTCTCATCGCGAAAATGGCGCAGGCAGGTTTCGATATTTTCAGTGGAGTCTACCCGCTCCGACTCGCCGTGCAAAATTCCCCAAAAGATGCTTTTTTCGTTTTCAGAAAAGCACTTAATGGGGGAAGAAAAAAAGAGATCCCCGTTTTTCGTGTTCCGGAGTTGGATTTTATAGGCGCCCGCCTCATTAAAATAGAGATTGGGCAGATTGATGAATCCTGTTTCGGGGACAAAGAGTTTCCAATTCAAATTTTCGCGCAAGTGTTCATAGCTGAGTTCGATCAGAGTCCCTTCCTCTGCGTTGCTCGTCAAGTTGCCGTGTTGGTCTTCAAAGCGCACGATCACATCGAAGCGTTTATTTTTAGACACGACAGAAGGAGCGATGATCCGAATCGTGGTGAGCACATTGCCCCGCACATCGACTGTAAACACTTCTGGTTCCCGAAAATCGCCCTTCCCTTTGGGATCGATGAAGAGATGGAAAGGCCTGCGCCGTTGGACAATGCTTTGGGATCGATTATTTCCTAAGAAAATCGTAAAACTCTCTCCTGCCTTGATTTCAGAGGGCAGGGTAAATTCAAAACAGGGAACAAAGCTCTCGGACGTTTCCACTTCGCGGGCTGCCACATTTTTCCCATCGGGGAGCGTGGCCCAGATGAGGTTCTTTTTTTCTTTGAGATTCACTTGGGGAATTTGCCAATCGATATCGCGCCCTTTGCTGAGCAGGTCGAATTTAAGGCGGGTGCCTTTAGGAAGAGCGGATGCGGTTGTGAAGGCAAATTTCCAAGTGGAAACATCGCCAGCATAAGCCGCATTCGGCTCAGAATAGCAGATCGATCGTCGCATGCAAAAACCTCTTCTCTGCAGATAATAAAGAACAGTAGTTCATTATGCCTTAGAAGAAGTTATTCTTCAATGTCCGTCTAATCGGTATGGGGGGTGATCCGGATTTTCTCGATGGAACGCTCGTCGGAGCTTAAGATTTCGAGATCGAACTCGTCGTGATGGATCCTCCATCCCTTGGAGGGGATCGCTCCGGCGCGATGGAAGATGTAACCCCCAATGGTATCATAGTCAGGGCTTTGAGGGATCTTGATGCCTAATTCCTCTTCGATGTCGATGATGCTCATGCGGGCATCGACGATCCAGCCGCCGCCGGGCAGCGGGTTGAATAATACCTCTTCATTGCTGTCATATTCGTCGGCAATCTCGCCGACGAGTTCTTCTAAAATATCTTCAATGGTCACAATCCCCTCGGTTCCCCCATATTCGTCAACGACGATAGCGAGATGGAGCTGCTTGTTGCGGAATTCCTGCAGGAGATGGGAGATTTTTTTCGTTTCCGGCGTGTAAAGGACAGGTTTGACCAGGCTTTCGATCGGGATATCCAGAGGAGAGGATGCTTTTGCGTAGATAGTTAAGACATCTTTATACAGTAAAACGCCGATGATGTTATCGACGCTTTCTCGATAGACGGGGATTCGGCTGTAGCCTTCTGAAAGAAAACTTTGCGCGGCTTCTTGAATCGTGGTGTCCGCGGGCAGGCTGAACACATCGATCCGCGGGACCATCACCTCGCGGGCGATCCGGTCCTTAAATGAGGCGACCGATAGAAGGAGTTTTTGATCGTGGATGTCTAGATGCATGCTGCTTTCCGTTTCTGAGAGAACGTCGAGCATCTTATCTCGAATGCGAAAAGAGGAGGGTTGGGAGGGAATAAAGGTTTTGAAAATCTTAAAAAACAGGGAGCTGAGCGGTGCAACGAGGAGGAGAAGGAGGGAGGTAAAGAATCCGAAGATCTTAAAATAAAATTTTAGGTTGATTAGGCTAAGCAGAGCCATCAGAAAGTCGCAAACGAGGGCGATGCCAATAGGGAGGATGCAGGCGAAGAGCAGGTTGAATTGAAGGCTTTTTAAGAAAAGAAAGCCGCTAATCGCAAATGCCAGCTGCAGGAGATTTTTAGTCACCTGGAGATAGAAAAGGAGTCCATCCCATTTTTTATCATGAAAAAACCATTTAAAAAAATGTTGGAAAAAGAAGAGATGGGGATTTTCTTTGAAACGGGCTTCCGCTTGAGAGCGCCCAAGGCTTTGCAGCGCTGTGAGCATGCCTGTGAGCATGCTGGAGGCGAATAATAAGAGAAGGGTAACTGTTAGAGCTAGGTTATCGATAGGCATGGCTGCAGGCGTTGTATCCAGTCATCTTGTGCTAATCGTTTGAGGCACCGCTGCTGTTTTCTTTGCATTTGCAGGCGATCTGCACTGTCTACATCATCATATCCTAAAAGATGCAACAATCCATGGATGATGTAAAGAGCTGTTTCGGCATAACAATTTTTATTATGCTTTTTTGCCCATTCGCAGGCAACTTCTGGGCACACAAAAATCTCCCCGAGCAGAATAGGAGAGCGGGGCTCAGGTGCAGATGGGAATCGGCGTCCAAGACGCAATGGCTCATCGATAGGAAAGGAGATGCAGTCGGTAGGGGAGGGATCGCCGAAATAGATCTCGTGGAGCCTTGAGATTTCCTCTTTTTCGACTAAATGGATGGCGACCTCATCGCAAGAAACTTTTAGAATAGAGCCGAGGAGATAAGAAACCATCTCCTCGATAGCAAGGGAGGCAAAAGAAAGCGCTGTCTGGGCGTTAAAAAGGGAGACCCCGAAAATCGATGAACCCTGAGTTTTGCAACGGTCTCTCAAGGTAAAATGGGCGTCTTGGGAAGCCCTGTGACTCTTTTATTTTCACCCTCTTTCCAACGGCCGAGCTCTTTTAATACATCGACCCTTTCGAAACGTTTTAAGACGTTGCGTTTTTTCGCCTTTTTACTCGATTTTCCGTAGCTAGCATGTCTAGACATGTGTATGTAACCTTATTTAATTTTTGGAATAAAAGCCGATTCCGCGATGGCGCTCTCGATCGCATTGGCGTGCATTTTATAACCCGCGGGGAGATGATCTTTTAAAGATCCCGTTTTAGGAGAAGGAGCTCTGCGCTTCCGGGGGCATTTGTGCCTTCTTTCGGCCTGTTTGCTGATGCGTACCATGAAAAAACTCCCTATAAATTGGCATATAATGTAGGCGATTATATAGGGCATCCTTTAAAGGCGCAAGGAGGAAATTTGATCAGGAAGGAGGGAGGGGCTGGCCCGGATGGATCACCCCGCACGAAACGAGGAACTTAAAGGCCTCTTCGGTGGTGATGTCGGTAGGGGTAAGTTGTTTTTGGGAGGTCATCAAGATAAATCCCGACAGGGGGTGGGGCGCTGTCGGCACAAAAACGGCCACGTCGACATCCGGGAGAACGGCTTTGAAACTAGGGGGGATGTCGCCGGTGACAAAGCCGAGCGCATAGGCATCCGGATAGGGAAAGGGGACGAGGACGGTCTGTTTAAAGGTCTTGCCGCTAGGGGAAAAAAAGGCTTTGGTGACGTCTTTGGAAATCCGGTAGATGGTTTTGATGATCGGGATGCGCAAGAAGAGTTGATTGGTCCAATGCAGGGTCGAGTGGAAAAAGAATTTACGGCCTAAATAACCCAACAGGAGGATCAGGCCGAATAACAGGAATAAAGCGATCACGCGGCTGATAAATAAGACAAGGGCATCATAGTGAAGGATCTGGAAGTCGTTGGTTTTTTCATAGGCTAATAAAAGACTTTCAACAGGCTGCACAAAAGGGGTTGTGAGGAGGTTAAATAAGTAGTGGACAATCATCAGGGTGAGGGCGATGGGAAGCAGAGTGATGAGGCCTGTTAACAGATATTTTTTCATGGGGACGAAGGGGGTGAGGGGATTTTAGGGAGGATCACGCCGCAAGAGATGATGTACTTGATGGCGTCCTCCGATTTCATGTCGAGAAAGATGAGGTCTTGCCGTTTGAACATGAGCAGGAACCCCGTCGTGGGATTGGGGGTGGTCAGGACGAGCACGGAGAGAAGCTCTTCTTGTGTAGGGGCATCTCCGGCAACCAGCCCCAAGACATAGCTTCCTTGCCTAGGGAAAGGGGCCATGACGACCTGTTTGAAGGCATTTCTGTCGGACACGAACAGGGTTTTGACAATGTCGCGGCTTGCTTTGTAAAGGGTATTGACGAGGGGGATCCGCTGAAAGAGAAGATCGCTAGCCCGCAGCATCGAGCGGATGAAAAACCCGCGCGCGACCATCCCTAACCCCAGGGTTACTAAGAAAAGCAGGATGAGGATTAACAATTTGCTGAGATAGGTGATCGCCTGTTCTGTGCTTAAAAAGGCAAAACCGCGATGGATGATGCCCGATTTAGTGAGCAGATGGGAGACGATTCCGGTGAAAGGCTCTGTTAGAAAATTGATGAGAAAAAACAAAAAAGAGAGGGCAATGGCAAGCGGCAGCAAAATAATCAGACCGGTCACCAAGTACTTTTTCATCCTATTTGACGGCGTGGAAACCCAGTCCTTTAGGACTGGGAGGAAACGCCGCTCCTTTATTTAACTTGAGTTTTAAAATAGATTTGAGTATTTTCTGCAGCCAATGAAACGCACGATTTCGATTAAAATTAAAGTTGCTGCTGAGGATAGCCAAGAGCTTTTTAAGTTGGGACATCATTTTGTTTCCGCCTGCAATGAAATCGTCCCCTTTGCAATGGAATATCGATGTTGGAATCGAGTTGCACTCCACCATCTTTGCTATTCCAAAATTAGAATGGAATCTCCACTCGGCTCTCAGATGGTGTGCAATGCGATCTTTGCCGTGTGCAAAGCCTATAAGAATCGAGGCATTGAAAAAAGCGAAGAAGTTCCAAAGATTCAGTTTCGCAAAAACGCAAGCGTCCATTTTGACAAACGGACCTATTCGATCAAAGGAAAAATTCTTTCTCTCTACACTTTGGGTAAGCGGATTAAAGTGGAAATGAGAATGAGCGACTTCCAAGAGCAGTATTTTGCTCAGGGTATTCCCAAAGAAGCTGAGTTGATCTGTAAAAAGGGAAAATGGTTTTTTAACCTTGTGTTGGATCTTCCCGATCCCGCCTTGAGCCAAAGCGACACGCTGCTTGGGGTGGATCTTGGGGAGAATAACGCGGCTGCGATGAGCAGCGGCAAATTGATTTGCGGAGGCAAGATTCGCTTTCAAAGGGATCAATATCTCGCCATGCGGCGCAGGCTTCAGTCCAACGGTTCTCAGTCGGCAAAACAATTGCTGAAGAAAATCTCTGGCAAAGAAGCGCGCTGGATGAAACATGTCAATCATGGGATGAGCAATGAGATTGTGAAAGAAGCCCTTCAAATGGGCGCTGGGATGATTGTTCTTGAAGACTTGAAAAACATGCGCAAAAGGATCAAAGGCAGCAAGCGAAACAGAACTCGTCTGCACCGCTGGGCCTTTAGTCAATTGCAACTGTTTGTCGAATACAAGGCCCAAGCTCGCGGCTTGGGGATTATCTACATGAATCCAGCTTATAGCAGTCAAATTTGCTCCTTATGCGGTGCTCTTGGCGCAAGACAAAAGCACCGTTTTACATGTTCTTGTGGAAACCGACAGCACAGCGACTTGAATGCAAGTCGGAATCTCTGTAGGTTTGCTCTATCTGCCGATCGAGCAACGTGCGCTGTAAACCGCACGCATGTGGCAGTTAATCGCTGACCATAAAGCTTTCGCCTTTAGGCGAGAGTTGTTTACCGTCTTTTTTTGCGTTTGGGCGCCATCAGCGACCATTTGCTTTCTAGAAGAATGCAATCGACCGCATCGAGCCGCACAGGGATCTCCTCGCCGTGGAAGTGGCGTTTGCCGGTCATTTTGCCATATAGGGTATTGCGAACGGGATCGAACACAAAGAAATCGTCCTCTAGCTCGGAAATGTGCAAAAATCCCTCCAGCATTAATCCTGGAAGCTCGAAGAACACGCCAAAAGGCTTGATCCGCGTGATGCTTGCCTGATAGGTGCGCGCGGGATCTTCTTTGAGATAATGTTCTAAAAGCCTTAGCTTTTTAAGGAGCTTGACCGAGGTTTCAGCGCGAAAGCTGATCCGCTCTTGATCCGAGCATTTTAGGGCGACTTGACTCAAGTCGATCCCCTCTTCCTCTTCGTCAAAGAGCAGGCGTTGGATCACGAGGTCCGTATATCTGCGGATCGGGCTGGTAAAATGGGTGTAATGCTCCAGCGCTAGCCCATAATGGCCGACATTTTCCGGAGAGTAGCAGGCTAGCCTCATGCTGCGGATAAACCCGACGGAGAGCTGCTGGCCAAAGGGGGTGGTTTTGGCTTCATCGAACAGCTTTTGGATTTCTTGGTGATTCGGTTTATCGGATAGAGAAAAGCCGAGCGAACGGGCGAGGGCGAAAAAATCTTCGAAACTCTCCAAAGAGGGCGCTTCATGGACTCGGTAGACGAGCGATTTTCCTCGGTCGGCGAGAGTCTTGGCGACCACCTCATTGGCTTTGAGCATGAATTCTTCGACGAGCTGATGGGTGATGTCGTACTCGATCACTTTAAGGCCCGTCGGCTGTCCTTTTGCATCGACTTCGATCACGGTTTCCGGCATGGAAAAGTCGATGCTGCCCCGCTCTGCGCGTTTTTTTTTGAGGAGCAAACACAAATCGACCATTTCTTGCAAACTTTGGGCATGGACGCTTTTTTTCTTGCCGTCGAGCACGAGTTTGGCTTCCCCATACGTGAACCGCTTGGCGCTTTTGATGTAGCTGCGCACAATTTGATGCTTCAGGAGAGTCCCTTCCGCATCAAAGTCCATGAGGACGGAGACGGTGAGGCGGATCACGTTAGCGCGCAAGCTGCATAGCTGGTTGGAGAGCTCTTCGGGCAGCATCGGCAGGCACACGTTGGGAAAGTAGGTCGAGTTGCACCGCTTGTAAGCTTCTTTATCCAGTGCAGAAAACTGAGGAACGTAATGCGCCACATCGGCAATGTGGACGGCGAGGTGGTAGCTTCCCTTCCGGTCTTTTTTTAGAGAGAGCGCGTCATCGTAATCTTTGGCCGTATCGGGATCGATGGTAAAGGAGGTGAGCTTCGTGAGATCTTTGCGCTTTTTTAAATCTTTAGGGGAAACCCGGGTGCCATACTCCTTCGCCTCCTCAAGGGCGGCTTTAGAAAAGGTAGCGCCGAGATCGAATTCCTCGATGGCGGCTGGGATATCGCAAGAAGGGTCGGAAATGTGGCCGATATAATGGGTGACTTCGCTGAGCGTCTCTTCTTTTTGATCGCCCCAGGCGAGCACTTTGAGGATCACCCGATCGCCTCTTTTTAAAGGGAATTCCGGATTGTGTTTTACTTTGACCGGTTTCGAAGAGCCGAGAAGAGGGACGTAGGCGATGGCATCGCCGTTCCCCTCCACAGAGCGGATCGTTCCCGCTAAATGGGTGCGGCCTCTTTTTAAGATCGAGACGATCCTTCCCTCCGGTCCCTTTTCCCAATTGGAGTCTGGATTGATCTCAATTTCGACATGGTCGCCATCGACGGCGTTTTCGGTCAGGTGCTTAGGGATAAAGATGTCTTGCTCAGAGTCTGAAGGATGGTCCGGGATGACAAAGCCGAAGCCGCGGTGATGCAGTCTCAAAATTCCCGTCACGAGATGGTCCTTGGCTTTTTTGAGCGCGAACTGCTTTTTGTGGACTTCCACGATCCCTTCTTGCACCAGGTCTGCGAGAATTTGCTTGCAGAGAGGTTCGAGCGATTTAGGAATTTTCAGCCGTTTGAGCAGAGCGGCCTGGCCCATGGGCTCATAGCGCCTGCCAGCCATGAACTGCTGGATGACTTTGGAGAGATTTTGAACGATTTTCTGCTGCTTATCGGTATTTTTTCTTGAGGGCATATCTAACTGCAATCATAGCTTAAAAGAGGATATTTACCCTAGCGGCAATTTAGAGACTATCGTTGAAATCAAATTTTTTTTAATCTTCTCTGATAGCTGAGGAGGGTATTGGATAGGAGCATGGCGATGGTCATGGGGCCGACGCCGCCGGGTACAGGGGTGATGTGGGAAGCGAGGGGCTCTACTTGCGCATAGTCGACGTCGCCAACCAAGCCCCCTTCGGGAAGGCGGTTGATGCCGACATCGATCACCACGGCGCCTTTTCTCACCATAGGGGCCTGGATGAAGCGGGGCGAGCCGATGGCGGCGACGAGCAGATCGGCGCTAGAGCAGATCTCTTTTAAATTTTTGGTCTGGCTGTGAGCCACCGTCACGGTTGCATTGCAGTGGGGCGCTTTTTGCATGAGCATCGCGGCGAGGGGTTTGCCCACAATGTTGCTCCGGCCTACGATCACGACATGCTTGCCTTCGACAGGGATCTGAGAGCGGGCGAGGAGGACGACGATCCCGTGCGGCGTGCAAGGCAAAAAGCCGTCCGTTTCGCCGAGCAGCATTTTTCCCACATTGATCGGATGAAACCCATCCACATCCTTTTCCGGACTGATCGCTTCCATGATCCGCTGAGCGGAGATTTGTTGAGGCAGGGGAAGCTGCACAAGGATCCCGTCGACATGGGGGTCCTTGTTGAGCGTTGCAATTTCATAGAGGAGCTCTTCTTCGGGAATGTTTTCAGAAAATTCCCGGTCGATCGAGAGAATGCCCACCTCTTTGCATTTTTTCTTTTTCATTTTGATGTAAGAGCGGGAGGCGGGGTGATCCCCGACTAAAAGGAAGGCGAGCCCCGGCGGGCGGTGTTTCAGGCTCCCAATCGCTTTGGCGATTTGCATTTCGATCTGGTTAGCGATCCGAGTTCCATCGATCATCATAATATCTGTCCAATCATCCATTCATGCAAAAGCCCGTTGCTGGCGAGCATCGTGCCTGTGCAGAAAATTTCATGAGGGGTCCCATCATAGTGGGACACGCGGCCTCCCGCCTCTTCGACCAGCAGCGTTCCCGCTGCGATGTCCCAAGGATGCAAACTCACTTCCCAATAGGCATCAAAACGCCCCGCGGCAACATAAGATAGATCGAGAGCCGCCGACCCCAGCCTGCGAATAGGAATGCCCTGTTTGATCATGTTTGCAAAGGTGTCGATGCAATGGAGAGGGTTTTCATCGACGTTGTAAGGGAATCCGGTTGCCAAGATCGCTTTTTCGAAGGTGTCCGTTTTGGAGACATGAAGCCTCTCTCCATTCAGGTAGGCTCCTTTGCCGCGCTCGGCGACAAACAGCTCTTCCGTCATTGGCTGATAGACCACTCCCGAAATGACTTTTCTATCTACGACCACGCCGATGCTGATGGTAAAAAGAGGGATGTTGCGGGCGAAGTTTACGGTTCCGTCCAAAGGATCGATCACCCATAAGACCCCTCCCGCTGAGGGGCTGCCCCCGCTCTCTTCGGCTAAGATGGCGTGGCCGGGAAATTGCTCCTGGATCAAGCCGATGATGCACTTTTCAGAGGCGTAATCATACTCTGTGACCAGATTTTGTTTGCCGGCTTTAGAGGAGATCCCATAGCTCGTCCCAAACCCCTTCCGCAAAAGCGCCCCTGCGCGCAACGCCGCCTGGATAGCTACAATCGTGTAGGAAGATCCTTCAAAATTACCCATGTTTCCTTAAAATGAGCGTGCGCCAGCCGATCCGTTTCACCTGATGATAAACTTTAATGGGACATGTAAACCAGATAAATGCATAGACACCATCTAATACAGGCATGCCGATGAGATCGCTGAGAGCCAGTTTCCATGTGAGGGAAATCCCCTTTTCGAAGACCAGGAGCTGCAGCAGCGTCGCCAGAAGCGAGATGAGCGCTGTAAAGAGAGCAAGAGAGAGGGATTTATCATCGAAAAAGTGTTTCCTTTGAGGGTAAAGCGCCGCCGTAACCAGGCAGTAGATGAGCCCATTGATGCCAAAGCGGTACTGGGAGGTCAAAAGATCGATGAGCAGCCCGCATAGGCAAGCCATCCATAGCGAGGCGATCAAGGATTTGCGCATATAGACAAGCGCTAAGAAGGGGGCGAAGGCCATCAGGCGGACGCCTGGGAGCAGCGCCGTGCCGAATAAAGCAGCGGCCAGAGCCAGGCAGAACGATACGGAGAGAGGAATAGCCCCGCTCCTAAGTTCGTTTCGGTTGAATGCCATAGGTTTTAGCGTCTCTTAAAGAAATGGATGATGCCAGTGTTAAGGATTTAGTTCAAAGCGGCTTTGTTGCACAAATGGTTTTCAATATACAACTTGCTAACAATAAGATATTTAACCACAAAAATCACAGAGAGCACAGAGCAAAGAAAAAAACAACAGATGCCCTACAGCTATCTGTGGGGCATCTGTCTCAAGTTTCTTAATCTCTGTGCTCTCTGTGGTTAAATATTTATTTTAAAAAGTGTTAGATTGAGAAGTGGATTATGCAACAATGTCTCACCGTCCTGCCATCCAAATAGAGCCTGTCTAAAATCAATTATTTATTTAACATTAGGCTGTCTTTTAATTATATATAAAAATTAATTATATTGATTAATTTACATTATTTTTTATATAATTTATTATTAAAAAGTAAAGAAGAGTGATTTTATGACAAAACGAGTCGCCCCAGACACCCCAACGGTGTATACCCCGAATCCCCTATACATGGGAGCTTTTGCGGATTGCCCCGATGAGATCATCGCGCAAATCATCGCCCGCATGCTTTCTTCTGAAGGTTTCTTTACAGCTGTCAGAAATGTGTCTTTAGTGTGTAAGGCTTTTCACTGGATATCTAATCATCCTTCCACATTCGGTTTTTTTCTAAACTATGAGCTTAGAGAAAAAACGACCTTTATCTTTCGGGACTTCTTTTCCTACAGCAGTTTATCTGAACAAAGGTATAAAAAAACGCTTACCTCATTAGAGGTCTTTACCCAATACTCCCAAATCACCCATCTCGAGATTTCTGGCTATGATCATATCAATAATGATGCCCTGGCAAAGCTTATCCGCGAAGCTGTACAAGCGGGTTGTCGGGTGCAGAGCCTCAAATTAGAGCACTGCTTTTCTATTACGAAACTCGATTTATCTGAATTGAAATCACTAAAAGAACTCAGTTTGATAGATTGTCCACTTCAGGGAGATCTCGATTTAACCGGGCTAAATCAGCTGCAATCTCTGACTTTGATTCGTTGTCCACAGCTAACTGGTTTAATTAATTTAAATACATTGAGTGATTTGAAAAAACTCGAGGTGAGCGGGTGCGTCGGACTACAAGGACCTCTTTCTTTAGAGGATTTAAGCCAATTGAAGATCCTTACATGGTGTGGAGGCTGGCATACTGGCCCATCGGGTGCCTTGGATCTAAAGAAGCTCAGCCAGCTCGACACCCTCCAATTGGACTCTTTGCAAGGGCTTACAGGCTTGCTCAACTTACATGAACTAAAGTCGCTAAAGATCCTCGAATTGAATAATTGCGAGAACCTACCAACGCAGCTTGATCTCGATGGACTAAATCAGCTAGAGCATCTTGTTCTCATAGGTTACGACCAACTGACAGGTTTATTTAACCTAAGCGCACGCCATCAGCTAAAAACACTCAAATTGATTCTCTGCAGGGGATTGCCAACCCAGCTCGATCTCCATGGGCTAGATCGGTTAGAAACTCTCAATCTTGAGGACAGCGAGCAACTGACAACTTTACTGAACCTGGGTGCTCTGCGTCAGCTAAAAAAACTCGACTTACGAGGCTGCCCAGAATTGGTGCGAGGAGTGGATTTAAGCGCACTGCCATCTACGGTTGAGGTTGCTGGGGATTCTGAGTCCTCCGAAGACGAGGATCAGAATGATCCCCCCACTTTATAAGGAGAAATAATTTTATGACAAAACGAATCGCCCCAGACACCCCAGCGGTGTATACCCCGAATCCACTAAACATGGGAGCATTTAGGGATTGCCCCGATGAGATCATCGCGCAAATCATCGCCCGCATGCTTTCTTCTGAAGGTTTCTTTACAGCTGTCAAAAATGTGTCTTTAGTATGCAAGGCTTTTCAGTGGATATCTAATCACCCTTCCACATTTGGTTTTTTTCTAGATTATGAGCTTAGAGAAAAAACGACCTTTATCTTTCGGGACTTCTTTTCCTACAGCAGTTTATCTGAGCAAAGGTATAAAAAAACGCTTACCTCATTGGAGGTCTTTACCCAATACTCCCAGATCACGGATCTCGAGATTTCTGGCTCTAATATCAATGATGATGCCCTGGCAAAGCTCATTGAAGAAGCTGTACAAGCGGGTTGCCGGGTGCAAAGCCTCAAATTAGAGAACTGCTCTATTACGAAGCTCGATTTATCTGAATTGAAATCACTAAAAGAGCTCGGTTTGATTAAATGCGAACAACTGAGGGAAAATCTCGACTTCACTGGGCTAGATCAGCTGCAATCTCTTGCTTTGGTTGAGTGTCACGAGCTATCTGGTTTGATTCACTTACTGAAAAACTTGAAAGAACTCAAGGTAAAAGAGTGCAGCGGACTACAACCTCTTCCTTTAGAGGATTTAACCCAATTGAAGATCCTTAAATGGAAATGGAATGGAGGTTGGCATACCGGCCCGTCGGGTTTCTTGGATCTAAAGAAGTTCAGCCAGCTTGAAACCCTCGAATTGTGCGGTTTGTCAAGGCTCGCAGGATTGCTCAACTTACATGAACTAAAGTCGCTAAAGGTCCTCGAATTGGATAGCTGCCCGAACTTACCAGAGCAGCTTGATCTCGATGGACTAGATCAGCTAGAACATCTTGCTCTCACTGATTACGACCAGCTGACAGGTTTACTTAACCTAAGCGCACCTCATCAGCTAAAAACACTCAAATTGATTGTCTGCAGGGGGTTGCCAAGCCAGCTCGATCTCCGGGGATTAGGTCAGTTAGAAGTTCTCACTCTTATGGACAACGCGCAACTGACAACGTTACTGAACCTGGGCGTTCTCCAACGGTTACAAAAATGCGACTTGCGAGGCTGCCCAAGATTGGTGCAAGGAGTGGATTTCAGCGCATTGCCATCCACGACTGAGATTACTTGGGATATTGAAGATGAAGATGATGATCAACCCCCAACTGCATAAGGAGGAAATCATTTTATGACAAAACGAGTCGCCCCAGACACCCCCCTAGCAGCGGCATACACCCCGAATCCCCTATACATGGGAGCTTTTGCGGATTGTCCCAACGAGATCATCGCGCAGATCATCGCCCGCGTGTTTTCCTCTGGAAATTTTTTTACAGCTATTGTCAAAAATGTGTCTTTAGTTTGTAAGGCGTTTCAGTGGATATGTAATCACCGCTCCACATTCGATTTCTATCTGGACAATGAGCTCAAAGAGAAAACGGCCTTTATCTTTCAGGACTTTGTTTCCTATCAGACCTTATTTAAACGAAAATATCAGGGAACTCTTACCCAGCGTGAGATTTTCGCCCGATACCCGCAGCTCACGTGTTTAGAAGTTTCTAACCAGCCTATGGAAGATGACGTGATGGCAATGTTGATCCATGAAACTGTAAAAGCGGGTTGTCAGCTGCAAAGTCTCAAATTAAAGAACTGCCCGATTACGAAACTCGATTTATCTGAACTCAAATCACTAAAAAAGCTTCGTTTGGATAATTGCTCACAACTGAGTGAAAATCTTGACTTCACTGGGTTAGATCAGATGCAGTCTCTTACCGTGGTCGAGTGTAGACGGCTATCTGGTTTCAGTCCATTAAATCAGCTGAAGCATTTGAAAACACTTGAGGTGAAAATGTGTGACAGACTGCGAGGATCGCTGCCTGTGAAGGATTTAACCCAGCTGAGTACTCTTAGATGGGGGGGGAATGCGGGAGCCTCCTTGGATCTAAAGGGTTTCAGCCAGCTGGAAATCCTCGACTTGTCTAATTGCGACAATATCGCAGAATTGCTCGGTTTAAATGAGCTCAAGTTGCTGAAAGTGTTCCGATTGAATGCCTATATAGGGCCGTTGCAACAGCTTGATCTTGATGGGCTTGATCAGTTAGAACATCTCGATCTCAAAGACGCCCTTAGACTGAAAGCTTTACTTGGCTTAAGTTCCCTTTCTCGGTTAAAAAAATTGGAATTGGCTGGCTGCAAGCAGTTGCCGGAAGAGCTCGATCTGGAGGGGCTAGATCAGCTGGAAGTTCTCATTCTCACGGACTGCAAACAGCTGACAAAATTGCGCAACATAAGTAAACTTCTTCATCTCAAAGAAATAGATGCACGATCCTGCGACCGATTGATAATAGATCCCAGCGAACTGCCCCCCGGAGTCCATGTTCAGATAGAGGAGGTCTCCTCAGAAGATGAGGATAGCGATCAGCCCCCAACTCCATAAAGGAGAAATAATGTTATGACAAAACCAGTCGCTCCAGACACCCCAGCGGTATATGTCCCGAATCCACAACACATGGGAGCATTTAGAGATTGTCCCAATGAGATCATCGCGCAAATCATTGCCCGCGTGTTTTCTAGCGAACATCTTTTTACAGCTGTCAAACATGTGTCCTTAGTTTGCAAGGCATTTCAGTGGATATCTAATCAGTATTCCACATTCAGTTTTTTTCTAGACAATGAACTTAGAAAAAAAACGACCTTTATCTTTAAGGACTTCTTTTCCTACAGGACTTTATCTGAACAAAGGTATCAGAAAACGCTTACCCCATTGGGGGTCTTTACCCAATACTCCCAGATCACACATCTCGAGATTTCCGACTCTGATATCAATGATGACGTACTAAGAGAGCTCATCCAAGACGCTATAAAAGCGGGTTGTTGGGTGCAAAGCCTCAAATTAGAGGACTGCCGTTCTATTACGAAACTCGATTTATCTCAATTGACATCACTAAAAGAACTCCATTTGAATAATTGTGTAATTACGGGAGGTCTCGATTTAACCGGGCTAAATCAGCTGCAATCTCTTACTTTGATTGATTGCCCACAGCTAACTGGTTTAATTAATTTAAATACATTGAGTCATTTGAAAAAATTCGAGATGAGAGAGTGCAAAGAATTACAAGGACCTCTTCCTTTAGAAAGCTTAAGCAAGTTAAGGATTCTCTCCTTGGAAGGGTCTTCAACACCACTAACAGGTCTATTTGATCTTAAGGGATTCAGCGAGCTCGAAAGCCTTCACTTGAGCGGTTTTAGAGATCTCATGGGATTGCTCAATTTAAATGAACTGAAGTCGTTAATGGTCCTCGAATTGATTTGCTGCGAACAGTTATCAGCGGAGCTCGATCTCGATGGACTAAATCAGTTGGAAATTCTGCGTCTTACGGGCTGCGCGCAACTGACAGCATTGCTTAACCTAGGTATGCTCCATCGGTTACAAAAACTCGATTTGGTAAGCTGCAAGGGATTAACGGGAAAGCTTGATCTAAGCGGGTTAACCGATCTGAAAGAGCTTTTGCTCGAAGAGGCTGATCAGCTAACAGGGTTACTTTGCTTAGGGAAACTCAATCAGCTAGAAGAACTTGATTTGCGAGACTGTTATCAACTGTCAGGGGAGCTCGATCTCGATGGGTTAAGTCATTTAAAACGGCTCTTACTTAAAGGTTGCGATCAACTCACGGGGTTGCGTTGCTTAAGCAAACTGGATCAACTAGAAGTACTTAACTTGGAGGGCTGCATAGGATTGGCGGAGGAGCTCGATCTCAGCGGACTAGATCGGCTGGAACATCTTGTTCTCACGAACTGCAAGCAATGCACCGCTTTACTTAACTTAGGGACCCTCCATCGGTTAAAACAAGCCCATCTAGACGGCTGCACGGGATTGAAAGGGAAGCTGGATCTCGATGGGCTCGATCAGCTGGAAATTCTGCATTTAATCGACTGCGGACAACTGACAGATTTACCTAACCTAGGGACGCTCCATCGGTTACAAAAACTCGATTTGCGAGGCTGCAACGGGTTAACAGGAGCGCTTGATCTCAGCGGGCTAGGCAATCTGAAACAGCTCTGGCTCGAAGGCGCCGATCAACTCACAAATTTGCTTAATCTAGGAGCCCTCCATCAGCTAGAAGAACTCGACTTGCGAGGCTGCAAAGGATTGGCGGGAGTGGATTTAAGCGGATTGCTATCTACGGTCAAGATTCTTCGAGATGATGCATTCCCAACCCAATAAGGAAAAAATCGATTTATGACAAAACGGATCGCCCCAGACACCCCAGCGGTGTATACTCCGAACCCCCTGCATATGGGAGCATTTAGAGATTGTCCCAATGAAATCATCGCGCAAATCATCGCCCGCGCGTTTTCTTCGGGGGATCTTTTTACAGCTGTCAAACATGTGTCCTTAGTTTGCAAGGCATTTCAGTGGATATCTAATCAGCGTTTCACATTCGATTCCTATTTAGACCATGAGCTCAAAGGGAAAGCGACCTTTATTTTTGAGAGCTTCGTTGTCTATCGCCGCTTATTCGAACGAAAATATCAGGGAGTTCTTGCCTCGCCTCAGATCTTTACGAGATACCCGCAGTTTACGCATTTAGATATTTCTGACCCTAGGCTGGGTGATCAGGAGCTGGCAGCGCTCATCGATGGGGCTTTAGCAGCGGGTTGTCAGTTGCAAAGCCTCAAATTAAACAACTGCATGATTAAAACACTCGATTTATCTCGATTGAAATCACTAAAAGAGCTGCATTTAAGCGGTTGCGTACACCTGGAAGGAGCGCTCGACTTCACTGGACTAGATCAGCTGCAATCCCTTACTTTAAATAATTGTGGATTGCTATCCGGTTTCATTTACTTAGATAAACTGAAAAAGTTGAAAAAACTCGAGGTGAAGGAGTGCTTGCATCTGCAAGGACCGCTCCCTTTGAAGGATTTAAGCCAGCTGAAAATTCTCAAATGGGACAGAAACTTCGCAGCGCTATGCGCGGCGGGTTCCTTGGATCTAAAGGGTTTAACTCAGCTGGAAATCCTTGACTTATCTAATTGCCTTGGGATGACAGAAGTGCTCGGGTTAAATGAGCTCAAATTGTTGAAAGTGTTCCGAATGAATGGTTCTAATAGGCCGTTAGAACAGCTCGATCTCGATGGACTCGATCAATTAGAACATCTCGATCTCAATGAATCCACTCAACTGGCCGCTTTATTCCGCCTAAACACCCTTCATCGGTTAAAAACCTTGGAATTGACTCGCTGCACGCGCTTGCCAAATGAGCTCGATCTCGATGGGCTCGATCGGCTGGAATATCTCGTTCTCACCGACTGCACGCAACTGACAGAGTTACGCAATTTAAAGAAACTCCAGTGTCTCAAAGAGATAGATGCGCGAGGCTGTGAGCGATTGGCAATAGATCGTAGTGAACTGTCCTCTGCGGTCCTTATTTGGGTAGACGAATCCTCATCAGATGAGGATTAGGATGCGCCCCTAACACCATAAGGAGAAAAGCGATTTATGACAAAACGGATCGCCCCAGACACCCCAGCGGTATATGTCCCGAATCCGCTAAACATGGGAGCATTTAGAGATTGTCCCGATGAGATCATCGCGCAAGTCGTCGCCCGCGTGCTTTCTTCGGGGGATCTTTTTACAGCTGTCAAACATGTGTCCTTAGTTTGCAAGGCTTTTCAGTGGATATCTAATCAGCATTTCACATTTAACTTCTATCTAGATGATGAGCTCAAAGAGAAAAAGACCTTTGTCTTTGAGAACTTCGTTGTCTATCGCCGCTTATTTGAACAAAAATATCGGGGAGTTCTTGCCTCGCCTGAGATCTTTGCGAAATACCCGCAGTTCATGCATTTAGACATTGTTGACCCTAAGATGGATGATAAGGCGTTGGCTGCGCTGATCGATGGGGCTTTAGCAGCGGGTTGTCAGGTGCAAAGCCTCAAATTAAACACCCGCCTGATTACAACACTCGATTTATCTCGATTGAAATCGCTAAGAGAGCTTCATTTGAGTGATTGCAAACAAATGAAGGCAGCGCTCGACTTCACTGGGCTAGATCAGCTGGAATCTCTTACCTTGATCGATTGTGAAAAGCTGTCCGGTTTAATGCACTTAAATAAACTGAAAAATTTGAAAAAACTCGAGGTGGAAGGCTGCTTCCAACTGCAAGGGCCTCTGCATCTGAAGGATTTAAGCCAGCTGAATATTCTTAGATGGAAAGGAACCATGGAAGGCTTACTAGTAGCGGGCTGCTTGGATCTAAAGGGTTTCAGCCAGCTTGAAATGCTCGACTTGGTTGGCTGCGACGACATGAGAGAATTGCTCGGTTTAAATGAGCTCAAATCGCTGAAAGTGTTCCGATTGAATGCCTATACAGGGCCGCTGCAACAGTTTGATCTCGATGGGCTCGATCAGTTAGAACATCTCGATCTCATTGACTGGAATAGACTGACCGCTTTGCTTCGCTTAAGCTCTCTTCATCGGTTAAAAACACTGCATTTGGTTGGATGCAGCCAGTTGTCGGAAGCGCTCGATCTGGATGGGCTAGATCAGCTGGAAGAGCTCATTCTCACCGACTGCACGCAGCTGACAAGATTACATAACATGAATAAACTTCTTCATCTCAAAGAAATAGATGTACGATTCTGCGATAAATTGATAATAGCTCCCAGCGAACTGCCCCCCGGGGTCCATGTTCAGACAGAGGATCCTTCCTCAGAAGACGAGGATAGCGATGTGCCCCCAATTTCATAATAAGAAAATCCATCGATGACTAAGCGGATCGCCCCAGATAGTTCGGCCAATGTTTCTATTGCAAGCTCTATTTCTCAGGTGGGCAAGCTGGATGTGTTTCCCGAAGAGATCCTCCCTCAAATCATTGCCCGCGTGTTTTCCCCTGAAAATATCTTTTCGGCGGCTAGATGCGTACCCCTCGTCTGCAGGGTGTTTGAGGCGATATCCAACCGCCCTTCCACATTCGATTTGTGCCTTGATCAGGCGCTCAGAGGAAAAACGACGTTTCACTTCAATGCTATCCACTCCTACCGGATCTTATTGGAACGAAGGTGTAAAAGAGCCGTGCCCCTATTCGAGATCTTCGCCCGCTACCCGCAGTTCACGCATGTAGAGGGTTCTGGCAGGGAGTTGCATGATGGAGTTTTGGCAGAGCTGATCCGCCAAGCGATAGAAGCGAGGTGCACGTTGCAAAGCCTCCAATTGCATTCCTGTCCTATGCTGATAGGACAATTCGATGTCAAGGGGCTCAGCCGGCTCGAGGTTCTGCGTTTAGAGCACTGTGTGAATCTATTGGGGTTGCTTCATTTGAGCGAGCTGAAATTGTTGAAAGTTCTCAACTTGACCAATTGCTATCGATTGACAGGAACCCTCGATTTACAGGGGCTGGGGCAGCTCCAAGATCTGGTTCTGAATGGATGCACGGGATTGACAGGAGAGCTCGACTTCGAGGAGCTGGGTCAGTTGGAAACCCTCTCTTTATTCGACTGCGATCAACTGACAGAGTTGCTTCACTTGGAGGCGTTGGTTCGGTTGAAAAAACTCGATCTACGGGGCTGCAGAGGGTTGGCAAGAGTCGATTTAAGGGGATTGCCAGCTACGGCCGAGGTGATTCGTTAGTAGACTTCTTGCATAACCTCTTCTTCGTGCCCGTGTGCGCATCCTATTACCCATAACTTTTTTTGACAGAAAATTCTGTTTCTGCAGCCGTCGTAGGCTGTAAACTTAGCGTAAGTCATTGATATCCAGATTTCTGCTCAAAGCAATGAACATGATAGGTAGGATAAGCATGATGTGCATGATAAAAAAATGGCCGCAAAGCGGCGTGCCGCTTCTGCCGCCTCTTCTTTTTCCATCATGTGTATCATGCTTATCCTGGCTATCATGTTCATTGCTCTATGCAATAAACTTGAAGATGCTCACACGGGCAACGGGCAGGAGAAGAAGGTAGGTCTAGCGGGTGCGGTGGATCAGCTCATGGGCGATTTGAGCGAGCGTCGGGGCAGGCCGAGAGAGGGCGGAGAGGGCTTGCAGGGCGGAGGCGAACAGCGCTTGGATGAGGTCCTGGGCCTGAGATAGGCCGAGCAGAGAGACGGCGGTGACTTTTGTTTGCTCTTGATCGGCATCGAGGATGTCGTCGACCATTTGGAAGCCCAAGCCGAGGTGTGTGCCCGCCGCCTGGAGATGGGCGAGATCTTCCGGGGGAGCTTCTGCGATGATGCCGCCAAATTCTAAGGCGGTCTTAATCAAGGCTGCGGTTTTATGCAGGTGCACGAATTGCAAAAGCGCCCAATCGGCATCGGAGCCGTTAATAAAGGGAGCGGAGAGATCGACAACTTGGCCGCCGATCATCCCGTCGGCGCCCGAGTTTTTAGATAAGCACTGGATGAGCTGCAGGCGTTGTTCTGCAGAGAGATGCGGGGCTTCGCTCAGGATCTGAAAAGCGTAGGTGAGCAAAAAGTCGCCGGTTAAAACGGCATGACCCTCGGGATAGACTTTATGCAGGGTCGGCTGGCCGCGGCGCAGGTCATCGTCGTCCATGCAGGGCAGGTCATCGTGGATGAGCGAATAGGTGTGGATCATTTCCAGGGCGCAGGCGGGGTGGAGGGCTTTTTCCAGGGGTGTTTCGTAAGCCTCAGCGGTTGCCAGGGTGAGGAGGGGTCTTAACCTTTTTCCCGGAGAAAGGAGGGAATAGCGCGCTGCTTCGAATAAGAGCTGGTGGGGGGTATGAGGTCTAGCGGAGAGGAGTTGATCGAGCTTGGTTTCAATCTCTTCTCGGTAATTCATGAGGCACTCCAATTCCAAAATAATCGAACCCTTTCGCACGCATCTCTTGGTGTTTGTATTGATTGCGCCCATCGAAAAAAGCCTTGTTCTGCATCCGCTTGAGGATCTCTTCAAAATCGACAAAGCGGAATTGTCTCCATTCGGTGACGAGCGCGATCGCATCGGCTCCATGCGCAGCCTCGTATTCATTGCAGCACCATTGAATCAGAGGGTGGTCTTTCAGGGTTCTACGGGCATTTTCCATGGAAACGGGATCGAAGAGGCGGAGGCGCGCCCCTTTGCTAAGCAGGTCTTGAATGAGGAAGAGGGCCGGAGCTTCTCGGATGTCGTCGGTGTTGGGTTTGAAGGAAAGGCCCCAGATCGCGATGGTTTTGTTGTTGAGATCCCCAAAATAAACAGAGAGCTTCCGACTGAGGATGAGCAGTTGCCGCCGGTTCACGCAATCGACGGCCTCTAGCAGGGGTGTGGGGTAATCGGCAGCGTCTGCCATGGCTTTGAGGGCTCGAATGTCTTTCGGGAAGCAGGAGCCGCCATAGCCTACCCCTGCGTATAAAAAATGGTATCCGATCCGCATGTCCGATCCGATGCCGATCCGCACCTGGTTGATATTCGCGCCTAGTTTTTCACAGAGTCCAGCGAGCTCGTTCATGAAGGAGATGCGCGTGGCTAACATCGCATTCGCCGCGTATTTGGTCATTTCTGCGGAGACCACATCCATTTCGATGATCCGGTCGTGATTGTGGGTAAACGCAGCATAGATTTGCTTCATGATTGCCAGAGCGCGGGGGCTATTCGCTCCTAGAATGATCCGATCCGGCTTCATGCAGTCGCTGACGGCTGAGCCCTCTTTAAGGAATTCGGGATTGGAGACGATATCGAAGGGGATATCGGCGTTTCTTTCTTCTAGAATCTGCTGGATCGTCGCTTCGACCTGCTTGGCGGTGCCCACAGGAACGGTCGATTTGTTCACGATCAACCGATAGTCGGGCATGTAGGCGGCAATTTGCGCGGCAGCGTTGAGCACACAGCTGAGATCGCACGAGCCGTCTTCGCCAGAAGGGGTTGAGACGGCAATGAAGCAGACGGTAGAGAGGGCGACGCTGGCCTTGTAATCGTCGGAAAAGGTCAGGCGCCCGCTTTCCCTGTTGCGCTTGACCATCTCTTCTAAACCCGGTTCAAAGATCGGGATGATCCCCTCCTTAAGCTGGGCGATCTTGGTTTGATCGATATCGAGGCAAATGACGTGATGCCCCATTTCAGCAAAACAAGCTCCTGTAACCAGCCCCACATAACCCGTACCGATGATTAAGAGGCGCATTGCAAGGCGCCTTTTTTCAGGATGAGGGTTCGATCGCAGAGAGCGGCGAGCTCTCGGTCATGCGTGACAACGATGAGGGTTTTATCCAGTTTTCTAACCGTATATAAGAGGAGTTCGTGGACCGCTTGCGATGTGGCATAATCGAGATTGCCTGTAGGCTCGTCGGCTAAGATCAAATCGGGGTCGTTGCATAGAGCGCGAGCAATGGCGATCCGCTGCTTTTCCCCGCCGGAGAGCTGTTTTGCCAAAAAATGGGCGCGGGGAGCGAGCCCTACCTGGTCCAAAAGATGCAGAGCGTGCTCCGGAGAGGGGGTGATCCGCCCGATCCGGGCGGGCATCAGCACATTTTCGATCGCCGTATAATCTTCCAAAAGGTTAAACGCTTGGAAAATAAAACCGATATGCTGGTTGCGCAGCTGAGCAAGGGGGGTTGTATTCGAAGATTTGCCGCAAACCTCGATCTTCCCCTCGCAGGGTTTTTCTAGCGTCCCTAGGATGTGCAGGAGCGTGCTTTTCCCTTCTCCCGATTTTCCCATGATGGCGATCGCCTCGCCGCGGAACGCTTCCAAGTTCACTTGAGACAATACCGGAAGAGGGGTCGGCGTGAAAAAGGTTTTGCTGATCTTTTCCGCTTTTAGGATGGGGTTCATTCCGACCTCAAAATGGCAGAGGGGCGCAGCCGGCACGCTTTGATCGCGGGGACAAGCCCTGCGCATAAGGCGATGAGGGGAGTGACGACCAAAACAAAGGTGACCGCATCGCCGCTGAGTTGATTGGGCAGAGACTTTCCATAGAAAGCGGCGCTAAACGCCTCATGCCCCTGCAAGAAACTCAGGACGCCCACGACGGTATCGATGTGGTGCAGCGTGAGCAGTGCCGCTACCGTTCCAATGAGGCTGCTAATAATGCCGAGCCCGGCGCCGCACAAGCCAAAAATCGAAGCGATGCTTTTGTTAGAGGCGCCTAGCGTTTGCAGGATGCCGATTTCCCGCTTCTTGTCGTTGACGAGCAGCACTAAGAGGGAGATGATATTGCAGCAAGCCACGATGAGGATGATTAACCCGACGAGGGAGAAGAGGTATTTGTCGCTTTGGAATTGGGTGAGGAGGTCTTTGGCAAAATCGTATTCGTAGAAGGGGGTGAGGTTCCAATAACTTCCGATTCCCGCTTGCGCAAAGGCTTTTTTCAACTCTTCTTGAACGCGATCCACTTGCTTGAGATCCTGCAGCCACACCTGAATCCCATTGGCGAGCAGCCGATCGAAATGGTAGCTGCCCGAGCTGGCATTGATCGTCCGCGTAATCGAAGGGGAGACGAGGATGCATTTGTTGCCGATAGATAAAATGCCCGGGTCGTAAAAACCCGCTACATAGATGGGCAGCCGTTGTTCCTGGATCGAGCTGGCAGTGGATGCCGTGTAAGCGAGATACCCCTGATCGCCGATGAGCACGCCGTTATCTTGAAAACTCTTAGGGAGAATAACCCCTTTTTCGTCCAATAGAAAGGAGTTAAGATCTTTGGGGCTGGGAGCGGTTAAGAGAGTGTGGAGTTTAGGGTTTTTATCGGAAAAAGAAGCGAGGTAAGAGGCTTGCGTGATCACATTTTGCGACCCTGCCCGATCCAGCTGCAAACGGAGCATGGCTCCGCTGATTTCATAATCTTGAAAGACGATCCCCGGCCATTTTTGCTGCAGCTGGGTGAGAATCTGAAAAGCGGTTTTCACAGGATCTTTTAACGAGCCGTCCGCTTGCCGATCGGCGGGGGTCCAATCGAGGGGGATTTCGCTATCTTCTTCAGGCGAGTAAGGGTCTGAAGCGAGAGCGTCCCTTTTTTCGCCGATCGATTTTGCCGTGTATTGGGAAGAAGCGCTGACGCTATCGACCTGATGGTAATAAGAAGAATAGTAAGCGGCGGTGGGCGTGATCTTAAGAGGCGCATTCAGCGCTGTCAGTTTCTCCAGCCAGCTGCGCTCAATCCCTTGTGTCACCGATAAAAAGACGAGCACCAGCCAAACGACCAGTGAAATCACCCCCACGGACATAAAGGAGATCAAGGCAACGGAGAGTTGTCTCTTTTTTGGGATGAGGTACTTGAGGGCAACTGAAAGTTCAAACATCCGCCCCGATAAACGCTACTTAGCTTCTTTGAAAATGACGTGGCGCTTGAGTTTTCTATCGTATTTTTTTAACTCAAGCCGTTCGGTCGATGTCCGTTTGTTTTTCGTTGTCCAGTAGACTTCTGTGCTTTCCGTGCTTTTTAATTTAATGTTTTCGCGTGCGCCTTTTGCCATATCGATCCTATGCTTTTAAAGATCCCATTCTATAAAACCCTTCCTATAAACGACAAGTGAAATCATCCCTTAAAAATCAAAAAATTATCTTGAGTATATGCCTGTTTTTCTTGTTAATAAATATTAAGATTTTAAACCACAGAGAGCGCAGAGCGCACAGAGGAAAAAAAATTAAAATGAATAAAAATTCTTTCCCTATCTTGCTATTTTTTCTAATTTTATTGATAGGCGCCGCGCTGGCCTATGCTTTGCGTGTAGGTGCCGAGGGGTATACAGGCTATTCTGTGTTTGGGGGAACTCTTTTCATCGCCTACGTGGTCTCCACTGCCGCTAAAGTGGCCAATCAATGGGATAGAGCCGTCGTTTTACGCCTGGGCCGTTTCTACTCCTTAAAAGGGCCGGGATTATTTTTTATCATTCCGGTGATCGATAGGGTGGCGTTCTGGATCGACATTCGCATCATTGCGACCTCGTTTAAAGCGGAAAAGACCCTAACCAAGGATACGGTGCCTGTCAACGTCGATGCCGTCCTTTTTTGGAAAGTGGTCGATCCTAAAAAAGCGGCTTTGGAAGTGGCCGATTATGAAAGCGCCATCGGGTGGGCCTCGCAGACAGCCCTACGCGATGTGATTGGCAAAACAATGCTTTCCGACATGCTCGAAGGACGGAGCAAAATTAGCGATGAACTGCGCCTCATCATCGATGAGCGGACCGAGCCTTGGGGAATCCATGTGATTTCGGTTGAGGTCAAAGATGTCTTAATCCCCTCTGCTTTAGAGGACGCGATGTCTATGCAGGCGCAGGCAGAAAGGGAGCGGCAAGCGCGGGTGATCCTTGGAGATTCGGAGCGGCAGGTGGCAGAAAAATTCGGCGAGGCGGCTAAGACCTATATCAACAATCCTGTCGCCTTGCATTTAAGGGCGATGAATATGCTGTATGAGGGATTAAAGCAAAACTCTACGATTGTGATGGTCCCCAGCTCGGCGATCGAAACGATGCAGTTGGGCGGTCTTGCAGGTATCACAGCATTGACGATGGGATTAAACCAGAAGCAATCACTCCCTCCAAAAAAAGACGAGATCGAGCCTTGAAGATAAGTCCTCTTGCAGGAAAACCGCCTCTGCCGGACATGCTTATCGACATTTCGAGCCTGATCGATGCCTATTATGCACAGATCCCCGATCCCTCCCTACCCGCTCAGAGGGTTGAATTCGGCACGTCGGGACATCGCGGCTCCTCTTTGGAGAAAAGTTTTAACGAAAATCACATCCTCGCCATCACTCAGGCGATCTGTTTGTATCGGGAAAAGCAGAAGATCGATGGTCCTCTCTTTCTCGGAATGGATACCCATGCGCTTTCCGGGCCTGCCTTAAAGAGCGCGCTCGAAGTCTTGGCGGCCAATGGAGTGGTTGCCATGCTATCCGTAGGGGATGAATACACTCCGACTCCGGCGATTTCCCACGCCATTCTCGCCTATAACCGAGGGCGGAGGAGCCAGCTTGCCGATGGCATTGTGATCACCCCTTCGCACAATCCTCCGGACCAGGGCGGTTTTAAATACAATCCTCCCCATGGAGGCCCTGCAGAACCTCTCATCACGGACTGGATTCAAAACAACGCGAACGGGTTTCTCGAAAACAACATGGCGGGGATCAAGAGGATCCCCTTTGAAAAGGCCCTCCGCGCTTCGACCACCCAGAGGTACGATTATCTGAACGCCTATGTAAATGACCTAGTCCATGCGATCGATATGGAGGCGATCCGCACATCGAAGATCCGCATGGGAGTGGATCCTCTCGGCGGAGCCGGCGTCCACTATTGGAAGGCGATTGCCGAGCGGTATCAGATCGATCTCACGGTTGTGAGCGAAAGGGTCGATCCCACTTTTCGCTTCATGACGGTCGATTGGGATGGGAAGATCCGGATGGATCCCTCCTCCTCTTATGCCATGCAAGGCTTGATCGGCATGAAAGACCGTTTTGACATCGCCTTCGCTTGCGATACCGATCACGACAGGCACGGCATTGTCACCAGAAGTTCCGGTTTAATGCCTCCGAATCATTACCTCTCCGCCGCCATTTTTTATCTCTTCCAGCATCGGCCTAAGTGGCAGCAAAGCGCTGCCGTCGGCAAGACGGTGGTGAGCAGTCAGATGATCGATCGGGTGGCGGCAAAACTGGGAAGGAAACTCTATGAAGTGCCTGTGGGATTCAAATGGTTCGTAGAGGGGTTGCTAGAGGGGTCTCTTGCATTTGGAGGGGAAGAGAGCGCGGGAGCTTCCTTTTCCCGCTTCGATGGGCGCGTATGGACAACGGACAAAGATGGGATCCTGTTGGCTCTGCTTGCAGCGGAGATGACGGCAGCGCTTGGCAAAGACCCGGGAGCAATCTACGACGATTTAGTGGGCGAATTTGGAAATCCGGTCTATGACCGGATAGAAGCTCCTGCGACTCCTGCGCAGAAAAAAATATTGAAAAACCTCTCTCCCGAACAGATCCGCTCTAAGACATTGGCGGGAGAAAAGATCCGTTCCATTTTGACCAAAGCCCCCGGAAATGGCGCCCTAATCGGGGGGGTGAAAGTGATCGGCGAAAACGGATGGTTTGCCGCTCGGCCATCGGGCACGGAAAATATTTACAAAATATATGGGGAAAGCTTCCTAGGAGCCGATCATTTGAACCAGATCCTGAAAGAAGCCCAAGCCCTCGTCGATGAGGCGTTAAGCTCTTAAGAAGAAGATTAAGAAGAAGAAGAAAGGTCCTTTTCGTCCCTTCTTTTTAATTCTTTCTAAAGAGTTATCCGAGTACGCGGAGAGAGGTCGAGGGGGTCGCCGGCGCCTTGTCGAAGGAAGTTGTGGTAGCCGAGGCCGGCGATCATGGCGGCGTTGTCTAGGCTGAGTCCTAGAGGGGGCCAGTAGAGGGGGATGGAGGGATTGGCTGCGTGGAAGAGGTGGCGGAGGCGCTGGTTGTTGCTGACGCCGCCTCCTAGGTAGATCGCGCGGCATTCGAAATGAGCGGCGGCTTTGAGCGCTTTGTGGACGATATCGGATAGGGCGGTCTCTTGAAAGGAGGCGGCGACATCCGCTTTATCCGCTTCAGAGATTTTAAGAGGGGAGTCTTTGGTAGCGTTAGCTCCTTTTACGGTGTAAAGGACGTTGGTTTTGAGGCCGCTAAAGGAAAAATCCCAGGGGTGTCCCTTGACGCAGCCCGGCTTGAAAGGATAGCGTATGGGGTTGCCTTGTTTGGCAAGGGTTTCGATCTGGGGTCCACCCGGATAGGGAAGTCCTAGAAGGACGGCCACCTTATCGAATGCTTCGCCGATCGCATCATCGACGGTTGTTCCGATCATTTCATAACGCCCGATATCGAGAATGCGCACGAGAAAGGTGTGTCCGCCCGAGATCACGACGCCTAAGGAGGGGAAGAGGGGCGCGTCTTGATTCATCATCGCCGCATAGAGATGCGCTTCGACATGGTTGACTCCGATAAAGGGGCGGTCCCATGCAAAGGCGAGCGCTTTTGCAGCATTGAGGCCGATGAGCAAAGCTCCAATCAATCCCGGGCCTTCCGCGACTGCGATGAGATCGATCTCCTCCCGGCTCATGCGAGCCTCTGCGAGGGTCTGTTCGATCACGGGGATTAAAATATCCAGGTGTCTGCGGCAGGCAAGCTCAGGGAATACGCCGCCGTAATGGCGGTGCAGATCGATCTGCGAGCTGACGACATGGGATAATATTTCTTTTCCGTCCCGCACAAGAGCGCAGGCGGTTTCATCGCAAGTAGTTTCAATTCCCAGAACAATCATGAAAAGAATACTATCAAAAGAATCTATTCCATAGAATGCAAATTATGCTAGGTAATTGGATTGCATTTCACATTGTCATAGGACTCTTTTTATTATTGGATTTGGGGGTCTTTCGCCGCGGTTCGCGCGCGATTACCCTGAAAGAGTCGGTCCTGTGGAGCTGTTTTTGGATTGTTGCGGCGCTCTTTTTCAATTTTTATATTTACTATTTGCGGGGGGCAGAGGCGGCGCTGCAATTTTTTACGGGTTATCTGATCGAAAAATCTCTCAGCCTCGATAATTTATTCGTCTTTGCGCTGATTTTTAGCGCGTTTAAGGTGCCGCCCGCCGAGCAGCACACGATTCTCTATCGGGGCATTATCGGCGCTCTGGTAGCGCGGATTGCCATCATTCTATTCGGAACCGCTCTGATTATCCACTTCCATTGGATGACCTATCTGTTGGGAATTTTTTTGGTGTGGATGGGGGTGAAATTTTTCGTTCAAAAGGAAAAACCGTTCCGCCCGGAAGGCAATGCGCTCGTGAAGGGGATAAAACGCCTGTTCCCCCGCTTTAGAGAAGGATCTTGGTATATCCTTCTCTTGATCGAGTGTTCCGATGTGATTTTTGCCCTCGATTCGATCCCCGCGGTTTTCGCGGTCACGACCGATCCCTTCATTGTCTATACATCCAACATTTTTGCGATCTTAGGCCTTCGTTCGCTCTATTTTGTCTTGGCGGCGGTGCTGCCTAGATTCCGTTACTTGACAAGCGGCCTGGCCGCTGTGCGGATTTTTGTGGGGTTGAAGATGGCGATGGCGCCTCTTTACGTCATCCCGATTGCGCTCTCTTTAGGGGTTGTCTTTATGATTTTACTCGTGTCTATCCTTCTCTCCCAGAAGAAGTAGCGCGGCGGCCTCGTCCGCAATCCACAACGCTTTATGCGCGGGCGTGCCGACTTCTCTAATGGGATAAGGGGTGGACGTCTTGAGGACGTCGGCGAGAATGTATTTTTTCGAAGCGCCGAGCACGTAAATGGCGATATGCGCCGCTTGATTGATGCAGGTAAAAGTTAGGGTCATCCGCCAGGTGTTTTTTTGGGGAATGTAGTTGGCGATGACGAGTCTGTCTTGAATGGTTAACCCTTCGGTATGAGGAAAAAGGGAAGCGGTATGCCCATCTTCTCCGAGGCCGAGCATGATGAGATCAAAAGGCTGATCCTTTAAGACTCTCCGGATGGTTTCTTCATACGCCAAGGCGTTTTTTTCGATCTCCTGTTCGGCTTGCATCCGGTGGATTTGAGAGGGGGGGATGGGCATTTTTTTAAGCCCTGCCTGCATTGCCATACTGTAGTTGCTCTCGGGATCGTCAGGGGGAACGCTCCGCTCATCGCTCCAGAAAAGGTGCACTTTAGACCAGTCGATTTGGGACTGATAGGGGGGCTGGCTCAAGCGCTCAAAGAGGGCTTTTGGGGTCGAGCCTCCCGAAAGGGCCACAAAGAAGTTCCCATGCTCCTGGATCGCTTGGCGATAGAGGGCGATCAGGTGCTCGATGCAAAATCCGAGGGTCACCGAGTAATCGCCCGGAACGATCAGTTCGTGTCTATCATCCCAAGCGCGCGGATGGATCTTATCGATTAACATAGTACGGATACATCGATTTTTTTGACGAGGTTCAATACTTTCAGGTAGTGGCTGCTCGTTCCTTTATGGCAGATCTCTTTCACGAGCGATTGTCCAGATTCGGTTTTAGCGAAGATAAACTGGATGGGGATGTCGCATTGGATCGGAGTCGATAGCTGCAGGGTGATTTGCTGGGGGGCATGGAGGTTGCGCGTAAAGCAGAAATGTTGCTGCTGGTGTGTGAGCAGATCTACCGAAAGGACAGTCCCCGGCGGCAGATCGGCATGCCTTTCCGGCTCTAAGTGGATAGCGACCGGGTCTGTTGCGGATCGGTAGAAGAAGCTCAACCGTTCCTTTTCCGATCGGATCTCCGTTAAATCCCAGTCGAGTTGGCAGGCTAGCCACCCTTGCAGATAGATCGACTGGATGCGGGTATGGCAGAAAAAGGTGGACTCTTGAGCGTTGTAGCGGATCTGAAGGGTTTTTGCCGATTTGAGCGCAGCAAGCCGCTCTTGGCTGTAAAAAGTCGCGGAGAGGAGATCGCGCCAGCTTTCGAGTCTTGCCCAGTTGAGATCGGCGATATCGCTGTGGGATTGTTCCCGATGTTTGAGTAGAGCGCTTGCAAAACGGGGAAGGTTGTCGGTCGATTCGGAATCGACGATCAGGCGGCTGGCGAATTGCTCGAGTTGATAGGAAATCGGGTCGTCGCGGGTTGGATCTTCCGCCCAGACGAGATAGACCGGCAGGTCGGGCAAGATGTGGGGCAGGATCATAAAGGGAATGCGCGGTTGTTCCGATCCGCTCACGTCGATCTCGATCAAATCGCAGGCGATATCCCCAGCGGATAAGACGGACACGGTTGTTTTAAGATAGGGTTCGGAAGCGCTTTTATCGACTGTGACAAACAGAACGCGCGATGGAAATTTCTCGATCACTTTCTGAGCGATTTTATGAAAATAGCCGGCGCGATGCGTTTTTTGGGTATAGAAAATCAAATTAAAAAGGGAGGCGCGCATTTTATTGGTGGCTTCCAGGGAATCCCAGATTTTATTCAGCGCAGATTCGATGTCGGCAGGAAGAACGGCGGGCATTAGATCAATCTCCATTTGCGTTTGTCTTTGGCGATCATCTCATCCGCGCTCTTAGGCCCCCAGCTTCCGGAGGGATAATTAGGGAAATCCGGCGCAGGATTCGATTTCCAATACTCCAAAATAGGCGTGAGGAGGCGCCAGGAGTGAAACACCTCGTCCTCTCTTGCGAATAGGGTGCTGTCGCCGAGGATGCAATCGAGGATGAGCCGCTCATAGGCTTCTGGCGGCGACATGCCGAAGTAGGACCCGTAGCGAAAATCCATTTTTACGGGCTGGATAGGGATGCTGGGACCGGGCACTTTCGTATTGATTTTGAGCGAAGAGCCCTCGTCGGGCTGGATGCGGATGGCGAGCACGTTCGGCTCATTGCGTTTTCCGGGTTGTTGGAATAGGACTCCGGGAGGATCTTTGAAAGTGACGGCGATCTCTGTCGCCCTTTTAGGAAGCCGTTTGCCGCTGCGGAGGTAGAAGGGAACCCCGTCCCAGCGCCAGTTATCGATCATCAGGCGGAGGGCGGCATAGGTCTCGACAGGGGAATTAGGGCTGACGTTTTTTTCTTGGCGGTAGCCGACCACCTCTTGGCCGTTGATGTACCCAGCTCCATACTGGCCCCGAATGGCGGACGTAGATAGCTCGCTGGAAGAGAGGGGGCGGACCGCTTGCAGCACCTTGACTTTTTCATCGTGGATGGCATGGGAGGAGAGGTTCACGGGCGGCTCCATGGCGACAAGACAGAGCAGCTGCATCATGTGGTTTTGCACGATGTCGCGCAAAAGACCCGCCTCTTCAAAAAACGCGCCGCGCGTGCCGATGCCGATATCTTCGGCGACGGTGATCTGCACATGGTCGATGTACCGGTTGTTCCACTGCGACTCGAATAAGGAATTGGCAAAGCGGAACACAAGGAGATTTTGTACGGTCTCTTTGCCGAGATAGTGATCGATCCGATAGATCTGCTCTTCTTTTAAAAAGCAGAGCAATTCTTTTTGGAGAGCGAGGGACGAAGCGAGGTCGTGCCCAAACGGTTTTTCGATGATGACGCGCGACCACTTGTCCGTCGTATGGGCGGCATCGTAGATCAACCCAAATCGATGCAACTTTTCGCAGATGAGAGGAAAAAAACTGGGCTGGGTGGATAAGTAAAAGACCCGGTTGCCTCTTGTGCCGAGTTTCCCGTCGAGCTCTGTTAACAGGGTTTGGAGCCGTTGATATCCTTCCTCTTCGTGGAATTCCGATTTGTGGTAGAAGAGGTGTTCCTTAAAGTTTCCCCACACAGGCTCTTCGATGGGTTTGACGCGGGAAAATGCGCTGACAGCGTCTTGCATTTCTTTACGAAACTCTTCATTGCTTTTATCCCTTCTTGCAAATCCCACGCAGGCGAATTGGGCGGATAGCTGCCCTTCGCGCGTGAGGTTGTAGAGGGCGGGCATGAGTTTGCGCGCGGTTAAATCGCCCGTGGCTCCAAAGATCACCACGATGCACGGATCGACGATACGGCTCGAAAGTCCCGGTTCTTCTAAAGGATGAGGGGCAACATCTGGATCTGGCATAAGCTCCAAAGCGGTAGATTCTAAATTAACTATAGAACAGGTGTGGAGTTTTGATGCAATGGAGAATCTAAATAATTTTGCAAGATGGCGGCGGCGGCGAGAGCATCGATCAGCTTGCTCCGCTTTTTCCGATTGACGTTAGCCTCTTTCAACGTGCGTTCTACTTGGGCGGAGGTCAATCTCTCGTCCCAGAGAATCAGAGGAGCCGGCTGCAGTTCTCTTAGGAGATCGGCGAGCTGTTTGACGGTCTCTGCCATTGTCCCGGGTTTGCCGTTAAGTAAAAGGGGGAGTCCGAGGATCAAGGCGCCCAGCGGCTGGTAGGGAGCTAATGCGGCGAGGATCCGTTGGGCGTTCTCTGCGCTGTTCTTGCCGGCGGCAACGCAGACAAGGGGGGCGGCAATGATCCGTCTTTCGTCTGAGAGCGCAAGGCCGATGCGCGCGTTGCCATAATCGATCCCGGCTAGGCGTCCCATTCCTTATGACGAACCTTTATTTGCAATCACCGCTGCGATGAAATCGCGGAAGAGGGGATGCGGTTCGGTCGGTTTCGATTTGAATTCAGGGTGGTATTGCACGCCGAGCATCCAAGGGTGGTCTTTGATTTCGGCGATCTCGCAGAGATGGCTGTTTTCTAAGACTCCCGTCAAGATCAACCCTTGCTTTTCGCACAATTCTTTAAACCGGTTGTTAAACTCAAAACGGTGCCGGTGTCTTTCAGATACTAAGGTCTTTCCGTAGGCTTTTTCTGCCTTTGTGCCCGCTTTGATCTGGCAGTTATAGGCTCCGAGCCGCATCGTTCCGCCCAAGTCTTCGATCCCTTTTTGCTCGCTGAGCAAGGAAATCACAGGATGCGGGGTGTTTGGATCGATTTCGGTCGAGTTCGCATCTGTCAGTCCCAGCACGTGGCGGGCGAATTCGACGCACATCACCTGCATGCCTAGACAAAGGCCAAAATAGGGGATTTTCTTCTCTCTGCAATATTTGGCGGTCATGATTTTCCCCATCCATCCCCGTTCGCCGAATCCCCCCGGCACGAGATAGCCATCGCATCCCGCAATGGTTTGCTCCACGCTCCCGTTCTCTAAGATTTTTTCCGATTCAAAGCGGCGGATTTCGAGATCGACCCGATTGGCGATGGCGCCGTGTTGGAGCGCTTCGAAGACAGATTTATAGGCATCTTGGTGTTGCAAGTATTTGCCGACGATTCCAATGACCACCTTGCCTTTCGGATGGCGCATGTCGTGGAGCATCGCTTCCCATTTAGAGATATCGGGGCGTCCTTGAGGCAGATCGAGCAGATGGCAGATTTTATTATCTAGACCTTGGGCATGGAGGCTGAGAGGCACTTCGTAAATGCTGAAAGAGACGTCTACCTCATCGATCACAGCTTCTTTAGGGACGCTGCAAAAGAGGCTGATTTTGTCTTTGATCTCTTCCGAGAGGCTTTGCTCGCAGCGGCATAGGATGATATCGGGAATGATCCCGATCTCCCTTAGCACTTGAACCGAATGCTGGGTAGGTTTGGTTTTCACTTCGCCGGCGGCTTTTAAGTAGGGGATGTAAGTCAAATGGATATTGATGCAATCCTTTGGCCGCTCGTAGCGGAATTGCCGGATCGCCTCCAAAAAGGGGAGCGATTCGATATCTCCGACGGTTCCTCCGATTTCGACCAACACGACATCGGTTTCGATTTGCTGTTTTGCAGAGGCGAGGATCCGCTGTTTGATCTCGTCTGTGACGTGGGGGATCACCTGCACCGTTTTACCGAGATAATCCCCTTTTCTTTCCCGTTTAATCACCGCGTCGTAGATTTGACCCGAAGTGGCGTTGGAAGCTTTGGAGAGCGGGGCATGGGTATATCGGTAGTAATGCCCTAAATCGAGGTCCGTTTCAGCGCCGTCGTCGGTGACATACACCTCTCCGTGTTGAAAGGGATTCATCGTTCCCGGGTCGACATTGAGATAGGGATCCAATTTAAGCATGGAAACCTTTAACCCGCGGCTTTCCAGCAGGAGGGCGATCGATGCAGAGGTAAGCCCTTTTCCTAAAGAAGAGACCACTCCGCCGCTGATAAAAATATATTTTGGCTGCATTTTTATATGAAACACCCTCTAATAACCAAAGGCTGATTTTACACGGACAATTTTTAAAGTTCAAGTTGCATTGTTATTTCCGTTTCTATAAAAAAGAGGAGCCTGCCAAACGAAATTTCAATTAGCTAAGCTAAGGAGGCTTGAGGCCTGCATGTATCCATCTCCATCTATGAACGCAAGCTGTTTGGAGGTGTTGCTCCGCCAAGCTAAGCCCGAACTGCCCCCTCTGATCCAAGACCTTAAGCACATCCAATGCATTCAGGGGCAAAGGACGGAGCCGACTAAAGATGCCGAGGAGCTCCGCAAGCTCTTTCCGCGCACCGTCGGCCAAGCCTTTGTAGCCGTTCAAAAAGGGGCTGCCCGCCTATGCAAACCGCACCGGGTCGGGGTGGTTTTCTCCGGAGGGCAAGCCGCAGGGGGGCATAATGTGATCGCCGGCCTATTCGACGGCTTAAAGAGCTTGCATCCTGAAAGCAAATTATTCGGTTTCTTAAATGGGCCAAGTGGGATTGTCAATGGTAAATTTAAAGAGCTGACAAAGGATCTTTTGGATCTCTATCGGAATCAGGGCGGATTCGATCTGATCGGATCGGGGCGCACCAAGATCGAAACGGAGGAACAGCTCGAAGCTTCCCTAAAAACCATGCACTCCTTAACGCTAGACGGACTGGTGATTATCGGAGGGGATGACTCGAATACCAATGCCGCTGTCCTTGCCGAATACTTCCTTGAAAAGGGATCTCCTACCAAGGTGATCGGCGTGCCTAAAACGATCGATGGAGATTTGAAAAACGCGCATGTCCCGATTTCTTTTGGATTCGATACCGCTTGCAAGGTCTATTCCGAGATGATCGGAAATATCGCACGGGACGCCCTTTCCGCTAAAAAATACACCCACTTTATCAAACTCATGGGAAGATCCGCCTCGCACATCACTTTGGAGTGCGCTTTAGCGACCCATCCCAATTGCGCCCTGATCGGCGAGGAGATCGCCGCTGAAAAAAAGACCCTTGCCGAGATTGCGGACGCTCTTTGCGATCTGATTGTCGCACGCGCGGAAAAAGGAAAAAATTACGGCGTGATTCTCATCCCCGAAGGGCTGATCGAATTCATCCCCGAGGTGGGGGCTCTGATTCGGGAATTGAACCTGATCCCCGCTGCGGAAGTTCCTCAAAAGCTCACTCCTCAGGCGCAACACTGCTACCGCTCTTTGCCTGAACCGATTCAGAAACAACTTTTGTTCGACCGCGATCCTCACGGAAATGTGCAGCTCTCTTTGATCGAAACGGAACGCCTGATGAGCGACATGGTTGCTCAATCGCTGAAAAAAAGAGGCTCTTCCTGCAGCTTCAATCCCCTTCACCACTTCTTCGGCTATGAAGGGAGGGCTGCGTTTCCTTCCCATTTTGATAGCGGGTATTGTACTGTTTTAGGCTATAGCGCGGCTTTATTTATCGATGAGGGATTGACAGGCTACATGTGTTATGTTAACAATCTCATTCAGCCCCCCTCTGCTTGGCAAATAGGAGCCCTTCCGTTGACCTCGCTCATGCATCTAGAAATGCGCAAAGGCAAGCGCAAACCCGTGATCGAAAAAGCGCTTGTCGACTTAAAGGGCAAGCCTTTCGCCGTTTTCCAAGAGCAGCGCAAGTCGTGGACCCTCGATGATGCCTATTCTTATCCAGGTCCCATCCAATTTTTTGGAGATCCCCGTTTAACGCACGGCGTTCCGCGCATCTTGCAATTGGAACAGGAAGGGGAAGACTCGTGAAGCGTTTTACGAATCCCCACATGCCAAAAATCCGCCGCAATTTTCTCGATGTACTCCTTTGGAAAATCGGCTATTACGACGATCCTCAACCCGTGCAGTTACCCCCTGAGGATTTTGACTATCCTCTCCCTGCGCGCGCCTTGGATCCCCAGCAGCCGACAGCCGTCTGGATTAACCACAGCACCTTCTTACTCAGCGTGGATGGAGTGCATATTTTGACCGATCCGATTTGGAGCGATCGCTGTTCTCCTCTCCAATGCTTAGGTCCGGTGCGCCGCCATGCACCCCCTCTGCTCCTTTCCCAATTGCCCCGCATCGACTATGTGCTCATCAGCCATAACCACTACGACCATCTGGATAAAAAAACCGTGTTGGCCCTTTTTTTCCTTTATCCCTCTATCGTCTGGATTGTTCCCCAGGGGGTTAAGAAGTGGTTTGTCAAGTTGGGGATTGCTCAAGTGATCGAATTGGGGTGGTGGCAAAGCGCCAGCGATTCCCGCTTGAAGGCAACCGCTGTCCCCGCCCAGCATTTTTCCGGAAGAAAAGGATATGATCTGAATAAGACGTTATGGGTAGGCTGGGTGGTAGAGACCGCAACGCGCTGTATCTACTTTGCGGGAGATACCGGCTACAACGCTCATGATTTTAAAGAGATTGGCGCGAAGTGGTCCAAGATCGATTTGAGCCTCATCCCCATCGGTTCTTATGTGCCGCGCCGATTCATGTCCCCTGTGCATATCGAACCGCGCGATGCAGTGAAGATCCATCAAGAGGTGGGCTCCCGCTTGAGCTTGGCCATCCACTGGAAGACCTTTCGCCTGTCGGATGAGCCCTTGCACCAACCTCCCTATGACCTGTTTATGGCCCTGAAGCAGCAAGGCCTTGATCCCGCATCCTTTCTAGCCCCCCCTCCCGGCCATGCGATCAACTGGTAACCTGTGCTCTCTCTATTTCGCCTCCATCGTCTGGCAGCTCAAAGAGCAAAAAAAAGTGAAACAGCGCTTTTACGGCAATAAACAACTCCGCGAGGTAGATCGGGCCCTTGCCAAAGCCTATTTCGGCCGCAACCCCTTCCACATCTCTAAGCGGTTTTTACAGAAAAAAGGAGCTCCTCAGGTTCATGCTTATGGAGAAACGCCCCTAACGACCCTGGCCTATATTGCTCAAGAGTGTGGCTTGACCGCTTCCGATCATGTGATGGAATTGGGCTGCGGGAGGGGCCGGGGTGTTTTTTTCCTATCCAATCATATCGGGTGCAACGTCTTGGGGATCGACTGGGTTCCCGATTTTATTGCCACGGCGAACCAGATTTGCGAGGGGTTGAATCTCGCAAAGGTCCATTTCGCATGCAAGGATATGTTCTCTGCAGATGTGTACTATAAAACGAAGGCGACTGCGATTTATTTATACGGCACCTGCCTGGAAGATGACGAGATAGAGTCCCTGCAAGCGATCTTTCAAAAACTCCGCTCCGGGACGAAAATCATTACCGTGAGTTATCCTCTAGAAGGCCCCTTTGCCTTGCGCAAACAATTTCCAGCCGCCTACCCGTGGGGCGAAACCGAGGTCTTTCTCAACGAAGTGGTATAATTTCTCTATCAAAGTTAGGTGAATTGAGATGGGTATAGGTTGTGAACTCCATCAGCGCAGAGGAAGAGCAGAGACGCAGAGAACGCTGAGAAGAAACAACCGTCCGCCTTTTTGAGCGAAGCTCTAGAACAAAGAAGGAGGGAGGAATTTGGAACCTATACCTAGGTTCCAAATTCCTCCCTCCTTCTTTGCTCTACGGCATGCCGTAAAAGGCGATATTAAATACTCAGCGTTTTCCGCGTCTCTGCTCTTCCTCTGCGCTGATGAAATTTGGCCGTTCGATATCAAAAACAGTATCTGAAAAAATAGAAGGAGCTGTAAAGTTTTCTTTCAAAGGAAAGCCGTCGATGGATGATCTATCTAAGAAAAAATGCGAGCCTTGCGCAAAGGGCGCTGAGCCTTTGAAAGGGGAGGCTCTGAAGCCTTTTCTATCTGGACTCGGAGAAGGGTGGAAGATGGTGGATGAGCATCGATTGGAAAAAGAATACACGTTCAAAAATTTTCGCCTTGCGCTTGCGTTTGTCAATGCCGTTGGCGAACTTGCCGAACAAGAGGGGCACCACCCCGATGTATTCCTCGCGTGGGGAAAGGTCAAACTCACCTTCTGGACGCACAAAGTGGGCGGCCTATCGGAAAGCGATTTCATCATGGCTGCCAAGAGCGATCGCCTATGGAAAATCTAGAAAAAAAGAACCCGCCTTCATCTCTTCCCTTGATTGGATTGGGCACCTATCAACTTCTCGGAAAAGAGTGCACGCGCGTGGTGAAACTGGCGCTGGAAATGGGCTATAGGCATATCGACACGGCAGCCATTTATGACAACCACGCCGCCATCGGCAAGGCGATCTCCTCTTTTCCAAGAGAGCAGCTGTTTTTGACTTCCAAACTCTTTCTCGATCAGTTGGAAACGCTTAGCGTCGAGGATGCGTGCGATCTCGCTCTGAAAGAGCTAGGCCTTGAGTATTTAGATCTCTACCTCATCCATTGGCCCGACCGCACCCGTCCGATGGATGTGATTCTTCAAGAGATGTCTGAGCTTGTTAAAAAGGGGAAGGCGCGCCGCATCGGAGTCAGCAATTTTACCATTCATCATCTCCAAGATGTGGAAAATCTAAACGTGTCGATTTTTGCCAATCAAGTCGAATTTCACCCTTATCTGTACCAAAAAAAACTACAGGAGTTTTGTTCTGCAAAAGGGATTCAGCTGGTTGCGTTCCGCCCTTTTGGCAAAGGCGCCCTTTTGGAAGACCCCTTATTTCGCGAGATCGGCCAGAAACTCAATAAAACGGCATCGCAAGTGATCTTGCGCTGGATTATCCAGAAGGGGGTTCCCGCTATTCCGAAGGCGTCTTCGGAAATCCATTTGCGGCAAAATCTCGAGGTGTTCGACTTTGCGTTAAGCAAGGCCGACATGGATCGGATCGATCAATGCGATCGCGGCCAGCGCTTCTGCGATACCGATTGGTCGGAATTTAATTATTAAGCTTTAACGACAGTCTCTAAAAGAGTAGGTAAGTAATGGCTAAGCTATTCCGAAACAGTAAAAAATTATCGCTTTATATGAATTGCTGTTTCTTTTCTTTTATGCCTTTTCAGGCTTTAGCAATCGACATTGTCGAGTACACCGTTCCCACTGCATCCTCCGAGCCTTATGGCATTGCCATTGGCTCCGATGGCAACATGTGGTTCACAGAAGAAGCTGGGAATAACATCGGCAAGATTACCCCTAGCGGCGAATTCTTCGAATACCCCGTTCCCACTCCAGTCTCTCAACCTTCTGGCATTGCTCTCGGCCTCGATGGCAACATATGGTTCACAGAGCAAGTTGGTAACAATATCGGCATGATTAAGACGACTACCCTGGTTATTTACGAAAGCCCTATTCCCACTGCCAATGCTGTCCCTATTGGCATTGCTCTCGGTCTCGATGGCAACATGTGGTTCACAGAGTCCCTTGCTAACCAGATCGGTATGATTACCCCTAACGGTGTGATCATCGAGTACCCCATTCCCACTGCAAACGCTGACCCTTCCGGTATTGCCCTTGGCCCTGATGGCAAGATGTGGTTCGTAGAGACTCGTGGAAACAACATCGGCGTGATCGACACGGCGAGCGGCATAGTCATTCACGAATACCCCATTCCCACCGCAAATGCTGAGCCTATTGGCATTGCTTTCGGCCCCGATGGCAACATGTGGTTCACAGAGTCATTGGGCAACAAGATCGGCGTGATTACCCTCGACGGCACGATCGCCGAGTGTCCTATTCCCACGCCAAACGCTCTCCCTACCGGTATTGCCCTTGGCCCTGATGAGAACATGTGGTTCTTAGAGAGCGGCGCCAACCAGATCGGCGTGATTGATAGGAGCGGCGCGGTCATTCACGAATACCCCATTCCCACTGCACACTCTGATGCTAACAATATTGCTTTTGGCCCTGATAGGAACATGTGGTTCACAGAGAAAGATGCATCTGTAAACAAGATCGGCAAGATTATCTTTCGACAACCGCCGCCCTCTCCACTACCGCCCGCTAAGCTCAACGGGAGGGATTAACGCAAAGCCGCTAAGTCGCAGAGACGCAAAGATTATAATTAATTCTCCGCGTCTTCGCGTTGATCTCATCTGTTGTACTTGTACAGTCTGTAAACATTAGGTCATATCCCTGGAGGTCCGACAGGTCTGAATTTATTCCTGGATGGGTTCGGCGCGGAGAACTTTCGCTTGAGCGAAAGTGGCATTGGAGGGAACGCGCAGAGGGGTGGGCAGAGTGATTTCTCCATGAGGGGGAATGGTGTCGGAGACCTTGAGCACGTGCCTTTTAAGCCCCCTTTTGTGCGCATCTAGAAAGGTGATCTGGACAGAGATCTGGTGGACAGGGAGAGCGCTGCTATTGCGCAGGGTCAGGTGCAGTTGCCGTTTGGTCGTCCAGCTTGCTTGCGCCGTGATGTAATGATAGGGGTGTTGGGGCAAATCGAGGGCGGCGAGCTGCTCTTTGGCTCGATGGCCGATCGGGGAATCGACATTGGCAGCGATTTGAAAATGGGCTAAGGCGTCTCTAGGGCGTCCTCTTTGCAGGTCGATTTCCCCAAGAGCATAATGCACTTCGGCCGAAGGGAGCAGTTTGCGGCTCTTATCGAGGTCTAATCTAGCGAGGGCCAGATCGCCCATCTTCATTTCTAAAAGCCCTTTTTGGAGATAAAAATCAAAATAGTCGGGGTCCAATTCTATCGCGCGATTAAAAGCGGTTAGGGCGTCCTTGCTCCGCTCGAGTTTAGCCAAGGCTTTGCCTTTGAGGTTGTAGAGATGGGGTTCGCGCGGTTCTATCTCGAGCCCTTCATCGGCAAAAAAGAGCGCTTGTTCCGGTTTGTTTTTTACGAGGGCGGCATAGCCCTTATCGAGCTTTTCATAGGCTGGTTCATCGTGGGTAAGCCCTGCCAGGGCGGTCTCATATTCTTTAACCCCCTGTTTGCCCCCTTTGGGATAGAGCGCAACGGTCGCTTCATTCGCTCGAATCCGCTCTTCAGAAGGGGGGTGGGTAGCCAATAAACCGGCGAGCCAGGAAGAATCTTTCCCTTCCGAGAGTTTTAAAAAAACTTTTTGCAGTGTGACGGCAGCTTCCGGATCATACCCTGCCGCAACCATGTATTTGATCCCATATCGATCGGCCTCGAGTTCCGCGTTGCGGCTGTATTTGAGGGCTAGAAGCCCCGCCCCTGCGCCTGCGGCGCCCAAGGCGATATTTTCATACTTATGGTCTTTGAGCAGCTGCTCCAGCCCGATCAGGCCTGCGCTGACAAGAAGGGCTTTCTCCATCGCCTTAGCCCCGTGGCGTGCGGCGCTATGGACAATTTCATGGGATAGGACTGCCGCCAGTTCCGCTTCGCTGTGCAATTCGGTGAGCAGACCTCGGTTAATGGCGATTTTTCCGCCGGGCAATGCCCAGGCGTTAGGAATGGAATTATTGAGGACGACAAATTCGTAAGGGAGGTGGGGCCGGTCGCTCACCGCCGCCAGGTGGTCGCCCACCGTCTGCACGTATTCCTGCACCTCGGGAAGGGTCTGATAAGCGCCTCCTTGCGCTTGCTGCATCAACACGTAGTGCTCTTCTCCGATAGAAATTTCTTGGGACTCGGAGATCAAATGAAGCTCATTCTTGCCCGTAACGGGATTGTGCGCACAACCCGCTAAGAAAAGTAAACTGAGAAGAATTGAAATCATCTTGACACCACCCCTTTTTATCGCTTATAAGTTTTCGCATGAAATACTGTGAAGCAATTTATCAAACAAAACGTTGGAAGACGCGCGCTGTCAACGTAGGGCGCGTAGGAGTGGGAGGCGATAACCCGATCCGGATCCAGTCGATGACGACTTCCAATACGCGCGATGTCGAGGCTACGGTTCAGCAAATCATGCGCCTTGCCGACAGCGGTTGCGAGATCGCTCGGGTAACCGTGCAAGGGATCAAAGAGGCGGAGGCCTGCGAGGGGATCAAAAATGGCCTGCTTCAAAGAGGCTATGAGATCCCGCTCGTCGCCGACATCCATTTCTATCCTCCTGCGGCCATGAAAGTCGCTGATTTTGTCGATAAGGTTCGCGTCAATCCGGGGAATTTTGTCGATAAGCGCGCGATTTTTAAAACCATCGCATACGACGATGCTTCCTACCAGGAGGAGATTTTAAAGATCGAAGAGAAATTTTCCCCCTTGGTGGAAAAGTGCAAACGATTGGGGCGCGCCATGCGCATTGGCACCAATCACGGTTCCTTATCCGATCGGATCATGAACCGCTATGGCGATACCCCCTTTGGCATGGTGGAATCGGCCCTTGAGTTTGCGCGCGTCTGCCGCAAGCTGGATTACCACGACTTTATGTTTTCCATGAAAGCGAGCAATCCTCTTGTGATGATCCAGGCTTACCGCTTACTCGTTGCGGAGATGATGAAGCTCGGCTGGGACTACCCGTTGCATTTAGGAGTGACGGAAGCGGGAGAAGGGGAAGATGGCAGGGTGAAGTCTGCCATGGGCATCGGCTCTTTATTGCTGGATGGGCTGGGCGATACGATTCGCGTTTCATTGACAGAAGATCCCTGGGAAGAGATCGATCCTTGCAAACGGTTGATCCAATTTTCCCATGCTTACGAAGGGAACGGCATCGCTCCTTTTGAGGAGGCTCATCGACAGATCCAGGAGATCTCGCGCCGCTCTGTTGCCCTATCCGCTCCTCTGCATCGCGATGGCTCCGTGTTCCTTCCTGTGAGTCCCGCCCAAACGGAGGACCCTGATTTTTTTAACCGTCTCGGGTTTAAAATGCAGGGGGGAATCCCTGTGCGCACCCTTTCAACGGTGGATGCGGTTTGGGTGGATGGTCCATGGCAGGATGCGCGCGTGCCTTGCATCAAAGATCCCGTTTTCATCGCTTGTCTAGAAGATTTGCAGGCGATTCAGGTCCGGGGCGGCTCTAAGCCTCCATTCCTTTTGTTCGATCCTAAATCCTCCCGGCTGCATGCGGCGCGCCAGATGTTCGATTGGATGCGGGAGAACAAGTGGGATGTGCCCGTTCTTCTCGCTTTTACCTATGATTGCGCATGGGAGGATTTAGTCATCCGCGCTTCAGCGGAGTGCGGAGCGCTTCTCGGAGATGGGCTGGGAGAAGGGCTTTGCTTGATGACTTCCCACCCTCTAGACCTGGTTCGCGCGCTTAGCTTTAACATTCTGCAGGCCGCGCGCTTGCGCACGTCAAAAACCGAATTTATCTCTTGTCCGGGCTGCGGGCGCACGTTGTTTGAACTTCAGGAAGTCACCAGGCGGATTCGGGTCCGCACGGCTCACTTGCCCGGTGTGAAAATTGCCATCATGGGGTGCATTGTCAATGGACCTGGGGAAATGGCCGACGCCGATTTCGGCTATGTGGGTTCAAAACCCGGCAAAATCGATCTTTATGTCGGTAGGACCTGTGTGGAGCGCGATATCGACTTTGCGCAGGCCGATGATCGTCTAGTGGATTTAATCAAAGCACAGGGGCGCTGGAAAGATCCGACGCTCGAGGAGGCACTGAACCTATCTCAGTAAAATTTTTCGTCGATTTTCGGGATTATTTTGACCGATTTTCGATCCAAATTGTGGGGGCAATATCGACAAAAGTATATTGTCCCCACAATTTGGATCGAAAATCGGCTCAAAAGAACCCGAAAATCGACTGAAACTTTTTACTGAGATAGGTTCTATGTTGAATTATTTTAAAAAAATGATCCTTTTTGCAGGAGCATTATCGATCCCTCAAGGGGGGGGGTCGTCGACTCCGGGTTCCTGTTGCAAGGCAAGGTGCGCTGCCGCATCCCAATTTAGCGCCGATTTTCTCCAAGAAGCGGTCCGCATGACCGAAGTCGGCCGCTCCAATGCTAAATCTGAAGTTCTAGATCTCATTCAAGGATTGCAAAAGAGCGGTTATGTGATCCGCACAGGGCAGGATGCGGCCCTCCGCCCTGCCTATGTAGGTGCTCAAGCGGAGATGGAGAAGGCGATGGCCTATCTGCTCAGCCGTCAACAAATCAGCGAGCTCATCGGGATTATCCATACGCCTATGCCAGCTACTCCTCTTTGCACAGAGGGAGAAGTCTCCTCCGAACTCGTTGATCCCTCCTTGGCTGCCGATGAAAGGCGCATGTATACTGTCAAAGAGCGCTCGACGATCGTTAGGGAATATCTACAACAGGGGGGTGTCTTGTATGTCGCCTATCCGCAAGGCGGGCGTGAAAAATGGACCTCCGCCCAGCTAGCGATTTATGATCGACTGCGCGAGCAATATCCCTCTACTCTGATCGATTCCGCGCTGAACTGCGCGCAGTTGGACCGGGACATGGTAGGCGCTACCTATCTCTTTAAGAATCCTCAAGGAGGCTGGATTTGCTTTGGCATTCAAGCTCCGCAGGCCAATGCTCCCAATGACGATCAAAAATGGGGGATCTGGTATGGGAGCTTAGACAATCCTCAAGTTAAACAACGCCTCAAATCCGTCCTAAAATATCTCTCGGATTGCGGCGGGCCTGATCTACTGAGTGATTTCCACTTCAGAGGGAAGTCCGCTTAAATCGATGCCTGCCAGTCCCGGGCAGTCGCTCAAATCGAGGTGGGTCAGTTGCGGGAGTGTATTTAAATGGAGTAAGCTTGTCAGCCTCCTGCAGCCATTCACTTTGACCGTTTGCAGCCCGTTTAAGCCCTCTAAGTCAAGCTCTCCCGTAAAGCGGATGCAATCCATTAAATGGAGTATTTGCAGCTTCTTGATTTTATGTAAGTTCATGAATCCTTTAAGCTTTTTGCAGTCTATCAAATAGAGGAACTCTAATTCGTTCAGCCCATTGAGGTCGAGTTTTCCCTTGAGCCATGTAGATCCCCCTAAGTTAAGGAATGTCAGCCGGCTGAAGCAATGAAGCGAGGATAAACCCGTGAGCTTCGTACAGCCGGTGAGATTGAGAATCTGTAGCTCCTTCATCCCGTCTAATTCTAGCCGTCCGGTCAGCCCCGAGCTGCCGTTCAATCGAAGAAACTCCAAATGGATCAAGCCCCCTAATGGAGGCTCTCCTGTCAGCCTTTTGCAATTTTTCACATTGAGTTCGTAAAGGGTGCAGCATTGCTGTGCCGCTTGGAGGATGGCCGCGAGCGCGCTTCTATCGATCGTCGACTGAGACAGGTCTAAACAATTTAATTTTAGGCATTTAGAAAAAAGCGTCCCTAAAGAGAGCTCTTCTTGATGTTTTTGTCTGAACGAGGCGCGGTAAGATTCGATCTCGGTAAAGGTAAGGGTTGTGGTTTTTTCGAGCTGACTTTCTAGATAGAAGTAGGTTGTGGCGGGATTCTGAAAAATACGCTGGAAATCCCTGCAAACCAACCGAATAGGACTGCCCAGATCCAAAGGTTGGATATAAGAAAATATCCTGGCGATCATCTCATCGGGAAGGGCTCCGAAATCACCCAGGCAGGAGGGGTATTCAAAATGGGGGATTAATCCCGATTCTCCTAGATTCGTTATATTGATCATGTCGTCTCTTTTTATTAAATATAAAATAATTATATATTTTATTTATTAAAAACGCAATTAAAAAATTAAATTAATGTAAAATTTTTATTAGAAATGTAAGCGCAAGGGAAAGGAAGGCTTCCCTTTGTTTTTGGTCTTTTAAAATCCCTTCATAATCTTCTCCCACGGCCCCCGATGTTAAGCTGCAAATGAGGAGGGTGATCAATTCCGGGTCGAGGGAAGGATTGATCTGTTTTTGGTGTTGCAGCGCCTGGATCTCCTTTTTCCACTGATCCGGGGAGGCAAGGAGGCCTCCGGATAGTTTTTCCTTCTTTGGCTCCATCCGCTGCCAGCCGATCATCCGCGCCATTTCGGGATTTTCCAAGTAGAATTCCAGGCGTTTGATCACCATTTTCTCAAGGAAAGTTTTTAGATTAGCAGCTTGCTCTGTGCACAGCGCTTCATGTTGGGCGGTTGCATCGAAAAGGATTTGTTTCACCGCTTTCCAGAGTTTTTCTTTATTGCCGAAATGGTGGTAGATCAGGCTTTGGTTAATGCCTGCCTTGGCGGCGATTTGGCTGATGGATGTAGCGGCAAACCCTTGATCGACAAATAGCGCCTTGGCCGCTTTTAGAATTTTATGGCGCGTTTTATCTGAAGCCGGATAGGGGGATTTTTTGTTTTTTTTCATGAAAATTTTCTCGTGAAATCAGAGTTTTATTGAACGTTCATTCAATTTTTGCTACGCTCATGATCGCTAACCACAGGAGGTAGCATATGCAAAAAAATACAATGATCGCAATAGCCCTTCTTTTAGGGGCATTTACAGCCGATGCGCAAGCAATCACCCCGCAAGAATTTTTAGCGGACGAAAAGAATGAAATCGTTTTTGAAGATGGCATCATCATTAGGAAGGGGAGCGTAGGCGCAACGATTTTGAACTATCGCGCCTTTCATGCTCTCAAAGAGGCAGCAGATCCAAAGCTCGAGTTGGAGAAACTCAGGCAGGATCAATTAGGTATTCTGCCCGGTGTGCATCACGCGGGATTGTTCGAACTATTCCCTCCCCTAGACTGGCTGAGCGGCGATGATGAGGGGCGGATCTGGATCGGTCTTTTGTATTTGCACCTCTATCCCGAAGAGATCGATGAGAGGATTCAAGAAAGGCTAGAAGAGATTAGTCGAACCGCATCCCCCCTTCTTAAAGAGGAGATGGGTATTCTTCTCGGATTTTAAAAACAAAGGGACCAAAGGGAAGAAAAAGGACCAAAGTTAGCTATACAACCAATGTATCTTTAACTTTTTTCTTAGGCCCTTTAGATCTCTTTAGTCTTTTTCTCAGCAACCAAAGTTAAGACCTTCAGCAAAGACACTTTGGTCATATAGTCGTTTAGCTAACTTGGGTCCTTTGGGTCCTTCAAAGTTAAGACCTTCAGCAAAGACACTTTGGTCGTATAGTCGTTTAGCTAACTTTGGTCCTTTAGGTCTTTTTTGTCCCTTTAGTCCTTTTCTTTTCTTCTCTTTAATTTAGAATTTTTTTAAAATTTCATTCTATGTTGGGCATTATTTTTGATTGCGATGGCACCTTGATCGATAGCGAGGAGCTTCATTTTTTGAGCTGGAACGAAGCGCTGGGCAAACGGGGCGTGGCATTAACCCGCGAGGAGTATTTTTCCTTATCGGGTCAATCGGGTATCTACATCTCTCAAAAACTTTATAAAATGCATGCGCTGGATTCAGCGGAGGGGATTTTTCAGGATAAAAAGATCAGCTACCATGCCTTGCAAAAAAAGGGGATTCCTCCGATCGAGCGGATGGTGCGCTTTGTGCGCCAGCTTGTGCAGAAAAAAGAGGAGCTGGGGATCAAAATGGGCATTGCTTCCGCTGCTACCAAACAGGAAATCCTCGTGAATTTAGATCAGTTGGAGTTGACAGAGGCTTTTGAGGCGATTGTATCGGGAGCGGACGATCTTGCCGGCTATAGCGATCCCGAAGGGGTGAATAAACCCAAACCCTACATCTATTTGCATGCCGCTAAAGGGCTCGGCATCCAGCCTGCCGAGTGTGTGGCCTTTGAAGATAGCGCTCCTGGGGTGCTGGCGGCTGTGAGAGCAGGTCTGATCACATTTGCCGTTCCCAACGCCCATACGAAATACCAAGATTTTTCCTCTGCGACTTACTGCATCGGCGAGCAAGACGAAATAGATGTCGATGAATTTTTCAGAAAGGTCCGCTTAGGGCTCGTTAAGAAATAACTTCCCAATCCAAAACTTCTTCGTGCCCGTGTGCGTGCCCGATTCATATTTTTATTGCGAGGAAGAATTTTTTCCGGGCACGGGCAGGGGCAAGGGCACGAGGAAGAGGGGATGCTAAGATTTTTTTCTGGAAAGGATCTGGCGGAGGACATAGGGCATGATGCCTCCATGCTGGTAGTAGTCAACCTCCATGGGCGTGTCTATCCGCACAGTAAGGGGAATTCGTTCGACCTTCTCTCCGCGGGTAATTTCGAGCGTGGCTTCTTGCCCGGGGGAGAGTTTTTTCTCAAGGCCTGTAATGGAAAAGAGTTCATCGCCTTTGATCCCTAAGCTTTCATGGGTCGCGCCCTTTTTAAATTCGAGGGGAAGAACGCCCATGCCGATCAAGTTGCTCCGGTGAATCCGCTCGAAACTGCGGGCGACGACGGCGCGGATGCCGAGCAGGGCTGTGCCTTTTGCCGCCCAGTCGCGCGAGCTTCCCATGCCATAGTCGCGCCCCGCAAATAAGATCAAGGAAATCTTCTTTTGCGCATATGTCTGGCAGGCATCATAAATCGGGAGAAGCGTGCCTTCGGGCATCAATTTAGTGAAGCCCCCCTCTTTTCCATCCGCCATCTGATTTTTGATCCGCACGTTGGCGAAGGTGCCGCGCATCATCACCTGGTGGTTGCCCCTTCTGCTCCCGTAGCTATTGTAATCGTCCGGCTGTACGCCTAAAGAGGAAAGATACTTGCCGGCGGGAGAATCGGCTTTAAATGCGCCAGCGGGAGAGATGTGGTCGGTCGTGACCGAATCTCCGAGAAGAGCGATGCAGCGCATGCCCGCGAGTGTTTTAGGAGGGGGAGTCTCGAGAGTAAAATCTTCAAAGTAGGGGGGATTTTGAATGTAGGTGCTCTTGGGATCCCACGCGTATTGCGCTCCGTGGGATCCTTTGATTTCTCCCCACAAAGGGTTGTCCTGGAGAATATGGGCATACCGCTCTTTAAACATCTGGGGTTCGAGATTTTGTGCGATGACGGTTTCAATTTCTTGAGAAGTGGGCCAGATCTCTCGAAAGAAAACAGGGGAGCCGCTGGCGTTGTATCCAAGAGGTTCTTTTTCTAAGTCGATATCCACCCTGCCGGCAATCGCAAACGCGACGACAAGAGGAGGGGACATGAGAAAATTCGCTTTGACCGAACTGTGGATCCGCGCTTCGAAATTCCGATTGCCACTGAGAACGCTTGCGGCAATCAGGTCGTGTTGTTTGATCGCGTTTTCGATCTTCTCATCGAGAGGGCCACTGTTGCCGATACAGGTTGTGCACCCATAGCCGACAAGAGAGAACCCGAGCTGGTCGAGGGGCTTTTGGAGGCCTGTTTTTTTGAGGTATTCGGTAACGACCCTCGATCCGGGGGCTAGGCTGGTCTTGACGGTTTGAGAAATTTTTAGCCCCTTTTCCACGGCCTTTTTAGCGACGAGCCCTGCTGCGATCATCACGGTAGGGTTGCTCGTATTCGTGCAGCTGGTGATGGCGGCGATCACGATCGATCCATGGGTGAGAAAGCCATCGCAGAGGGGCATTTCCGAGTAGCCGGGATTGATCGAGGGGTGGGTGAAGGGACGGTTGGTCACCATTTCCGATTCGCTCCATCCTGCTTCGGGGGTCACCGTTTCGCTTCCTCCCGAGTCGTGGTGTCCTTTAGAAGAAAAGGTGCCGGCGGAATGCACGTACACTTTAGGCGGGATTTTTTCAGCGGTTTTGCCATATCCGCCCGAAGCGGGAGCCGCTTTGAGCAGGTCGTGAAAGGTCGCTTTTAGGGCTGAAAGGGGGATCCGATCTTGAGGGCGTTTAGGACCTGCAACGGAAGGGACCACGCTGTTTAGGTTGAGATCTATGACTTTGGTAAAATCCACCTCTTCTTTGCGGGGGATGCCGAAGAGTTTTTGATGGGTGAGATACTCACGGATTTGGTTGATTTGGCTCTCTTCTCTTCCCGTCATCCTGAGGTAGTCGAGCGTTTTTTCATCGACGGGAAAAAATCCCATCGTCGCCCCATATTCTGGAGACATGTTGGCGATTGTCGCGCGGTCGGCGACGGTCAGGGTAGCAGCCCCCTCTCCAAAAAATTCGACGAACTTATCGACCACGTTTTCTTCTCGGAGCATTTCGGTAATGCGCAGGGCGAGATCCGTTGCTGTGACCCCTTCCTGCAGCTTGCCGCTCATGTGGACGCCGATCACTTCCGGGATTTGCAAGGTTACAGGCTGGCCGAGCATCGCCGATTCCGCTTCGATCCCCCCGACGCCCCAACCGACGACGCCCAGGCCGTTGATCATCGTGGTGTGCGAGTCTGTGCCGACGAGGGTGTCTGGATAGAGCAGCGATTTTTTTTCTATCACCACGGAGGCGAGATGTTCGAGGTTGACCTGATGAACAATGCCGATGCCCGGGGGAACCACTTGGAACGTTTCGAAGGCCTGCTGCCCCCATTTTAGGAAGGCGTACCGCTCTTGATTCCGTTCAAATTCGAGTTTCAAGTTGAATAGATAGGAGTCGGCCGTCCCTGCCCGGTCGACTTGAACCGAGTGGTCGACGACGAGGTCGACAGGGACCTCAGGCTCGATGAGCTCTGCCTTAAATCCTTGATGCGCGACAGCATCGCGCATCGCGGCGAGATCTACGATGAGCGGAACCCCTGTAAAGTCTTGGAGGAGCACGCGGGAGACGACAAAGGGCACTTCGCCGGGCTTCGTCCCCTTTCCTTCCCATTTGGCAAGGCGCAGGATATCCTCTTCTTTAACCCGCTTCCCATCCGCATTTCTTAATAGCGATTCCAACATCACCCGGATAGAGATCGGGAGGCGGTGGATGGGCGCTATCCCTTGCTCTTCAAGAGCCGGTAGAGAATAGTAATAGCGCCTGTTGTCATTATTCAGAGAACGCAGCGTATTCAATGTGTTTGTAAGATGAGACATAGCACCACCGCCTTACCGTATTGGTCCTCATGCTCTCAAGATTCGTTTTTAAAGTCTATATTTTGAATAGTAACGATTTTTGTCGAAATTTTTAGATCTTGGTGTTAATCAGATAAGAGGGTGCGCCCGATAAAAAGAGGTGTCAGTATGGAAAGAGAACGGGGAATTGTAAAATGGTTCGATGAGGTTAAAAATTATGGTTTTATCGCTCCAGATGCAGGGAAGCACGATCTCTTCTTTCACCGGACCGATATCGATACCATCGAACAGACGGTCGATAAAGGGGTGCGCGTCGATTATGAAACGGCCCAGGGCAAAAAAGGCCCTGAAGCAAAAAAAGTACGTCCATTAGGGGATTAGAGGGATATTATGATTAAGTCATTTGCGGATAAAACGACGGAAGAGATTTTCCATGGAATCCATACCCACGCCATACGCAAAAAATTCACGGCGATTTTGATCAAGGCTGCAGAGAGAAAGCTAGACATTCTCAACAGCGCGGACAGCATGGAGAGCTTGTGCCTAGTTCCCGCGAATAAACCCGATGTAGTGCGCGATGCCAAGGGAAAATATAGCATCCCCATCCAAGACGAATGGCGCCTTGCCTTCCGTTGGAACGAAGGGCCTGAAGATGTCGAGATTAAACATTAAACGAAGGATTATATGTTGCCTAAAAGACGCAAACCCACGCATCCGGGTGAAATTCTCATGGAGGAATTTTTAAAGCCTCTCGGAATCACGCCTCGCCAATTTGCTGAAAGGCTCGGAGGGAATTGGAGCGAGCATCAGATAGAGGCGATCATTAAAGGAAAGGAGGGTGTTTCCGATCGTTCGGCCCAAGAATTTGCGAACATTCTTGCCACAACGCCCCAATTTTGGAAACATCTGCAGGGATTATACCATCAATGGGAAGAAACTCAGCGCCATCATGAAAAAGGCTCGCTCAAGCCCTGGAAAAAGGCCCAGTAGCTGCTCTATAGAGGATGCAACGCAAACCCGCCAAGCCGCTAAGACGCAATAATATGGATAAAAATTTTTGCATCTTTGTGTCCATGCTTTTACCCATATTTCTTGCAATTTCATGTTGATTGCTTTAAGCAAAACAATCTGGATATCAATGGCTTATGCTAAGTTTACAGCACTGGATGCTTGGGAACTTCTGCAACGCCTTCTGCACCACTCAAAAATTCCGGTGATATCCCGGCCTCCGGGTTGTAAAATCTTAATTTCTAGAGTTGGATGGAATTTGCTCTTCCCTCTATAATCTTCTTAAAATTCTGGAGGATTAAGATGATCAAAACACTATTTATTTTTTTCACTCTTTTAGCTTGTAGTGTACAGGGAATAGCCGAAGAAGTTGGCTTTGGCAAGGAACCGATCATCGAGCGCCCTGTAGGCGCCTTGGAAGAGAGATGGCAATTCCCGTCCGATCACCTTCCGATGGGGGCCACCATCGATGATTTCCACATTGTGACTTGGAACGTGTTGAATGCATTCTACATCGACTGGATTAGAAGGGATGGACAAGGGCTCAGCCGGTCGCTCATCATGCAAGAACACGTGTTTATCGACGGCAGCGAGTTAACGGTGAGAGATCGGCATGTGGTAAGAAAACTGCTCAGCATGATTGCGCACCCTACCCATCCGCGCACCGTTCTGGCGCTGCAGGAATGCGGCCCTGCTTTCCTGAAGGAACTAAAAGAGCAGCTGCCTCCTCATCTGAAGATCATCCGATCCCGCTCTGAAACCGCGAAAGATCAAGACATCCTCATTTACGACGCCGCGCGCTTTGATTTTCTTGAACTCGAGAGCGAGATTGCAAACGAGGGGTATTCCGGCGCCCCGGGCAGGACGATCATGAATATCTTCCTTCAGAAAAAAGAGGATGGGATGAAATACCGCTTTATCCATACCCATGTTCCGGGAGATCCCGCGCTTCCCAGCAGATACGACCTTGCGGATTATGCGATGGATCACCGCTCTCCCGGGGTGCCGACGATTGTTTTAGGGGATATGAATTTTGATCATTGGGAAATGCAAGACGCCTTTCGCGCAGCTGCCGCTAATAGGGGGATCGAAGATCCTTTTGAGAACTTTGCGATCTACTATTCCAATATCGGGATCTATCAAGAAGCGAAGTGCATCGACCATATTTTTGTCGATTGCAGAAGCTCAACGGTTGCCGTATCGGAAAATCGACCCCAAGATGTCCTAGCAGGCTTAGAGGACACGGTCAATGTCCTCTACGAAGCCAAATAGGCTTTCTAGAAGAAGGGAAGGATGGTTTTGAGGGCGTATTCTTGGAAAACTTCATGCAGCATCGAGCCGAGCACGCTATTCATGATCTGATCTAGCGGAATCCCTTTTTCGCTAGACACATTGGTTAATTTTAAGAGAGGAATGGGAGGCAGGGTCTGGACCTTTCCGGTTTGCTGATCGAACACGAGATCGACGGAAATGTTGGTCAGAGTGACTTTTTTGATCAATACTTCTCTATTTTTTGTTCTATCTTCTGTCGCTTTTTTCAGGTTGTTCATCAGGATGGTCCAATTTCCATTGGTGCTGCCCGCTTTTTCGAACTCGATCGATAGGTAGATTCCATCTAGGGTAATTTCATCGATGACGATCTTTTTTTTTAGATAATTCAAAAAGGGGGTGTGGATTTGGAACTTCTCGGCAAAGAAGGCTCTAGGTATCACAGAGCCTGGCGGGTTGGTGATCTTGAGTTGTGAGATATTGACTTTTTTGGAGGAAACGGTCAAGCGGTTGGCTGAGACGGGGACTTTTAAGGCATCCGCCAATTTTGTCGAAAACAAGTAGGGAGCGCTGGCCCAGAATAGCGTAAAGACGATCGCCATCCATAAGATAAACGTCAAGATGACCCGTCTCATGCGGTTAGAAGCTCATCTATCTCCTGCTCTACGGCATTAAAGAGATTCTTAAAGGGCTGCGTGAGTTTGTCGACAGAGCCTTCCGTAGAGGGGATCACATTTTCGAGCATATCTTGGAGATGCTCTTTTTGGAAGATGGAGCGGAGGGTTTGGATCAAGATCGCATTCGCGATCTGGTCGGAGGGAACTCCCCCTTCGCTAGTGACATTTGTGAATTCTAAGCGGTCGATCGGTTTGAGACTCGTCGTTTTGCCTCCATCGGAACGGTAGGCGAGATCGATAGAAATGTTGGTCAGAATCAATTTCTTGATCAAAATGATCCGGTCGCTTCCAGATCCGCTATTTTCTCTGAAATTTTGCATGATCGTCGTCCAATTCCCTTCTTTTGAACCGGGCGCATTAAATTCAAGCCCTAGATAGATCTTATCGATCGCGATTTCATCGATTTCTATCTGTTTATCGAAATAATGGCCAAGGGGAGCGAGAATTCGGATCTCATTGGAAGTAAAGGCTGTATTTAAGATCGATCCTTTTGGATTTCCAATATCCAATTTCGCGATCGCGATGGAATTGCGAGAAAGGGCGATGTCGTCGATTTCGACGGAAACCTTCATCTTTTTAGAAAGGTGGGTCGCCACGGTATCCGGCAGTCTCGTCCACGCTAGAAAAGCGATCACGACGATGGCCAGAAGAAGAATCAGGATCAGGCTGGATACTTTCACGAGAACCCCCCAATGGTTAACACAGTTCTTATCGTGAATCTAATAAAATAAATATTTTACATCAATGGAAAGGCGCTTTCCTAGGAAAGCGCTCTGTGAAAAAGGAGGAGATTAATAATCTGCGTGAGACATAGCGGCTTGCCCGCTAGCCTTTTCATCGACCTCTTCGGTAATAATCGCTTCTGTCGTCAGCAGAAGGGCAGCAATCGATGCGGCGAGTTCAATACATAAGCGGACCACTTTGGTCGGATCGACGATCCCCCGCTTGATCATATTGCCATATTCATCCGTTTGCGCATCCCATCCTTCGTAGGTGCCCATTTGTCCTACTTTTTGAACGACGATCGAGCCTTCTTTGCCTGCGTTTTCGGCAATCTGGCGAAGGGGGTAGCTGATGGCTTTGATGATGATCTCAACGCCGACTTTTTCATCGCCCGAAAGGGTCGCTGCGAGTTTTTCCAAGATAGGAATGCAGCGGATGAACGCGACGCCTCCGCCGGGGAGAATCCCTTCTTCGACAGCAGCTTTGGTTGCATGCTGAGCATCGTCGACGCGGTCTTTTTTCTCTTTCATCTCGACTTCTGTGGCTCCGCCTACGCGGATGATGCCGACGCCGCCAGCTAGCTTGGCCAAGCGTTCTTGCAGTTTTTCCTTATCGTAGTCGGAAGTGCTCTCTTCGATCTGCCGTTTGATGAGCTCAATCCGTTTTTTGATCTCCTCTTTTTTGCCTGCGCCTTCGACAAGTGTGGTCTCTTCTTTTTTAACGACGGCTTTTTTGACCTGCCCTAGCATATCCAACGTGACATTTTCGAGCTTAAGGCCGAACTCTTCGCTGATCAACTGACCGCCTGTTAAGATGGCGATATCTTGCAGGATCGCTTTGCGGCGGTCGCCGAAGCCGGGTGCTTTGACAGCGCAGACTTTCAGGCCGGCGCGCAGACGGTTGACGACGAGGGTAGCCAAGGCTTCGCCTTCGACATCTTCAGCGATGATGAGAAGAGGGCGTCCGCTTTCGGCTACCGCTTGCAGGATGGGTAGAAACTCCTTCATCGCAGCGATTTTTTTCTCGTAGATCAACACATAGCAGTCTTCGAATACCGCTTCTTGCGTTTCGGGGTTGGTCATGAAATAGGCCGAGACATAGCCGCGATCGAAATTCATCCCTTCGACGACATCGAGAGTCGTCTCGAACCCTTTTCCTTCTTCCACGGTGATTGTACCGTCTTTGCCGACTCGTTCCATCGCTTTAGCGATGATTTCGCCGATTTCGGCATCCCCGTTGGCGGAAATGGTGGCGACTTGGGCGATCTCTTTGCGGTCTTGGATCGGTTTGCTGAGTTTTTGCAGATGCGCTGTGATCTCTTTGACCGCTTTTTCAATCCCCCGTTTGATTTCCATGGGATTCGCTCCAGCAGTGACATTGCGCAGCCCTTCGCTGTAAATGGCTTCGGCCAGTACAGTCGCTGTCGTCGTCCCGTCGCCTGCCTTATCGGCGGTTTTGCTCGCGACTTCTTTGACCATTTGCGCGCCCATATTCTCGTGTTTGTCTTCGAGCTCGATCTCCTTAGCGACGGTGACGCCGTCTTTGGTGATTTGCGGAGCGCCGTAAGATTTGTCGATGACGACATTGCGCCCTTTAGGGCCCAAAGTTACTTTAACGGCAGAAGCGAGGGTGCGTACGCCTTTTAGGATTTTTTGACGCGCTTCTTCTTTAAACTTAATGTTTTTAGCTGCCATGGTTTCTCAACTCCTTTAGTTAATAATCGCGATGATGTCATCTGCTCTTAAAATGACGAGCTCCTCGTCATCGATCGTCACTTCCTGTCCCGAATATTTATCCATGAGAATGGTATCGCCGACTTTAACGGGAATCGGGAGGGTTTTCCCCTCTTTAGTGGTGGTTCCTGTCCCAATTGCAACGACTTTAGCAGTTTCTTGTTTTTTCTTGGCGGTATCTGGTAGAATGATTCCGCCTTTAAGGGTTTCTTCTTGTTCTAAACGTTTTGCGACAACGCGGTTGCCCAGAGGCTTAAGAGTGGTTTTTTTTTCAGTTTGTGGTGCCATGTGTTTCTCCTTGTTTTAGAGAGGGTGTTTTTGCCAGTTCTCATCTCAATTTGAGAGGATGGCTCGTTTTTTCATCCTGCATTTTAGAAAAAGGGCAATATTTTTGGCAACAAATTTAGCACTGAATCGATCGAATTGCTAATTTTAAAGAAAATTTTTACTTTAGAGGATTATGACTCAAGAACGAAGGGAAGTACCGGTAGAAGATCGGTGGAATCTAGAAGCTTTTTATCCTTCCCTAGAGGCATGGGAAGAAGAGATGCAACGCTGGGGCAGGGAAGGCCAACATCCCAAGTGGCCGGAAGTCGCTAAATTCAAAGGCCGTTTGGCGCAAGGCCCCGTCGAACTCCGCACGCTGTTAACCGTCTGCTTGGATTTCGATCGGCACCTCTCTAAACTCTATACTTATGCGCATTTGAAACACGATGAAGATGTGACAAATGAAATTTACAAACAAGCGCATGCCCGGATTTCCGCTCTTCTCTATGATTTTAGGCAGGAAACAGCCTGGATCGAACCGGAGATTTTGGGACTCGAAGAGGGGATTTTGCAGGCTGAACAATTAAAGGATTATCAGATCTACCTCCAGAAGATCAGACGTCTAAAGCCCCATACCCTTTCCGGAGATAAGGAGGAGCTTCTCGCTTTGGCGGGTAAAGCTTTAGAGGCTTCCCAGCGCAGTTTCAGCGCATTTAATCATGCGGATATCCGATTTCCATCTGTGATCGATAGCAGCGGGCAAGCAAGAGAGCTGACCCATGGTAAATATTTGCTCTATTTGAGGGATCCCGATCGGAAGCTAAGAGAGGGGGCGTTTAAAAACATGCACCGCTCTTTTGCGGCTTATGAGAATACGTTATGCGAATTGATCAATGGTCAAATTCAAACACATGTGTTTGAAATGCGCGCGCGCGGCTACCGTTCTTGTTTGGAAGCAGCTCTATTTCCTCATGAAATCGACACGAAGGTGTATACATCCCTCATCGAGACGGTTCGAAGCCGCCTCAGCTCGCTCCATCGCTATGCGAAGTTGCGCAAAAAATACCTGGGCCTCGAAGAGTTGCATCTCTATGATATGCATGTTCCCCTCGTCGCAGAAGTGAAAATGTCGATGAGTTATCAAGAAGCGGAAGCTCTTGTGATCGAAGCGGCCAGCCTTCTCGGGCCCGCCTACAAAGATGCGCTTCAAAAGGGATTGCAGGTGGAGCGCTGGGTCGATCGGTATGAAAATGTGCATAAGCGCGCCGGGGCTTATTCCAGCGGCTGCTACGATAGCATGCCTTACATTTTGATGAACTACCATGGGACTTTCCAAGATGTCATGACGCTGGCGCATGAAGCAGGGCATAGCATGCACTCGCTTTTGTCCAAAACCCATCAGCCTTATCATTATTCCAGATATGCGATCTTTGTCGCCGAAGTCGCTTCGACTTTCCAAGAGCGGCTTTTACTGCGCCATGTGTTATCCAAACAGGCGGATCCGGAGCAGCAGCGATTCCTTCTCAACCAACAGATCGAAGATATCCGGGGCACCTTTTTCCGCCAGACGATGTTTGCGGAATTTGAGCTCCGCCTGCATGAATGGGCGGAACAGGGGATCCCCCTCACGCCTGCTTTGCTTAAACAGGAATACCGCAAACTCAATGTCGAATATTATGGACCAGAGGTGGCGATCGATGAAGAGGTGGATATCGAATGGGCGCGGATCCCCCATTTTTATTATAATTTTTATGTTTATCAGTATGCGACAGGTCTTAGCGCCGCCCACATGTTGATCGAGCGTGTCCAGAAAGGAGGAGAATCCGCGCGCGCGCGGTATTTAACATTTTTATCCTCGGGGTCTAGCGATTATCCGCTGGAGTTGTTAAAGAGAGGGGGAGTCGATATGACGCAGAAGGAACCGATCTTTGCGCTAATCGATCATTTTGATGAATTAGTCTCCAAATTGTGAAAAAAAGGTTGCTGAAAATGGGAATCGGCAGTATTTCATTTGTTCTTGGCGTTTGTATCATGCAAAGAATAATATGGCTGATCAAGATAAAGTAAGAGACTATTTCGTCGTCATCAACGATCGAGGCCTGCATACGCGGCCCTCGACAGAGCTTGTTAAATGCGCCGCCTCCTTTAAGGCGCAGGTCACGCTCACTTACCAAGATCTTCATGTCAATGCGAAGTCGCTGCTCGGCATCTTGATGCTCGCAGCGACGCGCGGCGCTAAAATCTACATCGAAGCAGTCGGCGAAGATGCGGAATTAGCTGTTAAAACGATTCTGGATCTTGCCCGCAACAAATTCAATATCAGATATTAAGAGACTGTTTCTAATAACTATTCCTCGACGGGAATCGCTTTATCGAAGATGTCGCGCCTGCAGAAAAAGGGGATGTTGTCTTTTAATGCGAAAGGAATGCAATCGCTGGGACGGGCGTCGACCTCGATGAGGATTTTTTCCTCTCCAATCTGCTGTTCTAAGAAAAGTCTGGCAAAGTAGATGGTGTCTTCAATGTCGTTGATGACGATTTGAAGCACTTTAATATTCAAGCCATGGAAAATAGATCTCACAAGATCGTGGGTAAGGGGGCGCGGTTTTGGTTCTTCCATGAGATAGGATTGGATGTTGCGTCCGACAGCAGGATCTGTATAGATCGCAAACCGCTTCTCTTCCGTTCCTAGAATGATGACGGTATAAGACCGAGATTGCATGATCTTATTAAAAGTCACGGGGACGAGTTCTGATGTCATAATTTTTATTTTAATCTTGGACGATAATTTGTCCATCGAAAAAACCGATGACCACTCGTCCGGCTAAGCCGAAAAAAAAGCCGGTATCGACCACGCCGGCTTGGTGGATGAGGAGTTCGTGATCTTGTTCCGGGTCGTTTCTAGGTTGATCGAAGTGGATATCGAATAGATAATTTCCATTATCGGTGATGTAAGGAGAGCCCTCAGGCGTTTGACGCCAAGAGCCGCTGTAGCCCAACTTCTCTAGTTTGTTCTGGGTAGCTAAGGGGGCGAATGGGATAATTTCGACGGGGAGGTTTTTCTTGCCCAATTTGGAAACGAGCTTAGATTGGTCTACGATGACGATCATTTCTCGACTCATGCTGGCGACAATTTTTTCTCTTGCCAATGCGCCGCCGGCGCCTTTGATCATCCGTTTCAACGGGTCGATTTCATCGGCCCCATCTACTGTGATATCGATTTGCTTGATCTGTTGGATAGAGGCTAAGGGGATCCCCGCTTGCTCAGCTTGTTTGAGCGATTGCTGCGAACTGGCGACCGCTTGAATGTTCAAGCCTTGCTTGCAGCGGAGAGCGAGCTGTTGAATGAAATAGAAAGCTGTCGAACCCGTTCCCAAGCCGACGATCATCCCGTCTTCGATCAAATCGGCAGCCGCCGTTCCCACTTTTTTTTTGATTTCTTCTACAGACATAGGGCTAGTCTATCGGATCATTGAATTTAAATCTTGATGATTTTAGGATGGGGGAGGGCAGGCGAGGAGGTAAAGATGCCGTTAAAGATGGGAGAGAAAGGGAAGAGAAGGAATAGCATTTCCGAAGAGAGCTTGAAAACGCGCAAAGCCCGCGAAAAACTCAAAAAGAAATTGGAAGTATTGGAAAAAAAACTCACGCCGCACGCTTTGGAAAAGAAGAGCATTGAAATCCATCGCTGGATCGCAAGGCATGCGCAGCAGCGCGTCGCGCTCTGTCGAAAGACCATCTCCCTTTTCGATGAAAATCAAAATGCCGCCAAGCTAAGCCGAAAAGTGGCGCTGATCGCCGAACGGCTCCGCACAGAAAGCATTCCTTGAGTTTTGCAACTGCCTCTTGATCTAAAAGCCCCCGGTCTTTTAATCTTTTTTCTTATGAAAAACATTATCGACTGCCTGAAGGAGCGCGGTTTGATCGAGGCGCTGACTAGCGAAGAGGTGCGCCGGTTAGTGGAAAACCCGACCAAAATCTTTGTGGGCTTTGATCCTACGGCAGATAGTCTTCATCTCGGAAATCTCATCGGCATTGTCATTTTAGGTTGGTTTCAACGCTATGGACATACGCCTGTAGTCCTTTTGGGCGGATCGACGGGCCGGATCGGCGATCCTTCAGGCAAAAGCGTAGAGCGGCCGTTATTAGACCAAGCGACGGTTGAAGCCAACATCGAGGGGATCCGCACCCACTTCGAACGGGTTCTAGACTTCTCCCATGCAAAAACAAAACCGCTTGTCGTAAACAATGATGATTGGTTCTCAAAGATCTCCTTAATCGACTTTTTACGCGATACGGGAAAGCATTTCCGCCTCGGCCCCATGCTAGCTAAAGAGAGCGTGCGTGCGCGTCTGCATTCTGAGGAGGGGCTGAGTTTTACCGAATTTAGTTATCAATTGCTCCAGGCATACGATTTTTACTATCTGTTTCATCACCACGGCGTAAAGATGCAGGGGGGAGGGAGCGATCAGTGGGGAAATATTACTGCAGGCGCTGAATTAATTCGCAAAATCACCGGAAGATCTGGTTTTGGGTTAACCTGGCCTTTGCTTACGCGCAGCGATGGGAAAAAATTTGGCAAAACCGAAGAGGGGGCGATTTGGCTTTCTCCCAAGCGGTGCTCCCCTTATCAGTTCTACCAGTATTTAGTCCGCATTCCCGATGCGGATGTCATCAAGCTCATGCGCATGCTCACCTTTATGGATCTTTCTGAAATTGCGGATTATGAGAGGCAGATGAGCAGCCGGGGCTACCTTCCCAACACCGCACAAAAGCGCCTAGCGGAAGAGCTGACGCGGATGATGCACGGCGAAGAAGGATTGCAAATGGCGCTTCTGGCAACAGAAGTCGCCGCTCCCGGATCCAAAGCCTCTTTAAATCCCGCGCTATTTAAGGAGATTTCCGCCGATATCCCCCATGTGGAATTGCCTTTGGAGGAGGTGGTCGGCCAAAAATATGTGGATCTCGCCGTAAAAGTGGGGCTCCAATCTAGCAAAGGGGAGGCGGTTAGGCTGATTAACAATGGAGGGGCGTATCTCAATAATGAAAAGGTCGAAGATCAGGGATTGCTTTTGAACGTTGAACATCTCGTAGGCGGGGAATATCTGCTGTTGGGCGCTGGAAAAAAGAAAAAATTACTTGTCAGTATCAAAACACTTGCCTGAAAATCAGTGGGATACAAGAATGGGCTACAAGTATACAACGTAGGAGTTGGATTTATGTCAACGATCACCAAAAAGAAACTCATTCAAGTTATTTCACAGGAGAGGGGAGTCCACCCTAACGACGTTCGGAATGTCATGCAAGCATTCTTGGATACGATGACTAATTATCTCGCTAAGGGAGATCGCTTGGAGTTTCGCGACTTTGGTGTGTTTGAGGTGGTCGTCAGAAAACAAAAAATCGGCCGCAATCCCAAAAATGCAGCGGTGCCTATCGTCATTCCCGCGCGTCAAGTGGTTAAGTTTACCGCTGGAAAAAAAATGCGCAAGCTCATCGAAAAACAAAAATAAGAGAAGAAGAGGAAAGGGACCAAAAAGAGGGGAAAAGGACTAAAGGGACCAAAGTTAGCTATGAACCTAATCTCAGTAAAATTTTTCGTCGATTTTCGGGATTATTTTGGCCGATTTTCGATCCAAATTGTGGGGGCAATATCGACAAAAGTATATTGCCCCCACAATTTGGATCGAAAATCGGCTCAAAAGAACCCGAAAATCGACTGAAACTTTTTACTGAGATAGGTTCATACGACCAAATTATCTTTAGCCTTTTTCTTAAGCTCTTTAGATCTCTTTAGTCTTTTTCTCAGCAACCAAAAAACTTTAACACTTTGGTTCCTTTTCTTCCTAGCGACTAAAAAGAGCAAAGGGACCTAAGAAAAAAGCTAAGGACACTTTGGTCGTATAGTCGTATAGCTAACTTTGGTCCTTTAGGTCCCTTTAGTCCTTTTTGTCCCTTTCTCTTCCCTTTGGTCCCTTTCTCTCCCCTCTTCAAAGTAAAAAATAATTTACTACAGATTTAAAGTCGCCTTTTGAGGATAATGTGGGGTATAGACTCTAACCAAGGTAATTTTATTATTTATGTCATTTCCTCGGGCCGTTTTACTAGGTTCTATCGCTGTATTTATTGTCATCGGAGTGGTGGCGGTTGTTAAGAAAATGGCGCACCGTTCGACGCCGGCAATGGTACAAGCTCCTATTGTTCAGGCGCCTAAGATTGAAGAATTGCCTGTATCGCCTCCAGAGATCGTCGTTAAGAAAAATCCAGAGCCTCTGCCTGTTTCTTTACCTGCAAAATCCCCTCCTGCCCCACAGGTTCCCCTAAAGGTTGCTCTGCAGGAGATAGCCCCGCAAGACGATTTTCCCGTCATCGATCGGATCCATCAACTATTTACAACGGGCCCCAACAAGCTGCCTATCGTCGAAACGATCACCTATTCGAGTTCCGTGTCCTGGCTGAAAGGGCGTCCCGCTTGGGTAGCCGATTATGCAGCTCATTACGCGACCTCTCGCCATTTCATCGCGCGCAGCCTGAATGGAAAAGCCGATTATTTCTCTCAAAAAATTTCAACAGGCAGCCGTTTTAACGTATTTCGCAAGGATAAGCATATTAATTTTTATCTCCTCATCGACTACAGCCGTTGTAAAATGGGCTTTTACTATGTCGACTTGGATACCCATGAGCGGGTGCTCCTCAAAACCTATTCTGTGGGTCTAGGGCGTTCAGATCCGCAAGCGCCTGTGGGTTCGCTCACGCCGCTCGGGAAGTATTCTTTAGGGAGCAAAGTTGCCATCTATAAGCCGGGCGTCATGGGGCTTTACCAAGGGGTCCAGACCGAGATGGTCTCCGTATTCGGGACCCGCTGGATTCCGTTTGATCGCGAGTTTGAAGGGGCTACGGCTTCTGCTAAGGGTTACGGCATCCACGGAGCCCCCTGGAGCTTGGATCCTCAAACCGGCCAATGGGTTGAAAATCGGGATGGGATCGGTAAATTCGAGAGCGATGGGTGCATTCGCCTAGCTCTTGAGGATATAGAAGAGATTTTTTCCATTGTGATCACCAAGCCGACCTTTGTGGAAATCGTCAAAGATTTTCACGAAGCTAAGCTCCCCGGTGTAGAAGTGGCAATCCCAACCAGGTAGTTTATGCTCCCTCATGAGAAGCAAATCCTAGAGTATGAGAAAACGATTGCTCAAGTGAAAGAGCAGAATAAAAACAATGCCCTTTGGTCGGATGAAGAGATCGGCAAACTGGAAAAGAAATTAGAGACCCTTAAGAAAAAAGTTTATTCTCAACTGACAGCTTGGGAGCGCGTGGCGATCTCCCGTCATCCCTCTAGGCCCCATTCGATCGACTATATCCAAAATCTATGCGATTCTTTTACTGAACTGTACGGAGATCGGCTATTTCGCGATGACCACTCCGTGATTGCAGGCCTAGGAAAGATCGGCGGGGTTAAATTTATGATTATAGCGCAGGAGAAGGGGTGCGATACCGAAAGCCGCCTCTATCGAAATTTTGGGATGCCCCATCCGGAAGGTTATCGCAAAGCGCTCCGCTGCATGCAGCTTGCCGCCAAATTTAAATTGCCTGTCCTTTCTCTCGTAGATACCCCGGGAGCTTTTGCGGGATTGGCTGCAGAAGAACGGGGGCAAGGTTGGGCGATAGCAAAAAATTTGTGGGAAATGGCCAAGCTCCCGACCCCGATCATTGTCGTTCTCATCGGCGAGGGGTGTTCGGGCGGCGCGCTCGGAATCGGAATTGGCGATGTGGTTGCCATGCTCGAACACTCTTATTATTCTGTGATTTCACCGGAGGGATGCGCATCGATTTTGTGGAAGGATACGGGCAAAAAAGAGATCGCCTCCGAAGCGTTGAAAATGCAGGCGGAATACCTCTTGCAATGGGATATCATCGATGCCGTGATCGAGGAGCCGCTCGGAGGCGCCCATCACGATCCTGCGACGGTCTACGCCAATGTGAAACAATATATTCTAAGTCAATGGAACATGTTAAAAACAGTTCCTCCTCAAATCCTCTTAGAGCAACGGTATCAAAAATTTCGTAGGATGGGTAAGTTTGCTCTAGAAGACAAGCCCCCAGTGTTATAAACTCAAGATTATGAAATTACTTCTCAAAGCAGCCCTGCGCAATCGCAGGCATCTGTCTTTACTGATTACGACCTTCTTGACGTTGTTCGCCCTGACGATCGCCTCTCAGATGGAGATGTTCGCTCTGGGAGTTCTATCGAATACAGGGGCGGATTTTTTTACCCTTTTCTCTCCAGAAAATAAAGAAGGACGCCCTGCCCAGGATACCGTGGCGTGGCAGGATGTCGAAATAAAGTGGGATCAGATCGATAGAGAGGGGACAGGGCAAATCACCAAACAGCAAGCCTCCGCTTTTTTAGCGCAGCATAAAGAAACCAATCCATTAAACTGGATTTTGAATCAAGCGAAACAGAAGTTTCACTTGACCGACAATCTAAATGTGCTGATCATTTTACTGGTTTCTGTGGCGATCTTTAAGGCGATTTGGCTCTTTGCCAGCCGCTATACGACGCAGCTTTTAGCCATTCGGGTGAGCAGGGATTTAAGGCAGCAGTATTTTGAACATATCCAATCGCTGTCGATGAATTTTTATCAACAGCACAATATCGGAAGCCTCTCTTCCAGGGTGGTGGGGGACGCGGGGCAGATCTCCTCCTCGATCAACTCGTGCCTTACCAATTATTTGCAGACCCCGTTCACGATCGTCACCTGTCTCATGGCTTGCTTCTACCTCTCTTGGAAGCTCTCCCTCGTCATTTTTTTAGGTATGCCCCTGATCGTTTTGCCGATCGTTCTCTTAGCTAAACGGGTGAAAAGGGTCTCTCGTCAGCTGCAGACCAATCAAGAGCGGTTCGCTTCCGTTTTAATCGATTTTCTCGCCGGAATCCAGACCGTGAAGATTTTCGCGATGGAGCTGTTCTCGCTGAAGAAATACAAGGAACAAAATGATCGGATGGCGGTTTTAGAGAGCAAAACAGCTAAGTACGGCTTGCTGACCAGGCCCATTTTGCATGCGATTACAACCTTATGCCTGGCAATCGTCGTCCTGATCGGCCTCTACACTTTGGGCGTGGCCGTCTCTCAGCTCATCGTCTTTTGCGGACTGTTGCACCTCGCCTATGAACCCGTCAAGAAATTTGCCGATGAAAATGGCAATATCCAAAGAGGGGTCGTCGCTGCGGAGAGGATGTTTGAGGTCTTAAATCTCAAACCCCATGTCGAAGATAAAGATGGGGCTCTCGAGTTGGATGGATTTCGCGATCGGATCGAATTCGAGCGAGTTTGGTTTCGCTACCAAGGGGAATGGATTTTAAAAGACGTCAGTTTTACTGTGCGGAAAGGGGAGACGGTCGCGATCGTCGGCCCCACAGGCGCAGGGAAGTCGACGATTGTGCAGCTCCTGCCGCGGCTTTACGAAGTGGAGCGGGGAGAGATCCGGATCGATGGACGGCCGTTAAACGCGTTCACCCAGAAATCCCTGCGCGAGAATATCGCGTTTGTTTCCCAAAGACCCTTCCTATTTTTTGATACCGTCGGCGCCAATATCGCCTTCGGGCGCAATTTCTCTAAAGAGGAGATTGAAAATGCGGCCAGGCGCGCTCACGCCGAAGAATTTATCTGCCGCCTCCCGCAGAAATACGATACCATGCTCGCCGAAGCGGGTCAGAACTTGTCCGGCGGCCAGCAGCAGCGCCTGGCCATCGCCCGCGCGCTCGTCAAAAACGCCCCGATCCTCGTCCTCGACGAGGCGACATCGGCCCTCGATTCGATCAGCGAAATGCGGATCAAAACAGCCATCGCTTCCTTGCACGGGGAGGTGACGCAAATCCTCATCGCCCACCGCTTGGCAACCATCGAACACGCCGATAAGATCATCTATCTCGATCAGGGAGAGAAGATCGCCGAAGGGACCAAGGATGAACTCCTCCAAACCTGCGAGCCCTTCCGCCTCATGTGGGAGGCTCTCTACCGCACCCAGAAAAAAAACATAGAAGACCCTGTCCCTTTAGCCTGAATCTGTTGAAGAAAACAGAGAAGGGATGCACGCAAATTTCATCCTGTTTATCCTAATATCCTGTTATTTTCTTCTTTTTGCAACGACGCCAAGAGATGGCGTTGATATTATCCGTTCCGCAGTCGTAACATTTCTTGATAGAAAAGAGGGAGGCTGTTGCCTACAAAAGGTTCTGCAAAGCGATCGTTTTCCGTATTTGATTCCGTTTCATGATTTTTTAAGACCTGATCATTCTGTTCGATTTCATGCCCAGCATTCAAGCTAGCCAGGGACTGCGCAGGGATGGCGGAGCTTGAAGAGGCATCGTTATTAGAAGAGGAGGCGAAAGCAGGGGCGAATTCTTTAAACCACGCTTCGAGTTTTTCTCCAATCTCATGGAGTTGGCGCTGTGCTTCCGCAGAGTTGTCTTTAACAGGCCCAGAACGGAGCGGTGCAGGGGGTAGGGAGGGATTCGGAATAATGGCGAATTCCTTCATGGAGCGATGGATTTCTTGAGTGCGGCAATGGAAGCCTCCGCCATCTTCTATTCCGCTTTCTGCGGCTGGATAGGCAAAGGGCGTCAGGGGATCGAAGACCGTTTTTTTGGTTTCTTTCCCTGTAAAGTAGACATGGGAAATCCCATGCGCATGGAGGATGTTGGTAAAGGCATCGCGCAAGTAGCGATCCGCAGGATGGGAAGAACCGTTAGAAATGCAAAATTGCCCTCTTTTCCCTATTCCCATAAGGGAATTCAGCAAGTTCACAGAGCGTCTTCCAGATTTTTCATAGTAAGCTCCAGGCAGCGGGAGGACTTTAAATCCTGCGGTTTCGAGCTTTTGAGAGATCGCTTTTAACTGTTCGCCATGGGTTTTTTGCTTGAGTTCTGTTTCTTGTAAATAAACGAGAAGCCGTTTCTTTTCATTTTCAGAGAGGGGGTAGGACTGGAGAATATGGTTGAGAACCGTTTTGCAGAGTTCAAAATCTTGGATGAAGATCACCCCTTCAGGAGCGGGCATCAAGAACATATCGAGATGAAATTCTACGGGAGCTTGAAAGATCTCCCCAATGATGATCAGAGGGCATCCTAAGGCGGCTGCTATTTGTTTTTCCATGTATTTTGTGGCTGCGATTGTCAATTGGGCGATCCATTTTTTTTCTTGTATGGATGGGAATTGAGATAATAAACCTGCATTTTCTAACCTTTCTTGAACAAGCAAAAGATGGTCTTTTGAAAATGATGGCGTTCCCTCTAGGTTGCGGATCTCTTGTAGTAAATTCATTTTTTCTTGTGTGTTAGAAAAAATGAAGTGGGAATTAAGCATCGAGAATAAAAGATTATTGGCGCCGGATAGATAGATTTTTTCGCCCGCTTGATTGACAGCGGGAAGCAGGTTGCCCCCTTCGAAATAAAAGGGAGCTTCTCTGACTCCATGAATAGGGGCGTGGAGCCATTGTTCAGATAGATGTTTGTCGGCCACAGAGCCTAGAATGCCTTCATCGAAAGGATGGGCGCAGAGGTGCGCAATTAAATCTCCCAGTTTGCGTTTGCGATTAGAGAATGTCATAAATCCCCTCGGATCGTCTGGATGGACTAAATTGATCCGAGAGGGGATCAGGATTTCTCGATTTTCCAAAATAACGAATGTATCGCGCAGCCATTTGGTTTCAGGGATATGGGGGATCTCGGCAAAATTAATAATCTTAGAAAGCCCTTCTTTCTCGGCAATCTCTTTCAGATTATCCAAGTAACAGCCGGCATCATGGCCGATCAGGATCCCCTCCAAGTGCCAAAAAGCATCGTGCGTTTCACGGCAGACAATCGGGACGATGGGTTCCGATTTGGGCAACAGGGATCTATATGTAGAAGAAGGATGGGGACTCCATGGTTTCATGGGAAAGTGGATCTGCATCGGTTCAAGAGGCGATGCAGCGAATGCTTGCAGCCGTTTCAGAGATTGTGTCCGCGACTTTTCATCCGCATGGGTAAGAAACTGGGAGATCTCATAATTGAGGGATTCTAAGCAAGGTTCCATCTTTTCCAACAACAGGAGCGTATGGCGCGCTCTTTCGACAGTTTCCGGAACTGCGGGATGGATGATCTGTCCCACTAAATTTCGAAGGAGGGGAAGATAATTGAGAGTGGGCAATCCTTCTGTTTTTTGAGGCGATACGAGATTTTTTTTCACATCGTGCATGTACTTTTGAATTTTGGAGTGGAAAGAATAGAGGGGATCGCCTTCGTAAACCACGGAATGGGAGTGGGGATATTGCGTGAGGGATAACAACTCCGTGATTTGGTTTTTGGGTATCTCATAGCCGGCAAACTTTTTTATAAAAATATGATAATAATGCGAGCGTGGAGCAGCGCGGATTGCTTGAAGGGGATTCGATTCGGTAAAATAAGCAGATAATGTTGTTTTTGAAATGGGTTTTGACATTTTTTCGTCTCCTAATATAATTTTATATTATTTTAACATTTTTATATATATTATGTAAAATTGAATTATTTATTATAAAAGTAGATTTAATTAAAATAAAGTTTATATCTAAATTAGGAGAGGAGGCCGAGCTTTTGGAAGGTGTCGCGGAGTTCTTTGTTTTCCGCTTTATCGAATGCGCCGCTGCTCGCCATCCAACGCACATAATCGCGCGGGACTTCCGCAAGGGCTTTGCCTTGGTGCTTGCCGAAGGGCATGCGGGTGAGCTTTTGCGTTTGCTGCAGCAGGGAGAGAATCGTTTCGATGGAAAGGTCGTCCGCCATTTGCGAAAACATCCGATGCAGGACCATCACGTCGTCTAGAGCGCGGTGGGCTTGATTGGGGGGAATGCCGTAGACCTCGCGCAGATTTTGCAGGGTATGCCTGGGGAGGTCTGAGCGGTATTTGCGCGCCCATTTCAGCGTGTCGACGTATTTCCAGGGCGGCAGGATGAGACCTGCGCGTCTGCACTCATTTTCGAGAAATAGCTTATCAAAGGCATCGTTGTTGTGGGCGATGAGCACGGCATCGGGACGGCAAAAATCGATAAAGGCTTGGCCTACTTCTTTGAAAGAACCCGCCTTTTCGACCATGGCATCCGTGATCCCGTGGATCGCACTCGCTTCGGGGGGAATGGGCATTCCGGGATGGATGAGCTGCACAAAACTGCGCTCGCTTGCAGGATCATAGGCGGCGATCTCGATGATCCGGTCTTTATCCGATCGGGTGCCGGTCGTTTCTGTGTCATAATAGATCGCGTGCATGCACTTAACTGTTGCACAAAATCTAATAAATTGCTAAGGTTTTTGCCATGGTTTATCTGTTGCTTGCTTTCAGTTTGGTCTTGGGATTAGGGTGTCCCTTTGAGGCAAAAGCGGCCACGCAAGTCTATTTCTCTCCCAAGGATCAAGTCGCTGACCGTTTGGTGGAACTCATCGCTAAAGAAAAAGAGAGCATCCGGATTGCGATCTATTGTTTGACTCATCGAGGGATTGCAACCGCGCTGATTCAAGCAAAAAAGCGAGGGGTGTCTGTAGAAATGATCGTCGATCCCTTCTCGGTGAAAGTGCGCACCCCTTTGGCTCGCTTGGCAAAAGCCGGTATTCCGATTTATGTTTGGGATCCGATCCAAACGCCCGAAGAGCAAGCCAAACGCCCGCGCAGCCCCCTGATGCACGATAAGTTTTGCATTTTTGGTAAAAAAAATGTCTGGACGGGTTCTTTTAATTTCACCAATGAAGCCCATAGAGCCAACCAAGAAAATGTCGTCATCCTCGATGAGGTCAATGTAGTGGCCGCTTTCCAAGAACAGTTTAATCGGATCAAGAAAGAAGGGTGCCGGCCTTATACAGAGTTTATGGCAGATAAGAAGAAAAGCAAATAGGGATTTTTCATGTTCAAGTTATTGTTTGTAGGCCTGCTTTTCAGTTGCGCGGGCTGTTATCAGGCGCATTCAGATGACGATCTCAGGACGGTGCCGACGACGAATAATCACACGTTGATTCAAGACTCAAACCGGAACTCCTCTCTGCCTGGGGTGGGGTATTAACCAGATCTCTTAGAATTGATTTATTTTGGCACATGATCTACACTCCAGCCATTCTGAAGCATGGGTTTTTTCATGAAAAAAGATGCGTCCGTTAAGCCGCCGTTTTTCCCGAGCGATCCGGAGAAGGTGATCGCTGAAATAGGCAAGCCAGCCCTTTTGGATAGCTTGAAATCGATGCTGCTCATCCGCAATTTTGAAGTGCGCGCGGAGGCGGCTTATCTGCAGGGTAAAATTGGCGGTTTTTTCCATTCTTACATGGGACAAGAGGCAGTTCAGGCTGCCGCTGTTAGGGCGATGGGAACCGATCACTGGTGGACTACCTCTTATCGCTGCCACGCTCTTGCGCTTCTTTTGGGAGCGACCCCGAATGAATTGATGGCCGAACTTTATGGCAAATCTACCGGCAATGCCAAAGGGCGCGGCGGTTCGATGCACTTTTTTACCGAACGCCTGCTCGGCGGCTTTGGCATTGTAGGCGGACAGGTGCCTGTGGCTACGGGAGCCGGATTTACGATCAAATATCTCAAGCAGAAAGACAAAGTCTCTGTCTGTTTTTTAGGCGACGGAGCCGTAGCGCAGGGGGCATTTCACGAGTCTTTAAATTTGGCGGCGCTTTGGGATTTGCCCTGTCTCTATGTCGTGGAGAATAACCATTGGGGAATGGGCACGGCGGCATCCCGTGCGATCGCCGTCGATCGGATTGCCGAAAAACTGGCGGTGGGTTATGGCATTAACTCTTATACATTCGATGGGATGGATTTTTTCAACTGCTATGCCGGTTTTAAGCAGGCGTTTGAAGAGATCAAGAAGACCTCGCGCCCCGTTTTGATTGAAGCGGTCACAGAGCGGTTTCGCGGCCATTCCATTTCCGATCCGGCCCTCTATCGCTCCAAAGAGGATCTGCAGCATTGCATGGAGCGCGATCCCATTTTGATTTTGTTAAAAACGCTGAGCTCCTACCGCTTGATTAACGACGAGGTGTACCAAGCATTGGATAAGGAGCAAAAAGAGATTGCGGTAGCAGCGATGAAATATGCGGAAGAGAGCCCTTGGCCCGATCCCATTCACCTAGAAGAGGATGTCTATGCCCCTGCAACTCGTTGAAATGCGCGAAGCGATCCGCCAGGCGCTGGATGAGGAGATGCAGCGCGATCCTACCGTATTCATCATGGGCGAAGAGGTTGCCGAATACAATGGGGCCTATAAAGTCACGAAGGGGATGTTAGCGAAGTGGGGCAAGGAGCGGGTCGTCGATACGCCCATTTCTGAACTCGGCTTTGCTGGACTTGCCGTCGGCGCGGCGATGACAGGGCTTCGGCCTGTTGTGGAATTCATGAGTTTTAACTTTTCCTTTGTGGCTGCCGATCAGATCATCTCTAACGCGATCAAGATGCATTACATGTCGGGCAACCGCTTTTCCGTGCCCGTTGTTTTTCGGGGTCCCAATGGCTCAGCGGCTCAGGTTTCTTCGCAGCATTCCCACTGTGTGGAAGCGCTTTACGCCAATTTGCCTGGCCTGATTGTCGTTGCGCCCAGCAACCCCTATGATGCCAAAGGGCTGCTCAAAAGCGCCATCCGCAATAATAATCCCGTCCTCTTCTTAGAAAATGAGCTGCAGTATGGCGATAAGATGGAGATCCCGACGGAAGAGTATCTCGTTCCGATCGGCAAAGCGCGCATCGTCTTATCCGGCAGCCAAATCACGCTGATTTCTCATGGGCGGATGGTGGCGCTTTGCAAGCAAGCGGCAGAGGAGCTGGCGAAAAGGGGGATCAGCGTAGAGCTGATCGATCTGCGCACGATCAAGCCCTTGGACATCACCACGATTTGCGATTCTGTGCGCAAGACCCATTTTTGCGTGCTTGTCGAAGAGGGGCATCTCTTTTCGGGCATTTGTTCCGAAGTGGGTTTTCAGATCATGGAGCGCTGTTTTGATTTCCTCGATGCTGCCATTAAGCGGGTGGCGCAGCTGGAAACGCCGATGCCCTATTCTAAAGAGCTCGAGCGGGAGACGCTGCCCACCAAGGAAAAAATCATTCAAGCTATTGAAGAGGTGCTATGCCTTTCACGTTGACCATGCCCAAGCTCTCGCCGACCATGGAAGAGGGCACAATTGTCAAATGGCACAAAAAGGTCGGCGACTTTGTCAAAGCGGGCGATCTGCTGTTTGAGGTGGCGACGGATAAGGCCACGGTGGAGCACAATGCGTTAGACGCAGGCTATCTGCGGCAAATTATTGTCCAGGAAGGCGGAGAAGCGATTGTCAACCAAGCCGTTGCCATCTTCACCGAAAAACAAGGCGAGAGTATCGAAGGGTATAAACCAGAAGGCGCCGCTCCCAAACAAGCCGCACCCGAACCGAAAGCCGCTGAAGGGGCGCCTAAACAGGAAGCAGCCCCGGTTTCTAAAGCGGCGTTGCAGCAACCGGCTTTTTTTCCTGAGCCGCCCTTGGCGCATTACGCATTTCCCGCTCCACAGGGGAGCTCCCTCTCTTCGCCTTTAGCGCGCAAACTCGCTAAAGAAAAGGGGATCGATCTCTCCACGATAAAAGGCTCAGGCCCTCATGATCGGATCATGAGCCGCGATCTGCCCTTGGGGCAGCCCGCAACGGCTGTCACCTTCGGCCGCAGAGAGGTGCCAGAGTTTGCTCCGGGCACCTATGAAGAGGAACCGCTCACCCCGATGCGCAAGATCATCGCTCAGCGCCTGCAAGAGTCAAAGACATTCATTCCCCACTTTTATGTGACGCAGGAGATCGATGCGGAACCCCTTTCTTTAGCCCGCGATCAGCTCAAAAATGGAGGCCTCCACGTCTCTTTTAACGATTTTGTCGTCAGAGCCTGCGCCCTCGCACTGCGCGCGCATCCCCACATCAATAGCGGCTTTCATTCTGTCCATGCGACCATCGTTCGCTATAAGACAGTGGATATCGCTGTCGCCGTCAGCTTAGAGTCGGGGCTGATCACGCCGATCATCCGCCATGCCGACTTCAAAAATCTAGGGCAAATTTCATCTGAAATCAAAAGCCTGGCTCACCGCGCGCGGGAGGGCAAGCTGGCTCGCGAAGAGTATGTAGGAGGCTCCTTTACCGTTTCCAATCTCGGCATGCATGGGGTGACCGATTTCATCGGCGTGATCAACCCTCCCCAGGCCGCCATCCTATCCGTAGCGGGCATCGTAGATAAGCCTGTGATTAAACAGGGACAGGTCGCGGCGGGTAAAACCATGCACATCACCCTCTCTTCCGATCACCGCGTCGTCGATGGCGTGGATGCCGCCAAGTTTATCAAAACCCTCCAAAAGTATCTGGAAAACCCCTCGCTCCTATTGCTCTAGAATTTTGGCAGAAAAACAATTTTTACCAAAATGCGGCGGTATCCAACTCGAGAAAGAAGGCTTCCTTGAATTCTTGGATGTATAGATCTGAAGTGCGGTATTGAGCCTCTTCCATCGCGCGTTTTTCTTCGGGACTTGCATTTGAAGGAGAGTGATGGAGATATTCGCCAAAAATTGCCTGGCAATCGCGCATGTATTCGCGCGTGAACAGGATGTGATTGTGCCACGCCTCATCGATATCTGGAGCTGGCGCAAGAACCTCATCCGGATACTTCAAAAGAAGAAGGAGAAAGTTTTTATACCTCCTGACAGCTTCTTTTGCTTCCGTCGAAGACCACGCCAGCTTATGCGTTAATCGTTGTTCCAGATAGTCAAGATCAAGATTTTTTATACAATCTTCTTTGGACAGCATTCCGCCTCTTGAGGTTCCCCAGCTGCAATTTTTTCCAAAGCTTCCTCTGACAATTTATTGAAATTCAGAGGACGCTCGCGCAGACGGATGATCCATTGGTTTCTCCCTTCTTCCGCAGATTCAATGGCGAGGGCAGCTGGAATTTTTGTCATCCCCATCTCCTTGAGAGCAGCATGAGGATCCGTCTTAAGTTTTTCTTTAAACGCAGGGTCTTTCCATGCGCGTACATTGATTTTTGCTTCCGTTTGTTGACGATCGAATTTCTGAACCATGTCTAATCCTCCTTAAGAATTTTTCACAAGGTAGAGCTTTATCAAATTGCATAATTTCCCCACAACTGATTTTTAAATTCTTTTATGGAAAAAATTGCAGTTTAACCAGTAGAGCTTTAAAGTTTTAAAAACTTGAGTTGGCTATGGCAAAAAAGCGCATCTACCTTATCCTTTGTCTTCTGCTTTTCAACCCTCTCTCTGCTGAGCTTGACCTTCCCTACCATGCAGAGGGGCCAAACCGGATCGGCTATCTATCGATAGGCAGGGATCATCCGATCGATTCTTCTACGGTGGTTTACGTTCAATTTGCCCTGGAGCATTTTAAAAAGATCGGCACTCCTTTTATCGTGCTCGATTTGAACACGCCGGGCGGAGAGGTGTTTGCGGCCTTAAAAGTGGTTGAGATGTTGCAAAAGCTGGATGTAAATGATCGGATCCCCGTTGTCGCTTTTATCAATAACTGGGCTCTTTCTGCCGGAGCGATGCTGGCTTATTCGTGCCGGTACATAGGCGCTGTTCAAGGGAGCAGCATGGGCGCCGCAGAGCCGGTGACTGTCGGTGCAGAGGGCAAAATGGAATCTGCGCCTGAAAAAGTGAATTCTGCGCTGCGCGCGGAAATGGCGAACCTGGCCCGCTCCCATGGACGCAATCCCTTGCTTGCAGAGGCGATGGTCGATAAAGACATCCTCTTGGTAAAGAGGGAGGGAAAAATCGTCCGTCTAGAGGAGGAGATCCAGGTTTTGCCCACGGATCAGCTGATCTCTCGAAAAGGCAAGCTGCTCACATTGGATGGAGAGCAGTTGATCGATGACCAGGTTGCGGATTTTATGGTTCCCTCAGTGCCCTTGGCTCCGCTGACTCCGGAGGAGTTGGAAAAAGGGGAGTGGCCCGCCCAAAAGAATTTGCTTTTCCACGCTCCATTTTTTGCACAGATTCCCCAAGTCACCCTCGTTTCCTATAGCGATTGGCGCGTGGCTTTTTTTGCTTTCCTCTCCCATCCGCTCATCTCTTCTTTGCTGTTCATGGGGCTCATCATCGGCATCTACCTAGAGATGAGCCATCCGGGATTTGGGCTGCCTGGCGTTCTCGCTCTGGCTTGCCTCTCCTTGATCCTCCTTTCCAGCTTTGCCGTGCAGGCAGCGAGCTGGCTCGACCTGATCCTCCTAGGAACGGGTATTGCCCTGCTTTTAGTGGAAATTTTTCTTCTTCCCGGGTTTGGCGTTGCAGGCGTGTTGGGCATTCTGTTGACGTTGGCGGGCCTTTTTGCCCTGATGTCTCCCTTAAATATTCAGACCTGGGATCTAGATCCCGGGGCGCTGTGGAAGCACATCGCCTATTTTTCGGGAGCGCTTGTCGCCGCCTTGATCATCCTAATTGTGTTGGCCCGCTTTTTTTGGCGCACGCCTTTGATTGCCAGACGCCTGGTGTTAACAGGGGAGCAGGAGCCCTTTATCGCGGCCTCTCTTCCTGCGACAGGGGCTGAAGGGGTTGCTCTGAGCCCTCTTCGCCCCTCTGGTAAAATTGCGATCAAAGAAGAGATCTACGATGCGATTTCTGAAGGGAGTTTTATTGAAAAAGGAGATCCCATCGCCATCGTGCGCCAGGAAGGAAGCAAGCTTATTGTGAGGCAAAGAAAAAAATGAAATTTCTTGGGTGTTTTTTACTTCTTTTATGTGTGCTGGGGATCCATCGAGTGGAGGCGGCTGATCAAAAAGCGCTCGCCTCTCATGAGATTTTTGTGGATGCGAACGGCTCGAAGCTCTTTTGTAAAGCAATCGGAAAGGGAAAGCCCTTAATCGTGGTCCATGGAGGTCCAGGATTATCCCAAGACTACCTGTTTCCCCAACTCAGCCGATTGGGCGAGAACCATTTTGTGATTTTCTACGATCAACGGGGATGCGGGAGATCGATAGGAACAGTGGATCCAGAAATGGTCAGCATGGCCGCTTTTGTAGATGATCTCGATCATATTCGCCAGGCCTTTCATTTAGATAAAATTTCCCTCCTGGGGCATTCTTGGGGTGGATTTTTAGCCATGCATTACGCCCTTGCGCACCCCGCCTCCGTAGATAAGCTGATCCTATCCAACTCCGTGCCCGCCTCTTCGGAAGACTTTTCTTTATTCATGCAGGAATACGTGCGCCGTCTCGCCCCTTATCAAGCAGAACTCTCCGCCATTCGAAACACTAAAAAGTTTGCAGAGGGCAATCCCGACACGATGGAACAATTTTATCGGCTCATGTTCCGCCCTTACTGCTATCTTGCAGAAAAAGCGGAGCTGTTGAATTTGCGCATGAGCTCCGCTGCCCATGTGAATGGGGGAAAAATGTACGAGCTGATTCGAGAAAAGGTGTATAGAAAACCGTTCGATCTGCACGCCTCTTTAACGGCCCTCTCTGTCCCAACGCTGATTATCCATGGAGATGCCGATCCTATTCCAGCGATCACCGCTGAACACATCCATCAGAGCATTCCAGGCTCTAAGTATCTCTTATTGAAAAATTGCGGCCATTTTTCCTCTGTTGAGCAACCCGCGCTCTTTTTTAACGCCTTGGAAGAATTTTTAGGAGAAGAGCGGAAGATCGTACGGAGGGCTGCATTCGACATCGGGTCTGGAAAAATCAAAATGCAGGTGTCGGATGTGGATCTCACGGCAAACAAAATTGCCAAGGTGTTGCTGCGGGATCAAGCGATTTTGGGGTTAAGAGGGGATTTAGAAAAAAGCTTGGATGGGAGGTTGAGTGGGGAGATTCAAAATAAAACAATCGATGCCATCTCCGCATTAATGAAAAAAGCCGCTCTCTTGCATCCCGACGCTTATTCCGCTGTTGCTACAGAGGCTTTCCGGATCGCAAAAAACGCCCCTGCTTTATTGGAGCGGATTAAAAATGAGACGGGGCTTGGCGTTGTGGTTGTGTCTCAAGAAGAAGAGGGGATCTTAGGATTTATCAGCGCCGTTAATGAGGTAGAGGTAGATCCCGATCGGGTGGTCTGTTGCGATTTTGGAGGGGGAAGCTTTCAAATCACCGCCAAATGCAACGATCGCTATTCGGTATATCAAGGGAAGCTTGGAAAAAATCGATTGAAAAATATGGTGCTAAAAATACAGGGAAAAGAGGAAAGCCCCACCGTTAGCCCTAACCCCATTTCGAAAGCGCAAGCGACAAAAGCCATCCAGTTGATCCAGGAACAGGTGCATGATCTCCCCGCCGAGCTGCGTCAAACATTGAATCGTTCCGATCTGGTTGTATTAGGGGTTGGAAATCACCCGCTGTACGGAATGCCGGACAATGCGCATTTTGACAAGGCGCGGGTATTAAAAGAACTCGATTGCCGCTTGAATCTCGATGATAAGGCGATCCAAGCCAGAGATGCGATTCCTCAAGAAAAAAAGGACGCTTCTGTTTATGTCGTTTTAAATCTCATCCAGGCTTGCGCTGTGATGGAAGCGCTTAAGATGACTCAGATCCACTACGTGGGAACACCGGGTGCAAATGCAGTCGGCGCCCTGCTCTCCCCTCAATATTGGAAATCCGATGAAATCGGCAGGAGGTTGCCATGAGTACTATTGGAGTTGTTCACCCTAGGATTTATATTCTTGTAGGCTGTGCCGGTTCGGGAAAGGGATCTATTGGAAAGCACATGGAGTCTCTAGGATACGATCCCATTTCAACAGGAGATATCTTAAGAAAAGAATGGAAGAGAAAAACAGAATTTGGTCTGAAATATCAGGATGCCATTCGCTATCACATCTCGAATGGGATCCCTTTCGAGGAAATACAAGCCCTTGTGATGAAAAAGATAGAAAATGCTTTTTCTCAGTCAAAGGGGGTCATTCTCGATGGGTATCCTAAGACCCAACAACAATGCGCGTATTTAGATGCCTTTATTCAGGAGAAACAACTTGAAAACGAGGTGGTCATTGTCAGGTTGGATGTGGAAAAACAAAACGCGGTGGAGCGGATTGCCTACCGCCAAGTTTGTGAGAACTGCAGCAAGATCTACCATACCCTGTTTTCTCCTCCAAAAACGGAAGGTGTGTGCGATGTGTGTCAGGAGCCCTTAGCGGAGCGGATCGACAAGGATGGGAAGGATCCTGGGCAGCGGATCGATGAATTTGAAGCGAAGATAGAGCCTGTCCTTAACTATTACAAGAACAGTACCCATTTTCATATCCTCGATGCAAATCCCCCTCTTGAAGAGTGCTTGCAAGCATTTATCCGGTTTCATCGCCGGATGTGCGAGAAAGTCTAAAAGGGACCAAAAAGACTAAAGCGACCAAAGTGTCTTTAGCTTCTTAGGTCCCTTAGGTCATTTTGGTCCCTTTTCTTCCTTATATTAGATCGGGGGTTAACGTTTTTTCTGCTTCCTTCGTAGCGGCCGCGACCTCTTCTTTTGCAAAATTACGCAATCCTAATTCTGCGCCTAGCTTTAAAGCGATGACAAAACCTAAAGTTTTGAACACAGAGGTGGGGTCGTAATAAGTGGCTAGGCTGACCCCCGTGACCACAATCCCGACTTTTGCGTTAAACGGCATCTTATTCCAAACCCCCGTTACAGCGCCCTCGGCCAGGGTCGATACGTGCTTGACGAGATGCGGCTTAAAGCTGGCCGCTGCTGCGCCTGTGGCGGCGACATAGGGAAATGTGGCAATGGATGCAACGCCTGCAATAGAGCGAAGGGCGGCTTGTGCGCTCTTTTGCAAATGACCCGGCTCTTGGAGATCTTTGTAAAGTTGAACGGCTTGTTGATAGGCTTGAGCGGCGTATGTGTCAGCGGTCTTCGGAAGACCTGTAGGTTCTGTCATCTGAATTCTCCTTAAAAAATGTTAACAGACCTGAAAATGCGTGCTATCGCAGCGCCAATTTTTCAGGTGCATCAAGTATACACGGTATCAGCAATTTTGGGTATGACAACAGCGGCCGCGATCTCTTCTTTTGCAAACCGGAAGACCTGTATTTTTTGTGCTCATTTGAATTCTCCTTAAAAAATGTTAACAGACCTGAATGTGCGTGCTGTCGCAGCGTCAATGTTTCAGGTCTTTCAAAGTATGCATGGCATGTCTGGGTATGGCAGCGGCCCGGAACTCTTCTTTTACAAAATTGTGCAATCCCAGTTCTGCGCCCATCTTTAGAGAAATGACAAAACCTAAAGTTTTGAACACAGAGGTGGGGTCGTAATAAGTGGCGCCGATCCCTGCGACGACAATCCCGACTTTTGCGTTAAACGGCATCTTATTCCAAACCCCCGTTACAGCGCCTTCGGCCAGGGCCAATACGTGCTTGACCAGACGCGGCGTAAAGCTGGCCGCTGCTGCGCCTGCAGCGGCGACATAGGGAAATGTGGCTATGGATGCAACGCCTGCAATAGAGCGAAGGGCGGCTTGTGCGCTCTTTTGCAAATGGCCCGGCTCTTGAAATTCTTGGTAAAGTTGAGCGGCGTATGTATCGATTGTCTTCCGAAGACCCGTAGGTTCTGTCATCTGAATTCTCCTTAAAAAATGTTGACAAGTCTGAATGTTGGTACTGTCGCAGCGCCAATTTTTCAGATCTATCGACTATACACGGCATGAGCAATTCTGGGCATGACAAAATTAGACGGAAATTGCTTGCGGATTTTCTTGAGTTTCGCATAGACTTAATGCTTTCTTTTCAAAAATGGAATAAATTGCACATGTTACCTATCTTCTGCCTTTTGTTTTTCAACCCTTTCTATGCTCCAGAGATCAAGTTTGTCTATCGTGTCGATAAACCTAAAAAAAACAGGAGGAGACTGTTCGGGTGATCCTTTCTTTTATCCTCGCGTTGATGGGGCTGTTGGCCTTTTATTTAGAGTTTTTTTTGCCCGGGGGGATTTTCGCAGCAGGGGGCATTGCCTTTATTCTATCGAGTATAGTGCTTTTTTTCTTGCAGGGTCCAGGTCTAGTATCGAGTGCGATTTATTTAGTTATGCTGGGATTGCTCATCGTTTTTGTTTGCAAGTTAGCGTTGAGACGCATTAGAATCGGAAAGAATTTTTACTTAGATCAAGATCAAGGGGAATTTCGCGCCGCCGTTTTTGATTCTGCCGATATCGGCAAATGGGCCGAGGTTGTCTCCGATCTCAAGCCGGCAGGGCATATTTCCATAGAAGGAAAGGTGTGCCAAGCTGTGTCAGAATCGGGTTACATTCCCAAAGGGGCAACTGTGGTGGTTACAGGCGGCATGGGCGCCCATTTAAAAGTAAGGATTAAATCATGAGTGTTCTGCTCGCGGATATCGATTTCACTGCAGGAGGGTATCTCCTCCTTTTTTTACTGGCGATCATCGCCATCACTCTGCTGATGGTCACCAGCCGCTACATCAGTTTGTGGTTCCAAGCGTTTGTCTCCGGAACCCCGATTTCCCTCTTTAACATCATCGGCATGAGCTTGCGCAAAATTCCTCCCCGCATCATCGTCAATGCGCGCATCACGACATTTAAGGCAGGGTTGAAGACGATCACCGTAGCCGATTTAGAAACCCACTATCTTGCAGGCGGCAATTTGAATAATGTTGTGCGCGCGATGATCGCGGCCGACAAGGCTAATATCCCTTTGACTTGGCGCCAAGCCACAGCGATTGATCTGGCTGGAAGGGACCTTTTGGATGCCGTCCGCACATCGGTCAACCCCAAGGTGATCGATTGCCCGGACAGTGCGCATGGCGAGTATATCATCGCCGTCGCTAAAGACGGGGTGCAGCTCAAGTGCAGAGCGCGTGTCACGGTGCGCACCAACATCTTGCAGCTCGTCGGAGGAGCGACCGAAGAGACGATTGTCGCGCGTGTAGGGGAGGGGATTGTCAATGCGATTGGGGCTTCGGAGACCCATTCAGATGTGCTGGAATCTCCTCAGCGGATTTCTAAGCTCGTGTTGGAGAGGGGGCTGGATGCGCAAACCGCCTTTGAGATCTTATCGATCGACATCGCCGATATCAGCGTCGGCGAAAACATCGGCGCGCGCTTGCGGGCGGACAAAGCGGAATCCGATAAGCGGATCGCCCAAGCAAAAGCTGAAGAGAGGCGCGCGATGGCGGTGGCGAGGGTCACGGAAATGCAGGCGCAAGTGGTCGAAGCCGAATCGCAAATCCCCATGGCAATCGCAGATGCGTTTCGCAAAGGCAATTTAGGCATCATGGATTATTACCGCGTCAAAAACATCCAAGCCGACACGGAGATGCGCGCCGCCATCTCCAAAGAGGACAAACCGCCGCATGCGTGATTATACATCCGATGAGCCTGTTCTCAACGCCAGCTTAGAAAAGCGTTCTCTGCATTCCCCTCTTGCGCAAGAAGAGAAGGCTGTACAAGGCGCGCGGGTGCGGCAAATCCTCAAAAAATGTGGCTCTTTAAAAGAGGCGGTGGTGATCCACGAGCTTCTTAAAAGGCCTTATCCATAGAGGCAGTTGTACTGCCTCCATAAATTTTTTCTTCCATATTCTTTTATTTTTCTATCGGTTATAATTCTCCTGAAACAGGAGGGGATTTGTGAGTGCGATTCAAGATTGTACGCCTCGATGGGCGGAGTGGGAGTCTAAGTGGCGCTTCACGACCGTAAAAAAGGGCGATGCAAACATCAAGTATATCGAAGATATCGCAACGGGCGATCTTTATGCCGCGTTATGGGATAATGACAATTTTTTAGTTGTTGCCGGGAAGTGTTTAGCTATTTTTTTGGGCAGCCCCATCTATACGCTAGGCGTCGTCCTCAGCCACCTCATCAGAATACCCATTGCAATCGGCAGAATCGCGATGGCGGCCTTTAGGCAATTCGGCCAAGATGTGGAGAAGGTGGGGGTTTGCGAGGCGCTTAAAGGCGCCGTGTGTCAATTTTTTTCTGAGACTTCGAAAGAAGTCATCAAAGATTTAGGGAATGTCTTCCGCTCTATTTACTATGGTTTTCGAGTGCAGATTGCGGCGTTTTATGGCATTGGAGATCCGTTTGAGGGGCGTAAGTGGTTGGTCGAGGAAGAATACGCTTGGCATCAAATTTCCTATAAACACGATTTTCGTTATACGATAGAAAAAATTTGGAGAACGGTTCCTACGACAGAGGAGTGTTATTTTTTTAAGATTTTGGAAAAATGTTTTGCTAGTATTGGGGAGATTTTTACGAGTCTTTCCGATTCACAGGTGCTCTATCTCTCTTTTTGCTTTCAGAAAAGGGGTAATAAAAAAGGGTAAGAGACTCTCCACACACTAAGGGTTCGTCGCTTTTGGGGATTATTTTGGCCGATTTGCGATTTATTTTTTGGGGGTAATATACAAAAAGATATTACCCCCAAAAAATAAATCGCAAATCGGCTCAAAAGAACCTCAAAAGCGACAGAACTTTAGTTTGTGGAGAGTCTCAAATGTTGCTGACTTCAAATAGGAAATATGTTATCCTAGGACTCATCAATAATTGATTAGGAGTTTTTTATGTCTAGCGGATGCATCGGGGTCAATCCCATCCCCTGTTGGAATTGGGAAATTGCAAAAGGGGATCAACCGGCAAAGAGCGGAGAGGCGTCATCTGATCCTGTCTGGAAGGAGATCGTCGTTCTGAAGCGGGATGAGAATGGGGAATACATCCTGGATCAAAAGACCGGAAAGCCGCAGCAGTTTAAGTACATTGAAAATACCCGCTCGGGAGAGTTGTTCTGGTCTGAGAGTCAATGCGATGTCGCCACCAAATGCGGGCTGATCGCGGGGGGAGTCATTTTCTATACCTTGGCAGTGATGTTCTGGAATCTGATCAAAATACCGATCGATATTGTGAAAATGGCCTGTACGATTATCTGCAAAGTAGGCAAAGAGATCTCTGAAAAAGGAGCAGGCGAAGCATGGCAAACGATTCTCAAGGACCTTCAGGTTCTAGGAGGGCAGTTAGCCGAGGATATGTGGCAGGTGGTCTCCGCCCCTATTTTTAGTGCGATGATCTCGGCAGCCGGTGTGGGTGGAATCTTTAGTCCTTATCATTTCCGAGACCTCATTGCTAAACTCGAAAATGCCCAGCAGGGAGGAAGGTCGTACAAGTTAGATATGCGCGAAGCGAAGAAACCCGCAGAGCTCTCTTGCGATGAAGTGCTTCACGAAAGGCCCTTCTATCTAGCCTGGTGCTTCCAAGTGCGCGGCCATATCGATGAGACAATTAAAGGCAAACAGCGCTTTGAGCTTGTTGATCCCGCGAAGTGAGAAGACTATCGGATGAATTTCTCCAATTTGCTTTGCAAACCAAAGCCAGGGAATCAATCACTTTAGAAGAGCTTGTTACCCTCATCGGTCCGCGGGCTCTTCCGCTGATGACCCTTATCTTTTCCCTTCCCTTTCTCTTAATTATCCCTTTGCCCGGTCTGTCGAATTTGTTTGGCCTGGTTATCCTTTTTAATGGCGTCAGATTAGCGCTGAGAAAAGGGCTCTGGTTTCCCTCTTTTCTCTTGCACCGCTCGATCTCCTCTGCCGGGTTGCAGAAGACCTTTGCCATCGCCATCGCCGTGACCAAACGGTTGGAGAAGTTTACGAGGCCAAGAAGAGCTTTCTTTCTGCATCGATCTCCTTTTTTGCAGCGGTTTAACGGAGCGTTGATTGCCTTGTGCGGTTTTCTGCTTGCGCTGCCCCTTCCGCCCGGGACCGGCTTTTTGCCAGGCGTTGCCGTTCTTTTGATCTCTTTGGGAATGTTAGAAAAAGACGGCCTCTTCATTAGTTTGGGCTATCTCTTCTTTTTGGCAAACATCGGCTTGTTGATGTTCATTTTCCATTTAAGTTTCTTCCGATAGAGGGGCTTCCTCGATCGTAGCGAGAGTGCGCACATCGAGCTGCGACTCGGCGATCAGCACTTGTTTTCCGCGCACTTCGAGGAGATAAAGGGTGGATTTAGCGCTTAAGGGACGTCTTTCAAGGATTTTAATGCCGCGGCTGAGATTCATGCTCTTCAGCCTTCCTTGAGAAAGGCGGCGGAGCAACCATACTGTGAGAAAGATGAACGCTAACAATCCCAGCAGAGTCAATAACATTTTAATAAAGGCGTTCTCATAATGGACGGTGACTTCCGAGGACTCGGCTGGAATGGGAGCAGGAGGCTGTCCGTTAGGCGTTGGTTCAGGGCTGGCAGTCTTTTCCACAGGGGCTGGCGCCGCTGCGGGTTCCATCGGTTGAGGGGGTTCCCCTTGCAGGGGGATCGAGAGGAGGAACAGGGGAAGAAAAAATTTGTATTTTAGCATAAGCCTCGACTTTGTACAATCGTTCTGAAAATGACCCATGTATAACAGGATGCAAATAAAGAATAAAGGTTGGATTGCATTAGATATCGATGGGACGATCACGCCCGATCTGCATACAATGCCCTCAGAAGTGAGCGGCTATTTGCAAGAGCTAGCCGATCTAGGATGGCAGATCGCGTTCATTACGGGCCGCACGTTTTCTTTTGCCCATCCCGTTCTCCACGCGCTTCCGTTTCCCTTTTTTCTTGCTGTGCAGAATGGGGCGGATATTTTAGCGATGCCGGAAAAACGGCTGGTCAGCCGCACTTATTTGGATAGCAGCATCATCGAGGCTTTAGAGCGCGCCTATCAGGGAAGAAAAGGGGATTTTATCGTCTATGCCGGCTATGAGAGGGGAGATTTTTGCTACTACCGCCCCGCTCGCTTTTCCCCCCGCCTTCTCCAACATCTGGAAAAGGTCAAAGCGGTATCTCCCGAGCCTTGGATCATCGCCGATGCGTTTAGCGCCCTTGCCCAAAAGGAGTTTCCCTTGATCAAATGTTTTGGGTCCAAAGAGGAGATGGAATCGATCAACCGCCTGCTCTCCACGCTTCCGATCTTGCATGCAACAATGATTCGCGATTCGATGGATGAGAACATCTACTTGAACCTCGTGACGAGTGCGCAAGCCACGAAGGGGCATGCGTTGGAACGGCTAGTGGCCCAGTGCGGGGGAGGGGCGCCTGTGATTGCCGCCGGCGATGATTTCAACGATATCAGCATGCTAAATAAAGCAGATGTGCGCATTGTGATGGAGACAGCGCCGCTGGAAATGTTAAACCACGCCCACATCGTCGCTCCTTCCGCCGCTAAATTGGGCATCATTCAAGCCTTAAATCAGGCCATTCATAGGTCCCATGGATAAAATGCCCGAGCTGGCCCTTAAGGCGGGCAGAAAACGTCAGAGTAAGCAAACGGGTTTTGTGCATATCGAAGATCGAATCCCTCTGCTTGAAAATTTCTGTTTTGCGTTGGCTCTCTTCCGCAGCAGGCTCAGCGATCATGTGTTAGAGGGCAAAGCCCTTTTAGAGCGCCTCCTTTATTTTCAAGCAGGAGAGAATTTCCCCGTTTATTTACACGAATATCCCCATTGCCGCGATTTTTCCAGTGCGCAGCGCATCTTGCCCGCCTTGCACTGGATCCTCACCGATTTTCATCCCGTTCTCGGAGAGGCGCTGAGAGACCGCCTCAAATCGGCCATCCAACGGATTCCTGAAAGAGCTCCTGCCGATTCTCCCCATACCCCGGAAGCGTGGGCAAACTACTTGATCGCCGGACAGATGAACGGCTCTCTTAAACTCGAAGAGGCCATGTCGCATTGGCATCCCCGTTTACTGACGTTCATAGGCCCCCATTTGCAAGATAAACATCAGCCCGCCATCACCCTCTATGATTTATTCATGGGGATGCTTTTCAATGCGTTTTCTACCCGCGCCCTCGTCGACCATCCTCTGCATCTTCAAGCGGCTTTGATCCAGCCCGTTTCCATTGAGCATCCTCCCGCCGCCTACCCCGATCTTCTCCAACTCTCTCCACCCCATCTTCTATGGGGGGATGCCGAGCATGTGCATAGCTTGATGCTCCAAGCGAAAACAGGCCTGATTGAAGAAAAGGAAGGGGAGTGGATCGTGACGCTGCCCGAACTCATCCCCGAAGAGGGGGAGGGGAGGCTGGAGCTCTCCCTTTTCTGCGATATCCATCCGGATCATGCCATTTTCATCAATCAGAAGCGCGCGACAACCTTTCAGTGCGGCGATCTGGTGAGCCTTGTCTCTAAGGGATTGAAGATAGAATGCGTTTTTTCCGGAGAGGGGCGATTTTTTGGGCATCTTTTGCGCGGCAATCGCCCTACCCAAGTGGATAAGGGCGATGCCTATGATTGGCAGATTGCTCTGCGAACCATCAAGAGGGAGCCTTTTTCTAAAGTGAAGATTTCTCTGAAGCTTTAGTAATGGGGATCAGCGCGGGGCTGTCCATGGCGATGCCCATCGCATGCATTCCATTGTCGACGTAGAGAGTCACCCCTGTAATGGCCGAGGCGAGGGGCGAGAGCAGGAAAACCGCTCCATTTCCGATCTCTTCGGCGGCGATCTCCTTGAGAAGAGGGGCGTTTGCCTTGGAATAATCGATCATGCTGTCGATGAATCCGATTGCTCTAGCGGCTCGGCTGCGGAGAGGGCCTGCTGAAATCACATTCACACGAACGCCCCATTTGCGCCCGGCTTCCCAAGCAAGGACGCGGGTGTCGCTTTCTAAAGCCGCTTTGGCTGAGCTCATCCCTCCCCCGTAGCCGGGGATAACCCGTTCCGCAGCAATGTAGCTAAGAGAGAGCGCCGCTCCCCCCTCTTTTAGGTGGGGGCCAAAGTGGGCTAAGAGACTCACAAAGGAATAAGCGGAAGAGCTTAAGGCGGCCAAATAACCGCTCCGCGATGTTTCTAAAAGCGGTTTTTTGACCTCAGGAGCATTGGCGAGAGAGTGGACAAGGATATCGATTTGCCCAAAGTCTTTAGCAACGGCTGCCGCCACCTCGGAGATGGTGTAGCCGGAGGCTTCTTGATAACGTTTATTTTCGCGGATTTCTTGCGGGACATCTTCTGGTTTATCAAAAGAGGCGTCCAGGGCATAGAGTTTGACATATTGCATCATTCCGCCGTTCGAGAGCTGCCGCGATTCGTCGAACTTGCCTGCAGCCCAGGAAGTGGTGAAAATCTTCACAAGCGGCGTCCACGTTCCGATGATAATATCAGCTCCCGCTTCCGCTAATGCTTTGGCGATAGCCCATCCATAACCCTGATCATCGCCAATGCCGGCGACAAATGCCTTTTTCCCTTTGAGATCGATCCGCATGATAAATAGCCTTCTCTAAAGGTTTAATTTGTACCAGAAAAGAGGCTATTTTTTCTATCGTTTTTTTGCTTTACCCCAACGACCCATCATCAGCCGTTTCCAGCCTTCTGCGGTCAGGATTTTTTGGAAAGCTGTCTTTTTCTTCCTTGGAGCAGCTCTTTTGCTCGCGGCAGGCCTTCTAGAACTGCTTTTTTTGGATGATCGTGCCATCATATCGGCTCCTTTGTTGATAAGATCCCCCTAAACCCGAGTCTATCTGTAAAAAATAACCTTGTCAATAAATTTTTTATTATCAACCATTCCTAACCCCTCGACAAATCCCCATTTACCTGCTATAAACCTCAATGTAACTTTAAATGGGGAACGGAGTGAAATACCAGAATATGCAGGCTCTTGAAAAGCATCTAAAAGAGGCTTTTCCCCATCATCTAGCCAAGGTGTATCTGGTGGCGAGTCCTTTTGACAGGGAGCGGAGGCGGATCATCGAGAAGATAGGAAAGGTCATTGAGCGGAAAGAGAGCACGCTTTCGACAGTCGCTTATGAGACTTCCCAGACGCCGCTCGCCAGCGTGCTTGAGCAATTGAACACGAAGTCGATTCTCGGCGGATCCTCTCTGGTCGTTTTAGAGGGAATTGAACGGCTGAAAAAAAACGAATGCGAGCTGCTGGCGCATTATGTAGAGAATCCTTCGCCTTTTGCCTATTTGATTTTAGGGGGAGCTGCGCTAAAAGGGCTAGGGGATCTATATCGGAAAGGCAGCAAAGAGCTCGTCATCCTCGATTTAGGCGAAGAGAAACCCTGGGATCGGGAGCGGAGGCTCAAGGAAGATCTTTTGTTCCAAGCAAGCGCAGAAGGAAAACGTCTTAAACCGGATGTCGCCTCTTATCTTTTGGAGCTGATCGGTCCCGACTTATCCAGTTTGGAGCAGGAACTCTCCAAGCTCATCTGTTATGTGGGAGAGCGGCATGAGATCGAACGGGGTGATGTGTGCGCGATCTCTTCAAGCCGTGAAAAAACGACCGGTTGGCAACTGGCCGAAACCTTGGTCTGGACGGAGGACCCCTTGCCCCAAGATCCCGCTGCCGACCTCTCCTTTCTTCTCGCGCTGATAGGCCAGCTGCGCTATCACCTGGAGCTGGGAGCGCAATTTCAAGCCCTTTTAGAACTGGGGCTTTCTCCTCAACAGATTGCAGAACATCTTCCCCAGGTGAGGCCTGCCGTTTTTGAGAGATTCTTATCGATTGCCCGGCGCAGATCTTCCGGTTGTTTTAAACGGGGCCTCTCCGCTCTCTTTGAGCTTGAACTCGGTTGTAAAAATAATGCCGGCGATCCCTTGCTCCTCTTCGATCTTTTTACTGCAAAACTAAGAAGATATTTACAGGGAAAATATGTTGCTGCTCTTGCCTAATCTATTGAGCGAAGAAACCTCGCACGAATTGTTTTTACCGGCAAGTGTCGGCAGAGCCGTGCAAAGCCTCGATGGACTTATCGCCGAGAGTGCAAAAAGCGGGCGCCGCTTTTTGCGCCTGTTTTGTCCTGAGAGATTTAGAGAGATCCCGATCGAGCTTTTGAACGAACACACTCTCGATAGTCAAATCGATCGTCTCCTCATCCCTCTGCAAGAAGGGAAAACCTGGGGGCTCGTTTCCGATTGCGGTCTTCCCTGTTTGGCTGATCCAGGAGCTAAACTGGTCTCTAGAGCCCGCCGGCTGGGGATTGCCATCGAAGCGTTTGCTGGCCCTTCGGCGATTATTTTTGCTCTCTTGTTATCGGGGTTATCTGCGCAATCATTTGCTTTTCATGGATATTTAGAAAAAGACCAAGAACGGCTCGCTGTGCAATTGTTAAACTTGCAAAAGCAAAAAAGCACCCATGTCTTTATCGAAGCTCCTTATCGCAATCAAAAAATGCTAGAGCAGTTGATGAAGATCTTGTCCGACGAAACATGGCTCTGTGTCGCGTGGGATCTGACCCTAAAAACGCAAGGGGTTATCTCACTGCCCGTGCGGATGTGGAAGAAAGGCTCCCTGCCCGATATTCAGAAAAAACCCGCCGTGTTCCTATTTAACCCAAGTATAACTTCACTCATCTAAAAAATAGGCAAAGGGCTTTTTCAGCGTTTTGGCAATTTTCCCGAGCGTTTCTAAAGAAGGCATGGATGCGCCTGTTTCATATCGCGAAATGCTTTTCTGTTTGGCGTTAATCGTTTCTGCAAGTTGGCGCTGAGTTAAGTCGTGTTCGATCCTAGCGAGCTTGATTTTCTTTCCTAATTTTTTTGCATCCATACTGATTTTTTATTGACTTGGCACACCTTTAAAGGTATGCTGTAGTCGTTTTAAGGGCTTTTTTATGTTTTCTAAGCAATCAACACCAAAATAGGACAAGAGCGATGATGTCATTGATTTAAAAACACCGTTCAAAAAAACCTCAACGATTACAAAATTTTAGTTGCCAAGCGGTTATAGTTATTCTCATACCAGCTGAGAAATATATCTAAACGCTCAAAGAAAATCCCGATTTATTTTTCCCTAGAAGGGGGAATGGCATTTCTTTGATCGAAAAAATTGCGATTTAATAGAATATAACTAGTTTATCATAAACACATTAAGATAGGGAAGGCTATGACTCAAGTCACGATTAGAGACGAAGATTGGAATCGAATCGAACCCTTGCTGCCTAAAAAACGGACCAATCGCGGAAGACCATCCATCGATGATCGCATTATCGTGGAAGGGATTTTGTGGGTGCATAGAACGGGGTCTCCTTGGCGCGATCTTCCAGAATCTTTCCCTCCTTGGAAAACCGTTTATACTCGATTTTGGCGATGGTCAAAACAAGGAGCATGGCACCCGATCTGGGAGATCCTAAACGCTCATTAAATCAGCGCTTCTGCCACCGAGTCGTAGAAGAGAAGCCCCTGCTCGGTGAGCTTTGCGCGCTCGTTATCAAGAGATAGCCACCCTTGCGCTTCTAGCTTCAGCAGGGCTTCCTGCGTGTTCAAAGGCATGGGGGTTAACGTTTTTAGATTGACCCCTTCTAAAAGGCGCAACCGGATAGCCAGAAGCTCATTAAAAGAGTCGGGGTAGGGAAGCTCTTCTTCAAAATCGATAGGGGAGTCTCCTTTTTGTAGAGCCTCCGCGTAGCGGCTTAAGTGAGCGCTATTGCGGAACCGTTTGCGATCCCAGTAACTAAAAGCCGACGGGCCCAGGCCTAAGAACGGACGCCCTGTCCAATAGCCGGTGTTGTGCCGCGATTCGAAGCCGGGTTTTGCAAAAGCGGAGATCTCATAGCGCTTAAGATTTGCGGCATTTAGGTATTCGGTCGCGCTTTGAAGCATGGCAAGGCTTGTTTCTGGAGAGGGAAGGAGGGGGGTCAGCTCCTTTTTTCTCTTAAAGAAGGCAGTGTGCGGCTCGATGGTAAGGTTGTAAAGGGAGAGGTGGGTAATAGGGAGGCGGGGGATCTGCTTGAGGGTATTCTCCCAGCTAGAGAACGTTTGTCCGGGGAGGTCGTACATCAGATCTATCGAGATGTTGGCGATGCCTGCTTGAGAGGCATTTTCGATGGCTCTCAGCGCCTTTTGAGCATTGTGTTGCCTTCCCAATGTGTTCAATGAGGAATCATCCAGCGATTGCACGCCTATGCTCATCCGATTAATCCCTAGAGAAGCAAATGCCCGTATGAGGGGAAGGGAGGCTTCTTCCGGATTCGTTTCGAGCGTGATCTCGCAGGAAGGAGGGATCTCGATCCACTTTAAGATTTTTTCAAGGGCTGCAGGTCCCATTAAAGTCGGAGTTCCTCCGCCAAAATAGATCGAAATCAGCTCCTTGCCCGCTCGCTTAGAAGAGAGGCTCTGCCATTCTAAAACGAGAGCCTCTAGGAGGGTATCCTTTAACTCTCTCTTATCTGGCAAGACGTAGAAGTGGCAGTAGGGGCACTTGCGGCGGCAGAAGGGGAGATGGAAGTATAGGCTATAGTGGGAGTGTTGCATCTAATATTTTTAAAAATTGAAAACCAATTTTGCAACTGTCTCACCAGTCACTAGCATCCGGGTCTTCTAAGATGCCGCGCCGCCAACGGTTCCGATCGCTAAAAGGGTCGTCTTCTTCCTCTTCTTCGGGAACAGGATTTTCCTCATCGCCCTCTTCTACAACCTCCTCGCCGGTGGTGGTTTCTAGATCGTAAGATTCTGTTTCCATATCGAGTCCTGCGTCTGTCAAGCCCTCTTCGGCCACTTCCATGTCAGGCATGCTATGGGCTTCTTGAAAGGCTTGGCGGCCTTGCGGGCGTTTGGGAGCTGTGAACTCTTCTAGCTCTCCGCTTTCTTTTAAGAAGCGAAGGCGCTCCTTTTCTTCCTGAATTTTACTTTGGAGAGCACCCATTTCCTCGCGGTGTTTTTCCATATCTTTTTTTGGCACAAGACCGAGTTTGAGCCATTGCTCGAGATCTTGGAGTTCTCCTTCGAGTTTTTTGAGTCGTTCGCTTTTAATATTCATGCTCTCCTTCTACTAATTAATGAGGCGGCTAGCAAAACCTGAGTTTTGCTAGCTGCCTCTAATTTCCTCGACTATTTACTCCAGCCTTTCTTTATTTGCAATCTTTAAGAACCTATCTCAGTAAAAAGTTTCAGTCGATTTTCGATCCAAATTGTGGGGGCAATATACTTTTGTCGATATTGCCCCCACAATTTGGATCGAAAATCGGCCAAAATAATCCCGAAAATCGACGAAAAATTTTACCGAGATAGGTTCAAGCCGGGATTTATACCCGATTCCCACAATTTTCTACATCAAATATTTGTTTCTCTAAAGTGGCAATATGATATAAGAAATTTTTTAATCGAGGTGCTATGCATCCACCGGATCGAGCGATTTTTGCAACTGGTCTTGCCAATCTTTCCTTATTGGAAACGTTATACGAAAGTTACCAAAACGATCCGCTGCAGGTCGATGCGTCGTGGCGCCACTTTTTCGAGGGGATGGATTTTGCCGCAGCGGTAAAAGGTCCTACGGGTAAAGCGGAAAGCTCGACCTTGCGGGTTGTTCTACTCATCGATGCTTATCGCACCTACGGCCATCTGATGGCGCGAGTTAATCCGATGGCTAAGGAGCCGCCGCCGGATGCTCCTGAGCTCGATCTTCAAAAACTCGGGTTTAAGGCAGAAGAGATGGAGCTTCTCTTCCCGACGTATGGCTTTTTAAAAGAGGCGCAAGCTCCCTTAAAGGTGATCGTCGAGGCTTTGAAACGCACCTATTGCCGCACCATTGGCGTGGAGTACATGGGGTTTGCCGAGCCCGCTACGGAAGCTTGGCTTCAGGAGCGGATCGAGCCTTTTTTTGCCCTTTCTTTTTCTCGAGAGGAGCGGCTGCAGATTCTCCGCGATCTCAATCAAGCGGAGATTTTCGAGTCTTTTATCCACACGAAATACGTCGGCCAAAAGCGTTTTTCCTTAGAAGGAGCGGAGACATTGATTCCTATGTTAACGGCCATTTTAGAGGAGGGCTCGGGAGCGGGCCTTAAAGAGGTTGTGTTGGGAATGGCCCATCGCGGACGGCTGAATGTGCTCGCCAATATCCTAGGTAAATCGCATGCGCATATCTTTTATGAGTTTGAAGAACACTATGTTCCCGATTTTTTTGAAGGGATGGGCGATGTCAAATATCATAAAGGTTTCAATGGAGGGTGGAAGGTCAAAGGCGGAGGAGAGGTGGCGGTGGTCTTAGCCGCCAATCCAAGCCATCTCGAATCTGTCGATCCCGTCGTAGAAGGACATGTGCGCGCTCGACAAGAATTAAAAAAAGTAAAAGCCAGCCGGAAAGAAGTGTTGCCTCTTTTAATCCATGGGGATGCAGCGGTCGCCGGACAAGGGGTTGTCTATGAAACGATGCAGCTTTGCCGGCTGAACGGCTATTCTACCGGAGGGAGCTTGCATATCGTCATCAATAATCAAATCGGTTTTACAACCTCGCCGAAGGACACGCGCTCGACGCTCTATTGTACAGATATCGCGAGAAGCTTTGGCGCGCCGGTATTTCACGTGAATGCCGAGGATCCGGAAGGATGCGTGGCCGTCGCCAAGCTCGCTACCCAGATGCGCCAGCTTTTTCAATGCGATGTATTTATCGATTTAAATTGCTATCGGAAGTATGGGCATAATGAAGGGGATGAACCTACCTTTACTCAGCCGCTCGAATATCAGTTAATCAAAGAGAAAAAAAGCATCCGCGAGATCTACCGCGATCGACTGATTCAAGAGGGGGTATTGGATGGACCTCAAGCGGAACAACTGGAAAATGCATTTAAAGCCAATCTGCAAAGCGCGCTAGATGCGGTCAAGGCAGGGCAGGGGGCTGATAAAGGGGATGCGCGCGGGGCGGAACCCGCCGCTCGAGAGGATTTATTCCAACCTGTGGCTACCGCTGTAGCCCCGGAGACGCTCATTTCCCTCGCTGAAAAATTCTGCAAAGTTCCCGAATCCTTCCATCTCAATCCCAAAATCCAGCGCCTCTTGCAAGAACGCCTTGCCATGGTGCATGCGAACTCTTCCGAGGCCAAAATCGATTGGGGAATGGGAGAAACGCTCGCTTATGCCACCCTGATCGCCGAGGGGAAGCACGTGCGCCTCTCCGGTCAAGATTCGCGGCGCGGGACCTTCTCGCATCGACATGCCATGTGGGTCGACCAGGTCAATCAAGAGAAATACTTTCCCCTGTCCCACCTCAGCGAAAACCAAGGTCTTTTCGATGTATTCAACTCCTCTCTTTCCGAATATGCCGTTCTTGGTTTCGAATTTGGCTATAGCCTGATCTACCCGCAGGCGCTTCTCATTTGGGAAGCGCAGTTCGGCGACTTTGCAAATGGCGCCCAGATCATCATCGATCAATATCTGGCGACCTCCGAACAAAAGTGGGGCCAACGTTCCAATCTCGCCCTGATGCTGCCGCACGGTTATGAAGGGCAAGGACCCGAACATTCTTCAGCGCGTTTGGAGCGTTTTTTGCAATTGTGCGGGGATGACAACATGCAGATCGTCAACTGCACAACGCCTGCCCAACTTTTCCATCTGCTCCGCCGCCAGGCGCTCCGCCCTCTGAAGAAACCGCTCGTTCTATTTACCCCTAAAGTTCTTCTTCGCTATCCCTTGACGGTAAGCAGCTTGAACGACTTTTCTGCAGGCTCTTTTCAGGAAATCTTGGATGATCCCCTTTCTCTTTCCCGCCCTAAGCGCCTTTTTTTCTGCTCGGGCAAGATCTACTACGATCTTTTTGCCGAACGGGAAAAACGGAAAAATCAAGACCTGGCATTTGTGCGGATCGAACAGCTCTATCCGCTGCATCAAAAACGCCTGAAAGAACTGTTGCTCAAGTATCAGGGTTTCCAAGAATGCATTTGGGTGCAGGAAGAGCATGAAAACATGGGGGCCTGGGAGTACATGCGCCCTCTATTAAACGAAGCACTAGAGGGGAAAATGAGCGTCCGGTATATCGGCAGAGCGCGCTCTGCTTCGCCCGCTGCCGGATCGCATGCTCTGCATAAGAAACAGCATATGGCTATTATGAGTGAGGTGTTCCAGTGAAAGTAGACATTAAAATTCCAGCCATCGGCGAATCGGTTTCCGAAGGCATTGTCAGTTCTATTCTAAAACCGAGCGGCAGCTTCGTGCGCGCCGATGAGGAAATTCTCGAACTGGAAACCGATAAAGTCAATCAAGTGCTCTATGCTCCTCAAGCGGGCCGGCTTACTTTGACCGTGAAAGTGGATGAGACGGTTAAAATCGGCCAGGTGATCGGCTTTGTGGAGACGGAGGCCCAAGCGCCCGCAGGGGCTCAGCCGCCTCCTTCCCAGCCCACTTCTCCACAGCCTCCGCCTGTTGCCAAGGCAGAGGAAGGCCCAAGCGTCCGCAAGATGGCGCCCGCATTCATCGCTGAACTCAAGACTCCGCCTTCTTCTATCCCGGAGAAAATAAAACCTTCTGAATCGCCTGCAGCTTCCCCCAAGGGGACAGCTACCCGTAAACGGATGAGCAATTTGCGCAAAGTGATCGCCCAAAAACTGGTCGAAACCAAAAATACCACCGCGATGCTCACGACGTTTAACGAGATCGACATGTCGGCTGTGATGGAGATCCGCGCCCGTGAGAAAGAGAGTTTTGAGAAACGGTATGGCGTCCGGCTTGGTTTCATGTCCTTTTTTGTCAAAGCGGTCGTCGCCGCCCTCAAAGCAATTCCTGAAGTGAACGCCTATATAGATGGCGATGAGATCGTGACTTGGCAATCCTATGACGTCGGCGTCGCCGTTGCAACGGATAAAGGCCTCATGGTTCCCGTCATCCGCAATTGCGATCAGCTGAGCTTTGGCGGCATAGAACAGGCCATCGCCGATTTTGCCAAGAAAGCGCGCAGCGGCGCCATTGCGATCGATGATTTGCGCGGAGGCAGTTTTACGATTACCAACGGAGGCACTTTTGGCTCTCTTCTCTCCACCCCCATCCTCAACTCTCCCCAAAGCGCGATCTTAGGGATGCACGCTATCCTGAAGCGCCCTGTGGTTGCTGAGGATCAAATCGTCATCCGCCCGATGATGTATGTGGCTCTTAGCTATGACCACCGGATCATCGACGGCAAAGAAGCCGTTCTCTTTCTCGTGCACCTGAAACAGAGCTTGGAGGAACCCGCTCGCCTATTGCTAGATTTATGACTATGGCAGAATCTTTTGATCTTATCGTGATCGGCTCCGGCCCCGGCGGCTATGTCGCCGCCATCCGCGCTGCTCAGCTCGGCCTAAAAGTGGCCTGCGTGGAGAAAAATAAAGAGCTGGGCGGCACCTGTCTCAATGTCGGCTGCATCCCTTCCAAGACCCTGCTGCACGCGACCGAGTTCCTCTACCGCCTCTTGCACGAGGGAAAACAGCAAGGGATTGAATCGGAAAAAAGCCAAATCAACTTTCCGCAGATGATGGCTCAAAAGCAGAAGGTGATCGCCTCTTTTAACGAGGGGATTGCCGCTCTCTTCAAAAAAAACCAAATCGTCCGCTTTACCGGTACAGGGACTCTCTCCACGCCCACCTCCGTCCAAGCCGGCTCTCAAGAGCTCAGCGCACGCCACATCCTTCTCGCCACCGGTTCCGAGCCTATCGCCCTCCCTTTTCTTCCCTTTGATGAAAAGCGGATCCTCTCTTCCACAGGAGCGTTAGCTCTTGAAAAGCCGCCCAAAAAATTACTGGTGGTCGGCGCCGGCGTCATCGGCGTTGAACTCGGATCCGTCTACAGCAGACTCGGCACCGAGGTCGTCTTCGTCGAATTTCTAGACCGGATCTGTTCCGCATTCGATGAGAGCCTCTCCAAAACGCTCCAACAACTTCTGACCGCGCAAAAAATGACGTTCCACCTATCCTCTCGGGTGGTCAGCGCAGAGATCGCCTCTGCAGGGGTCTCCCTGCAAGTGGCCCTGGCCGATCAGTCGACGGTTAAGATGAGCGCGGATGCCGTGCTCGTCTCCGTCGGAAGGAAACCCTACACCCAGCATCTCGGTCTGGAAAAAGTCGGCGTCTTGCCCGATGCCAAAGGATTCATTCCGATCGATGGGCGATTTCGCACGAGCCAGCCCCACATTTTCGCGATCGGCGATCTCGTCGACGGCCCCATGCTTGCTCATAAAGCTTCCGAAGAGGGGGTCGCTGTTGCCGAAATCATCGCCGGCCATCACCCATTCATCGAATACTTAGCGATCCCTAACGTCATCTACACCTATCCGGAGGTCGCCTCTGTGGGGTTAACCGAAGCGGAAGCGAAACAAGCAGGCCTGAGCGTTAAAGTCGGCCAATTTCCCTTTAAGGCCAACTCCCGCGCCCGCTGCGTCAGCGAAGAGGAGGGGTTTGTTAAGATCATCGCAGAGGCCGTCAGCGATAGAATCCTCGGGGTCCACATCATCGGCGCGCACGCCTCCGAGCTCATCGCGCCAGCCGCCCTCGCCATCCAGCACAAGCTCACCGCCCTTGCCCTCGCAAACACCCCCTACGCGCATCCAACCCTTGCCGAAGCGATCAAAGAGGCGGCCCTTGCCGTCCACAAGCGCGCCATCCACCGCTGAATTTCAACGACAGTCTCTAAGGCTGCTAAAATATTTGGAATTTCTCAACCAAAATTGTCTGCACTTTTAACTTTTCAAAAAGGATAATTTATCATGAAATATATATTGTATTTTCTTTCTTTCGTGTGTTGCAGTTTTTCTGTATTTTCTCAGAATGCTTATGTGGCAAACTATGGCAGCCACAATGTCTCCGTGATCGATACCTCGAACAATACCGTCGTAGCGACGGTGCCTGTCGACCCTGTCCTTCGTGGCATCGCTATTACCCCAAATGGAAACTATGCTTATGTGACAAACGCTTTTAGCAACAATGTCTCCGTGATCGATACCTCGAACAATACCGTCGTAGCGACGGTGCCTGTCGGCACTGGCCCTTATAACGTCGCCATTACCCCAAATGGAAACTATGCTTATGTGGCAAATGCTGACAGCGCCAATGTCTCCGTGATCGATACCTCGAACAATACCGTCGTAGCGACGGTGCCTGTCGGCTCTGCCCCTCATGGCGTCGCCATTAGCCCAAATGGAAACTATGCTTATGTGGCAATTTCTATCGGCACCTATCTCTCCGTGATCGATACCTCGAACAATACCGTCATAGCGACGGTGCCTGTCGGCTTTAACCCTTATGGCGTCGCCATTACCCCAAATGGAAACTATGCTTATGTTTCTGGTGGCACCTATGTCTCTGTAATCGATATCTCGAACAATACCGTCGTAGCGACGGTGCCTGTCGGCTCTAACCCTCGTGGCATCGCCATTACCCCAAATGGAAACTAACGCGATGTGCGAGTTTTCCAAAGCGGAAAATCGGGCGGTGCAATAGCGGTTAGATTATAAAACAGTTGCAGTAATTATCCCCAATATTGGGGATAATTAGTGTATTGGAGACGCAGTGATGAGCATCAAACCAATTATCTGGAAAGGAATGGTTAATTGAATTTGAGGAAAATCATGGGCAAGAAAAATAAATCAGAAATAAGTGCGAGAAGCGTATACTTAGATCTTGGATTTGAAAACAAAAAGGATAATTTATCATGAAATGTATATTGTATTTTCTTTCTTTCGTGTGTTGCAGTTTTTCTGTATTTTCTCAGAATGCTTATGTGGCAATTTCTGGCAGCCCCAATGTCTCCGTGATCGATACCTCGAACAATACCGTCGTAGCGACGGTGCCTGTCGGCTCTGCCCCTCATGGCGTCGCCATTAGCCCAAATGGAAACTATGCTTATGTGACAAACGCTTTCAGCGACAATGTCTCCGTGATCGATACCTCGAACAATACCGTCGTAGCGACGGTGCCTGTCGGCACTTTCCCTGTTGACGTCGCCATTACCCCAAATGGAAACTATGCTTATGTGATAAACGCTTTCAGCAACAATGTCTCCGTGATCGATACCTCGAACAATGTCGTCGTAGCGACGGTGCCTATCGGCTTTAACCCTTATGGCGTCGCCATTACCCCAAATGGAAACTATGCTTATGTGACAATTTATGGCGGCACCTATGTCTCCGTGATCGATACCTCGAACAATACCGTCGTAGCGACGGTGCCTGGCGTCTCTGGCCCTGCTGGCATTGCCATTACCCCAAACGGAAACTATGCTTATGTGGCAATTGCTGGCAGCAACAATGTCTCCGTAATCGATACCTCGAATAATACCGTCGTAGCGACGGTGCCTGTCAGCGCTCGCCCTTATGGCATCGCCATTACCCCAAATGGAAACTATGCTTATGTGGCAATTTCTGACTATACTGGCAGCTACAACAATGTCTCCGTGATCGATACCTCGAACAATACCGTCGTAGCGATGGTGCCTGTCGGCCCCGGCCCTTATGGCGTCGCCATTACCCCAAATGGAAACTATGCTTATGTGACATTTGATGGCGGCACCTATGTCTCCGTGATCGATACCTCGAACAATACCGTCGTAGCGACGGTGCCTGTCGGCGCTCGCCCTCGTGGCATCGCCATTACCCCAAATGGAAACTAACGCGACGTGCGAGTTTTCCGAAGCGATGAAAAAACTCACCCAAACTAAAGCTGCTAAAATATTTGGAATTTCTCAACCAAAATTGTCTACACTTTTAACTTTTCAAAAAGGATAATTTATCATGAAATATATATTGTATTTTCTTTCTTTCGTATGGTGCAGTTTTTCTGTATTTTCTCAGAATGCTTATGTAGCAATTTCTGGCAGCCCCAATGTCTCCGTGATCGATACCTCGAACAATACCGTCGTAGCGACGGTGCCTGTCGGCTCTGGCCCTCTTGGCATCGCCATTACCCCAAATGGAAACTAACGCGCTGTGCGAGTTTTCCGAAGCGGAAAATCGGGCGGTGCAATAGCGGTTAGGTTATAAAACGGTCGACAATGCCCCATTTTTCCAAAAACTTCTCGTATGCCCACTGGTTGTAGTAGCTCACAAAGTACCGTATGCGCACTCAACTCTTGCCGAGGCGATCAAAGAGGTGGCCCTTGCCGTCCACAAGCGCGCCATCCACCGCTGAGGAGATTCATATCTTATTTGACTAGAAGACGTTAGGAAAAGTCTTGTGCATTATCCCCAATATTGGGGATAATTAGTGTATTGGAGACGCAGTGATGAGCATCAAACCAATTATCTGGATCGGATCGAGTAAACGGGATCTTCTGGCTTTACCGGAAATTGTCAAAGATGAAATGGGTTTTGCGCTATATGAAGCTCAAAGAGGGGAGAAAAGTGCTAAAGTAAAGCCATTCAAGGGGTTTAAAGGGGCTTCGGTGTTGGAGATTATTGAGAGGAGCGTAGGTGAGACTTATCGAGCTTTATATACTGTAGAATTTGAAAAAGTAATCGCTGTACTACATGTCTTCCACAAGAAGTCAAAAGACGGGATAAAAACACCTAAGAGACTGTTCTCAATCCAAGCTTCTGTCGATTTTCGGGTTCTTTTAAGCCGGTTTTCGATTCCATTTTGGGGGGTAATATCAACTTTCGTATATTACCCCCCAAAATGGAATCGAAAACCGGCCAAAATAATCCCGAAAATCGACGAAGCCTTGGTTTGAGAACAGTCTCTAAGCAAGATGTCAATTTAATCAAGAGCCGGTTCAAAATTGCAGAGAAAGAATACAAGGAATGGTTAATTGAATTTGAGGAAAATCATGGGCAAGAAAAGTAAGTCAGAAATAAGTGCAAGAAGCGTATACTTAGATCTTGGGTTTGAAAACCATGAGGAGATGGTCACTAAAGCTGATCTTGTCATTGAAATCCGCAAAGCCATTAAGATGAAAAAACTCACCCAAACTAAAGCTGCTAAACTGTTTGGAATTTCTCAACCAAAATTGTCTGCGCTTTTAAAAGGACATTTTAGAGGGTACTCTGTCGAACGATTAATCCATTTCCTCACTGAGTTAGGAAAGGATGTTGATATTGTTGTTAAGCCTAAACCTAATACCCGTGCAGCTCGTGTCAGTGTTTACCATTCCAATAGTGAAAGCCGCACTAATATATCAATAGCAGCCAAAGGCAAAAGTTGATTTCTATAAGAGACTATCGATATAGTATTGTAACAGCTCCGTATCCTTGCGGTAACAGGAGCGCTCTTGGAGGCCGCGATCGATGGTCTCTTTTTCATAATGGTTGTATCCCCATGCCAGACACGCCCATTCCAGGGAAGAGATCGAGCGAGGATCGAATAGAAAGGGATCGGCGAGCGCCTCCTCCAAGGCTGTCTTACAGCCATAGCCGGAATAGGGATCGGTCGTATGAGCGGCATCTCCGCGGATCAAAACGGGCGTCTTGCCCACGTGAGTTCCTGAGCGTTCAGCGCGGCTGACCACGATGTCGGCGACAAAATTTTTGGCGACCGTCATCGGCTGGATTTGATGGTTCTCTCCTACGAACGCGCTGATGATGTCCAAAACCCCATGCACTTGTTGGGCGCGCTCCGTTAAATATTCTTCCAGACCCGCTTTAAGCCGATTCATCTTTGCAGTAAGCAGATGCGGATCTCCCTCTTTTTTTTCTATCTTCCATTTGAGCTCAGCTATTTTTTTACGGTAGGTATGATTGATGTATGACTGTTCCTCTTTTCGCAAGCAGCGAATGACGTAGTCCTGTGCGGGAATGCGGAAAATCGCCGAAGGCCCTCCCGTGACCACAGCGCCGTAAGCCTCTTCAAAAGAAGTAAAATGGACAAGTGCGTAGAACAGCACTTGGATCACCAAAATCAGTGCTTGGAACCCATTCCACAGGCAATATTTTATATGCTCGAAACAAGAAAGCGGGGTGGAGGGCCGGTGGAAAATGGAGAAGGCGATCTGTGTTGTCTTGGCGAGCACATGCTTTCCGATCCCCAGCATCTTGGATGTCGATCCAGAAAACCCGTCGGAAACGATGATCATAGAGGGCTTGATCCATTCAGCAGCGGAACTTTTTGTGTCGGCGATCGCAACGACGGCGCCTTCCTCCTCCTTTTCAATGGAATAAACCCTTTTATTTGTGCGTATATGAGGATTTCCTCCATTCAAATCGGCTAATGTCTTTCGCAAATCCTCTTCCACATCTTTAATTTGGACCTCGATTAAAGGGGTTTTCATGTGGCCAAAACTGACTTTCCCATCCCGGTCCCACCTGGATATAATGCCCAAGAAGGAAAGAAGATGGACGTCTTTGGGGTCATTTTTACCCAATGTAATGACATTGACTCGGTTCTGCTTCGCTTTTTCCCGCTTTTCGATGATCTGGTAGGGTATCCCCTTGAAAGTGGAGACAATGCCGTGGATCAACCCGGAAGGACCCCCGCCGATGATCAGGAGATTCTCTCCACCCTTCCGTTTTGCCGTTTTAGCGACGATCGCTTGAAGACCTGCCGTCTTGCAGCGGCACAAAAAGTCCTTTTGATCCGCCGTCTTGGCTAGAGCATGCGCTTTTCTCTCTAAAATGGGCAGCAGATCCCAAAAAGTCCTTTTGAATTGGAAAAAATTTTCCGCGCATTCCTTCTTTAGAATTTGAAGCAGTCGATGCTCAGAGCCATCCAGGAAGGCGAAGAGATCCAGCGGGGGCTCGAATGGATTATTTAAAATTTGTCCCGCCCTCACCCAAAGCTCCATTTTGTGCTCATCCTTCCATTCATCAAAAGGTTTGGAGCGATTTTCCCCGATGAAAAGCGCCTGGCTGAGATCTTCTAAAAGCTCCAGCTTGCGTTGGATGGCATGGGTTAGATTCTGAATTTGGGACTGGATGAGTTTTTTAAGGGAAGGATGCGCATTCCCCACAGCGGCTTCAAAAGCGCGCAATTTTGCCAAATCGGTCGGATTCAAGATCCCTGTTTTTCTTCTCATGCAGCAACCGACCACAAATTTGAGATGGCGGCAGCCCTCCGCTAATGAGGGATTTGCCTGAGCGATTTGCTTGAGCTCGTGCCGAAAATCGGGGATTTCTGGAAGAGTTGTGCTCCCCGTTAACCGCTCGCGCGCCTCTAGACACTCTCTTTTCTCTTCGATCGCCAGCTCGAGTTTAAAAAATTTTCTTGTTAGGCGTTTTAGCTGTTCGATCTCGCTTCTGAAAGGCTCTTTTAATCCTCGATCTTTAAGATCCCTAATGGCATTTTTACAACAGAGCGAATGCCGTTTTACAAGCTCGCGCACGTCAACCATTTCTCGGCGCTTCAAGCCGGGGGCTTTCAACTCTATTTTAATCGCATCTTTGAGGGAAAAAAGGTCGCGAATACGCCGATTTAATTCATTTTTAATCGGTACTGTAATTTCTAAAAACGGTATCCGGCTGATTGCATTAATAGACATAATTAAATCTTTTAAATAAAATCAATTATACTGCAAAATTGTATTTTTACTCAAGAAGATTCAAAAATCAACGGATGGGATCAACGCCAAGCCGCGGCGATGCAGGGACGCGGAGAAACAGTGTATAAAATCTTTGCGTCTCTGCGGCTTGGCGGCTTGGCGTTGATCCCGTCCGTTGAGCTAATGCAGGCTCTACAGGCGATTTTTCTCTACATAAAAAGCAATTTTTTTCTATCATATCGTTTTTTATCTATGGAGGACATGATGGCATATCAAATTCAAGTACAAAATATAGAGCTTCCGGCTCATCGCTTTTGGCCGCTTCGTGGCACTCCTGTTTCAAAAACAACGGATTGTCAGAATTTTTTAGACGAGATATTGAGCAAAGTGAATGAGGTATTGAATAGGGAAGATTTACATGTGCAATTCCTCGCCCATGTGCCCGATCAGCCTTCTGTAACGGGCATCGATCCTATGCGAAATTTACTCCTCTCTCTCCGATCGCAAGGCCGAGAAGAACCGATCGACATCCTCGACCTCAAAGCGCTCGACGAAGCCTCTTTAAAACCTTTGGAATTGATCGTTGTGGAAGTGATAGCTAAGGTGTATCAGCACCTATCCGCCAAGAAAACGGAAGGGATTATTTTTTCCTCCTCGGGATCGAAGTTCGATCTTCGAAAACTCAAAAAGGGTGATGCTGCCATCGATGACAAGGGGTATTTGACGATCTATGGAAAAAGAGTGGTTATGTCTTCCCAAGATGAGCAGGTGGTGCCTATTAAAGCGGAAAGGATCCGTAGTTATACAATCATACGTCTTATTCAAGATGAGCGTTTTAGAATCCGTATTTGTGATGACTACGATTTGATTCGACTCAATGAGAAGGGAATGTATATCGACCCTGCTGGCGTCCATACGTTTGCCTTGGAAAAAATCGCTTCTGCATTTCGCGACGATGCCAAAGACTATAACGGGAAATATTTGGAGGTGAGCAGAGATCGGTTAACTCCCTCTCTTAAGGATAAACTTTTGAAAAAAATGTTGGAATTTCCTTCTCCCTGAAGGCAGGAAGAAAAAGGACCAAAAAGACCTAAGAGACTGTCGTTGAAATTAAGCTTTTGTCGATTTTCGGGTTCTTTTGAGCCGATTTTCGATTTATTTTTTGGGGGTAATATACGCATGTTGATATTACCCCCAAAAAATAAATCGAAAATCGGCCAAAATAATCCCGAAAATCGACGAAGTCTTAATTCAACGACAGTCTCTAAGGGACCTAAGAAAAAAGCTGAAGACACTTTGGTCGCTTTAGTCCTTTTGGGCCCTGCGATCTCATCTATAAAAATGCTATGAAACTATTATTATCGAAGCCGCGCGGCTTTTGCGCAGGAGTAGAGCGGGCCATTGAGACGGTGGAGCAGGCTCTGAAATTATGGGGTCCTCCTATCTACGTCAAACATGAGATCGTGCACAATAAACATGTGGTGGAAGACCTCAAGCAAAAGGGGGCGATCTTCATCGAAGACCTGGAAGAAGTGCCCAGAAACGCCCGCCTGATCTATTCCGCCCATGGGATCTCTCCTGCTGTGCGGGCGCAAGCCAAAGAGCGGGGCTTGATCGAAATCGATGCGACGTGCGGCCTTGTGACTAAAGTGCATTCGGCGGTGAAGCGGTTTGCGCAAAAAGGGTATCGGATTATCCTGATCGGCCACCGGACGCATGTCGAGGTGATCGGCACAGCGGGAGAGGCTCCGGAGGCGACGACGATTGTCGAGTCGGTTGAGGATGTGGAAGCGTTGCGTTTTTCCCCTCAGGAGAAGTTGTTTTATACCACGCAGACGACGCTGAGTTTGGATGATGTCAAAGAGATCACAGAGGCTCTTGTCGCTAAATATCCCCATATTGAAACGCTGCCTAGTTCATCGATTTGTTATGCGACCACCAACCGGCAGATGGCCCTGCGCGAAATCACGGGAATGGCCCAGCTCGTTCTTGTCGTAGGAGACCCAAAGAGTTCTAATTCCAACCGGCTGCGCGAGGTGGCAACCCTTCGCGGAGTGCCCTCTTATTTGATCAATGACGAACGGGAAATCAAAACGGATTGGCTTGCGGGTGTGCAAGTCATCGGATTAACGGCAGGGGCCTCCACGCCGGAGCATGTGGTTCAACGGTGCATCCAAACCCTCTGTAAGCTAGGCGTTACAGAGGTCGAAGACGTTGTATATACGGAAGAGCATGTGGTTTTTCAGCTCCCGAAACTAGTCGAGGCAGTTGCAACACTCAGGGTTCGTTGATTTTCGGGATTATTTTGGCCGATTTTGCATTCTTTTTCGGGGGGTAATATCAACTGCGTATATGACCCCCCGAAAAAGAATGCAAAATCGGCTCAAAAGAACCCGAAAATCAACAGAACCTGAGTGTTGCAACTGCCTCTAGTCATCTAAGCGGATATAAGTCCCTTTGGAGCGGAGCTCTTCTTTTGTGATGTAGTGATACATCGGTTCGATGGAAAGGGGAGCGGTGGGTTCCCCTCGGCCTTCAATCAGGATCGCCAGGCGCCTGTGGTTTTCTTCTTTTGATAGAAGTTTCTCTGTGATGGCAAAGAATTGCTCATAGGTGAGTTCTCTAAGGGCCTCTTCGGATGCCTCTTCCGAATAGCCGTTTTCGAACACGCATTGATGGAGGCGCCAGGCTTGTTCTGCCGAATCCGCTCCCTCGTTGGGTTCCTCGAGCAGGCTGTTTTGGATTTCACGAAAACGCTCTTTGGGGAGATAGGTTTCGAAGTGGCTTAGAAAATCCTCTAAAAAATGTTCGAATCGGATGATCAAATCGCTCGGATGGTACGTGCTTGACTGGACGGCGAATACTTGGAGGAGTTGTCTGAGGTCAAAATGTCCCATGACCCTAACAGTATAGCCTGTTTGTTGTTGCGTGCGCAGCGTATCGAAAAAAGCTTGCTTCAACACGATAGACAGAATCCGATGGGCGATCTGTTTTTCTAAATTGTGTTCTCCTCCCTGCAGCAATAAGAGAGCGGCGTTCCCCTGCCTTTCGCTGTTCCTATGGATAGCAAAGGGCTCTTCTGGCAAGAGAAAAAGGGAAGGGGGGAGGTTTCTGCGAAACGGATAGGGAGCAGAAGGGAGAGCTCCTTTTAAGTCAGCCCAAAGGGCGGTGGTTTGAGCGGGACGGAGGTTGCCGAAGAAAAGTCCTTGAACATAGATCCGGCGAAAGAGATTTTCAGCAAATAGAACAAATTCCTCATAGAAAAGAGCCTGCAGGGCAAGCCGTTTTTCTTCCTGCGTTGCGAAGTGATTGTGGAGAATGCTATTGAGCAGCTCGAAACCTTCGTCTAACGGGGAAAAGACCCGATAGACGCTTTCGGCGAGTTCTTCTTGGTAGAGGGCAAACTGTTCAGAAGTGGGTAGGATGCGCGGCATGGTCTGAAAAATTTGCTTCATGAAGAGGGGCGCTTTTTCAGCATACCCGCTGACGAGGAAGCCCAGATTAAAGAAGTTGGCATCTAGACCCGCTTTGCGCGCAAAAAAGAGGGCGCTGGCAAGCTGTTTTTCTAAAGCTTCTAAATAAAGATCGCAGCAGACGGCTGATTTGACGGTGTGGTCGATGAGGGGAGTTTCAAAGGTGAACATGCCCGTCAATTCGGGGATGAGGTATTGCTTATTGACGATGAAATAAGCGCTCCCTAGAGGATCTTGATCTAAAGCGAGGCTTGCGATGTCTTCATCCGCATTCCGGTAGCCGAAAGGGATACTGGTCAGCGGAGTGGGTTTGAAGGGGTTAGGCGGCGGTAGAGAGATCTCGGGATGAGGTGTCGCTTGCCTCCACTCCGCCATCTCTTGCTCGGGGATCTCGCAAAGAGCATAATCGATATCCATCCAGTGTTCGTTTCGATCTAAAGGAACCTCTGTATCCGCGAGGAGGCAAAAAATGCAATCCTGCGGGGTGAGGGCATCGATGAAGCGCGCCAGAGAATCTGCGTCATAGCTCGCATTCAGATAGGCAGGCTGCGGATAGGTCGCGAGATCTTGATCGATCATATCCGAGGCGCATTGGACGGCATATTCATCGGGAGAGGAGCCCGATTGGAACTGATAATCGAGCCGCTCGATCGCTTGATGCTCTTCAAAGAGATAGAAGGGAATTCCCTCCTCCTTTAGCCTAGCGATCGCTTCAAAGCAGCGGCGGATCGTTTTGTATTTTTCCGATACCCCTTGTTCGGTCAGCGCAATTTCTAGAATGAATAGCAAGTGGTTATTGCCAAAAGGAAGAAAGCTAGTTTCTAGAGCGTTTGCCAGTTTATCTTGTTTGAGCAGATGGATGAGCCCTTTTTCCGTCTCATGCCCTAGCGCATATCCGATCAGTTCGGGAGCAAATCTTTGGTGGCTCTCAGCAAACTCTTGGGGCATCTCCCAGATTAGCAACAAGGAGTTGGACATGTGGATCGGAGGCAGATAGATCAGATGCCCTCTTTGCTGCTCGGATGTCAGCTCGAGGGGAAGGGAAGGAAAAATTGCGTCGTTTTGGATAAGATTTGAGAAATGGGTCAGGACTAACTCGGTCAGGGTATCGAGAGGCAGGGCAGAGACGATGGCGAGGCGCATCCGATGCGCGCTATAATGCTCTTTAAACCAATTTTGCAACTCTGTGGTGGTGACCTGAGAGAGGCTTTCGAAGTTGCCGCAGCTATAAAGCGCATGGGGGTGAGCGGGATTGCCTGTCTCTTCTAAAACGCGGATGAGGCGTAAATAGTCGTTTTCTTTTTTTCCTGCATGTTCGTGGTCGACAGCGTGCCTTTCCCGTTCGATGCACGAGGGATCGAGCAGGGGATCGGTGAAGAAGTGGGAAAAGCGGTTGAGAGCCCCTTCAAAGGCATCCTCGTCGACGCTGAAGTAGTAGACCGTGCGATCGTCCATCGTAAAAGCGTTATAAAACCCCCCATGGTCGCTGATATAGCGCGGGTACTCTGTTTCATCGGGAAACGCCTCGGTTCCCATGAACAGCATGTGTTCGAGAAAATGGGCCATGCCGGGGTGTTCTTTCGGATCGTGCCAAGAACCCACCTCTACAGAAAGGGCTGCTGCGGATTGTTTCGCTTCGGGATCCGAAATGAGATAGACCTCAAGCTGATTGTCCAAACGCAATTTCTTGGTTTTTCTCTGTGCCAGCGAGGGGGTTAAAATGGGAAGGGTCGGTTGATCTTCGATCTCTTCATACTCAGGGATTTCTTCTTTAGAAAATACCTCCTGTGTTAATAAAACAAGCGCGAGCAAAAATAATTTTCTTTTCATTTTTTCCTTCAGAGGTCTCAGAATTAAGAGCTGATTTTGCTCAATACTTGCAATTTTTGTCCAAATTAATTAATTCTAAAGAATGCAAAGATCCCCATCTTCCAGCCATATTGCGCAATTGGAGCGAGCGACCCTCAAGCGCGTTTTAGGGGTTAGCGACCTTTTTGCAATCGGTTACGGAGACCTGGGGTCCTCCATCTATTACGCCCTAGGGATCACAGCTCTTTACGCGCTAGGGGCGACGCCTATCGCCCTCGCCTTAGCAGGCATCGTCTTTGTCTGCACGGCCCTCACTTATGCCGAGATGACATCCACCTATCATGACTCGGGCGGATCGGCGAGTTTTGCCCAACATGCATTTAATGATTTGATATCGTTTATCGCGGGCTGGGGGCTTTTACTGGATTATATCGTCACGATTGCCATCTCCGCCTTCGCAGTCGGTCCCTATCTCTCCTATTTTTACCCCGGTCTCAAGGTTACAGGCGTTCAAATTAGTTTTACGATCGGTCTGCTCCTGATTTTATTTTTCATCAACTTATTTGGCGTCAGGCAGTCGACGCGCATGAGTTTCATATTGGCCGGATTTACCATTGTTACGCAGGCGATTATTATTTTAATCGGCGCCGGCTGGTTATTCGATCTTCCTTACATCGCCGAGCACATCCAGATCAATGTTCCCGGTGTCGACTGGTCGCCTACCTGGAGCGAATTTTGGAAGGGCACCGCGATGGCGATGGTCGCGTATACGGGGATCGAATCGATCGCTCAGCTAGGCTCCGAGGCCAAAAAACCTGCGAAGACGGTTCCGCGGGCGGTGATGATCACGATGGTGACGCTGGTGGCGATGTATTTAGGCATTGCCTTGGTGGCCCTTTCGGCAATGACCCCGAAGGAGCTCGGCGACAAATATCTACAAGACCCGATCTCCGGCATCGCTGCCGCGCTCCCGTTCGGCAGTCAAATTCTCTCGCCTTGGATAGGTCTCTTAGCGGCTGTGATTTTGTTTGTGGCCGCGAATGCGGGGCTCGTAGGCGCCTCGCGCCTCTCTTTTAACATGGGACAATACTACCAACTGCCTAGATTTTTTTATCAAATCCATTCCAGATTCCGCACCCCCTTTATTTCTCTGGGTTTTTTTGCAATCCTTGCAGCCATTGTCGTTTTGTGGAGCCGAGGGCAGATGACATTTTTAGCCGATCTTTATAATTTTGGAGCGATGCTTGCATTTTTCTTTGCCCACCTTTCCCTCCTTGTCCTGCGCGTTAAAAAACCCGACCTCAAGAGACCCTTTCGGATTCCTTTGAATATCCGCTTTGGCAAGGTCCAGCTTCCTATTACAGCGCTCGTCGGCTGCGCAGCGACCATGTGCGTCTGGTTTTTAGTCGTCCTCACAAAGCCGGAAGGGCGCAATTTAGGTATGCTCTGGATGGTTTTCGGCGTGGTCATGTACCTCATCTATCGACGTAAGAAAAGGATCTCGGCGATAGGACAGTTATCGATCGAAAAGATCAAAGTGCCCGATTACAAACCGCTGACGATTAAGAATATTTTAGTGCCCACCCGCGGGGGAACCCAAACGGAAACAGTGCAAATGGCGTGCGAGCTTGCAAAGACGCACAGAGCCAAGTTGACAGCTGTCACGGTGATCGAAGTTCCCTATTCGCTTCCGCTCGACTCAGAACTGCTCCCGCGCGTTGCCATCGCCCAGGCGATATTGAAACGGGCTGAGGCGATCGCCAGGGAATTCAATGTGGAAATCGATTTGCAGATCGTCCGCGCCCGCAACATTCCCGTGGCCGTTATCGATCTTTTGCAGGAAGGGCATTATGATTTGTTGGTGTTGGGCGCGATGAATGCGAGCCGGGAAGCTCCTCATAAAGGCCTTGGAACTGTGACGGATAAGATTTTAAAGAGCGCGCCCTGCCGGGTCTGCGTGTGCATGAGCGCCGCTAACAAACGCCCCGAACCGCTCTTTTCCGCTTCCCTGTAAAGCCTGCATTAGACTCAGCAGGAGGGATCAACGCAAAGCCGCCAAGTCGCAAGGACGCAAAGATTTTATAAATTGCCAATATTTCCATTTTCTCCGCGTCCCTGCGTCTCCGCATCTTTGCGTTGATCTCCGTTATACTCGTACAGTCTCTAAAAAACCCGAAAACTTTGGGTTAGTAGAGGTGGCAGGCGGTGAAATGTTGAGGAGCCACTTCCTTTGAGACGGGGCGGACGCGGTGGCAGATCTCTTGCGCATAGGGGCAGCGGGTGGCGAAAACACACCCTGGCGGGGGATTAATGGGGCTCGGCACTTCGCCTTTGAGCACAATGCGGGTGCGCGTTTTTTCGATCTTCGGGTCGGGGATGGGGATGGCGGAAAGGAGCGCCTGCGTGTAGGGGTGGAGAGGGTTTTTGTAGAGCTCGTCGGAAGGGGCCAGTTCGATGAGGTGGCCTAGATACATGACCGCCACGCGGTTCGAGAGATATTTTACCATCGACAGATCGTGGGCGATGAAGAGATAGGTCAGGCCGAGCTCGTTTTGCAATTTTTTAAGCAAGTTGACGATTTGCGCTTGAACGGAGACGTCCAATGCGGAGAGGGGTTCATCGCACACGATAAATCGAGGGCTCACAGCAAGAGCCCGGGCGATCCCGATCCGCTGTCTTTGCCCCCCGCTGAACTCGTGTGGAAATCTCCCTCTGCAAGTGTTGCCCAAGCCGACGAGATCGAGAAGCTCCTCGATCCTCTCCTCCCTCGCTTTTCCTTTTGCAAGGCTGTGGATGTCGAGCGGCTCGGCGATGATATCGCCGGCGGTCATCCGCGGGTTTAACGAGGCATAGGGGTCCTGGAAAATGATCTGGATTTGGCGGCGCAGCAGCTTGAGCTCTTTTGCGTTCATGTTGATCACATCTTGTTTGTCGAAAAAAATTTCGCCAGATGTGGGTTCTTCTAGGCGCAATAGGGTTCTTCCTGTCGTGGATTTGCCGCAACCGCTTTCGCCGACCAGACCCAGCGTCTCGCCCGGGTAGATGAGGAAAGAGACATCGTCGACCGCCTTTAGAATCTGTTTGCGGATGGGGAAATATTTTTTCAGGTGTTTAATATCTACAAGGGGATCAAGCATGGGGCGCTCGGGGATCGTGATGGAAACAGCGGCTGTAGTGGCTCTGTCCGACTTGGAATAAAGGGGGAGTTTCCCCGCGGCAGATGTTCATGGCCATGGGACAGCGCGGACAAAAGCCGCAGCCTTTTAACAGGCGCATGAGATTGGGCGGCGCGCCTTCGATGGGTAAAAGAGGGCGGTCTTTGGGCATGTCGAGGCGGGGGATCGATTCGAAAAGGCGGCGGGTATACGGGTGTTTGGGGGAAGAGAAGAGCTCTTCGACAGGCGCGCTTTCGACGATTTGCCCGGCGTACATCACAAGGACGCGGTCGCACATCCCCGCTACGACGCTCAAATCGTGGGTGATCAAGATAATGCTCGTTTGCGTTTGTTTTTGGATGGTTTTCATCAGATCGAGGATCTGCGTTTGAATGGTCACATCTAAAGCGGTGGTGGGTTCATCGGCGATGAGCAGCTTAGGATTAGAGGCGAGGGCAAGGGCGATCATGGTTCTTTGGCGCATCCCCCCGCTCAGGGTATGCGGGTATTCTTGGGCGCGCATTTCAGCTTGGGGAATGCCGACGAGCTGCAGCATTTGGATGGCATAATCGAAGGCGGCTTTGCGCGTGAGATGAGGGTGGTGGCGTAAATAGCCTTCGACTATTTGCGCGCCGATTTTCAGGGTGGGATTCAGCGAGGTCATCGGATCTTGAAAGATGATGCCGATCTCTTTTCCGCGAATCTTTTGCATCTGCTTTTCGCTAGCCTTCAGCAGATTATTACCCCCGTACCACACGGCGCCTTCGAGGTAGCTGCAGTGAGAAGGGGTGAGCTGGAGCAGGGCTTTGGCCATCGTGCTTTTGCCGCAAGCCGACTCGCCGACAACGCCGAGCGTTTCTCCTTCGAAAAGATCGAAGGAGACCCCCCGCACGGCATGCAGCTTCTCTTCATGCGTGCTGAAAGTGACGTGCAGATCTTCTACTTCTAATAACTTCGTCATGTGCGCAGCCTCGGATCGAAAGCTTCGCGGAGCCCATCTCCGAGCAGATTGAAACTGAGCATGGTGATGCTGATGAAGCCTGCAGGGAAAAAAAGGCGCCAAGGATAATACCGGAGAGCGGAAAGGCCGTCGTTTGCCATCGTTCCCCAGCTGGCGATGGGAGCTTGGACGCCGAGCCCTAAAAAGCTTAAGAACGCTTCGGCAAAAATCGCAGTGGGAATCGTGATGGTCACAGTGATGATGATCGGTCCCATCGTGTTGGGGATGAGGTGTTTCCAGAGGATGCGCGCGGAACTCGCCCCGAGGGCTCTTGCCCCTTTGACGAAATCGAGTTGCTTGAGCTGCAAAATTTGTCCGCGGACGATCCGCGCCATGCTGATCCACCCCGTGAAGGTCAGAGCGATGATGATGGTGGTGATTCCCGATCCGATGATGACCATCAGTAAAATCACGACCATCAAATAGGGCAGGGCGTAGAGAATATCCGCGATGCGCATCATCACCTCTTCTACCTTGCCGCCGATAGTGCCGGCGAGGGCTCCGTAGAAGACGCCGATGATTAGATCGACAAAAGAAGCGGTGATGCCAACAAACAGCGAGATGCGCGCTCCCCACCACACTCGTGTGAAGACATCGCGCCCCAGTTCATCGGTGCCAAACCAGAAGGTGGGAGAAGGAGGGAGATTTTTGAGATGCAAATGCGTTTCATAGTAGGTGTATGGGGTGAGGAAAGGCCCGAAAATAGCCGCGATGAGCAACAGGGTCAAGATCAAAAGCCCCGCCATGGCCATCCGATTGCGCCGTAGGCGCAGCCAAGCGTCTTGCCAATAGGATAAAGAGGGGTGCAGAGACTCGTGTTCAGCGGAAAATAAAGAGGGATCGAGGGGCTCAAATGGGTTCATTTCTTACTTCAAGTCTGATTCTTGGATCGATAAAGCAGTATAAGATATCGACGATAAAAACACAGAACATTAAAAGAGCGCTGTAGAAAATAGTTGTCCCCATGATCACCGTGTAATCGCGATTCGTGATGCTCATCACAAACCATTGCCCAAGTCCGGGGATGCCGAAGATTTTTTCCACCGCAAAACTTCCCGTGAGGATGCTTGCTGTCATGGGGCCCAAATAAGTGATGACGGGAAGAAGGGCATTGCGCATCAGATGGCGCCATAGGATTTGAAAGGAATTGATCCCCTTGGATTTAGCCGTTTGAATGTAGTCTTGCTGCATCACTTCTAACATATTAGAGCGGGTGAGGCGTGCGATAAAAGCGGTGGGAAGAGCCGCTAGCGAAAGGGCCGGCAAAATGCATTGGCTGAAGGATCCCCAGCGCGCAACGGGCAATAAGTCGAGTTTCATGGCGAAGAAATACTGGAGAAAGGTGGCTAAGATAAAGCTGGGGATGGAGATTCCGATGACAGCGATCAGCATGGAGAAGTAATCCTGCCAGCGTAAATGTTTTAAGGCAGAGATGGCGCCGCAGGTGATGCCGCCGAAAAGGGCGATGGTCAGAGCAAACGAACCCAAAGCGAGGGATACGGGCAGCCCTTCGCTGATGATCTCATTCACTGTACGCCCTTGATATTTAAAAGAAGGGCCCAAATCCCACGTGATGAGCCCCTTGAGATAACGGCCGTACTGCACATACCAAGGGTCGTCAAGCCCGTAGTGTTTGTACATCGCTTCGAGAATTTCTTGGGGAATGGCCTGCTCTTGAAGAAAAGGATCTCCTGGAATGGCTTGCATGAGAAAAAAAGTCAGCGTGGCCACCACATAGAGCGAGAAGAGGAGGATCGCTCCCTTTTTCATTAAATAGTAAATCATCTGATGTCTAGATAAGCTTCTTTGAAATCTACATCGCTTAATTCAGACAAATAAACTCCTTTAACATAAGCTTTTTTTAAGTAATTGCCTGTATAAAAATAGAGCGGGGCAATGGGCATGGCATCGATTAGAATCGCTTCAGCGGCTTTTAGGTATCCGTTCCTCTCCTCTGCATCTAGGGTCTCATCCGCTTTTTCCAAGAGGGCAATAAATTCTGCGCTGCTCCATCCCGAATGATTATTGCAACCAGTAGCATACCTATAGAGATCTAAAAAGCAAATAGGATCGTTAAAGTTAGCGATTCCTCCCAGGCGCGCTATCTGAAATTGCTGGCCATTTAACTCATCGAGGTACACTTTCCATTCTTTATTGGCTAGGGAGACCCGGATGCCAAACGTTTGAAACCACTGTTCTTGGATCGCCTGGGCAACTTTATGATGGGCTTGATCGGTGTTATAGATCAAAGTGATGGGCGGAAGCTCGGAGGCCTCGATCCCTATTTCCTCTAAAGCTAGCTGAAAATAGCGGCGCGCTTCTTCCCGATCGTGATCCTGGAAGTAGATCTTCGGCTCCGGCCACATGGTCGGCGGGATCAGGCCCGTCGCAGGAATCTGATGCCCTTGGGTGATGTGGGAAATAATCCCTTGTCTATCGATCGCTAAGGCGAAGGCTTTGCGCATGTGGAGATTATTAAAGGGGAAGACGTCGGTATTGAACACGTAGTAGTAGGTGGCGGCGAGAGGGTAGGTGTAGAAGTTGTCTTGCTGCGATAGACTTTGTAGAGCATCTGTCGGAAGAGAGGAGAGCGGGTAGCCGGCCCAATCGATGCTGCCGTTGTGAAAGAGGTTTAGTTCTGTATTCTGGTCCTCTAGGATTGCGAGATGGATCTGGGAGAGTTTAACTGCGGATGCATCCCAGTATTTTTCATTTTTTTCAACCGTGAGTTCATTATAGTGGCGCCAGCTTTTGAGTTTAAAAGGCCCATTGCCGATGAAATAGTCATCGGAGCGGACGGGAAAAAAAGAGTGCGCGGAGACGAGGGATAAAAAATAGGGAACAGGGTGGTTGAGCTCGACAATGAGCGTCCGATCGTCTAAAGCCCGTACGCCGATGAGATCGACCGGAGATGTTCCCTCCTTTGCCGCTTTGCTATTTTTAATCACATAGAGATCATAGGCGGAGTGGGAAGGGAAGAGGGGATCGAGGATTGTCTTCCACGTCTTTTCAAAGTCGTGGGCGGTCAGAGGCTTCCCGTCAGCCCAATAGGAGGTTCTTAAGTAGAATGTATATGTTTTTTGGTCTTCGGAAATCTCTACCTTTTCTGCCAGGGCTAAGGCGGGTTTGCCATCCGATCCCGTGCGGGTCAATCCCTCAAAACACATTTTAATGACACAGACCGATGTGGTGTCGCCGGCAAGCCGGGGATCGAGCGTAGGGGGTTCCGTATGGAGCAGGAGACGGAGCTCGGATGTGGAAGGGGCGGGAGGGCTTTGGCAGCTGGAGAAGAGGAGCATGAGGAGAAGGAGGGTTCGCATATCATCCTTTCTGTGAATTTTTTATTTAATTTTCCTTAAAGGTTTAACATTTTATAATGCTCCTATGCAAGGCAATAAAATTCATTTCACTAGCTTGGGATGCGCGCGCAATCTCGTCGATTCGGAGGTGATGCTCGGCATTTTGCTCAAAGCCGGATTCGAATCGACCGATCGGATCGAACAGGCCGATTACCTCGTCGTCAATACCTGCGGATTTTTAGCGGAATCGCGCAAAGAATCGTGCGATACGATCCAAGAAGTATTGGATGCAAAGAAGAAGAGCGCCAAGGTGATTGTCGCCGGTTGCATGGTTCAAAAGCATAGTGCCGAAATCAAAGAAAAATTCCCCGATATCCATTACTTCCTCGGATCGGGCGATATGGAAAAAATTTTAGAGGCGATCGATTCCCCCGAACCGGGCCGGGCGGTGACCACTGCGCGCAGTTATCTCGAATGGGGAGAGGTCCCGAGGCAGATTTCGACGCCCAAGCACTACGCTTACCTTAAAATTGCAGAAGGATGCGCCAAGCGCTGCTCTTTTTGCATCATCCCCACGATCAAAGGCCCCTTGCGCAGCAAACCCCAGGAGCAGATCCTCAAAGAGTTTCATGCCCTCCTGAGCCAGGGAGTCCATGAGGTGATTTTGATCGCTCAGGATCTCGGCGACTATGGCAAAGAGCGGCGGGAGAAACAGGCTTTGGAGCAATTAATCCGCGAGATGCTCAAAGTTAAAAAAGATTTTTGGCTTCGCTTTCTCTATCTCTATCCGGATGAAATCACCGAAGAGATGATCCAATTGATCGAGCAGGATCAGCGGATCTGTTCCTATCTCGATATGCCCATTCAACACATCAACGACGCGATTCTAAAGGCCATGCGCCGCAAAACGTCGCGCCAGCAGATCATCGAGACGATTCAGCGGCTGCGCGCCCGCATTCCCGGCGTTGTCATCCGCACCAGTTTAATGGTCGGCTTTCCCGGCGAAACGGATGCCCAGTTTGAAGAACTCTTAGAGTTTATTCAAGAGCACCCTCTAGATAATATCGGCATTTTCAAGTATTCCAGAGAGGAAGAGTCTCATTCTGCAACCCTGCCCAACCACGTCAGCGAAGAGGTGAAGCAAAAGCGTTTCGAGCGCCTTGTCAAAACACAAGCCAAAGTGGTTGCCAAACGCAATGCCGCGTTTATCGGCAAGCGCTTAAAAGTGATCGTAGAAGGATACCATCCTGAAACAAAGCTCCTCATGCGCGGCCGCTTTTACGGTCAATGTCCCGAGATCGATGGCCAAGTCCTCATTAATGACGGGCGCAAAGTGACCGGATTTGGCGCCTTCTACGAGGTAGAGATCACCGAGGCCGCCGGTTACGATCTGATCGGACGGGCGATCGCCCCTTGCCATTCCCTTCCCAAAAAAAATCCGTTGTTCCTCCATGCAGAAAGTTGTTCTTAAAGAGGGGAAAGAGAAATCCCTTTTAAGGCGCCACCCGTGGATTTTTTCAGGGGCGGTGGGTATTATCCCTCCCCTGACTCCGGGGGAGATCGCTGCCGTTTATAGCGCTTCCGGTCAATTTCTCGCCCAGGCCTATTTCCATCCGGAAAACTCTTTAACGGGCCGCGTCCTTAGTTTTTCTGAAGATCCGATTGAAGAGGTTCTGAAAGGCCGCGTGAGCGAAGCGCTTCGCCTGCGCAACGCTCTGGCGTTAGAGACAAACGCCTATCGTCTGATCAATGCGGAAGGGGATGGGATTCCCGGGCTTGTCGTCGACCATTATGATGGCGTGCTCGTCATCCAGGTGAATACGTGGGGAATTGAGAAACTCAAGCCTTTTTTGGTCGAGGCTCTGATCGATATCGCAAAACCGAAAGCGATTTATGAAAAATCCCTTTCCGCTTCCCGCCGCCAAGAGGGACTGAAAGATAGCCAAGGTTGGCTTTTCGGAAAGGCGGAACCCGAAATCCCCATTCTGGAAAACGGCCTGGCTTTCCTCGTCCCGATCGAAGAGGGGCAGAAGACCGGTTTTTTTCTCGATCAGCGGGAGATGCGCCGGATGATCGGCGCCTGCTCCTTCGGCAAGCGGGTGCTCAATTGCTTTTCTTATAGCGGCGGTTTTTCGCTCTATGCATTAAAGGGGGGAGCAAAAGCGGTGACGAGCGTCGACAGTTGTGCGAAGGCCTCTCTTCTCGCTGCCCGCCATACCTCCTTAAATGGGTTTGCTTCGGATAGGCATCAGATCCATTGCGAAGATGTCTTTTCCTTTCTGAGCAGAGTTCCCGTCAACGAAGAACTCGTCATCCTCGATCCGCCCGCGTTTGCTAAAAAACGGGCGGATGTAGACGCCGCCTGCCAGGGTTACAAAACGCTCAATCGCCTCGTCTTGGAAAAAATTCCCGCTGCAAGCAAGCTGCTCACCTGTTCTTGCTCCCACTATATCGATGAGGCTCTATTTCAAAATTTGATTTTCCAAGCTGCAAGAGAAGCCGGGCGCGAGGTGCGAATCCTATCGCGCCATGTACAGGCCCAGGATCACCCCCTCTCGATCTACCATCCCGAAGGGGAGTATCTTAAAAGTTTGCTCCTCTATATCGCGTAGTTTTTTATTTACGGAATGTTTAACATTCGCCCATGCATGTAAAAGAACGCCATACATCTTATGCTCTTGCTCTTGCCTGCACAATTTCTCTAGGAGGATTTCTCTTTGGATACAACACGAGCGTGATTTCCGGGGCGCTCCTTTTTTTGACGCAGCAATTTTCCCTGACGACTTTTCAGGAGGGGTTGGCTGTCAGCATCATTTTGATCGGGGCTCTTTTGGGAGCCCTTTGCGCCGGTTCTTTAGCGGATCGCTTCGGGAGGCGGATGATCACTCTCCTAACCGCCCTTATATTCATCATCGGCATCTGGGCGGTCGTCATTGCTTCGTCTTTCGATATGTTCTTATGGGGGCGCTTCATTACCGGCTTAGGGGTGGGCCTCGCTTCCTTGACAGTGCCCTTGTATCTGGCGGAGATCGCCCCGTCCCATTGCCGAGGCGCTTTTGTCGCCATGAACCAATTGGCGATCACGATCGGTATCTTCGCTGCTTATACGATCGATTATCTCTTTACTCCGGAAGCCGCCTGGCGTTCAATGTTTGCCGTAGCGCTCATTCCCGCTGCGATCCAATTTCTCGGCATGTTGATTTTCCCAGAATCGCCCAGCTGGCTTTTAGCGCATGGTCATCGAGAGAAAGCGGTGCTGGTGTTCAAACGCCTCCGGTTGGATAAGGGGTGGGAAAAGGATATCGGGGAGATAAAAACGATCCCGGCCTCGCGCGAACAGATCGGGTGGAAGGGACTTTTAAAACCCCCCATTCGGGCAGCTGTTGTTATCGGCCTATTGCTGAGCATTTTTCAGCAAATCACCGGAATTAATACCGTGATCTACTATGCGCCAAAAATTTTTCAAAACGTAGGCTACCCTTCTGCCTCTTCCACCCTTTTTGCCACCATGGGCATTGGGGCCATCAATGTGCTCTTCACGTTGATTTCTGTATGGCTGATCGATCGAATCGGGCGCAGACCCCTTCTTCTCATTGGGGTGGGCGGCATGGTGATCAGCTTGCTGACCCTTTCTTATGTGTTTTTCACGCAGTCAGCGGCGATCGAGCTCTTTGCGGTGGTCAGTTTGATGAGCTATGTCGCTTTTTTTGCCATCGGCCTTGGCCCAATCGCCTTTGTGATCCTTTCAGAAATCTATCCTCTGCAGGTGAGGGGGAGGGCGATGAGCCTGTCTATTTTTGCGAACTGGTTATTCAATTACCTCGTATCGCTGACGTTCCTCGATCTCGTCCAGCGCTTGGGATCGGCGGGCACCTTCTGCCTCTATGCTGTCATTGGAATCTTGGCTTTCTGGTTCGTCTACCGCTTTATTCCGGAAACGAAGGGTAAGAGACTGTCTCCGAATTAAGATAACTTCAACTAGCCGATTATTGGCCGATCTGTTATACTAGTTCCTTTTAAGATTTTAGAGGTAACAGATGTCATTTAAGGAAATAGAATCGCTATTAGGACCTAAAGCAGAAGATCTTCTCAAGCACGTCTGTAAGACAGTGCCCAAAGAGCAATTGCATATTCCCGGGGAAGATTGGGTGGATCGGATTTTTGCCCCTTCCGATCGGAACATCCGCGTCCTGCGCAGCCTGCAGGCGCTCTTTAATCAAGGCAGATTGGCGGGAACCGGCTATCTTTCGATCCTGCCCGTCGATCAAGGGATCGAACACACCGCGGGGGCTTCTTTTGCCGCCAACCCCCTCTATTTCGATCCTGAAAATATCGTCAAACTCGCCATCGAAGGGGGATGCAACGCCGTCGCATCGACGCTGGGGGTTCTCGGGAGCGTGGCGCGCAAATACGCCCATAAGATCCCTTTTCTGCTCAAAATCAACCACAATGAACTCCTTTCCTATCCCAATACCTACGATCAGATCCTCTTCGGCTCGATCAAACAAGCCTACGACATGGGGTGCGCCGCTGTCGGGGCGACCATCTATTTTGGCTCTCCTGAAAGCAGGCGTCAGATCGTCGAGGTTAGCCAGGCGTTCGCCCATGCCCATGAACTCGGCATGGCGACCGTTCTTTGGTGCTACTTGCGCAATGGCGCCTTTAAAACCGAAGCCAAGGATTACCACGAGTCTGCGGATCTCACAGGCCAAGCGAATCACTTGGGCGTGACCATCGAAGCCGATATCATCAAGCAGAAGCTGCCGATCAACAATGGCGGCTTTAAAGCGCTTAAGTTTGGCAAACAGACCGAGAAAATGTACACGACCCTATGCACCGACCACCCGATCGATCTCACCCGCTATCAAGTGATCAACTGTTACATGGGGCGGGCGGGCCTCATCAACTCGGGAGGACCCTCCGGAGAGAATGATCTCGGCATCGCCGTTGAAACGGCCGTGATCAATAAAAGGGCGGGCGGCATGGGGTTGATTTCAGGGCGCAAGGCGTTTCAAAAGTCGATGAAAGAGGGCGTTATTCTCCTAAACGCGATCCAAGACGTCTACCGCTGTAAGGAAGTCACCTTAGCTTAAGAGACTGTCGTTGAATTAAGGCTTCGTCAACTTTGGGGATTATTTTGGCCGATTTTGCATTCTTTTTTAGGGGGTAATATACGCAAGTTGATATTACCCCCCTAAAAAAGAATGCAAAATCGGCTCAAAAGAACCCCAAAATCGACAGAAGCTTAATTTCAACGACAGTCTCTAAGAGAAAAAGGAAAGGGAAAGGGACCAAAGGGAAGAAGAAGAAAAGGGACGAAAAAGACTTAAGAGACCTAAAGGACCAAAGTTTCTTAGGTCTCTTAAGTTTTTTTGGTCCTTTTCTTCTCTTCTCAATCCCTTATCTAAAAACCATCAAAAATAATTTTATTTTTAACCTTAATCAGTTTTCATTTCGAGTTAAAATAACTATTGTCTTTTAAATATAATAGGTATTTTTGTTATCCTTTCAGGCCTGCAAGATCCTTTGTATCTATATTCTCTAAATCTACATTTTCCTTCACAGGGGGCTTCCCTTTTTTTCTTGGGCGTTTTCTAATCGCTCGTTCGTAGTATTTTTTCTTAAATTCTTCAGGCAAACTGAAGTAGGCTTTCTCGATAAATCTCTTAAATTCCTCAATGAAAGGATATCGCGGATTCCAATGGTAAATTCTATTGTTACCTTCAACAATGCTAACTAAAATGCCCTGATCTTCCAATCTAGCAAGAGCTCTTTGTATTCCAAAAATAGGAATCCCAAAACATTGACGAAGTTCGGAAGCAAAGCATTTTTTGTTTGCGATCATGTAAAAAAGTATTTTTTCAACGATTCGACTCGCAAATAACTGTTCGAACATATTTACCACCTTGAACCTATCTCAGTAAAAAGTTTCAGTCGATTTTCGGGTTCTTTTGAGCCGATTTTCGATCCAAATTGTGGGGACAATATACTTTTGTCGATATTGCCCCCACAATTTGGATCGAAAATCGGCTCAAAATAATCCCGAAAATCGACGAAAAATTTTACTGAGATAGGTTCTTTAGTGGTAATACTACCACTATTAGTGGTGTCTTAAAAAGAGAAACCCATAAGTTATTCTATATCAGAGGCATGCCGATAGCTGGGGGAGATTGCTGGCAGTATCCTTAGAACAGCTTCAGTGAAAAATTGAAGTCCCTTTTTCTTTTTTTCTTACCAAGGGTTTTTCATCCCAAGTTAAAATAATTATTGTCTTTTAAATATATAGGTATTTTTGTTATCCTTTTTAAAAAAACTGGAGGTTTTTATGTCTACCCGTCCCATTGGAGTTGGAGAATTTAGAGATATTCAAAAAGAATTAGAGGCTCTGTCCGCACAGGTAAATAGCGGTCGGAAAAACGACGGAGCAGGAGAGGCGTTAGAAACCCTCCAGCAACGTTTGGACGACTTTTTATTTTACGGAACAGGGGTTGAGATCAATGACATGACTCAATGCCAGGTGAAATTGGACAAGGTAAAAAGCGCGTTTCAGCGTGGAATTGCCGGCCCTTCTTCGACAACCGCTAGCGAATCTCCATCTACTCCCAAATTGCTCGCCGCCTCCGCCTTGCCGCCCTCTTCTCGGGCTACGCCTCCTATAGGGCAGCCTAAACAAGTTGTCAGCGTGAGCTTGCTTCCCTCTTCCTCTTTTCCAGTTAGCCAATCCCTACAGCCGCAATCCTCCTCTCCTCCTAAGCTGACGGGTGGATTTAGCTTTCAGCCATCGACATCTTTAAGAGCATTTCCTCTTGAGCAATCGAATATGGCATCCTATTCCTCATCTCCAGCGATCACCACGACCACGACGACCACCACACCCACGGTCACAACGACCACAACGACAACAACGCGGCCGATGACGACGAATACCACCCAGAGATCTCAAGATAATACCCCTAAGTCATCTTCCCTGGCCCCATCATCGAGCGCTGCAGTCCGTCCTTCTCAAGTGGTTAATCAAGATGTTGTTAAAAAAAATGAAGGCTCTTTATCCGGCATGCTATTGGATGATTTTGCCGCCTATTATTGGGTATGGATGTATGAATATACTAGCGATGATTTTAAAAATGCGATGGAAACGGGTTCTAAACTATTAACAAAAGAAGATGGTCAACAGTTTAAAGCCTATTACAATGATATAAAAGCTGACGGGTTTGATTTTTATACCGCTTTCCGGTATGATTTTAATGTAACGCTGGAAAAATATAAAAACAAGTCTATCGATAGTCGTGATCTTTTAAGTAATCCAGTCCGTTCTAAACTTCTAAATTTTTATGTTTCAAAATACTACGAGAAATTGAAAAGTGAACAAGAACACCTGTTCTACTCTACAGATTCTAATTTATCGCCTAAACAAGTTGTAAAGGCGAACGAAGCGTTCCTCAGCCTTCTTTGGATGAGAAAGCCTCTTGCCTATTACTGGACATGGTTTAATTCAATGCAAGATGATGGCAAGATCTTTAAGGCTGCAACTCAATCGGGGACCTACTTCTTGACACAGGCGGATAAGACCAGATTTACAAACTATTTTCTGGACGTGGTTGACAAGATCAAGTATCAAGAGTTCGATTTTCATTCCAGATTTCAACCATTTGTTGAGGAATTCGAGCACTATCCTAATGGCCGTCTTTCCAACGATCCCATATTTTTCGAACTTCTTAAGTTGTACGATTCAGACTACTACGATCGCGCTATGAAATCAAAAACGGCACATTCGTAATTTTTTTATAACTTTAAAAATAGGAGATTTTTTATGTCTACTCGTCCCATTGGAGCTGGAGAATTTAGAAATATTCAAAAAGAATTAGAGGCGCTATCCACACAGGTAAATAGCAGTCAGAAGAACGAGGGGGTGGAAAAGACGTTGGAAACCCTCCAGCAACGTTTGGACGACTTTTTATTTTACGGAACAGGGATTGAGATCAATGACATGACTCAATGCCAGGTGAAATTGGACAAGGTAAGAAGCGCATTTCAGCGCGGAGTGGTTGCGGCTCCTTCTTCGACAACCGCTAGCGGATCGCCAGCTACTCCCCAATTGGTCGCTTCCTCTCAGCCTGCGCCCATCAGCTCTGGAAAAGTGTTCAGCGTCAGCGCAACACCTTCCGCTTCACTTAGCCAACCCCCGCAGCCGCAACAAAATCGATCCGATAAGACTTTATCGACCTCCTTGGCTAAGCTTAGCTTTCAGCAGACATCTTTTACCGCGCCTAGCGCGAATTCGACCTCTGATAGACAATTTTCTCCTCTGAATACAGGATTTAGCGGAGAAGGGATAGCCCCTGCGCCGAATAGCGCATCCGATCCTAGATCGACGTCTTTAAGAGCATTTCCTCTTGAGCTATTAAATATGCCATCCTATTCCTCCTCCCGTATCGTTCCCACGACCACCACGACTATGACCGCCACCACGGTAACGACGACCAACACGATGGCACAGCCTGCGGCCACCATGACGACCGCTGCACATGCTCAAGGTCCTGCTAGCGCTCCTCCGATGCATGCGGCGGCGGCGCCTTCTTCTCCTCAAAAGATTAACAAAGACGTTGTTAAAGCAAATGAACAACTTCTTGCATCTTTTAAACTCAGTGATTTTGCTATCTATTTTTGGGTGTGGATGAAAAAATATAGTGTCGACGATTTTAAACAAGCGATGGAAATCGGAGCCAAAGAGTTAACAAAAAAAGATCTCGCAGCGTTTGAAGCCCATTATCAAGAGGCAAAAGCAAAGAAGGCTATCGGCGACTTTGATTTTGAGAAAGACTGCCGACCTGTCTATGATTGGGTACTGAATAAATGTAAAGAGGAGGGGTCTGATTTCCAATCTCACAACCTGGCCTACGCTCAACTTCCGAGTTTCTACGTTGCAACATATTACGATGCATTGAAAAGCGAACAAGAGCAAATCTATTCCGGGAAGTCGATTACCCGAGCCTCTTCGCCTAAACAAATTGTGGAGGCAAATCAATCCTTTCTCAGCCTCCTTTGGATGAGAGATCCTTTGCTTTATTACTGGACATGGTTTCGATCGATGCCTGACAATGGCGAAACCTTTAAGGCTGTAACCCAATCGGGCTCCGTCCTTTTATCAAAGGAGGATAAGGCTGCGTTTGAAAAGACTTTTAAGAACTCTGTTCGAGAGTCTGTAAATGGAAATTTGGAGTTTAAGTCCAAATTTGATCACTATGTAAAAGAATTCCAAAGACTCCCTGAAGGCACTCTTTCTAAAAACCCCGTTTTTTGGGAACTTTTTAAATTCTATAATTTAGACGCTTACAACCGTGCGATAGAAGCAAAAACGACACATTCATAACTTTTTGTCCCCACTCAGCCTTAATTTCCTATGCGGTTGGGTGGGGTCTTCCTACCTGATAATAAGAGACACTGTCTGCAAAGTTTGTTTCAGTCGATCTTCAAAATAAATTGTTTTTTTTACATTTGAAATAAATTTCGCGTTGGATTAAAATAATTTATTATCTTTTAAATATATAGGTATTTTTGTTATCTATTTTAAAAAAAATTGGAGGTTTTCATGTCTACTCGCCCCATTGGAGCTGGAGAATTTAGAAATATCCAAGCCGAAATAGAGGCGCTATCCGCAAAAGTCAATAGCGGTGATCGGGAGGTGGGAAAGAAGTTAGAAACCCTCCAGCAATGGTTGGACGACGTTTTATTTAATGGAACAGGGGTTGAGATCGATGACATGACTCAATGCCAGCTGAAATTGGACAGGGTAAAAAGCGCGTTTCAGCGCGGGGTTGCCGCCCCTTCTTCCACAACTAGCATCGGATCGCCGTCTACTCCTAAAATGGTAGCCTCCTCTGAGTTGCCGTCCTTTTCTCAGGCTACGTCTTCTAAAGGGCAGCCTGAAAAAAATTTCAGTGTAACCTTGGTTCCCCCTTCCTCTTCTTCAGTTAGTCAATCTTTGCATCAGCAATCTAGTATGCCATCCTACTCCCATCGCGCTCCAACGAACACCACGACCACAATGACCACACGTCCGGAGATCGCGACGTCCCTCCTTGTCAAGTCTGAAGGGAATCTTGCCGTGAAATACGTGAAAGATTGGTTGAAAGTGCCAAAGATCCCTTTGATGGATGGCGGCGAGACCCTTTTTGAGGTTGAGAATGCAGCTGTTGTTGAAAACAATCAAAACCTTCTCAAAAAATTTTGGTCGAAGAATGATCTGGATGTTTTTTATTTAACATGGCTCGGATTCTATACAGAAAGGACATTTCGAAGAGTGTGGCAAACGGGTGCTGTACCACTAAAAACAGAGGCGGTCGAGCATTTTGAAATCCATTGGAATAGGCTAAAAGCAGCAAAGGTGCTGGGTGCATTCGATTTTCGTAAAGACTTCCGAGGCAAATATGAGGCTGTATTGGACCAGCATCAAAGGGGGGTGCTGGATGGCCGCGACCTTTTAGCAAATGGCGCATTTTCTAATCTTCTTAGCTTCTACATCGTACAGTATGATGAGGAGTTGAAGAGCGAACTAGAGCAATCCTATCCAGAACCGGTAAATACTAAATCGTCTGAGCAGGTGATTAAGGCAAATCAAGCATTTCTCTCCCTACTTTGGATGAAAAACCCCTTAGCCTACTACTGGACATGGTTTGAGTGGCCTACGGATGATGGCGAGGCTTTTATCGCTGCAACTCGATCGGGAACCAAGCTTTTATCAGAGACAGACAAAGAAGCATTTAAAAAGTATTTTCAGACAATATTTGAGGACTTTTCAGTAGGAAAATTCGATTTTCGTTCCGAATTCAAACCCTATGTGGATGAGTTTACTACATCTCCTAGATGCAGTCTTTCTCAAGATCCCGTTTTTTGGGAACTTCTTAAAATATACGATTTAGCTCACTACGATCGCGCGATAAAATCAAAAAATGGCACATTCGTAAGTTTTTTCTGATTTTGAAAACAAGGGGTTTTTTATGTCTACTCGTCCCGTTGGAGCTGCAGAATTTAGAAATATTCAAGCAGAATTAGATGCCCTATCCGCACAAGTAAATAGAGGCGACAAGAACGAAGAAGTGGGAAAGAAGTTGGAAACCCTCCAGCAATGTTTGGACGACGTTTTATTTAATGGAACAGGGATTGAGATCGATGACATGACTCAATGCCAGCTCCAATTAGACAGGGTAAAAAGCGCGTTTCAGCGCGTACTTGCCGTCCCTTCTTCCACAGCCGCCGGCGGATCCCCGTCTTCTCCTAAAATGATAGCCTCCTCTGAGCCTGCGCCCATCAGCTCTGAAAAAGTGTTTAGCGTCAGCGCGACTTCTTCCTTTTCGCTTGGCCAACCCCTGCAGCTGCAAGGGAATTCATGCGATAAAGCTTTATCGGCATCCTTGGCTAAGCTTAGCTTTGAGCTGCCATCTTTTACCCGGCCTAACGCGGGTTCGACCTTCGACAGGCAATTTTCTTCTCTGAATACAGAATATAGCGAGGGGGAGGCAGCCTTATCGATCTCCCGTTCCGCTCCTACGACCATGATGACGCAGCGTGCTCAAGGTCCTGCCAGCCCTCCTCCTTCTCCTCGAAAGGCCAACAAGGAAGTTGTTAAAACAAATGAACAACTTCTTGCACCGCTTAAACAGAGTGATTTTGCTATCTATTATTGGGTATGGATGGAGAAATATAGTACCAAGGATTTTAAACAAACGATAGAATTCGGAACTAAACGATTAACAGAAGTAGATCTCGAAAAGTTTAAAATCCATTATGATGAGCTAAAAGAAAAGAAAGAGGACGGCGAGTTTGATTTTAAGAGAGACTTTCGGCATCTTTATGATCTCGCGCTGAAAAAATGTAAAGAGGGATCCTCCGATCCTTTCGTACCTCCCAGCCCAGCCTATGCTGCACTTCTGAGTTTCTTCGTTTCACAAGATTACGATGCATTGAAAAGCGAACAAGAGATGTTATGCTCCAAGCAGTTGAGAGGCAGCCACACGCCTAAACAAGTTGTAGAGGCAAACCAAGCGTTTCTAAGCCTTCTCTGGATGAAAAATCCTCTCTGTTATTACTGGACATGGTTTCATTCGATAGACCCTGATGGCACGCTGTTTAAAGAAGTCACTCAATCGGGGACCTACCTCTTGTCACAGGATGATAAGTCTGATTTTGAACAAGCTTTTCAGAAAATCGTTGGAGAATCTGCAACTGGCAAGCTGGATTTTCCTTCCAGATTTAGAACATATGTACAAAGATTCGAGAAAAACCCTCAAGATCGTCTTTCTAAAGATCCCGTTTTTTGGGAACTCTTTAAACTCCATGATTTAGAGGCTTACAACCGCGCGATGGAATCAAAAACGACACATTCATAACTTTTTTCAATTTTGAACATGAGTCTATCTGGAAAGTAAAAAATAATTTATTTTCGATGATTTTTGGGCATCTTTAAGATTGGCTTTTGAGGACAATGTGAGAACACATGGCCGAAAAAGCCAATCTTAAAGATGCCCAAAAAGGGCGAAAATAAAAATTTTCTTACTTTTCAGATAGACTCATAGGAGGTTTTCATGTCTACTCGTCCCGTCGGAGCCGGAGAATTTAGAAATATTCAAGCTGAAATAGAGGCGCTATCCACACAAGTGAATCGCGGTCAGAAGACTGAGGAGGTGGGAAAGAAGTTGGAAGCCTTTCAGAAACGTTTAGACGACGTTTTATTTAATGGAACAGGAGTTGAGATCGATGCCATGGCTCAATGCCAACTCGAATTGGACAGGGTAAAAAGCGCATTTCAGCGCGGGATTGATACCTCTTCTTCCACAACCGCCGGCGGATCGCCCGCCGGTTCTGAAAAAATATTTAGCATCATCCCGCTTCGCCCACAAACATCCGCTTCCGAATCGACCTCTTTAAGAGCATTATCTCAAACGATTCCCATCGCGACCATAAAGATACACACCAAGAGCCAGACGACTACGGCTCTTATGAACGCCATGATAGTCGCCGATCAGTCTACAGGGGCTCGGTTTGAAACAGGCGACGATCTCACTTTCTTTGAGGTTAAAAGCCAGCCCGTTCTTAAAGAAAATCATCGCCTGCTCGAGCAGTTTGCAGCGGACGATCCGATTGTTTATTATTGGGTATGCTTCACCTATTACACGAACATTGCATTTCGAAAAGTATGGGAAACGGGCAGCTTACCGCTGCCGGAAGGTCGAGTCAAACAGTTTAAAGCCCTTTTTAATGAAGAAAAACAGAAAGCGGGCGCATTCGATTTTCATCAAAAGTTCCGAAGCAAATATGAAATTGCATTGGAATCCTATCAAAGGGGGCTTTTGGATAGCCGCACCCTTTTAGCAAATGGCGCATTTTCTAAACTGCTTGCCCTTTACATTACAAAGTATCAGAAGGAGCTGGAGAGCGAACTGGAACAGTCCTATCCAAAGCCCGTAGATACGACATCGCCTGAGCAGGTGATTAAGGCAAATCAAGCATTTCTCTCCTTACTTTGGATGAAAAATCCCTTAGCCTACTACTGGACCTGGTTCGACTTATTTATTGAAGTCGACGATTTTAAACAAGCGTATGCTGGCGAGATTTTTATTGCTGCAACTCGATCGGGAACCAAGTTTTTAACAGAGACAGACAAAGAAACATTTAAAAAACATTTTGAGACAATATTTGAGAGCCTTTCGAAAGGAGAATTCGATTTTCGTTCCAAATTCAAACCATATGCGGATGGGGTTAGCGGATCTTCTAAATGCGGTCTTTCTAGCGATCCCGCCTTTTGGGAACTTCTTAAAATATACGATTTAAGCCGTTACAACGCTATTTTTTTCCGATTTTGAACATGAGTCTATCTGGAAAGTAAAAAATAAAAATTTTCTTACTTTCCAGATAGACTCATAGGAGGTTTTTCATGTCTACTCGTCCCATTGGAGCCGGAAATTTTAGAGATATTCAAGCCGAAATAGAGGCGCTATCCGCACAAGTGAATCGCAGTCAGAAGACTGAGGAGGTGGAAAAAACGTTGGAAACCCTCCAGCAACGTTTAGACGACGTTTTATTTTCTACACCAGAGATTGGGATTGGTGAAATTACACAATGCCAACTCGAATTGGACAGGGTAAAAAACGCGTTTCAGCGGGTACTTGCTGCCCCTTCTTCGGCAACGGCCGGCGGATCGCCGTCTACTCCTAAGCTGGTCGCTTCTTCTCAGCCTGCGCCCACCGGCTCTGAAAAAGTGTTCAGCGTCAGCGCGACTCCTCCTTTTCCATCGATCTCCCCTCTCATTCCAACGACCACAACGACCGCCACAACCACGACCGCAACGACGACGATCCCTGCGCATCCTCATCACCCTGCTAGCGATCCTCCCTCTCAAAAGGTTAACAAAAGCGTAGTTAGAGAACATGACCAAATTTTTGCACTTATTAAACAGGATGATCCTATTATCTATTATTGGGTATGGATGCAAAAATTTAGTGTCGACGATTTTAAACAAGCGATATTAATGGGAACCAAACGGTTAACGGACAAAGATCTCGAAAAGTTTCAAACCCATTATCATGAGCTAAAAGCAAAGCAGAATCTCGGCGAATTTGATGTTAAGAAGGCCTTTCGACCTTTTTACGATTTCCTGCTGCTACAATTTAAAATTAGGGGATCTCTTGATTCTTTCGAACCTTTCAGCCCAGCATGCTATTATCTTATCAAAAACTACAGTTTAAAATATTACGCTATATTGAAGAGCGAACAAGAGGGAATCTATGCCAAGAAATCGATTACCCCATCCTCGCCGCCTCAACAAATTCTAGAGGCAAATCGAGCATTTGTCAGCCTTCTTTGGATGCAACATCCTCTCTGTTATTACTGGACATGGTTTAAAGAGGGGGAGGCCAATGGAAAAACCTTTAAGGCTACGGTTCAATTGGGTACCGTCCTCTTGTTAGAGGATCGCAAGTTTAATTTTGAGCAGGCGTTTTACAATGTTGTTAAACAAGTTAGAAATGGAAAATTGGATTGGCGTTACGAATTTAGTTGGTATGTACAAGAATTCGAGAAAAATCCTAAGGGTCCTCTTTCTGACAATCCCGTCTTTTTTAAACTTCTTAAGTTCTATGATTTGGATCACTACAACCGCGCGATGGAATCAGGGCCGCCTAGCGTCGATTTCCTCCCTGAAGAGGCCCCCTCACAATCATCCTCTTTTTGAAATAAAAAGCGATTAACCACCGTTAGGGTTTCTGGTTCTTCCTCTGTGCTCTCTGTGCCCTCTAGAGAGCGGAGCGAACGGGTGGTTGAATCATTTCTGAATTTAAGAGACTGTTAATCGATTATTCTGCTTGTTTTTATCATTATTTAGGTTTATTTTTTTCATAAAAATAAACAGGATGGTTTTATAATCTATGGGTTATCCAATAATAGATCAAATTTTTAGTTTAGCTAGAATGTCGCATCCAGAACAGCTGACGTTGACAGAGGATTACCGAGTAGAATCCCGCTCGGAGTTTTGCCATTTTTTGAAGTGGATTATCCATGTCATCACTTGCGGCTGCATCTCCCTTAATCCGGAACTGGATAGCCAGATAGAAAAAATCTCGCTTGTATCCCAAAGAGCCTTGCAATCGGGGCTTTTAACCAGAGAACAAAAACATCTTTTGAACCGGGCTTTGAACAATCTCGCGAGGATGAGTGAAGGGAATTTTGGAAAAAAACACCTGTTAATTCAGGCCCTGATTCCCGTGAATCAAATAGACCGGCGCGTAGAAATCCCTAATAGCTGGGCGACAGGGCTTGGAAGCGATGAGAGGGAGCAAACTCTAGAAGCGTTCAAGTTAAAGCCCGCTACTCAAGCGAATATCTCTCGAAATGCTCTAAAAGTGAGCATTTTAGGAGAGGTATCCCCGAGGGAGCGCCGGATATTGGAAATTGTCAAAGATTATCTAGAGGCTTTGCATGGCGTCCGCACTACCCTAGACTCTCGCATCTCGCCGCTGAACTCTCGCCATGTGCGCAATGGGCAATATGCCGTGGAACCGCAATTAGAAGATCTCCAACGATCCTTGCCCGATCAGCGCACCTTTTCGATCGGTTTTACCAACCGAGACCTATATCCTTTTTCCCATGATGGCCCGATGAATTTTATCTATGGAATTGGCCGTCCCGATCTTGCCTGCGGCCTCTTTTCTACGCGCCGCATCTGTACAGAAAATTTCGAACAAAGTTTGAAACGGGTGATGAAATTGGCTGCTCACGAATTTGCCCACATGCGGGGGGTTGCGCATTGCACGAAATACGTGTGCAATATGCAGGGGGTTAACTGTGCCGAAGAGATGGACGCAGCGCCGCTTACTTTTTGCACGCAAGATATGGCAAAACTTTGTCATTTAAATGGGTGGAGCTTAGAAGAGGGGTATGGAAGACAGCGCCGCTTTTTTGAGCAGTTTTCAAGTCGATATGGGATCCATATGGATTTTTCTCAAGAAATAGCCGCTCTCAATATGGTCTCTTAGCGTAGGATTTTCAGGATCTGCTTGAGAGGTTTATCGTCTTTCTTGATCGCCTTTTTGTTTTCTTGAGAAGTCTCTTTTTTAGGCTTGTCCCAAGGGAAGGGGCGCTTTGCAGGGGGCGCTTTGGCCTTAAAGTCGGGGATGGCTCCCATTTTGTTGAGCAGTCCGCCGATCGCGGCTCCGGCGGGGCCGCCGCCGATCGCTCCGGCGACATCTTTTTGCTGCCACGCGAGTAGGAGGGCGATTTTGGTGGTCGCTTTGCCTGTGTTGATCCGGACATCGTCCAATTTGCCTTTCATCGGGATTTGCAACACATAGTTTTCGGGAAGGTCTTTGATGCCGAAGGCTTTTTTGAGGCAGGAGGCGGTCAAGCCGAGGATCATGTTGACCTTATCTTTGACAAGATCGATTTTTCCCCAAAGCGCGATTTCATAGGTGTCCGCAACGAGAATCTCCGTCCGTTCCCAATCTATCTCCCCTGCTCGAATCTGGCAATCGATCGGAGTAAACCATAAATGGAGCTCTTCGTTTTTTTCTAACTGATAGGATTTGAGCAGGCCCAAGGCGATCCGGATATTGCCCTCGTTGCGGCAGGAGATCCGCCCCAGTTCGAGATGAAGGCGGGGGATATGGAGTTGCGAGGGGATAAAGGGATAAACAGGACAGGAAAAGCCGGCTGCTCCGATTTCTAATGTGATCGGATCCTTGGAAGCGATGTCTGAAATGGAAAGGGGATTGATCTCGTTTAGAAACAAATTGCTGATTTCCGGCGTCATGGTGATCTGCGCATGGATAGACTCACTCAACGTTAACACGCCGGAGGCGAGTTGTCCATCTAGGGAAACGCGCGTATTGGGGGAGTGAAGATTCAGGTGCACGGGTCCGCTCAGATCTTGCAATTGGGCCGTTAAGCTCGCATCGAAACTATCCCCGAAGAGGGCAGAAAAAGGGCTGTCGGTGTTGCCGCCGGCTCTGGCCAAGAGATCGAAGATGATGGGGGGGAATTTGACGAAATTGGCACTGAGATCCGCCTTTAAATGGCTCTTAGAGGCGATCTCATCGATTTTGCCGACGATGCTCACTTCTCCTTTCTGGCGCTCTGCTATTAACCCGCTCGCTAGGCTAAACTCGATGGGACCTCCCGCTTTAGAGCGGTCAAAGGCGAGGGCGAAATCTTTGATGGTGATCGGTTGCGAGGTGGTTTTTTCGGAAAAGATGCATGTCTCCATGTGCGCTTCCCCTTTGATTTCAAGAGAGCTCCAATCGATCTGCCAAGGGGGGGAGATCTGGCAACGGAGTTGGGAGAGGACGAGATGGATCGCGGGAGAATCGGTGAATTGGAAAGGGGAAAGTTGATCGAAAATCGTGTAGGCTTGATCGGTCAGGGTGAAGTGGATCTCGGCCGGCTGTTTTTTCAACCGGAGGAGGTGGTCTTCCACAATGAGCGTGGTATCGATGTTCAGTTGCGAGCTGGTGGCTTTTAGCGCGAAAGTCTGCGATTTTGGTGGAGCGGTCTCTGAAGGGAAACACCAAAAATCGGGATCCGCCTCTATTTCTAGATGGAGATCGATCTGATCTCCGATGAGAGGGGCATAGCGGCCAAACAGCCTCGAGGAGACGTTTTTGAGATCCACGAGCGCATGGAGGTGCGCTCCCTTGATATCGAAGAGAGGATAGAGAGCGCACTGATTGAGAGTAACGGCTGCAGAGAGGCTCCCTTTTTCCACTTGGGCGGAGAGCTCCGCTTCGCATTTTTTCTCTTTGACATTCCAGATAAAATCGAGGAGGGCGTTTTCCACCGTCAACTGGTTGGTTAAGGTGACGGCATCCGTGCGCGCTCGCCCTTTGAGCTTGAGGGTGGACCAGTCGAAATTGTCGATTTGAAAGGGCTCTAACTCGATCTTGATTTTCGTTGGGGTATCGATGGAAACGTGAAAACGCTCGAGCTCTTTGTGATCGAGGAGATAATCGATAAGGATCGGTTGGCGAATCGCGAGGGTGTGCAGATTCCAGGAAGCGTCGATAGCCGTCTGCAAGGTGCTTCCCTCTATATCTAGGTGGATTCGATCCAATGTGGGTGCGGCAATGCGGCATCTGATCTCGCCGATGCTGGCGCTGGGAAAGGGGCAGATGCAGACCGCTTGCAGGCTCATCCGTTCCCATTGAGCCAGAGAGGGGAAGGTCAGTTGTTCGATGGCGAGCTCAAGCGGCGCCTGAAAGTCTGGTGGAAGATAGGTGAGGATCAGGGGCGCATCTAAGGAGATCTCTTCTTTCCAGGTGAAGGAGGCTTTAGGAAAAGATCCATGTTCCGATTGAGCTTGGAGGGTGAAGTGGCTTTCTTGAGGAGAGAATGTGCCTTGGAGAGCGATGTCAATCTGTTCTTTAAAGGTGAGGGTGGTGCGGGATTGGATATCGATCCCGCGGCTGAGCTGGTCGGTGGAGGCCTTTGCCTGGAGAGTGTCGATCGCGAGTTTCTCGAACTGAACTCCGCGCGCCAGGAGATCGGCCTGGATGGCGAGCCTTCCATAGTCGGGTTTTTTTTCATGAAAGGGTAAAGAGAGGCTGAGCACTTCTACATTTACCGTCTGGATCTCTTTTAGAGGGAATGCGTTTAGCTGAGGGATATACGCGGAGAGTTTCTGGGCGAGGAGGGGAGTGAGGGTTCCTTTCAGCGTAGCGGGTTTTGTTAAGACGAGGGTGTGGTCTTGCGATTCAGCCTGAACAAAAGCGCTGAATTGGGGACTTGTCGCTTGCAGGGCGAGCTCGATCTGTTTTTCAGAAATGGCTGCGTGCAGTTCCAGATCGATCGACTCCTCTAATCCGATGAGAGGGAATTGGATCAACTTCGCTTCGGCTTCGATATGCCCCGGATCGAGCTTGGCAAAGATGTTAAAATGCCCCTGGTTGGCTTTTCCGGTAGCGACGAGTTCTAGAGGGGTATTCTCTTTGGGCAATTTAAGCTGCAGCTGCACCTCTTTAAAAGAGACGGTGTTATATCCCGAAAGGTGCACGGCTAGGTCTCCTCCATCGATGGCTGTATCGTCCAAGAAAGAGGGGATGAGGCTGCTTGTCTGCACGGGATTGAGTTTCCAGATCAATAGATCCCAAAGAGAGGTGGAGGTGGCGAGATGGTGGCAGCTAAAGATCAGCTGACGGCGGTCGTCGAATAGTTCTAACCGCTCGGCTCTCTGCGTGCTAAACCAACTCAAAGAAATGGATTCTGCACGGATTTTGGAAGAAGCTCCCATTTTGATCGCTAAGGAGAGGAGTTGAGGGGCAAAGGCGAGAAGGACGAGGAGGAGAATCAGGAAAGAGAATAACCACCGTTTCATACCACCTCAGTTTATTCGACAGTGACCGATTTAGCTAAGTTGCGCGGCTGATCGATTTCCGTGCCCCTGTTGAGGGCGATGTAGTAGGCGAGGAGCTGGCTCGCAACGGTGTAAGGGATGCAAGAGAGCGCGTCGGAAAGGAGCGGGAGGCGGAACGTGTCGTCTGCAATGCTCTCGATTTGCTCTGCCCCTTCGGGAGCAAAAGCGAGAATCGGAGCGCCGCGCGCTTTGACTTCCATCAGGTTGCTGAGCATTTTTTCGTAGGTCTGTCGGTTGCCGCACATGGCGACCACAGCGAGGTTCGGATCGATGAGGGCGATGGGGCCGTGTTTCATCTCGCCGGCGGGGTAGCCCACCGCATGCAGATAGCTGATCTCCTTGAGCTTGAGAGCGCCTTCCAAACTGGTTGTGAACATGTAGTGTCTGCCAAGGAAGAAAAAATGCTCGAACTGCGCATATTTGCAGGCTAGGAGCTGGATCTTTTCTTTTTGCTGCAAGACCTGTTCGACGATAGAGGGGAGGGTCCGAATCTCTGCTAAGAAATCCTGCCCTTCCTGTTTGCCCATGTGGCGCAGACGCGCCATGAGCAAGGCAAAGAGGGATAGGACAGTGAGCTGGCTGGTGAAAGCCTTGGTGGAACAGACGCTCACCTCCGGCCCTGCTCGTAAGAAAAGGCAGTCATCCGCTTCGCGCGTCAGGGTGGAGTTGCGCACATTGCAAATGCCGAGGACCTTGGCTCCTTTTGCTTTCACTTCGCGCACGGCGGCGATCGTATCGAGCGTTTCTCCCGACTGGCTGATGGCGATGACGAGAGTATCTTCGGAGATGATCGGATTGCGGTAGCGAAACTCCGAGGCGATTTCCGCTTGGGTGGGGATGCGCGCCTTATCTTCCAGAAGGGAAGCGGCTGCGCAGCCCGCATGCCAAGAAGTGCCGCAGGCTAAAATCAAGATCCGGCGCACCGCTTGCAACTCTTTAGAGCTAAAAGAAAAGTTTTCAAATTCGGCGATCCCAAAGTCTTCGATGAACCGGTTGTGCAGGGCCTGCTGAATCGTTTGGGGTTGTTCAAGAATTTCTTTCAACATGAAATGCGCATGGCCATTTTTGGAGAGGCTCTGCTGGTCTATTTCGAGACGTTGGGCGATCTTTTGAACAGGCGTTGCCATCTGATCGAACACCTCTACCCGTTCTTTCATCACAACGGCGACCTCGTCATTGCGGAGAAAAAACACATCTAAGTCTTTGGTTTTAAAAGCATTAGCGTCTGATGAGACGAACGCCTCCGCGCGAGCGGCATGCGTGCCAATCGCAATCGGATTTTCCCGCGCCGCTGCGATGATCTGATCGGGATGGTCTTTGTGGATCAAGGCGATTCCCCAAAATCCATGCATTAACGCGAGGGCTTGCTGCACCGCGGCAAGGAGATTTCCGGTGTAAAAGCTGGAGACGAGCTGAGCGATCACTTCGGTATCGGTATCCGATCGGAAGCGGAATCCTTTTTTAAGGAGCATCTCTCTGAGGGCGCGGTGATTTTCGATGATCCCATTATGGACCACCGCAATGCTCAGGTGTTCATCAAAATGGGGGTGCGCGTTTTCTTTAGAGGGTTTTCCATGCGTTGCCCAACGGGTATGGGCGATCGCCAGATCGAGCCTTTTTAAAGGTTGTTTTTGAAGGGATTCTTCCAGCGATCGGATCTTGCCGATCTCTTTGCAGACTAAAATCTGGCCATCCACAATCCCCGCAATCCCCGCCGAATCATAGCCGCGGTATTCTAGATGCTTGAGGCCATCCACGCAGACAGCGGTTGAATCGCCCGGTCCGATGTAGCCGAAAATTCCACACATAAGCCTACTCTTTTAAACCTGCTTATTCTATATCATAGAGGGAGATATGTTGGAAACGAGGAAGCATCTATGAGCCATCCCAAGGCAAAAAAAGTCGCAGAATCTGCGGTCCACGACCACACCTATAAAATTTTTCCTAACGATCTGAATTCCAATGGAACGGTATTCGGCGGGCTGGTCATGTCGATTCTCGATCGGATCGCCCTCGTTGTCGCAGAAAGGCATAGCGGGAAGACCTGTGTGACGGCTTCGGTCGATTCGATGCACTTTTTGGGCCCTGCGGAAAGGGGAGACAACCTGCTCTTTAGGGCATCGATTAATCGGAGTTGGAGGAGTTCGATGGAAATCGGCGTCAAGGTGCTCGCCGAGAATTACCGCACGCGTGAAATCCGCCATATCCTCTCAGCCTATTTCACTTTCGTTGCCGTCGATGAAAACAGGCACCCTGTAGAAGTCCCTCCGGTGATTCCTGAAACCCCCCTTGAAAAGAGGCGTTATCAAGAAGCCGATGAGCGGCGCTCGCGGCGCAAAAAAGAAGCCGAGGTGCGCCGCGAGCGCCGCTCAAGTGAGAGCTCTCCGAGCGGAGAGGGTTAAGAAAAGGGGAAATTCTTTCCGGCTCCGGTTTTCCATGGCAGCGGCTTTGCCGCTGCTTTTTTTATCGGAACACCACTCTTCGATCAGCTCGATCGCAAATCCCGCTTCTTTTAACCAACGGCTATAGTCGGAAAGGGAGTGGTGGAAAGACCAGGTTTGCGAAGATCCCTGTTTTTGACTCGGGTGGGTCTGGATGGGGATTTTAAGCGGAGTCAGGTAACGATCGATCCGTCTATATTGTATTTTTTTTTCGGCATCGATTTGCCAGCTCGACTGCCGCGGGATCCGAAAACAGGGGTGGTTGAGAACAAGGATCAGCTGTCCTCCTGGATCCAGGAAATGGCGGGCATTGTCTAGAACTTTTCCAGGTTCTGCCATGTTTTGCAGCGCCAGCAGGATGCTCGCATGGCTAAACGTCCCTTGGATAGCCAGCGGTTCGGCGGCATCTCCCACCAGGAAGCGGTGGTTTTTGGCTTTGCTCATCTTGCGGGCGGCGCGGATGAGCGTGTCGGACATATCGATGCCGACATAAGCCACTTGAGGGGGAAGATGCCTAGCCAGGATTCCCTGCCCGCAGCCCAAATCGAGAAGCCGGGATGCCGAAGAGAGCTGCATTAAAGATAACAGTTTAGGGAGGATCACCCGTTCGTGGTAGTAATGCCCCTTTTCGCCCACCTTTTCGTGATACCAACTTCCGACGGATTCCCACGAGGTCTCGTTTTCCATGAATCTAGTTTATGAGATTATACAAAATCGGGGTTACAGATTTTTTTCGTGACTAAGTGGATGGATCCAATGCGGCTTGCGAAAGAGCAAGATGCAGGAGGGGATTAGGCAGATGACCAAGATGCCTATGATCAGGAAAGCCGCATAGAAAAAAGGATCTCCCGTCGCGAGTTGGGCGGGGGGGAAGAAGCCGATGATGATGGCGGCAAAGGAGCCGATCATCCCGATGCCGCTCACGATCCACATCCCTAGATTTCCTCCGGGAATCCGATAGGTTCTGACGACGGATGGCCTCTTATAGCGCAGCTTGATCGCTGCTGCGAACATCAGCAGATACATGATCAAATAGACTTGCGCGACCAGGGCTGACAAGATCCAATAGGCGCTGTTGATCGAAGGCATGAGCAAAAAAAGGAGCGTGAGAGCGGAGACGATGATTGCTTGAACAAATAAGAGGGCGACAGGCATCCCCTTGTCGTTGATTTTGCGCAGAAGGGGAGGGAGATCGCCGCTGCGCGCTGCAGCGAGAAGACCCTTGCTGGGACCCACTGTCCATGTGCTCAGCGAACCGATGGCGCCGATCGCAATGAGTAGGGCCATGATGGGGGTGAGAAAGCCAAGCCCGTACGCATCGACAAAATAGGTAAAGGCTTGCAAAGATCCCGAAACTAAACTGATTTGCGTCTGTGGAATCACAAGGGCGATGGCGCACACTCCTAGGATCGAAAATCCTAAGATGAGTGCGGCGGATAGAAAAATAGCCTTGGGGTAATCTCTCTGCGGATTATGGGCATCGCGCGCATGCACCGCCGACATTTCCATCCCCGAAAGGGAAAGGAGGATGCCTGTAAAGAAAATGAAGTGTTGTAGGTGGCCTTTGGAGGGAAGAAGGGAATCAAGAGTAAAAGGGGTTTGGATCGGATTGCCTCTCAATACCCAAAATAGGCCAAGCGAGATGATCACAGCGGCGGGAATAAAGGCTCCGCAGATGACTCCCGCGATGCTAATGTGCCCAGAGGTGCGCATTCCCAAAAGATTGATGAGAGTGGTTCCCCAAAAAACCACCAAAACCGTGATCGAAGTGTAGATCGCATTGTCTGCGAGATTAGGGCTAAAAATGTAGGCGATGGTAGCGGCGATAAAGGAGAGGATAGTGGGATACCAGATCACATTTTCTATCCACATTAGCCAGATGGCCAAAAAACCGGCGCGGTGGCCAAAAGCCTCTTTGACCCAAACGAAAACCCCTCCTATTTTAGGCCATCCGGTCGCCAGTTCCGCGGACACCATAGAAACGGGAATAAAAAAAAGCAATCCTGCAAGGAGGTAGAAAAAAATCGCGGAGAACCCATACTCGGCTGCAACAGGCCAGTTTTTCACGCTTCCGATGGCTGCAATGTTAATCATAGCCAGAGCAAAGACGTTGAGAGGGCGCGGAATATGACTCATGAATCTATCTTGCCTTTCCTTCATCAGTATGCGTTTAGGAAAAACTAATCAATATTTTTTTTAATCCCGAGTCCTATATACTTTGATCATCATGCTTAATCAACACGCGCTCGCAGCTGTTCAGAACTCTTCGTTCGGACCCCGCTTTTGCAAACCCCTTTACGACTCCTATTGTTTTTCCCGCATTCCGGCGACCCTGAAAACACTTCTGACGGGCCAGCCCGATCGAGGGTTGCCAAGGGACGCGGTCATCGGCGAGGAATATGATATCGTAGTCCTTTTCTTGATCGACGGATTCGGCTGGAGATTCTTCGAAAAATACGCCGATCGATATCCTGCATTAACCCGTTTCTTAGAACAGGGGATTGCCACGAAAATCACCTCCCAATTCCCCTCGACGACAGCTGCCCATGTGACTTGCATCAATACAGGATTGGAGGTAGGCCAAAGCGGGGTCTATGAATGGTTTTATTATGAGCCTAAATTAGATCGGATGATCGCGCCGCTCCTCTTTTCCTTTGCAGGCGATAAGGCGCTCGGCAGCTTAAAAACGACGGGGATCTCTCCGCAAGAGCTCTATCCGACGCATACGCTTTATGAAGATCTCCGCACGGCAGGGATCCCTTCTTTTGTTCTGCAGCTAGCCAGCATTGCAGACTCTCCCTATTCCGAGGTGATGTTTAAAGGCGCCCATCCGCTTCCCTACCGCGATTATTCCCAAGCGTTGAGTACTCTTACCCATCTCTGCAACACAGAGGAAAAAGCCTATATTTATCTCTACTTTGGGGATGTGGATGCAGCCGGGCACCGGCATGGGTTAGACTCTGCGGAGTTTGCGCAAGCGGTCGACCTTTGTTGGAAAGGGATAGAGGAGCAGTTTTTTCAAAAGATCACCCCTCGGCAGAAGAAGATCGCCTGCATCGCCGTTGCCGACCACGGGATGATATCGATCGATCCTAAAACCACCGTTTATCTGAATAAAGAATTTTCAGAACTCAAGAGCCGCTTGAAAACCAACCGGCAAGGCCAGCCCCTTGTACCGGCGGGGTCGTGCCGCGATTTTTTCTTGCACATCGAAGAGGATTATTTGGACGAGACGGTGGAGATTTTACCCCATTTCTTAGAGGGAAGGGCTGCCGTCTATAAGACGCAGACATTGATCGACGAGCGGTTTTTTGGCGCGATGCCCCCTTCGGAATTATTTTTGGAGCGGGTAGGCAATGCCGTGATCTTGCCCTATGAGGGAGAAGGGGTGTGGTGGTATGAGAAGCAGCGCTTTGAGCAACACTTTTACGGAGCCCACGGCGGTCTGACAAGAGGCGAGATGGAGACCATCTTTCTGTTTCTAGAAATTTAGCTCTACGAAGACCATCCTTGAACGGAGTCCAAGGATGGAGAGATTTTAACTTTTGGTTTTCTTCTTTTCCTGTTTGGCTAATTTTTTTTCCTTAGCCGTCTTTTGCGGTTTCTTTTTGCCTTCTTTATGAGCGTCTTGCGATTTACCCATATATCTTCTCCTCAGGTTTGTACAAAACTACGGTACGAGGATAGCCAAATGCTCTTTTTTTGAAAACCCCTTCTCACTCCCGCTAGCAGAGCGGGAGTGATGCGCACCGTTAATTGCGCCTAGATCCAAAGCCTACGTTGGGCCCCGAAGCCGGGGGTTGTTGAGAAGGAACATAAGGGGCGATGAGTAGCTGCATCCCTGGCGGCGGGTAGGCGGGACCGGGGACCACCTGCATCCCTTTAGGGGTGGCAGGAGGAGGACCTTGCATGGGTGCCGAAGCGGGGACCACCTGCATCCCTTTGGGTGTGGGAGGCGGCGGGCCTTGTACGTATCCTGTCGAAATTACATTTACCTGTTGTGTCCACGAAGGGGTGACAGGCGTTGGCAGACTCTGAATTTTCTGTGGAGCGTATGTGCTCGTACTGGAACTGGGCCCTGTCGATGGCTGGACTTGTCTAGATCCGAAACTATTGCTAGGTTGCGGAGCCTGTCCCTGGGGAGTTCTTGCTCCAAAAGCGTGATGCGCAGTCTGTGCTGAAGCAAGGGATGGTGGTTGGTTATTATTGGGGTAGGATCCTTGAGGTCCTTGAGGTTGAGAAGTGTTAGAGGGGGTTCTTCCTCCGAAACCGACTTGGTATGCCATATGAGATAATCCTCTGTTAAAATTTCGGTTTAGTTTCTAGATTCTGGATCCAAAAGCGAAGTTTGGCCCCTGCCCAGCTCCACCGGTGGGGGAAAATGGCGTAGGCGCTGCTGCTCGGCCTGGCGTGTATCCTCGGTTTCCAAACGTAGCATGCAGCGGAGCGCCGCCGCCTGTTGGGGCGACGTTGGGCCCGGTGGGAACAAATTGCCAGCGATTAGAGGGGGTAAAGCGGGGAGGGACGGTGTTGACGGGGATAAAGGTTGTCGTGTGGCCCCAGCTCGGAATACCGACAGGAATGAAGAAGCGGGCGTTGCCGAAGAACAGCGCTGCTCCGCCAACGACAAGGACTGTCACAAGGATCGCCGGCACAAGGTTTAATGTCGTGAAGGCGAAAAAGATCAGAGAGACGGCGATCACAGCTGCGATCGTATTGATGAGGATGCTGCAGCAATCGGAGCCTGAGCAGTTTTGCTGCGCTTTAATCGCCTCTTGATTTCTCTGAATGGAGTCGAATCCTTGGTTTTGCAGAGGGTGAATAGTTGCTGTTGTCATATACATTCTCCTAATTTATAGGTTAAACAAGCGGGGTTTGGAATAAATTTGGGCTGTCGAAGAAATTTCTTCTGAGAGACTGTCCATAAACTAAGGGTTCGTCGATTTTCGGGATTATTTTGGCCGCTTTTGCATTCTTTTTTGGGGGGTCATATACGCAAGTTGATATTACCCCCCAAAAAAGAATGCAAAAGCGACTCAAAAGAACCCGAAAATCGACAGAACCTAAGTTTGTGGACAGTCTCTGAGGCCAAATTTCGCCCAAATTCCGGGCAGCATCCCCACCCTCGCAGGAGGATGGGGGTGAGTAGATGAGGACACCCTCTACATGAGGGCGGCCTTTATATCTAGAACTGTCTTGCGCGCACATGGTGATTCATGGGGACGTTGATCAAAATGTTCTCAAATGCGCTAAAGGCAGACATCCAGCTATCATTGCGGCCGATGATGACGCAATCATTGATTTTCCAATCTTTAAAGAGGTAAGCATCGGTGGTGGAGATGAACCATGTTGTGCGCTCGCCTTTCCCATTCGTGAGATAGACGTGGCCTGCATTAAAATCCATCCCGACGATCCAGTGGGTGTACATGCCGAACGCAACGGGGCCTAAGAAAGGCGTGACTTGGACATAAGTATTGGTGCTTTTGTTCGTTAGGTAATAGCTATAGGAGGTAAACCACCCATAATTTGGAGAGATCACGATCTGGTGCCCTGTTCTCCAGGATTGGATGATGTAAGCTTCATTTGCAGCCACATTCCATTCAGAGCCATCTTCTAATTTAACGATATTAGAGCTGGGGAATGCTTCGATCCAGTGGTGATCCATTGGAAAGAAAATCCCATTCGTGCGCATGATTTTTGGTTTTGAGTCATTGGCTCTATGAACGCTCTGATGAATATTGCCTTGAAGGCTATTTTCATCCGCTCTTTCAGATTCTTCTAAAGCGCGCTTTTGTTCCATCAGCGTTCTTTTTTCAGAGGGAAGAGGTCTAGAATTGAAAGCCGCGTTTTGTTTTTCTTGCGGTTGTGTAGTGGGATTTGTAGCGGGGGCGTCAGCTACGAGCGCTGCAGTGAGTGCAAAAAAGCTAGTCAGCCAAGAGATGCAAAGTTTCGAGTGTATTTTTTTCATAGTGTTTGCCTTTTGTTTTCTTCGAAACGAAGATTGGAATAACGTTAGCAAAAGGGTGATTTTGCATAAAGAGGGAAATTTTTCAGTTTTCTACAATTTTCACGGTGCCATCCAAATAAAGCCATCTCCCATTGACCTTTTTGAAGCGGCTTTTTTCATTTAAGAGAAAAGGGCGGCTCTCTCGCTCTAGATGGGCATTAAAAGTGACAAAAGCGAGAGTTCCCTTTTCTTCAAAGGCGAGGATCTCTAAGCGAATAAAACGGGTGGTTTGGCAGGAGTGGAGGATCGATTCTCTCCAATCTTTAGACGGATGCCGGTAGTCAGGGTGAGTGGTTTCGATCAAATAGTCGGCGAGGCCGAGGGCGTAGGCTGTGTAGCGCGACCGCATCAGCGCCAGGGCATTTTCTGGAAGCGTCCCTTGGTGGTACTTGCCGCAGCAGCTTTCGTAGGTCTTGCCGCTACCGCACGGACAGCTCATTTATTAGACCTTTTGCATAAGTTACGCAAGAGGTCTATTCTTGATAGCGGTTTAAGAATTGAGCAATTTGCTGGGTCCCTACTTTGCTTTCTTTTAATTTTCCACCCGGCTCGAAGACCAACATGGAAGGCAGCCCCCTCACTTGGTACATTTCAGCGAGGCTCTCTACCTTTTCTATATTGACTTTCAGAAATTTGACTTTGCCGGATAGAATCGTCGACCAGGATTGAAAAACAGGACTGAACGCCTTACACGGACCGCACCAATTCGCATAGAAGTCGACAAAAATGGGGATCGCGCTCTCCTTTAATTCTTTATTGAACTGCTCGGAGCTGGTGATTTCGACCACTTCGCCTTTGCCGGAGGATGTGGAGCGGCTTTTTTTTGCCGGTTTCGAGGCCGCAGCTAAAGCGGGCGCTGTTCCTGATAGGTATTTTTCCATTTGCAAAGCGGCGATGGCGCCGGCTCCGGCTGCGGAGACCGCCTGTTTGTAAATCGGATCGACGATATCGCCGATGGCGTAGACTCCCTCAACCGATGTCTGTTGGTCCTTTTTTAAAACGATGTAGCCTAGGGGATCGAGTTCAAGATTTTTTTGGAATATCTGCGTATTGGGCTTAGAGCCGATCGCTAAAAAAACGCCATCGACATCGACCGCTCGCTGTTTCTTGGTTTTTTCATCCCGCACAATAATCCCGGTGACGTTCTTTCCATTTCCCTGAATCTCTTGAACGGTTGTTTCGTAGATCACCTCGATATTCGGCGTGGTCAGAACCTCTTTTCTTCTCTGTTCCTCCGTGCCGTGGAAGGCGTTTTTTCTAACGAGGACAAACACTTTTTTGGCTTTCCTCGCCAAATAATGCGCTTCCGTCACCGCCGAATCTCCCCCTCCGACCACCGCGACGACCTTATTTTCATAAAACCCGCCGTCGCAGACCGCACAGTTATGCACTCCCTGCGTCCAATAGGTTTGCTCTCCGGGCACATTTAAATAATTGGGGTTGGAACCCATGGAAATGATCGCGGTTTGGGCTTTGATTTTCTGAGGAGGCGTTTTGCCATCCCCATAGAGATCGCGGATGGTGATGGTAAAGGGGCGCTTAGAGAAATCGGCGGCGACCACTTCTCCGTTCATGAACCGGGCGCCGCTGGCTTCGGCCTGTTTATGGATTTTATCCACTAATTCTGCCCCTGTGATTTCGATTTCGCCCGGCCAATTCTGCACGCTGTGGGATTGAGTGATGGCCCCGCCGGGCACATTCCCTTCGACGACGAGCGGGGTGATGCCGGCTCTGCCTGCATAAATAGCGGAGGTTAGGCCCCCTACGCCTCCCCCTAAAATGATGACAGGATAGACATCGGGGGTGTTAGATTCTTTACCATGAATCGATTGTAGCAAAAATAGGAAAGCTAAGAGGATTTTTTTCATAAAAAAACTCATATTAAAAGCTATTCCCCCTATCGTAAGCGAATAACTCGATTTTGTACAATCTTGAACCGATAAACCCGTCTAGAAACTAAAAAATTTATTCAGGGGTAATATCAAGGGGAGGGTAATGATCCCAGCCAGCTAAATCAAAATGCCACCACTCCGTCTCTAAGCCTAAAAATCCATGCTTTTCCATGACATTTTTTAAGAGTTCTCGATTTCGAATGGCCTCTTCAGGCGCTTCCTGATAGTTTAGATGCGCCTTTTCGCTAAAGTCATCAAAATCGGAAGGCATGAGCAGCTCCTCGCCGTCTTTTGTAATCAGCGTTAAATCGATCGCCGTTCCTCTTGTATGCCTTCCTCCCTTTCTAGGATCGCTTACATAGCGTTCGTCGGGTACCAGTTCCCAAAATTTCCACTGCGCAGCCATGGGCCGGAATCCATCCCAAACTTTTAGACCCAATCCCTCTGTTTCGAGCTCGGCTTGTACATCGCGCAGTTTTAGAGCTGCTTCTTTAAGTAATAAACAATGGTGAAAGCAATACACGATTTGCCCCGTGAAGTTATCGGGCGTTGCATACTTAAGGTCAACTTGGATGTGGGGTATGAAAGATTGAAGGTCCACCAGTTCGGAAGAGATCGCTTCTTCTGCGCAGAGAGGAAGCGTCATTAAGCCAATCACTGCAGATAGAAGTCTATACATCCCGATCGATTTTTTTATTTGTTGTCTTGTTGTCATAAATTTAGCCCTCCTTACAGACTGTCGTTGATTTAGAGACTGTCCACAAACTAAGGGTTCGTCGACAGTCTCTTAAGACTTCGTCTTCTGCTCCAGGCCCAAGGAAAAGTTTCTTCATACAGCCTCAAAAGCAAAAATCTGTTATACCCTATCGTTAACAATTTTTAACAAAAAATAGTATACATGAAGGGAGAAGTAAATCGTTATTTTATTCAAACGGCTCAGGGAGCCATAGCTGTTGGGGATACAAAACCTCAGGCCAAAAAGGATGCTCCGGCTGTCCTTTTTATCCATGGCCATTGCACAAACAAGGGATTTTTTTCTCATCAGATGAGTTCTCCTTTGTTTGATCGGTATCGACTCATCAGCATCGATCTGCCCGGCTATGGAGAAAGCGAAAGACCAAAGGATCCAGAGCAAGTATATCATTTTCCTGGCTTTGCACACGCCGTTGCACAAGTTGTGGAACATTTGGAGCTAGAAAATTGCGTGATTGTAGGGTGGTCTCTCGGCGGTCATGTTGCTCTGGAAACCACTTCTCTTTTGCATTCACTCAAAGGGCTTGTCATTTTTGGGACGCCCCCTATCGAAATCTCTGAAAAAGGGTTGAGCTGTGGATTTAGAGTCGGGAATCCCCAAATTTTAGAATGTTTTGGGAAGGGAAATTTATCTGAATCAGAAGCCGAATTAATGGCTACCGTATCGGGCTATGACTATACGAAACAAAAAAGATTCATCGTGGATGCGATTCTAAATACAGATGAAGGAGCCAAAACAATCTACCCGCAATCGATTCTTAAAGGAATTGGTCAAAATGAGTTAGTTATTGTGAACACCTGGCCTCATCCCATCGCTGTATTTGGAGGCGAAGACGATTCGGCGATCAATCACGATTACATCATCCATGAAGTAAAATTTCGAAATCTTTGGAATCATCAAGTCTATTTAATTCCAAATGCAGGGCATGCGGTTCACATGGATCAACCTGAAAAATTCAACCATTTATTAGCGCAATTCTTAAGCGATGTTTTTCCAGATAGGCTCATTGATCAAAAATATAAGCGATTCCCCCTCTTCTGCTCCAAGCGGCTAAAAAATCGCTCAGAGCATAGGCGACATGGGTTAATTGATCGGTGGGAAAGGCGGGATCCATACAAAGAACCTCTTGTTTTGTTGCATCGTATCCCTTTACCACCAACAGATGGCCCGATTTATAGGGTATTGCGCTGCCCTTTAAGGGATCTTTCACGCTGACGATCACAGGATGTCCCTTGGATAATTGATCGATGATTTGATTAAAACTGGTTAAACGAGCAACAAAACAGTGCCAGGGTTTCCCTAGTTCGTGAGAAGCCTGCGCCGTATTTAAATTCCAATTTCCATAGATATCAAAGGCGGTATCGAAAATTTTATCTGCGAAAACAAGGGGGGAAAGCGTTGCATCGTTTAATAAAAAACGGATGACAGCCGTCGTAGAAGTAGGGGAGCATAAACGCAACCGGCGTTCATCTGGCAAAGCGATTTGGGATAGTCCGAGAACATTTAAGTCGATCGATATCCCTTCCGAAACCGTAAGACTGACGGCATGTGTGCTCCAATCGGTTGCGCAAGCATGCAGAGTGTCAAATTTCTCTAAAGAGGACATTTTTTGAGCGATTACCCGGACTTTAAATCCGCTGGCTTGATGACCTTCTAAAATCTCCGCAGCATCTTGATACACTTGAGTTTTGGCTTCGGGTAAGCGCTCCTTAAAAGTATGCTGATCTTCAACACCCCAATATGCATAATCCAGCCAAGGAGACCATTCGGTGACGAATAAACTCACCTGAATGAGGTAGGATCCCTGCACAGGCCTTTTTGCGTCCCAAGATACGATCAACTCATTAAAGGGGGCTAACTCCGTTTTTTCCCAAACAAAGAGATCCTGTTTCTTTTCCGTTTCCGAAAGGTCTCGATGGCTCCATTCGCTGCTGTGTACTTGGAAGAGAGTAGTTAGAATTAACCAGAGGAAACATTTTTTCATCCTATTTGACGGCGTGGAAACCCAGTCCTTTAGGACTGGGAGGAAACGCCGCTCCTTTATTTAACTTGAGTTTTAAAATAGATTTGAGTATTTTCTGCAGCCAATGAAACGCACGATTTCGATTAAAATTAAAGTTGCTGCTGAGGATAGCCAAGAGCTTTTTAAGTTGGGACATCATTTTGTTTCCGCCTGCAATGAAATCGTCCCCTTTGCAATGGAATATCGATGTTGGAATCGAGTTGCACTCCACCATCTTTGCTATTCCAAAATTAGAATGGAATCTCCACTCGGCTCTCAGATGGTGTGCAATGCGATCTTTGCCGTGTGCAAAGCCTATAAGAATCGAGGCATTGAAAAAAGCGAAGAAGTTCCAAAGATTCAGTTTCGCAAAAACGCAAGCGTCCATTTTGACAAACGGACCTATTCGATCAAAGGAAAAATTCTTTCTCTCTACACTTTGGGTAAGCGGATTAAAGTGGAAATGAGAATGAGCGACTTCCAAGAGCAGTATTTTGCTCAGGGTATTCCCAAAGAAGCTGAGTTGATCTGTAAAAAGGGAAAATGGTTTTTTAACCTTGTGTTGGATCTTCCCGATCCCGCCTTGAGCCAAAGCGACACGCTGCTTGGGGTGGATCTTGGGGAGAATAACGCGGCTGCGATGAGCAGCGGCAAATTGATTTGCGGAGGCAAGATTCGCTTTCAAAGGGATCAATATCTCGCCATGCGGCGCAGGCTTCAGTCCAACGGTTCTCAGTCGGCAAAACAATTGCTGAAGAAAATCTCTGGCAAAGAAGCGCGCTGGATGAAACATGTCAATCATGGGATGAGCAATGAGATTGTGAAAGAAGCCCTTCAAATGGGCGCTGGGATGATTGTTCTTGAAGACTTGAAAAACATGCGCAAAAGGATCAAAGGCAGCAAGCGAAACAGAACTCGTCTGCACCGCTGGGCCTTTAGTCAATTGCAACTGTTTGTCGAATACAAGGCCCAAGCTCGCGGCTTGGGGATTATCTACATGAATCCAGCTTATAGCAGTCAAATTTGCTCCTTATGCGGTGCTCTTGGCGCAAGACAAAAGCACCGTTTTACATGTTCTTGTGGAAACCGACAGCACAGCGACTTGAATGCAAGTCGGAATCTCTGTAGGTTTGCTCTATCTGCCGATCGAGCAACGTGCGCTGTAAACCGCACGCATGTGGCAGTTAATCGCTGACCATAAAGCTTTCGCCTTTAGGCGAGAGTTGTTTACGATGAACCTTCATAGGAAATGGGAAATATGGAGACATCGCCGTTTTCTGACTGGGACAAGTTTATGGCCTCTATTGATAATGGCGCATAGATGATCGCTAAACTTTTTTATCGAGAAGAAGAAGCAACGCTGCTCCACCTGCAATATTAGGTGCTGCCCCTACAGTCTGTCCTTGAAGATTACAGACTTGACCGAGCCCTGATACGCTCCCTACAACCTGTCCTTGAAGATTACAGACTTGACCGATCCCTGATACGCTCCCTACAACCCGTCCTTGAAGATTACAGACTTGACCGATCCCTGATACGTGCCCTACCATCCCTCCTTGAAGATTATAGACTAAACCTTGGGATATACTCCCAACAGGTCTCCCACCTACATAAATACTCATATTCTCTCCATTTTACAAACGTTAAACCGTCGACAATCAATGGTGTTTTTCAAGAGGCTATAATGATATTTTTTTAAGAAATTGTCAATATCCGATTCTGAAAATGTCTTTGGAGAGAGATGTTGCCCAGGATAGGACTCGAACCTACATACCTTGCGGCACCAGAACCTAAATCTGGCGTGTCTACCAATTTCACCACCTGGGCACGGGGATGAGTTTATGGCCTCTACCGCTTTTCGTCAAGCTAGTACCCCAAACTTTTGCGTTTGGGGTACTAGTTAGGGGCAGTTCTATTAGATTGTGTCGAGGGTTGCTTTGGTTTGCTGCACATGTGGATCGCGAGCGGCGTCTTTGAGCATGTTCTTGATCAGCTCGTAGATCTTCTCGCGGTAGTTGTGTACAGGCAGGTCCATCTGATGCGGCGCGTTATGCTGGAGGATCCGATCGAACTTCTGTTCGAAATCGTCGAGGGTGTTGATCACCTCTCCTAGGCCATGGTTGACGATAAATTCAGCATTGGTTTTTTCCCAGGGGGATTGGCTCTCGAAGCCGAATAGGCGCAAGATCCATTCGATGATGGTCACCACAAAGTGGATAAAGCCTCCTTCAAAAAGGCCGGGATGGACGTTGTCGACAAGGATACGGGTGCCGTGCTTAGAGGTTTCTGCAAGCGTAATCCCTCCCGCTTTATTGATCACACAGCCGCCGTAGGAGGCCATAGCTAGCAACTCTTCCATGTCGGAGCCGCTCACTCGATCGACCACTCGGATCGGCATATTCGTGTTGGGCATGATATCGCGCTTGATGTGGGTGATGTATTCGTCGTTGCCCTCGCCGCAAATGACGACGAGATGAACGGGGATCTCTTTAAAGGTCTTGCCGTGGTATTTATCGGCAATCCGATCGGCATAGGGAACGTATGCCCCATTGCTGCCGGATGAGATCACAACGACTTTTTTATCTGGAGAAAATCCCCATTTTTCTTTCAATTTCAGGATTTCGTTGAAATTTCTTGAATCCATGAATTCCCGCTTGACGATCGGTCCTACGGGCACGATCTGCTCTCGGGTCGCTGTTTTCTCTGTCAACATGAAGTCTTTCATTTTCTGTTCATCGAAGAAGATGCCGGCCTTGAAGTGTTTATAACCGGGAGCCTCTTCATGCGTGTCCACGCGGGTGTCGGCATCTGTGCACAGGTAGAGGAAGGGGATCCCCAGTATCTTAGCGGCGGCGATGAGGGGTCTGTCATGGATCGAGTAAGTAGAGATGAGGATGTCTGGGTTGATCATCAAGAGTCTCTGCAAGACTAAGATGAGCTGTCTTTTCACCGCTTCCGCATCAGGCGTACTAGGGGTGGAGGCGCTCCGGAGGAAATTGATCAGGGCATACGCTTTTTCTTTGAGGAGTCCGTTATAGACGCTTCCTGTCGTCCATTGGTCATTGATCCAGCCGACGTATTGGTGGATGGCATCCTCGGAGAGCAAAACATCATCGGCAAGGTCGATGGTAAAGGGGTGGAATCCGGCGCCTCGGCAGTACTCCAAGGTCGCTTTGGCCGCTTCTTTGTGCCCGCCTCCCCAGGCGCAGCCGCTGATAGCGACGGAGATGTTGCCATTGTTCAAACGGGTTTCCCGATCTAACGGGGCGCCGCCGGACGTGCGAGGGATCTCCGAGCGATGGGGTTCTCTGAATTTCGATCCCGTGTCTTTGAGGAGACGCTTTGAAATGGAGGGCCAGCTGAGAGTATTGGTTTCCTTTGCCGGGTTTTCGGCATGGCAATTGCAAAAATGATGGGGATCGCCCGTGGCGCGGTGAAAAAGCGAGTTGATCTCGAGCCATTCTTTGCGCATTCTTCCGGCGTAGAGGGCGAATTTGGTCATCGAAGCGCACGGGAGATTTCTATGGTCGGCGAGCAGATGGGCGCAGCCGTTGAAAGCGCGCGTGCATTTTTGAGCGAAGAGGGCAATCTCGCCGGGGCGCAGTCCGCTCAAATGCTCCTTGAGTTCTCGGACGCGGGCTGTGCAATTGCGATAAAATTCCTCTGTGCGCAGAAGATGGTAAAGATGGGTAAAGATATTGCCATGGTCTCGCCCTTTAAGAGCTTCTGAGAGCTCAGCGGCGCTGAGTTTTTCTATTTCGGAAAGGGGTTGATGCTTTTGGACCGCTTCTAAATACGCGAGAAAATGCGTTTTGAATTGAACTTGATCGCGCGCATGCAATGCTTGGATAGCCAGGATTAGCGGACCGTGGATTTGCCCTGGGCAGTTGCGGTGTGTGTTGTCGAGCCAGGCTTTTAAATACTGGATGCTTAAAAATTCTTGCAGGTTCGCGATTTCGTTCTTCAGTCGGGGCAGCCCCAGCTGGATCACTTTTTTGGAATAGTCGAGGATCGGCAAAGGAACCCAATCGACGCCAAAGGCATTTTCCGCCCCTTTTTTATAGAGCGCGATGGCGCGGAGATAATCAAACACTTCCTCGGGGAATTTTTGATCGAGCCGTTGATTGAGGAAATGGTAGCAGCTGGCGCCAACGATCCCCTGATCGTTTAGCTCATTTAAGATCCGCCTTGCAATTCCAATGATAAAAGGGAGGTCGTGCGCATTGTTTTTTAAAAGGATCGCATCCTTCGGGGCGATGAAAGATTCGATTTCTAAGCTGTTCACTGTTTTTGCGAAATGGCCGCTCACGGGGCTGGATTGAGGAAGTTTTTCATAGCCTTTCGGGTCATCTACGCTGAGATCGGGCAGAACGGGAAAGGTACCAGCATGGGGCGAGGGAGAGGTCACCCGGGAGGTAGAGGCCATAAAAAAACTCCTTTTTCGCAAATAAAAAATGAAATGCGCAACTTTATGAGGGCTATTCTATCAAACAAATCGAGTTTTGTACAGTGGATAAAAAATAGTATATAACAAAAACTTTGACTGCTGACTTTATTCTTTAGTTTCATTATACTTATTCCCAAAAAAGAATGAGAGTTCGATAGAATATGGGCGTCGAAGCAATCAAAAATTTTATTCATGGTTCCCGTTTGCAAGTGCGCGAAAACCAGCTGGCGCAAAGGGATGGCTGGAATGCGTTTTACCGAGATGTGATTCCGGGCTATGCCTATGCGGAAGACCAAGCCGTGACCGCCTACTTCTTAACACACATCAAAGCCCTTGTAGCGGAGCGCGAGGAACTGCCGAACAAGCAGATAGCCGCTTTTTTAGATTTAGCCGATCAACACATCGAAGGGCGTTTGGGACAGAGAAAGTGGAATGTGATTCCGCCGAGCGACATCGCCGAATTAGAAAGATATATCTTGGGAATCCGCACTCGGATCGGAGTCTTTGATCCGCAGCTCACCCAGCGGATGCTCCAGACGCTATGCCGCAGCCACAATCCCGAGCTGTATGCAAAGTGGGTAGACAAACAAGGGTATTCGAGAGAGGCTTTTTTCTCCTGTCCGGATCTCGTCGATTTGGTGTTTGCTACGCATTTACACCGGCACATCAGCTACTCCGATTACGGGCATACCGTAGGCTTTAATGGGAAGGAGGGGACTCTGATGATCGAGGGGGCGTATCGCCCTTGGTCGGAGATCCGCAAAAAAATTTCCATAGACCCTGCCAGCGGGCGCCTTGTTTCCCTCAATCAAAAAACGGAACGGGTCTTTTGGGATTATTACGAAACGGGATTAATCGAGTGGGATCGTAAAAAAGTCGCCGTTCCCCGCCATTTCAAAATTCTAGATAAGCCCCCTCCTAGCTGCCAAATCCAAATTGTCACGACGCATGAATCTCCTGAAAAACAGAACATTACAGATCGGGTGATGAAAGGCACGCGCCACACCTTCTTCCGCGTGATTTTCCGGGAGGGATTCGACCATCCTCATTTCATCCCCGGCGGGGTTTATAGTTTTGGCTGGGCAATGGATATCACTTGGGATCAGTTCAACATCTTCCGCACTCTCGAGTCGTTCAACGGGATGTTCGAAAATACCGATCACTTTGAATTTTCTCCGCAGAACATGTGCGTGACGACGGAGGATATTTCCGATGCCAAAGCGTTGAAAGTCATGGAGCTTGTGCGCAAATATAGCGAATCGGGGGCCCCCTTTAACATCGTGACCCAAAATTGTGCAAAAATGACGGCTGAGATCTTGCGGGAAGCGGACATTGCCGATATTTCCACCAGCGTGCACATGACGACCCTTTGGTACCGCTTTCTTGTGCCGCGCTGCATCCGGCGGATCCTAGATGCCATTGGGACTTTTTTCATTCAAATTCTCCCTAAATGCGTCGTTGACTTTTTCACTTGGATATTGAAAGGGCTCCATTCGGTTCTATTAGCCCCGATCTTTAGTCTCTTTGGCGCATGGAAGGCGCGCGCCATTCCCGACGGGGGCAGCGAAAGGGAAGCGGAGCGGAGAGTGCGTGCGCTATTTAGCAATCTTTTTGATGTCTTAAACCCTGAGAAGATGTCCTATGATCTCACGCTCAACGTCTACAAATGGCAAAAAAAACAGGGGAGTAAAACTTTTTTTATAAGAGACTGTCATTAGTATTTATTTAAGAGTTGTCTTTTACAGAAGAGTTTGTTAAGATTTATTTCAGAATTAACATAAGGGGTTTTCCACATGAGCGGTGTACCACAAGTCACAGTAAATAATTGGTTTCAAAAAATAGATGGAGATGAACGCATTCTCGCTAGAGAACTCGCGGGAGGCTCAAAAACGCTTTATCCGGTTTTAGCCAGACAGATCTCTATCATCAATGAGCATTTGCGCGAGGGCGCCACCCTTGCCGCGAGAGTGGGCGGCCAGGTCAGCGCCGCGATTTCGCAAAGAATCACAGGGTTGAGAGAGCAACTTCTTAGCCCCGCTGAGAACTTAGTCAGAGCTCATCCCGATGAATTCGGACAGGAAAGCGTTCAAGGAAGAGACAGCGATGCCGCTATAGAAAAAAAATGGTTAGACCTGGGTCTGCCTAAAGAGGTCCTGGAGACGGATGCCGATTGCGCCCGCTTTCTGTTAAAAACCAAACTTGCTTACGCGATCGTCGGTTTTAAAGAGGCGGCGATGAATCCGGAGGCTCAGGAAACGATTCGGTTCGATGCAGATGGCCATCCTCAATTAAAGGTTGATGGCAACTGGACACGTTGGGAGATCCTTCGCGATTATTTTGAGTATGATGAAAAGCAGGGGAAAGTGATCTCTCGCCGAAATGATCATGAACTGGTGTGGACCTATATCTCTCCAAGAGGATTTACCCGGGCCGATCGTTTTGAGTATCCAAATGCCTATCCTGTCCATCAACTCTCTCAAGAAGAGTATCGAATCGTGCGTGCTCAGGCTGCGAAATTTTATGAGACCCATCCTGAACTAGATGCCGGCACCGAAAAAGATTGCATCGTCCAATTTTTCACCTCGCCTCGCTGGTATCTGTATCCTGAGATGCCTATCTTCGAAAACGGGAAAAACGAGCTGCCCATCCACATCGGCGTGCGCTTGATCACAGCGGATCGCCATGTTTATTCGTTCGGTTTTGAGATGACGCCGGAGCAAGCGGAGCACATCCTTCCCGGCAAAGCGATGATCTCGACTTCTTTGGCAACCACAGCGGACACGAGGATCGCAATGGCTGACTATGAAGAGTTCCGCGAGCACCATGGGCGGATTACGACCAGTATCCCCACAACCAGCGCGCGCGCTCAGAAAATCCTCGAGAAAATCAGCGCCTTTAATCAGAACCAGATCCGTTTTAATTTTAAAGAACAGAATTGCACGGCTCTTGTGGGCGAAGTGTTTCAGGAAACAGGTTATCAGATGCCAGAGGTGCGCACCACGCTGACGGGAATCATAGCGCGTTCTTTTCCTACCGTCGAGCAGGTGGCTGACGCGATCGGTAAAAACGTGCCTCTCATTGGCCCTGCGCTCAAGAGCATGATCCTGAAAGTCAAAGAGGCGCTCACGAGCGCTTGGCAGTGGATTGTCAATATGACGCCTAACTGGATCAAAAAAGCGATCGACTTTATCGTCACCGTCATCACTTACATTCCTAGGAAGATTGTCACGATCTTTGAGAACTGCGTCGCATTAGCTGTAGGCGGAGCCAAGATGTCCGGACCGCTTGAGAAAGGGAGAACAGAGGATGAACTGGGAACAGAAACCCCTACCATTAAATCCTTCTCTACCATTATCCGCAACTGGACCGACATTTTCAAAGATAGCACAGCAGTTGCTTACCACTCCGGCCCGTTCATTCAATGGCAAAAAGAGCAGCCTTCTACGGTAACTAATCCGTATAGCGGCAAGCCGAGAATGGATCTCTATCCAAGGGAATTACCAAAGAAGAAAGAAGAAGCGGCTAATAATTAGTCCCAAAGTAGCGGTCGCCAAAGTCGCCCAGCCCAGGAATGATGAGTTTCTGGGCATTTAATTTTTCATCCACAGCCACCACTTTTACTTGAACAGCGGGGAATTTTTTTTTGATGATGGCAAGCCCTTCCGCAGCCGCAATCAAGCCGATGAGCATGGTATGCTCCAGAGGAACCCCTTTCTCTTGAAGGCTTTCAAGAGCTATCAGGGAACTGCCGGCCGTCGCGATCATCGGGTCGAGAAGGAGCACGAGCGTGTTGGGCGAAATGGAGGGGATATTTTCGTAGTACTGTTCCGCAATCGCGGTTTGTTTATCCCGTCTAATCCCGAAAAACCCCACTTGCGCCTCGTCGAAAAACCGCATAAAAGCCGGCAAAAGGGCGATGCCCGCTCTCAAGATGGGCACAAGCACGACTTTGTGGGTGAATTTGGATCCTTTTGCGCTGGACAGGGGAGTTTGAACTAGGATCTCTTCCTGGGTTATGCCGGAAGCGACTTCCGCAGCGATCAGCTCGGCCAGCTTGCCTGCAGCTCTTCTAAATTCAGTTTGAGAAGTCGAACTGCTCCTAAGGATGGTAAGAAGAGATTCTTTCATCGGCCGTTTCGTAAATCGGATAGATTTGAAAGCCTACCTCGCGCACGGCGAAGATCAGCTCGGCAACCGATTCCCATTTTGCATTGCGATCGATCTTTAAGAGGATTTTAGTGCGGGTTTTTTCTTTAGGAATCAGGCCGTCCTGTTGTTGTTTCAACAGTTCTTGTTGAATGGCGGGCGTGCCTTCCATGAGATACTCGTTGAATTCGCTGATCCATTTATATTGCCCGCTTTCTAAGATGCTGAGCACGATCTGATACGAGTGGCTAAAAGGGGGAATTTTAGAGTCCGGCTTTGCCGATTTGATTTGGACTAGATCGACATCCGTGTTGTAGAGGGCGGCTCTAGCAATGAGCAATGTCGCAAACATCGCGACGACCAAAAATAAGAAATCGACCATCGGAGCTAGATTGATTCCCTGCTGGCGTCTTAACTCTTCTTCGGGGATGATATTCATAGGTTTTCTTGAGTCATGGGTGCTTTGCAATCGATCAGGTTAGCGAGATTTTGCGCCTCGTTTTCCACTTGGGTAATCAGCCTCACGAGGCGGTATTTTGCAAGGGCATGCAAAACCAGCGAGAAGATGGCTACGAACATTCCTGCGACGGTCGTTCCCACCGAAATGCCTAAACCATCGAAGAGGGTTGCCAAACTCTCCATCGAACGGTTGAGATCATAAAAGGCGTAAAACATCCCTAACACGGTTCCTAAAAGGCCGATCATCGGAGCAATCACGGCGATGTCGTTGAGCAATCCTAATTTTTGCCAAAAGGCGACGGTAGCTCGCTTCCCTTCTGCTTTCATGGCTTCTGTCATCATGGAAGGTCCATGCCTGCGCGAGTTGATGCCGGCTCCGATCATTTTACAAAGAAAGTGATCGTCATGCCGTTCGCACAGAGAACGCGCTTCTTCGTAATGATTGCCGTTCAACTGATTGCGAAGGAGTTTAAGGATATTTGCTGTTTGCTGCGTGGCCTGGTTCAAGCGTCTTAAGCTGTAAAACCAGATGAAAAAAGCGGTGATCGAAAGGAGGAAGAGGATCATATAGATCACAGGAGCTCCTGCAAACACTTGCCGGAAATCGATGTTAAATGTAACCCATGAACTGGGTTGGGAAACAGATGGCTTTTCTAAACGAGGGGCTAGGTCTGCAGGGGCTGTTTTTTCTGCGGGGGAAGTTTGTTCAGCGAAGGCGGTGAGAGATTTAGCTGCAAAGGAGTCGATGAATAAGGGCTCATCCGCTGCTTCTGCCAACGGCGCATTTTCGATCGGGATTTGAAAATCTTGCTCCGTCAAGAACTTTTCTTCGGCATCGATCAATGAGGGAACGTCAGAGAGAGAGGGTTCGATGAGTGCCTGGGAGTCTTCTCTTTGCGGTTTAGAAGCGGCGTCTGAAGGAAACGAGGTGTCCCTTTCTTGAGCCAATTCCGCATCTAAATAGGAGAATTCCTCTTGGAGGACCGACTCGGTATTATCCTGCTCCGCCTGGATGGCGGATAATGCGCCTATTGCAACGGTTAAAAATAGGATCTGACTTCGTTTCATCGTCCGCATGATTCCTCACATTTTTATAGATCTACCAACTTTTGACTTTACCAACGAGGTCTCTTATATGCAAATTAATTTAACGACAGTCTCTTAAACTTGAGAGAGATGACAATAACTTGTAAGGCAGGTTAAAATCTTCCCATGCAACCGAAGCATCTGAAATGTCCATTTTCTTGGGAAGACCGACGTCCCTTGCTTTTCGATCGGGTATTATTTGTGCCTACATATTATCAGCGGCATGAAGAGTGGACTTTCCCGGGATGGGAAGATGTGAGCCTATTCGGCAACCCGCGCGAGGTCTTTGTCGAATTCTGCAGCGGCCATGGGCACTGGATCATCGAAAAGGCCAAGGCTCATCCTGAGAGTAATTGGGTGGCGGTCGAGATCCAATTTGAAAGAGTGCGCAAAATCTGGTCTAAGATGAAAAATCATCAGCTTTCAAATTTGCTCATCGTCTGCGGGGAGGCGGCCACATTTGTCAGGCACTATCTCCCAGATAACGCCGCTCAGGCTGTTTATATCAATTTTCCCGATCCGTGGCCTAAAACCAAACATGCCAAGCATCGCCTCTTGCAGACTCCCTTCATCCAAGAACTCGCCCGCGCGATCCAGGCCGGCGGCACAGCGACGCTCGTCAGCGATGATGAACCCTATTGCGAACAGATGAGCCGGCAGATGCTGCAACAGGGCGCCTGGCGGTCTTTGTTTCCCTATCCCTATTACGTCACAGAGTGGCCAGACTATGGCAATTCGTTTTTCAACCAGCTTTGGCGTGAAAAGGGGCGCCTCATCCGCTATCTGCATTTTGAGAATGTGAAATCATGAACAAAGAAATAACAAACCCGCCCCCGCGCAGAGGAGCCCTGTCAACCTTTTCTCTTCCCGCGCATCTCTGCGCTGATTTGGACTGGCGCGAGCATCGAGAATATGCCAGGGAGGCTCTTGGAAGAGGAGATCTGCTATTTTTTGAACTCGATTTAGGGTTTGCAAGCGGGCCGCTTTTCTTAGATGATCCTGCGCATTTCCTCTCTTATACCCTCGCCATTGAACAGTTTTTAAAGTTATTCTGGGAAGAGTGTAAAGATCGTCTGTTCGGGTTGAGCTTTTATCGCGGCAAGATCGATTTTGCAGCGCGGTTGGTGTGGTCGGGTGAACTGATCGATCACTTCAACGAGGGGGGAGGAGAAAATAAAAGGCTCTTTTGTGCGCAAGTCTTTGCAGAGTATCTCCACCGCCTCGCCTCCTATCTGCCCGATGCCCTTGCGCCTTTCTGCCTTTTAGATGTCGCAGAGGAGAGCAGTCCCGCTTACACGGCGCAACTCTTATCGAAAGAGCGTTTTTCCCATCTTTGCCTTGGTGTGAAGGGCTCTCAGATCCCTCTGAGCGGCTTCCTGTGGGAAGGGGAGCGGCTCGAGCCGGATCCCCGCTCAGCGGATGCAAAGATAGGCGTTTGCCTTCCTCCCGATCCGTTATGCACACCTGATGTTCTCTCCCTTCTAGACCAACTTTTCCAGGAACTCAAAGAACCCTTTAGGATCATCCCCGAAGCGTTGCTGACTGATGAATGGGACAACTTAGATCAGCTGATCGTCATCGATCGGGCGGTGAGTTCTCAGGGGCGGCGCAAGCTGCGCGGGTTTGAGGCCTCCGGCGGGGAAATACGGAATGTTGAGGTAGATTCATGAAGTTGAGTGAAAAGTACAAACAGGATTTTCTTCATGCGGGGGCTCTGGCAAAACAGGTGCGCGCTTTTGGAAAATCGTTGATTGTGAAAGGAGCTTCTTACAATGGTGTGATTGCAAATGTCCATCGGAAAATCGAAGAGCTGGGCGCTTGCGCTGCATTTCCTCCCCAGATCGCCCTCAACGATGTCGCCGCTCATTTTTTGCCGCAGCCGGGCAGGGATATCTTGTTTGCGGATGAGATCGTCAAACTCGATATCGGCGTTTGCTATCAGGGAGCCATCGGCGATTGTGCGGTTACTGTTGATCTATCGGGAAAATACCAGGCGCTCATCGATGCCGCCGAAGCCGCTCTCTTGGCTGCTGAAAAGAGCATTAAAGTGGGCCAGCCCCTGCGCGCCATCGGCAAAATCATCGAGGAAACGATCGGATCGTACGGCCTTAAGCCGATCAAAAACCTCTCGGGACATGGCCTTGGACTGTATCAAGTTCACACGCCTCCGACGGTTCCCAATTATGACAACAAGTCTACTGCGGTGATCAAACCGGGCATGACGTTTGCGATCGAACCTTTTGCGACAAATGGGAAGGGGATGATTTATGATGCGGGAAATCCGACTATTTTTTCCCAAATAGCCGACTGTCCATCCCCCCCTGAACGGGTGCGCGCTCTTCTAGAGAAGATCGAGTCTTTTAAGGGGCTCCCTTTTGCGATCCATGATCTCATCGGCGGGGAAATGCCTCTATTAGGAGTTAAAATCGGTCTGACAGAGCTCGTCAAAATGGGCGTCATCGCAGGATACGCTCCGCTCATCGAAGAGGCGCACGGGATGGTGGCTCAAGCGGAAAACTCCGTCCTCGTGGATAACGACGGCAAAATTTTCATCACCACCCGTTAACACCTCGTGACAGATATTTAAAGACTGTAAACTTAGCATAAGTCATTGATATCCAGATTGCTGCTTAAGGCAATGAACATGATAGGGAGGATAAGCATGATATGCATGATAAAAAAATGGCCGCAAAGCGGCGTGCCGCTTCTGCTGCCTCTTCTTTTCCCATCATGTGTATCATGCTTATCCTACCTATCATGTTCCTTGCTCTATGCAATAAACTTGAAATTGTGGGGAGCTTATGGGTAAAAGTATGGCTACAAAGACGCAGAGAAAATTGAAAATAAAATCTTTGCGTCCTTGCAACTTTGCGTCTTGGCGTTGATCCTATGCAGTTTAAAGGCGTGCGGAGCGGTTGAGGAGCAGGGCGTCGGCGAGGACGAGCGCGGTCATTGCCTCGACGATGGGCACGGCGCGGATCGCGACGCACGGGTCGTGGCGCGAGCCTTCCGGCAGGGCAAAATCGCTCTTCTCTCCGGAAACGGTGACGGTGTGTTGGATTTTCTTAATGCTCGAGGTGGGTTTGAAAGCCACGCGGAAGAGAAGGGGCATGCCGGTGCTGATCCCGCCGAGAAGGCCTCCGGCATGGTTGGTCTCGGTGCTCACGCGTTTTTTGTCGTCTACGGTAAAGCTGTCGTTATGTTCCGAGCCTCTCATGCGCGCAGACTGAAAACCGGAGCCAAATTCGATCCCCTTGGTAGCGGGAAGAGAGAGCATGGCCTTGCCGAGGTTGGCTTCTAACTTTTCGTAAACGGGATCGCCGAGGCCAATGGGAAGATCGGTCGCAACCGTTTCGATGATTCCTCCTAAGGAATCTCCCTCTTGCTTGACCTGTTCGATGAGCCGCATCATCTGATCTGCCGCCGAGGGATCGGGACAGAACAAAGGGTTTTGCAAGGCCGCCGCGCGGAGGGTTTTAGCATCGGTCGAGCCGGTATTGGAGATGGCAATGCCGCCGATGGCGCAGATGTAGGCGGCGATGGAAATGCCGGAGAGGGAGAGGAGTTTTTTGGCAACCGCGCCCGCAGCGACTCTGCAGGCCGTTTCCCGTGCGGAGGATCTCCCTCCGCCGCGGTAATCGAAAATGCCATATTTTTCGAGGTAGGTGAAATTGGCATGGCCAGGCCGTAGGAGGTGTTTGATCGGTTCATATTTGCTCGAGTCTGCATCGCGGTTGTAGATGAGGATGCAAATCGGAGCCCCCGTCGTTTTCCCTTCAAAAAGACCGGATAGGATCTGGGCCTCGTCTTTTTCGGTCCGAGGAGATGTATAGGGGGTTTTCCCAGGCAGCCTTAGCTGAAGATCTGCGTTGATATCCTCCTCGGAAAGATCTAGCCCTGCCGGGCATCCATCGATGACAACGCCGATCGCTTTGCCATGCGATTCTCCCCACGTGGTGATCCTAAAAATCACGCCAAACGAATTACTGCCCATTTTTCACTCCTTGAATGATCAATTCGAGAACTTCCTGTTCGCTCTTGCCTTCCATGTCGATCTGAAGAGAGGGGATCTTTTCATAAATGGCTTTGCGCGCCAGATACATCTTTTCGAAGGAGCCCTCGGGATCGAGAGGATCGAGGTAAGAGGGGAGCTCGCCGCTTAAAAGGCGTTCTTTCACCGTCTTTTTATCGATGCGGAGATAAACGAGCTTCCCCAATCGTTCGAGAGATTGCGCGTTGATCCGATCGAGGATCGCCCCGCCGCCGATGGAGATGATGGAGCCTTCGGTTCCTTGCAGGGAGGCGATCGCCTCTTTTTCTCGCTCGCGAAAGGCATTCTCTCCTAGTTGTTGCGCGATTTGCCGGCAACTGCGGTTTTCGCCGTCGAGCTGCTCGATGATCTGGTCCGTGTCGATGAAAGGGCGGCCAAGTCTCTGAGCGAGGAGCTTGCCAAAATAGGTCTTGCCGCACCGTTTGAATCCAAAGAGAATAATATTCATCCTATTTCCTCTATTGCAGCTCCGATCGCTTGAAAATCGGCGGCAAAGCGGGGGTAAGTCTTGGCGATGCAGGCGATCTCGTCGATTTGCGAGGCTCCTGCGGCTCCTAGCGCAGCGACAGAAAGGGAGAGGACTAGCCTATGGTCATGGTAGCTCTGCAGATGAGTTCCTTTTAAGGATGAGCGGTGGACGATGAGACCGTCCGGGGTTTCTTGGATGCGGGCTCCCATTTTTGCGAGCTCTGTAGCGATGGCGCGGATCCGATCCGATTCCTTTTTGCGGGCGATCGCGGCATTGGTGATTTCCGTCGTGCCTTCGGCAAAGCAGCCGATCACAGCTAAAATGGTGATCGCATCGATGAAGTCGTTAATATCGACTCGGATCCCTTTTAGAGGCGGGCCTTTTTTAACGGTCAGCGTTTTTTTAGCAGGATCGATCTCGATCCGTGCGCCCATTTGGATCAACACATCGATCAGCTTTTTGTCTCCTTGCACATCCTGCATGTCGATATGGCGCAGGGTCAGCTCCGAATCGGTCACGAGCGCCGCGGCGATCGGATAGGCGGCGGAGCTAAAATCGGTGGGGATGTCGACTTCAAAGCCTTGATAAGCCCCTTTTCCTCCTACCGTGTAGTGCTCATAGTTGTCGTTCTTTACCTGTAAACTCAGGCGCTGCATCCAGCTTAAAGTCAAATCGATCCACGGTTTTTCTCCGGGGTTAACGACTGTAATTTCGGAAGGGCCCGGCAAAAATGAGGCCGCGATTAAAAGAGCGGAAACGGGCTGTGAATCTTCTCCATCGAGGGTGGTTTTCCCAGGTTTGAGGGGACCTTTAAGGATCATCGGGGCGTAACCGTCGAGCCGGGTCGAGGCGGCAAAAGCGCCCAGTTGCTGCAGGCCATCGAGGAGAGGCTGGATGGGGCGGTTGTGGCGGATCGAAAGGTCGCCGGTGATCACGGTATAAGCGGGGGAAAGGGCGGCAAGCGCACCGATGAAGCGGAGCACCTGGCCCGAGTTGCCCGCATCGATCACATTTTCAGCGGGTTGTACATGGCCGGCAACCCCTTCGATGTCGAGAGAATCGGAGGAAACCGCCACTTGCGCTCCCAGAGAGCTAACGGCGGCGATCATCGCTTCCGTATCCGGCGAATCTAAAAAATTGCGGACGATCGTTTTGCCCTTTCCCATCATTCCAAAGAGAATGGCGCGCAGCGTGTGCGATTTCGAGGGGGGAGGGGTGATTATCCCTTTAAGCGCGGAGGGTGTAATGCGAAAGGATTTCATAAAGGAGTTTCTCATCAATGGTTGTGCAGTAGTGCCCATCAAAGCTAAGGGGTTCGCCGATGGTTTTTAAAAGGACAAAACGGGGAGCGCCCGAGCTCGCTTTTTTATCTCGCGCCATCGCTTGCACCAGTTTTTCCGGCGTGGCCAGTTTAGGAAGATAAAGGGGGTAGCGGTATTTTTTTAATATCCGTTCAATCCGCTCAAAGCCCCCTTTTTTTAAGTGGCCGAGGCGCAGACTCAGCGCGCTTTCGATTCTCATCCCGATGGCGACAGCCGCCCCATGGCTGATCTGGTAGTTTTCCAGGGTCTCGATCGCGTGTCCGATCGTATGGCCGAAGTTCAGAATCCGGCGCAGCCCCTTTTCGGTCGGATCCGCTTCGACTACTTTTTTCTTTACCGCCAAGCTGTGGTAGATGAGTTGAAAGAGAACAGGCTGCGTGAACTCCTCTTGGTTTTCCAACAGATCGAAGAGGGTTTCAGAAGCGATCAGGCCGTATTTGATCACCTCTGCCAGCCCGTTTTGCATCTCTTTTTCAGAGAGAGAAGAGAGCATGTCGGGTTGAATGAAAACCGCTTGAGGCGGATAAAGAGCGCCGATCAGATTTTTGCCTGCGGGAGTATTCACCCCTGTTTTTCCGCCGATGCCCGCATCGACCATCCCGAGCAAGGTGGTCGGCATAGATATGTAAGGAATGCCGCGTAAATAGGTTGCCGCGACAAAACCGGCAAGATCGGTGACCACGCCCCCGCCGAGGGCGATGATCCCGCTTTCCCTATCGAATTGATGAGCGAGCAGCTCATCTTCGAGTTTTTGTTTGGTTTCGCGCGTTTTAGCCTGTTCGCCTGCCGGGAAGGAAAACGTCTGCACCTTTATGTTCCGCTTGTTTAGCCATTCCTCGATCTTTTTTCCATAGAGAGCAAGCACTTGAGAGTCGGTAATCAAGGCAAAGCGGCTGGCTAGCTGGTCGAGAAAAGGGGGAAGCTTTTCCATCTCATCGATGAAGATTTCAGAGGCGAGGATGTTCACAACACTTTCCTTAACGCCGTCAGCCCGTGGACAATGTCTTGTTCGACTTCCGAATAGGCAAAGCGCACATACCCCTCGGCGCCAAAGGCGATGCCCGGCACGATCGCGACATTGGCTTCCTGGAGAGCGCGCTTGCAGAAGGCGACAGAATCCTTTTCGGCAATAGGCGCCCAGATATAGATGCTAGAAGGGGGGCTCGCCAGCTTTTCTGGAAATAGTTGATTATAGGTTTGGACAAACAGATCGCGGCGGCTCTGCATGGCGCCTTTGACATAGGCGATCACCGCGCTCGCTTGTTCTAAAGCGCCGAATGCCGCCCACTGGCTGACAAAGCAAGTCCCTGTGGTGCATTGCCCTTGCAAAGCGGTCATCACGTCGATGAGAGGCTTTGGACCAAATGCAAAACCCACTCGCCATCCCGTCATGCCAAAATTTTTAGAACAACTTTGGATGATCACCACGAGGTCTCGGTATTCGGGAAAATCGCCGCAGGACGCGAATTCTCCTTCGTAAACCAATCCGCTGTAAACTTCATCGGAAAGGACCATTAAGCCCGCCCGCTTGGAAAACGCTAAAATCTCGCGCACTTCCTCGCGGGAATAGAGGACGCCCGTCGGATTGCAGGCGTTATTGAAGATCAAGATTTTGGTTTTCTCGGTGAGATGCGCTTGCAAATCCTGCGGCGTGATTTTCCACTGGCCAGGAACAATCTTCGGCACGCCTGAAAATAGGCGCACTATTTCGGGGTAGGAAGGCCAGTAGGGAGCTGGAATCAACACCTCGTCGTCGGGCTCTAAAAGCGTTTGCAGGGCCGCAAATAGGGCGTACTTGCCTCCGCAGGTCACGAGTGCCTGTTCGACGGGATAAGAGACCCAATCCGCTGCCGCTTTGCGGAGCTCGGGGATGCCGGCAATGGGGGGATAGGGGACATAGCGTTTTTCCGTGATCCGGAGAGCGGATTTCACAATGCTTTCGTGATTCGGAAGGATCGGATCGCCTGCGGCAAAGTTAAAGATATGCTCTCCCGCGCGTTTTTTTTGCAGGGCGAGCGTATTGATCGCGACGGTAGGGGAGGGGAGGATATTTTTCACGAGCAGCCTCGCTGGGTTAAAAAGTCTAGCCATTCACTAAAAGCGCGCTTGATCATCGCCGCATTTTCCAAAGCGATTTCTTGACGCAGAAGCGGGTTATCGCCTGCCAGGCGCGCGATAGATCGAAAGCCTGGTCCTGCCATTTCTAGACTCTGGGGATCCGTTTGGGCGACAAAGTCCAGAATAGACAATGAAGCGATATAGGGTAAATGGGAAACAAGCGCGGCGCGCCAGTCGTGTGTGTCGGCATCCATCCGCAAGGGATTGGCCCCGAGGCGCCGAATGAACGCCTCGACAAGATCTAGAGCTTCTTCCGTATTTTTCCGATGAGGGGTTACCACCCAGGGCGCTCCGGCAAATAAACCCTCTCTGCTGTTTTCATATCCCCCTTTTTCCGCACCCGCCATCGGATGGGTAGCGACAAATTGCACGAAATCGGTCGATAATGTCTCAAAATGCATTGCAATTTTGCTTTTGACGCTGCCAATGTCCATCACAATGAGCGGTTCTTGTCTATTTTGAGACTGCGCGTGGATTTCCGTTGCCAGAGAGGGGATGGCCGACAGGGGAGCCGCGAGGATGATCAATTCCGTTTCGAGCGCATCCTCGCTTTTCAAGTCTTTAGCGATCGAGCCGCCCATCAGCCCTAATCCGATGATTTTGATCTTTTTCATAGAAACCTAATAGTTTGTAATTAGAAAAGATGTCTAAGTTTGGAGGTTCGGTAAATTCGATATCTAAATAAAAGACATATTCAAATGGCTTTGTTTTCAAGGGGCGTGATTCGATTTTTGTCAAATTAGCGCCCTGCCTACTGAGATGTTCCAATACTTCGGCTAATTTGCCGGGCGTATGCTCCAGAGTAAAACTAAGAGAGCACTTATTGGCTGGAGCGGCCGTGGAAGGGCTCTTTGCGACGAATAAAAAGCGCGTATAATTATTCGGTTCATCCTCCACGTTAGCGCGCAGGACTTGCAAGCCGTACAGTTCCGCAGATTCCCGGCTAGCGATGGCGCCCAAGCTCGGATCTCCCCATCTAGCCACGTCGGCAGCTGCTCCCGCTGTGTCCGTGTGCAGCACGGGCGAGATCCAGGGATGAGCGCGCAGAAAAACCCCGCATTGCTCTAAAGCCTTTGGATGGGAAAACACCTTTTTAAGAGAAGCTATTTCCCCATAGCCCAACAGACAATGCTCGATTTTCGTGTACGCCTCTCCGATGATCGAGAGATCGTAGCGGATAAGCCCATCATAGTTCTCGTAAATAGAACCCGCTAAACTATTTTCAATCGGAATGAGAGCCAAATCCGCCCGATCTTCAGCTACCGCTTCAAACACCTCGCGGAACCCGTTCATGCCGGTCAACCGATGTTCTTCTCCCCACTGTTTGACAGCGGTTAAATAGCTAAACGATCCTTTAATCCCTTGATAGACGATCCTCTTCATTTGCCAGCCTCCTCCATCGCGATGGCCATTTCCAGCCGTGAGTACTCGATGAAAAGGCGGAACATCTCTTCGATGATCATCGGACTTAAGCCCCGTTCTGTAGCCAGCTTGCGCAGCGCTTCATATTGCCGCCTTTCCCTCGCCTCGTCCAAAATGGGCAGCTTTTCCCGTTTCTTGATCCGCGCGATCTCTTTTGCAAGCTCGAGACGTTTCCCAAAAAGCTCGACCAGTTCTCGATTGATCGCATCGATTTGCTCTCGGAGTTTTTCCAGATTCATAAAGACCTCCCGACCGCAAGAGCGATCGATTGCAATTCTTTGCTCAATATCTCCAGTTCACTCGGAAGAAGGGCTTGCTTTCCATCGCATTTGGCGCTTTCCGGGCGGTGGTGCACCTCAATGAGAAGCCCATCCGCTCCTAGCGCCACAGCGGCTTTGGAAAGGGCCGGAATGATGTCTTTTCTCCCCGCCGCATGGCTAGGATCAACGATCACCGGTAAATGGGAAAGGGTTTTAACGACGGCGACGCTGCTTAGATCGAGGGTGCTGCGCGTCGAACTCTCGAACGTGCGGATCCCCCGCTCGCACAGAATCACTTCGTGATTCCCATGCGCCATCAGATATTCGGCGCTCATCAACCACTCTTCCACAGTCGCCGAGATTCCCCGTTTTAAGATCACGGGTTTGCCGCACTTGCCCACTTCTTTTAATAGGTCGAAATTTTGCATATTGCGCGCGCCGATCCGCACGATGTCGACATGCTCGGAGACCATCCCGACATCGCGCACATCCATCACTTCCGTTTCGATGAGAAGACCGTGCTCTTTTTGGATCTCCCGATGGAGTTTCAGCCCCTCTCTGCCCATCCCTTGGAAGCTGTAGGGAGAGGTCCGCGGTTTGAATGCCGAGCCTCGCAGCACGGCAACGCCCGATCTCTTCATTTCTCTGGCAATGGCTTGAAGCTGCTCGGCGCTCTCGATAGCGCAGGGACCGGCCATCAGGACCACTTTTTCTCCCCCGATGTGCACATCGCCCAAGCTAATGACCGATTTGGTTTTAAGCGCTTTTCCGGCCATTTTAAAAGGCGTTGTCGTGGGAATGGCTTGATCGACGCACTCCACCGCCTTGAGTTCTTGAACAATCTCCGTACTCGGATTGCTCTCTAGGCCCACAACCTTCTGTGTGGCAGTAGAAGAAATGCAGTGCCCCAGTTTATGGCGCGCGAGTTTCTTCTTAAGTTCTTCAATATCAGCTTCTTTTGCTGATGCATGCAAGGTAAGCAACATAGTTTTCTACTCTCTTTATTTTTTGTTTCGAAATGGATCTGATAGGGCAGGGGGTATGTTGGCGCTTAAGCGCCAAAATAAAAAGAATAGAAAAAGGCAGGGCAAAGCGCTTGGGAAGAGCAGAGACAAATCTGTAAACGATCTTGCGTATCCATACACTTTGCTTTTAAAGTTATAAAGGTTATTCTAGCCATTCAGGAATTCTTTGTCAAGGACTAGATTTATGTTATTTGTTTCCCTGAAAGAATGGGGCCAAGTGCCTGCCGAGGCGGAGGGGATCGAGCTGCGCTTAGATCTATTGCCCCCTTTCGATGTAGCCGGTTTCTTAAAGAGGGAGAAACGCCCCGTGATCCTTACGTTGAGGAGCAAATCCCAGGGAGGGCATTTTTCAGGCAGCGAAGAGGAGCGCAAAAAACGCCTAGCGGAGCTCTTTGCCTTAAACCCCTCTTTTCTCGATGTCGAATACGATACCGCCATCGATTTCCCCGCAGGCGAGACTAAGATCATCCGCTCCTATCACGATTTTGAAAAAACGCCGGCCGATCTGCCTGGGATTTTAGCAAAAATGCCCCCAGCCTATGCCTATAAGATTGCGGCGAGGGCCTCCTCTACTCTAGATGCTCTGCGGATGTTGCATTTCGTCCAAAAAGAGGCGCGCCAAGGCAAGCGGATCATCGGCATTTGCATGGGGGAGGAGGGGCAGATCACCAGGATCCTCGCCCCGGTTGTCGGCAGCTGGATCGCATATGCCGGAGACACAGCCCCGGGCCAGCTCAGCCTCTCTGAGCTAATATCCACCTACCATTGCCGCCGTCTCGGCCCTTCGACCGCCCTTTACGGCCTGATCGGCGATCCCGTGATACACAGCATCGGCCATCTCGTGCACAATGCGGTCTTCTCCGCCTGCGGTTTAAATGCCGTCTATGTCAAAATGCCTGTAAAAATCGAGGAGCTCCCCGCTTTTTTTGAACTGATTAAGCCTCTGCCTTTCCAAGGCCTTAGCGTGACCATGCCGCTCAAAGAGTCTGTCTGTGCGCATCTACAACAGATCGATGCTTATGCCCAATCCATAGGAGCCGTCAATACCCTTGTCCGCGCAAAAGAGCGCTTCATCGGCTACAATACCGATGGGAAAGGGGCTCTGGATGCCATTGAAGCCAAGTACAAAGTCAAAGACCAACTAGTCGTTGTGCTGGGGACGGGAGGGGCGGCAAGGGCGATCGCTTACGAAGCGCGGCAAAGAGGAGCGAAGCTCGTGATCCTTGGCCGCACGCTTTCCAAAGCTCAAGAATTGGCGGAGCAGATGGGGGGAAGGGGAGGGGAGTTGGAGCAATTAGACGAGGAAAACTACGCTGTATTGATCAATACCACCCCTCACCCCTTGCCGATCGATCCTCTTCATCTTCGAGCGGGAACAGTGGTGATGGATATCACCCGCAAAAGCAAATTCCCTCCGCTTTTGGCAGAAGCGCAGAAAAAGGATTGCATCCTCGTGAATGGAGATGAAATGTGGGCAAATCAGGCCGTGGAACAATACCGGATTTGGTTTAAAGAGCGCCTAGAAAGTAACGAATTATCGCTGCCCCTTATCCAAAAGACCATTCGAGACTGCGTTTTCAATCCTGAGAAAACACCTTCTTAGTCAGGATCTCTTTTTCCCCTTCCGATTTGGCGACGAGGACCGCACAACAGCTGTCGCTAAAGACGTTGACGGTGGTCCGACACATGTCCAAGATCCGATCCACAGCCAGAAAAAGACCGATCCCCTCAGCGGGAAGACCGACCGCTTTTAGAATGATGACGATCGAAACGAGGCTTGCAGCGGGAATGCCCGCTACGCCAATCGATGTCAACAGAGCGAGCAGAACGACGACGAATTGCGTGGCAAAGGAGAGTTCCACTCCGTAGGCCTGTGCGACAAAGATCGCCGCGACGCACTCGTAAAGGGCCGACCCCGACATGTTCATCGATGTTCCCAACGGGATGACCAAGCTGCAGATCCGATTAGAAACCCCTGCGCGCTTCTCTACGCAGTCGATCGTAATCGGCAAGGTTGCGGAAGAAGAGCTCGTCGAAAAGGCGGTGATGAGAGCCGGAGCCATGGCGCGAAAATGATGGAGCGGATTGAATTTGCCGATCACCTTCAAGAGGAAGGGGAGAGCCACAAACATAAAGAATCCGAGCGCTAAGAGAACGGTAATGAAAAAAAGGGCCAGAGCGCGGAGCGATTCCAGACCCGTTGCGGCAAACGTTTTGGCCACTAAACAAAATACCCCCAAAGGGAGGAATTTCATGATCAGATGGGTGATTTGGATCATCGCCTGGAAGACCCCTTGGAAAAATCCGAATACAACGGAAGAGGGGTGCGCTTCGATTTTGGAAAGGGCATAGCCAAAGAGCAGGCTGAAAAAGATCAAACCCAACATTTGTCCCTCTGAAAAAGCGTGCAGCACATTGGAGGGGACGATCTGCAAGAGAACCTCGGTAACGCTAGGCTCATGTTGCATGAGCTGTTCCACGTGATCATGCTTGGTGAGTTCGGGAATCGTTTCGACAGACCCGGGCTTGATGAGATTGACAAAGATGAGGCCGATGAGGATGGCCATCACGATGGTGCCGATGTAAAAGCTGAACGTCTTGAAGCCCAAACGGCCGAAATCCTCGTCGTTCCCAATGCGCGCCACGCCCGTAATAATCGAAGAGGAGACGAGGGGAACGACAATTAGGGTAAGCGCATTGAGAAAGATCGTTCCGAGCAGATCATAGATAGAGTAAAATGTGACCCCGAATATTCCCTTATCCGTGCCCGTCCACGTTCCGATCAAAATCGCTAGAAGAATGGCGGCAAAGACCACCCAGGGGGATTTTTTTTTCTTGTGCATATGCCCCCATGTTACGCAGGGGGAGGATTATGCGCTAGCCCAAGTTCACCCAATGTAGTTTTGGCTTTTTGCATTTTTTTGACCCTGTACGACTCGCGGAAAATGGGGCGGCATTCTCAAGCCAGCCCCATTTTCCGCAAGTCGTACAGAATCAAAAACCTGCTAAAAATCCAAAACTACATTGGGTGAACTTGGGCTAGATTTTCTAGAAAACCGCTTAGAGCCAATCCTCCGCCCGAATGGATGAAGAGCACATTTCCCTTTAACCTTTCGTTGCGCAGGATGCGGGCCCCCTCGTGAAAGAGCTTGGCATTGTAAATGGGATCTAAAAGGATGCCCTCTGTGCGCGCATACTCTCCGATCGTCTGAAACACCTGAGCGTTGACAGACCCAAAAGAAGCGGCGTTTTGCGGGGCATGAAGGGTGAAACACAAAGGGGAAGAAATCGCCTTTTTGCATAACGCTTCAAAATCTTTTTGCCGAGCCGCCAGATTTTCGTAGAAATCTTGAGGGTTTCCCGCCATCTGCACCGCATGGATCCTCGTCTTTCTTTTACAATAGGCAAAGGCCAGGATGAGGCTAGCCGCCATCATCCCCGTTCCTGAATCGATAAAAATATGCTCGAATTCGATGCCCCACTCCTTCTCATTGCGCACAATATCGATCGGCAGCGTCAACGCGCCCGGGAGGGCCTCTTTACAGCTAGCCCCTCTGGGAATAACCAGGGCCCCCGTTTTCTCCGCATAAAGGCCCGCCAGCTCTTCGATCCGCTGCCCCTCGCTGCGCGGGATCCAATGCATCTTCTCTTTGCCTACGATCAGCGAGGTGAATAAAAAATTGCCGGTGATTTTTTCAGGAGGATCGCCCAATAGAAACAGCGTCGGCTGCATCCGGTTTTCCTTGAGCAGCTGAGCGCAGCTTAAGACATGATTGGAATAGGAGGAGCCGATCACCACGACCTCCTTTGCCCCTTTTGCGCGCAGAGAAGGGATCAGCGAAAGGTATTTGCGCAGCTTGGAGCCGCTCAACCCGAAGCCCAATTCGTCATCGCGCTTGATAAAGGCCTCTATGCTGTTCAAGCGGTGGATCCGCGAGCACTGCGGATAGTCCGCTAGGATAACTGTCTCTAACATTAAAAACTGAGCCCCAGTTTGGCTTCGAGTTCGTTATTCCGGTACCATTTCCCAAAACCGATATAGCTCCCGCCGCCGCCGCCAGAGCCGGTTAGGCCGCTTCCGAGTCCCGCTGTGGCGGAGCAGCAGCTGAAGTTGACATTGTGGAGGGTCACATTGGCTGTATCGATGAAGAGGGCGCCTCCGGCAACCCATCCCCCCGCCGCCTCCATCACCCCCGCTGCCGCCGGTAGCGTCGCAGCCCTGGAAGTTGAGGTTTTGCAAGGTGACAGTGCCCTGGCGGATAAATACGCCTCCTGTGCCGGAGCCTCCTGTGATGGTGGCAGGCGGAGCAGGATCAGGGTTGCCGATCACAATCGTATCGGTGCCAAGAAGGTTAACCATCGACAGCTTGGCGCCCAGCTGAATCGATAAATTTCTTTTGTCATTAGCTCCTCATCGCTATCATTTTTTCCTACTATCTAAGAGACTGTCCACAAACTTAGGTTCTGTCGATTTTCGGGTTCTTTTGAGCCCGATTTTGCATTCTTTTTTGGGGGGTCATATCAACTTGCGTATATGACCCCCCAAAAAAGAATGCAAAATCGGCCAAAATAATCCCGAAAATCGACGAACCCTTAGTTTGTGGACAGTCTCTAAAGACTGCAATCTAGCCAATAGGTTATTTTAATGCCAGAACGCAATCAGCAGCTCCCTTGAGATCAAGGGTTCTATTCCCTAATAGCTTTATTTTTAGATAGTTATAACTAAATCCAGCGCGTGTAATCCAATCACCATTCAGTTATAATAGGCTTTTATATTTATTATTAAAAATATTATTGATTTTTAATTAATTTTATAGTATAATTATTATTAAATAACAAATTAAATATTTAAAAGGATGGTTTTATGGCTCAACAAGTAAGAACTTCTTCAGGTGCAGGAGGATCGTCTCCATACAACAATACCCAATCTTTGCAACAGCAGGGGACTCTAGGGCCTCGCAGCGTCGTGTCTGAGAATAAAAAAGATAAAAAAGATTCGCTGGCTGGTTTCGTCAATCGGGTGCTCGATGTGCCGCGAAAATTACTTAAAGAAGTAAAAAAAGAAAAAGATTCAAATCCAGTTGAAGCTGATAAAAACAAAAAAGAAAAGGCTGCAATAAGTTCTCAAGAGGAACTGAATATAGATGAAATTTTGTCGATTGTAGATGGGCTTTTCGTTAACGAATCTGAATTTGAAAATGCAAAAAATAATATCACAAAACTAGATGAAAATGAATATTACTATGTCTGCTACGAAATGGACCATATTTCTAAAGGCTTTAGTAAAATAGAAAAGCAATTAGGAATTGAAAATGAGTGTTTGAAAAAATCTAAAAAAGAAAAATTGAATGCTTTAAAAAGTAAAAACGAAGAAAAGATAGATTGTTTTTCAAAAGATATTGACAGCAAAAAGAAATTAATTGACGAGTTAAATAAGAATATTAAATTAAGTCACCTGTCTGTTAAAGATAAATTAGAAAATATGTTTTCTAATTTAAATGAGTTAAAATTGTTTTTTTCAAATCAAGATGTGGAAAAAGATCTTGAAAAAATTTGCATTAACATTTCTTGTGTTCGTAAAGAGTGTGATGAATTAAAAAATGCACAAAAAGATTATAGAGAAAAGTTGATAGAATTGAGAAATCTGGAAAGCGAAAAGTTTTTGAAAGAAAGAGAATTGATAATATCAAATTTTATAAAAAACATAGATTCTAAAATAGAAGAGATAAAATATCTTTGTTTAGAGTCTGATGATTCTGTTGATGGTGTTGAAAAAATAAATAATTATGTTGATTTTATAAATGTTGAGATAAAAAAGATTAGTTTGTCTTTTTCTGTGTATATTAAATCTATTTGCGAAAATCATGGTGAAATTAGCTTTATTTATAATAAAATTATTAATTCCATTTCTAGTGAAAAACACTTTCTTGATGATGAAGATGAGAGATTTGCGAGTTTATCTAAATCTTGTTTGAGTAAATCAAGAATAATTATTGTAGAAGCAAATAGAAGTGTAGAATTGTTAGGTAAATTTTCTGTTTCATTAAAAGAAGTTAAAGATAATAAAATGCTTATATCTAATGCTACAAATGATTTGTATAATAGAAAAATCCCGGAACGAACAAAAGTCGAAGAAAATCTAGAATCCCAACGAAAAATCAGAAGGGATATCGAGCAATTGGAAGATGACATGCGCAAACATCAATTTACGTTTGCGACTCTGCCAGCTTATCGAGAGAATTTAAATCGCTTTGTGAAAGCATATGTCAACCTGGCTAGAGAACAAAAAATCGGCGAAGATAAATTCGTGGAAAATATCATGGCAGAATTAGACAAGCTGCTCCTGCTGCCGGAAGCGGGTATTCTTCGAGACCAGCTGAAAGAGAGTATCGCAGAGCAGGTCGCTAAACTAAAGAAATAATCCTATCTTTAAAACAGGGCCGCTTCCACGCAGGACGGCCCTATCATTTTCTTGTTTATTAAAAACTTAAATAAATTGAAATAAACATCGAGTTTAATTATCCTCTTCATAATTAATCGGAGGATTTATGAAAATTAAACTGTTTTCTTGCGCTCTTGTTGTTTTAACATTGGCTTCCCTTGCGTTCTATCTGGGAAACAATAAGAGGGTCCCTTTAAATCTTAGCTTCTTAGAAACCTCTCCCTTCGAATATGCCGAGGAGGGGGTATACGTGTCTTATAAGCCTTATACGTCCGATGAGTCGAAAGTCTACCTCAATCGCGATCTAGTCAGCCGGGGCTACCAACCGATCCAAATCACGATTCAAAATAATACTCCCCACCCCTACTCTCTATCTCCGGAGGAGGTCACTCTGCCGCTAGCAAAATCCAAACACGTCGCCATGAGCGTCACAAAAAGCGCCATCCCGCGGGCGATCGCGTATAAGATCGCCGGATTTCTCTTTTGGCCCTTCCTCATCCCTGGGACCATCGACAGCATCCGCACTTTTCGCACGCATCTCGAGCTGAGACGGGATTTTGCTGCTAAGAGCATTAAAAAAGAGACGATCCCTCCCTATGCCACCCTCCATCGGGTCCTTTTTGTGCCCCTGAAAGACTACCATCCGCATTTTAGCCTTACCTTGAAGAATACGAAAACCGACAAGTCGATTCAATTTAATAGTTTACAATGTGAAAATTAATTGACAAACATAGATCCATTTATTATAATTTTTTAATATATTTTTATATTTTATAAAGGAGAAGAAAAGATGGCAGTTCAGGCAAATATCGCTTTAAAGCAGGTTTCCATCGTGGGAAATAGGACATTCCTTCCTTCCTCAGAAATAATCAATAGAGCGGAGCAATTTTCTACAGGATTATCCTCTCATTTGGATTTGTCTAAAGAGGAGTCCTCCCAACTCCAGACGGAACTCACAGCTGCAGCGATTGATCAAGTGAATGCGCGCGTTCAAAATGCCATGAGAATGAAAACCGAAATTCCGCAAGAAGAGGGAGTGTACGTTAGAAAAACGGATAGAACAATAACAGGGGCTTTGGTGCATGGGCAAGTGAATATTCCCATTTATGAAAGAGATGAAAAAGAGTTTGCCGACGCTACAGAGCGGCAAGAGTGGCAGCCGCGCATCGAGCTGATTGAAAAAGCTTTCGTTTCTCCGCTCATTTTTTCTATTTCCCTGATTCCTACAGATCCGAATACGCAGCAGACCCTCTATTCTAAAAAAAGTCTAGGGCAAGCAGATCCCCTTCCCAGCGATCAGGAGTTGATTGCGTTTTTTGGCTTTCTTCCTCCTGGAGGGAGGGGGCCTTCCCAAGCGTCAGAATTCAAGACAGCCGAGAAGATCAGTATAGCGAAAGCAGGGGATATAGCCCCGCCTCAACGGCTTACGGGCTTTTTCTTGCCTTATCCCACCTTTTCTTCAGAATTAGCGGCTGCTGAGTACAATCCGGCTCATCTACCCGCTTCCGTGGGGAGGGTTTATGCCTTTTCGGAAACAGAGGTCGAACGATCCGTTGCAGACATGGAAAATGGGGATCTCCAAGCCCGAATCAAGAGCATCGTCTCTTCCTTTACCGATGATGTCCATGCTCGAGGTCTAGGCATGGTGATCTTGCAGCCTCCAAGAGTCAAGGTGCTCTTCTATACAAAGGCACAATAGAATCTTTTATCCAGCTCTTTTTACATCCGCCGCGCGGGCAAGGGTGATCCGTTCGAGCCAATAGGGGAAGCCATTGCTTTTTTCCCGAATGTAGCTCATCACGGCATCTGCGTTGCGCAGGCGGATCAGCCCCCCTTCAGGGTTGAAGAGAAAATGCAACTCCTGTCCGCATTTGATGTAGTTCATCCGGTGGCGTTCTAGATTGACCGCATAAATGCCGCAGGGGAGCGGTTCTCCCCGGTATTCCGCGGCATGGAGATCTAACAGCGCCTCGGAGGCATTGAAACTATGCAGCAGGGCGGCTTCGCGAGGAGCGCCCTCCTTAAATTGCTCAGAGACTGCTTGGAGATGGGCGATAGGGTCGTCAAACGATTCCGCGGTCATGAGATAGAGGTAGCAAAACCAATCGGATATGCCGCGGCAAACGCCTAAATCATGGTAGAAACCGATCTCAGACTTTTCTTTGTAAATGCATCTTCTGACCCGTTCATCTCGAATAGACATGACAGGGATGGGCGGACTGAGGTAAAAATCGCTGGCCGCAAGCTGATGCGCATTCACACAAGAAGCCAGATAATTTTCTCCATGGTCTTGATGAAAGGCAAGCCGTGTCTGATCGGCTAATACGTGTCGAGAGAGGAGGGCGCAGCGTTTAGAAAGCTCGCCGGCTCCTAGACAGTCTAACAGGGCTGCAATCGCTTGTAAAAAAGCGGAAAAGATGTAATCAAAAGGCGCTTTGATGTGGATCCAGGCCACTGTCCAACAATCGTTCAGAACATGCGTTTTTGCCGATTTAAAGGATAAAATCTCTCCGATCGCTTCACGTCCTGCTAAGAAGGACTGCACCCGGTCAAAAGAATGAATGATCGTGGAATCAAAAACCATCGTCTTGAGGATTGTAGTGTAAAACAGGATAGAAAGCAAAAGAGTTATTGACGTCTCTAATTGACTTTTTGATATCAGTAGTGCTATCGTGAGCATATGAGCAAGTTTCAAAAGCTGATTGAAAAGATTTTAGACGGCAGGAATATTTCCTACGATGATGCTGAAAAGGTATTAGTGCATTTGGGATTTAAAAAGAGGATTAAAGAACCCGAAAATCGACTGAAACTTTTTACTGAGATAGGTTCAGGGGTCCCATCACGTGTTTTTTAAAGACAATTTCGTGCGAAATATTTCCATAAAACGCCGTTCTCAGCTTTTGTCATACCAAATTAATGATTTAAGAGAGGTGCTAAGAGAGCATGGTTACTAAAAAAGAAATAAATTATTATCTCAATTTGAATTGGTCATACACTATTGAGCAAGAAACTGAAAAAGGAAAACATTTCTATATCATTAGAGTAAATGAATTGCCTGGGATTTGCACGGACGCAGAGACCATAGAAAAAGGTATGGAAAACATTAAAGAAGCCATTGAAGCTGCTGTGATTCTTTATTTAGAAAATAACAGACCCGTGCCTGAACCAATCAGAAAAGAAAAGCTCAAAGGGAATATTGCCTACAGGACAACGAGGGAACGGCATTATCACGTAGCTAAAGCCGCCAAAGAAATGCATAAGTCAATTAGCAAAACCATTGACGAATTAATCGATGCAGGCCTTGAAAAATTGCATTCTTTTCCTCAGTGATTTAAAAAGACTTTAAAGGAGAGGTTGTTGATGGAAAGTAAAGAAAAAGAGGTATGGGAAGCGGCCAAAAAACGGGTCGGATTCCGCAGACATTTATACACGTATATCGTTATCAATGCATTTTTATGGGCGGTCTGGTTCTTTAGCGAGCATCTTCAGACGCAAGGAGAGCCGGGAGGGGTTCCCTGGCCTGTTTATCCGATGATCGGTTGGGGAATTGCCCTTGCGTTTCAATTTCGCAATGCCTATCTCCATTCCGGGGAAACAGCGATTCGGCGAGAGGTTGAAAAGCTTAAGAAATCAGGGAAGTTCTAGCTAAGAATTTGTCGTTGCAGTCCTCGCATCCTTCTGCTGTGATATTTAAAGTAGAGAGGGATTGCGTCATGATAAATGCGGCAAAAAATACTTTAAAGGCGAGTTTCATTGGAAAAGCTCCTTGAAATGGGTTGAAAACGACGCTACCTTATTGCAAATGCAGATTCATTTGCAATGAGAAAATCCAGGGGGTAGGAAAACCCTCTGGGTTTCTTCTATAATTTAACATAACATCAATTATCAGACGTTAAGTTTGCCATCGAACCTGCCTAGAATCGCTAGCAAAACACGCGAGCCTGGAACGGTAATGTCAGGTAATCCAGGGCTGCATCGCATCCGGTCAAGTCGAGACTTTGAAGCAGAATGGAATCCCCTAGATTGCATAAGGTTTTTAATTCCGTGCAGTTGCTCAACATGAAATTTTCTAAGGAAACAAGCCCCTTACAATCCAGTTCTCCGCTAAGAGCTGTACAGTCATTCAGATAAAAATCCTGCAGTCGGCCCAGATCCTCTAAATGGAGCAAGGTGGTCACCCCGGTGCATTCCCCCAATAAGGCTTGTTTCAACCGAATTAATCCTTGAAGGTCAAGCTCTCCAGTTAATCCAGAGCAGCCGTTTAAATCCAAGGTTTCTAATTCGGTCAACTCTTTTAAATCGGTTAGGCTTGTCAACTGCGTGCAATGGATCAAGAAAAGTTCTTTCAGGGAATGAAGCCCCTTTAAGGAAAGCCTTCCTGTTAGTCCCGTGCAACTGGCTAAGCTCAAACTGTTGAGCTGCGTCAATCGATCGAGGTTGAGTAAATCTGTGACTTGTGTGCAATTGTCTAATTCAAATGCGAGCAGCGATTTGAGCCCGCCCAAATCGAGCGCTCCTGTGATCGCCGCGCAGTTGCTCAGATTGAGCGTTTGCAAGGCAGTAAGACCATTGAAATCTAACTCCCCGCTGAGACCCGCGCATCCGTTTAGATTTAGGTCTTGCAATTGGCTCAAATCCTCTAAATGAAGCAATTTTGTGACGCCGATGCATCCATTCAATAGGGCTTGCTTTAATCGACCGAGTCCTTGGAAATCAAAGGCTCCTGTTAGCCCCGTGCAGCCGCTTACATCCAAGATTTCTAGCTGCGCTAACGCATTTAAATCGACTAAATGGGTCAGATGGATGCAATGCGCCAAGTCGAGTTTTTCCAGGGAGTGAAGCCCGCTTAAGTCGAGCCTTCCTGTCAGCCCGTTGCAACTGCTCAAACTCAAACTTTTCAGCCGATGCCGTTCATTGAGATGGAGTAACCCTGTGACTTGACTGCAGCGGCTTAGTTCAAGCGTAAGCAGCGATGCAAGCCCGCTTAAATCGAGCGCTCCTGCGAGATGGGTGCACCGATTCAACTTGAGTTCTTGCAGCGCGTGCAGGGTATTTAAATGGAGCAACCCGGCGATCCCTGTGCAGTTGCTTAAGTTGATAATTTTAAATGACTTGCATATACTTAAATCGAGCTGTCCGCTCAGATTGTTGCATTGGCTTGCGTTCAGGGTTTCTAGGTGGCAGTAGGTATTCGCGGCTTGGAGGATCTCTGCGAATTGGGCATTATCGATGGTTGATGCGGAAAGGTCCAAGCAAGTGAGATGGCGGCCTTTCTCGAAAATCTTGGACAGCGGGAGTTCTTGCCGATATTTTTGTCTAAATAGAGTACGGTAAGACTCGATTTCGTTAAAGGTGATGGTTGTTTTTTCTTTGAGCTGATTTTCCAGGTAAGAATAGAACCCAACGGGATCGCTCGAGATCCGTCTAAAATCCGAGCAGGTTAATGGAATGGGATTATTCCGAATGACCGACTCGATTTGAGCAAACACTTTCGAGATCATTTCCTCAGGAAAAATCGTAAATTCCCCTAGATACGCAGAGGTTTCTAAAGAGGCAATGGGCGTTACATGGCCTAGATTAATGGGATCTGTCATAAATTTTATTCCTTATGTAGTTACTAGATTTAAAACGTCGAAAGGCATCCGTTCAACCTCGCATTCCGTGGTAGCCCCTTGGTTCCGACTGTAGACCCAAAGAGACCCTGCCGTGCAGCGTTGAAAAAATAGATGAACGTTTTGATCTTTATCTTTAGCTACGACAAAACGGCGGTTAAAACGATCGGTGGCCTTCATGAGAGGCTTAGAAACGTCTGAAGCGGGGATTTGCGGATAATGTGTCCATCCATCGTGCTTGGAAGGGTCATAAGGGAAAGTCGGCAGATTGGCATAATTTCGATAGCTTCCTAACATGTGGATAATCCGTTTTTCAGCAGGAGAGATCATGTAAGGAATTTCCCGGAAAGAGGAGAAATGGCGGATAAATTCCTTTTTCCCCCTTGTCAATGCTTCCATATCCCCGATAATCCCCTCTTTATAAGGAGAGGGATAAAAACCATGGTAGAGCAAGAGCAGGATGGTGATGTTCTCGGTGATCGCGGCGTTTCCTCGATCGGAACGCATCGCATTCGCAAGCAACCACTGAAGCTCTGCGATTAAATCTAAGACTTCTTGGCTTCTTGTATTTTTTTTATAGGAGAGAATTTTCTTAAAAATCTCTTCCGCTTGGGCGAACAGTTTGGGGACTGTCCTTGCAGGACAGTGGTAAATGGTGCCTGCTGTAGAAGCTCTTTGATTTAGACCCATAAAATAGAAAAATTCATATTGGGCTGCATCATCTTTAAAAATCCGATATCCCGCTTCAGAATAGACGATTCGATTGACAATATGAGGGACCTGACCATAGCCCGATGGGTGAGGCAGTTTTTCTACATTAAAGAAAAACGCTAGCTCTTCTTCCCCTTTTTCATTGATATAAGTGCCGATATAAGAATTATCATCATCGTTAAAGTAGACGCGGTATTTTTCAGGATCCTTAATCTGCCCACCCGTTGTTAAAGGGGTTTTAGCGAGGTGTTTAGGCGTCTTGCCTTGAATGCTCTCTAACAATCTTTTCCTCGACTTTTCATTGTAATGAGCGAGGCCATGAGTCATCTCGGAATAATTGAAGCAGTCATCGTTTCTTATTGTTCCAAACTTGTGTGCGTCAACTGTATTTGTTTTTTCTGCAGTTTCTCGACGTTTTTGAGCAAAAAATGCATAGGTGTCGGAAAGAGAAACTGTTTCAGGGGATTTTTTCAGGTGATTTAATTGTTCCAAAACCGCCTGATGGCATTCTTGGCCAAAAAACAGGTTGGGATCTTTCCCATAAGCTTCCCTTTTTACGTTTTCGCAATTTTTTCTTACATACCATTTCCAAGCGTTGGGATATTGTTCATTGGCCACGCAGCGCGCTTCGGATAGTTGCTCATTATCAGGAGTCTCGAGATAGACAAAGTCGCGCAAGAGTTCATTGACTTTTTCGGCTGTTTGTTCGGTTTCAGATTTTTTAACAATGCCTTCTATCTCTTGTTTATAATCGGGAAGGATTCCGATTAATGTCTGAAAATAGGACTCGCCTGCTGGTTTTATAGAAGATGACATGTTTTTACCCTTTTTAATTTAAGTTATGCATATATTTTATAATATAAATATTAATTATATATAAATCTTTAATATCGAATTGATTTTTTTGTAAGTTTAAATATGCAACTTGCTAATAATAAGATGCTTAACAAAAGAGAAGAAAAGGACCAAAGGGACTTAAACGACCAAAATGTCCTTAGCTTGTTTCTTAGAGACTGTCGTTGAAATTAAGCTTCTGTCGATTTTGGGGTTCTTTTGAGCCGATTTTCGATCCATTTTTTGGGGATAATATCAACTTGCGTATATTAACCCCAAAAAATGGATCGAAAATCGGCCTGGTTCAAAAAGAATCCAAAATGGGTAACACTGCGCAAGCAGGAACAATCCCGCTCAAAGGCGGAATTGAACGAATATTTTGAGGGATGGATTGGATGTTTAGGCTGCTTGCTTAAACAGAGTAAAGCCGAGCATCTCTAGCCAATGAGGATGATTCTTTCCTCTTAGTAGTTCTGTTGGGCTTTTCCCTATTCGTTCCTCGCGGTTGCTTCTCATAAATCGACGGTGATTGAGGAAAAAACGAAGGATTTCCAGGTAATCTTTGCCAAGATGCCTGCGCAATGAGAAGTAGTTTCTCAACCTGCTGTTTAGATTCTCAACCACAGAACTAGCTCGCACCGTAGTGTTCAATAACTGATCCACCTCCGCTTTGGCTCGGTAAAATTTGTTCCCGAGTCGTTGATAAAGGCGAGTATATTGTTCCCAATGTTTTTGACATGACTTTGGAATGCCAGCCAATCGATGGATGTCCTCGACGTCCTTCAAGGGTATTTTGTGTTGATCTGCGATTTCACTAAGACGTTTTTCTAAGAGAGGAACAAAGGCAAGAAGGTTATCTCGATTGATCTCTAGGTACTTGCGTACTGGGCCAATGCGATGGGGACTTGTTGATTCCCGTAGTTGCAACTCGTTTACTACAAAATTCAACAGTGAAAGGCGGTCGTTATATGAGGAGCCAGCCAAACAGAGAATATCTTTTTGGAGCCAGCCAAACAGAGTCGTTAAGTCTTCCGATAAGCGAAGCGCTTTTTCGCTTGCTTCTTCTACTACAGCCAGTGTTTCAAACAATTCCCTGCGCTTTTCTTCCTTTTTCGTCTTGCCCCATGGATGATTCAGTTTGTGTTTAATCCCCTCGATCACTTTTAGGCTCTCTATTGCTCGATTATCTATGTAGGAGAGGAGATCACTGAAGGGTTTTAAAGCGTGGAAGATATCTCCATGACAAGGGATATCGGGCCAGGCCTCGGTTTGTCCGCTTCGTGCCATACGTCCTCCATCGGCAATCGTATGCTCAGGCTTAAGCCCCTGTTTTTCTTGCAGATCAAGTAGGTGCACTCCCCACGCATTAGCGTCACAGTGCTTCTCTAAACTCAGTAAATAACAGTAAGTCGAATGAGCGTCACAACCAACCAAAACAGGTTCCTGTGCCTGATAAATTTCATCATGAGCACCTACTTTGACTTGAGACAAATCCTCCTGTTGGTTAATTTGTGCTGCTTGGGCAAGGGCAGCGTAGACAATATTATGAATACTTCCTTTGGAAATATCGTAATCAAACAGATCACGAAATAGTTCGATAACCCCTTGATAGGAAGAATGGCTGATCAAAATCAAGCCTAAAGTAAATTGTTTGATCCATTCCTTGGTGACGGGAAGATGAAAGAGAATAGTAGGATCTTCCGATGGAGAAGCATGGAATGCTTCTGTAATTCCATTCAGGGCTATTTCTTTTTGTTGATAGACAAATTTCCGACTAACTCCGTGGTGATCCGCTAATTGCGTAATATGGGCTTTATTACTAACTGCTGCAACAGCGATCTCTTGCCGTTGAGCGGAACAAAGGGTGTGAGCGACGCAAGAGCTTTCTAATTTATGGTAAGATGAGGTATGAATAATGGTTGACATAGCGGTTAATCCTGTAGCTTTTTGCTTGAATACCAAATGTTCTACAGAAAAATTGATTTGCTATGTCATTTTTTTTCAGAAAATGTTACCTGACTTTGAACCAGGCCCGAAAATCGGCCAAAATAATCCCCAAAATCGACGAAGTCTTAATTCAACGACAGTCTCTTAGGTCCCTTTTTACTGTCTGAAGTTGCTAAATCTGTTTCCGGATTCATACTTCTTAAGCCCTGCGTAGAACACGCAAAAAGCGATGGCAAAAAACGATAGGGAACTTCCCACTAAGAGAAAGAGATGGAGCCAGGAAAAATGGCGCACAAGCTCAACGGGAAGATAGGTGATCACCCCTGCGGGGATCAACGTGAACATGACGAGCTGCAGGATTCCCGAGTAGATGTTGGTCGGATAGAGCGCAAAAAGAAACAGCGCATCGCAGTATTTTTTGGATAACCCCTCCACCGATCCCATCCAAAAAGGGAGGCTATGGGCAATGGTATTGATCGAAGTGAAGACGAGACAACTGCATAAAATGCTTATCAAGATTAAGAGGATCACCGCAGGGTTGGTGATTCCCCCTAGAATCATTAAGGTTACGGCGGTCATCAAGTGCCCCCACCCTTTTGAGTGCGATTTGGAGCCGGCGATGTGCAGGAGCAGATTTTTAGGCTGGGTCATGAACGGGTCGAGATCCCCGCTTAAAATCAGATTCGATAAATTTTTGATCCCTCCAAAGCAGATTTGCATGCACCCATATCCCCCTGTTCCGGCGATCATGAGAATGATCATGTCGTGGAAATCCCAACCCGCTACCGTGTTGAACTGGCGAAAAAAAATCCACCACATCGAAAAGAAGATCAAGTTGTTTGCAATCATCAAGGCCGATTCGATGAGAAAAGCTCCCCGCTTGCTGATCGATGCCCGCATGCTGGTCCGCAGAAGATGGATAAAAAAGACGAGGGTTTTTACCACGCGGCTATCCTCCCTCGATGTTGAGGATCCGAAGGCCTCTGCGGTAAAGAAGTAGAAGGCAGAGGAAAGCCAAGGCGCTCCATCCCATTAAAGAGCCGGTCAAAGTGAAAATGGCATCAGGAGTAAAGTCGAACGCAAGGGCGCTTCGCTCCCCTAAAATCGCAGGGAAAGGGGTGAAGCGGGCGATCTGCTGGATCCACTCCGGGTATATCGTCAAAGGAAGCATCAAGCCTCCGAGCATAAAGAGGAGTTTTTCCCATATCCAGAAAAGGGGATCTACCGAGTGGAGCCAAAACCCCGACAAACCGATCAGCATCCGAAACAAGATGCCGAGCGCGCCCGCCGCAAGGCCAAAAAGGAAAGCGACGAGCAGGCCTATCGAGGGAAAAGGCAAGGTTCCCGCCTGCAGCCAAGTGAACAGGAAAGTGACTGCTCCCAACACGATGAGATTGACGCTGAGCGTGCCGGCGGCTTCTGCAAATACAGTTCCCAAATAGGAAATGGGCCTGGGAAGCAGGTAGGCTAATCTGCCGCTGCGCAAATCCTGCTCCATCTCATCTTGTGTATCTGGAATCGAAACGAGCACCCATTCGTTAAAGGCGATGTACCAGAGGAGTTGCTCGGGATTGAGATGGGTGACTCCCCTTTTCACGGCGGCGATTTTCCAAAGGTGGGCGAAGATCACAAGGCAGGTCATTAAAAAAATGCTGAGCCCGATCAGCGCTTTATAATTTTTTAACGCCTGAATAAAAGAGAGGCGGAAAAGGGCTAGATATTTTTGCATGGGACTGTTTTATATAAAATGCGGATCACTTCTTCCATCGAGGGATCTTCGATGGTCACGTCTTTTAAACTCGCCAGCTTCAGAGCCTCCTGAATCACCCGCTCGATAGGGATGATCGCCATATCCACTTCACAGCTAAAATGATGATCTGCATTTTCCAATATCTTGATCCCGGGCAGATTTAAGGATAGGCATTTTTCATCGGTGACTAACGTGAGGATCTTTTTTTTCATGAACGTTTTTTTTAAGTCTTTCAGGGCGTTGTCTGTAAGGATCGCTCCCTTGTCCAATACGATCACCCGATCGCAGACCTGTTCGATGTCTGCGGTATCGTGCGAGGTTAGAAAAAGGGTGGTGCCCTGCTCTTTGGATAATGTATTTAAAAGGCCTCGGATCATCAATTTGGCATTGATATCCAACCCGATCGTGGGCTCATCGAGGAAGAGGATTTTAGGCTGGTGCAGCAAACTCGCCACGAGCTCGCAGCGCATTCTCTCGCCGAGAGAAAGCTGGCGCACCGGTTTGCTGAGCAGATGTTCTATTTCGAAGAGGCGTACAAGCTCTGCCAGCCGCTTCTGATAGACTTGCGGCTCTATTTCATAGATTTTTGCAAGAAGGGAAAACGTATCCGAAGCGGGAAGGTGATACCACAGCTGCGTTCTTTGTCCAAACACGGTCCCGATGAGATAGCCGAGAGTGTGCCTATCTTTCCAGGGCACTAACCCTAAAACCTCGACTTTCCCGGAAGAGGGATGGAGAATGCCGGTGAGCATTTTAATCGTGGTGGATTTCCCGGCGCCATTGGGTCCGATAAAGGCCACCCGCTCCCCTGTTTTGATTTCGAAGGAGAGCTCTTTAATCGCCGCGATTTCCCGTTTTTGAGCAAAAAAAAGCCCTTTGAGCGCCCCTAAAACGCCAGGAAACGTCTCACGGGCAATGAACGTTTTCGAAAGATGATCTATTTTTATCGCGGCGCTCATCAAGACAGCTTCTTAGGGAAAATGCGGCCGATTATACAGAGTGGAAAACTATTTTGGAATGGAAATTTTTTATTTAAAGAGCTAGAATCCTACACATGGATAGGTTTTTTCTCTCAAATTTCCAGGTGATCCGGCCCGAATATGAATACACGCAACACCACTCGTTGGAATGGCTGAGCAAGGCGCATGCCCAAGCAGAGGCGCTGGAACGCCGATGGAGTAAAGAGAGCGGTCCGTTTGAGGAATTTTATCAAGAGATCAAAGAGCGTTTATTTAAGATTGGCCTCGGGATGGATAAAATCCAGAAACGGAGCTCGCAGCTCCGCGATCCCCTGCATCAAAATTGGGCGGAGATGGAGATTTTCCAGCTTGAGAAGCACGCTCAAGGGCTGGGGTTAAAGGAGCGCTCCCTTTTTTTTGAGCGGGAAGTAGGGGCGATCTTTGAAAGATTCTATGCCCCCTCCCCTGTTTTGCCGGATCACCTGATCCACGTGACGTGCACGGGCTATGTCTCTCCTAGCGGAGCTCAGAGGGTGGTTTCCAGGCGAAGGGCTCAAACCATGGTCACACATGCCTACCACATGGGCTGCTATGCTTCGATCCCCGCCATCAGAATTGCGCAAGGGTATTTACACAGCTCTTCCCAAGTCGATGTGGTCCATACGGAGCTCTGCACCCTGCACATGAATCCCCTGCTGCACACCACAGAGCAGCTTGTTGTGCAGAGTCTGTTTGCGGATGGATTTATCAAATACACCTTGGGAAAAGAGCCCAGCTCGCGCGCGCTTGAAATTCTAGCTCTGCATGAAGAGCAGATCCCCGATTCCGCGCAAAGCATGACGTGGAGATGCGAAGACTGGGGGTTTGGCATGACGATTGCCAAAGAGGTTCCGGTTTTAATCGGTAGAGCATTGGCGGGTTTCTTGGAGACATTAGCGGAGAAAGCGGGGTTGGATGGGGCCCGGTTGCGGGGGGAAGCTTTCTTTGCGATCCATCCGGGCGGACCTAAAATCATCCAGCAAGTGGGTAAAATGCTCCAGCTAGAAGCCAACCAGCTCGCCCATAGCCAGATGGTTTTACAACAGTGCGGCAACATGTCTTCGGCGACCTTGCCCCATGTGTGGGAAAGCATGGGGCGGGATCCAGAAATTAAAGAGGGTTCTTTGATCGTCAGCCTTGCCTTTGGGCCGGGCTTAAGCATCTCTGGAGGTGTGTTTTGTTTCTAGTGTTCCTTCCCTTTATTCTCCAAGCGGTGGTGATCGGCATCGATGAGTACTGCTTTCATCTTAAAAGAGGGTTGCCTCGCTGGGAGCGGATCGGCCATCCGATCGACACTCTCAGCGTGCTGCTCTGTCTGGGATTTGTCCTATTTATCCCCTATTCGGGGGCGATGCTGAAAATGTTTATCGCTCTTGCGATCCTCTCTTGCCTGCTGGTCACTAAAGATGAGTTTGTGCATAAGCACCATTGCCCCGCTTCCGAACAATGGCTGCATGCCCTTCTATTCCTCAACCATCCGATCCTGCTCGGGTGCATGGGGCTGATCTGGGCGCGGATGAGCTCCCTTCTCCCCTTTTTGATCGCTCCGGCCGTGTTCACCCTCTTTTTTTTCTTTTACCAAGTCATTTACTGGAATTTCATATGGGAAGAGCCTCAAAATCCTCAATAAATAATGCTTTTTACGAGACTCTCAACGAGAACTGGTACGAAGAGTGCCCCCATCCCATTGCGCTTTTAAGAGCCGAAAACGCCCTGCGCAATCCTTGGATCGAGCAGGTGGTCTCCGAGCGGATGGGCAAAGAAAAATCTATTTTGGATATCGGCTGCGGCGGCGGCTTACTGACAAACTATTTGGCTCAGCGGCGCCATCTCGTGCAGGGGATCGACCTCTCTCTTTCCAGCTTAAAAATCGCCGAGGCGAGGGATGCCACCCGCAGCGTGCGCTATGCGCGCGCAGACGCCTCGCACCTTCCCTTTTCGAACGGTTCTTTCGATGTCGTTTGCGCGATGGATCTTTTAGAGCATGTGGAAAATCCCCAGCAAGTGATCGCGGAAGCAAGCCGCGTATTAAAACCGGAAGGGTTGTTTTTTTTCCATACGTTTAACCGCAATCTGTGGAGTTGGCTGGTCGTGATCAAAGGAGTCGAGTGGGTTGTGCAAGGAACACCCCCTCGCATGCATGTCTACAAGCTTTTTCTCAAACCCAAAGAACTAGAACAGATCTGCTCTCGCCATGCCCTAGAAAGGGTGGAATGCAAAGGGGTCCGCCCCGACCTATCGCGCGCGGCGTTTTGGAAAATGCTTGCGACGGGCCTGGTGGATCCCGGGTTTCGCTTTGTTTTCACCCATTCTTTAATGATGGGATATTCGGGATACGCTATTCGGAAAGATACTTGATCACGCGCCCAATCTGAAAATGGCGCTCTTCCCTATTTTTGATAAAGGCTTCCCAGTATTCCTGTTTTTTCCGATCTTCATCTTGTTGGGGATCGCTCTCTACAAGCAATTTGATCTCATGCTTGACCGTATTCCCCTCTTTTTGTTTAGGCATGCCTTTGAGTTTGCTCGAAGCCAAGAAATGCTCCTTCAGTTTCCAGAGGCGCACGCGGGCCGCGTGCAGATCTGTCCCTTTCAGCGCTTCGTCGGGCAGGGCCTGGCTCAGCCCAAATTGGTGGGTTTGGTGCGAGGCGGCATTCCACTTCTCGGTGACAACGCTCGCCTTTTTTTGTTCTTCCGCCGGTTTTTTCTTTGCCGGGTAGCCACCTATTTTCTGCCCCAGAGCGGCGGGTTTGCGAGGGGCTTTTAGAGGGCTATAGGAGCGTTGGGGGGATTTCTTTTCCAAGAAAAAACTATAGACAAGGGGTTGCCTGCCGCTTGAAAATAGATATTTCACGCGTTTAGCTGCATTTTCGCAATTATTCGAACTAAGTTGATCGTTTTTCATATTTACCAATTTTTCTAGAACAAATTATACAATTTTACCTATTATCTTTCAAGAGGCCATATCTTAACAGAATCTTTAAATTGATGACAAGTTATTTTTCTGTAGCTCTTATCCCCGACTTATCGTAAAGTTTTTTAAAAAAGGAGCTATAGCTATGGCGAATATCACCCTCAAAGGCACCCCCGTCCAAACAAACGGCACTCTTCCCCCGTTAAATCAAAAAGCGCCAGACTTTACCCTGGTCGATAATGAGTTGAAAGAGCGAAAGCTAAGCGAGTTTAAAGGGAGAAAAAAGCTCCTCTCGATTGTGCCCAGTTTAGACACCTCTGTGTGTTCGCTTTCAGCTAAAAAATTCAATGAGGTTGCTAAAAGCCACCCGGAGATCGTTATTCTAGTGATTTCGGCCGATCTTCCCTTTGCGCAGAAAAGGGTGTGCGGGCTGGAAAACCTCAACAACATCATCCCCCTTTCCATGATGCGCTCAAAGGATTTTGCCAAGAATTATGGGATCCTGATCGAAACGGGTCCGTTGGCGGGGATTGCCGCACGGGCTGTCGTCGTGCTAGATGAACAGGATCAAGTGATTTATACGGAGCTTGTGCCCGAAATTTCCCAGGAACCCAACTATGATCAGGCTCTGGCCGCCTTATTAAAATAGGCCGGATAGTCTGGATACCACATGGTTTGATCGACGCTCTTTTCGATTTCTGAGCGGGACGTGCGTGCGGCATGCCCCTCTTCCTGAGCGACCTCTGCAACCGCAATTGCGATTTCGCGGCAGATGGGGCGCAGCGTTTCAAAGGCGGGGAAAAGCGGCGCGAAAGGGTCTTTGAGCAGGGGCGAATGCGCGGAAAGCACGCGCGCTGCTTTCAAAAACATCCGATCGCTCACATAACGGGCTCCGCTGGCGATCACGCCGAGCCCGATTCCAGGGAAAATATAGACATTATTGCACTGGGCGATGGGATAAGTTCTCCCCTGATAGGCGATGGGGCTAAAGGGGCTTCCCGTCGCAATGATCGCCTTTCCTTCTGTCCAAGCGATCAGATCGGCGGGATTGGCTTCGCTATTTGCGGTGGGGTTGGAAAGGGGAAAAATCACCGGTCTTTCCGTATGCTGGGCCATCGCCTTAACCACTTCTTCGGTAAAGGCTCCGGCCTGCGTCGAGACCCCGATGAGAATGGTCGGTCGGGCGTTTTTAACGACATCGAGCAGGGTAATGACCGTATCTTTTCCCCCTTTCCATCCCGAGATTTCGTCAAAGGAGCGCGCGAATTTCCGTTGATGCGGGTCCATGGATTGCATCCGATCGTGGATCAATCCATGGATATCGACGACGTAGAATTTTTGATACGCCTCTTCTTCGCTCATCCCCTCTTCTTTCATGGCTCGGACGACTTCGTTGCAAATCCCCAGTCCCGCCGAACCTCCTCCGAGAAGGGCGATCCGCTGATTTTTTAGCGCCATCCCGTTCCGCTTCACGGTAGTTAGAATGGCAGCCAGTGCGACGGACGCCGTTCCTTGAATGTCGTCATTAAAAGAGCAAATCCGATTGCGATACCGATCGAGGAGCAATTTTGCATGGGGCTTGGCAAAATCTTCCCATTGCAATAAGACGCGAGGATAGCGTTTTTTGATCGCCTGGACGAAGGCCTCGATGAAGTCTTCGTAATCCTTGCCGGAGATCCGTTTATGCCGCCACCCTAAATATAAGGGATTATCGAGCAGTTGTTCATTGTTGGTCCCTACATCCAGCAAGATGGGCAAGGTACGGGCAGGATGGATTCCCCCGAATAGAGTATAGAGGGCAAGTTTTCCCACGGGGATCGCCATTCCCCCTACGCCTAAATCGCCGAGGCCTAGGATCCGCTCCCCGTCGGTGACGACGATCGCATCCACCTCTTTTCTGGGAATCTGGGAGATCATCTCCTCCATCTTATCTTTTAAAGGATAGGAAAGGTAGATGCCGCGGTGTTCGCGGTAAAGAGAGCTGTAATGGATAGAGACATCCCCTACCGTGGGCGTATAAATCAGCGGCAGCATTTCCGTAAGATGTTCATAGACGAGGCGGTAAAAGAGGATTTCATTCCGGTTTTGCAGAGCGCTTAAGAAAACGTATTTGGCAATCTCGCCCGGCTGTTCGCAAAAATTCTCATAACGGCGCTTGAGCTGCTGTTCGATGGTGGAGACGTGGTAAGGCAACTGGCCGTTTAAGCCTAAAGCATCGCGCTCTTTCTGGGTGAATGCGCTCCCTTTGTTCAGAAGCGGATCGTTGAGAATCTGTTCTGCTGGCAACGATAATTCGATCTTATCCATGAGCTTATCTAAGCAATAAAGAAGTTATGTTGTCAAACGTTCATGCTCTTTAAACAGGCGCGAAATGAGCAAAGCCCACACAATGAAAAGGGTGATGCTTCCCCAAGCGAGGACCGTAAAAGGAACCGAAGCGATCAGAATGGACGCGAAAGCTTTAGCGCTCCGATAGGCAAACACGTCGATGACGGCCTTGGCTTGAAACTTCTCCTCTGTTTTAAGCGGAATGTAGAGCATCTCCTTAATCACGCCGAAAATGGAGAAATCAAAGGACTTGATCGTAATGTAGGAGAAGGTTGCCATGCCGAAAAGAGGAAAGAACACGAATGCGGCTGCATTGAGGCAGAGCGTGAAAGGCACAAATAAATGGCTCCGGCGCAACCCTAGAAAATGGACCAAGAGAAAGGTGCCGAACAACTGAAATCCCACAGTGACAAAATTGACGAGCAGGAGGACTTGGCCTGTATACTCCGTTCTCAAGTCTTTTTCAGGGATTGTTTGCTCTAGGAGAGTATTGAATTGGTACTCGACAATGGTGGAAGAGACCTGCATCAGGACGACAATGCCTAAAATCAGAGCTAAAAAGCGGGAGCGGGCGATCAGCTGAAACCCTTCGGAAAAGGAGGGTTTTTCAGTCGATGGAATTTGCTGGTGATTGCTATTTTTTAAGAGCGTGCGGTAGCAGAAAATCATCCATACGCAAAAGGGGATGGAAAAAAGGAGGAGCTGCTCCGATCCAAATGTAGCGGCTAAAAACCCGGGGATGATGCTGCCTACAGTCCCCCCTGCTCCGCCGATGGCAAAAAAGATGCCGTATAGATATTTTGCCCGGCTCATCGATACCGTCGCATGGATCACAGACCAGAGCTGCTGGAACAGAAGCATGACGTAGATCTCTTTCCAGAGATAAAAAATAAAAGGCAGAACGAAAATTTTATCTATGAAAAAAGCGCAAAAAATCTGGCTGCCGATCACCGCGCCGATGATGGTGAGAAACATCTTAAAACAGCCTAGGCGGGGCAAAAAGCGATTATAGAGGGCTACCAAGGCGAGATTAAGCGGCACAGTAGCCAGCCAGGCGTGGGGAAAAAAATCGGCGCCGTAAGCGCTGATGAAGAGAGAATTGCTCACCGGGCGGATGATCGCATACTGAATGCAGATCAGAAAGGCGCATAGCATCGCGCTGAAAATGAAGCGCCTCTCGCTAGGCGAGTGGCTAGCTAATTCCTGCCTGATTCCATTGATTTTTTCTTTAATCATCCCCCCATTCTACCCTTTTAGAGCGATACGAGGAAATGGCAAAAAAGCTTCAATGGGCCTCTGCCGGACTGGGAGCTCCGCCGGTCCTTTTCATTTTTATGGTCAAAAAAATCTAAAATACTGGATTTTTAAAGTAATACCGTATTACAATAAGGATTAAAACAGGAGATCGCAGCATGGCGACAAAGGATAAAAAGAAGAGAAGCGGAAGGCTAAAATATTCCGCAAGGCTAACGTCAAAATACCAGGCAACAGTACCTACAGAAATCAGAAAGCATTTACGGCTTGAGAGTGGAGATCAGATTGTATACGAGCTATTGCCAGATAATACAGTTCTTGTCCGAAAGACTACCCCTGTAGACATAAGCTATTTTCAAGCCCTTAACTCAACAATGAATGAATGGGAATCGAAAGAAGATGATCAAGCCTACAAAAACTTATGATCTCTATGAAATTGTAAAAGTCCCCTTTCCTTTTACGGACGCTAAAACAAGAAAGGTTCGGCCTGCTCTTATTGTATCCTCAGCAAAGCACTTCAATGCAAAAATTGGACTCAGCCTAATGACGATGATTACCTCTATAAAGCCTGCTCAGGATCTTTGGCCTACAGACCTTATAATCGAAGATCTCGAGCTTGCAGGTCTTCCAGTGCCTTCTATTATTCGTTTTAAAATGTTTACACTCGATCACAGACTGATACTTGATCGTTTGGGGAAGCTTTCAGAAACAGATCGGTATCACGTCCAAAAGAAATTAAAAGAAATTTTGTCTCTATAATTTGTAAACACCTTCTAAAGGGCGGCGATCGATTTTTCCAAGAGGGTTTCATATTCAGGCGAAATGTAAACCCAGCTCATCGATCCTAAAGGGATGAGGATGTCCGAGCAGCGGCTCGCATCGACAACGTTCTGGTTGCGCTTCAGCACGGAAAAAGACAAGCCCACTGCATTTTTTTTCTTTTCGGCCAGCTCCCACCCTATTTTATCGTCGGCGATCGCGAGCTTTTTTTGCAGATCGATGAGCGTTTTTTCTGTTGCGCCATCGGGAAGCTGCAACGCTTTAAAACGCTTTTCGCGCATGAGGAGAGCTGCTGCATCCGGGTCCCCTTTTTGGTAAGCGAGAGATAGAGCGCAGAGAACGTGGTTTTCGTTATAAGCGAGATACTCCTCCGTCGTTTGGGGAATATCTAGCTTTTTCATGAAGCGGGCCATGTGGAAAGCATAGGCTTTTACGGAGGAGTATTGATAGACCCGCTTGTGCATGAAGTGGCGGGCTAAAAGAAGGGCTTCGCAAGACTCGATCCCATTCTCTTCAATGCCGAGCTCTAGCTGGCCATTCACAGGCAAAATGCACAGCATTTCGATTAACTGGTGGTAGTCGATGAGTCCATAGGCAACTCCGGTGCACTGCGCATCGCGCAGCAAATAGTCGATCCGATCCGCTCCAAAAAAATCGCCGCTGATCGTTTGCGCGAGCACCCGCTCCCAAGAAGAAAAGGAAGGGATCTCTGGATCGAGCGTTTTCAGCTTTTTCTCCCCGATCGACATTTTGATCACATCCTCGACGCGGACATGCTCCCAGAGGGGTTTTAAAAGAGGGCTCTTGATGATCTCCCAGGTCCATTTCTCATGCCCCTCGCTGCCTAAAAGCGCTTTTTCCGCCACATGGGAGAAGGGCAAATGCCCCAGATCGTGGCATAAAGCGGCCAGGCGCAACACCTGCAGCCAGTAGTCTTTATCGGGAATCGTGTGTTTCGCACAGAGCCTTTCGAAAATGCGCGTGACCAATTCCATGACGCCTAGCGAATGCTCGAAACGGGTATGGGTAGAGCCCGGGTAGACCAGATAAGCGATGCCGAGCTGATGGATGTAATGCAGCCGTTGAAAGGCAAACGAATCGATCAGTTGTTTTTCCACCGGATTAAAACGGATAAACCCATGAACAGAGTCGTAAATTTTTGACATAAGGAGCCTTTTCCGAAAAGTATAGTACTTGAACCTAATCTCAGTAAAATTTTTCGTCGATTTTCGGGATTATTTTGGCCGATTTTCGATCCAAATGGCGGGGGCAATATCGACAAAAGTATATTGTCCCCGCCATTTGGATCGAAAATCGGCTCAAAAGAACCCGAAAATCGACTGAAACTTTTTACTGAGATAGGTTCTTCTATATTTTGCAAAAAACTGAATTTAAGACACTTAAAAAATCATGTCTAAAAATTTTTTTAATAATGAATTTAATAATAGATTATGTTATTATTTATATTAATAAAATTAATGCGAGGAAATGATGAGTGTTAATCTATCTAATGCAATAACCAGATCTCAATCGGCTTCGGACTCCCTCCCTTCCCCACCTGCTCGCTATCTAGATTGGACGCAAAGGTCTGATTCTCTTCAGGACTTCATTTCGGATACCTTAGAGCGGTTATCCAGCCAAACTACAAGCAACTGGGGGAGCTTTGGGGGGATGGGTTTTAATGGGCAAGAGAATTACGGGATGTGTGGAGTTCACGAATATGCGCTCATGAAAAAAATCATCCAGCAAGCTCCTTCCTCTCAGAAAGATTTCTATGCTTTAGATATTGGAGCCGGGAATTTCCAATGGAGCAAAGGATTGGCTGATTTTCTCGACAAACAGACAGATCTTCCCAAAGACATTAAGGTTCATATCATCGGCATCCGCGGTGAGAAGCATCTAGGTCAGAGAATCATTGAGACAGATCGTTGCAAAATCTACAATTTGGGCGCCTTTAAAATTGAAGAACTCTTTAGGAAATTGAAAAAAGAAGAAGGCCTCCCCGATCTAGAAGGCAAAATCGATCTAGCGGTGTCCAGATGGACCTTCCGCCACCTCGCTGATCCGACGGGAACCTTTGTGCAAGTTTTCAATTTACTCCGTCCTAAAACGGGTTTTTTATTGATGGATGGATTCTACCTAGATGTAAATGATAGCATAAATACCGATGGAAACATCAACATGACCCGTCTATTTTTAGATACAAAAGCTCCCTTTCTGACGCGATTTTATGGAGACACCCGTTCTTTAAATCATTTTATGCTTCGAAGGCCAGACGCCAATCCTTGTCAGTTGCCCATGAATTATGATGGAAGGCGCTATGCGGAAGAGACCCAGCAGATCGGATCTAGGAGTGTGACCTGTTTTACAAGAGAAGCTCAACCGGGCGATGAGGAAAAATTCTATGTGCCTATCGGTCTTCCAGAAGATTACGACCAAATCCATGGGGATAGAAAAATGTTGGATTGGCTCAGGAAAAATGGGTTAATGAATAATCCCTGTCTTATCTGGGCGCCCATCCAAAATAAAGACCGGGGTCTAAAATCTCCTCCCCTTCATCAAGCGGTTCTGCGCGGAGACCTCCATCTAGTTAAGGAATGTTTGAATCGGGGAGATGATATCGACGAATCAGATGCCGATGGGAATACGGCCCTTCACCTTGCCATTCAGAAAAAATCTTATGACCTTTTCCAACTGCTCATAGAAAAAGGGGCGCATCTATGGCTTGCAAATAGGGAAAGGCATACTTCCCTGCACGAAGCCGCCGCAATCGATACGGAAGGCAGATTTTTACAAACATTACTGGATAAGGCGATTGCAGCTAATATCTCCGTAGACGATGGGTATTTAATGGATAAAGAGAATTTCTTTTTTGGACAACGTAGGCCTCTGCAATCTGCCATCAGAGCTAAAAATCGCAAGGGGGTAGAGATTTTAATAAAAGCAGGTGCAAAATTGTCTGAATGGGATCGGAAGGAGCTTAAAGATCCCGCTTTTTCTCCTCCTCAAAAACCGGAAGAAACCCCTCCTCCCAAGACGGGCAGAGGAGGTCTTGCAGATATTGCTAGCTGGATCAAAGAAGGGCATTGCGTCGTGCTGCATTACAACGGATATGAGGGAATCATGTACTACCATCCGACCGCTTCTAATAAAAGCCCTAAACTTGTGCAGGTGGATATCAATCCTAACACCGGTCTTTTAGAAAAAGATGAACTCCCTGCTTTTCTCAAAGAGGAAGGGTATGATTACATTCCTTACGACCAAGAAAAAACCCAAAAAGGGAAGTTTGCCAGTGTCTCCAACCTCCGGTTTGGGTATTAAAATTGAGTTTAAGAAGGTCTGGGGCGGCTTTCGTGCATGTAGCTGGGCGTCACTTCGACAAAGTCCGCTTTGCGCTGCAGTTCTTTGATGTTGCGCGCTCCCCCATAGGTCAGCCCGCTTCTTAGGCCCCCTAGTAGCTGATCGATGAGCTGGACGGCGCTCCCGCTGACAGGCCCCCAAAAATCGATCCCTTCGGCTACGGTCTTATCTTTTAGACCTCCATAGAAATCGTTTTGGAAATCTTCGCTGGCCTGCCCTCTAAATTTCGCTTCCGTCCCTGTTTGTGTTTTCCGTTTGGGCGCAGCGCTCTCGCTCGTGAGGGCAAAAAGTTTGCCGATCATCACAGAGCTGGCGCCGGCAGCAAGCGCTAACACCACATCGCGGCTCGAGCGAATGCCTCCATCGGCAATCAGAGGGACGCGCAATTTCTCGGCGATTTGCGCACAATCATAGATGGCGCTAAATTGCGGCACGCCGAATCCGGTAACAATCCGCGTGGTGCAGGCAGCTCCAGGACCTACGCCCACCTTGACCGCATCGGCGCCTGCATTGACGAGATCGTGGTAAGCCATTGCCGTGCACACATTGCCTGCGATGATCTCTTTATCGGGATGGGTCTGTTTCAATTCATGGATGAACTGGAACATCCGATCGGAATGTCCGTGGGCTACATCCACGCATACGCCGCTGGCCCCCATGTCGAGCAACGCGCGCGTTTCATCGATTTTCTGAATCCCGCAGGAGATGAAGGTGTTGCTTCCATATTTCTTGACCCACTTAGCCTGGGTTTCAAAAGGGGTGAAGCGGTGAAAAATCGGGACTGTGCCCCGTTCGATGAGAATATCGGCCATCTCTTCGCTGATGGCGCTATCCATATTGGAACAGAGCAGGGGGATCTGGATCTTGCGCTGTTTGGTAAGCCAGGTCTCAAGAAGGGGTTCCGTCCGGGAAGGGACATTGTTGAACTGGGGCACAAGGGCCACATCATCAAAAGTATACGCTTTCTTCATAGAGATTTCCTGTTTCTATATCTTAACATGATATAAAATTAATGCCTATGATTAGTGTGACGATTTTGACTAAAAACTGCGAAAGGAGTTTGGGGAGGACCCTGGAATCGGCGCGTTCCTTTTCGGAGGTGCTCATCCTCGACACAGGCTCTACCGACCGGACGCTCGAGATCGCTAAGCAGTTTCCCAATGTCGTCGTCCACACCGCCTCTTTTTTAGGCTTTGGGCCTACCCACAACCTGGCTAGCAGCTTAGCTAAAAACGACTGGATTTTCTCTCTAGATAGCGATGAGGTGTTAACCGAAGAGCTCGTGCAAGAAATCCAACAAACGCCTCTGGATCCCGCTTGCGTCTATTCGATCCAACGCCGCAACTACTTTCGGGGCAAACAGATCAAAGGCTGCGGCGGGTGGCATCCCGATCGCGTCGTGCGCCTTTACCACCGGCAAACCACCTGTTTTACGGCGGATCAGGTGCACGAGAAAATCCTTGCAGAGGGATTAAAACACATTTCCTTTACCCACCCTGCGTTGCATACGCCCTATTTAGAAATGGCCGACTTTCTCGCCAAGATGCAAACCTACACGACCCTGTTTGCCAAACAGCATCAGGGAAAAAAGCGAGGATCTCTGTGCAAAGCCATCATCCATGCTTGGTTCGCTTTTTTTAAAAGCTATTTTTTCAAGCGGGGGTTCCTTGACGGCAAGGAGGGATTTATCATTTCCGTTTACAACTCTCATACGACCTTTTATAAATACCTCAAATTAGAGGAGGCAGCTGCAAAACTCAGGGTTCGTCGATTTTAGGGATTATTTTGGCCGATTTTGCATTCTTTTTTGGGGGGTCATATACGCAAGTTGATATTACCCCCCAAAAAAGAATGCAAAATCGGGCCTGGTTCAAAAAGAATCCAAAATGGGTAACACTGCGCAAGCAGGAACAATCCCGCTCAAAGGCGGAATTGAACGAATATTTTGAGGGATGGATTGGATGTTTAGGCTGCTTGCTTAAACAGAGTAAAGCCGAGCATCTCTAGCCAATGAGGATGATTCTTTCCTCTTAGTAGTTCTGTTGGGCTTTTCCCTATTCGTTCCTCGCGGTTGCTTCTCATAAATCGACGGTGATTGAGGAAAAAACGAAGGATTTCCAGGTAATCTTTGCCAAGATGCCTGCGCAATGAGAAGTAGTTTCTCAACCTGCTGTTTAGATTCTCAACCACAGAACTAGCTCGCACCGTAGTGTTCAATAACTGATCCACCTCCGCTTTGGCTCGGTAAAATTTGTTCCCGAGTCGTTGATAAAGGCGAGTATATTGTTCCCAATGTTTTTGACATGACTTTGGAATGCCAGCCAATCGATGGATGTCCTCGACGTCCTTCAAGGGTATTTTGTGTTGATCTGCGATTTCACTAAGACGTTTTTCTAAGAGAGGAACAAAGGCAAGAAGGTTATCTCGATTGATCTCTAGGTACTTGCGTACTGGGCCAATGCGATGGGGACTTGTTGATTCCCGTAGTTGCAACTCGTTTACTACAAAATTCAACAGTGAAAGGCGGTCGTTATATGAGGAGCCAGCCAAACAGAGAATATCTTTTTGGAGCCAGCCAAACAGAGTCGTTAAGTCTTCCGATAAGCGAAGCGCTTTTTCGCTTGCTTCTTCTACTACAGCCAGTGTTTCAAACAATTCCCTGCGCTTTTCTTCCTTTTTCGTCTTGCCCCATGGATGATTCAGTTTGTGTTTAATCCCCTCGATCACTTTTAGGCTCTCTATTGCTCGATTATCTATGTAGGAGAGGAGATCACTGAAGGGTTTTAAAGCGTGGAAGATATCTCCATGACAAGGGATATCGGGCCAGGCCTCGGTTTGTCCGCTTCGTGCCATACGTCCTCCATCGGCAATCGTATGCTCAGGCTTAAGCCCCTGTTTTTCTTGCAGATCAAGTAGGTGCACTCCCCACGCATTAGCGTCACAGTGCTTCTCTAAACTCAGTAAATAACAGTAAGTCGAATGAGCGTCACAACCAACCAAAACAGGTTCCTGTGCCTGATAAATTTCATCATGAGCACCTACTTTGACTTGAGACAAATCCTCCTGTTGGTTAATTTGTGCTGCTTGGGCAAGGGCAGCGTAGACAATATTATGAATACTTCCTTTGGAAATATCGTAATCAAACAGATCACGAAATAGTTCGATAACCCCTTGATAGGAAGAATGGCTGATCAAAATCAAGCCTAAAGTAAATTGTTTGATCCATTCCTTGGTGACGGGAAGATGAAAGAGAATAGTAGGATCTTCCGATGGAGAAGCATGGAATGCTTCTGTAATTCCATTCAGGGCTATTTCTTTTTGTTGATAGACAAATTTCCGACTAACTCCGTGGTGATCCGCTAATTGCGTAATATGGGCTTTATTACTAACTGCTGCAACAGCGATCTCTTGCCGTTGAGCGGAACAAAGGGTGTGAGCGACGCAAGAGCTTTCTAATTTATGGTAAGATGAGGTATGAATAATGGTTGACATAGCGGTTAATCCTGTAGCTTTTTGCTTGAATACCAAATGTTCTACAGAAAAATTGATTTGCTATGTCATTTTTTTTCAGAAAATGTTACCTGACTTTGAACCAGGCCCAAAATCGGCTCAAAAGAACCCTAAAATCGACAGAACCTGAGTTTTGCAACTGCCTCTAAGGGAGAAATTGTGAAAGAACTGAAGATCCTTTTTGAAAATAACGAAAAATGGGCAGCGGGTAAAATTGCCAAAAACCCCGCCTATTTTCGCGAGAGGGCTCAAGATCAAGACCCGCTCTATCTCTGGATCGGCTGTTCCGATAGCAGAGTGCCTGCTAATGAGATTGTAGGCTTAGAACCCGGAGAACTGTTTGTCCACAGAAATGTGGCCAATCTCTTTCCACATACCGACTTTAACTGCCTTTCCGTTTTAGAATATGCGATCGATCTGCTCAAAATTAAACATGTGATCGTGTGCGGCCATTATGGATGCGGCGGCGTAAAAGCGGCCATGCAAAGCCATCAGCTCGGCTTGGTAGACAATTGGCTGCGGAATATCCGCGATGTCTACGCCTCCTCTAAAGAGGAGCTAGAGGCGATCAATGATCAAAAGCTGCGCTACAACCGCCTTGTGGAGCTCAATGTGGTCCAACAAGTGATGAACGTCTGCCATACCACGATCGTACAAAGCGCCTGGGCGCGGAAACACCCCTTATCGATTCACGGATGGATCTACGACATGGAAACGGGAAGGTTGAAAGATCTGGATCTCACCATTTCAGGCGTCCACCAAGTGGAAAACATCTACCAGATCCGATCTCCTAAGAGACTGTCGTTGAATTAAGGCTTCGTCGATTTTGGGGATTATTTTGGCCGATTTTGCATCCTTTTTTGGGGGGTAATATCAACTTGCGTATATTACCCCCCAAAAAAGGATGCAAAATCGGCTCAAAAGAACCCCAAAATCGACAGAAGCTTAATTTCAACGACAGTCTCTAAAATTTAATTGCCTAGATATCCTAACAATTCCATAATCGAATCGTTTAACCTGTTTGAAATCGAATAGTCAAACAGGCATCACAAAAAGGAGGCCTTTATGGCAGATATTCCACCTGTAGGACAAGGAAATGTTTTCCAAGCGTATTATGGTACTCTAACACCGAAAAAAGCAGTGATTATAGCATCAGGATTATTGGCATTTACTATAACCTATATCTTTAGAAGAGATGTCTACCACGAGAGCTATCAACACTTACCGCCTTCATCTATGCGATTAGGGACTGCAGGTAAGGCAAGTATTTCGCTGAGTTTGGAGGCTGCATTTGTTGGACTTGTAACAAGTGCTGTGGTCTATTGGTTAATAAGTACTTTTAACAATAGAATCGAGAGGCCCCACCAAGCATAAATTTTGATCTCTTAGAGACTGTTAACGGATTCCGTTAACAGTCTTTTAGAAGCTTGGTTTTAGTACAGCTTCTTAAATAGAGCTCCAATGTACAGCCGCCACTCCATTTCTAAAAGGGAGTTTCTCGCGGCGGAGATTTAATAAGGCACAGGTTTTAACCGGATATTCGTTCTTAAATTCAACTAAGGAATGTGTCATATCCGCGTTCGGCGTCGAAGAAATTTTAATCTCATAAACATCGAAATGATCTGCATGATCGATTAATAAATCCACCTCTAGACCTTTGTCCGTTCGGTAAAAATAGCAGGGGGCGCGCTCCCCTTTTCCAGCAAACTCTTTGATCTTTTCCATGATAACCATGTTTTCAAACACATGTCCCCCAAAGGGAGAGTGGATCAGTTTCAAGATTTAAACTTGAAAACGCGCTATTATATTTTACATCTAACTAATAATTAATGAGTTATGCTTCTGTTTACAGCGGGGGCGATGAGGCGCAGGGAGTGCATCAGGGCATCGAACTGCTCAGGATCCAGCGTCTGTTCGGCATCGGAGAAGGCTTTATCCGGCTCGGGATGCACTTCGATGAGAAGTCCATCCGCACCGGCGGCGACGGCGGCTCGGGCCATGGGATCTACCATCTTGCGGATCCCCGTGCCATGGCTCGGATCGACGACGACCGGAAGATGGCTCAGTTCTTTTAAGATGGGAACGGCGGCGAGATCCAGCGTGTTGCGGCTGTAGGTTTCATAGGTGCGGATGCCCCGCTCGCAAAGGATCACTTGGGAGTTGCCGGCATTGAGGATATATTCTGCAGACATGAGCAAGTCTTGGTAGGTGGCTGAAAGGCCCCTTTTGAGCAGGATGGGATTGGAAACCTTTCCCAATTTTTTCAGGAGGCTGAAGTTTTGCATGTTACGCGCGCCGATCTGGAGGATATCGGTGTAATGCGCCACAAGCTCGATCTGATCGCCATCCATCACTTCGGAAATCGTCAGCAGATCGTAGGCTTGTCCTGCTTTTTGCAAATAGCGCAGTCCCTCTTCGCCGAGGCCTTGGAAAGAATAGGGAGACGTGCGCGGCTTAAACGCTCCGGCGCGGAGCACCTGGGCGCCGCTTTTAGCTACATAGCGGGCCGATTCCATGATTTGCTCTTCCGATTCGACCGAGCAGGGACCTGCCATGATCATGATTTCGCTCATCCCGATCGTTCTGCCTTGGATTGTAAATGTCGAGTTTTCCGGCTGAGTCAATCTGGAGGCGAGCTTATAAGGCTGTGCAAAGGGAAGCACCTTCTCCACATGCGGCAAGCTCAGAAACCGATCGAAATCGACGGTTTTATCGCTTCCCTGAACAATGGCGAGAGCCACCTGTGCTCCCTGCTTGGTAGGATTTGCGCGCAGGCCCATCCATTCCAGGCGCTGGACCAGTTGCGCGACATCGTTCGGTTTTGTTTGGGGGTTTAATAGCAAAATCATTTTGTTCTCCTTACCTCATTATTGGGATAGGTTCTTGGATCTATTTCTCGTGCGAGTTGGATGAGTTCTGTTGCGGGCGCTTTTCTGCCAATCGCTTCCACAAAAAACGAGCCGACGATAAATCCGTCGGCATGGCGCAAAGCTTCTCGAGCGCTCTCCCGATCCGCGATGCCGAAGCCTATTGCAATGGGCAGCGGAGAGAGCGTTCGGATTCTTTGCATTTGGGAAGATACGTCTTCAGGCAGCCCCTGGCGCATCCCCGTAGTCCCTTTCTGGCAGGCATAATAGATAAATCCCTCGCTTCTGCCGGCAATCTTCTGTAAACGCGCCTCAGACGTAGAAGGAGTGGCGATAAAGACTTGCTCCAGCGGGCCCTTTTCGGCTTGTTCCAGAGGGAGATCGACGATTAACACGCCATCTGCACCCGATTGCTTGGCTTTTTCCATGAATGCCTCCCCTGCTTTTAAGATCGGATTAAAATAACTAAAAAGGAGAATCGGGATGGACGTCTGCTGGCGCAGCCGCCTGACAAGTTCGAGAACCTGCTTGGGCGTCGTTCCCGCTTGCAAAGAACGGGTCATAGCGCGTTGGATGACGGGTCCGTCGGCGACGGGATCGGAGAAAGGGATGCCGATCTCCAAAAGATCGACGCCGCCGGCGATTAATGCCAGAGCGGCCTCCTCCGAGTAGGCGATGCCCCCGTCGCCGGCTGTCAAATAGGCGATAAAAGCGGGGCCTTTTTTAAACGCATCGGCAATCATAGAATCCCCCTTTGCATGAGTTGGGGAATGTCTTTGTCTCCCCTTCCAGAGAGGTTGAGCACGACCAGCATCTCTTTGGGCAACCGCTTGCCCGCTTTGGCAAGGTAGCCCAGCGCATGGCTCGATTCGAGAGCGGGGATAATCCCCTCTTTTTCTGAGAGGAGTTTAAATCCTAACAGGGCTTCTTCGTCGTTGACAGAAGTGTAAGAAGCCCTTCCTGAAAGGAATAAATCCGCATGCTGAGGCCCTACGGCTGGATAGTCGAGCCCTGCTGAAATGGAATGGGTCTTTTCCACTTGACCATGCGCATCTTGAAGAAGATAGGTGTAGCAACCATGCAGCACACCGGGAGAGCCCCCCTGGAAGCGGGCAGCTCCGGCGGCTTCGACCCCGATCAGCTGCACCTTAGGGTCTGAAATAAAGGGAGAAAAAATCCCTATCGCGTTCGATCCGCCGCCGACGCAAGCGATGATCAGGTCGGGGTGTTTGCCAAAACGGCTGAGGCATTCTTCTTGGACTTCTTTGCCGATGACCGTCTGGAAAGCGGCGACCATTTCAGGATAGGGATCGGGTCCTAGCGCCGAACCTAAACAATAATGGGTCGTTTCATATGTCGACGCATAGTCGCGCAGCGCCTCATTGACGGCATCCTTTAACGTCATCGAGCCTTGTTCGACAGAGATCACCTTTGCGCCGAGCAGCCGCATTTTGCTGACATTAGGGGCTTGCCGATCCATATCGATCTTGCCCATGTAAACGACACAATCTAAACCGAGATAAGCGCAGGCCGCCGCCGTAGCGACGCCATGCTGGCCAGCTCCTGTTTCTGCGATGATCCGCGTTTTGCCCATCTCTCGAGCGAGCAGACATTGCCCTAAAGCGTTGTTTAATTTGTGCGCTCCCGTGTGCAATAAATCTTCCCGTTTCAACAACAGACGCGGTCCCTCGATGCTCGCTGCAAAACGCTTTGCTTCCGTCAGAGGCGTGGGCCTTCCCGCATAGGTCGCCAATATCTCATCCAGCCGTTTTTGAAAAGAAGGGGATCTTCCTCTCCACGCCTCCTTAAGCTGTTCCAGGGGTGCAATCAGCAACTCTGGCATGTACATTCCTCCAAACTGTTTATCCATAGAGACGCACCTGTTCAATGAATGAGACAATCCGCCCGCGGTCTTTCATGCCCCGGATTTCTACTCCGCTGGATACATCCACGCCATACGGACGCAATTTTTCGATCGCGATTCCCACATTGTCTGCAGTTAAGCCGCCCGCTAAGAACCAGCGGATCCCCTGCGGCGCCTCAAAATGATCCCAATCGAACGGGATCCCGCTTCCCCCTTGGCCCTGATCGAAGAGCAGATAATCCTCTCCCGTTCTTAATGGCATCTCCGGATGGTTCGCATAGATGCACCGAAAGCGTTCCGGCAATCGGGGAATGTTTCCATAGAGCTGCACCGTTTCAATCCCCAGCTGTTCGATCGAGGCGCTCTCTGCATCTACAAAAACGGCGACGGGGATCGCTCCCCCCTCTTTGGCTGCGATAGCGATCTTTGCAGCGCGAGCAGGCGGTACATAGCGGATCGAACCCGGGTATTGGATGATGCCGATCAGATCGGCGCCTGCCTGTGCTGTAAAAAAGGCCGTATCGGGGTCGGTCACGCCGCAAATTTTAATTTTCATCGGCGCATCTCCTCGATCAATTCTTTCGGAGAAGAGGAGCAGACGAGCGCCTCGCCGACAAGAACCGCATCGTAGCCTGCTCGCCGCATTCGGCGCGCCTCTTCGGGAGTGCGGATCCCCGATTCGGCCACTTTAATCAGATGGGAGGGGATTAACGGAGCTAACCTTTCCGCGATGTGTAGATCTACTTGAAATGTGGACAGATTGCGGTTGTTCACGCCGATGATTTTAGATCCCGAAGAGAGCGCCACGGCGAGCTCTTTTTCGTCGTGCACTTCGATAAGCACATCCAAGCCTAGAGTCTCCGCTTCTCTCTGAAAAAGGGGGATTTGGCCTCCTAACACGGCGACGATGAGCAGCACTGCCGTAGCGCCCACAGATTTGCTCTCTTCCAACTGTGAGAGATCGACGATGAAATCCTTGCGCAGGATCGGGGATTCGGGAAAAGCCCGGGAAACCGCGCTTAGGTCGCTCAGGCTGCCGGAAAAAGCCTCATCGGTCAAAATAGAGAGCATGGCGGCTCCTCCCGCCAGGTATTGCTTGGCCAAACTTGCAGGATCGTCGATGGCGGCAAGCGTTCCCCTAGATGGAGAGGCTCGCTTCACTTCCGCGATGACCGAGAGGGTGCCGCCTTTTAACAAAGTTGGAGGCTTTGGCGCAGCCGCGGGCGCATAGGCAGGCTTGAACCGCCTGTTCTCTTCTAAGCGTTTGCGGGAAAGGATGTTTTCTAAATAATCAAGCATGTTGCAATTTCTCCAGTAGCGCGTGCGCTTTTCCCTGGTTTAGATTCTCCCTCGCGGTAGCAATCCCCTCTTCGATCGAAGACGCAATCCCATACAGGTGCAGGGCTGCAGCCGCGTTTAAAATCAATGTGCCTGCCGCAGCATCTTTTTCTCCTCTGAACATGCTCTGTAGCCGGGCGGCATTTTCCTGAGCTGTGCCTCCTTTGAGATCCTCCAAGCTGCATCGCTGTAGCCCGAGCGCTTCGGGATCTAGCGTCAGCCTCTGGATCCCCTCCGGAGTCACTTCCAGCACATGGGCAGCTCCTACGCAAGAGAGTTCGTCTAACCCGGATCCATGAAAGACAAAAGAACGCACGGTGCCCAGTTTTAAGAGCACGTCCGCGACCGGGTGCAGAAACTGGGGATCGGATACGCCGATCATTTGGTAAGCGGCGCCCGCAGGATTTAGAATCGGGCCCAAAAGATGAAAGGCGGTGCGCAGTCCCAGCTTTGAGCGGATCTCCCGCATCTTTTTCATAGCGGGGTGAAAAAGGGGCGCATACAGGAAGCCAAAGCCCGTTTGATCGACCCTCTCGGCAATGGCCTCCGGCGCCAAGTGGATGTTCACGCCGAGCGCTTCCAGGACATCTGCCGAACCGCAAAGGCTCGATACGCTTCGGTTTCCATGTTTGGCGATCTTCACCCCGCAGCTTGCAGCCAGAATGCTAGCTCCTGTGGAAATGTTGATCGTATGAGCCCCGTCTCCCCCCGTTCCCACAATATCCAGAGTGGGGTAATCGATAGGGACGCGAATCATCCGCTCGCGCATCGCTAGGGCCATGCCGAATAGCTCGCTCGCGGTTTCCCCCTTAGCCCGCAGAAGGGCCAAAAAAGCGGCCACTTGATAGGGATGGGCATCTCTTAAGATCTCGCGGATGACGGTTTGGCTCTCTTCGATCGAAAGATCGCTGCCGTCGATCAATTTTTCAAGGCATGTGCGCAGCATAAAAAATTCCTAATTAAGGTTTGCCCTTGCGGGGTTAAGATCGATTCGGGATGAAACTGCACGCCATAGCAAGGATAGCAGGCGTGCTTTAGGGCCATGATCATTCCCTCTCCCGTCTCCGCTTCGATGAGCAATTCTCTGGGAAGCGAAGCTTTGTCTACGATCAAGGAGTGGTATCTTCCGGCTTGAAAGGGAAGGGGCATCCCTTTAAACAGCCCCGTGCGCTGATGGAAAATGATCGAAGATTTGCCGTGGACAATTTCGTCGGCTCCCACCACGCTTCCTCCAAATGCGGCCGCGATCGCCTGATGCCCCAGGCATATGCCAAAAAGGGGAATCTTAGGAGCGCAAGCCCGGATGAGCTCCACGCAAATCCCCGCCTCTTCCGGCCTCCCGGGGCCGGGCGAAAGGAAAATCGCTCGGGGATTCAAACGGAAAATTTCCTCGACAAGGATCTGATCGTTGCGGATTACGGTAACCTCCGGATCGATCGCAGCGATGATCTGATAGAGGTTGTAAGTAAAACTATCGTAATTATCGATAATCAGAATCATAATATTCCCTCTTCGGCGATTCGGATCGCCTCTAAAACAGATTTAGCCTTGTGGCGCGTCTCCTCCGCCTCTTTCTGAGGATCGGAATCGAAGACAATGCCCGCTCCTGTGCGCACAGTGGCAACTCCCTTTTGAACGAGCGCAAAGCGAATGGCAATGCAGCTGTCCAGATTGCCGAGGCTATCGATGGTGCAAATCGCTCCTCCATAGAGACCGCGGCGCGATTTTTCTAAGGCGTCGATGATCTGCATCGCGCGCACCTTCGGCGCGCCGCTGAGGGTTCCTGCAGGGAAGACCGCTTTTAATACGTCTAGAGCTTGGAGATCCCCTCTTAAGCGCCCCTCCACGATGCTGACCAGGTGCATCACATGAGAAAATAGGCGCACCTTTTTAAACTCTTTCACGCGCACCGAGCCGGCTTCTGCCACCCGCCCGATGTCATTGCGTCCTAAATCGACGAGCATCAGGTGTTCCGCATTCTCCTTCACATCCTCTTGCAGCTCTTTTTCCATCCGCTCATCATCGCCTCGAGGGCGCGTTCCCGCAATCGGCATGGTCTCCACCTTTCCCTCTTTCACCTTGACCAACCGTTCAGGAGAGGCCCCGACGATCGCCGTGTCTTTATAGGAGATGTAAAACATAAAAGGAGCGGGACTCACTAGACGGAGAGCGCGGTAAATATCCAACGGAGGGGCATGCACGCGCCTCTGAAAACGGCGGGATAGGACGATTTGAAACGCATCTCCCCGGATGATATGGGCCTTGGCTTGTTCAACCATGCGGCAAAACTCCTCGTCGCCGCTATCGCATTCGACCCGTTCCCGGTGGGGCTCTATCGGGTTTCGCGCCATTTTTGCAGAACTGAGAAGCTCTTTTACTTTCTCGATCTTTTCCAAGGCGTTGTCATAATCCCCTTCGGCAATGGCGGCGATGGTGAGCAGATGCCGTTCGTGGTTGAAAATGAGCAGAGTTTCGTGGAATTGGAAGAAAAGATCGGGCAAGCCCTCTTCATTCGGATGCCGGTCCGGGATCTTCTCAAACAGGCGCACCGCATCATAAGAGATAAATCCCACCGCGCCGCCGGCGAGCGGCGGCAGGGAGGGAGTATCGACACACCGGTATTTCTCCAGCTTGTGCTGCAAATCTTCCAGAGAAAAAGCTTCGGCAATAGGGTTTAGGCCAATGAACGAATAGCGGCCCAGGTCGTGCTCGTGAACCGCCGATTCTAATAAGACCGAACCATCGCCCGGTTTGGTTAATGCTTGAAAAGCGGCGATCGGGGTGATCAGATCCGCAGCCATTTCCTGGAAAACAGCCACTCTTCTTCCCCGTTTGGAAAGCGCTGTAAATTCCTCTCTCGTTAACTGTTTAAACATGGCCATTCTCCCTTATCCTTCGGGAGAATCAACCCATGTGGGTTAACAAATACTCCCTCAGCTGGTTACTGATGATCTTTAAGGCGTTCGAGCCTCGTGTAATTTTGGAGATGCTGATATGCAAATCAGCGCTGATCTGCCGCTGCGTCCGCTTTTCTTCTAAGAGCTCCTTAATAAGCAGATAACGAAGCGCCAGCGCCTCCTTTTCTTCAATTGTCAGAAATAAATCGAACAATTCCCCTAATTGCTCAGGTTTCTTTAGGGCGGCGCAGAGTTCCAAGAAGCGCCACCACCCCTCCTCCGACGTGCTCTTTTGCATACAAAATCTCCTTCGTTTTTATAAATGTAATGATATAACGGTACACCGTTTTAAGTCAACAAAAAGGATCTGAAAAATGGCAAAATATTTGCAATTCTTTAAATATTAACATGTTGAATTTAATTATTAAAAATCGAGAAAGTGGATATAAAAACAAAAAATCTGTTTAATTTACATATTTATTAATATTGTTTATAATTAATTAAAAATTAAAAGCGGGAAGGGATTATGTCTATTAAAAATAATGTTACGCCGACTGTTGATAGAGGAACTCTTGCTCTATCCTATCCGATTTGCCCTCTCGAGGCGACTCTTAAAGAACAGATCCAAGAGGCCTCGCGAGGAGATGAGAAAAATGACCAGCGCCTCTTTCAGCTTTTCTTAAGAAAGCTGCCCCAAGTGCAGCAACTGATTCAGCAGCTCATGCCCGACCATCTCAACGCCGCGCACCTTCCTTTCGGCATCTCTTTTCTGTTGATGACATACATGGAAGATCAAATCGAACTCTACCAAAGCCAGCTGGATGAGCGGGATCTATCTATCGATGAGAAGTGGAACGAGATCAGGCTGCAATACATGATCCCTTCCTCTAAATTATTTGTAAAAACAGATGGCCTCTTTCCTCCCTTTGCCGCTGATCTGGCTAAAAAACTCCAGCAGGTCGGTTACGCAGCCGATTTTGAAAAGACGGTCGAGCTATTTTTGCAAATTCTACGGGTAGATCATGTGGGAATCATGCATTTAGCAGCCCTTTTTCTAAATAAGGATGGATCGCGGGTAAAAAAAGAGGGCAAGATCGTGATTCAGATCCCACGCGCCTCCCTAGAGAGCTCCTTTAGCATTCTCGTGCAGCAGCTTCAGAGGCATTATCGATGGTTTGTTGCTGAGTCGAAAAAAACAGTGCTCGATCTCAATTCTAAAGCAGGGGATTTGAATAAGTTTTCAACAAAAGATCTTATTCGCGATACAGAACAAGTGGATGCAGATTTCGCAAAAATGGAAGAAAACATCAGGGAAAACTTGCATGCGTTGCTCACTTTGAACCTGAATGATAATGGGACTTTAATCAAGAAGCTTCAAATAGTAAAAGAACTAGTCGTAGCGATAGATAATAAGATAAGGGAATCAAAACACTCTACGGAATTCTTGACTCGTTTCAAGGGGTTGAATATTCAGGATCCCTTTATCCGAAAACAGATGGAAAAGAAGTTCAGCGATCAATTAGACCCCCAATTAACTGAAGAAGAGCGAAAAGAGGCTTTACAAAAACAGATGAGGGGATTTGATGCTCTAGCGGAAGGACCAGCGCGTTATTTCGCTTTACAAAAGCGCTATCTCGTAGAACCTCTTTCTGATCTCGCAACGATCATGCAGGCGCTGATCGATTCTAACCAGAGCTTCGAAGAGGGTCAAGCGCGCGGCGCGGCGCTCCCATTAGCCAAAGATCTTGCGCCGATCTTGCCCGTTGCGCAAGCGCAGGCTTCTCTGGATAGCGAAAAGGTCTATCAAGAGTTGATGAACGAGGAGATCTCGAGCAAAAAAACCGCAGGCGGCAAGAAGCGCGCGGCGCAGAAAACAGGGGGCAAGCAAACGAAAAAACCGACAGAAAAAACAGCTGCGGCCTCTAAAGAAGCCGCCCCCCCTGCCCAGAAAGAAAAAGCAGCCTCATCGAGCACCGTCGCAAGTACAGCTCCGCAAGTAGCTTCCGGCAGCGCCTCTCCGATCGACCGGCTGATGCCCTCTCTTCTCGGCCTCTTCGAAACAAACCCTTCTTCTAAGAGCTTAAGACAGGCGATCTGGCATTTAGATGCGCTCAAGAGCGTGCAAGAGGCCTACGGGAAAACCCCGTTTCTTTCCAAAGATCATTTGAATTATGTCAATGCGATCGCCCAAGGAGCGCAGAAAGTGCTCGAGCAAACCTATCGCTTCTGCTTAGGAGAAAAAGAGGAATCTGCCAAGGTGCACAATTTAAAGCGGCTTCACACCCTGCTCGATCCCTCGTCTCCTCCTCCCGATGTTGTGAACACCCTCTATTTCGCTAATCATTGGGGGCGGTATTTCCACATCTACCACAATCAATTCACGTCTGAAACGACCTACAGAATAGAGATCCCTCCCCTTCTAAACCTGCTCGTATCCGCGGAGAATCGTCCGGGAGCCTCTTTGCAAGCATGGGCAGAGGAGATCATCCAAAAAACCTGCGCGCAGACAGAGCTTCTTTTAAAACCCCTTCTCGCTGCGGCAGCTCCTCTTCCGCCGATTCCCGAAGCCCTTCTGCAGCAAGCGCGGGTTGCTGTCCCTACCCAACCCTGGCAAGAGATCTCCGCTCTTCTCAAGTCGTTTCTGGCAACCAACTACCTCTCTCCTTATCATCCCAGCGCGTTGCGCTTAAAGCAAGCGCTCTCGGCGCTCACCATGCTGCAAGCGAGTGTGGAGAAGTTGAATGCGGCTCCCCATCAGCGCGCGCTGGCGGCCTGGACTTCTTGGAGCCTATTCCAATTGCAAGAGGTCGTTGAAAATGTCCTCCACGCGATCGAGTTTTTTAAGGATACCGAAATCACCCTCCCCCATGAACTGCAGCAGCTGGCAAAAAAGATCGAGGTCGAGATGGGAAGCCTATCAGCCGATCTCCACTCCCTCTCTTATAAACCGCGCTACCCCGCCGAATACCTCGTTGAAGGAGAGGGCGCCCAGTTGATCGATGATGCGGAGGCGCTCAAGCACCACCCGGAACTGCAAGAGGGCTTCCAGCTGCCTAGCTTGCCCAAGCGGTTGTGGAAGCTGCCTAGCAAAGAGGTCTCAAACGCCTCTCTGCTCAACCGTTTGAGCAAAGTGCTGGACGACACAGCGGCTTTCTTGAAGACAACAGCTATTCCCGCTCTCCAAATGGGTGTTTCTTAGAAAAACATCTCGGGCAAGGGAAGCTCGAAGAGCATCCGTTTTCCGCTTTGCGGATGGGTAAAGGCAAGCTTTTGCGCATGCAGACAAAGGCGGCCGAAAGGGTTGGTTTGAGCCCCATATTTGAGATCGCCTACAACGGGATGCCCCGCAAGTTGGCAATGGACGCGGATTTGATTTTTGCGCCCTGTTTCTAATTTTAGCCGTAAAAATGTGCTATTCGCGCGCTTTTTGACGACTTGATAGTGGGTGATGGCGATTTGCCCCTCTTCCGCATGAGGAGTCGGTTTAACAAAGTAAGAGGCATCCTCTTTAAGATAGCCTCTCCATGTGCCGGAGGGCTTTTCTAAAATCCCCTCGACTAGAGCGACATACTCCCGCTCCACATCATGCAGATGAAATAGGTTTTTTAAATGCGCCCTGGCGCCTTCCGTATAGGCAAACACCATCACGCCGGAGGTCTCTCGATCCAACCGATGCACCGGATAAACCCGTTTCGAGTGGAAGCGGCGTTTGAGGACGGCATGGGCCGTTAAACGCTCCTCAAAATCGGTTGCGACGCTTAAGAGCCCCTCCGGCTTATAGATCACGACGATTTGATCGTCTTCATGCAAGATCTCGACATCGTGGCGGGCAAAAGAGGTTCGCTTACCGACTACGACGAGCTCCCCTTTTTTAATGAGGACAGAATTTTTTTTAACCGCCCTACCTTCTACAACGACCCTTCCCTTTTCCACCCAAGAACGCAATGTATTTTTTGAGCTCTCGGGAGATAAGAGCTGAAGGATTTCCAAAAGAGGGGCATTTTCGGGAGCTTTCATCTGCATAGAGCAAAATGGTAACATAATTCGGAGTAAATAGGATCTTGAATTTATTTCTTCGCGAAATTCCTACTTGCGGGTAGTATCGATAAATAAAGCAACCAAACAGGAATCGACCCATGGATACGACAAGAGAAAAAGTCAGCTATAGCATTGGATTAGAAGCAGGTAGAAATTTAAAACAGCAATTTTCAGATCTGGATCTAGAACTGCTTCTCCAAGGGTTCCGAGATGCCATCGAAAATGCCCAAGCAAAGCTCTCCGATGAAGAGCTCCGCTCTATTATGCGGGCATTAAAACAACAAATTGAAACACAGCAAAGGCAATTCATTGCCAAGCTCTCTGAAGAGAATAAAAAAACGAGCGAAAGCTTTCTCGCGGAAAACAAGCTCAAGGCCGGCGTTGTCACCCTTCCTAGCGGGTTGCAGTACAAGGTAATCACTCCAGGAGCGGGGGCCACCCCTAAATCGATCGATCAGGTCACCACCCATTACCAAGGGACCTTTTTAGATGGAAGGGTGTTCGACAGCTCTTATGCGCGGGGAAAGCCCCATGTGTTTCCGGTGAATCGCGTCATCCCTGGCTGGTCGGAAGCCCTCCAAATGATGAAAGTCGGCGATAAGTGGCAGCTTTTCATCCCCCCCTATCTAGCCTATGGCGAAATGGGCTATGGCAACGAAATCGGCCCCAATGTGCTGCTCATCTTCGAAATGGAACTATTAGGCATCAATCAACAGTCTTAGAAACAGTCTCTTAAAATTATACCGAAGCAACGCCAAGACGCGGGGCTGGAAAGACGCAAAGATTTTATAAAAATTTCTTTGCGTCTTTCCGGCCCCGCGTCTTGGCGTTAATCTCATCCGTTGTACTCGTGCAGTATCCTGTTGTTCTTAAACTATTTATGATCTTAATATAAAAATAGTTTGTTTAAATAAAAATATTTTTATATCTTGCATTATTTGTAATTAAAATGTATAATAGTGTTTGCTGTTTTAATTTTTAATATAAATAAAAGGATGTTTTTATGAATAGTCTTGTTGCTACCCCCCAGTTCCAACCCTCCCCCCTGCTTGCCCTAGAGCCGGCGCAAGTCTCCACCCCTTCGGCAAAAGCGAAGCAAGTGGCCGAGCGGTTTATCGCCAAATTGAGCGCGTTAGAATCTCCTCCTATCTGGACCCCTCCCGATGCACAGGAACTCCTGGGGGAAGAAGACCGGAAGCGTTTGATTGAAATTCTGGATCCCAACACGGTCGAAAGATTGCAAAATGAAACACCGGAAGGCACAGGATTTTATCTAGTGGGCAAAGGCAGTCACAATCGCGTTTGGGGACATCCCGACTACCCGAATCTCGTTTTCAAGCTGATGGATCGAAAACAAGCAGATAAGCAAGTTTGCGTCGCTAAAAAGACCCAGGAAGTGGTTCGGGAAACTAAAAACTGTTGGATCCAGATCCCTCGCGCCTCATCGATCGATGCCAACACAACGACAATCTATGTGGAAGAGCGCCTTCCCTTAAGTTTAGGCCTTAAAGAACATGAAGAGTTTTGGGCGCGGATCTTGACCCATTACCAATCCCCTGAATGTTCTGATCTATTTAAAATCAATCTGCACCAACTGACTAGCCAGATCCAAGTGTTGATTGAACGGGTCGGTTTCTGGGATGTGGGATATCACAACTTGCCCGAGGTGCGCACAGATGGAACGGGAGTGTGCGGAACCGATTTTGAAAACATCGATTTAGATCTTAAAAATCTACCAGAAGGATTAGAAAGGCTCGCCCATTTGGTGCCTATTGCTCCGTTAGTGGATGGCATCGTAAAAAGGCACGAGCAAGAAATGCCTAAACTGCTCGCTGAAGAAATGAAAACCCATGCGGATTGGGTAAAATATATTCCGGATCGTCCTGCACCTACAGAGGAAAAGATCTCTCAAAAATTCCACTCGCGACTAGAGCTAGAAAATGAAAAACTGCAAGCCCTTCAGTCTGCGATTAAGGTCTATGACGAAAGAGGGTATGTGACAGGCGAGGAAGAGATATCATGCTGCGCCGATCTCTCTTCATTGGATGAACAGGAAAAAGCCCTCGCACAGGCTCTACTTGTCCTGATTCAGAAAGAGCACTTAGCAAACAAAAAGCAGAACATTTGTCTCAGCGAAAAGCGCTATCTGTATCTGCAACCCGGCAGCTGTACCAGAGATTGTGATAAATACTATACCCGAGAGCGCTTCCTGAAGGTATTGAATCTCCTCAAAGAACAAAACATTGTGATCAGCTGGTCGGATGACCACAAATTTAGAGCATTAACGGATCAACAGCTCAAACTCGCCTCTTATACCATCTACTTTTGAGACTGTCGTTGGAATTAAGAAAAATAACAGTCTCTTAGGATAATCAGGAGGGGAAAAGAAAAATCCCCTATCCTGGCTATCTTAATATCCTGTTATTTTTATTTATTTACGATCTTAATTTAAAAAGATTTTTAAATAAAAACATCTTTACGTCTTGTGCTAATTTTAATTAAAATGTATAATTTTAGTTATATTTTTAATATAAATAATAAAGTGTTTTTATGAATAGTCTTGCAACGACTTCTCTATCTCAACCCGCTCCCCTGCTTGCCGTAGAGCCAGCGCAAGCCTCCACCCCTTCGGCAAAAGCCAAGCAAGTGGCCGAGCGGTTTATCGCCAGCTTGAGCATGCTAGAATCTCCCCCTATCTGGACCCCTCCCGATGCGCCGGAACTCCTAAGACAAGAAGACCGGGAGCGTTTAATTGAAATCCTGGATCCCGACACTATCGAAAAATTACAAAATGAAACACCGGAAGGAACAGGATTTTATCTGGTGGGCAAAGGCAGTCACAATCGCGTTTGGGGACATCCCAACTACCCCAATCTCGTTTTCAAGCTGATGGATCGAGAAAAAACGGATAAGCAAGTCCACGTAGCTAAAAAGTCCCAGGAAGTGGTTCGGGAAATCAAAAATTGTTGGATCCAGATCCCTCGCACCACATCGATCGATGCGAAGACAACGACAATCTATGTGGAAGAGCGCCTTCCCTTAAGTTTAGGTTTTCAAGAACATCAAGAGTTTTGGGCGCGGATCCTGACCTACTACCAATCGCCCGCTTGTTCTGATTTATTTAAAATCAATCTGCACCAACTGATCGGCCAGATCCAACTATTGATTGAACGGGTCGGTTTCTGGGATGTGGGATATCACAACTTGCCCGAGGTGCGCACAGATGGAACGGGAGTGTGCGGAACCGATTTTGAAAATATCGATTTAGATCTTAAAAATGTAGCAGAGGGGTTACAAAGGCTTGCCTATCTGGTGCCTGTCGCTCCGTTAAGGGATAGCATCATAAAAAGACATGAGCAAGAAGTGCCTAGCCTGCTTGCCAGAGAAATGAAAAACCATGCGGATGGGGTAAAATATGTTGCGGAAAAGACATTTCAAAACTTTCACTCGCTACTAGAGCTAAAAAATGAAAAACTGGAAGCTCTTCAGTCTGCGATTAAAGTTTATGACGAAAGAGGGTATGTGGCAGGCGAGGAAGAGATATCATGCTGTGCCGATCTCTCTTCATTAGATGCACAGGAAAAAGCCCTTGCACAGGCTCTACTCGCCTCTATTCAAAAAGATCACTCAGCAAACAAACAGCGGAACGTTTGTCTCAGTGACAAGCGCTATGTGTATCTGCAACCCGGCAGCTGCGGCAGAGGTTATAATAAATACTATACCCGAGATCGCTTCCTGAAGGTATTGAATCTCCTCAAAGAACAAAACATCGTGATCAGCTGGTCGGATGACTACAAATTTAGAGCATTAACGGATCAAGAGCTCAAACTCGTCTATTATACCATCCGCTATTAGGTTGATTAGATCTGTTGGGGCTTGAATCGCTTCGCCCAGTAGTCTATACCGTAATCGTAGGCGAGCTGGGCGCCCTTGGGGATCGGCTTTAAGGTGATGAGGATCACGTGCATCCATCCGCCCGAGTAGACGGAAACCGGCTCGAGATTGGGGGTGTCGCTGTGGTTGATGAACCGCGCGAGACTCCCCGTCTCCCCTGCATCGATCATAAAAGGAGAGCTTCTCGATTCCCCTATGGTGTATTCAAAGCAGTAGGGGTTCTTTTTGCGCCAGAGCCTGCGCCTGCGCAATAGGCCCGTATATTCTCCTACAAAGTGGTGGGCGGGAAGGTCCCGATTAGCAAAAACGCCATATTCTAAAAAGGGATCGATCCATTGGAGGCGGCAATCGGAAAAAACACCTCTTTGAATCTCTTTCGCATACCAGGCTCCCAACCATTTTTGTTTGGGGGTAATCCATTGGCTTTCGAGCGCTTTTTGACACCGCTTGCTGATCTTTTCCAAGACTTGGTGATTTTCAAAATCCAAATGGGGAAGATAAGAGATCCCCATCGCCTGATTAAAGGCGTCTTGTGTATAGTAAACGACAGATTCACCTGTTTGATGGACAACCGTGAGCGGCCCGCATGCAAAAGACATTACTTTATCCGGATGGCGGCTTCTATTCGATCGAGGAACTCGAAAAGCGGCTAGGATTTACCTATCTGCCTCACAATGCCTTCGAGGCTCCCCATGACCGCCAAGATATCAGAGAGCGCGGAATCGATAAATGGAAAAAGGGGGAAATCCCCTTAGAAGCGGAAGAGCTAGGGAGGCGTTTTATCCAAGAGATCGAGTTGGCTGCCCTCCCCGCTGTCTCTATCCGCTGGATCCAAGACGAAGTAGGCTATGGCTTATTTGCTGAAAAGGATCTAGCCGCCGGCACCTATGCCGGCGAATATACCGGAATCGTGCGGAAGAACGACCGGCATGGAGAGCTCAATAATTATCTTTACGAATACCCCATTCCCGATCCGATCGGGCGCAGCTTTGTGATCGATGCCACCCAGGGCCATCTGACCAGGTTCATCAACCACAGCTTTACCCCCAATCTCAAACCGATCCATGTGTTCCACGACGGGTTTTACCATCTCATTTTTCTTGCCCTCCATCCCATTCTCAAAGGCGCGCAGCTGACCTTTAATTACGGCAAAAACTATTGGTACGTTCGCGAGCCGCCCCTTCCCCTTTTTTAGAGACTGTCATTGAAATTAAGCTTCTGTCGATTTCCGGTTTTAATTTTGATAGGACCTTCTTAGCACTTTCTAAAATAGAGGGATGCCGATGTCAAAATGCTCTATGGAAAGTATCAAAATATGGCTTTGTTGCGCAATTCCCAGCAAGCGGCATAGCTGCCTAGCAGTCGCCTGACTTAACTTGCTACCTTGTAGCTTTTTGGTCTTCCGAATTCTGTCATTCGATTCAATACATCCAGTTTTATCGCCACTTCCGTAGCCTGGGTCGCCTCTCTGCGGGATGCCAACCGATCTCCCAATATCGTTTTATACCTAAACATCAACGTCTCGACTCGGGATCTTCGGTGGTATCCGATCTCCTGTTTCCATTTGGCTCGACCTTCCTCCCCAAGGTTCTGGATTCTTCGAATTGCTTCATCCCGTTCCTCTAGGCATGGGAAAGGTTTTCCCTTCTGCAATTTTGCATTCTTGTCTGGAGGGATGATCTGCTTGCCTCCCCGATCGTAGATCGCCTCGCGACAGTCGATGGTGTCGTAAGCGCCATCGCCAAGAACGTCTCCTAAAGGGATCCCTTCTAGGGCTTCCATCATCAAAATCATTGCCTCTTCATCAGTCACATTATTGGAGCTCACTGCGCTGACCAGCACTTGTCCCGAATCTGCACACATCCCAACATGAACTTTACGCCATGTCCTGCGTTTCGAATAACCGTGCTTTCTGACCTTCCATTCGCCTTCGCCAAAGACTTTAACTCCTGTCGAATCAAAAACCACATTTATCTTCTCTCCAGGTTTCAGCAGCTTTCTCATTGCGATATGCAGACCTTTGGCCCGACGAGAAAATACCGAATAATGAGGACAAACAAGGTCGAGTTCTAAAATGCGGATGATAGAGTCGACAAAACCCTGAAGAAAACGAAGTGCTGTACGGAAGACAGCTCGGATCATGAGTCCACAGCGAATCGCATCATCCGAATAGGTTTCTGGCCGACCGGGCTTGCCTGTCCGTTCAATAGAATACCATTTTTGGATAGCATTCTCATCAAACCAGAAAGTGATGCTTCCCCGATTTACCACAGATCGGTTATATTCTTTCCAGTTGCGGGTGCGGTATTTATCTTTCTTCTTGGGTGTCATCTCGAACCTACAATTTTTGTGTGATAACAAAAAATTTATAGATTCGAGGCTCTTAGGGCAAGAGAATCTTCACCCGCAGCTATTTACGCAACAAAGCCGATTTGAATCAAGCTATCTATTTAACCCCCAAATATGGCAGTTTTTATCAAAGCAGAGCCTGTGTTTATGAGTACCTGGGTGATGAGAATGCCGCTCGTTTGGATTACATTACTGCGGCTAGGTTAGGCGATCTGCTTGCCAGAGCTGTCTTGCGGAAGCGAGAGATACTTTGGTGATCCTTTTCTTCGCGCGTTAAAGGCTTAGGTTATAAGGTTTTTCCCTCCTTTTCTAAAATCGTAATCCTGTGTTCTTTGCTTTTTTCTTTTTCCCACAGGGAGTGTTATACTTGTCGATTATGTGTTGAGTAATACCGCTCTTCTTGGATCAACAGCATGGGTGAAATCGAAAGGCATTTTCTCTGTTTGAAGGCTGCCTTGTTAGCAGGTCAACGGTTTTTTCTTTGTGAAAGCAGAAACTATACACTAAAAATTAATTTAGAAAATGTCTCTTAGGGACTCCAGAGCGTTTGCAACGGCATAGACCAAAGATCGTGGCCGAGGGATTCGATCTGCGTGCCCAGATGGAGGATAATTCCTCTTTTGAAGTGTTTTTTAGATAGGCTTTTAAGATGATGAAGGCCCCTGAAATCTTCTGAACGGAGGGCTTTTGCGCTTTTCACCTCAATGCCGATGATCGTCCCGTCCGGTCTTTCTAAAACAAAATCCACTTCGTAATCCCCGTCTCGAAAATGATAGATTTCAAAAGGAAGAGAAGACCAGCTTTTTTGTTTCAGCAATTCTGAAAACACGAAATTTTCCAAAAATTGTCCGGCCAGCGCTGGATCGTTCTGCAGGCGCATTGGGTCCACCTCGATCAGCTGCGCTAAAAGGGCAGTGTCGCAGATGTGGAGTTTGGGTGATTTAATCAGCCGTTTACCCAGATTAGAATACCAGGCGGGAAGCAGATAGATAAAATAGAGTGTCTCCAATAATCGCAGATAGCGATTTAAAGTCATATGGACCATTCCCAACGATCTAGATAGATCAGAGATGTTGAGCAGCATGCCTGAACGAGTGGCGAGCAATCGAAACAGCCTGGGGAACTCGCGCAAGCCTTCAATATTTGCAATATCGCGCACGTCTCGCTCCATCATGGTTTGCAAATAAGCATGCACCCAGCGAGAAACATCCTGCATATCATCCAATGACTGCACGGCGGGAAATCCTCCGCGCAATAGTATCTGATGCAGCGCCTGCGCACTCAACGTTTCCTCTTTTTGAAAGGAGATCTCCTCTGCAAAAATTCTGGGGATGAATGTTTCTTTATTTTTTCGGAGCTCTCCTTGTGAGAAAGGGAGCATGTTTACAATGCCCATTCTTCCTGCTAGAGAGTCCCCCAATCGGGGAAGAAGAAGCGGGTTTGCAGATCCAGTGAGGAGGTATCGCCCCGCATTCCGATGTTGGTCGACGTCCCGCTTAATCGATAAAAAGATTTCAGGAACCCGTTGGACTTCGTCGATGATCAGCGGCTTGGGCAAGGCTGCTAACCATCCGGAGGGATCTCGGCGCGCATTGGAAAGGGTTAGCTCGTCGTCAAAAGTCAGCAGAGAATAGCCCCGTTTTTGACCGATATTTTCAATCAGGGTGGTTTTTCCAGTTTGCCTTGCCCCTGTGATCAAAACCACGGGCATGATTTTTAAATAGGCTTCTAACTCCTCTTGAATATGACGCTTTAGCATGGCATCCTCCATCTGTTGCAAATTTTAACAGCTGCAGTTGAAAATTGCAACATCTGCGCTAAGCTTCTATCTAACAGATGGTTACAAGCTGCTGGGCAGGAAGGCGATCAAGGCTTGGTAGAGGAGGGCGCCTAGGGCGCCGCCGAGGAGGGGGCCTAGGATGGGTATCCACGCGTACCCCCATTCGGCTCTCCCCTTTCCCTTGATGGGCAGGAAGGCATACATGAGGCGGGGGCCCAGATCGCGCGCGGGGTTGATGGCGTAGCCGGTAGGACCTCCGAGAGAAAGGCCGATGCTGAAGATGAGGATGCCGACGGCATAAGGGCCTACCCCGCTTGCAATCCCATTGTGGGTGTTGAAAATTCCCAAGATGCCGATTAAGAGCACAGCCGTTCCAATGACTTCTGTCAAGAAGTTCCATAGAGGCCTGTAAAGGGCGGGATAAGTGGCAAAACAGAGGAGTTTGTGATGGGGGTCGGGAGTCGCTCCCCAATGGGGAAAATAGGCCAGCCATACCAAAAGGGCGCCGAGCATCGCCCCGGCCAATTGACCTGCAAGATAGATGGGTAGCAGAGCCCATGGGGTATTGCCCGCTAAGCATAAGCCCAACGTCACTGCGGGGTTGATGTGCCCTCCGCTCACCCACCCTATGGTATAGACGGCGATCGCTACCGCAAATCCCCAGCCGGCGCTGATCACAATCCATCCCGAATTTTGCCCTTTAGAGCGGCTGAGCAGGACGTTTGCCACAGCCCCATTGCCTAAGAGGATCAGGATCATCGTCCCGATGCATTCTCCGATAAAAATATTCATAAGCCCCAACTCCTAAATAAAAAATAATTTAGCACTAAACAAAATTATTGACATCAACTTTTACAATTCCAAGGATGAGGATAGGAATGCAGAGAGGTGGGGGGTATGTCTTATATTCTCGCTTTAGATCAGGGAACATCGAGCTCGCGCGCTCTGCTAATCGCGCATGATGGAACGATCAAAGCGGCGGCGCAAAAAGAATTCCGCCAGATCTTTCCCAGCCCAGGCTGGGTCGAACACGACCCGAAACAGATCTGGTCTTCTCAGGCGGCGGTGGCGGCGGAGGTGATCGCGCAGTCGGGCATCTCTATACAGGAGATCCGCGCCATCGGCATTACGAATCAGCGCGAGACGACGATTGTCTGGGACCGGAAAACCTCTCAACCGATTGCCAATGCGATCGTTTGGCAAGACAGGAGGACGACCGAACTCTGTCAAAAACTCAAAAATCAGGGATTAGAGTCGCTATTTTCACAAAAAACGGGACTGGTGCTCGATCCCTACTTTTCCGGAACAAAGCTGCAGTGGCTCTTAGAACACACGCCGGGTGCTTTAGAACGAGCCAAACGAGGAGATCTCGCTTTTGGAACGGTAGACAGCTGGCTGGTCTGGAAATTAACGGACGGCGCTAAACACATCACGGATGCGACGAATGCATCGCGCACATTGATGTATAACATCCATACAGGCGAGTGGGATGAGGAGCTACTGGCTATCTTGAATATTCCCCGCTCGATGCTGCCCGAAGTGCGCGATTCGAGCGAAGTGTACGGCGAGACATCCAACTCGATTTTTTCCAGGCCCATCCCGATCAGCGGAATTGCAGGCGATCAACAAGCCGCTCTTTTTGGCCAGGCCTGTCTCAACAGGGGCATGGCAAAGACCACTTATGGAACGGGTTGTTTCTTGTTGATGAATACAGGCCCTACCCCTGTGCTCTCTAAAAATCATCTGCTGACGACGATTGCCTATCAGATCGATAAAAAGAAGACGTATGCTCTAGAGGGAAGCGTGTTTATTACCGGCGCGGTCGTGCAATGGCTCAGGGATAGTTTAGAGCTGATCAAAACATCCCAAGAGATCGAAAAACTGGCCGCCAGCGTGCCGAATAGCAACGGGGTCTACTTTGTCCCTGCTTTTACAGGCCTCGGCGCTCCCCATTGGGATCCTTACGCGCGGGGAACGATTCTCGGGATCACAAGGGGGACCAGCGCTGCCCACATCGCAAGAGCTGCCTTGGATGGGATCGCCTTTCAAGTGACCGATGTCCTAAAAGCGATGGAAGCGGATTCCCATATCCCAATTCAAGAGCTGCGCGTCGATGGGGGAGCCGCCGTGAATAATCTGTTGATGCAGTTTCAAGCCGATTTGCTCGGCGTTCCCCTGCTCCGTCCGCAAATCACGGAAATCACCGCTTTGGGAGCCGCTTTCCTAGCGGGCCTAGCTGTCGGTTTTTGGCAAAATCAAGAAGAGATCGCCTCCTATTGGAAATTGGAGCGGCGGTTCGATCCTCAGATGCCATCTGCCCAAGTGTTGGAGCTGCGCTCTAAATGGGATAAGGCGATCGAGTGCACGCAAATCTGGGAAGACAAGTCCGTATGAACCGCGAGGGGATGATCCGGGCAATCGAAACGGCTCCGGATAGTTGGGATCTGCTCATCATTGGAGGAGGGGCAACGGGTCTCGGCGCTGCCGTAGATGGCGCAAGCCGCGGCTACCGCACCTTGCTTTTGGAACAGAGCGATTTTGCAAAGGGAACATCAAGCCGCAGCACAAAGTTGATCCACGGCGGATTGCGTTATTTGCAGCAGGGCAACATTTCCCTCGTGAGAGAAGCCTTGCGAGAACGGGGTTTGCTCTGCAAAAACGCCCCCCATCTCATCCATCACCTCCCCTTCCTGGTGCCAAACTATAGCTGGTGGGAGGGTCCTTTTTATGGGATCGGACTCAAAGTCTACGATCTGCTTGCCGGCAAACTGGGAATCGAAAAATCGGAGCATCTCTCGCTTGAAAAAACCTTAAAAGCCATTCCCACTTTAGAACCGAAGGGTCTGCGCGGCGGGGTGATCTATTACGACGGGCAATTCGACGATTCTAGGCTTGCCATCGCTCTAGCCCAAACCGCGGCTGACCAGGGCGCTGTGGTGATCAACTACATGAAGGTGACGGGCTTGCTCAAAAAACGGGGAAAAGTGATCGGCGTCGCAGCACAGGATCTCGAGTCGAATGCCGCTTACGAGCTGCACGCGCGCGCCGTGATCAATGCGACAGGCGTGTTCTCAGATGAGATCATCCATTTGGACAATCCCAAAGCCAAGAAAATCATCGCCCCCAGTCAAGGGGTCCACATCGTTCTCGACAAATCGTTTCAACCGGGAAAAACGGCGATCCTAGTTCCCCATACCGAAGATAAACGGGTTTTATTCTTCATCCCTTGGCATGAGCGGGTGATTGTCGGGACAACGGATACCCCCGTTTCCAAGATATCCCTGGAACCAAAGCCCTTCCGAGAAGAGATCGACTTTTTGTTAAGATGCGCCGCTCGCTATCTCGTTAAAGATCCCGCTCCGAGCGACATCTTAAGCGTCTTTGCGGGTCTGCGCCCGCTCATTAAGACGGGTAAAAAAGCTCCTACTGCAGCCCTTTCTCGAGACCATGCGATTGTGATCGCCAAGTCGGGGCTGATCACCCTTGCAGGGGGGAAATGGACAACCTATCGCAAGATGGCCGAGGATGTGATTCATCAAGCGCAAATCGTGGGATCTTTGCCCAAAAGACCCTGCTCTACCCAGATTTTACGCCTGCATGGATACCAACAGGGGGTCGATCCCCTTAAGCCCTTTGCAACCTATGGCTCCGATGCGCGCGCATTAAAAAAGATCCTCCCAGCTAAAGCCCTGCACGCTAGACTCCCCTATTTTTCCAATGAGGTGATCTGGGCGGTTCGGGAAGAGATGGCGCGCACCGTCGAAGATGTTCTGGCAAGGCGCACGCGGGCTCTGCTTCTCGATGCTAGAGCCAGCATCGAGGCCGCGCCCCTGGTTGCAAAATTAATGGCTAAAGAGTTGGGTTATGGGATAGACTGGCAGAAAAAGCAAGTCGATGTTTATACGTGTATAGCAAAAAATTATTATCTATTTTAAGTTGTCTGGTACTAGTCGCCAGCTACCTAGGTGCAATGGAAATGGATAGAGAAGCGCTCTTAGAACTTTTACAGGTATTGGAAGTGCCCCATGATGGGAAGATGGAGGGCATTGTGGCGGCGACGCAACACCGTTGGCTGCAAAAAGGCAAAGAGCGCTGGGAATTCGAAGAGCGTTATCTGGATAAACGGGAGGCCGCCTTCCCCTTCCTAGAGCGTCTGGGCTGCGTAGAGAGCGTGTTTCCTGCAAAAAACGCGTATACCTATGCGATCGTGTTGGGAGGCTATGCTTCGCGCGTCAAAGCCCGTTTGGACTTTTTAGAAACCCTGAAAAAAAATGGCCTGAGATATGAAAGGCTGCTTTTTTTCACAGGCGAGCGCTATCTCGATCCCAGCGAGAACATGGGAGATCTCAAAACGGAAACGGAAATGATGCTGTCTTTATACCCCGATCCGGTGATTGTCATCGATACTCCCCAACAGCGGGGGGCCGATGGCGTGCTGCGCCGCCCCAATACAGCGGATACGGTGAGGGCCTGGCTAAACACAAATCCCCTTCCGGGCACCTGTTTAGTCATTACCAATCAACCCTTTGTCCCCTACCAAGATGAGGTGCTGCGCACGGAACTCCCCGCTGAATTTCCCTTTGAAACGGTGGGGCCTAAAGCGGAGGAAGAAACCCTCTTTGCCCTTTATCTCGATACCATCGCCCGCTGGCTCTACCAAAAAGAGAAGCCATGAAACAGAAAGGCCATCATATTTTTCTCATTCGGCATGGAGAAACGGCCTGGACGGTCTCCGGACAGCATACGGGCCTCACCGACATCCCTTTGACAGAACGGGGCAGGGTCCAAGCGGCAGCCCTGGGAGAAAAACTGAAGGATCTCCCCATGCAAAAAGTGCTGCTCAGCCCCCTTGCCCGCGCTATCGAAACTTGCAAACTCGTCCATCTCTTTGAACGCGCCGAGATCGATCCCGACCTGGTCGAGTGGAACTATGGCAAGTATGAAGGGTTAACCGGAGCGGAGATCTATGCGCGGGACCCAGACTGGTCGATTTTCACCAAGGGAGCCCCCGGCGGAGAATCGATCGAAGAGGTCAAAACAAGAGCAGACCGCGTTCTCGAGCGGATCGCGTCTGTTCCGGGCAATGTGGCCCTCTTCTCCAGCGGTCATTTTTTACGCGTTTTAACCGCAAGGTGGCTCGGACTTCCCGCTTCCGACGGGCGGCTATTTCTCCTTTCGACAGCCTCCCTTTCGGTCCTAGGCTATGAGGGGGGCGTCCCTGTGATTATCCAATGGAACCTGGTAGGTAAATAATGATGAGAAAAGCGGCCTTTTTAATATTCTGGGGAGCAGTTCTCCCCTGTTTTGCTATACAGACAGAGGTCCTCTTCATTGCCGAAAAAGCGGGTGAAACGAATGCTTTTCTGCCCGTCTGCCAAAAGCTCAAGGAAGAAAAGCGGGATTTTCGGATTTTAGTGTTTGGGGTGGCTAGAGATCTAGTCGTTGGCTATCCGGAAGAGCGGATCGATGTGGAGGGAGAGATCGACGTCCAAGCGATCGCGCAAGAGAGCGATGCGCGCGTTGTGATTACAGGGGTCCACTCCTCTACTCAGGCAGAATTGTTAAAAGCCTTCGGCAAAAAGGCGATCACCTATGCCTTCTGGGATAACTTTAATCCCAATGGCTCCAGCCCTTATTTTAAACTCGCCCAAGAAGTCCAAATGTGCGCCCAGCGCGTGCTTTTCCCTTCCCGATATGTGGCGGAAGCTCCCGAATTTAAGGAGCGCGATCCCTCAACCAAATATATCGTGGGGCATCCTTCCTTGGAACAATGGCAAAAAGAACTTGAGGCTGTCGATCGGGCATCGATTCTAAAAAAACTGAACATCCCCGGACCGATTACCGCCTACATTGGAGGCTATGGCAAGGAGTATGAGGCAGCCTTCGACCTATTTACTAAGATGCCTATAGAGGGAACGGTTATCGTACAGGTGCACCCTCAGGCAAAAGGACTCCATTTTGAACAAGAACGCCTTCCCCAGGAGCATTTTTTGATCTCCTCCCTTTCCACGATAGAAGCTGTCGCCATTGCGGATACCATAGCCACCTATCATTCCACCGTGGGGTTTCAAGCCCTTTTCATGGGGAAAAGGGTTTTATTTGTCGTCCCAGAAAAGGATCCTTACACCAACCTAGCAATTGACAAGGGATTTGCTCCAAAAGTGAGTACGGCGGATCAATACCGCGCTGCCATGCAAACGCCTCTTTGCAAAAACGCTGACTTCTATTACGAAGCGATGGGCATGCCTAAAAATAGCATCGAGATCTTTGCTCGGGTTGTTTTTTTTAACCCAAATCGATAGGATGGAGAATCTCTAATAGGATGGATCATGTCTCTTGCGTGGATGTTTCTGCTTTTGGCCGGTTTTTTTGAGATTTGCTTTACCGTGGCTCTCAAATTCAGCGAAGGATTTTCTAAGCTGATTCCGAGCATCATCACCGTCGTTTTTATTGTTCTGAGCTTTTTCTGCGTCTCGCAAGCGATGAAAACCATTTCGATTGGCACCGCTTATGCGGTCTGGGCAGGCATTGGCGCAGCCGGAACCGTGCTCTGCGGCATTTTATTTTTTGGGGACTCCTACCACATCGTTCGACTGATTTCCATTTTTTTGATTATCATCGGCATTATCGGGTTGAAGTTGGCCCATTTTGATTAATTTGATTCATTTGTGCTTTTTTTTAGCCGTTTTTCTAGGCTTGCGTTTCCTTCCCTATTCACGTCGATCTATCCCCAAATTTGCAATCGATGCGGGGATCGCGCTGTTTTGTTTTCTCTGGGCAGCTGCCCTCTCTCTTTGTTCCGATCTTGGCTATCTTGAACTCTTGTCCCTACTAGGCGCAGCCCTGATTTGCGCATTCCTTGTACGCAAGAAAAAACCCACATTTTCTTTTACTAAAATGCTGGGATTTACCTGCCTGATGCTGATCTCATCTCTTCTCATCAGCTTAGGGAGTTTTCAGCATTTTATCGAAGGGAAGCCGCTTTTGAAAGTGGTTGTGACCGGCAAGCAGCGGCAAGAATGGGTCGAATGGAAAAATCCGGAGAACCATCTGCAAAAGGGACATCTCCCGGCCCATGAAGTGCGCCTAGAAACGCTTAAAGGGGAGGTTCTCGCTGACTATTATCTCTATGGAGACTTGGTGGGCGTTCGAACCCAAGTGATCCGTTTCCGCCCTTTCCTCAATTTGCTGGGGGTCAGCAATCTCTGGAGCATCGACATTCTCTATAACGGCTATCACAGCGCGGAGAAATACCAGGTTTTACCTATCCAGGCTAAGAGCGTTGTGTGGAGGCATCCCTTTTTTTGCTACTTCAAGCCATTTTGGCAGCAGCATTTCTTTAAAACGGTTTCCAGTTTCTGGATCAAAAGCGCCAGCTTGGAATCGCGCTATTTTCCTCTTGTGGATGAAAAGGGAGATCCCTTGCAAGGCAACTATTTGCTTAAGATATGAAGACTAAAGAAAAGGGACCAAAGGGCAGAGAAAAGGACTAAAGGGACAAAAAGGACATAAGGGACCAAAGTTAGCTATACGACTAAAGTATCTTTAGCTTTTTTCTTAGGCCCCTTTTTCTCAGCAACCAAAGTTAAGATCTTCAGTTAAAAAGACCAAAGGAATCTAAGAAAAAAGCTAAAGACACTTTGGTCGTATAGTCGTATAGCTAACTTTGGTCCTTTAGGTCCCTTTCTCTTCCCTTAAGTCCTTTTCTTAAAGAGCTGTATTCAGCGCTTTGTAAAGGGCTTCCGCTTCTTTGGGAGGAGGGATTGCGCCGGAGAGAAGCTGCCGTGCGGTCACCGGTTTTTTATAGTAGGCTTGGTTCGCTTCTTTTCTTTCGGCAATGACAGAACCCTCTAAAGAAACGCCGGCGAAAAGCCCCTCGCTGCGGCTATAACTATAAGCGGCTGCCATGGGCATCACATTGCCCTCCACAGTTCTTCCAATGGGGCCTGCTGCAATGGAAACATCTGCTCCTAGGGTAATATTTCCCCCTTTTGAAAAAGCATCCACAGCATCCTGGGAATTGAGCACGATGACGAAATCGGTGATCTCTGCGCCGATTTGAAACCCGAATCCCACTCCGCCTGTATTGATTCCAGAAGGCGCCGACCAGCCGTCTTTCGTTTTAGCGACGACGATGCCGGATCCGCCGCGCGCGCTGACCACGAATCCCCCTTTGAGAACGGTGAGAATGGCAAGCCCTTTTGCATTCTTTAATACAGATTTAGGAATGCCATTTTCGGGCATTTCTTTAAATGCGGTGATGATTTCTGTCGCCTGATCGATATCGCTTTGCAATCCGTCGGCAAAGAGCAGTCCGGAGCCGAACATCAAAAAACCGAATAAACATTTGCGCCACATGAGAGACCTCCTTATTTGTTAATTTGAGATAGGCGTTGGATAACGCCTACGATGCTATCTGGGTTCAAAGAAATGGAATTGATTCCGGCTCGCACCAAAAAGGCGGCAAAGTCGGGATGATCGCTGGGGGCTTGTCCGCAGATGCCGACTTTACAGTGCGTTCGGTTAGCGACGGCAATCACCTCTTCGATCATCTTTGTCACGGCGGGATTCCGCTCATCGAAGAGAGGCGCTAGCTCTGCTGAATCGCGGTCTACTCCGAGAATGAGCTGGGTCAGATCGTTGGAGCCGATCGAGAAGCCGTCGAACCGTTTGGCGAATTCCTCTGCTAAAATCACGTTGGAGGGGATCTCGCACATCACATAGATTTCCAACCCTTTGTCATGCCGTTTCAGACCGTTTTCTTCCAAGACCTGTAAGACCTTATCCGCCTCTTCCAAGGTGCGGCAAAAAGGGATCATGATGAGCACATTATTTAACCCCATGGCTTCGCGCACCCGTTTAATCGCTTGGCACTCGAGCGCAAACCCTTCTCGGTAACGAGGGCTATAATAACGGGAGGCTCCTCGAAAGCCCAGCATCGGATTTTCCTCTTTCGGTTCGAAGTCGACGCCGCCGATCAAGTTTGCATATTCGTTGGTTTTAAAATCGCTCATCCGCACAATCGCCGGATCCGGATAGCGGGAAGCGGCGATCTTGGCAATGCCCTGAGAAAGGTGATCGACAAAATACTCTCTTTTGTCCTTGTATCCCCGGGTGAGTTGTTCGATCTGCTGCCGCACCTTGCGCTCTTTTACCAAATCCAAGTGGACGAGAGCCATGGGATGGATCTGGATGATATTGTTGATGATGAATTCCATCCGCGCAAGCCCAATGCCCTGGCAAGGAAGCCTCCACCAACGGAATGCGGCAAGAGGGCTTGCGATGTTCATCAAAATTTGCGTTTGGATTTGAGGGATATGGTCTAAACTGGTTTCCTTCTCTTCGAAGGGGATCCGCCCTTCGTAGACAAAACCCCGTTCCCCTTCCGCGCAAGAAAGGGTGATCTCCTGCCCGTCTTGGATCGCAGAGGTCGCATGCGCTGTCCCGACGATCGCCGGCAGGCCCAACTCGCGGCTCACGATCGCGGCATGCGAGGTGCGTCCGCCATGATCGGTGATGATGCCGGCAGCCTTTTCCATGATGGGAACCCAATCGGGAGAGGTCATGCGCGTGACTAAAAATGAGCCGCTCTTAAAAGCCCCTATTTGCTCGATCGACTTGATCACCTGGGCCTTGCCGCAAGCGATGCTCTCGCCGATAGCGAGTCCTTCCGCGAGGATTTTCCCCTTTTCTTTTAGGCGGTAGGTTTTAAAGACGCCTCCCTTTTTCTGGGAATGGACTGTTTCAGGCCTAGCCTGCACGATAAACAGCTGGCCGCTTTGGCCATCCTTGGCCCATTCGATGTCCATCGGCATTCCATAATGCGCTTCGATGGCAAGAGCCCATTTTCCCAGCTGCCGGATCTCATCCTCCTGCAAAACAAAGGAGGCTTTTTCTTCCGCTGTCGTCTTCACATTTTTAATCGTCGTCTTGCCCCATTTTTTGGCATAGACCATCTTTTCTTCTTTTTCGCCTAACGTTTTGGTAATGATCGAGAGGAGCGGTTTAAAGATCACGTATTCGTCAGGGGTGATGGTCCCTTGCACCACATTCTCGCCGAGCCCCCAAGCGGCATTGATCACGATCGCTTTTCTAAAACCCGTTTCTGGATCTAGAGTAAAGAGAACGCCTGCGCTGCCCAAGTCGGATCTGACCATTTTTTGCACGCCGATAGAGAGCGCAATTTTCAGGTGGTCGAAGCCTTTGGCATTGCGGTAGCTGATCGCTCTGTCGGTAAATAAAGAAGCGTAACACTTTTTGCAGGCCTCTAGAAGAGCATCGACGCCGGTCACATGGAGGAAGGTCTCTTGCTGCCCGGCAAAGCTCGCCTCGGGCAAATCTTCGGCTGTTGCGCTGCTGCGCACAGCGACGTCCCGGTGGGCAAGCTGCGCATAAGCTTGAGAGATCTCCTGGACGAAGGGATCTGAAAAACGCCCTTTGACCATGAGCTTGCGGATCGTCTTTCCTCCGCCGGGCAGCTGGACAAGCTTGGCGATCTCTTCTTTAAAGTGGTTTTCTTCCAGAAATTCCCAATAGGCGTCTGCGGTGGTCGCAAAGCCGTTCGGGATTTGGATCCCCTTTTCTTTTAAGGTTCTGAGCATCTCGCCTAAAGAGGCGTTTTTTCCGCCCACGAGAGGCACATCGGAAGAGGTCAGGGTATCGAGCCAACGAATGAAGCGCATGTCTAAAATTCCCAAGTAAATGAGAGCGACCAGCCCTGCAGGCTTAAGTCCTCCCCGTTTGACACAATAGTATTCTTGGCAAAATGCAGCAATTGGTTTTGTCCAAAAAAATAGTGCTGTTCCCAAGCGCCTCTTAGGGCCGCGGCGCGGCATCTCCATTGCAATCCCAATGCCACATCCGTTGTGCAACAGGACAAATGAAAAAGATCGCGCTCTTTAAGCCTCTGCAGCACGCCAACGGTGGCGTCTTCATCTTGATGCACATAGAACTCTCCATAGAGAATAGAGAGGGCGAGATTCCCAAAACAGCTAAAGCCTTTGCCTAATCCCCACTCGGTGAACATGCCGGATCGAGGGCCGATTCCCCAGAACTTGTTCTTCATGCTCACCTCATCTTCTCCGCCCGGAAAAAGATCGCCTCCTCTATAGAGGATCTTATCTTTCTGCCGAATCCACGCGCTTCTGATTCCTAAGTAGGGGCGGATGAGCAGACGAGGGCTGGCCAGCCACTCTTTTGCGCATTCGAGATCTCCTATGCCTAAATGCAGCCGCCAACGCATTTCCGCCTCTTCGACAAAGCTGCCGGATAAAAGATCGCTTTTAGCCCAAAGGGGAACAAGAGCCTCTCCCGCTTCTTTGCCGCGCGCTTTCGTATGCAGATGGGTAAAAAAGAGATAAATCTGCCATTGCCTGCAAGGAAGCTCATAGCTGAGCCCGATCCGAAAGCCCAAGTCGTTTTCAAAGAGGGGATTTTTAATGGCCTCTTTCTCGATGACATAGGCCAAACCGCCCTCTTGCGCACTCCAGCAGAGAAGATCCACCGAAGCGTTATCGATCATAACTCCTATCTCATTAGCGACTCCTTCCGTTCTTAACGCATCAATAATTTTTTTTAAATCCTATTTTTTTACTTGTTTTAAAATTGCGAAAAAAATTATTTAATAATTTTGCAGAAAAAATAGGATATTTTCAAAGACGAGGGGTATGTTAGCACTAAAGGTACAAAAAAGAAGAATCATTCATTTTACAAAGAAATCTTTATTAAATAGGGGGAAGCCCACTCATCCAGGCTTGAAAGAAGAGCTCAAGCGCTTCAAGCGGGATTGGGAGGATCTCTTTGAAAAAGAATCCCTCGCAAGGGACATGAAATTCCTCCGACGGATGGCGATTGCGATTAAACAGCTGCAATATCATGCGGCCAATTCCAAAGATCGGTTCGGGGGAGAACGCCTCTACCATTTTCTCTCCACACCGATCGGAGAAACAACCCTCATCGAAGCAGCGGATAAATATAGCGACCAAGATCCCAGGCATTCAGATCTTGCGGAACTGCTCGGCGATGTGGCTAAGCATGGCAAGCAGGTTTTAGAGGCTGTGAGCCTTTTATAAAGGGAGTTCTGCGGCGCGCCTAATCCGATCCATCAGACCCTCTTGGGCTTGCGCCTTTTCATCGCAGAGGATTCCCACTTCTTCATACCCTTCTGCATCCGCAAGGCGAAGCATGGCATAAAAGGTATGGCTCGCGGGGGAAGTTAAAAGAAGGCGCTTCTTGGGAGGCTGCCGCTGCAAATAGAGCTCCATCTCCTTTTCGCACATAAAGAGCTTGAGGGGAGCTTTGGGCGCATAATGGCGGTATTTCATTCCGGGAGAATGGGCTGCCTGTGCGGACGTGCCCAGAGAAATCCGCTTGTGGAGCGCCTGCTCTAGCTGGACTTGCGAGATAGCTCCGGGGCGGAGAAGCGCAGGTCTTTCTTCCGACAGCAAACTGATCACGGTCGATTCGATGCCGATCGGGCTCTTTCCCCCTTCGATCACAGCGGCGATTTGCCCTTGGAAATCATCGAGAACGTGCCGGACCTGCGTCGCGCTGGGTTTTCCCGATAGATTGGCCGAAGGGGCAACCAGAGGGACCCCTACCAGTTCGATCAGCCGCAGGGCTAGTGGGTGGTTGGGCATGCGCACGGCGACGCTATCCAGCCCGGCGGAGACGATAGCGGGAACCGAGGGGTGCCGTTTCAGGACGACCGTGAGAGGTCCTGGAAAAAAAGCCTGAGCCAAGAGATAAAAATCTCCGGGAATGTCTACCGCCACAAGATCCGCTTGTTCTAAAGCGCTGAGATGGACGATCAGGGGATTATCGGCAGGGCGCCCCTTCACTTGAAAGATCCGTCGAATCGCCTCTTCTTGAAAGACCGAAGCTCCTAACCCATAGACCGTCTCCGTCGGAAAAGCGACTAGATGCCCCCGGCGCATCCATTCGGCAGCCCTTTCGAGATGCTCTTCTCCGATCACCTCTACATCATAAATTTTACTTGCAGGTTTCTCCATAGATGAGCAATGATACCGAATTTTAACCCTCAAGGGAAGAATTTAGATGAAAATGACAGGATGGATTGTTTTTACCTATGCGTTGATTGTGCTGGCCGGCGGGATCGCTGGCTATTTTAAGGCGGGGAGCTCTGCTTCCCTCATCATGGGCAGCGTATTCGGCCTTTTGCTCATCGGATCCGCTTGGATCATTTTAAAAAAGAAAATGGTGGGAGAGTACTGCGCTTTAGGATTATTGATTCTCCTCGACGCCTTTTTTATCTTCCGCTACCTGCGCACGTTTCATTTTCTTCCCGCAGGGTTGATGAGCCTGCTCAGCTTAGCCGTCCTCATCATCGTCGCCCTCCATTTATGGAAAGCGAAGAAATTATCTATAAAATAGGTTTGCTCCTCATTTTCTTCTTTTGGGAAACCAGGGCTTTTTGTTTGAGGATTTTTTCCTGTGCGCTTTTAGGCTTTTTGGTGGGAATTCGCTTGGGAGGCCTGTAGTTCAGAGCCGCCACTTTCCGGCGCAATTTTTCAAGGCAGATCGCCTTGTTCATATATTGGCTGCGCTCTTGCTGAGAGGTAACGGCGATTCCTGTGGGAAGATGGGTCAGACGCACCGCGCTATCGGTCCGATTGACATGCTGGCCCCCTTTGCCGCTCGAGCGGTAGGTATCGACCTCGCACTGCTTTAACAGCTGTTCATCATTATCGGGCAAGAGGATTTTAGCCATGATTAGGGTTTACTCGCTGCATCGAGTCTCTTAGCGACGAGATTCCATTGGATATTCTCAAAAAAGGCATCGATGTATTTGCCGCGCTCGAGACCATATTGAGGCATATACGCGTGTTCGAACACATCCATGACGAGCAGCGGATCGCCTCCTGCCAAATGCCCTAAGTCATGCTCATTGATCCACACGTTCATGAGCCGCCCTCCTTGGGGATCCCGATAGAGGATCGCCCAGCCGATCCCCCGCATCGATCCCGTAGCAATAAAATCCGTTTTCCATTGTTCATAAGAGCCGAAATCTTTGACGATGCGCTGATAAAGCGCTGTATTTTTTTCCAGACTCTCCTTTTTCCCACCCAAATTGTCAAAATAGAGTTCATGGAGCCGCATCCCATCGAATTCCCATCCCCATCTGCGTTTTAAAGCCCCATACTCAAAGTCGGGCGTTTTATCCCGCAGCGCCCCCTTCAGCAGATTGACATTTTTAACATAACCTTGGTAAAGCTGAAAATGGATCTTCAAGAGCTGATCGCTAAAACCGGGCATCCCGAGCAAGTGGGAGTAGTCTTTTGCTTGATAGTCGGCTCCCTCCGGAGCAGAAAGGACGATGGTGACCTTATCCTCAGCTGCCCATCCCGGCAATAGACACACCAAACTCAGGGCGCATTTTGCGATAAAAACTTTTTTATTCATCGATTTCTTTCTCCTATTTCCATTGGATTTTAAAACAGAATTTTATAAAATATATCTCTAAATAACCAAATAAATCAAATGACTCAAGAAGTTTCTTTATCTAGGTCGACTGTCAATTTTTTTAATGGCTGGGGCAGCCAAACGGAGGACCTATATCCTTCCACTCCAAAAATAGAGCCCTATGATGGGCTGAAATGGGCCAACGTGCCCGGGCTAGCCTCCCTGATTTACACCCCCATTGATCTTTTTCATGCCTCCGAGGCATGGATAAAAGCAGAGGAAATAGGAGATGAGGAGGCCAAAGAAGATTTAAAGGTGCGCTTTGCCGGGATGCCCCTTGCCCTTTGCTACGGGGTGCTCTCTCTGTTCACCACCCTTTCTCAAGTGGGAACTTTCTTGAAAATTCCAATGGACTTGCTCCCCCCCAGTGTTCTAGCCCTGTTGGGATTGCCCGCAACCTTCCTAGGCGTCGGCGTCTGCGCCGTGGAAGCGGTTTTTGAATCGATAGGGATTTGCAGACAGGTGGACCTTCTCGATGGGCTTCATCACTCCACAGATCCAGAAAAGCAGATTGAAGATCTTCAGAAGATCCAAAAGCGCTTTTTAAGCAGCTTAACCGAGGCGGAGGCGGTCAAAAAAAAAACGGATCTCGCTCGCCGCGTCCATCCCTGGCTTGCCGAAGAGATCGAAAGAGACTTAAAACCCCTTCTAGAGGGCCTCCACCATGCCGATTCGGCTGTCCGGAAGGCTGCGCAGAAAAAAACGGAAGAACTTTTGGACAATCTAGATATTCAGGCCAAGAAAAAGCTGCTCATCCACATCGTGGGCTTAACCGCTCTCATCCTCTCTGCGATTGGCCTGATTGCAGGCTTGGCCGCCTGCCCTTTCCTTGCGGTTGCTGTATTGCTGGGTATCGGAAGCTTGCTAGCGATGGGGAGATGGTTTTTAGTAAAAGGATTGTTCTCGACGAGAGGATGGACATTCTCGGCCGTCAACTGCCTTCCCGAATGTTTAGTGAAAAAGGGGAATCTTCAATAGATGTTTTAGGCTCTCCAAGAGAGCATAAATTGTAGGATAGGAAGGGCTGCTCAAGCTCGGATCGTCGTCATAGATCACCCAATTGCCGTCTTTTCTCACGAGGGTGAAATCGGAAACCTTTTTTTTAGGTCCGAGAAAGGTCAGCGTAATGCATTTGATCGAAGAGGGAGAGTTCAACCGGAGCTGCTGTTCCAAAATGACCGCAAAATCGTCTTTTCGAAAGAGAAAGGTCCCTATGGGATGCTTCTGCAAAAGCAATTCCGATTCGATCCGATCGATCTGATGCCAAGCTTCGTGGACGATGTCTTTGGAAAATTCAATTTCGAGGTTCTGGAATTCGCGGAAGATCCGATTAGAATCGAAGAGAGCCCCTGCATGTTCTAACACTTGATTGAGCTTGCCGATCGTTTCGATCATCACTTGATAAGCGGCCTGCTGCATATCCGTATATTGAAAGAGATTGTCTTGAGCGCTATCGCTTACCTCTAATGCCCCTTGATCATTGATCTGCAGGCGGACCGCTTTCCATTCCGAGTTCTTGGCGACATCTTGGCTAAAGGAAAAATCCCCTGTCGCACAATTAATGAATGCAGCGAGCTCCCGCATTTCGCGGTTTTGCATGAGCGACTGTCTTTCGACCACTCGCTTGAATAATTCGATATTCTTTCTGACGTTAGGACTATAAACAGTGATTTTCATATAATTTCATTGTATAACTAAATTATTTAATTTACAATTAATAAAATGGGCGTTTAAATTTAAATACTTAAATATTAGATGTTTATGATTTCATTTGTCTTTTTTTCCTGCAAAAGACTAGGATGCGGTTAAATAAAAGGAGGTTGTAGATGAAAGATGAGCTTTCCCCTGAGATCAAACAGAATCGCGTGACAAATTACCCGATCCACCCCTTGATCCACAACCGGTGGTCTCCCCGCTCAATGACAGGGGAGCCGATGAATGATGAGGAGCTGATGCCTCTCTTCGAAGCGGCTAGATGGGCGCCCTCTTCCTTTAATGGCCAACAGTGGCGTTTCCTATACGCCAAACGGGATACCCCCGAATGGCGTGATTTTTTTGAGTTGATGATCCCGTTTAATCAAGGCTGGACGAAGAATGCCGCCGTCCTCCTCGTCGTGATTTCTAAAAAAACATTCGAGCATAACAATAAACCCTCGGTCACCCATAGTTTTGACACAGGGGCCGCCTGGATGAGCCTTGCCTTAGAAGGGACCTCCCGCGGTTACGTCGTCCATGGAATGGAGGGGTTTGATTTTGCGAAAGCTCAGCAAGTTTTAAAAATTCCGGAGGACTATCAGGTAGAAGCGATGGTTGCCATTGGGAAAAGAGCGCCCAAGGAAAAATTGCCGAAAGAGTTGCAGGAAAGGGAAGCGCCGGGCAGCCGGAAGCCTTTGAATGAGATCCTCATCCACGGGAAATTTCATTAACGTCCGATGGCCTGGCCAGCGAGCCAGCTCGTTGTCCAGGCATTCTGGAAGTTAAATCCTCCGGTGATCCCATCGATATTGAGCACCTCGCCTGCAAAGTAGAGCCCCGGGCAGATCAGGCTTTCCATCGTTTGAAAATTGACCTCATCGGTGTCGATTCCCCCTGCCGTTACAAACTCCTCCTTATAAGCGCTTTTGCCGCAAATAACAAAGCGGCCGCGGAACAGTTGTTCCAGCAAGGCGAGTATTTGTTTATGGCTCAGGTGGGCGAATAAACGCCCCTCTTCGATCCCTGCGGCGATCGCTAACCGTTTCCACAAGTTCTTGGGCAGAGGAAAACAGCTCTCATTGCAAACAGTGCGGTGGGGGACCTCTCTTTTTTTTTCTCTTATCCGCTCAAGCGCTTGATTTTGATTGAGATCGGGCAGCCAGTTGATCTCTAAGACGGCGGAGTAATTCCTTTCATGCAAGAGGCGCGCCCCCCAGGCGGAAAGTTTTAGGACGGCAGGTCCGCTAAGCCCCCAATGGGTGATTAATAGCGGCCCCGTTTCTGCCAGGGAGGTATCGCATAGGCTTAATGCGGCATGGGGGACAGCGATGCCGGACAATCCCTCTAATCGACTATCTGAGATATGGAAGGTAAAAAGAGAAGGAACGGGGGGAATGGGGCGATGTCCCAGCTCTGCCAACATCCCATAAATCTTAGGATTGCTGCCGGTGGCGACGAGAATTTTATCCGCAAGGAGCTCTTCGCCGGAAGAAAGGGTCAGACAGAGCCGCCCGTCTGGTTTTTTTTTCATGCCGAGCACTTCTGTTTGAAGGCGTATCTCCACCCCCTGTTTTTTCGCTTCCTGGAGCAAACAGGCGATGATCGTTTCGGAGCTGTCGGTCGTGGGGAATAAGCGCCCATCCGATTCTGTCTTCAGGGAAACGCCCCGTTTCTCAAACCATTTAATCGTGTCCGCCGGCTGAAAGCGGGTAAACGGTCCCAGAAGCGCCTTGCTGCCGCGGGGATAGTGGGTGATCAGAAGTCGTGGGAGAAAACAGTGGTGGGTGACATTGCAGCGTCCCCCTCCCGAAATGCGCACCTTGGCGAGGAGCTGCCTCGTCTTTTCCAGGATCACCACTTTAGCGTTGGGATCCGCTTCGGCGCAGGCTATCGCCCCAAAGAACCCCGCTGCTCCCCCTCCTATGACAACGACTGATTTGATCATGAAAAGCAAGGATAGCAAAAGGGCAAAAAAAAATCGAGCAAGCCCTGTACTTGCTCGACAACTTAAAATAGCTTATTAAGCTCTAATCGTCGTAGCCTAAGCTACTTCAGGGTTTAATTATCGACGAGCAGCAGCTTTTTTTGTAGATCGACGAGCTCTGCTTTTGCGAGCTGTAGATTTACGAGCTGTTTTACGAGATGCAGACTTACGAGCTGACTTTCTCGCTGTTTTTCTTTTAGCAGCCATAATATATTCTCCTTGTTTCACAGATAGTAACTGATGTTTTAAGGCTTTTGTGCATAACAAACATAAAAACCTGTTCATCACCTACAATCTTCAATATACATTATTTCTATTTAATTTTAAATTTTTTCTTGCAAATGTAAAAACACAAAATCTAAAATTCCTTTCTTGGATATATTGTGAGCCCGTTTTTATTATTAAAAAATTTTTTTAATAATAATGTTTTTCTCGTTAAAAAATGGGCGTTTTTCAGATGTTTGATTGAATATTTAAAGAAAAATATGGGTATAAAATTGTAAAAAGATGTTTCCGAATTCAACAAATTAAATGTTTGAGCGCTTCTTCTAAAGTGGGATAACGAAAGAGATAGCCGGTTTCTTCGAGGCGTTTGGGCAGAACGCGAGCGCTCGCCAGCAGCACTTCATTAGCCATTTGTCCAAATGCCATCTGTAATAGAGAACGAGGTAAAGCCAGAACCGCTTTTCGCCCTAACCGGTGGGCTAAGATCTCGGCAAAGGCGCGCTGCGTGACGGGATGGGGAGTTGTGAGGTTCAATGCGCCCGCTACCTCTTCTTTCATCAGGGCATGATACAAAGCGCCCATCACGTCATCGATGGCAATCCAGCTGATGATCTGCCGTCCGCTGCCCAATCTGCCGCCAAGCCCCCAGCGAAAAACAGGCAGCATTTGGCCGAGCATTCCGCCGGCCGGACTTAAAATAGCGCCGAACCGCGCATGCACAACGCGCACCCCTTGATCTTCCCTAACGCAGGCCGCTCTTTCCCATTTTTCGCAGAGATCCGCTAAAAAACCGCTCCCTTGGGCGCTTTTTTCCGTTAACGATTCCTCATCCCGGCTTCCGTAAAACCCGATGGCCGATGCGCAAATGAACGTCTTTGGAGGTCTTGCCAGGCGATTTAAGATCTGCGATAAAAACCAAGTATCTCGACAACGGCTCAGGAAAAGAGACTCCTTTTTATGCGGCGTCCATCTTCCCGTGCTGATATTATCTCCTGCGAGATGGATCACCGCATCGAATCCTTCAAAAAGCTCATTCTCGACCTCTCCTGTGTGCGGGTTCCAATAGATGGTGTCGCTTCCCCGCAGAGAGGGAGTCCGCACCAGGCGGACCACCTCATGTCCGCCGCCCCGCAAAAAAGCGCATAGGGATCTGCCGACAAGACCGGTCGATCCACTGACTAAGATCCTCAAAACAAGGTGTTTAGAATACCGTGCATAGGTCATCAAATCTTGAGCTAGGGTGGCGTGCTTCCAGATCAGAAGCCGGTTCAAATGCTCCCGGTCCATGGCTCCATGCCATTCCACCTCCTCTTCCAGGTCGCACTCGTTTCCTTGAGGATAAAGGCGATACCGATGGAGCCAATAGGAATAGGGGCCTTCGATCTGCCTTTCGCTAAAGGCAAGGCCGGGGATCTCGTCCTTTTGCTCTAAGATCCATTTTCTCCAAAAAAGCCGGGGCCGGACGAGAAGTTCGATCCGCCCATTCCCTTCGCTCAGGAATTTGACACACCGCCAGGGAGAAACCTGCCTGGCAACGGAACCCTTGCACCTCAGCCAATTGTAGACTTGCTCAGCGCTGGCGGGAAGACTGGATCGAAAATTTAAGATCATAATATTGAATCTCTCCTCTCTGTGCTCTCTGTCTCAGAGGACACAAAGAGGAAGAAAAGAGAGGAGGACTATTTGCAGGAACCTTTTCCCTTGCCAGAGGTATCGCACGTGTGGCAGCAGCAGATGGTTTTCCATTTGCCCAAAAAGCCCAAGCTCCAGACGCCGGCTAAGCCGATAATCCCATAAATGATTCGGCTCCACCACGTTGTATTGCCGTGGAATATCCAGGCGACGAAGTCAAACTGGAAAAATCCCCATAGCCCCCAATTCAAGGCGCCGATGATAATCAATAGCAATGCCAACACATTTAAACACTTCGACATATGCACCCTCCTAAAGTTACAATTTCCTAATCCTCATCTTAAAAAATTCCTAGAGCCTCGTCAAGCTTATTGTTTTTGACTATTTCTATTAAGAGGAGTTAGAATAGTCGATTGCATAGGATGGAGAAGAGGATGCAATTCGATGAAAAAGAGCTCCGCAAGCTCGCTAAACTCTGCCGGATCGAGTGCTCCGAGGAGGAGCAGAAGACTCTCGTCCAAAACTTAAGGAACATCCTCGCCTACGTCGAACAGCTGAATGAGATCGACACCGGCAATGTGGAGCCTTGCTACCGCATTTTGGAAGGGATCTCCAATGTGATGCGCGAAGATGAGAGCGGAGAGACTCTCGACAGGGAGCTTTTCCTCGCCAACGCCCCCTCTCATGTCGGCGGCATGGTCCGGGTCCCTCCTGTCATTAAGTTTGAGGCGTAAGGGTTCCTATGCATCGCTTATCCGCTAGAGAACTGCGAGAGAGATTCCAAAAAGGTGAAATATCTGCCAAAACCATTGCAGAGGCAACGCTGGAGCGAATCGCCCTGCATGGCCCTAAACTAGGCGCTTTTTTATCCCTTTTCCCCGAACGATTGCATGAGAAGGCCAAAGCCCTCGATCAGAAGCGGAGCAGCGGCAAACCCTTAGGAAAGCTGGCGGGCGTCCCGATCGCCATCAAGGATAACATCCACATCAAGGGAGAGCTCACCACCTGCGCCTCGAAATTTTTATCCAATTACCGCGCCGTTTTCGACGCGACCGTCGTGCGGCTTTTAGAAGAAGAAGATGCACTGCTCATCGGCAAAACGAACCTCGATGAATTCGCCATGGGATCATCGACCGAAAATTCAGCCTATCAGCAAACGAAAAATCCCTGGGACTTAGCCTGTACGCCGGGGGGCTCTTCGGGCGGCTCCGCAGCTGCCGTTGCGGCACGCCTCTGCCCGATCGCATTGGGTAGCGATACGGGCGGTTCGATCCGCCAGCCCGCGGCGTTGACGGGTATTTTCGGCTTTAAACCCACCTATGGGCGCGTCTCCCGCTATGGGCTCGTCGCCTTCGGCTCTTCCTTAGATCAGATCGGCCCCCTAACGACAAGCGTCGCCGACACCGCGCTCGTCATGGAGGTTCTAGGACGCCACTGCTTTCGGGATTCGACTAGCCTCAACCTCCCTCCGGAACCTTTCCTGGAAAAAATCGGAGAGCCCCTCTCGGAAATGAAGATCGGCGTCCCCTGGCATTTCCTCGAAAAACTTTCTGCGGAAGCCAAGGAAAACTTCATGCAGGCGATCGAGGTTTTCAAGAAGCAAGGAGCCCAGATCATCGATGTCGACCTCGATATCTTGAAATATTCGATCGCCGTTTATTACATCCTAGCCACTGCCGAGGCCTCGACGAATCTCGCTCGATTCGATGGGATCCGCTACGGCATCCGCTCGCCCAGAGCGGTCACTCTCGATGAGGTCTACGATTTTTCCAAGCAAGAGGGGTTCGGGCCCGAGGTCAAGAACCGCATTCTTCTCGGCACCTATGTGCTTTCTTCCGGCTACCAAGATGCCTATTATAAAAAAGCGCAAAAGGTGCGCACCCTCATGATCCAACAGTTCAAAAAAGCGTTCTCCGCCTGCCAGATCGTGGCCCTCCCCAGCTCCCCGTTTCCCGCGTTTCCTCTGGGCTCGATTCAAGATCCTCTGCAGATGTACTTGCAAGACATCTATACCATTTCCGCAAACCTCGCCGGGCTTCCCGCCATCAGCCTCCCTTCGGGATTCAGCGGGGGCAAAAAACCCTACGGTCTGCAACTGATCGGACCTCAACTACAAGATGCTCAAGTGCTCCGTTTCGCTCATGCTTTCGAGCAAGCGGTAGACTATAGCAAGATCATCCCTCCCCTATTTAATCAGGAGAACTGATGGAAGAGAAGACTTCTGCACAGTGGGAACCCATCATCGGTCTGGAAATCCATGTCCAGCTCAACACCAAGTCGAAGCTGTTCAGCTGGGCGCCTAGCCGCTTTGGCGATGAACCGAATACCAACATCACCGAAGTGTGCACAGGACAACCCGGCTCTCTGCCCGTCCTCAACAAAGAAGCCGTGCGCAAAGCCGTCCAATTCGGCTGCGCCATCCAAGCCCATATCGCTCCTTATAGCAAGTTCGACCGGAAATCCTATTTTTATCCCGATAGCCCGCGCAACTACCAGATCACCCAGTTCGACCAGCCGATCCTCAGCGGAGGATTTATCACCACCGATATCGACGGAGAGCTGAAACGGTTTGACATCACAAGAGCCCATCTGGAAGACGATGCGGGGATGCTCAAACATTTCAGCTCATTTGCCGGCGTCGATTACAACCGCGCGGGCGTGCCTCTATTAGAGATCGTCTCCGAACCCTGCATCCACTCCTCGAAAGAGGCAGCCAGCTATGCGATGGCCATTAAGGCGATCATGCAATATCTGGACGCCTCCGATTGCAACATGGAAGAGGGATCTCTCCGCATCGATGCCAACATCTCGGTGCGCCTGAAAGGGGAAACAGGCCTGCGGCCCAAGGTTGAGATTAAGAACATGAACTCCTTTAGCAACATGGAGCTTGCCATCGAGTCGGAGATCAAGAGACAGGTGCGCGCCTACACCTTGCGCCCTCACGAAGATCATGCAGCGGCGATCGGAAAGGGGACCTACCGCTTCGATCTCGATAAAAAAGAGACCGTCTTGATGCGGCAGAAGGAAGAAGCCGCCGATTACCGCTATTTCCCCGATCCCGATCTCGTGCCGATCATCCTCGCTCCAGAGTACATCGAAGCGATCCGCTCCACCCTTCCCGAACTACCCCAAAAGCGCTTCCACCGCTATCTCACAGAGCTCAACCTTCCCGAGGGTTCGGTGGCCATGCTTGTAAATGACAAGGCCCTCTCCGACTACTTTGAAGAAGCTTTGAAAGTCTGCTCCAATGCGAAGAATCTATGCAACTGGCTGACCGTCGAGTTCATGGGAAGGCTCAAGGAGATGGGCAAAACATTGCGCGGCATCGGCATCCCCAGCAAGCAGATCGCTGAGCTTGTGAACATGATCGACCAGGGGATCATTACCGGGAAAATCGCTAAAAAAGTGGCCGACGAGATGCTGGCCTTCCCTCGCAAAGAGGTCAAGGAGATCGTCAGCGCCAACCCCGACTACCAACCTTTAAGCGACACCGCCTCTATCGAAGCCCTCGTCGATCAGGTGCTCGCTGAAAATCCCCATTCCATCGCCGACATCAAAGCGGGCAGATCTAAAGCCCACGCCCACCTCGTCGGCCAAGTGATGAAGCTCTGCAAAGGCAAAGCCTCCCCCGCCATCGTCAACGAGCTCCTCAACAAAAAGCTCGGGCTAATGTAGTAATCATTTTTTGACAATAAAATCCCAATGGCCATACTCCAACTTAGATGTCGGGGTATTGCGTTCTGTCTTTCTTCTGTGTGCTGTTGCTCGCAAGCGCTTGCTATGTCAATCGCGCGCTGGTGGCGCCATGGACTTACGCTCCGGCCACCTCGCGAACCGTCTGGAAGCCTCCTGCTAGATTAAAACTGTGCTCCTTTTCTTGCGAGCCAGTCCTCCCCTCTTCCGAAATCCCTTTGAGCCTAGCGGAAGCGATCGATATCGCCTTGCAAAATAGCCCGCAAACGAAGATCACGTGGGCCGAAGCGCGCGCCGCCGCGGCGAATTACGGCCAGTCGCAAAGCTCCGATCTTCCCACTCTGAATGCGACCTTGGATTGGCAGCGCACGCGCAGCTTAGCCGGAGCTGCTACCACCCCTGCAGAAAGCGCTCTAAGCGATGTCGGGGGAGGCGCAGCCCAAGGGGGATCCACAACCCTTGTTCCGGGAGGAGGGATCATTTACTTAAGCACGTGGGGCCCCCAACTGGAGCTGTCCTACACGATTCTCGATTTTGGCCAGGCGCGCGCCACCAGCGAAGCCGCGCGCTATGCATTGTATTTTGCCGACTGGACACACAACCGCGCGATCCAAACGCTCATCCAAACCGTGACGGACGATTATTACAACTACCTCTATCAGAAACAGCTGCTCAAAGCGAAGCGGGAAGATCTAGAAACCGCGAAAGTGACGTTGGATTCAGCCAACCTGGGAATGCAGACAGGCGTTAATGACGTCTCCGATGTGCTGCAGGCGCGCACGCAAATGCTGCAGGCAGAACTCGCCTTGGTCAATGAGCAGCAAGTCGTCGAAACCGCCTATGCGCAAATGCTCAATGACATGGGTGTGCCCGCGAATCTATCCTTTGCCGTCGAAGAGCTTCCCCTTGCCAAGCCCTCCGAAGAGATGCTCACGGATGTCAACCAGCTGCTGGAGATCGCATTAGACCAGCGCGCCGACTTGCTGGCCGCCGAGGCCGATCTCCGCTCCAAAGAGGAGAGCGTCAAAGCGGCAAAACTCCAATTCTGGCCCACCCTCTCCTACACGCTCGATTACGGAAGGACCTACTACACCGGCAACATCAATGACAACTACGATTTTGTCAGCACCTTCTCCTTTTCCGTTCCTATCTTTAATGGCTTTTTCAACCTGAATAACATCCGGATCGCTCAAGCGAATAAAGAACAAGCAGAGGCGGAGCTTCTGCAGACAAAACTCGCCGTTATCCAGCAGATCACCACCGCGCACTACAATGTGAAGATCGCTTTCGAATCCCTGAAATTCGCAAACGCCTTCTTAGAAGCGGCGGTAGAACAATACCGGGTCGTTTTAAGCCAATACCGAGCCGGCACGAACACCATCACGAATGTCGTCTCTTCGCAGAGCTCGCTCGCCGATGCGCGGGCCCAGGAAGCCAGCGCCGTACAAAATTGGTTCACTTCGTTAACGGCTCTGGCTTACGCCACCGGCTCTTTATCCCAATCAACCCTAGAGGGATTCCCATGAAATATATTCTGCTAACCCTGTTTTTGATCGGCTGCGCGAAAGCGCCGCCCCCTGCTCTCCCGCCTCCATCCGTATCGATCGTCAAGCCGATCGTCTGCGATGTCCCCCTTTACTCCGACTATGTCGGGCATATGCAAGCGAATGTCTCGATCGAAATCAGACCGCAGATTGCCGGCACCCTCTCGGCGATGTATTTTAAAGAAGGGGTGGATGTGAAAGCGGGCGATCTGCTGTTTGCTATCGACGATCGCCCCTATGTGGCCGCCCTGGCCAAAGCAGAAGCGGTGTTAGCCGAAAACCTCGCCAGCTTAAAATATGCAGAAGATACCGTGAACCGCTATGCTAGCCTTGCTGAACAAGATTACGTGGCTCAACTCAACTTCGATCAGTATGTGACCAACGTGCTCGTCGACGAAGCGACCATCCAGCAAAATAAGGCGGATGTCGATACTGCTAAGATCAATCTCAGCTACTGCACGATCCAATCCCCCCTGAATGCGACCTCCGGCAATCTTCAGATCGATATCGGCAACTACGTCACGGCGGGCAGCGAAACCCCGATCGTTACCTTGAATCAGATCGCACCCATCCAAGCCGCTTTTTACATCCCGGAGAAGGATCTGCCCGCCATCCAGCGCCTGCACCGCAAAAAACCCTTAAAAACAGAGATTTACCTCTACGACGATAGAACCCGTCCCTTTGAGGGAGCGCTTTACTTGATCGACAATCAGGTCAACCTCGACACCGGCACCATCCTCCTCAAGGCCCTGATCCCCAATGAAGACAAAGCGCTCTGGCCGGGAGAGTTTGTGGTCGTGCGGCTCGTTTTAGGAGAGCAGAAGAAGGCCCTCCTGCTTCCCACCCAAGCCGTCCAAATCGGACAAAACGGCCCCTACGTTTTTGTGGTCAAAGAGGATCAAACGGCAGAGCTGCGCTCTGTGATCTTGGGACAAACCCAAGGAGATCATGTGATCGTTCAAAGCGGGATTGAGGCGGAAGAGAGGGTCGTTCTCGACGGACAGATCTCCCTCTATCCGGGCGCAGCCGTCACCATCAAGGAGGGAATCTCCCGATGAATCCTTCTAAGATCTTCATTCAACGCCCCATCATGACCCTGCTTGTGATGACTGCGATCGTTTTTTTCGGACTCCTCTCCTATCCCTCTTTGCCTGTGAGCGATCTGCCGAGCGTCCAGTATCCCACCATTCAGGTGACGGCAAGCTACCCGGGCGCCGATCCCACCACCATGGCCAATAATGTCACTTCTCCTTTGGAGAAACAATTCACGACCGTCCAAGGGGTCGAGTCGATCTCCTCGACGAGCACGACCGGTTCGACGACCATCGTGCTCCAATTCAACCTCGATCGGAACATCGATTCCGCAGCGGCCGATGTCCAGGCGGCGATCAACGCCTCTTCCCAGCAGCTGCCCCAAAATCTGCCCTATGCCCCGACCTATCAAAAAATCAACCCCGCCGACACCCCGATCCTCTATTTGGCTCTGACTTCATCGACCATGACCTTAGCCGAGCTGTATACCTATTCCGACAACATCATCGGCGTTCCCTTAAGCTTGATCGATGGGGTTTCGCAAGTCGTGACCTACGGCCAGCCTTTTGCCGTCCGCCTTCAAGTCGATCCCCAAAAACTCGCCGCTAAAAATATCGGGATCGATCAATTTGCCGCCTCGATCCAAAAACACAATGCCAATATCCCCACGGGAACCATCTTTGGAGGGAGAACCGAATACACCATCGATGTCGACGGCCAGATCGAAAAAGGCGACCGCTACAACTCCCTCATCATTAAATACCAAAACGGCAACATCGTGCGGGTCAGCGATGTCGGCAAAGCGTTTGATAGCTTGCAAAACGACAAGTACTATGCCCACTATGTGACCTCCGATGCCGATACGCCCACCGTCGTCCTCGCCATCCAAAAACAGCCGACCGCCAACGCGCTCAGCATCATCGAGCAGGTCAAGGCCAAGCTCCCCCATTTGCAACAAGAGCTGCCTGCATCCGTTCAACTCCACAACATCTTTGATAAATCGGATTTTATCTACGAATCTGTCCACGACGTGCAGCTCACCGTTTCCGTCGCCTTCGTTCTCGTCATTGCGATCATTTTCACCTATTTGGGGAGAGCCATGAATACCCTCATCCCTCTCCTGGCCCTTCCCATTTCGGTCATCGGCACGTTTACCGTCATGCACATGCTGGGCTTTAGCATCGATATCCTCTCCCTGCTTGCGGTTAGCCTCTCCATCGGCTTTTTAGTCGACGATGCCGTGGTCGTCTTAGAAAACATCGTGCGCCATGTCGAAACGGGAAAAACGCCCATGGAAGCCGCTCTCATCGGAGCCAAGGAGATCGGCTTCACCATCGTCTCGATGACCGCTTGCCTCATCTGCGTGTTCATCCCCATGCTCTTCATGAGTGGAATTGTGGGGCGCCTTTTTTTCGAATTCGCCATCACGATCGTCACCGCCGTGCTCCTCTCCGGGTTTATCTCCCTTTCCCTCACTCCCATGCTGTGCAGCCGTCTCGTTCCGCCCCATCATGAAGCCTCTAAAAAAACCAAAATGGAGATCTTGTCAGAAACGTTTAACGCCTTTCTCGTCAGACACTATGAAAAAAGCCTCCGCTGGATCCTCCGGCACCGCTTTCTCGTCCTCATCGGCGGAGCAGCGAGCCTAGCCGCTACGCTCTTCCTCTTCCAAAAATTGCCAAAAGACTTCTTTCCTCCCGATGATCTCAGCTTCGTCCAAGGCTTTACACAGGGCAAGGACGGCACGTCCACCTTCCAGCTGATCGACTACCTGCGCAGGCTCAATGAAATCATCCGGAAACATCCCGCCGTCGAGTCATTTCTTTCGATCGGCCCCTATCCTCAAGATAACCAAGGGGTCTTTTTCATCCGCCTCAAACCCTATGGAAAACGCCCCCCCATTAAACAGGTAATCCAGGAACTCTACAAAGATCTCTACGAGGTGCCCGGCGTCCAGAACTTCTTGAAGCCCTCGCCCCTCATCAACCTGCAAGTCGGGACGACGGCGAGCACAGGCGACTACCAGTACACCCTGCAGAGTTTAAATCCCCGGGATCTCTATAAATACGGCAACGAGATCTATCAAAAGATGCAGACGATGCCCGGCTTCTCGCAAGTGTCCACCGACTTGCATATCCTGCAGCCCCAGCTGCGGATCCAGATCCAGCGGGATAAAGCCTCCCTTCTCAACATCAATGCGACAGACATCGAAAACGCCCTGAATTTCGCTTTCGCCGACAGCAACCTCTCGCCGATCAATGAACCGGAAAACCAGTATTATGCGATCATGGAAGTGCTGCCCCAATTTTATCGCAACCCCAAAGAGCTCTCGCAACTCTATGTCCGCTCTTTTTCCAACGGCAATCTCACCCCTTTAAGCGAAATCGTCGCGATGACGGAAACCACCGGTCCCCTCTCCGTCAACCACATCAACACCCTCCCCTCCGCGACCATCTCTTTCAATCTCGTCAATACCCCATTGAGCACCGCCATGAAACAATTGGATAAGACCTCTCGGGAAATCCTCCCCCCAACCGTCAGCGGCAGCGCGCAAGGATCGGCAAGTATCTTCGCCGCCTCCTTTGCCGACATGAGCACCCTCCTCCTGATCACGATCTTCGTCATCTACGTCATCTTAGGCATTCTCTATGAGAATTTCCTGCACCCCATCACCGTGATGACCACCTTGCCCCCCGCAGCCCTAGGCGGCCTCCTCTCTTTGATCCTCACAGGCAACACCCTCAATATCTACGCCTTTGTCGGCATTATCCTCCTCTTGGGGATCGTCCTTAAAAACGGGATCATCCTCGTCGAATTTGCCAATGAAGCCATCGTCAAAGAGGGGAAAACCATCGACGAGGCGATCCTCCATGCCTGCGTGACCCGCTTCCGCCCCATCCTGATGACCACTATCTCCGCCCTCATGGGCGGCGTCCCCATCGCGCTCGGCATCGGCGGGCAGACCGCGCAAAGCCGCCGCTCCCTCGGTTTCGTCATCGTCGGCGGCCTCATCTTCTCTCAGATCCTTACTCTCTACCTTACCCCCGTCGTCTACACCTATTTGGAAAACCTTCGCGAAAAATTCTCCAAACCCAAACCTCCTGCCTAAGAGGGTATTTTATTACATTCAAAAAAGAAATAGATGAGCATCTCAAAATGGCTCTTAAAGAGGTTGGAAAAATCAAACCTTGGTTTGGTAAACAACTCTCGCCTAAAGGCGAAAGCTTTATGGTCAGCGATTAACTGCCACATGCGTGCGGTTTACAGCGCACGTTGCTCGATCGGCAGATAGAGCAAACCTACAGAGATTCCGACTTGCATTCAAGTCGCTGTGCTGTCGGTTTCCACAAGAACATGTAAAACGGTGCTTTTGTCTTGCGCCAAGAGCACCGCATAAGGAGCAAATTTGACTGCTATAAGCTGGATTCATGTAGATAATCCCCAAGCCGCGAGCTTGGGCCTTGTATTCGACAAACAGTTGCAATTGACTAAAGGCCCAGCGGTGCAGACGAGTTCTGTTTCGCTTGCTGCCTTTGATCCTTTTGCGCATGTTTTTCAAGTCTTCAAGAACAATCATCCCAGCGCCCATTTGAAGGGCTTCTTTCACAATCTCATTGCTCATCCCATGATTGACATGTTTCATCCAGCGCGCTTCTTTGCCAGAGATTTTCTTCAGCAATTGTTTTGCCGACTGAGAACCGTTGGACTGAAGCCTGCGCCGCATGGCGAGATATTGATCCCTTTGAAAGCGAATCTTGCCTCCGCAAATCAATTTGCCGCTGCTCATCGCAGCCGCGTTATTCTCCCCAAGATCCACCCCAAGCAGCGTGTCGCTTTGGCTCAAGGCGGGATCGGGAAGATCCAATACAAGGTTAAAAAACCATTTTCCCTTTTTACAGATCAACTCAGCTTCTTTGGGAATACCCTGAGCAAAATACTGCTCTTGGAAGTCGCTCATTCTCATTTCCACTTTAATCCGCTTACCCAAAGTGTAGAGAGAAAGAATTTTTCCTTTGATCGAATAGGTCCGTTTGTCAAAATGGACGCTTGCGTTTTTGCGAAACTGAATCTTTGGAACTTCTTCGCTTTTTTCAATGCCTCGATTCTTATAGGCTTTGCACACGGCAAAGATCGCATTGCACACCATCTGAGAGCCGAGTGGAGATTCCATTCTAATTTTGGAATAGCAAAGATGGTGGAGTGCAACTCGATTCCAACATCGATATTCCATTGCAAAGGGGACGATTTCATTGCAGGCGGAAACAAAATGATGTCCCAACTTAAAAAGCTCTTGGCTATCCTCAGCAGCAACTTTAATTTTAATCGAAATCGTGCGTTTCATTGGCTGCAGAAAATACTCAAATCTATTTTAAAACTCAAGTTAAATAAAGGAGCGGCGTTTCCTCCCAGTCCTAAAGGACTGGGTTTCCACGCCGTCAAATAGGATGAAGATGTAGATGCCTATGTTTTCGCACATTCATCTTATTCTGTTGAATATGCAGGGGAATCCGAAGAAGAAGTCATTAAAGGATATCCAAAATATTTGCGTGAATTTATCCTTCATCGCTTAGATGACCGGCTTCATCCATTAATGGAAAAAGAGACTAAAGGCCGTGGAGGGAGAAGACTAGGAGCTGGGCGTCCCAAAGGAACAAAGAAATCGCCAACAAAAGTGGTGCGTTTACCAAAAGATATTGCCAATTGGATTGAAAAACCAAGCTCTATCCCACAAATCCGCCAATTAATCGCTAAGGGACGACATTAGTTAGGCAAGGTCTACTCCCTCGCGCAAATAGGAGTCGAGAGTGATGATCTCTCCCTCCGCTTGGAGTTCTTTCATCGCCGCTCGAAGAGCTCTTTCTTCCCGTTCCCTAGTATTGACATCCCGCATGTCCCAAGCCACTTGAAACAATTTTTTACGTCCGCGAGGCATTTGCGCCACAAAGTCAACTTCATAGCCCTCGGATGTCACATAGTAACCGATTTCGCAGTCAAGCCGTTTTAGATCCAAATAGACAACATTTTCAAAAAGCCTTCCCCGATCATTTTCATAATCCAGAGTTAAGGCTCTGATCATTCCGGGATCTATGGCGTATAATTTCTTAGGGCGCGTCTGTGTTTTGCGGATCGATTGATCATAAATTCCTATAGAAAAAGCAAGATACGCATCTTCGATATGGCTTGCGTATTCATAAAGAATATCTTTTCCGATCTCATACCCTTGGCTTTTTAAATCGTGATAAAATTTGTGCACGGCAAAGGGTTTTCCCACATTGTGAATCATGGATAAAATCATGTATTTGATCAGAGTCGGATTTTTAATATGATGCCGTTCGATAATATCTCTGTAGATGACAACATCTAGATATTCTTGCAGCGTTTTTTGTTTGACATCGGGATCAAACGAAATAATTTCAGGAAATCCCCCTTCAGATAAATAAAGCTGAAAAAGCTGAACAAGCTTGTCCTCTGTTCTTTTATCATAGAGACTGCGATCGATTAAACTGTTTTTCGCCCTAGCAAACTCGTTAAAGCTATAGGGCCAAATTTCAATTGCTAAAGAGCGGCCTCTTAAATTTGTTGCAATTTCTTTACTCAGCAATTTAGCGGAAGATCCCGTCAAGAAAATCTCCGCCTGTTTGGTATCGTGTAAACGTCTAATCACGATAGGCCAATTAGGGACATTCTGAATTTCATCAAAAAATAAATAACACTTCTTGTCGTGGTTTTCAGGGTAAAGCGAATAAAATGCATCGACTAGTTTTGCCAATTTTTGTTCATCCAACGGCAAAAGCCGATCATCTTCAAAATTGATATATAAAATAGCCGTTTTACCCACTCCCTCATCGATCATTTTTAATATCTGCTGATAGAGAAAGTAGGTTTTACCCGCACGGCGCATCCCGATAGCCACCTTGATTTTGTTAGGGGCGTGCGGAAATGCGACATCCCTAGCTACTCCCCCTTTGATCCGGGTTAATTTATCATGAAGTTCTCCCAATAAGATCGGGAGTATCGACCGTTCGTCCATCTTTGTTTCCTTATTTCCTTATTTCAAGGACAGACAGGCTTCTATCTTTCCTTCCTTAAATGAAAGAATAGCATATTTTTGGCCTTGTAACAAGGAAAGATTCTATAAATTGATAATCAATGATTTATGGACGTGGATGGAAGGCGGCAAAAGCGGCGTTGAGGTGTTTTTGGCTGATGTGCGTGTAGCGGTCGGTCGTCGCTACGCTGGCGTGGCCGAGCATCTCTTGGATGATCCGCAGATCCGCCCCATTTTCTAAAAGATGCGTGGCAAAAGAATGGCGCAGCGTATGCGGAGAAATTCGCTTGGCAATGCCGGCAGAGCGAGCATAAACCCGGACCCGCTGCCAGATCGTAACCCGATCGATCCGCTTGCCTGCCCGTGTGACAAAAAGAGGCGGGTTTTTCTCTTCTTGCGTCTCTCCACGGAAATGGAGCAAATAATGGTCGACGGCTTCGATGGCTACCTTTGCAATCGGCACCACCCTCTCTTTGCCGCCCTTCCCTTTGACCCGCACAAAAGCGTCATCCACATCGTGCAGCCCTAACCCGCATACCTCCGACACCCGCAAACCAGACGCATACATCACCTCTAAAATCGCCTTGTCGCGAGCTCCGAGGGCCGACCGAGGATCGGGAGCCGCCAGCAAACGCTCCACCTCCTCGATCGATAACACCTCCGGAATCAACTGCCACAATTTAGGCGTCTCTAAATAGAAGGTCACATCGGCGGCTACCTTGCCCTCTTTTTTGAGAAAGCGAAACCACATCTTCACCGCGATCAGCGCTCTGCAGATCGAGCTGCTGGCGTATATTTTTTTTTGAAGAACAGCCAAAAAAGCGATCACATCCGCTTCCTTAACCTGCGCAAGATCCTTTACTCCCCTCTCCTGCAGGACAAGGCTGAACATCTTCAGATCGCGGCCGTAAGACTCGAGCGTATGGCGCGCAAGCCCTCTCTCCGATCCCAGATAAGCTAAAAAATCCGCAATGGCAGCTAGAAACACCATGGTTCTAACTCTGAACCATGCTCCCCTTTTTGTCGAGCGCAGCGCGCGCGCGATGAATCTCACAAAATGCGGCAAGATTGACCACCAGCCACAAACTCCCGAGAACACAAGCGACCACGAGAGGCAATACCCCTCCCGAGAAGGCGATCGCGATTCCGACCGCTGCGACGCAGAGCGCCGTCGTGAATAGCAGCCAAAGCTCGTCGTATTTACCCACCTTGCCCGCTTGGATCGCTTGGATGAATTGATAACCGTCCAGAAGCGTGCACCCCACTCCCGCAACGATTTCCAGCACCGCAATCGCAATCAGCCCCACCCCGCCCGTTAAGGCGACCATGAGAATCGCTGCGGCGACCCCAAGAAAAGAAAAGAGCACACTCGCTACAGCTAAAGCGCATTTTTTTTCATCCAGTTTAGGCTCTGAAAAAAGGTGAATCAGGTTCAGAATGCCGGAGATCCCCGTCAATAAATAGGCAGCGCCGACTAAACTGGATCCCACCTTCCCCAGCACTTTTGACACTTCCGAAATCCCTTGAGACACCGTCGCCGATCCCACAATCGCCAGCGTTCGCGCCGGAACGTAGACGGCTCCCGCTGTGATCTGAACTCCTCCGCGCGCGCATTTAATCCCGGCTTGAGCCTGCTTGTAGACATCCCCTATCTTTTCAGCCGACTCAAATTCTTTAGCCCCCTCCTGAATGGCGATAACCCCTGTCACCAGCCCTAAGCAAGAAGTTACTCCCAAGGCCGCCGATCCTGCGGGATTCTTTATCCCCCCCAGATGGGATAAAAAGTCATGCCCATTGCGCAGCGTTCTCGACATATCCCCATTCAGGCTCGTCGCGCTCAGCGCCTCGCCCCCCAGGTCGGGCGCATTCTCTGCCCAATGAATATTTTCTTGATGAATTCTAGCCACTGACATAGTTGCCATTTAGTAATATAATGAAATAATACACTATTATAACTAAACGAAACTAAATTAAGAAGTAAATAAAAAACGAGTGCTATTAAATTATTTATTGCAGGCATTCATCCTGCGTTGCAGGATGAATGCCGTGTTTCTAACGGGGAAGGTGCGCTGCTACGAGCTTTTGCATCGCGTCGATTTGTTTTTCTTGCTGCTGCTGCTGCAGAAATTCGAGTTGGGAGATCCGATTTTGGATAGCGAGGCGTCTCGAGATCCCAAACGTTTTTTGTCCCTCTGCAATGAGAATTTGTTCCTTTGCAGGAAGACGCTGATATATCTGGTTTTTTTCAAGATCGCTATATTCCGAATCGTCCTCATGCGCCTTCAAGCAAAAGGCCAGGGTGGGATTCTCCTCTCGCTGTTTCTTTCTAGCTTCTTCGATCTTCGCATAAGTCGCCCCGTTTGTCGCGAGCAATCCGACGAGTACGATCGCAGCGACGATGAGCGGCACGAACCCACCCGAAACAAGCGCGGTCAAGACCACGGTGGCCATGAAAGACAGAGTGGCGAGAATCGAGCTCACAAACAGCATCATTGTATCTCTGCGCCCCACGTTGCCTGCCTTGATGTCTTGATGCAAGCAGTAGATATCGATCGACATCATGTAGATACAGAGCGCAAGAGAAATAGCCGCAACCACAATCGCGCCCACTCCGCCCGTAAAAATAAAGCCCAATACCGATACCACAAGGCCAACAATCCCTAAGATAAATAGAGCTGTTTGCAGTCTCTCATTGCTGCCAGCTGCTTCCTTGATTTTATCGAGGATTGCTTTAGCCGTCGTTTCAGCTGCAGTGCGGATCGTTGGATTCGCACTTTCTAGTCTATTCGAAAGAGGTCCGTTCTTGTACGCTTCTTGGAGCAGCTTCACCGCCTCTCCGCCCATCGCACGGCTCATTTTCATCTCTTTCTTCGCCTGCAGCTTCTGCAGCTTGAAAAAGATGCCCGCATTTATCAACTCATTGTCTTTGTCTTTAAAGAGATTCTCCAACATGGCCCGGCACTCTTTTGTGCTCAAATGGGGCCCTGTCCATTGCGGGCTCTTTTCCATTTCGCGGACAAGGGCGCGCCACATTTTAGATCCCGAGGCAAGCGCCTCTTCTTTGAGCTCTTCCGCGGTGAACTTATTTCTGATTTTGTTTACATCCGCTGGACCAATAAAAAGACGTTTTTCGAGAAGCGCCATTTTGTCTTTGTCCGTTGGGCACGCGTTTAATTTCGCTTTGAATTGAGCGCTCTTGTAGAGATGCATGCCCGATATCACGCTGAGTAGACCATAAAAGACAGCAAAGATCCCATTTCCTATCGCACCCGCGCCATAAGTGGCTCTTCCCAATAGAGTGGGAGCTGTAAAACCCGCTGCGCTAACCCCTGCAAGCGTCGAAGCGATCGCTAACGGACGGAATAAGGCATAGGCAAAACCCCCCGCGGCTTGCGTCAACGCCCATAAAAAACTAACCTGGGCAGCCTTTTCGCCGAAAGAGTCTCCGACCGCGGCAGCTGCCTGCATCTTATCGTAATGTTTTTTTGCTTCGATGAGTCCGATCACCGAGTTACCGGACGAGGTATATCCCATCGCTTCGGAGAACATCGTAAAATGGCTTAAAAAATGACTGAGCGCCGTATTGCCAAGGGAATTCGCCAGGTCGATTCCAGAGCGGAATAGCCAAGTCAGGTCTGAGTTCACATATTGAGCGCCTATCGCAATCCCCGAATATTCAGGTTGAGAGGCAGGAGCCACCACGGCCTTGCTAAAAATTGCCTTTATAGCGTCTTGGCTCGGGCTGGACTCATTTCTTGGTCCCTTCCCCAAAGATGCTACTTGCCCATCTTGAATATATCTATGCGCCCCTAATACCGGCGTGCTCATCGTACTCATAAAGCCTCCTTTAGGCCCTTAAATTATAAAATCCTATCCAGATCCAGTTATTAACCATTCGACTCATTAATTATATTGATAATAAATAACTATTACAATCTTAATTATATTTTATACACAAATTTAAGTAAATAAAAATATTAATATTGTCATGTATAGCTATAACATGCTTATTTTTAAAATAATAAATGCCATCAAACGAATAGATATTAAAAATTAAAAAATATATATTGAAAAATATTTACTATCTGAACTATAATTTATTTATAAAGCAAAGAAAATATGGTGAACAATTATGAGTACAAAATTAGCAGGAGTAGATCAAACCCAAGGCCACAGTACCCCCTTGCTTCCCCATGTATCGGTAAGAGGTGTGCTATTCCCTAGGAATAGATCGATCGTCGCATTAGTCGACGAATTTGCAGCTCCCTTTGGACGGCATTGGGGCGAAGTAAGGGGGGGAGCGCGTAGAATGAATGATCTCTTTCTAGGCGTCATCACGCAGAACCTCAATCCTTTTGAGACTTCTACGCATAAGACCATGAGACAGCTCTTTCAAGTCATTAGTGGTGTAAGCACTCTAGCTACCGGTGTAGCTGGCTTGCCTTTTTTGGCCCTCGCCCACTTGATCAACTTCATTTTCCCTAATTCGCTGTTAGGACATTCCTTATCCGCCATCCCTGTGATTGCGATCAGGGCTGTAAGCTGGATCGCCGCCGCAGCGGTAATATTGCCCTTGGCTTTTCTCCTTATCTTTTTAAAATACCTCATCATGACTCTGATCTGTCTGCCCCTATTAATCAAGAAAGCAGTCACCCGGTCTACGCAAGCTCAGACGACAAATGCAGATGCTCCTCCTCCTTACAACTACCCGCACCAAATTATCAAAAGCGATGTGCCAGGCGATAAAAACAAGAGTAGCTGGGCTTCTATGGATAGAGTTTGGGATAAGTTATGGTTTCATAGCTAAATAGAAAATTTTTAACCCTTTAATAAGAGATGATATGACAACATCAGCTAATTTAAACTTAAATACTTCGGGTCAATCACCTGCGGGTAGATCATCCACTGTATCTAATCGCAATCAAAAATACGAGCTCCTAACCGACAGCTCTTCCGCAAGCGACATCAATGATCTCTTTACTCGCACTATACCTATGGAAGACCCATGGGCTGGTAAACCTGAAGATTCCCCATTATTTGGAAATTGGCGCTCTGAGCAGCCTGAGAACCTTGGCGATGAAGATGACATTGAGGGATTGCTTGCAGAAAGAGGCCCGGATTTATCCCCCTACGAGAGAAACCGCATTAGAACCGAAGCAAGGATAGACAGCATTACAGAAAACTTCCGGGAGGCGATAGAGGTCAGAAAAATAGGCCTTTCCGATATCGTTTCGAATTACCACGATAAACTCACACTTAACCACGTCGGGGAATTCTTATCCGCGCGAGACATCGAAGATCCTACCCTGCTTGCGATTGGTAATAAGGTGGATGTCGTTGCAACCGCCCTTACCGCAATCATCCATTCTCCCCTCCTCCTGCTCGATCTCCTTGCAGGGGTCATTAGTCCAGATGCGGGTCCGGATGACGCGAGAACAGAAAATAACGTGCTAGGACCTATTGTAAGCCTAATCAGCGATACAGTCTTTACCGTTGTTAAAGTCTCATTAGTCGCTTTACTTGCCCTTGGGGTCGTGGCTCCCGTTACCTTGACGATTTTAGTCTGTTTAGTATTGCTCTTCCTCCTCAATGCTCTCGCTATAGAGATCAAAGATGGGATTGTGAGACTGCATGAATTCTGCAAAGACAGTAGGCTGCAAAAGGAAATAGACAAGTGGGACACCCTTCTCAATGACCCAAAATCCCTTTTCCAGTGGATGGCTTCTCATCCGACTGATTTTGAAACCGCGCTTGAGGAAGCTAGACAAAAATTAAATACAAAAATAGCGGAATCCATCACTGCCATGAAGGTAAGAATCATGCAAGTGCCAGGCGATGAAGAACTAAAGCTGTTATCACGGGTTTCCGAACTAGAAGATCTGCGCATTGTAGTTAATCAGCGTTTTGATGATGTTTTAAAACACTATGAAACATGCAAAAATCTGTTATTCCCTGACCTCTTGGAAGATGAAATTTCAGATGCAGTTCCCTCTGCCTTTCGAGATTGGGGTGTTGACTTAGACGCTCCAGTCTTATCTTTTGACGAGGAAAACGTTAGGGAAGATGATCGAATGGGTGGTCTAGATCGGAGACTCCTTGATAATGAAATCTATCAACGACAAGTACTAGATCCCATAAACGACCTCAAAGATCAGATAGATGCATTTCCAAACAATAATGCTGAAGCAGATGCTAAGAATCTCTGGAATGCTGCTCTGAAAAACGTTGCTGATGTTAGGGCTAATCGCGCTCAGACTGGCAACGCTCAGATGAACGGAAATCGTAGCCTATTTCCCACAGATCCATATGCTCAATTGGCTGATGATCCTTCTTTTAGGCCTCTGGATGATGATCTACCAGCACCTACACCACTAACCGACGATGAAGAGCTGAAACGTCAGTTTAACGCGTTACGGAATAGCTAGTATTAACTCCTGAAAAGGGACCAAAGGGAAGAGGAAGGGACCAAAAGGACCCAAGGGACCTAAGAAAAAAGACACTTTGGTCGCTTAGGTCCTTTTGGTCCCTTCTCTTCCCTTTGGTCCCTTTGATCTGCTAGTTAACAGACTTATTATTAGCTAGTTATATATTAAAACCGACTGCGCGATAAAGCCAGTTGCAGCACAGAACCTGAGACTACTCTAAAAAGACCTCGCCTTACTTTTTATAAGCTGCTTTATAAAATTAACTTTAATGAATAAAGCTTTAAAATTGTCGAGTAGATTGAATGTTACTAATGCAACATCTTCTCAACAGCCTTATTATCAATGGCTAAGCGAAAATATAGAAATTTTTGTTGAAAAATAATTATGTATTGTATATAATTTAGTTATAGGATGAAATATTTTGACTAAATCAGTAAAAATATAAATAAAAAAGTAAAACAAAATTGGAGATAATATGGCAGGCCAAGCAACACCAGTAACACAATCACCAGCAACTCTAACACCAGTTTATCTGGATAAAAGTGGTGCTAGTTCAACAGCATCTCTAGCTGGGGAAAATCGAGAGATTGACGATTTAACAAGCTCTCCGACACCCCTATATCAAGTAGCTCGTGAATTAGCTCGAGCAAAGATCAGCCCAGCAACTACTAATATTTCAGGAAACGATGCCGATGACTATAGTACTTCCGCAAGCAATGATGATGACTATAGTACTTCCAGTGGCTACAGTACTGAGTATTCCAGCGATGAAGATGATGATATTGCCAGCATTGGAGCTCGCAAAAATTCCAGTGACTACGATAATTCAATAACTGATATTGAAGGTGAAGGCAGTACTGAAATCTCATCTGTGGCTGAAAAAAACCGCGAGTGGAGAGGTAGAAAAGTAGCTTTGATTAGAAAGAACTTAGGTAATGCAATTAAGGATGGAGTCGCAGGTGTTAAAGATGTCGGTAATCATTACCTTGATCTAGTCGAAGATAACCATGTTCTTAGATTTTTGGATGATATCGGCGTTGAAAATCGCATGGTAAGATACGTTGGTAATAAAGTGGATCAAGGTGCAACTGCGCTCACTACAGTTATCCATGCTCCTTTCTTATTGCTTGATTTAGTTGCGGGATTCATTAGTCCGGCTTCGAATCGTCAGAACGTGCTAGGACCTGTTGTAAGCTTAGTTAGCGATGGGGTATTTACTGTCGTCAAAACGGCGATGATTGCTCTAGTTACCCTCGCAGCCATACCGGTAGCTATAGTCAATTTAGTCGTTCAAGGATTGCTCTTTGTATTTCTATTTATTGCTAAATCTATTTACGATGGAGTTTTAAAATTAAATGAATTCTGTAAAGAAAACAAAATAGAATCAGATTTGAAATTTTTAGAAAAAGATTTTAAAGATTCATTAGAAGAAATAAACAATGTGGGATATTTTGAAAATTGCTATGAACATATAGCAGTATATAGAGCAAAGATTGCAAAAGCAAAGGACAAATTGGAAAATCAAATACAAAAGATAGAAGCTGAATTGCAAGAAAGAGTTTCAAATATAAATAACGAGTCTAAACGTGAAGAGTTTGAAGAAAGAATTGAAGAACTACAAAAAATTAAAAAAGATATTAGCACGCGCATAAACTATTTATTGCAACAAATTGAAAACGGAAGGCAAGCATTTGTTAATACAGGTGCCCAGTTCTCTCAGGGATATGCTCTTTTAAACGATGATGAAGATGACTTTAACGTTGATAAAAATGGGTTATTTGCAGGGATGCAGGTCAATCGTCAGCCTAATGTCGCCCAACGAATAAATGTAGACGGTTCTGGTGGTCCGGGTGATGATGACGAATCGGACCTGTTTTCAGGATTAACTGTAAGTAATCAAGCGCCTAAAGCAGACCCACATGGTTACGATCGGATGGGTGAAAACTCCTAATTCATGCTGACAGCGATAACAACGCTGTTCAACTTCTTAAAACAGTCCAAAAAGGCTGTAGGGGAAAACCCTACAGCCTTTTTCTTTATTCAATATGCTCCTTACTTCAAAAGAGGGGCGAGGGAGACGAGGACATCTCTGAGCACTTCTAGGGGGCGCTGATCGGCATTAAAGCGGGAGACTAGGTTATCTGGATAATGCTGCAAGAGCTGGAGGGTTTCCTTTTGATAGACCTCCATCCGCGTCCGGAGCACCTGATCGCTCGTATCGTCTGCTCTTCCTTCTAAACGGGCCCGTTTGTGCATCCGTTTCATGAGCTCCTCTATATTGCCCATATCCAGGAGGATAATATGGTCGACGCGAATGTATTGATCGAGCATCTTGGCCTGGTTCAGGGTCCGGGGAATCCCGTCTAAAAGTAAAAACTGCTGGTGGGGAAAGTAACGGTTGGTGGCTATAAGCCCCCCCATGTAATGGCGCCAGATCTGAATCGTGACGTCATCGGGCACTAAATGCCCCCGATGGGCATAGGTATGGTATAGCTTGCCTGCGGGGGACTCCGGGGAGAGACCCCTGAACAGATCGCCTGAAGAGAGGTGGAAATGATTGCCGGCGCTGCTTAAAAATCGGCCCAGGGTCCCCTTCCCCGATCCGGGGGGCCCAAAGATCAAAATCGAGCGAAAGGGCCCCTTTTCGGAGGGAATTAGCTGTTGTGTATCCATTTGAATCTCTCCAAAAAGGCAAATTTTATGCTACCCCCCCTTATCCTGCAAGCTCAAATCGGTTATTTTAATTTTATTTCGCTTGATTAAAAAACTTAAAATTATATATAATAGTGTTATAAAAATAAAACAAACTTTAAATTAAGGTGATATTATGTCAGCTATAAGCCGTCGCGATGTGGGTGTTGTTACTTCCGTTAATGGGGAACACTATAGAGCCTTTGTGGTCTGCAAAAGTGGAGCTCTTCCTCCAATCAATTCACAAACTGCCCATAAGGTCAATAAACTCGTCCAGCTTCAACTCTGGAACCATCAAGCCTTTTATCAAAGTTACAGCCAGCCGAGAACAATCGATGAAAATGGCCTCACCTGGGGTAATAGAGAGGTTAGCTGCCATCCTTCTGATCTTCGAGCTCCTCGTGGTATAAGTAACTTCGACAAAATCAAATCGAGCTGTGCTCCGGATGCTATAAACGGTGTAGACTTATGGAATGAGTTGGTCAAAACGCTAAGAGGACCCGTTGCGCAAATCCTACCCCAGCCCCAGCCTCGACCACAGTCTCAGTTCCAGGCTCAACGACAACCTCAGGCTCAACCCCAATCTCCATTTGGGTTTCCACCACTCAACCCAAGACCCCTCAGCCAATGGTTTTCACCCCAGCCCCAGCTACAACAGCAAGCTAAGAGTCAACCTCCGTTTCAGTTCCAGGCACGACCCGACCCAATACCCCCCAGCCAGTGGCCTTCATTCCAGAGCCAGCCGCAACCTCAGGGTCAGCCACTAGATGATGACCCTCCTCCGTCATATGAAGAAGTGCTCCAGAAGCGAGGGCAGCCTCAATCCCCAATTCCACCACCATATAAAACACCCCCGCTATACTCCTTTGGTTTTTCAGAAGAACAGGCGCAATCTCAGGGATTCTACCCCTCAGAAGAGGTTAATGCCGGGTCCTCCTCCTTTTTAGATAGAAATCAAGCTATTGATGGAGGAAATGGAGCTCGAAAAAAAAGCCCAGCTTCTGACCTAAGCGATTCTTCTGCAGTAGAAAAACCAAAGGATCGAAAAAGAAAACGGGCAGATGGTCATCCGCAACCGAAAAAAGCAAAACTCCCAAATCATATATGGCAGCCTGCTAGCCCTCCAAGAGCACGGAAGCAAACAAGACAAAATGCTCCTGCAGCTGCTTCCATTAGCGTACAATTCGAACGCGTTTTTACTACACAGCAAGAGAAGCGAAAAGAGATCGCAGAGCTGGAAAGAAAGAAAAAACTATACAATCAAATTTTGATTAAAAAAAGTAATGGACAAGGCCTTAATGAGAACGAGGCGCAGGTATGTCGTCGACTCTTTGCAAGCCATCAAGATGCCGTAGCTGCCGGCAAATACCAAGGCACGTTTGAACAACATTTATGGGCTCGTATTGCACGTTTAGAGAGAGAGACTGCAGCATTGTCAGTAGCGATTGCAGGATTATGAGTATAGTAAAGAACGCGGACCCGAAGCTTGCCTCTAAAGACCGTACCTGCCATGTGGGTACGGTCTTTGTCTTTTCTTAAAGTTGCATAGGAGCCTATTATCCTGACTATTCCAATATCCTGTTTATTTTTTTAATTATGCAGCAATAAATAATTCTTTTTGCGTCCCGGCGGCTTTGCGCCTTGGCGTTGTTCTTAGCCGCTCAACTAGAGCAGACGGGAGCAACGCCAAGGCGCAAAGCCGCCGGGACGCAAAGAGAATTTTAGAAAAATCAATTTTTAAATAAATACAAAACAAACCATTAAATATTTAATGAACAAAAACTGATCTGTTAAAAATATAAGTGGCGTTGACTATTTATAAACCTCTCTACTATAATCTAGTTCGAACATAGCAATTTTTAAACTTAAGTGTAAAAACAAACAAAGAGGTTTTTATGGCAACATCTACAACATCTGTAGGAAAACCAGTAGTACAGGTTGAAGGTCAAGTTCCAGTAAAAGTGGATCCAGTTAAAAAACAAGGCCCAGGTTTCTTTACTGTGGTTAATCAAGCGATTGAAAATGCGACATCGCCTAGCGCTGCGGTCGGCAGCAAAGCGGGCGCTCCTAGAGCGACTAATTGGATCCAAGATACATTCGTTAAGCCGATGATTACCGAGTTTTCTTCCTTGGCAGCAAAAAAAGGCGATCATTTTCTTCTTGCCGGCTTGAAAAATGTGATTCGATTCAATGATCAAGTCGGAGTGGAGATCTCTAAAAGAATCAACGGGATTTGCGAATACGCAGGCCCTGTAGGGAGTTTAGTCGGTGTTGTACTGAGCTTTCTCGTTAGAACAGGCATGATGGCCGTCTTTACAACTGCTGAGCTCGTATTAGCCGCTGTTGCCGTTGCCGTTGGCCTCGTCACTTCTCCGTTCTGGGGTGCTGCTGCGGTTGTCTCTTACCTAGACAACGACAAAATGGATCGCATGATCGATCAGCAGAAAAAAGCAAGCGCTCAGCTGGCAAGCTTAGGCGATACATTTGAAGAGATCGCCCATCCAGAAAAAGCTGCAGCTAAAAAACTCAAACTCAAACAAGATGCAGAAACGCAAGCGCAAATAGAAAAATTGGCCAATCCAAAACATAAACTAAACCATATCGGCGTATCTCGCGATGATTCGGATTTAGAAAACGTTCGCGTGATATTTAATAAGAAGCCGGCGAAAAGACACTTTGAAGAAGACGACAGTAACAATATTCGTCCTCTGAAACGTTCGAGAAGCGAAGACAACCAACCGCAATTTGATTCCGATTTTAATCCTAACCAGACGACGACACTTCGCCCTGTCTTTCGATTCGCAAACAACAACGAAACTCCAGTTTTTCACATTCCTAGCAATAACCAATAAAAACAAATACTCACCTAATGTAAAATTAGGTGAGTATTTAAATATTTAAAGTATATTCAATAAAAAATAAAATAGAATTAGAATTGTTTTTAATTTTAGACTGTTTTTATTTTTATTGAAAACAAAGTAAAATACGAATATAATAATCGATATAAAACAAAACAAGTATTAAGGAGGCTTCCGATGCAACCAGTATATGCAGATTCAACTCAGGTTAGAGTTAACCAACAAGCAAATTTTTTAGGAGAAGAAACACAAGCTCAGCCAAGACATAGGAATCGTTTCGCTAAATTAGATTCCGCTGTTCGCAATGCGACCTCTCCTAGCGCTGCAGTGGGTCATAAAGCAGGCGCTAAAAAAACAGATAACTATATCCAAGATACATTCGTTAAGCCGATGATTACCGAGTTTTCTTCCTTGGCAGCAAAAAAAGGAGATAACTTCCTTCTTGCCGGCGCAAAAAAGGTTCTTCGATTCAATGATCAAATCGGGGTAGAAATCTCTAAAACAATCAACGGAGTCTGCCAATATGGCGGCCCCCTCGGGAGTTTAGTCGGCGTTGTACTCGGCTTTCTTGTCAGAACGGGCGTGATGGCAGCCTTCACAGCTGTCGAGCTCGGTTTAGCCGCTGTTGCCGTTGCCGTTGGCATCGTCACTGCTCCTTTCTGGGCAGCTGCTGCGGTTGTCTACTACCTAGACAACAAGAAAATGGACCTCATGATTGCTGAGCAAAAAGCGATGAACATGCAAATCGGAGAATTTCAAGGCGCTTTAGAAGAATCCCTCAAAGACTACCTGAACACAGAGAAAACAGACGGGACTGTTCCTTCTGCAACTTCTCAAAAGAAGGCCGCTCAAGAAAACATTGCGTTTTTCAACCAAATGAGAACTATCAACCCGAGCGCTTTTGATAAAGTCTGGGCCAAGATTCCTCAGGAAAGTCAAAAAGGTATTTGCAATGGCACCATTACTTTGTCTGACAACCAGAAGAATTACTTTAGGAAGCTGTTTAGAGAAGAGTGCATGCAACGCTTAGAAGCTTCGAAGGTAGAGCAGCAAAACCAGACTCCTCAACAAAAGGTTTCTAACGAGAACCGTGCATTCTTAGATCCTCTCTATCAGAACAACCAAGCGGCTTTTGATAAAGTATGGAATGAATTCCCAGATGCGCTTAAGAGCTCTCTCTTGCAAGGGGACTATCAGCTAACTAAGGATGATAAAGCTGAATTCCTTAGCCAGCTTAATGCAGCAATCCAGCAAAACCAGACTCCTCGACAAAAGATTTCTGACGAGAACAGTGCATTCTTAAATCCTTTTCATGAGGCTCATAAAGAAGCTTTTGATAAAGTATGGAATGCATTCCCAGATGATCTCAAGAGAGCTATCATGCAAGGGTACTATCAGATAAAACAGAATGACAAAGACGAGTTCCTTCGCCAGCTAAATGCAGCTTATTTGGTACCAGCCAACTAAAGCATCCAGATTTCTGTGGCTTTAAGACCCGCTTTTTGAACTAGACATTCAAAGGCGGGTCTTTCTTTTTTGAAGAAAAAGAAGGGAAGGGACCAAAGCGACTAAAAGGACCCAAGGGACCTAAGAAAAAAGCTAAACCTTTGGTCCCTTTCTCTTCCTCTTATCATTGTCATATCTCTATAATAATTAATAGCTTACGTTATTTTATGATATTTAATGAATTAAATATCGAGCAGAGTATAATAAAGATGTGTTTCTAGTTGAAAATAATTTTTTAATTAGTTATAATAAAGGTAGGATATAAAACATAATATGCTCGAGGAGTGTTTAATGGATAATATTGATTATAATAAACTTCAAGGAACGATCGCTAGTTTAGAGAGTAAAGTCGATATGCTGGAATCGGAGCTCAGCTACCTGAATGAGATCCTGATTCGCTGCGGCTTTCCAGAAGGGATTTCCACTCTAAAAGCAACCGTCGAAGAGCTGCTGGAAGAAGAAGCAGAATCCTCCCATCGGGAGCGCCCTAGTTCTTCAGACCGTTAATCCCCCCTTATTTAACATTTAATTTCTTAAAGGCAGACCTCCGGGTCTGCCTTTTTTTATGAGCCCTTGAACTTCTTGATTTCTGTGTGTATTTATTGCTATACTGTCGTCACTTGGTGTATCACAAAGGTAAAAGATGGCTAAATTAGTTTTTCATCATAACAATGAGGAAAAAGAGCTGGAGGATGGCTCCCCTATTATAGAAGCTTGTGAAGAGGGGGGGGTTCCTTTTGCTTGCACGGAAGGGGTTTGCGGAACCTGCGTCGTCGAGGTTCTAGAGGGGATGGATAACCTTTCCGATTTTACCCAAGAAGAGAGGGATTTTCTAGGAGAGCAGGATAAAGAGCGTCTCGCCTGTCAATGCAAGATCAAGGGCGGCTGCGTTAAACTAAGTTTTTAAACAGAGGATAAATTATGGCTGAGACCAATACAAAACGGGAAAAAGTTTCGCGCGACATGACCATTGAGGATATTTTCTCGCAATTTCCTCATAAAAGCCAGCGGTTGGCTCAAGAAATTACCAATAGCGGCCTGCATTGCGTCGGGTGCCAGGCTTCTACCTGGGAAACCCTCGAAGCCGGCATGCTCGGCCATGGCTTTTCCGAGAAGGAGATCGATGCTCTTGTCGACCGGCTGAATGCCATTCTGGCGGAAAAGATCGACCTATCGACGATCACCCTCACGAAACGCGCGGCCGAAAAATACCGCAACATCCTGGCGGAAGAGGGCAAAGAAGGATGGGGCCTCCGCTTTGGCGATCGGGCGGCCGGCTGCAGCGGGTTTGAGTATGTGCTGGATTATTCCGAAAAAGCGGAGAAAGAGGACGAGATTTTTAGTTCTCACGGGGTCGAGATCCACGTCAATAAACAAATGGTGGATCGCTTGCTAGGATCGGAGATCGACTTTGTCGATGGCCTGAACGGTTCCGGTTTTAAAATCACCAATCCGAATGTGAAGGGCGCCTGCGGCTGCGGGAAATCGCAAAGTTATTAGGATAGCTGATATCAACGCAGAGGCGCTAATAAGCGTCTCTGCGTTGATGAAGGAATTCAAGCTCCTGCCATTCTTCTGAATGCTTGGTTGAGCTTTGCAGCGGCAGCTTCTGCGGCCTCTACAGCGGGATCAACCGGGGCAAAATTCTCTATGAAGAGGAGCGCGCACGTCAAAGGCATCGCCGCATTTATATTAGCTACTAGGACCGATTCTGCGACGAACTGATCAAAGGATCCTTTGTCGCTGAGACAACACTTCAGAAGTGTATTGAGGCCATAGAGCAACCAAGCAAAGAGGCTGCGCGCTAGGGTTTCTATGGCCGCCACGAAAGTCAATCCGACATAAGCTGCCCCTGTGACGATCTGTTTGAAAATCTTTTCCCCTTGTCCCTGATAGGTTTTTTTCCATGCGTCCAAAGGCTGCAAACAAGAACCTACTATAGAGTTTTGTGGTCCTATTGAGTGTATTGACATAACTTTACTCCTTTCATTTTAGAGAAAATTGGCTGAAATGCCAACATAGCAAAAGATTGAATTTATACTCAAACAATTTACTCTACGAGACGTCTGCAGCGCAACGAAAGCCGTAGGTGCCATTCATGGTGCCGGGATTGTTGCGGTGGCGGTGCGCACAGCGCATGTCCTCTTTTAAACTTTTCCAGCAGCCTCCGCGGAGGACGCGGTAGACGCCTTGCAGCGGTCCTTTGGGATTGTCGGGCTCTTGCACGGAGACATCGTAATAATGGTATCCATACCAATCTTGGCACCACTCGTACACGTTGCCGGCCAGATCGTATAAGCCATATCCATTGGGCGGATAACTCATCACGGCGGTGGTGTCGGAGCTGAAGAAATTCGCTTGGGTGCGCTCGATCTGGTCGCCTGTAGGGTAAGTGCTATTTTCGTTTACGCCATAAGCGGCAATTTCCCATTCGGCTTCTGTGGGGAGGCGTTTGCCCACCCACTTGGCATAAGCGACGGCCCCATACCAGGTGACTCCGACAACGGGGTGCTTGGCATAGCCCGATTCGATGCTGAGTTTTCCGGCGCTTCGTTTGATGCGCGACTCGCGGAGGCGGATGATGTCATTGTTGTTGGCATCTTTCTCCCCTCCCATCGCTTCGAGGAACCGGACGAACTGTTCATTGGTCACGGGATGGATATCAAGGGCAAAAGCGGATAAGTTCACTGTGTGGCGGGGCAATTCATCTCTGCCGCCCTGAGAGCTTCCGCGAGAGAAGGCTCCCCCTCGAATCACCGTCATCTCGTTCAGGAGGGGTTCGATGACCCTGTCTTCCGTCTGCCCAGGTTGATAGCGGGCCACGGCAGCCTCTGTTCGAAAAATGGCTCCGGGATCGTCTTCATACTCGGGGCGGATGATCTCTTGGGGTTTCAAAATGGGCTTCAGCGAACCGGGCGCTCCTTCGCAGGCGATCGGGCAAGAGAAGGGGTTGAGCGATCCGGAAGAGGCGGAAAGCTCTTCGAGCGCTGCCTTGAGAGAAGCGGGGCGCTTATGGGGATCCATCTGCATGCACCGGTAGATGAGGAGATCCCAATTGAAACGATAGGCGGGAAATCGCATGGAGGGCAGATCGAAAAAACCCTCTGGAAAGACGCGCATGATCAAATAATAGACGAGCACGCCGAACGCGTAGATATCGGCTCTGTAGTCAACGAGATCGAGGCTGCTGATATTTTTCTGTTCGGGGGCCAAAAAGGCGTAATTTTGCAAAAAGGAAAGTTGCAGTTTAGAGAGCTTGGCTAAATCGGCGTGTTCGGGAAAATAGCGGTTGTGCACTTCTGCGACGGTCTTATACGTGCGGCTGAGCAAGGAGGCGGCTCCGATCACGCGCGACAACCCGAAATCGGACAGGCGCACATGGAGCTTTTCTTTATCGATCCCAATGAGAACATTGTTGAGTTTGATGCCGAAATGGGCGAGCGGTTCGCTGCCAGCTTTTTTCTGGTGGGCATAGTCAAGCGCAAAGGCGATCTGGTAGACGATGTTGGCGATTTCTTCCTCGGAAAGCGGATCTTGCCTGGCATTGAGATATTCCATGAGATTGGTCGTTTCGCCAAAAGCGTCGACGACGCAGTCGGTCACTAAAAAATAGTGTCCATCGGCAAAGGAGACATGATGGATCTTGACGATATGGGGGTGCTCTAAGGTGGCGATATCGGCCACCTCTTTTTCAAAACGGGCGACAAAGCCGCGGTCGGTGGCGAGCTCCTCCGGCAAGACTTTCAGAGCAAATGGGGTCTTTAGGAACCGGTGTTCCGCTAGAAGGACCTTGCCAAGGGGCCCCTGCCCGATCTGTTTGACAACTGCATAATCCCCTAATAATTGGCTCATAATGTTTCCATGGCTTTAATGATTTCCTCTTTGATAAGAAGCGGCGGCTCGCAACGATCTTGCCGGCATAGATACACGGCCGTCTGCCCATCGACCAACGTCTTATCGGCAATAGAGGGAATGAGCCGAACTATCTCTTTATCCTCTTTCCTCTTCCAAATGATTTGGAGATGGGGGCAAAAACGGTTGGATACCGCCGCGCGGATCTCCTCGCGCAAAGACTCTTTTTCGTCGAGCGCAACGACGACGGTCGGCGCCTGCGCATCGAGATATCTCTGCAGGGCGATCAATTGATAACAAGCGCCGGGAGGATAGGTCTCGATAAAGCTTTTAGCAGCCTTCAGGATATCCTCCGCCTGGGTTAAATACTTTTCATCCTGCGTGATTTGATACAAGCGGAGCAAGTTTTCCGCGTGGACTCCATTGCCGGAGGGTTCAGCTCCATCGTAAAATTCGCATTTGCGCAAGAGGATCGGCTCCTTTCCATCTGTTTGATAAAAAGCTCCCTCTTCCACTTTAAAGTCCCTTTCCAAGATGTCTGCCATTTCTAGGGCCCATTGCAGCCAGGCGGCTCCGCAATCCTCTTCAAACAGGCTGAGCGCCCCTTTAATCAGACACGCATAGTCGTCGAGCCCTGCCCGGAAGCGCGCTTCCCCATCCCTGAAACGCCTCAATAGCCTCCCCTCTTTCCACAAGTTGGCGCGGATGAAGGAGGCAGATTTGAGAGCGGCTGTTTGAAAAGCCTCTTTTTTAAAAGCGGAAGCCGCTTTGATCAAGGCATCTATCATCAATCCATTCCAGGAACTGATGATCTTGTCATCTTTAAAAGGGTGCGGGCGCTGCTGCCGCTTCTTGAGCAGGATCTCCCTGGCTTTTGCCAATAGAACATGCGCCTCTTCGACGGGCATTTGGACCGCTTCCGCAAATTCCTCAAGGGATAAAGGAGCGTGCAGCACATTGCGCCCCTCGAAGTTGCCCTGCGGGGTTACTCCATAGTAATGGCAAAAGAGATCGGCTTCTTTTGGGGGGAGGGCTTCTAAAATCTCTTGCGTTGTCCACGTGTAAAATAACCCTTCGTGCCCTTCGGAATCGGCATCTTCGGCGGAATAGAACCCCCCTTCCGGATGGGTCATTTCGCCGAGGATATAATTCAAGATCTCTTCGGAGACGGTCCGGTAGAAAGGCTTTCCGATAAACTTCCACCCCTCTAAATAGGCCTTGGCGAGCAGCGCATTATCGTAGAGCATCTTTTCAAAATGGGGGATCATCCATTGTTCATCGACGCTATAGCGGGAAAAACCTCCCCCTAAATGGTCGTAGAGGCCGCCGCGGTGCATCCGATCGAGCGTCAGCTCCAAATAGAAAAGGGCGCGGCTATCTTTTTTTGCGCGGGTGAATGTTAACAGAAAATCGATCTGATAACTCAAAGGAAATTTCGGTTGTCCTTTGATCCCCCCGTAAATAGGGTCCGCGAGTTCAAAGAGCACCTCCACCGCAGATAGAATGTGGCGCTCCGAGGGGAGCTCACTGCCGACCGATTTGGACACTTTAGAGAATAAATCGACGATTTTATCCGCTTGCTCGGTTAGCGCGTGCCGCTCTTCGCTATGCCAAAGCTGCTCGATGTGATGAGCAAATTGTTCGAGCCCGATCAATCCTTTGCGCGTCTTGGGAGGTAAGTAGGTCACCGCAAAAAAGGGTTTTTGATCGGGCGTGAGGACGACATTGAGAGGCCATCCCCCTCCGGATGCCATCAGCGCCTGGGCGAATTCCATGTAAATGCTGTCGATTTCGGGGAGCTCTTCCCGATCGACTTTGATGTTGATGAACACATCGTTGAGCAGCTTAGCCACTTCGGGGTTTTTAAAGGATTCCGATTCCATCACATGGCACCAGTGGCAGGTGGCGTAACCGATCGATAAAAAGATCGGCTTATCCTGTTCGCGGGCCGCTTCGAACGCTTCGGGGCCCCAAGGATACCAATCGACGGGGTTATGGGCGTGCTGCAAAAGATAGGGGGATTTCTCTTTGATCAGCCGATTGGTAAACGCCCCTTCTGTCATATCACTCCTAGATACTTAGCGAGGTACCAGGCGATGACGATCACGATCGCCGATACGGCAGCCCACACTAAATTCGGAAACCATTTTACCCCACCCCCTAAGCTTCCGCGCACTTCCAGAGTGCCGATCCCATAAGAAAACTCATGTTTTTCCGCCGGCATTTTTAGCGCTTCCGGATGCTCTTCGATGATTTTTTCCAGATCCATCCCTAAAAAAGCAGCATACTGCTTAATAAATCCCAGTGCATAAACGCCCGAGATGAACTGATCGATCCGCCCCTCTTCAATCGCTTCCAAGTAACCCGAGCGGATCGAAGTGGAATTCTCCACTTCTTTTAAGGAAAGATGCAATTCTTTCCGCTTCGCTTTAAACAGCGCGCCTACTTCTCTGATCTCTTCATTCATACGCCTCCAGAGTCTACCTAATCATATATAGCAAAACGCTTGAATCTTATCTTGTCCTTTTTAGAGAAGAATGGCAAGATAAGTTCTATGGCTGTTTGTTTTGTCACAACCATTGATCTTCGCCTTGCGGACAAGTTGCGCCAAGATCTCTTGAATCAAGGCTTTACCTTCACTCAGCCGCAATATACGGTTTTCTCTGCCCAAAAAAAAGGGGTCTCCTGCACCCTCTACACTTCGGGGAAGCTCACGGTGCAGGGGAAAGAAAGGCAAGAGTTTATCAGCTTCTACCTCGAACCGGAGATTTTGGGCACTTTTTCTTTTAACTACCCGGAGGCCGATCTCGATCTCAAACCGCGCATCGGGATCGACGAGGCGGGAAAAGGCGATTTTTTCGGACCGCTTTGCATCGGCGGGGTCCAAGCGGGAGAAGAAGGGGTTCAAGAACTGCTCAAAATCGGCGTGCGCGATAGCAAGAAGATGAGCGATGAGAGCGTGTTGAAGATCGCAAGAAAGATCCGCTCGGCCTTTCCCCATAGTATCGTGCGGATCCCCCCTTTAAAATACAACGAGCTTTACCGGCAATTCCACAATCTGAACCATCTGCTCGCTTGGGGACACGCCACGGCGATTGCGGAACTCGTCGAAAAAACGAAGTGCCAAGAGGTCTTGATCGATCAGTTCGCCAGCGAACACCTGGTGATCAATGCCATCAAGCGGAAAAACCTCTCTATCCACCTCACCCAACGCCACCGCGGTGAAGAAGACCTGGTCGTCGCCGCAGCTTCGATCTTAGCCAGAGCCGCTTTTTTGGAAGGGTTGGAGCAGCTCGGCAAAACCGTCGGCATGATCTTGCCCAAAGGAGCCTCTGCAGAGGTGATCCGCGCAGGCAAAACCTTAGTCGCTAAACAGGGTCGAGAGATTTTGAATACGGTTGCCAAGCTCCATTTTAAAACAACAGAAGTGGTCCTCAATGATCAGGCATCTTTATCTTAAGAACGTCTTTCTGATCGAGTCTTGCCAGGTCGCCTTCGACTCGGGCTTTACTATCTTATCCGGTGAAACGGGAGCAGGAAAAACCGCCCTCATCCAAGCCCTTGCCCTTGCGCTCGGCCAAAGAGTGGATAGCTCGTGCATCCGCAAAGGAGAGAGCAAGGCCCTCGTCGAAGCGGCATTCGACATCGACCCTCTTTCCCCGATCCACACCCTCTTGGAAGAGGCTGGCATCGCTTCCGATCCAGGCGAGCCTCTTCTCATCCGCAGGGAAATTTCCAGCCAAGGTAAAAACCGCGCCTTTCTCGGCTCGCAGATGGCCCCCCTGCCTCTCATTCAACAGGTGGGCAGCCATCTGATCCACCTGATCGGGCAGCATTCTCACCAAGAACTCAAAACGAGCGATGCGCAGCTGAAGATCCTCGATCTTTTCTCTGGCGTTGCGCAAGACCTGGATCGCTTTCAATCGTGCTGGGCGGAAGAAAAAAAGCTCGCAGAAGAACTCGAACAGCTCCGGAATTTGAGCGCAAAGCGCGAGCGGGATCTCGATATGTACCGCACGCAATGGCAAGAGCTGAGCGCAGCCAACCTTCAAGAGGGAGAAGAGGAAAAACTCTTTCAAGAATACCAAAAACTCTCCCACGCCCAAGAGCTCAAAGAGAAGATGGGATCTCTTGTCCAAGGGATCCTCGCCTTTCCCCTCATCCGCTACAAAAACACGTGCGATGCGCTCTCTCGGATCGATACGGCTCTCCAAGAACCCGCAGCGCTGCTTCAAGAGGCTCACCTCGCCCTCCAAGAAACCCAGCATCTGCTCAGCTCTTATCTAGACCGGTTAGAAGATAACCCCAAATACCTGGCCTATTTAGAAGAGCGCCTCTCTCTGTTAAACGGGCTCAAGCGCAAATACGGCGATGTGCAAGCCTCCCAAAAAGAAATTCAGGAAAAATTGAACTTTTTAGAAAACGCAGACGAGGAGGTCGAAAAAACCCTCCGGCGCTTAGAAGAGGCGCAGGCAAAGACCCGCTCTCTCTGCTCCCTTCTCACGAAAAAAAGAACAGCCGCCGCAGGTCCGCTGGCAGAAAAACTCACCGCGGCACTGTACACCCTGAACATGCCGGGGGCCGAGCTGGCCATCGAGATCGCGCCGCAGCCCCGCTGCCGCACGGGAGAAGACCTCGTCCATTTCTGGCTCAAGGCCAATAAAGGCGAAGCGCGCCTCCTCGTCAAAGAAAGGGCCAGCGGCGGCGAACTCTCCCGCCTGCTTCTAGCGATCAAAACGACTCTCGCCGAAAAAAACGACACCCCCACGATCGTCTTCGATGAGATCGATGCGAATGTCGGCGGCCAGACGGCTACCCTCATCGGCGAGCAGCTGCAGGCTCTCGGACAATGCCGCCAAGTGATCTGCATCTCCCATTTCCCGCAAGTCGCCGCTCAGGCCACCCACCACCTACGCGTCTTTAAGGAGGAGAAAGAAGAGCGGACTCTCACCCGCATTCACCCCTTGAGCAAAAACGAACGGGAGCAGGAACTGCTGCGGATGTCAGGCGCGCAATACACTCAAATCACAGCAGGAGAAAATCCGTGAAGATCCGTTCCCTATTTCTATTATGCCTCCTCTCCCCTGCTCTCCTTTCTGCTGTCGATTACGCCTTTGTCGATATCGATTATGAGCGCGCGACGAACCGGAGATTCCCCTGGCACCTCGTGGGCGATTACCGGAAAATCGGCAAAGCGGAATTCACGACGGATAGCGTAAAACATTCCCATGTCTTCTACACCGACGCGCATGCTTCCGCCTACTATTCCCATTTTCTCAATCCGAATAATGCGCTCTCGTGGGAGCTCGGCTATACCTACCTCAGATTCGATTGGGATGAAAACCCCCGCTTTGACCAAGAGGATTTTTATAATGCCTTAGCTTCGGTAGCCTGGATCTCCAATTCTCTAGAAAGATGGCGGTGGATTTTTAATATCGGCGCGACGGTCGATGGGCAGACTTTCAACTTCGGCAACTCGGGAGTCTATTATGGGCTCGCATGGGGGCGTTACCAGTATCGGGATACCCTCGGACTGCACGTAGGCCTGTTTGGCTACACCGGCATCAAAAACAATTACGTGCTGCCCGTTCTTGGCGCCGATTGGAATTTTGCGTGCAAGTGGAAACTCAATGCGATCTTCCCTCTCAAGTTTTCCCTCCAGTACGCGATCGCCGAGCACTGGTCGACCGATCTCGCCTACTCTACCTTTGGAGGCCCCTACAAGTTTCCGCGGCGCGTCGACGGCGGCCATGGCAAATACCACGACGCGATCTTTTCCGTCTATTCGAGCGGCGTCGAATGGGACTTAAAGTTTAACGTAGATTGCCGGTTCTGGGCTAGCGTGGGCGCCGGCTGGAACTTCGGGGGTTGGATCCTCATCAAAAACTCCCACAACCAGCACGGCAAGTATTACAAATACGACTCCGCTCCCTATGCGCAGGCCAACCTCGCCTTCAACTTTTAATAGGAAGCAAAAAGAGCAACGCCAAGCCGCAGCGACGCAAAGATTATACAAATTAAAATAACAAGATATTAAGATGGGCAGGATAAAAAAGAATTAATTTTATCCTGTTTATCCTAATATCCTGTTAATAATCTTTTGCGTCTTTGCGACCCCGCGGCTTTGCGTTGATCCCATCCGTTTCTTAGGTGGACTGCTCTTGGTTCTCTCTCTTCAATAAAATTTCATAGAAAGGGGTCCTTTGACCGATAGGAGCTGTCTGGCCATTGTCCTTTGCCCAAAGCATGAACATGTCCCGTTCAAGTGGGCTTAACGTATCTAAGAAAGGAGGATTTTTCCAAAGGACAACCGCTCCAAAGAGATCGTTGATTTTCCACAACAAAGCCAATAATGCTGCACAAGCGCCAAGCGGCTTCTCCAAAGCGTAGCAAATGTAGGCATGAACACAGGCGAGCATAGCCTTCGAGCGAGGGGATTCCGGTTTTCCATCTCTGTAACTGTCGAATCCGATGTATTGTTTCAGCGTCTCCTGCTGCGACCAATATTTCGTCAATACGGCATGGATAAGGTCTCGAAAGAGCTCCTTCCGATCAGGGCGGCTGTTGATCGCTTGGATGCAATTCACAAATTCCCATCCGGGGCTGACCGTTTGGAAAAAGGCCTTTAGTTCCTGTGCGCTTTTTCCTTGGAACGCCCGATCGATTTGCTCATCCAAGCAAAAATGTTTTAGATCGTCCCTTCTCAGCTGAGAATGATCTACAAAAGTCACAGGAAGGGTATCAGGCAGGAGCTGTGCGTCCAAAGCAGAAGTGGCTGTGGCAGCGGATGTTCTTACAGCTGCTCCAGAAGGAGGAGCATTGGGGGGAGCAGCTCCTGCGGCTGGGCCGGCTTCCGCTGGCGCAGGGGTTTGCTTCGTTTCTGTGGCAGAACTGCTAACGGAGCCTTCCGGTGTCGCAGGGGATGTGGTGACGGTCGCCTTACCGCAGCAAAAGAGCATGCGGAAAAAGGCGCAGATGGCATCTACCACTTTTTGGAACCAATTGGGTTCCCCCTGCTGCTCTGCTTGCACATAAGATTTCCATTGATCCGGTTGAGCAGACACGCCCTTGGAAACAAGCTGATATGCATGAAGTGTATTTTGCGTTCCAATAGGTATTTCGTTTGCGCCTACGTTTCTTATTTCAAATGACATGGCTTTCCCTCCTCGTGTAATTGTGTATAAAGGGATTGTAAAGATAGAAAAGTAAGAAGGCAAGTGTTTATCAGATACCCCGTTTGGGGTATCTGAATAGGGGGGATTTTAATTCGCTAACTGAAAGGAATTGATGAAGTGATTGAAATGCAATTCATCATAGGTCTGGACTTCGCATTCCATCGCCATCAAATACAAGCTGTTTTTCACCATGAGCGCGCGCCCTTTGAAGTAGACTCCCCCTGTGCGGATGAAAAAATCTAGAGCCGAATGGCCATTCACGAGCACGAGGTCTGCAAAGATGAGCTGATTGCCCGGATTGTGGCTGAGAATCCCATTCAAAAAGCCCTCTAAACTCATCTGTGCATAAGATTCATCGACAAAGTCGGGATATTGCGCGATGAGGAGCATGAACACGGTTTGCTTATCCATCGAAGAGATATATGCATCGTATCTCAGCTCATACCCTTCTTCAGGCATCGTCATTTTTTCCGTCACATGTTCGGGATAAACGGGAAATTCCATTTTGCATCTTCCTACAACCGAATGAAATTCCTGCCACTCGTTAGACGCTGCTGCGCTTTCGATTTGCACCGGTTCGTTTCCTTCAGCAGATAATACGGCTGGGCTCAAGCCCATGACCAGCGCACAAGCTGACGAAAACACACACCCTCTAATGATTTCATACACTCCTTTCTCCATACCCCACCCTCCTTGATGATAGATCTTCTATTAAATTTATTGCATCCCGCTAGACCACCAGACAATCCACAGCAAAATCCAAACCGTCGCTGTGACCATGAAAAATGGCATCGCTACATTTAATAACGCTTTCCACGCAGAAAACCCCTGCACTTCCCCCAACCCTTTTAGCAAAATGATAAAACTCCACACCGCCAACACCGTTTGTACGGTAAAAATCAGAGCCACGAAGGTGAGCTGACGCCCCACAAAGGCGGTTTGCGTGAATGTATCTAGGAAAGCCGATGTCCCAAATAAGCCCACTAGGATTAACCACATCACGCTATTGACCACATTCGTGACATTGGACCAGGCAACGGCTGAACGTACATGGGTAAACGAAGCCTTTCCTCCAATCCACTTTCCGGTCCAAAATAAAAGCCCGCTAGAGATGTAGATTCCGAGCATTCCGACCAATACCGCCAGGATCAATGAACCGATGACAATGCCTGCCGCAGAATACATTTGCCCTAGAGAGAATGTCTGCGCGAGATGCAGCAGCATTGGAAACCCATAAACTGCCGATAATAGATAAAACCGATGGGTAGGATCGAAATTAATGATCGAGCGCATGGTCTTGCGCGGCTCCACCCACATTTTGATCCAGGGATTAACTCCTAACTTGTTTTGCATCGGGACCTCCTTCTGATGCACCGCCCCATGGTCTTATGTTAGAAGTAAAAAATTAACTTGGCAAGATAAATAAAAAAAGAAGCCCAAAAATGGGCTTCTTTCTATTCAGGATTGAATAACTTAATTAAACTTAATTGTTATCTTCGTCAGAATCTGTGTCATCTTCTTCCATGATGATCACATCTTCATCTTCAACAGACCCATTGTTATCTTCTGGGGTTGGCTGAGATGGGGCAGCCTGCTGGCCAGAAGCAGTAGGTTGAACAGGGGCGGAAGTTACGGCTACCGCTGAACCCGCATGCACAGACGCTGTCATGAGGGCTAGGGCACTGAGCATCAAAAGTTTCTTCATAAAAAATACCTCTCTTTATCATTCTCTTGATCTAATTATCAAGACGGATAGCCCCATCTTGGCACAAAAGCGAATAAAATCAAAAAAAAATCGCTTTTAGAGACTGTCTACGAAGTTTGTTTCAGTCGATTTTGGGGCTCTTTTGAGCCAATTTGAGCTTCATTTGTTTGGGGTAATATACGAATGTTGATATTATCCCAAACAAATGAAGCTCAAATTGGCCAAAATGGCTCCCAAAAGCGACGAAACCAAACTTCGCAGACAGTCTTTTAGGCATCAAAACGTCTAAATTATTAATTTGTTGAAATTAATATTATTATATAATATAAATAAATTAATAGAAAATAACTTAATCGGGAGGCAATTATATGACAACACAAAAAAGAAAAGCGAAAAGCGCGCATCCGCACAAAGATTTGCATATGAAATCGATCGAAAAACAGAAACTCGCCGATCTGCAGAGAAGGATGAGCATGAACTTGGGCACGCTGCTCGTCTTATTCGAGGAAGGATCTCCTGAGCAAATCGCCATGGCGAATCAAAAAGCGAAAATGGATTTATTAAAATATGGACCGGAAATGTTGAAACTCTCCCAAACCATGGGGATGACCTATGCTAGAATTGTCGAAGATTACTTAGATAGCATCGACCAAATTGTCCACTCTGCCTCAGGATGGGTCGATGAAGGCAAAATCACCCATTGCTACCACATGATCCAAGAGATCGAACGGGCAATCCAAGGCTAAGACTTCGGGATACATGCAGCATCTGAAGCGTCTGGTCTGGACGGGGATTTAAACAGAGTTGAGACTTTTAAAAGAGATCTAGCCTGCTTAGCGCGCAATTTTTCAGCGAGCGGATTTTTAAATATAGATCTTATTCTTATTTTTCTTCGATGAATAATCATGTACACTTCTCTCCTTACTTCTAAAAAATAAGGGGGAATATTATCCCCCCTTTTTTTCAGTGGTAATTTTTAATATACTGATTAATTCTATTTATTAAAATAAATTCTATATACGCACTCGCTAAGATGAAGCATAACATCCTAGAAATCAATTACTTGATAATAATATCGATTTTTTCAATCCGATCGCCCTGGGCGATTTTCTGGACAATGTCCATTCCGGAAATGGTTTGCCCAAACACCGAATATTCCCCATCTAAATGGGGGGTATTTTCTAACGTGATATAAAATTGCGAGCCCGAAGAGCGCTTTTGCGGATTGAGTTGATCAGGCAGGCGCGCCCAGCAAAGGGCTCCCTTTTCATGCTTTAACCCAATTTCAGCGGTAACCGTATATCCTGGTCCGCCTGTTCCCGTTCCTTTAGGATCCCCTCCCTGGATGACAAAATTGGGAACGACGCGGTGAAAAGTCAGCCCATTGTAAAATCCTCCCTGGGCAAGTTGGATGAAATTGGTGACGGAAATCGGAGCTTCTTTCGTGGCTAATTGGCAAAGGATGTCCCCTTTATTCGTGTGAATCAGGGCCTGGTAAGTTTTATCCTTTTCAAAAACCATCGCCTTGGCGGGCTCTGTAAAGTTCATCGTTGTTTCTCCGTAAGCTGTTAAAGATAATAAAGACAACATGCCAATCCACAATGCTTTTCTCATCGTACTCTCCCTTGTTTTCGAGAAGGATGAACCATCTCCATTTTTTGATCAAAAAGATTTCAAAGACGAGCTTATTTATATCTAGAAAATCGATCAAGAAATATTATACACCTATCCTTAAAGTCCGCTGTGGACTGTCTTTAAAGGATCCATTTCTAACTCTAAAAAAGGAGATCGCTCTCATGCGCCATCTATTGATTTTCGCCGTTTGTTTGCTTTCTAGCGCCTATTTGCCCGCTAATGAACCTCTGATGAATGCAGCAAGTCAACAACAGTTCCAACTGCTTCTCTACTACTCTCCCCACTGCCCCTATTCCCAAAGGGTGCTGAATTATCTTCAATCGATCCATAAAAAAGTGCCTATGAGAAATGTAGTTGCCGACGGCAGCGCCAAAAGCGATCTGAAAAGCATCGGCGGAAAATCGCAAGTGCCCTGTCTTATGATCGATGGGAGAGCGATGTACGAGTCTGCGGATATTATTCAATGGCTGTCACAGCATCAGGATGCTTTAGAAGCAAGCCCCTAAGGAAGGGCTTGCATGTAAGAAACGGTGTGGCGGTTAGAGACTGTCTCCGGATTAAGACTTCGTCGATTTTCGGGATTATTTTGGCCGATTTTCGATTTAATTTTTGGGGATAATATACGAATGTTGATATTACCCCCAAAAATTAAATCGAAAATCGGCTCAAAAGAACCCGAAAATCGACAGAAGCTTAATCCGGAGACAGTCTCTTAGCAAAAAGAGAGAGTTCTAGCAGCCGCACCCGCCTTTTCCTTTTCTGTCCGGGTTAGTTCCTGGATGTTGGGGTTTTTGTCCGGGTTGGTTCTTGGGTTGAGAAGGCTGCCATTTGTTTGGGCCTGGATTACCGGGTTGCTGGGGTTTATTGGGCTCTTTCATATTTTTCTCCTGGGTTTAACATGCGCTCGTCTGAAAGGAAGGCACTCCTTCGCGCCTTCCCACAGGGAATTCCTATTCCCTCTTTCAATGTACAATTTTTCCCAAAAAATAAAAGTTTTTTTTACTTTCGGGATGAGGTATTTTGAGATTGAACCTGGAGAAATTTACAATAGAATACACAAAGAAGGCTTAGAGCATGCTTCAGGATAATTTGCTTGCAACCAATCTCTGACAGCTGGATTGATTTTAAAGCTCATCAGGGGCACTTTATGGAGACTCAGTGCAAATGGAGTTGTGCCGTAAAATTTAATAAAGAGTTGCTTAGGATCTGCAGAACAAATCCATTCAATTATATCTAAGTCGCCTTTGAGAATAGCCATATGCAAGGGGGTTATGCCCCAGTAGGTATATTTGCCGATAATAGAGGGATCTTTAGAATGGAGCCACTTTGCCATCTCTACACTCCCACCAAGAATAGCTGAATAAAGAGGGGTCATGCCATCTTGAGTATATTTCTCAATAAGAGAAGGGTCTTTAGAACAGAGCCATTCTGCCATCTCTATACGTCCTCTACCAGCAGCTATATGAAGAGGGGTCGTACCATCTGTCGCGTATTTCCCAATAAGAGAAGGGTTTTTAGAACAGAGCCACTCTGCCATCTGTATATCCCCCTTAAAAACAGCTGAATAAAGGGGGGTGATACCATTTGTCATGTATTTCCTAATAAGAGAAGGGTCTTTAGAACAGAGCCACTCTGCCATCTGTATATTCCCCCTAGAAACAGCTGCATGAAGAGGGGTGACACCATCTATCGCGTATTTCCTAATAAGAGAGGGGTCTTTGGAGCAGAGCCATTCCGCTATTTTTATACTAACAGCTGCATGAAGCGGAGTCCAACCATCTGTGGTGTATTTCCCAATAAGAGAGGGATCTTTAGAGCAGAGCCATTCTGCCATTTCTATATGTCCCTCACTAACAGCTGAATGAAGCGGAGTCCGACCATCTGTGGTGTATCTCCCAATAAGAGAGGGGTGTTTAGAGCAGAGCCACTCTGCTATCTTCAATCGACCTCTTCCAGCTGCTCTGTGTAGAAAAGTAATGCCGCCCTCAGCAACCTTGCCAATAATGGAAGGATCTTTAGAACCAAGCCATTGCAACATCTCTATATTGCCTTCCAAAACAGCGTCTTGAAAAAGAATAAAATTTTCATTTGGACCAGCTGCATGGATGCTAGAAAAAGCCTCTTCTAAATAATTATCGAAAAATGGAATGCGTTTAAAATCATTTGGACACTCGGCTAAGCACCGAAAGGTTAATTTAAATCTTTCTTTTTTTGATAATTGGTCAGAGGATTGACGATGGAGGGTCTCAAAAAAGAAAACAAGCGCACTCTCTCCTGTATGACTAGGTAAATTAAGATTAAAAATCATGCCACACAAAAAAGTAAAGATTGGTCGACAATTTACGTCGTCCCAATGCTTTAAAATAAATGTTTTTTGCTCTTCAAAACTTTGGCAGGTTAAAGCAAGGGCCGCAAAATACTCTTGAAAGCTTAAGTGGAGAAAAGAATATCGACCTTTTGTGGTTTCCTTGAAAAATCCTGTCCAAAGCAGATCTTGTTTTGTATAGCGAGTTCCCTGAAAGCTCTGATCGAGAATTTGATCGGAAATGCTTTGCAAGCCGCGCTCTTGATAGATCAATCCCATTATTCCAAGCAGAGGCAATATGTTCTCTCTATCTAAACTCTTGAATTTTTTTGCATTCCAAATAAGCACTTGGTCAATCATCTGTGCATAAAGCCCGGTGAGCCCAGAGGCAACCCCCTCCTTCTTTTTCTCCCAAAGGGAGCAAAGCATCTGGAGATGAAGAGGGTTACGAGCTAGGTCAAGAAGGTTAGGACTAGTTTTAATTGCATGCAAAAAGGGATGATGATCTTTTTTACTATTACCTCGAGAGAAGAACTGCTTAGTATAATTTTCAATTTGTTCATCTCCAAATCCGATGCTTTCTATCTTTAAATCCAGATAAGAATGAAGACTATCTGCTCCCCCAGGTCGAGCGGTTAAGAAGATTATCAGCTCTTTCTCTTGGAAGAGGCGAGCGATGACCTGTTTCAGATGAGGAGTTGCTTCATCATATCCATCGAGTAAAATTAAACTTCTTGAAGAATTCTCCTTAAATTTACTCAAGAAGGCGCTCAACTCGATCTCTTCTTTTAAGATGAGTTCATAAATAGCTTGCGCAAGAAAAAAAGCAAGATTGTCCATGGGTAGATTTTTGATATTTAACTCTCTCAATGGCAGCCAATAAACCATGTCAAAGTAGTCGTTCCAAAGCCTTCCAGAAGCCCAATCGTGGGCTATTTTTTGGCAGAGGGTGCTCTTCCCAATGCCAGATGATCCAGTGAGCAAAAGTTTTTGCGGCTTTTTCCCATTGAGCGGATAAAATATCTCTTCCAGCTTTAAAGAGCGTTTCTCAGGAAACACTGGCATTAAGTGACTGTTTTCAAAGTCCATTTTAGCCTGATTCGAGTTCGAAAAAATTCCTGACTTTTCTTCTTCTTTGACAATTTGGTTGTTTGTAAAAAGCTCTCGAATAGGAAAAGTCTCTTCTGCCATCGGAAGAGAGAGCTCTCCCCAATTGTCAATATAATGGACGCGGATCAGCTCCTCCGGATGCTTCTCTTTAAACTCTTTTAAATCAGCCGCATAAATTTCCAGCTGTTGTTTCATCCATTCTTGCAGCTCGCTTGCAAGCTTTTTAGCTATTTCCTCTGGGATACATTCTGTTTCACTGCGATTAAAAGCGCCTTCGCGATAAAAAAGAAAATGGAGAACTGCTTGCGATCGGAGATAACGACTGGAATTAAAGAGTGTAGCTAAGAACTCTTCTTGTTGAGAAGGGGTAAGCGCTGTCCAGACAATCGCTGTTTCTCTGTTGTGATTGGATGTTTGGAGATCGCGCCGATCTTTTAAATGGTAATCGGGATGCCCTAAATGCTCTTTGGTGTTAATCACCCAATTGATCGAAACCTCCTCTAGTGCTGGATCGCGGGTGAATTTAAAGGATTCTCCTGGATCTATTTTTACAGCTTCAGCGGCTTGGATTCCCTTTTCATCCTTTACCCATCTAAAACCAGCATTTCCTCCACTGCCCCCCAAAACATCTGTATCAGCAAGGCATCTTGCAACAGCGAGTAAACTGATCATGCCCTTCAAAGGAACTGCTTTTCCTTCTGGAGTTAGCAGAGTTTCAGGAGGGCGATGATAGCGCCTAATGCACTCCATAAAAGAGATCGTCTCACCTTTCTCCTTTGTTTTTGCACTTTGAAAGTTTTGATACCCATCTACGAAACAAGACATGATTCTTAAAGAGTCGAGAATCCCCTGAGAAATCCAATGAAGCGCAAGAGGATGAGTTTTATTAAACTGATCCATGATCGGTTGCAGAGATAACCGGCTTTTAGGAACAAAAAAAAGTCCTCTTGCGAGCTCTTTGTAGAGATCGTAAGCTAATTTTTCACAGATCGTGTCTAGGCTAATTTCTTTCTTGCCGCGGCTGCGGATGGTGAGCGGATCATTGCGAAAAGCGCCTCTGGGATTACCGACTTTTCCAATCCATTGGGTCTGAGATTTTTTAAAAATTGTGCCTAGAGAACATCCACCTAATGTTTCTGCTACAGCTACAAATTCGGGGACTCGGTCATTTTTACCCGTGTAGATGCGGAAAATCTGCTTTTGGTGGGTTTTGATTCCTAAGATCGTAATGGGCTCTAGATTTACGAAAAAGGATTTGCGTTCGATAGACATCTCTCTCCTCCGATCACCTGATATACACAAACAACTTTTTCAAGTTGTTTGTGTATATTTTATCGGTTTTATTCCCTTTCTCGGTACTTTTTTCAAAACCTTCTGGAAAAAAGCTCTTAAAAGAGGTCTAATAGAACCATGAGAATCCCCTTAGCCGAACAACTTAGACCTAAGTCTTTAGAAGAGATCGCCGGACAAGAACACCTTCTGGGACCGGAAGGGTGGATCACCCGGATTGTCAAAAGCGCCCGCCCCCTTTCTATTCTTCTTTGGGGCCCCCCGGGCTGCGGCAAGACGACGCTCGCCAGGCTCTATGCCCAGGCCTTTCGCTCTCGCCTCATCCCCTTCAGCGCGGTATTTAACGGAATCGCCGACCTGAAGAAGGTGATCAAAGAGGCCAAAGAATACCCTTTTTTCGATCAACAGCTAATCTTATTCGTCGATGAAATTCACAGATTCAATAAATCCCAGCAAGACGCCTTTCTCCCCTTTTTAGAGGATGGGACGATCGTGCTCATCGGAGCGACGACGGAGAATCCCTCTTTTGCCCTCAACAATGCCCTTCTTTCCAGACTGAGAGTGCTAACGTTAAATTATTTAGATATTCCAGCTCTCAAGCGGATTCTAGAAAGATACGAAGAAAAATTCAAAAAGATTCCCCTGACGGATGAGGCGCGCGAAGCGCTGATCCACCTCTCGCAAGGGGATGGCCGGCATTTGCTAAATATGATCGAAAATCTGCAGCATGTCGAAGAGACCGTCGATTTGTTAAAGCTGGGCGCTTTTGTTCAGAAAAAACCGGCTCTTTACGACCGGGCGGAAGAGGGGCATTATAATCTGATTTCTGCCTTGCATAAGGCGGTGCGCGGATCAGACCCCGATGCTTCCCTCTACTGGTTAGCCCGCATGCTGGAAGGGGGGGAAGATCCCCAATTTATCGCCAGGCGGATCGTCCGGATGGCTGCTGAAGATGTGGGTCTCGCAGACCCTCAGGCGCTCTCTGTCGCTATCCACGCATGGAACGCTTACGACCAGCTCGGCCCTCCGGAGGGAAATCTTGCGCTTGCGGAAGCGATCGTCTATCTTGCCCTCGCTCCTAAAAGCAATGCCATTTATACGGCTTTTCAAGAAGCGCAGGCATTAGCGAAAGATACGGCGCATCTTAGCCCCCCTAAGACGATTCTCAACGCGCCAACCTCCCTCATGCGCCATTTAGGCTACGGGAAGGGCTACGAGTACGATCACGACACCCCTGCCGGCTTTTCAGGGCAAAATTACTTTCCGGATGAAATCGATCGCCCCTCCTTCTATCATCCTGTGGAAAGAGGATTTGAAAGGGAGCTGAAAAAACGGATCGATTATTTTGCAAAATTAAGAGACCGCTAACGGTCTCTAAGAAAAAAAAAGAACCTTCCTGAGATTTTGTCCGTGACAAATCAACAGGAAGGCGAGAAGTAGGTTTTTTTTTCTCAAGCTGTATTGAGCAGTAGGCTGTTAATGAAACAAGACCTACAACTTGCACCTCTATTAGAGGCCTTGGTACCTTGAGAAATCTCAAATAGGATCCGTTAGATGCATTTCCTATTTAAGAAAAAGCCCCTTCTTTTTCGGGTATAAGAGCCTGTCGTGAGTCCCTTATCCTTAATTTCAATGTAGCACTTAATAATTATTATTACAATAAATTAATTTTTATATTTTTTTATTAATGCTTTCGCTTGATTTATTTAATGAAATATTATATAATTAATATCTAAACTATAATAAATTACAGGAGTGTCTATGACAGACCCTATTCGCTCAACAGGCCAGATACCCGCTCCGCCCCCTCTTCCCGATTGGGAAGGGTTCGCAGCGCTTCCTGAGGAATTGACAGCCCGCATCTTTTCCCTCATTCAGCCGCTAACCCCGAGGGGTTCGACGCCCCTGGTCTGCAGAGACTTTCAGCGCATTTTCCAAGACCCCGTCACGGCCTATTCCTATTTAGAAAGAGAGCTCGAAGGAAAAACAACCCTCACTTTTGCTGAAATCGACGGATACCGCACCGCATTTCGGAGAAAACACCATAGAGAGCTGTATTTGACTACTCTTTTCTCCAAATGCCCCCAACTCACCGCCTTGAATTTATCCGATTCCGCCATCGGCAGCGCTTCCCTGGCAGCCATTCTCAGAGCCGCTGCAAAACACTGTTCGTTGGAATTTCTCGACTTGAGCGGATGCACAAGACTGACAGGTTTGTTTAACTTAAACAAACTCAAGGAATTGAAGACCCTTCATTTGAGCGGCTGCACAGGGTTGACGGGAGCGCTTAACCTAGAAGGATTGAGCCAGCTGCAAAGCCTCCGTTTAAATGATTGCACAGAGCTCACGGGAGAGTTGAAATTAGATCAAAATAGTGAATTAACAATTCTGAACCTGAAGGGGTGCACGGGGCTAACCGGAGTCCCCCATTTACACCGCTTAACCCAATTGAAACTTCTCAATTTAAGAGGGTGCACCTGGCTGGCAGGAACACTGGATGTAACCGCGCTCACCCAATTGAAATCCCTCTATTTGACAGGCTGCACCCAGTTGACGGGTTTTACTGGCTTAAATGGGCTAACTCAACTCGAAATCCTCACATTGGACGACTGCACGGCTCTCAGGCAGTTTGATGCCGCAGGCTTAAGCCAACTGGAGGAGCTTTCATTAAAGCGCTGCAGCGGCTTCAGAGGAGCGCTCGATCTCAATGGACTGGTTCATCTGCAGGAATTGAATCTAGACCGCTGTCCGGGCCTGACAGGATTGCTTAACTTGAACAAATTGAGCAAGCTGGAGAGGCTTTCTTTAGAGCGCTGCTCGGGGCTGATAGGACAGCTAGACTTACAGGGGTTGGGTCGATTGCAAAGGCTGTTTTTGACGGACTGTACAGGGCTAACGGACTTGCTCCATATCAACGCATTAGTCAGACTAACCTTTCTGGATTTGATGGGAGCCACAGGACTCCTAGATATCGACTTAAGCGGATTGCCATCCGGTGCGACCATCGTCCAAGGGATCTAAATCGCCTCTTGAATCTTCATCTTCGCAAATAGAGGCCGGGAAAAGAGTTTGTTAGCGGCATCGGAAATGGCTTTGTGTTGGGCTTCTACTTCTGCTTGAAACGTCGCCATCGCCTGGATCAGGCGATGCAGCTTTTGCAGATCGATCGCCCTCTCGCGGATCGTCAACGCGGGGGTATAGAGCATCCAGAGAAGAAAATCCCTATCCTCTTTGGACCAGGTGCGAAGACCGGAGAGGATCTTTAAAAAAGCATAGAAGCCGGCGGATGCCGCGACACCCTGGTCGATCGCATCTTTACAGGTAAAGCTAATCGAATCGGGTTTGAGAAGGTCGATCAGTTCCAGAATCAAAAAATGGTAGAAAATCTCGATAAAATCGAGCCGGTTTTTACGGGTGAGGGTATTTTTTCCTGAAAAAAAATGGCGGTGGATCAGAGACATTGCGCGCGCTGTAAACGATTTGAGCTCCTGCATTTTTAAAGTAGGAGGGAAATAAAAGCCGCAGACTTCCCCGCTTGCAATCTGTTCTTGAAATTGTTGGATGAAGAGATCTGATTGATGCAGGTTTTCATAAGAAGTGCTCTGCAGGTAAAATTCGGTGTTTTTGGGCAGTGTGACCACGTAGAGCGTTTTGACAAACTCCGCTTCCTTCTGAAGTTTTTCCATGCTGGAGCAGCGCATGTGCTCCTGCCAAGAAGTGCGGTCTTGCAAATTGATCAGCAGATGTTTTTGCGCGTTGAGCTCAGATCCCATGTAACGCAAAAGCCCGCGAAACTCGTCGATAGCTTGGCTTTTTTGGATATATTCTTGAAAAGTAGGGCAAGGAAGACGCAGACAAGTCACATGTTGATCTTCATAAGAGAAATTAAATAATTGATGGGGGAGATTGCCTTGGTTGATCGGATCAAAGCCTTTGAGTTGATCTCCTTCGTTCAACGCATCGAGGGCTTTGAGCAAGGGGCCATTCGGGTAATGCTTGAGAAGGCGGCGGATCCGTTCATCATCCTCAAGAAGATGGTCCCAGATCGAATGTGTTTTGGAAAGGGCCGGCGCGCTGCCGGCTCCCCTTGCAATTAAACGGTGGATTAATTCGACAGCTTCTTTATGCATGCTGATTCGGGTGAAAAAGAAACAGCACAAGGCATGCGATAAATTGATGAGCACGTGCGCAAATTTCCCGGCTTGACCATTGGAAGAGGAAACAAACTTCTTATACTCGGAAGAAGCTAGCGCCGCCCGCAGATAAGAATGGAAATCGGCGTAATAAAGGATGCAGCTTTTTCCATTTGTATTTTGCATGAGGTTGCGCCCATTAGCGCATAGCATGAGCGCCATCAGCACTTTATTCAAAACGGAAACAAAATGCATCCCCTTGTAATGCATCGCCTCTTTATAAAATTCATCTATATAAGGCCGGGCGAGTTTTAAAATCTCCTTAGCGGAACTGTGCACATCGCGGTCCTGAATGATTTTCACCCGCAAAAAGGGATCTTCTCCCGTTGGATCTATCAGAGATTCATCAAAATCTCCCAAGAGGCGGATGTGTCTTAAGAGATTCGAATCGAAATAGGGACGGCTATCTTCTTTTTTGATGAAAAATAATTCATATTCCCGATCGCTTCGGACTGTTTCCAGATCTTTTAATCCTTGCTTCTCTTTATCTAGAGCTTCTGCTTCGTCCGGATTCCACTCCGCTTGCCAATCCTCCTCGATCGGGACCGTTTCCCGGAACTTTTGCACAATCGCCGTCAGATAAAATTTTTGCAATTGTTGGTAATCGGGGAGTTTGGTGACGCTCCCCGTCCCTTCCTTTCCTTTAAAAAGAGAGGTAAATGTATCCAGCTTTTGCGCCGCTTCGCCAGCCAGGACCATGATGGCCTGAATTCCCTTTTGCGTATCGAGATCTTTTAACTGATCCCTATTTTTTTCGTAGAGGTGGCGCAAATAATGGTGAAGAACCCGAAACGTCTCTTTGATCACTTCCCGGTTTTGTTCTGCGAGATCCCTATCCAACCAACGATCCCCGCCGCTTTCATGCAAATCGATTTCAGCCATGCTGGATAGATAATCCACCGCTTCCATCACAGTGAGTTCTCCCTGGAGCTTTGGCTTAATCATGTTATTTACCTCTTTTTATATTTATTATCGTTTTAATTATAATTACTAATCAAATTAAATTTTAAATGCATAATAATTAAAAGATTGCGATTTATTACATTTCATGTCAAAATTGATTTAATTAATTATTTAAGAGTGAGAGGTTTATGTCTTTAAGCAATATTCAGTCGATTCACCATCAGCTAGATAAGCTATCCAATTCACTTTCAACTCCCTTTTGCAATCAAGAGGAGATCAGCACGGAATTGAACAACCTAGAAAGCCAGTTAGACGCTCTTTTAATCAGCGAACAAGAAAGCTCCCTGGCTCAAATTTCCACGTGCCAGTTTCGTTTAGATGGGATCAAAAGGGCCTTTGAGCGGATTTTCCCCAAGCAAAGCACACCCCCTCCGCTTAATCCCTTTGCGGGATTCGGACTTCAACAAACCCCTTTTCTCAATCCCGGGATATCGAAGCATCAGGGACCTCCCTTAGTCGGAAACAAGGTTCCTTTTATTTCTCTTCAGGATGGATGGCATAAACCCGCCATCAAAGCCAATATCGCCGCGATTAGCAAAGATTTTCCCCAGTTTCGCGCGATCCGGGGAGAAGGCAACTGCTTCTATACAGCCTTTATCGTGACCTGGCTGGAATATCTGCGCCAAGACGTCCGCCGGATCGATTCTGCGATCCAGCAGTTTTTAGATCATCGGGTTTCTTGCCTGACAAAGGACAAGGCGATCGAGACTCTTTTTGCGCTGCGAGAACTCAGATCCGACAGCGATTTCGAACTCTTGCTGAATGATTCTAACCGCCTCTTGGAAGTGGTCGACTATTTGCGCCGCATCGCCTCGGATTTCATGCAAAAGCATCCCGATGACTTCACAGCGAGCCTCATTGGCGTCGATTATCCGGGAACTCTACAAGACTACTGCAAAAACGTCGTTGAGCAGATGGGGGTTGAAGCCGAGGATCTCGCTATAGGCGCACTGACGCAGGCCCTCGATTTTAAACTCACGATTGTCCAACTCACGCGCAGAAACGATAGCGGGCTCTATTCCATTTACGATTTACCGGATACGCCCGGGGCCCCTAAAGGCGCAGTGCTCTATCAGCCTGGGCATTACGGAGCTGTTTATTCAAAAAATCATTAAAAAAAGCTTATAGGCACCATAGGCGACAAGGGCGGAACCGGGAAGTGTGAATGCCCAAGCGATGGCGAGTTGGTGAGCGACGACCCAACGCACAGCGGACCATCCCCGCGCAAAACCCACTCCCGTCACGCTGCCGACGATCATGTGCGTCGAGCTGATCGGCATGCCTAATAAGCTCGCGGTGAAAATGATGACCGAAGCGCTCATTTCCGCCGCAAACCCTTGCATGGGTGAGATGGTGGTAATCTTAAACCCCACCGTTCGGATAATTCCAAAACCCCCAGAAGCGGTCCCAAGCCCCATCGTGAGCGCACAGGCCAAGATCACCCAAAGAGGAATCTCGGGCACAGCGAGCACTCCGGCAGAAAAGAGGCCCAGCGTGATCAACCCCATGCTCTTTTGCGCATCATTGAGCCCATGGGCAAAGGCCACAAAGCCCGCCGAGGCGATTTGCAAGTAGCGAAAAACTGTAGAAACCTTCTCTTTGGGGCGTTTAGATAGGAAATGATCGAGGGTTTTCATCACTAAAAAAGCAATCGTAAAGCCCATTAACGGGGAAACGATCATGGGGATAAGGACTTTACCGACCAATCCTTTCCATAGAATGACATCGGTGCCCCCTTGGACAAAGGCAGCGCCGATGAGCCCGCCTATTAAGGCATAGGAGGAACTGCTCGGCATATTGAAATACCAAGTCGTCAGATTCCAAACAATCGCCCCGACGATGGCGCAAAGGACCATCGGCTGAGTGGCTTCTGTAGTTTCAACCAATCCTGAGGTGATCGTTTGCGCAACGCCGCCAATATGCAGAGCGCCGACGATATTCAACACGCCGGCTAGCAAAATAGCCACAAACGGCGTGAGCGCGCGCGTGGCGATGACCGTCGAGACGACATTGGCCGCATCGTGAAACCCATTCGTGTAATCGAAAAGCAGCCCCAAAAGGACGATTAGAATAATTAGTTCCATGCTTTCAGAAATAACTCATTTTGAAAATGCAATCACTAAAAATTTTGTTTATATTGACTTAATATCGTTTTTATATTAAAATTAATTTCTAAAATTAAGGAGAATCATGAGCACTTCTGCAGTTTCTAATCGGGATCCTCTGTCCATCCCTTTAAACCTTTATTCCCTTCCGGAAAAACCTTTTCCGCACATTTTCTCCTACCTGCATGATCCTTCCGATTGGAATGCCTGCTCTTTAACATCTAAAGACTGGCAGAGGATCAATGAACAGGAGCGTCCCCTGACTCAGCTGGTCAATGCCATTAAAAACAACCAGTTCGAACTCTTGCGGAACATACTCAGCCGCGGGGTTTCGGTTCACTTCCGCATCGGGGGCACGAAACTCTGCCCGAATGTCTCTTATACTCCCCTTCTCTGCGCGCAGGACTATGGCGCCTCTCCAGAGATGATCGCCCTATTAAAACAACGGGATGGAGGATTTACCGAACAATTTTTGAAACATAAGCTTCTCGCCCTGTGCTATGACGTCGATCCCCGTTTTACGATCAACGGATGCGCATTTAGAGGGGCAGGTCTCGATCATTTCTCCCACCATCACCATCTTCTCCCTTATCTCATCGATTCTGTGCGCTCCTTTTTTGCTCAATTCAAGGGATTGCCCTATTGGGATGAGAAAAAAACGGAGCGGCTGCTTTCCGCCCTCCAACTCATTCCGTGCGCCTCTTGTTCAAGAGAGGAGTCGCTGGGCAAGATCGACCAGGCAATTAAAAACAAAGAATTGGCGATTTTTTCAGAAACGGTGGACGAACACGGGCATTGGGTGACTTTTGCGGCCCTGGCCCCCCTCATTGCGATCGGCAATCGGGGAAGGGGAGCTGGAGACAACAGCGGCGCGCAAATCTATCGGATCACAGAAGAGTTTACCTCCCAGGACATCGGATCGCTCTTTGATGTAAAAGGGAACCCTAAGCTTTGCCACGCTTCCTATGTTCATACGATTCACCAAACGAAGCAACAAACGGGAAGTTGTTCGAGATATAGCTTCGAAGCGGGGCTGCTGGCTGGGATCTTTTTGCTCGTGCAAGACGGGCAAGAGGCCTTAAACATATTCAAACAGTGGTGGGAATTCGACATGGTTAACCATCTCGATCCCTTCATCGAGCATGCAAACAGTTTTGGTTACACCAACCCACGTAGACTCGCGCGCCTTTTACGCGATGTAGCCGGGCAGTTCCCTCATGCCTCACCAAGGAAAAAAATATTTTCTTCCAAGCAGGCCTCCTTGCTAAAATTAGCCGAAGAGAACGAGGGGGTTGCCCAGGGGCTGCCCTTTTGACAAAATCCAGTAATAACCCAAATAGTTAACCTCTTGCATTTATCGGGGAAAAGCAGTACATCTGGAGAAAAAAAGAGGGAGGGAAGGGATGAGATCCATTCTGAAAACCGCTTCGCTGGCTCTGTGTTTCTGGATGGGAGCCGATTGTTCAGCTGCGGAGCTTAAAGACCACCACCCCAATTTAGGGGAGGTGCGCGTCGTTCCCGCGACTCCCACTCCTGAACCCGAATTCATCCAAATGGCCATCGCCTTTCCCCAAGAAAATGAAGTGAAAACCCAACAACCGATAGGAGTCCAGCTCCGATTGGAAGGGTATCCTTTAGGGGTCAACAGCGATTTTCCCAGGGAGAGAGAGGTTTTTAACGATCCTGAAGGGCAAAGTCTGCATATCTTCATCGACGACCGCCCCTACTTCGTCGAAAATACGGCCTTCATCAGCTCCTTGGATGATAGCGAAAACTATTATCAGCAGACGCTCGATTTTTCCATTCCGTATCATCTACAACCCGGCATGCATGTGATGCGCATCTTCCCCGTCCGTTCCTATAATGAAAGCATAAAAAAATGCACCGGCTGCTTTCGAGCGCATGTGTTTTACGTCCATACGAAACAAAAAAATCTCAATGTCGATTTAAACGAACCTTATCTGACCTACAACGAACCTCAAGGGGATTATAAATTCAATCCAACAAAACCGATCCTTCTCGATTTTTACATCACAAACTGCCAGCTTTCTAAAGACGGCTACAAAGTGCGCCTCTCGATCGATGGCACTACTCAGCGCGTGATCAATCAGTGGGTTCCATTTTATGTGTACGGCCTCAAAAAAGGCTCCCACGTCTTTCGGCTTCAGCTCATGGATCCGCAAAACAACCTTGTTCCCGGCATCTTTAATGATGTGGAGCGAACCATCTTCATCCGGTGATAAAGGGACCAAAGTGAAGAGAAAGGGACCTAAAGGGCCTAAGAAAAAAGCTAAAGATACTTCGGTCGTATAGCTAACTTTGGTCCTTTAGGTCCCTTTAGTCCTTTTTGTCCCTTTCTCCTCTCTTAGGTCCCTTTCTCTTCTTAGAGTTGACAGGGGTCCGATGGTTGAATTATGATCTTTCCCTATGTCTACAAAGGGATTCAAAATTCTACTTGCCATTGCTCTGGCGGTGTCCATCGGGCATTTTTGCCATCGGCAAACGGATGGGTTCACGCGCAGCCGAATCACCTCCGCTCTCCCTTTTCATGCCGAATGGGAGACGCCCCCTTTAAAGGCAGAAGAACAGCGAGCTCTTTCCGGGATTCTGAATCAGCCTTTTCTTTACCTAGGCAAAGGGGCGCAATGTTATGCTTTTGTTTCGCAGGATCAACAATATGTGCTGAAATTTTTCCGCCACCACCGCTTGCAACCCCCTTTTTGGGTTCCCTCCTTTCCCCTTCCGAGTTTTCTAGAAATAAAGAGGCAGGCTATCTACAAAAAGGGGCAGGATAAGCAGGCGCGCTATTTTAAGAGCTGCAAGCTGGCCTACGAACGGCTAAGGGAAGAAACCGGTCTGGTCTATCTCCATTTGAATAAAACCGATCATCTGCATCAATCCGTGGCCATTGTCGACAAACTCCACATCGAACATGTTCTCAACCTGGATGAGATGGAGTTCATGCTGCAGAAAAAGGCGCAGCTAATCTACCCGATGTTAGAAGAATGGATCGCAAAAAAGGAAACGGCCCGGATGCGCGCCTCTATTGATCAGATCCTCCATTTGCTTCTCAAGCGGTGTCAAAGGGGATTAAGCGATAAAGACCCGGACCTGCGCACAAACTTCGGCTTTGTAGACAACCAAATCATTCAATTCGATGTCGGGCGGTTCTCCTTAAGAAAAAACCGCCCCCTTTCAGAAGAGATCATCCAGATCACCAGTTCCTTTAAGAAATGGCTCGAAGAGCGGGATCCTTCCCTTGCCCTCTACCTGCAGGAACAAATCGAGGAACATGCGCAAAATTTCTAAGTGCATTTTTTTTGCAGTTGGATTTTGGGGAACAGAGCGGCTATGCCATTTAGCGACAGATGGCTTTACGCTATCTAAAATCGCTTCCGATCTTCCGATCCACATCGATGAGCAAGCCCCTCCTCCACACCTTGCGGATATTTTCTCTCAACGCTTTGTCTATTTAACCAAAGGAGGGCAATGCTACGTCTTTGTTTCAGAGGATGGCAATTACGTGCTCAAATTTTTTAAGCACCATCACTTGCGCGCTCCCGCTTTTTACCAATACCTGCCGTTTCTGCGCCCGCATGCGAGAAAAAAACAAGCCGCCTTAAAAGAGGCTTTCGCAAGCCATCAAATCGCTTGCCGAGAATTAAAAAAAGAAACAGGGCTGGTCTATCTGCATCTCGAAAAAAACAGGAGCTTCCCTTTTACGGTCAAGATCGTCGACAAACTCCACATCGAACATCCGCTCCCTTTGGGTCTTTTTGAATTCGTCCTCCAAAAAAGAGCCACGCTCCTTTACTCCCATATCGATGCCCTGATGCAAAAAGGCGATGTGGAAGGCGCCAAGCAAGCGTTAGCCCAGGCGCTGCAACTCATCCAGACCTGCAGGCAAAAAGGGATCCTCGACACCGATGCCAATTTAAGCACGAATTTTGGATTCATAGAAGGCGAAGCGATCCAGATCGACACCGGGCGCTTGTCTAAGCCAACCCCCTTCCCTGATTATAGACCCCGCGGCATAGAAGAAGTAAAGCATTGGTTGAACTCCCATTATCCGGAACTCACAGAATTTTTTACAGAGCATGAACAGAACATTTCTAACCCTATCTAAAATCGCGCTTTTTCTAGCGCTTCTTCCCTTCATCGCACGCTTTTGTCTTAAGCACACCGATCGGTTTTCCATTGCGGGGATTATCTCCGACCGCCCTTTCGATCCGGCATGGGAGGCAAGGCCGCTAAAAGAAGAGGAGCGGATCGAAATCTTAAAAGCGTTAGACCAACCCTATACTTATTTCGGCTCGGGAGGGCAATCCTTCATCTTTACGAGCGCCGATCAACGCTATGTCTTGAAGTTCTTTAAGCAGCACTTTTTTAACGTTCCTCTTTGGGTCGCTTACTTTCCCATTCCCTGGGTTTTGAATCGCTACAGCGCAAAAAAAACGGAGCAGCGAGGAGATAAACTGAAGCGCGACTTTAACAGCTATAAAATGGCTTTCGAAGAGTTAGCGGAAGAAACAGGGGTCCTCTTCGTTCATCTCAATAAAACAAACGATCTGAAAAAAACCGTCGCCATCACGGATAAGCTGGGGATTGAACATATTCTTAATCTAGACGCGATGGAGTTTGTCATGCAAAGAAAAGGAGTGCTCGCCTATGACAAAATCTCGGCCCACCTTGCAAAAGGAGAGGTCAAAGAGGCTAAAGAAGCGGTGAGGCAAATCCTGCACTTGATCGTGAACCGTTGCAAAAAAGGCTTTCACGATCGAGATGCCAATATCTGTACGAATTGCGGCTTTATCGAAGGAAAGGCTGTTGAAATCGATGTAGGCCATTTGGTGAGGGACGAGAGGATGAAAATTCCAGAGATCTATTGGCAAGAGCTGCTCCGCATTTCGGAACCTTTTCGCGGCTGGATCGGTGCAGAGCATCCCCTTCTTCTTCCCTGTTTGGATGAGGAACTTTTGAAACTCCAGGCTTCCCATGAAACTCCATAAAAAAGCAATTCAAGTATGCGCTCTCGGGATTGCCTTCTATTTTACGCAGCAGTTTTGTCTCAAGCAAACGGATGAATTCACGATCGCTAAAATCTGCTCCAACCTCCCTTTTGAAGAAAAATGGGAGACGCGCCCGCTCAGCCAACAGCAGCAAACCGAGGTGTTGCACATCCTCGATCAAAAATTCCACTACTTAGCGTCAGGAGGGCAGTGCTACGCGTTCCTTTCTTCCGATGGGCAATCGGTCTTAAAATTCTTTAAACACGATAGAAGGCTGCCGGCCAAATGGTATCCGGAAAGCGTCAAAAAACGGCAAAAGAAACAGCGTAAATTAGAAAGGGATTTCAACAGCTATAAGCTCGCCTTTGAAGAGCTCCAGGACGAAACAGGGCTTCTCTATGTCCATCTCAACAAGACGCGCCATCTCAAGCAAACGGTAACCCTCGTCGATAAATTAGGGATCGAGCATAAGCTCGATTTAGATACGAAAGAATTCGTCCTGCAAAAAAAAGCTGAGCTGATCTATCCCTACCTGCAACGCTTGATGCAAAAGGGAGATCTGATCCAAGCCAAGCGCGTGATCGATACCCTTTTGGAAGTGATTGTTGCGCGTTGCCAAAAGGGGATTTTCGATGAGGATGCGCATATCCACCGCAACTTTGGATTTATTCCCGAATCGCTCCGAGCCGTCATCTTAGACGTGGGGCGGTTCAAAAAAGACTCTAGCCGCTCCCAGCCTGAAGTGTATCTGAAGGACGTCGCTGCGATTACCATCCGTTTTCAGACTTGGCTGAACGAGAATTATCCCCCTTTAGCCCTTTACCTAGAAGAAAAAGCGCATGAAATTCATTAAAGTCGCATTTCTCTTCCTCGTTCTGATCGGCATTGCGCGCTTTTGCCATTACCAAACCGCCGGCTTTAAACTCTCGAAAATCCAGGACAACTTCTGTGCGCATAGGGAATGGATAGCGCCGCCTCTAGAAGCAGGAACAAAGGCCATTTTACAAGGAAAATTCACTTATTTAGGCAGAGGCTTGCAAAGCTTTGTCTTCCTCTCTTCCGATCAAAAATACGTGCTCAAGATTTTTAATAATCGGTATCAAAGAAAGATCTTCTGGCTCCAATTTCTCCCTGGGTGCCGCGGCAAGCAATTGTACCATTGGCAAAAACTCGAAAAGACTTTTCATAGCTACGAGATCGCTTATCAAGAGCTCCAAGCGCAAACCGGACTCCTCTATGCGCATCTCAACCCGACCGATCAACTCGGCTCGACGGCCATCGTCGTAGATAAATTGGGGATCGAACATCCCCTTCTTTTAGACCGGATTGCTTTTTTGCTCCAAAAAAAAGTCGATCCCCTCTATGCCAAACTGACCGCATGGAAACAGCAAGGGGAAATAGAGAAAGCAAAACGGGGAATCCGCGCCCTGGTGCAGCTGCTCAAAGATCGTTTCGACAAGGGGATTGCCGACCACGACCCTCTCCTCCGCACCAACTTTGGCTTCATCGACGAGCAGCCTTTTCAAATCGACGTCGGGGCCTTTGCTAAAGAGGAACCGATTTCCGATCCCAAGGAGGAGCTCCTTCGGATCGTCGCAAGTTTAAAAGACTGGATCCAGCACAATTATCCTGAATTATCGGAATGCCTCGATGAAGAGATGCGTTAAAATCCTTTTTATTCTCGGCGCGCTCATCGCCCTCCACCGTTTTTGCTATTGGCAGACGGCGGGGTTTAGGCTCGATAAAATCCAATCGGAGCTGCCCTTCGAGCCCTTTCCTTCTTCTTGTCCAATGGAGATCGACGCCATTCTCAAGCAGCCGTTTACTTTTCTTGGCAGCGGGGTGCAATGCTATGCGTTTTTAAGCCAAGACGGCACGGCTGTGCTGAAGGTGTTTAAGCACTACCATGCCTGGCCCAACAATGCCCTGCTCAAGAAATGGAATTGGGGGCCGATCGATCGGATCATCCATGCGCGGGAAAAGAGGATGGAGCACATTTTCAACAGCTGCAAAATCGCCTACGAGGAATACCGGGAAGAGACGGGCATGCTCTATCTGCATCTGCATCGCACGGATCGGTTTAAACGGACAGTTGTCCTTCTGGATAAAATAGGGATTGCCCATGAGATCGACCTCGACCAGACCGCTTTTGCTCTTCAAAAAAGAGCTGATCTCGTCTATCCTAAATTGAAAGCCTTGATGGAACAAGGGGATCTTGAAGGGGCTCACCGGGCAATCGATGCCTTGCTCGCGCTCATCCGAAAGCGCTGCCAAAAAGGGATTGCCAATAGCGATCCCATTGTCCATCGCAACTTTGGCTATATCGATGATGCCGCCGTGGAAATCGATATCGGCTCTTTTTCCAAAGATCCCTTCCTAAAAAAGCCTTATGCCATTAAAAGAGAGCTCTTTTATGAAACCCTGGAATTAGAAGAATGGCTTCAAAAATATCCCGAACTTTTAGAATATTACCGGATCCAGATAATGTAATATGAAATTCTTAATTTTGATTTTCTCTTTGATCGCTATCGAGCGATTCTGCCACCATCAAACGGAAGGCTTTAGTCTCCACAAAATCGCTTCCTCGCTTCCCTACGACTCTAGGTGGGAAGTCCCCTCCCTCCCTAAAGAGGAACAAGCGGGTATAGATAACATCCTAGACCAACCTTTTTATTTTTTGGGCAGCGGCGGTCAATGTTACGCTTTCTTAAGCCAAGATCGAACGACGGTAATTAAATTTTTCAAACACCATCACATGCGCCCTGTGAGTTGGTTAAATCGGATTTCCCTTCCCGGGTTCTTAGATCAATACCGTTTGAACATCATCGATAGCAGAGAAAAAAGGTTTCAGCAAATCTTCGGCAGCTGCAAAATCGCCTACGATGATCTCAAAGAAGAAACAGGGCTGATCTATTTACATTTAAATAAAACCGACCGCCTCCATAAACACCTCACCCTGATCGATAAACTCGGCATCGCCCATCCCATCGATCTCGATCAAACCGAATTTGTTCTCCAAAAATGGGCTGACCTAGCCTATGTGACTCTGCATCGCCTCATGAAAAAAGGAGATCTTGATGAGGTAAAGGCGTGCCTGAATTCTCTTTTAAATCTCATTGCGACGCGCAGTAAACGGGGGATCGCCGATAAAGATCCGATCATCAAGAGAAATTTCGGATTTATCGGCACGCGCTCGGTAGAAATCGATCTGGGATCTTTCACGCGCGATCCCTTTCTGAGCAAGCCCTACCGCTATAAAAGAGAGCTCTTTTATGAGACGATACAGCTTAAAAACTGGATCCACAAACGTTATCCAGAACTAGACGGGTATTTAAACGAACAATTAAATAGATTGTTAAGTAAACAACCCTCGCCTAAAGGCGAAAGCTTTATGGTCAGCGATTAACTGCCACATGCGTGCGGTTTACAGCGCACGTTGCTCGATCGGCAGATAGAGCAAACCTACAGAGATTCCGACTTGCATTCAAGTCGCTGTGCTGTCGGGTTCCACAAGAACATGTAAAACGGTGCTTTTGTCTTGCGCCAAGAGCACCACATGAGGAGCAAATTTGACTGCTATAAGCTGGATTCATGTAGACAATCCCCAAGCCGCGACCTTGGGCCTTGTATTCGACAAACAGTTGCAATTGATTAAAGGCCCAACGGTGCAGACGGGTTCTATTCCGCTTGCTGCCTTTGATCCTTTTGCGCATATTTTTCAAGTCTTCAAGAACAATCATCCCAGCGCCCATTTGAAGGGCTTCTTTTACAATTTCGTTGCTCATCTCATGGTTGACATGTTTCATCCAGCGGGCCTCTTTGCCAGAGATTTTCTTCAGCAATTGTTTTGCCGACTGAGAACCATTGGACTGAAGCCTGCGCCGCATAGCGAGATATTGATCCCTTTGAAAGCGAATCTTTCCTCCGCAAATCACTTTGCCGCTGCTCATCGCAGCGGCGTTATTCTCCCCAAGATCCACCCCAAGCAGCGCGTCGCTTTGGCTCAAGGAGGGATCGGGAAGATCCAACACAAGGTTAAAAAACCATTTTCCCTTTTTACAGATCAACTCAGCTTCTTTGGGAATACCCTGAGCAAAATACTGCTCTTGGAAGTCGCTCATTCTCATTTCCACTTTAATCCGCTTACCCAAAGTGTAGAGAGAAAGAATTTTTCCTTTGATCGAATAGGTCCGTTTGTCAAAATGGACGCTTGCGTTTTTGCGAAACTGAATCTTTGGAATCTCTTCGCTTTTTTCAATGCCTCGATTCTTATAGGCTTTGCATACGGCAAAGATCGCATTGCACACCATCTGAGAGCCGAGTGGAGATTCTTTTCTAATTTTGGAATAGCAAAGGTGATGCAGCGCGACTCGATTCCAACACCGATGTTCCATTGCAAAGGGGACGATTTCATTGCAGGCGGAAACAAAATGATGTCCCAACTTAAAAAGCTCTTGGCTATCCTCAGCAGTGACTTTAATCTTAATCGAAATCGTGCGTTTCATTGGCTGCAGAAAATATTCAAATCTATTTTAAAACTCAAGTTAAATAAAGGAGCGGCGTTTCCTCCCAGTCCTAAAAGACTGGGTTTCCACGCCGTCAAATAGGATGAAGATTAATTATTGGCGCGGCACCCTTCTGCTCGCTCTGATCGGACTAGGCTTTTTTGCGGAAAGACAGACGCAGGGCTTTCGCTTCTACCAAATTCTCTCTGATTTGCCCCCCCATGAAAACCGGCGCAATTCCCCCCTCCCTGTCGATTTGCTGGCTCAGCCTTTTACTTACTTCAATAGCGGAGAGCAGTTTTACGCGTTTATCGGAGCTGACGGGAAAACCATCTTAAAATTCCTCAAACATTACCACCATTTGCAGAAACGGAACCTAACGCCGGTTTTGGAAAGCTGCCAGATTGCATACGACGAGCTCCGAGAACAAACAGGGCTGATCGCGATCCATTTGAATAAAACGCAACAGGATTGTCCCATTGCCACTCTCATCGATCCTTGCGGCATCGCTCACTTGATTCCGCTAGATGAGACAGAATTTGTGGTGCAACAAAAGGCGGAGATGTTGTTTCCCCTCCTGGACGCCTATCTCAAAGAGGGACAGCTCGAGCGCTTTCAAGAGGCGATGTCCAGTTTGTTTGCCTTTATCCGCACGCGCTGTAAAAAGGGAATTGGGGACACCGATACCGCTCTGAGGCACAATTTCGGCATTCTAGGCTCCCATGTGGTCGACATCGATGTGGGCTCATTCTCAAGGGAGCCGGCGCTCCAGAACCCCGACCGGATGCGCCAAGAGCTGCATCTGAAGACGGAACGCCTTTGCCGCTGGCTGCGCAAGCACCATCCCGGCCTTTTATCAGACTATTTTGACAAAATTAATCTAGAGGGATAAAATCAAATAAGCCTTGGAGCTGTTTTTTATGACACGCAAGCTTGTACCCCGTTCCACCTGGTCTTTTCCCAGTTTCCGTTTCCCCTTTTCTCTTTTTGAAGGGAACGAAGAAGAAGCCTGGGGTGGGGATTTTTCCGATCTTTCAGGCCTTTCTGTCTCGGAAGATGAGAAGCATGTTTATATAGAAGCCGCACTGCCCGGAATTAAGCCAGAAGATGTGGAAGTGACTTTTGACAAAGGGATCCTCTGGATCAAAGCCGAAAGAAAAGAGGAAATAGAAGATAAGAATAAAAAGTTTTACCGCAAAGCGACGAGCAGTTTTTCCTATCACGTCGCTGTTCCGGGCAATGTCGATGAAAATCAACAACCTGAAGCAAGCGTCAAAAATGGAATGATGAAAGTGACTTTTGCCAAAGCACAAAAACCGCCTCTCAGAAAAATTCCCATTAAACACGATTAAATGATTCTTCGGAGTTTCAAGAGTTCTTAGAGACTGTTCTCAAACCAAGGCTTCTGTCGATTTTCGGGTTCTTTTAAGCCGGTTTTCGATTCCATCTTGGGGGATAATATCAACTTTCGTATATTACCCCCCAAGATGGAATCGAAAACCGGCCAAAATAATCCCGAAAATCGACGAAGCCTTGGTTTGAGAACAGTCTCTTACGCTTGGATGCTCATCGCCTTTGTCCTTTGCGTGGGGATCGGCAAGGGTCTGCACACATGGAAAGCGGATAAAAAGCATCGGGGGAAATCGAAAGTCCAAAAAGTCATTCCCGAAAAACCCTTTACCGTCATCATCCCCTCTTATAATAATAGCGATTATTGCGAACATAATTTAAGATCTGTCCTCAGCCAGCATTATGAAAATTTCCGAGTGATTTACATCGATGACTGTTCGACAGACGACACCTATCGGAAAGTAGAAGGCATCATCGCTCAATCCAAGCGCAGCGCGCGCGTTACCTTGGTGCGAAATCCTAAAAATCAAGGGAGCTTGGCGAATTTGTATTACGCCATTCAGGGGTGTAAAGAAGATGAAATCATCGTGACCGTCGATGGGGATGACTTCCTCGCCCATGAGGAAGTTCTCGCTAAACTGAACCGGGTTTATGCAGATCCCAACGTATGGATGACTTATGGCAATTTCCTCGACTACCCCACCTATCGGCAAAAACCCGTGAGCTGCAAACAACTGCCGAAGAGGGTGATCAAAAATAATGCATTTCGCACCCATGCCTGGATCACTTCCCATTTAAGAACTTTCTATGCCGGATTATTCAAGCGGATCCGCCTCGAGGATCTGCTCTACGAAGGCGAATTCCTGCCGATGGCCGGGGATCTCGCCTTCATGATGCCCCTCTTAGAAATGTCTGGAGACCACACGGTTTTCATCCGCGATATCTTATATTTGTATAATCGGAGCAATCCTCTCAATCACCACAAGACCAATTTTGCTCTCCAGGAAAAGTGCGCCCACTACGTCAGAAATCTCCCCCCCTACCCCCGTTTGGAACAGTTTCGAAATTAGAACCTATCTCAGTAAAATTTTTCGTCGATTTTCGGGATTATTTTGGCCGATTTTCGATCCAAATTGTGGGGGCAATATCGACAAAAGTATATTGTCCCCACAATTTGGATCGAAAATCGGCTCAAAAGAACCCGAAAATCGACTGAAACTTTTTACTGAGATAGGTTCTTAAGTCCCTTTATGCTATCCTGCTTGCCGTCATGAATGAACTAGTATTTTTGATTCAAATTTTTTTAATCTGGATCTTTGCCCTGGGGGCTTTTAGGCTGGGCAAAGCCGCCTTGACAGCGTGGATCGCGATCCAAGCGCTGATCGCAAATCTCTTTGTGCTTAAACAAATTACTTTATTTGGCTTTGAGGTCACGGCAAGCGACGTCTTCGCTGTGGGAAGTTTAATCGGCCTGAACTTTTTACAAGAACATTTTAACAAAGAAGACGCACGCCGGGCGACCTGGGTTTGCTTTTTTTTCATGCTCTTTTTTGCGCTCATCTCACAGCTGCATCTTCTCTATCGTCCCAGCCCCTCCGATGCAACCCAGACCGCCTTTCTCACCCTCCTCTCCCCTTCGCCCCGTTTGTTGATCGCATCCATGAGCGTTTTTTTCCTTGTCCAGCAAGTCGATCTCCGTTTCTTTGCCTTTCTTAAGACCCGCTTTCCGCATAAGAGCTTTGCCTTCCGAAGCGGGGTATCGCTTCTTCTCTCGCAATTCCTCGATACCCTTCTCTTTAGCGTTGCTGGCTTGTATGGGATGGTTGCCTCCCTCGGCGATATCATCCTGCTGAGCTTTGCTATCAAGGCGATCGCCATCCTATGTTTTACCCCTCTTGCGAAGTGGGTGAGAGCATGACCACCCCCTTCTGCGATATAGCGAGCGAGGAGGAGGCTGCGCCCTCAAGGGCAGACTTTCGCTTTGAAATCATCGAACGCTCCAAACGATCGCGCGCGCGCGTCGGGCGCATCCATACGCCCCACGGCATCATCGATACGCCCAATTTTGTAGCTGTGGGCACAAACGGCACCATTAAAGCGATCGACAATGCCCTCGTTCATGAAATCGGCCTCCAGCTCATGTTTTGCAATACGTACCACCTGCTCTTACAGCCGGGAACGGAGGTGGTGCGCAAGGCGGGAGGGCTCCATGCGTTTATCCATCGTAAATTGCCCATCATCACCGATTCGGGCGGCTTTCAAGTCTTTAGCCTGGCTTATGGGTCCGTCGCCGACGAACTCAAAAGCAGGGGCACAAAAAAGCAAGGGGGATCGGTCCTTAACATTTCAGAAGAGGGGGTTCTCTTTCGGTCTTACCGCGATGGCTCTAAAATGATGCTCACCCCCGAGAGTTCGATCCTCGCACAAAAAGATCTTAGCGCCGATATCATCATCCCCTTCGATGAACTCCCCCCTTATCACATCCCGCCTCAAGCGCTTAGGGAGTCGCTTGCGCGCACCCACCGCTGGGAAGAGCGCTCTCTGCGCGAACATTTGAAAAACCGGCAAGGACAAGCGATCTATGGGGTCATTCACGGCGGCATCGACCTCGAGCTCCGCAAAACGAGCTGCGCCTTTCTCACTGCGCTGCCCTTTGACGGCTTTGCCATTGGGGGAAGCATGGGTAAAAATAAAGAGGAGATGCACACGCTCCTCTCCTACACTTTGCCGCTGCTTCCTGAAGAAAAACCGATCCACTTACTCGGCATTGGAGATCTCGCTTCTATAGAGCGCTCGATTCCGCTCGGCATCGACACCTTCGACAGCTCTTATCCGACACGCGCTGCCCGCCATGGCATCGCATTGACCTCCAAAGGGGCGATCAATATCACCAAAGCGGAATATGCTGCTGATTTCTCCCCTATCGAAAAGGGGTGTGCCTGTCCCACCTGTACAAAATTCACCCTCGCTTACCTGCATCATCTGTTCAAAGCACGCGAACTGACGAGCATGAGTTTGACCACGATTCACAACCTCCACTTCATGGTCCAATGGATGCAGCAGTACCGCGAGAGCATCTTCGAACAAAATAAAGCTTGGACATAAATTTTCCTGTCGTTAAGTTGTAATTTTGCTTTTTAAGAGATTATTAAGAAGAGGGAAACAGCCATGACATCCTCCGCTATCAAGATCCACGCTTTTACCGGGCCGAATCTTAAAACCTATCTCCCTAGCATTGCCAGGCTAAGGATAGAAGTCTTCCGCGATTATCCCGATTTATATGAAGGAGAGCTGGAGGCGGAAATGGAATACCTGAAAAAATACCTCGAGACCAACGAATCGATCGCCGTAATCGTTTTCGATGGCTCGGCTATTGTGGGCGCCTCTACGGGCATTCCCCTTTCTTGCGAAGATGCGGATATCCAACAACCCTTCTTAAAGAACGACCTGCCGATTGAAAATTTCTTCTACTTCGATGCGTCGGTGCTGCTGAAAAGTTACCGGGGACGGGGGGTCGCCCACCATTTTTTCGATCTGCGCGAGCTCCATGCAAAACAACTGAAGAGGTTTGAGCAAACCTGCTTCTGCTCTGTAACCAGACCAGAGGATCACCCCCTTAAACCCGCCAATTTCATTTATTTGGACAATTTCTGGAGAAAACGGGGCTACACTCCCCAGCCCGAAATGCACTGCCGGCTCTCTTGGAAAGATATTGGGGAAGAGACAGAATCGGAAAAAGAGCTGACCTTGTGGTTTAAGAAGCTGTCCTAAATCCAAGCTTCTAAAGAATTAAACTGAAAGAGTCTAAGAAGGAATGAGGGGGAAATTGTTGAGCGATCGAAAAGGGGGATACGGCAGTGACTTTAAACAGCGTGGTTCCCACCAAGATCAATCTCCCGTGAATCTCCTCCTCGCCTCGCTTGTAATGAAACTGCAGAGCCGAGAGATCCTGATGATCCACAAACTGTTTATCGATCAACTGCGTGCCCCGATCGGCGTCTAAAATTAAATCCAATGCTTTTTTCAGAAGGGTTTTAGAGCCGACCAGGCGCCACTTGCCGGGAAAGTTCAAATAACTCACCGAGTAATACACCTGTTGCGTTTGGTAGCTCTTGTATTCATTATAATCGAGCGTTTTTCCTCCGCTCGGGACTTCCAGATGTTTAAACTCCAATTCGGGATAGGAAGGAAAGTCTACGCTAAATTTCCCTTCCGCAGAGGTATAGCGGATCCAGTTTATTGAACGCTCATGCTGCTCGAAAGCGGCTGGAAAATCAGCCACCGTCATTCCCAGGAAGACCCCTCCGGCGACGACAACCAACATGGCTCCCGCAGCTGCAATTTTTTTTAATCGATTCATCCTCTCTCTCCAAAAATGCATTCGAGCTATCGTACCTCAATCGAGAGTTTAAATCAACATGTGTAATAATTAATTTTAATTGAATGGATTAGGCAAGCATTTTACAATCTTTTCCAAATCTTTAAAAAGGAGCACGCTATGACTCTACGTGTCGATGGAACAAGACCCGCACCGCTTTTCAGCATGGACAACCGCTGCACTCAGAGCCCCTCGCTTCAAGCCCCCTCCCGCTGCCGAGATTCTATCACCAGCGCCCAGCATGCAGGCCCCCCTTCTATTGGGGAGATTTGTACGAAAATAGGACAACAGATCAAAATCTGGTTTCAGTATATCTGTAAACAGATTGTCGATTGGCTAGCCTATCTATGCAGCGGATGTAAAGCGCCGGGCTCCGCCTCCAATGAAAAATCCGCAACAACGGGCCCATTAGGCGAATGCCCCATTACGCAGGAAGCGATTAAAGAGCCAGGATTTACGAAATGCGGCCATGTCTTTGAAAAAGTGGCGATTTACCAATGGCTGGAACAGAACAATAATTGCCCTGTCTGCAGAGAGGACGTGGTCGTTGAAGAGATCCAACCTCAACCCCATCCCACCAAGAAATCCTAGATAGAAAAGAACATAAACGAATTTTTAAAGCAGAGAAATTTTAAAAATATTTAAGATCGATAGACTTACGATTTCCATTTTTCAGAAAATTGTACAATATCCTACACTGTAGTACAATGAAGATAACGATCACTCCGCTTACAAAATTCGAGAAAGAAGTGAATTCCCTCATTGAAAATAGGGCGCTACTTAAAGATGATTACCAGGAAGATTTGAGTGAAGAACAGAAGAAAGAATTGAAGACATTGGTAACAGAATTTAAGAGGGAATCAAAATGAGCAAATTATTTGATGATTTAAAGGATGGGCTCAATGAGATGATTGCCCATAAAAAGGGGAAGATTACTCTTCGATCTGAGATTTTCGAAGTTCCAGAACCTCCTATTGCCTATAAGCCGGATCGCATTAAAAAAATCCGAACAAAAGCTTCTTACTCCCAGAGTATATTCGCAAAAGTTTTGAATGTAAGCGTTAAAACAGTTCAATCTTGGGAATCCGGAGAAAGAGTGCCAAGCCCTGTTGCTTTGCGCCTATTAGAATGTGTTGATAAGGGATTTTATCGACCTCAACTCGTTCAAAAAAGAAGATAAGATTTCTTGCATCACCTCTTCTTTGTACCCGTGTGCGCATCCTATTACCCATAACTTTTTTTGACAGAAAATTCTGTTCCTGCAGCCGTCACAGGCTGCAGAAGTTCCCAAGCATCCAGTGCTGTATACTTAGTATAAGTCATTGACATCCTGCTGCTCAAAGCAATCAACATGATAGACAGATAAGAGTGAGTGCATGATAAAAAAATGGCAGCAAAGCGGCGTGCCGCTTCTGCCGCCCCTTCTTTTTCCATCATGTGTATCAGGCTTATCCTGTCTATCATGTTCCTTGCTCTATGCAATAAACTTGAAATTGCAAGAAATACTTATAGGTAATAAGGTGCACACACGGGCACGAAGAAGAGGTTATGGCGGACGCGGCAGGAACCTATTCGAACCGAATCAATTCTCCCCGTTCAGATCAAGATCCCCCTCAATGAAATGATTCCTGTCTACCAAAAGCTCGCCAGTAAGATCAAGGAGCTGAAAGCTACTGGGAATGTCGAATAAGGAGATTGCGACCAAGTTGAAAATCAACAGAAAAACTGTTGCAAAGGGAACATGTTTTACAAATTGAGAGTTCATCACATAATCTCTGCGCCTTCCTATCCACAAACTTCCAGGAATGCCTTAAGAGATTTAGGCCCATAGAAATGAATTTCCACATAGCCGTCAGCTAGGGAAAGAGGCGTGCGATTTTGGTAATAAGCTATACCAACAAGCCTTACTGAATTTTCCTTGACAAGGAATAAGCCACCTCCACTATACCCCTGAAAATTAATTGTAGTTTGCTCTTTAAGAACTTTTGACCCAAAGGTTTCCTTCATCGCTCTTGCAATATAATAATCCCTTCCATCTTTTTCATGCTTCTCGTACAAACTTAGTCCAAAAGAAGTCATTTGAATCTCTCCTTCTTTTTCTACAATTCCAAGCCCAACATAACATGCATGGAGATCTAGACCTTCAACAAATTCATCTGACAATCTAATAAATCCCTTTGTGGCTTTAATACTGCTTTCTAAAAATAAAGGAACTTCAATTATTGCTAAATCTTTAACTATAAATGGATCACCCTGAAGATCGTTTTTATTGAAATTCGGATCCCATAATTTCGATTGAAAAGCAATTGAAAGATAAAGAGGGATATTTCGGAGAACTTTATCTGGCTTTATAGCCACACCAATTTTTTCAAATCTTTTTTTCCCTATCTCAGTAGCAACATGTGCAGCCGTTAGAAAATACATCTTTCCACCATGTTGTAATAAAATACACGTACCAAATGGCCGGCTTTCATTCAATAAAACCACAGTGTACATAGCCGCCTGAATGTGACCAATGTCTGTTAATTGATTCTCAGCTGCTCTCCATTTTTCAATTGTAATGTCAAATGGTTTCATTTTTCCCCTTTTTTAAAGCAATTTAAACAATAGTGAGTGTATACAGCTATCGATTTTTGCAACAACAAATTGCGGTAATGTTTTTTTTTCGTAGAACAAATAGTCCAGCTCGCGCCGTCTACCCGAGCTGCGCAGGGCTCAGTCGCGGCGTCTTCTCTATGTATTTTGTCCATGTTGCCATCTAAAACGAGCGATATTTAATAACGAAACGGGGCTACTAAATCCCGTTAGAGGTGCGTCTTTGTTACGACAAGTTAAAATGAGCAGTATGAGGCAAAATAGGCATAGCGAAGACGCCGCGACTGAGCCCTGCGCAGCTCGGGTAGACGGCGCGAGCGGGGCTATTTACTCTTTTTTTGCTCTTTTTACGGAAACAACATTAGCACAATTTGTGTTGCAAAAATTGGAGACAGTACAGTTGAATAGTGTAGTTTATTTCATTTTTTTATGAGTTATTAAATTTCATTTAACCAAAGATGTAAATGTTCTGTTGCTCGGACATCGTCCTCGTTGTAATCAATGATGTCTTGGAGAATTTGTTGATTGCCTGTTTCCAACCACTGCTCATACCAGAAAACGCTCTGCCCTCCACCAGCTTTCTGGTGGCGCCATTTAAAGTTCAGGATGCTTGATTTTGCAATGTCCTTAATCGAGTAAAAGTAGAGAGGAAAAATGATAGCTTTCTCGACCACCTTTTGCAAATCAACACACTGGCTTTGGAACTGTTCAAGAGCTGAAGTTCCCCCGTACTCTTTTGCTAATGACTCTAAGTGAGACTTCTCATAGTTAGCATAATGATAGACGGTATATTCTTTCGGTAAGCAAGCGATCCACTCCAAAAAAGCTTGCCACATGGCTTCTTCCTCTTCGGGCTGCTTTGCAAGGAAGTAAACAAAGTATTTCTCATCCTCGCAAAACTGAACGTTCTGCGCCTTTGCATATTGCTGTTTTGAATCACCGCTCACCCAGATACCAAATAGATAATCTATATCGAGAAGAGGATCACCCTCAATGTCGAAATAAAGCTTCAAAGACGTTTCAGGGAGCCCATCTATTTCGCCAATCTGTATGACTTGCTTTTCAAGGAGAGCTTTGGCTTGAAGTTGCGCCTTATGCAGGGTTTCTGGTGAGGCATAGGGAATTTTTGGTAGTGCGTCTAGGTTAGCTACAACCATCTCTTGTAACGTACGAATCCTTTCTTTTCTAAGAGCACCTAGACTTCTTGAATCGAGCCTGTAAATCAAAGCGATGTCTTGCCTCTCTTCGGCCTCTCCAAGTGCAACTTTGAACCACGGACTATCCTTTGACTTGCTTGTTATTGTGACTTCTGGTTTTTCACCCTTCATCACATCCACAATCCGCTCCATCAGCGATTGAGTCTTAGAAATGTCATTTTCATCAAGGGTCAAAGGAAGCCTGTCGTGATGGCGATTGATGATCCCTACCTCTTTAGGAAAATATCCCTGAAGCCCCTGAAGGATAATGGAATAAAGGGTAAGCTGCTGTTTATGGAGCTTTTTTGCTTTGGATGACCATTTAATCTCAATCGGCGCGTAATACCAGTCACCGAATATGGACTTCCCATCTCGTTTTTCTAGCAAGTCAGGTCGACCTCTATAGATTACTCCTTCATGTTCAATTTGGATGCAGCCTTGATAAATTAACCTCGCCCCTTGGCGCATCAATGCGATTGTAGCTTGGAGAGCTTCTTCAGCCTTTACAGCCTCTACTTTTGAGACCTCTAGACCGGCAATATATTCATCTTCATGTAAGACGCCACTCTCCATAAGCTTAAGAGTGAATTCTGAAATTTTTTCTTTTTTGGATTGGTCGCCAAATAGATCATACCAGATCCAAACAGGCAGGGCAGCGTACTTAAAAAAGTGACTTGCAGTAAAAATCAATGGCTCAGAGTTATTTATTCTTCTCATATTCTTTGGATTCCCTGGATACTTTTATATCTTTCATTTGGAGAAATAATCCATTGATTGATTAACGACATTAATTCATCCTTTGGTATTCTAAATTTTCCAGACAGAGCACATCCCCAAACCACTAAAACCCTGAATCTCAGATCCAAAATAGCTTGATGGTTCTTCACATCTCTTGTTTTGTTATTTTGAATCTTCGTTCGCCAATATAAAGTATTTGTAGTTGGGTATCGACAGTTATGACATTCATGCCCATGCCATAAACATCCATTTAAAAAAATGACACATTTATACTTATTGAGAATAATATCAGGCTTCCCAGGAAGAACCTTCGAGTGAAGTCGAAATCTATATCCACAGGAATAAAGAACTTTTCTGATCGATACTTCTATACTGGTGTGTTTACCCTTTACTCGAGACATAATGCGACTTCTGTCTTCACATGAAAAAGTATCAACCATAAGAACTCTAGCTTAGAGGATTTCTATCCATGTCTCATCAAACCCTATAGAACTTAGAATGTGCTCTTCATTTATTTTCGACGTGAATTTTAACCGAAGGCATAATTTCTTAGCAGGAACATCCTCTTTGATCGTAAACTGGCTACCATGCGGTTGCCATGTGAATTTGTGGGAACCTTTCATTTTTCCCTCCAAATTGCCACGTTTGTTCCATGTCCATTCTACTTGCCTTGGATCAAATCTATGCAACTCAAGCTCGAAAATGGTAAGTTTTAGTAAATCACTAGACTTAATGAGAACCACTGTTCGCGCATGCTCGTATTTGTATCTGATCTGGTCTACTCTAGTGTTCCAGATAGATAAGATTTCATCCCCTAAATTCTGCGGTGGACTATTTTTATCAAGTGTCGATCCAAATGAATACATTGGTGAGTTACGACCACAAATTAAACGGATCTGTTTAACCGTCCATGGAAACCTGTGCTTGACTGATTTTGCCCCCCATGCACAATTTTTAAGGACAACATCATCTAGCCCCACATTCGATGGTACCCATTGAGCCCCAATTGCGTTAGCAAAAATGCTTTCCCATTCTGGCCCCTCTACTGAAGGTGTTGATTTTGTCGCCAATAAATATGTGATCTGTTTTCCAATTTTAACAGCAAAATTATTGGAGAATTCATTTAAACGATGGGGAGGAAGATTTTTCTCAATATTCTTTAGTTTTGGGAATTTTTCTTTCATAATTTTCTGCATATTATAACAAGTCTAAATATAACAGAAAAATAAAAAACTAATTAATAAAAACAGACATGATTAAATTTTTAATAACAGAGGCTGCACAGGGGACCGGAAGAGAGTTTCCTGCTAGCTTTCTCATCGTTGAATACGTGCCAACAACCTTATAAGAGTCTGGAAACCCTTGAAGTCTAAGCATTTCCCTTTCCGTTAACCTTCTTTCTCCATTTACTAGGAGGTAATTATATGAAGCACCCGCCCGCATTGCGCATGAGTAAGGGTATGCGCTAATATTCCCGCTTTTATTTTCATGCCAAATCATCGGGTCGACATGCTTAGGGCCTCTATATGCAACTTGCCTGTTTTCTCTGATTTGTGAAGAGGCAAAATATCTTTCTTCGACATTTTTTTCCAAAACTTTAGTTAAGGGTCGCATAGACACTTTATGCTGCGTGTAAGAAAAGCAATGAGGCATCCTAGTCCCCACAATAAATATCCGCTCTCTATTCTGAGGAAGTCCAAAATTCAGAGCGTTTAATACTTGATGCCAAATATTGTAACCTAAACCAGAGAGGATATTAAGAATAGTTTCTAGGGTCCTACCCTTATCGTGATTAATAAGCATCTTTACATTTTCTAGAACAAAAGCTCGTGGTTTTTTTTCTTTTAGAATTCTTGCAATATGAAAAAAAAGAGTGCCTCTGACATCTTCAAAACCCTTCATTTTTCCACAGATGCTAAAGGATTGGCAGGGAAACCCTGCAAAAAGAATATCGTGATCTGGTATAGATGATTCGTGAATAGCTGTAATATCACCAGCAGGGACTTCTTCAAAATTTGTCTGATAGATCTTCTGAGCATCGAGGTCAATGTCGCTTGAAAAAACACACGATGATTTCATTCCTATTTCCTTAAGCACTTTTTCAGCGGCTATCCGAAATCCTCCTATTCCACAGAAGAGATCAATGAATTTAATCTTTCCCCGAACTTTTGGCATCCTTCGCACTTCGGGTAATTTATTTTTCATCCTACGAAAATCTCCAACTCAATACTCAACGACATGAGATATATATCTGTATATCGTTCCTCATCTAAAAAGTCCAATAATTCAGACTCAGCTGTTGGTGGCAGAACGTTTAATTTGAAATCGACCGATAAATTACTGTATTTTGCAAATCTTTAGGAATGCGTTGTGGAAAATGGGAAGATCATTGAAAACCGATCGTATTATGTGGCCCATACGAACATCCAAAGCCTTGCTCTTCTTGATGAAGAGACCAAGGGTTCGAATTGGTTAAGATGGCGGAAGAGGTAGGATTCGAACCCACGGTCGGTTGCCCGACTGCTGTTTTCAAGACAGCCGCAATAGGCCACTCTGCCACTCTTCCGCAAGATGTTGTGGAGATTTTATTTCTTCAGGTCAATTAATTCAATCTAAAACTGGGATAGGAGCCGCAGGTCATTTTCAGTAAACAGGCGGATGTCCTTAATGCCATAGCGGAGAAGCGCCAATCTTTCCACTCCCAAGCCCCACGCATAGCCGGAATAGAGTTCGGGATCGATGCCGCCATTCTTCAGCACTTCGGGATGCACCATGCCCGCTCCGAGCAGTTCCAGCCACCCGGAATGTTTGCATAAGGAACAGCCGGCGCCTTGGCAAGAGGTGCACGCAATATCCACTTCAAGACCGGGTTCCACGAACGGAAAAAAACTGGGGCGGAAACGGGTCTTGATATCCTGGTGGAATAGTTTTTTCAAAAACTCATTTAAGGTAGCGAGCAGATCCGCAAAGGAGACCTGTTTATCGACATAAAGGCCTTCGACCTGATGGAAAAAGACGTGGGAGCGCGCGCTGATGGTTTCATTGCGATACACGGTGCCCGGAGAGACGATCCGGATCGGCGGAGGGGTGGATTCCATGACGCGGAGCTGAACATTAGAGGTATGGGAGCGGAGGAGAAGATCGGAAGAGATATAGAAGGTATCCTGCATGTCTCTTGCAGGGTGATCCTTGGGATAATTAAGCCCTTCGAAACAGTAATAGTCGCTCTCGATATCAGGGCCATCCTGAATGGAAAAGCCCATCCCGACCAAGATATCTAAGATCTCATCCATGACGCGGCGGACAGGATGCTTGCGGGCGAGGAAGCGCTGTCTGCCGGGAAGGGTAACATCGATCTTCTCTTCCAACAGACGCTTTTCTTGCTCCACAGCGAGCAGTCCGGCAAGGGCTTCGTCGCAAAGAAGGGCGATCTCTTCTTTAAGGGCATTGATCGCTTGCCCTAATTGAGGTCTTTGATCGGGCGAACAATCGCGTAGCTGCATCATCAGATCTTGGATTGGGCCTTTTTTGCCCAAATACTGCACTTTGAGCTGTTCGACGTCTTTGGCTTGTTTGACGTTCTTAAGGGCGCCCTGGAATTGATGGCGAAGGGTAGAGACTCTTTCTTCCACAGTCATCTCCTTATACAAAAGCCCACAAGAATGTGGGCTCCCCTGCTACGCTAGGGCTTGTTTGGCCTTTCCGGCGATGGCAGCAAAGCTGCTCGGATCGCGGATAGCCATATCGGACAACATTTTGCGATTCAGCATGCATCCGGCCTTTTTTAGGCCGTTGATCAGCTTGCTGTAGGAGATCCCATTGATTTTAGAGGCGACACCTAAACGGATCACCCAAAGTTTGCGGAAATCTCTCTTTTTTTGTTTCCTGTGGCGGTAATTAAACGCCATCGCCGACATCACCGCATCTTTCGATAGGCGCAGGTGATTTTTGCGATCTCCCACAAAGCCTTTCGCGAGCTTGAGCAGACGCTTTCTTTTGCGATGGGCTGCCACAGCGTTTGTGACTCTAACCATGATCTATTTTCTCCCCATTGATTTACGCCACGCCCATGAGGTGCGCGTACATTTTAGTTTGTCCTTTATCTACAAGAGCAGGCCTTCTAAGCTGTCTTTTGCGCTTAGAGGACTTCTTTGTCAAAATGTGACGGCGCCCTGGATGTTGGCGCACGAGTTTCCCCGTTCCTGTCACCTTAAATCTGGCCTTTACGGCTTTCCGCGTTTTCGCTTTCGGCATGTTCACTCCCCTTTTTTTTCTTGGCGCCCGGCGCTAAAACAACTGATAAACTGCGGCCCATCATTTTAGGAGGGCTTTCAGCAGTTCCCACGTCGGCAAGTTCTTCGCACATCCGCTGCACGACTCTCATGCCGAATTCCGGGTGTTGCATCTCTCTTCCCCGAAACACGCAAGTCAGGCGCACTTTGTTTCCTTTACCGATGAAATCGCGCGCATGGCGCAATTTCACCTGCAAGTCGTGCTCATCGGTGTTAGGCTTTACCTTGACCTCTTTTACTTTGACCTGGTGTTGGGATTTTTTACTTTCCTTTTCTTTCTTCGTCATTTGATATCGAAACTTTCCGTAATCGATAATCTTGCAGACAGGGGGTTCTGCACCCGGTGCAATCTCCACGAGATCCAACCCCGCTTGCTCAGCTCTAGCAATCGCCTCCCCTATCATCAACACTCCGACTTGACCGCCATCTTTATCGATGACGCGGACTTTCGCTGCGCGAATTTCTCTGTTAATTCTCAAAGTCTAACTTCCTGTTCCCTGTAAAACATGTTAATTCGTCCACTTTTACGATCTCTTCCTGGGCGGAACCATAGGCTCTTATCGCCACCGTCCCCTCTTTTTGCTCCCGATCTCCGATCACGGCGCAATAAGGAATTTTCTCTCGCAGGGCATCATGCACCCTTTCCCCTAACCGTGCGCTGCGCTCGTCGAGCGTTAAACGCCACCCCAGCCCTTGGAGAACCTCTTTGACCCGTTCCGCATAGCCTCGATGCGGACTCGCGACGGCGAGAATCCGGATCTGCTCCGGTGCAAGCCACAAAGGGAACAACCCCGCATGCTGCTCGATGAGAAGCGCGATGATCCGCTCCAACGAGCTAAACGTCGAGCGGATGAGCAGTCTCTCTCCCGAGCGGTCTTTTTCCACTCTTAGGGTGGAGCCCAACCATTCCCGACCCAAAGCATCCTTTATGCGCAGTTCTACGCCCGGACTCTGTCTGTTCAGATCGCAATCATAGTCGACCTGGCACTTCTCCAAAGCTTGAACAAACACCGCCTCCTTAGCGCCTAAGACGAGCCTGCTCTCAAAGCTAAGGATTTTAGAGATTTTAATCATGAATTGCAAGGAAGAAATACACTCTTCAAGAAGCTGAGCCTCAGAGCAAAGGATATAGGCCCGATCGCTTAAGTAAAAATCTGTTTGGAACATCCCCGACTGAGCATCGGACGGTTGGCGGAGATATCCATATTCGGCGAGGCGTGGAAAACGGGAAAAAAGGGAATAGGGAAGGGACTGGATAGAGGCCCTGGAAAAAAACTGGAACTGCTGTTTAGTGTGCTCTCGATGCCACAAAGCGAGCAGGCGCGCGCGCAACGCTTCCCCTTTGGGGTGCCAAATCCACCCCGATTCGGGACTGGCGCTGAATAAATTCAACTGCTCCCCTAGGCGAACGTGATCTCTGCCCGCATGCTCTTCTAAGCGTTTGAGAAAATGTTTTAATGCCTGTTTATCGAAAAATGCGGCGCCGCTCAGTCGGGTCGCTTCTCCCTTTTCTAAAAAAGGGTGTAACTTAAAGGCGGCGATCCTCTCGAGTTGAGCCATACAGGGGTCGATGCATAGATCGATGAAGTTCTCGATTTGCACCAATTGGACGAGGGGATTTTTGATCGCTCGAGCAGCCTTTGCCCGCCTGGGCTGTCCCCGGTGCTCTAAAAAAGCGGCAGCATTGGCCGGCATCATCTCAAGCATTTTTAAAGGGCGCCCTTCCTTAATCATGCCGCGCATCCGCTCTTCGATGAGCGTTAACATCTCCTGTTGGAAAGGGAAGGGAAAAATAAAATCGTAGTGAAATCCTAGAGAGGTGTCCTGACCCTGGACCAGAAGCGTTCCGGGAAACAGCTCTAAGACCGCTGCGGCCATGACTTGCCCAGCTGTCCGACGCAAGGCTGTTAATGATTCATCCATCTATTTTATAATCGGTTGGGATATAGCTGACTCGAACAGCTGACCTCCACGATGTCAACGTGGCGCTCTAACCAACTGAGCTAATACCCCAAATGTTAGGTGAACTTAATGGGATCTATGTTATATTTATTTGGTCATTTCACTCAACTCAAATATCTAGTACCCAAACAGAAAAGTTTTTGGTGTTTCGGCTGACGTGAAAGCTCCCGGGGTTGAAGTCCCGCAAAAGGGGTAGTATTAAACCCAATACAACCCCTTTTGCGGGACTTCAACCCCGGGGCTTTGACGCAGCGGAAACACCAAAAACTTTTTTGTTTGGGTACTACTATGAATTTCCCTCTTTTTTCTTCCCATCTCGACCTCGCGCACCGGTATTGGAAAGCGCTTTTAAGGCAAGGAGACTGGGTGATCGATGCCACCTGCGGCAATGGGCACGACACCCTCGCGCTGGCAAAATGCGTTCTCGGTAAAACAGAAGGGGGCGTACTCGCCCTCGATGTGCAGCAGCGCGCTTTAGATCAAACGCGCGCGCGGCTTGCACACGATCTTCATCCAGAACAAGCGGATCGCGTGCATCTCTATTTGCAATCCCATGAAAAGTTCCCTCCCCTGGCCGCGGAAACCCCGATTCGATTGATCGTCTATAACTTAGGGTATCTTCCCGGGAGCGATAAAAAAATCAAAACGACCACTTCCTCGACTCTGGCCAGTTTGAAACAAGGCCTGAAACTCGTCGCTCCCGGCGGAGCAATCAGCATCATGTGTTACCCGGGACACCCTGAGGGCTTTGAAGAACAGCAGATCTTGTTGGAATTCTGCAACAGTTTAAACTGCAAGGATTTACAAATTTGCCACCATCAGTGGCTCTCTACCCCCCGATCCCCTTCTCTCCTTTTTATTCAAAAAATTATTTAAAAATAGCATTTTTAGAACTAAACAATAATAGAAAACATTATACTTCTTTTAAATAATTAAAATAACTGCTAAAATCTTTTTAAAAAATCATTAGGAGTAGTTAATTATGAGTCTACCACCAATAGGATCTAATCCAGTTTTGCTCGTCCCGAGATCCCTTCCTACAACAACCCCATCCGAAGAGGGTGTAACGGTAACGGTTTCTCCCGGATCCTCAGATCCTGATCGAGACAAATTTGCACAATATGCAGCAACCCTTAGAGAACTCTATCTAAAATGGATTCCTACGGAAACGATCATGCAGACCCAGCTCTCTACCATATGCGAAAGGATTTCGCCTGCAGATCAAGGGGAAGCCTTAATCAGAGAATTGTATAAAAGATTTTCTACTCTACATAGCCAACACTCAGCGGCATCTTTAATTGCATTCATCACCGACAAACTCATCCCCTCTCTCGATGAAAAAAAACAAGAGGATGCCTCAATCATCCTGCAGATGTGTTACATGGTGTTCATGTTGGAAACAGGAAGAGAAGATCTTTTGCTTCTCCCTCCCGCCGATTTTTTAGGCCTCGTACAGACGACAGCCGATCAACATGCCCTAAAGCGAGCGGCTGTAAAAAGCTACATCTATCTAGCGCACGTAACACAGCGTTTATTGAAATCAATAGAGATGGCTAGTTTTGCCACAAGATTAAAGGTCCACCAAAATGGCCTCACTTTTCAAGTAGTGAATCACTTTAATATTGAGAATGCAAAAGCCCTAAATAATAATCCGGCAATCAGCCTCCAACGAAAAAAGGATTTGCATTCTGCCTTTCGGAAATTGGCTACAGATTTTACGCGCGAGAACGTCGAGTTCATCCATTTTTATACGCATGTTCTTGACAGCGATCTTGTCCATATGTACTTACCTCTACTGACTTCAGAGCAGGCGAACACCATCTGCGATTTGAGGATAAGCACCTGCGCCTCTTTCGACTTCGTAGAAAAAAACAGAGCCATCTACGACGATTGCATCCCTAATTTTGAAGAAATGGTAGGATGGATCGCCGAAAAGAGCAAATCCCTTCAGGAAACAGCTGCGCTTATGCAAGACTTTGCCCTCTTTATCCATTTGGGCAATCTCGATAAAATCTCAGAACTGCCTCCGAATTACATCAGCTCCGCCCAATTTTTCGCCCTGCTTTCTAAAGAGATCCACTCATTCAAGGGGCAGATGAAAGAGCTCGATATGGCAAAAAAAACAGTGGCTCTTTTCGGCAGCAACCCCTTAGTCTTGAAACAGCGGCAAATCTTTACGATCTATGAGCAATTTTATGCAAGCACCCATTCGCTATGCCAGCATGCGGCTTCGGGGATTCTCGGAACATGCCGTCAGCTCTCCGGCCATCTCCCCCTGCCGCCGCCTCCTTCTCCGTTCGCTCCCCCCGCTAAAAAAGAAAAAAGACAATCCCCAAAAAAACAAGAGACCCTCACCATCTCTCCTGATGCCGCTCAAGAACTCCCTTCTCAATCCCTCTCTATTCCTTCTGCAGCGACAGGCAAAAAGAGCCTAGAACCACAGCAGCCCTCTCTGATGGGAACCTTCACCCTCTTAAGACAAGAGCTCTCTTGCTCTTCCGCTGCTTTAATGAAAGCCAGCAAAGCCTTGGGATTTAAAGAAGCTCTCAAAAATAGCCAAGATCATCTTGACGATCTACTCGGCGAGGCGGGCCGCTTTGCGCGCCTTTTAAAAAAACCTCTTGTTAAAGAGCAGTTGTTCAGCACCCTTGTCCATTTCATCAACCATGGGACCCTGCTCATAGAACAACTTCTCACGGCCAAACTGCGCAAAACGCAGGCTTTTAAAGACAAGAAGGCGATGACAGAGGCGGTGACCCACCAGCTACCCCTTCTTTTAAACCGCTGCCATTTCGGACATTTTCCCCTTTCACAGCAAGCGAGAAACACCATCCTGCAAACCAATCTGGGCGAAATTCTATCTAGAGATCTAGTCTCGCTGACAGAACAAAGACCCCCTGACCCCCTCTCTTCCGCAAAAGGGCTGCTCGCCGCCGCCTATTCTTGGATGCGTGCAGAAGGGATCCCCCCCTCAGACCTATTGATCCGCTCCTGCCTCGACTACCTCGCCGATATCTTATCGACCTGCCAAGAATTGCAGATTCACATTCAGACGAACGACCCTGAAGTGGGTAAGATCTCGATGGAAGAACAAAAACAAACGACGCTGCGGATCGCAAGCTTCAAGCGCCGCTTATTAAAAGAAGCAGAGCAGATCTCGTTTAATCCTCAGCCTCAGCAGGCAGGTCTATTTTCTGCACAACTCGATAGCCTCCAGGCGCACTTCGCTCATGTCTTGAGCGATCCGACGCTTCCGCTTGAGATTCGCAGGGGATTTGAAAACCTGCAGCACAACTACTTGTGCCGATTAAAGACAGAACTCCATTTTCATGCAGATCTTCCCCCTAAGGAGATCCGCCTGCATTATAGCCGCGTCCTGCTGCTCACGCAATATATGGCCGAGGAGTTTCTCTACCAACTGCTCGCTCTTAACGACAAAGAAGTCGATCCGGCAGAGATCGACCACGACCTCGTTCAGCTCGCTGCACACCTAGGTCATTCCCTCAAGGATTTCCCTAAAGAAGTTCAAGATTTCTTAAGGAGCGGCAAGGAGATACGTGCCTTGATGCGCTACCGCTTTAGCTACCAGCAAGGGGGGGCGCTCCAAGAAAATGTCCACAACGTCAGCCGCCTTGCCGAAACGCAAGTTTTTGGAGAAGAACAGGATGCGAAATTTACCCTCGTCGAAGGCAAAAAGGGAAGCATCCAAGCCATGATGCAGCACATCGCCCAACATGTCTCCGCCCTGCACAAACTCATCGATATGCTTTCCGAACATTGAAAGATAGGAGTCTTTAGAGACTATGAGCATTTCACCCTTACCTCCTTCGGGCTCTTTTTTAAGTAATCCAGCAGCTGTTCCACCAGCAGAAGAAGTTGCGCCTCATCCCGGATACAGGGATCCCGATCTAGAAGGATTTGAAGAGTATGGGAAAACTTGGCAAGGGACATTTTTAATATGGATTCCGATCGAGACATTGATGCAAAGCGAGCTTATTTCATTCTGCCAAGACGTATCGCCCAAAGATAAAAAAGGGAGATCCCCATTAGTTGGCGAACTGTATCGGATCCTCTCTTCTGAAGATATCCAGAGCGGCTTTAAACACTTAGTTCTATTCATTCAAGACAAACTCATTCCCTTTCTCGATCCAAAAAACCCGACGGATCTCGACTATCTTCATTTTTTAAATGCGCTATTAAAAGCGCTTAAAACGGGGAGAAAAGATCTCATGCTTCTACCCCTTGCATCCATTTTGAATCCTGAACATGTTCCAAATCCCCATGACCTTGCAAGAGCTGCAGTAAAGAGTTACTATTATCTAGCCCATGCGATCGATCGTTTGTTTCGATCAATCGATCTAAACTCGGATACTTTCCAGACAAAGACGAAACAGCATCTAGAACGTAGCTGTGAAGAGGAGCTGAATCGTTTTCATCGGGAAACCTGGGAAATCCTACAAAAAAATCCGATTCTCAGCACCCAACGCAGAAAGGATTTATTTTACGCATTTAGCAAACGGCTCAGGGCCTATACACCCGAGAGTCTAGAATTTATTAATTTTTTTAAACATCTCAACTCTAGCGATCTTTTTCATTTTTACTTGGAGCCTTTAACCGCTGCCCCTGTATTAACCATTTGCGACGAAAAAATACATGCGTGCGCCTCCTTTGAGTTCGTAGAAAAAAATCGAGCGATCTACGACGACTTCATTCCTAGAGTGGAAGAGTTGACGGCATGGGTAGCCGAAAAAAGCAAATCGCTTCAGAAAACCTTTGCATTTCTACAAGATTTTGCTCTCTTCATCCAAATAGGCAATCTAGATCAGATTAAAGCGCTTCCCGAAACCCATATCAGCTCTACCCAATTCTCCGAGCTCCTTTCTAAAGAGATCGGAACATTCAAGGAGCAGATGAAAGAACTCGACATGGCAAAAAAAGCAGTGGAGCTCTTTAAAAGCAATCCCTCTGTCTTAAAACAGCGCACACTCCTTGCGATCTTTGAACAATTTTATGCACATACACACACTCTTTGCCAATATGCCCTTAGACAACCTCTTCATGCATGCCGTCAACTTTCTTGCCATCTTCCTTTGCCGCCCCCGCCCTCCGCTCTCCTTCCCGCTACACAAAAGGAAAGAAAAAAAACGACAGAACTACCAAAGAACCGATCTCAAACGACCGCTCACTCCCCTCCAGAACCCGATCCTCTGCATATTGTCCCTCCCGCTCCCTTAACAGGCGATACGAGGAGCAAGCCGGAACTCTCTCTCATGGAAACCTTAAGCTTCTTAAGAAAAGAACTCTCTTGCTTGTCCCCTTCCTTAATGAAAGTCAGCAAAGCCTTAGGGGTTAAAGAGGCTCTTAAAAATAGCCAAGATCATCTTGAGGATCTGCTCAGCGAAGCAGCGCGTTTTACACGCCTTTTAAAACATCCCCTCGCCAAAGAGCAGCTTTTCAGCGCCATTGTCCATTTCATCAACCAGGGGACCCTGCTGACAGAACAACTGCTAACAGCCTTGCTCCGCAAAACCCACTCTTTTAAAGATAAGAAAGCGATGGTAGAGGCGGTCACCCATCAACTCCCCTTGCTGTTAAACCGGTGCCATTTTGGACATTTTCTCCTCTCGCAGAAAGCGCGAACGGCAATTCTGAAAACCAACATAGGGGAAATCCTATCTAGGGATCTCGTCGCACTTGCCGAAGAAAACCCTGCGTCGCCGCTCTCTTGCGCCAAGGGGCTGCTCGCTGCCGCCTACGCTTGGATGCGCGCAGAACCGGCGCAGCCACCAGATCTCCTCATCCACGCTAGCCTCGATTATGTCGCAGACATTTTATTCACTTGCCAAGAATTGCAGCTCCACTTGCAGACGGATGACCCTGAAGTGGGGAAAATCTGGATGGAAGAGCAAAAGCAAACAACGCAGCGGATTGCCAGCTTCAAGCGCAAATTGCTAAAAGAAGCAGAAAATATCTCCTTTAGCCCCCACCTCCGGCAGACAAACGCATTTTCCGCATCCCTAGCTAGCATGCAGGCGCATTTTGCCCATTTCTTGAGCGATCCGGCTCTGCCGCTTGAGATTCGAAGAGGTTTTGAAAATCTGCAATATAACTACTTATGCAGGCTAAAAACGGAACTCCATTTTCATGCAGATCTGCCTCCGAAGGAGCTCCGCCTCCATTATTGCCATGTGCTGCTGCTCACGCAATACATCGCCGAGGAGTTTCTCTACCAACTGCTCGCTCTCAACGACAAGGAAGTCGATCCGGCAGAAATCGACCACGATCTCGTGCAGCTCGTCAACAAACTGGGCCGTGGGTTGAAAGACTTCCCTAAAGAAGTTCAAGATTTCCTAAAGAGCGGCAAGGAGATACGCGCTTTGATGCGCTACCGCTTTAGCTACCAGCAAAATGGCCCGCTCCAAGAAAATATCCACAATGTCAGCCGCCTTGCCGAGACGCAGGCATTTGAAGAAAAGCAAGATGAGCAATTTACCCTTGTCGAAGGCAAAAAAGGGAGCGTCCAGGCGATGATGAAACAAGTTGCGGACCATGTCTTCGCTCTTGAAAAGCTGATTCACTTCCTCGCTGTTCCGGCTTAAAACGGTTTAAAAGACTGCGTTGATCTCATCTGTTATACTCGTGCAGTCTATAGGTTGTCTCAAACCTTTTCAGTAAAAATACTCTGGTTCTTTTAAGCCCGCTTTTGGTATAAATTTACCACTCTTTCGAAAAGGATACATCCTATGGCAACTTTACCCATTCGCACATCCGCTTTTTTTTCCTTAGTTTCAAACACCACCCTCATAGACCCGCCTCAAACAGAATCAGCGGAGGGAGGGAACAATCCCGATTTAGGGATTTTTCAAGAGAGTTTAAAACTCTTGGCAGCGGTGTATTTAAAATGGATTCCGATAAAGGCAATCATACAAGATGTCCTCATCAACATCTGTCAACTCGCTTCGCCTCGCGATGGGGGGCTAGAGTTAATCCGAGAACTTTATCACGCATTTTCTATTCTATACAGCCAACACACATTTTCGAGCTTAATTCAACTCATCCAAAATAAACTGCTCCCCGTCTTTGTTCAAACCCAAGAAGAAAGCCGACAATTGGAACTGAAGAGAATTCAATTTTTTTTCGAATTGGGGAGGAGAGATCTATTGCTCCTGTCGCCCGCAGCTCTTCTTCATCTTCCGGAAACTCCCCATCAAAGCGATCTTTTGCGCGCTGCAGCACTAAGCTACTATTATGCAGCCCGTGCGATACAGTATTTGATCTATTCCATAGATGACGACAGTTTACTCGCGAGATTGGAAAAGCATGAACGAGAGGGATCTATTGCTAAGGTATTTAATCAGTATAACCTTCAGAATGCACGAATTTTAAAAAACAACCCTGCGCTGAGCCACCAACGCCGGTGCGACTTGTCCAATGCCTTTCGTAAATTGATTCTGGATTTTTTACGTGCAAACCGCGAATTCACTTCTTTTTATGCAGATATGCAGGACTGCGATCTCGTTAAAGTTTATTTACCCCTGCTCATGTCGGATGGCATTTTTAAAATCTGCCATGCAGACATGGGGATCTCCCAGTCTTTTCCCTTTATCGAAAAGAACAGATCCATTTTCGATGATTTTCTCGCAAAAAATGAGGAGATCGAAACATGGGTGATCGAAAAAAGCAAGAAGCTTCAGGAAACCTGCGCGCTTTTGCAAGATTTCGCTCTCTTCTTTCACCTGGGCAATCTGGACAAGATTAGAGAACTTCCGGACCATTATATCAGCACCGCGCAATTCTCTCAGCTCCTTTTTAAAGAGATCGACACCTTTAAGAAACAGCTAAAAGAACCCGATATGATCAAAAAAGTGGGAGAGCTCTTTAGGAGCGACCCTTCGGTCTTAAAACAACGGGGCGATTTTGTATTCTATGAGCGATTTTACGCTGAAACTCATTCGCTCTACCAGAATGCCATTTTAGGCCCCCTCGAAACGTGCCGCGAGCTTTCTTCCCATCTTTCCCTGCCGCCGCCCTCTTCTCCTCTCCAGCCCATGGTGAAGAGCAAACAAAAAAAACAGGCTCCAAGCCCCTTGCCGGAAAAAACGCCCTTTCAGCCCTCTGAACCCCTTCCTGCTTCCCCAGTTTCGACAACTTCTGCCGCATCTACCTCGATGAGCAAAGAGCCCGCCTTTTCTTTTGTAGACACGCTAACCTTTTTAAGAAAAGAGCTGCATTGCTGTTCTAAGCCTTTGATGCAGGTCGGCAAAGCTTTGGGAACCCAAGCAGCCCTTAAAAATAGTCAAGATCACTTGGAAGATCTGCTCAGCGAAACGGCACGCTTCGAGCGCCTGTTAAAGAATCCTCTCACTAAAGAGGAGCTGTTCAGCTTCATTGTGAATCTCATCAACCATGGAACCCTCCTCACCGAACAATTGCTCGTGGCCCAGCTGCGCAAAACCCGCGCTTTTAACGATGAAAAAGAGATGAAGCAGGCAAACACACATCAACTCCCTCTTCTATTACAACGGTGTCGATTCGGGCATTTTCCCCTCGCCCAGAAAGCGAGAACCGCCATCCTCCACACAAATCTGGGCGAAATCCTCTCTAGGGACCTGGTCTCCCTCGCCGAGAAAAGACCGAAAGCCCCTCTCTCTTCAGCGGAAGGTTTTCTGGCGGCTGCTTACTCCTGGATGGCAGCGGAAGAGAGTCCATCTCCAGAATTCTTGATCCGCGCCGCTCTGGATTATCTCGCAGAGATTTTGCTCGCCTGCCAACAACTGCGGATCCACATCCGGACAAACGACTCCGCAGTGGGCGCTAAATGGATCGAGGAGCAAACACAAACAGAGCGGATGATCGGAAACCTGAAGCGCTCCTTATTAAAAGAAGCGGAAAAGATCTCCTTGATCCCGCACGCTCAGCGCCCTAACCCTTTTTCTGAGACGCTGGATAACATCCAGACTCAGTTCGCTCATTTTTTGAGCCAACCCGCTCTGCCGCTTGAGATTCAAAGAGGATTTGAAAATCTTCAGAATAACTATCTATGCCGGTTAAAAACAGAGCTGAGCTTTCAGGCAACTCTGCCTCCTAAAGAGCTTCGGCTTCATTATGTGCACGTCGTTCTACTCTGCCAATACATGGCCGAGGAATTCCTCTATCAACGGCTGACCCAGCAGCAAATCGACGTCGATCCGAAAGAGATCGACCATGACCTCGTCCAACTGGTCAAGCAGCTCGGCTATAGCCTATCGGACTTCCCCGAGAACGTTCAAGAATTCTTAATGAGCGGCAAGGAGACCCGGGGTTTGATGCGCTACCGCTTCAACTACCAGCAGGGGGGCGCCCTCCAAGAGAACATCCACAACGTCAGCCGCCTTGCCGAAACGCAAGCATTTGGAGAAGAGCAGGATAAGAAATTTACCCTTGTCGAAGGCAAAAAAGGGAGCATCCAGGCAATGATGAAACACGCCGCAGACCAGGTCTCCTCTCTCCAAAAGCTGATTCATTTCCTCGCTGCTCCAGCTTAGAGACTGTCGTTGAAATTATGAAGTTAAGAAGTTAGAAAAATCTACGATATAGCTGAATGTTTCGTTTTCTAAAACACTTTGACTGACCCCGTTAACATGAATAAGAACTGGTCTAATAGAATAACTTTTGGGGATTGAAATGTTTTTTATTTTTTTTTCAATCTCTCCTATAACAGCGGCGTCAATTTCTTTTGTTCTGAATTTAATTTCACAGAGATATAGGTTGCAGTGTCGAGTTTGGATCAGAAGATCGATCTGGCATCCTTTTTGTCTTTTTGTAGTTCTTTGGAAAAAAGGACCTGCAGTGACTATTTCTTGAGTTTCAATTTTTAGAATCTTGCAGAGCTCTTTAATGTTATTTATTACTAGGTTTTCAAACTGCAAACCCATGATCGATTCCCATCCAGGCAATTGGAAAGATGATCCGGGTGCAAAAAGATTCTTGGTAATTTTTTCCTTGTTTGGCTCAATGTACTTCAGATAAAACCTGATGTAGTTGTCTCTGAGGCGAAACTTCTTAAGCTTTGATGGATTTTTATTCTTTAAATCCCAAGTTGCGTCTTGGGCTACAAATCCTGCTAATGTAAGATTGTGTAAATATTCTGAAATAGCTCCGCTTTTTTTTATATTTAAAGAATTGCAAATTTCGTCTAATGTTAAAGGCTGTTCATTTAATGTTTTTATGATTTTGCTGTATGTTTGAGATTTTTTAGAAAACAGATCTGAAAATATCTGATCGTATTCGCGAAATAATAATCCATTTGATTGGAAACATAGCCTTTTTATGTTTTCTTCTGCGGTTTGATCTGGAATAATTTCCTCAAGGTATTTGGGGATGCCTCCTGTTACAGATAAGACCTTAAATTTTTCATAGGGACTGATCGTATTTTTAGAGGGCCCCCAAAATTCTTGGCTTTCTGAAATGGATAGTTCTTCTAGTAGCATATCGATTGAAATTCTTCCTACAAAGCCTGTACTTCTAAGAATATTTTTCTCTATCCAGCTTGAGACGGAGCCACATAAAATCAGGATGAGATCAGGATTTACAGAAAAATGGAGATCCCATGCATTTTTCAGATGACCTAAGAAGTCTGGGTCTTCTGAACCCATCCAGGAGATTTCGTCAAAGATAATGACTATCTTTTGTCCCTGTGCTTGATTTCCCAAGAACGCAAAATATTCATTCCAATCTTTGGCTTGCATTGAGGGTATCTTTAAATTCTGAGAAACCTGGGAAGAAAAAGCATCGATTTGTCGTTGTTTTGTTATGCCTGGAATAGGCGGAAGTCCAGCAAATATCCAGCTTTTTTTGTCTTTTACGAATTCTTGTATAAGTCGGCTTTTTCCTACGCGCCGCCTTCCTCTGATCACAGCAAGGCTCGCTGATTTCTTCTTCAACAAGAGGTTTAGGCTTTCCATCTCCCTTTTTCTTCCTATAAACTTCATGGTTCCCTTCCCTCTTTAATCATTGTTTTGGGTTAAATTTGGCCTATTTTAAATCACAAAAATGACAAATGTCAATCTTATGATATGAAATTTAAGCCTATTTTTGCTTCACAAAAACGACAAATGTCAATCTTATGATATGAAATTTAAGCCTATTTTTGCCTCACAGGAAAGGGCTTTTCATCGAACGGCTTTTGTGAAGTAAATTTTTTACTTTACTTTGTTTTCATCTCTTGCTATTTCTCAAGAAAAATTATACCGATTGCCAATCAATTCCATTCGTTATATAATTAGAAATGGACAACAAGATAGTAATATATAATAAGGAATAAATATGGAAATTAATATTTATTCGAGTTGTCAGAAATTATATGCGCAAGTGCAAGCGATTGAGGAAAAATTAGAGCAACCGGACGTCGAACCAGAAACCTTACATACCCTATTTCACCAACTCGACGAGGCTCACGCCTCGATGGGAGTCCTGCAAAACCAAGCCCACACAGTGGGTCTATTCGCCCGGCAACACCTTGCCGACCTAAACGCCTTAGAGGAACATATCGTCTGCCTCTATGGGCGGATCCATACCCTATCCATTGATTACGAGTTTCATAAAATCCAAGAAGAAACCCTCCACTTGGGAAAGCCCCTCCAATCCGGGGATATCCAAACTCTCGCTAAGGAGGTGGATGCGCTCAAAAAACATATGGTTTTTTTAAAACAAACGCAGCGCCCTTCCTGGCAGAACAAACAAGTCATGGCCCTTGCCCATCGCTTTTTAGAAAAGGTGGATGCCGTGCTCGAGGGAAAGATCTCTCCGGCGTCCCTGGCCCAGCTGCTCCAACATTTGCAAAATGCCTTTAACGAAATTTCTGAAAAAGAGGCCATGAACCCGGAGGTCGCCGAACAGGTGATGGAACTCATCGAAGTGGCGGATCTTTTCTACCATGATAAATCGAAAGATGCCCAGCGGCAGTACAACCGTTTGCCGGAAGATCTCAAAAGGCGGATCAAGGGGCACATGAACCATTTAGAAGCCGCCTCCTTTGACGATCTGTATAAAACCACTCAGGCCGTCTTTGCTACCGTCAATGAGCTGAGCGAAAGCAACGCCCGCTACCCAAGCAAGGAAGAGATCGACCTCTGGTTTATGGGATCGGATCAAGGATTGCGCGTTTAGAAGCTCGCATGATAAAAAAACTGCCGCAGACGACGAGCAGCTCTTGCTCCCGAGCGGCTCGTCTAACGGCGCTCGAAATGCTTTTTTCTATCGAAAAAGAGGGATAGCCCAAATAGCGCAAACGGCTGGCAAGAAGCTCTGCACTTGCAGCCCTTTTTGAATCGGCCTGCACCAAATGGATATGCACGGCTTGCGCCGCGGCAATACCCAAACAAAGATCGATCTCTTTATCTTCCGATAAGCCGAGGAGCACGCGGAGCGGGCGCTGGGGAAAATGCAGGCGGAGGGCTTCGAACAAGCGTCGAAATCCTTCGGGATTATGAGCGACATCGAGAATCGCTCCTTGGCAGGTTTCGAACCGGCAAGGAGGTCTTACGTTCAATCCGTCGATTTTCGCTGCTTCGAGAAGAGTAAAATATCTTTCAAGAATGGGGATCGCGGCGGCGGCGATCGCGCGGTTCTCTTCATCGTAGAATCCCCTGCCGCCGGGGACCGCAGCCACCTCTAATGGGCTGTTTGTTTCCCGAGCTTTTTGAAAGATAGGCGCAAATTGCGCTTGAGGGCCGATCACAACGGGAATGCGGGGTTTGATGATCCCCGCCTTTTCAAAAGCGATTGCCTCAAGGGACTCTCCCAAAACCTCCGTGTGGTCCCGGCTAATCGAGGTGATGATCGATAGCAGGGGAAGGACGATATTGGTGGCGTCCAACTGCCCCCCAAGGCCTGCTTCGATGATGGCGACATCGACCTGTTGCGCGCGGAAATAATCAAAAGCGAGCAGCGTGGTCAATTCGAAAAGGGTAAATCCTGCAGAAAGGGAAAATAACTTTTCCATCCCATGGACTACAGCTTCTTCCGGTATCGGTTCTCCTCGGATCTGGATCCTCTCGCGAAAACAGAATAGATGCGGAGAAGTGTACAAGCCCACCCGGTATCCGGAATATTCCAATATCTTGGCAATTTTGGTAGCTACAGACCCCTTCCCATTGGTGCCGGCGATGTGGATGCAGGGGAAAGCTCGATGGGGAAAAGCGAGGATCTCTGCTGCCTTCTCGACCCTTTGCAAGCTGGATGTGCCTGTCAGACTAAAGAGGCGCTGCAGCGTTTTCTCATAGCGATTCATCAGAACACCTCTGTGAGTTGAATTCAAGAATCCCATCAGAGAACCTCTCCGAGTTGAATTCAAGAATCCCATCAGCGCAGAGAAAGAGCAGAGGCGCAGAGGGCGCTGAGAAGAAATAGGAGTCCGCCTTTTTGAGCGAAGCTCTAGAGGAAAGAAGAGGTAAGGGATTTGAGACCTAAGCAATGCAAATAACTCATTCTGGAAAACAGTTTGCTTAGGTTTCAAATCCCTTACCTCTTCTTTCCTCTACGGCATGCCGCAAAAGGCGCTTATCAATACTCAGCGCCCTCTGCGCCTCTGCTCTTTCTCTGCGCTGATGGAGTTTTTAATCCTAGCTAATAGAGCTTCTAATTCTAGCTGATGGAGTTTTTAATCCTAGCTAATGGAGCTTTTTCCTAGCTGATGGAGTTTAATAGGGATGCTGGAAAATTTTATGAAAGGTTTCCTCATCTACCCAAGAACAACCGAGGGGAATCTGCTCCTTGACGCCGCCGTGAAAATCAGAACCGCCGCTAACCAGCCAGCCCTTTTCTTTAGCTATTTTGAGCCAGCGCTTCTCTTTGTCGGGCGCACATTTAGCATAGTGGCATTCGATCCCGTCAAAATGCAGTTTGAGCAATTCCTTCAGCATCTGGCCCCCTTCTAAAAGATGGGGATGAGCCAAAAAGGCTTTGCCTCCGCTTTTCCGGATCACATCGATGGTTTCCTGAACGGAAAAAGTCACCCCTGCCACGTAACAGCATTTGTCATCGGCTAGGTAAAGATTAAAAGCCTCTTTAATCGTTCTGACATACCCCTTTTTCACCATCAATTGGGCGATATGGGGCCTCCCGATGGTTCTTCCTTGAGAACCTAGCTCCTCTAGTTCGAGCGGATCGAGAGGCCTGTTTAGGCGCGCCAACTTGCCAAGAATTTCCCGGTTTCTCGCCCGGCGCCGCTCTCGATGCCTTTCGCAGAACAGGCGTATTTCATCGCTCTCTAAACGGTAATCATAGCCGAGAATGTGCACGCTCACTTTCTGAAAAGCGCAAGAAAACTCTACACCTGTTCCAAGGAGCAAATTTTGGGCTCGCGCAGCGGGAACGGCGGTTTCATAGGCATTGATCGTATCGTGATCGGTGATCGATAAGCCAAAAAGCCCGATCTTTTTGGCAAGCCCAACCAATTCAACAGGGGTGCACGTCCCATCCGAACAGCTGGTGTGGCAATGTAAATCAGCACGGAACATAAGGTATACAACGCACTTCCATTTCGAGATCGATCCCCGTCTGCATTTTTACGGTTTTTCGAACTCGATCTGCCAATGACAGAATGTCCTCTGCCGTTGCGTCTCCTGTATTGATGATGAAGTTGCCATGAAGATGCGATACTTGGGCCCCCCCGACCTTAGCCCCTTTTAAGCCGCACTTCTCAATCAGGGCGCCGGCAGCCCCTCCTTCCGGATTGCGAAATACGCACCCCGCCGACTTATCTCCATAAGGCTGCGTTTTACTCCGGTATTCGACAATGCCGAGCTGTTTCTGACGCGCCTCGCTCGAAGGAGTCAGCTCAAAGCGCGCTGCAGCAATAGCCCCTTTCATGTTTTGGAAAGAGGAGGTGCGGTAGGCAAATGTCAGCTGTTCTTTAGGATACAAGACGAGTTCCCCCGCTTCGGTGACATAGGACACCTCTTTGAGCGCATGAGCCGTTTCCATCCCATTAGCCCCTGCATTCATATAAACCGCTCCTCCTACACTGGCGGGAATCCCCGAAGCAAACTCGAGGCCGGCCCATCCTTTTCGAGCGGTTTGCACTCCCAACAAAGAGAAGCTATAGCCAGCGCCCACGTCTACTCGAGCGCCTTCTTGTTTGCAGAAAATAATTTTGTTTAAAATCACAAGCCCGTCAAAGCCCCGGTCGTTGAATAGGCAATTAGAGCCTTTGCCGATGACAAGACAAGGGAGGCTCATCTGGCTGCAATAAGCGATGATCCGACACATGTCTGGAATCGAAGCCACCTCGACAAAGTAACGGGCAGGGCCGCCGATCCCGAACGTGCTGACCTCTTTCAGGAGTTTATTGTGCTGAAATGGGAGCGGGATCAACAACGGAAAACCTCCGATAGAGTGCATCTAAAATCGCATTCACAAATGTCGCGCCTTCCGGAGTGGCGAATTTTCGCGATAGGCGGATCGCCTCTGCCATCGCGACTTTGGGCGGGATTTTCTCATCGTAGAAAAGTTCGAATACCCCTAATCGTAAAATATTGCGCTCGATGCGCGGAATCCTCTCAAACGCATAGGCTTCAGAAACCTCGGCAATCTGCCGATCGATCTCTAATAGGTTCTTCTGGATGGCTTGCTTGCGCTGGATGGCCAGCCCCACCGCCTTTTTCGTCACAAGAAGCTGCCCCATGATAAAGGGGATCATATCTTCGTCCCTGATATCCGCAAAATCGCTACTATAAAGGACCTGGAAAACAATTTCTCTAAATTTTTGTTGTGAGAGCGCCATGCAGGAAAGTCTAGCAGAAGCTCGGTTTGACAGCCTCTAAAAATTATAATTGGCTGCGCAGCATCCAGGCAAATTTTTCATGGACATTCAGGCGGCGCCCCATCAAATCGACGGTGGCCGGATCATTTTCTTTCTCTGCCAGGGCCGATAACAGACGGGCCTGTCGGATGAGGAGTTCATGCCCTTGCAAGAGCTGCTGAATCATTTCGCGCCCATTTAAGACCTTTTCCTCTTCTTTAATCGAGCTCATTTTTTTAAACGCTTCAAAAGATCCCTCCACATAGAATCCCAACGCGCGGATCCTCTCAGCGATCTCATCGATCGCCTCTGCCAGCTCTGTATACTGTTTTTCGAATAAGAGATGCAGGGAATAGAACTCAACTCCCGTGATATTCCAGTGAAAATTTTGCGTTTTCAAATAAATTGTATATGTATCTGCCAAGAAGTGCGCCAAAGCATTAGAAGTCGCCTGGCGATTGTGATCGGTCATCCCTGTGTTCATCTTCTATCCCCTCTGGTTGTTTATATGTATACCATAAAAGAAAATTTATTGAAAATTCCCCTCCTTCTTGTTACGTTTTCGTAAGAGACAGGAGGCAATGGCGTGCTGGGGATTTTTTTAGATTCGGAAACCAATGGGTTGAATGCACAAAAGCACCAGCTCATCGAGATCGCTTATAAAGTGGTGGATGTGCGCACCGGCGCCCTGCGCGAAGAGTTCCAAGCGGTCATCTTTCAGCCTGAAGAGGTCTGGCAACTCAGCGATCCAACTAGCCTAGAAGTCAATGGATTTACTTATGATGAAATCCGCAAGGGGCAAAAAAGCGCTGTTGTTTCAGAACAGATTCAAGAAGCCTTCCAGAAGCTAAAAATCAAACGGGGAAGCGCGGTTTTCATTTGCCAAAATCCTTCCTTTGATCGCGCTTTTTTTTCCCAACTCATCGATGCAGATAGGCAGGAAGCGCTCCGATGGCCTTATCATTGGCTGGATCTCGCATCGATGTACTGGGCGGAAAGCATCCGGCTCGGCAAGAGGGAACCTTCCCGTTTTCCCTGGGAAACCGGCTTTTCTAAAGATCGGATCGCCGCTACCTACCGCCTTTCCCCGGAGGCCAAGCCTCACCGCGCCATGAACGGGGTGAACCATCTGCTCCTCTGCTACGAAGCCGTTGTCGGTTTTCAATAGACTTCTTCCTCGTGCCCGTGTGCGTGCCCATGCCCGTGCCCGAATGAAGAATTTTTTCCGGGCAAGGGCACGAAGAATGAGAGAGTTTAATAACTTGTGGGGCCAAGTTTGACCTTGCCGCGAAAGATCCGGTAGACATAGAAGCCGTAGGCAAACACGAGCGGCAGCCCGATGAGGACGATGATCAGAAGAACGGTCAGCGTCAGAGGCGAAGAGGCGGAGTTGGCAATCGTCAAGCTATACTCCTCGGGGCGGATGCTAGAACGGATAAGCGTGGGAAAGGTCCCCATTCCAAAAAGAGCAAAGAGCAGCCCTATCCCTACGCAAGATGAAATAAATGCCCTTCCATCCCGTTTTGCTGCGACTTCTCTGGGGATATTCAAAATCGCTAAGAGCGCAAGGGCAGCTACTAAGTAAAATAGAGGGGTAGCATTCAGCCGGTGGGTCATATGCGGCATCAGCCAAAAAGTCGCACAGGTCGCTAGCACATAGCAAATGACAAAAAATAGGATTGTCCGATTCGTCCAGAGGCGGAGGCGGCTGTGCAAAACCCCTTCCGTTTTCATCAGAAGATAAATCGAACCGTGCATCATAAAAAGAGCCGAACTCAGAATCCCGAGCAAAATAGGATAGGGGGTAAAAAAATCCGCAAAGGTGCCGACAAAGTTCTTTTCCGCGTCTAAAGGGATCCCCTCAATCAGATTTCCAAGAACTAATCCGAGTCCAAACGCGATGAGGCCGCTTGCTAAGCAAAAAACAATATCCCACAGCTGTCTCCAAGTCTTTGAAGCTTGCTTGCTCCGGAATTCGATGGCCGCAGCCCGAAAAATCAAAGCCGTTAGCAAAATCATAGAGAGATTGTAAAAACTGGAAAAAAGAGTGGCGTACACATCGGGAAAGCCGGCAAATAGGGCGCCGACAACGATCACAAGCCACACTTCATTGCCATCCCAAACAGGGCCGATCGCATTTAAAAAGACGCGCCTCTCCTCATCCTCCTTAGCAAACAGGTGCAGCATGCCGACGCCTAAATCAAACCCATCCAAGGTGGTATAGAAAATGACGGAAAGGCCGATGACCGCGTACCAGATGAGTTCAAGATTTTGCATGGAGATCTCGATAAAGAGGTTCTAGATCGCCTTCCGGACCCTGTTTAATCTTATGATCCAACAGATAGAGAAAAAGCCCAAAAAGAAGCAGATAGATCGCAATAAATAGGATGATGGAGCCTAAGACTTGATCGGCATGGATAGAGGGCGAAATGCCCTGCCTGGTGCGGAGCAAGCCCCATACGACCCAAGGCTGTCTGCCCATTTCGGCAGTCATCCAGCCTGCTTGATTGGCCAATTGAGGGAAAATCACAGATAGGACAAGGCCGCGCAAGACCCATTTGGAGCGATCGAGTTTTTTTCTCTTCAAAAGAATCAGGGAGACCGCAACGAAAAGAAACATCAAGCCCCACATCGCAATCATCAGATGGTAGCTCTGAAAAACAGCCCCTACATGCGGCCAATCCTCTTTCGGAACCTGGTCTAATCCGGGAATAGCCTCTGAAAAGCTGCGGTAGGTAAGCCAACTGAGAAAGCCCGGGATCTGAATCCCGTGAACCGTTTCGTTTTGCGTATCGACCCAGCCCAATAGAGTCAGCGGAGCATAGGGTTGTGTCTGAAAAATCCCCTCCATAGCGGCGAGCTTGGCAGGTTGATTGCGCGCTACGCCGCGCGCTGTGCTGTCTGCGGAGATGAGCTGTAATACCAACGTGAGCATCCCGATGACTAGCCCTAATCGAAGACAGGCGCCCGCAAAGATCTGATGCCTTTTTTTCAATTGGTAATAAGCGGCGATGCTAATAACTAAAAAGATGCCCGCCAGCCAACAGCCTAAAACGACATGCGTGAGTCGATCGATCGAAGAAGGATTAAAGACCATCTCCCAGAAATTAGTCACCACCGCGCGCGCTTCATCCCCTTCTCCCACAATCTTAAAACCGGCCGGCGTCTGCATCCACGAATTGGCAATCACGATCCAGACCGCGCTAAAATGGGCTCCTAAAGCCACGCAAATCGTAGAGAAGTAGTGCACCTTTGCGCTGACCTTCTCCCATCCAAAGAGCATTAAACCCAAAAATCCCGCTTCCAGAAAAAAAGCGAAGATCCCCTCCGCTCCCAAAGCGCTGCCGAATACATCGCCGACAAAACGGGAATAACGCGCCCAATTGGTCCCGAAGCCAAAGAGTTGAACGATGCCGGTGGCGACCCCAAGGGCAAAGGTGAGGGAAAAGATTTTAACCCAAAATTTAGTTAATTCTTTATATAGGGGGTTCTTTGTTTTGATATAGATCCCCTCCATGATCACCAGCATCAAGCCCAATCCGATGCTCAAAGGGGGATAGATATAGTGAAAACAGCTGGTCAGCGCAAACTGAAACCGGGATAAATCCACCACATCCATAAGAAATCCTATATAGTTATAGCTATCTTTTAACAAAAACAAATAAATCTTTGCTAGTGGGAATATCTTTTTCTGCTTACAATAGGTCCATCTCGAAATCGGCAATTTTCTGGGTTTATGACGCTCTTCCATAATTTTACGCCTCTCATCGAAATCGCCATCATCGCTATCATGCTCAATTATCTCCTCTCGTTTTTTTGGAACACCCGTTCGATGGATCTCGTCTTAGGGCTTTTGGCGTTTCTCCTGATTTTTGCCGCTTCCACCTGGTTGAAACTCCCCATTCTACACAAAATCATGTATCTGGGCGCGAATGTCGCTGTGATCGCCATTTTGATCATCTTCCAGCCCGAACTGCGCGTGGCTCTTTCTAAATTGAGTTTAAAGGGCAGGCGGTATCGGGAAATCACCGAATTCGACAAATTTTTAGACCAGCTGGCCAATTCAACCTACCGCCTCGCAGAAAAAAGAATCGGAGCCTTGATTGTGCTCCAGCATGAAGATTCTTTGGAGGAATATGCCAATAAGGCTGTCCTCCTCAATGCGCACTTCAGTTCCGAACTGCTGGAATCGATTTTCGCGACGACCACCCCTCTTCACGATGGGGCCGTGATCATCCGCGATATGGTCATCATGGCAGCTGCGGTGATCCTCCCTCTTGCCGATGACACCTCTCAGCTTACCCGCTCCATGGGAACGCGCCATCGCGCCGGATTGGGCGCTAGCCAGCTAACGGATGCCCTGATCATTGTGATCTCGGAGGAGACGGGAAAAGTCTCCATCGCCCGCGACGGGGTGATGACGCGAGGAGTGAAAATCGATCGCCTGAAGGGGATCATCCGAAGCATCTTTACTCTTCCAGCGGCGCGCGATTTTAAAACGGGTTTTAATCTCATGGAGTGGCTAAGGCGATGAAAACACTCCTGCGCAATTTATTCATTGAGAACTGGCCGCGCAAAGTGATCTCCGTCATTCTAGCTGTCGTGATTTGGCTCGTCGTCAACCACTCCTTGACGGCGACGCGCATCTTTAGCAATGTCCCGGTGCGCATCGTCAACATCTCTCCCGGGAAAACGATTGAAGGGCTTCAAAGCAATGGACTGATGACCAAACGGATCACGCTGACGTTGGTGGGCAATAAAACCATTTTAGACGATTTGACCTCTAATGATATCGAGGTGATGCTCGATGCCTCCGATAAGCCTGATGAATGGATCGCTTCGATCAACAAAAAAAATCTCGTTTCCCTCAACCCTGAACTCGATTTTTCCAAAGCCATTACGCGCGTTTCCCACTCGAATTTCGCCATCCATCTGGCAAAACTCGTCACCGAAAAAATCCCTATCATCATCACTCACCCCATTGGCGAGCCGCCGCGCGACTATCTCTTTTTGGATATCTGGCCTTATAACCTCAAGCTGACAGTCAGCGGTCCTGAAGAAGTCGTCAAGCGCTTAAAAGCAACAGGGCTCAAGCTCACCTTTAACCTAAACGACATTTCCAAAGAGGAGCTCGATGCCCTCTCCGCGAACACAAACATCCCTAACAAGGATGTGGTCAGCTTTTTTGTTCCCAATGCCTGGAAACAATTTAACTTGCCCGGCATCTCGGATACGCCGATTGAAATCAATGATACGAAAGCCAAAGCCCTGCGCATCGATTTTGTCCGCTGCGATCTATTGCCGATCGACAGCCCCATTCCCATCGCCCTTTTCTTCCCCCCTGAACATAGCAATCTCTTGAACCCGGAGACATGCACTCTGGCAGCAAACGGCCTGGTAGAAAAAAACCACGCTCTCTATATCCTTAACGAACCCCTTTACGCCAAAGGGGTCAGCCGCCTCTTTGTCGAGGTGGTCCGCGACATGATGCAGTTGGTCATCACCGTCGCTGAGTCTATCGAAAAGAGGTCTCTGGAATGGAGCATCCAATTCATCAATCCCCACACGTTAGAAGACCGCTACGTCTCCATTCTCCTATCGGATGCCTCAGATGATGAAGTGCGCCATCTTCAACCCGTGCTTCGAGAGGAGTACCTGCGCAACCGCTTCCGCAGTTACATGAACCGCTTCCGTTTCTTCAAAACAGACGACACGAAGCTAGACCTCGATATCACCCTGGAAGAAGGCAACGTTTTCGTAAGAGAAAAAAACGGATCATGAATTCGCTTGTCCTTTTCAAAAGCAATCTTCGAGCATTTGGCGGCGCCGAAAAGTACGCCTTGCGCATGGCAAGGGCCTTTCAAGCCAAGGGTCACTGCGTCACCATTCTCACAACCGGGCAAATCGATCATCCTGAAACGCTCGCGCCTATCCGGGTGGTGTCCCTCCCGCTCAAGTCCCGCCTGAGTTTTAGGCGCGTTCAGGAATACGACCGGTTTTGTTTAGACTTCGTGGCAAAAGAACATCCCGAAATCCTTTTCGGCCTGGACCGGAATTCCTTTCAAACCCATCTGCGCGCCAGCAATGGGGTGCATGCCGCTTATTTAAAACACCGCGCTCTGTGCGATCCGCTCTGGAAAAGACTCTCCCATCGCTTTAATCCCCTGCACCGGACTCTCCTCTCTTTAGAAAAAACCGCTTTTGAACATCCGGAGCTCAAAAAGCTATACACCAATTCCCACATGGTCCGAAATGAAATTCTAGAACACTACCGCGTCGATCCTCAAAAAATCGAGGTTGTCCACAATGGAGTGGAGTGGTCTGAAATGCAAACCGACTTCGAGCAGAGTTTGGAACTGAAGCGCAGCTCCTTTCACTTCCTTTTTGTGGGGCATCATTACCGGCGCAAAGGCCTTGAAAAATTGTTGGAAGGATTACGCCTTCTGCCAGACCGCGATTTCCAGCTTTCGGTGGTAGGCAAAGAAAAAAATACCAAGCCCTTTATCGCGCTTGCCCGTCAATTCAATCTGGAAAAAAAAGTGCATTTCTTCGGACCGCAGCGCCATCTACGCCCGTTTTATCAGCGCGCAGACGCCCTCGTCATCCCCTCTTTTTACGACCCCTTTGCAAATGTGACCATCGAGGCGCTTGCCATGGGTTTATTCGTTATCTCCTCTAAAACCAATGGCGCCCACGAGATCTTAAACAAAACCAATGGCGCTATCATCGATTCTCTAAAAAGCCCCGAGGCGATCGCAGCAGCGTTAAAGACCGCCCTCGACCATCCGAAAACAAAAGAGAGGGCGACTCTCATCCGCGCTTCGGTGCGCCACCTCGACTTTGCCGCTCAATTAGTCCCCTTCACCGATCTATGAAAACGCACGCGTTCTCTTTTCTACTGATTCGCCTGTTGACGCTTCCCATGGCCGCGCTCCCCTATCGCGCCATCCACCGAATCGGCGCCCTTCTCGGCTCTCTCGCCTACTATCTGATGCCTAAATTTCGCAAGCGCGCCTGGAGCAATCTATTGCTAGCTACCGATCTGAAATGCACGGAAAAACAGATGAAGCAGATCGCTAAAGGCTCGTTTCAAAACCTGATGATCACCTGCCTGGAATACCCTAAATTGGCCTTAGAAAAAAACATGGCGGCCATCGCTCTATGCGAAAATCCTGAAAAAGCAAATGAGATCATGCAAACAGGCAAGGGAGTCATTTTTTTCTGCGGCCACCAAGCCAATTGGGAAATTCTTTTCTTAGAGGGCACCAGCCGCATGCCGGGCGTAGCCATCGGACGCCCCATTGAAAACCGCCTATTGTACAACTGGGTCCTCTCCATCCGTCAAAAATTCGGCGGCAAAATCATCACGCCCCAACACGCGATCCGCGAAGGGCTCCGCGCCTTAAAAAGGGGAGCTTTTCTCGGCATCGTCGGCGACCAGGGGATGCCCGACAGCGGCTATAGCTCCCCTTTCTTGGGAAAAAGGGCGTGGACCTCTCCGATTCCCGCCATTTTAGCTTACCGGACAGGGACGCCGATCATCGTCGCGACCACGAGGCGCACAGAGGGAAAATACCGGATCCACTATTCAGATCCGATCTGGCCGAACCCGGAAGCCCCCCTGGAAAAGGAAATAGACCGGATGATGCGAGAGTCCCTGGCTCGTTTAGAAGAGAGTATCCGCAAAAACCCGGAACAGTGGCTATGGCAGCACAATCGCTGGAAACAACAAACCCTCGATCTCATCAACCCCCCCTTTCGCCAGGAATCGATCTGCATCATCCTTCCCCCGGACCCCTCTCTTTTTCCCCATCTGGAAACGTTTCGAAAAATCTACCCCTTCGAGTTTCTCACCTTTTTTGTTCCGCAAGGCTTTGAGTCTGCGATCCCCTTAAGCGATGTCGAAATCTTGACCTATACCACCCCCTTCATCAAGGACTACCGCTTTAAACTCGTCTTTAATTTCACGCACCACCCCCTCCGACGCCATTTCCTAGGCCTCAGCGCCTTTCACGTATTCACCCTAAAGGACCTAAAAAAAATCGCAGGAGAGGCGGAAAACCTCTCCACGATTCTCATGAAGGCATTAAATAAGAATTTCATGAGCAAAAAAATCCCAGATCCTGTACCGTAGAGATGTTGTAGAAATGCCTGCAACAATCGTCTCTTAACAAATGAGGAGTTAATCGTGTCAAAATCTAGAGGTACCATCAAGTTTTTCAACGCGCAAAAAGGCTTTGGGTTCATTACCCCCGACAGCGGCGGCAAAGATCTCTTTGTTCACGCCAATAACGTGAAAGGCAATGCCCAGGATTTGCGTGAAGGACAAAAAGTAGAGTACGTGGAAGGCGCCGGACGCAAAGGCCCTGAAGCGACCGACGTGACGATCGTATAATCCCTTTAAGAGACGATGTGAGGTCGATACCAAGGGGCGTTTTCAAGCTGGATCAACGCAGTGATCACACACTGCTTGGTGTACTCTTTCCGGTTGATCCGCCCTTTGGTGAGAATGCCGATGAGCCCTTCGGCAGCGCCTAACTTAGCATTTGTCGTGATGCCGGAGTGGTAGCAAGCTTGGCTTAAGTCCATTTTTTCTTCCAAAACCCTCTCGAGGATCGCAGGGGGGATTTCAAAGCCGCAGGAAAGGCCCAGCATGTGGTGTTTTCCGTCGTAAATGCAGCAGATGCACGCCTCTAAAAAACCCGTTTTGATCCCGGGCGCTTCGCATAGACCGCTTTCGATGCCGAAAGCGTACGTGCACCCCTTGCATGCAGCAAACGCATTTTCGGCCCGATTTTTAGCGCCGCGAACCACTTCTTCCAAAGAGAGGGGCTGATCGGAAATGGCAGAGGGCACCGCAAGCGAAACCACCTGTGCTTGCGCAAGATCCGGGTAGCCCGCGATCACCTCTTCTACAGCCTGCACCTTGATTTGATTTGTCGAACCAACCGCTATAATCATCATGCCCTCCTTAGAGACTGTCCACAAACTAAGGGTTCGTCGATTTTCGGGATTATTTTGGCCGATTTTGCATTCTTTTTTGGGGGGTCATATACGCAAGTTGATATTACCCCCCAAAAAAGAATGCAAAATCGGCCAAAATAATCCCGAAAATCGACAGAACCTAAGTTTGTGGACAGTCTCTTATAACAAACTTTTTATAAAAGAGCGATGAGAAAACCCTTTGCGTCTTTGTGGCTCTGCGCCTTGGCGTTAATTCAACGACAGTCTCTAAAAATCAATTTTTTTCTTGAATATAAAAAAAATTATACTTGAATAAAATGTCATTTGTTTTATCATGTTCTCAGAAAAAAGATAATTTTTGGTTATTTTATGACAAAAAGAATTTGCCCAGACAGTTCAACATATATTCCCAATCCTGTTCGTCATTTAGGAAATTTTAACGTTTTACCTGATGAGGTGATCGCTCAAATCATTTCCCGAGCGTTTTCTCCGGATGAGGTTCCTATTTTTACTACCCATCCCCTGCGATTAGTCTGCAAAACTTTTCAGGTTATATCTGAAAAGACCTTAACATTCAATTTCTGCTTAAATAATTTACTCGAAGAAAAAACTAATATTAATTTTAATCTATTTTTTAATTATATCCATCTATTTAAACGAGTATTTGAAAAAACCCCTATTCCCAACATTTTTATCGGCAATCCAAATCTAGTGGATGTAGAAACCTCTTATTTTACAAATGAAAGCCTTAAATCAATCATTGACTGGGCTAAAGAAGCTCATCATCAAATCAAAAGTCTTCATTTGAGATCCTCCCTTAACTTTGAAAAGTTTGATATCATAAATCAGTTTGTCTCAATAAAAGAACTTGCATTGTATGACTGCAATAGACTTGGAAGATTTATCTACCCTCTTCAAGAACTTGATTTTAGCATGTTAACCCAGCTAGAGAGATTTAAATTGATTAATTGTTGTAGTTTAACCACTTCTATTAAATTAAATACATTCATCTGCCTAAAAGAACTCTGTGTGGAAAACTGTGATGGATTAGAATTTAATTTAATGAGCTTAAGTAAATTACTGGACTTAAGCAAATTAAAAATCTTATCACTGAAAGAGGGAATAACCTTTGGCTGGATAGGAAAAATGGACTGTTGGCTCGATTTAAAGGAGTTCCCTCAACTCGAAACCCTCAGATTAGGTTTATATTTAACAAGATTGCTCAATTTAAATAATCTTATCTTATTGAAAATTATTGACTTAAGCAACTGCATCGAAACGCCGGCGCAAATCGATTTAAATGGACTAGATCAGTTGGAAGAACTCAGGCTAGCATGTGTGTCTTTAACAGAGCTGCCTATTTTAAAGACCTTGAGCCAGCTAAAAATTCTTCATTTAAAACAGGGGAAACAATGGCTAGAACGCCTCGATCTAGATGGGCTAGATCAGCTACAAGAGCTCTGTCTGTTTGACTGGAAGGAACTGGCGGATTTGCCTAATCTGCAAAATAAAAAAGAGCTAAGAAACCTCGCTTTAAGAAACTGTAAATTTAAAGAGTTGAATGTAAGCGGATTGGTTAATCTGAAAAAATTTTTTCTTGACGGTTGTAACAATCTGAGCGGATTGCCCAACTTAGATCAACTTCGGTCGCTTGAAATGCTCGGGTTCCGAGACTTGCACGGATGGAAAGGAGCGCTCGATTTAAGCGGGCTTGTCAATCTGAAACAGCTTTTTCTGGATACATGCAATGTGAGTGAGTTGCTTAACTTAAATCAACTTCGTTCGCTTGAAGTTCTCGATTTGTGCAACCTAAGTGAATTGAAAGGAGCGCTGGATTTAAGCGGATTAGTCAATCTGAAAAAGCTGTTTATCGAAGGATGCGACAATTTGACAGACTTGCTTAACTTAGACCAACTTCGGTCGCTTGAGTTTATCGATTTAGAGGAATTTAATGGGTTAGATCTCACCCAACTTCCCTCTTCGGTTCAGGTTTACGAATATTATAAAGACGAGGATTTTCAAGTCGACGATTATCTCGACCCTGTACCAGGCTCATGACTGACTTATTAGCATTCGCTAGTCAAGCCCAGCTTCTCAAGATGCTTAATGATTTGTTCTTGCTTTTCTAGATCGATATCGTCGCCGTAAAACTTCAAAAAGAGTTCTCGCCGAAGAGCTGTTTCTGAAATATTAGGATTGCTTCTCAGAATAGCACAGGTGATTAAGTATTTTGAGGTGGCATACATAGAACATCCCATTTCAAGGCGTTCAATAGGCGATTTCAACCGGATCATCTCTCGCATTTTCTCAGCTACTTCAGGCGCCGTATCATGCATTTGTTTCCACCTTGTCATAAATATCATGAAGGTCTAGCGTTTGCACCCATCTATGGATGTATTCCTTATCGAGATCTTTGACGGTAAGGAGAAGATTTTTAACATCCTTTATCTGCATTTCTGACAGACTGTCCTTTGCCCAAAATAGTTTTGATATGATGAGATCTTCTGGCGCTACGATCCAAATAGGAACATTATCGAGCTGAACCCGATGCTTTCTTTTGAATTCTGTATTGCGGTAAAATGAATCCTTACGAATAATAAAATCAATTTTAAAAATGAATTTATTATGAATGATATTAAACATTTCTTGATTTTCAATAGCGTCAGCAATGGAATTTCTGTTAGTATAAAAATCAGCTTGAAATAATTGAAAGAGCTTATCAACATCAAAGTTGAAAACTTCGATTACAATATCGATATCCCTGGTCATCCGAGGAATTGCATAGAAGTTAGCAGCAAAAGAACCTGTTAACATGTAGGGAACATCAGCCTGCTCTAATCTCTGGCAAACAAGTTTTAAAATATCGAGTTCCTCTGACATAGATTATCCCCTTGAACCTATTTCAGTAAAATTTTTCGTCGATTTTCGGGATTATTTTGGCCGATTTTCGATCCAAATTGTGGGGGCAATATCGACAAAAGTATATTGTCCCCACAATTTGGATCGAAAATCGGCTCAAAAGAACCCGAAAATCGACTGAAATTTTTTACTGAGATAGGTTCTTATCCTTAAAAATGGCGTTGTTGCATCATCCACTTCGCAGCATATTTTTAAAATAAGATATTTAACCACAGAGAGCACAGAGGGTATAGAGATTAAGAAATCGGAGATAGATACCCCACAGACACCTGTGGGGTATCTATCGTTTTTCTTTGCTCTGTGCTCTCTGTGGTTAAACATCTTATTGTTGGTAAATTGCATATTGAGAATCAATTACACAAGTCCTCTTGTCATATTGTGACAAAATTTCTATAAAAATACTATCGCAAATTGTACTAGTCGTCAAATTGCTTGATCGGTTATTAGGAAAGAAAAAAGGAGTTGGCATGCTGAGGGTATTGGAGAGCAGAGAGAAGGGATCTACTTTGGAAATCGCAGGCAATGTCCTACTCGTCCTAGATGGGCGCGTAGACCCGAAGGCGATGGAACCGATCGATCTCTCCCACTTCCGCTTTGCCTTGGGTTCGGGATCCTTTTCCGATGCGCTCCGCCTCGGAGAAACGATCGTCATCGACGGAAAACCCCACATTTCTTGGGTAGAAGAAAAGAAAGTATTCACCCAAAGCCAGGCGCATATCAACAGTCCCTTTCTCATGGGAATCGATCAAAAACAAAAAGGGAGCGATCTTTTCCATTACAAACCCACTTCCCTTCTACCTCTGCAACAATTCTACGAGGGACTGGCCAAGCAGTATCCAAAGGGATATGCGATCCTCGGCAATGCCCTCTTTTCCACCCTTCATTCGACCTATATTAAAAAATCCCCGATCTATGGAGAAAATATCGAGGAAAATGTTTCCGCCTACTGGGCAGAAGTGCCTACAGAAAAAGAAAAAATCGTCTGTTTTTTCGGCGTTGTGATTCCCCGGAAAAGCACGAACTCATTCCCAGAAGAAATGCTAAAAAGGGCGTTTTATCATAATCCCCAAGAATCCTCAGCCTCCACCTTGATGAGCCACACGCACGGAGCTCTTCTGCGAGGAGATTCTCTCTCTATCCCCCAAGGATTTCATGAATTTTTTAATACCCTCAACGCCCTGCCCATCGACTCGATCCGCCATCTTCTGACCCAGTCGGTCATCCGAGAAGGAACCTTCGCCCTCTTTCCCATCGACTACATCACCCCTTTTTAGATTAGAACTTCCTCGAGAAAATTTTGAATGGCAAGCAGAGCCCGCCGTTCAGCTACCGGGTTGTACAAAGTCCCCAACCGGGCATCGGCAGCGCGCGGATTGGTAAAGGCATGCAGAGTATGTCCATACACATGCGTTTGCCAGTCGACATGCGCATCCTCCATCTCTCTTTGGAAGCTCAACAAGCCGCTTTGCGGCGCAATAGGATCGCCGTATCCGTGGAGAACGAGAATTTTTGCTTGAATGGTTTTTTTGCAAGGAAAAGCCGGAGGATCCAAATGCCCATAAACGCTTGCGACTCCCCGGAGATCGGCTCCGCTGCGCGCTAGATCTAGAGCGCACATCCCTCCAAATCCAAACCCGACTGCGGCAATCCTCTTCGCGTCGACGCAAGGAAGGGAAAGGGCTGCTTCTAGGGCTTTCAGCAGCCTTCTTTGCAGGAGAAGCCGATCTGCAACGAACGGTTTCTTTAGGGCGGCGTTCTCTTCGCTCGATTTTCCAATCACCCCTTTCCCGTATACATCCAGGGCAAATCCGGTGTAACCCAAGCTCGCTATCCATTTTGCTTTCTCGCAAATGTAGGCATCGCATCCGCTCCAAGAATGGCAGAGGATGACCGTCGGCTGTTTTTTTTCTGCCGGATAGGCGGCAAAACCCTCTAAAAGAACTCCTTGGTCCTCGTAGGGAACGGCTGCAGTGTGCAACTCATGGGATTTTTTCATCATTGTGAAAAAAATAGATGAAATTCACAAAATTGTCTATACGGGGTATAGTTGTCTATTATATATGCCGGCAGAACGCTACTTCCTAGATGCGCTTTTTTCCGAAGGGCAAGAGATCGCGCTTGCGGGCGACGAATGCCACCATCTATGCACGGTCATGCGCACGCAAGTCGGCGAAAAGGTGGAGCTCGTCAACGGGAAAAACCAACTCGCCGTCGCCTCGGTGCAAGCGATCGGGAAAAAAAGGGCGCTCCTCCGCCTGGAGAGTCTATCTAGCAAAACACCCCCTCCATCGGTGATTCTCGCCCAAGCAATCCCCCGCTTTCACCGGCTCGAAACGATTTTAGAAAAGGGGACCGAACTGGGAGCTACTCAATTCTGGCTGTTTCCCGGCATGCGCAGCGAGAAGAAGGAACTCAGCCCAGCCCAGCAAGAGCGCATGCGCCTCATCGCCATTTCAGCGATGAAGCAGTGCGGCAGGCTCGATCTTCCTGCAATCGAACTCATGCCTCCTCTCGCAAGCTGGCCCATTCCCATCGGGAACCTTTTTTATGGCGATACACGCCCAGATGCTCCCCGTTTTAAAGGGAGGGCAACCCTTGCAGATCCCCTCCTCTTTTTCATCGGACCGGAAAAGGGATTCGATGAAAAAGAGATCGCGCTTTTGGAACAAAAATTCGGCGCCATGGGCGTCAAGCTCCATGAAAATATTCTGCGGACCGACACCGCCTCGCTCGTCGCCCTTAGTTTGATTTAGGATCGCTGTCGATCGATCCCTTGTAAACGATCCCCCTTTCGGGATCGAGAGTAACGAGCTGTCCCTCTTTGAGAAGGCCGAGCGCTCCGTCGGCTCTGGTCATGAGCGGGATATTGAGGGTCTTGGCAACGAGCAGAGCGTGTTTTTCCGAATCGCTATCGTCAGGATGGTTCTGGAGCACGATGCCGATAGCGCTCTTTAACAGGGGAACATAGGTATCGTCGCAGCGCGAAATGAGGGCGATCTCGCCTGCAATCGGATATTTTCTAGTCTCTTCAGAAGAGAGGATCACTGCAATTTTTCCGTGAATCCGTTTCCCGGGGCCTGGTTGGCCGCGCACCAACACGTCGCCGATGCTTTCGACGATGATCATGTTCGTGGTTCCGCTAATGCCAAAGGGGGAGCCCGCTGTGACGACGACGAGGTCTCCGTAATGCACGAGCGCTTTTTTCATCGCAAAGGAGCTGACGGTCGCAAACGCCTCTTGCACATTTTTAGAAGCCGAGGGGTCGACAGGCACGATGCCCCAATTAAAAGCGAGCTGGTGGTACACCTTGGGATTCGGCGTGAGGGCGATGATGGGCATTTCGGGGCGAAAGCGAGAAAGGATGCGTGCGGTGAAGCCGCTGTTTGTAAATGCAAAAATGGCTTTGGCATTGGCGCTGTAAGAAGTTTTTACAGCGGCGAGAGAAACAGAGGAGGAGACATCGTAGTAATCGCTCCTTGCATCGCGATAAAAAAATTCGCGGTAATTAAATTCTTTTTCCGCTTCTTCGACAATGCTCTTCATCATTTTGACCGTTTCGATCGGATACTGGCCGATCGCTGTTTCTCCCGACAGCATGACGGCAGAGGTGCTGTCATAAATCGCATTAGCTACATCCGACACCTCGGCTCTTGTCGGTCGAGGATTTTTGATCATCGATTCGAGCATCTGCGTCGCTGTCACCACCGGCTTGCCGCTTTGATAGCATTTCCGGATCATCATTTTTTGCAGGCTGGGAACTTGCTTGAGAGGGAGTTCTACCCCCAAATCTCCTCGGGCGACCATGATTCCATCCGCAGCTTGGATGATGCTGTCGAAATTCTGAACGCCTAAGCTATTTTCAATTTTCGCGATCACCAAAATATCGGGCTTGCCCTGTTTGGCAAGAAGGCGCTTGATCTCCAGCACATGCTCGGCCGAGCGGATAAAGGAAGCGGCGATGAGATCGATATCTTGCTCGCAGCCAAATGCGATGTCGTTCACATCCTGCGGGGTCATGGCGGGCAGTTCGATATTCACCCCAGGAACGTTGACCCCCTTGTGGCTTTTGATTGCTCCGGGATTTTCGATCTCGACAAGAGCCCCGGCAGCGGTTTGTTCTACGACCTTTGCGATGAGATACCCATCGTCGAATAGGACGCTGGTCCCCACGTGGAGGCTATCGATGGCGATTCCCGGGGTAACCTGCCACCTCTGATCATCTCCGACGACAGGATCTTTAACGAGGAGGATTCTTTGCTTTGCCAGGACCTTTTGCTCTCCGTTTTTGATCTCGCCGATCCGGATTTCAGGACCCTTCGTATCGAGCATAATGGCAAGGGGCACCTTGCGGGTCTGCCTGGCTTCTTTTAACTGCTGGATGACGCGAAGATGCTGGGCGTGCGTGCCGTGGCTAAAATTCAAGCGCGCCACATTCATTCCCGCATCGATCAATTGAAGAATTTTTTCCACTCCCTCAACTGCCGGACCCATCGTACAGATGATTTTCGTTCTCGTATGCATTTTCTCCACCACAAACCTTTAGAAGTTGCGATTATTGCAGAACTAGAGATAAGAAGAAAAGGACTAAAAGGACTTTAAGAAAAGGACCTAAGCGACCAAAAGGACCTAAGAAAAAAGATATTACTTAGGTCCTTTTCTTAAAGTCCTTTTAGTCCTTTTCTTCTTTTTCTTCTTTTTATTATGATGGAGCGCCATGCGGCCTTGGCAACAAAAGGAAAAAACCATGAAACAGATAAGACTCGCAGGATATGCATTGATCGCTTTGATCGGAATCGGCCAGCTGAGAGCGGATTCTTTTCAACGGATTAACCTATTGGAGATCACGGAACAAACAATCCAAGATTTTTCGGAAGGAAAATTGAAGGATTCTATTGTCGAATGTCCGGAGGGGGCTAGCCTGCCTCTTAACATGGCCTTGAAAGGAGAATTTTTAAGCTTAGAGCCTGCCTCTACACCGCCTCTTCATCTCAAAGTTCTCAAATCTTTCTATATCCGGTGCGAAGAGAAGGAGCAGTTTCTTTTCAGCTCCGATCTACAAAAATGGGAAGAATTTTTCACATTCTTCACAGGAACGCTGAATGTATCGATCAAGGAGGAAAATGGGGGGCCGGTTGTTGCTTTGGCTTTAGAACTGAATGAGCGTAAAAACTAAAAGACTGAAGAAAGGGACACAAGGGACCTAAGAAAAAAGCGACTACTTAGGTCTTTTGCGTCCCTTTGGTCTCTTAAGTCCTTTTCTTAAAGTCTTTTTTCCTGCCATGGAATCGAAGCAAATTATTTTAAAAAAGGTCAAGGTCCACAACCTCAAGGGAGTGGATGTGACGCTCGATGCGAATCGGCTGATCGTCTTTACCGGCGTGTCGGGATCGGGCAAATCCTCGCTGGCCTTCGACACGATTTATGTGGAGGGACAGAGGCGCTATGTCGAATCCCTTTCGACCTATGCTAGACGCCATTTGGGAGAGCTGCCCAAACCGGATGCCGAGCTGATCTCGGGCATTTCCCCGACGATCGCCATCGAACAAAAAACGGCCGGGCGCAATCCCCGTTCGACGGTGGGAACGATCACGGGAATCTATGATTTCCTGCGCGTGCTCTTTGCCCGGATCGGCATTCCCCACTGTCCGGTGAGCAAAGAGGTGGTGCGGCCGCAAAGCGCCAAACAGATCATCCACCAGATCGAGCAGATGCCCGCAGGGACGAAAGTGATCTTTTTAAGCCCCTATGCAAAGGAGAAGAAAGCGGAATTCAAAGAGGATTTCGCCGAACTGCTCCGCCGCGGCTTTACGCGTGTGCGCCTCGACGGGAAGTTCCTGGAGCTGGGCGAGGAGATCGCCATCGATGGAAAAATCGCCCACAATGTAGACCTCGTGATCGATCGGCTCAGCATCGAGCCGGGCGCTCGCCTTGCGGAAGCCGTAGTCCGGGCTCTAGAAGAGGGAAAGGGGATCATGAGTGTGTTCCAGGTCGAAACGCAAGAGGAAACACTCTATTCGGAGCATGCTTTTTCGCCGAAATCGGGGCTTTCCTACGGCCCTTTGGAGCCGCATGATTTCTCCTTTAATCACCCTGCCGGCATGTGCTCTACCTGCCAGGGTTTGGGAACGATCCAGGAGTTTAATCTCGAGCTCATCATCGATCCAAACTTGAGCATTGCCGAAGATTGCTGCCGAGTGGCAAGCTCCTACCAAACCGTGAGATATGGCAATATCTACGACAATTTAGCGCGCCTCTATGGCTTCGATGTCAAGACGCCTTGGAAAAAACTCTCCGAAAAAGCCAAAAAAGCGTTTCTTTACGGAACAGAGAATAAGTGGACGCGCATGCATTTCGTCCACCCGATTAAAAAGAGCAAATGGAGCGATTACGTGCAATGGCGCGGCGTTCTGTTCGAGGCGAGGCAGCGTTACCAGCAAGCGACCAGCGATCTCTATCGGCATAAGATCGGCGCGCTTCTTTTAGAAGCTACTTGTCCCGATTGCCGCGGGGAGAAGATTAAACCTTACCCTGCTGCGGCCACTTTGGGTGGAAAGAGGATCGCAGAGCTCACCGCCATGCCGATCCGCAGACTGGAGGAGTTCTTCCGAGAATGGTCTCTCTCCGCTCAAGAGCGGATCATCGGAGGAGAACTGGTGAAGGAGATCTCGCAGAGATTGACCTATCTCGCCAATGTGGGTCTGCATTACCTCACCTTGGATCGGACAGCGCCGACCCTTTCGGGCGGCGAAGCGCAGCGCGTTCGGCTCGCCTCCCAGATCGGTTCGGGTCTCGTCGGCGCCACCTACATTCTCGATGAGCCTTCTATTGGTCTGCATCCGCGCGATAATCTGAAACTGCTCGAAACGCTCAAAAGTTTGAGAGATAAGGGAAATACGGTGATCGTCGTCGAACACGATGAAGAGACCATTCGAGAAGCCGATCAGATCGTCGACGTGGGCCCGCTTGCAGGTCAAAACGGCGGCACCATCCTCGTTCAAGGGGATTTGCAAGCGCTGCTCGATTGCAAGGAGTCGCTCACGGGAGCCTATTTAACGGGCCGCCTGACGATCCCCATTCCTAAAAAAAGGCGTCCGATCCCCAAGGGAAAAGCGATTCATATTGAACGGGCCGCCCACCACAATCTTAAGAATCTGTCGGTAAAAATCCCTCTGGAAGTGATGGTCGCCGTAACGGGCGTATCGGGGTCTGGAAAATCTTCCCTGATCACGGATATCCTCTACCCTGCCCTCTCGAATCATCTCCAGCAATCGAAGCTGAGCGTGGGCAAGCATGGCGCCATCCACGGAATGGAAGCTCTGGATAAGGTGATCGGGATCGACCAAACGCCGATTGGGCGGACCCCCCGCTCCAATCCAGCGACCTACATCAAGCTCTTCGATGAGATCCGCGCTCTCTTTAGCACCCTTCCCGAAAGTTCCGCGCAGGGCTATAAGGCGGGGCGCTTTAGCTTTAACGTCAAGGAGGGATCCTGCCCCCATTGCGGCGGAATGGGGATGATTAAGATCGACATGGATTTCATGGAGGACGAGTGGACCCCTTGCAAGCATTGCAAGGGGAAGCGCTTTGATCAAAAAACCCTCTCTGTGCTCTACCGCGGCAAAAATATCCACGATATTTTGGAAATGACGATCAGCGAATCTGCCGAGTTCTTTGCGCCCCTTCCCAGAATTAAAGAAAAGCTGGACCTGCTGCTTCAGGTAGGGCTCGATTACTTAAAACTGGGACAACCTTCGCCGACCCTCTCCGGTGGAGAGGCGCAGCGGATTAAACTGGCCAAGGAACTCTCCAGGCCGGCTACGGGTAAAACCCTCTATATTCTCGATGAACCCACCACCGGGTTGCACTTCCACGACATCCAAAAATTGATCCATGTACTGCAGGCCCTTGTAGACCGGGGCAATACGGTGCTGGTGATCGAGCACAACATGGACCTGATCAAAACCGCCGATTGGATCATCGATCTCGGTCCCGAGGGAGGAGATGAGGGAGGAGAACTCGTCGCAGAAGGGAGGCCGGAAAAGCTAGAAAAACAAGACACGCCGACAGGGATCGCCCTCCGGCAAATTTTACACCCTAAACACCTCCTCAAAGCCCCCCAACTGCCCTCCCCCGCCGAGCCGGTTCGCTTTATTGCGGTCGAGGGCGCTATGCAGAACAACCTCAAAAATATCAGCCTCCATATTCCCCGCGGTAAAATCACGGTATGCACAGGTCCTTCCGGTTCGGGCAAGAGCTCGCTTGCTTTCGAGACCATCTATTCGGAGGGGCAGCGGCGCTACATCGAATCGCTCTCGCTCTTTGCGCGTCAATTTGTGAAACAGCTTCCCAAACCCAAGGTGGAAAGCATCGAAGGGCTATCGGCCGCTATCGCCATCGAACAGAAAAGCCACGCCGGCAACCCGCGCAGCACGATCGGGACGATGACCGAAGCCTACGACTACCTCCGGGTGCTCTTTGCCCATTTGGGCACTGCCTATTGTCCAGAAACAGGGGAGGAAATCCGGACGATCAGCAAAGACTATGTCGTTAACAAGCTGCTCGAACTCCCTGCTAAAACGCGCCTTCAGATCCTCTCCCCCCTCTCGCTCCGCAAAGCGGAATCCTTTGCGGAACTCCAAGAGAGGCTGCAAAAACAGGGCTACTTGCGGATCCGCCTAAACCGAGAGTATCTGGAGCTGGATCAGGAGATCCCCTTCGATAGGCAGCGCAAAAACGAACTCTTTCTCGTGATCGACCGTTTAGTGGTAGATGAGGGGGTCCGCAAAAGGCTCTACGACGCTGTCGACCACGCCACCCAGTTATCGGGCGGGACTCTCGTCGTCGATCAAGAAGGAAAGGATCTCTTTTTTAACCTCGCCTTCGCGGTCGTCAGCACGGGCAAATCGTATCCGCCCATCACGCCCCACACCTTTTCATTTAATACTCCACAAGGGATGTGTCCCGAGTGCACCGGCCTCGGCTTCCAATATGGAGCGGACCTTTCCCGCTATCCTGAGATCATGCAGCTCTCCCCTTTAGAATGCATCCACCTACTATGGAAGGAGCACGCGACCAGATCCGCTCTCGACTATCTGAAGAAGATGCTCAAGAAAGAGAAGATCGATCCAGATACCCCCTTGAATGCGCTTTCCCCTTCTCAGCTGCATCTTCTTTTCAATGGTTCTTCCTGGGTAGAGGAAAAAGGAGTGTCCTTCCGTTGGAAGGGGATCAACGCGGTCTTTGCCCTGATTGCCAAAGCGAGCATTTACGGAGAGCTCCGCCAAGAGATGATCCCCCTCCTCAATCAGACGCTGTGCCTCTCGTGTCAAGGCACCCGCCTCAGCCCGCTCGCCCGCCATGTGCGGATCGATTCCCATTCGATCGCCGATGTGTGCCGCCTGTCGATAGATGAGGCGGATCTCTTCATCTCCTCTCTTACCCCTCCGCCCCTTCTAGAAGAGACGCTCAGACAGCTCAAACACCGCCTCCACTTTTTGCGAGCCATCGGGCTCGGCTACCTTTCTCTAGAACGCTCAGCCCCTTCTTTAAGCGGCGGAGAAGCGCAGCGGATCCGTTTAGCGCGCCAGCTCGGCAGCGGACTCACCGGGTGCCTCTATGTTCTGGACGAGCCCACGATCGGGCTGCATCCCTACAACAACGAGCGCCTCAATCAAGCCCTCGCTCAGCTGCGCGATCTGGGCAACACGCTCCTCCTCGTCGAGCACGATCCTCTGACGATTCAACTCGCCGACGCCATTTTCGATTTCGGCCCCGGCGCGGGAAAAGAAGGAGGCCAAATCATGGCTCAGGGCACCTTGGAAGAAATTAAAGCCAATCCCGCCTCTTTGACCGGCGCTTATTTAAGCGGAAGGAAAAAAATCCCGATCCCCGAAAAACGGCGTAGCTCTCTAGAGGTCTTGCGCATTGAAGATGCGCATGAGCATAACTTGAAACACATCACCGTGGCATTCCCTCTGCATACCTTATGCTGCGTCACAGGGGTCTCAGGCTCCGGAAAGTCCACCCTCATGAGCTATCTGCACCAGCCCCGCCCAGATCTCTTTGAAAAGATCCTGATCCTCGATCAAAATCCGATCGGGCAGACGAATAGATCGGACGTCAGCACCTACGTCGATCTTCTCACCCCGCTCCGCTATTTTTTCGCCACGCTTCCCCTTGCCCAGGCCAAGGGCCTCCAGCCGAAACACTTTAGCTTTAACCACCGGAAAGGGATGTGCACCGCCTGCTGGGGACTCGGCATGCGGACGATTCAGCTCCAGTTTCTTCCTCCCGTTAGAGTCGCTTGCGAGAGCTGCCGCGGCTTCCGCTTGAATCCGCTAAGTTTGGAAGTACACTACAAAGGCAAACATCTCGGCGACATTTTAAACATGACAGTAGAAGAGACGCGCGCTTTCCTGATCCCCATCCCCAAAGCCGTGCGGATCCTCGATACCCTGATCGCCGTCGGCCTCGGCTACCTCCAGCTGGGACAGGAAGTGGCCACCCTCTCCGGCGGAGAAGCCCAACGGATGCGGCTCAGCCGAGAACTCTCCAAAAGATCCAAAGGCCAAACCCTCTACCTCTTCGATGAACCCACCATCGGCCTGCATAGCGAGGATATTCTCAAACTCCTCGCCATCTTCCATGCCCTCGTCGATAAAGGGCATACGGTCATCCTCATCGAACACAACCTCGATGTGATCGCCAATGCCGACTATCTCATCGACCTCGGTCCGGAAGCGGGCATAGCCGGCGGACACGTGATCGCCGCCGGCACCCCCGAAGAGGTCGCCCGCTCCCCCGCTTCCTATACAGGCAAATACCTCGCCGAGTATTTGAACCGATAGCCTATAAGCCTAAGTCTATTTTTCATCGATCAAGTTAACTTCTAATGAGTTGATACCTAGAAAGTTTGATTTGTTTACTACTTTGCGACCACTTTTTTGCTCCAGATCCCTCCTTGCATTACCAGCAACTTCACCACCCTCTCGAGCTGCTTTTTTATTTTGATGAAACCCTTGGACATTATTCTGGGCAACGATTTCTGTAGTGGAAGCCTCTCCCAACATAGTAAAAATCAATTCCAAATCGGTCATATGATCACGGAGATTCTGGTTCTTCAAACCCTTCAATTTTTTATGTTCAGAGGGTTTAAGACCAAAGGTTGATTCAGCAATTTCAGCTGTGAGAATCGCATATTGCCTCTCTTCCTTAACTCCGCGCTTTTCCCATTCATTTGTTAATTGCTCTCGGATGGCAATTCCACGCATCCGTTTCTCAATCCAATCGTCGGGATAGCCTTTAGCTTTGTAGATTGCCCGACCTCGCTTTGCTGCCAATTCCGGATCTTCTATTTCTTGAATACGCTCATAACCGACTTTGGCGAGCCATCGCTTGAAAGGCTCTGCTTTGGAGGAAGGAATGGATTGGATGATTCGAAAGATAGTTTCTGTATTTGCAGTATCTGTCTCCCGCATTTTTCCGTCGGAGGCTAGCAATTTCAACTGTACCGTTTTTGAGTACAGTTGAACAAACCCTTCATTTTCAGCTAATTGTATCTTGAGATTGGACCAATATCGACGGGGATTCGGGCTATCTGTTAAAATAGCTATGATGTCGATTACCGAAAAATACCACTCGCCTTGGTGAATTGTTTTTCGGATTTGCTTTCCTTTGAAAATTGCTATCTTCGATGGCTGTTGCTCAAGTTCGTTATCCATGCGCTGATTCCCGGTTATGGCTTCTACTCGATGCAAGAGTAGCAGATCGGGGTGCATATTATTGGACAAGGAAATTCTTTGTCAAATAAGGTTAGCTAGAAAATATCTCGCCCATTGCTTATCGTTAAAAAAAGAGGTACGATTATGGCGCGTCCGCTCGTCTCGCATAGAATCGCTAAGGCACTCTCGCTTGCCCTTTTCCTAGTCGCCCTAGCGATCATCACCTACACCAATCAATGGTGGCCCGGCATCATGCTCGGCATCGGCATCCCTCTGGCGATCCGCCAGTACTTATTGGGAAGGCACTACGACATGTATGTCTCCCTCTTTGTCTTCATCGGCGTTTTTGTCACGGTGCAATTTAAAATCTCCTGGCAGATTCTGCTTCCTATTCTCTTTACCGTCGGCGGCATTTATATCTTCTTCCGGGAATTCATCGAGAGCAAAACGCCTTCGGAAGCCGAGAAAGAGGAGGATATCAACCACCGGATCGAAGAAAAAGAAGGCGACGAGAAAAGATAATTAGCGTATTCTATCCGGATGCCGATAAAAGCGCGCAGTCGTTCTTTTTCCCTTTTTATTCTTCTTCTCACGATTTTTTTGGATTGGATGAGCATTGGCCTTGTCTATCCGATGTTCTCTTCGATGATTTTTCATCAAGAGGCCCATTTTTTCCCCCTAGGCACATCCGATGTCGTCAGAGGAACTTGGCTGGGCATTCTCCTCGCCGCGGGACCGCTGGCTCAATTCTTTAGCTCGCCGATCGTCGGGACCCTTTCCGATCAAAAGGGGCGCAAACCTCTTCTCAAACATACGCTCCTGATCATCATTCTGGGCTACTTTCTCTCTGCGCTGGGGGTCTGGGCGGAGAGCCTCCCCTTCCTGCTCCTCGGGCGCCTGATTGTGGGCGCGGGAACGGGAAATGCCGCCGCTGTGTATGCAGCCGTTGCAGACATCAGCAAACCGGAAGAAAAGGCAAAGCACTTTGGACTGACCAGCATGTCGAGCGGAATCGGATTTACCCTCGGCCCCTTTTTGGGAGGGACCCTCTCCTCCTGGGGATTTGCCACGCCTTTTCTTTGCGCGCTGGCCTTTTCTCTCATCAACCTCATCCTGCTCATCTTCTGGTTCCCTGAAACGCACCACGTGAGAAGAAATGTCCAATTGAGCCTCGCGCTCGGCCTTAAAAATTTAAAAAAAGCATTCCATGTTTCTACCCTGCGCACTCTATTTCTCTCTTTTTTCTTCTTTTGCGCGGGATGGTCGTTTTACTGGGAATTCATCCCTGCCACCTGGCTCCAAGAATACCACTTAACCCCCTCTCAGGTGGGAAATTTTTATGCCTATGGAGCCGCATTCTATGCGCTCAGTTCCGGATTGCTCATTCGCCCCATTGTGAACAGATTTCCCCCTCTTGCCATTTTCTTTACCGCCCTCGTCCTGCTGGCACTGACGATCTTTCCCCTTCTTTTTCACTCCAACGTCGCTATTTTTTGGGGATATATTCCGATCCAACACTTCCTAGCCGCTCTTGTCTTTCCCACGGGGACAACGATTATCTCCAATTCTGTCAAAGAAGATGCCCAAGGGGAGATCATGGGAATTTTACAATCGGTCGACTCGTTTGCTTTTGGCTTAAGCCCCCTGCTAGCCGGCGCCTTTTTGGGATTGAGCATCCATGCACCGATCCTCATCGCAGGGGGGTTCATGCTCCTAGCCGCCCTGGTTCTTGTCACCAACTATCGAAAAAAACTCTTTGAAAAGGAGGAATCATGAGTGCCATTGCAGAAAAAAGTCCTGACCTCACCGTGTGGATTCGCGCAGGGGGGCCTGCCGTTAAATCTGAAATTGTTTCCTTTGTTCAAAAAGTGTCGGAGTCGCTGCCGACGCATCTGGCTTATCAGATTCTCGTTTGCACCAATCCCAACGATCCCATTTTAGAGGAACTCAATACCATCGCCAAAGCGCATAAGACGGTAAAGGTGATTTTTTCCCAATTGAGTTCCTTCAGCTCAGCCTTAACCGCTCTGGCCAACCAGACGGATGGCGCGTCCAACGTCCTTAGCCTCTCCGTGGGAGTCACCATTCGACAGGATCAAATTAAGACAGGGTTAGAACGGTTAACGGGCAAAGTCAAAGTCTATGCATGGTCTGTCAGCGGCCACGGGAATGATGGAAGCGGTCCGGGCAAGGGGTGGTATCACACAGCGGCGCTGATCGATAAAACGATCATGCAGCAAATGAGGGCAGGCGTTCCTAAGTGGGTAGATAATGGTGTTTTGGGAACGATCGGCAAGCATCTCATCGGAGGCAATGAAGAGGTCCCGATCATGGTCGAAGCCTTGCAGAGAGATCCCGAGTCGAAATTCATTCTAAACACCACCGATCCCGTTTCCTCCAGCCTCCAGCTGGGCACAGGAATCACCTTCCAAGAAAAATTGGAGCGGAAAACACTGGTCGGCGAGCATTACATGCAGAAATTACATGCAGACTATGGTGTGGAAACCGATTTTGCATCCTGGCGAAGGCGGATCTGGTCAGCCCTAGAGGTGATCTAACACTAGACATTCTCTTCTTCATGCCCGTGTGCGCATCCTATTACCCATAAGCTTGCAATTTCAAGTTTATTGCATAGAGGAAGGAACATGATAGGCAGGATAAGCATGATACACATGATGGAAAAAAAAGAGGCGCAGAAGCGGCACGCCGCTTCTGCTTCCATTTTTTTATCATGCACATCATGCTTATCCTACCTATCATGTTGATTGCTTTGATATGCAAGAGTCTACTCTTGAATGGCGCAACAAGCATCTTCAAAATACAGATGCCAATGGGATCTGCACCCCGGATTAAATGGCGACTGGCAATTCGGGCATTGATTTTCGCTAGAGATATACTCATAAATGGTCATCTCGATGCCGCAATAGCCGCATAAAATCGCTTTTTTGCACAAGTCTCCGTATTCCCACCTTCTTGCGGGGTGATCAGCCATTTCAAGATGGCATAAGTAGCAGCAATAGTAGCAATCGCAGCATTTGAACTTGATCGCAACGATATCTAGAGCGCTATTGTAGTGCGCGCATCCCGTCCGTTCATCGATTTGCAGCCCATAAACAGAGGGGTACATCAAGCTTCTTTTGGAGTTCTGCTTTTTCTAGATTTTAAATAGATCGCAAAAAGAAAAGCCTTTGCCACTTCTCCCAAGATGAACGGATAAAATCCCAACATAAAGCATCTCTCCATCCCTACGAATCGGGCAAGCCAAAGAGTTCCTATTCCCATCTGGACGCAAATAGAAAGCAAAAGGACTCCCATGATTTTTGCCAGCTTCATGTTGCCCGGAGTGTGCAAAAACTTCCCAATGAGATACGCCTGAACGACATAAGCGATTAAATAGCCTCCTGTGGGCCCCATGAAGTGGAGAAATCCGGAAGCTCCACCCGCCCAGACGGGCAATCCCACCCATCCTTGAATAAGGTAGCAGAGAGCTGCAAGGGCTCCATTGCGGCCTCCCAATAAAGCGCCGACCAGCATCACCGCAGAGGTTTGTATGGTGAGAGGAACAGGAGTAAAGTAGAGAGGTATTTTGATTTGCGCACAACATCCGATAAAGCAGGAGGCGAGGAGAATTTTAAGAACGGTTAGTTTTCTTTGATCCGCTACACAGGATTGAAGAAAAGAGAATACCGCTGCTGTTTTTTTCTTAGTGGTCAAGATTGCCATAGAAAATCTCCCCTGTTATGGATGTGTCTAAAACAAAGAATTAAAATCTTACACGAGATCTCATTTTGTGGATAGTTTCTATCTACCGAATAATCTCCGCCGTAGCCGGCAATCCGCTTAAATCTATGTCGACTAATCCTTTGCAGTATTTGATATTTAATAACTTTAGGAATTTAAGACCATTTAAATTCAGCAATCCGGTCACTCTTCTGCAATGAGGCATCTCAATCGAGTTAATTAACTTCGCATCTTTTAAGTCGAGCTTTCCTGTAAGGCTGTGGCAGACAGACAATTTGAGAGTTTCTAACTGAGTAAGACCATCTAAATGAAGCGATGTAAGTCCCGTGCAGCGAATCAAACTGAGAAATTTTAACTGGGTAAGAGCATTTAAGTTCAGTAATTCTGTCACCTCCATACAGTTCATTAATGTGAGGAATTGCAACGACTCAAGCCCATCTAAATTAAGCTCTCCTGTCAGATTCGTGCAGTTGGATAAATAAAGCTTTTGCAGAAACTTCAGCCCATTTAGGTTAACTAACTGGGTTAATTCATGGCAATCATTCAAATTAAGAGTGTTCAGATGGGCGCAATCTTTTGCAACCTCAAGGACTTTTCCCAAGAAGGCATTATTAATGAGCGAGTTAGACAAGTCTAATGTAGTTAATCCGGGGCAACTGGCAAAGATTCTGGATAGGGGAAGATCTATGCCATATCTTTGTCTAAATGGGATGCAATAGGACTTGAGGTTAGCATAAGTAAGGGTTGTTTCTTCTTTGAGTTTATTCTCTAAAGCAAGACAAGCGATCTGAGGATTCTGCAAGACATAGTGAAAAGTCTTGCAGACCAAGGGCAGCGAGCTGTTTCGAATGATCTCCTGAACGCGGAAAAAGATTTGGAACATCTGATCCTCCTCGAGAGGGGTAAACGCTCCCAGATCAGAATTGTTTTTTAGAGTGGAAAAAACAGTGGGTCCGAAAGAAGAGATTGCCATCGCATTCCTTTGTTGTTAATAAAAAACAATTTCAAAACTATATTAACAACATCATTTCGTTCAACTACTTTCTAAAATAGTCGATAAAGGTTTTAGAGACTGTTCTCAATCCAAGGCTTCGTCGATTTTCGGGATTATTTCAGCTCGTGTTCTATCTACTGAATAATCTTCACTGTGTTCGCCGATCCGCCTAAATCTATGCCGGTTAATCGCGGGCAGTTGCAGATATTGAGGGTTTCTAACCGAGGAAGACCATTTAGGCAAAGCCGTCCTGTAAGTCCCACGCAATGAGCCAAATTGAGAATCCGTAGCGACTTAAGACCATTTAAATTCAGCAATCTTGTCACATCCGAGCATTCGACAAGAAGGAGACATTCCAGCTGATCTAGCCCATCGAAATCAAGCTCGCTTGACAATCGCGTACAACCAGCCAAATCGAGATTTTGTAGAAACTTGAGTCTATTTAGGTTAACTATCTTGGTTAATCCTTCGCAATTCCGCAAGGCGAGGGCTTTCAGATTGGGGCAATCTTTCGCAGACTCGAGGACTTTTTCCAAAAAAAGATCGTCGATATATGCGTTAGAAAAGTCCAATGTCGTTAATCTAGGGCAACTAGCAAAGATTTTGGATAGAGGAAAATCTGTGCCATATCTTTGTCTAAATGGGATATAATAGGGTTCGAGCTCAGTATAGGTAAGGGTTGTGATTCTTTTGAGTTGCTTCTCTAAAATTTTCAGTTGCTGCTCTAAAACAAAATAGGCGATGCCAGGATTCTGCATGACATAGTGAAAGGTCTTGCAGACCAAGGGCACTGAGCCATTACGAGCAATCCCCTGGACGCGAGAAAAGATTTGGAGAATCTGATCCTCCTCAAGAGGAGTAAATGCCCCCAAATCGGAATTGTTTTTTAAAGTGAAAAAAACAGTAGATCCGATAGAGTTTGCCATCGCATTCCTTTGTTGTTAATAAAAAATAAGCACCAAGTTATAATTAACAACATCACTTCATTCAACTGCTTTCTAAAAATAGTCGAGGTGCATGGCTCGGCGTACTTCTTCTAAAGTTTTGGCGGCGGCGGCGATCGCCCGGTCTGTGCCCTGGCGCAGGATCTGCATGACTGCGGCGGGATCTTGGGCAAACTCTTGGCGGCGTTGGCGGATAGGGGCTAGAAAAGCTTGCAGGACATCGAGAAGGCGTTTTTTGACGACGGAATCGCCGAGGCCGCCGCGCTGATAATGGGCCTTGATCGCTTCTAGCCCCTCTCGATCGGGATCAAACGCATCTAAATAAGTAAAGACGGGATTCCCTTCGACCTTGCCGGGATCTTCGACGCGTAGGTGCCCGGGGTCGGTATACATCCCTTTCACTTTTTTAGCGACGGTCTCTTCGGCATCGGACAGATAGATGCAATTACCGAGCGATTTACTCATCTTGGCTTTGCCGTCTATTCCGGGCAGGCGCGCCATTTTAGGAATCAGAGCCTCTGCTTCGACGAGCACCTCTGTTTTATAGAGGCGGTTGAAATGGCGGACGATCTCGTTGGTCTGCTCGATCATGGGAAGTTGATCTTCTCCGACAGGCACGAGATTTGCCTTAAAGGCGGTGATATCGGCGGCTTGGCTGACGGGATAGACCATGAAGCCTGCAGGAACGCTCTCGCCATACCCTTTTTGGGCGATCTCTTGTTTGACGGTGGGGTTGTGCTTGAGGCGGTTCCAAGTGACGAGATTCAAATAATAGAGGGTGAGTTCGGACAGCTGCGGCACCAGGGATTGGATGAAGAGGGTCGATTGGGAGGGATCGAGTCCGATCGCGAGGTAGTCGAGAGCGACTTGCAGAACATTTTCCCGGACGAGCTGGGGATCGTGAGCGTGGTCGGTCAAAGCTTGGGCATCGGCGATCATCACAAATTGCACGCAGCTCTCTTGCAGTTCTAAACGATTTTTTAACGATCCGATGTAATGCCCTAAGTGTAAGGGACCTGTTGGTCTATCCCCGGTCAGTATTGTTTTCTTTTTTGCCATGATCCACTCCAATTTTTACCCATACTATAATCTGAACTGCTATAATGGGTACAATGAAAGATGATCGCTTTCGCAAGACAAGGTTTGCCCTCTTATGGACAAGCCTCCTGAACGAACCCTTTTTGGCGCTATATGCCTTGCTGCCCTTTATTTTTCGCAAAGATGTCGGAGCGAGCGCTTTTCAAATCGCCCTTCTGACGACGCTCAGGCCTGTTGTCAGCTTGATCTCTTTTTACTGGAGCGCGAAGGTCGCTAAACGGGCGGACCGGCTCCGCTCGAATTTGGTCATTTCGGGCATCCTCGCGCGCCTCCCCTTCTTATGCGTCCCCTTCATCCACAATGTGTGGTTTTTGATCTTTGCATCGGCCATCTACATGCTTTTTTCGCGCGCGGGGATTCCCGCGTGGATGGAAATTCTCAAGCTCAACTTGCCCAAAGAAGAGAGGGAGCGGTTATTTTCACTGAGTTCTGCCCTGGGCTATGCGGAGGGGGTACTGCTGGCCCTCAGCATCGGCGCGATGCTCGATATGGCGGGCAGCATGTGGAAAGTGTTGTTTTTCGCCAGCGCCCTTGTTGGGATCGGGGGAGTCCTCATTCAAAAGCGGATCCCTGTGCATGCCGAGAAAATCGATCCCGCTCCTATGGCTAAAGAAAATGGTCTGCTGAAACCCTGGAAAGACACATGGCATCTGATGCGCTCGCGCCCTGATTTTGCGCGGTTCCAATGGGGATTCATGGCGGGCGGCTTTGGCATCATGCTGGTCATCGCCATGCTCCCCCTTTTCTTTGTCGATGTGCTCCATCTTTCGCACGCCGATTTTGCCGCAGGGCGTTCGATCTGCATGGGTCTTGGCTTTGTAGCCTCCTCGCCGTTTTGGGGAAACGCGCTGGGGCGCACCGGCATTATGCCGGTCACGGCGTGGGTATGTATCGGCTTTGGGCTCTTCCCCGCCCTGCTCATCCTGGCGCCCTATAGCCTAGCGTGGTTTTATGTAGCCTATTTTATCTATGGAATCGCTCAAGGGGGGAGCCACATCGTCTGGCATCTATCCGGCCCTATCTTTGCGGGCAATGAAGATAGTTCACAATTTAGTTCCGTCAATGTTATCATGGTCGGAATGCGCGGCATGATCGCCCCTTTTCTGGGAAGTTTGCTCTATGCGTTCTTAGGAGCGCTGCCTGTGCTCATCGCGGGAATGTTGCTCTGTTTCTGCGGAAGCTGGCTGATGCGCGTCAAAATAAAGGAAATCGCTTATGGAAAGGGTATTGGCAACTGAACTCATCCAACACATCGACAGACGGATCGTTCTCAGGGGATGGCTCAATACGATTCGCTCTCTGGGCAAACTCAATTTCCTCATCCTGCGCGACCGGAGCGGCTTTGCCCAAATTCTCATCGAAGCAAAGGAGGAGTACCGAAAAATTTCCGCTCTGCAGCCCGGTTCTATTCTGAGAGTGTCGGGCAAAGTCGTGAGATCGGCTCAGGCGGAACTGAAAGTGGAAGTGGTCGAGCCGTCGATCGAAGTGGAGGTTCCCATCGAGGAAGCGCCTCCTCTCGAATATTACAAACCGGAAATCCCCTCCGATCTAGAGTTTATCCTCGACCATCGGGCGATCTCTTTAAGAAACCGGCAGATCCAGAGCGTTTTTAAGGCGCAGGCGGAAATTGCGCACGCGTATCGCCTCTACATGCACGATCAGGTGCAAGCCATTGAATATTTTCCTCCGAACATCATCGGCGCTTCCTCGGAAGGAGGCGCAGAGTTTTTCAATGTGGACTATTTCGGATACACGGCAACTCTTGCCCAAAGCAGCCAGCTCTACAAGCAGATCATGGTCGGCGTCAACGAACGGGTCTTTGCGATCACCCCCTTTTTTCGCGCGGAAAACTCGAATACGCCGAGACACCTGGCCGAGGGGAAGCAGCTCGAATTCGAAATGGGTTTTTTCGATGATTGGCACGAGATCATGCAGATCCAAGAGGGAGCGATCAAATTCATCCTGCAGTATCTGCAAGGGCAAGGCTGGAAAGAGGAGCAGTTGATCCTCGCTCCCGATCGGATCCCTTTTCCGCGCCTGACATTCCAAGAAGCTCAGGAGATCTATTTTCGACGGACCGGCGTAGATGAAAGAAAAGAACCCGATCTAAGCCCGGGAGCTGAAAGGGAACTCTGCCGTTATGCTTCCGAAGAATTCGGCACAGAGCTGATCTTCATCACCGATTGGAAAACGAGCAAGCGCCCCTTCTATTCCTGCCCGAAAGAGAGCGATCCCGAACTGACCAATACCTTCGATCTTTTATGCGCCGGCACAGAGATCACCTCCGGAGGGCAAAGGCGGCACACCTATGCCTCCATGGTCGAGGGAATTAAAGCGAAAGGGATGGATCCCCTGCATTTTACAGACTACTTAAGCATCTTCAAATACGGCATGCCTCCGCATGGGGGCTTTGGGATGGGATTAGAACGCTTGACGATGACGCTTCTCAAATTGAAAAATATCCGAGAAGCCTCCCTTTTTCCCTCAGACCCCAAACGGATTGCGGGCGATCGAATCAAGGCTAAGTTCTTTTTCGGCACGGAGAACATCCGCAATGAAATCGTGCGTCTGCTCAACGAAAACAATATCCCCTTCCAACACATGCGCCATGAGCCGACCCCGACCTCTGAGGATTCGGCAAGAGCGCGCGGCACCCGCCCCGAGGAGGGGATCAAGTCGCTCATTTTGAGGGGAAAAACCACGAAAAAAAATTACCATTTCAATCTCCCTTCCCATCTGAAGGTCGATATGAAGGCGATCGCCGATCTCGTGGGCGAGAAATGCGAATTCGAGGATCCGGAGGTGATTAAAGAGCGCTTTGGCTTAATCATCGGCGGGGTTCCTCCCTTTGGGCAGCTGCTGAATCTAGACACCTTCTTCGACGAAAAAATCGCAGAGGAAGAAAAGGCGGCTTTTAACTGCGGGCTCACCACCGAGTCGATCATCATGCAATCCAAAGATTTGATCGCCCTCATTCAACCTAAATTCGGAAGATTTTCCAGAGAATAGCCCCATGCAAGATTCTATCGGCGGCTACCAAATCATACGGAGTTTGGGAAAAGGAGGGATGGGAGAGGTCTTTCTCGTCCGCGATCCGGTCTGCGAACGTTATGTCGCCTTGAAGCGGATCCGCCACGATCTCAAGCAGAACAAGACGATCCAAGATCGATTTTTGCGCGAAGCGCGCATTGCCGCTCTTCTCACCCATCCCTCGATCATTCCGATCTATACCATTCACCAGGAAAAGGAGCATCCGGAAGAAAAATCCAGTTTCTACACGATGCCTTATGTGGAGGGGGAAACCCTGAAACAAATCCTGCATACAGCGAAATTAGAAGAGGATGAGGGCAAGATCCAGCATCATATCGGCAGCTCCATCCCCGCGTTGATCCGCATTTTCTTAAATGTCTGTCAAGCGATCGCCTACTGTCATGCAAAAGGGATCTTGCATCGAGATCTCAAACCGGAAAACATCATCGTCGGCAAGTATGGAGAAGTGATGATCCTCGACTGGGGCCTAGCCGACTTCATCGATCGCGCCGGTGAGGAGCCGGATCAAGAGGAGGGATCGGAGAGGATCGCGCGCGGGATCACCCATCCAGGGAAAATCCCCGGCACCCTCGCTTACATGGCGCCTGAAAGAGCGCTCGGAGCCCCCGCGGCCCCGCTCACAGACATCTATTCGCTCGGCGTCATGCTGTATCAACTCTTGACCTTGCGGCTTCCCTTTCGACGCTCCACTTTACAACATTTTCGCAAGACGATGAAGCACGAGCGGCTCGTTGATGCCTGGGAAGCGGCTCCTTATCGAGATATTCCCTTGCAGCTGGCCGATATCGCAAAAAAATGTCTGACTCCGGATACGGGGCTACGCTACCAAACCGCTCTCGATCTGATTGCCGATTTGGAAGATTACAGCGAAGGGCGCCCCGAATGGGTTCCAACCGCACACTTGAAGATCGAAAATAAACAGGACTGGGAATTCCAAGAAAATGTGCTGCTAGCCCAACACATCGCAATCACCGGGCTCACCGATGTGATGGAGTGGGTCAGCGTCATGATTTCCAAGGCCGCCTTTTCGGGAAATATTCGCCTCACAGCCAAAGTGCGCTTTGGACCCCAAGGAAATGGAGTGGGTTTTTTGCTCAACATTCCCGCCGCTAGCGGCTGGAAGAGGCTGGAGGATGGGTATTGTTTATGGATCGGCTCCCATCTCAGCCCGATCTGCAAACTCTTCCGCTCCCATGTCGAAGTCATGGGGAGATCGGACGTTCGCCTCCTTGTGGACTCCTGGCACCAGATCCATATTGAGAAATTGGACAACCGCGTGAGTTTTTATCTCGACGGGGCTCTGCAGTTCAACTACATCAGCCATGTGCCCATGACAGGCACCCATGTCGGGATTCTCTATCGCGACGCCGACTTCGAAATCAAAGAGTGCACCGTGTCGATCGGCAGCCAAAATGCGATGGTAAATTGCCTGGCGATCCCCGATGCGTTTTTAGCCGATAAGCAATACGACAAAGCCCTTGCCGAATACAGGCGGATTGGCAACTCCTTCCCTGGCAGGGCAGAGGGAAGAGAGGCGCTTTTTCGCGCGGGGATCACCTTATTGGAACAATCGAAAAAACAGCTCTGCCAAGAAGCTCTCGAAGAGTTCGGCAAACTGCACGCGACGCCAGGCGCCCCTTTGGAATATCTCGGCAAATCGCTGGTGTATAGAGCCTCCGGGGACATCGAAGAGGAGGTCAAATGCCTCGAACTGGCTTTGCGCAAATACCCTAAACACCCGCTTTTATCTATTCTCATCGAGCATATCATTTTCCGCCTGCACGAGGCCTCCTATTACAACCGGCTCGCCGCTTACCATTTTGCCCTTTTGGCTTTGAGGCATCTTCCCCAAATCTTTGCGCAAGCAGACCATCGCAGCCTGCTCGAAAGCCTCAAAAAACATTGCCAGCAGCTTCCCTTTATCTTGGAAACCCCCGACGATCATCTGAGATTGACGATTCAGCTCGCTTTTTGGCTCGCCAAGCGGATTACCCTTGTGGAAATCATCGAACATGCTTCCAATCCCGAAGATATCGAAAATGCCCTCTTCGCCCTCCTTGAACTGGGCTGCATCCGTTTAGCTCAAGATCTGAATAAAACCCATTTAAGCGCCGAGCATCGCCAGGTCGCCCTCGCTCTGATGTGCCATGAAAAAGGGGTCAAAAAAACATTGAGCGCCTCTTTTTCTGCATTGTCGCACCGCGCTCTGGTGCACGTGTTTGAAACGGCTCTGGATGCCAACCAAGCGGAGCTGATCCTTCCCTACTTTGAAAAACTCGAATCCAATCTCCCTTTAGACACCTTGCATATCTGGGCTCTCTTAGCGGCAAGCCGCTGGGAACAGGCCGGCAAGCTCTTGGACGCCTACCCGCTCGAACAGCGGATGACGGAAACCTTTCCCCTTTATCCCCTTTTCGGCTGCTGGCTGTGGGCGACAGAGGGGGAAGAGATCGCCATGCGCCATTTTACAGCGGTCCCGCAGCTCGCCTTTCCGCCGATCCCCTCTCTTCTCAGCCATTATCTCATGGGGTACATCCACCTGACCAAGGGGTGGATCCGCACAGCGTTCTTTTGGGAAAAAATCCAACTCTGGCGCCAGCTCGCCCTCTTTTACCATTGCAAAGAAGAGCCAAAAATGGAAAATCTCTTCCGCAAACGGTTGTTGAAAGAACGGACAAACATGAACCAAGGTTAATAGGGAAAAAAATGAAACCCGGCTCGGAGCAATTATCCACAGCCTACGACCCTAAATCTGTTGAAGAAAAATGGTATCGTTTTTGGGAAGAAGGGGGGTATTTTAAAGCCGACGCCCGTTCCCCAAAGCCGGCCTATTGTATCTCGATCCCCCCTCCCAATGTCACAGGCGTGCTGCACATGGGGCATGCCCTTGTGGATACCCTGCAAGACGTTCTCATCCGCTGGAAAAGAATGAGCGGCTTCGAAGCGCTCTGGATACCCGGGACCGACCACGCAGGGATCGCCACCCAAACCGTCGTCGAAAGGCAGCTGATCGCTAAAACGGGCAAGCGGCGGAAAGATTTCTCGCGCGAAGAATTTCTAGAACAGGTCTGGAAATGGAAAGAGGAGAGCGAGGGGCAAATTCTGAGCCAGCTCAGACGCCTCGGCTGCTCTTGCGACTGGTCGCGCCTCGCCTTCACCATGGATGAAAAGCGAAGCCGCGCGGTGAGGACCCTGTTTAAAAAGATGTTCGAGGCTGGGCTCATCTACCAAGGGGATTATCTCGTCAACTGGGATCCCGTGACCCAAACCGCCTTAGCGGATGATGAAGTCGAACATGAAGAGAGAGAGTCGTATCTCTGGCATATCCGCTATCCTCTAGAAGATCGAAGCGGCGCGATCACCGTCGCTACGACTAGACCCGAAACGCTGCTTGGAGATGCCGCTGTAGCGGTTTCTCCTGAAGATGGGCGTTATTCCTCCCTCGTCGGCAAGCGGATCCTTCTGCCCCTCCTGGACAGATCGATCCCTCTCATCGCCGATCGCTTCGTCGATCCCGCATTTGGAACCGGCGCCGTAAAAGTCACCCCTGCGCACGATCCTAACGATTATGAAATGGGATCGAGGCATGGACTCCCGCTGATCAACATCATGACCCCTGATGGCAAAATCAATGAAAACGGAGGAGAGTTCGCCGGCCTCACCATGGAAGAGGCGCGCACAGCGGTTGTCAAAGCCCTCCAAGAGCGCAAGCTGATCGCTAAAATCGAACCCCACCGCCACCGGGTCGGCGTTTCCTATCGCTCAAAGGCTGTCATCGAACCCTATCTCTCTAAACAGTGGTTTGTCCGGATGAGCGGTTTTAAAAAAATGCTGCGGGACGCTGTGGAAAAAAAACGGGTTGCGCTCATCCCCTCCAGCTGGGAGAACACCTATTACCACTGGATCGATAACCTGCGCGACTGGTGCATCTCAAGACAATTGTGGTGGGGCCATCGGATTCCGATCTGGTACCGAAGGGATAACCCGAGCGAGCTCCTCTGTTACGATGGGGAGGGACCTCCCCCCAATCCCGAACAATGGGTCCAAGATGAAGATGTGTTCGACACCTGGTTTTCTTCCGGGCTTTGGCCTTTCAGCATCCTCGGCTGGCCCGATCAAACGGACGACCTTAAAAAATTTTATCCCAATTCCACCCTGATCACCGGACACGATATCCTTTTCTTCTGGATCGCGCGGATGATTTTAATGGGCGAGTACGCTTTGGGCAAGCCCCCCTTTCCAGAAACCTTTGTCCACGGCCTCATTTATGGCAAATCCTATTGGCGCTACCACAGGGATGGATCGGTTGCCTATGCGGACAGCGGCGAGAGGATTGCCTATGATTTAGGGCAGCCAGTCCCCTCTGAAGTGCATTCTAAGTGGGAAAAGATGTCCAAATCCAAGGGAAATATCATCGATCCTCTAGAAATCATCGACACCTACGGCACCGACGCGATGCGCATGGCCCTCTGCGCCAGCGCCACGCAGGCGCGCCAGATCGATCTAGATCGGCGGAGGTTCGAAGAATTTAAGAACTTCACCAATAAAGTCTGGAATGGCGCGCGATTCGTCTTCATGCATTTGGAATCCTTGGATAGCGGCGCCTTTTCCAAAGGGCTCGACCGCCCCCTACTAACTTTGGAAGACCGCTGGATCCTCTCTCTGTTAAACCGGACGATCCAAGACGTGAACCAACACCTGCAAAATTACGCCTTCGACCGCGCCTCTATCGCTTCTTACGAGTTTTTCTGGAAAGAATTTTGCGCCTACTATGTCGAGCTCGTCAAACCGGTCCTTTTTGGAAAAGCGGGAACCTTGGACCTCAAGGAAAACAAACAAAAAATCCTGGCGATCGTCCTCTGCAATGTGATCCGCCTGATGCATCCCATGGCGCCCTTCATCACCGAAGAGCTTTTCCAGCTCCTCAAAGCCCATTTTCCTAGCTTGGAACCGTGCGAAGAACCCTATGCAAAGGAGACGATCCGCGCCCTGCACGCACCCGCCTGCATCTGCGCCCCCTATCCTCAAGTCATTTCCGCGGACGACATGGACTCCAATATCGAAAGCTCTTTTGCCTTTGTCAATCAAATCATCCATGCGATCCGCACCATCCGCGCCGAGATGCAGCTCCCCCCCCAAGCCGCCACAGATCTTTTCATCGTGGGCCATGAGGGAGATCCCCAACTAAAAATCGTCCAAGACAACCCCTCTCTCATCCAAGCATTGGTACGGATCCATACTCTCACCATCGCGCACGAGGAAAAACCTCTCCGCTTCAGCGCAACCGCCACGGTCGGCAACTTGAAGCTGACCATCCCGCTGCCCGAAGAGATGCGCGAAAAAGAGCGGCTCCGGCTCATTAAAGAAAAAGAAAAGCTGATCCAGCAGCAAAATCAAGCGCGGGTCCAGCTCGCCAACGCCGATTTCATCCAGAAAGCCCCCCCTGCCCTGATCGCCAAAACCCGAGAGACGCTCCAACAATCTGAAACCGAGCTCGCCAACGTCATCCAAAAGCTAGACCAGCTTTAGAAAAAATGTACTTATGGCAAAAAAAAGAAAACCTACTCATCCCGGAGAGATTCTCGATGAACTTTACATTAAACCTCTCAAGATGATAAAAGCTGAACTCCATCAGCGCAGAGAAAGAGCAGAGGCGCAGAGGGCGCTGAGTATTTTGAGCGCCTTTTACGGCAATGCCGTAGCAAAAAGAATGGAAAGGGGATTTGGAATCCATGATTCCAAATCCCCTTTCCATTCTTTCTGCTAGAGCTTCGCTCAAAAAGGCGCGTGCTTATTCTTTCTCAGCGCCCTCTGCGCCTCTGCTCTTTCTCTGCGCTGATGGAGTTCACTGGTTCAGCTCACCATACGGCTACAACTTGATCAAACTCGTGCTGATGGAGTTCTCTGAAAAGAAAACGTGCTCTACGATCCGTTTCCTGAAACTACCTCAAGGAGGAGGGTCCTAATTTCAGAAAGGACTTGTTGGGTTTCATGCAAATCAAGAAATTCCCTTTCTCTTTGAGGATCGGTATGGTTGTCTTCTGGGAGATAAACATTAAAATAAGTGAGAGTCTGTGAACTTTTAAAAACCGCATTAATCGTCAGAGTTTTTGATTCATATTTGCAGACTTGATGGATTAAGTTTCTTGGAAAGGCAACTGTGGAACCTATTGCTGGATTTTTTTCACCAAGATATTCCAGATTGATTGTACCCAGGCAGAATATATTTCTTTCATCTGCATTTCTATCCTGAACAGCATTTGGTGACTTGACAACACGATGCATCCGAAAGGGTACAGAAGAGGCGTTATTATTTTGCCTATAAAGAGTGTGTGTATACCCCCCATGAAGAATCATGCTCTCAAAACGACGAGGGTGATCATGCGGAGCCTCCACAGTATCAATTTTCAACTCCGGTGGCCAATAATGTAAACGAAGGGTTTCTATCTTATCAGCTAAAGCAAAGTCTTTTGGAATGGGTAGGCGAAGGCGGACAAACCCCGAAGGATTTTTTTCGACAAGTATGTTGGTGGATGGATTCTCCAGATATTTGACGGCATAACCGAGGAGTTCTTGAAAATGAGCTTTGTTCAAAATACCTTCCATCGGATCTTCTTCTTGCACTGTTTCTGTCTTTTGCCCCAGAACTTTGCGGCAGGTATCGATATAAGTCTGAGTAATGGCTATATTGGGATGTTTTTCGCCAAGGGTTTTTTTTCTGAGAGCAAGAGCATCCTCATATATCTTGAGCGCTTCCTCAAAATCTCCCTGCACAAATAAACAATAACCTATATTGCACAAATCATCTGCTACAAGGAGTTGTTGCTCCCCATAGAACTTTTTATGAATACCAAGTGCTTCCCGATGGATTGCCAATGCCTCATCAATTTTCCCTGAAGCTGCTAAACACTTGGCTTTGTTACTCAAAAAATCTGCTGTTTTGGGATGGTCGTAACCATACATATTTTTATAAATGGCATAACCTTCCTGCCAGCGCTCCTGTGCTGTTGAATAATCTCCCAATGAATATAAGCAAGTACTAATTTCAAGAAGAGAATTTGCTACATAGGGATGTTTTTCGCCATAAACAGATCGATTAAGGTCGAGAGCTCGTTCCGCCATCTCCAATGCTTTCTGAAATTTTCCTAAAGAACCCATGCACTTACTTACATTACTGAAATAGGAATAGGAGCCCATCTTACTTATATTACTGAAATAGGAATAGGAGCCCTTACTTACATTACTGAAATAGGAGCCCATCTTATGAGCCTATCCGCAAAGTAGCTTAAAATTTTTACTTCTGATACAATATTTTCCTCTACAACGAGGTAAATATGCAAGGATTTCAAGGACTTAATCGCGAACAGTGGGCATTGATCAAGCCTTTATTCCCTAAGCCTCCGGGCAGTAAATTTGGCAGAAAAGATCTTTCTCCAAAGAGGGTAATGAATACGATTCTATGGGTGCTGATTACAGGAGCTCGATGGATTGATATTCCTGTAGGTCCACGATGGGCAGCCCGTTCGACAGCCCATGAGTGGCTTGGCCACTGGCAAAAAACAGGTCTACTTGAGAAGGTGTTGAACCTTCTGCTGGAAAAAGCCGACGCATTAAAATTGACAGGGTTTGACCGCCTCAAAGTCGACGGTTTTTTTTTCACAGGGACGTGGTGGCGGAGAAGAAGTGGCGCACGGTTACAAGGGGAAAGGGGTCACAAATCACCTGCTGGTAGATACCTGGGGAAATCCGATAGCCGTAAAAACGACAGCGGCAAACGTTTCGGAACAAGAACAGGTCGTTTTTCTACTGCAAAAAATCGAAAGGTTTGTGAAACCCTTGATCAGCAGAGGGATCACCCCGATTTTGGAAGCTGATAAAGGCTACGATAGCAGAGTACTACGTGTGAACATTTTGGCCAGAAAAATTTTCCCTTGGATTCCCTATAGAGGAACTTCAAAAAAGAAAACAGTACGATACCTGGAAAAAAATAGATGGCATGTTGAGAGGGGTATTTCGTGGCTGCAAAGGAAATTTCGGCGGCTAAATATGCGTTGGGAGAGAAAGATGGTGTACTGGACTGGTTTTTTAAGCGTAGGCCTTATCGCCTTTTGGATTCAGAAAATCGGAAATTTTCTAGGACTTTGCGGATAGGCTCATCAATAACCACAGGTCTACACCCCCTTTTTTCTATTTCTAAGAGCCGTTGGTAATACTTAAAAGCCTCCTCAAAACGCCCAAGTTTCTCTAGAACCAGCCCCATATTGTGTAAACAACCGGCAATATCTGGATGATCCTTTGAACGGTGTGTCGGGTTATTTTGCCCCTTGTCTGATGATGCCTGATATCTTCGATCTTTTTCTGCGGAGAGGGGCTGTGCATAAATAAAATGGCCTCCCAAATCCACAATCAAAATAGATTTTTCAGGTCTTGCTGATTTCTCAATAGTGTCCCAACTTTGTTGCTTTCCGTCTTTTAATGTGAGCATATCACTGATGCCACAAACACCTCGATCCTGATTGACCGTGACGATTCTTATTGGGATCGATAGAGCCCTGGCTAATAGATCACCTTCATCAGCCGCCAACCATGCCCTATCTTTTTTGATTTGTTGTACTCTAGTGATGCCTGCTCCCGTAGATTCTTTTGGAGTTGTTCCATATTGATTCGCAATCAGGCCCCTCAAATAAGAAACCTTATTCTCTTCCCTATCAAGAATGGGGATTGGCTCAGATAGGGTCTTATAACTTTGCAAAAAAGCATTGCAAAAACAATTACCATCAGCTTTAATGCCCATCAATTCAAAACCTTGCCCTCTCAAATAAACGGCAGCCTCATTGACTTTTCGTATCATTTCTTCAGCTAGGGGAAGACTGGGATTTAACCATAAATATTGAGCAATTTCTCCTTCTAAAAAATTCCCGGCTTTTTCCTCAAAGCAAGGAATAAAATTTGAGCTTTCTATCGAGGGGAATTGCGTTGAAAAATTAGACATTCCTGATACGCTATCCTCTGAGCTATATATTTTCTCCATCATTTTCAGAGATTCTCGATAATATTCTAGAGCTCTTTCAAAATCGTTGAGTTTGTACAATATTCCACCAATATTATTTAAATAATCCGCAATACCCGGATGATTTTCTGTCCCATATGTTCTCTTAAGCGAGTCTTGATAATATTTGCTTGCTTCTTCAAGACGGCCATCGCTGTAAACTAAACGGCCGAGATCGCTGTAAACTAAAGCGATGTTATTTAAACAATTTCCAATCTCCGGATGAAATCCTTCGGAAGTCCATATTTTGTTACTCATCTCCAGAGATTTTTTATGATATTCTAATGCTTCTTCAAAATGGCCAAGCTCTCTCAAAACTCCACCGATATTATCTAAAGTAACCGCAATCTCCGGATGAATTCCCGAGACATATATTGCCATATTCATCTCCAGACAAGATTGATAGTACGTTAGCGCTTCTTTAAAATCGCCAAGACACCTTAAAGCTCCCCCAACATTACCTAAGGAAAGCGCAATCTCCGGATGAGTTCCTGAGTCATACATTTCGTTATTCATCTTCAGAGAGGCTTGATATTGTTCTAGCGCTTCATTAAAACGACTAAGACGCAATAATACCCCACCGATATTATTTAGGGACTGCACAACATTCGGTCCCGATGAAGAGACTGCGAGATGGGCCATCCCGGTGTTGGGGGTTGTGGAATTTATGAAAGTGGCCTTTGACCCATCTATTTTCTTCCTCATTTCAAGAGATTTTTCATGATATTTTAGCGCTTCATCAAAACGGCCGAGATGCGCCAAGGCTTCACCAACATTATTTAAAGAATCCGCAATACGGTGATCGTTGGGGTCCAATATTCTTTCCTTCATCACTAGAGCTCTTTGCAAGTATCCTAAAGCATGTACAAAATTCCCACGTTTCAGGAAAATTCCGCCTATATTATTTAAAGAAGCTGCAATATCTATACAATCCTTTGAACCATATACTTCTTCTCTGATGTCAAGAGACTTTTCGGCGTATTCTAGAGCTCGCTCAAAATGCCCTAGTTCCTGTAATTCTTTCCCTATGGTATCGTAAAGCTCTGCAGTACATAGCGGATTATCGCCATAATCAAGACTCCAAACTAATTCAATCTTCTTCAAAGAGTTTGCCAAACCAAGGTCTTTTCCTTCATTTACCCATGCTTCATTTAACCAGATAGTTTTCTCAATCTGATAGATATCAAATGCCTTTTCAAATTGCCTATTATCACGATAGAAATCGCCTGCTTGTCCAAGCCAGTAAACAGCTTTTTGATAAGAGAGCTTTACCCCCTCTCCATTTTTATATCTCATTCCCAATTCATATTGCATTTGAGGATTTCCTCGGCGAGCTTCTTCCTTAATACGATTAATGGAATCAATAACAGAGAGGGTAGAATGAATTCCTGAAGATCTAAAAGTCATATTTTACTCCATAAAAGTAGAGGCAGTTGCAAAACTCGAAGATTTTGACTTTCTGCTCGAGTTCTTCATAAATCATTGTATAGCAAAGCAAAAAAAACATGCTCGAATAATCTGAAAGCGAGCTTGCCAACGTCATCTTATGGTCGATAAAAGCTGAATTCCATCAGCGCAGAGAAAGAGCAGAGGCGCAAGAGAGCGCTGAGTATTTGAGCGCCTTTTACGGCAATGCCGTAGCAAAAAAAATGGAAGGGGGATTTGGAATCATGGATTCCAAATCCCCCTTCCATTCTTTCTGCTAGAGCTTCGCTCAAAAAGGCGCATGCTTATTCTTTCTCAGCGCCCTCTAGCGCCTCTGCTCTTTCTCTGCGCTGATGGAGTTCACTGGTTCCACCACACAGCTGCGACTTGATCACGCTCGTGCGGCCTTCTTCCAAAGCTGAAAAGTGCCGGAGCCGATGACCCCGTTCCCCTCTTTACGGTAAATATCGCTTAACACATGGAAAAAGCGTTTAGATGCTTCCGGCAGACCCAATGTGCTCAAGCAGCCGAGAATGCGCGTGATCCTGCGGAAATTATGGTTGCCTCCGGTGAGCCAGACGACAGAGCGCGCCCCAAAATTCGCTGCGCGGGAGATCGTCCCATCTTGAGCGATTTGCAATCCGTAGAAGGAGAGCATCATCTGAAAGGAATCAAAAAGCGCTCGTCTCAGTTTAGGATCGGTGCGAAACGCTTGAATCGCAGCGTCATCGAGGGTGGGCGCTGTCGGATTGAAGGAGCTGACTTGGCGATTCGGAAAGAGCCATTGGATATAATAGTGGTCATTTTCAAGCTTGGGCGCATCCCAGCCCCGCATGTCTTTTAAGGACACCCCATCGTTATTCGGCAACTCTTTTTGATAAAAATCGAGCACGCTTCTTTTCACCTGTCCTCCTCCGGAGCAACACCCCATGACCTTATCCGCTAATAGATAGAGCAGATCCATGATCACAAAGATCGGAGTGGCAACGGCAGCAACCATAGCTGCTAGAACCGCTAAGGCTCGAGCGCCTGCATTGCCCGCTTGCTTCAACGCAGCCGTAGAACAAGAGTCTTGGGCAGAAACCGCATACTGGTCTTGCGTTAAATTTTGAAAAACGAAATTCCAAGCACCCTCTGTAACCGGAAAATGAACAGATGACATAATATTTTCTCCATTTTTAATAACAATTTTAACAGTTTTTATTAAACAAAGCGAACTAAAATAAATTTTATATAAAATAAATTAAGAGAGGGGTTTGATCTCGCCCGTATCGAAATGGATGAGAACGAATTGGTTCTCTTTGAGAAGGGTTGTGGCCTGCCCGGTACCCACGATGCAGGAAATGGGGATTTCCCGAGCGAGGATCGCGGCGTGGCAAAGAATGCCCCCTTCATCGGTGACCAAAGCAGCGAAAGATTTTTTTAAAATGGGAATGAAATCGGGAGTGGTCATCCCTGTTACAAGGACGAGAGGCTCCTCGGAATGAGACAATGCTTGCACCTGATCGGGCCGATAAGCGATTCTCACCCGAGCCTTTAAGGTCCCCTTCCCAAAGATGGTTTTTCCCCTGAGAAAGGTGAGATGCGAGGGGGAAATCCCCTGTACGATGAGATCGTGCAGAAGGCGCGTCCGCCCATTTTTTCGCAAAATGGTCAAATTCGCGGAGGAAAAATGGCGAATCGCTTGCCCTTCTTTTGCACGGACGCCTTTTTGAATGGCCTCTTTCGAGGAACTCCACAGCTGCTTGACGGAAACATCCAGAACTTCGGCTAGCTCCTCAAAAAGGGGTCTAGATTGTAGATAGGCGTACATCAGGTATTCCATCTCCTGATTGCGAATGCTCATCCATACCCGGAATTTTTCTAGGAGGTATTGCCTCCGCTCTGTGGAAATGTATTTGGCGGACAATTCGTTCAGCCATTCCGTTTCCACCTCGGGAGGAGGGGCGCCGAGCGCTTTTAACTCCAGCAGGTCTTCTTCTGTATAGCCCTTTTCGTAGGGCTGGTGGCATTTGAGAAAACCATATTTTCGACTTAAATCGGCGAGCGGTTTACCCTCTTGCAGCTCTTCTTTGAGAAGATCCATCAGAGAAGAAATCCCCCCTATTCCAAGTTGAAAGAGGTCCCCTTCCGCATTGTCGCGATCGACCTGCTGCATCTGGTGCTTTAAAAGCAGGTAAAGGGCATCGATCAGGAACATGGGCACGTAATAATGCGCGCAAAAGGGGGTGATCCATTCGCACCATTGAAAAAATCGTTCGTCCAAGGGCTTTTGGCGATCAAAAAAAGAGGCGTAGTCCATTTCCCTCAGAGCGCGGTGGTGGTTGCGATACCGCTCTTCCAGGCGCTCCTCATATCCCTTTTCTTCGCTGATTTTTTGCGCCACTTTTTCGATCATCGCCTGATCTAACACTTCATGCATCCAAAGTTCTTGGGTGCCTTCTGCATTCGAGATCATGATCATCCAGCGCTCAAACTGATAGGGCAATTCCAAATAATGTCCGAGGAATTGGCTGCAGCCATCGATCAGCAATTCGACGTCCAGGCTGCATAAAGAGCGTTTGTATTTCCGTTTGTAGTGGGAGAGATCCACCACTCGAGACAGGATCTCCTTGCTGATCGGTCTCTGCTGAACCAGCCAAAACTGTTCCGCATGATCGACGACAAACTCGGCATCGATCTCATGCTGATACTCTTCCTTTAATTTCATCAATGCCCCTAAAAGAGCTGGGATCCAGGGCAAATCGACCGCTCCGAGCAAGTGATCCACGCTTCCCGTTAAACGGAGGGGAGTGATCTCCCCCTGAACAATTTTTTCTCCGCTCGTTGCTGCAAATTCTATGACAATATCTTGACTTTCTAGAATAGAAGAGGGAGAGGGGTGTTTCGAAAAACAAACTCCGGCATACTTAGCGGCGACCATGGGTTGAAGGATAACGGCCATTTTCATCGATGCAGAGCCGCTTCCAAGATAGGCATCCACTTTAAGCGATAGGCAAGAGTTCCACACTTTCGCAATCGCTGGGATAAGGCTTTGGCGCGAAACATTCAATTCGGACTGAAAAATCCCTGCGAAACTATGTTCAAAAGAATCTTCCATTTGCGAGGAGGAGCGGACGGCGTAGAGTAGATCAGGCAGCTGCTTAAGAGTCGTTTCCAGATGCTGTTTAAGGAAATGTTCCCCCGAGTCGGATTGCAAAAGAAACAACTCATAGAGCTGCGTGCTGATCAGCCAGGTTTGAGGAACCGAAATGCCCAAGCGCTCGGCCTGAAAGAGCCCTAACCCCTTCCCGCCAAATAGCTCGCGCAGGCGTTTGGGAGAATGCCCGCGCAGATCGGCAAACGTGTAAAGAGTTTCCATGAGCCTATATAAATCACTTCTTCAGGATAGGCTCATCCTATCTTTGTCAATCTGGCTTTGTCAAGTTGAGAGACTGTCGTTAATAATCCCCAAAATCGACAGAAGCTTAATTTCAACGACAGTCTCTGAGGTATTTCTCATATAATTCTTGCGAATTTGTAATGAGGCAGTCCTCTGTAATTCGATTCTCTTTGCCTAAGATGATGTTCTTTGGCTTTACTAAACTGCGGTATAAACCCTTCAAATTTTTATATTCATACTTGCGCACCCAATCGCGCGCCGCCTCAGACATTTTTAAGTAGTCATCATAGCGATCATAGACATCCCGCAGAGCAGCGGCAGCCTCCTCTTCATCGCAATTAAAGGAATGGCCGTAAATAATTCCCTTATCGGCACCTGTCGCCCCCCACTCATAGATGGCAGGCTCGAGCTTGTCCGAAGAGACTCTTTTCACAAGCCGGCTTTCACAAATGGCATGCTGCGCGGTATTGTCCGTGACAACTGTCGGGATGCCAAGGGCCATCGCTTCGCGCGGTTGAATCGAAAAACCTTCTCCTTTGGATAAGCTCACATAACAATCGACCTCCTCGAACATCTTCACATACGCATATTTCTCCAAGCAGATGTCGCTATAGAGAACGTTGGTCAATCCGAAACGATCGATTTCGGCTTGAACTTGTTTTTTCTGAGAGGGAATGCTGTAGCGGCTATTGATCCTGAGGATGACGTTGGGATCATTGCCAAACGCTTTAGCAAATGCTCTAACGAGAGTCGGTTGGTTTTTACGGTCCACGCAAGCGCTAAAATTCGCAAACACCATGGGGGTATTGCGCTTTTTTTTCAAAGGACGCTCGAGAAAATCATCTAACTGCAGGCCGAGCGGCAGGACAAAAATAGGCAGCTTAACGCCCGATTTCAGATAGGTCTCGATGAGAAACTCATCCGGAACGGCAATCGCATCGAAATAGGTATTTAAAATCAAAACCCATTCTTGGGGAATGCGGGTCGATTCAAACATCGAATAGGCGATCCGAATTTGATCGGAACGTTTAGGGAAGGCTACCGCTTTATAATAATCTAGATTAGGCCCGGGCATCCAGAGGCAATCCTCGAAAAGGACCACTTTTCCCCAGGGTTGGTGTTTGCGGTGTTTGGCGCGCACAATTTTTTTCACCTCATGGGGAACATCTTGAAAATTATGTCTACCGGTAGCGATAAAATTAAGCGGTATTTCATCTTTTAAGGCCTGGATCACCTCGACAGATTGCCTCCCCAGCCCATCGGCCATGTGCACTCTGCCGACCACGGTCAAGTAAGGGCGCTTTACCTGTTTTTTATCCCTTAACACCAAAAAACCTCCCACGCATAGGCAGACTAATAGAATACACAGCCATTTCCACATAAACCTATCTCCCCATTAGCGACTGTCGTTGAATTAATTCAACGGCAGTCTTTTAAACGTTCCCGATGCACTAGAGCAAAAAAAGACTCCGCTTCTGCAACTACAACCCCTGATAGAGCAAAGAGGGCGATGAGATTGGGGAAGGCCATCAAGGCATTCATGATATCCACCAAAGGCCACACCACATCTAAGCTCATGACCGCGCCAGCAAGAACAATCGAACAGAATAAAATGCGGTAATAGATCAAAATTTTTTCTCCAGCGAGGAATTCCACGCATTTTTCCCCATAATAAGACCAACCGACGATCGTCGTATAGCCAAAAAGGACAAGGCCTATCGCTACAATCACCTTCCCGCCGGGAATCACCGCATCGAAGGCTTGCATCACTAAGGCGGAACCATTGAGGACCTGGCCATCTGCGCCCACGCTTCCCAGCACCTCGGTCACAGCGATCACTAGAGCGGTAATGGTACAGACAACAAGGCTGGAGAGAAATACCCCTGTCATCGAAATAAGAGCCTGCCTGCCTGGAACATCGGTTTTAGCTGCAGCCGCCGCAATGGGGGCGCTGCCTAACCCCGCTTCATTCGAAGAAACCCCGCGCGCAACCCCCAATTGGATCGCCGCAGCCACGCTAGAGCCCAAAAAGCCTCCAAAGGCGGCTTGCCCCGTAAAAGCGGTGGAAACGATCAAATAAAGGCTTTCGGGGATCTTTTCCCAATGGACGACCAGAATGGCGATTCCAAAAGTAACATAGAGGAGAGCCACGATGGGAACGAGATAAGAACTCACCTTTCCAATGCTCTTAATCCCCCCCAACACGACGACCATCGTCAAAACGGTCAAGATGATCCCCGTCCATAGGGTTGGCAAGTCAATCAGCTCATGCATTGCAGCCGCGATCGAATTCGACTGGGTTAAATTCCCTCCCGCAAAAGCCGATAGGGCGCCAAAGAAAGCAAAAATCACGCCGAGCCATTTCCACCCGAGTCCTTGAGTGATATAGTACATGGGACCGCCGCACATCTCCCCGCGATGATCGACGATCCGATATTTCACCGCTAAAATCGCTTCGGAAAACTTGGTCACCATCCCGATCAGGGCGATCACCCACATCCAAAAAATGGCTCCGAATCCCCCTGCGACGATGGCCGTAGCCACCCCGGCAATACTCCCTATGCCGATGGTTGCGGCAAGAGCGGTCATCAGTGCCTGAAATTGGCTGATATCCCCCTGCGCATCCTGGTCCTGCCTAGTAAAGGCGAGTTTTAAAGAATAAGCGAGATAGCGAAATTGCATGCCCTTCAGCCGATAGGTCAGGAAAAGGCCTACCCCGACAAGCAATATAATCAAGCATTTTCCCCATATCCAACTATCGATTAGATTCAATAAATGAGCCATGCATTCCTAAAGTTGTGAGAGCTTCTCCGAGAGTTGATATCGTTTTTCTTCCTTTTTTTCCACCACATTCGAAGTTGCCAGAGTGGCAGACACAATGATTTTTTAAATATCTCAACTTTAAACTCGATTTTGTACAATTTTTAGCGAGCAGATCCAGAGGAAGCGCTCTGAAAATGATTCGTTTTTTCGCGAAATTAATAGCCGAAGGTACTATAAGTGAGCGAAAAAACGAATCATTTTCCAGCGGTTCTCTCGGAGATGCCGCTATAAAATTGTACAAAGTCGAGTTAAGGACAGTCTCTTATGCTCCTGCCCACCCCTCGAGAAGTTAAAAAAAATTTAAGCCTTAATCTAGCCCAGCAACATTTTGTCCAAAGCTGCCGCCAGGCTGGAAAAAATATTTTACAAGGGGAAGATAAGCGCCTCGTCATCGTTGCCGGACCTTGCTCGATCCATGACCGCGCATCGGCTTTGGAATATGGCCGCCGTTTGAAAGGCTTGGCTCAAAAAGTGAGTGGAACGTGTTTTCTGGTGATGCGCGTTTACGTAGAAAAACCGCGCACGACCACGGGCTGGAAAGGCTTTCTCTACGATCCCCATCTCGATGGCAGCAACGACCTCAAAACGGGTATTTTTTGGACAAGGCAGCTTCTGTTGGAACTCACAGAGATGCATATCCCCATCGCCTGCGAATTTGTCGATCCGCTCGCAGCTCTTTATGTCGACGATCTGATTAGCTGGGGATTCATCGGCGCGCGCACATCGGCCTCGCAGCCCCACCGCCAGCTCGCCTCTCGGCTAGATATGCCGATCGGGTTTAAAAATACCATCGATGGAAACATCGATCATGCGATCCACGCTGTTATCGCAGCGCAGCATCCGCACGCCTTTATGCACATCAATGAAGAAGGGCGCCTCTCTGCCGTGCAAAGCGAGGGCAACCCGTGGGCCCATGTGGTCTTGCGCGGCGGAACAAAGGCTCCTAATTACGATCCCGCTTCTATTGCCCTCACCTTAGATAAGCTAAAAGCCCTCCATCTCCATGCGCGGATCCTGATCGATTGCGCGCACGGCAACAGCCGGAAACAACACGACAAGCAAAAAAACGTCTTCTATGCCCTTATGGAACAGATCGAACAGGGCAATGAGGCAATCCTCGGCATGATGCTAGAAAGCCACCTAGAAGCGGGCAATCAATTGCTGTCAGGAGAAATCGCTTCGGGGATTTCCATTACGGATGCGTGTATGGATTGGTCTTCCACGGAAACATTGGTTTCCTGGGCGGATTCTGCGCTGGGCGCACCTTGTTCGGCAGGGTCTCCCACCTGAATCAAACGCACCCAAAGCTGATGCTTCCATTCTCTATAGACGTGTTCTTCCGGGGGGCCTTCGCTCACCATCTTCCCATCGATAGAGGGAGGGGGCAAGGAATAGGCTATTTTTGCACGATAGGTCAGGATCCCTTTCTTTTCTGCGAACTCCCGATTGAGAAGCGAGTAGGTCACATAGCCGACCTTATCCTGGATGGGAAAGGAAAAGCGCTTTTCCGTATTATTCCAATAAATCACATCGAGGACAATGCGGGAATGTTTCTTGTAGATGCTCTGCGGAACCTGCCAATCGATGATCAGCATCTGCCCCAGGGGGGGATGTTCTTGACGCGGATCGGGCGTCCCCACGTGCGTGCTAGCTAAATAACGGCGGTCGATGCTCTGTCTCGAAACCGAAACATAATACCTGCTGCAGCTCGTTGCATAAATACAGAGGAGAAAAAACAGCAGAATTTTGTACATGGTGGTACGATTTGATCTAAAAAAGGCATTTTTTTCAAACCATTTTCCGAGGATCGACAATCTCGTCAAACTCTTTTTCGGTCAAAAAGCCGAGTGCAAGGGCTGCTTGTTTAAGGGTAAGTCCTTCGCGATGAGCCTTTTGGACAATTTTACTCGCCTTGTCATAGCCGATGACGGGATTTAGAGCCGTGGCCAGCATCAGCGATTGGTTCAGGTGCTCTTGAATTCTCGGCAGATTGGGCAAAATGCCGATGAGGCACTTTTGGTGAAAATTGAATACGACGTCCGCAAGGAGGCGGATCGATTGGAGCAGATTGTAAATCATCACCGGTTTAAAGACGTTTAATTCAAAATTGCCCTGGGAGCCGGCAATACTAATCGCCGTATCGTTGCCCATGACTTGTACTGCAACCATGGTCATCGATTCGCTTTGGGTCGGATTCACTTTCCCGGGCATAATGGAAGAGCCCGGTTCATTCTCAGGAAGGAAGATCTCGCCGATGCCGCAGCGCGGGCCAGATGCAAGCCAACGGATATCGTTAGCGATTTTCATTAAGGCGCAGGCCAGACATTTGAGAGCGCCGCTCATCTCCACGATTGCATCGCTGGATGCTAAAGCCTCGAATTTATTAGGGGCTGAAATAAACAAGCAGCCGGTAATTTGGCTTATCGCCTCAGCAACCCGCTTTGCATACTGGGGATGGGTATTCACCCCTGTGCCTACCGCCGTTCCCCCTAAAGCAATTTCTGAAAGATGCTGGAGCGCATTTTCAATTGCCTGCATCGCATGTTCGATCTGCGCCGCATAGCCGGAAAATTCTTGACCCAGAGTCAAGGGGGTCGCATCCATGAGATGGGTTCTGCCAATTTTGACGATCTTTTGGAACTCGGAAGCTTTCTGTTTAAGCCCTTCCCAAAAGATCTTGAGGTTAGGCAGCAGCCGCTTGCGGACGGCCAGCGTCGCGGCTACATGCATCGCAGTGGGAAAGACGTCATTGGAAGATTGAGATTTATTGACATCGTCATTGGGATGGATAGGCGTCTTGGATCCCAAAACCCCACCCGCCATCTCTATCGCGCGATTGCCGATCACTTCATTGACATTCATATTCGTCTGCGTTCCTGAGCCGGTCTGCCAGACGACTAGCTCAAAATGGCGGTCTAGTTTGCCGCTAATCACCTCTTCCGCTGCTCGGACGATCAGATCCCTTTTCTCCGGGCTTAACAAATTCAGTTCGCAATTGACCAGCGCACAAGCTTTCTTGACAATCCCCAACGCATAGATCACCTCGATGGGCATCTTCTCGGTACCGATGACAAAATTTTCGAGCGAACGCTGCGTCTGCGCCCCATAATATCGATCGATAGGAACCTCTATATCGCCAAGGCTATCTGTTTCTATTCTCGTTTTAGTGGGCATAATTTTGTTTCCAGTAGGGATGATTTAAATCCTTCTCATAATTTCCCGTTATCTCATTATAAATTTTTACGGGGCTGATGTCTTTTCCATAACGCCCCTGCAGGTATTCTTCCGTGCGATTGGGAATGGGAAGATCTACCCCATCAAAATGAGCGCGCTTGAGAGGAAAAACAATCTCATAAGCCGTAGGGATCGTAAAATGCCTCTCGGCAATTTTCCACGATTCTGGGAGGAAGATGCTCTCCTCATTGGATAAAATGGAGGCGAGGATTTCTTCCTGAGGACGGATGGCAAAATGATAGATGTCGATCAAGGAACAGGTCTCCTTGATATATACTTTGAGATAAGTTTTAGGTTTATCGCGGCTAGACCAATCTTGAACCGCATACTTGGCGGGATCCAATCCCCGGAGAACCCTTTTTACATTGTCAAAATCGGGCTGGAGGATGGCGATATCCACATCGTTATCCCAAGGGATCACGCCCCCATAACGGTAAGCCCCTAAGCACGTTCCGCAATCGACCCAAAAGGGAATAGCCGCAGCTAAAAGGAGGCGGCTGATCTCCAGAAGCGCTTCTTTCTCTGCTCCGAGGACATGTTCATCGCCTGGGCGGCGCACGTGAGCAGGGGGAGCTATTTCTTTCGCATGAGAAAAATCCTCAACGGCCATACCCAGCGAGCGGTAATAGGCATTGTTAGAGATGACAGCAGTGTCTTGCAAGGCACGCAAAATCTGAACATGATGCCCCCTTCCTTCGGGTAGGAGATAAGCGATCCCTTTTAAGACGCTGCCTGCGCATAAACTGAATGGAAGCGCGGCAAGGGAAGCCGCTGTGCGGCTCCACAGGTGGTCCCGATAGTCAAAACGCTGATTCAACACATAAACAGACCGCTGCTCATCCCACTCCGCTTTCTGGCCAGCCATTAAATACTGATAAGGCGCTAAAGCCTCATTGGCCAGCTTCTCCACGCCTCTTGCCTCCTCCGCTTCCGTTCCTAAAAAAATATTGCCGCAAATCAGATGATAACAATGGACGAGCGGCATTCCCGTCATCACAATCCAATTCCATATCGCGTCAAACATACCCCGTTCTCCTCTCTGCATATATATCAGTTTTTCAGGTTTTGAAAGAAACGGGAATTTTCTGAGGCTCTGCCTCTTCTACAAAAAAAAATTTTGCAAAAAAGACGCTCTCCCCATAAGCTCGTACATATATGAGTAGCAACGCCTCAGAAATTTTCACTTGGGCGCGGCGAACGCTGATGCCGCTCGTACTCTTCCTTGTTTGTCCGCCAACCGTTTTTCTCATCTGGTATACGAACGTCGCGCTGGGCGGCTCGCTTCAAAATTTATGCGATCTATTTGCTGCCGACGGCTTTTTTCCCACCTTATATGCCATTATCCGGCCTATTTTTTTTGGCACGCCGTTAGCATGGAAGATGTTAGTTGCTTTCCTCGCAACTCAGATGATCCTGATGAAAGCGATTCCAGGCCAAAAATATGAGGGGCCGCCCACGTCCCATGGAAACATCCCCGTTTATAAAATCAACGGACTGGCTACGTTTCTGATTACTCTGGGACTTTTCTATCTCTGCGCTTATCCCCTTCATCTTTTTTCTCCGACGATCATCTTCGATCATTTTGGAGAACTTCTCGGAGCGCTCAATCTATTTAGCATGATTTTTTGCCTTTTCCTCTATTTCAAAGGGCGTTTTGCCCCTTCCAGCACCGATGCGGGAACCTCAAGCAACATCCTCTTCGATTACTATTGGGGAACAGAGCTGCATCCCCGCTTGCTAGGAAAGGATGTAAAAATGTTCGCGATCTGCCGCTTAGGGATGATCGGATGGCCTTTAATCCTCCTCTCCTTCGCCGCCAAGCAGCAGGCGCTTTATGGCATCAGCGATTCGATGCTCGTATCGGTCATTCTCCAACTGCTCTTTCTCACGAAGTTCTTTTTATGGGAAAGGGGGTATTTGCGTTCTCTCGACATCATGCACGACCGGGCGGGGTATTACCTTTGTTGGGGGTGTTTGGTGTGGCTGCCCGGGGTCTACACTTCGCCGACGCTCTACCTAGTCAACCACCCGAACCACTTAGGGCCGCCCCTCATGGCTACCCTGCTCATCCTAGGTACGATCAGCATCCTGATCAATTATCTCGCCGATCGGCAAAGGCAACACATCCGCTCCAGGAATGGAGAATGTTTAATCTGGGGTAAAAAACCTGCTTTGATCATCGCAGGCTATATCACGAAAGAGGGTGCGCGCAGGCAAAACGTCCTGCTCGCCTCTGGCTGGTGGGGGATTTCGCGCCATTTCCATTACATTCCCGAGATCCTTGCCGCCTTCTTTTGGAGCGTGCCCGCCCTATTCGCTCACCTGCTTCCCTACTTCTATCTCATTTTCCTGTTCTTTTTATTGAGCGATCGGATCTTCCGCCACGACAAGCGCTGCGCTGAAAAATATGCGGCAGATTGGGAAAAATACTGCGAACTCGTTCCGTATAAGGTGATCCCTTATATCTTCTAGAGTTCCGTAAGGGATTTCAGGATATTATTCGACGCATCTCTGAGAGCGATTTCAAAAGCGACCCTCTGCATCGTAGGCGCCATGACGGGAACTTCCGTTAAATCGATGAGGGCGGCAAGCAGGGCTTTCTGCTCAGGGGAAACCAAGGGGTGGTGTTTTTTCACGAGCTCGATCGCTTTTGTCGAAAATTCGTCCAAATCCCCATATTTGGGAGTATAATTAGGATCCTTCTTCATCATTTCTAGGGTTTTATCGATTTTCTGTTTAATTCCGAGCAACCCCTTCTCGAACGCTGAAGTCTCTTTTTGTCGATGTTGCGGCTGTGACATACCCCTCCCTCCTGAGTTAACACACAAATTAAATTCCTTAATTTAATTTAATATTACAATTTAAATTATTTATTAACACCAACTAATTACAAATTGTTATTAATTAAATACTTGTGAATTATATCCAAGAAAAAAGACTGCATTAGGTCTACGAGGGGGGATCAACACAAACGCGGGGCCGCAATTGTGAAACGAATGTCCTAAGTTGAATTTAGGACATTCGTTTCACAATTGCAGCCCCGCATCTCTGCGTTGATCTCTATTAGAATAGAACTATCCGATGAGCAGAAGGGCGAAGACGAAGGCGAAGAGGGAGAACGACTCCACGATCCCCAGCGCTGCCATGCATTTGCCGTAAATGGCGGGCTGTTTAGCCGAAGCCTGGATGCCGGACGCCGCGCACATCCCCTGATACACAGAAGAAAAGAGGAGGGCTAGGCCCACAGATAAACCGATCCCGATGCCGGAAAGAGCGGATAGAGTCCCTGCAAGGATGCTATTCTTCATCAAGATCATCAAGACAAAACCGTAGATCGACTGGGAAGAAGCCACCGCCGACATGCCGATGAACTTTCCGTGATTTTCTTCCACACGGCTCATCACAGCATGCGACGCCATTCCACCAATGCCGCAGCCGATCGCGCTGCCAATGCACCCTAGCCCGAGGACGAGCGCAGGACCTATCATGCCATAATCCATACAGTCAACTCTCCATTATTTTGAGGTAATTGTTGATTTAAGTCGTTTTAAGGGGTTAAAGAGGATCCCTCCTCCATCAAAGGAGTAATGATACCATTCTATAAAATTAAGGCGAAGCCCATGAATCACCCCTCCTTCGATGGCGAGGACCAAGTTAACGGTATGCCCTAAAATAATCACGATAGCGCCAATGGCAAGGCCCAATCCTTTGCCGATATCGTTAAAGGTTTCAGCCATGATGGAGCTGGCCAAGGCTAAGGCATAGAGGCGCAGGTAGGAAAGGACATCGGCAAATACTTGGACTACATTCGCAATCTCGCCGAGCCCCCTTAGCCTTTTTTGAATCAGCGCTAAAATAGCGGCCATTCCGATTCCTATGTAAATTAACTGGATCCCCACTTGTCCAGCGATATCTTTAGGGACAAGCCCTAAAAACTCTACGATCGAAGTCGCATGCAGGGCGGAGGGGAAATAGAGATAGCCTCCGACGAGGAATAGGGCCCAGCCGAAATTCGCCCAGTTCCGCCAGAGATAGCGGAGGAGAGACAGGCCGATATGGATCACCCCGACGAGCAGCGAAAATTCAAGAAGGATGTTATCGCTAAATTCATCGCGGGCCGCCGGCGCTTGCTGCAGAAACTGCTTTCCTTCGGCGATAGGGGAGAGCTCGGGGTTTTTATCGATCCATTTTTTATGCACCTCATCGCTGCTGGCAATGTGATAGCTTGCTTTCTTCTCTGCGAGGAATTGGATGAGGGAGATCTTCGCCAGGGGGCTTTCTGGGTTGATGTGGATGCCAAAATAGGAAGAGGTCGCCATTCCCCACAAAATACAGCCGGCAGACGCGATGGCAAACAGTCTGAGCAACCGTTTTCCGCTCCCCTTCAACTGAGGGAATTTGTATTTCAGATATCCGGCAAGGCCCAGGAATAAAAGGCCGTATCCTCCATCGGATACGATCATGGAGAAAAACAGCACAAAGGCCCACAAAACCCATCCCGATGGATCCCTGTCCGAAACCGCCGGCACATCATAAATGAGGACCAGATCTTGACCCATGCGCGGCGCCCCTTTATTTTCCATGTAAGTGGGGACCCGCTCTTGATCCTCAATGGCAATCTGCTCGGCATGCACCGCCATCCCATCCATCATCGAAAAGAGCGCTGCCGTTTTGATCTTAGGGACCCAAGCCTCAATGGCAAAAAGGGCATTATCTAAAGGAAACTCGCTCTCTTTCTTAGCGCACGCGAGGTAGTAGCTATTGAGTTGTTCGATTAACGCCTCATGCAGAAACTCGATATGCCCTGCAAAGCCTTTTAACTCGGCTTCCAACTGTTGCAGGGTTTCTTTGGCAAAGGAAAGGTGGTTATGCAATTCCCCCACGGGGCGATCGATGCGCATCTCGATCATACCGGGATAGGTGCGCATCTCCCGATTGATGGTGATAAAGTAGTCTAAATCGTAGTCTGTCCCCACATAAATCACCTCATCGGTAAAGTTAGACTTATGGCTCTTAGCGGTTTTCATACAGAAAAACTGGATTTTGCGATTGCCCTTTTTTTCGATATAGTCGATATCTTCCATGGAAAAATCGCCAAATGGCTCTACGCGCGCTATTTCCGCACTCAATAGGCGGACCTCTTCGCTGAGTTTTTCAATATCCGTTTTTAAACCTAAAATCCGTTCGCTGATCGTATCGGCGAAGGCGAGATCCCCGCCCCCTGTATAAGGTTTCTTGACAGGCTGTTTGCGGAGGAGCTTAATCGCGCTCATGAGATTTTTCACGGCAAGCGGATGCTCTAGCAACTTTTTGCCGGAAGGGGCGATGAATTCGATAAATCCCCGGCTTTGGGCCCGCTCGAAGAATTCATCCAAATCCTCCCTAGCCCCGATAAACAGGTATTTTTTGGTATCGATGATCATCTCTCAAGCCTCTAAGTTGCGGAGCTGGATTTTCCGCTTTGCCACTTTTGCTTGCGAGACGGCCGCAAGCTGTTGGTCTCCCAGAAAGATCTTAATTTTTTTGATGTTTTCAAGAGCCCTTGGGATCATGATCTTTTCAAAGAGATTCACCCGGATGGAAACTTCGCGCAGTTCCTTCTCTAAAGCCTTTTTCTTCTCTTCAGCGGTTTTGATCTTTTCACGCACAGCAATGAGATCCTGGACTCCTCCAATTGCCGATTCTAACCAGACAGGGGTATCGAAGAGGGAGTAAACGGCTTCTTCGAACACAATGCCCTCATATTGAGGAATATCCACGCCAGCGATATTTTCATAACGCTTTTGCACTTCGCGGATTTTTACAGCCGAAAAAAGTTCAGAAGCGCTCCGATCTGAAAGGAGCGCGGCATAGGCGGAGACCTGCTCTTCTGCAGCGGAGAATTGAACCTGCAGCTGCTCGATCTCCATCTGAGCGTGATTGACTTCCACCTGTATCATGGCCTTTTTGAGCTGCAAAGTCGGCAAATACTTTTGCAGGCGCGCCAATCTAACCTGCTGCTCTCGGAGCTCCGTCTTGGTCAATTTAACGCGCGTCATGCACCGGCCAATATTTATCGATCAGCGTTTGTTTAATTCCCACTTCATGCACATCGAAGCACTGGGCTAGGGTCTTCCAACCCAAATTCAGCGCCTCTTCCAATGGCAAATTCACCTCTAGATCCATCATGCGCTGTTCGAAAAGATGGGAAAAATGGAGCAGTTTTTCATCCCACTTCGATAGCTTAAAGCCCATCCCCTTCCTCTCGCGGGCTTTCTTAGATTCTGCATAGAGGCGGATTTGCGCATTGGCAATATCGCCATGATCTTCTCTGGTGATTTTGCCGATAACTAGCTGCTTTAGCCTGGAGAGGGAACCGAACGGATCGATTCTTCCCCCGTGCAAGTAGAATTGTCCTTCGGTGATATAGCCTGTATTATCCGGGACGGGGTTGGTGACATCGCCTCCCGGCATCGTCGTAACGGAAATAATCGTGATGGCGCCGCTCCCATCGATATCCACAGCCTTCTCATAACGCGCGGCTAAATCGGAGTAGAGCGATCCTGGATAGCCTCGATTAGAGGGGATCTGATCCATCGTGATCGAGATCTCTTTGATCGCATCGGCAAATGCGGTCATATCTGTGAGGAGAACGAGCACATTTTTATCTTGCGTCGCAAATTTTTCGGCAGCGGCCAAGGCCATATCCGGCACCAGCAAACATTCCACGGCCGGATCGGTCGCTCGATGGATAAACATGATCGTCTTTTCCAAAGATCCCGATTTTTCCGCATTGTCGATAAACGCTTGGTAATCATCAAAGCGCAGTCCCATGCCGCCTATCACAACGACATCCGCATCGGTTTGATTGGCAATGCGCATCAACAGGTGATTGTAAGGCTCCCCTGCAACGGAAAAGATGGGGATTTTCTGCGATTTAACTAAGCAGTTGAATACATCGATCATGGGAATGTTCGTCCTCACAAGATCTCTTGGGATGATGCGGCAGACGGGATTAAAGGAGGGGCCGTTGATCTCAATAGATTCTCCGACCACCTCTGGACCCTGATCGATGGGCTCCCCCGCTCCATTTAATCTACGGCCGAGAAGCGCCTCGCTAAACGTCGCATGCATCTGCCTTCCCAGAAAGGTCACCCGATCATTCGTGAAAATACCGCGGGTATTTTCAAAACATTGCAAGGTCACATTCTCCCCTTCGATGCGCAAAACGGACGCGTAAATATTTTTGCCATTTTGCTTATGGATTCGGGCTAGCTCTCCCAAGCTAACGCCTTGGGCAACCACTGTGATGAGGTTTCCGCGCATATCGACAATTCTATCATAGACTTTCTTCATCGACTCTCTCGCTTGCTCATATGTTCAATTTTTTCTTCGATATGGCTTAATGCTAGCGCATAGCGATCGGAACCAAAGGGCATGAAATTCATGTTCTTGACTTCGTTTTGCAGCTCTAGAAAAAAGGTGCGGGTTTGATCGTGCGTCTCTAGAACAAAAGAAGTGTCGAAGATCTGATTAATCAGCTTAAAAAGAGGAATTTGCCGCGATAAGGGGCAATAGGCATCTTCTTTATCAAAAGCATTTTGCTGCAGGTAGCTGAACTCGTAAAGCTCCGCCTTCAAATAAGTGATGAAATCCGCAAGGGCTATCCCCTCTTCTCCAACTACCTCCATCCGTTTGCCGATCTCATCGCCTTCCCTTAAAATATAAGCGGATCTCTTCACCATGGTATTCCATCCTTCTACGCGCCGGCTCAACTCATCTCCTACCACATCGACGTATTTGCTCCAAGAAATCAGCGGATCGATAGCCGGGTAGCGGCGCGCATCGGATCTAGCTCTAGAAAGGCCGAGAAAGGCGCCGACCACGGATAGCGTCGCTTGAGTCACAGGCTCTTCGAAGTTCCCTCCGGCCGGAGAAACGGTGCCTCCAATCGTCAAAGAACCCGTCTTTCGATTTTTTAACAATACGACGCCCGCCCGCTCATAAAAAGCCGCAATCCGCGATCCTAAATAGGCTGGGAAGGCCTCCTCTCCGGGAATCTCCTCCAGCCTTCCAGACATTTCGCGCATCGCCTGAGCCCAACGGGAAGTCGAATCCGCCAGAAGCAAAATGTCAAGCCCCATCTGCCTGTAGTATTCGGCGATCGTCGCGCCCATGTAAATCGACGCTTCTCGAGCCGCAACCGGCATAGAAGAGGTGTTGCAAATGATGACCGTGCGGTTCATCAGCGGCTCCGAAGTATGCGGATCTGTCAAATGAGGGAAGGTGCGCAAGACTTCAACCACCTCGCCCGCCCGCTCTCCGCAGGCCACAATGACGACGATATCGACGGAAGAGTATTTGGAAAGGTGGTGCTGCAAGACGGTTTTACCTGCGCCAAAGGGGCCCGGCGCACAAAATGTCCCCCCTTTCAACAAGGGAAACTGCGTATCGATGATCCGCTCTCCCGTATCCATCATCTGGGCGGCCCTGATCTTTTCTCCGGAAAAAAGGGGGATTTTGACAGGCCATTTCTGAAGCATCGTGAAGGAGTGCTCATGCCCCTTTTCGTCAACGCCTTTAGCAACCACGGTATCGATGGTATAAGCCCCCGGCTTAATCACCCAATTCAGCGTGTAGGTCCCAAAACAGCTGAAGGGAACCATGATCTGATGATGAAAACGCCCCTCCATTGTAAAGCCCAAACTATCCCCTCTTTCGACCAGATCCCCCGCTTTTGCGGTGGGGTTGTAATCCCAATGCTTGGTTCGATCTAAAGGGGGAACGTAAACGCCCCGGGAGAGAAATAATCCTGTCGCATCGGCGACCTTTTCCAAGGGATTTTGCAGCCCGTCGAGAATCGAGGTCAATAACCCTGGACCGAGTTCCGCTTCTAACAAATGGGAAGAAAACTCAATATGCGTATCGAGCTTCACCCCCCTTGTATCTTCAAACACCTGAATCTTAGCGATAGAGCCGTTGATTTCTATCACCTCCGCTTTCAAGGCTGTGGCAGCGACGTGGACCATGCAGACCTCGCCCTGGCGGATATCTCCTTGAAACTCCACATGTACTAAATTGCCAAACGCTTTGACGACCTTTCCCGTTGCCAGTGTTTTATTCATAAGTCTTTTTCCTATGAGGATTTAAATGTCTCAAGGATCCTCCTCCCTCTGCTCTTATCCAACTCATTCCATTGTTCTGCGATCATCAGCTGCGCCATATAGGACAAAATCCAATCCATGGAAAAAAGAGGGCGCTTCACCATCTCTTCGATTTTCTGAAAACGCCATCTTGCAAACGTTTGGTATTTTTCCCAAGGGTCGGCGCCGCAGGCGGCAAGCAATTCCTTCAACTCTTGATACTCGATCGGAGGCTCGTAGCGCGCAGCATCTTTCTGCGCGAGAATTTGCATCACCAAAGGATCGCTCGCATCCTCGAATTGCAATTCGCGGGCGACATCCCGCCCTAATTCTTTAGAGCGCAGCGCAAGCATCACCAGCCTCCACTCCCTCTCAAAAACGAGATATTGCCGCAAAAAACCCGTCTGCTGAGAAATTTCGCGTGCAAAAAACTGAGCGAGCAACGCCGAAAAATGGCGGATCTTTTCCGCCACGCTGTCATATTGATCCAAAAAATCAAAGACATAATCGGGCAGAATATCGCGAATCAACAACGCTTCATCGAGCTCTTTTTCACTCAGATTTCCTCTCGGATCGATCGTCTCTTCCATCAGCAAAGAGCGGATGTTGTTGATATCGATGTATAACCCGAAAACCACGGCTTTGGCGAGATCTCCTTTATTCAGATTAATCTGGAGGCGGGCTCTCATTTCCTCAAAAGAGAGATCGGGTTTCTGTCCTAACACAATCCCCGGAAGCGAAGGCGCTAAAAAAAAATAGTCCGTCATCCGATCGTCCCAAAAAACATGTCGCGGAATTCCTTACGCGTGTAGCTAGCCACAAGCTCTTTTAAAGCGATATCGGAAATGTCGACGGTGATGTTCTCCTGATGAAGCTTGACCTCCACCCCTCCCTCCATCTCTCCGAGAAGGACGCTTTTTTCCCTGAGTTTATCCAAAATCTCCTGCGCCAGCAGCCCATTGACGGCTTTTGCAGGGACCGCGGCGGGGATATAGGCGCTCAAATCAGCGTCTATGCCATCTTTTTCCAGAGCTTTGACCACGGCCGTAATTAACTGGGCGAGCACATTAGGATCTTGGGTATGCTTGATGATCAAGCTCGAAAGCCCTCGATTAAATAACCTCTCCTCGATGTTTTGTTTCAACAGCTCGATCGCCTGCCTGCAGGCTTGATTCAAAGAGGCCTGAAAGACGGTTTTCCTCTGTTCGATCTCCGCCCGCGCATCGGCATGCATTTTATCCATTGCTCTTTTTGCATCGGCAATGATTTTTTCCCCTTCCGCTTTGGCAATCGCAATGAGCTCTTCTGCTTCTAGCTGAGCAGGCTCTAACGTTTCTTTGCGCAAGGCTTCGCAAATCTTTTTCACTTTATCTTTACCGGTCTCCAATCCCTTCATCTTTAGAACCCATTTTTCTTATGCAGTCTCTATGTACAGCTTAGTTTATTCCCCATTTATTGGATATTTTTCAATCCAAATTAACCGGTATATAACAAAAATTTGCAGAAAACTCAACCCTTGTGCATGATGAGCGAAAAACGGGAAAAAGGTTTTTTAGATGAAAAGACTCATTGCCGGCATCCTATGTCTGTTCTTAATCGGCGGTTCGACGCCCCTCAGAGGGGAGCAAGATATTCAAATTCTCGCTACCCAGACGGACGCCCTCTATCGAACAGGGTGCGGCGCAAAGGATGGGGCTTACACTTCGCTGAGCGCCTCGATGCTCGGCTGGGGAATTGGACTTGGCATTGGAATCGGCATTCTAGTCGCCGTCCTCCATTCCAGCACGGCCAATGATTAGGTTTCTGCTGTTTTTATTTTCCCTTTTCTGTCCGTTTTTCGCTCACGCTTCCTATTGCTACTTCCACCCTCCCAAAGGTTGGCTTGCCGCCAATCCAGAATCCCTCTCCCCTCGCGTGCAGATCGGATTTCTCGGGAAAAACAAAAAGGGGTTTTGCCCCTCTTTAAATTTAGCGCTGGAAGAGGTGCAAGTCTCCCTCGCAGAATATTTGAAGGCGGTCAAACAGATCCACGAAGCCGATCGGAATAACCGGTGGCGCTCCCTTGGCAAAATCCGCACGCGGGCAGGCGAAGCAGAGCTCACAGAAATGGATACGAAAACGCAATGGGGAGCTATCCGCCTCCTACAACTGATCCTCATCAAGCAGGGAACGGCCTACATTTTGACAGCCGCCGCATTAAAAGAGGAATTTCCCCAATTTTACAAGGAATTTCAAACCGCTTTTCAGTCGCTTGATATCGTAGAAGACCTCTTTGCGATCATCCCCTCTCAAGAGAGGCGCGATGCATTGAAACAAAAACAGATCCAATTGCGAGAAGCGCTGCTCGCCGCCTCGGAAAAAAAATTTGAGGATCGGAATTTTCAAAAAAAATACTGGGAACCCTTCCAGAAAAAGATCGTCGAAGATTTTGCGGACATGGGCGCCCATTGGCAAGAGCTCGCCTTAAAATCTATACAGGAAGAGTTAGTGAAGTGATGGCGAGATTCCTAGCACTCCTCTTGCTTTGCTCCTGCAGCCAAAACCGCTCTTGGAGGGTAGGCCATGTAGACGCCGGCCATTCGGCGTTCAATTCTTCAAAACTCTGCTACCGCTCAGACGACGCCGCCAATGGAATCGATGTCGAGTTTTTAAAAACTCAGCATACCCTGCATCTCTACCTCAACGTCCACGCACACCCCGTCCCCCCCTATGAGGGCAATGCCAAGCAGGCGCTTGTCGTTTTCCTAGCAGGAGACAAAAAGTTCACCTACATTGCAGCCCGCCACGAAGGAGGCCAGCGCCTACTTGTTCCATTAGAAGCCCAAGAGATCCTCATCGAAGCGCTTCGAGCCAACACCTCGATCACGATTCAGCTCGAAGGGTATACGGCGCAGATAGATCCCGCGAGCTTCTCGGAAAACTTTACCGATCTGCAAAAAGCCTCTCCCTTCGATCTTCCGATCAAACTCAGCCTCTAATCTGGACAAAATCAACTTTAAAATGTATAAGTGGAGCGATTCTAAGAGACTGTCGTTGAATTAAGGCTTCGTCGATTTTCGGGATTATTTTGGCCGATTTTCGATTTATTTTTTGGGGGTAATATACGCATGTTGATATTATCCCAAAAAACAAATCGAAAATCGGCTCAAAAGAACCCGAAAATCGACAGAAGCTTAATTTCAACGACAGTCTCTACAAGGAGGATTAGGATGAAAAGAGGCGCGGTCTCCTTATTCACGGCAATTGCCCTAGTATTATCGAGCGGGTTGCATGCGGACAACAAAGAAGTCGGTAAAGCCTCAGAGGACTCTGTGAAAGCCGCCAAATCCAAAAAATGGCAAAACATCGCCCTGGCGGGCGCAGCCGTTGCTGTAGCCGTGATCGCCATCATCGTTGTCGGACGGAACCATGGGAAAAGCAGCCACCACCACCATGGAAAAAACGGCCATCATAAAGGATAGACATGAACAAGCTAGACCAACTCAAAACGATGACCACCATCGTTGCCGACACAGGCGAATTTGAAGAGATCAAAAAATACCACCCCACCGATGCCACGACCAATCCCTCCTTAATTTTTGCCGCTTCCCGTATGCCCGAATACCAATTCCTCATCCAGGAAGCTGTGCAGTATGGGAAAAAACAGAGCTCGAGGCGTGCCGAGCAAATCACCCTCGCCTTAGACAAGGTTTTTGTCAATTTTGGCTTGGAAATCCTGAAAATCATCCCCGGCCGCGTCTCTACAGAGGTCGATGCGAGGCTCTCCTTCGATATCGATGGGAGCATCCGCACAGCAAAAACGCTGATCTCCCTCTACGAAGCAGCGGGTATCGATCGCAAACGGATCCTGATTAAGCTCGCCTCCACCTGGGAAGGGATCCGCGCTGCCGAACAGCTCGAAAAGGAGGGGATCCATTGCAACATGACCCTCCTGTTCAGCATGCCTCAGGCGATCGGCTGCGCCCTTGCAAAGGCCACCCTCATCTCCCCCTTTGTCGGGCGGATCCTCGATTGGTATAAGAAAAGCGAGGGCAAGGAATCCTACCCCCCTGCTCAAGATCCCGGCGTGGTTTCCGTCACCCAAATTTTCAACTACTACAAAAAAATGGGGCACCAAACCCAAATCATGGGAGCCAGCTTCCGCAATACCGATGAGATCTTAGAGCTGGCCGGCTGCGATCTGCTCACCATCGCTCCTAAACTTCTCGAAGAATTGCAAAAGGCAGAAGGCCCCGTCCCGCGCAAGCTCGATCCTGAAAAAGCCAAAGCCCTTCCCATGGAAAAAATCCCCTTCGATGAGAAAACCTTCCGTTGGATGCTCTGCGAAAACGCCATGGCCACCGAGAAATTAGCCGAAGGGATCCGCAACTTCAGCAAAGACATCGTCAAACTCGAACAACTGATCGGATCGCTTCTGTAGCCCGGGGCAGCTAATCAGAAAGGTCTGGAATATTTTCCCAGTATATTTTTTCAGCCTCTATTTCGATCGTGCCAACATCCTCGGTACGGGGTTTGGGGGCTAATCAGGCCGCCTACCAGATAATTCGGCTCGCTACTGAGGGTTGCAATCTGTTCGGGAGTGGAAAGGAGAAATTCCTCTTTTGTCTCTTCGTCGTATGAGAAAGCAGAAATGGACAAGAGACAGCTAATCAGAACGATTAAATAGCTTATCATCCTAAGATTCCTTATGAATAAAAAGGATAATACTGAATACAAACTTTCTTGATAAAGAAAAAACAATAGGCGCGCCTTCATGCAGGAGAAGGCTGAAGGTCTGCGGGATGATCTGATAGGGAAATGATCTTCCCATCTTCGAGGCGGGCGATCCGATCGGCAAATTTTACAATACGGATATCGTGGGAAACGACGATGAGGGTTTTCCCTTTTTTCACCACAATGGCGCGCAGAAGCTCCATGATCTTCGCTCCCGTTTCATGATCCAGATAGCTGGTCGGCTCATCGCAGACGATGAGATCGGGGTTGTGGATCATGGCCCGCGCAATCGCGACGCGCTGCTGCTGGCCTCCGGAAAGCTCGTTGGGATGGATCGCGACTTTCTCTCCAATGCCCACTTCGTGCAGAAGAGCCTGGGATTGTTGAAGGGCCGTTTTTTTATCGACGCCGTTCAAAAGGAGCGGAATCGAGACATTCTCCGCACAGTTCAGCATGGGAATGAGATTAAAGGCTTGAAAGACAAATCCGATATGCTTCCCTCGATAGAGCGTTTTTTCTTCGTCCGGCATCCCATTCAGATTCAGGTCGGACACGAGACACTCCCCTGCCGTTTGGGTGAGGATTGCGGCGATGATCGAAATCAGCGTCGTCTTTCCCGATCCGGAGGGCCCCATCAGCATGAGAAGTTCCCCTTGATTCACTTCGAGATCGACGCCGCGCAGCGCTTCGACGCTAGCTCCGCCCGCTCCATAGGTTTTTCTGATGTTTTTGCAGATAACAGCTTTCATCGTTAACTCTTAAAGACGATGGCAGGGTCCACGCGCACGACTTTAATCACGCTAAAAAGGGCCGAGACTAAACAGATAAAAAGAACCGAAAAACAGCTCAACAGATAAAGCAAAAAAGGAAGGCTGAACGAGAGCTCCGTAAACCGAAAACTATACCCAAACAACGAAGCGGCGCCCACGCCGATCCCCCATCCAATCGCGCTGACGAGGAGCGCTTGCAAAAGGACCATCCGCACTAACAGGGTGTTCGTCGCTCCCATCGCTTTGAAGGTCCCAAAATAGGGAAGATTGTCGATCGTAAAATTAAAGAACGTTTGGCCGGAAATCGCGACGCCGATGATAAAGCCCAGGAGAATGGCCACGCCAAAATTAATGAGGATCCCCGTGTTTTTGACATAATAGAGCATCGTGAGCTTTTGAAAGCCCCACGTGGTGTAGGCGGCATAGCCTGTTTCCGCTGCGATTTTTTTGCATACCAGCTCCGGATCCATGCCGGGCTTGGACTTGACGAGGACGAAAGAGAGAAGATCCCGCTGACTGGGAGCAAAGAGGGTGGCCCTGCCATAGGTGGTATAGACCACAGGTTGGGATTGGAAGGTGCGGGATACTTCGCAAATCCCCGCCACGTAGGCGCGGTTGTCGTTGAGCTCCATCGTGTCCCCAATGGCGAGGGGGCTGTCGGAAGCAAGCTTTGTCTCTGCACCCACCTTATCGACGATGACCGCATCGGGAAAGCGCAGATCCTCAATCCTTCCCCGGTCCATCCGAGGCGGGCCGCCGATCAAAGTGGCATCGTCGACGCCGATGAAAATGCACGTTTGGAAGGTTCCATTGATGAGACGGGCCTGGATCAACCCTTTAAAGAGAGGGACCGCCCATTCCACCTCCTCTAATCCGCGCACTCGATAAATGGCTGTTTCCTTCATCCCTTTAATGTCATCGATAAATTGAACCGTGGGGTCCATCACCCAAATGTTCGCTTGAGAGGTATCAGTAATGAAGCCGAAGGTGCGCTTCATGATCCCCACAAAAATCGCTCCCTGCTGGGTGATGATAAACGAGGCAAAGCTCAATGCGACGATCAGGCCGATATACTTGATCCGATCTCCAATCAGCATTTTCAAGGCATAGAGCAGCATTCCCAATCCCCTCCCAATGCTTTGTACAAGGCGATCAGATCGGACGCGAGCGACTGCTGGCTATCGACCAGCGTATTTTGAGCATCGATCAGCGTTTTGCGCGCCTCCAAAACCTGAATCTCATTGGCAAGGCCTGAGCGATAGAGATCTTCATTGAGCTGCAAGGCTCTCTCGTCCGCGCCCACCTGTTCGCCCAAAAACCCGCTCCTCTTTTGCTCTTCAAAGTAAGCGATCAGCGCCCCCTCGACATCTTGGAGCGCGGCGATCACGCTTTTTTCATAAGAGAGCAAAGCCTGCCTTTGCAAAGAGTTTTGAATGGCGATCTGCCCTCTTGTCCGTCCAAAATCGATCAGATCCCAATTAATGATCGGCCCGATATTCCAATAGCGGCTGGGAGGAGTCAGCCAGTTGGTGCGCATCGCACTTTCATAGCCGTAACCCGTCCCCGTCAAAGAAATGTGGGGAAAAAGATCCGCAACCGCATAGCCGATCATTTCAGTCGCCGCAGCCAGCTGCCGCTCGGCGCTTCTCACATCGGGCCTTCTGCGCAGCAAGTCGGAGGGAAGGCCAATGGGGACTTTGTCCATGCCGGAAGGGATCGGGCCTATTTCGTTAAACCTGGCAACGAGGGGTTCCGGCAGCTGGCCCAACAGAACCGCCAGGGCAAAGATCGTCTGTTTCAGCCCCGTTTCTAAAAGAGGAAGCGCCGCCCTATCGCTTTCTAGAGTGGCAATCAACCCCTCTACGTCGATCTCGCTATCCAACCCCGCTGCAAAAAGCGCCTGCGTCAAAGCAAGCTCCTCTTCATCCGCGCGGATTTTCTCGCATGTGAGCTTGATTTTCTGCTGGAAGCCGCGGATCTCGACATAGCTGCGCGCCACTTCGCTCAAGGCCAAGATCAAGACGGCCTGCGCCTCATCCCGGCTCGCTTCCCAACTATCATAAGCGGCATTTTTCGCCCGCCGAAATTTACCGAAAAAATCGAGTTCCCAAATCGCATCAAATCCAACTTGAAAAAAATCTTGATAGGTGGAAATCCCCGAGCTCGCACTTGCTAAGGCCGGATTGGTCGATGGAGCGCTTGTGGAAAGTAGCTCCGTTGAACTGGGATTAAAGAAGTTCTGGCTATTGCGCGAGCGGATCGCAGCCGCGTTGAGATCGATTTCAGGAAAGAGCTTCGATCGCTGCACCTTGTATTGAGCGCGCGCTTCGATGATCTGTTCCAGAGCGATCCGCCAGTCAAAGTTCGCGGAAGCGGCTTGCGCGATCAATTCGTCCAACAAAGGATCGTTGAACTGCTTCCACCACCCGCATAAGTTGCTTTCGCTCCCTTCCGTTTCCCCCTTTCCTTCCAAAAACTCGGCGGGCATGGCTATCTCGGGCTTGCGGTAATTGGGTCCTACCATGCATCCCGCCAACAGAAGTAAAGAAAGAACGGTATATTTCATCATTCCGCTTCGATAAACACATCTAAAAGCTGACCCGCGTAAATGGGCAAATCCCTCTTTTGAAAGCGGTAGAGCACCTGCAAAACCCGCGTATCCACCCGTTCTGTCGTCTCCCCCGTAAAAGAGGCTTTGGGGATGATGTAGGGCTCTATCCTCACAAAGTAGACAGGAAAGTGGATGTTGCTGTTTCCCCGCACAAAAGCGACGGCGGGGGCCCCCGCCCGGTAGCGCCACGAATCCTCCTCATCGATATCGATTCGCAGCTGCAGCGGCTCGACGGTCCCCATGAGGATCAACGTAGAGGAGCTGGACGCAGAAGGGACGCTCGCCGCTTGCGTGGAGTTAAAGGGGACGCTCATCGCCAGTTCCCCGATTTGGATATTGACTTGCAAAATCTCTCCATCCATCGGAGCGCGAATGAGCGATCTATCGATATTGGCCTCTATTTCACCCAGCTGAGCTTGGGCAACGAACACCTGCTGCTCCGCTTCTTTAAGGGCAAAGTACGCCTGCTCATATTGCTGCTGGCTGACCGCGCGTTTGTCCGTCAGCCGCTCGTAAAAGGCAAATTGGGTTTTCTGATTCTCATAATTGACGACCGCTGCGTTGATCTGATTGCGAGCCGTTTCCGCCTGCGCCGTAAAAAGACGTGTATCGAGTTTGAAGAGCAGATCCCCCGCTTTGACTCTGTCCCCTTCAACCACATAGAGATCTGTAATGATTTCGCTAAAGGGCGAGCCGATGGAGATATTGAGCGAAGACGCTTCTATGAGCCCGGCTCCCGCGATCGCACGCACGTACGGAGATCTCGGAGGAGGATAGGGAATTTCTGGTACAGGCGCTTTTTTCTGGCTCCAAAAAACCACTAAAAGAGCCCCAATGGCTCCCAAAATAGCAAGGAACGGCAACAGATATTTCCGCATCATGCCAAAAATTCTTCTTTAAGAAACTGTCTCTTATTTCGAAGATATAGAATTAAATCAATTGATTATCAATAATTAATTTTATTTAATTGAAATCATTTTTGGACAGATCCATCCCGAATTGGATGTAAATAATTTATTATCTTTCAAAAATATGTTGAGTTGGCTATCTTTTTTGAAAAACAGGAGGTTTTTATGTCCGTTGATTCCTTTCAGACTGTGGAATTTAGAAAGATTCAAGCAGAGTTAGAGATACTATCCGTAACCGTGGACAGCGGTAACAAGAACTCAGAAACGGAAAAAACGCTGAATACCCTTCAACAAGGCTTAGACAATTGTTTGCTTTACGGAACAGGGGTTGATATCGATGAAATGACTCAATGCCAGCTCAGCTTGGATCGGATCAAAAACGCTTTCCAGCGCGGAACGGCTCCTCTTCCTTCCTCCAACGCCGGCGAACTACAGCCCCAGCCCAAACTGGCATCTCTCTTTCAGTCACCGCCCTCGGAGTTAGCGCCCCTCTTTCAGCCATCCTCCTCGGAGGCCGAGCCCCAGAAAGTGTTCCGGGTCAGCGCGACTCTCCCTTCTCTCCAAAGTCAATCCCGGCCGCCGCAACAGAATCCATCCAATAGGATCATCCCCTTATTTCCAACTTTCGCTAATCTTAGCTTGCAGCCAGCACCATCTGCAGCCACGCTCCAGCAAACACCTATACCCAGCTCGACATCCATAAGGCAAATTTCTTTCCTTAATCCAGGGCTAAATCCCTTCCCCATGCCGGGCTCTTTTTCCAGCTCTCCCTCTTACAGCACGCCTGCAGCTATCTCCGCGACCCCAACGCCGACCGCTGCAACAACCACAACCCAGGCTTTTGCACCACCACAGATCCGGACCCTATCACGCGAAGAGATTGTTGCCATCATTAGCAAGCCCTCATTTTTCAACAGTCTGGACCCATCATTTCTCAAAAATCTCGAGATGCACAATCCTGGTATGTACTCTGATGTCATGCACTCCTATATCCCCGCGGCGGCGACAACGACTACCCAACCGCTGACCACAACTGCTACCCAGGCTTCTGCTCAGCCGCAGCCCCTATCACCCCAAGAGATTCTTAAAACAAATGGGGAGTTTCTCGAACGCATGGATTTAACAAAGCCTCGCGGCCACTATTATTGGGTATGGTTCCAAAACTACACCGTCGCACATTTTAAAGCGGTAACGGAAACAGGCACCCATCTGATGACAAAAGAAGATCAGGATACATTTAAGACCCGATCCGATCAACTATACCAGGATAGTCTTGCAGGGAAATTTGTTGGTCATAAAGAGATTCTGCGATATATTCAGGCAACGTTGCGACAACCCGCTCACGCTGCACATATTGTATTCCCTCTAGATGATATAACTGCGAAGCATGGCCTCCTTAAGGATAATCCATTATTTCTTAAACTTCTCGAGATATACGATCCCGCCACCTACTCCCAGGTCGCGCATACCTAATACCGTGCATCGTAACCCTCGCCGGGCCTCTTCTTTGAGGCTCGAAGGTCTATTAAATATAGCCATGTTTTGCTATCGTCTTTGAAAAACCAGGAGGTCTTATGTCTGTTCGTTCTATTGATATCGGGGAATTTAGAAATATCCAAGCAGAATTAGATGCCTTATCCATAACGGTGAATGCCGGTAACACGAATCCAGAAACGATAAAAGCGCTGGATACTCTCCAAAACCGTTTGAATAGCTGCACTCATGAAATCGCTCAATGCCAACTCAAATTGGATGGGATTAAAAGCGCTTTCCAGCGCGGAGTTGCCGCTCCTTTATCTAAACCAACACCCCATGAGCCAGCCAGCCAATCCTTTCACACGCAATCACAGCCATCCCATCAAAACTTATCCACGCTCATGCATAAAGCTAGCTTTCAACCCTCGCCATCTGAAACCACGTCCGAGCAAACACCTACATCTCCCTTCCCCATGCAGGGCTCTTTTTCCAGCCCCGCAATTCAGAGCGCATCTGGATCCACTCCCCCGACGGTGAGCCAGGCTTCTGCGCAGCCGACGGACCTATCACCCCAAGAGATTCTTAAAAGAAATCGGGAAATTCTCGAAGAGATCAAGTCAAAAAATTCTGAAGGCAGCTACTATTGGACATGGTTCAAAAACTATACCGTCGCATATTTTAGAGAGGTAACGGAAACGGGCACCTATCTGATGACAAAAGAAGATCAGGAAACATTTAGAATCGAATGCAGTCGACTACTCCTAGATATCAATGCAAGAAAATTTGATCCCCTTAAGGAGCTTGGCTGCTATCTCAACGAAATGTCGTTAACAAAACCCTCTGGTTCCCTGATTGCGAAATATGGCCCCCTTAATAAGAATCCATCACTCCTTAAGCTTCTCGAGATATACGACCCCGTCGCCTACTCTGAGCTCAGATCGTGAACCTCTAATATGGCTCAGAAAAATATTAATCGGGCAAGGGCACAGGCACGCACACGGGCACGAAGAAGAGGTTAAGAAGTTCTATTATTCAAGGCGGGAGAGCCCCTTCGATCTGCTCTTTTCGAACATGTACTTGAAGAAGGCCATGCTGAGGACGAGATAGAGGAGGTTCAGGCCTAGGCTGATCAAGAGCTTGTCGAGGGAAAAGGTCTGGGTGAAGAGGATGTCGCGCATCCCTTCGAAAATATAACTGGTCGGGAGGATATGGGCGATGGGCTGGGCCCAGGAAGGAAGGGCGCTGATGGGATAGTAAACGGCGCTGAAGGGCATAAATCCATAAGTGGCCATCCAGGCGAGCATCTGGACTCTTTGGCCGTAGTAGACGATGATGCCGGCACTCAAAAAGCCCATGAACCAGCCGGACATCATCACGGAAGCGCAAAAAGGTAAGAACGCCCACCCTAGGTTAAAGATATTGAGCGCGTAGAGAAGCCAGACGATGAGGGCCCCGAAGGAGAGGCTCACGCAAATTTTGGCAAACCCGACAACCATGAGCGAACACATCCACTCGGTCAGTTTGAGAGGGGTCGCAAAGAGGTTGACGAGGTTGCGATTCCAAAACTCTTGGAGAAGGTTGACGCTGATTTCATAGCTTCCGCGCCATACGAGCTGCCAAAAGACGAGGCCGGTCAAAATGGCAAGCGCGATATCGGGAATGCCAGATTGGTGCTGTTGGATCCAGACGCTGGTCATCCCCCACAAAAAGATATCCAATGCGGGCCAAAAGATCAGATCGCTGAGGTGGTCTAGTTTCGCAAAAACGTAAAAGTAGCGTAAAAATACGGCCCAAATCCGGATAAAGCTCATTGATTTTCTCTTTTGGCATTCTCTACCATTTTCAAAAAGTAATCCTCCAAACTGGGTTGGATGATGTTGATATTCGTATAGGTGACGCCTGCCTGAGCCAGGGCAATGAGGAGCTGGGCGATTTGCGATTCGTCCAGGTGGAGTTCGATGCTGCGGTGCTCGACTCGGTAGGTGAGATGGAGGCTTTCAGCCACCCTCATCGTGCGCTTCAGGCCATCGCCCACCAGCAATTGCACGCGCGAGGTGGAGACAGTGCGCGCCAGCTTATCGGGAAGGTCGTCGGCGATAATCCTGCCATTCTGCAAAAATAAAATCCGGTCGCACACCTCGGCCACTTCGGCCATATTATGGGAAGTAAAGAGGATCGAGATCCCATGCTTTTCTCTTTGCTCTAGGATGAACTGGATCACATCGTGGGCAATATCCGGATCTAGGGAAGCGGTGGGCTCGTCCAAAAGAACAATCTTAGGCTGAACCATAAAGGCTTTGGCCAGCACAAGGCGGGTAATTTGACCTGCGGAGAGCTTAGAAACGGGCGCATTTTTTTTCGAGAGGATGCCGAAGCGGTCGAGGAGGGCATCGATCCGGTCCGGGAGTTCTTTCGACGGCACTCCGTAGAGTCTGCCAAACACCTCTAAGTTTTGTTTGATGGTCAGCATCCAAGGAAGGCTGACATAAGTGCTCGCAAAGACGACATCTTTGAGAATCTCAGAACGGTGGGCGAAAAAATCTTTTCCGAAGTAGACGATCGAGCCCGAAGTGGCTTTGAGCGTCGAAAGGAGCATCTGGATGGTGGTCGTCTTGCCGGCGCCATTGGCGCCCAGCAAGCCGAGAACCTCGCCCTCTTGCAAGTCAAACGAAATCCCATCGACGGCGACAAAAGGGATTTTGCCGCCGTAGATTTTTCTTAAGTTGCGCACAGAAAGGACAGGTTCCATATCAGGAATTCTCCCTCAAATTTGGGAACGCTCCCCAGTACTCGAGCCTTAGTCGTTAAATACGAACGCGAGGGCATCCTCACCTTCGTAATCGACATATTTCTTCACCCGTTTATGGTATTCAAAGAAACCGGTTCCGCCCGGGATCATATGACCCATGATCACGTTGGCTTTGAAGTCGAGGAGATAGTCGGTCTTTCCTTCGCTGGCCGCATCGGTGAGGACGCGCGTCGTCTCTTGGAACGAAGCGGCCGAGATAAAGGAGTCTGTGCCGAGCGATGCCTTGGTGATCCCGAGAAGCACGGGAGCTGCCTGCGCAGGCCTTGCTCCCTCTTCGATCACTTTGCGGTTCTGCAGATGGAACACTTTTTATCGACATCTTCGCCATAGAGGAAGATCGTATCGCCTGGATCGGTGACGCGCACTTTTTGCAGCATCTGGCGCACGATGATCTCGATGTGCTTGTCGTTGATGTCGACCCCCTGGAGGCGATAGACCTCTTGGACCTGGTTGACGAGATACTTCTGCAGTTCGCGCACGCCGCAAATCTCGAGGATTTCATGCGGAACGACGAGGCCATCGGTGAGCTGCTGTCCTTTCACCACGCTGTCGCCGCGCTGGACGATCAAGTGCTTGGTGAGAGGGATGAGGTGTTCCTCTTCCATGCCTGACATCTTCATCGCGGACGACGACGATCCGCTTGTTCTTCTGCACGCCGCGGAAGTCGACGACGCCATCGATTTTGGCGATCTCGGCAGCATCTTTCGGGCTTGCGCGCTTCGAAGAGCTCGGCAACGCGAGGCAGACCGCCCGTGATGTCCTTCGTCTTGATCGCGCCGCGCGGCAGTCGAGCGAGCAGCATACCTGCAGAGACATACTGCCCTTCTTGCACGGAAATGAACGCTCCTGAAGGAATCGCATAGGTTCCGATGAGTTCGGTACAGTCTGGATCGGCATAGATGACGATCTGCGGATGCAGCTCTCCGCGATGCTGTTTCACGATCAGCTCGGTCTGGCCGGTCTGCTTGTTGACTTCGCGCTGGGTCGAGATCCCTTCGACGAGGTCTTCGTATTTGACATAGCCGGGACGCTCGCAAATGATCGGGATGTTGTGCTGTTCCCAAATGGCGATTTTCGTCCCTTTTTTCACTTTGGAGCCATCGGCGAGAAGGATCTTCGTGCCCAAGTTCGATGGTAAAGGTCTGGAGCGGCTCGATCGATTTTGTGCTGAGCAGCTTTTTGTACTCTTCCAAGCTGCGTCCTTCATCGCGGACGATGTGCAGGGAGCCATTCTTATTGAGAGCAAGCCAATGCCCCTCTTCGTTTTGCACGGTGCGCAGATCCATGTAGATCAAGAACGCCGTCTTGCTCGGCAAGAAGCTCTGGGGTGACGCTGGCAGAGGCGATACCGCCCAAGTGGAACGTTCGCATCGTGAGCTGTGTTCCCGGTTCACCGATCGACTGAGCGGCGATGATGCCGACCGCTTCGCCCAGGCCGACGAGTCTGCCGTTAGCGAGGTTGAGGCCATAGCACTTCGCGCAGACGCCGCGCCTTGTTTCGCAAGTCAGCGCAGAACGGATGCGGACGCTTTCGATCCCTGCATCGTCGATCGCTTCTGCTTGCGGGACGGTGAGGATGTCGCCCGCTTTCGCGAGGATTTTGGTGCTGTCGCCAGGCTGATAGATATCATCGCAGACAGTTCGGCCAAAGATACGGTCTTTCAGCGGGAGCAGTTCTTCCTGCCCCTGCTTAATCGCAGCCACTTCGATGCCATTGAGTGTTCCGCAATCTTCTTCGGTGATGATCACATCTTGAGCCACGTCGACCAAGACGGCGTGTCAGGTATCCGGAGTCGGCCGTTTTAAGGGCGGTATCGGCAAGACCTTTACGCGCTCCGTGAGAGGAGATGAAATACTCAAGAACGCTCAAGCCCTTCGCGGAAGTTCGCGGTAATGGGCGATTCGATAATCTCGCCTGAAGGTTTTGCCATCAGACCGCGGAGAGCGCCGAGCTGTTTGACCTGCGATTTGTTACCGCGAGCTCCCGAGTCCATCATCAAGATAGAGCGGATTGAGCTCTCGGTCTTTCGACTGTCGCTGATCAGCTTGAAGAGCTCTTCAGAGAGCTGATCGGAAACTTCGGTCCAAATGCTAATGATCTTGGAATGGCGTTCCCCATCTGTGATGATCCCGTCTTCGTACTGCTTTTTGACAAGCTGCGATGCGTTCATGCGCATCTTCGATCACTCTTCGCTTTATTGGCAGGAACTCGCACATCGCAGACTCCCATAGAAAGAGCCGCTTTTGTCGCTTCGGCAAAGCCGAGATTCTTCAGATTGTCCAAGAAATCGCACAGTGGCTTCCAGGCCCACCTTTTTATAGCACTCCAGGACGAGCTCGCTCATCTTTTTCTTGCGGAAGGCATAGTTTTGGAAGCCGAGCTCTTTAGGCACGATCGTATTGAAAAGGACGCGTCCTGGGGTCGTTTCGATGATCCCCTCGTCGAGCCGCAGTTTAATTTGCTCGTGGATGCGCAATCCGCGTCCTAATTCGTCGCGGCGCGCGTCTTGAGCCGTCCCTTTCTCGAACCAGTTGTAGCTCCCGCCTGCGCTGAGAGCCATCAGCACTTCTTCCATGTTGCGGAAGATCTTCGTCTTCTTTCCATGCTCTTCTGGAATATAAAGAGGATCGTACATCAGATAATAGAGACCCAAAATCATATCCTGCGAAGGGACAGCCACCGGTTTGCCGGAAGAGGGCAGGAAGATATTGTCGGGAGCCATCATCAAGAGTTTTGCTTCCAGCTGCGCTTCGATCGACAGAGGGATGTGGACAGCCATCTGGTCACCGTCGAAGTCGGCGTTGAAAGCGGTGCAGACGAGAGGATGGATCCGGATCGCCTTTACCTTCGATCAAGACAGGCTCGAACGCTTGGATCCCCAAGCGGTGAAGCGTCGGAGCGCGGTTGAGCAGGACAGGGTGCCCTTTAATGATCTCTTCGAGAACATCCCACACTTCGGGCGCTTGCTTTTGGATCATCTTTTTTGCAGAGCGGATCGTATAGACGTAGTCCGAGATCTTTCAGTCGTTTCACAATGAACGGCTCGAAAAGCTCGAGCGCCATCTGTTTGGGCAGACCGCACTGGTTGAAGCTGCAGTTCAGGACCGACGATAATGACAGAACGGCCTGAGTAGTCGACCCGTTTTCCAAGAAGGTTTTGACGGAAACGGCCTTGCTTTCCTTTGAGCATTTCTGAAAGGGCTTTCAGGGGACGGTTGCCGGCGCCCATCACAGGATGGCCATGGCGGCCGTTATCAAAGAGAGCATCGACAGCCTCTTGGAGCATCCGCTTTTCGTTGCGGACGATCACATCAGGCGTTTTCAGCTTTAAAATCGATTTCAAACGGTTATTGCGGTTGATCACGCGGCGGTAGAGATCGTTCAAGATCGGATGTGGCAAAACGTCCCGCCATCTAGAGGCACGAGAGGGCGCAGATCGGGTGGAATCACAGGAACGGCACGACATCACCATCCAGTCTGGACGGTTAGGCGATGAGGTGAAAGCTCTCGACGATCTTCAGCCGTTTCGCGAGCTTCATCCGCGCTTGCATCGATTTGGTCTTGCGCAGTTTTTCCTTCAGGTCGACGACCAGCGCAGCCAGATCTTCTGTTTCTAGAAGAGTCGCGGATCGCCTCGCCGCCCATTTTGGCGACAAATGCATCGGAGCCCCATTTTTCTTGAGCTTCGCGGTATTCGGTATCGTTGAGGAGCTGTTTTTTCTCGAGCGTCGGTGCGGCCGGGATCGAGTAACGACATATTCTTCGTAGTAGATCACCCGCTCCAGATCGGCTGGCGACATCCCCAGAATATTGCCGATGCGAGAAGGCATGGTTTTAAAAAACCAAATATGCACGACAGGAACCGCCAGATCGATGTGGGCCATCCGCTCGCGGCGCACTTTAGAAAGGGTGACTTCGACGCCGCAACGGTCGCAGACGATTCCTTTGTGCTTGATCTTCTTGTATTTACCGCAAGCGCATTCCCAATCGCGGGTGGGACCGAAAATCTTCTCGCAAAACAGCCCACCTTTTTCGGGTTTAAAGGTACGATAGTTGATCGTCTCCGGTTTTTTGATCTCCCCGCGCGACCATTCATTGCGAATCACATCATCCGACGCAATTTTAATGGTCAACTTATCAAACTGGGAATCTCTTAAGCTCTTCATCTGACATGAGCTATCTCCTCTATTATTCTTCTGTTGCGCGCTCAGTGCGCACATCTAAGCAAAGGCCTTGCATCTCCTTCACCAAGTACGTTGAAAGATTCAGGTGTTCCTGCAGTTAAGGATATTATCCCCTTTGACAATCGACTCATAAATGCGAGTACGTCCTGCCACATCATCCGATTTGACGGTCAACATCTCCTGGAGGAGGTGAGCTGCGCCATAGGCTTCGAGCGCCCACACTTCCATCTCCCCAAAGCGCTGTCCGCCCATCTGCGCTTTACCGCCCAGAGGCTGCTGGGTGACCAGAGAGTAGGGACCGATCGATCGCGCGTGGATCTTATCGGCGACAAGGTGGCTCAGCTTCAGCATGTAGATGTAGCCCACGACGACGCGGTTATCAAAGCGCTCGCCTGTTCTTCCATCGTACAGGTAGCATTTTTCCATCGTCGGGAAGGCCTAGCTCGTTCATCATCTCCCAAATGCGCGATTCGGGGAAGCCTTCGAAAACAGGGCTTTTCACATAGATCCCGCCTTTTTCGCAGCATAGCCTAGGTGGGTTTCGAGCAGCTGTCCCATGTTCATACGCGAAGGCACGCCCAAGGGATTTAAGATGATCTCGATCGACTGCCCATCGGGCAGGTAAGGCATATCCGCTTCAGGAACGATTTTGGAGACAACCCCTTTGTTTCCGTGGCGCCCCGCCATCTTATCGCCCACTTGCAGCTTGCGCTTGGACGCGACATAGACCTTGACCTGGCGGATCACGCCGGGATCGAGCTCCGTATCCCCTTTGCGCATAAACTCCACTTCCGTCTTGTGCTGCGTTTGGAGGGTCTGCAACGAGGTATCGTATTCGCGGAGGATCTATTTAAGCGTATTGAAAATCTCATGATCCGGCATCAACAGATCTTCCGCTTTTTCGGTCTCAAGAGCCTCGATCATGTCTTGTGTGATCGCATCGCCTTCTTTAATGAGCACCTCGCCGGTCTTGCGGTGCATGATCGCGCCAGGAGCCTTCTCATCGAGGAGCAAGTGCGCCGAGTTTCTCATGGAACTCGATCATGAGTTCCGCTTCTTTGGTTTTGTACTCTTGATGGATATCTTTGATCCGGGAGGCCTCTTCGACCAAGTTCATCATCGGTCTTGGAAAGGCGATCGCGGCGGCTGAAGACTTTGACATCCATGACGACCCCTTCGGTTCCGGGAGGAACGGTCAGGGAAGCGTCTTTGACGTCGGCGGCTTTTTCCCCGAAAATGGCGCGGAGAAGCCTTTCTTCAGGAGCGAGTTCCGTTTCCGATTTAGGAGTGATTTTACCGACAAGGATATCGCCTGGTTTAACCTCCGCTCCAATGCGGATAATCCCATCTTCTCCTAAATTAGCTAAAGCCTCTTCGGAAATATTGGGGATATCGCGGGTGATCTCTTCCTTGCCGAGTTTGGTATCGCGCGCAGTTAACTCGAATTCTTCCAGATAAATCGAAGTGTAGTAATCTTCGCGGAGCAGCTTCTCCGAGATCAATAATCGCATCTTCGTAGTTATACCCGCACCAGGGCATGAAAGCGACAAGCACATTTTTTCCAAGAGCGATCTCCCCTTTGTCCGTAGCAGGGCCGTCGGCAATCACATCGCCCGCGTGGACCTTATCACCCACATTGCAAAGCGGGGTTTGATTGATGCAGGTGCCTGCGTTGGAACGCAAGAAACTTCTTCAGAACATAGGTCTTTTTATTTAACGGATTGGTCTTGGCGGCGATGACGATTTTAAAGCCATCGACAAACTCCACCACGCCATCCTCTTCGGCAACGATCACCGCTCCCGAATCGCGCGCGGATCGTCGCTTCTAAGCCTGTGCCGACGATAGGGGGCATCGGTTCGGAGCAGGGGAACCGCTTGCCGTTGCATGTTAGACCCCATCAGCGCGCGGTTTGCGTCATCGTGCTCCAAGAAGGGGATCAGTCCGGTCACGATAGATACGAGCTGTTTGGACGATACGTCCATGTGCGTCATCTTGCTCGTCTCGATTTTGAGAGACTCTCCCCGGTAGCGCGCCCAGCAAATCGGCTCGACAAACATATTGAATTCATCGAGCAGCGCGGAGGCCTGCGCAATCACGCAATGCTCCTCTTGATCTGCCGTCATGTATTCGATTTCATCCGTAACAACGCCATCGCGCACGATCCGATAAGGGGTTTCGATGAAGCCAAACTCATTGATTTTTGCAAAAGAAGAGAGTGAGGTGATCAGTCCAATGTTTGGACCTTCTGGAGTTTCAATGGGACAGATCCTTCCATAGTGGCTGGGATGCACGTCGCGCACCTCAAAGCCTGCGCGCTCTCGATTCAGTCCGCCAGGACCCAGAGAGGAGAGGCGCCGTTTATGCGTGAGTTCGGCAACAGGATTCGTCTGATCCATGAACTGGGAGAGCTGCGATCTGCCAAAGAAATCCTTTAGAACGCCGGCTAGCCCTTTGGCGGAAACGATTTTTCCCGGAGTGAGGGTATCGGAAGAGAAATCGAAGAGATTCATCCGCTCTTTAATGATCTTTTCCATGCGCGCCAGTCCAATACGGCACTGGTTTTGAATCAGTTCTCCCACGGAACGGACGCGTCGATTGCCCAAATGATCGATATCATCGACCATCGCCAGCTCATCCCCTTTCTTCAACCGGATCAAGTATTTTAAGGCGCCGATCACATCTTCTTTTTTAAGGGTGACCGCAGCCAATTCCTCATCGGATGTATCGAGGCCGAGTTTCCGGTTCAACTTATATCGGCCCACTCGTCCCAAGTTATACCGTTTAGGATCGAAGAAAAGGCGCATGATCGCCGATCTCGCATTCGACAATGTCGCCGGTTCGCCCGGACGGATCTTCCGGTAGAAGTCTTTCAGGGCAGATTCATAAGAATCGGTAGGGTCTTTGGCGAGCATTTTGATAATCGGGCTCGTCTCATCGGCATCTTCTGCGATGCGCACGGCGGCAACCCCCGCATCCAACATCCTCTTCAACATCGCCGTCGTCAACTTCTCAGACGCCTTGCCGAAAATGACCCCCGTTTCCTCATCTAGGACATCTTCCGCTAAAATTTTACCGACGAGCTTGGGAAAATCCTTATCCGAACGGATCTTCATTTTGATCGTGCTGAAAAATTCCTCAATGATATCGGAATCGGTCGAATAACCGAGGGTACGGATAAACGAGGTGGCCAGAATCTTACGCCGTCTTTTTTTCCGGTCGATGTAGATGTAAATCAAGTCGTTTGTGTCAAAGGCCCCTTCCAGCCAGCTGCCCCGATAAGGGATGATGCGGAAAGAATAGAGGACAGTGCCTTTGGAATGCCGCTCTTGTTCGAAAGAGATCCCAGGAGAGCGATGCAATTGGGAAACGATGACCCGCTCAGCGCCGTTGATGATGAATGTCCCCTTATCCGTCATGACGGGGATGGTGCCCATGTACACCTCTTCCTCCTTGATCCCCGTTTCGTCGGTTAGGCGAAATTTGACTTTTAGGGTCACATTATAGGTAATCCCTCGGCGAATGCATTCTTCGGGGCTGTATTTGGGGATGCCTAAACTGTAGGAGAGATACTCTAGAATGGTCTTTTCATCATACGACTTAATCGGAAATATTTCGGTGAAAACCTCTTGCAGCCCCACCGGATCCCGCTCATGAGGCATTTTATGCAGCTGCAGGAACTGATGGTAAGACTTAATTTGAATTTCAATGAGGTTTGGAAGATCGATAATCTCTTCCTTTTCGCGAAAACTCACCCGCTGAGGTGGCCTTTTTAGCATCGAAATGGCTCCTATTGTGGAATTTTTACACAAAACAATGAGCAGAAGTCACATCGATGGACTTCTGCTCATCTCACTGGCTTCTTCTAGACTGCTTAGAGACCTTTAAGGGTCGCTTTACCACCGGCAGCCGTAATCTTTTTGGAGATCTCTTCAGCTTCAGCCTTCGGAGCGGTTTCCTTCAGCACTTTAGGAGCGCCGTCAACGATATCTTTCGCTTCTTTCAAGCCAAGACCTGTGATCTCGCGCACCACTTTAATCACGCCAATTTTTTTATCCGCTGGCACTTCCTCTAAAGTCACCTTAAATTCGGTAGACTCTGCCGCTGCAGCCGGAGCGGCTCCAGGACTTGCTGCCGCTGCCATCATGACAGGCGCAGCCGCCGCTTTTACGCCCCATTTATCTTCGAGCGCGGCTTTCAGCTTGGCCATATCCAGAACGCTGAGTTGGCTTAACATTTCAACGAGTTGATCAATATTTTGTTGTTGGGTACTCACGACTTTACCTCTTTAATTACATCTAATGTTTAAAATTTACGAGCTGGCCTGACTTTTGTTTTCCAAGCAATGCATGACGCTTGTTAACAGAGCTTCAATAACAGCTAAAGTTTGCGAAAGCGGCGCTTCCAGGGTTCCGAGGAATTGCGCTCTCATTTCATCCTTGCTTGGGAGTTTGGAGATTTGTTCGACGTCTTTTGCAGAACAAAGCTGTCCATCAAACCTACCGCCTAACACCTCTAGGACATCTTCATTTTCCTTTCTAAATTGATAAATCACCTTCGTCATTTCGATCGGATCTACATCCGCAAAAACGACTCCGATATGGCCTTCCAGCATTCCCGATTGCAAAGCGATTCCGGATTCGCCTGCCGCCTTTAGAAGGATCCGCTTGCGGACAACCTCAAAAGACCCTCCGGACTTAGCCACCTGCATCCTGAAGGCGGATGCCAAATTCGGATTCAGGCGCTGATATCTAGTGAGAAACAGCGCTTTCGATCCATCAATTTTCTCTTTGATCTCATTCAAAAGTAATTGTTTTTCTGGTCTCATATTCCTATCGCACCTTAAATATCAGATATTGAATGTAGATCAATTTTAATCCCGGGCCCCATCGTCGATGAGAGCGCTAAGGATTTTAGAAAATGACCCTTTGCAGTGGCAGGCTTGGATCGCGACACAGCGGCTAGAAAAGTGGTGATGTTCTCAACCAGCTTGTCTTTCTGAAAAGAGAGTTTGCCGACGAGGCCATTGACCACCCCGTTTTTATCGCTTTTAAATTCGACCTTTCCAGCCTTCACTTCCGCAATCGCCTTGCCCACATCCGAGGTGACGGTGCCCGCCTTTGGCGTCGGCATTAACCCGCGCGGGCCAAGCACTTTACCCAGTTTCCCCACATCCCGCATCATGTCCGGCGTGGCGATGACCGCGTTAAAATCTGTCCACCCTTCCTTCACTTTTTCAAATAATTCTTCATTCCCTGCAAAATCAGCCCCTGCATCCAATGCCTCCTTGACTTTGTCACCTCTGGCAAAAACGACGAGGACAATGCGCTTTCCCGTCCCATTCGGTAAGGATACGGTTCCGCGCACTTGCTGATCTGACTTACGGGTATCGACGCCTGTTTTAAGCGATATCTCCACCGATTGATCAAATTTCACAGGGGGACATTTCTTGAGTATGTCGATAGCTTCGTCGAGCGTATAGTTTTTCTCTATATCGACAGCTTATCTATCTCCCGAAATCTTTTACTTCTATGCGTCATGACTCCTTCAGCCTTCTACAATATCTACGCCCATCGAACGGGCAGTTCCCATGACTAACTGCATAGCGGCCTCTTCAGAGCCCACTCGCATGTCTGAGTATTTTTGCTTAGCAATCTTTAACACCTGTGCCTTGGTGAGTTTTCCTACCTTATCGCGATTGGGCACCTTAGACCCCGATTCGATTCCGAGTTCTTTGAGAATCATCCTCGATACGGGAGGCTGCTTCGTGATAAAGGTAAACGATTTATCTGCAAACACAGAGATTTCGACAGGGAGGATATCCCCTGCCTTGTCTTGTGTCTTCGCATTAAATTCTTTGCAAAATCCCATGATATTCACACCGGCAGCACCTAAAGCAGGTCCAATAGGAGGCGCCGGATTGGCCTTTCCGGCTGGAATTTGCAGCTTAATGACTTTAACGAGTTTCTTTGCCATTTTTCACTTTCCTTATCTATCCTACTTCAGTTTCAGCGGCGACTTGTTCCACCTGCCAGAATTCGAGATCGTCTACGCGCGTCTCGCGTCCAAAAATCGACACCATGACGCTCAATCTGCCCTTCTCATGGAACACCTCGGTGACAGTGCCGATAAAATTGACGAAAACGCCATCCGTAATCTTGACTTTATCGCCCGGAGCGATGTTATGCTTCTGGACAACGCCTTTCTTCTTCTCTTCCAGTTCGCTCAGAATCTCATCCACCTCTTTCTGGGTAAGAGGGGTTGGCTTTTCTCCTCCGAGAAATTCTAGCACGCCATTCGTATTCTTGACGTACATCCACGAGTCGTCTGTAAAGATCCATCTTGATCAAAATGTAGCCAGGCCACAGCCGTTTTTCGCTTACCCGCTGCTGGCCCCGTTTCACTTCGGCGACATTTTCAGTGGGAACGAGAATTTCCCCGATCCCCTCGACCATTCCCTTGGATTCTCGATTTTCTTCGAGCGCCTTCTTCACTTTTTTTTCCTGCCCGGAGATGACCTGAATCACATACCATTTATGCATGCTTAACCGCCAAATATAAAACGAACGACCATTCCCACAGTTTCAAGGCCGCCCTTGATCACAAGATCCGCTAAGTAGATGCCGATTCCCAAAAGGAACATCGCCCCCACCACTAATTTTGTGCAAAAGTTGAGCTCAACCTTCGTCGTCCATGAGACTTTTTTTAGTTCTTCCTTCAATGCGCGCACATAGCCCATCGCTGAGCTTTGAGAAAGATCGGAAAAAGAACCGATTTGCTTGCTTTTTGCTTCCATCCACATTACCTTGCCAAACGAGTGCGGAGGGATTCGAACCCCCGACCGGCGACTTTGGAGATCGCTGCTCTACCAGCTGAGCTACACACCCTTGTTACAACAGACTTCCTCAGAGGCCAAACTGGCAGACCCAATTTTGGCCTCCGCCTCTACGCGTTATTGGATAATCTTGCTGATTGTTCCAGCGCCAATGGTTTTTCCCCCTTCGCGAATCGCAAAACGCATTCCCTCTTCCATCGCGATCGGGCAAATCAGCTCAGCTGTTAGTTCCACGTCATCCCCGGGCATCACCATCTCAACCCCCTCGGGAAGAGTCACCGTTCCTGTGACATCTGTCGTACGGAAGTAAAACTGAGGGCGGTAGCCGCTAAAGAAGGGCTTATGGCGTCCGCCTTCATCTTTGTTGAGCACGTAAATCGTCCCTTTAAACTTGGTATGCGGCTTGCACGTGCCGGGAGCTGCCAAACCATTCCCCGCTCGATATCGTTTTTCTCAATGCCGCGAAGAAGGATCCCGACGTTTTCCCCTGCGCGCGCTTCATCGAGCACTTTGTTAAACATCTCAAGGCCGGTAGCCACCGTTTCTTTCGTATCGCGGATTCCAACCAGCTGAAGCTTATCGTTGACCTTTACAATCCCTTTTTCGACGCGTCCCGTCGCTACTGTACCGCGGCCGGAAATCGAAAAGACGTCTTCGACAGGCATCAAGAACGGCTTATCTACATCGCGCACAGGCGTCGGAATTTTTTCATCCACAATAGCCATCAGCTCTTTGATGCTCTTGATATATTCTGGATCCCCTTCCAGAGCCTTCAGCGCTGATCCGCGGACGATCGGCACGTTTTTGTACCCTTTCGCTTCTAACAGCTCGGTCAATTCCATTTCGACCAGTTCAACCAGCTCCTCGTCGCCTTTGCCGATCATATCCATTTTGTTTAAGAAGACGACAATCGCAGGGACGCCGACCTGGTGAGCCAACAAGATGTGCTCTTTCGTCTGAGGCATCGCTCCATCGGTTGCGGCGACGACCAAGATAGCGCCGTCCATTTGCGCTGCACCTGTAATCATGTTTTTAACATAATCAGCGTGGCCTGGGCAGTCGACGTGCGCATAGTGGCGGCTTGCCGTCTCATACTCAACGTGGGTTGAGTTAATGGTAATCCCTCGCGCCTTTTCTTCAGGAGTATTGTCAATCGAAGCGTAGTCGCGGAATTTCGCTCCTCCCTGCTCCGCTAGAACCTTGGTGATTGCAGCGGTTAGGGATGTTTTACCATGGTCAACGTGTCCAATCGTTCCAATATTGACGTGCGGTTTAGATCTCTGAAATGTTTCTTTAGCCATTATACCATCCTCCGTTAGGCTCCCGTATTTGAGGTGGCTGCAAAATTCCTAAAGAGAGCTACGCTCTCATTTAACTATTTTCAGGAATTTTGCCAGCCGCCTCCCTAATTTTGAAATTTTGATCATTCGAACTTTTGCCCAGAATAGGAATCGAACCTACGACCGCTTGCTTACCATGCAAGTGCTCTACCACTGAGCTATCTGGGCGCTGCCTAATGAGCACTGCTTTTTGTCGAAAGCATCCAAGTCTATTCTGTTTAACAAATTAAATCAATATCTAAAGAAAAGAAGGACCCCCTATCGCTCGTCCCTGCATCTCATCTCTGCCGATAAATGATCCTAGCTTTGGTCAAATCATAAGGTGACATTTCCACCGTCACAATATCGCCGACAAGGACGCGGATATTCCTCATTCTCATCTTTCCACATAAGTGCGCTATCACATGCATTCCATTTTCAAGGACGACTCTAAAGGTCATATTTGGCAATAGCTCTTCAATCGTCCCATCGACTTTAATTGTATCTTCTTTTGGCATGAACCTATTTTGAAATCCTTGTAGGAGGGTATCTATAACCTTTTGCTCTTAAGATACGTATATAAGACAGGATCGCTTCCTAATTGTCAATGATCATTTTCGGCTCGACTATTTTATCTCGATTGAAATAATCTCGATCTCATGGTACAGGACCCCTTTGCAGATTGCTTGCATCAGCAAGAACAGCTTAAACAAATTTTTAAAGCGTGCTCCACGCCCGATTCCCTCTATCAAAAAATCATCGAATGGGGCAGGAAGAATCCACCTCTGTCCCCCCACCTAAAAACCCCGGAAAATATCGTGAAGGGGTGCCAAAGCATCGTGTATCTGCATGCCCGCCTGGAAGAAAATAAAGTTTTTTTTGAGGTGGATTCAGAAGCCTTTATTTCCGCAGGCCTGGCCGCCCTCCTCCTCTTTGTATACAACGGACAATCCCCAGAAGCGATTATCCAGTGCCCGCCCCGTTTCATCGCAGAGCTCGGCCTGACTAGCAGCCTCACTCCCGGCAGATCGAATGGCCTTGCAAACATGTATCTCCGCATGAAACAAGAAGCGATAAAATTTTTAATATCCTCGCCGATTTGAGTGTACATTAAATCCATTAAATCTTAACATTTTCCCTTCATGATTGCGGATGGATCCATCCGGTAAAAAACAGGGAGAGTCATTAATGAGTACAGAGGCAGTTTGGCAAGTTTTTGGTCCTTCTAGAACAAATGTAGAGGCAACGGCAGGAGAGCAAGAGCGCCCGGTTGTCTCGCATAAAAATTATCTTAACCGCACTGTCGAATTAAATCGCTACGTGACTGCCGATCCCTCAGGAGATTATAACTGCTACTGGCTCAAGGGAACACTCTGGTACGCGGCAGGGATCGCCCTGCTCGTCGCCTTTGTCGCTTTGGGAGTAGGAGCCCTCGTCGCCACCGGCATGTTTTTCCCTCTATATATCCCGATCACGACGATTGCGGCGATTGGAGCCGCTCAGATGATCTGGCCGGTTTACCAGATGATCCAAGCCAATGCAAAATACAACAACGATCTCGCTGCCGTAGAACATGGCGTCGTTAAAGAACTCGAGCTGCTCAACGTCAAAACAAATGCCCAGCTGAGGGAAACATTCAGCCAAGCGACGAGCCAGCGCTCCGATGCGATTGGAGAGCAGGATCTGCTCACCATGAAGCCCGCCCTCGCCCGCCACGAATATTACCGCAAACACATCGTCGAACTCGCACAAAAGGCTCAAGAACAATTTGAGAAGGTGCAGAAATTCGCCCAAGAAAATCCTAACGACGAGAACACCCTGCGCGCTAACCGCCTCCGCTTCTTCGAACTGCATGAAGAAGCTCAAAAAGCAAAAACTTGGCAGGCCTATACCCGCGCCGTGCTGGACAACCCCAACCTCCAGGCTGATCTCAGCGATATCTGCGATTTTTATACGCCTTCGTTTGGCGAACGCTCTTTGGCCAATGCATTTAAAGATCCCCGAGGCGACGCGTTCTTAGTCCTAAAACCAAAGGGTAAAGAAGTGCCGCCGCTCACAACCGAAGCCTTAAACAAAGTGAGCGTCGAAGAGCTAGCCGAGGTCCTGCAAACCGTCGCTGCTACTATACCGAAATAAACTCAAAATTGGCCGATAGACGGGATTGAAAGCTGTCAAAAATCGAGGATCGCAAATGGCGCTGTATTAAAATAAATACAGGGCCATTTGCGATCCTCGATTTTTGGCGCTTTGAACCCGTCTATCGGCCAAATTTTGAGTTCATTTCGGTATACCATTAAAATAAGCAGGTAATCGCTTCCTGGATGCCCCCTGTGATGTGCACCTTGCCCTCCTCGGAAATGTAGACATCGTATTCGAGGCGCACCCCAAATTCGCCCGGCAAGTAGATGCCGGGCTCGATGGAAAAACAGATGCGCCGGATCAGGGGCCTCTCGTCCATCGTCTCTAGACTGTCGAGATGAGCCCCCGGTCCATGCAATTGCATGTCGATATTGTGCCCTGTGCGGTGGATAAAAAAATCCCCATAGCCAGCATCCGCAATCACCTGGCGGCAAACCAGATCTGCCTCGAATCCCTTCACTTCCTCCCCCCGCTCCAGCCTGCCTCGAATAAAATCGGTCGCCGCATCGCGCGCTTGGCGCACTAGATCGAAAATCTCCTTTTGCTTCGGATGGGGCTCTTCAGCAGCCACGCCGACACGGGTGATATCGGCATAAACAGCCCCTTCCCCTTTTTGCTTGCACCAGAGATCGATCAAGATGAAATCCCCCTTCTTTATCCGCGCAGAGCTCCCCTTTTGCGGCGCATAGTGGGGATCCGCGCTATGGGCATTCACGCTGCAATTCGGCTCTCCTTCGGCCACATACCCGAGTCTGTCGAACTCGCTTAAAATCCATTGCTGCACATCATATTCGGTAATAGGGGCATTTTTTTTGAGCGCCTCTCCGATCAGCCGCCACGCTCCCGCCACCGTTCGATCTAAAGTCTCCGCCGCAGCCAAGTGAGACGCCCATTTCCGTTCGTCCCAAACAGAGGTATAATACTGCAACAAAGATGCCGAGCTCACAACCTCTACCTGATGCGCCCGCACCAAATCAATGATTCCCCCATCGACCTTAGAGACATAAGGGATCGCGCCAAACGGAGAATATTCCATGGCAACCCGTTTTGCTCCCTTGAGCACCTCCCCCAGCAGCGCATCCAGCGTCTGCCACTTCAGATAGAGCCGCTTTGCGCCGGGCAGATGATCTAGAGCTCCCGATTCGATCTGATGGACAATCCGCACAGGTTCCCCCTGCGCTGGAATCCAGTAAAAAAAACGCCGGGTCAGGTGGCGCTTTTCAGGAATCGCCAGAAACTCCCAAGCCAGATCATTGCTATGGTGAAAATCGTATAATAACCAGCCGCTCAGCCCCTGTTCACTCAGACGCCCTTGCGCATCCCGTATCTTTTCCTGAAGTTCCATCGATATCGCCTCCCCCGCATCGCACAAAGCTACCAAAAAAGAGGATTTATCGCGATTCACGCCTTCAAAAAATTCATCACCAAGTGTACAATCGCCTCAAAAACGAGGAAGCGCAGTGAGCCATCTTCTCCAAACCTCCCAGCTGGACACCCCCTTCGGCCCCATGATCGCAATCGCCAACGAAAACGCTCTTTATCTCTTAGAATTTATCGGACGCCGCAGCCTCGCACGAGAGCTAGAATGCCTGAAACAACAAACAAAATCGACGATCGTTCCCGGCCGCACGCAGCCGATCGAATCGATCGAACAGGAGCTGCGCCTCTATGCGGATGGCGCGCTGAAAGAGTTCAAAACCCCCCTATTTCTCCTAGGCTCCCCTTTTCAAAAACAAGTCTGGGAAGAATTACAAAAAATCCCCTTCGGCCACACCTGCTCCTATTCCGATCTAGCAGCGGCCATTCATAGACCTACCGCCTTCCGCGCCGTTGCCCAGGCCAATGGAGCAAACCAACTTGCCCTCATCATCCCCTGCCATCGCGTCATTAATGCAAACGGCAATCTCGGCGGATATGGGGGAGGCATCCCGCGCAAACAACAGCTGCTTGATCATGAAAAAACCACTTTAATGAGGACTCTCCGATGATCCGTTTTTTTTACCCCCTGCTCGCCTGCATCGGCCTAATCCTTCCCCTATTAGGAGAGCCTAGCCCCTCTAGCCCCGCAGCAACCCTCGCCCGATTGAATGAACTCAACAAAATCGAGCTTGGTAGAGAAAACATCCCGATCGACTTACAAAAATACCAGATATACCATGTCTACGGACTCGAAGCGGATTTCTATGTAGATGAGGGTCCAGATGGGATCAAATCCCATTTAAAACAGGGGATCTATTGGGAAGGGGATATCGGCAACCTCATTAAATCCCATGTCCAGGAAGGCACCATTGCCGTCGATGTAGGCGCTCATATTGGAATCCACACCATCACCATGTCGAGAAAAGTAGGGCCTCAAGGCGCCGTGATCGCTTTCGAGCCGCAAAAAAAAATCTACGCCGAACACCTAGAAAATTTGAAGCTCAACCACTGCTACAACGTAGTCACCTTCCGCAAAGCCCTAGGAGACGCCCCCAAAACGATCCAGATGAACTCTAGAGATCCGACTAACGAAGGGGGAACGCCTATCGGCGGCGGCGGAGATTTTGCGGAAATGATCACCTTGGATAGTTTAAACCTGCAAAACGTCTCTCTCATGAAAGTAGACGTCGAATCTTATGAATTCTTTGTTTTTCAGGGAGCTCGCGAAACCATTTTAAGAAACAAGCCGGTCATTATTTTTGAAATCCTGGGAGGATATGCCTACGCAAATAGCCCCCCGGACATCAAAGAGCAATTCGATAAAACCATCGAATTAGTCGCTTCCTATGGATACAACGTCTCCCTCATTTATGGAAACGACTACCTCGCCCTGCCCATCCCCGAGAAGTGATGTAAAGCGGAGATATAAACTCCTTAGTATCAATTTTCTCCAACCACCCATAAATTAATTGACTTTTAATTTAAAAACATATAAAATAATTACTAAAACAAATAACTAATAAAGGAAACATTTATGGCAGACCCAATCAGCAACCAAACTTATTTCCGTCCAGCCTCTCTACAAGGTCCAGAACAATCCTATGACCCCGACGCCCTAGCTGAGGAAATTAAAAAGATCAGGGCCGCCGGGAAAAAAGTATTCTTGTATATCTGTCGAACAGAGAATCAACCGCTTCCCTCTGAAGAAGGCTGCGTGTGGGTATCCGGAGATATCGCTGTCCATGGAATCATCCCCCCATCCCGATTGCATATCTGGGCCGATTTTACAAACGAAGAACATCTCAAACGATTCTACGGCCTATTCGATAAATTAGTGGTAGACCTATCTTCGGTTAAATTCTTAGGGGTGGATTTTATCTCTCGCCTCGTTCCTCTTTTAAATCCATCTCAAGATGCAGAATTTGTATTCGAAAACATGTTTTTTACATCTTTGAAATCGACTGGAAGTCCCGTTGTTACTAAGGATAGCATCGAAATCCCTAAGGACTTTTACAAGAAGACTCAGGAAGTAAAGGAGGAGTGGGTTAAACAGGCGTATCCCAAAGATTCCCCTCAATATGCAGAAGAATTCAGCAATTACTATCCGAAAATTAAACAAATTGCCACCCAGAGGAATTGGAGCGAAAAGGAGCTGCATCGTCAATGTCAATCCTGGATTATTCAAACCAAATTTCCTGCAGACATCAATCCTGAAACGGTTTTGGTCGATCAAGCGACCGCTTTACGAAAAAACCACTTGGAAGAATACTTTAGGTTGATCACTCTCTTTGAAAACCAAATCTATCCCTACCTCACCAACGGAAGCAAGGCCACCTTTTTCGTAGCCAAAAACCTAAAATAACCTCATCATTTTCACTTAGAAGGATGAAAAGAATAGCAGAAGTTCCTAGAATGGCAAATAGGTGGCACGAGGCAATGAGCTTCCTAACCTCGAAGGAAGGCTTTTATGGATAAGAAGAAGTCCCAATGTTCGCTCGCATCGATTAAGAAAAAAGCTTTGCCCATTTTAAAAAGACACGCAGTAAAACGAGCTTCGATTTTTGGTTCGTTTGCTCGGGGGACTGCAAAATTAGGAAGCGATGTTGATTTCCTAATCGAATACAAAGAAAAAAATAAGAGCCTCTTTGATTTGGTAGATTTAAAATCTGAATTAGAGGAAAGCCTGAACCGTAAAGTCGATGTGATTACCTATAACTCGATTTATTGGAGAATTCGCGAACGCATTCTTGCAGAGCAAATAGTAATTTTGTGAAAAAAGACCCAAAAATATTCCTGGCTCACATTCTTGATTCGATCCATCTCATAGAGGAGTATTCGACAAATATGACCCAAGCAAAATTTTATAAAAATCGCCCATTGCAAGATGCAATTATTAGACGTCTTGAGATTATTGGAGAAGCTGTAAAAAACTTACCAACCCCATTCAAAACAAAGTACCCAGACGTTCCTTGGAAACAGATAGCTGGGATGAGAGATATTTTAATCCACGAGTATTTTGATGTAGACTTGTTACTCACGTGGAAAGTAGTTAAACAAGAGCTTCCTTTAATCAAGAAAAAACTGTCAGCAATTCTTTCTTCCGAATAATTTATACTAGATATCGCGCGACACCTCAGCAAGCACTCCCTTTACCTCATGGACATCCTGTTCTGAGGTATTCCAAGAGGCGATGAATCGAACCTCATTTTTCTCCTGATCCCATGGATAACAGAAGATTTTTTCCTGAATGAGCGGAATCCAAGAAGCGGGCGCCGTGAAAAAAATCTGATTCGTCTCAACCGGATAACTCAAAGAAAGATGAGGCGTGGTTTTGATGATAGATGCGATCTCTTGAGCCCTTTCATTAGCTTGCTTTGCAAGAGTGCGCCACAAATCGTTCTTAAAAAAGGGAAGATACTGAGCTGAGAGATAACGCATTTTCGATAGCAACTGCAAGCTTTGCTTCTGGAGATGATCGCTGCCCTCGCATAGAGCAGGATTAAAAATAACAAGAGATTCCGCTCCCATTAACCCATTCTTCGTTCCACCCAAAGATAAGATATCCCCATGGGCCATCTCATGCAACCCCACCCCCAAACTGACCGCCGCCTGATAAAAACGGCTTCCGTCTATGTGGAGAAGCAAATTTTCCTCTTTGCATAGCTTCGATAAAGATTTCAGCTCTTCAATTGAGTAGACCGTCCCCACCTCCGTCGGTTGCGTAATAGACAATACGCGAGGAGAAGTCGAATGTTTTCCAAAAGCCCTTTCGCTTTTCAACTTTTTTAATAAAGCCTCCCGAGTCGCTTTCCCTTCCCGATGAGGAACCGTCAGCAGCTTGCATCCAATGATCGACTCCGCAGCGCCAGACTCCTGATACTGGATATGAGCGATGTCCGTACAAAGCACAGATTCATGCCTACGGCAGCAAAGCTCGAGCGCAAACACATTGGCCCCCGTTCCCGTAGGCACAATAAAAACCTTGCACTTACTTCTAAACACTTCCTGAATCCGCAGCTGCGCCTCTTCCGTCCATCGATCAGCCCCATATGAGGGCGCATGCCCCTCATTCGCCTCCATCACAGCTTGCATCACCAACGGATGAGCCGGAGTCCAATTATCGCTAGCAAGACAGATCTTTTTCTGAGACATACACCCCTCCCAATCCACTCCACCATACCACAAAATTTGTCTAGAGACTGCTTTCGTAAATATCGTAAGTTCACGTGTAGTTATAATAGTTTTATTTAATTTTATAATTAAATGATCTTAACACTTTTTTTGCCATTTTTTGAATTTCATGCCATCTAGGATCTATTAATATTTCTTTTGGATCAACAGTTTGTAGCCATGACATTTTTTCATCTGAATATTGATCCAAAAGCACATAAAACCTATCCAAAATTTTATACTGATCATTTGAAATTTTATATGTTTTATAATTATTTAACACTTCCGAAAACTCATAATCATCAAACAATTGATGCATGCTTTCTTCAAAAAAGGCATAAGGATGAACTTTATTGTTCACCCAAGCTTCTTGTTGAAACTGAGCATTTGAAATATTTTCAATAACTGATAGAATTCCTTTCAAAATCTCTTCTTCGATACTCATTCTTATTTTTTCCTATAAATAAATTCCTCAAGAGGAATATGCGCTTCCGGAACAGAAACATCTACCAATAGGTTACCATACTTATCTAAGGCTTTGCCATCTCTCATAGGCTTTGTTGCGTAAATAGCTGCGGGTGAAGATTCTCTTGCCCTAAGAGCCTCGAATCTATAAATTTTTTGTTATCACACAAAAATTGTAGGTTCGAGATGACACCCAAGAAGAAAGATAAATACCGCACCCGCAACTGGAAAGAATATAACCGATCTTTGGTAAATCGGGGAAGCATCACTTTCTGGTTTGATGAGAATGCTATCCAAAAATGGTATTCTATTGAACGGACAGGCAAGCCTGGTCGGCCAGAAACCTATTCGGATGATGCGATTCGCTGTGGACTCATGATCCGATACAGATTGCAGCATCATCGGTAAACTACTGACAGAATAACCTAACCCCAGGAAACTAAAGTCATGTATCCAGTTCGACCAACCAGTGAAACCATTTTCACTGGAGTTCAAAATCCCTTTGAAGGCCTTCCTCATCGAAATAGTATGGACTCAACTTCCTCTCGAACCTCCACAGATACACAAGATTACCCTATCGAGGTTTGGCGGCCCCATGCCTAAAGATATTGTCGAAGAAAGGCCAGCGCAAAGCTCTGGAGGATATCCTCAACATCGAAACAAGCATTTCATCAAAGTCTAGATTCTTGCGCATAGCTATCAAAACCGCATCCCATACTTTCTAGCTGCCCTTCCCATTTTCCGAAGCACACAGCAAAAAACAACCCAATTCCAACGGTTGATTTGTAAAGAATGCGTAAAGACTTGATAAAAAAAAGATTTTTTTCTACCTTCCTTTGTCAAAGTCAGCCATTGTGGCAGTCAACTTTAAAAATGAGGAGGGTTCTTATATGGCAGCAAGGGCAGTTGGTGATACACCTTATTCAGACTCATATCATGTAGCCGTGACCCCGCGCACGGATGATCAAGATTTTGGTGCCGACGAAATATACTTTGAGCAAATGCAAAACCCTCTTATCGCTCCGTGCGGGCATACATTCGATAGGAACACATGGGATGGGATCATTGCAAGAGCCCTCCAGGCAAATAAGCAGCCTCAATGTCCAAAAGACCGCTCTATCATTAACCGCGATCTTCTTATTCCCAATTACTTTGCAAGACAATCGATTGAGCGAGAAAATCAATTAAGACCCCTGGAGATGCACCGAGAACAACAATTGAAGGACACGCTATTTGAAAAAACGCTCCGAGAAAAAGAGGTCGTTGCATTGACACAGGAAAAGGCTGGGTTAGAACAGTCCATGCAAGAAGTCCTCAGCGAGCTTAGAGAAGGCAAACGCGAAAGACAGCTCATGTTAGATCGGATCGAAGAAAGCAAACGGGAAAATCAACAGATCGCCCTTTGGCATCAAGAAAGGCATGCAGAGCTTGTTTGTAAAGTGGATGAACAAAGCCAGAAAATCGATACGCTCACAGCTGAAAATATAGAATTAAAAGCGATGGTCCACGGGCAAGGGCTCGAGATTCAAAAACTCACCCACGAAAACCAAGAAGTTAAAAAGGAATACCAAGAAGCGAAAAGAGATAACCAAGAAATAAAGAGAGCATATCAAGCAGTTACGCAAGCTCATCAAGAAAGTATGAGAATGATCCAACAAATTCAATCTACATGCCAAGAGCTGACAGAAAATATGGCGATTAAAGATCGACAAATTAGAAATTTAATAGGAATGAATATGTGTGATAAAGTTTGGTCATTTTTTGATGCGGTCTCTTTAGAAACAGTGGCTAATAGAGGAATTCCTCAACAACAACTCGAGCAACAAAGGCAACTTGAACGAGCAAAAGCAATAAAAAGTGTATCCTTTTTTTTACAACGCTTAAAAATAGGAATTTTAAATGACTAACAGAATTTCAAGTACTCCAGATTATTCGAGTTGTTATCACAATGGCGAACTATATGTGCGTTTAGATCAAACAGACCCGCAAACAGGAGCAGTCAGAAGTCTTCTTATCATTCCGGATCGACTTTCCCCTACTGATAGGGCAGGGTATGTAGACTTTATGATCAAGAAAGCAGAGAAGGATCAAGAAGAAATACGTCAGGATGTAAGAAAAGCGGCAGTAGATTTAAAAACGATATCTGAAGAGGTCAAGGAAATACGCAAAGAGCGGAGAGAAATACGCGAAGAAAGGGAAGAAATCCTTGAAGGAGTAAGACAAAATCTTAAGGAACGTGGGGAACTAGCAAGAGAATTTGTGAAGTTGGTTCACGATGTCGATAGATTGTGTGAGCAAGCAAGCAAATCACCTTTTGATTTACTGCATGCTTCACAAAACACAAATAACCAAGGGCGTTTTTTTGATCCTATTTTAAATGCGTGCTCTTCTGCGCTAGAGGGGATTAAATCTTTTTTTTTTCGGTCTGGCACCAAATAATGGAATTTTTCTCCTCACTAGGTAGGAGCTGTTGCGGAAAAGGGGATAAGGCATAACTCGCTTCCGTTGGTGTCAGAGAGATGATCTTGCCATTCATTGGTATAAGGAGATGTGATGTCGCAATTTTGGAAAAATGTTCTATGCTTATTCTGCAGCTGTTATTTTTGTTCTTCTGCAAAAGCGGATGATTTAGATCCTGTCTCAAGCGCTTATCTTTCAAATAAGAAATATGCCAAAAACATTGAAGTAAAAGCTTATTTAGTTACAAAAGATCAAGTTGCAAAGTTATTTAGCAAAGAAAACGAAGAAATTACTCAAAAAACAAATAAAGAGCTGCATGGACGAGAGGTATTTCTTTTAATTCGTTGCAAAAATGTCGGCGATTATAGGGCTTTTGGCACTATAAATTGTAAGCTTTCAAATCAAGGTGACCCCATATCAATTGAAATAGCAATGATGCCAGGATATATGAAGTCCTTCTACGATTCTGTGCTTCCCATGTACAGCGGAAGCGTCCCCAATGATAATAAAGTCCCTGTTATTAACTGTGAATGGAAGAGCTTGTATACGGTATAGTGTAGAAATGAAAAAATTTTTCATTTATTTTTGGCTCCTCTTATCTAATCTTTGCTTCTCAGCAGATTACGCAGACAAATCGTTAACCTATGATGCAAATGCACCCTAAGCTAGGAAGATTTCCTATTCATATGACCCAATTCAGAGCCTTACAAGCATTCATTGGCATAAGGAGATGTGATGTCGCAATATCAACAAGAGCATATCTTCTTAATTAAGATTGCCCTGGATAGTTATAAAACTCAATTTAGAGATCATAATTTATTGTTTCCAATATAGACAATTTTATCTTGATGATTGATATAAAAAACATGAGTTGTTAAAAAATCCATTCCTAATAAGCCGTCGATTTCATGCAATTCAGTGGTAATATCATAAATATATAAATTCATGTTTCCAAAATCTTTGCTTCCTATCTTAAATTTTGAAGTATTCAGATAAGGTAATCCATATTCTTGATGCTTTGGTTTTTTACTTTCTAAAAGGGATGATCTGATAAGAGAAATGGTAGAACCCGTATCGATCGATAACCTCATTTTGCCAAAATCTGTATCGACAGTTAAAATAGCTCCAGTACGCCCCACTTCGAAGGGAACAGCAACTAGGTTTTCTAATTCATAACCCGCTCTCTTGAGATCCATCACATCGCTGCATTCGAGAATGACAAAATTTTGAAAATCGAAGAATAAATTCATTTTTTCTAATAGAGCTCTTCCTATTGTCCCAACTTTTTTATTTGCAACTTTCTTTACATTGTCTTTTTTAAATAATGTGGTATTTGCTACGTAATTATCGTTTACCTCTTCAACGATAACGTGATTAAAAACATGATCTCCTATTTTGATTTTTTTAATGAGGTATGCAGGAGAGTTGTATACATTGCCTTTTGCATCCCTTCCTTGTAAAACTCCACATGGTATTTTCTCTAGAGTATCTAACATATTTTTATCTAGAGTGAGTTGAAATTTGGAACCAGAATCTATTTCTAAAAGAAATTCCCGTCCTTGAATTTCTACTTTTGTTAATGGGGTATCCGCAGATCCTATTATCATGGAGATATAAGAATAACGTTTCTTTGTAACATGAAAATAGAAAAACGCACAAATTGTTAAAATTAACAAAATTGCAAAAGATGGAGCAATTGTTTTAATTTTCATTTTTATAAAATTAATTAATTTTGAAATCACCAGCGAACTCCCGTTGTTACCTCTGCCTTCCCTGAAATATTCCCCTCCCTATCCCGCTCTACACTACCGCTTATTTCGGCTGAATATGTTGTTCCTCTTTCAGATTCATAGGATGTACCTACGCTCACTTCACAGGACGCATTTCCTTCGATATCTACACCAGCAGAAACATCTGCATGACCACTACAAAGAACTATACAGCTTTCCTCTCCATATCGTTTTCTTATATTTTTAAGAACATGATCCGCTCTTAATACCATAGAGGGGGCATCTTCTAACATGGATTGAGAATTAGCAAGACAAGATTTGTTTTTCTTAATAGTAGTCAGCAATCCAGAATGATCATCTAGCACTGTTATAGTGGAAATTGCATACTCGGCACTGATAATTTCGTTTGGAAATACTCGTATTTTTTCAAGAAATTGTAGAAGATTCAGGGCCATCCCTTCTTTGATCGAATCGTTTCTTAAGTAAACGATATCAGAATATCTAAGCGATCCACTTTCACTGTTAACGACAAAGTCAAGAAATTCTTTGTTTGCATTGTTATCCTCCTGGGATATATTAAGCCGATACTTACTGGCGATTAACAACCCCACGTTATGATAATCCTCTAGATCATCCGACATGGCTGCAGGAGGAATATACATAAAATGAGTATAACTGTCTCGAAGAGCTTCATATAAATCATACGCATAACCATCTGCAAAGACTTCTTGGATGCACACCATATCTGCATTTGTTGATAAAATTTTCAGGCAGAAATCAGTAAATCCGTTTTCTGCTAGGAATGCGGATTTAAGATTTAAAACCGTAAACTCAGATAGAGAAGTGTTGTTTTCTTCTAAAGGTCCATATAAATAATACGGCTCATTAGATCGATTTTTGATAAAGCGATTTGCGATATAACGTTGAAATGGATTAAGTTCCGCATTTTGTGCGGTTTTTTGCGAACAACTCATGAGTGCTTGATAGAAATAAGAATTTTGAGAGAACTCCAATAAAAATCGACGGAGATTATCAGAGGCCTCAGAAGCAGCTATGCCAAGAGGCGAATTCGATTGCTCGAGGGTATGCAACATTCTCAGATTTCGAGAGAATTGAGCAGATAATCGATTCCAAGGTCTTAAGGTATTTTCAAAGGTTTGTTCATCAGAGGGAACGGATAGGATTGATTCTGCTGTTTTACGGATATTTTCTGCTACATCGTTCGCATATTCCCACACCTCTTTCGAAGTCATTAAAAGGGATTGCGGTTCAGGTGCAGCAACAACTATTCCTGAAGCTAACTGGGAGATAAAAGCAACGGATCCTAAAACCAAGCGAAGCGCAGATTCTGATTTCATAGACACCTCTGAAGTTGAACTTTTTGGGGAGTCTAGCACTGCCATACAAAGTTAACAAATCAAAAATTTGAATTTGCAAAAGTCTTTCACTGGTTTTTGCAACACAAATTAACCGCTAAAAGCTGGTAGAGATCCTGACTTCATCTACCAGTAAATTTTGAGTTAAGCGCAATTGGCAGACGGCTAGTTGATGAGATTCAACTCTATCTTTATAGACATAAATTTCGCAATTCCTCGAGCTAAACACCTGGTTTTCATTCGATAAATCCGCATCTAGACACCACTCTGAGAGCTCATCGAACCCGATCCCTACCGTTTTTAAAAAAGCTTCCTTGGCACACCATAGAGAAAAAAAATAGTCCCGAGAATTGTCAGAACGGACCAATTTTCTCTTTTCATAGGGGTGCATGAAAAGGTCCGCAATCTTCAAAAAATCTGGAATCGCATGGATCTGTTCAATATCCACACCAATCGGATGGTAAAAATCAAATGCAAGCAGGGCATAACGCTTGGTGTGAGAAAGATTAAAATGGATGGGAAAGCCCGGGATATAGGGCTTCCCAAATGGATCACGCTCTATCTTAATCTCCGATGCTTTCTGGTTGATCAGGCGTTCCAGATAAAACCTCAACCACGCATGAATAAGGATCGCCCGATGACGATCCTCGCGAAAAACGCGTTTGTTTGCTCGATGCAAAGACTCCTCGTCTAGAAACCCTATCGCCGTCTCCACTTCCGCATCTTCAATTTCCTCTAAATCGATCAAATAAAACTGTGCTTCCTTGAAATCAGGAAGAGAAAGGGATTGAGAGCGTACCTTCCCTAACATCATCTCTTTAAACATACAGCCTCCGATTTTAGGCAGGTATCTAGGAGGCTGGCTAGCGTCTTGACGTGAGGGGGCTTTAACAAACTCACATGGTTGCCTGGAATTTCCTGTATATCGATTCTGCCATCCACAAGCTCTTTCCATGTTGCCCCCAAAGACACCTCTTGATGCCTGAAAAATCGCTCGCTCGCCTGAAAAAACAGAATGTTGCCGCCATAAGGTTTTGGCTGATAAGCGACCAATGCCCTAAGATGCGCTTTGACCCGATTAAAAATGATCTTCTGCTCTTTAGGAGACAGCATTGCCAACCCTAGGCTCTGCAGAACTCTGGCAGGGGTCAGTTCGCTGTCTAAAACAGATTTGCCTTCCAGAAGCTCAACCAGATAGACGAGAAGCTTTTCTTCATTAGCCTCTGTGAAAAAAGCCCGATCTGGTTTCTCTACGTCTATCATGAAAAGAGAAGCCACTGTATCGCCTTTTGCTTCGATCTGCCTTGCCATCTCATAAGCGATGATCCCCCCAAAGGACATTCCGAGGAGATGATACTCTCCGCTCGGCTGTACGGTGCGCAATTGCTCCACGTAAAAAGAGGCAATCTGCTCCACGCTCTTGCCCTCCGTATCAACAGCCTGAATCCCATAGATCGCATTTTCACATGTCAACGTATCTATCAGACTCTTATAGCAGAGGAGATTCCCTTCAATAGGATGAATGAAAAAAAGTGGATTGTCCGCCTTACCCGACTTCAATTTGATTAAGGGAGAAATCATCGGGTTTTGCTCTAAGATGATTTTGGACAACTTAGCGATGGTCGGATGAGCAAGCAAGGTTTGCATGCCTAGAGTAACGTTAAATTGTTCCGATATGCTTGTCGCAACTTGAATTGCTAGGAAAGAGTCTCCTCCAAGTTGGAAAAAATCATCATGAATGGCAATAGATTCTGCTCCTAGAAATTCTTTCCAAATATTCATAAGCGCAGTTTCAACAGATTGATATTGAACGTCTTGAGGAATAGATTCTTCTATTGTTTTAGGAGGATCTATCCAATAGCGTTTTTTTTCAAAAGGATAGGTAGGAAGAGGCACACGACGGCACTGCTCATCGCTGAAAACATCTTCTGTCCCCACATCAGACTCAGCAGGATAGTTGGCAGGATCAAAATCGAGAAGTAAAGATATCGCCGCCTCTCGATCGCGACATACCAATACCCGTTTGTGCTCAAATAATTTGCGCCCGGTTCGCAGGGTATAGGCCACATCAGCAAGGGAAAATTCAGGATGTTTGTGCAGGTGCTGACCCAGATTGACAGCCATTGCCTTTAAAGCGGTCAAGGTTCTTGCCGAGAGAATGAGAGGATAGGAAGCTGTCGATGATTCGTTCCTTTCTTTTTGGGGCCATTCTTCCAGAACTACATGCGCATTCGTTCCGCCAATCCCAAATGAGCTGACGCCCGCTCTTCGCGGGTATTCATCCCTCTCCCATTCTTTTAACACCCCATTGACATAGAAGGGAGTATTTGCGAAATCGATATGAGGATTGGGCTTGTTAAAATGCAAAGATGGAGGAATTTTCCCGTGGTAAAGAGCCAGAGCCGCTTTTATTAAGCCTATAATCCCAGCCGCTTCAAAGGGGTGACCTATGTTGCTTTTCACCGACCCAATGGCGCAGTAGTCCTTCTTTGCGGATTGGAAAGCCTGAGTAAGCCCTTGAATTTCTACGGGATCTCCCAATAAGGTACCCGTTCCATGAGCTTCTACATAAGAGATCGTTTCTGGATCGATCCCAGCCATCGCAAGCGCGGCTGTAATCACTTCCGCTTGACCCTCTATGCTTGGAGCAGAATAGCCCATTTTTCCAAAGCCATCATTATTGACACCATATCCTCGGATCACTGCGAAAATATGGTCTTTGTCCTCAAGGGCATCCTGCAGCCGTTTTAACACCACAATTCCAACCCCATTGGACATCACAGTACCCGTTGCCTCAGCGTCAAAAGCTCTGCATTTACCATCCCTAGAAAAAATCATCCCCTCTTGATAGACATACCCGCTTGACTGGGGCACAGAAACAGCAGCTCCTCCTGCTAGGGCCATATCGCATTGATACGTGAGCAGATGGTTACAAGCGACGCATAATGCCACTAGAGATGTCGAGCAGGCTGTTTGGATAGCAATACTCGGACCTTTTAAGTTCAGTTTGTAGGAGACCCTTGTAGTGAGAAAATCCTTATCGTTACCGATATGGAGCAGGAAATCCCCCACCGTATCCCTCAATTGCCGATTAGGGTGAAGATGGTGGAGATAATATGAACTGATGCCCGTCCCTCCATAGACACCGATCGAACCTGGATAGCGATCTGGACAATACCCGGCATTCTCCAATGCTTCCCAGGCACATTCCAGAAACAGGCGGTGCTGAGGATCTGTAAACTGCGCTTCTTTGGCATTAAATCCAAAAAAATCTGCATCGAAGAGCTCTATTCCCTTGAGAACCCCTCTTGATTTTACATAATTCGGGGAGTTGATTTGAGATGGAGAATGACCCTCAGCCATCAACTCTTCGTCAGAAAAAAAAGAAAGCGTCTCTTTTCCATTGCATAAGTTTTCCCAGAAGGCCTCAACATTGTCAGCCCCCGGGAACTTCCCTGACATTCCGATAATAGCTATGGCATTTTCTAGATCTTCTTTATTCATTTTTCAGCCCTCGCCTTAAATCGTTGGAAAGCTGCCTTTTTCTTAACCGCAAGAGAAGGATGAGTAGAAATGCCCCCACTTGCTTCTTGATGAAGATGCCGGGATAGCTGGGAAATAGTCGGGTATTGAAGCAGTTCTGCGACAGGGATTTTAATGGCGAGCTCTGTCTCCATCAAAGTCTGAACCTTGGCTATCGATAAAGAATCACCGCCTAGATCAAAAAAATTATCCTCAATGCCTACGAGATCCACAGGCAATATTTTTTTCCAAATAACAGCGAGCGCCTCTTCGAATGCAGATCGCGGTGCTGCGATGTTCCTTTGCTCATTGCATGCATCAGGAAGAGCATCCCGATCGATTTTCCCATTGGGAGTCCTTGGGAACGACTCTAACTGCACAAAAACAGAAGGGATCATGTAGTTTGGCAGAGATTGGGACAAATGAGCTTTCAGTTCTTGTCCAATTTCCGTCTTCACAACGGCGGTGAAGTAGGCAATGAGCCGCTTATCTCCATCCGGCCCTTCGCGCACAATTACAACCGCCTCATTGACTTTCGGATATTGGCAAACCGAATATTCAATCTCCCCTAATTCAATACGATAACCACGAATTTTTACTTGATGATCCATTCTTCCCAGAAGTTCAATATTACCATCCGATAATAGACGACCAAAATCTCCTGTACGATATAAGCGAATCGGGTTCTGACCCTGGAAAGAAACCCAAATAAATTTTTCCTCTGAAAGTGCTTCATTATTTAAATACCCTCTAGCAAGACCAGGGCCTCCAATGAACATTTCTCCTTTAATATTCATGGGAGCCTGCTTTAAATTTTCGTCTAAAATATAGACCTGGGTATTTTGAAACGGCTTTCCAATCGTGATTTTACTCCGTTGTTTAGTGATAGGATCGTAAATTTTTGCGAATGTAGCCCCGACAGCATACTCAGATGGGCCGTATATATTATATAAAATGGAATTAGGAGCTATTCTCGAGTGAATGTCTGGGATAGCATTGGGTATATTTTCTCCGCCCAGGTCAATGCTCCGCAAAGAAGGCATTTCACGAGATTTATTTAATAGCATCGCATAAAAAGAGGGAATACAGAGCGTATAGTTGACGCTATGTTCATTAATTAAATCAATAATCTGCTCTGGGTCCATAGATGTCTCATTTTTGGGAACACAAACCGTCCCTCCAGAAACTAAAGTATGGGTGATAACAAGTATGCTTGCGTCGAAGCTAAGACTACCGCATACCAATGAAACTAATCTTCCTGAATGCAACTTTAGATGTGCCAAAGCAGCATAAGACAAGGCTCTATGATCTAGCATAATCCCCTTTGGTTTCCCAGTCGAACCAGAAGTGTAGACTATATAGGCTAACTGATCCGGTTGGATCATTTCCTTCAGACTAAGATTATCTTTAGGAAAGCCCTTATCCATTAAGACCATCTTATAGGGAGCTAAATCGATTTTTTTGCTTAGGCTTTCTTCTGTTAAAAAAAGAAAGGGGGATGCATCTTTTAGCATCATCTCTATCCTCTTAGCTGGATAGTTTGGATCAATAGGTAGATAAACACCCCCTGATCGAAGGATCCCCAATATTCCGACCAAAAGATTCAATCCATTGTGAACACTTAGACCAACAATGGTTTCAGATTTAACTCCGTTCATCCTTAGAAAATTTGCTAATTGCGTCGATCGGAAATCGAGTTCTTCATATGTGAACATAACCCCATCAAATATGAGAGCTATAGCAGAAGGATTTGCCCTAACTTGAAGTTCGAATAAGTCGCAGAAGCTTAAAAATTTTTCTTTAACATCTTCATTTTGCTCTATGAATTTGTTGATATTTAACATAGCCCCCTCAATAAGGTTGTATGCTCATTTAACTCTGAGAGCTTTTGGATAGAACAATATTACAACTTTCCATAAAATAATGCTCGACAATCGTTGTTCTTTAGGAAATTTTTACCCAAGATGGGGGAAGTGCTAAGTTAGTATATATTTTTTTAGCGTTGTTCATTCTCTAGATAAGGAGGACCAAACCCAATGAAAACTATAGAAAAAATCGATCTCGATGCACTTTATTATCAGGATCACTCACAACCCCAATACGAACGAGCTCAAGAATTGCTTAAGCTCCTTGTTCTAGATGAATATGCATCTGCACTTGATGTTGGATGCGGTTATGGAAACATCATAGCCGAAATTTCACAAAAAACTCCGAAAGGGAAATCAGTAGGCATAGATGCCTCCTCTGACATGATAGACCTCGCAAAAAACAAGTTCCCTAAACTAAGTTTCCCAAATCTTGAATTTCATCAGGTAAAAGCTGAAGAAATGAGTTTCAGAGATTGTTGCTTTGACGCTGTGATTTGTTTCAGCTGCCTCCTTTGGGTAAGAGAACCTAAAAAAGCATTAAGTTTGATGTGCAAGTGTCTAAAGCCAGGAGGAGTGTTGCTGATATTGACCTATCTTAAAGAATCCGCTTATATCACATTTCTCGATAAAACACTTGAGGACTTTCCTGGTTACAAGACACAATCTGCCACCTGCACCATGCTTTCAATTGATGAATATAAAGAAATACGGCTTTGTTGCGTAAATAGCTGCGGGTGAAGATTCTCTTGCCCTAAGAGCCTCGAATCTATAAATTTTTTGTTATCACACAAAAATTGTAGGTTCGAGATGACACCCAAGAAGAAAGATAAATACCGCACCCGCAACTGGAAAGAATATAACCGATCTGTGGTAAATCGGGGAAGCATCACTTTCTGGTTTGATGAGAATGCTATCCAAAAATGGTATTCTATTGAACGGACAGGCAAGCCCGGTCGGCCAGAAACCTATTCGGATGATGCGATTCGCTGTGGACTCATGATCCGAGCTGTCTTCCGTACAGCACTTCGTTTTCTTCAGGGTTTTGTCGACTCTATCATCCGCATTTTAGAACTCGACCTTGTTTGTCCTCATTATTCGGTATTTTCTCGTCGGGCCAAAGGTCTGCATATCGCAATGAGAAAGCTGCTGAAACCTGGAGAGAAGATAAATGTGGTTTTTGATTCGACAGGAGTTAAAGTCTTTGGCGAAGGCGAATGGAAGGTCAGAAAGCACGGTTATTCGAAACGCAGGACATGGCGTAAAGTTCATGTTGGGATGTGTGCAGATTCGGGACAAGTGCTGGTCAGCGCAGTGAGCTCCAATAATGTGACTGATGAAGAGGCAATGATTTTGATGATGGAAGCCCTAGAAGGGATCCCTTTAGGAGACGTTCTTGGCGATGGCGCTTACGACACCATCGACTGTCGCGAGGCGATCTACGATCGGGGAGGCAAGCAGATCATCCCTCCAGACAAGAATGCAAAATTGCAGAAGGGAAAACCTTTCCCATGCCTAGAGGAACGGGATGAAGCAATTCGAAGAATCCAGAACCTTGGGGAGGAAGGTCGAGCCAAATGGAAACAGGAGATCGGATACCACCGAAGATCCCGAGTCGAGACGTTGATGTTTAGGTATAAAACGATATTGGGAGATCGGTTGGCATCCCGCAGAGAGGCGACCCAGGCTACGGAAGTGGCGATAAAACTGGATGTATTGAATCGAATGACAGAATTCGGAAGACCAAAAAGCTACAAGGTAGCAAGTTAAGTCAGGCGACTGCTAGGCAGCTATGCCGCTTGCTGGGAATTGCGCAACAAAGCCAAGAAATACTAACATCCCATGGTTTAGAATTGGAAGAATTTCGTCCTGAATGGCGCTTCTCTAAGTATAGAAATACTGAGGATCTAAAGGCTTATATCAAGGGCTGGCTGACTTGTTACGTCCCATTACCCGAAGAACTGCATGAGCAGTTTCTCAATAAGGCGGTCAGAGAAAGTCTATCCGAGAATCTTTGCTCAATAAACGATGGAATAGTCTTACCTTACCAATTACTAGCTATAAAAGCACGAAAGCCTCTATAGCCTATTCTCTAGTTTGTTGCCAAAATACTAGCCTTCGTACCGAAGATAGCTGTTTGAAAATCTAGGTTTCCCCCCATAAGATGCGGCTCACCAAAGGCCGTTGTTTTTCAAGAGAATATTTGCAAAACTTCTTGACATTGGATTTTTACATCGTGTTTAATCCCATTTGCCGGGGGAACTCGGTGCACACTCACAGCATTAAGAGCAACTGATGCATCCTTCAACACGTTCTAAACAAAATAAATTTCTTGCCTTAATCTTATTATTTGTTGCTTTTGATGTCCTTTGTGATAATTACGTCGCCGGATCTTTTAGTAACGAATCACCTATTCGACAAATTTTTCTAATGAGCCTATCCGCAAAGTAGCTTAAAATTTTTACTTCTGATACAATATTTTCCTCTACAACGAGGTAAATATGCAAGGATTTCAAGGACTTAATCGCGAACAGTGGGCATTGATCAAGCCTTTATTCCCTAAGCCTCCGGGCAGTAAATTTGGCAGAAAAGATCTTTCTCCAAAGAGGGTAATGAATACGATTCTATGGGTGCTGATTACAGGAGCTCGATGGATTGATATTCCTGTAGGTCCACGATGGGCAGCCCGTTCGACAGCCCATGAGTGGCTTGGCCACTGGCAAAAAACAGGTCTACTTGAGAAGGTGTTGAACCTTCTGCTGGAAAAAGCCGACGCATTAAAATTGACAGGGTTTGACCGCCTCAAAGTCGACGGTTTTTTTTTCACAGGGACGTGGTGGCGGAGAAGAAGTGGCGCACGGTTACAAGGGGAAAGGGGTCACAAATCACCTGCTGGTAGATACCTGGGGAAATCCGATAGCCGTAAAAACGACAGCGGCAAACGTTTCGGAACAAGAACAGGTCGTTTTTCTACTGCAAAAAATCGAAAGGTTTGTCAAACCCTTGATCAGCAGAGGGATCACCCCGATTTTGGAAGCTGATAAAGGCTACGATAGCAGAGTACTACGTGTGAACATTTTGGCCAGAAAAATTTTCCCTTGGATTCCCTATAGAGGAACTTCAAAAAAGAAAACAGTACGATACCTGGAAAAAAATAGATGGCATGTTGAGAGGGGTATTTCGTGGCTGCAAAGGAAATTTCGGCGGCTAAATATGCGTTGGGAGAGAAAGATGGTGTACTGGACTGGTTTTTTAAGCGTAGGCCTTATCGCCTTTTGGATTCAGAAAATCGGAAATTTTCTAGGACTTTGCGGATAGGCTCATTGGTGGGTTGCTTATTTTACAAATTATTATATCCCCTATTCAAGCCGGGGTTTCTGATTTTTATGGAAGGAAGATAAGTTTAATTATTTCTCTTACATTTTCACTTTTTAGTCTTATATTTGTTTACCTTTATGATTTGCGTATACTCTCTTATCTTCCTGTTCTTATCCTTATAAATCTTTCAAAAGGTGTTTTCGGGAATACAGTTCCAATAGCTTGGGCAGCAGTTGGCGATATGAAAGGTCGAGACTTTCGATTTTCGTTTGCTAAAGCCACTGCAGCATATGCTGTTGGTTATCTAGTCTTAATTTTTCTTAATAAACACCTTTCAGAAACACAAGCCACCTTACTGTTAATTATATCTTTTGTTTTCGCCATATATTTATGCATTAGATATTTTTTCGATCTAAAAGACATTAAACTTGACCAAATAAAAAATCTGAAGATTTCATTTCAAAAATTTATTTTTAAAGAAATTTTGTTGATTATTAAAGATGTTAAAAATAAACCAAATCAAGCTATTTTTACAGCCTGGATTTTATTGGAAACGTCAATTTATGTAATACTAATATTATACGCTGATTTTATTAACTACGAATCATCTTTAGTTGAAATTTTAATGATGGTAGGGTATTTGATTGGTACCTATTCCGTTAAATATCTTTCACATATTGAAGATGAAAAAATGATAAGAATTGGATACACAATCTCACTAATATCATTGATTCCTTATTTTGTACTTGTAAATTTTGTTACTAACATCGATGTTGTCTTAGCGAGTTGCTATTTCTTTCATGCCATAGGAAATGCACTTTTGTCTCCTACAATGTTTTCCATTATATCGAAAACAAGAGAAGCACATGAACGAGGGAAAATATATGGATTAGCAGAATCTGCTGATACAATTGCCTTTCTAATCGCAGCTCTTTTTATAACAATGTATAAATATTTTAAATTGGATGTAACGTTACTTGTTAGCGTGTCTTTTATTACTGTCCTTATTTCATGGATCCCATACAGGAAATTCGAAAAATTATCATGAAATATATTCATCAATACCCAGGAATAAATACCCGGTTGTAAAAACTGGTCAGTTCTCTAGATCCATAACCCATCCAAGAAATTTTCCACCAACAAACATCAATGGCCGCAGGAAAAAACTTATATTACTGGACTTTCTGGGTATGTTTTTGCACGCTCGTTCCCGGTGCCAGTGCATCCAAAAAATACAGCAGAAAAACATGGCAAATATCCCAGCCACGCATTAGTGTGTTTTCAACAAAACCTCTAGCCATCAGGAGGAGTTATGTTGGAGAGAACTTTTTTACTACTGATCGCTCCCCTATGCATCTGCACAAAAGTATATAGCGGTTACGCTGAAATAAAGGAATACCCGAAAGAACTGCAGCGATACTTTTTTAGAAGCATAGAAGCGATTAACAGCCAGCCCATCGTTATTTCCGGCGACATCAAACAATACGGTCTTGTGGATGATGATATTAGTGACTGTATTGATGCTAGATTTAATCAATTTGGGCTGCCACCGGATGTAGGCGTCGAAGATGCATGGGACCATTATCCAGGCCCTGCTGATTTAGTGGTAGAAATCGCCCAAGAAGGCAAAACCGTTGTGATTGAAGTTAGTTTACTGGTTGACGCCTACTTAATAAAGAGTCACATTTGCATATCGAAGGCGGTTTGGAAAGAACAGGCTATTCTCGAAGAGGAAAGCACCCCTGATATGAAAAATGCCATTTTGTTTTATGTGACCAAGTTAGTTGATCTTCTTTTAACCACATATCTAGATGCTAAAGATGCAACCATCAGCTACTAAGAGGACTTATGCTTAGACGTTTTTTTCTCATGGGAATTATCCCCTTGTCCGTTTTTACAAAAGGATACAGCTGGGAACCGTTACGGCCTGACACCACAAAAGAAATGCAGACGTATATTTTTGGGTCGATAGATGTAATCGAAAATAATCGTGTTTTCCTCTCTGGCGATATCAAGAAATACGGGTTAACTTATCATAACATCGCGGATTGCATCAATAAAACTTTTCAGGAAAAGGGCTTAAGTCCCAATTCCAGCCTTGATAATCCTGAGGTTGTTTATCGTAATCGCGCTCTTTTACAGATGAAGGTGATAGCTGTTGGAAATACAGTATCGGTTGAGGCAGAGTTATCTGTTGATGCTTTTTTGCTAAAAAGCCACACATACATACCTGGAATGATTTGGAAGGAGCGGGCGATCCTCAATCGGGAAAATAGCCCCGACATGCAGAAGAACATCTTGTTCTATGTGCACAAGTTTGTTTCCGAGGTGCTGGATATTTATTTGGAAAGTAGGGATGGTTTAGTAGTCGAGGCACAGGATGAGGGCTGAGGCCAAAAATTGAAAGGGTTTATCGAGGAGAAAAAAATATAGCAAATATGTCTGCTGAGCATTAGTGTCTTTTCCACAAAACCTCTAGCTATCGTGAGGAGTTATGTTACTGAGAGCTTTTTTACTATTGACCATTCCTCTATGCATCTGCACAAAAGCATATAGCGGCTGGTCTGAATTAATGGGACGCCCGAAAGAACCCCAGAGATATTTTTTTAGAACCATAGAAGCAATTGAGAGTTGCCCGCTAGTTGTTTCCGGCGATATCGAGCAATATGGTCTCGTAAAAGACGATATTGATGACTGTATTGACGCCAGGTTTCATCAATTTGGGCTGCCGCCGGAAATAGAACTCGAGGATGTTTGGGACCACTATTCAGATCCTGCTGATTTCCTGGTAGAAATCACCCAAGAAGGCAAAACAGTTGTGATTGAAGCTAGTTTACTGCTTGATGCTTGCTTGATAGAGAGCCAAATTTGCATATCGAAGGCGGTTTGGAAAGAGCGGGCTATCCTCGAAGAGGAAAACACACCTGATATGAAACAGGCCATTCTGTTTTATGTGAGCAAGTTAGTTGATCTCCTTTTGGTCTCATATTTAGATGCCAAAGACCCAACTATCAGCTACTAATTATCATAGTATACCGAAAAATCCTAAATACAATTGAAGACTAAATTATGTCATTAGAACCTTCCTATTTAAACTCACAAATAACTCCTGATGCGGCTCCATTTGACTTTTCATTAAGTATAGCTGATCCCAATGTTAGCAATATGGAATTAGCTCGCCGATACCAACAAGCAAATTTAACACAGAGTAGAGAAAACGCTTTTGGAGCATCCACTCTTCAAAGAGCCGAGAAAAACTATACATCCTCTCTAATAGATTTTCCTCCTATGGTGCAAGATCTTAATGTTCGCCCCAGGAGAAATGAGGAAACTAGAGAAACGCTTTCAAATTCATCGAATCCCCCTGAACTCAAACAGATGTGGGAGGAGTTCTTAGCAAGATACAAAATTCCGGAATCCACTAAAACGAACCATTCTCCCCCTGAGCAAAGACAAAAAGAATGGTGGGAATGTTGTTGTATTATTGAGGGAATAAAAGCCCTGTTGTGTATAGGAGGTAAACCAAAATCGGATGACGAAAAAGGCCAAAATGGATTGAGCGACCGCTATGCAGAACCTATTAATGATCAGGCTGACCAATGTTTTAAATGTGGAATGCTCGCACTTGTTGTTGTAGGTATAGTTATCCCTATTTTACAAAATTTATGGCTTTGTTGCGCAATTCCCAGCAAGCGGCATAGCTGCCTAGCAGTCGCCTAACTTAACTTGCCACCTTGTAGCTTTTTGGTCTCCCGAATTCTGTCATTCGATTCAATACATCCAGTTTTATCGCCACTTCCGTAGCCTGGGTTGCCTCTCTGCGGGATGCCAACCGATCTCCCAATATCGTTTTATACCTAAACATCAATGTCTCGACTCGGGATCTTCGGTGATATCCGATTTCCTGTTTCCATTTGGATCGACCTTCCTCCCCAAGGTTTTGGATTCTTCGAATTGCTTCATCCCGTTCCTCGAGGCATGGGAAAGGTTTTCCCTTCTGCAATTTTGCATTCTTGTCTGGAGGGATGACCTGTTTGCCTCCCCGATCGTGGATCGCCTCGCGACAATCGACGGTGTCGTAAGCGCCATCGCCAAGAACGTCTCCTAAAGGGATCCCTTCTAGAGCTTCCATCATGAAAATCATTGCCTCCTCATCAGTCACATTATTGGAGCTCACTGCGCTGACCAGCACTTGTCCCGAATCTGCACACATCCCAACATGAACTTTACGCCATGTCCTGCGTTTCGAATAACCGTGCTTTCTGACCTTCCATTCGCCTTCGCCAAAGACTTTAACCCCTGTCGAATCAAAAACCACATTTATCTTCTCTCCAGGTTTCAGCAGCTTTCTCATTGCGATATGTAGACCTTTGGCCCGACGAGAAAATACCGAATAATGAGGACAAACAAGGTCGAGTTCCAGAATACGGATGATAGAGTCGACAAAACCCTGAAGAAAACGAAGTGCTGTACGGAAGACAGCTCGGATCATGAGTCCACAGCGAATCGCATCATCTGAATAGGTTTCTGGCCGACCAGGCTTGCCTGTCCGTTCAATAGAATACCATTTTTGGATAGCATTCTCATCGAACCAAAAAGTGATGCTTCCCCGATTTACCAAAGATCGGTTATATTCTTTCCAGTTGCGGGTGCGGTATTTATCTTTCTTCTTGGGTGTCATCTCGAACCTACAGTTTTTGTGTGGTAACAAAAAATTTATAGATTCGAGGCTCTTAGGGCAAGAGAATCTTCACCCGCAGCTATTTACGCAACAAAGCCAAATTTATGCAACTTAGGGGGAAGTTCGGGCCTCGGCTCCACATTACAACGGACTCCCGGCGATTTGGAAGCATGGCAGCTGGAAAGATGGCAACCTATTGTTTCAGCTTCAGAAAATCATTTCGCTTTTGGCGGATTAGGACAAACAGCAATTCTTCCTCATCAAATCAATCCATCTTCGTTTTCGGATGGGAATTTCGCTTTTGGTGGATTAGGGCAATTAGCAGGACAACCTGGAACGATTTCTTTGCCAGAAACCGATGAGAATGCGGTACAAGATACGACACCATCTATTATCCGATGTAGATCGGTGCGATCATTCCTAAATGGATGGGATAAAACACAGGAACAATATGTTAAGAAAATTGAAGAATATGAAGGGAAAAAAATATTCAAACGCCATCACGCTAAAGGTCTTTTTAGTGATCTTCTAATTATAGCTAACCGTAAAGAATATCCTTATCTTAATGAGAAATTAGAAGTGCTGAGAAAGCTGGAGATAGAATTTTCACGCAAAATATTTAGAAAACTAGTAAGAGATGTAAACGAATACGTAACAAAAGCCCCTGATTTATTATAAGATGATAAAGCTATTGAATTATAAAATACAATCTAAAAAAGAGGAACTATGCTTAAACGTTTTTTTCTGATGGCGGTTATTCCCTTCTCCGTTTTTACACAGGGATACAGCTGGGATCCATTACGGCCTGATGCCACAAAAGAAATGCAGAGGTATATTTTTGAGTCGATAGATGTGATTGTAAATAATAGAGTTCTGACTTCTGGCAATATCAAAAAATATGGATTAAGCTCGTATGAGATCGCCGACTGCATTGATGCAGCTTTTGAGGAAAAGGGCTTGGATCCTAGCTTTTATCATTTAAGGACGGCTTATCGCAATCCAGCTGCTTTGCAGATAAAGGTGACAGCGGTTGGAAATACGGTATTGGTCGAGGCAGAGTTATCCGTCAGTGCCTTTTTGCTAAAAAACGATAAATTCGTAATGGGAACGATTTGGAAGGAGCGGGCGATCCTCAATCGGGAAAACAGCCCTGACATGCAGAAGAGCATTTTGTTCTATGTGGATAAGTTCGTTTCCGAGGTGTTGGATATGTATTTGGATGCTAGTGGTAGAGGCACTGGATGAGGGCTGAGGCTGCGACGACGCGGAGGATTTGAAAGGGTTCATCGAGGATTTTGAGGAGGAAGGGGATGGTCTGGGGATCGCCGATGTGGCCTAGGGCTTCTAGGATATGGACTTTCATCTCCCGCTCCATGTGGGGGTAGGCTTCTTGCAATATGTGGACTGCGGAGAGATCGCTTCCGACGAGGGCTAAAATGAGAGCGGCCTGGACGCGGATTTTTTCATCGGGATCCTTTAGGAGATCTCTGACCGCTTCTAGCGATTCTTCATCCCCTTCTTCTAAAAGAGTCGCGGCGGCGGCTCCGGATGTTCCCCAGGTCTGGTTCTGCAAAAAGCCTTTGACGGCTTCTTGGGCTTTGGGATAGCGGAGCATGCTGAGGACGGAGAGCAGATCTAAGCGGACCCATTGGTCGATTACTTTTGGGTAATGGGGGATCTGTTCGATGTGGCGGACGCGGCTGGGGGCTAGGGAGCGAAAGAGGGGGTTGAGGTGGTGATCCCACATCCAGAGCTCGGGCTTGGGTTGGACAAAGAGTCCGTAGAGGGTATCGCACGCTTCTTGCAGATGGGTGCGCTGGCCGATGAGGCCTAGAGCGAGATTGCCTTTCACATAGGGATCGTTGCTTTTTTTCATGAGGTCGTAGGCTAATCTCGAGCCAAAACGACCTGTGACGGCAAGAGCGGCGGAGGCGAGCCGGCGCATCTCTGTATTGGGACCTTCGATCCATGTGGAGAGGGTTTCTGCGCCCCATTTCTTTTCATGAAGCATGGCGAGCCAGGCGGCGGTGATGGCTACCTCAGACGCGGCATCGGTTAACAGGGGGCGGATCTGCTCTAAATCAAAGGGGGTACGCAATAGTCCTAAGGCATTCAAGGAGGCCATGCGCACATCGGCAGAGGTGTCTTTGAGTAAAAAGAGCAGCTCTTCTTTTTTATCTGCGAGGTTCAAATAGGCGATCGCATCGCAAGCGAGCTGTCTTAACCCGGCGCGGTCGCTCTTCACGAGGCTTTGAAGCTCGGCATCATCTAGAGCATCGTACATGTGGACAAGGGAGGTGATGGCCGCGGCTTTTTCCTCGATTAAGGTTTTGGGGTTGCCGACGATCTCTTTTAACCGGTTGCATAGGCCGGTCATCCGCAAAAAACCCACCGCCTTGATCACTTCGAGGCGGACATACCACACCCGTTCTTCTTTCAGCAAACGCTCGAGCTCATCCTGTAGGGGGGCGTCGCCAAACGTCGCGGCAACATGCACCGCGACGGAGCGGAGTAGGGCATTGGATCCGCGGAGTTCTTCCAAAAGCAGGGGCAATGCTTTGGCGTCGCGGGTCATGGAAGCGCCTAAAAGGGCATAGAGACGGATGGAGAGTTGATTCGACTGCTCTCCTCTATTTAATACGCCCCAGGCGAGGACTTCCAAAAGCTGCCGGTTATTCTCTTCTCCGGCAAACGCAGCGACTGTCTTTCTCCACTGGTCCAAGGCTTCGACGTCGTTGCCGCTTTCAGAGAGCGCCCGGATGAGGGCCATCTGCAAAGACTTGGAGTCGGGAAAATGTTCTAAAGACCGCTTGGCTTCTATGACAGCTGCTGAAGGGTCGTGGATCATCAGATGGGCATAGACCCGCTTGGCCATTGCGGTGGATTCAGGGGGATCAGAGGGGCATGGCAAAGCCATGGCCGTCTCTGTACAGAGTCCATTACAGAGAGGTATGCAGCTCAAACAGGCGAGGAGCCAAAGAAATCGAGTCATACGTCTATCACTAACATAACGAGGAGAATTAGCCAAGATGGCTGAGCCTGCGGCCGCCGATGAGATGGAAATGCAGATGAAAGACGGTCTGCCCCGCTTCGGTTCCATTGTTTGTCAACAGGCGGTAGCCGTCCGCGATCCCATATTCCTCTGCCAGACTCTGAGCCACGGTGACGATTTCCGCAATCAAGCCGAGGTCTTCTGTTTGCAAAGCCTGCAGGTTGGCGATCTCTTTTTTGGGCATGATTAAGATGTGCACAGGAGCAGCGGGGGCGATATCTTTGAAGGCGATGATCCGCTCGTTTTCAAATACCTTGTCGCAAGGCAGCTGGCCTTGAATGATCTTCCCAAAGACGGTGCTCATAAAACTTTCCTCAATGCCTTTAAGACATCCTCTTTTGTTTCCCAGACGGAGATAAACCGTCCCTTGTGGCAAAAAATAGCGCCGGGAATCCCCGTGATCTTCTGCAGCTCTTCATCTCGAAGACCCGCCCAAGCTTCGGGCAAGGGCAAGCGGACTCTCATCCGGTCTTCATTATTGGGCGGAATGCCGCGCAATTTCCAATGCCCGCCGGAGGGCATGATCACAAATTGAGCGGGATGGGTTTCCCCTCCTAGATCAAAAAAGCTCTCCATCCAGGGAATGGCTTGTTCAAACAGCAGATAGCGCTCTTTTTTTGCCATGCAATCGATCACTTTTTGCCGGCATTCTTGAATGTACCGATACCTTTCTAGCAATCTCTTGAGATGGCCGTAGACGAACTCGAGCGCCTGGAAGAAAGCCGCCTGCTGCACCTCGGGTGGAGTGTCGTAGACCACAGGCACAAAATTGGACACCACATGAGAAAACGTGCAGGTCCCGCTCTGGGAGGTCAGTTTGCCATTGTCGTGGGCATCGATGCCTACGATCAGCGCGTGATTGAAAAACTGGTAGGTGGCGTCATCGACCATCCTTTCATCTTTCAAATAGCGCCAGACCATTCCGGCGCTGCTCAGGTCTTCGCGGTACTCAGATTGGTGGTGATCGAACCGTTTGCTCTTCGGATCATAAACGCCCCCCACATCGCACACATACTCGCAAGTTGCCAGTTTGAGGGGATCGCGGGTGCGCACGATTTTAGAAGGATCGATGCAGTCAAAAAGCAAAAGCAACCCGCACGCCGTCACCTCATCCGCGTGGAATGTCCCGTCATGCGTCCCAAAACTGCGTGGAATCATTAGGCCTCAACTATGCACTAGCCCCGGAATTCTAATCCGGAAGGCATTTTTCAACAATCGCAATTAAACAGGGCATTTCGGTATAAGAAAATTATGCAGCCCCATCTTTTCTCTGAGCATTACGACCTGGTTACCCCGGATGGCAAAATCACCGGCTTGAAAAAAATCGGGCCCGCCTCTCTGGAAGCCACCGTATGCATTAAAAATATTTCTCCCTTTTTTATCGGCTACCAGATTCCGCCTGAGCGTGTCTTTTTCAACTTAAAAAGCACCCTCGCGCAACTCGGCATCAACGGGATCGGCCAAGAGTATGAGCTGAGCCTGCCCACCCATTCCGCGACGATCCGGGTGCGCCTGGATGCCATTGGCCCCCTCGCGATGCAGATGCTAGACCTGTTGACGGTAGGCGCTTTCATCGGCAAACTCTTCGCCGCCGATGAGCGGAGGCGGGTGCGCAACCCCGACTACCTGTTGCGGATGTTCGGCAGGTCCGACCGGCAAGGAAGACCCCTCCTTTCTCTCGGCGGACTCCAAGGCAGCGATCAGTTGATCCTGGAAAAGATCGAAGGGCGCACAGTCGCCTATCTCTCTTTGCAGCCCGGAACGCTTCGCTACGACGACACCGTCAGCGGTTTTCTTCCTACCCTCGCTAAAGCTCTGTTAAACCCCCACATCCACGCCCGCTCCCTCTTACAACTGCATCAAGAGAAAAAGCCCGATGCCGAAAGAATGGTCAAAGAGGGAGAAATCCTCCTCGTCCGCACCCTCCCCCTCCACATCCGCACCGTCTTTGGCAAAGTAGTCGACGCTCTGCTGCCCCAAGGCTGCCACCACACCACGGCCTCCGTCTTAGAGCCGACCACGAAAGCGTCTGGAGATGTCTACGAACTCTTCGGCTCCTCCAAGCGCGCTCTTAACGATATCCCGCTCGAGTTCTACACCCTCGAGCCTTACCGCGAACACGTCTTTTTCTCCGACCGCGACCAACTGCAGAATTGCCTGGAAAACCCCTCTTGCCTCTTCAAAGCCTTTGAAACGGCGCCAGCGCCCGAGCACCACCGGTGCGCCGCCTTCGTCGTGAAAGGCGAGCAGATGCTCAATCTAAAACCCGCTGACTGGATCTCCTGCGAACCGACGATCAATGAATTCCCCGGCCTCATCCATCCCTTGAGACAAGCTCTCATGGTCGAACGCTACATCCAGCAGCAGCCCTCCTATCCCCTGCTAAAAGCGATCGAAAACGAATCGATCACCAGCGAAGGGATCCTCCTCCTCCGCTACTTCCCCTCCCCCCTCATGAAACGGATGCTCCTCAGCGATCTCGTTCAGCGATTTTTAAAGGGGATCTACTTCGAACACCCCTCCTTGTCCCACGGGAACTTTTTTTCGCATGAGGACCGCTCCCTCCTCTTCGATCTCGCCAAATTCGCCATCCCCGTCTACTGGGTAGACCGGGGCTCAGGCAAGATCCTCCAATATGTCCCCAAACCTGAAAAAGACTCCGGGATGTTTGTTCCTCTGCCCCTCGTCGATACCTTTTTGAAAGCCACCGTGTTCGGCATTTACGGCTCCAACTTAAAAGAAGTGGATTTTGAAGAAGAGCTAAGAAAACTCCTGACAGGCCTTGAAGCGATGCGCTTAGAAATGGACCACCCTCAGCTCAACAAAGAGATCCCCATCGCTCTCGTGACCGGCGGAGGACCCGGCGTCATGGCCCTCGGCAACCGCATTGCGAAAAGCATACCCATCCTCTCCTGTGCCAACATCATCGATTTCCGGGATACGGTCGTCAACGAACAAAAGCAAAACCCCTATATCGATGCGAAAATGACCTACCGGCTCGACCGCCTCGTAGAAAGACAGGCCGAGTTCAATCTCGACTTCCCCATCATCCTCATGGGAGGGATCGGGACCGATTTCGAGTTCGCCTTAGAAGAGGTGCGCCGCAAAGTCGGCTCCTCCTCTCCTACCCCCGTCCTCCTCTTCGGCACCAACGAATACTGGCGCCAAAAGATCACCCCCCGCTACCAGTGCAACTTGCACAACGGGACCATCACGGGCTCCGAATGGGTCGGCAATTGTTTTTATTGTATCCAGAACGCGGAGCAAGGCCTGAAAATCTACCGCCAGTTCTTCAGCGGAACCCTGCCGATCGGCAAAAACCATCCCCCTTACTCAGAAGGCTTTGTGTCAACCTAGTACCCAAACGCAAATGTTTGGGTACTAGAATCCCCACGAAAAGCCCGCCTCTCCATACTTCACCCGCTCGTTGAAGAACTGCCCTTCGCAAGAATAGCCATTGTGGTAATCGACATAGAGGCGCACCTTGCGCCCCACCCCCTGCAACTTACTGATTTCATACCCCAGCTTACAGGTGAAGCCAAGATCCCAGTGGTGCTGCTGCCAGTTCTCCAAATGCATCGCGAAAAACGGCGTCCCATACAATCTATGGTAATAGAGCTTCCGGCCGAAAATGCGCAGCTCCACGCCATATTCCACATAGAGAGGTTTAATCTTAAATGAGTTGTCGCTATGCACCACCACCCCCGGCCCAAAATAACCCCTTAAATGACTAGAAAACTGATAAGACGTGAAAAAATCGATCGCCTCGAAACTCGGGTTTTTCCGTCTATGGTCATCGCCGCAGCAATACTTAGGATGGTTCACCATAAACTCATCCCCCAAATGGCTTGAAATATGGTAAAGCCGCATCCGAAAGGACCACCGATCAAACGCATAAGTCAGAGGAATGCCCGCAAAGTAATCGGCGTTGAGCATCTCGCAGACATCCCCATTAGAGTTCTTCTTGATCCCGCTATAGCTGAAAACCGCCCACACCCCCGCTTCAATCCCGATCTGCAAGTCCCCATGCCACCAGAACACATCCCTCCAGCGGAAAATCGGAAAGTCATCCCCCAAAGACACCGCTCCGGCGATATGGCCCGCCACCTTATCATAAACCCGCAGCGCCGCCGAATACATCGGCTGCCGCGGATCGGCCACCAACGGCTGAAAGAGCACCGTCGACTGGGGAAACCAAATCCCATTGACCCTGGGCTGCTCCACATACCTTTCCCTTGCCTTCATCTCCTCCTGAGAAATCTCCTGCACCTCTACCGACTGGACTCCCGGCAAGTCCTTGACAAACGAGATAATGCTACTCCCAACCAACTCGTTCTTCGGCAAATTAGCCAGATGGACATGGTGATTTTTGACCGTGACAATAACACGATATTCATAGAAGTGCATATCCACAAGCGCTTGGATATACCCTTCCAGATAAGGATCGGTCGCATCCTCGAAGCTTTCCACCGGCAGGTTATCCGCCCTCGTGAGCACATACTCCGGCGACTCCACCGCTATTTTCGCATCATCCGCGAAAACAACACAGCTGCTCAATAACGCCAGACTGCAAAATCTGGCATTCCAGCTCCCCATCCAGGCTCCCGCAGTTCCAATACCAAACTTGCGCTTGGGCATCAACCCAGCACATGGCGCCTTCATAGATCATTCCCTTTTAATTGGATGTATAAAGGACCCACCAGTTAAGAGCAAAAAGTTTTTTTAATCCGGCTCCCCCCTCCATTTACCTAGAAGTTCACCCGCAAAACATCTATGAAACACCCCTTGCGCCCAGGTTTTTGCCTTGATTTCCCCCCATTCCTCCGCTAACATCATCCCTCACTCTGGGGCAATAGCTCAGTTGGTTAGAGCAGCGGACTCATAACCCGCTGGTCGCAGGTTCAAGTCCTGCTTGCCCCACATTTCTTCCCAAGGACTTAAATCCTTTTTCTGTCCTCATGTACAGGCGCTAAAATCCATTTTTTCCGCATTTGACTTTGAATTTTGATCATTTTAATACCTAAATTGCACCTATCTCCACTTGGGTGACAGCAAGTTTTTCGAGCTACAAGACTTGATGAATTTTCTGGACCTTGTTACATTTTACACTCCTCCATTCCGCAAGGCTGACATATGCTCAAAAAGGCATGCCGATACGATGATTCCATCGTCTTCTATTTTGATAACCAAGACAACAAGTACATTGCTAAAGGAGGAAGTCTTGCATGGCGGCTAAATAATCCCGGTCTCATATCTTCTCATAGCCAATTCGCCAAAGAATTTGGATCTATTGGCTCCCATAAACAGTACGCCATTTTTTCACACTTACTCATGGGGCATGATGCCCATCGGGCTTGGCTTGGTTCCACAAAATATTGCGATTCTCTTCTGATAGAAATCGCTAAGCATTATCAACCAGATGATCCTCAAGCGTACTTAAGACAACTTTGTGCACTCACGGCTTTGTCCCCAAATACAAAACCCCGATCTCTTGCAGGACAAGATTTTAAAAGACTATTAAAAATAATCCAGAAACTTGCCGGATTCTCCTCTGAAAATGAATACTCTTTTTCCCTTCTTCCAAAAATTACTGCACGATTCTACTCTGGCGATCGAAAAGTTGAACTCTATCTTGCTGGCTATGAACATTTGCTAACCAAACAGCAGGCAATAGAATGGGTTGAAACACATAAACTTGACGCTGTGATAGTTCACAAAAACAATGGCGAAATGCATCTCAGATCCAGGCCAGGCCACCACTTCGATCAAATTCGTTTTAAACAAAAAGATTATGGAGTTGAAAAAGAATTCAAAGACGCTGTAAGGGAGGTGGGAAAAAAACAAGAAGGTCAATGTATTTGGGGGTTCATTAATGGACTTTTCAATACGCCCCAAAAAGCACTACGATCTGCAACCCTTATTTCGAATTTAGCCAACGGAGAGCATGTGTCGTACTTGGTCAATGATACCCCAGGTAGTTCTACTGATGCAGTAATGCAGAATTTGGGATACCATTCACAGAGTGTAAAATTCGTCGCTCAGTTCTTCAAAATGCTTATCAACTTATCTGATCAGCATCCCTCACAAAACAAACTACCGATTGTGATTTTTACGCACAGCCAAGGGGCCTTAGTTTCAAATTTAGCACTAAGTCGCTTGCTACCCCAAGAACGGCAAAGAATTCGTATCTTTACTTTGGCTGGAGCATCTCTTATAGCACCAGACATCGCTCATCCAGAGTCCCATAATTATTTTAGTATTGCAGACCTTGCTGTAAAGGTAACATCATATGACCTCTGCATGTTCCTTCTGCGTCTACATGATGGAAGAAAAGCTGGCCTGAAGCCTTCACAGGTCATCGAACAACTTATACAGGAGGACATTGACGCCCATCTTGAAACTCAAGACCAACAGGCACTTGATAAGTTTCGGCATCAGAGACAAGAGCATTATGGGCATAAACTGTGGAAATCTCAAAATATCACCATTCTAAATGACAACACCCCCAGCATTTGGGAACACGCATTCAACACGCCTTGCTACCAACAGGTAGCAACTGAAATTATTAATAAATATAGGGGATAGTAAATTTTCAGATGCTTGCTAAGTTGATGAAGGGAATAGCAGCTTTTACAAGTTGGGTATTTATTGTAGGCTATATTTTCTTATTTTTGCCCGCTCTTGCATACATCCCACTTATGGGCGTGTTTACTTTTGACATGAGTCTATGGGGTGGGATTTTATGTGTTTTAGGGCTAATCACCATACCTCTGTCTATGCCGGTCAGTGTTTATTTTATTTTTTCGACATATTCACAAAAACATTATTTAAAAATGTTTTTCTTTTGCCTCCTACCAGGCTTTCTTTGCATCGCATCCATGCTGCTTATGTCGCTTATTATGCGTCTTCACATCTTCACAGAGAGGTAATCCTCAGGTTAATGGCCCATCCCTCATAAAATAGAGATCTTGTATGATTTCCTCTTCCAATACAGATTTGCGGATAGGCTCATGATGCCTTTCGAAAATTTCGCTTCGATATTTTGTGCCAATCACGAGTTAAATTGCAGACCAACTAATTAGACCTCTTGTGTATAAAACCTTAATGTTGCATGGTCAAATTTTACTCTCAAAGGAGTTCAGGTCATGCCAAAAAAATTAGCAGGTAAAGTCGCGGTTGTGACAGGTGCATCCAAGGGCATTGGAGCTTCGATTGCTTTGCATCTTGCTGCAGAAGGCGCTAAGATAATTGTTAATTATTCCTCGAGCAAAGAGGGCTCCGATCGCGTTGTCAAAGAGATCAAGCAGGGAGGGGGAGAAGCGATCGCCATCCAGGCCAATATGTCCAGCCAGAAGGAAATTCAACGGCTTTTTTCTGAAACGCTAAAAGCGTTTGGCAAACTCGATATCCTCATCAACAATGCCGGTATTTACAATCTCGGTACTATCGAAGAGATCACTCCTGAGCATTTTCACAAAATGTTCGATCTGAACGTGCTTGGGCTACTGCTTGCCACCCAAGAGGCAGTGAAGTGTTTTGGGACAAACGGCGGGAGCATTATAAACATTAGCTCGGTGGCTAGTACTTCTCCAAGTCCTGGGTATTCGGTTTACAGCGCTACAAAGGGGGCTGTTGATGCCATTACGAGGTCGCATGCCGCGGAGCTAGGACCTCGTAAAATCCGCGTCAACTCTATCAATCCCGGCCTCGTGGAAACTGAAGGCACGCATTCTGGAGGCTTTACCGAGGGCAAGTTTCTCCAAGAGATTATAGAGAGAACCCCTCTTGGTAGGATCGGACAGCCGCAGGATATCGCCCAGGCCGCTGTCTTCCTTGCGTCCGATGATGCTTCCTGGATGACTGGCGAATCGCTATTCATCACAGGCGGCTATAGATAAGCGGTAAACAACTCTCGCCTAAAGGCGAAAGCTTTATGGTCAGCGATTAACTGCCACATGCGTGCGGTTTACAGCGCACGTTGCTCGATCGGCAGATAGAGCAAACCTACAGAGATTCCGACTTGCATTCAAGTCGCTGTGCTGTCGGTTTCCACAAGAACATGTAAAACGGTGCTTTTGTCTTGCGCCAAGAGCACCGCATAAGGAGCAAATTTGACTGCTATAAGCTGGATTCATGTAGATAATCCCCAAGCCGCGAGCTTGGGCCTTGTATTCGACAAACAGTTGCAATTGACTAAAGGCCCAGCGGTGCAGACGAGTTCTGTTTCGCTTGCTGCCTTTGATCCTTTTGCGCATGTTTTTCAAGTCTTCAAGAACAATCATCCCAGCGCCCATTTGAAGGGCTTCTTTCACAATCTCATTGCTCATCCCATGATTGACATGTTTCATCCAGCGCGCTTCTTTGCCAGAGATTTTCTTCAGCAATTGTTTTGCCGACTGAGAACCGTTGGACTGAAGCCTGCGCCGCATGGCGAGATATTGATCCCTTTGAAAGCGAATCTTGTCTCCGCAAATCAATTTGCCGCTGCTCATCGCAGCCGCGTTATTCTCCCCAAGATCCACCCCAAGCAGCGTGTCGCTTTGGCTCAAGGCGGGATCGGGAAGATCCAACACAAGGTTAAAAAACCATTTTTCCTTTTTACAGATCAACTCAGCTTCTTTGGGAATACCCTGAGCAAAATACTGCTCTTGGAAGTCGCTCATTCTCATTTCCACTTTAATCCGCTTACCCAAAGTGTAGAGAGAAAGAATTTTTCCTTTGATCGAATAGGTCCGTTTGTCAAAATGGACGCTTGCGTTTTTGCGAAACTGAATCTTTGGAACTTCTTCGCTTTTTTCAATGCCTCGATTCTTATAGGCTTTGCACACGGCAAAGATCGCATTGCACACCATCTGAGAGCCGAGTGGAGATTCCATTCTAATTTTGGAATAGCAAAGATGGTGGAGTGCAACTCGATTCCAACATCGATATTCCATTGCAAAGGGGACGATTTCATTGCAGGCGGAAACAAAATGATGTCCCAACTTAAAAAGCTCTTGGCTATCCTCAGCAGCAACTTTAATTTTAATCGAAATCGTGCGTTTCATTGGCTGCAGAAAATACTCAAATCTATTTTAAAACTCAAGTTAAATAAAGGAGCGGCGTTTCCTCCCAGTCCTAAAGGACTGGGTTTCCACGCCGTCAAATTAGGATGAAAAAACTCGTGACAGGACTCCATCACATCACCGCTTTGGCATCGGATGCCCAGAAAACCTGTGATTTTTACGCGGGAGTTTTGGGCCTGCGGCTGATCAAGAAGACGATCAACTACGATGCGCCAGAGGTGTATCATCTCTATTTTGGAAACGAAAAGGGAACGCCTGGGACAATCCTGACCTTTTTTCCCTATACGGGTATCCCTAAGGGCAGAAAAGGAAAGGGGCAGCTGACGGTGACGTCCTTTTCCGTCCCTGCAAATGCTGTTGAGTATTGGATGAGGCGGCTTGCTAAATTCCATGTGAAACATGAGGCGCTGGAGCCGCGTTTTGAAGATGAATTTTTCATTTATTTCGAAGATGGCGACGGGCTTGGACTTGAGCTTGTATTTAACACAAGGGATGAGAGGCTGGCTTTTACCTATGGAAACATCCCTCTTAATTGTGCGATTAAAGGATTTTACGGCATGGCACTTTGTGTGGACGGGTATGAGAAAACAGCGCATTTGCTGTCAGCACAGATGGACCATGTCCTCGTTGCTGAAAAGGGAAACCGTTTTCGTTATTCTGCAAACGGGCGCCCGGGAGATTTTGTGGATCTGCTTTGCTGTCCAGAGCTAGTCCAGGGGCTGGGAGGAGCTGGCACCGTGCATCACGTCGCCTTTGCAACAGAGACTCAAGCATCTCAAATAGAGGCGCGGGAGGAACTGCTAAAAATGGGCTTGAATGTGACTCCTGTCATCGACCGGCAGTATTTTCATTCGATTTATTTCAGGGAGCCCGGTGGGGTTTTGTTTGAAATCGCTACGGTGAAACCCGGTTTTACTATTGATGAGCCCCTGGAACATCTTGGAGAATCTCTTAAATTGCCCTCTTGGGAAGAGAAACACAGAAAAATAGTGGAGGCACGATTGCCTCCAGTTAAGCTCGACGTTCAGAGGTTTACAGATTAGAGACTGTCGTTGAAATTACAAAACTAAACGGGAGGTATATATATGAGTCCCAAACGCATTGCAGGCCTTGTGATATTGATCCTAGGCGTTATTCTGATCATTTACTCTGTCCATTCCATGAACCGCATCGCTGAAGCAAAAAACGACACTAACATGCTAACATCCCCTTTGCCTCACAACACCGCCGGGGAAATAGTTACCGGAGTGATGCAAAATAACGCCGGCCAATACGATACCACAGTGATGGCGCTTCTCATCAGCGGAATCGCCCTTGCTGCCGTCGGAGGCTGCCTCACCCTATTTTGCGGCAACAAAAAAAAGTGAAATAATGAGTCTATCCTAAAAGGGCTTTGTTGATGAGAGTGGGGATCACAGTCTCGATTCCATCAACCCACGCTATCCTTTATTTGTTCTTGCCTTCTGCGTATTTCAAAAGAGCCATTATGCTCAAAAAGTGATACCGACCTTGAGCATGCTAAACTACAAGCACAAGCTACCTTCTCAACAGAGTGCTAATGGGTAGGATCATAAGGGAGGAGTGGGTGGAATGGGTTTTGTTCTCGGGTGCAGCAGCGAGTAGACATCGGGTAGAATCGCTGAAGCGAGAATAATCAGGCCGCCCAAAACAATCGGGGTTGTGAGCTGATCATTAAAAATACACACCCCGAATAGAACGCTGAAAATGATTTCAAGCAATCCGATCAAGCTGCCTATGCTGGCGTCGATAAATTTAAATCCCTCAATAATCAGCCAAAATCCAGCCAGCCCTGAGGCGGCATAACCTAACATCGCTAGCCACTCGAGACTCAATGCGGGGATAAGCTGCCGTTCATCCATCATCAACGACAGCGGAAGATGGGTGAGGAGGATCAGTATCCAGGAATAGACGGTGATTTGCAGCGAGGAGTAATGTTCGGTTGATTTTTTGCTTGTGGCCACTTCACCGCCGCTCGCAATCCCGCTTAAAGCTGCAAGAAGCATGGCTCCCATAGAAAAAACAGCCAACGATAGTCCGCATGTGATAAAAAGCCCCACAAGAGCAGTCCCAAGGGAAAAGATCTTAATTGCTGTCATCTTTTCACCGAGGAAAATCCAGCCGATCAGATACGAGGAGATGAGGAACAGCCCGTAAAAAATCAAGGTCGCGGTTCCCAAGGGAAGATGGTTAAACGCATAATAGAGGGGCACCTGCGTAAAAACGGTAAAAACCATCGTGATGGTAAACCATTTCCGATCCGCCTTTTTGATCATTTTTAGGCGCTTGCCGAAGATGGCGATGGGCAATAATATCGCAAGGATGATGATGCTGCGCACCCAGCCTTGATAGAAGACGCCGAATTCAGATCCAAGAAAGCGCGACCAGACGCCATAGGAACCAAAACAGAAGGCGGAGGCTAGGACCATTAGGTAGCCTTTAACATGCATTTCCGTTGCCATCCAAATCTTGTATTAATCTTGAAGAATAAGATATCATGGTGAGTTATTCTATTCCATTGGAGAATGGCCATGATATCCGATCTTGCACCCCCCACCGCATATGTTTATCAAGTTTCTGATGAACAGCAACTGCAGCTGCTCAAAAAACAGTTCAGCTGGATTTATCATTTATTCGTCGATTATCGGTATGTCCCGGAGTCGTGTTATGAAAAGGCAGGCGACCTGGAGAGATATTTCTCGGGGCTTTCAACGATAAATTTTAATGCCGTGATGGGCTGGCTAAAAGATCCTAAGGAATATGATGCGCGCATTGAAGAAGAGCTAAAATTCTTCGGGAATACGCCATTTTTTTGGTATGTCGAAGAAGAGGCAAGCTCCGAATTTAAGGAGGCGCTGAAAAAGCACGGCTTTGTCGATGCGGGGATTTTCCGCGGCGTGATAGGACCGCTCGATATGTCTGTTGCCTCCGCAACCATTCCTGAAGACTGCGTGTTGGAAATGGTTCAGGACGAAAAGACGATGGAAGAGTTCAATGATCTCGTCTGTAGTGTATTTGCCATCGGCCCTACAAAAGACGCCTATAGGGAGATCCTGTGGAACTTGGCACAGGAGAAGGAGCGTCAATGGTACCATTGGGTGGCCCGTAAGCAAGGTAAAGTGGTCTCCGCCCTCTCGACAATGATCCGGGATGGGATTGTCAGCTTCTGGAATGGGGCCTCGTCGCCGGAGCTGCGCAAACAGGGATTAAGCACAGCTCTTCGCCGTTATTCTCTACAGCACGCCATCGCACGGGGCGCGCGCTTTGGCAGTTCTTACCTGATGGCCGAAGGCCTGGCCTTTGGCATATGCTCCAAGTTAGGCTACAAGACGAAATGGCGCTTCCATGCCTTTGTCTCCCCTGCTAAACCTTAAATTGTTGGAATTGTTCGGTGCTGGCCCGGATACCAAGCCGGCGCTGCAGAGATCGCCACGGTCAGATTTCCTTCCCAATAGTATTTTTCGCCTGGCGGAATCAGGATCGCATCGCCTGCTGAAAGGTGGGCGGTTTGGGTTTCTGTGACCAGCTTTCCAAAACCTTTGAGCACATACTCCATTTCCGTGCATTTTTGATTGACCGCATATCCTTCATCTGGGTAACAGAAGCTTAATTCGGAGATAGTCTCTTAGTTAGCCCTTCCTTTTAATATGTTAAATAATTTATTTAAATCATGAGACACATCAGGAGGGGTTATGTTGCATCCTATAAAATTGGGAACTGCGGGTGGAATTATCTGGGGATTATGCATGTTTTTCACGACAATCATTTCCAGCTATACTGGCTATGCTAAGGAATTTCTCACCATGATGAGCGATATCTATCCTGGATTTACTATTTCAGGATGCGGAAGCGTGCTTGGATTTATCTATGGATTTCTAGATTCATTCATCGGCTTATTTCTCCTAGCTTGGCTGTATAACAAATTAACACATGGTTTTTTGAAATCGCATAAGAGAACACGCGATTAATCTCTACAGCACGCCATCGCATAGGGCGCGCGCTTTGGCAGTTCTTACCTGATGGCGGAAGGCCTGGCCTTTGTCTCCCCTGCTAAGAGTCTGTCTCATTTCGAAATGAGCGGGTAGATTAGCTTTCCCTTTTTTATTTTCAAAAAGGAAGTCCGCTTGTGGCGTTTTGCTGTCTTTTTGCTCTGAATGTGAAAGACTTTCCACTTGTGCACAGTTAAGGCATCGGCGATTAAGCTTCGATGGCAGCGCCAGGGAACTGCTTCCGCACACATGAGCACAGAGCGCTTTTTTTGCGCGATTGTTTTTAGTTTTTCCAAAGCCTTTTCAAAAGCGGGAGTTTGCATGTAATCGGCGTAGCCGCGAAAGGAAGCATTAATCCATCCTCTATTGACAGAATCTTTCAAAGAATGGCGAAAACCTCCCAGATCTTTCCTATGCCGATAGCCTATCTTATTCTTTTTCAGCAGCCTTTTTAACTCTTCTTGATTGAATTGCGGACAATGCCTGGACTTCGGAACCGTTCTGATATCGATGAGCAGTTCAATGGCATGAGCCTTTAAAAGAGCGATGAAGTCTTCGATCGAGTGGGTAGAATGGCCTATTGTGTAAATTTGCTTTAGCTTGGATTTGGGCGCTGCGATCATGAGAGACTGTCCTGAAAGGAATCATCCCTTTTGAATTAGCAATCGGAGCAAAAAAAGGCAAGCCAATTACAAGAGCGTTTCGAGTAAAAAGCATCCTGGCAATGTCATGAGCCTTTAAAAGGGCGATGAGATCTTCAATTGAGCGGGTGGAATGGCCTCCTTTTGGATTAGCAAATCGAGTAAATCGATTAATTGGTTGATGATAGGCAATAATAACCGGGGGTTGCTTACAATATGTTGGATGCCATCTTTGACGGCATTCCCAGTTGGAGAACCATGGGTTTGGCAAAGCTGCTTATAAATGAGCTCTTGAGTTTTTACACTCAGGGTTTCCAAAATCCAGAGGGGGTTCTCATGAGAATATTCCATTTCTGTTTGTTCGAGTATGATTTTAAGCTGAAGCATTGCAGCATACTCTGCTGGTAGAATGACTATGTCTTCAACAACGTCCATTTGGTTGGCTGTTTCTTTGGCTTGGGGAAACTTTTTGAGAAGGGCGGCGGAAATCATCTCTATGATCTCTGGGTTATTTATCTGTTTGGCACAACTCAAGGCTGCTTTAAGGCCATATTCAGGGCCAAAGCCAAAGTTATTCTCAATGAGGATATGTGGCGCATTAGGAAGAGAAAGAATCGATTTTACGAATTCTGGGTTATTTACACGTATAGCCGCTTCTAAGGCTTGTCCAAGGTGGCCATGAACCACAAGCGACTGTGCATGGACATGCTTTGTCTCAACCGAGATCTGTTTTGCGTTCGGATGGGAAAGGATAAGCCGTACGATCTCTGGGTTATTTAGTTCTATAGCTTTTACCAGGGCAGCGCCAAGGCCAAAAAAAGTATCGATAGGGCCTTCAGCAGGGATATTTACCGCATTTGGGTGGGAAAATATCCTTCTGACGAGCTTTAGATTATTTAGATCTACAGCTTTTCCCAAGGCCATTCCGAGGCTATATATTCCCTCAGCTGGGATCTCTGCGGCATTTGGATGGGAAAAGAGAGCTTGCACAAGCTCGTGGTTATTTATTTCCATTGACTTGTTTAAGATAGCTACTAAGCCGTCAACACCATCCGCTTGGATCTGCTTTATGTTGAAATCGAACAGGATGATCGACAGCATCAACGCACGAGCGCTGTTCACGTCTATTATTCGCTGTTTCTCATCGATGTTTTTTGTTAGAATGTTAGTAAAATATAACTCATTTGCATAGAGCAAAAGAGTTTGGATGTCATCGAGATTTTTACCAGCAGCGCTCACAGCGGTTCTTGCGGCATCTATATTGGCAAGTAGTTCTGGTTGATTGGCGAGGATCTCCATCTTGATCTTCTGGCGCAGCAGGGCTGAAACAGACCCATCGAGGATAACAACTACACTTTTTCCTGCGAGGGTGATGTCATCTTCTTTGCGCTTACTATTAGCAGCGAATGCAACGAGCGCATGAGTTGCTGTTGAAACCATTCCAAAACGCCATGTGTCCCGGGCAGTTATAAATGGAAAAATACAGTGTGAAAAAAGTTCTTTTGAAAGATTAACAAGATTAGTCATAAATTATCCTAAATTTATAAATTAGTAAAATTATTGTATAACAATTGCATTTAATTTTAAAGAATTATAATTATTCTGCATCAAATCATTGATGTTAAGCAATTTAGAGGAGTGTTTCGGGTAAAAAGCCGCCTACTTGCATCTTCCACATGCGGGCGTATAAGCCATTTTTTTCCATGAGGGCTGCATGGGAACCCTCTTCGACGATCTGCCCTTTGTCAAAGACTAGGATGCGATCCATGTGGAAGAGGGTCGACAGGCGGTGCGCAATCACGAGGGTTGTTCGATTCTGCATGAGCTTTTTCAGGCTGTCCTGAATGTATTTTTCCGTTACGGAATCTAAAGAAGAGGTCGCTTCGTCTAAAATGAGGATGGGGGCATCTGCTAAAATGGCCCTGGCAATAGCAATTCTCTGCTTTTCCCCTCCCGATAGTTTGGTCCCCCGCTCGCCCACCTTTGCTTCATAGCCGCCGGGGCAGCTGCGAATGAATGCATCGCAATGGGCCAATTGGGCAGCTGCAATGATTTCTTCCTCGGCAGCCTCGGGTTTCCCGTAGGATATATTTTCACGGAGGGTTCGATGGAAGAGAATGGGATCTTGAGGGATCAATGCGATTTGGCGGCGCAAAGACTCTAAGGTTGCGTTTGCGATTTCCTGTCCATCGATGAGGATCCTGCCTCTTTGCAGAGGGAAAAACCGCAAAATGAGGCTGATGAAGGTGGATTTTCCGGCTCCGGTAAAGCCAACTAGCCCTACTTTTTCCCCTCCGCGGATATGGGCGTGCTTGTTTTCAAATAGCTTCTTCTCTCCATAATGGAACGACACATTCTCAAAGATGATTTCGCCCGATCGGACGATTAACTCTTGGGAATCTGGTTTATCGCCCATGTCTTGGGGATCAAGCATCACGGAATAGGCCTGTTTTGCGGTGCCAAATGACTGGAAGAAAACAGGCAGCGCTCCTCCGACGGCCCACATGATTGCCGCGATGTTCCACATGGTGCCGAACACTTGAGCGACTTCGCCTGTGGTGATTTGATTATGGAGCCATAAATAAATGACAAAGCCGTTGATCCCCATAAAGCAGATCGTGGCATAAAAAACCGATGTGACGCTGCGCATCTTCTCGACATATTTTTTGGCAAAAATATTGGTCTTTTCTTCCTCTTTCTGAAAGGGAAGCAGCGCATTTTTTTCGTGTCTGAATTTGTAAAAGAGGTTGACGGCAAAATAATTAGTCAGGCTGTCTACAATTTTTCCGAGCAGCGTGCTGCGCGCCTCCCCATGCCGGTGCTCATATAAATCGCATCTCCTGCTGAACAGGAAGCAGATGCCTAAATGGATGACGACCCATCCGATCAAGATCCCCGCTAGGATCGGGTGGACGAACCAGAGGAAAACCGCCCCTAAGAGGGTTGTGGCAAGAGAGGAAACAAGGGGCCAAAATAATTGCTGGAGGATCGATTCTACTTGGGTAGTCATATCCGTGATTTTATTGGCCAGACTGCCGGCGAATCTTTCGTTAAAATAGTGAGGGGAATGGCGCTGAACGTGGTCGAACATAGCGATCCGGATGTCCGCTTGCAGCTTCGGGATCGCCCTTGCCATGAGGAAGCCCATTCTGCGGGAGTTGATTTCGATAAACACGATCAGCCCGATGCTCGCTATAATCGGGGTTTGCAGCGATTCCCAGGCGAGGGCCCGGTTCCCTTCATAATGGGTGAAAATATCGATCACCCATCGCAAGAGGAAAGGCCACAGAAGCGAATCGAGGCAGTTTAAACAATCCTGAATGAGAATAGACGCAAACGTCCACTTTTGCGGGCGCATGAACTTCCATAAGAAGCCAAGCAGCTCTCTATAAGACACGATACTGTTCATAGGAAGCCTCATAAATCCGCGATATCGATGATCCGATAAAAATAGCCGCTGCTCAAGAGAGCGTCGGAGACGGGGCCTAGATGGAACAAAACGGGAGAAATGCCAAAGCCTTTTGGAACAGCGAGAGAAGCTATTTTGGTTTTCATCTCATCTATTATTTCAAGGCCAAGTTGCCGATGGCGCATTTTGACTTCACAGATAAAAAGAGTATTGGAGCGCATTTGAACCAGATAATCGATTTGGCATCCTTTTTTGCGGCCCGAGGCTTTTTGAAAATAGGGATTATCCATCACGACATCCTGAGCATGAATCCCGAGCGCTTGATAGAGAAGGGGTCTATTTTTTAGCAGAAGGTTTTCAAGCTGAAACCCAAGCATGGGTTCCCATCCCGGCAAACTAGAGAGGGGGACTTCTAAAAACGCCCCTTGTTCAATTTTGGCGAGGGTGGGTTCGATATAATGGATGTAAAAGCGGAGGTAATTATCGGCAAGGCGATATAGAGTCAATTTCCCAGGCTTGCCCGTTTTTAAGGACCAAGCGGGGTGTTTGCTGACAAATCCACAGATTTCAAGGGCGTTAAGATGTTGGCTCAACATGCCGCTTGGCGCATAAGCCATTGTCTTTTGCAGAGTAGCTCGGGTCTTCATTCCCTCGCTTAAATGAGTGATGATCTTCTTATAAATCTCCCCTCTCGAACTGAAGAGATCATTAAAAATCCGGTCAAACTCATGAACTAAAAGGCCGTTTTTTTCAAAACAGAGGCGTTTAATATTTTCATCCGCGCTTTGATGGGTCTGAATCTGCTCAAGGTACCAAGGCACGCCGCCGGTCACGCTCAAAATCTTAAAAAAATCGAGATCCGACCCTTTGAATCCTTGGAGTTTCAAGAGCTCTTTGCATTGCGGAATCGATAAGTCGGTCAGTTCCACATAGAGAGAAACGCGGCCAAAAAAAGCTGTGCTATTGATGATGTTTTTATCGATCCAAGTCGAAATAGAACCGCATAAAATAAGAATAATGGAGGGGTGATTTTGCAAGACAAGATCCCACCACACTTTCAACTTAGAAATGAATGTCGGATCTTTTGAACCCATCCACGAGATCTCATCAAAGAGAATAACGGTGGGTGTTGCTGCGAGATGCCTGGATAGGTGGGCAAAAGCATCGCTCCAATCTGTGAACGTAAAAGGGGGAAGATGGAATAAAGCGGCGAGTTGGCTAGCAAAGGCATCGCGCTGATCCTGCGCCGTCACTCCTTTCACCGGAGCCAGCCCGCTGAAGGGCAAGAAGACCTTATCCTTTCCGAATTCTTCAGCAAGGCGGCTTTTCCCTATCCGGCGGCGCCCCTTAATGACGACAAGACAGGCCCGGCCCGATTTTGAGAGGTCTTCCAGCCTCTGCAGCTCGTTGCTTCTTCCGACAAATGGTTTCATAGAGACTATATTAAATGAGCAGGATGTTTATGTCAAACCATTATGCTCAAAATCGACAAATGTCGATTTTGAGCATAATGAAAACTTAAGATGCTGATTATAAACAGTTTTTATAAAATTATGAGAGGGTTTGGGTTGCTTTTTTTAAAAATTCTTTCAGCCGAAGGGCGGTTGTTAACAAGATGAGGGCTGTGAACGTATAAGCGAGGAGGGAAAAGGCGCTAGGGAAAAGGATCATCGCGATCCAAAAACAGAAAGCTTCCAATCTCTCCACGAGGCCTGGGCTATAGTGAAAGCTTTTTTCCGAGGTGTTTTGCGAAAAGATGCCGACGACGAGAAACGAGGTGATGCAGAGAAGAACGCTGCCGAGCATGAGAATCGCAGGCAAGGCGCGCTCTTCAGGGTCGACGAAAAAAAGTCCTAGTATCACGCAAAATTCGACAAGCCGATCTGAGGTGATGTCCAGAACAGCCCCTTGGGGAGAGCTGCTTTTCTGCAGCCTCGCCAGGGAGCCGTCCAAAAGATCGAAATAACCGGAGATGAGAAGGGAAACAATGGCCAAAAAACCCATCTTAAAAGCCAATAAAGGCGCGACGGCAATGCCAAAAAGTGAGGAGAGCGCTGTCGCCAGAAGAGGGCTTTGCTGTTTTATCCAATCCAAAGATAAAATAGGGTCTATCAGCAGTTGTTGGCAAAGAGGGCGCAGGCGGTTATCGAGCATTTTTCTTTATCTTTTTGATCAAAATAGGGATGAGCGCAAAAATTCCCAGCGCAATCAAGGCGATTTTCACCTGCCAGTTAAAAATACCCTCGATGGAAAAGCCTTGATTGGAATCTAAAATAGCCCCAAGCCCCTCCCCTGCTTGAGCGAATACAAAAGCGCCGGGGATGATTCCGATAAACGTGGTCCAAACAAAGGTTCTCAAGGGGATTCCCAAAAAGGCGGGAGCTAAATTGACTAACCAGAAAGGAAAGAGGGGGACGAGGCGTAAAAAAAGGAGATAGCTCACCCCATTTTCACGAAAACCTGCCTCGATTTTCGGCAGAAATTTGCTCGCTTTTTGTTTTAACAGATCTCCGATAGCCGTTTTTGCCGCTAAAAAAATAAAGCTGGCTCCGATCGTGGCTCCTATCACAATATAGAGGGTGCTAAAAGGCTGAGCAAACAGAAATCCTCCGAGAAGCGAAAGAAAGACGCCCACGGGAAGGGAGAGGGCCGCCACAATGATGTAGAGACAAATAAACAGGAGCGGGGATAAAACCGCGTGTTCCGAAACAAAGGCGATGATCGCATGTCGATGCATTTGCAGCTTCTCAAAGGAAAAATAATGCAGGATTCCTGAAAAATAGGCAATCAGCATCAATGCCGCAATCGCTAAAAGAGGGAGCCATTTTTTTATTTTTTCCATAATGTCCTTATCGATGGGAGAAGGGTTTGAGAGAGCCACTTGTCGGCAGCGCGGCGGATCGCAAGGCTATAGGTCGGATAGGGATGGATCAACCCCGCTAACTTGCGCAGGGGAATCTTGGCGAACAGGGCAAGGGAGATTTCGCTGAGCATCTCCCCTGCGCGAGGGCAAACGATCGTAGCGCCTAAAATATGGCTGCTCCAACGCTTGGTCACTATTTTCACAAAACCTTCCGTGCGCCCTTGAGTCACCGCGCGGTCGACTTCCGCCATGGGAACCAAATAGACCGCAATCTTTGTTTTCCCATATGTTTTACCCGCTTCTTCCTCCGACAATCCAATGGATGCCACCTCGGGATCCGTATAGGTAACGCGAGGAATCGCTTGCCGATCGATTTTCTTTTTAAAAAAAGGAGAGAGCAGCAATGTCGTCAATACAGCCCGGCCTCGATTCTCGGCAAGATGGGTAAAAAAAGGAGGCCCTGCCGCATCGCCAATGGCAAAGATATGTTTTTGAGAAGTTCTTCCAAACCGATCCACCAGCACCCCTTTATCGGTAAAAGCCACTCCCGCTTTTTCTAATTGAAGCTCATGGATATGGGGTTTTCTTCCTGTCGCCACCAGAAGGCGTTCCGCTTCGACAGATTTCCCAGCTAGCACCACCTTAAAGCTGCCGGATGCATAGTCAACCCTCTCCACCTTAGAATTTAAATGAAGGCTCATCCCCTCTTTTCTAAACTGTTCGATCAGAATATCGCTCGTTTCTTTTGGTTCTCTTGCTAAAATTTCCGGATGGGAGTGGATCAAATGGACTGAAGTCCCCAACCGCTGAAAGGCTTGCGCCAGCTCGGATCCGATAGGTCCTCCCCCTAAAACGATTAAACTCCGGGGGATCTCTTCGAGATCAAAAACGGTTTCATTCGTCAGAAAAGGAACGCCGCTCAGACCTGGAATAGGGGGAATTTGAGGAGAAGACCCCGTCGCGATGACGATTTTTTTAGCTTTTACTTGAACTGTTTTTCCCGACTTTTCTTTTGCAAGGATCGCATGGGGGTCAAGAAAAGAGGCCTCCGCTGTCCATGTTTCGACGCCCAGCGCATTGAGAGACGCCGGTTCTTCATGAGACCTGACTTCTTGGACAATGCGGCGTACGAAGGAGAGATCTTTTTTCCGATGTTCAGCCAGCCCGATGAGCGTTTTACTTGGAATGCATCCGAAATTGGTGCAGTCGCCGCCATAGTTCCCATTTTCGATGAGAAGCACCTTTTTACCCGCTTTCGCCAATCCGATCGCGACGACGAGTCCGCCCGCGCCCGCCCCAATGACCACGCAGGAATAGAAATTTGGTATTGACATCGGCTTTTCCATGCGTTAATAGTGAGCTTATGATGGTATTCTCATATTCCAAATCACTTGTCAAGATCTTCCTAGGAGCGCTTCTCATGGCCTCGAATGTATTTAGCGCCGAAAACACAGAGACAGCGGTTTTTGCGGGAGGGTGTTTTTGGTGCGTTCAGCATGATTTCGACCAAGTCCCCGGCGTCCTATCCACGACGGCGGGATATGCGGGCGGCACCACTAAAAACCCTACCTATGAAGAGGTGTCTGCAGGAGGAACGGGCCATTTAGAATCTGTACGCGTGGTGTTCGATCCCGGAAAAGTCACCTATCCCCAATTGCTGAATTTTTACTGGCATAATATCGATCCGACACGCAACGATGGGCAGTTTTGCGACACCGGAGACCAATACCGCCCCGTGATTTTTTATGCGACGGAGATGCAAAAAAAAGAAGCGGAAAGCTCCAAAACGGCATGGATTCAGGCCGATCAAGTCAAACCTATTTTAGTAGAGATTCTCCCTTTAGGCACCTTTTATCCTGCCGAAGAGTATCACCAGGAGTATTATAAAAAAAATCCGGTGAGGTATAAATTTTATCGAACGACGTGCGGAAGGGATAAAAGACTTAAAGAATTGTGGGGTCCGCCTCAGGATTTTGCCTTCCTGCAACAGGCGAGCGATTGCCCAGCGAACTATCGATTTGATGGAAAAAAACTCGCCCTGACAGAAAAACAATGGAAAGAAAAACTCACGCCCGAGCAATTTCAGATTTTAAGAAAAAGAGGAACGGAAGCTCCCTTTAAAAACGCCTATTTCGACAACAAAAAGCCGGGCATGTATGCGTGCGCCGGCTGCGCCCTTCCTCTTTTCAGCTCCGAAGCAAAATTTGACTCAGGGACTGGGTGGCCCAGTTTTAAGGCCCCCATTTGTCCTCAGAACGTGACCATCCAAACAAAATGGAACCCCTTTGCGTCAGGAGCTGAATGCACCTGCAGCCGGTGCGATGGACACCTTGGAGACCTATTTCAGGATGGCCCCCTCCCCACGAGACAGCGCTATTGCATCGATTCCACAGCCTTAAATTTCATTCCTCTTTGATGATCTAAGTAGATGCACTATTGGGAACAGCTGCCGATGGTGCCATTTGTATTGATGACCCCTATGTTATTGGCTTGAGTCGAGTTGGAAGTGATATTAAATATCCCTGCTATTTGATCGAAAAAGTAGGGTGCGCTGCTTCCATTTTGCGCAGGAGTCGAGACATTATCGACAAATTCTAGGCAAAGCGCACTGCTAGAATCTGTGACTTCAACGTAGGCTGCATATCCTTCCGTCGGCAAAGACACCCCTATGAATGTGTTATCCAGAATCGATGAGAAGCTAGGAGAAGATGGGTCAAAGGCTAAAAATAGAGAATTAAAGAAATTCCCATTGAATTGGTTATGCTCTATGGTACCTGCCTCTAATCCAGCAACGACAGCATATTGATTTCCTGTGAAGGTAGAGTCGAATAGATTGAACACATTCACTTCGCCGTTTAAATAGACGCCATACGAATTGGCTGCAAAATTACAATCGTTGACATCCAGGGTTCCTATTGTACCGGGTCCCTGGCTGATCAGACCATACCTAGAACCCGCGAAGGAGCTATTTGAAACGGTGGCATTTTGAATCGAATTGGGAATGCCTGCATAGAGATATACACCATACTGTGGGTTATCATCGAATATAGTGTTTGCGATGTTTATATTGGCAATCGCACCAGGACCCTCCACCTCAACAAATACGCCTGAAGCTCCCCCTGCATATCTCAGACTAGAATCGGTAACGGATACATTTGTGATCGAACCGATTCCTCCTACGTAGATGTATAGAGCCTCGAATTTTGCATAGTTTAGGCTGGAATTGGCGACAGACAAATTAGCGATAGAACCGGAACCATATAGGAAGACGTATGCGTCATATACATTGTGATCCAAGTTGCTATTCTGTATCCTCACGTTCTCAATTCCGCCGGAACCGCCGATGCCCAATTTGAAGCCGTATAAGTTGCTGCTGTAGTTCGTGATTGTACTATTTTGAATCAATAGATTCTCGATAGAACCAGCACCTGTTAAATTAACGAACAGACCAGCATTTTCAGAATAATTAAAGATCTTAGTATTTGATACTATCATAGCTGTCATCGATTCGCTGCTGTCGAAATCGACCTCTATCCCATTGCCCCAATTATTAATGTTTAAATTGTCGAGGGTCATATTGGTCACAAAGCTGCTGTCGGCAAGAGACACCTGTATCCCTATCCCAACGCTCGAGCTATTCAACAAAGCGCTGGTTGCGATATTTAGATTTCCAATCCCTCCCGTCCCACTCAGATCGGCAAAAATTCCATTGATCGTTTCGTTACCGGCGTATTGCGCAACCATCGTATTATTTGTCAAACTTGCATCGCATTGCGCATCTGTCTGTACAATATGCACAATGTAACCGGGCGCTGCCTGAGGAGCGTATTGAGAGAACAGCGTGTCGCTAATCGTCACCTCGCCTGAGATATTATTTAATAGGATCGCCTCTCCAGAACCGCTAGCGGCATTGCCCCCGATGATCGCGTTTTGCGCTGCAGTAAAATTGGTGATTCCCGCTCCATAGATTCCATTGCCATTGATATTTTCAATGTAGAGTCCTGAAACGGTGTTGTTGTTAGCAAGAGTAATGACCGGCGGCGTCGCTGTATTTGTCAATATAGGCGGGTTATTTGTCAATACAGGCATCGTGCAAGCAAGAGCGGGAACAGACACTGTTCCTAGTGTTGTGGGGAAAGAGTATGCAGACCCGGCGCCCAGCAGCATCTGCCCATCCTGGAGCGTGATGCCGGCATCCATGCCTGCCGCCGTCCCATCGCCCGGGAATACATAGATGACTGTATTGGGAAAAGAGGCGTTTTGCGCATCGACAAGCGTCGGATAGGGGCTCTCATACGTTCCAAGGGAGCGACTCGTATTGTCTACGAAGAGGAAATAATAGGGATCGCCCGTTGCCGGATCGATCGCGCGTGAATGGAGGTGTTGTTTGCCCACCGGGATGATCTCCATCCGATCGACAGGCTGGACCATCCGCGCCGCTAAACTCACTGCGTCGCACCGGGAAGTACAGGGATCCTGTTTTACCTTGGCTCTAGCCCCAAAAGGAACGTTGACGCTGACGATCCCCTGTCCGGTCCACTTGAAGAAGTGGTCGTAGGCTGTCCTCCCTTCCAATCGCACATAGCGATTAAACAAGTCGACAGAAGCCCGGAGCTCCCCTCCCCAAGTGGAGGCGCCCTTGCCTGTCAAATAATAGGGGCCTCCTGCAAAATAGAGGGGAGCCTGTCTGAAACAATCTAGATGAAAACCAGCCTCGGCATTCGCTCCCTTCATCGCAAAGTTGCGAGAGCTGCGGAGGATCATGTAGTGGCCTTCAAACAGATCGAATTTGGTATGATACAGCCGGCTCTGTTTCCAACCCACGGGTAAATAACCATTGATCCGGAAGTCCCAAATCTTGCCCAGAGTTTCCAAGCCCGCTGCGACCTGATTATAATGCTGGCGATGCGTGTTGCGGTAATCATAGTAAGAATTGACGCCCCAGACGCGCGAGTTCGCTAGATAGCGCACCCCCAAGCCTGCATTGGCGGCCATCTTCCCGTTGTCGAACACGTGTCCGCGCAGATCCAAAAACGGAAGCCATGCATCGCGGCATAGATTGATAGGAGAAAAGAACCCCTCCAGCGTCGTATAGCCATGATTGTAGCCAATCCCCTGAGGGGTCGTATAACGCGCTGAGACGCGGTTGTGGCGCACACACGCGCGGCGAGTCTGTGCTTTAGGCGCAGGAGCCCACTTATTTTCCGCAGAGGGCTCGTTAGAAAAGATCGCGCTGCACAGGGCTACCGCAGAGAGAGTCGTTGACCAGAAAATAAAGGAGCTATTTAACATATTGTTGTTTGCTATTGAGAGCAGTTGCCAATCGTGCCATTTGTGTCGATAACCCCTATGTTATTAGCTTGAGTCGAGTTGGAGGTGATATTGAATATCCCTGCCGTTTGATCGAAATAGTAGGGGGCGTTGCCTTGATCTTGCGCAGGAGTCGCGACATTATCGACAAATTCTAGGCAAAGCGTACTGCTAGGATCTGCGACTTGGACATAGGCTGCATATCCTTCCGTTGGCAAAGACAACCCTGTGAATGTGTTATCCAGGATCGATAACGAGCTAGAAGCCGAGGAATTAAATTGGAAAAATAAGGAAAGGGTGGTATTTCCATTGAATTGATTATCCCCTATGACACCTCCCTGCAATCCATTGATAAAGGCAGCATATTGGTTTCCGGTGAAGATAGAATCGGACAGATTGAGCACATCCACTTCGCCGTCTAAAAAGATGCCATACATATTGCCTGCAAAGCTACAATTATTGATATTCAGGGTTCCTATTGTACCGGGTCCCTCGCTGATCAGACCATACGTAGAACCCGCGAAGGAGCTATTTGAAACGGTGACATTTTGAATCGAATTGGGAATGCCTGCATAGAGATATACACTATGCTCTGGGTTATCATCGAATATACTGTTTGCGATGTTTATATTGGCAATCGCACCAGGACCTTGCACCTCAACAAATACACCTGAAGCGTCTCCCCCTGCATATCTCAGACTAGAATCGGTAACGGATACATTTGTGATCGAACCGATTCCTCCTACGTAGATGTATAGAGCCTCGAATTCTGCATAGTTTAGGCTGGAATTGGCGACAGACAAATTAGCGATAGAACCGGAACCATATAGGAAGATGTATGCGTCATATGCATTGTCATCCAAGTTGCTATTCTGTATCCTCACGTTCTCAATTCCGCCGGAACCGCCGATGCTCAATTCGAAGCCGTATAAGTTGCTCCTGTAGTTCGTTATTGTACTATTTTGAACCAATAGATTCTCGATAGAACCAGCACCTGTTAAATTAACGAACAGACCAGCATTTTCAGAAAAATTAATGATGTTAGTATTCAATACTAACAGATTTGTCATCGATTCGGTGCTTCCCAGATCGAGTTCTATTCCATTGCTCCAATCATGAATATTTACATTATTAAAGGTCGTATTGGTCACAAAGCTGCTGTCAGCAAGAGAGACCTGTATTCCTGTTCCCCCACTGCTCGTACTATCCAATAAAGTGCAGTTGTTGATAGTGAGATTTCCAATCCCACCCGTTCCACTCAGATCGAAATAAATTCCGCTGAGCGTCTGAAGAGCGGTATTTTCCTCAGCCATGACAATATTACTTGAAACAAAGGCTGCCAACGTATTATTTATAAAACACACATTACAACATTGAGTATCTGTCTGTACAATATGAACAATATAACCATTCGCTGACACGGGAGCGTTTTGAGAGAAAAGGGTGTTGCTAATTTTGAGTTTACCTGAAATATTATTTAGCAAAATCGCCTCTCCAGAACCGCTAGCGGCATTGCCTCCGATGATCGTGTTTTGCGTCGCAGTGAAATTAGTGATTCCCGTTCCATAGATTCCATTGCCATTGGTATTTTCAATGTAAAGTCCTGCTACTGTGTTGTTGTTAGCAATGGTAATAACCGGATTCGGCGTTGTATTTGTCAATACAGGCATGGTGGAAGCGAACGCGGGAATAGAAACACTGCCTAGGGTCGTAGGAAGCGAATATATAGACCCGGCGCCCAGCAGCATCTGCCCATCCTGAAGCGTGATACCCGCATCCATCCCTGCCGATGTTCCATCGCCCGGGAATACATAGATCACTGTATTGGGGAAAGAGGCGTTTTGCGCATCGACAAGCGTCGGATAGGGGCTCTCATACGTTCCAAGAGAGCGGCTTGTATTGTCAACAAAGAGGAAATAATAGGGATCTCCCGTCGCCGGATCGATCGCGCGCGAATGGACGCGTTGTTTCCCAACAGGAATGATCTCCATCCGTTCGACAGGCTGCACCATCCGCCTAGCTAAACTCACCGCGTCGCACCAGGAAGTGCATGCGTTTTGTTTTACCTGGGCTTTTGGCCCAAAGGGGATATTGACGCTGACGATCCCCTGCCCGGTCCACTTGAAGAAGTGGTCGTAGGCCGTCCTCCCCTCCAATCGCACATAGCGATTAAACAACTCGACAGAGGCGCGCAACTCTCCCCCCCAAGTGGATGCCCCCTTGCCTGTTAAATAATAGGGGCCTCCTGCAAAATAGAGAGGGGCTGGTTTGAAACGGTCTAGATGAAAACCCGCTTCGGCATTTGCTCCCTTCATCGCAAAGTTGCGAGAGCTGCGCAGGATCATGTGATTGCCTTCAAACAGATCGAATTCGGTATGATACAGCCGGCTTTGTTTCCAACCCACGGGTAAATAGCCATTGATCCGGAAGTCCCAAATCTTGCCCAGGGTTTCCAAGCCCGCTGCGACCTGATTATAATGCTGGTGATGCGTGTTGCGATAATCATAGTAAGAGTTGACGCCCCAAACGCGCGAGTTCGCTAGATAACGAACCCCCAAGCCGGCATTGGCGGCCATCTTCCCATCGTCGAACACGTGTCCGCGCAGATCCAGAAACGGAAGCCATGCATCGCGGCATAGGTTGATAGGAGCGAAGAAGCCCTCCAGCGTGGTATAGCCATGATTATAGCCAATCCCCTGAGGGGTCGTATAACGCGCTGAAACGCGATTATGGCTCACCCATGCACGGCGAGCCTGTGCTTTAGGCGCAGGAGCCCACTTGTTTTCCGCAGAGGGCTCGTTAGAAGAGATCGCACTGCATAAGGCTACTGCAGACAGAGTCGTTGACCAGAAAATAAAGGAGCTATTTAACATGTTGTTGTTTCCTATTGAGTGCAGGTGCCAATCGTGCCATTTGTGTCAATGACCCCTGTGTTATTGGCTTGAGTCGAGTTGGAGGTGATATTGAATATCCCCGCTGTTTGATCGAAATAATAGGGAGCGTTGCCTTGATCTTGCGCAGGAGTCGAGACATTACCGACAAGTTCTAGGCAAAGCGCGCTGCTAGCACCTGTAACTTCGACGAAGGCTGCATACCCTTCCGTTGGCAAAGACGCCCCTGTGAATGTGTTATCCAGGATCGATAAGGAACTAGAACCAGAGGAGGAAAATTCGAAAAGTAGGGAATTAGAGGAGTTTCCATTGAATTGATTATCCTCTATGGTACCGCCCTGTAATCCAATGGCAAGGATACCAACTTGGTTTCCGGTGAAGGTAGAATCGGATAGATTGAGCACCTGCACTTCACCGTCTAAAAAGAGGCCGTATAGACCGGCTGCAATATTAACATTGTCGACATTCAGGGTTCCTATTTTACCGGGTCCCTCGCTGATCAGAGAGTACTGACAACCCGTGAAGGAGCTATTTGAAACGGTGACATGTTGAATCGAATTGGGAATGCCTGCATAGAAATACGCCGCATACGTGGGGTTATCATTGAATACGCAGCCTGTGATGTTTATATTTCCAATCGTACCAGGACCGTCCACCTGAACATACAGGGCTTCAGTCTGCGCAAAGCTCAAGCTGGAATTGGCAACGGATACATTTGTGATAGAACCGCTTCCTGCTACATAAATAGCTAGACCATTAGAAGCTGAATAGTTTAGGTTGGAATTGGCAACGGACAAATTGACGATAGAACCGGAGCCGTCCAGGTCAAAGTATACACCATAGAGATTATTATTGAAATTGCTATTCTGCACTGTCACATTCCCAATTCCGCCGGAGCCGCTGATGCTCACCTCGAAGCCATATAAGTCGTTGCTGCTGATCTTCATGTTGTCATTTTGAAGCAGTAGATTCCCGATAGATCCAGAATTTGTTAAATGAACGAAGAGACCAGCATTTTCAGAATAATTAAGGATGTTAGTATTTGATACGATCATCTGTGTCATCGATTCGCTGCTGTTGAGATCGACCTCTATCCCATTGCCCCAATCATTAATGTTTAAATTATCGAGGGTCATATTGGTCACAAAGCTGCTGTCGGCAAGAGACACCTGTATTCCTGTCCCAACGCTCGAGCTATTCAACAACGTGCTGTCTGCGATATTCAGATTTCCAATCCCTCCCGTCCCGCTCAGATCGGCAAAAATTCCGTTGATCGTTTGGCTAGCGAATTGGGTAGTGATCGTATTATTTGTCAAGCTGGCATCGCATTGCGCACTTGTCTGTACAATATGCACAACGTAACCCGTCGCTGACGCGGGAGAGTATTGAGAGAACAGCGTGTCGCTAATGTTGATCTGGCCTGAGACATTATTTAAGAGAATCGCCTCTCCAGAACCGCTAGCGGCATTGCCTCCGATGATCGCGTTTTGCGTTCCGGTGAAATTGGCGATCCCCGTTCCATAGATTCCATTGCCATTGGTGTTTTGAATGTAGAGTCCGGAAACGGTGTTGTTGTTAGCCAGGGTAATGATCGGTAGCGTCACTGTATTTGTCAATATAGGCGGGTTATTTGTCAACACAGGCATCGTGCAAGCAAGGGCGGGAACAGACACAGTGCCTAGTGTTGTGGGGAAAGAGTATGCAGACCCGGCGCCCAGGAGCATCTGCCCATCCTGGAGCGTGATGCCGGCATCCATGCCTGCCACCGTCCCATCGCCCGGGAATACATAGATGACTGTATTGGGAAAAGAGGCGTTTTGCGCATCGACAAGCGTCGGATAGGGGCTCTCATACGTGCCAAGGGAATGGCTCGTATTGTCTACAAAGAGGAAATAATAGGGATCGCCCGTCGCCGGATCGATCGCGCGCGAATGGATGTGTTGTTTGCCCACCGGGATGATCTCCATCCGATCGACAGGCTGGACCATCCGCGCCGCTAAACTCACTGCGTCGCACCGGGAAGTACAGGGATCCTGTTTTACCTTGGCTCTAGCCCCAAAAGGAACGTTGACGCTGACGATCCCCTGTCCGGTCCACTTGAAGAAGTGGTCGTAGGCTGTTCTCCCTTCCAACCGCACATAGCGATTAAACAAGTCGACAGAAGCCCGGAGCTCCCCTCCCCAAGTGGAGGCGCCCTTGCCTGTCAAATAATAGGGACCGCCTGCAAAATAGAGGGGAGCCTGTCTGAAACAATCTAGATGAAAACCAGCCTCGGCATTCGCTCCCTTCATCGCAAAGTTGCGAGAGCTGCGCAGGATCATGTAGTGGCCTTCAAACAGATCGAATTTGGTATGGTACAGCCGGCTCTGTTTCCAACCCACGGGTAAATAGCCATTGATCCGGAAGTCCCACATCCTGCCCAGAGTTTCCAAGCCCGCAGAGACCTGATTATAATGCTGCCGATGCGTGTTGCGGTAATCATAGTAAGAATTGACGCCCCAGACGCGCGAGTTCGCTAGATAGCGCACCCCCAAGCCTGCATTGGCGGCCATCTTCCCGTTGTCGAACACGTGTCCGCGCAGATCCAAAAACGGAAGCCATGCATTGCGGCATAGATTGATCGGAGAGAAAAACCCCTCCAGCGTCGTATAGCCATGATTGTAGCCAATCCCCTGAGGGGTCGTATAACGCGCTGAGACCCGGTTGTGGCGCACACACGCACGCCGAGTCTGTGCTTTAGGCGCAGGAGCCTGGTTGTTTTCCGCAGAGGGCTCGTTAGAAAAGATCGCGCTGCACAGGGCTACTGCAGACAGAGTCGTTGACCAGAAAATAAAGGAGCTATTTAACATACCGTTTCTCGCTTTTGTTTTTCTGTCAAAATATTTTAACGCTAAAAATAATGCAAGGCTAAAAACTGCGGCTTAGAGACTGTCGTTGAATTAAGGCTTCGTCGATTTTGGGGATTATTTTGGCTGATTTTGCATTCTTTTTTAGGGGGTAATATACGCAAGTTGATATTACCCCCTAAAAAAGAATGCAAAATCGGCTCAAAAGAACCCCAAAATCGACAGAAGCTTAATTTCAACGACAGTCTCTTAGAAATGTTTCAAATACAGTTGTCGCAATCTGCAAATCCTGGATAGCTATCCCTGTCAAGTCGGCTACGGTGATCTCGGTCTCCGACGCCCTTCCTAGGCAGGGCTTCATGATCACTTCCCCCAGCTCCACAAGCCGTTCTCTGTTGATCAACCCGCTTTTTATGGGATAGGACGCATCGCCTAGCTCCACGCATTGGCTGCGGCTATCCACGATCACCTTTTCCGCTTTCGCAAAAATTTCAGGATCGAGCTCTTGCTTACCTACATCGTCAGCGCCAACCGCAGTGATGTGGGTTCCGGGCCGGATTTGACGAGCCCATAGAAGGGGTTGAGAGGAAGAGGTCGTGGTCACAAGGAGATTGCACTCTCCGGTCAGCTCATCCAGGTCATTGGCTACTTCTATCTCCCACCCGCATAAATCGGGATGCTCTTTCCATTTTTTTGCTTTAGACGGATCGCGCCCCCAAACCATCGCCTGGCGACAGGATGTCGCAAACGCCAAGAGCTTCAGCTGATAGTACGCTTGAGCGCCCGTACCGACAATCCCAATGCGCAATACCCTTTTCGGGGCTAAGTATTTCGCAGCAATACACCCGGCTGCAGCGGTCCGAAGATCCGTTAAAACCCCCTCATCGAGCAGGACAGAGACCAACTCTCCTGTTTGTTTATCAAAGAGCAGCATCAGGCCATTTCCTGTAGGAAGACCCCGTTTCGGATTATCGTGAAATCCAGAAGCGATTTTGACCACATAGTATTTTCCCCCTTTCGCATACCCATACTTGATATGGCAATCGCCGGGCGGATCATCGAAATGAAGAGCGGCCACCGGAGGGATCACCGCGTCCCCTCGGCTATACGCTGTAAAACCCTGTTCGATCGCCTCTAAAATTGCGGGAATGGACACGGCTTCTTCGATCTGTTTTCGATGGAGGATTTTCATGACCTGACATAATGCGTTAAAAATTGTTCAAAGCGTTCGAGGGCCTCGCTCATCTTTTTCTTTCCGAATCCAACCCGAAAAAAATTACCGGGGAGATCGAAGACGCTCCCGGGCATCACCAACACTCCCATCTTTTCTACCAGCTCTTCGGAAAATTGTTCAATAGACACGGGCAGCAGCAGCTCTAAAACAGCCATCGTGCCGCTTTGAGGAGGGATCCAGGATAGAACGTCTTGATGCCGTTTCATAAAGGATTCAAGAATGTTTAAATTATCCAATACCACTTTCCGGTTTCTCTTTAAAATCTTATCCTTTGACCGAAGGGCCATGAGCGCTAACAGTTCACTGGGGGCGCTATTGCAGATAGACGTGTACATTTTATACGACTCCGCTTTCTTTAACACCTCCACGTCTCGGCTCGCTAGCCAGCCGATCCGAAGACCGGCAAGGCCAAACGCTTTAGACATCACGTTGAGAGCAACCCCCTTTTCATAAGCATCGGCCATGGAAGGCACTCTCTTCGCCTCATCGATCTCAAGATATCGGTACACTTCGTCGCAAAAAATATAAGCCCCGCTTCCTCGCGCTAACGCGATCAGCCGTTCAAGGACGTCCTCTGTCAGCACTGCTCCTGTAGGGTTGTGAGGGTAATTAATCACAAGGAGTTTAGTATCGGGGCGGAACGCTTTTTCCACCTCTTCGAGATCTAATTGCCAGCGGTTTTGAGCATTCAGAGCAATCCTGGTCATATCAGCGCCGAAACAGCGAGGCAAGTCTCCCAACGATTGATAGCAAGGATCGATGACGATCACATGATCGCCCGGCTCGATGAGGGTTCTCATAAGACAATAGATCCCCTCTTCCGCTCCGGCAAACATCATCACTTGGTCGCTCCCCATCGATGTGTAGAGGCGGGAAACTTCCTCGCGCAGAATAGAGAGTCCGGACGATTCGGTATACCCTAGGCTTAAGGATTCCCAGAGCTTTTTTGACTCCGGATCCGCCAACTCCACAATCTCATTCAGCTTCCAACTTTCAGCATCCGAGCTACAAAATAAATAAGGCGTTTTAAACTCGTATTTTTTCCAAAACTCTTCTAATTTAAATGCGGGAATTTTCATGGTTTTCCTTTAGAGACTGTTCTCAATCCAAGGCTTCGTCGATTTTCGGGATTATTTTGGCCGGTTTTCGATTCCATTTGGGGGGGGGTAATATACGAAAGTTGATATTACCCCCCCCAAATGGAATCGAAAACCGGCTTAAAAGAACCCGAAAATCGATAGAAGCTTGGATTGAGAACAGTCTCTTAAATAATTATAGACTGTAGCTCGTGAAATTTGCAGGACATCCGCGATATAGGAAGCGGCGTTTTTTGTATCGAAGGCCCCTTCTTTCTGCAGAGCGAGAAGGAGTTTTCTTTTTTCGTCCCTGCTAAGCGATTCTAGGCGGAGCGCATGTTGTTTGAGATAAGCGGAAACATAGATATTGATCTTCTCTCTCCAATCGTTTTTAAAGAGAAAATCGGGCATCTCCGTGGCCGGTTTGATCAGATCGAGGATGAACCGGTGCATCTCTTCCCACTTAGAGATATCTAGATTGATGCAAAGCAGGCCTATCGGTTTTCCCTTTCCATTTTTAAGAACCGCCGTGACAGACTTCATTTTTCTTCCATCCCAATTGGTTTTAAAATAGGGAGGAAACAGATCTTGAGAGGCGGATAGCTTATCCCAATCATCGAGGAGCGACTCGTCCCCCACCGCTCTTTTCGAAACATTGTTGAAAATGGCTCCGATGCATCCCGTCCTCAAATCGTGGAGCACCACCTCGGCATGCGGGAAGAGAAGCAGGCTAATCGCCTCCCCCACAGGTTTATACAGATCCAATTCATCTTTCATGGAAGCTCCTTTGATCATGCTAGACATGCTAGTCTATTTAAGACTTTTTAGTCTATATTATATTATAATATGCTAATAATGAGATGTTTAAAATATTGGAAATGAGCGATTATTTTGGATGCGAGAGGATTTTTTCTACCAGCTTGTAGACAGTCGTGCTCCAGGTGGGCGGGAAATGATTGATTCGATTGATATCACACCGCTTGGCTCTTGAAATAGCCTTGACAATGAGCTCTGGTGTGATTTTTTTACCATCGATATCTTTTTTATAATTGGGCAAGTACCTTTTTAGGCGGGTTAGGCATTCTTGGGAGCTCGCAATCCCTTTCCCATCCTCAAAATGGAGCAAAAGCCAATATTCGAAGTTGGGATTGCTAAGAGCAACGCCGTAGTTTTCGCTTTTCTGAGCCCATGTTAAGAGCTCTTTTAGTTGATCCTTGGGCCAATCATCTACGTCTATAACAATCCATGCCTCATCCGTCTTCTTTAAAGATTCCTTCCGCAAATATCCCTTCATTCTTTTGAGCACCTGAATCGGCGAGCTCTTCGTCGGTGGTCTCTTTAGACACTTTACTAGGACATTTGATTGTGTTTGATTAAAAATGGCAAAATATTGGGGCTCGGTTTTGGAACCCTCTACTGAGATCAGAAATAATTTTTTATATCGGCGATTCCCTAAAGGGCGTTGAAACGTGCGCTTCTTCGGCATCAGTCGTTTCCTTCGATGAACGAAGACTCTAAAAGAATACGGGGGATGCCTCCCAGCCGCCCTTGCAGATAGCTTTTTCGGATGTCTTTGTCATAGCGCACATCTTTGTACTCGCTGAAAGACAGCAAACTGGAAACACCTTGCGCATTTCTCTCTGCAATCCACATCTCATCCCGTCGCAACAAATCTTGGTCCATCAATAACACATTGTGAGTGGTAAATAGCAATTGAGAACGACTCTCATGGGAACACTTCGCAAGGTAGCCTTCGAGAAGGCGTCTGATCAGCAATGTATGTAAACTTCTATCTACCTCATCGATCACGTAGACTTTTTTAGATTGAGCTGCAGATAACTCTAAAAAAGCAGGAAGAAGATCGATGATTCGTTGCGAGCCGTCCGATTCTTGTCTCATATCAAACTTCGTTTCTGAACCATCCGAATTTAAATGATACGCGACTAGTTTTTTTGAGATCAGTTCGCCATTCTTTCGGGTTACGATAAAACGCTCATTCAGTGGTTCAGCTAGTAATCTAACAGTCGCATTCTCTGCCAATTCTTCTCTTAACTTCATCTTTATCGGTTCAGGCAATGGGAGATTTTCAAAGGAAATCTCTTCCCCGCCCAGGTGCGATATCCCTGTATCTAATTGGGATAACATCTTGTTCATCGTCCCGTACAAGGGGTGCCTTTCATCCAAAAATTGCTCAAAAAGTTCAAACCTAGAATCGGGTGCAATGAGTTCCAATGTATCTTTAAACCAATCATACACTGGCTTGAAAGCATCTATTTTTTGGGAAACTGAATTGGTGAGGAAAAGCTGATTATCGCGGGTGCCTTTAAAAGCAAAAAGAAGGGATTTGTCATCCTTCAAAGAGGAATCGAAATGAGACTCTCCAGATACTCGATGATAAAGTATCTTTTCTCTATTACCGGAAATATGCACCAATTTTTCCTCTAAAATGGTTTTCCGATTCACAGAAAAGCTAAACGCATAAATTGTTTCATCGATCAGCAGTTCAAACTCAAAATGCGCTGGCTGTTCGACTTTTTGTGCGTTTCCAAGCCTAAAGGTATCTACAGGGATTAGATTATCAGGCTGGGTCCCTTTAACGATTAGTCTTTTTGCAAAATGCAGAGCCTTAAAAAGATTGGTTTTCCCAGACGCGTTTCCTCCGTATACAGCCGCAACGGGCAGAACCCCCAACTTGGGTTTGTCTATTTTAGGGATGCGCTCCCCATGTTGACGCTCACGGCTGGCTATCAATGAGAACGTCGCTTTGGTTTGGAAAGACATCCAATTTTCAATAGAAAATCGAATCAGCATGAGGAGACTCCTTTTAGAGATAATTTCTCTCAATATAACCTTACTTTAGCTGATTTTCGACCAAACAGCAATAGTTAAAGAGAAAAAATCTCATAACCAGACCATTAAAAGATTTAAAAAATCTATATATTATTCGATTTTTTACGCAAGATTATCGTATTTAAGAACTTACGCGCAATTAGAAAACAATTGAAAAGTGGATGGAACCCTGCTATCACTTTGCTATGATCAAGCGATAGCGGTGCTATTGCTGGCCGATAGCATGAACTAGAACTATTTTAACCCGAAGAAGTTATGACACAAATTACGCCATTTCCCAATAAACTAGTCGCCGTGATGAACGAAAAGATCGAACCAGGCATTCTGATGAATGCGCTGGCTCATATGTGTATTGGGTTTGGCTCGGAAATTGGCAAAGACCCTCTTCGACTCACAAATTACGTGGACGCCGACGGCAATAGCCACTCCTTCATTTCTGAGATGCCCTTCATGATTTTAAAGGCTAATTCAAACAAAATCAAAAGCTTAAGACAGCTTGCAAGGGAATCTGGAATTCCATTCGTCGATTTCACCGATACCATGACTGTAGGAAGCTATCTTGAACAGTTAGAGCGCACAAAACAGACAAAGGAGGACGACCTCGTTTACTACGGAATCATTCTCTTTGGTCCCTGGGACAAAGTCTCAGAACTCACCCGCAAATTTTCTCTGTGGAAATAGCCTATGCCATTGGATGTCGTTCGAGCTAGAAAAGAGACCCCTGGTTGTACCAAGGTTCTACATTTCAACAACGCAGGCGCCGCTCTTATCCCTACCCCGGTGATTGAAGCTGTCAATGCCCATTTTCAACTTGAAACTGAAATGGGCGGATACGAAGCCGCTGAAGCGGCAAAAAAAACGATTCAGCAATTTTACGAAGCAGCAGCAAAACTAATCCACTGCACTCCAAAGGAAATTGCCTATCTTGAAAATGCGACCCGTGCTTGGGATATGGTGTTCTACGCTCTCCCTTTCAAGCCAGGCGATCGCATCCTTACAGCAAAAGCAGAGTATGCGAGCAACTACATCGCCTTCCTGCAAATAGCAAAAAAAACGGGCGCCGCTATCGAAGTGATCCCCGATGATGCACAGGGCCAACTCTCCATCTCTGCTTTAGAGCAAATGATCAACCCAAGTGTGAAACTCATCGCCATTACCCATGTGCCTACTCAAGGAGGGTTGATCAATCCAGCGGAATCTGTTGGAAAAATTGCAAAAGCAAAAGGAATTTTCTATCTTCTCGATGCGACTCAATCCGTTGGTCAAATGCCTATCGATGTCGAAAAAATCCAGTGCGATGCGTTATGCGCCACAGGAAGAAAATATCTTCGCGCTCCTCGAGGAACAGGTTTCCTATATGTCAGACAATCCAAAATCGATCAGCTAGAACCCCCTTTCCTAGATTTACATGCCGCTCCTTGGGTTAGCCTGAATCAGTACCAAATCAACAAAGATGCGACCCGTTTTGAGACTTGGGAGCGCAACTATTCCAACATGATCGGGCTCAAGAGCGCCATCGAGTATGCGTGTTCCTGGGGATTAGAGAACATTTGGGATCGAATTCACCTCCTCTCCTCCCGTCTGCGTGCGCAGCTTTCCCTCATTCCGAAAGTCATCGTTCGTGATTTAGGAGAGAAGAAATGCGGTATTGTCACTTTTACCATCGAGGGGATCGGGGCGGAAGCAGTGTCTCAAAAACTGCGCCAAAAAGGAATCAACACTTCTGTATCCCTTGCGGAATACGCACGGCTTGATTTAGAGGAACGCGGATTAGCAGATCTTGTCCGCTCTTCCGTGCACTACTACAACACCGAAGAAGAAATCGAGCGCTTCTGCCAAGAAGTCGCCCATATCGCAAAAGGATGATGCTATGGCTCTTCAAAAAATTGAGACCGATGAAGCCCCTGCAGCCATCGGCCCTTATTCTCAAGCTGTGATTTTTGATCGGTTTGTGTTCGTCTCCGGACAAATTCCTATCGAACCGAAAAGCGGGAAAATTATCGAACAGACCATCGAGGGACAAACACGACAAGTCTTGGAGAACATCGAAGCCATTTTGAAAGCAGGTGGTCTAAGCCTGGAGAATGTCGTAAAGACAGAAATTTACTTGAAAGACATGAGCCACTTCCAAACTGTTAATTCGATTTATGCCGAGAAATTTTCCCATTCCATTAAACCGGCTAGAGTCCTGATAGAAGTAGCTAGATTGCCCTTGGATAGTTTGATTGAAATCTCTTGCATCGCTGTAAAACCATGAGATGAGCGATGAAAAAAATCGTCGAAGTGGTCCCCTACAACTCCGAGTGGCCGGAAATATTCGCTGCAGAGGCAGAACGGATCAAACGCGCTCTGGGCAGCAACTGCATCGTTATTCATCATATCGGTTCCACTTCTGTACCCGGGTTAAGCGCAAAACCGATCATCGACATGCTTCCTGTAGTCAGAGATATTCAAGAGGTCGATCAGGCGGCAAAAGCCATGGAATCCCTGGGATACGAAGCGAAAGGCGAATACGGGATTGCTTTCAGGCGCTATTTTCAAAAAGAGCAGAATGTGAGGACCCACGTCCATGTGTATCAGGAAGGCGATCCAGAAATCAGCAGGTACTTGAAGTTTCGGGATTGGATGCGCTCGCATCCGGATGACGCTAAAAATTATGCTAAGCTCAAAGAAGAATTAGCGGCACAATTTTCCCAGGATATCATGGGTTACTGCAATGGGAAAGACGCCTTTGTTGCGAGCATCGACCGAAAGGATGGTTTTGAGGGATGGCGCATGGTACAGGCATTGACCGATCGAGAATGGTCTGCGGTGCGCAAATTACGCGGGCAATACTTTTTTAACTCAAAACCGGATCCCTATACCTGGACGTTCGAGCGCAAAGATCACATCCATTTTGTGTTTTATAAAAATGAAGAAATCATCGGTTATGCCCATCTCCAGCTTTGGCAGGAACAGAGAGCCGCACTACGCATGATCGTGATCGATGAACCCCATCGCAACCTTGGATGGGAAAGCAAATTTTTACAACTTTGCGAGCGCTGGTTACAACACAAAGGCTTTAAACAAGTATGCGTTCACTCCTCACAGGAAGCATCTCCGTTCTATTGCCATCACGGGTATGGGCAAATGCCGTTCCCTGATCCCGATGGGTACCAAATGGATCCGCGAGATATCGAGATGGGTAAAAATATCTGATGCCCCAAAAAAACCGTCCGAAAATTTCGATCTACATCGCCATGAGCCTCGACGGATACATCGCCCGCAAAGACGGAGGCCTCGATTGGCTGGAGTATGGCCATACAGGCGATGAGGATTATGGTTTTAAGGCGTTTATGAATAGCATCGATGCCTTAGTTCTCGGCAGGAACACCTACGAGGTCGTTTCCGGCTTTGATCAATGGCCCTATCAGGGAAAGAGAGTGATCGTTCTTAGCCACAGCTTAAAAGAGGTTCGAAAGGAAGCGGAGCGATTTTGCGGACCGCTTACCGATCTAGCATCCATGCTGCATTCTGAGGGTATCCGGCATATATGGGTAGATGGAGGGATCACAGTGTCTAAATTCTTAGAGGCAGGACTGGTGGATGAGATCACGCTATCCATCATCGCTATCGTCTTGGGAGCGGGAATCCCCCTCTTTAGCGCGATGGACAAGGAACACAAATGCCGCCTTGTATCCACTCGATCTTATCCTAGCGGTTTAGTGCAATTGAAGTATGAAGTGATCCACCCGCTATGAGCCTATCTCGAAAGCAAATTAAGGTTGCGGCCTATCAATGCACTCCAGCTTCTGAACTGCCAGCGCGCAAGGCTCAACTGCAATACATTGTGGCGAGAGCTGAAGCGGCGCATATCGATTTTCTCTGCTTTCCCGAAGGTTTTTTGACCGGCTATTATGCTCAAGAAGAGCTCGCGCGCAAAAACGCGTTGGTAGTGGGAGATGCTGCTTTTGAAGAGTGGCTGGAGCTTTTTGGAGATTCCAGCGCAACCCTTATCGTCGGTTTTAACGAGCGGGAAGGAGATCGTGTTTTCGATTCAGCTGCCATTGTGGAAAATGGGAAGCTTCTTGGAGTGCAGAGAAAGCACTACCTCTACCACAGCTATTTTACATCGGGCACAGGTTTTTCATCCTTCAAGAGTAAAGGGATCGCTTTCGGCGTGGTGATCTGCCTAGACACTAACTATTTCGAACCTGCGCGCTTGCTGGCTCTGCAAGGAGCGGCGATTCTTTTTTCACCTCTGTGTAATCGCGTGGCGCTAGATCATCCCTATGCCAAACGCCCTGCCTACTATAGTCAATTTGTGGCTAGATCCCATGAAAATCGATGTTGGCTCATCGCCGCTGACTGGATTTGGGCTAATGATGGCAACACCATTTGCCCAGGGCACAGCGCGATCTATGATCCCGATGGACGTGAAATCGCACGCGGCAGAGAAGGAGAAGAGGAGCTTGTCATTGCCGAGATCCCCTCCGAGAGGCTATTTCATGAGAAAGGGCGAAGAGTGCATGGGAGCAAGGCGCTTGGTGCAGAGCTGGAGCGATGGATGCCGAGTAAAATTAAAGGCTTGTAAAGATTGACAAACCGTTCTATACTTTCTTTGAAAACACGGTTTGATTTATCCCCTAAGAGAGCTTATGAAAATCTTGTATCTGCTTCACGCACCTTTTGAAACGCCCGGGATTATCGAAGGGTGGACATTGGAAAAAGGATATACCCAAGTATATCTCTCTGGATTTGCAGGAGACCCGATCCCTCGGTTCGATCCCCATATCGCCCTCCTCATCGCCATGGGGGGGCCGCAAAGCCTCCCTCAAGATCTCGATCGATATCCTTATCTAAAAAGCGAGGTCGAGCTGATTCGGAATACACTGCAAGCTAAAATCCCTGTTCTAGGATTTTGTCTCGGCGCGCAACTCATCGGCGAAGCGTTAGGAGCCCGCACGGAACCCAGCCCCTTCAAGGAGGTGGGCATTTACCCCATCACGCTTACGGAAGAAGGAAGGAGCGATCCCCTTCTGGCTAATCTGCCACCCACATTCTCTGTGCCGCACTGGCATAGCGATATGCCCGGCTTAACCAAAGAATCGGTGATTTTGGCTGCAAGCCCCGGATGCCCGCGCCAGATCATCCGCTACTTGCCCCATGCCTATGGGTTCCAATGCCATCCCGAGATGACGCAGCAAATAGCCGATGAGCTGATCCAGCACTGCTCCAGCGACTTTTTTCCAGGAAAATATATCCAAACCCCTCAAGAGATCCTCGCGCACGATTTTCATGCGTTGAACTACGAACACATGGTTTGCATCCTGGAAAACCTTTTTAACCATCTCGTTGCGCAACCCCTGGATGCATCCACCCTTCCTGCTCTTTAAAAAAACACACCCCGATGCCTGCTAACCCCTCCATTTTCCATTTTGTTCCAGCCCAATCTTCCGAGCGGCAGCTCATCCACGGCTGGTTGGAAGAGCCCCATATTAAAGAATGGATCCATGGGGTAGGGCTTCAAAATACCCTCAACGGGCTAGAAGCCTTTTTCCAAGGGGACTCTTCGACCACCTACTGGATAGGATACCATAAAGAGACCCCCTTTGCCTTTTTGATCACGGCTCCTCACGGGGATGATGCGATCACCCTGGATTTGTTCATTTGCGACTTAAATTACCTCGGAAAAGGTCTTGCGGTGCCTATGATTCAACAATTTTTACTCACCCACTTTTTGCAGGTAGAAAAGGTGTTGATAGATCCTGAAGCCACCAACGCGCGAGCTATCCACGTCTATCAGAAAGCAGGCTTTAAGATTGTGGGAGAATTTATCGCCAGCTGGCATCCTGTCCCCCACTATCAAATGGAACTCTACATGAAAGACTTGATATGCAATCCATTGAAACAGAGCATTTAATTTTAAGGGAATGGCAGCCCGAAGACTTACCTCCCTTTGCCGCCATCAACCAAGACCCGCAGGTGATGCAATTCCTGCGGAAGCCGCTCACGCCATCCGAAACGGCGGCCATGGTAGAAAAAATCCAACGCCACTTCCAGCAACACGGGTTTGGGCTCTTTGCTTGCGTTCTCAAAGAAACCTCGACCTGCATTGGATACGTCGGACTCAATGTGCCCGATTTTGAGGCCCATTTTACCCCCTGCGTGGAAATTGGATGGCGCCTTTCCTCCCGCGTTTGGGGAAAAGGCTACGCCACAGAAGCGGCCCTAGCCGTGCTCGAGTTTGGATTTACGCAGTGCCGTCTTCAGGAAATCGTTTCCTTTACCGTTCCTGCCAACGCTAGATCTATACGGGTCATGGAAAAAATCGGGATGACGCGCGATCTGAAAGGCGATTTTTACCACCCCAAGCTCCCTCCTGAGCATCCTCTCCGGCTCCATCTGCTTTATCGAATCACAAAGCAGGAGTATGAAAATAACAAGCGCGGTTGACGTTATAGATTCTGGGACGGCTTTGAGGCTTTCTTAGCTGCATTGCTTTGTACGATTTTTAGAGCCTCTGCATAGGATTCGTCTTTAATATCCCTATACATGTATGGATTATTAGGATTTTCTGCCTGATAATAGATTTTATTTCTGGCTTGAAGCACATACGCTACATTATTTTTAGTAGAAAGAGAAAAAGATTTTTTTGGATTTCTAAAAGAAATAGCAACATCTGCTCGGCTCGAAGGAAAAGGATACTCTCTTAAAAATGGCCTGATTTTTTCATGCGCATTGATAATCTGAGCGAACCTCTCTGTGGCCTTGATCACCCATTCTCTAGCTTCTTCGACTGTTGCGCTCTGATAAGCAATAAGCTTCACCGATATCTCTTGCACATCATGAGGCATGCTGCCCCCGCTTGCTCCACATTCAAAGCCATACTCCTTGTACATCTCATTTAAAAAAGCGCAGGTCACTTCGTCAACATATCGAACGTAAGCTGGAGAATCATCGTCCTTAGCATTCACTTTAAACCCCATAGATATCATTAAAAGAAATAGAGAAAAAAAACTAATGCATCTTGCCATCATGAAATCCCCATTTTTTTCTTAAATCACCGACATACTCAAATTGTTCTTGCTGGTAGGTACTACCTCGATAGGCATGGTCGGCCAAGAAAGCGGTTTTTTCAGACCAACTTGAGCGGCAACGAACAAATCGGACATCATATTTTGGGTTATTGCGGTATTTTAATGCAAACCATCCGGTAATAAAGTCCTTTTCAGAATAGACATTCGCTATTTTATAGCCATATTCGGAGGGAATCGGCTTGGCGGAGCCCATGCCGAGGCAATGGAGTTGCTCTTGGAGCCGGGCACGCTGGTCGTCGGTCATTCCTTGGATGGCATTGCGGGTGATGAGGCCGCCTTCGCTGTGGGCGAAGTGGGCCCAGAGCAGGTTGGGGTTAATCTTATAGAGCATATCGGACATGGCTACCATGAACTGCCGGGTGAGGACGACGATCGGGGTTTCCTTGCCGTCCCGTTCTTGAACGGTTCTCATGCAGTCCTTGAAAATCCCTTTGGTGGGATTGCGGAGGCCGATGGTGAGGGTTCCCTCGGGAATCATGTGGGCAAGCGAGCCGACGTTTTTGCTGAACTCTTTTCTGCTTGTGCGAATGCCATTGATGGTGGTGATTAGCCCGATCATGTTGCCTTTGGCGGGAATGATTTCTTGAAAATGATCGGCGATATTGACCATGCCTAGTTGTCTTTCTTGAGGCGTGAACTGCAGTTTCTTCCAATGGCTGCAGTAGATGACCCAGTCGACAGGGGTGCCTGAAATAAATCCTCGGGAGGGCAGATTCACGCTGAAGGGCATCACGCTGGCGCTGATGATTCTATGCAGGGGCACTTCCATCCGGGGCATTTCTTGAGGAAAAAAGCGGGGATCGGAATCGAGGCCGAAGAGATCAAGCCGGTTTAGGGGGCTGTTGAGGACATAGGCATAGAGGTTAGGCCCGTCGGCAAACCCGGAAGGATCGGGGGTGAGCCATCTTCCGAGAGAGGGATCATAAAAGCGCTGGCCAAAGAAAACAAGGCCGCTTAGAGATCTTTTCGAGCAAAATCTCCAGGGATTTACAGGCGAAGAGGAGGTCTCCTCCCGGCCGAAGGCGTCGATCCGGTAAGATTCGGCGATCCGGAGGTCGGAAGAGAGGAGCGCGATGATGTTGCCTTGAAAATCATGCAGAGGGGCATAGGCGATGGCGGCGATTTCGATGGCAACGGCTCTTCCGACCTCTGCTTGGGTCCCCAGCCCAATGATTTTGAGTTGAAGAAGGGCGCCTTGAGCATCCATGGCGCCGATCTCTTGTTCTTTGTCATAGAGATAGAGGAGCTGAGTGCCATCGGACTCTTGCGCGATCAGGCGGTTGAAGGCATCGTACACATAGCGGGTTATTTTCCCGCTTGGCTCCGTTACAGAGGCGAGCCGATTGAGGGCATCGTATGTGTACGCGGCGATCCCGGCAGATGAGATCCGCTGGATCGGATTGCCGTTCGGATCATACTTGAGGAGGCAGCTGGGCGCCTCGATGATCTGGTTGTACTCGTTGACTGTGCATCCGGTGGGGTTGCCGAGGGAATCGAAGGTATAGCTCCGGGAACCCTCTTGGATCAATTGTCCCAGAGGATCGTGCGCATAGGCGGCGTCTCCGCATAGGGAGCTTTCGATGCAGGTGACGAGGTTGGAGGGGCCATAAGAGACGCTCTGGGTTAAGAAAGGGCAGCTCTGGTGGACCGGCCTTTCCAAGAGATCGCGGGCGGTGTGGAGGGAGCCTGTCCGGTGGATCAGCTCTTCTTCTTCGAGATGTCCATTGGGATCGAAGGCGCGGTAGCCGTGCGTGTAAAGAAGGTATCCTTGGGAAGAGAGTCTGGAGATTTCGGCAAGATGGCTGTCCCGGTAGGAGTAAACGATAGAAGAGAGATCGGGCAGAGTGTAGGCCGTGCACCTGCCCTGCGAGTCATAGTCCCATGCGGAGGTAAGGCCATAGGGCGAGGTTTCTTTCACAAGCTCGCCAAACGCATTGTAGGTGCGCTGCAGCAGCGTATGACGGATCAGATCGCGCACGAGGACGGGTTCGGGGCCGCTCTCATAGGCATACTGGTCATGGATCGTGCCGTCGGAGCTTTTTCTCTCTAGAAGACGATCGAGCCCATCGTACACGAAATCGATCGCGACGCCGCCGGGCAGCAGGCTCCTTGTGATCCGCCCCCTGTCGTCATAGGAGAAACAGGTGATCTTATCGCTCCCTTCTTTTTCCTCGAGAACTCTGCCCATGAGATCGTGATCCCACTCGACAGAGAGTTGATGCTTGGGAACACAGGCGTGATAGACCGTTGAAATCCTTTTAGCCCGGTTGCCTGCCTTGTCGTAAAATAGTTTTTCCTCTGAGACGGTGTGCCCCTGAGGGTCTTTCCGCTCGCGCCGCACGAGGCGATCCTGGGCGTCGTGCGTTTCCAAGGTCTCATTGCCTAGCGGATCGATGCTCCTCTTTTGCAACACGCGCTGTCCGAGCGCGTTGATTTCGCCATCTGTATAGAAAATTTTCGCGCTGTTCCCGTGGGGATCGATGTGCTCGCTCAGCCTCCCTTCCCTGTCGTACAGGAATCGGTCGACCGCTTTTCCTTGGGAAGTGGTCCGGAGGGCTTCTGTTTTCCTATTCTCTTCGTCATAGGAAAACCACATCCGGTTTTCGATTTTTCCTCCCGTCGTTTCCTCCCATTCCTCGATGATTCTTCCCGCGGGATCGTGGATCTGGATGTGGGCGATCTCCCCTTCGAGCGTCTTTTCGAGATTGCCGAGCGCATCGTAAGCGTAGGAGATCTGGCGGTCTTCGGCCCGTTCGCCGATTTTCCTGCCTGCGCCATCGTAAATGTAATGGGTCGCGAGGCCGTTCGGATCGGTATAAGAGAGGAGCTGGAAGGGATCGTAGGTCCACGTCTCTACAGAGAGAAGTTCATTTTCTGGGGAATAGATTTTTTTGGAGGTGATCCGTTGCAGAGGATCGTAGAGATAATCGATCCGGGTTCCCTCCGGATAGAGGGTCTGCATCAGGGCGCCATGCGGAGAATAGAAATGCCGCAGGCTCGTTCCATCGGGTTGGATGAGCTGAACGGGTTTTCTCAAGGTGTTGTATTTGGTTTGGGTCGTTCCCCCGCAGTCTACAGCAGTGGAGGAGAGATTGCCCTGCACATCATAGGTGAAAAAGACGGTAGGGGTATAGGGAGCGGCCCGTTCGTCGAGAGCAGAGGGAAATTCCGTGCGGATGCACCTGCCAAAGGGATCGTAGGCCTGGGCGATCGCATTTCCCTTCGAGTCGATTTGCCGGCGCAGATTTCCTTTGGCGTCATAGAAAGTGAGGGTTTTCTTGATGACGCCCAAAGAATCGCACTCTTCCACCGATGCGGGTCTGCCGGCGACGTCATAGGTGAAGATTTTTTGCGGCAAGGAGACCTCTTTTGCTGTCAGGAGATTGCCCCATGCGTCGTAACGCCAGGTGTTTTCTTGACCGACGGGGGTGGTCTTGCGGATGACCCTCCCTTGCGCATCGTAATCGGTATGGATCGCATAGCGGCAGATCCCCTCGGCATCGTACACGTCCTCTCTCACTACACGCTGTTCTGCAGAATAGGCATAACCGGTTTTCTTCAGGAGGGTCTCCCTTTGGGAAGCGCTATCCCAGTAAGACTCGGTCAGGGTGCGGAGCAGCCCGGAGTCGGGATCGGGATCGTAGCGTTTGATCCGCCGCTGGGTGACGCGGCTTAGGTGATTCGGATCGGCGGCATCTCCGTCATCGACGATTTCGGCGATCAGAAGATGGTCCTCATTGTAAAAGAGAAACTCTCTGCTTAAAATCCGCCCTTCGAAATAAGTGAACTTGGCGGCGGGAAGATCTGTGCCGGCTTTGTACTCATAGCGATAGCTGAGGCCGCTATCCTCCTCTTCCAACAGGGGAAGATTAAAACGGTGCAGATACGTATAGCGTTTGGAATAGTGTTCGGCGCCTGCAAGAGAGCCATCCTGGTTCAATCCAAAAGGCCCTGCCGCTGCGCCGATCAACGATCCCCAAAGCGTTTCTCGGATCACATTGCCCACGCAATCGTACTCAAAGACTCTGGAAAAAAGGGCCTGCGACTGGCCATTCAACATCACCTTGGCCTTCAGGCGCTCCCCTTCCCAGAGGAACTTTAATAGGGAAACGACTTGATCCCGTTCATTGTAATACGCGATCGATGTCAATAGCCCGGCATCATGGGTATAGCGGGTCAACAGGCCATCGCTATCCCGGACCTCCGTCTTCCCCGGCTCATAGGAGAACCGCGCGAAGGTCACCATCTCTCCTTGAGGGCCGAGATCGGCTTGCAGGGAGCTCACTTTATCGGCATGCACGGGTCTCTTGTGAGGCCGCTCCGCCCATTTGTCCTCTTTTTTTCGATTGGGAGGCAGATGATAACTCGCTTCGAACTGGAGTTTGCCTCCCAATCTCATCCACTGCATGCGCGCAGAGATCCCCTTGCGCCCCGTGGTGTACCCGATCGTTTCGTGCGCTCGAGAGGAGTTCTCCACATCGCAGATGTAATCGACCTCCTTAAATGGCGTGGTCTTGTAGCGGAACGATTTTCCATCGGAGGTTCTCACTCCGAATACGATGGGGGATTTTTTTTGGATGAGATCTATGTGCATCCACGCATAGGTCTTCGTTTCGGCGGGGTTCATCAGAGCGACATGCACCAGGCGCTCTTTATGGTCATAGGAATAACAAACCTTGTGTCCGCTGGGCAGCACCTCCCTAACGAGGCGGTAAAACAATTTGCCCTCTGCTTTTTTTCTCGTCTTTTTCAGCATGTCGAGGCCCCAGCGGTGGAGCTTTTGCCCGACATACACGCGCGATCCCCCATTGGGAAGCAGCAGCAAAGCCTCCCCCTTGTCCAGGTGCAACTCCAGGACATTGTTGCCGATGTTTGCCTTGGCGCTTAACGTCCCATAGGATTGTCCAAAGCCTTTGGTCGGCTTAAAGATGAGGAGGCCATGCCTCTCCTTCCGACTGTAGGAATAGGTGACGAGATTGCCGCCGGGCTCCGCAAGATAAATCAGGAAGTCTCTGCATTCTAGAGAAACTTCCATTAAGAGATTCGCGTGGGGAAGGAAGTTCCATCCCCCCTGCACTAACCATCCTCCCCGCGCTTCTCTGAGTTTTTTATTGAGCCTCCATGACTCCAATGCCCCCGCGCTGGTGTAGGTGCGGAATAGAGAAAGGGGCTTGGCCCCTTCGATCTGGGCATCCTGCACCCAAAGGTTCAGATTCCCCGTGATCACATTGACGTGGTGAAATAACGAAGGGTCCTCTTCCTCGGAAAAAAGCTGGTCCCAGTCGGCGCGGAGAAAAGAGGTAAAAAAGAGAAAAAGAAGAAATAAATGTTTCGAGGCCTCTTTCATCCATCTCCCTCAAAAAATGAGGGTCGATGGTAGAAAAAAATTTATTTCACAGCAAGTTAAACTTTAAGGATTATTTTCCCGACCGTGTGCCCCTTTTTGATCTCGTCCATCGCCTGGCTCGCTTGATCGAGGGGAAACACGTGAACTTGAGGCGGTTTTGCTTTGCCGCTTTCAAACACCTGAGCGATCTCTCCCAGCTGTTTTCCATTGGGTTCGACAAAAAGGTATTCCGCGCGCACCTGAAATCGGGCGGCTAATTCTGCATCCGGCTGTTCTAGAATGCTGACAATCCGGCCTCCCGGTTTCAGAACCTCGAAACTCTGTTTATACACCGATTTTCCCATCGTATCCAAAACCACATCGATGCCGCCGGGATGAGATTTTTTGATCTGATCGACAAAACTTTCTTTCTGATAATCGATGATTTCATCGGGATGGAACGATTTGACATAGGCGAACTTGGAAGCGCTAGCTGTCGTGATGACTTGAGCGCCGCACCATTTCGCCCATTGAATCGCAAAACCGCCGACCCCGCCTCCGCCTGCATGAATGAGGATCCGCTCTCCCGATTTCAGCTCCGCTTTTTTAAACAGCGCTTGCCATGCGGTGAGTCCCGTCAGAGGAACCGCAGCGGCCTCCGCCATCGAAAGCGTTTTGGGGATGAAAGCGACAGATTCAGCAGGAACAACAAAATACTCTGCCCAACAGCCCCATTGCAGAATGGGCTTGCGGCAGTACACATAGACTTGATCTCCTGCTTTGAATCCAGCGGCCTGTTTGCCCACAGAATGGATGGCGCCCGACGCTTCCCATCCGAGAATCAGAGGAAATTGATGCGGCATTCGCGATTGCAAGAGTCCTTCCGCAATTTTAGCATCTACGGGATTGACGCCTGCATAAGAGACCGCAATGCAAACCTCTCCCTCCTTGGGCTCCGGCTTGGGAATTTGACCTATTTTTATATTGCCCTGAGAAGCAAACGCTTCAATATAAACAGCTCGCATAAATCTTCCTTTAAGAGACTGTCGTTGAATTAAGGCTTCGTCGATTTTGGGGATTATTTTGGCCGATTTTCGATTTATTTTTTGGGGGTAATATACGCATGTTGATATTATCCCCAAAAAACAAATCGAAAATCGGCTCAAAAGAACCCGAAAATCGACAGAAGCTTAATTTCAACGACAGTCTCTAAGCTTATAATAAATTTCTCTTTCAATAACACCATGCAAAACAATCCATTTTTTGTCATCACAGGCGCTGCGGGCTCGGGGAAAACCGCCTTAATTGACGAGCTCAAAAAGCGAGGTTATCGCTGCGTGGAAGAAATTGCAAGACAGATCATCCAAGAGCAAATGAAAATCCATGGCGACGGCGTTCCTTGGAACAACCTCAACCGCTTTAAACAGCTGATGCTCGCAAGATTTATAGACACTTACGCACAAGCGATGCAGCATAGGGAAGAAATCACCTTTTTCGATCGGGATATTCTCGATTTAGTCGCCTATGACTACCTAACAGAAACAGAGCCGTCCAAAGAACTGCAGCATGCGGCCCAAAGGCTTCTCTATCACAATAAAGTATTTGTCCTGCCGCCCTGGAAGGAAATCTATTGCTCGGATGCGGAAAGGAAGCAGACGTACGAAGAAGCCATTCAAGGCTATGATAACCTGATCAACGTCTACCTCGAAAATGGCAGAGAACTGATCGAAGTGCCCAAAATCAGCGTCGAAAAAAGAGCTGATTTTGTCATCGAGCATGTGAAAATTTGGTTGGATCCATGAAACGCTCCTTTTACATCGCTCTTCTGGTTGCCTTCATCGATTTGATGGGGATCGGGATGGTCTATCCCCTGTTTTCGTCGATGCTATTCGACACCTCTTTTTCCCTGCTGCCTCCGGATGTGTCCAGCGAGAGGCGAGGGATTTATTTGGGGATCTTAATCGCGCTCACTCCCCTCATGCAGTTCTTTAGCTCTCCCCTTTGGGGAGCGATTTCAGATCACCGCGGGCGCAAGCACCCACTTCTGATCAGCCAATCGATCGGGCTGATCGGATATCTCATCGGGCTGGGCGGCGTAGCGTTTCAAAATGTCTATTTCCTCTTTCTTTCGCGCGCAGTTGTTGGATTTGGCTCCGGCAACATGTCGATCGTCCAGGCGACGATTGCCGACTTAAGCTCCCCTCAGCAAAAAACAAAAAACTTCGGGCTCTATAGCATGGCGTCGGGAATCGGTTTTACCTTTGGCCCCCTCATGAGCGGGATCCTTCTTCCTTGGGGCTATACACTCCCCTTCTGGGCCGCTGGTTGCATTGTCGCCATCAACCTCCTTCTGACCTTTGCCTTGTTCCAAGAAACTCTCTTCACCCGTTTATATCGAAAAATCAGCTGGAAGAGCGGCTTTTTACAGCTGAAAAAACTGGTTGAAATGCGGGGAATCCGCACCCTGATTTTTGTCTCCTTTTTACATAACTTTTCCTGGAGCTATTATTTTGAATTCTCGCCGGTCTATTTGATTCAACGCCTCCACTTCTCCTCTTCAAAGCTAGGATTTTTTTATGGGACGATGGGTGCGCTGTACGCGTTGAGCACGGGCCTATTGATCAGGCCCTTCCTTCGAAAATTCAAAGCAGAAACCCTCTTCTTTGCCGGCAACCTGTTGACAGCGGCGATGCTGTTGATCCTTCCCGCTACCGGCGCTGGCATTTGGGGAGGTTTGATTCCCCTCTGCTTCTTCGTCGCTTTCGTCACGCCGACATGCACCTCTGTCGTTTCAAACCAAGCATCGCCCCAAATTCAGGGAGAGGCTCTCGGCATCTTGAGCGCTGTCAATGCGGCCGCTCTTGTGATCAGCCCCCTCTGCGCAGGCTCTTTCGTCGGAGCCCACCCGGTATGGGTATTTTGGATTGGGGGATCGATTATGCTCTTGGGTGCAGCTCTTGCGCTGGCTGTGTATCGAAAAAAGTTACTGCAATAGCGATTCTTGCGCAGGTTGGCTCTCGGGAGATTTTTTAGGAGAAATCCATTGACTGACCAAAATGACTCCGCACATGTTGCCGAAGATATTGATCACCGTGCGCAGACGGTCGATGATCCGATCGAGGGGCAATAAGATCGTGATGGCCGACAAGGGGATATGGACGATTCTGAAGACCACCACCAAGCTGACCATGCTGGTTTCGGGGATGCCCCCTTCCGCCATCCCTCCCAGAATGCATGCAATCGCCAGCAAGATTTGCTGAGAGATCGAGAGATCGATGCCGAGCATCTGTGAAAAAAAGAGGGCTGCGGCCATTTCGTACATCATCATTCCCCCGACGTTGATCGATGCGCATAAGGGAAGCATGAACCGCGTGACAAAGGGCTTGGATTTGAGCAGATCGGCTGTATGCATCGCCACGGGCAGAGTAGCTACGGAGCTAGATGTGCCAAAAGCCGTCGAGAAAACCGGTAAACTCTGCTGGAGGATGTGGAAGATCTTTTGCTTGGATACAATCGCCACCAAAAGCAGCTGCCAGAGGCCGTGTAAAAAGAGCCCGAAGACGAGCACGCTGACAAAAGCGAGCAGAGCGGAAAAATTCTCCTTTAGATCGCCGCTGAGGTGGGATTGGGCGACGCCCCCTCCTACAAGCGCAAAAATGCCGATGGGCGCAAGGAGCATCACCCCATGAAGGCACTTGCTAGAGGCTTCGCGGATGCTGACCGCAAGCTGGATCATCGGCTTGGCGACTTCTCCGGCCAAGCTGCAGCCGAGGCCGAACATAATCGAAAAGATCACGACAGGAAGCAGTTCGAAATTGGTCAGCGAGTAGAACACATTGTCGGGGAAGATCGAAAGGATAAACTGGGTAAATCCAAAGTCTGGGTGGTCGGCCATTTGGTGAGGCTGCCCGTTTAAGATTAAACCTGGATTAGATCCCGCCCCTGGGCGCAGCAGGTTAAAGAGGACTAAGGCGATGGAGATGGCCATGACTTCGCTGAGAAGCATGTAGCCGATCCACTTTTTAGAGAGGGATTTGAGGGTGGAGGCGTTTCCCGAGAGCTCCCCTAGAGCGGCAATCAGAGCAGAGCAGATCAAAGGAAGAGCAAATAGTTTCAGTAAATTGATGAACAGATCGCCTAAGAATCGGATAGGCTCAAAGAGAGCGGGGATCAAAATGCCCAGCACGATGGCAGCAGCTACGCTAAAGAGGATCAGATATTTGTGGTAGCGGATCAGAGAGGGGATCAAGGCTCGCTCCTTCTTGCGCTTGTGGTCTGAAAATCCCTCCGGCATGCATTAGCCGCCAGATGGGCATAGCGGATAGGTTCTGGAAGACGGCGCCCTCTTAGACACCCCATCACCAAGGAGACCGCGGTTTTTAAGGTGATCTGATGGCCGGCTGAAACGATTAAAGGAGCGCATCGTTTCTTCGTACGCACCACCATCCCTATCTCGTTTCCTTTCCACAGAAGAGGGACCATGCTCCCCGCCTCTTCTGCAAGAGGCTCTGCGGGGCTGCCTACCAAGATCGACTTGGCGACGCCGATGGTCGGAATGTCCAATACAACGCCTAAATGGCTGGCTACCCCGAGCCCTCTAGGATGGCTCACCCCGTGGCCATCGACCATCAAGATATCGGGAAGCTGGGGCAATCGATTGCAGGCGCGCATGAAGGTCGGCACCTCTCGAAACCCCAGCAAGCCTGGAATGTAGGGAAAGGTTTCTCGGTTCGCTTGCGTTGCCGTATGCACGATGGCCAAGGAGGGGTAAGAGGCGACGACCACCGCTCCAAAAACCATCTGCTCAGGATCGAAAGGGGTGTTGCTCATATCCACCCCCGCAATTTGTTTAATCGGCTGTACAATCTCATCTTTTAGCGATACCCATTCCGCCATCTGTTTTTGAGCAGCCAAAGAAACGGCTCTCAACTCTCGTTTCTTTTGATTCTGTTGATCCACCCTGGCGCCTCTAAAATTTAGAGAAGTTTATTCTAAAGCGCAATTCTGAACTAGACCGAAAATCCTGATCCTCAGTAGACTTTTTGTCTTAAAATGGCTGTTGCGTAATTGGTTTTCAATATACAACTTATTAACAACAAGATATTTAACCACAGAGATCACAAAGAGCACAGAGATTAAGAACTTTTTTCTTTCCTCTGTGCTCTTTGTGATCTCTGTGGTTAAATATCTTATTTTAAAAATGTTAGATTGAAAAATGAATGACAAAACACCCCTTAAAATTAAGCAATACCACAGGCAAACCATGTATCGCATCGACCCAACCTCCTCATCCATTTATCCATGGTCCATTCAGCCTGACTACCGCATCGATGAGACGGAAGAGAAAGCGATTGCCCTCCTTAGACAAAAATATGCAGAAGCTAAACAATGCGAAATGGGGCAAGGCACCCCTCACAATCTCGCCAAAGCTTTTGCTTTTTACGAAGAACTTGCCCGCGCAGGCTACACACCCGCGCTTGTGGATGTCGCCCACTGCCTTTGCAACGGCTTGGGCACAAAAAGAGAGCTCTCTCGGGCGGCTGCAGTGGCATTAGAGGCTCTTTCCCAAGATCTTTCTTATACTCAACGAGGCACCCTTTTCTGCGTGCTTGGCTTAAGCTATGAGAAGGGACATTTCCAAAATAGCAACTGGATAAGAGATATCGAGCAAGCAGAAAAATATTACCAAGAGGCCTGTCGTTTAGGAAACATCTATGGGTTCATGTTTTTCTTAAAAGCTTCTCTAATTCGGAAGGGATCCAGGCGCGAATTCTTCGCATCCGTTCAAGATGTCATTGTCCAGCTGACCGAGCAGGCTAAACAAGGAGATCTCCTCGCCCATACCACACTAGGCTTCTGTTATCTCGTAGGGCTGGGAGTGGAGCAAGATAATTCCCGAGCCATTCACTGGTTTCAACAAGCAGCCGCGGCGGGCTATGCTTCTGCTCAATATCATTTAGGCAACTGCTATGTCGAAGGATATGGATTAGGAATAGACCTAGCACTTGCAGCCTACCATTATAGACAGGCTGCAGCGCAAGGCCACGTAGGAGCCCTAAACAAATTGTCAGAAACGGGATTATAAAATTCTTATTGCTTCGCGTTAGTGATCGGAAAGCCTCTTTTTGTCCACCCTTGAATCCCCTCGTGGTATTCATACACATTCGTGTAACCCATCGATGCGAGTTTATCATAAAGCCATCCACTCGCTGGACAGGTTGCGCTGAAACAATACACCACGACGAGGCTATCTTTTGAAGGGACCGCCTCTTGTATTTCTTGTTCGCTGGATTCTGCAGAAAGCCATTTTGCTTGAGGGAGCAGCTTGCCATCGAAGTAGGGTTTAGTGCGGGCATCTAGTACAACCATGACCTTCTTTTGGTCATACCAAGACTTGAGCTCGTCGGCAGTCACTTGTTTATGGGCCGATTCCGCAGGTTTACCCATTTCCGCATTCACCGCAAAGGGGGCCATCGCTAAAAAAAAGCCTAAGAATCTATATAACATCGTTTTTCTCCTTGTTTATTGCTTTGCGAAATTCATAGATGAAGGTACTATAAGCGGACAAAAAGATAAACTATTTTTCCAAAGAGGGAGCTTATGGCTACGATCGACGATTTTCAAAAATTAGATATTCGCGTGGGCGTTATCGTAGAAGCGGAGGACTTCCCGGAAGCGCGTAAGCCCGCCTACAAGCTCACGATCGATTTTGGGCCGTCCATTGGAAAAAAACGCTCCAGCGCCCAAATCACCCACTACTATAAAAAAGAGGAACTCCTTGGAAAAAAAGTCCTAGCCGTCGTTAATTTTCCACCCAGACAGATCGGTCCCTTTATCTCCGAGGTTCTCACCTTAGGAGTTCCGGACGAAAATCACCAAACCATCCTGGTGGTTCCCGAAAAATCAGACGCTGCCATCGGCGGGAAACTTTACTGACCTTGCAAACGATCGAATGCCGTACACAATAGCGATTAATAAAATGAAGATCCCGATGCTTTCCATCAGAGGGGGCATTTGCCGTTCGAGCAGATAGACGAATAGGACTCCGAATAGCGTCTCAAAAATGGTCAATTGCCCCGCTAAAGAAACAGGCAGCCATAGGCTTGCCTGATTCCATAGAAAAGCGCCGACCCACGAACAGAGAAGACCCAGGATAGCGCTCCCGATGACAAATTTTGTTAACTCCAGGCTCGGCGCAAGAAACTTTTCCACCTGGAGCTGACCATCAAAAAACACACCTAAAAACAGGGCAAATATCAAGACCCAAAAGAGCGCTGCTACGCCGACAAGGGTAGACCAATCGGTAGAGCGCACCTCAGGATGATCCTTTAAAAATCGGGAATTGGCCACCACATACCAAGTCCATCCGATTAAAGCCAAAAAACCGCACACCAACCCTAAAAGATAGGTGAAAATGGAGGCGGTTTCTTCGAGATGCGGAACATTAATGACGACCAACCCTAATAGGATAAGAACAGAGGGAATCACCAAGTTCCTAAATCTGGTCTCCTTCTCCTTCCAATTTCCATAAAACGCGATGGTGATGGGGCTGATCCCCAAAACAAGAGCGCAGATCGCCGGAGTGGAATAACGCAAGGCAAGGACCACCACTGTGTAATAGCCAACTGTTGAGAGTAAAGAGAAATAGAGCGCCTTTATCCAAATGGCCCGCGGATAAAGACAGCCTCCTTGCAACTTAGATTTACAAAAGATCAGCGAGGAAATAATCCCATATACCAGGTAACGTCCAAGAGCGACTTCAACGGAGGTAAACCCGCTCATGAATTGAGGAACGACAAAAATCAATCCCCAGATGAAGCAAGCTCCTAAAGCACACGCGATTCCCCTAACCACCGGACTCTCTTTCCCTTTGCCTTCTCGTGGCGGTGATGCTATGCTTAGGCTAATGAATTTGTCAACATAAAACGGCAATACATGCAAATCACACTCATCGGATGCGGAAACATGGGCGCAGCCTTAGCGGAGCGCCTCTCCCAAACAAATCCGCTCTTTCTTTATGATCACCACGCAGAAAAGGCAGAGCGCCTTGCCCAAAAGGGATATGGAAAGAGCTATAAAAATCTAGAGGATGCTCTGCAGGGTTCGGAAATGATCCTCCTGGCAGTCAAACCACAAAGCCTGAAAGAGGCCGCAGACTCCCTTAAAGCTAGCCTGCAAAAAAATCCGATGATCGCAAGCATCCTAGCAGGGACCCCTCTTGCCGCGCTCAGGCGCTACTTTCCCGCAGCACCCCTCGTGCGCATGATGCCCAATTTAGCTCTGATTTACGGAGAAGGAGTCATTGGATTATCTCCGGACGAGAAAATCACAAAGGAGATGCGGGAACGCCTGACCAAGACGTTTGAAGGGTTAGGAAAAGTACACTGGCTGCCCGAAGAAAAAATGGATGCCTTGACCGCTTTGACAGGCTCCGGTCCGGCTTTCTTTTTTGCCATGGTGGAAGCGATGATTGAAGCGGGCATCGCCATGGGCTTTACCGCCTCCGATGCAAAGGAATTGGTCTGTCAAATGGTGCAAGGCAGCTTGACCCTTTTAGAAAAAACACCCAAGCATCCCGCAGAGTTGAGATGGCAAATCGCCTCCCCTCAAGGGACGACCATCGCGGGCTTGAGAAAACTAGAAGAGCTCGCCCTCCGGAGTGGAATTATCAAAACTTTTTTAGCCGCCTATGAGCACGGCAAAGCCCTTTCTTCGCAATCGCCGGAAAAGTAGGTTTACAGAAGGCAGCAGGATCGTTTATCATCTCTTTGCTAAATCATGTGGAGAGAAGCCCCCCTTGAGTCAACTGGTCAATTTTAAAGAAATCAGCGTGCATCCTTCTGCCGAAGAGAGCCCCGGCTTTCTGCTCTGGCAAATCAGCACGCGCTGGCGAAGAGCGATCGAAGCCACTTTAAAGCCGCTTGGACTCACCCATCCCCAATTTGTCGTCCTTGCAACCACAGGATGGCTGACAAGAACAGGCGAAAAGGCCTCCCAAGCAGAGATTGGCAGACAAGCTGCGATCGATCCCAACACCACCTCGCAAATCTTGCGCGGCCTACAGGCAAAGCGCCTGATCAAAAGGCCTCACACGACGGATGAAAGAAGCAAGCATCCTACCCTCACAGCTCTGGGAGCAAAGAGGTTAGCTAAAGCCCTGCCCGCCGTAGAGCGCGCAGACGCCGCATTTTTTGCATCCGCCCCTTTGAAAGGATCGGAAATACTCAAAACGCTGCAACTGCTCGCACAGGCATGCCCCTCAATAAACGAGAAATAACCTCTGTAAACAACTCTCGCCTAAAGGCGAAAGCTTTATGGTCAGCGATTAACTGCCACATGCGTGCGGTTTACAGCGCACGTTGCTCGATCGGCAGATAGAGCAAACCTACAGAGATTCCGACTTGCATTCAAGTCGCTGTGCTGTCGGTTTCCACAAGAACATGTAAAACGGTGCTTTTGTCTTGCGCCAAGAGCACCGCATAAGGAGCAAATTTGACTGCTATAAGCTGGATTCATGTAGATAATCCCCAAGCCGCGAGCTTGGGCCTTGTATTCGACAAACAGTTGCAATTGACTAAAGGCCCAGCGGTGCAGACGAGTTCTGTTTCGCTTGCTGCCTTTGATCCTTTTGCGCATGTTTTTCAAGTCTTCAAGAACAATCATCCCAGCGCCCATTTGAAGGGCTTCTTTCACAATCTCATTGCTCATCCCATGATTGACATGTTTCATCCGGCGCGCTTCTTTGCCAGAGATTTTCTTCAGCAATTGTTTTGCCGACTGAGAACCGTTGGACTGAAGCCTGCGCCGCATGGCGAGATATTGATCCCTTTGAAAGCGAATCTTGCCTCCGCAAATCAATTTGCCGCTGCTCATCGCAGCCGCGTTATTCTCCCCAAGATCCACCCCAAGCAGCGTGTCGCTTTGGCTCAAGGCGGGATCGGGAAGATCCAACACAAGGTTAAAAAACCATTTTCCCTTTTTACAGATCAACTCAGCTTCTTTGGGAATACCCTGAGCAAAATACTGCTCTTGGAAGTCGCTCATTCTCATTTCCACTTTAATCCGCTTACCCAAAGTGTAGAGAGAAAGAATTTTTCCTTTGATCGAATAGGTCCGTTTGTCAAAATGGACGCTTGCGTTTTTGCGAAACTGAATCTTTGGAACTTCTTCGCTTTTTTCAATGCCTCGATTCTTATAGGCTTTGCACACGGCAAAGATCGCATTGCACACCATCTGAGAGCCGAGTGGAGATTCCATTCTAATTTTGGAATAGCAAAGATGGTGGAGTGCAACTCGATTCCAACATCGATATTCCATTGCAAAGGGGACGATTTCATTGCAGGCGGAAACAAAATGATGTCCCAACTTAAAAAGCTCTTGGCTATCCTCAGCAGCAACTTTAATTTTAATCGAAATCGTGCGTTTCATTGGCTGCAGAAAATACTCAAATCTATTTTAAAACTCAAGTTAAATAAAGGAGCGGCGTTTCCTCCCAGTCCTAAAGGACTGGGTTTCCACGCCGTCAAATAGGATGAAACTAGAAGTGCATGATAAAAAACCCGACGGATTTACCCCTCAAGTGGAGATCGCCGCCTGCCATCTTGAAATCGACCAGCAGCTGCTCTTGCTACAGAGGGCTTATGGGAAAGAGCCTGGAAAATGGGGAGTGCCCGCTGGCAAGCTCGAGGCGCATGAGACCCCGGAACAGGCCGCAAAACGGGAACTCTTTGAAGAAACAGGCATCTCTCCTGCCCCTTCTCAAATCGAACACCAAGGTTCCTTGTATATTCGCAAACCTGAAATCGATTACGTGTATCACCTATTCAAGGTCCAGTTAGATCGGATGCCCGATGTCCGCCTCTCCGAAGAACACGTGAACTACCGATGGGCGACTGCAGCAGATCTGGAAAACCTGCCTCTCGTAGATGGCGGCAGAGAAATCTTAAAACGGTGCGCGCTTGCCGGGATGCGCAAACGCTCTGGCGCTAGCGTAAATGCCTATCTCATATTACAGCAGGATCGCAAGCTTCTCTTGCAATTACGCAAAAATACCGGTTACTGCGACGGGATGTGGAGTTTAGTCGCCGGACATGTCGAAGATGGCGAATCCGCCACCGCCGCTCTAATCCGAGAAGCTCATGAGGAAATTGGAATCGCCCTCTCCCCTTCTGAAATAAAGGTCGTGCATGTGATGCATAGGCAAACAAATCGGCTGAATGTGGATATCTTCTTCGAGTGTTCCTTCTGGACAGGCACGATCCAAAACTGCGAGCCCCACAAATGCGAAAGACTCGCCTTTTTTTCACTCGAGGCCTTGCCTCCTAACATCGTCGCATACAATGTAGACGCTGTTAGAGCCTGGCTAGATGGGAAATTTTATTCTGAACAGGGATGGAATACCCGATTCCCCTCTGAAATTAGACCCGCTTTTGGTCTTTGAACTGCTGCATGAAATCTTTTATCTGGGTTTTTCCGATTTCAGGAGTTAGAGGCGAGTTTTTTAATGACTCTAACATCTCATAGGCTTCTTTATCTGTGATTTCTTCTGTCTGCCTATTCAATCGCATCTCGGCTAAATAGTGTTTTACTAGTCGATGGAGCCATTCGGGAGCAATTTTATCATTCAAACCTTTTTTTAAAATTCGCGCACGCTCGGCATCGGGCAAATCACCCTGATTGTGTCGAAATTGTGCAAGATCTATAAGATTCCACCCAACATCCTGCTTGCACCTAGGAAGGAAACAGAGCATGTATTCCGCCCTATTACGATCTACCTCTTTTGCCCCTTTATCATGGCGGATCTGATTGAATGCATTCCAAATGAAGCTATAGGGAATAACTCCGAGTGCCGCATCATTTAGTTGCATGCACGTTTGATAAAGATGCGCTTTGGCTACTTTATCCCTGGCTGGACAAGTGGCGATCAGATGTGTGAGTTGACTATAGAGTAAGTCAATTTGTCCAGGAGCAAATTCAGATCTCTGTAAATCTCGAACACCGAAAAACTCCGATGCTTTAAATAATATGGCATCTATCTGCCGTTCGGAAAAAGCAGTGTTCTGCAAAAGAGGTTCCATCTGAATGGCGTGGTCGAAACAGGAGAAGCTACGTTTTTTATCGATTCGAGTGTACTTGCCATTGTTGAAAAAAAGGCCTTTAGCGATGCAAGCTTCAAAATCCCCTCTTCCAATTGCCGCTAAAAATTCCAAGCGATGAGACGCATGTTCTTTTACGGACAATTTTGCACGCAGGCACAGCCCTTGCCACATGGGTGCGCGGTCGGCAAGATAGAAGAGCCGTTGGCAGGTTGTTCCCATGCGCACTAAAGCGGAAGCCTTACAATAGGAGAGGATCCGATGCACCAGATCTGATGGAACCGGACAAAAAGCTCCAGAGTTCTCGCATAAAGCCACTGCGGCATCGCAGGCTTCGATTTTTTGCCTTTTTAAGGCCGGTTCCCCCTCGGAAGGTTCGGAGCGGCTTCTTTTGCCAGAATCGGAAGGTGCGGTCGGGGGGGCTCCAGGAAGCGAGCCATTTATTGGAGAGGGTGAGTTTGGTGGAATAGCGGTCATCTGATCACCTGCGTAAATTAATTATTTATTATTTTAATGCAATCACGTTCATTAACAATGATGGACTAATTGCAAAATAATTATATAACTCATTCAACATTTAATTCAATTAAAAATAATGTTTATATAGTTGTTAGCTTGAGGAGCTGCAGGCATGCAGCGGAGGGGAGACACGCAAAGGCGCCAAGCCGCGGAGACGCCAAGAAAAAACACAAAAATCTTAGCGTCTCTGCGCCTTGGCGCCTTTGCGTGTCTCCTCCTCCATCCAGGAATGCGCCCGGCTGCAATTACACCCGCTTTTGGTCTCTGAATTGCTTCATGAGATCTTTTATCTCGTCTTTCGCGATTTGAGTAACTAGAGGCGCGTTTTGTAATGACTCTAACATCTCATAGGCTTCTTGATCTGTGATTTCTTCTGTCTCCCTATTCAATCGTATCTCAGCTAAATAGCGCTTTGCCAGTCGATGGGTCCATTCGAAAACGGCTTTATCAGTTAAACATTTTTTTAAAATTCGCGCACGCTCGGCATCAGGCAAATCACCCTGATTGTGTCGAAACCGTGCAAGATCTGCAGGATCCCACCTACCACCATTGTTCGAGTTCTTAGCAAGGAAACAGAGCATGTATTCCGCCCTACTGCGAAACTACCTCGCTTGCCTCTTTATCATGACGGATCTGATTGAATGCATTCCAAATGGAACTATAGAGTATCACCCCGAGTCCCGAATCATTCAGTCGCATGGCAGTTTGATAAAGGCGCGCTTGGGCTACTTTATTCCCAGCTGGGCAAGTGGCGATCAGGTGTTGCAGTTGACTATAGAGCAAGTCAATTTGTCCAGGAGCAAATGCAGATCTCTGGAATGTTAAAAAACTGAAAAAGTCGGATGCTTTTAATAATATGACATGTATCTGTCGCTCGGAGAAAGTACGGTCTTTCGAGAAAGGTTCCATTTGAATGGCGTGATCGAAACAGGAGAAGCCGCGCCCATTATCGATTTGAATATACGTGCCCTTGTAGAAAAAATTGCCTTTAGCTACGTGAGCGCCAAAATCCCCTCTTCCAATCGCCGCTAAAAATTCCAAGCGATAAGAGGCATCTTTTTTTACGGATAATTTTGCATGCCGGCACAGCTTTTGCCACATCGGTGCGCGATCGGCAAGATAAAGGAGCCGTTGGCAGGTGATCCCCATCCGCACTAAAGCGGAAGCCCTACAGTAAGAAAGGATCAGATGGATCACTTCTGCTGAAATCGGATAAAAAGCTCCAGAGTTCTCGCATAAAGCCACTGCGGCATCGCAGGCTTCGATTTTTTGCCTTTTTAAAGGCGGTTCTCCCTCAGAGGGTTCGGAGCGGCTTCTTTTGCCAGAATCGGAAGGTGCGGTCGGGGGGCTCCAGGAAACGAGCCATTTGTTGGAGAGGGTGAGTTTGGTGGAATAGCGGTCATCTGATCAGCTATTTAATGTTTAACGCTTCTTTTGGTGAGCTCGTTTCGAAGCTGATCGATCGATTCAAACAAAATGGCATCTATTCCTATTGTTTTCGCTGCTTCGACGTTTTCAGCTAAGTCGTCGATAAAAACAACCTCTTGTGCTGGCAAGTTAAGGGTTGAAAGCAAAAGTTCATAAACTTTTGGATCGGGCTTTTCGATACCGATTTCATAGGAGAGGAGACAAGGATCGAATGGCTGATAAAGACCAAACTCTCGGATGAATCTAGCGAGCCGCTCATCGATATTCGAAAGCAGCGCAATAGGGATTTTCTGGTCCTTCAAAGTATCTACGAGATCATACATCTCAGAATGAATGCAAATCGCCTCTATCATCGTTGATTTAAAAGACTCCGTCCAGTTATGGGGCAATTCGATCTTCTCGGTTTTCGCATAAGCGATCCAAAACTCTTCGTCTGTCCCGCCTTGTTTTACAAATAAGCGTTTCTCTTGGTTGATCCTCTCAAATTCCTCTTCAGAAAAACCGAATGACTGGCAAATGAAGCGCACCAAAATTTCTCGATTGGGGGTTTTTGTCAAGACGCCTCCAAAATCAAATACAATCGCTTGAGGAGCCGCCATGAGGGGAGTAACGGCGAGCATCGAGATGATCAGAGAAAACATGATTTTTTTCATGAGAAAAGACCTCCTTTTGCTTTCTTAATGTACGCCAGCCAGAAATGATACTCTTTGCCTTCCTATTCGGCAAGTTCTCAATCCTGAAAGACCGAGATGGCTTGTGCGATCTTAGAAGCTGTCGTTGAAATTAAGCTTCTCCCCCTCCGCTCTCTGCAATAAATCTATCGATCTCCTTTTCCTTTGAATTTAAAGGCTGCAATAAGGTATCACGTACCCGTAAGGAGCAAGCTGCGATGGCGCTCGAAACAGGTGTGATTTATATTTTTTGGACTTGCCGGGATCGACAAGAAGCTAAGAAAATCATCCATGGATTATTGGATCAGCGGCTGATCGCCTGCGCGTCTATTTTCCCCGAGATCGAATCGATTTATCGATGGGAAGGGAAAATCGAAGAGGGACGGGAGGTTAAAGTGATTCTCAAGACCACCTTGAAGCACTTTGATCCAATCCGGAGCTACATTCAAACGCAGTGCAGCTATGAAGTCCCCGAGATCCTACAAGTCGACATCGCCCAAGGCAATCCCCGCTATTTATCATGGGTCGCCGAAGAGACGGCTTTCAATATGCCTTCAAGATAAACCAAAATGGGCTGTTCCACTTACCTTTCCCCTTTTTCTTTTCGGGGAATTCGAATGCGCTTGGGCAACCTTTCCGCTTCTAATCCCAATCCTAATTCATCAAATACCGGATCGGCTAATTCAGCCAACCTTTTGATCATTCCCAAAATAAATAATATCCTCGCATAAGCTCCCAAAGAAACTCCCTCATCGCCTCTTTCGATTTTACTTAAGGTCGTGCGGCTAATTGATGCCCTTTCTGCAGCGAGCCACATAGGAATCCGACGTCTTCTTCTCGCGTCGCGAAGATCTTGACCTAACTTTTTTAGAGCCCTTCTGACAGGGAAGGGAGTATTGCTAATGTCCATATTACTAATCCTTATATCCGTTATGGTGTAGCTTTACAGACATTATAACTTATTTCTAAACGAGTTTAAATCGAGGATGCGAACGTCCGTCTATTAAGAGGCTTTCGGTGAACATGGGGACGGGGCGCGCCCAAATACCTCCATCCCCATACAATTGCTGATAAATCACGAGCTCTTCTAAGGATTCGCTGTGTCTGGCGATTCCAAGAACTTTGTAGCGCAGTTTTTTATAGTGCTCGTAAATCCCGCCTATCTGGATCGATTTGGCTTTTTCAGACAATGGCGCTAAGGGTTCACTCATTGTGCAATCCTCATTTTTTCCAGTCATCTTAGCAATCGGCTGTCCATGATTTCTATAGAAAAAATTCACACAGGGATTTACGATTTTTAGATCATGGATATTCTTGAAAAGATCATCAAATGGGCAGAGGGTGAAGAGGCGATTCAAGCGCTCATCCTGCAAGGATCGCGCACGGCGCATAAGGCCTCTGACGCCTATTCCGACTACGATATTTCTGTGTTTTGCAAAACCGAGAAGCCCTACACGCAGACGGAAGAGTGGCTCTCTCGCCTAGGGAAGGTTTGGGTGTGCGTCAAAGAGAAGAGCTCTTGCAACGGACGGGAGTTCCCTACGCGCCTGGTGATTTTTGAGGGAGGAATAAAAGTTGATTTTTCCTTTCTCTCTTTAGACCTATTGAATCAAATGGTTCGCGGCGATCTTCCCAAAGAGTATCATCGAGGCTACCGGGTTCTTTTAGATAAAAGCAGCCTGACTCAAGGGATGCCAAAGCCCCTTTACCAAGAGCCAAAAGCGATGAAGCCCTCCGAGCGGGAATTTCTTGAAGCGCTCGCAGAATTTTGGTTTGAAGCGTACCATGTCGCCATTTATCTGAAGCGGGAAGAGTTGTGGTTGGTCAAATTTCGATCCGCTGCCATGCATGGCTTCCTTTTGCGCCTGATCGAATGGGAAGCGGAAGCGCGCAACAGTTGGAGTCAAACCGCCCCTCCTCTCGGCAAACGGATGGCCTCATGGGTAGATCCAAGCACGTGGGCAGCTCTGCATGGGGTTTTTGCGCATTTTGCAGCGGAAGATAGCTGGAAAGCGCTGTTGCATACGCTCGCGCTTTTTAGAGATCTCTCTATCCAAGTGTCTCGGCAATTGGGATATGCCTATCCAGAGGCCCTCGATCAACAGATCACCGGATTTATCTCAGAATTGCGTAAGTAGGCCCATTCCATTCGGTTGAAGATCTTTTATCAGCCAAAGGATGAGATCATCATCGATAGGATATGCCTCTCCGGGGATGACGGCACGGTGCTTGTAGGTAATCCCCTCTCCATCCGGTTGATAGCCCAAATGGAAATAAAGCCTTTGAGCGGGACCATAGTCTCGGTATAAACCTACCCCTATTCCAACCTGAGCATATCCCCTGGAAATTGCCAACTGCTCCAAGTGAGCGATCAGTGCGGTCCCTATCCCTTGCTCTCTTTCCTCTTCGAAAATCCAAAGATCGCAGATCTCGGGGATGCGGCTATTTTTAAAAGGGAGATATTCAGAATCGAAGAGCAGATGGCCATAGCCTGCCATTTTAGCCTGATTCTCCACAATACAAGCCATGCGGACGCCTTTTTGTTGTTCATCGAGATAGCGGATCCACCTCGCCTGCGTTTCCTCTGGGGTCGACCATGGGAAATAGAGATCGGCGAGGACTGCGATATCTTTTTGCTGCAGGGAGCGCATACTGACCATAAGATTACTTAATTTTCTTTGTGTTTAGAAGAAGGAGTGTAGGGGAGGCGCTTCCCTGCTGATGGATGGCTGGGTTGATGTTCAGCTGTCTTCCCATTTTCTCTCCTAGAGCAGAGGAGGTTTGGCAGAAGCGCGCAGCGCTTCTTTTGGAAGACAAGCGAGGATAGACCATCGCTTGCGCATCGAGGAGTTTTTTTTCAAGGGCAACCAAGGCATGAACGGTACCGCTGGTGTATTCTTGTTTAAGGGCCTGGATCTTATCGCAATATCCCCTGGCTATTCCTAGAAAAAAGGAGTTTTTTGCCACGCTTCCCTTTAGGCGAGCGCTCTGTTGCGCTCGATCCCATAAGTTCTCTAGCTCGGGCTCCAGAACCTGCGCTACATACTCGGCGATTTCGAGATTGACGGGGGTTCCCAAAATTTCCAGATAGGTAAACCCGCCTCCCCGATTATAAACGACGCTTACAAAAAACGTTTTCAATATAGAGGCGATCGCGCGCATTTTAGCCGTTTCTTTTTTTTGTTTTAAGATCCGCTTCATGCCTATTTTTTCATCATCCTCGCCGCCGATGTATGTAGATTCGAGATTGTGTTTGAGAAGAAGCTGCTGCGATTTGATCATCGCCTGCTCCGCTTCGTGTTTGTGGCTGCTGCTCGTTAAAGCCATGAGTTTTTGCACTTTTCTCAATACGCTGCTCTCTTCTATGCCTGAAGCGGATGGTTCAAGCTCTAAGCGGGTAGAGGCTCTATAAACCTGTTCGCCCCATCCCATGCGCCGGCAACATTCTCTGAACTCAGGGGCATGAGGCTGAGCCGTGTGCCCATGATCGATGAATGTGATGTAATGCGCCAATTCGTGCCTGATGATGTTATGCAGCTGATCCCTGCTCACATGCATGAGCGATTCATGAAAACCCAGCTCATAAAAATGGGCGTCAAAGTATCCGAGCATCGATTGATGATTGTAAATGACGACATGGATCGGATAGGAACTTCTTTGCGATCGATCATAGAAACGCCCGCCCGTACACTTGAGACCTACTTCTTTGTTTAGGATCTGTTTAATGGCCTCTTTGATTTCCTGTACAAATCGAAGGATGGTTTGGGAATAAACGAACATATGTTTTTTAAACTTCAATAGTTGTTTCAGTACAATGGCATGTGTCGCAGGGAGGAGTGATACAAGGTATACAGGGAACCTTAGGTTGATAGGTAAGATCAACTACGTTTCTTTCCACAGGACTGCAGGCAAATGTGTGGCATGACCAAATAATGGTGCAGAAAATGATAAAATTACCCACGAATTGCAATCCAAATCCTAAACTGAACAACAAATCTCCCTTGTCAACGCGTCCCATAAGAACGACCCCCATTACCGTGCATACAACCCCTCCAATGAAAATTCCCCCTATCACAATGGCTTGCTTAATCCTGATATGACAAGGCGGATGCTGAGGATCATAGGGTAAATTAAAAGCTGCCCTCCTTTCCGGAGCTTGCTGTGCATCTAGTAAACGGTACTGTTCTTGTACTCGGACAGTGGCCTGTGTATCTGAATCCAACTGCAAACTTGTTGCCATAAACCCTCCTCAACTTCATCGTTTAAGGTAGGAATTATATATATTAACTAAAAATCAACCTAATAAGATTTTTAAACTTCAATAGTTGTTTCAGTGCAATGGCATGTATTACAGGGATAAGTGATACAAGGTATACAGGGAGCCTTAGGTTGATAGGTAAGATCAACTACGTTTCTTTCCACAGGACTGCACAAGAATATTTGGAGTGCCCAAACAAGGGTGCAGACAAAGATAAAATTACCCACCGTTTGCAATCCAAATCCTAAAGCGAATAATGGATCTGCCTTTTCAACGCGTCCTATAAGGAAGCCCCCTATTGCCGTAAATACAAGCCCTCCGATGAAACATCCTCCTATCACAATGGCTTGCTTAACCCTGATATGACAAGGCGGGTGTTCAGGATCAAAGGGTAAATTAAAAGCGGCCATCCTTCGTGGGGCTTCCTGTGCATCTAGTAAACGGTACTGTTCTTGTACTCGGACAGTGGCCTGTTTATCTGAATCAAACTGCAAACTTGTTGCCATAAATCCTCCTTAACTTCAACGACAGTCTCCAAGGTAAGAATTATACATATTAACTAAAAATTAACCTAATAAGATTTTTAAACTTCAATAGTTGTTTCGGTGCAATGGCAGGTATTACAGGGAGCGCTGATACAGGGTAAACAGGGCCAGCTGGCTCGATAGGTTCCATCCGCTTCGCTTCTATATACAGGGCTGCAGCATGCGATCAACGCGCACTGCAAGGAGATGCAAGCTATAAAAATACCGAAAAGCGTGATCCCTACCCCTGATAAAAACTCTAGATCTGACTTTCCAGCGCGTTCTAGAAGAGATTTTCCTAGGATCAGAAAGGCAATCCCTCCAATAAAACATCCTCCTAAAACAATGACCTGCTTAACCCTGATATGGCAAGGCGGATGTGCGGGATCATAGGGCAAATGAAGACCTGTCATCCGCTGCGCCGATTCCTGTGCATCCAGCAAATGAAGCTGTTCTTGCGCTCGGCACATTTCCCGTATAGCTGAACCCAATGCTTGCCAACTCACTGCCATAAACCCTTCTTTTACATTTTGATTTCCTGTACAAATTGAATGATTATTTTGGAATAAATGAACATAAGGTTTTTAAACTCTAACATCTGTTTCAGTACAATGACATGTATTACATGGAGCGCTGATACAAGGCATACAGGACCAGTAGGCTCGATAGGTTCCATCAACTTCGTTTCTATATACAGGGCTGCAGCATGTGTAAATCGAGTAAAAACCGGAAGCGAACATCGCAAAAAGACCAGTCAATAACATTCCTATTCCAAGTCCTAACTGTATAGCTCCCTCAGCTTCCCGGAAAGAAAGGCTTCCGCGTCCTGCAAGAGAGCCTCCTATTATTATAAACATAATCCCTCCGATGAAGAATCCCCCTAAAACAACGGCTTGCTTAACCCTGATATGACAAGGCGGGTGTTCAGGATCATAGGGCAAATTAAGACTTGCCATCCTCCGCGCTGCTTCCCGTTCGTTTAGTAAACGAGTCTCTTCTCCTGCTCGGAACACTTCCTGTCTAGCTGCATTCAATGCTTGCCAACTTACTGCCATAAACCCTCCTCAACTTCATCGTTCAGTTGAAGATTATACACACCAACTAAAAATTAATCTAATAAGATATTTAACCACAGAGATCACAGAGGACACAGAGATCACAGAGGACACAGAGATCACAGAGGACACAGAGATTAAGAAATTTGAGGCAGATGCTCCACAGGTATTTGTGGGGCATCTGCCGTGTCTTTCTTTGCTCTGTGCTCTCTGTGATCCCTGTGGTTAAATATCTTATTGTTAGCAAGTTGCATATTGAAAACCAATTATGCAAAACCCTGTCGCTTACAAATAGTTCCAGAGTTCGATGCCGAATTGCTTTAAGAGAGCTTCTAAGGTGTTGATCGGCAGTCCCATGACGTTGTAATAACACCCATCGATTTTGCGGACGATCAAGCCTCCCGCAGATTGAATGGCATAGCCTCCCGCCTTGTCCGCCCAATTCGTGCGGGCTACATAGTGGGCGATTTGCTCCTCTGTTAAGTCATTGAATAGGACGCGCGTGAGCTCGGCTTGATGGATCGCTCTATCTCCCTGTCTAACCGTCATCCCTGTGTAAACGGCATGCCATTTCCCGACGAGTTCGCTCAGAGATCGACAAGCCTCTTCCTGTGTCTTTGGTTTCCCATAGATTTTTCCCTCAAAGTAAACGATGGTATCTGCGCAAAGAATCATCGACTCGGGATAAGTGGATTGCAACGATTGCGCTTTCCCTGCAGAAAGGGTACACACAAAGGTTTCCGGATTGCTCTGAAAAAGGACCGCCTCTTCATCAAAAACAGGAGCCGCTGTCTCAAACGGCAAAGAAAAATAGCTAAGAATTTCCCGACGTCTAGGAGATGTAGAACCGAGTACAATCATAGGACAAAAGATTACCGAAAAAGGCAATTTAAAACGATACTACCCTGTTCAAAAAAATCTCCTTTGCGTGTTATATACATCCCAAATGCACAGTTAGGGAGGTGCAGATGTTTAAGAGTGCGATTTGGTTGATGCTATGGAGTGTTAGCGTTTTTTCTATAGGAGATGCTGGAGAAAACAACGATCCGGTGGAAGTGCTCCTTTTAGATGTGATTTCCTACGATGCTTTTGTGAATGAGGATCCGGAAGCGTTAGATACGCTTAAAAAGGCTCTATACGAAACGGGGATTGTCGGCATCCGAGGGATCCCCGCTTATAAAGAAAAGGTCGACCGGTTTATTAAAAGCGCACGCGCCTTTTCAGCTCTTCCGGAAGCGGTCAAAGAAAGCTATGCTCCGAACCGCTCTTTGGGGGAGACGTTTCTCGGGTATGAAAAGGGCAAAGAGAAATTCAAACGTCCGGATGGCAGGTGGGTCATCGACGATTTGAAAGTCTCCTACTATGGACTCGTTCCCGATTCTCCGCTCAATAAGTGGCCGCAAGAAGTCGATTTAAACACTCCTTTCCAAGACTTAGGAGCGTTGATGTTAGAAATGGGAGAGGCCGTGATGCAAAAAGTCGGACTTCTAGGTTCGAATGCGCGCATGTTTCTAGAAGACGGGGTGCGCATCGGGCGGATGCTTTACTACTGCAAAAGCTCCGAGAGCATCCAGGAAAATCCCTTTTGGTGCGGGGCGCACTTTGATCATTCGATGTTCACAGCTTTGGTCCCTGCTCTCTATTTGATGGATGGGAAAGAGGTGGCCGAACCGATAGAGGCAGGGCTTTTTGTCAAAACGGCCAAGGAGGGAGTCTTTAAGAAAGTGATTGCCGATCCGGATGTCCTGATGTTTCAAGTGGGGGAATTTGGCCAGCTGATCACAAACGACGCCATCCGAGCGACAGAACATCGCGTCCATAAGGCGTCCGGTTCCCTAGAGCGGTATGCCATGGCTCTTTTCTTTCTTCCTCCTCTAGATGCTGTGATCTATTCCACTTCCGAGCTGACGGAAGACGCCCGGTACGGGGGAAAGGCGGGAGAGCCTTGTTCCTATGGTCACTGGCATGAGGCTTCTTTAAATCGTTATCTTGTAAAAGGCGAAGTCTATTGAGGAAGATAGGTCTGAAATTTTTACTGAAATAGATTCTTAACAGTTTACGACAAGATCAAATCCTGGTAACCTTAGAGACTGTTGTCGAATTTTGATTGCAGTCTCTATACAAGGAGGTCTCATGTCGGTTGCAGCTAGAACAGATCGCAAGCTCCAAAATCGGGCGGTGCTCGGAGTCCTTTTGATGATCGCAGGGCTTGCCCTGTATCCTCTTTCCGACGCTTTTGTCAAGCACCTGATGGGGACGTATAGCGTGCAGCAAACCACCTTTCTGCGCGCGTTCACGCGGTTGATTCCTCTCCTCATCGCGGTTTGCTTTCAAGGGGGGTTCCGCCAAGTCCTAGGCACTGCCCACCCTTCGCGCCATTTTGTGCGGCTTGCGGTCAATCTCGCTTATACTTATGCCTTCATGTATGCGTTCTCGATGGGGTCTCTGACGGTCATCTATACCCTGAGCTACACCTCCCCCTTCTTCATGATTCTCTTGAGCGCGCTGATGCTGAAAGAGACGGTCGGCAAAGAGCGTTGGGCTGCTGTGGGAATCGGCCTCATCGGCGTGGTGATTGCGATGCGCCCTGGCTCCAATGTCTTCGAACTGGCAGCTATCCTTGTCCTCATCGGCACATTCTTGGGAGCCTTGAATAAAATCCTCATGCGGAGGCTCGCCTCTACGGAGCATAGCCTTGCGATCGCCATCTATCCCAACTTGATGATGATCGCCGTCACCTTCCCCTTTCTCCTTTCGACCTGGCAATCGATGCCCTGGACCCACTGGGGTCTGTTTGCCATCGTCGGCCTTCTGACGGCTGCAGGCCAATACGCGATCGCCCAGTCTTTGCGTTTTGCGCAGGCTTCCACCCTCGCCCCCATCGACTATTCGACCTTTTTCTGGGTCGTTTCCCTTGATTTCTTTTGGTGGCATAAAACCCCGGACGCCTTCACGCTGATCGGGGCGGCAATCATCGTAGGCAGCAACCTGTATATCCTCTACCGCACGCGCCTCGAGGAAGCAAATAAAAAAGCAAAGGCTGAGAAGAACCTATCTCAGTAAAAAGTTTCAGTCGATTTTCGGGTTCTTTTGAGCCGATTTTCGATCCAAATTGTGGGGACAATATACTTTTGTCGATATTGCCCCCACAATTTGGATCGAAAATCGGCCAAAATAATCCCGAAAATCGACGAAAAATTTTACTGAGATAGGTTCAAAGAACCAGAACTATCTAATTGAAAAGTTCACTCTACGGATAGGGGCGGCTTAGGGGTAGCCGCGGCTTGTTTGTGCGAACGGCTATAGAAACTCCAGACGATCAGCAGCAAGATCAACCCTAGAAACAGCCAACTCATCAGATAGAAGGCATCATTGATCGCTAGCATCGCGGCCTGTTGATCCAAGGCTTTATTGAGAAGTTCGAGATCTTGGGGACTGGAGATAGGCGGAGTTAGGGGATTGAACGGCGTCAGAGAGGAGGCGATCCGCTCATGGTGGAAGATGGTGCGCCGCTCCCAGAGGGTTGTGAAAACGGATGCGCCGATTCCCCCGACCATCGCCCGCACAAAGTGAAAAATGCCCGTTGCGCTGGGAAGTTTTTCTTCCGGGATCTCTTGAACGCTCATGCCGATTAAGGGATTGATGTAGCAGATAAAGCCGAAGCCGAAGATAAAGCGGGAAAAGGCAATGTGCCCTAAATCGACGTCGGTATCAAAAAACGCGGTGTAAAGCGAGGCGCCTCCGAAAATGACAAAGGCGATGAGAAGGGTTCCTAGATTGCCGAATTTCTTGATGATTTTAGGCGTGGTCAAGGAAAAAAAGACGGGGCCGATGCCCAGAGCGCAGACGGCGATCCCCGCCCACTCGGCGGTATATCCCATGTACTCTTGAAGCCAGAGGGGAACGAGGACGATGGTTCCAAAATAGATGGCATAAGAAACCATGAGGCAAATGATCGATAGGCTGAAGGTAGAGATCGAAAAAAGGTTTAAGTCGAGAAACGGGTGTTCCAACCATTTCTCTCGAATGATGAGAAAAGTAAAGGCGATGACACTCCCGATGAGAAGAAGCCGGAAGCCATCTGAATTGAGCCAATCCCACTGCTGTCCTCTATCGAGCAGGATCTGCAGGCAGGCCACGCCGATGACGAGCAGGATCATGCCGACGAGATCGGCGGGAGCTTTTTCGATCCCCCTTTCCGCAGAGCGCAGGATCAGCCAAATCCCCGCCGTGCAAACGATCCCTACGGGAATGTTGATATAAAAGATCCACGACCAGGAATACCAATCGGAGATATAGCCCCCTAAAACCGGCCCTATTACCGGCGCCGTAACCACGATCATCGCCCAAATGGACAGATCTCTCGTCCGGCTTTCAAGGGTGCCATAGTTGATGAGCAGGCTTTGGCTTAGGGGAATGATCGGTCCTGCGACAAACCCCTGGATAAAGCGGCTGATGACGAGCATCATGAGGGTGATCGACAGGCCGCAAAAGAAAGAAAGGAGGGTGAATAAGATGATGGACAACGTGATCAATTTAACCTGGCCTACTCTCTTGGTCAACCATCCGGTCATCGCTAGTCCAATGGCATTGCCTACGGCAAAGGAAGTGATCACATAGATCCCCTGATCGTTGCTGACGCTGAGCCCCCCTGCAATATAGGGAATCGCCACGTTAGCAATCGAATAGTCGAGCACGATCATGAACGTCGCCAAAGAGAGGCAAACAAAGAGAATCCAATGTCGAATCGGGCTTAATTTATGGTTGGCCATCTTCTGTCGGGGTGTTTGCAGCGATGATCTCTGCGATGATCTCGTCAGCGCCCTTTAACTCATCGGCATAGACATCGCTGCGGTAAATGGGTTTTGTGGAAATGGCCTGAGGAAGCTGCAATCCATTTCTCAGATGGGTATCGACCGTCACTGTCATGGAAAGGCCTAAAACGAGAGGATGAAGGCGGAGCTCATGGGGATTTAACGAAATTTTGACGGGAATGCGCTGGATGATTTTGATCCAGTTGCCGGTCGCATTTTGCGGAGGCAACACGGAAAAGACGCTTCCTGTGCCCGGGTTCAGGCCGACCACCTCTCCGCGAAAGGCCACCTCGTCCCCGTACATGTCCGCAACGAGTTCTACAGGCTGTCCGATCCGCAAGTGTTTGAGGCTCACTTCGCGAAAATTGGCATCGACCCACATCTGCTCAATGGGCACTAGCGCCATGAGCGGCTCCGCCTCGCCGACCCACTGGCCCACCTGGCACTTGCGCTGGGTGATGATCCCGCGCACGGGAGCGCGCACGCGGCAGCGGTGCAAAGCCAAAAACGCGCTCCGGAAGCTGGATTTCGCCTGTTCGACGCGGGGATGGGTGGCAACGGTGCAGTTCTCCACTTCGGCGTACGCGCGCTTGAGTTCTTTTTCTACCTCTTTCAAAGAGGCTATCGCCGCATAGAGAGCGGTCTCGCTATGTTCGAAATCCTCTATAGAAACGCCGCCGCTCTCCACCAATGCTTGCCGGTGGCCATAATCGAGAGTGGATTTGATTAGCTCGGCCCTGCTCACCTCTCTTTTTGCTTCCAGTTCCTCGACTTTGATGAACATCTGGGAAACCCGGCGGACCGCATCCCCTAAGTCGGCTTTCGCTTGCTGGAGGGCGATCTCGTAATCGTGCCGGTCGAGCTCCACCACAATCTGCCCCGCTTCGACCAGCTGCGTATTATCGACAAAAATGGTCGTCACAATCCCCTCTTCCAGAGGAGTCAGCATGATCATATTGCCATTTACATAGGCATCATCGGTGCTCTCTTGATACTGCCCCCATCCCAGCCAATAGATCCCGTAGGCAAGACCGCATAATACAAAAAAAACAACGGCAATCCAAGTCGCCCACCTCTGCCGGCTGCGGTTGGAAGGAGGCGGCGAGGGAGGGGGATCACTCATGGTAGCCGCCTCCCAGAGCGCGGATCAATAGAACAGCAGCGAGCTGCTTGCCATAAATCAATTCCGCACAGTCCAGGTCGCTTTCCAAGACTTGATTTTGGGCATCGAGCAGGGCTGTCCGATCGTCCAACCCATGTTTTAGGCGCTCCTGGGCCAATTCCTCTTGTTTTTGAGCGGTTTGCAGCGAGAGTTTGCGGATGTCGATCTGCTTTTCCAATAGGGTGATATCCGTCAGCCGATCCGCGATCTCCTGAGCGGCGCGCAAGATCAACTCGTTATAGAGATAAACCGCCTCGTTGAACTGGGCGATTTTTTCTCTCAATTGCGCCCGAAGCCGGCCGGCCGTAAAAATAGGCAAATGGATGGCGGGATCGACGTTGCCGCTGTAGTTTTTTTTCTGAAAAAGCGATCCCCAATAGACGGTCTCAAAGCCAACGACGCCCATTAAGTTCACGTTGGGATAAAAATCGGTCTTAGCCGCGTCGATTTCTTTAGAGGCCGCTTCCAGACGCGCTTTTTGAGCGGCGAGGTCGGGACGCCGAGCAATCAGATCTAACGAAAGACGTTCCGGCAGGGCCGTTTTTAGAGGGTTTAAAGAGCGAAAACGGATATCCAGATCGGCATCCTGCCCGATTCCCGAAAGCGCCTTGAGCTGGTGCACCTGTACGCAGATCTGTTGGTTCACGGCGGCAAGGACAGCTTCCACGTCCAGGGTCCTCGATTCCGCACGAAGCCGATGCATCGCAGAATCGAGCGCATTCCGCTCCCGGTTGACGCGAATGGATAGATTCTGTTCTTTATTGCCCCTTCTTTCTTCTAAAATCTGCCGTTTGTAGAGGAGGAATTGCAATTCCGCATACGTATAGGCGATCGATGTCGTCAGGATGAGCTCCGCCTGCATTCTCTCCGCAGCAAGAGCCGCAGCCTCCCCTAAAGCGGCTTTGAATAGATCGCTGTTTTTGCCCCAGAAATCGAATTCATAACTGAAAGATAGGCCGAGGTGCACGTCGTTGACAACTGCCGGCACCGTGGTCGCAAAAGCGCGGTAAAAGCCCTCTCTAGCCAAATGCTGCCAATTGTCATCCGCATCGAAATCCACTTCTAGAAACAGCTTAGCCTTTTTCTGCAGCGCAAATTGCGTGGCTGCTTTCAGCCGTTCTTCCGCGCGCTTTAAAGTCGGACTCTCCTTTAAAGCGGCCTGCATCAGGCGGCATAGAACCGGATCTTTCAGTTCTTTCCACCAACATTCTTTGGGCCAATCGCCTGAAGCGAACTCCCCCTCTCGCAATGCATCGGCTACCGCCTGATCGCAGTGGGTGGATCTCATGATCTTTGCCTGCTCCTGCTTAGGGATCGGAGCGCAGGCTTGGATAAACAATAAAGCCAGTACGGCAATTTTTATTTTACACATAATTATTTCAGAAATAATAAAAAAATATTTTAATATCAATGCGTTTTTAGTTGCAAAAATCACAATTTTACAAAATAATATGGAAGATTTATGGAGGTTTTTACGTGCGAAAATTCCTTACGTTATCCCTCATGGCACTGGCCCTCTTTCGCATCCATGCTGAAGAAGCCCCGGCCCCGCAAGAGAGCCCCGTTCAGGAGGTTCGCCCTCTCATGGGCGATGAGGTGATCAAAGACCTCCGGCGCGCTTATGAAAAGGGAGAATATCTCCCCTTTTTAGAAAATATGCACGAACGGTATCAGCAGGCTAAAAAAGAGGGGATCTTTAATGGTTTTTTTGAGCGTTGGGCCAAATCGAATCCCTCGAAAAACGACCAGCTAGAAAAAATTAACAAAAAACTGGGCGAACTGGAAATGCAACGGCGCAGCCGACTGCTAGAGGCGAGCGCGTTAGAGCCAGACTCCATCCTCGCACGCAAAGCGCAGAGCGTTGCCGCCTTCTCCCTGAATGAAGCGCAGGAGGCGGGTCTGCGGCATATCCGATCGCTCCATTGGAAATTTCCCAGCGGCGAAACAGCGGCTCTAGAAAAACGGCTCAGCGAGATCGCTGCAGAATTTCATTGCAAGCGGCTGCTCTTGGATTTGGTGTCCGTCAAAAAAGGGCCCATCAAAGATAAACGGGCCAAGAAGCAGATCCTGGCCATGGAAAGAAACCGGCAGATCCTCGAAGCGATGAAAGAAGCGCCGCGAGACGCCTTCACAGAGCAGATCGATCAAGCGCTCCGCATCTACGACGCCTATCAAGCCTACACCATCGATTTAGCGCATTTAGAAGCGGGAGAACTCTCAGAGAAAAGATAGATTACTTCTTCTTGCTCCCCTTCTTTTTGCTGCCATGATGCTTGTTGCTTCGATGGCGATGCTCGTAGTACCGCCGCTGATACCTTCTCCCCTTATAATAGCCATTGTGGTCGTGGTAGTAGCCATGGTTATAGGCGTAGTGATTCCGGTGGTAGCGGCGCCAGTGGTTGTACTCGGCTTGGTTGTTAAACCAATAGCCGTAATACCAACCCGGGCCAATCCACACGACATCATTCCCAGCCCAGCCTCTATCCACTTGGATTTGGACATCCGCCACCACGGGAATACCTGCCTCCAGAGTCGGCATGAAAAGACGCATTCCCACCCCTATCATACCCAATACGAGCCAGTTTTTTTTCATCGTTTTTCCTTCTTAGGGTTACGTTGCAGCCGCCGCCAAGCGATCAAGATAGATCTTTGTGGGAAAATCATCCGGGAAACGCTTGGAAATCGCCTCGAATTGCGCTTTTGCTTCCGCTAATTTTCCCTCGGAAAAAGAGGTATAAGCCTCAGTGAACGCCTCGCACAATGCGATATCCGAAGAGCTAGCGATCAATCCCTTTTCGCCCTGGCGCAGTCCAATCAGTTCATAGATCTTTACTTTGATCCGCTTTCCTTTCACAAGCACCTCATCCAACGGGCGCATCACAAAGTCGCCTTTGAGCTCTTTGACAACAGCCTCGCTGATGAGAATCGAGGTGTGATACTCCTTGTCGATCGATTGCAGGCGGGAAGCGATGTTGACCGAATCGCCGATCACCGTATAGTTCATCCTCTCCGAAGTGCCGATATTCCCTACGATCACATGGCCGGTATGGATGCCAAAACGGGTTTCAAATTCGGGAAATCCCTGCTCTTTTCTTTTTTTATTGAGATCCGCCAGGCGGCTTTTACAGCGGAGAGCCGTCAAACAAGCTTTGGTCGCATGATCCGCTACCTCTTGGGGCGCATTCCAAAAAGACATCACAGAATCGCCAATGTACTTGTCGATCGTCCCGTCGGCTTCTAAAATGGTTTTCGATACAACATCGAAATATTCGGAAAGGAGGGAGACGAGGACTTCAACGGGCAGGGTTTCCGCGATGGTCGTAAACGCAGAAATATCTGAAAATAGGATGGTGATCTCTTTCTCTTCTCCCCCTAAGGCGATCTCTTGATTGCGCTGAAGGAGCTCTTTCACAACATCCTTGGGGACATACCTCCCAAAGGTGCGCAGCGCAACGCGCATCGCCATAATAGATAGGTCTAAGATGTGGATTTCTTTGATATTGGACCGAATCCGCACATCGCTGGAAAAGTCCAGGTTGCGCACCTTATCAATCTCATCCGATAATGTGACGATCGGATCGGCAATATGCTTCGAGGAAAAATAAATCAAGATTCCGCTTAATACTAAAATGAGCAAGGAAACATAGGCCGCTTGTTTTTGCGCCTCGAGGGTCTCTGCAAAAAAATCATTAAAGGGAACAATGGTCACAATCAGCCACTGCTGATGGGAAGTAATGGGAAATTTGCTGAGATAGATCAGGTACTCGACACCATCGGTTTTCTGCATAAAATCGGCATGTTGAGCGATCGAATAATGGGCAAAGGCCTGAGCAAGGGCATCTCGAACAGACTTCTCTGAGGAGGGAATGTCATTGGGAACCATGATGGTTCCCGCGCCGTCCAACACAAAAGCCTTCCCCGTACGCCCGATTTTCTCATCGGCGATAAACTTGGAGAGAAACTTCAAAGAGAGATCGACCCCGACGACCGCATACATCTTTTTGTCTGCACCTGCCACAGGAATCGAAGCGGTAATCCCCATCTCGTTCGTAATCGCGTATTGGTACACATCCGTCCAACTGAGCTGCCCTGCTTTCTGCGCATCTAGATACCAGGGGCGTGTGCGAGGATCATAATTGACGGAAGTGATGGTTTCTTCGCCTAACGTCGCAAGATCGTTGTTTTTGTAATACCATTTTTCTATCGATTTCCCTGCATTCTGCGTGATGATCCTCAGGCAATACTTAGATCCCGGGGGAAGCGGCTTTGAGGGTTCCGATTGGTAATTGACCTGCTGCAGAGCCGCTAGGCTAAACGCTCCGATGAAATCCCCCTGCTCATCTCCGACATAAATGCCATCTAGCATCGAATTCACATTGACCAGATTGAGCAAAAAACGGGTCAGCTCCTGATCATTAGAGGAGATCCGATCGGGTCCTAGCATCCCCCCTTTTGCCACCAATGCCACCCGCTCGATTTCTTCGATCAAGTCCTGCGTGCGGATTAAAATGCGCTGGCTTGCCCGCGAAATCGTCATTTGAGAAAAATCAAGAATGGCATTGTAGTTCTTTTTATAGGTAAACACCACGATGAATAAAGTAGTCGCCAGCATCAGCGTCAGAAAAATCGAGACGATGTCTACTTGAATTTTTCTGTAGATGAAAAACCGCGCTAATCGCATGAACCGTTTCATCGGATTCTACCAGACCCTTGAGAGACTGTTAATGGTGGCCGCCTCCGCCATGTCCCCCGCCATGTCCTCCGCCATGTCCTCCTCCACTATGATGCTCGTGTCCGCCATGGCCGCCATGGCCATCGTGACCGTGATGCCCATCGTGGTGGTGTCCATCGTGACCGTGATAGTGGTTATGGTACCAATTATTGTAGTCCCCTTCATTGTCAAACCAAACGCCGTAATACCAACCCGGACCAATCCATACCACACCATCATCATCATCGGGGCCGATATCCAATTGGACGCCGACATCGGCTTCTTGGGCAGTGTCTGCATGCAAGGTCAACGGGAACGCATGCATCGTTAGAGCTGCAACGCCTAACGCAAGATAGATGTTTTTCATCGCCTACTCCTTGGTAATTAAGTTGAGTTCTCCTCTATCTCCTACCTATCACAAGCTGCTTTTCTTGTCTTCTCTATAATCTTTCATTGAAAAAATATCCCTCCTCTCAATTATAGTTAATAGACTTCTTGCGTGACGAACCCTCAATGCGATCAACTTAGCATAAGCTATTGATTTTAAGTTTATTACACAGAGCAAGAAACAGGATAGGCAAGATAAGGATGATACACATGATGTTGCTGAGAATGGTATTCCTCTTTTTTCTCCCGTTCCTCCTCTGTGCGCAAGAAAATAGCAGCCTCTCGCAAATGGAGATAAAAAACGCCAAACTTTTCGTGGCGACAAAAGCCTTGATCAACCATGGGGGGAAAATTTTGATCCTCCGAGAATCGAATCAGTATACGGAGGGTACAAATGCGGGATTTTTTGATGTGGTAGGAGGACGGATGATCCCCGGTGAGAGATGGGATGAGTGCCTCATGCGCGAAATAAAAGAGGAAACGGGATTAGATGTGAAAATAGGCCAACCCTTTTTTGTCAGTGAATGGCGGCGCAACGTCAATGGAGAACAGTGGCAAATAGTCGGAATATTTTTTGAATGCTTTGCAGATTCTGACGAAGTCAAGCTCGGCAACGACCATGATGAGTATAAATGGATTGATCCGAGAAATTTCGAACATGAAAATCTGATCTCTTCCGGCAATGGGACTCTTGGTCTACGGTTTGTTTTTGAAGCGTATCTCGAAAAGTAGGGCATCGATGGATAAAAATGAGATCTCTCGAATTTTCGAGGAAATCGCCGATTTGTTGGAATTAAAGGGAGAAAATCCTTTTAGAGTCCGCGCGTACCGAAAAGCCGCCAGAGCTCTTTTGAACATGGATCAAGACCTTCGAACAGCGGTGAAGAAGGGTACCTTGACCGAGTTGGAAGGAATTGGCGAGGATTTAGCAGAAAAAATCGCTCTGCTAGCCATGAAAGGAAAGCTCCCTCTGTACCAGAAGCTGAAAAAATCAACCCCCTCCGGACTCATCGACATGATGAACGTCCATGGTCTCGGGGCAAAAAAAGTCAAGATCCTCTACGACAAGCTACATATCCAATCGATCGCGGCATTAAAAAAAGCGTGTCTGAGCGGCAGCATTGCCCAGTTGCGCGGGTTTGGAGTAAAAACCGAGAAAAATATTCTAGATGCCCTCGCCCATCAAGAGAAATACCAGGAGCGCCACCTTTGGTGGAATGCCATGGAAATCGCGGTTCCGATTTTAGAACAGCTCCGCAAGCTCAAAGGGGTAAAAAAAGCTGAAATCGTCGGCAGCCTGCGCCGAAAGCTCGAAACGATCGGGGATCTGGATTTTCTTGTGGCCGCCAGCAATCCCGCGCCCATCATGAAGTGGTTCACCACGCAGCCCCTTGTCGAGAGGATCCTCGCTGTCGGCGAAACGAAGTCGACCGTGCGGCTTCAAAGCGGCATCCAAGCCGATTTGCGCATCGTGCCCGAAAAACAATTTGGCTTTGCCCTGCACCATTTGACGGGATCGAAAGAACATAACATCGCTTTGAGACAGCGCGCAAACGCTCTGGGCTGGTCGCTCAGCGAATGGGGCCTCGCCTCGGAAAACCCTAAACGCCCCGCCCCTAAAAAAATAGTCACGGAAAGCGATCTCTTCAAAGCCTTTAAAATGCCCTACATCCCCCCCGAACTGAGAGAGAATATCGGCGAATTGGAAGCCGCAGAGGAGGGGAAACTCCCCGACCTCGTCGAAGAAAAGGATATCCGAGGGACATTTCACAATCATACGACAGCCTCCGATGGGAGGAGCACGCTGCGAGAAATGGTATCCGCCGCCCAAAAGCTCGGCTGGGAATACATCGGCATCGCCGACCATTCCAAATCGAGTTTCCAAGCTAACGGGCTAAGCGAGGAGCGCCTCCTCGAGCAGGTTAAACAGATCCGCGCTCTAAACGCCTCAAAGAAATTCCGCACCTATGTCTTCGCCGGCATCGAATGCGATATCCTCCCTAACGGCACCCTCGATTTTTCCGATCAGATCTTAAAGCAGCTCGACTATGTGGTGATCTCTGTCCATAGCGCGCTTAGCCAAGATCAAAAAACCATGACAAAACGGCTCATCCGCGCGATCGAAAACCCCTACTCCACCATGGTCGGCCATCTGACGGGAAGGCTCCTCTTACAACGGGAACCTTATGCCTTGAATATCCCTAAAGTGATCGACGCCTGCATCGCAAACCGGAAGATCATGGAACTCAACGCAAACCCTCAGCGTTTGGACATGGATTGGCGCCTCTGGCACGCCGCCGCTGAAAAGGGGCTCCTCTGCTGCATCAATACCGACGCGCATAGCGCAGAACACCTCGATTTTTTTCGCGCGGGAGTCCAGATCGCGCGGAAAGGATGGCTCGAAAAAAAACAGATCGTGAATACCCGTTCCCTTAAACAAGTACAAAAAATGTTCAAATGAGGTTTTATGAGACGGATTCTTCTATTTTTAGCTGCTTTTTGCTCACAACTGACCATCCCCCTCATCGCTATAGGCCAACCCGAACAGTTGGATATCCAAATTCCGGTTGTCGACATGCGCGACTTCTATCAACCGGAAAAGCGGGAGCAATTCATCGAGACGATCTATCAGGCCTTGTCGCGCATCGGCTTTTTCGCCGTCCGCAATACCGGCATCGATAGCACCCTCATCAAAGAGGCTTATTGCCAAGCGGAAACCTTTTTCAAACAGGATGCGGAATACAAAGCCAAAAGCTCCGCTAAAGAAACGAGCGGCCAAAGAGGGTTTGTGCCGGGCGAGGTCGCAAAAGGCAAGCGAGTCAAGGATTGCAAAGAATTTTACCACATCGGGAGAGATCTCTCCGATGCAGAACACAAGCGGCAAGGGACCGCCAAAAATGTATGGCCCGAGCAGGCCGGTTTTAAAGAAGCCATGGTCACTTTATACGATGAGCTCGATCAGTATGTCGTTCCCTTGCAAGAGGCGATCGTAGAAGCGATCAATCGGCATACCAGCACAAAACTTCCCCTCCACTTCTTAAATGAGATGACAAAAGAGGGCAACACCCTTCTGCGCGCCCTCTACTACCCCGCCCTAGAGAAAGAGCAGATCGCATCCGCCACAGAGCCCCTCTACTGGGCCGCTGCCCATACCGATATCGATTTGCTTGCTATTCTGCCCTATGCCACTGAAAAAGGGTTGTCAACAGCAACATAAATTCTAAGAAAACTTATGAAAATATATGCAAAGTGCATAGATTAAGAACAATTTCTTAGAGGCATTCTTTAGATCGAATATCTCCCCGGCAGTGAATATACCTATAAAAAATGTTTACTAAAATTCCGTTTTGAATCGATACTCCCCTTTCAAAAACTTTAGCAGAATCGAATGGAAACAGAAAACAAACGCACCATTGAAACCCGCATCCACATCGATTCAGCAGCCGATGACCTCCTCCACAGATGCGCCGATCTATTTGCTCATGTTAAACACCGCCTCTTTGCCGACATCGCTTCTGGGAAATCTCCGGGCGAGCTTAAAAACCCTTACCTCGTCTGCTATGCAATCACAGCTAGACATTTCAATGCCCTGAGAGTAGAGGTCGAAGGGAAGATCGCCTCCATTAAAAAAAGACGCCCCGCTTTAATCGCGGAGGCGAAGGAGAAAATCCTCGCCCTTGCTGCGAGAATCAAAAAACTCACCAAAGCCAAAGCCGACCCCAAAATCATCCATCAAAAGAAACGCAGACTACACCTGCTCGCCAATCAGCTCGAGCGTTTAAAAGAAGACCAAGAGAAAAACATCATCCGCTGCTGTTTTGGATCTAAAAAATTATTCCATGCTCAGTTTGATCTAAAGGCCAATGGCTATTCATCTCATCGAGAATGGCGCCAAGAGTGGAAAAATGCCCGCACAAAGGAACTCTTTTTTCTCGGATCAAAGGACGAGACTGCCGGCAACCAAAGCTGCACAGCTACTGTGCAGCCCGATGGAACCCTCCGTTTGCGCCTCCGCCTCCCCGATGCTTTGGAAGCAGACAAATATCTTATCCTTTCGGACATCCAGTTTCATTATGGCAGGGAAGACCTCCTCTCCCTTTTAAATAACCCAGGCAAAGCCATCAGCTGGCACTTCTTGTCCGATAAGAAAGGCTGGCGCCTCTTCGCAACATTTGACGTTGAGCCCGCGCCCTGCACCTCCCTACAACATAGCGGAGTCATCGGCCTAGATCTCAATGCAAACCACCTCGCTCTAGCAGAGACCGATCGCTTTGGAAACCCCCTCTCCAAAAAAGTCATCCCCTTCAACCTCTATGGAAAAAGTTCCCATGCAGCGCGAGCTGTCATCGGCGACGCTTGCGCCTCCGCCATTGCCTATGCAGAGGAAAAAAACAAACCCCTTGTGATAGAAGATCTAGACTTCCAGAAGAAAAAAGCATCGCTTCGAGAAAAAACAATCCCTTCCCGAGCTCGCCTCCTCTCCTCCTTTGCTTACCGCTCTTTCATCGCCCACCTTAAATCTCGAGCTAGCAAAAAAGGAGTCCTCATCGAACAGGTCAATCCAGCCTACACTTCTCTCATCGGACGAATCAAGTTCGCAAGACGTTATGGATTATCGATTCATCAAGCGGCAGCTCTCGCCATTGGCCGCAGATACCTATGTTGTTCTGAAAAAGTGCCTTCAAACCTCGGGAAAATCCCCGATGGCAAGGACGGCCATGTCACCCTGCTTCTACCTGCAAGGAATCGAAGCAAGCATGTATGGTCGCTCTGGAGGCAATTGAGTAAGAAACTGCAAACGGCGCTTGCAGCGCACTTTCGAACGGCTAAAAGCCGATCCAAGAGCTCGCCAAAACCGGCTCTTGAGACAGAACTCCTTTCGAGGGTTGTTGGTGGGATTCCAACACGTGAATCGTCAGAGGCGCTGCTCGCCTGACGTATCGGTGTGAGGCTGTTTTGCATAGCTTTGCATAGATTTTTTTGAGCGGTTGCAAGTAGAGATCGACGGCACCTGGTTCAACATCGTCGTCCCCGAAGATGCCTTTATTGTAAACGCAGGAGACATGCTGGAAAACATCTCAAACGGCTTTTTCACCAGCGCACGCCACCGCATGCTGGCCCAAGATCCCGGCAAAGAGCGCTTTTCGATGATCCTCTTTGTCCATCCCACCGACGACACGCGCCTAGATCCCCTCTCCTCTTGCATCGAACAGACAGGCGGCGTGCAGCGCTATGCTCCGGGGACTAGAAAAGAATTTCTGTGGGAGCGCCTGCTCGAGCTTAACATCGCTCCCGGCTTACTAGAGCCCTATTCCAAAACGGGCCATACCGAAAGGCAGCTCCGGTATGCCAGAGAGAGCAAACAAGTGGTGGAGATGCTTATCCAAAACGGCCTTGCCAGCCCAGAATTAATTGAAAAAAATTTATGAATTGATATCCAGATTGTTCTACTCAAAGCAATCAACATGATAGGTAGGATAAGGATGATGTACATGATAAAAAAATGGCCTCAAAGCGGCGTGCCGCTTCTGCCGCCTCTTCTTTTTCCATCATGTGTATCATGCTTATCCTATCTATCATGTTCCTTGCTCTATGCAATAAACTTGCACACGGGCACGAAGATAGAGTGAAAGAACCTTAATTTGTAAATACCCTCTGAATGACCTGGTCTCGCCTGTCGAGAATATCGGAAAAATACTCGTCGCTAAAGGTAAAGCCCAGATCGTTTTGGAAAAGCTCTTGGATCGTCTCAAGGGTGAGTTTTTTGAGCCTTTGCACGGTGCGCAACGGATAGAAAGTAGTGTAAGCGGGTTTTCCGTAACCGTATTGCCGCCAAAAGCGCCCTCTCCAGACAGCAAAGGAAACCTCTTTGCCTAGCCGGCACAGGCGCTCGATCTGATGCTCGCGCAAAACCCCGCTAAATTCTTCGCGCCACCTCTCGGGGAGGGGCGGCAACGTGCGCCCCTCTTCAAAAGGGAAGGAGCTGCTCGGCTTCTCCTCCTCTTCGAACGGCGTGCCGGGAAAACAAAGCACAAAGGGATAATCGCCATAGCGCACCTTTTGGGTATATCCGATAGCGGCATTATCGATCAGAATAAAGCGATTATCTACGGCGATCATATTCGACTCATCGCGATCCCATTGCCCAAACACAAAATCAAAGAGCGCGATGTTAGATAACTCCTCTAGAGGCACCTTTTTTAGCGCCTGTTCATAATGATCTCCGGCTAAGAGATCCAGGGCCGGCTCTACGTATTGCTGCAAGCTCCCGACAACCCCCTCTCTGACATAGAACACAGTCGGCGGAACAAGGTCGAGATGCAAAAGTCGGGAGGCTCGATAAGCAGCCACTTCAGCCACGGCATCCTGCGGCCACATCGGATCGACCTCTTTAAATACCGCTCTTAATCCAGACTCCAGTTCTACCAAGTAGACCGGGCTGGTGAAATGGACCGTATACCCCTTTTGCTCTAAAAATTCCTCCATAGGAATTCTCGAGACAATCTCTTCCGTTTCCAGCTTTTTTTGCACCTCATCCCATTCCCCTGCTTCGTTACAAAAAATGCTTCCGCTGAATACCCATAGAAAAAAGAGGGAAAGATAAACAAATACCCGCATAAATCTAGTCAAAAATGATATTTGCCTCTTAAAATGGATAGAATTTAAACCAGGAGATAAATAGATGCACGCAAAATCGATGGAGCTTGCCTGGATCGTGGTTGACGATCTCAAAAAGGCGGTTCAATTTTACACGGAAACCGTCGGTTTAAAGCTCATGACGCTCGAAGAGAATTTCGGCTGGGCGGAGCTGGAGGGGCAAGAAGGGGGTGCAAGGCTGGGCATTGCACAAGCCTCGGCAGAATGTAAAGCGGGACAAAACGCCTACGTGACGTTTACCGTGGAAAACATCGAGCACGCTCATGCCCATGCCATCAAAAACGGCGCCCAAGCCATTGGCCCTCTTCAAGAGATTCCCGGCCATGTCAAACTCCAGACGTACGCCGATCAGGATGGCAACCACTTCCAGCTCGCGCAAATGTTAGAGACCTAATGGATAGAAATATCGAAAGGGTCGAGGAGCGCGAGAACCTCGGGCGTTGAGAATTTGGCTTTTTTCAGTTTGTTGGTCAAGGGATTGATCGCATAGTGGATCGCCCCTTTGAAATTGGCTTTGCTCAGATCGGCATTGTGAAAGGTGCTTCCCTTTAGATCCGTTCCGGCAAAATCGGCTTCTGAAAGGTTGGTGTCCGTAAAATAAGTATCCCGAACGACGGAATCGAGAAAGGAGGTGCCTTTTAAGTCGAGGTCGGAAAAATTAGACGTATCGATGAGACAATGCTTAAATTTGATCGCTAAAAACAGCGGATCGCACTTACCGAAATTCACTCCTACCAGCTTGCAATGTTCAAACACACACTCTTGAAATCTGCACCCATCGAGCTTCAAGAGACTCAAATTGCAATGAAGAAATGTACATTCTAGTAGTTTACAACCCAACAAGTTGCTGCGGGTAAAATCGCATCCTTCAAAAATCACATGCCGAAAAACAGCCTGTTTAAAATCGACATCGACGAAAGTCTCTTTCTTAAAGACCTCATTCTCCCTTTCTTTTTCCACATTCGGCATCTCTCAATCATAACTCTCTCTCTTGTATTTGTCGATTTTAAAGACCTTTCATGAGCGGCACCAACATGTTGAAGATCGCGTGCATACTGATCAAATCAGCAGTGTTTGCTGTTCCACTTTCCATCAAGCCGCTGTAAAGAAGCCCTCCTATCAATTGGGAAATGCCTCCACCCGCAAGGCAGCTGAGCATCCCCGTATGGCACGAAGCAAACAGCAAGGTCATAAAAAGCACGCGCATCGCTTGAACGGGAAGCGCGTTCACTTGGCGAGCGAGTTCTGGGGAAATTTGGGATAAAATATATTCGGGGAATTTATTGAGCAAACAATATTGGATGAGAAAGTGAAAAACGGTCCCTTCTGTCAAAGCAGGGAGAAGCGCGTCCCTTAAGATCCCCTCTTCAGGCGCCCCCAATACATCCCCGAGACTCTCGGTTATATCGATGATGTGCCTAGTAAACCACTTGAGAGAAGGGATAGCCGCTTTGGGAACCACATGGCCCAGACAAAAGCCGTATCGAGCCAATTGTCGAGCGTAAGAAGTGGTGAAAAAATCGACTGCGGAAACAGCGAAAATCTTACCCGCTAATTTACAAATAGATTGTAGTGAAGAGTTCTTCTCTATCGTTTTTTTCTGCTCCGATAGCTCTTTAAATATAGAGTCCTCTTCCGCAAAGCGATCTGCGATTGAAAAAAATTGTTGTCCAGTTGCTTGTACAGCCATAAAAACCTTTCCTATTTATTATTTTTAATAAAATCAATATTATTATATATGAAAATTATTAATTTATTATTAATTTAAAATTAAACTATGAAAATACAAATAAGACCCAGAACCCTGGGTCTTATTTGTATTTAAGATGCTTGTATTTAATTAGTTACAAGAACAGTCTCTTAGGAAGGCTCTTTGCGGAAGAAAACGGCTCTATCGCCATGAAGGGAAGGGATGTCGCCCAGCTTGTGCACATGCGAATAGGGATTATTTCTCCCGAGCTTCGATAAAACCTCTCCAGATTCGGTAAAGTAGCCGACATGCGAAATGCGATCGTTTTTCTTGCTGAAGTAGACCACCAAATCCCCTGTATCCGGAGCAGCTACAGGGCGATATCCCCATTCATCTAAAGAGGTTAAAAGACGATCCATCGCCTCATCTTCCCCTTTATCTTGGAAGATAATAGCGGTTGCTTTCACCTCTCTCGCTTGTAAGAGAGCAAATCCCAGGCAACTCATCTTTGCAGGGTCGATGGAAATCGCATTTTTCTCTATTCCAAAAGCGCGGATGTCTTCCTCTGAGAAAGAGACTTGTTCTGCGCTCTGTTTTAAACCTAACTGAGCAAATGCGTAATTCGACATCTCCATCATCTTAACCAAGATCTCATCTTTAATTTCTTGTGGCTGCGCCCCATAAAAAAAGATAGGGTGCCCCTTCTCCTTAAAAAAGTTAAGCGCGAGACTTTTTGCAACGCCTGTAGCGATGAGGTAAACCTCGGGCGAAAGTCCCGTGAAGTTTTTTAATTGTTCCACTTGTAAGGGGTTCATCTCTTTAGCCTGAGCAAGGATCTCTCCGGATATCTCTTCGATCGAAGGATTGACATTGATTCGAAAGCCTAGGTGGTTCGATTGACTCTCTCTATTTTCTAAAGCGATTTTTTCAGCATCTTTCAGCGCACGATCGCCGATGTGAAAAAAGGCGTTCAAAATCGTGGTCGTTTGGCATGTTTTAGGCGTGTATGCGGTAAAATTTCTATCGGGAACATAGCATGTATTCATTTGGTTCCGCATAGCTGGCCAATACATGTTACAATGAAACGTCGACATAAAACCTCCAATTTAGATTAAATCATCTTATCATGCGCCGCGATGAGCGTTTCTAGTTCTCGATAGAGTCGATCGAGTTCTTTTTGCTGAGCGGCAAAGCTCTTGAGCGCCTCTTGCATCGGAAGGCCTGAGCTTTCTTGGAGAACGCCAGCGAGCTTTCCCTGCTCCTCTTCTAATCGAGCGATCTCCTCCTCGCAGGCGGCGATCTGCTGTTCTAGGGGTTTTAAGAGTTTAGAGCGCGCGCTCATTTTCTCAGCGCGCTCTTTTTTATCATCGATGGGCTGCTTTTTGGGCTTTGCTGCCGCTGTCTCTTCCGGCCATCCCTTTTTAGCGAGAAACTCTTCGTAATTTCCATAAAAGAGCTCTTGTTTTCCCTGATGGCAGATCACGATTTTGTCTAAGGCGAGCCGCTTTAAAATGAGCTCGCTGTGGGTCACGAGGAGAACAGCCCCCTCGAATTCTTCCAGGGCATCGATCAGCGCCTCGATCGATTCCATATCGAGATGGTGGGTGGGCTCATCGAGGAGCAGCAAATTGCAAGGGGCCGCCAAGATTTTGCCGAGAAGCACCCGGCTTTTCTCCCCGCCGGATAGGACGGAAATTTTCTTGCTTGCCAAATCGCCGCCAAACATCATGATCCCGCATAGGGATCTGATTTCTGTGAGATTGAGATGGGGGTTGGCAGAGGCGATCTCCTCTTGAATCGTCTGAGCGGCATGCAATCGATCGATGTTGGTCTGTCCAAAATACCCCATGCGGACATTTTCGGCAGCGCTGATATGCCCCGCCCGAGGCGTCAACTCCCCCGTGAGCAGGCGGAGCAGGGTGGACTTTCCCCTCCCATTTTTGCCGATCAGGGCAATCCGCTCGCCTTTCCCCACCTCCAGAGAAAAGTTCTCGATCAGGGGCTTGTCATAAGCAAAGCTGACCTGTTCTGCCTCTAGCATTTTTTTACCCGGGAAAGGGGCTTCGTTGAAGTTAAACGCTAGCTGATAGAGCTCTTTGAGTTTTTCGAGGACGGGAATCCGGCCGATCATCTTCAAGCGAGCTTGAGCTTGGGCGGCTTTGCTCGCTTTGGCGCCAAAGCGATCCACATACGATTGGGCATGGGCGCGCTTTTTTTCCAAACTGACGCGCGTCTTTTCGTGCACTTCCTCTTTCAGCAAGATCTGCTCAAAAAAGGCGACCGTATCTCCGGGGATTTTCACCACCTTTTGCCGGTGGATCCCCATCGTATGGGTCGTCACGCCATCCATGAACTCCCGATCGTGCGAGATGAGGATGAACTCCCCCTTCCACTGCTTGAGGAAACGGGTAAACCAGCGGATGGACACGATGTCGAGATAATTGGTGGGCTCGTCCAATAGAAGGCAGTCGGGCTTTCCTGCGAGGAGTTTAGCTAAATGGAGCCTCAGATGGTAGCCGCCGGAAAGATCGTGCGGAGAGCGCTCTAAATCCTCCTCTTTAAAACCCAAGCCGAAGAGCAGCGCTTCCACCTGATAGAGCTGGTCGCTCTCCTCGGGACGAAGGCCGAGCGCCCCTTCTTCGAGCACCGTCGAAGACTGAAAGCGAATATGCTGGTCGAGATAGCCTAGCGTGTAATTTCTGGGAATGGCGATCTCCCCTGTATCCGGCAGCTCTTGTTTGGTCAGCAAACGCAGAAGGGTGGTTTTGCCCGATCCGTTGCGGCCCACCAACCCGCAACGCTCCCCTTTCTGCAAGCTGAACGTCGCATCTTCCAAAAGGATATGTCCGCTGAAGGAAATGGATAGATCTTTGACTTGAAACATAGGAGATTGTCTACAAAATTAAGCTTCTAAGAGACTGTCTCTTAATTTTTCTCTACTAATTCATTTTGTTGTAATTGGTTTGCCTTGTAGTATTCCATAATAGAATGAATGCTATCAGAATTTTTGATTTTTACAGAATGGGAATTCTTAACAAATTGTCTGATCCATTCAGCTCCTTCTTCAATGTTCTCAGCCACTTTATCGCTTAAACCATTCACAAAAGGATGAATAAAATCAGGTATATACGTCCCCAAGACCATAGTAGAGCTCGCATTGTAATAAGTATCTTTTGGAGCCCAAGAAATTACCGGAATCCCATTGACTTTTGCCCACATCATCTCGGCACCTACCCCTAAGCCGCGAGAACCCCTTGCATCTACAAATATGAAATCGCTTGAAAATACGTAATGCATATCACGACCAAATACTGTGTCTTGATCGGTAAGATCGCAATCTTTAAAAGCTGGATTTAGAAGCACAACATCAAATTCACTGAGATTAGATCGTAAAAGATCCATATGGTGCTTAGTCCAATGTAATGCATCATTAGGGACCTCGTCTCCTTTTGGAACTTTGCCAGCGAGATAAATGGTAATTTTGCGTTCTAAATGGCCCTCCATCTCCTGTGAAAAATCATGTCTATGATTTTCGAGAGGATTTTTAGAAAAATTTGAGTTTTCCATTGATACAAGCCCCTTTTGAAAAAATAAAACCAGTACTACAAGTGAAAAAAATTTCCTACACATATCCCTACCCTCCTAGTTTCTGTAACACTGTCAACAAAGTTAACCTAATAAAGAAAAATAATATACCCAAATCCAAGTTTTTGACCGATTTGGGTATACAATTTCTTTTATGCATGGATTCAGGTTTCCTCACTTTTTTGAGAATTTTTGGCCTTTCAACTAACTTCAGCTGTCAAAAAGGAAACCCGCATCCTTTCACTTTTTTCCCGACCCAGGTTTTAATTTATCTGAACTTGGATCTTTGAAATACAAGGGTTGTCTTTGGCGCTTACTTCTATCCAGGTCTTGGTATCCCTGATAACTGCATCGGAATACCTATTTAAAGCAACCGTTTTGGGTATCCCCTGCTCAATATCAGAAAGGAGAGTTTTTAATCGTTCTATATGGCACACAGATCCGATTTGCATTCCCCCTCCAACGCTCCAATGACCAGCACCTACCGCATCTCCTATCAAGATAACATTATTACCCTTTGTGGCTGTTTCGCAGACAGCTTGTTTTAATAAGAATAAAGCGACAGGCCTATCATCTGTAGGACCGGAAATTTTTAGATCCTCAACCGTTTTTATAGGCAAATCAAGTGCCTCAGCGGCAAGCCGCCGAAACTCTGCATCGATGTCATCTTGCATCTTCATTTTGACAGGATCGACATCTGCTACAATCCATGTAGAATCCGACTCTGCTCTGCCCATAATACCAGTAAGTCGTATTTGACCACCCTCATCCCTCCAGTGTTTTAACATGATACCGCCACTATCAATGCCTAACTTCCCAGCGATTTGCAGCTTATTTTCAGCTGCTGGAATTAATGGGATATTTAGGGCATTTCTAGACTTACTACTAAATCCTTCAGCAATGACAATGAGGTGAGGAATTTCAAGCCATTTAGCAAAACATTCAGCAAAGCACCCTTTATGCAAGTGGACGTTTGGTAGCAACTGCAAATATTTTTTCAAAAAAGTTTCAAATACTTTTGCCTCTGCAATAGCGACTGAAGAGCTAGCCATCATTTCATCACAAGTTAAGGGCAGTCTTGAAGGATCTCCTTGTTCTAGCCTATCATGAATCTTGTTACGACGATATCCGTTAGCATATACATGAGTTGATCCTTTATAAATTGGCCTGACAACTTCTTTGATAAAAAAATCAGCCAGGTTTTCGTCAATCGATGCTAACTCATCCACTAATGATTGCCTGATAGCCCATTGAATGTTCCTTGTGTATTCATTTCTAATTTCAAAACAGTCTACTTGATATCCAGATTTAGCTAGAACCATTGCTGCTAACATGCCGACAATCGATTGTCCTGAAACAACCGCATGTTTTTCTTTTAATCCAGTCGTTGGTTCAAATCTTGAATGAGGATTTGCATCAGATTCTAATTGATTTAATGAAGGATTGACTGCTGCAAACAATGCAATAAAATAGGCAATAATATCTTTTCTCATAGGCCAAATAACCCTCCAATTTTATTTAAAACAAAACTCCAATTGATTGCGCAAATGATTATTCCGAAAACTGAAAGTTGACATGCTTTCCAATTAATTTGTTCAGAATATAACTTCTGACTCCAAAAATTTGTAAGGACAATGCCTGCTACTGATGCCGCAGGGAAAATTATTGTATTTTCAAAAGGGAGAGCTTTTTTTGCAGATAAAAGCAAGGATAGTGTACAAAGAAGATTTGTTAATCCACCTGCAACACCAACAACGATTTCTTTATGACTTGGAAATCGGCGATTAGAATAAAAGTAGGTAATAATCTGTATGCTCGAACATGTGAGAAACATAAATGGAGTAAACCATTCTGAATCAAAATGCTCTAGACCAGATATTTTTACTAGCATCGCTCTATACTGAAAAAGACACAGAAGAAAAACATGAAATAAAAATACCATTGAGGCAAAAGCAATCCAAATATTTTTTTCGCGTATTTGTTTGACTCCAGTTATGCCCCAAAAAAGGCCTATTATTACAAAAACCAAACCAATAATATGAGCTAGTCCAATAGAAAAACCATAATCTGTCCCGAATAGATAGGCCATTAGTATACCTGGTAAAATAGTCGCAGAGTTTAGAATTGCAAAAGTTAGCCCAGGAGTTCCTTTTTCAACAGCCAAACCGAGTGAAAATAGCATCATGTAAAGAATAACGCCCGCGCACATCCCTAAAAGTGAAGGATACAATTGGATTGTGGATTCTCCTTTTAAAAATGGACCAAGAATAAGGGCAAAAAGACTAGACGCTAATATTTGACATAGAAAAAAAGGCTTAGCTGTTCCTCCGATATCTACACCCTTTTTTACACAGAAATTAGTCAAAGAGTTAAAAAACCCTGCAATAAGTGCCAATGCTATTCCCATACCAACACAAACCTCATATGTAATTTTTCTCCTGAGAGACTGCCGTTAAAAACACCATAAACAGCTCAATCCTTTGACGTAATCCTCGATTTTTACCCCTATTAATCCACAAGACAACTTGTTTAAATACCGTATTGAATACCCTATTGGGTGATGCAAGAATGGTGAGGATACAAAAAAGAGTCACACCAAAGATAGCAGAGGTCTTACTAGGGAATCTCCCTTAACAAGGAGTCGCTCTTGGATCATAGGAAGGATGATGAGAAGAGTTTTTTGCTTGGATTAAGCGACCACTTTTAAGATCAGCAAACGAATAGCCAAGATTTAGACGAAATCCACAACCATAGAGCCTATCCCTCTAAAGTAAAAAAATTTACTTTCGAGATAGGCTCATAGGCAATCCTGGCATAGGGAAAAGAGCCCCAAAATCGACTGAAACAAACTTTGCAGGGAGTCTCTAACTACGTAAGTTGAAATACCCATTAATAGGCTGTGCTAGCCCTTTCTCCAATCCTGTATATTCTAATGTGATAAAATATTCATCCACTTTATCAATATTTATGCAACCACTTAAATCATGTAAATCATCAACATGAAGCATATATAAATCTGAAGAGCATTTATCCATTGCTGATTTCATGGCTTCTCTTTTAGACCCTGCTGTAACAAGTGTCATAAAGTGATGTTCTCCAAATTGAGAAGGAATGTAATATCCTAAATTCACAAAATAAAGATGCATGTTTTTATTCAACGGTTTTTCCTTTGCAATTTGCACTTTATATCCATTTATGCTTTCTACAATCAATAATGAGTCGACATGAAGAGATTTTTGTGTTCCAAACCATGCTTTTCTCATTTTTTCTGTAGCTTCTTCATCCGTTTTTGCCACAATAAAAACTACATCGTGAACTTCAAGCTTGCCATATTCTGTATGGCCTCCCAAGCAAAATACTAGCATTTTTGGAGATTCAAAAGAAAATTGTTCTAGATAAACCATTATAATAATCCCAGTTCATTTAATTTTTCAGCAACAGAAAAAATCTCGTTTTTGTATTGACAATTAAACTTATTTTTTATATTTTCAATATAATGTTCAACCGTTCTAAAAGAAAGACCCAAAATTCTGCCACTTTCTTTTGCTGACTTTCCTTTAAGAAGCAATTTTACACATTCTCTCTCTCTGGGAGAAAGCAAACTAACTTTTTTTATCTCATCGCCAAGACCTATTTCTTTTAAATACTTACAAACCGTATCAAAATCATTTTTACTTTTATGGATAGCACTGGTAATAAAATCATTCCCTATTAAATCACTTAAAGAAAGATAAGGGACAGTGTTTGATTGCAAAATTTTTCTACACTTCTCCTTAAAATAATTTGAAAAAGCTTTTAACAAGCTGGAATAATTTAAATAAACTTGCATAAAAGAGTTTTTTTGGTCAGATCGTCCCCAGAATCCATAAAATTCGACAGCATTTTTACTTTTCTCACAATAACCGATCAATGGAGTCATTTGAAAATTGTTTACGAGATATGCAAGAGATTGATCAAATTCTTCTTTTTGATTTTGCTCGAAGAAGAAAAATCCGGGTTGATAGTTACTTGGATGTCTAATGTAAGGATCTTTAATATAAATCTTCTCATCAAAATAATACTCATCGATATGAGGACAATCCGTTAACAATAAATAGTCTCCGTTGTTTTTGATATGAACATAGTAGAAGCATGTAATACCTAAATGGGTCAGCGGGCGAGTGCATTTTTTTACAGCATCCGAATGTTTAGATAAATCCTGTATAAGCTGATTGATTTGAGACATAAGACCTCCTTATTTCCTTGACACATGAACAAGTGGTAAGTCTTAAAAGATGTTATACTATTCTTATCATTTACTCAAATAGGCAATTTTGAGTAACTGCGTCTATTATGGACAGTCTCTATAGGCGTTCGTGATCCAATCGCTTTTCCCAAGAGGGTTTTTTAAAGAGGAGGATGAGCGAAGGGGCGAGGCAAGCCAGCACAATGCTCAAGAACAGAAACACCACATAGAAAACCTGATTCCCGGTTTGGATTTGAGAAGGGGGAAAAAAGCCGATGAAAAAGGTCGATAAGGAACCGATAAGCCCTATCCCTGCCACGCACCACATGCCCCCCTTGCCTCCGGGAACGCGGTACGCTCTTTTGACATCGGGATGTTTGTAGCGCAATTTAATCGCCGCCGCAAAAAGGAGAACATACATCACCAGGTATAGCTGCGCTGTCATCGCATTCAAGATCCAATAGGCGCTGCTTACGGTGGGCATGACTAAAAAGACGAGGGAGAAGAGAGTGACGATCACTCCCTGCGTGATCAGAAGGGTGATGGGCATCCCGTGGCGGTTGAGTTTGCGAAACAAAGGGGGAAGGTCGCCGCTTTGCGCTGCCCCTAACAACCCTTTGCTCGGCCCCGCTATCCAGGTGCTCAGCGTCCCAAAAGCCCCGAGGGCTAATAAAATAGCGATCACCGGGGTCAATCCGCCCCATCCATAGGCGTCGACAAAAAAGGAAAAGGCCTGAATGGAGCCTGCCACCAGGCTGATCTGTTGTTGGGGGACGATGAGGGCAATGGCGAGCACTCCTAAGATATACAATCCGAGGATGAGGATCGCGGATAATAAAATCGCCCTCGGGAAATTCTTTTGGGGATTTTGCACCTCGTGTGCATGCACCCCGGACATCTCCAACCCGCAAAGGGCAAGCAACACTCCCGAGAACAAGACGAGTTGATTAGGAGAGTTCATGTTCGGAACGAGGCTTTCAAGAGTAAAGGAAATCTGGATCGGATTCCCGTTAAAATACCAGAATATCCCCAATAAAATGATGAGCCCCCCCGGAATGATCGTCCCTGCAATCACCCCAAATGTGCTGATCCATCCAGATGTGCGCATGCCGAGCAGGTTCGCAAACGTGGTCAGCCAGAAAACGCCGACAATAATAGAGAGCGTATATAAGCTGTTATGCGCCAGCGCCGGATTGAGAATATACGCGAGGGTTCCGGCAATAAATGATAACAGCGCGGGATAATAGATCACATTTTCAACCCACAGCAGCCATACGGCTAAAAATCCCGTGCGGTGCCCAAAGGCCTCTTTCACCCAGACAAAAACGCCGCCTGTCTTGGGCCATCCGGTAGCCAGTTCGGCAGAGACCATCGAAACAGGGATAAAAAAGAGAAGGGCTGCCAGAATAAAGAAAAAAACGGAAGAAAATCCGTATTCGGCAATGGTAGGCCAATTGCGCACGCTGCTGACCGCAGCGACATTGATCATTGCAAGTGTAAACACACTGAGAGCCCTAGACGACATTGTTGATCATACCCTCTAATTAAAAAATAAGTAAAAAGCCTCTAACCCTATCACAAAAAAACTGGCGGCGAGGAGCAGGAGAAGCGCCATTTTTCCACCCGGCAGCTGGGTTTGGGAAGGCAATTTTTGAACATACCTGCCGATCCACACCAACCAGACCGGCAACAGCCCATTCAAAAACGATTCGCCAAAGCCTCCGGCAATGCCAAGCGCTCGATCAAAAATGGTTGGATCGAGTGCGGCAGCGACAAGCGGCGGACAAAAAGTGAGGATCACAAGCCCCACGCGCCGAAAATCGGTGTGCGGAATTTTAAAGCCATCGGCTAGAAAATCGACCATGGAAAAAGAAACCCCGAGAAGCGAGGTGACAATCGCAAAAAAAGCAAAATATTTACCGATCAGATAGATCGATGTATTCCCTGTGACCGCTTGCAGCGCTTGCGTAGCCGTCTGCCCTTTGGCAAGCGTTTGCTGCAGCGTTTCTTCCGAAACAGAACCGATGACCAGCCATTGCCAAAAAACGTACATGATCATCGGGATGGCTGTCCCTAAAATGATCGAAATCTGCAGCGGGCGCCGCTCTTTTTTAAGATAGGTGCATAAAGAAGGGATTACGTTGTGATAACCAAAAGCGCTGAACAGCATGGGAACGGCAACGAGAATGGCAGACCAGCGGGTGGGCGAGAGCAATTCCCCCGATACCTGCGAGCTGCCCGCTCCCATCAAGGCCAAGTAAGATCCCACCAGCGCCACGGTCAGAATGATATTGGTCCGATCGATGCACTTAGCGCCGATGGCGACGATCAAGCCAAATATCCCTCCAAAAAGCAGGTAGCTTTCCCACTCATGCGGCGGAACGCCAAAAAAGCCCGCAAGCAAAGGGGCACCGGCTGCCACATAGGCGATCAATAGACAGTAATAAAGAAAGATAAACATTCCGCCCGCCAGCCACTTCCCCTTCCGGCCTAAAAAACGGCGCGCCATCGAAACGATATTCGATCTTTCGGGCATCCAAAGAGCCACCTCTAAAAAGAGCAATCCTGTGGAGAGCATGAACACCCACACCAGAAAAGTGATGCATAGAGCGGGAACAAAGCCGGCTTGAGCGGTTAATAAGGGGATTCCCAACATACCGGCGCCGATGGTCGTACCGGCGATCATGAGCGTTCCGCTGAGTATACGAGGAAAAGCCAAGCCTATTACTCCTTTTTAAGTATATCGGCCGAAGAGAGGATGCGAGCGCCTTTTGCCTTCATGGCGGCCAGGGCATTATCCACATCGCCAGGGTGCAAATCGATGCCTCGGCAAGCATCGGCAACCACGGCGACAGAGAACCCGAGATCGATGGCGTCGATCGTGGAATAAAGAACGCAATATTCGGTGCATACGCCGGCGATGTAAAGTTGATCGATCTGGCGCGTTTTGAGATATTCTTCAAGACCCGTCGATTTGCGCCGGGCGTTATCGAAAAACGCGCTATAGCTATCGATCAAAGGGTCGGTCCCTTTATAAAAATGGCAGGAGATCTTCTCTTTTTGCAAGCTGGAAACCAGCTCAGCGCCGGGGGTCTCCCGCACACAGTGCACCGGCCAAAGGATTTGCGAAATTCCTGAGACCTCGATCGTCTCTCCGGGTTTTTTCCCTGGATGATTGGGAGCAAAACTCACGTGCTCGCGAGGATGCCAATCTTGCGTGGCGATCACAAGAGGAAATTGAGGAATGAGCGCATTGATGATCGGGATCGCCTCAAGAGCTCCTGGCACCCCGAGAGGACCGCCGGACATGAAGTCGTTTTGCATGTCTACGATTAAAAAAGCCTGCATGATTTCTTAGAGACTGCTGTTCTTCCCAATTTGACCGATCAAGTTTACCTTCATTTCATACAAAGATTTCTCCAAACCCGCTAAATAGGGCTGGGGGTAGAGAAACCGTCGCATGGCTGGAGAAAAACGGGCGAGCCCAGCTTGGGCAGTATCCCGCATCTGACTTAGCGTCGGATGAGTGTACACGCTTTTGCCTTTTTGCAAAATGGGAATGAGAAGATCTTGATGGGCCGTTTGGCTGGAGATCGCTTTCGTCCGAATCGGGTCGAGCGGATCGATGATGACGCATTTCTCTTCGAGGGGAGCTTGAGTGTTAAAGATCATGTCGGCGATATTACCCCGCTCGTCGAAATACCGGCGCACTTGCAGTATGCCCGGATTGGTCACCTTGATGATTTGCTCTGAAATTTTTACTTTATTTTGCCATACCCCCTGAGCGTCCCGGATCGCCGACAGCTTGTAGACCCCATCAAGAGCGGGCTGATCCTTGCCGGTGACGAGATTCGTCCCCACTCCCCAGAGGTTAACCTTGGCTCCTTGATGCTTTAGATCGCCGATGATCAATTCATCGAGCTCGTTGCTCGCCATGATCTTCGCCTCCGGAAATCCCGCTTCATCGAGCAATTTGCGGATCTCGATGCTCAGATGGGCCAAATCCCCCGAGTCGAGGCGCACTCCGATCATCTCAATTCCCTTTTTTCTCAGAAGACGGGCCGTCTCGATCGCCTTTTTGGCGCCCGCAATGCTATCGTATGTATCCACGAGGAAAATGCAGTTATTCGGCATCACCTCTGCAAAGGCGCGAAAAGCCTCTTCTTCCTCATCAAACGCCATGATCCAGCTATGCGCGTGAGTCCCCTTGACGGGGATGCCGTACAACTTACCCGCAAGCACATGAGAGGTGGCATGACAGCCGCCGATATACGCAGCCCGACTCGCGGAAAGGGCCCCATCTATCCCCTGCGCGCGCCGCAGACCGAATTCCACCACAGGATCGGGGCGGGCTGCCCAGCAGATCCGCGCCGCTTTAGTGGCAATCAACGTTTGAAAATTGATGATGTTCAATAGAGGGCTTTCCAACAGTTGAGCTTGGATGATCGGCCCCTGCACCCGCACCAGCGGCTCATAAGGAAATACGGCTGTTCCTTCCGGAACGGCATCGATATCGCAAGAAAATGTAAATCGACTCAGGTAATCTAAAAACGCTTTCTCGAAGAGCGGCTGGCCATTTTCTCCTTTGATCTGCTCCAGATAAGCCAAATCCGAGGCGTCGTAGCGGAATTTCTGAATGTATTCGATCGCATCTTGGAGGCCGGCCGCAATCGCCATCATCCCATTAAATGGCCTTTTGCGGAAAAAGAGATGAAAGACAGACTCCCTTTCCGTGATGCCTAGCTTCCAATACCCGTAGGCCATCGTGAGTTCATATAAATCGGTCAACAGGGCGAGCGATTGTCCGTAAAGCGTTTCCATGATGACCCCAGCATATCTAAACCGATCTTTAAATTGTACCATGCGCTATATTCCCGAATATGCAATGCCATGACCACACCCATCATATTCAAGGGCGCGCGTTAAAAGGCGCGCTGGGAATCGCTATCCTTTTCATGCTGATCGAAGTGATCGGCGGCCTTCTCGCCAACAGCTTGGCCCTGATCAGCGATGCGCTCCATCTGTTCACCGATGTGGGAGCCCTTCTCCTGAGCCTCATCGTGATCCGCATCGCCAAACGTCCTCGAACGCGCAACATGAGCTTTGGCTACCACCGGGCGGAAATTTTAGGCGCCCTTGCCAGCGCCCTTTCCCTTTGGGCGCTGTGCGGCGTCCTCATCTACGAAGCCATCGACCGGCTCATCGCCCCTGAAGAAGTGCAAGGCCCCCTTGTGTTTATCATCGCCAGCATAGGCCTGATCGCCAATTTTTCGATGATGCGCGTGCTCCACCCTGCACAAAGCGGAAGCTTGAATATGCGCTCCGCCTACCTGCATGTCATCGGAGATCTTTTGGGAAGCTTAGGGGTAATCTTGAGCGGGATCATTTTATGGGCCACCCACTGGAATCCGATCGACCCGATCATCACCATCCTCTTTTCATCCGCCATCTTATACAGTTCTGGAAAAATCATTAAACAAACCATTGGCATTCTCATGGAATCCTCTCCTGAAGGAGTCGATATAGGCGCGATCGAGCAAGACCTCGCCTCCATTCCAGGGGTCAAACAAGTCCACAGCTTGCACGTCTGGTCGGTTTCCTCCCATCGAATCGCCCTCAGCGTCCACCTCGTTGCGGAAAACACGCCGCAAGCCCTAGACGACGCCCACCGCTTGATCGAAAACAACCACCACATCCATCACATGACCATCCAGGTCGAAGATCCCGCCTCCTTTCAATCCCGGTTTTGTTATGATTGCGAAAATAATTACAATCATTTAAACTGAGTTTATGAGATACTTATTTAATTTATTGTTGATTTATTTTATTCCGCTTTACGGCGTCACGCTTAAAGAAAAATTTACACAAGCATTGCCCGGGGATTATATTGTCACGTCTCAAAGCAAAAATTGCTCCATTTTATTCATCCGCTCCCTATCAGAAAACTCTTTAACATTGGAAGAGATCTCGTTCCCCGAAAAAGCCTACGATCTGAAAGAAATCAAAAAATGGGTGGCAAAAGGTGCGCCCGGACATACGTCCTGGGTCGCCTATGAGATCGATCTCCAAGACAACAGCCTCAAAAACAGCTATTCTTTTGACCAAAGGGGCTGGCTGTACACGCAGGATGGAGAATACTTTCTGGCAAAGCTCCTCGCGCTGCCGCTCAATCGGAAGCCGCAGGGCCAACGCAAGCGGATCGGCCCCCCTCCTCTGAATGGGGAAGCAGACCAGCGGGCGGTTTGGAATCCCCCGCTGATCCGCGACGGCAAAAAGATCTCGAAGCCTAAATTCGATGTGTGGAGCGGGAAGTGGCCTAAAGACGACACGCAGCTCTCGGGTTGCGAGATCGAATTTTACTTTATACAAAGCTTTGCATTGCCTTACTGGATTGAAATTAAAAGCCCTCACTATACCCTAAAAATCCGCACCGTCGATTCCGGCGAGGGGTTGACCTCTCCTTTTAGACTTATCCCCCAAAAACCTCCTTTAGCAAAAAATGGGGAGGCGCTCGCGCCCCCCTTATGAACAATTTTTCCTAAGCCTATTTCTCTTCCCTGTAAAACCTCTGCTCTCTCCTATAGAACTCCTAGAATGAAAATTTGCAATACGCTAAATATTAGACGCTTACGAAAGTTATTTACAATTTCTTTAAGAAAAGGAAAAGGATTTCTTAATGATCGCAACGCATCCCGAACAGCACACTTGCGGGCGAGTTGTCGACATTTTTTCCACACCCCTATAGAATCGGCTAATATGAAGACATTAGATGGCTGCCAGATCACCTGCGAACCGATCACTTCCCATCTCGCAGAAAAGCTATCCCCGGATAAACTCGCCGCTTATCTGCGCCTTTATAGAGAAGCTCCCATCCATCCCAAAGGGGTGTGCAGCGAGCTAGAAAGCCTATGCGAAGAGCATCCCGATCTTCCAGAAATGGCGAATTTGCTCAGCTATATTTACATTCGCTTAAAAAATTTGCGCAAAGCAGAGGTGTTAATTCGAGAAACCTATGAGCGGCATCCCACCTACCTATTCGCTAGAATCAACTATGCCGACCAATGTTTGAGAAAGGGACAGATCGACCTCATTCCCCCCATCTTTAATCACACCTTTGATCTCAAGGCGCTCTATCCCGAGCGAAAGATCTTCCATGAATCGGAATTCAGAGGATTTATGGTATTCATGGGATTCTATTATCTCGCTTTAAAACAACCTGAGCAGGCAAAGCGGCATTACCTCTTAGCAAAAGAAATCGATCCCACCCACCCCAGCCTCAAGATCCTAGAAAAGCGGCTATCTAAGAGACTGTCGTTGAATTAAAAACTCTTGTCTTGCTCAGTTTTTTCAGATCCCTTAGACTCGACCTCATCCAAATTTTATAGGTAGTGGGGACATAGAGCAAAGCTCGTATGAAAAAAAAATTCACATCCCCCTTTTATTCTCTGCGCAAATCCAAGCATGTTCTCAGACACGTCTACCGTCTTTACTTGTCTAAGAAAAAAAAGCTCTCCTCCTCGGATCAAAATCGGATTAAAACAACGCTGATGGCGCTGCAAGAAGAAATCCTCCATCGCAATCGGGAAAAAGCGCACACATTAGCCCTTGAGGCTGAAAACGAAGCCAAAGCCCATCTCGGAAAGAGCTTTTTTGCTCAGATCCGCGATTTAGTCTTCGCGCTCGCCTTTGCTCTCTTTGTCGCCATTCTCGTGCGCCAAATGTGGTTTGAATTTTATGAAATCCCCTCGGGCTCTATGCGCCCCACATTAAAAGAACAAGACCGCCTCGCCGTTTCAAAAACCGATTTCGGCATCAATTTCCCCCTGACCCCCGAGCATATCTATTTCGACCCTGCCCTCGTCAAAAGAAACGGCATCGTGATCTTTACAGGGGAAAATATGGATATCTCCGATGTAGATACCCTCTATTTCTACCTTTTCCCCGGGAAAAAACAATATGTGAAGCGGATGATTGGAAAACCGGGCGATACCCTCTATTTTTATGGCGGCCGCATCTACGGCGTCGACAGCCAAGGCAAGGAGATCTCTCAAGAACTGCAGATCCCTTCTTTGGAATCGATCGAACACATCCCCTTCATCCATTTTGAAGGCAGGGTATCCACCCCCCGCATCTCCATTCAAGGGACGTTCTCCCCGATTGTGCTCCATCAAATGAATGAAGCCGTTGCGCGCTTGTCCATCTCCGGACTCAATCAAGTACGCGGCGAAATGCTCGTCCCGCACATTCCAGACTACAGCGATTTGTGGGGCTTTGGCAATTTTGCCACCGCTCGCCTCCTGACCAAAGAGCAGGCGAACCAATTTACCGACCAACCTTTGAATGAACTCGAAGAGGGGCTGCTTTATCTCGAGCTCAAACACCATCCCAGCCTCGCATCGGCTAGACTGAGCAGGGATGAGATGGGCAGATTAAGGCCTGTTCTCGGTTTAAGCTCATCCCTCATCCCCTTGAAAGAAAAGCATCTCCGCGCTCTTTTAGACAACATGTACACCGCGCGCTTCATCGTGAAAAACGGCTTCGCTAGACGCTATGGAAGCGATGCTCCTCCCGCTGGGAATAAATCCTTCATGCCCCATCTTCCCGATGTCCCAGACGGCTGCTACGAATTCTATTATGGAAAAGCCTACGCGGTCAAATGGCAGGGGATCACAGAAGAACTACCTCCCTCCCATCCCCTCTATCGCTTCGACCCACAACGGGTGCAGCTTTTCTACAATTTAGGGATCGAATTCGACACGCGCTTCATGCCCCAATCAAAAACACAAAGGCTCGCCCCCGCGCGCTACGCCTATTTCCGCGATCACAACCTCTACCTTCTGGGCGTACCCCTTCTGCTAAAAGACGATCCTTCCACCCTTTCCTTCTTAAACCGGGAAAGGCAGAGAGAGGCCGCTGCGAATCCACAACACCCCTACCATGCCTTTAAAGATAACGGCCCCCCATCCACAGCCGAGTTCATCAAACAGTTTGGACTTACCGTCCCGCCAAACATGTATCTTGTGCTTGGCGACAACCATGCCATGAGCTCTGACAGCCGCTACTTTGGATTCGTCCCCGCGAACAACCTGCGCGGCGCTCCCGACTTCATCTTCTGGCCGCCCGGCAACAGATGGGGCATTCCCAACCAGCCCTCCTACCCTTGGATCATCCTGCCCCGCATCCTCATCTGGATCTGTGCAGCCATCGCTCTCTTGATCTGGAATTACGTCTACCGCAAAAGAAGCAAGCTCCCTCTAAGAGACTGTCGTTGAAATTAGAGGAGTGAGATGGAACTACGAACCTATCTCAGTAAAAAGTTTCAGTCGATTTTCGGGTTCTTTTGAGCCGATTTTCGATCCAAATTGTGGGGACAATATACTTTTGTCGATATTGCCCCCACAATTTGGATCGAAAATCGGCCAAAATAATCCCGAAAATCGACGAAAAATTTTACTGAGATAGGTTCACAGGACAGTCCAGACCGAAGGGGCAGGTATTACACTTAAATCGATGCCCTCCAGTCTTGTACAACCCATCAATATGATTATTTTCAGCCGCTCTAATTCCTCTAAGTGCAGCAGTCCGGTCAACCCCGCACAATCTATTAAAGTGAGATTCTCCAATTGATTTAGCCCCTGTAAGTTAAGCTGTCCCGTCAGTCTCATACAGGAAGATAGGTTAATGGTTTTCAGTTGATTCAGTCCATTTAAGTTAAGCTGCCCCGTTAGTCCCGTGCAGCCTCCCAAGAAAAGGTGTTGCAGCCGATTCAACCCATTTAAGTGAAGCTGTCCTGTTAGTCCTATGCAATCAGCCAAATTGAGATCTGTCAGTTGATTCAGCCCACTTAAGTTAAGCTGCCCCGTCAGCCCTGTGCAGCCTTCCAAGTGGAGGTATTGCAGCTGATTCAGCCCATCTAAGTGAACCTGTCCTCTTAGCCCCGCACAGCCTGTCAAGTTGAGGTTTATCAGTTGATTCAACTCATTTAAGTGAAGCAATTCTCTTAGTCCCGCACAGCCTGTCAAAGTGAGGATTAGCAACTGATTCAGACCCTTTAGGTTAAGCCGCCCTATTAGTCCCGTACAACCGGTTAAGTCAAGACTGTGCAGTCGATTCAGACCATTTAGGTCAAGCCGCCCTATTAGTCCCGTACAACCGGTTAAGTCAAGACTGTGCAGTCGATTCAGACCATTTAGGTCAAGCTGCCCTCTCAGCCCCGTGCAGTTTGTCAAGTGAAGCCTTGTCAGTTGATTCAATCCATTTAAAAACAATCCCGTTAATCCCGTGCAGCCTGTCAAATTGAGGGTCTGCAATTGACTCAGACCATTTAGGTTAAGCTGCCCCGTTAGCCACGTGCAGCCTGTCAAGTAGAGATCTTGCAGTTGACCCAACCCATTCAAGTGAAGCCATCCCGTCAATCCCGCACAACCTGCCAAATCGAGGGTTTTCAATTGATTCAGACCATTTAGGTTAAGCTCCCCTGTCAGGTAAGTACAACCATTCAATTTGAGATTTTGCAGAGAGTTAAGCTTATCTAGATAAAATAAGGCTGTCACTCCGAAGCAACCGCTTAAGTCCAGAGTATGCAGGGAGCAGCAGGCTCCGGCTGCTTTGAGGATCGCTGCTAGCGAGGCATTATCGATATCTGAATTGGAAAAATCTAGGGTGGTTAACTTCGGGCATTTGGCAAAGAATGTCGATAAGGGAAGATCCCGTCGATGCTTTTCTCTAAATTGCAAACGATAGGCCTGGATCTCGGTAAAAGTAAGCGTTGTTTTTTCCTCGAGCTCATTCTCTAGATACAAATAAGCTGCGACGGGGTCCTGGAAAATCTGCTGAAACCTGTCGCAAACCAGAGGGGTTGAACTACCTGGAACAAAAGGTTGAGTACGAGACAAGATGCGCGCGATCGTTTCATTAGAAAGAACATTAAAATCTCCCAGATCGGAAGGGTAAGTAGCGGGGGATGTCGATCCGCTTGAGTAAATGGGGTCTGTCATAAAAATCTCCTTATTTATTAAATTTTGTTATTTGAACTTTCTATCACCTGATCCGAATCGTAGTAGGCGGCAATCCGCTTAAGTCCACGTTCGCCAGCCCTGGGCAGCCTCTCAAGTTGATCATTTTCAGTCCGTTTAGTCCATTTAAGTGAAGCAATCCCGTCAGTCCCGTACAGCCGCCCAAGAAAAGGTATTTCAGTTGTTTCAGCTCATTTAAGTTAAGCTGCCCCGTCAGCCCTGTGCAGTCTGACAAGGAAAGGGTCATCAATTCTTTCAGTTCGTTTAAGTGAAGCAATCCCGTCAGTCCCGTACAGCCGCCCAAAAAAAGGTATTTCAGTTGCTTCAGCTCATTTAAGTTAAGCTGCCTCGTCAGCCCTGTGCAGTCTGTCAATTTAAGGATTTCCAGCTTATCGAGTCCTTCTACGTCAAGCTGTCCTGTTAAGCCTGTGCAGTGGGTTAAGTTGAGTTTTTTCAATTGACTCAACCCCTTTAAGTTAAGCTGCCCCGTCAGCCCTGTGCAGTCTGTCAAATCAAGGATTTCCAGCTTATCGAGTCCTTCTACGTCAAGCTGTCCTATCAAGCCTGTGCAGCCTGCCAAGTGGAGGTCTACCAATTGCTTCAGCCCAGCTACATGAAGCTGGCCTGTCAGTCCTCTACAGCCTATTAAACGGAGGACTCTGAGTTCATTCAATCCCTCTAACCGAAGCGGTCCCGTCAGCCCTGTACAGCCTGTCAGGTTGAGGGCTCTCAATCGCTTGAACCCATTTACATGAAGCTGTCCCGTCAGTCCCGTGCAGTTTGTCAAACTGAGATCTATCAGTTGATTCAGCCCGCTCAAGTTAAGCTGCGTTAGCCCTATGCACCCATCTAAATTGAGGGTTTCCAGCGATTTGAGCTGATCTAAGTAAAATAAGCGAGTCAGCTGCCTGCAGCCCTTCAAATTGAGAGTTTGCAGTTGGCAACAGGCTCCGGCCGCTTTGAGGATCGCTACTAGCGAGGCATTATCGATATCTGAATTGGAAAAATCTAGGGTAGTTAACTGTGGGCATTTAGCAAAAAATGTCGATAAGGGAAGATCCCGTCGATGCTTTTCTCTAAATTCCAAACGATAGGCCTGGATTTCGGTAAAAGTAAGCGTTGTTTTTTCCTCGAGCTCATTCTCTAGATACAAATAAGCTGCCACTGGGTCCTGGAAAATCTGCTGAAACCTGTCGCAAACCAGAGGGGTTGAACTACCTGGAACAAAAGGTTGAGTACGAGACAAGATGCGCGCGATCGTTTCATTAGAAAGAACATTAAAATCTCCCAGATCGGAAGGGTAAGTAGCGGGGGATGTCGATCCGCTTGAGTAAATGGGGTCTGTCATAAAAATCTCCTTATTTATTAATTTTTGTTATTGCGTGATCTGAACCGTAGGCGGCAATCCGCTTAAATCCACGTGCGCCAGCCTTGGACAACCTCTCAAGGTGATCATTTTCAGTTCCTTTAGTCTATTCAAGTGAAGCAATCCCGTCAGTCCCGTACAGCCGCCTAAGTAGAGGAATTTCAGTTGCTCCAGCCTATCTAAGTTAAGCTGCCCCGTCAGTCCCCTGCAATCTGACAAGATGAGCCTTGTCAGTTGAGTCAGTTCATTTAAGTGAAGGAGTTCCGTCAGTCCGGTGCAACCGGGCAAGAAGAGTCTTTTCAGTTGCTTCAGCCCATTTAAGTTAAGCTGCCCCGTCAGCCCCGTGCAGTCTATCAAGTGAAGCCCTATCAATTGTTTCAGTTCGCTTAAGTTGAGCAACCCCGTTACTCCTGTGCAGCGAGACAAGTTGAGTTTTTTCAGCTGATTCAACCCCTTTAAATTAAGCTGCCCCATCAGCCACGTGCAGTCTGTCAAATCAAGGGTTTCCAGCTCATTGAGTCCTTCTACGTCAAGCTGTCCCATCAAGCCTGTGCAGCCTATCAATTCGAGTTCCATCAGTTGTTTCAGCCCAGCCATGTGAAGCTGGCCTGTGAGTCCTCTACAGCCTGTTAAACGGAGGACTCTGAGTTCATTCAATCCATCTAAGCAAAGCTGTCCCGTCAGCCCTGTACAGCCTACCAGATTAAGGGCTTTTAGTTGCTTGAGCCCATTTACCCGAAGGCGTCCGCTTAACCCTGTGCAGCCTGTCAAATTGATGGCTTTTAGTTGCTTGAGCCCATTTACCTGAAACTGCCCCGTCAGCCCTGTGCAGCCTGTCAAGATGAGGAATTCCAATCCTTGCAATCCATCTAATTTCAGTTCTCCTGTCAATCCAGTGCAGTTTGTCAAATTGAGACTTGTCAGTTGATTCAGTCCGCTTAAGTTAAGCTGTGTTAGCCCTGTGCACCCATTTAATTTGAGATTTTGCAGCGATTTGAGCTGATCTAAGTAAAACAAGCGGGTCAGCCGCGTGCAGTTGGTTAAGTTAAGGGTTTGCACCGAGCCGTGCTTCTGAGCGGCTTGCAAGATAGTTGCCAGCGAAGCATTATCCACTTCTGAATTGGAAAAATCTAGAGTCGTTAACTGCGGGCATTTAGCAAAAAGCGTCGATAAGGAAAGCTCCCGCTGATACTTTTCTCTAAATTGGATCCGGTAAGAGTTGATCTCAGTAAAAGAAAGAACTGTTTTCTCTTTGAGCTCATTCTCTAGATATAAATAAGCCGCAACAGGGTCCTGGAAAATCTGCTGAAATCTGTCGCAAACCAAAGGGGTTGAACTGCCTGGAACAAGAGGTTCGATGTGAGACAAGACGCGGGCGATCGTTTCATTAGAGAGAGCATTAAAATCTCCCAGATCGGAAGGATAAGCAGGAGAAGGCGCTGCCCTTTCTGGATGGATTGGATCTGTCATAAAAAACCTTTGTTTTTAATTAAATACAGAATAAATTGTATGCGTTTATATTAAAAAACACAACTGAAATTTTACAAAAACAAAAGCTAATTTATTTATTTTTATAATAAATAAAATTTTTATTTTAAATTGATTTAAAATTTTTTTACTTTCGGGAGAGACTCATGATGGTGGGTTCCCCATTTAGATCCCAAGAAGTTCCTTCGCAGGGCTCAAAGCGCACTTCGGTAGCAAGGACATCGGTGCAGATGTAATCGCGATACGCTTCGAAGCACTCTCTGACGCGGGGCGTGGTTTGAAGAACGAGGGAGATCCGGTCGGTCACCGCAAACCCCTGTTCCCTACGCATGGTATTGATTTTATTGACCAGCTCGCGCGCCAATCCTTCGATCAGAAGCTCTTCGGTCAACTTGGTATCAAGAGCAATGGTAATCCCATCTTGAGTGGCAGCGATCAGACCTTCTAAAACCGTCCGCTCCACGCCGACATCTTCCGGGCTCAGGAGAATCTGTTCCCCCTCCACATCAATGGAAAGAGGATCGCCTTGCAGAAGCGTCTGCAGCTGCTTTTGATCGAACGCCTGGATCACCTTTTGGACGCCGTTCATCCGCTTGCCCACCTTTTTACCTAGGACGCGAAAGTTGGGTTTAGCGGTGAGGGCAACAAAACCAGATTCATCCGCATGATAGCGCACCTCCTTGACATTCAGCTCATCGCCGATCAAGTTTTTCTGCTCTTTTAGAGCCGTAAGAACAGCCGGATTGGCGCTAATCACATGGGCGCAAGACAGAGGCTGTCTCACTTTCAACTTATTCTCTTTGCGCAAAGCATGGCCAATGCTGACAACCGCCTGGACATAGCCCATCTCCAACTCCAGAGCCTCATCCCGATAGGAGATGTCATAAACAGGATAATCAGAGGTGTGTACAGAAGAGGGATCCTCTTCTTGGCGCAATTTTAAATAGATCGCTTCGCTCAGGAAGGGGATGAACGGGGCGACCACTTTTGCAAGCGTCAATAAAACGGTGTAGAGAGTTTGAAAGGCCTGATCCCGATCCGCCGATGCCTCTTCCGACCAAAACCGGGGGCGATTGCGGCGGATGTACCAGTTGGTCAACTGGTCGACAAAGGCGACGAGAGGTTCGACGGCAGAGCTGAGCTCATAGCGGTCCATCGCTTCTGTGACCTCCCGGATCAGCTTTTGTTCCAGAGATAGTATCCAACGATCGATATCCGCATCCGGTTTTTTTAACGGGGAAGGGCTCCACGTATAGATGCGTGCGTAGGTCGCTAAAAAGACATAGGCATTCCATAGAGGGATGAGCACTTGGCGCAAGACCTGCTCGACCCCCCGTTCTGAAAAGCGCAAATCATCCCCCTTGACAGCGGGGCTGTTCAATAAATAGAAGCGCACCGCATCGGCGCCGTATTGGTGGATCATCAAATCGGGTTCCGGATAATTTTTCAGGCGCTTGGACATCTTAGTGCCATCCTCCGCCAACACGATCCCGTTGACGATCGCATTCTTAAATGCAGGCTGATCGAAGAGGGAAACGGAGAGCACCGTCAAGGTGTAAAACCAGCCGCGCGTTTGATCTAACCCCTCCGCGATGAAATCCGCAGGAAAAGCTGCCAGCGTTTCCTCTTTCCGCTCAAAGGGGAAGTGATTTTGCGCATAGGGCATCGATCCCGATTCAAACCAACAGTCAAAGACTTCGTGGATCCGCTTAAATTCTTTCCCATTCTCCTTAAACGTCAGGTGATCGATATAGTGACAGTGCAGATCCTCTATTTTTTCGCCCGTCCGCTCCTCTAGTTCGCGCACGCTGCTGATGACGATGAGATCGCCATCTTCGCTGCGCCAGATGGGGATGGGCGTACCCCAATAGCGGTTGCGCGAAATGGCCCAATCCCTAGCATTTTCCAACCATTTGCCAAAACGCCCCCGCTTGATATGCTCCGGCACCCAGTGGATTTTCTCATTGGCCGCGATCAGCTGCTGTTTGATTTTTTCAACAGCGACAAACCAGGTGCTGACCGCCCGATAGATGAGAGGGGTATCCGAGCGCCAGCAGAAGGGGTAGCGGTGGTGGATTTGTCCATGGTGGAAAACCCGTTTTTCGCTTTTCAGCTTTTTAATGATCTCCGGATCGGCATCTTTGACAAACAAGCCGGTAAACGGAGGCACTTCATCCGTAAACTTGCCATTTTGATCGATCGGACAAACCAGTTCGATCCCCTCGCGGCTGCAGGCGAAAAAGTCCATTTCCCCGAAGGCGGGCGCCGTGTGGACGATCCCCGTCCCCTCCTCTACGGAGACCAGATCCTCCAAAATTACCCGAAACGCCTTCCGATCTTGCGCTTTGACAAAATAAGAGAACAGAGGCTGATAGCGCAAGCCTGCGAGAGCGCGCCCTTTGACCACCTCGATCTCCTCGATCTCTTCAGGGTTTTTAAAATAATGGCCGAGCCGCGCTTTGGCCAATATGTAATAATTGCCGCTTTTTAACTCTTTAATTTTGACATAATCGATATCGCCGCCGACCATCAAAGCTAAATTGGAGGGAAGGGTCCAAGGAGTGGTCGTCCAGGCTAAAAGCAGCGTGCGGGGATCCCCTTCCAACGGAAAAGTCACCGTCAAAGAAGGGTCGTCGACATCTTTGTAATTGAGGTTCGCTTCAAAATTGGAAAGAGGGGTGCCGAGCTGCGCCGAGAAAGGCATCACCTTAAACCCCTCATAGACCAGACCCCGCTCATAGAGCTGGCCGAAGACCCACCAGACAGATTCCATGAAACTCGGGTCCATCGTCCGATAAGTCTGGGAGAAGTCTACCCAGCGCCCCATCCGGAGCACCGTGCGCTCCCATTCTTTGGCATAGCGGAGGACGATCTTCCGGCACTCCTCATTGAACTTGTCCACGCCGAAAGCCGCAATCGCCGGAGCGCCTGAAAGCTGCTGAGCCTTTTCGATCTCGTTTTCCACAGGCAGGCCATGGCAATCCCACCCAAAGCGGCGGGGCACATAGTAGCCCTGCATCGTTTTATAGCGGGGAACCACATCTTTCAGCGTTCCCGTCAAGATATGCCCATAATGGGGCAATCCAGTCGCAAACGGAGGCCCGTCATAAAAGGAGAAAACGGGTCCCGACCGGCGCCTTTCGAGAGACTTCTCAAAAATCTTTTCCCTTTGCCAAAAGTCTAAGATCCGCTCTTCCCGCTCCGCAAAACTTTCCTGTTCTTCAGCCGCAAACATACAAAGGATTCTAAGCCACCCCATCCATAATTCTCAATCCCTTTTTTCCTAAACTCATTGCCTTTAGCTTGTTATCTATTGCCCCGTCATATATAGTCATTAATTTCCATTTCTGTTATAATGATTTACGGGGGTGTAAAGGTTTCGACTTGGAAACGAAGTATTAGTGGCATGCGGAGGACGTCGGTTGGCCTCCTAAAAAATCCGATAAATTGATAACTGGCAATCCTGAATTGGAATTGCAAGCTGCCTAAAACTTAACCGTTTTAGTGGCTCGATAGCCTAGGGCCCGACCAGGAGCGCTAGAACTATCGTCATCAACCCTGGTATGAGCCGTTTTCTTCTGCTTCTTACGAAAACGGTTCGAGATCACAAGAAGCGAGTAAGCCGCAAGTGGGGCGCCTCCCAACAAGGTTTACTTACATAGGAGGCGATAAGCATGTAGTCATTAATAGGGAGTTTGCTAAGGACGAGAGTTCGATTCTCTCCACCTCCAAAATTCAGATTAAACCAAATCAAATAACACTAAGATCATAAGGGACTTGCGGGAAACCGACAAGTCCTTTTTCATTTCTTTTAAGCTGCTTTTTTCCGGCCAAGTGCGTAAAATTTGCATAATCGAAAACCCTTCGACTGAAGGGACGCACATCGCGTCCTCCTCTCTATCAATTTTTCAAAGAGGAACCATATCCATAAAACTGAATTTCAAACCGAAAACCCTTAAGTATAACCTAAATGCTGAGGATTACTCGCCGCTTATTCTGGGCAAGGCTACCGAACTCATCCTCAATATCGAAAAGTACCGAGAGAAATTTCCGAATAATTCAAACTGTTTTCTGTTTATGTGAAATTGGTATACCCTATGTAGATGGCTGTTGCAATCAATAATAAACCAGTCAAAAGATTAAATATACGCAACCGAAATCGACTCTTTAATAACAAAGATAGTTTCTCCCCCAAAAACGCCCAAATAGCCAGTGAAACATAACAAATAACAAAATAGATGCTGACGAATGTTAAAAAAGATCCGTAACTTTCTGGGTTAGAAAAGATTGAAACACCAGATACACATGCAATCCATGCTTTTGGGTTTACCCACTGAAGCACAAAGCCTTCATAAAATTTAGGGATATCCGTTTTTTTTACTTTTATTTCAGGATGCGAAGAAGCTATTTTATAACCCATATAAATAATATATAAAACCCCCGCAACAGAAATGAAGGTGAGCAGAAATGGGTATGCTTCAATAAATTTTTTAAAAAAAAGTCCCACAAAAAGCAAGAGCAACGTAAAGCCTATCGTTGCTCCTGATACATAAGGAATTGTTTTCTTTACGCCATAATCAACACCAGATGAAAGAATAATCATGTTCACGGGTCCTGGGGAAATTGACATTGCTAAAGAAAACGAAAACATTGCAAATATAAGGGAAAGGGGCATGAGTACTCCTACGTGTTTTCCTTTTCGACTTTGTGTAATTTGGTGATCAACTCAATACTAGAATCGAGGGGATCGGAAAAATGCAGATCAGTCAAATCGAAAGCTATGATGAATGAATCAATCATCTGAGCAACCCCAGCGAACCTGTATATTTATGGTGATCTTAATGTTCTTGATCCAGACTGTTGCCCAATTGCAAAACCAAGGAATCCGTTTACTCTACACACCACGCTTAGTTTCCCTTTTTTTTTTTACCCTTTTTATCTTCCGAGCAGGGATCGCACTTAATAAGGCGCCCCTCCAAAGACTTAACCCCTTCAAATATAGCTATGTTATGTCCCCAAGGGATGTTGAAAACAGGCAACTCTTCTAATTTACCCACAGCTTGTGGGTAAATTGAATATGCTAGGTAAAATGCCCTCATCCTACCCATGTTTGTCCTAGAAAAACCTTCGATCCCAGGGAATTCATTCTGGATGTCTCTTGCGATTCTATCTATAACACCTGAACCCCAACCATCTTTTTCTTTTCTTTCAACGATTTCCTTGCCTATATCCCAATACAGGCGAATAAGTTCTCGATTCACTGCTAAGGCAGCCTTGAATTGAGCTGATCGTATCTTTTTCTTAAGCTCGGTCACAAATTTGGCATAGTCGGCAGGAGCAACGTCTGCCTCTTGGAAACAGTTTTTTTACTTTTTGCCATCAGTTCTCTCTTGATTGCCAAGCGCAGTTTATGACACTAACTCTCTGAGTCACTGTCATAGGAATCACGGTAGGATAGCACTAACAGCAGCAAACATACAAAGCATTCTAAGGCAGCCCGCCCTTAATTCTCAATCCCTTTTTTCCTAACCCCATCGCTTTTAGCTTGTTATCTATCACCCCCTCATATATAGTCATCAATTTCCATTTCTGTTATAATGATTTACGGGGGTGTAAAGGTTTCGACTTGGAAACGAAGTATTAGTGGCATGCGGAGGACGTCGGTTGGCCTCCTTAAAAATCCGATAAATTGATAACTGGCAATCCTGAATTGGAATTGCAAGCCGCCTAAAACTTAACCGTTTTAGTGGCTCGATAGCCTAGGGCCCGACCAGGAGCGCTAGAACTATCGTCATCAACCCTGGTATGAGCCGTTTTCTTCTGCTTCTTACGAAAACGGTTCGAGATCACAAGAAGCGAGTAAGCCGCAAGTGGGGCGCCTCCCAACAAGGTTTACTTACATAGGAGGCGATAAGCATGTAGTCATTAATAGGGAGTTTGCTAAGGACGAGAGTTCGATTCTCTCCACCTCCAAAATTCAGATTAAACCAAATCAAATAACATTAAGAAAATCAAGGACTTAAAGGGAAACCGATAAGTCCTTTTTCTTTTCAGTTGGGCCACTTTTGCCCAGTCTAGTGCGTAAAATTTGCGTAAATGAAATTTATCTTCGACTCAGCTATAATTGGTGGCATTAGACAAGCAGCTAGTCGAAATCCGACAGGATGTTTCTGTTATAAATTTTTTGAATATACTTATGGAAGAGATGTGGAACAGGAAAAAACAAATTTAGCGACTTTAGCAGTCATTATAGCGTCTTCTGTTTCACCTATTGGGGGCCAAGCCGAAGAGGTTGTTTCACCACGGGTCATGTCTTATGTGAAAACTGTTACTGGTGATCACTTTGCCTCTAACTTAGATAATGTTCGGGTAAATCCTCTTGCAGGCGGTTACGGAGCGGCTACAAACGTGCGACTAGAAATTGCTAATAAAGCGTATGTTTTGCGGGTAATCAGTGAATCAGAATCGCTTCTTAAATGTAACACAGAACTTTATGCCATGAAGGAAGCTGCTGCGGTTGGAACTGCTCCGGTAATTCGTTGGATAAGTCCTGATGGATATGCAATTCTTATGGATTATATTGCAGGTGGAACGCTCACCATTGAAAAAGGAAAGCAACCGGAAATCGCTTTTAAGGTTGCAGATTTGATGCGCAAGGTCCATGCATTACAAAAAAATCCCTTTTGCGCCCCTTCTTTTGAATCACAGATGGAGGAAGCCTGTGAGCAATATTCGCAAGGAGACAGTAATCAAGCCATTTGGGAAGATGCCATTTCTATTATTAAAGAAGGCGCATCTCAATTGCAAAGCTTAAACGCTCCAATGGTAAATACACATGGAGACTTGAATCCCCGCAACATTTTGATTTCTGATCAAGAAGTCTATTTCATTGATTGGGGCGACGGAATTTACACGGACCCATTCCAAGACTTAGCATTCTTCTCTATCATGATGGATTATGACTCGCAAGAGGAAACATATTTTATGCAATGCTATTTAGCTCATGTTCCTACGGTGAACAAAAGAAGAAGATTTCGAATCGCAAAAAAAATGAATTTCGCCCGTCTAGTTCTTAGCGGTCAAATCATTGGCAATCAATTGAATTCTAGCCAAAAAGAGGAAGGTTATATTCTTGAACCCCTTAGGGAATGGTCCTATTACGCTAAAATGTTTGCTAATGATAACACATCGCTATCGGCTCAGTTCTTTTGGGGACAAGCTCAAGTAGCTTTAGAATATGCTAACGCTCTTGACGTAAGAGATATTGACTAGGAAATTCTCTCTTTGGGGTAAAACCGATAAAGAAATTAAATTTAGAATAAGCGAGCACAAATGGAATACGAAGACCTTCCGAAATTTTTTCCTGACATTTACACAGAGCAAAAGCCTCAGATCAGTGGAACCTATCATCCGAATCAATATGAAGCATTATTTGAAAATTTAAACTTGTTAAAGGAAACGGCAAAAGCCGACGTCTTACCACAAAACGTTACGCCATCCACCCCAAATAAAATACCAGATGTCCTGCATTATATCTGGCTCGGCGGCAAGCTTCCCAAAAAGTATTTTGAAAACATCGCATTCTTTGCCGAAGAGATGAAAAAAGTTGGGGGCATCGCTCTTCTTTGGACTGACCAGTCCACTGTCAGCGACAAACTCAAAAAATGGCTTAAAGAAAACGATATCCTAACAATTCCAGTGAACGCAGTTTTTTCCAATACAGCAATGTCAACCTACTATCCGTTCAAGACAGCTCTATCCGCAATTCCCCCTAATTATGGAGAAGCAAGCGATTTACTGCGTTATGAAATTCTAGATCTGTTTGGGGGATATTACCTCGATTGTGATGTCAAGAAAAGCTATTTTGACTTTCCTGCCTTACGATCTCTTGGAGCGGCCCCGGTTTTTGGTTTTGTTTGCGGCTATTCTAACTACCCGAGGAATGATATTTTTGGTTCATTGCCGCAAAGTGCATTGTGTAAAAACCTAAAAAAAACCGTGTTACAAAATTACAAACAAAAAATCTGGAATGAAGAGTCCCATATGCGAAATCGCCCTTTAATGAATCACGCGACAGTTCGCACTACAGGACCGAACGCTTTTGAAGAAGCCGTAAACTCGACCCTTCAGGAAGTCGGACGTAGTAAAAATGTTCCGGCGAACACTTCGTGCTGTATCCAGGTGAATTCAAATCACTCCGACGAATCCTGGATCGTTTATCGTGTAACCGCAAAGAAGAAAAATCAAGAGGACTCAGTTACGCATATCAGGCACGATCTGTGCTTAAGCACTTTTTATGACGATCAAGTACTTGATTTACAAAAATATAATCCGCCTAAAAGCGAATCTTTCACAGCAATTATTCATGACCTTCTACAAAACTATCCCTCACGATTTCAATACATAGACCGAATCTTCATTAGCGATATAGAGCAATACGGCGAAATACAAGCAGCATTTGAGGCCAGTTTTTCCAAACCAATTCTCTGGAACGAATTGGCATCGCTGAAATTCGCCTGTCTTATGGGACTCAAAGCTCTTGCACAATACTTTATCAGAAAGCGATCAGTTGATCCATTTGCAAAAAACTCTTGCTCTTACATCAACATGGGACATTATGAATGTCCTTTCGCTTCGCCATTATTACTTGCCATAGAAAGAGGGCATCCTGAAATCGTGCAATTGCTCATCGAAACTGCGAAAACGCCTCTGGATGTATATAAATGCTTAAAAACGCCAGCCAGGAGTTTAATTTACAGTGGAGAAAAAAATTTTGGATTGAATCAAAATTGTTTCTGGTTCCCAACTGAACACATCCGGAGGCTAAAAGCGGAGAAAGATAAAAAACCTGACATGACAGCGGAGATTGACCAAAAAAATAGAGCGATATGAAATGGTTAGTGCGCTGATAGAACCATTTCACAAATCTCCCGACTGATCCAAACGGATCTCCCACCAATTACTCTGGGACTCTCCTTCCACCAAGCTAGATAAGCTGTTTGTCTAACTACTCTGTGAGGAAACTGAGATAACCATTGAGAAATGAATCTATCTATTAAATCTTTGACTGTGTGCTTTTTTGCTTCAGCAATGCGAACGTGGCGACCATCTCGAATGGCAGACTCTGTATCTTGAATCCATTTCTTTGTTAATGTCCTTGTACGAAAGGATTCTCTTTGTGGAGGGTATCCCTTCAGACGAATTTCAGCATGGTAGGTAACTGATCCGTCTTTCTTTTTCGCTTCTCTAATCGCACCCATAAGCCCTTCCTGATAAAGGGCAACAGTCTAGAAAAAACTGGATTAAATGACAACAAAGAGATTGACAATCTCGCCACCTAAAACTGATCTTCCATAGAGAAATCGACTAAACCTAAAGAGATTTAGAGGAAAATACGCAATTTTTACGCATTTGAATAATCTTTCTACCTCTTATCGAAGGGGCGAGCATCATAAAAAAGCTCTATTTTTGTGATCAGTCCATTTTCAAAAGTCATGAGAGCGGAGCTAGAAAAAATTCCAATAGGTTCTGGGCAGTCCAGATCATAAACGACCATAGCTTGGTTATTTGAACCAAACTTAGCCCGAACATTCAGAGTCTTAAAAAGTGAGCTAAATCTTTTTGTAGCCTCAATAACAGCCTCTTTTCCTTTCAATTTTGCCAGAGGACCGATGAATTGAACATCCGAAGATAAAAGTCTCTCCAGTTTCTCAAAATCTCTCTGCCCCATTGCTCTGTAATATTCTGCAATGATTTCTGCTGTGTTCACAAGCCCTCCTTCGGCATTTTTGCACAATCTTTTTTCCATTTTATAGTTGGTTAACTCAACACCCTTTCGAAGAATTGTTTGTTCAGAAAGCACTATAAATCCCTGCTTTTCAAAAAACGACTTAGCGGTGATGCTTACTTCAGAGAAAATACGATCAACATTAGAATCATTTGCTCTTCTGAAAATTTCGCTCATCAAAGCGAAACCAACCCCTCTGCCAATCCACTCATGATGACAATAAAAGCAATCGATATGACCATTGGGCTCAAATTCAGCAAATCCAACAATTTTGTCACCCACAACTGCAACAATAGGATTAGTTCTTAAGAACTTCTTTTTCCAACCTTCTCCTTCAAGGCTCGATTCAGGAGCCCATACGTCTACTTGCTCTTGCGTATAATCCTTGATATTGATGCGATGGATCGTATTGAAATAAATCTCAGCAAGAGCTTGAGCATCTTCTGGGCGATAGTCTCTAACAGATATCATATTCTCGTAATCCTTTTTGCGGCTCTTTTGTGCCGTTAGGGCAACAAGCTGTTGCCCAATTATAAATCTGGCAAAACCCTTACTCTTCTTCTCTCTTAGGAGACGCACTGCTTCCAGCAAGAATGCCCCCATCCACAGTCAACTCGATACCCGTAATATATTTTGCCTCATCGGAAGCTAAGAAAAGTGCCGCATATGCTACATCTTCAGGCGTTCCGAGCTTATGCATTGGAATATCTTTAGCAATCTGAGTCAATCTTTCTTCTCTTTCTGCTCCACTACCAAGCATTGGTTCCCACATCGGCGTCAAAATAGCGGCGGGGTGGATAGAGTTACAACGAATATCATATCCTTTCTCACAACAGTAAAGAGCGACACTTTTTGTATGATTACGAACAGCTGCTTTACTAGCTGCGTAAGCACCCGCTCCGGGAGTCCCAACCATACCGGATCGAGAAGAGATATTTACTATTGAGCCTTTGCGCTGCTTCATGTTTTGAATTGCCTTCTGACAACCAAGAAAAACGCCATCTGAATTGACTGCATGCACCTTTCTCCAGCTATCCAAAGAGGCGTTCTCTGGGTCTTGCAAACCAAATCCCTCTTGAAATCCTGTAATCCCAGCATTGTTGACGAGGATATCCAGCTGTTTCTTTTGTTTAATGACCTGCCCAATAGCTACATCCCAATCATTTTCGTTTTGTACATCTAGATGGAGGTACTGAGCCTGAGGACCGATTTCCAAAGCAGCTCTTTTACCTAAGTCATCATTGATATCGGTGATAAAAACAAATGCACCTTCTTTTGCAAATAGCTCTGCACAAGCTTTCCCTATCCCTTGAGCTGCTCCAGTGACAAGAGTTACTTTACCGGCTAATCTATGCGCCATATTCAACTGTCTTTCTTCCGTTTTACTCTTTTTATCTTCTGAGCTGAAATGCGTTCAACTCGGCCTCAATTTCCCCACAGCTTGTGGGTAAATTATCATCCATTAACGTCATTAAACTCTTTTTCAAAACTTTCGATCGTTTTTAGAATTAATTCCCAATCTGGGATCTTTCTGAAAAACATAGCCTCCATCAGATGATAATCCTTTTCAAGTTCTTTAAGAACTCTTGGAGGAGGAAAAAGCTTTAGAGTTTTCTTTCGAGCTGTTCCATAGTTCGCCCAGCTTGATGCAAAGTAGATGCTTTTATGGATTGCAACTCGTTCAAGTAGAGCTGTCTCAATAAGTGCTTTTTCTTTGATTTCAGAATTTAGCAAACGAAAAAAATCATAAAAATGCCTTGAAATTCGCGGTGGAAGTTTTTTATCTTCCGGTAGATGCGCATATTGGTGAAGGATTGTCGCTTTCTCCCAGAAAGTTCGTTCAGCATTCAACACTCGAACCCACGTTTCAGGCTCATGAATTTTCTCCTTCAGCGCCTCTTTAGCATAGCTCTGTATTTTATGTTCACTGACAGGCCAATGTTCTGATCTTGCACCGATTTCGATTTTCACAAGCGGTCGAATGTATCCAGCTTTTGAAGTCTCGCTTGGATATTCAAATAGCAGCGTTTGAGCATCTGGATCTTCTAGGTCGCAGAAAATTCTCCAACCGCTGGAAGTTCCTAACTTTGTACCAATAGCATCTCTCAGATCATTTAACATCTCAGTTTGCACATAGTTGGAGCAAGCTTGTGAAAGATTATCTAGAATCGTTCGTTGTTTCTTTTTGGAAGGCGCATTTTCAGGATCATAGGGGGCTTTAAAACCAAAAAATCCTCTTTTAATTGAAAGATCAATATCTTCGGAAAACCGGTCGATTAATCCATATGCTTTTGAAAGTGAAGTGCCTCCTTTGAAGGTAAGGTGGGACTTCATTTTCGCTAACGAAAACAGCCTTTCCAAAACCCATACAACCCAATAGTCTTTCTCAATAATTTCGAACGGCATGTGCATGATCTCTGCTGCTGTTCTAAAGAACAGTGCACGTTCTTCTTTAGATAAAAGGTGGAGATGGATTTCATTCATGGCTCAAACCCCATAATTTCAAAAACAATGGCTCGTATCCACGCAGGAGCAAATTTCATATTTTGTCTAACTTCTTTTTCATTTGAACCATTGAGGAATTTTGAAATTTGCGCGCGCGCTACCTGGTCAATGTGATCTTTTCCTAAATTTTTTAAGGCCTGAATCAGAAGACCTTCTCTAGTTCCGGCAGAAGACATGACTTTTTTAGCGGCCTTTTTAAAAATGATTTCTTGATTACCAATTTTGACTTTTCTTGAGGGACCTTCAGTTAAAAAGATAATTCGACCAGGAACCTGTACAGAAAGGCCAACCAAATTTGCAGCGTAAGCCCCAGCTGGTTGGATTTGAACTCCATTTTTTTCTGCAATTGCTTTTGCAACCTCATTTAAATCTGGAGGGATTAAGCCCAATAAATCATGCGTTTTGGGATAGTCATAAACACCTTGTGCAAGCCGCCGAATGACGTTTTGTTTTTGAAGCTGTGAGAGAGCCTTGCGAATAGAGGCATCACTACCCAGATCTGAAAAGTGCATTGAGGTAAAACACCACCCCCGGCCGTGATCGGTAATCCTATTTTTCACCGCGATTTCAATACTTTGGCCCATTTTAACCACCTCTATTTTTCACAAACATAGCATCTTTTTGTGAAATCATGCAAAAGAATTATCATAAATTTCACAAACATAGCATCTTTTTGTGAATACTAGACTAACCTAAGACTCTTATTACTAAGTAGATACATAAAATATCCCACAAAAGTCTGTTGGCTATTGGTAGGGCCAGGGACACCCCAGTAGTTTTACTACAGTTTTGTCTCGTCTAGTGCGTAAAATTTGCGTAATTTTCAGTTACGCACTCAATTTTTTGGCGCAGATTTTTGATGAATTTTGTCTATAAAGATTGAGCAATTTTTCAATCTCAAAAAGATAGAATATTCAACCGTGTTCGATTCTCTCCACCTCCAAAACGACAGGCCCGGTATTTCCCGGGCTTTTTTATTTGAGATCTGTTATCCTTATTAACCAATAAGATCACCTGTCTAAATTTTCTTAGAGACTATCGTTGAAGATTATGAAGTTAATAACATTAACAAAAGAAACCAATGAAATTCAACGAGTTCTTGCCTTAAAGAGCAACCGTCAAAAGCGCTATCAATATAAAGAGTTCGTAATTGAAGGACATGCTTCCATCGATCAGGCCTATCTCCATGATTGGGAAATAAACTCTTTGTTCTATAACAAAGATATAGAGCTTTCTCAATGGGCGAAGAATCATCTTAACAATCAATGCTATAAGACAATCTATGCCGTCTCCGGACAGCTAATGGACAAGATCTCCGATAAAATAGACAGCTCAGAATTGATCGCTATTGTAAAAATGAAAATAAATCCCTTTCATTTGTATCAACCCAAAGTCCAGGATGTCCTTATTGTACTTGATGAACCAAATAGTCCTGGAAATTTAGGTATGGTTATACGCTCTGCAACTGCTTTTGGAGCTGCGGCCATAGTTATATCAGGACATGCAGCAGATGAATACGACCCAAAATGCATTCGAGCAAGTGTGGGCACTTTTTTTAATTTACCCATCTACCGTATTGAAGGCATTAGCGCCTTTTCAAAAATAGTTGAGCCGTTAAAACCTAAATTCAATTTCCGGTTCATTGCTTCTGGAGATAAAGGGAGTATTTCCATCAAAAAAGCTTGTTTTACAGCCGATGTTTTATTCTTAATTTTAGGAAATGAGACTTCTGGTGTGAGTAAAGGGTATCAAAACATGTCCGATGAATTCGTCCAAATTCCCTTTCACGGAAAATTTACTTCATTAAACATAGCGGCAGCAGCTTCTATTTTTTTATATGAAATTTTCAACCAGCGTGAATCTTTTCAATCCAAAACTGGATCTTTCTTAAACGATTCCACTCGAACGTTCTGAATGCATCTTTGCTAGTTTTGATGAGTTCCATGAGCCTATCTGGAAAGTAAAAAATAATTTATTTTCGATGATTTTTGGGCATCTTTGAAATTGGCTTTTGAGGACAATGTGAGAACACATGGCCGAAAAAGCCAGTTTCAAAGATGCCAAAAAGGGCGAATATAAAAATTTTCTTACTTTTCGGATAGGCTCATAACCTCATTTCCATGCGCTGATTACGTACTTCTTACGCATTTCAAAAATGTTTTGCCATGCCCTGCCGCAAGGATTCCAGAGGGAGATGCTAAATCTCCAAAAAACGCTTTGTTAAAATTCCCATCCTTGTATATCATCGTATTTAGCTGTTTTTAAGCTATTTACAATATTTTGTGTTAAACTTTTGACGCTACGGATGTTAAAGATCGAAGGAAAGGGATGTTAAATGACAAAGGCCGAATTTAAACACTATGACTTGACCTTGATAGAGCCTGCTTTTGACTCTCCTCTAACAGACCTTATTATCGACTTGAACCACCTTCGGAAAAAACGTTTGGATGGGACGACTCCTTCCCAGGTTTTTTTCAATCTCAAAAGCATTTTCCATATCCTGGAGAGTATCGGCTCAGCTCGCATTGAGGGAAATAACACTTCGCTTCTTGAGTATATAGAGACCAAGTTAGAAGAGAAGGTTGATGTGCCTATGGGTGTCAAAGAGATCCAAAACATTGAAAGTGCCATGGATTTTATTGAAAACAACGTAAAAAAGCATCCGATTAATCGAGCTTTTGTCAGCGAAATTCATAGGATAGTTGTCGAGGGATTACCTACTTCACCAAAGGGGGAGGGAGACAAAACTCCAGGTCAATACAGGAAGTCAAATTTACAAATCACGAAATCCAAGCATCTACCGCCAGAATGGGTGCTCGTTGATGAATATATGGGCTTTGTTGCGCAATTCCCAGCAAGCGGCATAGCTGCCTAGCAGTCGCCTAACTTAACTTGCCACCTTGTAGCTTTTTGGTCTCCCGAATTCTGTCATTCGATTCAATACATCCAGTTTTATCGCCACTTCCGTAGCCTGGGTTGCCTCTCTGCGGGATGCCAACCGATCTCCCAATATCGTTTTATACCTAAACATCAATGTCTCGACTCGGGATCTTCGGTGATATCCGATTTCCTGTTTCCATTTGGATCGACCTTCCTCCCCAAGGTTTTGGATTCTTCGAATTGCTTCATCCCGTTCCTCGAGGCATGGGAAAGGTTTTCCCTTCTGCAATTTTGCATTCTTGTCTGGAGGGATGACCTGTTTGCCTCCCCGATCGTGGATCGCCTCGCGACAATCGACGGTGTCGTAAGCGCCATCGCCAAGAACGTCTCCTAAAGGGATCCCTTCTAGAGCTTCCATCATGAAAATCATTGCCTCCTCATCAGTCACATTATTGGAGCTCACTGCGCTGACCAGCACTTGTCCCGAATCTGCACACATCCCAACATGAACTTACGCCATGTCCTGCGTTTCGAATAACCGTGCTTTCTGACCTTCCATTCGCCTTCGCCAAAGACTTTAACCCCTGTCGAATCAAAAACCACATTTATCTTCTCTCCAGGTTTCAGCAGCTTTCTCATTGCGATATGTAGACCTTTGGCCCGACGAGAAAATACCGAATAATGAGGACAAACAAGGTCGAGTTCCAGAATACGGATGATAGAGTCGACAAAACCCTGAAGAAAACGAAGTGCTGTACGGAAGACAGCTCGGATCATGAGTCCACAGCGAATCGCATCATCTGAATAGGTTTCTGGCCGACCAGGCTTGCCTGTCCGTTCAATAGAATACCATTTTTGGATAGCATTCTCATCGAACCAAAAAGTGATGCTTCCCCGATTTACCAAAGATCGGTTATATTCTTTCCAGTTGCGGGTGCGGTATTTATCTTTCTTCTTGGGTGTCATCTCGAACCTACAGTTTTTGTGTGGTAACAAAAAATTTATAGATTCGAGGCTCTTAGGGCAAGAGAATCTTCACCCGCAGCTATTTACGCAACAAAGCCGAATATATGAATGAATTATTTGATTTCATCAATCAGGACAGCAGCGCAAAGTTCGATCTGTTGAAAACTGCAATTGCTCATCATCGATTCGTATGGATACATCCTTTTGGCAACGGCAATGGACGAACAGTGCGTTTATTCACTTACGCAATGTTGATTAAGCTCGGTTTCAATGTAAATGTGGGGAGAATCATCAACCCTACGGCCGTTTTTTGTAATCATCGAAATAATTACTACAAATACCTCGAGCAAGCCGATACTGGAGAAAAATCGGGCATTCTGGCTTGGTGTGAATACGTGCTCCGCGGTCTAAAAGAGGAGATCGAAAAAATCGATAAGCTTCTCGACTATGACTATCTGGCCAAGGAAATTTTGGCACCCACAATCAACTACTCTCTCGAAAGAAAATACATCACAGATGTCGAAGCAAAAATATTGAGAATGGCTATCGAGAAAAAAATGATCCAATCGAGTGACTTGAAAGAGATCTTTCAGGGAAAGCACGGCGCAGAACTATCTCGACAAATCAAGAGGCTTGTGGATAAGAAAATGCTGCAACGCATCGGCTTCAAAGACTATGTCATCAGTTTCGGCGACAACTACCTACTTCGGAGCATCATGAAGGTTCTGGGGGAAAAGGATTTTCTGCCTCACCTTGATGGAAAATAGAAAGCCCCTCGAGAAAATTGCTCCAGTTTCATCCAGTCTACTGCGTAAAAATTGCGTAAATAAACGAAAAACTCGCATCGATTTCCCTATAAAAACTAGCTCGTCACCCAACCCTGTTCGATTCTCTCCATCTCCAATCACAAAAGGCCGGGAAATCCTCCCGGTCTTTTTCTTTTAAGGACTACTTCTTTGAATCTTCCAGCTGTAACAAGGCTCAGAGATCTTCTCTTTAATTCGCCAACCTTTAGGTGTGCGAATGAATTTATCATTGTACCATAGCCCCCAAAATGCCACCTCAAGAACATCCCCTTGGCTTGGTAATTCTAATGGATTATGACAAAGACAACGCGATTCAGCTAAATCCCCCAAAATGCGTATTTTGAAATTGGAAATCATATGTTGACGTGGCAAATCCCCTAAATTTTCCGCTAGGAATCCTTTGATCGTTTTTAAGTTAGCATTTGGCCCGCCTGCTTTTGAATAGTCGATTCGGGCATCTTCAGTAAAAATGAGATCCAGAGCATCAACATCCTTGCTGTCAATAGCGGAACAGTAATCAACTAGCAGATCCATTATTTCAAAACGGTCTGAAAGTTCTTGTATTGTCATTGTCATGTTAAATCACCTTTCATTGGAGAAAATGCGATCGGTTGTGGTTCCATTTGCTTTGCCTTTTCTTTAAGAACTTCTAACATAGCAATGTCCTTAGCATCCGCAATCTGTCGTTCCTTTTGCCGCCGCTTCTCATCAAATTCCTCATAACGCTCTAGAGCCAATTTTTCCGCAATCTGAGCTGAAACTTTCCCGGCATGATTGAGAAGATCCCTCTCATTAAAAGTAAGGAATGCATCCAACTTTTGCTCCCACTCAGCCATAGTCACTGTTTTACGCCGCTTGGCCTGATTTTCAGCATAATCTAAATACATGACGACAATTTCATTTAACTCTTCAATTTCTGGTTGATCTAGATAATTCTTAGCTATTGTTACGTCTTCCTGCCGAACTCGACTCCCTTTCCAGCCTGTAAGTCCCATATTGGGCTTGTTTGAATCCGAGCGCTGTACAATTAGTTCGGGAGCCGTATGGCGCGTTGTTGCCCACAGCATCTTATTTTGCACTTTCTTAAAGAAAAGCTGTGCCTCATCACTCTTGGAATCATAATCAATAGCTGTTGCATAGAGATCGCGAACCTTCTGGTAAAAGCGCTTTTCCGAAGCCCTAATTTCACGGATACGTTCAAGCCACTCATCGAAATAATCCCAAGGCGTTGGCTCTTTGAGACGAGCATCATCCATAACGAAGCCTTTCACAAGGTATTCCTGCAAATGAGTCGTAGCCCACTGGCGAAACTGAGTTCCCCGATGAGATTGCACACGATAGCCAACAGCTAGTATCATGCTCAGACTGTAGAGTTTAGTTGTGTATTTTTTTCTATCGGAGGCAGTTATCAAGCATTCCTTGACAACTGATTCACTAAGCTCTCCTTCAGCCAGAATGTTTCTAATATGCAGGCTGATGTTCTGCTTAGTAGTTTGAAAGAGTTCAGTCATTTCAAACTGAGTAAGCCAGACAGTTCCCTCTTCCGCTCGCAGTCTAATGATAGTACTGCCATCTCCAGCGGTGTAGAGTATTATTTCTCCGTTTTTCATATGATCAAACCTTTTAGATCTTTGTAAGAGGAAATATTATGAAAAATTTTATATCTTTCCCAGTCAAAAGTTCTGAATGTGTCTCTCCACCTCCAAAATTGAAAGCCCGGAGAAAACCCCAGGTTTTTTTTATGCCGAACGCGGTTCTTGCTTTTCCATAGCATTTCATGTTATTTTTAAAGTTTCTTGAGGATTTGATATGCCCACTAAGATCATTGAACAGCAAGTACAAAAAACTGATCTGCTTGACCTGGAATTGAAAAGCACATACGGTGCGTTAAATCTAGAACACTTAGAGTCAGTTAGAGTAAGTTGGGCGAAGTTTTCTCTCGATGAGCAAATGGCCAATATTGGAAGCGAAGTAGGCCGAGCTCTTCGAGCCAAAGACAATCAAGCGCGCTACTGGGGTGCTGTTGCGCGAGCGTTGGATTTATTTTATCTCACCATCGAAGATCCTCGATGGAAGGGTCGTCTAAGAGAAATTCTACGAGTTCGCGAATTGTTTGCTGCCGCTGCTCTTGGAAGCGATGAATACAAAACATCTCTAAAAGATTTGGAACGCTATTTTGATTGTTTTGTATGGCTAGCTAGAGCAAATCGCTGAGAGACAGTCTCTTACTCGAGACGAATGTAGTTATACACACTGGCGCGCGACATGTTGAGGTACTTGGCTACAAAAGGAACGGCGTTTTTAAAATTGAAAACGCCTTTCTTGAATAGCGTTTGAACAAGCTCCTTTTTCTGCTGCCGATTTAAATGCTTCAGAACCCAATGTTTTTCCTGAAGATATTCCTGGATGATTCTCAATGTTTTCTCTTCGAGATCGCCCCCATGCATATCGATTGGATGTTTCGCGTCATTTTTGGTAGATAAAAATGCTTCTATCAATCGATATCCCTCTTGGAAAGAACTTACATCTACGTTGATGCATATGAGCCCAACAGCCTTCTCATTTTTGCGAATAGTGATAGAGGAACACTTCAGGGAACGCCCGTCAAAATTTTTCTTATAATAAGGGGAGAAATAAGAAGGGAAATCCTCAACTGGAATCCCCAACTCCTTAAGAGGCGAAGGGTCTCCAATTTTTCTTTGAGAAATGTTGTGGAACAGAGCCACAATTTCTCCTTTTTCCAAATCATGAACAGCTATCTCTACGAATGGATGAAACAGCTCAACAAGAGCCTTAAGAAGAGGTTCATATTCTTGCCACATATCTGCCATTGTATACATTTTGTCTATTTTTTACAAATTGACTAAATTTTAGATCTTTTGGTAAGATCCTTCAAAAAAAGGATACATTATGCCCAGGATAAAAAAAGTATCAAGACTAGTAGAAGTTCCAGGTATTGGCGTTGATCGCATGGGAAATGCGGCAGATGCAGCGCATGATCCGGCGATCCTTCGTTTAGAGAACCTCGATACAGATATTCCGCCCCCTAAAATTGCGATTGAAGCAACTAAAAATGGAATAGACGCCGACGAAAACAATAGCTACCTCCCTTTTCTAGGGCAGGACAAAGTCAGAATAGCAGCAACAAAAAGGGTGGGTTCCGACTACGATTGGCAATCTGAGTGCATTATTACTGCTGGAGGAATGTCCGGTATTTTGAACTGTCTGCTTGCCCTTCTAGAACCCGGTGATGAAGTGGTTGTTACAGATCCTACCTATGCCGGGATCATCAATCGAATCCGAATAGCGGGAGGAATTCCAATATTCGTTCCTTTAATTCCTCATTCTAGCGGTTGGCGATTAAATACTGATGCATTACTGCAAGCGCTTTCTCCTCGTACTCGAATCCTTTGTATTAGTCCAGGAATGCCTCATGGTCACGTTCTGACTCACTCAGAATGGGAAGCTATAAATCAGGCAGTAATTCGCTCTGATGCTTGGCTTTTATATGATGCAGCTATGGAACGAATTGTTTATGACAAGCATCCTATCCTTCAACCGACTTCCTTTCCTGAAATGCGGGAGAGGACTATCACCGTCGGTTCAGCGTCAAAAGAATTGCGAATGATTGGCTGGCGCGTAGGGTGGGTAGTAGGCCCTAGAAAAATCATGAGCGATATTGGTCTGCTCAGTATCTCAAATGTAGTTTGCCAAACAGGAATTGCTATGGGAGGCGTTGCTGCGGCGCTTACCTGCGAAGATGATGGTCTCACAGAAACGATTCGAATATGGGAAGAAAGGCGAGATATCTTGCTTGAAGAGTTAGCAGGGTTTCCAATTATAAAACCTCATGGCGGATGGTCAATGTTGCTGGATGCTTCCCATCTTGGTATAAACGCGTCCGACTTAAGCGAACGCTTGCTTAAAGAAGCAAAAGTGGCGACAACACCCATGATAGGTTGGGGACCCAACGCAGCAAAATACGTACGGCTTGTATTTTCCAATGAACCGAAAGAACGTCTGATTGGAATTAGAGCAAAATTTGAAAAGATTTTATAAGGTCTAAGAAACTGTCTTCAGATAGGGAAAAGCCTCATTCACAGCACTAGCAAACAAGGGATTATGAACTCAAACGCTTCAATGCCTTTGGATCTAGCGCTTGCAATCGATCTCTGGCTTCCTGCATGGATTTACCTACTATGTTGATATGCCCAATCTTACGTCCATTGGTCACACCGCTCTTGTCATACCAATGAACACTACAACCTGGCGTTGCTAAGGCATGATCAATCAACTCCCCGGCCAATTGTTCGCCCCTCTCACCATCTGCCTCACCTAAAATATTTAACATAATCACGTGATTAACTTTTAGGCTAGTATCGCCCAATGGCAAATCCAAGGTTGCACGTACATGATTCTCAAATTGCGAAGTCACGCAACCGGCAATAGTATAATGTCCACTATTATGCACGCGCGGTGCTACCTCATTTAATAAAACTTCACCATCAGCAAGTAAAAACATCTCTACGCCAAACACACCGGCACCTTGCATTGCATTCATCACTTGTTTTGCCAAAAGTTCTGCTGCTATGCGCGCTGATTCAGAAATCAACGCGGGAGTTTCCGTGACGTGACAGATACTATCGCGCTGCACAGTTTGTGTCACCGGATACGATTTTACTTCCCCGTTTCTAGACCGTGCTATCATTACCGCTAACTCTTTCTCGAACGGCTGCCATTTTTCTGCATACAAACCATGTGCATAACCACCTAATTTTTCTACGGCTATAGTATGGGCTTCTTTACTATGCACAACATAATTGCCTCTACCATCATAGGCTAGACGTTTACTCTTTAACATGAATGGATAACCATATTCATTAGCAGCATGAAGCAAAGCAGTTTCGTCTGGAATATCGCAAAATTCACCCAAAGGCACACCGAATTCCTTGAAATATTCCTTTTGCGCAAATTTATCCTGAATGATGGCAATCGTTTTTGCTGATGGCTGTATATCTGCAGCGCCTTCCTCTTCTAACATGATCAGGGTTTGTGCATCAACATGTTCAATCTCAATGGTTAATACATCTACTTTAGATGCAAAATCCTGCACGTTATCGGCATCTCGAAAATGTCCCTTCACTGTTTGTGATGCCACCGCAGCAGGTGGGCGGTCAGATGGATCTAGTACCATTACTTTCACACCTAAATTCGCAGCTGATAAAGCTAACATGCGTCCAAGTTGGCCACCACCTAATATACCTAAAACTTTAGCTCTAGGCGTTTGAGGTGTTGGGATAGGTTTTACTTCTGGATTTACGTCAGCAGTACTGGCCATACCAATACTGGCTATAAGAATTGCAATGGAAAATACCGCTTTTCCAACTTTATTCGCACAGCTATCAGGTACTATTTTATCCACAAAACCATTCCTTGTAAGTTGTTTGTGAAAGGTCTGATTCTTCTACTTCCCACCAATTTTTACAATCTTTAAGAGACTGTCGTTGACTAGGTACGCATTTATAGGATAGCCTGCAAGGTATACCCAAATCGGTCAAAAACTTGGAATTTGGACCGCGCCAAAGCCCCGGGATTCAATGATCGCAAACGGGTCAATATTAACAATATGGACCCGTTTGCGATCATTGAATCCCGGGAGCTTTCGCGTGGGCCCAAATCCAAGTTTTTGACCGATTTGGGTATAAACATTTTAACCTGAGAGATTCGCTAATGGCTATCCTTAGATACTTGCTTGTGCTTCTTCCCTTTTGCAATCATTTATATTCTACACCCAAGATTGAGGTTCGTGTTGGGAGTGATTCAGATTTGCCTAGGATTCAAGAGGTGTTTTTTATTTTGGATCAGCTTGATATCGATTATGAGCTCAGAATTTTATCCGCTCATAGAACACCTCATGAAATGATGGCTAAGGCTCAAACTTTGGCACAAGAGGGTTTTTCGGTGTGTATCGGTTCAGCCGGTGGGTCGGCACATCTCCCTGGGATGACAGCATCGGAAACCCCCATCCCTGTGATTGCCTTGCCGGTTAAAACCAGTTATTTAGATGGTCTTGATTCATTACTTTCTATGGTCCAAATGCCTCCGGGAATTCCCAACGGCGCTTTGGGTATCAATCAATCAAAATCAGCCGCCCTCGCTGCCGCACAAATTGCCTATATCGGCGATCGCCAAGTTATGCAAAAGATCTGTAATTTAAGAAATATTCCATACAAAGAACATACGCCGCAATCTCGAGTGGCTATTGTAGGTTCAAAGCAAAAGAACTTGGGAACAGATTTTGAAAAAGCTATGGAGCTGTTCCAGGCTTTTAATGTAGAGGCGATAGAATATGACATCGATGAAGAAGGATTTTTAAATCAGGCCATTGAATCTGGGTGCAGCGCACTCTATTTCATTTGTGATATTCAAAATGATGGGATTGTTCAATGTCAACATTTAGCAAAAAGCACCTTTTTGCCTTTTGTCGTTATCCCCTATTTTGAGAATAAAACAAGCGTATCGCCAATGTTTTTTCATCAAATTTTGTCCAATGAAGCCACCCTTTCAATGGGCATAAATCAGTTTTCCAATGGAGCCTTATATTGCCTACAGATTATAGGCAACGGAAATGCTTTTGTACGCAATAAATTTAATGAATATCGTCGTGATCTCTCGGACTCTGTGAAACAAAAGAACAAAAAGCTACAAGAAGAAAAAGCACAAAATGGAACCTATTTAAAAAGCTGGGGTTCACCAAGGTGATCTCCAATCCAATCGCCCGGTTTTTTTCCCTTTCTTGGAAACACGATGAAGATCGCCCTGCAGAGCATACAAAAATATTTAGGTAAATAATCCCCATCAAGCTAAGCTTAACCAGAATAACCACAAGTGTAAAATAGAGGCCTGTGATGTCGATCAAACAAAGTACTGGGTTAAGGCTGCTCAATTCCATTAAAAATGGGTGCACAGCGTTCCTTTTATTGTTATTTGTTGGGTTGGCCTGTCATTCGCACCCTTTGTGTGCTGTTAATTTCACTGAGCCGGAGACAATCACATACTATCTGTATATCGCCGATTTTGCAGAAAGCTTTATTGAAATACCGACATCTAACATATCGGAAGACAGTCCAACAATAGATTCGAGCTACCTTGCAGGAAGAGCGCCCATTTATAATGTGAATAATATGCAGGTTGGAACATGCTCTGCTTCTTTTTTATCTATGCAAACCGAAGATGGAATCTTTACAGACATATCCAATTATTTATCTGCTGATAATGGGCTAATAGTAACCTGGTTTACACCAACAACATTAATTAACTTAGAATTAGATAGCATCGTAAATTCGATGGTTACTGAATGCACGGTGGTGGTAACCACAAAGGTTGGATTTGCTCCCCTTTTTGGACAAACATTTGACTTAATTGTTTCATCGGATAGCGAAAAAATCTATTTTCAATTTTCAAGGATTGGAACGATTTTCTAAAAAGGAACTTCATGAAGCTCTTCTTAGTACCCAAACAGAAAAGTTTTTGGTATTTCCGCTGCGTTAAAGCCCCGGGGTTGAAGTCCCGCAAAAAGGGTTGTATTGGTTTAATACTACCCCTTTTGCGGGACTTCAACCCCGGGAGCTTTCACGTCAGCCGAAACACCAAAAACTTTTCTGTTTGGGTACTAGCCACACTTTCTTTACTGGCAATCACTGCTTCGGGTAGCGCTGCCTGTTGCCGCCACCCCCAGGATTATTCTTTCTACATTAAAGTCGGTTCGGGCATCTCATTCTCCGAATCGGCCCATGTCTCCGCCCCCTCCCCACCATGGAATCCGGCAATTCAAGGCTATGATTCAAAATTAGGAAATTGCGCTATTGCCAGCTTAAGCATAGGCGGCGAGTTTTTGCGTGTAGTGGATCTAGAAGTCAATATTTCCAATCGTTCAACTTTCGAATATAGAAAATTCCAAACCCCGACTACCGGCGGCGGATCCTACACAAGAAAATTTGATCTCAATGTTACACCCATTCTCTTTTCGGCAAACCTTCTTGGACGAGGCATCTCCTGTCTCAATTGGAATATTGCTTGCGGCAAGATCTATCCAATGATAGGCGCCGGGGTGGGTGTTAGCAATCTTCTGATAACGAACTATAGAACGACAGGGCTGCCTCCTACCGGAGACTCTGCCCCCTACGCAAGTTTTTCTGCGGAAAATCAATACACGCTTCGCAAAAATTTCACTTATACGCTTCTTGCCGGCTTTGAATACAGTTACAAAAACTATTGGGCGATTGGAACAGGTTATCGCTGGTTTAATGCGGGTGATTTTAAAGGGCCTCGATACCAAAGGGTTGCTAGCGGAGCTGCAGTTGATGTAGCCGACGATGCATGGAGGATGCGTTTTAGATCTAATGAATGGTTTATTGAATTTAAAATTTTCATCTAAGAGACTGTCTGCGAATTTTGGTTTCGTCGCTTTTGGGAGCCATTTTGGCCAATTTGAGCTTCATTTGTTTGGGGTAATATACGAATGTTGATATTATCCCCAAAAAATAAATCGAAAATCGGCTCAAAAGAACCCGAAAATTGACAGAAGCTTAATTTCAACGACAGTCTCTTAGTTTATGGACAATCTCTCAGCTCCAACCATTATCAGCTGCCTAAACACCCATTATGGCATTGAAGCCGCTTCCCTCACACTTCTCCCTTTGGGCGCAGATACGAATGCTTGGATATACAAAGCTCAGACGCTTGATCAAAAGTCTTATTTCATCAAGCTTAAACAGGGACACCATCATGATATCAGCATTGAAATAGTAGAGCTATTACAGAGCGCTGGAATTCGACAAATTATTCCTCCTGTGAAGACCATTCATGGCAGGACAACTCAGCGTATGAATGATTTTACTCTCCTTGTATACCCATTTGTTGATGGACAAGATGGATTCAATCGTCATTTAACGGATGATCAATGGACTACACTCGGCAAAGCGTTGAGGCAGGTTCATGAAGTTGAAGTGCCGCTACCCATCCAACACCGAATGCGGCAAGAGACCTACTCAGCAAAATGGCGCGAGGTCGTTCGATCGATCTACGTTCATCTTGAAGCGGAGCCGATCGCCGATGAGACAGCTTTAAAATTACAAAAATTTATGAAGAAGAATATGCCGGCTATTCGCCGATTAGTAGATCGTGCGGAACAGCTAGGAGAAAAACTCCACAACCGATCGCCTAAATTCGTGCTGTGCCATTCTGATATTCATGCTGGCAATGTGCTGATAGATGGAAATAATACGATCTACATAGTGGACTGGGATGAACCTATCATGGCGCCAAAAGAACGAGATCTCATGTTTATTGGCGGCGGCGTTGGGAATGTCTGGAATAAGCCGCATGAGGAAAAACTTTTTTATAAGGGTTACGGAAAAATGGAAGTTGATTCGATAATCCTGGCCTATTACCGACATGAACGCATCGTAGAAGACATTGCCGTCTATAGTCGAGAGTTGCTTTTGACGACAGCCAACGGCAAGGACAGACTCGAGATGTACAGACAGTTCATAGGCATGTTTGCACCTCAAGGCGTGGTAGAGATCGCATTCAAAACTGACGAAGGCTTGGGTCTCTAAAACCTACGCACTTCTTGCGCATTGCAAGAAAAATAGAACAGGCTCTGGAAATCCTTTTTTTAATCAGGCAATAATTCGCTAGCTAAATCTTTGGCTAATTTTCCATCTACTGTATTGTTGAGTTTCATGATGGTCTTCATGACCAGCCCTAAATCCTTTTTTGTTTTGGCTCCAGACTCGGCAATGGCCTGCACAACAACTTTTTTGGTTTCTTCGGGAGAAAGAGCTTTGGGTAAAAACTCTTGAACGATCATGAGTTCTTTTTTTAATTGCTCAACGATATCGGGGCGATTAGCATCTTGTGCATGGTCTAGCGCTTCTTGGAGGGTACCGAAATAAGTTTTGAATAGTTTTAGCACTTCTGCATCAGGAAGATTGCTGCGCGCATCAACGGCCAATATTTTTGATTTGAGCATGCGCAATGTATCGAGTCTAATTTGATCTCGGCTTCTGATTGCGTCCTTGATACCCTGATTGATCTGTTCGATAATTGCCATCACACATCCCTTAGAGACTGTTGACTAAAATTGATTCCAACCAATGTGGCACAAATATTCAATTTTACCAAGTCAAAAGTAAGCTTTCAAGCATTCCCCTGTGAATGAATCTTGATTTGCAGCAACTTCTCGAGGCGTACCTACTGCCACAATTTCACCGCCAGAAATCCCTCCGCCTGGACCAAAATCTATCATTGTATCCGCTTCAATCATAGCATCTACATGATGCTCGATGGCCACTACTGTATTTCCTTTGGATACCAGCTGTCTCAAAATGCGAAGCAGCTTTTCCACCTCCTGTGGGTGTAACCCTGCTGTTGGTTCATCCAATAAGTACAACGTTGATTCCTTTCCAGACTTGGATAGTTCGGCTGCCAATTTGATCCGTTGAGCTTCCCCTCCCGATAATGTCGAAGTGGACTGCCCTAACGTTAAGTATTCCAACCCAACCTGCTTCATTAAATCCAAGAAGGCAAAAATATTCCGATGCTCCCTAAATACAGCAATCGCATCGCTTACGGTCATCTCTAAAATGTTGGCGATATTATGCCCATGAAATTTTACCGATAACAATTCTTCATTGAACCGCATCCCATCGCAGACGGGACACTCCGTCTCCACGTCGGGCATGAAGGCCATGTCGATAGCTATTACGCCAGCTCCGTTGCAGTTTTTGCACCGTTGATCCGATGTGTTGAAAGAAAACCGATCTGCACCAAAGCCGCGCATCTTTGCATCCGGCGTCGATGCAAACAAATCTCGAATCAAGTCGAAAAGTTTTGTATAAGTTGCCACATTGGATCGCGAGGATTGCGTCTTTCTGATTGTGGCTTGGTCTACTGCGACCACTCGATCAAAATGATGCAGCCCATCGATAGAGAGATGTTTTCCCGGTTCTATACTTGCATGATTGAAATACTTTCTTGCCGCCTTATCCAAGATATCGAAGAGAAGAGTGGATTTGCCTGAGCCAGACACGCCCGTCATCACAACAAACCGATTCACGGGAATATTTACATCGATATTCTTTAGATTATGTTCGCTGGCACCTTGAATAGCCAGCACCTTCGCTTCACAAAAACGGGGGCTGCTGCGTCCAGCCATCGCTTTTCTAGCCAAATACTTACCCGTTATCGATGTTGGACAAGCCATGACTTCAGCGAGTGTGCCGGCAACCACAATCTCCCCCCCTTTGCTCCCTCCGCCAGGCCCTACCTCGATGATGTAATCTACAGCTCTTATGATATCTAGGTCATGCTCGATGACTAAAACGGTATTGCCGGCCTCTTGTATCCTTCTCAACGTTTTTAATAATTTTGCCGTATCGCGAGGGTGTAGACCTGTTGTAGGTTCATCTAAAACATACAAAACGCCCGTGAGTCCGCTACCGAGTACGCAAGCTAGCTTCAGTCTTTGCGACTCTCCTGCAGATAGCGAGGGAAGCGGACGATCCAAGGTGAGGTAATCTAACCCCACTTCTATTACATGAGATGTCCGCTCTTTCAATGCATGCGAAAGAGCGGCAAAAACCTGCGCTTCATCCTTTGAAATAGGGTTATCCAATGCATCCATCCATACAAGCAACTCGCCCAGATTAAGCCCAGCTACATCGATAATCGTTTTTCCATGGATTGTCGCTTCTCGGCCGATCTTTCCTAGACGCGCATTGCGGCACGCACGGCACGGCTCGCGGGAGATATATTTCTTGATCCCATTTGGGAGCTTGTGAGGATTATTCTTATATCGGGCCAATAGATAAGGGATAATGCCTTCAAACTTTCCATCGCTCACCTTTTTAGGCTCTTTGATATTTTTATGCGCCTTAACAAACTCTGGAAAGGCCACCCCATAGAGTAGAAAGTCTCGCTGCTCTTTCGTGTAATTGCGTATAGGCAAGCTTGTGTCAAAGGGGAAATAATAATGCTTGGCTGCCGCCTGAATCACACCCTCGTAGTACTCCGCAACCGCCTCATCCCAAAAACTCACTCCGCCCTTTTTGATCGTCTTTTCTTCATCGAGTAAATGGGGGATATCGACTCCGATGAGCTCGCCCATCCCTTTGCAAACTTCGCATGCTCCAACCGCCGCATTAAATGAAAAATGGGCCATTTCCAATTTCTCCAACGAGCGGCCGCAATGGGGACAATCGAAGTAGCTTTTTGTTTTCTTCTTCGCAGAGGAACCCGTCTTCTCCTCCACCTCGATCGTGGTCAGTTTACTTCTGTCTTGCAAAGGTTGTTTGACCCGTTTCCCACATCCTGCGCAAGGCTGGCGTCCAATAGACGCAAATAAATTCCTTAGAATAGTAAGAATCCCCGTTCTTGTGCCGACAGTAGAACGGGGATTAAAATCTGTCACCCGCTGGGACACCCCGATTGCAGGAGATAATCCCAGGATGCTATCTACTTTTGCCTTTGCGAGATGATCCGTCGTCATCCCCAATGATTCCAGGTATTGCCTTAGACACTCTTTCTGTAAGACCTCGACTGCAATAGAAGATTTGCCCGATCCGGAAGGCCCCGTTAATGCCACCAGCTTGCCTTTGGGAATTTCGAAACAAATGCTCTTTAAATTATGCTCTCTTGCGCCATGAACGATCACTTTGGTTAGGTCGCCATCCACAGGCAGACCGCATGCAGAAGAACACACAAAATGTTTAGACATATTATTCCTCTTTCAGCCATTGAATTTCCAATGCAAGATGAGCGATCCCGTATCTCAGAGCTTTGAGACGAATCGCTTGACGAGGTGAATCGGTTAAATTTTCTAACCTTTCCTCGATCTTCTTGTATTCTTCATAGGTCTTTTCGGCTTTCTCCAATCTTTCCTGAAACAGCCGAACCATCTCCTCTCGATCCGCGACAAAAAAGAGCTTGAGAAGAAATTCGTTGCGCGGGGTTTCCGATCCGGTCGGACTCTCGAGCCAAGCCTTAAATTCCGCCCGCCCTGTCTCCGTAATGGAAAAGATCTCTTTCTTTTTCTTTCCCACATAAACGATCTCGGAGAGCACTTTCCCTTCCCCTGCCAAAACCTTCAACATCGGATAGATCGTCGAGTCGGACTCGCGCCAGAAATAAACCGTCGATCTTCCCATGAGCGACTTGATCTCATATCCCGTGCGGGGATCCTCTAGAAGCATCCCTAAAATAGCGTACCTTGTTTTATTGACTAATCTCATAAAAATACCCAGTTTCTAGGTATTATATATCGCCGACGCATTTGATCATATACAAATCATTTTTTGATTGGGAGTGCTTCACGATAAATGAATGGGAATCAAAAGAAGATGAACAAACCTACAGGGAAGCTTTCAGAACCGATCGGTACCGCGTCGAAAGGACGGCGCAAAAAAACGCGACCTTTTTATCCATTTGACGTGAGAAAACTCGGCCGTTCACGGCCGAGATGAATCACGCTATGCATTCTAATTTAGTGATTGTTGATTTTCAATATATTTGCGGATGATTGAAATAGGAGCTCCTCCACAAGAACTAGCAAAATAACTGGGAGACCAGAGACTTTTTCCCCATAGTGCCTGTTGAATAGATGGGTAGCCCTTGTTTCTAAGTTTGTGACAAAGACCAAATGCACATGCATTGCAAACACGCATGCCCTTCCATGTCTCAAATCTATTGACTTTTTCATAGGCCAAATTTTAGCATGGTCGGATGCTTTTGAAGAAAGGATTTAAATACCGATTAGACCCAACAGATAGTCAAAGGCAACTGTTTGCTCAGTTTGCCGGGGCTTCTCGCTTCCTGTACAATCGAGGGCTCGAAGAGAGAACAACTGCCTATGAAAAAGAGGGTCGGTCGATCACCTACTTCGGGCAGAACGATGAACTCGTTTCGCTCAAGAGACAAAAGGGCACTGCCTGGCTGCAAGATGTGCATTCACAAGTTCTCCAACAAGCCCTCAAAAATCTAGACAACGCTTTTCAACAGTTTTTCGAAAATGTAAAAACCGGTAGAAAGCCCGGGTTTCCCCGGTTTAAATGCAAAGGCATACGAGACAGCTTCCGCTATCCACAAGGAGTAAAAATCGATGGTCAGAATGCTTACTTGCCTAAGAGACTGTCGTTGAAATTAAGCTTTTGTCGATTTTGGGGTTCTTTTGAGCCGATTTTGCATTCTTTTTTGGGGGGTAATATCAACTTGCGTATATTACCCCCCAAAAAAGAATGCAAAATCGGCCAAAATAATCCCCAAAATCGACGAAGCCTTAATTCAACGACAGTCTCTAAAATTGGATGGGTCCGTTTTAGGAAATCACGGGAGATAGAAGGCGTCATCAAACAGACGACGATTCGAAGAGAAGGAGACCATTGGACTGTCTCTTTTAGTTGTGAAATTGAGAAATCAAAACCTCTGCCGGCGCCGATTTCTGAAGAGAGGGCCATCGGCATCGATATGGGATTGGCCCGTTTTGCTACGATCGCTTCGGGCAGAGATAACCATCCTGAGTACATTGCGAACCCTCGATTTTTTAAGTATTACCTTCCGCGTCTGAAAGTACTAGCCAGGAGGCTCTCTCGAAAAGCCAAAGGCAGTCATAACAGACTGAAAGCAAAACAACAGCTATCAAAGCTGCATGCACGGATTCGCCATTCTCGTGAAGATTTTGCACACAAGCTCTCCACACGGATCGTCAAGAGCCACGACATCATTTGTGTAGAAGGGCTTGCCATTGCCAATCTCATCGAGAAAGGGACCCGCAATCTATCTAGATCCATTGCTGATGCGGGCTGGCGTTTCTTTTTGAGATGCCTCTCCTACAAAGCTAAGGAACGGGGAAAGCATTTTGTAGAGACTGGCAAATATTTTGCCAGCACACAGACTTGCAGTTCTTGTTACCAGATTCAAAAGATGGAATTAAAGGATCGAGAATATTGCTGTAAACATTGTCTGCTAAGGATAGACAGAGATCTCAACAGTGCAATTCTAGAAAAGGCCGCCGGGATGTCGGTCTTAAAAGCTTGTGGAGCTGCTCCTTAAGGAGAGCGATGAAGCAAGAATCCCGCGCCTTTAGGCGTGGGAGGTTCAAATGAGCCTATTAGATGATCGAATGGACAACGCCGCCATCGATGCGTAGAGCCGCTCCATTGATCGCCGCAGCCTGCTCGCTGCAAATAAAAGCAACAAAAGCCCCTATTTCATCGCATGTGATAAAACGCCGGATGAGCGATGTGGGTCTGATCGAGGTGAAAAACTCTTTCTCCACTACATCATCGGAAAGATTTTTGGCTTGCGCCATCTGCGACACGAACTCTTTGACGCCTCGAGAATAAGTTGGCCCCGGCAACACGGAGTTCACTGTAATCCGCGTTCCCAAGGTCATCTCTGCGAGGCCCCTTGCAATTGCCAGCTGAGCGGTTTTAGTCATCCCATAATGGATCATCTCTGCGGGAGTATTTACAGCCGATTCGCTGGAGATAAACACGATACGCCCCCAGTTCTTTTTTTTCATGAGCGGAAAGTACTGACGGCTGAGACGAATGCCGGTTAGGACATTGATGTTGAATATCCGGATCCATTCTTCGTCTGTAATCTCTTCAAAAGGGCGAGCTTCATAAATTCCCAGATTGTTAACGAGAATATCCAAAGAGGGGATCGCTTTAATGAGACCATCCACCCCTGCTTTATCTTCCAGATCGAAGGGAGCAGCCATGAGCTTTCCTTTGACCGTTCCCATTTTATCTATGGCTTCTTCTATTTTTTCTGCAGAACGGCCATTTACATAGACATGAGCCCCCTCTTGCGCTAATGTTTGAGCGATTGAGAACCCAATCCCTCCCGTAGAGCCCGTAACGAGCGCTAGCTTATCTTTCACATGGAGTTCCATTTCTTACCCCTCTAATTAATTAAAAGCTCATTATGGTTCTCAGGAAAATTTCTTCAATAAAATTATTGACATATTTTCTTGTGGACGCATTTAATACGCATACGTATAATACGTTTATTGGAAAAATGTCATTCAAGGAGGATTTTCCCTATGTTTACGCCCGCTTTAGGTTTTGTTTTGCTCTTCGTAGCTAATCCACAGAAAAGCAGCCTCTTTTATCAAGAAATCTTTAAATTGAAGCCCATAGAGGAATCGCCTACTTTTGTGATGTTTGCGCTCGCAAACGGCGTCATGCTCGGTTTATGGTCTAAATACACTGCTGAACCGCGTGTAGATGCTTCCCCTGGAGCGTTGGAATTTTGTTTTCCTTCGGAAGATGTGGACGCACTCTATGAAGATTGGGGCCATAAACAGGTAACAATAGCGCAAAAGCCAACGGATATGGATTTTGGGCGCAGCTTTGTCGCTTTGGATCCCGACGGCCATCGGATAAGAATTTATAAGCTGCAGGAAACTAGATAAACGGGCCTTTTTGCTATTGAAAATATTTCTCCAGAATGGTAAAATCAATCATTCTGACTGGCAGGATGGGGATCCAAGAAAAAATGTATCAACTAGCTTTAGCCACTGATCTAGATGGAACTTTCTTAGAAGGAGACCCTCAGACCAAAAATTTCTTCTATCCTAAGTTGCTCCATTTGCTCGAAGAAGTTTTACTGATTTATGTGACGGGCAGACCCGTTGAAATCGTCAAGCAGTGTTGCTTGCATGGCTACTTACCCCATCCCCATTTTGTCATAGGCGATCATGGAACGCATATCGTCGACGGGGTCAATTTTTATCCTGTTGAACAGTTGCAAAATCCGATCATTCAAACATGGAATAACGGCAATAGCTTGTTGAGGGAACTCTTACGAAACGAGGTTGGCATCCAGTTACAGCCTCTAGATCCCCCTTATCGGGTCGCCTATTATTACGATCCCGATCGACTGAAAGAGCAGACGTTGGAAAAAATCATCGATGCCGGATTCGATTTTGTCCAATCATGCGATATGTATTTGGATATCCTGCCAAAGGGGGTCAGCAAGGGCTCGAGCCTATTGAATTTAATCCGCTATTTAAACATTAGCCCCGAGATTGTAATCACTAGCGGCGACTCTTTGAACGATTTGTCTTTATTTCAAACAGGATTAAAAAGCATTGCAGTTTCAAATTCCGAACCCAAACTACTGGAACAAATCAAAAATCTAAACAACGTCTATGCCAGTGGATTTCCAGGATTATCAGGAGTCATAGATGGAATCCAATTTTACGAAAAATTTCACCTCTTTGAAGAACCTGTCCCGCAATCTTAGTCTTTTTTATCCACAGCTTTAAAGACCAGAGCTGCGCAGGCGCCTCCCAAAAGATTCGCTGCCAAGAAAATCCAAAGATTTGACCAGATGCTCAGCTGCATGATCGTGATGCCCACTGCGACTGCGGGATTAAAAGCAGCGCCCGAAATGGATCCTACGGCATACGCTCCGATGAGAACGGTGAAACCGATTGCCCAACCATAGAATGAATTGCCTTTTGTTCCCTTGGCTATAGCAACATTCAAAACCACAAAACAGAGGGCAAAGGTAAACAGAAACTCCGCTAAAAACGCTTTTAGTGTTTCTAAATCTAATGGAGGCTGAGTGGGATAGCCTTTGTAGTAAATCGTTAAGTACCCTGCGATGATTCCAGCAATGATCTGCACAATCCAGTATCTGCCAAGATCGTTCGAAGATAATTTGCCGCGCAAAAAAACAGCGAGCGAAACCGCCGGATTGTAATGACCTCCTGAAACATGCCCGCCTGCAAACACCATGACCGCAAGCGCAGAACCGATCGCCAGCGGCGCCAACATCCCCGCGCTATTGGGCGCAAGCACTGTCATCCCTACAGTAAAGACTAGAAAAAACGTTCCTATGAACTCATAAACATATTTCATATCTTAAGCCCCCTATCGACTCAATTTAACTCACACTGTATGTCTACCCTATACAAAATCACCTCCATTTTTTCCCAAGGAAAACTGCTGGATACCCCCCATTCCTGGCCTTTTAGAGACTGTCTCCGAATTAAGACTTCGTCGATTTTCGGGATTATTTTGGCCGATTTTCGATTCAAATTTTGGGGTTAATATACGCAAGTTGATATTATCCCCAAAATTTGAATCGAAAATCGGCTCAAAAGAACCCGAAAATCGACAGAAGCTTAATTCGGAGACAGTCTCTTATAGATGGATTTCACATTATTCCCAGGGAAAATTGTGAAAAAAATCACTTTTTATACAGGGAAAAACGTGAATCTGATACAGTAAGGATATGAAAAGAGACCTTTACAAGCGCCTTCTACAGTGGAAAAAGGACCCTGCCCGCCAGCCCTTATTGGTTCAAGGGGCTCGCCAAGTAGGTAAAACCTTCCTTTTAAAAGAGTTTGGGGCCCAGGAGTATAAAAACTGCTGTTATATCAATTTCGAGGAAATGCCTGCCTGCAAGGCATTTTTTGAATTGGACCTCAAGCCCCATCGCATTCTGCGAGATCTAGGCATTCATTTAGAAATAAAAATAGACCCGGCGACTACTCTAATCATTTTTGATGAAATCCAAGAATGCCCAAACGCCTTGACAAGCTTGAAATATTTTTGTGAGCATGCGCCAGAATATGCGGTTGCTGCAGCGGGGTCCTTGCTGGGGGTGAAATTATCGGGCGCTCGAGGCTTTCCTGTTGGAAAAGTTCATTTTTATCAGCTTTTTCCAATGAGTTTTTTTGAATTTCTAGATGCGATCGGCAAGTCGATGTTAAGGGCTATGCTCGAGGAGATCCACACATTTGAGCCTATCGCTGATCCTCACCATCAACAACTATTGGAGCTGCTTAAACTCTATTTCTACACCGGCGGAATGCCAAAACCGGTCTTGCGTTATGTTCAAACGCAAGACCTGGATGTGGTGCGAGAGACTCAGGAGGATATTCTCAAAGCCTATGTGCATGATTTTGCAAAACACGCCCCTCCCTCTTTAGTCATGAAAATTACGCAGGTATGGGATTCCATTCCGGTGCACCTGGGAAAGGAAAATAAGAAGTTTGTATTTTCCGCTATAAAAAAAAGTGCCCGCGCACGAGATTACGAAGAAGCTTTACAGTGGCTTTTGGATGCAGAGCTCATCTACAAGGTGTCTCTAGTCACTACCCCCAAACTCCCTTTAACGAATTACGGAGATCATGAAGCGTTCAAAATTTACCTTCTAGATGTGGGCTTGCTTGCGGCTATGTGTCGGCTACCCGGTCGCGTCATTGTGGAGGGAGATCAACTGTTTGTGGAATTTAAGGGTTCTCTCACAGAAAACTACGTAGCGCAGGCATTGATAACAGCATTTGGCAATCCTCCTTACTATTGGACGAGCAAAAGGGAAGCAAAAGTGGATTTTCTTTTAGAATCGGACGGAAATATTTTCCCATTAGAGATTAAATCGGGCACTTCGGCAAAAAAAAAGAGCCTTCTTGTGTACCAAGAAAAATACCACCCCTCTGTGATTTCCCGCTCTACTTTGATGAATTTGAAAAAAGATGGAAAAGTCTGCAATTACCCGCTTTATTTCATCAGCCGATTTCCTATGAATCTAGGATGACTTGCGGATGGCACCCCCTTTTAATTACTCCATTTCTATTTGGACAAGTTGTTTTCCGAGGTTATCTCCTGAAAAAAGTCCTAAAAAAGCTTGAGGCATATGCTCTAATCCTTTCACGATGGTCTCGCAAGGTTTGATCTTTCCTTGGAGCAACCATGTTTTCAGTTGTTCTCTGCCTTCTGGAAAACGCTCTTGGTAGTTAAATACAAGAAATCCTCTAGCGGTAGCGCTTTTAATGATCAACTGGCGAAAGTGGCGTGGGCCGATATCAGGATGTTCGAGGTTATAGGAAGAAATCTGGCCGCTCAATACAACACGGGCATGCCGATTGAGGTGTCTCATCACTGCATCTGTAATGGGACCTCCTACATTATCAAAGTAAAGATCTACACCCGTTGAACAAGCTTGTTCCAAAGCATTAATCCAATCTGAATTTTTATAGTTGACAGCCGCATCAAACCCCAACTCTTCTAAGAGATAATTCACTTTAAAATCGCTGCCTGTAATACCGACAACACGACAGCCCTTCATCTTCGCGATCTGCCCTACGATCATACCGACAGCTCCTGCAGCCCCAGAGATAACAAGCGTTTCCCCCGCTTTTGGGCGTCCCAGATCAAGCAATCCAAAATAACCTGTTAACGCCGGCATGCCAAGCACGCTTAAAGACGCTGTTGGCGAAACTTGTTGAGCATCAAACTTTCTCAATTTTGACCCCGGTAGAGCGGAATAGTCTGCCCAATCTAAATAACCGCAGACAATATCTCCAGGTTGAAACTGAGGATGTTTGGACTTCACCACACGCCCCACTCCATCTCCATTTGCTGGTTGATCGATTGGAAACGGTGGGTGTGAAGAGGGGCGTCCTCCGATACGTCCGCGCATATAAGGATCAACCGATAAATAGAGCGAACGAATCAGCACTTCTCCTTCATTTAATTCCGGAATCGGATTCACATGCAGTTTAAAATTTTCAAGGGTCGCCGCTCCTCTGGGTCGCGAAATGAGATGAATTTGCCGATTTTCGTGTGACATAGATTTGATTTTAATCCTTCATCGATAATCCGCCAACAACTATGAGCTTAAGTACCCATTTCACAGCTCGCAGATTTTCCGGAGCATAACCTTTCACTATTGGGTTGCGATCTTCCGCGAACACCACGTCCAAAACCCAATGACACTTAATCATGCCTGAGCAACTTGTGGATAGCCTTGACTTCATTGGACTTGGAATCTATAGTCTTTTTTTTTGACTTGGCTTTTCAAAAAGGATAGTTTTTATCATGAAATGTATATTGTGTTTTCTTTCTTTCGTGTGTTGCAGTTTTTCTGTATTTTCTCAGAATGCTTATGTGGCAAACTATTACAGCAACAATGTCTCCGTGATCGATACCTCGAACAATACCGTCGTAGCGACGGTGCCTGTTGGCTCTTACCCTCATGGCGTCGCCATTACCCCAAATGGAAACTATGCTTATGTGGCAAACTATTACAGCAACAATGTCTCCGTGATCGACACCTCGAACAATACCGTCGTAGCGACGGTGCCTGTCGGCTCTGGCCCTTTTGGCATCGCCATTACCCCAAATGGAAACTATGCTTATGTGACAAACTATAACAGCACCTATGTCTTCGTGATCGATACCTCGAACAATACCGTCGTAGCGACGGTGCCTGTCGGCTCTCGCTCTTGTAGCGTCGCCATTACCCCAAATGGAAACTATGCTTATGTGGCAAACTATGACAGCAGCAATGTCTCCGTGATCGACACCTCGAACAATACCGTCGTAGCGGCGGTGCCTGTCGGCTCTGTCCCTGATGGCGTCGCCATTACCCCAAATGGAAACTATGCTTATGTGGCAAACTATGGCAGCAACAATGTCTCCGTGATCGATACCTCGAACAATACCGTCGTAGCGACGGTGCCTGTTAGCTCTCACCCTCATGACGTCGCCATTACCCCAAATGGAAACTATGCTTATGTGGCAAACGATTACAACAACAATGTCTCCGTGATCGATACCTCGAACAATACCGTCGTAGCGACGGTGCCTGTCGGCTCTGGCCCTCATGGCGTCGCCATTACCCCAAATGGAAACTATGCTTATGTGACAAACGCTATCAGCAACAATGTCTCCGTGATCGATACCTCGAACAATACCGTCGTAGCGACGGTGCCTGTCGGCTCTAACCCTCGTGGCATCGCCATTACCCCAAATGGAAACTAACGCGATGTGCGAGTTTTCCGAAAACGTGTTTGTTGAAAGGCTCTGGAAGAGCGAGAAATATGAGGACATTTATCTCAAAGGGTACGAAAGTCTGAAAGCGGTTTGGCAAGGGCTGAAATAAGTATTTCGCGTTCTATAACGAGAAACGGCCTCATCAGGGGCTTGAGTATCGGACACCGGACGAGTTGCCTGAGCAACTTGGGAACAGCCTTGACTTCATTGGACTTGGAATCTATAGTCTTTTTTTTGACTTGGCTTTTCAAAAAGGATAATTTTTATCATGAAATGTATATTGTGTTTCCTTTCTTTCGTGTGTTGCAGTTTTTCTGTATTTTCTCAGAATGCTTATGTGGCAAACTATTACAGCAACAATGTCACCGTGATCGATACCTCGAACAATACCGTCATAGCGACGGTGCCTGTCGGCTCTTACCCTCATGGCGTCGCCATTACTCCAAATGGAAACTATGCTTATGTGGCAAACTATGGCAGCCACAATGTCTCCGTGATCGATACCTCGAACAATACCGTCGTAGCGACGGTGCCTCTCGGCTCTGGCCCTCATGGCGTCGCCATTACCCCAAATGGAAACTATGCTTATGTGACAAACTATAACAGCAACAATGTCTTCGTGATCGATACCTCGAACAATACCGTCGTAGCGACGGTGCCTGTCGGCTCTCGCTCTTTTGGCGTCGCCATTACCCCAAATGGAAACTATGCTTATGTGACAAACTATGACAGCCACAATGTCTCCGTGATCGATACCTCGAACAATACCGTCGTAGCGACGGTGCCTGTCGGCTCTGCCCCTTTTGGCGTCGCCATTACCCCAAATGGAAACTATGCTTATGTGGCAAACACTTCCAGCTACAATGTCTCCGTGATCGATACCTCGAACAATACCCTCGTAGCGGCGGTGCCTGTCGGCTCTGTCCCTTATGGCGTCGCCATTACCCCAAATGGAAACTATGCTTATGTGACAAACACTTACAGCGACAATGTCTCCGTGATCGATACCTCGAACAATACCGTCGTAGCGGCGGTGCCTGTCGGCTTTGACCCTTATGGCGTCGCCATTACCCCAAATGGAAACTATGCTTATGTGACAAACGGTTTCAGCAACAATGTCTCCATGATCGATACCTCGAACAATACCGTCATAGCGACGGTGCCTGTCGGCTTTAACCCTCGTGGCATCGCCATTACCCCAAATGGAAACTAACGCGATGTGCGAGTTTTCCGAAAACGTGTTCGTTGAAAGGCTCTGGAAGAGCGAGAAATATGAGGACATTTATCTCAAAGGGTACGAAAGTCTGAAAGCGGTTTGGCAAGGGCTGAAATAAGTATTTCGCGTTCTATAACGAGAAACGGCCTCATCAGGGGCTTGAGTATCGGACACCGGACGAGTTGCCTGAGCAACTTGGGAACAGCCTTGACTTCATTGGACTTGGAATCTATAGTCTTTTTTTGACTTGGCTTTTCAAAAAGGATAGTTTTTATCATGAAATGTATATTGTGTTTTCTTTCTTTCGTGTGTTGCAGTTTTTCTGTATTTTCTCAGAATACTTATGTGGCAAACTTTTACAGCCACAATGTTTCCGTGATCGATACCTCGAACAATACCGTCGTAGCGACGGTGCCTGTCGGCTCTTACCCTCATGGCGTCGCCATTACCCCAAATGGAAACTATGCTTATGTGGCAAACTATGGCAGCAACAATGTCTCTGTGATCGATACCTCGAACAATACCGTCGTAGCGACGGTGCCTGTCGGCTCTGGCCCTCATGACGTCGCCATTACCCCAAATGGAAACTATGCTTATGTGACAAACTATAACAGCACCTATGTCTTCGTGATCGATACCTTGAACAATACCGTCGTAGCGACGGTGCCTGTCGGCTCTCGCTCTTATGGCGTCGCCATTACCCCAAATGGAAACTATGCTTATGTGGCAACCTATGACAGCAACAATGTCTCCGTGATCGATACCTCGAACAATACCGTCGTAGCGACGGTGCCTGTCGGCTCTATCCCTCATGGCGTCGCCATTACCCCAAATGGAAACTATGCTTATCTGGTAAACTATGGCAGCGACAATGTCTCCGTGATCGATACCTCGAACAATACCGTCGTAGCGATGGTGCCTGTGAGCGTTGCCCCTCATGACGTCGCCATTACCCCAAATGGAAACTATGCTTATGTGGCAAACGATTACAGCAACAATGTCTCCGTGATCGATACCTCGAACAATACCGTCGTAGCGACGGTGCCTGTCGGCTCTGGCCCTCGTGGCGTCGCCATTACCCCAAATGGAAACTATGCTTATGTGGCAAATGCTGGCAGCAACAATGTCTCCGTGATCGATACCTCGAACAATACCGTCGTAGCGACGGTGCCTGTCGGCTTTAACCCTCGTGGCATCGCCATTACCCCAAATGGAAACTAACGCGATGTGCGAGTTTTCCGAAAACGTGTTCGTTGAAAGGCTCTGGAAGAGCGAGAAATCAGCACTTCTCCTTCATTTAATTCCGGAATCGCATGCACATGCAGTTTGAAATTTTCAAGGGTCGCCGATCCTCTAGGCCGCGAAACGAGATGAATTTGCCGATTTTCGTGTGACATAGATTTGATCCAATTTATGCTTCATCGATAATCCGTTAACAATTTTTGACTGGATTTATATGAGTAAACACATGACAGAAAGAAAGGTTGGGATAAGAGGGTGTTTACAAATTAAGGGTTCGTCGATTTTGGGGATTATTTTGGCCGATTTTCGATTTTTTTTTCGGGGGTCATATACGAAAGTTGATATGACCCCCGAAAAAAGAATCGAAAATCGGACTCAAAAGAACCCTAAAATCGACAGAACCTTATTTTGTAAACACCCTCTAAGAGACTGTCGTTGAAAATATTTAGCTAAAATGGTAAAAGTAGCCGGTAGCTATCATGATTTCACACGAAGAATTTGAAAAATTCAAAATCTCTGAAAAACCGTTAGGAGAGTTCTTATTTGCATCTCCTTTTTTAAAACTTGATTTAGATATTGAGCGAGACAGCGATCCTGGAAGAAAAATCGATTTATTTTTTGGGAGTAATATCAACGTACGTATATTACCTTCCAAAAAAGTCAAAAATCGGCTTAAAAGAACCCAAAAATCGACTGAACCTTAGTTTGCAAACATCCTCTCGAGGAATCGACGGTTAAGCTGATAGACGCGGGCGCTGCTGCTTCGCCATGTTCCGCGCTTGACGGTAAAGCCAATGACGGCAAACGCTCTAGCCAAGCGCAAGAGCGGCATCAGAGCGCTGTAATCAGGGAGTGGGCGAATGCCTTGCACAGCCTGCTAAAAAGGACCTTCTGCGAGCGGGATAAGAGGGCCATTCTCCATGTTCTAGAGGACAAAAATCCTCTTCTGCAAAACTGGCGCGCCCCCCAGCCCAATCCACAATCCCTTGAAGCCTTCCCTTATCCACGATGATGTTTGTAGGGCGAAATTCATAAGTTTCTAGCGCTGCAGGGCAAGCCAGGCGTGTTCGATCATTTCCTCTAGAGACAGATAGCGCGGGTGCCAGTCGAGCTCGCGCTGGGCTTTTTCGATATTTGCCACTAAGACAGGAGGATCTCCTGTTCGGCGGGGACCCGCGATGAGCGGGATTTTTTGCCCTGTGACTTTTTCGATGGCGGCGATCACCTCCCGCACGCTAAATCCCCGTCCGCAGCCCAAATTATAGACAGTGGAAGGGGCTCCATGAAAGAGATTTTCCATGGCGGCAATGTGGGCGCTTGCGAGATCTTCCACGTGGATGTAATCCCGAATCGGGGTTCCATCGGGCGTGGGATAGTCTGTGCCAAAAAGGGTGAGGGGTTTGCCTGGCTCTTGGAGGCGGCGCAGGGCGATCGGGATGAGATTCGGCTCTTTCGTTTTATAATTTTTGAGGATCCCTTCGGGATCTCCTCCTGTCGCATTGAAGTAGCGAAGGGTGCAAAAGCGGAAGTTGTAGGCGCGATCTAAATCGCCCAAGACCGTTTCGATCATCCACTTGGTTTGCCCATAGGGATTGATGGGGAGGCAGGGATGGGTTTCAGTTAACAAGCTCTCTTGAGGGATGCCGTAGACGGTGGCAGAGGAAGAGAAAACAAAAATGTGCACCTGATGGCGGAGCATGGCCTCTAACAAATTGAGCGTCCCGGAGACATTGTTTTTGTAGTATTTCAGGGGCTCTACCACCGATTCACCCACTTCTAAGCTGGCGGCAAAGTGCATGACGGCATCGATCGGATAAGTGGTAAAAATCCGATCCAAAAGAGCGGTATCTTGAATATCCCCTTCTATAAAAAGGCTAGATTTTACATTTCTCTCATCGCCCCTGCTTAAATTATCGAGCACGATGGTTTGATAGCCGCTTTGCACCAATCTCTGATTGACATGAGACCCGATGAATCCCGCTCCGCCTACGACTAATATGGTTTGAGATAACAGGGGGGAGGTAAATGCGATGGCGATCAAAAAAACGAATATCTTACGCATAGACAGACCCTTACTTGCCTAATTTTTTTTGCTCAAGCAAAGCCAGCTCTTCGTCTGTAAGCTTTGTTTCGACTAGTTCAATAGGAACCCCCTGTTCTTCGATCATGGCAACGCGATAACCCTCCAAGGGGCTGTAAGGGCCAAAAAGCACTTTGCATCCTTTGATTTCAGCATCCAAATCATCGACCTGAAAAGCGATGTGAGGAACCTGGGTCACTAATTCAGGCAGCCCATGCCCTTTAGGGAACCGATGCCATTGAATATGCCATTTGTTCCCCTCAAAAGGAGTAGAATAGAATCTGAATTCCCCTACCTCGACGAGACTCTCATCCTTCCGTTTCTTTTTTGTGGGGATTCCATAGTGATGATATTTACGCATGATAATCTCCAGATCGATTCAAGATGCTTATTTTTTTCATTAAAGAGCGGATGGGAGTGAAAAGAGGAGAAGGAAGGGAATGCCAATCGAACCATTCCCATCCTTCGCACTTATCTGGTTCTAAAAGCTGAGGAGCGCCTTCAAACTGGTCGACAAAGACAAAAAGAGTCACATAGTGTTTATCTTCTTCGATGATGTCATTGACCCAAGGCCCCATCTGCACAGAAACAGCTTTCAACCCCGTTTCTTCGGCTAACTCTCGCAAAGCGCAGGCTTCTACATCTTCTCCAAATTCAAGATGGCCTCCGGCAAAAGACCATTCTCCGGCTCCATGGGCGCCTTTTCTCTTCCCTAAAAGAACCTTCCCTTCTTTTATGACCACCACCCCTACACCGACTCTGGGCTTTGGGTTGCTGTATACTGTTCCCATTGCATCCCTCCAAAAGAATCGCCTGGTTGATTTTGTATAAAATCGAATATAAGCTGGGTTTTTACCGCCATGGAGAAACGCATGTTACTATTGCTTGGATTTTCTTTTCTAGCGGGGATTTTTACAGCTCTTTCCCCCTGTATTTTACCTGTGCTCCCTGCGATTTTATCCGCAGGTATTGCGGAGGGACGCCTCCGTCCTTTGGGGACTATTCTAGGCCTTACCTGCAGTTTTTCTTTTTTTACCTTGGCTCTCTCTTGGATCGTCCACGCGACAGGTGTTTCCCCAACGATTCTTCGTTATGTGGCGATCGGGCTCATCTTCTTTTTCGGGCTTGTCATGATCTTTCCTAGGCTTTCTAATTGGTTTGCAAAAATAACCACTCCGATTGCAGATCTAGGTCAGAAAATTCACGGGACAAAACCGCACCAGGGTTTTTGGGGAGGAATGGTATTCGGCGCGGCCCTTGGTCTTCTGTGGACGCCATGCGCTGGCCCCATTTTGGGAGCGATTACCACTCTAGCTGCCACTGGAGCCATTAATTTAACCGCTGTTTTAATGACGATTTGCTACAGCTTTGGAGCGGGCATTCCGATGTTTTTATATGCTTACGGCAGTGCAAAATTCCTTACTTCTTCCCAGTTCCTGTCTCGTTATACGGAACGGATCCGCCAGTCGTTTGGGATTTTAATGCTATTTTTTGCGGTGATCTTGATATTTAACTGGGATATGCTTATCAATGAAAAATTATCTCAGTTTTTCCCCGAACTCATTTCTGAGAAAGATCTCAAAATTGAAAAAGAACTCAATTTGATCAATATGAAAGAAACATTGCCTGAAAACAGTCGAGCACCAGAAATCACGGGGATCACCGCATGGATCAATTCCCCGTCCCTCACTTTATCTGAACTCCGAGGAAAAGTGGTGTTAATCGATTTCTGGACCTATAGCTGCATCAATTGCATCAGAACGCTTCCCTATCTTAAAAATTGGTACCGCGATTACAAAGATTACGGATTTGTAATCATTGGCGTACACACTCCTGAATTTGAATTCGAAAAAGATTACGACAATGTGAAGAAAGCTGTTGAACAATTCGAAATCGCCTATCCCGTAGCCCTCGATAATCGGTACGCCACATGGAATGCCTATCAAAACTCTTATTGGCCCGCTCACTACCTCATCGATCAACAGGGGATGATCCGGATGGAGCATTTTGGAGAGGGAGGTTATGGGGAAACAGAAAATGCCATCAGGGGACTCCTAGGCATGTCTCCTGTAAAAATCAAGGAATCGGAAAAAATAAATAGAGCTATTTCCCCTGAAACGTATTTAGGCCTTTCTAGAGGCCGCAGCTATAAAATGGGGCTGATGCCAAATGCAATCGCGAACTATCAATACGAAGGTTCTCTTCAAGAGAATCAAGTGGGGCTCAAAGGGCGTTGGAGAGCAGAACAAGAGTATATCCTGGCCGAAGGAGATAACTGCTATCTAGATATGTACTTTCTCGCCAGCGACGTCTATCTTGTGTTAGGGGGATCGAGTCCAACCTCTCTTGAGATCAGCTTGGACGGGACTCCTCATGGCACGATCTACGTCGACGGCGATAAGAAATATAACATCGCGAGTACCTCTTATGGATGGCACCAACTATCGGTAAAAGTCCCGAGCGGCGTTCAAGCTTACGTCTTCACATTTGGCGATGAGTAAGAGTCCGCTCCACATCGGAGGGTTTCCAGAGACTGTGGTCAAACGCATTGCTGATAGCCTTGACTTCATTGGACTTAGAATCTACAGTGTCGTTTGACTTGACTTTTCAAAAAGGATAATTTATCATGAAATGTATATTGTGTTTTCTTTCTTTCGTGTGTTGCAGTTTTTCTGTATTTTCTCAGAATGCTTATGTGGCAAACGCTAACAGCAACAATGTCTCCGTGATCGATACCTCGAACAATACCGTCGTAGCGACGGTGCCTGTCGGCGCTTTACCTTATGGCGTCGCCATTACCCCAAATGGAAACTATGCTTATGTGACAAACGCTAACAGCACCAATGTCTCCGTGATCGATACCTCGAACAATACCGTCGTAGCGACGGTGCCTGTCGGCGATGGCTCTACTGGCGTCGCCATTACCCCAAATGGAAACTATGCTTATGTGGCAAACTATGGCAGCACCTATATCTCCGTGATCGATACCTCGAACAATACCGTCGTAGCGACGGTGCCTGTCGGCGCTGGCCCTACTGGCATCGCCATTACCCCAAATGGAAACTATGCTTATGTGACAAACGCTTACAGCAACAATGTCTCCGTGATCGATACCTCGAACAATACCGTCGTAGCGGCGGTGCCTGTCAGCCCTGGCCCTTTTGGCATCGCCATTACCCCAAATGGAAACTATGCTTATGTGGCAAACGCTAACAGCACCAATGTCTCCGTGATCAATACCTCGAACAATACCGTCGTAGCGACGGTGCCTGTCGGCTTTAACCCTTATGGCGTCGCCATTACCCCAAATGGAAACTATGCTTATGTGGCAATTTCTAGCGGCACCTATGTCTCCGTGATCGATACCTCGAACAATACCGTCGTAGCGGCGGTGCCTGTCGGCGCTAGCCCTACTGGCATCGCCATTACCCCAAATGGAAACTATGCTTATGTGGCAAACTATGGCAGCACCTATGTCTCCGTGATCGATACCTCGAACAATACCGTCGTAGCGACGGTGCCTGTCAGCCCTGGCCCTCATGGCATCGCCATTACCCCAAATGGAAACTAAGGATAATTTATCATGAAATGTATATTGTATTTTCTTTCTTTCGTGTGTTGCAGTTTTTCTGTATTTTCTCAGAATGCTTATGTGACAAACGCTAACAGCAACAATGTCTCCGTGATCGATACCTCGAACAATACCGTCGTAGCGACGGTGCCTGTCGGCATTAACCCTTATGGCGTCGCCATTACCCCAAATGGAAACTATGCTTATGTGACAAACTATGGCAGCAATAATGTCTCCGTGATCGATACCTCGAACAATACCGTCGTAGCGACGGTGCCTGTCGGCTCTGGCTTTTTTGGCGTCGCCATTACCCCAAATGGAAACTATGCTTATGTGACAAACTATGGCAGCCACAATGTCTCCGTGATCGATACCTCGAACAATACCGTCGTAGCGACGGTGCCTGTCGGCTCTGGCCCTTATGGCGTCGCCATTACCCCAAATGGAAACTATGCTTATGTGACAAACTTTAACAGCATGAATGTCTCCGTAATCGATACCTCGAACAATACCGTCGTAGCGACGGTGCCTTTCGGAGCTTTCCCTGCTGGCGTCGCCATTACCCCAAATGGAAACTATGCTTATGTGGCAAACGCTAACAGCACCTATGTCTCCGTGATCGATACCTCGAACAATACCGTCGTAGCGACGGTGCCTGTCAGCGCTGGTCCTCATGGCATCGCCATTACCCCAAATGGAAACTATGCTTATGCGGCAAATGCTGGCAGCGCCAGTGTCTCCGTGATCGATACCTCGAACAATACCGTCGTAGCAACGGTGCCTCTCAGCTCTGGCTCTTTTGGCGTCGCCATTACCCCAAATGGAAACTATGCTTATGTAGCAGATGCCGGCAATGCCTATGTCTCCGTGATCGATACCTCGAACAATACCGTCGTAGCGACGGTGCCTGTCGGCGCTTTACCTTTTGGCATCGCCATTACCCCATATGGAAACTAACGCGATGTGCGAGTTTTCCGAAGCGGAAAATCGACAGAAGCTTAATTCAACGACAGCCTCTTATGGATGGCACCAACTATCGGTAAAAGTCCCGAGCGGCGTTCAAACTTACGTCTTTACGTTTGGCGATGAGCAGGAGTCCGCTAGCTCTAATCGCTCCTCATCGGAGGATTTCCAGAGAATGTGGTCAAATGCATTGCTGGTAATGGATTTAACATCCTCTAGGGAAAACCCGGCAAGTCGGTGAGCCAATCTCAATTCTTTGGACAAGGTTGTGGAAAAGATGAGAGGGTCATCGGTGCAAAACACGACGGGGTGCCCTTTGTTAAAAAACTGGATGCCGGGATGCAGATCGTAGGTGTCGATCATCTGCACGAGAACGCTGCTGGTGAGGCATATTTCAAGAGGGGTTTTATGCGTTAATATCCAATCGGCAGCCTCTCGAACAAGAAAAATGCCATGGCCGACGCGAACGGGATCCAAGGTCGTTAACAAACGCATCTGATCTTTTTCATAAGGGGATTCCCCTATATGAACAACAAAAGGAAGCCCCTCTTCTTTAGCCCGAAGGAGTTCGGGTAAAATGCGATCGATCTGGCCAATCGTCGAGTCTCCAGAAATGTCGATGCCGACAACGCCCTGATCTCGATATTCTAAGGCAAGATCCACTGTTTGCCTAGCAGCCTCTAGAGAAGAGTTTCTTTTAAGGCTTAAGATTAATTTCGCTGTAAATCGATCAGAAGCTTGCCTTTCTATCCCGCGCAAAATTGCATTTAGATAAGCCTCCATCCCCTGTCCTAAGTCTTTTAAGGTGCACCTAATCTCCACATAAACAACGTTATCTTCTTTCAATGCAAGACAGAGGGCTTCCACCCCTTTTTCTACTTTTTCTTCCGTGTTCACGATCTCGCTGACCAAGGAAAAAACCTGAAATACATCATGATAATCGATTCTATTCGCAATCGAATTGAGCTTTTTGCTTAATTCCTGTTTTTGTTCTGCACTTGCTATCGAAAAAAGATAGCTTTGGGGATAGGCGCCGCCTAAATGGATATGGAGCTCCGCTTTCGGCAATTCTTGAAAATAGACAATTTCCCCATCACAATTATTCTCCGCAGCCCCTAACTGTTTGAGCAATAACATTGCCCCACCTAGCCATTTTAACATATGACCTCCCCCGATTGAACGAAGAGCATGATAGGAAATCTTATATTTTTCTCAATCCATTTTTATACGCAAATCGCCTGGAACTGTGAAAATGTACGCTTTACCCTTCTTGGCCATTTTCAATAAGCCTTTTTCATGCAAATCTTGTAAATCATGCCTAGCGGTATCGTAAGCAATTCGGTGACTATTTCGATGGGCTTCAATGGTATAATCTGTGCCGGGATGACGCAGGGCATGAGCGAGTAAAGCTTCTTGTCTATAATTCAAATCCCCTTTTCTCTTAACCAACACCTCTATTTCATTTATTTCACGCACTTTCCGGTTAATGTAATCATGCAAGGATTGCATGGATTTTCGGATCACATCCATTTGATGAATAATAAAATAAGTAAGATCATTCTGATCTGTTTCTGTGTAAAGAAAAGCTTCCCCATATTGGACAGGAGCCTTCAAAATCATTTCAGATATAGAAACGAATTCAAAAAGCCAATATCCATGGCGCAGCATTAACCAGTAAAATAAAGCGCGCGCCGTCCTCCCATTCCCATCTACAAAAGGGTGATCGTAGGCTAACCAAAAATGAAGAATGATGGCGCGAATCACAGGATGAACAAACTGAACGGGGGTTTCCCCATTTGCAAAAGCGCACATCGCTTCCAATCGCTCCGGCAATTCATCCGCATGCGGCGGGGCATGTAAAATATCGCCTGAAACCACATCTTCCACGGTCACTAGCTCATCTGCCTTTCGCAATCTTCCTGAGGCATCTGGATTATCTAAAGTTTGGTCTGTAACGGTGCTGTGCATTTCATAAATTAAATGCGCTGAAAGAGGTTGTTCTTTCCATATTTTAATTTTTTGCATCGTATGAAAATTATTCAAAATCATTTGTTCGCTTCTATCTCTCGGCAGCCGTCCAGATCTCAGCATTTCTTTAGCAACTTTCCGAGTTGTTGCCGCCCCTTCGATTTGACTTGAAGTAATGGCTTCTTGGATTAGAGAATGCACGATGTACTGATCGCGCGTTTGAGGATTCAAAATGGGCTCGGGAATTTCCCCCATCCCTCCTGCTCCGAGATCGATTTGATGCAACTGCTTAAGCAGCTTATCGGGAAGATTATAAAAGAACGCATCTTTCCTATCCCTATCCCACAAGGGAATAGCTTTAAATCCAAGAAGACGTCTCATCTTAATTCCGAACCACCATTCTTCTAAGGTCAATCCTGCAGGTGGCGTTAAATGACGTAAAGTATCCCAATGGCGATACTTTCCTTCGTCTTCTGTTTTATTGCCCTCCTTGCGTATCAAATCAAATTTCTCTGGAGAGGAAAAATAGACCGCTTCTTGATTGCGGAGATCCGGAGGTCTGCGAGGTATTTTCATGTCTTACTACCAATTTTTAACTTAATGGTAGCAAATTTCTCTTTTTCCTATCAATTATCAATTGAACAAAAACCAGTAAAATATGCATCACATTTATTATCAAGTGGTTATATTTTAGTCTGAGCAAGTCCCTTCTCTCTTAAATTACCAATTTGGTAGATTTTGGTAGTAAATTGGTAGATGCAGGCGCTTGGATCCTCATTTTTTCTCACCGCTTGACTTGAGGCGATTTTTATTATACAAGCTCTAGCCTATGCATCTCTTTCCTCAAGTGTTACAACTTCTCGTGGTCGTCTCTCCTGACTGGAATGGTTTGGATGGGGTTCTCTATCGCTACCAGCGGGGTTCCCCCAGCTTGCAATGGGAACTTGTGGGCTCCCCTATCGGCGTGGCACTGGGAGAACAGGGGATGGCTTGGGGAAGAGGGCTCTTCGATTGCAGTCATGAGAAAGGAATGCACAAAAAGGAGGGGGATTGGAGAGCTCCTGCAGGTGTTTTTTCACTCGGGCCTGCGTTTGGGGATGAGCGGCATCAGCCTTATGCGAGAAAGATCCCTTTTCTGCTCGTCGCAGATGGGTTGGAGTGCGTCGATGATCCCGATTCTGTGCACTACAATCGATTTATCACGGAAAAGACGGCCCATCGCGATTGGAAAAGCTCTGAAAAAATGAAAGAAATCGGGTTTTTGTATGCGATCGGGTTAGTGATTCAGCACAACCTAAATCCGATTAAACCGGGGATGGGGTCTGCCATTTTCATGCACGTGTGGAGACAGAAAGGAATGGGAACGGCTGGATGCACGGCAATGGAAGAAAAGGACCTCGATGAGCTGGTATCCTGGCTGGACATGGAGCAATCCCCTTGCCTTGTTCAATTGCCATCCGAGGAGTATATGGGCAAGAAAAGCCTTTGGGGATTACCCGAGCTTTCCCTGCCCATCGATGAAAGTCAATATCACTTCAATTCGAACGAAGGAGGTGAGTAGTCCCCTCCTATCTTAAACGGATTGAAGTTGTAATGGAGCAGGATCGCCCAAGAAGTAGAGGTTGTGCTTGGGAGAGGGTTTGCATACCACCCGAAAGGGAGCATATAGCGTTTGCTCGCATAGAGGAAGGCCAACTTATCGGAAGGAATCGGCACCAGAGACAGATAATCCCCCGGGCGGACGCTCGAGTAAGCTTCCGTTGTGGAATAAAGATCGGTGCGCAGCGTCATGAGATTTTTGAGCATGCTATCATGATCTTTCTGTAAGTCCTGTACGCATTTGGAGTTCTGCATCCGCTGGCAGGAGGAACACTTTGCGGTGAGGGGCATCGCTTGGTATTGCTGGATTAAACAGCGCAGCATGTTGATCGCTCCGGCTGTCCATTCGGCAGAAATAATCCCCTTGGAAGCACTGTCCTCCTTTCCATTGCCATCCTGATCGGAATAACCCACTCCCCAAATCGATCCATCCGGACCAACAAATCCTCCCCAACTCTTTACCTTCTGCCATATCTTATAAGCAGAGCAAGAACCAAACCACTGATCGATCAAAGGCTGGCCTAATACAGAAACGGTCCAGGTATTCACATCGACCGCTTTGGGCTCGGAAACGGGAACCCAATCGGCTCCTAACTGAGGATTATTCGCTTCGCCGCCCTGATAAAAAATGCCCTCATCCGGATTCCACGCATTATTTTTGAAAAACGACAGGAGCCCTTTTGTCTGAGTTCCCTGCGGAGTCGGCCCTCCGTGAATCATCGCAGCTATTTGACTCAATGCCGTTTGCACCTGTTGTTTTTGATCGGCAGAGAGATCTGTTTCATATTTCAACTCATCTGCGAGCACCTGCTGAAAGATGAGCAGCCCGGCCAATGAGGAGGCGTTATTCTCCACAGAGACTTGATAGGGATTCACCGGCTGGTCGCCTTGATTTCCCAAAGAGCCTTGGCATGCGTAATAAATCGCTCCAATCTCTGACTGCATCCTTCCGAGCGCGTACAGAATCCCTAAGGCGTTCTGCACCGGATCCGAAGAAAAAGGAACGAACTGGCTTCCAGAGGAGACCTGTTGCAAATAGGCGGTCTGCAGGGGTCCAATCAAAAACGCCCACGCATTTTCCCCGGTGATCGGCTTCCAATCCATCCAAGTGATTTTGCCCGCTTGATAATCGGAATTCTGAGGAAGATTCTCTGCTTGGATATATTGCATGTAGGGTGTGCCGATGAACGGATCCTTCGAAAGCCAATTTCTCGTGATCATCCGGAATAAGTAGGCCTCGTTTGAAGAGGCGATCTTTTCGCCATTATAGCTAAAAACCCCGTCATCGCGTGTCACTGCCCGGTTAGCGCCTGGATGCGGCTCGGGAGCATTTCCATCATACCCCGCTTTAAGAAGGGTGTTTTGGTTCTGAGCGATGGCAAACAGGTCCTGGCCGGAGCTGCTCTTCAGTCCGGCTTTTCCGCAAACGGCCAGCGCGATCTGCCAGCAAGCGGCATCGTAAATATCGGTCCCATTGAATACATTCACCCTTTCAATCTGTAGATCTCCTCCGGGAGAACCTGGTTGGGGGGTCAACGTGTAGTCCATGGGATTGTAGACATCGACCACATGCAGATCGTTCCCTGGAAGCGAACCGACATATTTTGCCCAATAATCCGCCGTGCTGTAGTAGCTGAGGGGCAATCTAAGTCCGTTTAAATCCCCTACAGTGCCTTGATAGGTAAGCCCTACTTGATCTACGGTAGAGGTGAGAAAATTCAACTCGCTCACCACCTGCTGCTCTGTTTGCACAGAAGGGAAATCCTGCGCATGAGCGGCTCCGAACAAAAGAGTCAAAGGAAACAAAATCATTTTCTTCATCAGATCGACCTCCTTGATACATATGTAAGTAAACAACTCTCGCCTAAAGGCGAAAGCTTTATGGTCAGCGATTAACTGCCACATGCGTGCGGTTTACAGCGCACGTTGCTCGATCGGCAGATAGAGCAAACCTACAGAGATTCCGACTTGCATTCAAGTCGCTGTGCTGTCGGTTTCCACAAGAACATGTAAAACGGTGCTTTTGTCTTGCGCCAAGAGCACCGCATAAGGAGCAAATTTGACTGCTATAAGCTGGATTCATGTAGATAATCCCCAAGCCGCGAGCTTGGGCCTTGTATTCGACAAACAGTTGCAATTGACTAAAGGCCCAGCGGTGCAGACGAGTTCTGTTTCGCTTGCTGCCTTTGATCCTTTTGCGCATGTTTTTCAAGTCTTCAAGAACAATCATCCCAGCGCCCATTTGAAGGGCTTCTTTCACAATCTCATTGCTCATCCCATGATTGACATGTTTCATCCAGCGCGCTTCTTTGCCAGAGATTTTCTTCAGCAATTGTTTTGCCGACTGAGAACCGTTGGACTGAAGCCTGCGCCGCATGGCGAGATATTGATCCCTTTGAAAGCGAATCTTGCCTCCGCAAATCAATTTGCCGCTGCTCATCGCAGCCGCGTTATTCTCCCCAAGATCCACCCCAAGCAGCGTGTCGCTTTGGCTCAAGGCGGGATCGGGAAGATCCAACACAAGGTTAAAAAACCATTTTCCCTTTTTACAGATCAACTCAGCTTCTTTGGGAATACCCTGAGCAAAATACTGCTCTTGGAAGTCGCTCATTCTCATTTCCACTTTAATCCGCTTACCCAAAGTGTAGAGAGAAAGAATTTTTCCTTTGATCGAATAGGTCCGTTTGTCAAAATGGACGCTTGCGTTTTTGCGAAACTGAATCTTTGGAACTTCTTCGCTTTTTTCAATGCCTCGATTCTTATAGGCTTTGCACACGGCAAAGATCGCATTGCACACCATCTGAGAGCCGAGTGGAGATTCCATTCTAATTTTGGAATAGCAAAGATGGTGGAGTGCAACTCGATTCCAACATCGATATTCCATTGCAAAGGGGACGATTTCATTGCAGGCGGAAACAAAATGATGTCCCAACTTAAAAAGCTCTTGGCTATCCTCAGCAGCAACTTTAATTTTAATCGAAATCGTGCGTTTCATTGGCTGCAGAAAATACTCAAATCTATTTTAAAACTCAAGTTAAATAAAGGAGCAGCGTTTCCTCCCAGTCCTAAAGGACTGGGTTTCCACGCCGTCAAATAGGATGAAAAATTAAAGTTGTCTTCGAGAATAGGCAAAGATCTGATTTTCTGTCTAAGAAATTGTCACCTTTCTGACCTTGCGATCCGATAGGCGCATCCCCCGCGTATGGGCTCCTTTGAGGGGAACCTGATCCAGGTGAACGACCATCTTTTTGATTTTTTGACGAGGTTGCGGGGTAAAATGGAGTTCGACGGCGGCCTTCGGATTTGTAGAGATGTGGAGAAGGTCGCTCTTTTCTTCTAGATAATGGTAGGGCTTGTCGAGGATAAACTTATCGACGATGAAGCGCTTGGCCCAGACTTGGCCCGTCTCCCGATTCTTATAGACGACATGGTGGATCGTCTTTTTATCGGCCACGCCGACTCGGGCCAGTTTTTCGAAATACTGCTTTTCAGGGATAGAAACCACTTTATAGGTGCCATCTTTGTGGAACAGGAGCAATTTATCGAAGTTGGTACAAGACAGGTGAAGAGGTCCAGAAACTTTCGTTCCGACAAAACCGCCTTGCAAATCCACGCCTACCTTGATTTCCTTGGTTTCAATCGCCCTCCGGTCAATCTCTTCAATCGCCTTCACACGGGTTTTTCTCGGGTAGTCTTTGCTGAATTTTAGAATTAGATCCTTGAGATGCCCAATCGCATATTTTTTGACATTTTTGAGGTTTTTCTCCACCTCGCGGAGATTTTGTTCAAAAATAGCGATCTCTTGTTTGTTTTTGTCGATGTCGAATTGGGAAATGCGCCGGATGGGTATCTGAAGGAGTTTTTCCAAATCATCCTGCGTGGGCTCTCGCCTGAGTTTTTTTCTATACGGCTTGAATAACGCGCTGAGCGTTTCATAAATGGCTTCAAGGGTTTTGAGCGTCTCGATTTTTTTGTAGAGGCGGTTTTCAATAAAAATCCTCTCGAGGGTTTTGTAGAAAATCTTTTCGAGGATCCGATCCTGTTCGATCTGGAGCTCTTTCTTAAGAAACTCCATCAATTTTGCCGCATTATAGGCCAGGATCTCATGGACATCCGTCTCCCAAGGAAATCCATCTTTAATCACGACAATCTGTGAACTCAAAGAGACTTCGCACTCGGTAAATCCATAAAGGGCATCCAGAATTTCCTCGGCATACTGTCCGCGCGGCAATTTGATTTCAATTTCAACCTCTCTTGCCGTGTAATCATTAATCGCCTCGATTTTGATTTTGCCTTTTTTGGCCGCTTCATCGATGGAACGGATCAGGCTCTCCGTAGTCGTCCCATAACAAATCTCTCGAATCACGAGCGTTTTAGGATCTTTGATCTCGATTTTCGCGCGCAGTTTGACTTTACCACGCCCTTTATCATATGAGCTCTTATCCATGATCCCCCCCGTGGGAAAATCTGGAAAGATTTTGAAATTTTTCCCTTCCAGACAAGCGATCTCCGCCTCGAGAAGTTCGGTGAAGTTATGGGGGAGGATGCGCGTCGACATGCCGACGGCGATCCCCTCGGCTCCTTGCATCAACAATAAAGGAATTTTTGCAGGCAGGGTGACAGGCTCGAAATTTCTCCCATCATAGGAGGGGATTTTCTCCGTGATGTCGGGATTGAAAAGCGTCTCTCTAGCAAGGGGTGAGAGGCGAGCCTCGATGTAGCGCGCCGCAGCGGAAGGATCTCCCGTGTAAATGTTCCCAAAATTCCCCTGCCGATCCATGACGAATCCTTTGTTGGCCAAATTGATGAGCGCCTCATAGATAGGGGCATCTCCGTGGGGATGCAGCTGCATCGTCTGGCCGACGATATTCGCGACTTTATGGAGTTTATCGTCATTTTGCCTCCATAAAATCTCTAAAATGCGCCTTTGTACGGGCTTTAGCCCATCGGCGACGTTTGGGATGGCGCGGTCTAAGATCACATAGGATGCGTATCTGATGAAATGATCCTTCATCTGGTGTTTCAGATCATCCATCTTCGTTCACCAGGTTTTGCATAATGAATGCCTTGCGAGCCGGCGTATTCTTGCCCATGTAGAATTCCAGGGTAGGTTTAATATCGGAGAGGTTTTGAATGAGGACGGGTATTAGGCGTATCTCTTTTGCAATAAACTGTTTAAATTCATCGGGAGAGATCTCTCCCAGCCCTTTAAAACGGGTGATTTCAATCCCTTTTTTAAGCTCCTTGACCGCCTTCTCTTTCTCCTCTTCCGAATAACAGTAGAGGGTCTTTTCTTTATTTCTCACCTTGAATAGAGGCGTTTCGAGAATGTGCAAATGCCCATTCAATACAAGCCCTTCAAAATAAGTCAAAAAGAAGGTGATCAATAAATTGCGGATGTGCATCCCATCGACATCCGCATCTGTAGCGAGGATCACCTTATTGTAGCGGAGATGGGACAGATCCTCTTCAATATTGAGCGCCGACATCAAATTGTACATCTCTTCATTTTTATAAAGCTGGTCGAGCTTCATCCCATGCACGTTGAGCGGTTTGCCGCGGAGAGAAAATACGGCTTGAGTTAGTGGATCCCGGGTCATGACAATCGATGCGGAAGCCGAGTCCCCTTCCGTGAGGAAAATCACCGAATGCTCCCCTTCTTTCGATCCATCGCCGAAATGGAATTTTGAATCGCGCAGTTTTGGAATTTTGAAGGAGATCTTTTTTTGCTTTTCTTTTGCCTCTTTTTTGACCGCCGCTAATTCTTTTCTCAGTTTTTCGTTAAAGAGGATTCTATCGATGATTTTCTTGCCCGTGTCCTGATGCTTATAGAGAAGATTTTGAACGGCATCATTGACTTCTTGTACGATGGGAGCGCGGATCTCGCTATTGGACAGCTTGTTCTTGGTCTGAGATTCAAAGATAGGGTCCTTCACTTTGATGAGAATAGTCCCTACAATCCCTTCGCGCACGTCGATTCCTTGAAAGTTCTTTTTCGCGTACTCGTTCACCCCTTTCAGGATCCCTTCCCTAAAAGCGGATAAGTGGGTTCCCCCGTCTTGAGTGTATTGGCCATTGACAAATGAGAAATAGGTTTCGCCGTAACTCGAAGAGTGAAGAAATGCAAACTCGATGGTTTTTCCTCTGTAGTGGAGCGGTTCGTAGAGGCGATCCTCTTTGATCTCCTCATTGAGCAGATCCAAAAGTCCGTTTTCTGAACGGAGCTCTTCGCCATTGAAAACAAGCGTCAGCCCCACATTTAGATAAGCGTAATGCCAGAGCCGCTTCAGGATCATCTCCTTCTGAAAAGCAAATTTCTTGAAGATTTCGGTATCGGGGGTAAACTCCACCCATGTGCCATCCTCCTCTTTCGTCTTGCCTTTCTTTTTTTCTTTGAGAACGCCTTTAGCAAAGCGCACTTCGACAAACTCCCGATCGCGGACGCTTTTCACGATAAAATGGGAGGAAAGGGCGTTTACCGCCTTCATTCCCACCCCGTTCAATCCCACCGAAAACTGAAAGACATCGTCATTGTATTTAGCGCCCGTGTTGATCTGGCTGACGCATTCGATCACCTTGCCCAACGGAATGCCCCGCCCTTGATCCCGTACGGAAACGGTCGAGGTCTTTTCATTCAGCGCAATCGCAATTTTTTTCCCATGCCCCATGATAAACTCATCGACGGCATTGTCGATCACCTCTTTTAGCATCACATAGATCCCATCATCCGGATGCGAGCCATCTCCCAAACGGCCGATATACATCCCCGAGCGGAGCCGGATATGCGCTAACGCATCCAAAGACAGCACGGTGCTTTCATCGTATTTTTTAGCCATATCTTTGCTCATACCACTTTTCATGTTTTTTGGTATAAAAGACTGTTACAAAACTTTTATATTGAAAAAATTTTTATGATGTTTTAGAAGGGAGAAAAAAGGAGTTGCATATGGATCTATCCCTCTTTTTAGCTAAATTGCTCGGACTTTATCTATTGATCATGGCTTTGGATCTGCTTTTCCGCAGACATGAACTCGAAGGGGCTGTAAAAGATTTTGCCGCTTCCAAAGGGCTGCTCGTCTCCTCAGGATCGATGTCTCTGTTATTAGGTCTAGCCATCGTCATTTCCCACCCCGTCTATACAGGCGATTGGCGAGGTCTCATCACTCTGATCGGCTACTTGTTAATTCTAAGGGGCATCATGAGAGTCGCCTTCCCCTCGCGCATTCAAAAAAGGCTTGTCACTTTTTTCCATCAGGGATATTGGGTGATTCTCTTGATTATATTCGTCCTTGGAATTTACCTGACCTATACAGGATTCCGCTCCGAAATGATGACCTACTAGCGATACCAGAATTGATCCCAAACGCGCCAAAAATTTTCTCCCTTTGAGGTCACGGTCATCGGATTCAATACTTCGCACCCGATCCTCCCTTCAAAGAGACTCGATTTATCGGGATTGGCCAATTCCACTTTAAGCTCCACAGGCGAGGTAAAGGTTAAAGGCTTGGGCCAATTCGCTCGATCTTTCAAAGCCTTTTCAACCCCTCTTTCAACGAGTTGGCAAGCTTCAGCGGGCGCTAGACAGCGGACGGCATAGCGCGATAGGCTTTTTTTAACGGCGACAGCATGCAGAGTGGGACCTACGAGCGATTTGACTTCGCGGCAAGTCGCCTCATCTCCGGAAACAAAAACGACAGGGACATCGAACGATCCGGCAATCGCAGCCACGATCCCGCTTTCACCTACTGCCCGCCCGTTGATTAACGCAGAGCGAAAATTCTCCGTCGACATCGTGTGGGATAAAACGCCATCTTGCGTGCCAGCCATCGCATGCGCCCCGGGAAGAAGCATCGCGTCCGCTCCTACAAGGGGGTCGACGTAGCATCCCCAACGATATCCGAATACATACTCCGCTCCCGGCTCCAATTGATCTTTAATTAGGCTATTGAAGGAATAGTCCCCGCCGGCTCCATGGCCGTCAACGACAATAATCTCCTTCGCACCGGCTTTTTTAGCCCCTCTAACTGCGGCATTCACTTCAGCCGTATATAGCCGACGCCCCTCTTGATACTGCGGTTTATCGGCTATCACTTGATCCCATTTTAGAATCCCTCCAATCCCCTCCATATCGCACCAAAACAGCACTCTCATAATTAGTGACCTCGATGTTTTTTCTTCTTTTTTTTTCACAGCCCTATTATTGTCCAATTAGAAGAGTATGCTAAAAACTCAAATGATTAACCAGACGAAAATATATATAGCGTTGCTGCTTTTTTTCTTTGGCTCTTCTCTCATGGCTGAAGAACTCACCGGATTTTGGAGAACGGTGGATAAACACACCGGTCAAACGACCTCCGTCATCGCCGTTTACCCCTATCAGGGCAAATATTACGGAAGAATCATCGCGACGTATAACAAAGAAGGGATAATGGACGATACCATGTATCATCCTAAAGAGAGAGCGCCAGGGATACAGGGGACCCCTTATTACAGCGGGTTGGACATTGTCTGGAATGTTTCATTGGAAGAGGGCAGATATAGAGGGTACGTGGTCGATCCTAGAAAAGGAAAGATCTACGATGCGGAACTTTGGAAAGAAAACGGCAACCTCATTCTTCGGGGAGAGGTGTTTATTTTTGGGAAAAATGAGATCTGGCCCCCCTTTCTAGAAGAGAATTTTACGGCTAGCTTTAAAAAACCGGACATCAAGACCTTCGTTCCTATCATTCCTAAAGTCCGGGATTGAACATTATGTTTGTTCCAAAATAACGAAAAGTGAAGAATGTCTCCTCACCTGTGAATTTGGGAGGTTTCATGTCTTTCATTGGTAAAATTTTTTCCCTCGCCATTTTTCTAAATGCGGTTCTCTATGCCGAGATAATAGATACGTTTTATGGACCGATAGAGGTGGAAGAGGCTGTTCTCTTGGATTTGATCAAAAGTCCTGCCGTTCAACGGCTAAAATCCATTCACCAGTACGGGATTAGCTACTACACAGTCTATCGCGAAGAATTTAACCGGTTTGATCACACGATGGGAGTGTTCGCTCTTCTTAGACTCCACCAGGCTTCGTTGGCAGAGCAAATCTCCGCCGTTCTTCACGATGTCTCCCATACGGTATTTTCTCATGTGGGGGACTGGGTTTTTGGCAGGGAATACCAGGAGATCGATTACCAGACGAGCATCCACAAAATCTATTTAGCCGTATCGGGAGTGGAAGAGATTCTCAATAAACATGGGTACTCTGTAGAACAAGTCCTTCTGAAGGGAAAAGAATTTGTCATGCTGGAGCAGCCGCTGCCCAACCCGTGCGCAGATAGGATCGATTATAACATTCAGGGGGCCTACTATCAACACTTCCTGACCAAACAAGAGACTCTAGAACTTTTTAACGATTTCTACTTTGCCAATGGGAAATGGATTGCCACGCGCAAGGATTTACTTCTCAAGCTAGCCCGTTTCTCTCTTTTTATGACGGAAAATTGCTGGGGAGGCGCAGAGAACTACGCCACCTCCCGCTGGTTAGCGGACTCCATGCTAAGAGCGGTAAAGATCAACCTGATCTCTTGGAAAGAACTCCATTTTGGCATCGATCAGGATGTATGGGATAAGTTGCAATCCGCCCAAGATCTTTTGATTCGAAAAAGGATGCAGATGATCCAGCAGCCCAAGGACTACTACCGTTTGGTGAACCCCTCTGAGGCAACCACTTTCGTGAAATTCAGATTTCGAGGGATCGATCCTTGGATCGCGCACAAAGGAGAAGTCGTTCGCCTGACCTCGGTCGATAAAGAGCTGGCGCAAGAGTTCCAAAGCCTAAAAGAGCAGGCCATGCAAGGTTGGCCGATGATCCTAGAGGAAAGGGACCAAAGGGAAGAGAAAGGGACCTAAAGGACCAAAGTTAGCTATACGACCAAAGTATCTTTAGCTTTTTTCTTAGGCCCTTTAGGTCTCTTTAGTCTTTTTCTCAGCAACCAGAGTTAAGACCTTCAGTAGTAAAGACACTTTGGTCCCTTTCTCTTCCCAGCGACTAAAAAGACCTAAAGGGCCTAAGAAAAATGCTAAAGATACTTGGGTCGTATAGCTAACTTTGGTCCCTTTAGTCCTTTTTGTCCCTTAAGTCCCTTTCTCTTCCCTTTGGTCCCTTTTTAAAGAACTTCGGCTGCAAGAGCCGCTAGCTCGGACCTTTCAGTGCGCTCGAGGAAGATATTTCCAAAAATCGAATAATCTTGGAACTTGCCGACCACAAAGGTCAAGGCATTGGAGTCTTTATCCAAATAAGGATTATCGATCTGGGTAGGATCGCCTGTTAAAACGACTTTCGTCCCCTGCCCGGCGCGGGAAATGATCGTCTTGACCTCATGCGGCGTGAGATTTTGCGCCTCATCGATGATGATGAACATTTTGGGTAGAGAACGGCCTCGGATATAGGTCACCGCTTCCATCTCGATTTTTTTACTTTCCAAGATCCATGCTTGGGTTTCGTGTTCATTGCCCGAACCGCTCGTCGAGCGGCATAAAAACTCGAGATTATCGTAGATGGGCTGCATCCAATGGTAGAGCTTCTCTTCTTTGGTTCCCGGCAGATACCCGATATCTTTTCCAAGCGGAATAATAGGACGGCTCACGAGAATGCGGCTATATAGCCCTTCGTCAAAGACCTTTTTCATTCCCGATGCCAAGGCGAGCAGAGTTTTACCGGTGCCTGCGGGGCCGATGAGGGTGATCAGTTTGATATCATCGCGCAGAAGCAGATCAAGCGCGCACTTTTGTTCCAAATTTAGAGGATGGATTCCCCAAATATCCCGCCCTATTTTAATGAGAGGCTCTAAACGCTTTGTCACCCGATTATACTTACAGATGGCAGAGGATTGCTCGGGCGATGTCAATTGGCAATACTCATTTGGACGAAAATCGGAGATATCTACCGCTAAGTACCCATCTTTAAAAAACGTGTCGATATCGCGCTTGGGAACCTCGATTTTTCGGTACCCTTTGTAGATATTATCGTAAGAGGCTTTGAGATTTTCATAGTCTTCTGCTTCCAAGCCGATCGCTTCGGCCTTGACGCGGACCACAAAGTCTTTCGACACAAGCACAACCTGTTCGCCGAGTTCGCTGATCTGGTAAGCGGCAAGCAAAATTTTGTTATTCCGATCAGGAGGTAGAGGGAACGCCTTTTTTTCATTCCCTTTAGTCTCGACATGGATCCGCACGACGACGCCGTTTTCAATTTGCACACCGCTGTGCAAATTGCCCGCATTCTTCTCTTTTAGAGAGTCGATATAGCGAATGACATGCCTGGCGTTTTTACCCAGTTCATCCGATTGGCGTTTCAGAGAATCGAGTTCTTCCAGAACAACGAGGGAAATAACCACATCGTTGTCCTTGAATTTACCGATTGCATAGGGGTCATGGAGCAGAACGTTGGTATCAATGACAAATGTTTTTCGACGGTTCACTAGCCTTCTCCGGTCTCTTAAAAAATTGCAGCATACTTAATCCAGGAGATCGACAACAATCTTTTTTTTACATCTTACATATCATATTGAATGTAAATAAGTTAAGAACAGTTTTCAGCAAATAAGACGATTAAGTGCTAAATTCCTTGACAGCCAGCTGAACCCTCAATTATAATTAGAAACTAAGATAACTGTAAGAGGTGTTGTATGAGAATCAATCAGAAAATTTTAAGCATTCCCCCCTATATCTCAACAGCCTGGAAAAACATCTCCTCGCTGCATGTAGAAACCCAAGACTCTTATCTTGTTCTCGTCGTCAATCTCGCGCAGGGTTCCCGGATCGAGATCCCCCATTTGGAGCGCCCTCTGATTGAGGCCATTTTCTCCGCCCATGCGAAATATGTTGAAGAAGAGGCAGCCTCCCCCCAGCAACTCATAAGAGGGCCCACGCCGATCAGCTTAGCGTTCGGAATGGAAGGCATGCAGGGAATGGATACGCTGAACGGTCTTTTACAGCATAACCCGCAACAGGCCAACACAGATCCCCTTCCTCAGGAAGTGCTCTCTAAAATCGGATCCCTCTCCAAAGCAATGGGGATCGATTCCTCCGCCAATTTACCTAAAGCAGAACCCCATTGCAACTGCCCCCACTGCCAAATTGCGCGCGCGATGCATGGAGAAGAGCACCAAAACGAGGAAGATTCTTCCCAGCCGCAAGCCGAGGAAGAGGTTTCAGAAGAAGATCTCAAGTTCCGCGTTTGGGATATCGCGCAAATCGAAAATAAACTCTATACGCTCACCAACCCGTTAGATGGAAAAGAATATTACAATGTCTATCTAGGCGATCCGATCGGCTGCACCTGCGGCCAAAAAAATTGCGAGCACATCCGCGCCGTCTTGAATACCTAAAGAAGCTAAAAATTCTACAAATGTACAAGTCGAGGTTGCGCAAAATATTCCCAAAATTCTAGAATGGCGCTTTAGAGACAGTCTCTCAGAGACTATAAGAAGCTGTAAAACGTTGGCGACTCAGGAGGAATTCAATCCATGTCTAGGATTTTAACATATATCAGTGCAGCCGTTTGCGCACTCCCTTTAACCTGCCTAAGCGCTGATGAAGTGGTTGCGCCTCGAAAGATCACACCCGTTGAAACGCCCGAGGCCACCTACCCCGCTGTCTCTCCAGCCCCTGTCGTCGTGCCTGTTCAAACCCCCAAAGCCCGGGAGGTTCCTTTTAGCCCATTTACCGGCAAGGTCAAAGGCAAAAAGGTCCGGCTCCGTTTGAAACCCGACCTAGACAGCCAGATCATCAGAGAGCTTGTGAAAAACGATCTCCTTTCGATTGCTGGGGAAAGCGGCGATTTTTATGCCGTTCAGCCGCCTGAAGGAACTAAGGCCTATGTGTTTCGAAGCTTTATCCTCGACAATGTCGTTGAGGGCAATCGGGTCAATGTGCGCTTAGAACCGAATTTGGAAGCGCCCGTCATCGGCCATCTCAATGCGGGAGATAAGGTTCAAGGAGTTGTCAGTCCTCTCAATAATAAATGGCTTGAGATCGCGCCCACTCCCGACACCCGCTTTTATGTCGCTAAAGAATACATCGATTACGTCGGCGGACCGGAAGTAAAAGCTCAGCTTGACAAACGGCGAGTCACTGTCGAACAGCTGCTCGATGCGGCCGCCCTGTTAAGCAAAGCCGAAATGCGCAAAACGTTTGAAGAGATCGACATCAACCGCCTTAGCCGCAATTATCAGACCGTCATCAGCGAATACGCGGAATTCCCGGAATTCGTCGAAAAAGCTAAACAGTCCCTTGCGTTGCTGCAAGAGACCTACATTCAAAAACGGATCGCTTTCTTAGAAACGAAAGCGGCCTCCCAATCAGAAGAAGCCCCCTCTAATCTAGAGGAAGCCTCGGCAAAAGAAAGAGATCAGATCGGTGCAGAAAAGATCACCGATAGGATGCGTCTATGGGAACCTATCGAGGAATCCCTCTATCTCACCTGGACCCGTTTGAATGAAGATAAGAATATGAGCGAATTCTATGACGAGCAAATGCTCGCCGCTGAACCGCTAACGGGTATTCTAGAAAGTTATACAGCGCCGGTGAAGAATAAACCGGGCGACTTTATTTTGCGCGACAAGGATCTGCCTATCGCCTATTTATACAGCTCGCAAGTGAATTTGCAAAGTTTTATCGGGAAAAAAGTCACAATTCTTGGGGCTTCGCGTCCTAACAATAATTTCGCTTTCCCCGCTTTCTTTGTTCTCTCTGTAGAATAGTGAGGCCGTTGCAAAACTTAGGTTCTGTCGATTTTCGGGTTCTTTTGAGCCGATTTTGCATTCTTTTTTGGGGGGTCATATACGCAAGTTGATATTACCCCCCAAAAAAGAATGCAAAATCAGCCAAAATAATCCCGAAAATCGACGAACCCTGAGTTTTGCAACGGCCTCTAATGGAGCTGCGCGAGTGGGCTATCCGCATTTTAAGTGCAGATAGCCTTGCGGAAAAACTTTTAGAACCCGGCGAGTGGACCGATTTCGCTCCGGGGTCCCCTCTTTTATGGAAAGAGCCATCCCGCCCTGCCGGCATGGGATTCCAGCGGCACACGCGTAAAGAAAAACTTCCCCCGTTCCATCAACACCGCTCCGCCGATAAAAGAGCTGTCTGCCTCCACCGCTTTGCTGGACATGAACTGCTTGCCGTCGAAATCATGGCCTATGCCCTTCTCGCCTTTCCAGACGCACCCAAGCATTTCCGCAAAGGGGTCGCGAACACCTTGCGCGAGGAGCAGGGACATGTGCGCCTTTACATCGAGCGGCTCAAGGAGCTCGGCGTACAATTCGGCGATCTTCCGCTCTATCGGCACTTCTGGTCGTACATCCCCTTCCTCACTTCTCCTTTGCGCTATGTGAGCGTGATGAGTTTAACGTTCGAGATGGCCAACCTCGACTTCGCCCCGCTTTACGGTCAATCCTTTGCCCGCTGCGGAGATCAAAAGTCCGCAAAGCTCATGCAGACCATTCTCGACGATGAAATCGCCCATGTCTGCTTCGGATGGCAATGGCTGCGCAAACTAAAACCGGCAGCGGCGGCTGCCTGGGAAACATGGCGCGAAAATACCCCTGAGCTCCTCACCCCTAAACGCGCAAGGGGTTTTACCTTTTTTGAGGAGAACCGGAAAGCAGCCGGCATCCCCTCCGACTGGATCGAACAGCTCAAAAATTTATAGACCTCTTATGATCGAAAGGCACTTTACGGTCACGACCTATATCATCGAGGAAAAGCGCACTCTTCTGCTCTTTCATCTGAAAATACAAAAATGGCTCCCGCCCGGCGGACATTTAGAGGAAAATGAAACGCCTCCGGAATGCGCGAAAAGGGAAGTGCGGGAGGAAACGGGATTAGAGATCGAGTTGATCCAGCAGGAAAATATTTGGGTGAATTGCTGGAATGCGGCGAGTTTTGAGAGGCCCTATCTCTGCCTTTTAGAAAATATCCCCCCGCACGGCGCTAAGGCCGCTCATCAGCACATCGATTTGATTTATATCGCCAGGCCGATCGGAGGGATGCTCATCCAGAGCGATCTTCTGCACTGGTTCAGACTCGAAGAGGCCCTCGCTCTGACTAAAGACGAGGAGATCTTTGGAGAAACCCAACAAACCATCCAACACATTCTAACAACCTGGAAGGCATGAAAGAGGCAGTTGCAAAACTCAGGATTCGTCGATTTTTGGGATTATTTTGGCCGATTTTGCATTCTTTTTTTGGGGGTCATATACGCAAGTTGATATTACCCCCAAAAAAAGAATGCAAAATCGGCTCAAAAGAACCCAAAAATCGACAGAATCTGAGTTTTGCAACTGCCTCAAAAAAGAAAGGGTTATTTGTCGCCTCTACAGGCCAGCACATAGGCAAGACAACGGCTTGTCTTGGCCTTTTATCGGGATTAAAGAAGAAGATCCCGAAGGTTGGCTTTATGAAGCCGGTCGGCCAAGAGCATGTCGAGACAGACACAGGCTTGCATGTGGACAAGGATGTGATCCTCTTTAAAGAACACTTTGCCCTTGAAGACGCCTATGAAAACATGAGTCCTGTGCTGTTCCCTTCGGGCTTCACGCGCCGCTATCTCGAAGGCAAAATCGACGAGACACGCTTAGCCGAGAGGATTAAAGCCGCTTATCGGCTGATCTCAGACCAAAACGATTTCACCCTCATCGAGGGCACCGGGCATATCGGCGTCGGATCTATCGTCAATCTCAATAATGCACAGGTCGCTGCCTTGCTGGGGCTCCCCATCGTCCTCGTCGCTCCCGGAGGGCTGGGCTCAGCCTTCGATGAGCTCGCTCTCAACAAAAATCTCTGTGAAAAACATGGGGTTGAGGTCATCGGCGTGATCCTGAATCGGGTATTTCCCGATAAGCGGGAGATGGTCATCTCCTATATGACCAAAGCTCTTGCCCGCTGGAAGATCCCCCTGATCGGCTGCATCCCCTTCGATCCATTCCTCAGCAACCCCTCGATGAAAGATTTTGAGCAGCTCTTTAACACGCGCCTGCTCACCGGCGAAGAACACCGCCTGCGCCACTTTAAACACACGCGCCTCGTGGCGACCTCGGTAGATGCTTATCAAGAGATCATCCACCCCAATCAGCTGATCATCACCCCTGCCAATCGGGAAGATATTGTGTTGGCAACCCTTACCAAACACTGGGATCTTAAAATCACCTCGCCTACGGAAGATTTAGAGGCGGGCATGATCTTGACAGGCCGGCATCCTCCGAGGCCTGCCATCGTGGAACAAATCAAACGCTCCCACATTCCCATGCTCTATGCCCCGCTTAGCAGCTACATGGCAATGAAACTGATCACCTCCTACACAGCCAAAATCCGGCAAGAAGATGTCATGAAGGTCAAAGAAGCGATCGAGGTGGTGGAAGCGCACATCGATTTTGAGCTGCTCGCCACTCTCTAAAGATCAGCTCCGCAGATAGCGTGCGCAAACAAGCGCCCGTCGGACAGGTGCGCAAGAGGGGGCAGCGGCGATCGAAAGGGCGTCGGTAAGGGCAGGTTCCCTGAAAGGCATGGTGCCGATCGCCGCATGGTTTATAGATCTCTGCAGAAGAGGGGCCAAAGAGGCTAAACGTAGGCGTTTTTACCGTAGAACACAGATGAAGCGCTGCGGAATCCATCGCGATCACCCCCTCCATCCGGCTCATCAGAGCTTGCCATAGCGGCAAGCTGAGATCTCCTACCGCTAGACCCCGCCCCTCGGCAAGATCCGCTAGCTCATCGGCCAACCGTTTTTCTTCTGCATTGCCAAAAATGAATAGAAAGGAAGGATCTGCTTGTTTCGCAAGCAAGACGATGAATTGCTTCAGCGTCCCTTCATCTAATTGTTTATTGCGCCATTTAGAACCGAAAGCGATCATCAAACGGGGTCTTTGGGTCAACTGGGGTTGCGACAATATCCGCTCTAACCGCTCTTTCTCTTCTGCGGTAATGTGGAGCTCTACCCCATTGGCCGCAAAGGGCTCTATATCTCCAAAATGCATTTGAACGAGCTGCAGATAACGCTGGTACACATTGAGCTTTTTCGGGACTTCGATCCGTTGGCGGGTCGCGAGCAGATTCGGCTTCTCGGCAACGCTCTTCCAGCCAAACCCCACCTTGCACCTTGCTTTTGCCAAAGCGGTGACGCAACCCGATTTGCTATTGCCCTGTAAATCGAAAAGCAGATCGTAGGTCTCTTTGACAAGTTCCCTTTGAAAGGCGCGCACTTGGCGCCAGGTTTCAGGATCGAAAGGGCGTTTGCGCCAACTCTGCGTATCTAGGCAATGGACCTGATCCAAAAAGGGATGAGAGGAGAGGAGCCGCTCACATCCTTTCTCCACCGCCCAATCGATACGGGCATGGGGAAAACGGCGGCGCAAATACTCTAGAACAGGAAACGTTTGAATCACATCGCCAATCGCCGATGTCTTAACGATTAAAATGGATTTCATAGATGAAAAAATTCTAAAGAATCGAGAGGCGGAGGGGCGACGAGATCGATCTGTTTTTCCTGTAGGGGATGCGTGAAGAGGAGGCGGTGCGCATGTAAGAGCTGCCTAGGGGCTTTCAAAAGACACTTAAACTGTTTTGCATATTGATAATCGCCTAAGATCGGATGGCCGATAAGACTCAAGTGGACCCGCAGCTGATGGGTGCGCCCCGTCACCGGCTGACAAAGGAGCAGAGAACCATCTCCCCCCTCCACCTCTTTCACACGCTCCCAATAGGTCAGCGCATAGAGCCCGCGCCGATCTGCTGAGGCACCCCAAATGGTTTGTCCCTGATATTGGTGCTTCTTAAAAAGATAATTTTCAATCTTGCCGCGCGGTTCGGCAAGCTGTCCATCGACAACCGCTAAATAAAATTTACACACTTCTTTATTTTTAAACAGAAGAACCATCCGTTCCCGCATCGCTTTTGACTTCGCCAGCATGATCGCCCCCGATGTATCCTTATCCAATCGATGGATCAATTCCAGTTTGCCTTGGTAGGAGGGAAACAAGGCATTAAATACGGCGTTCTCGCTGATGATCCCCGCGGATTTATTGCAAATGAGGAGATCTTCATCTTCATAGAGGCAGGTCGGGACCGAAGGAGGCGTTTGCTCTTTCAGTTCGAGAACAACGAGATCTCCACCCTTTAAAAAGGAAGTGGAAAAACTCTCCACGCGCTCGTTGATCCTACAACATCTGGCATCGATAGCCCGTTTCAGAGCTTTCGCAGAGATCCCTTCGGGGCAATGCATTCTTAAAAAGGCGAGCAGGCGGACCCCATGCTCTTTCGGAGAAACTTTAAAACTGCCTCTAAAACTTAACATGCGATCTTCTGAAGGAGTTCGATGAGAAGGCGGACGCCGATACCCGTAGCAGGAGTGGTGTGGTAGGGTTTCAGTTCGGAAAGATAGGCGGTGCCGGCGATATCCAGATGAGCCCAAGGAGTGTGTTTAATGAATTGCTCCAGGAAGATGGCTGCGGTAATCGAACTCGCCTTTCTCCCCCCTGAATTTTTGAGATCGGCAAGGGAGGATTTAAGCGCTTCTTTGTAATCGGGATAGAGGGGGAAGCGCCAGAGGCGCTCATGCGTTTTTTCTCCAGCCTCGATCAGATCGCGAGCGAGTTGATCATCATTGGAAAAAAGACCGCTGGCCTCTTCTCCTAGGGCGATGACGATGCCGCCTGTCAGAGTGGCCAGATCGATCATGCGCACAGGCTTTAGCTGAGTTTCCGTATAAGCCAGAGCATCCGCTAAAATCAGCCTCCCCTCCGCATCGGTATTGGAAATTTCCACCGTCTTTCCCGAATAGCTCCGGTAGACATCGCCCGGTTTATAACTCATCGATCCAATCGCATTTTCGGCCGCTGCAATCACGCCGATGATGTTGGCCTTGAGACGGATGAGAGCTGCGGCGCGCAAGGTTCCGAGCACAGCGGCGGAGCCGGCCATGTCGCACTTCATCGTCTCCATCTGGCCCGTCTGCTTGATATTCAGCCCGCCTGTATCATAGGTGATCCCCTTGCCGATAATCGCCGTGCGTTCTTTGGAAGAGGGATCGCCGCGATACTCGATGATTAGAAAAGCGGGATCGCATGCAGCTCCGCGGCTGACAGCCAACAGAAGCCCCATCTTCTGTTTTTCAATCTCTTTTTTATCAAAAACGATCGTCTTGATAGAAGCGAACTCCTTCTCCAAGTCCATCGCTTTAGCGGCTAGCATTTGAGGAGTGACATCATCGGCATTGCCATTGACAAGATCGCGCGTGTAATTGACAGCCGAGATAATCGCAGCCGTTTTTTTACAGGCGCGCAGCGTTTCTTTCGGCCCTCCAATCAATCCCACCTTAGCCAGAAGAGGGGCGGGTTCTTCTTTAAAGAGATCGAAAGCGTAATTAGCTAAAAGAACCCCTTCGCAAATGACCTCAGCGCAATTTGCCTCCTTAGGCAATAGGAGATTGAGGCTTTTATATTTTTTTTGCAGGCTCGCCTTGACAGCAGCCGCATAAGCCCGCCTAAAACTATCCGGGGTGTGCGTTTTTTGAGCTCCCAAGCCAAGGAGCATCACCCGCTTCTCCTGTTTCTTCTTGGAAGGGTAAAGCAAGAGGGTCTCCCCCTCCTTTCCTTTAAAATCGCCCGATTGGATGGGCAGGTCTATGGATGCGGAGAATGCTTTCATCTCGCAAGCAGGATGCGCCTGCTTTTTTCCCTGCCAAAAAGGCAAAATGATCAGATCGGCTGCTTTGCGCTGATGCAGGCTGGTAACATGGGTGAGCAAGATCATCTTCTTATATTGCCATTAAAAAGGGATTTCATCTTCTGAGAAAGCCGCAGCGCCCTTGCCCTGCCCGTGCGCCATTTGATCGCCCATGGCGCCGCCGCCTCCTCCTCCGCCTCCGGCAAAGGCCATCTCCTGTGCAGGATGCTCCTTGGTTTCGGCAGATTGGGAATCGGGTCTGCCAAAGGGGCTGAACATCAGATTGAGGGCTGTCAAGCTCATGGACACTTGCGGACGCCCTTCCCGATCTGTAAAAATTTCCGGTTTATTCAATTCTCCAACAACGATAATGGGGCTGCCTTTTTTGAAATAGGGGATCATCTTATCGAACTGCTCTCCCCATACGGTGACTTTCCACCAAATCGTCTCCTCTTTCGCTCCTCTGCGCACTTTGGCAGCCACGCGCAGCGTCGTGACCTTTTGTCCTGAAGAGGTAAAACGCACTTCGGGATCCGCTCCTAAATGCCCAGCAATCGTTGTTTGATTCATCTCCATCTCCCCGATGTTGAAAATTACAAAAAGTCGATTTCATCATCCCAAAAAAGAATTAATTAATCAAGAAAATTGACAAATAAATCTGCGTTATGTAGACAGGAAATTTGCGATAAAAAAAATTGTATCAACATATGTCGGGCATCACCACTTCCTACTCCTCTTCAGACAATTTCTGGTCTCGATCCCCCTATGTAAAAAAAGGGAAAGAACACTTTCCTTACGGCAAGGGAGACTTTCTCTCCTGCATCGATGAAACGCCCGATTTCCACGATCCGTTTTCCGATTTGAATCTCTTTCTCTCCCAGCAAATCAAACAGGAGATGCGCGTATGCGGAACCGCTAAAAAATGGTCGCATAAGCTGCAAGAGGAACTCATTCAAAAAATCACTCCAGAATTTCAAAAGCGCTTTCCTCAATACCGCTTGAGCATATCCGCTTTGCGCAAAACATGGGAAAAAATTTCCTATTACTCGCAGCAGATTCAAAGTCAGAAAGAGGCGATTAACCAAGATGGAAAACTAAATATCCATTTTTTCATTAAAGAAAATTTAAAACATAACGCTCTAGCCAGGCACCCCTACCAGTTGCCTCCCTATCATTACGCGCATCAACTCGCCGTGAAAATGAGCGAATGCATAGCTACAGTAGACGGAATCCGCCCTAAACTCGATCAGCTGACCAAGAAGATCTGGGCGGTGCAAAGGCATTTAATGGCAAATACCTCTCCGCAACCCATTAAAAGCCCTTATGAAGAATACGATAAAATCGATAAACTCATCGTCAAGGCGATCCTCGAATTCACTGCAGCCGATCCTCAAATCGCTCAAAGCGAGCTCGAGCACCAGGTCAAGGAGGAGCTCCAATCCCTACATGATCTACCCACCTTCGCCTCTTTAGATCGAATGATTTGCAACGTCTCCGCCCTCCTTGCGGAGAAACTCTATCCGCATTGCGCTTTCCATACCGCTTTTCTCTCCGAACAAAAAAAGGCGATTCAACATTTCATCCGGCGCCAGGTGGACCTGTGCAAAGCCTCTCTTCCAGCGCCCGAATTGCCCGACCTCGTCCGCCGCATTTTAGCTTTATACAGCCTGGCCAGCCAATTGCCTAAAAATCTGAGTGAACAAGAAATGAGAGAGGCGATCCAATCGACCTACTCCCATCCGCAACTCCCCAAGCCTCCTCTTGCTCAATCCGTCTACGCTTTTATCTCCGCTGAGAGCGTATTGATGAAAAATGAAGAATATTGTTATTCGGTCGATTATGTCGTCAAAACCATCTATCAAGCGTATCTAGAGGCAACCTGCTTGCCCATTCTGAAGGAACAAGAGACCGATCTTCTTGAAGTGATCATCTGGAAAAGCTTGAGCGAAAGCGAAAAACTCCTAGAAAAACTACCCTACCGGATCGGGCAGCGCATCGAAAAAGAAATCGCCAACATTCTCATCGACAACCCTAAGCAGAGCTTCGCTAGCGCCATCCATCAGACGGTCCAATTTTTTAAAAAAACCAAAGAAGTAGCTCTCTGCAAAAAATGGCAGGAGATCGAGCGCAAGATTCACAATTGGACCATCCAATCCGATATGGTCTGTCGGTGGATCCGGCTAGACACGGATACGCCCCTCTTTGCGCTGATCCGCAAGCATTGGAAAACACAGGCCCCCGCCAGCCACGCTGCTTTTGTCAGCGAAATCTGCCAAAGCTACCTGAAAACACATCCCGAACTATCTATTTACGCTCCACAGGTCACTCTCCGGATCTCGATCCTCTATAAGTATATCTGGTACACCCAATCCCACGAGGAATCCTCCTTTGATCGTTTCCTCAAATGGCATGCGGCCTACCTATTATCGCATGCGCCCGGCCTTAGCCCCGAAATGCTCTTGGTCCAGCTTGAGGATATCTGCAAAAAAGCGCTTCCGCTGATCCCCTTTGACCCAGGACGCTGCCAAGAGCTCATCGCTGCGTCCTCTCCGATCTCAACGGCGAACTAAAAAAGAGAAAAAAGCCCAGCGCCACCAAGGGCAGGCTTAGCCATTGCCCCATATCTAGAGAAGAGGAAGAGGAGAGAAGGGCGCTTTGCTCGAGCTTCAAAAATTCGATTAAAAAGCGAAACCCGAAAACGAGGATGAGGAATAAACCAGCGGTGCGGCCCGGCTGCCTGATTCCCAAAATGGACTGCTTGGGGGATGCAAGAGGCCGAGCGCGCCATAAGCTCCATAAAACCACAAACACGCACAAATAATAAAGAGCTTCATACAGCTGCACGGGATGGCGCGGGACGATAGCGCTTCCATCGGCCGGATGGCCGAAAATGACCGCCCAAGGCACTTGCGTGGCTTTACCGAGAATTTCTTGGTTAAAAAAATTACCCACGCGGATAAAACAGCCAACCAACGCTGTCGGGATGACGACCCAATCGAGCAGGGTTAACCAAGAAAAGGGGATCTTGCGGGAAAGGATAAAGAGGGCGATTAAAATGCCCGCCGCCCCCCCATGGCTAGCCAGCCCTCCCTGCCAAACCTTGATGATCGAGAGCGGATCGCGCAAATACGTTGCAGGATCCTGATAAAAAAACACATCCCCTAAACGAGCGCCTACGATCGCCCCTATCATCACATAGAGGGTGATCTTTTCCGCAAGGGATGCCGCCCGTTTTTTATCCGTTCGCAAGAAACCCTTCAGGAGGTAAACTAATACCCAATAGCCTACAAAAAAGCCTGCCGCGAATAAGAATCCATACCAAAGGATGGGGCGGTCTAAAAGGGGGATGGGGAACGAGAACATCTCCCGCTGCGGATCCCAATAAAGATAACCGATCATACGCGTATGTACAAAATTAAAATTTTCACCATCGGAAAAACCAAAGAGCCCTGGCTATCTCTTGCGCTGGATGAATACACCAAGCGCTTAAAACCCTTTCTTTCCATAGAATGGCATCTCGCCAAACAAAACGACCAGCTCGCCGCTCTTTTGGAAAAAGAATTCCATTATATCTGCCTGGATCCCCAAGGCAAGACTTTTTCAAGCGAAACATTCGCCTCTTTTCTCCAGCAAAAGCTTCTCGAGGAGGGCTCCCGCCTCTCCTTTGTGATCGGCGGAGCGGAGGGGCTCCCGCAACGGATTCGGAAAGGCGCCGCCGCTCTGCTCAGCCTTTCCCCACTCACCTTCACCCATCAACTTACCCGCCTTATTTTTCTAGAGCAACTCTATCGCGCCATGGAAATCGCCCGAGGCTCCTCCTATCATAGAGAGGGATCTCCTCCCGCTGACCGATCCGGCTTGCGGAGTCCAAAAGCGTAGCGGAAATAGAACAGGGCGCCGCTGATCAGGGCTCCCCCTACTGCCACATCGATCGCTCCGTGGATATCCCGCGGCACCGAAAACCACCTTAATCCGATCCCAAGCCCCACCATCAGAAGAATGAGCAAACAATAGCGCGCCGAATAGACTTCTGTCATTTTTATCGGCGATGGAAAAGAAAGGATCCTCTCGGCAATCCTTTTCGCGCTTTTTCTGAGAACATATCGGCCTTTCATAAACCCGATAAATAAACTGATCGCAATCAATAGCAGCGCAGCCTCCTCCCTTCCTCCTGCCAAAGAAGCAAAGAAGGGGATGCATGCCGCAGATTCACCCTGCCGAGCACCGAGCACGATCAGGTTCAGCCCTTTGATTAACAGAAACAACCCAATGAAAAACCAGCTCGTTCCCGAAAAGACGAGCGCCGACACATGGCTCAAGCGCATGAGAGTTCTCCTTATGATTGATGAAATTATAAACAAATCGAGAATCAAGCCAAAGTAATTTTAACTTTGTCGACAAAAAAACCATAGGAAATCTATACTGCCATCTCCATTAACCAGTGAGCTCCAGGATGAATATCTCTTTAGCCTTCATACGCGTTTTCTTTGTGATCTTAAGCATTTTCTTCATGACGACTTTTATGCTCTCAAACCCCAATGGATCGACGACGACAAATGCCCTGATAGGCATTGCGATGGGGCTCTGTTTTGGGATGCTCCTCATTGGATTCGACACCTTTTTCAGAAGATTCAACCTCCGCTCTTTCAACATCGCCATCATCGGCATTTTCATCGGCTATTTGATGGGAGAGGCCCTTGTATTGATTTTCAGCGCTGTCTTAGACATCAGCTCTATCTCCATTGTCTTACAACCTCAAACGAGCGAAGTGATCAAGATTGCTCTTTTCCTGTTCGGCATCTATTTAGGAACAATCATGACCCTGCGCGCATCGGATGAGCTGTATGTGAGCATCCCCTTTGTCAGACTCGCTCCCACCGGTCAAAAAAAGAAGGATTTGGTCGTCGATGTCTCGGTGCTCTCCGACGCCCGCATCATCGATCTGGCGGCAACAGGCCTGCTAGATCACCAGATGATTATCCCCCGCTTTATCATTAAAGAGCTCTATGCGCAATCTGAGACGGGCGACGAGGTTTCTAAAGCGAAAGCGCGCAGGTGTTTAGAGGTCACTAAAAAGCTAGAGGGAATCCCCCATCTCGACCTGCGCTTCAACGATACCGATTTTCCAGAAGCGAAAGAACTGACAGGGAAATTAGTCCGCCTGGCCCGCTTATTGGATGCGAATATTCTCACTGCCGATATCAGCAAAGTGCAGATGTCCTCCATCGAGGGGATCAAGGTGATCAATATCCACTCCCTTTCTAACGCCCTGAAGCCTTTGATGCAAACGGGAGAATTTATCAAAATTAAGATCCAACGGTATGGAAAAGAGCCCAGGCAAGGCGTGGGCTATTTAGAAGATGGCACGATGGTGGTCGTCAATGGAGGAGGGAATTACATCGGCGATACCATTGAAGCCCAGGTCTTGTCTGTGAAACACACCACTTCAGGGCGGATGATCTTCTGCAATGCCTGCGACGATGAAACCCTCTCCCAACACTACAAAGACGATAAGGAAGACGAAGAGGATGAGTCGGATGACGACAGATGATTCCGATCTCATCTTAGGCATCGGCAACGACATCATCGAAATCGAACGGATCCGCAAGAGCATCCAAAACCATGGCGAGCGCCTGCTCAAACGCCTCTTCACCGCAAAGGAGCGGGATTACTGCCTCAAGTATCGAGATCCGGTCCCCCACTTTGCAGGGCGCTTCTCCGCAAAGGAGGCAATCGCCAAAGCCTTTGGAACAGGCTTAGGCAAGCAAATTTCTTGGCACGAAATCGAAATCTTGAATGATCCGCTTGGCAAACCATGCGTTTGCTTTTCGAGCGCGATCCAGGAGCGTTTTCAACGCCCCCGGATGCTGATCTCCATTAGCCACTGCCAGCATTACGCCACGGCGATGGCTATTTGGCTTAGAGAAAACCACAACCGGTGTACCCCTTCAAGATGATGTATTCTACCACTTCTCGAATCAATGGTTGAATACGCAGCTCTGGATGCTCTAAAGAAGCTAACAATAACGGATAGGTATTGGAATTAGCCAATCGGTTCGGATCAGATAGACAAAAATAGCCCTTTCCAGAAAAACTTTCTCCCATCACAGTCTCGAGCGCTTGAATGCCTAAAATATCGTCCCGATATTTTTCATTCAAACGGGTAAGAAATTCTGCATCCCGTTTCTCATCCAATCGGATCACTCCGCAAACATCTTCGATATTGATGTCATAATAGCTCTGTGTATAAGAAAAGCTACCGTCCATCATGAATAAAGTGAACCGCGCGTATCTTTGATCCACTCCTTTCGATTGTAAGTATTCGGCCAGCTTCTGAGTACATGCCAATTGTTTATCGGGATGATTCATAAACTCGGCTAATAGCTTCCTATCGGCTAGTACAGCCTTTTCTGCAGCATCCCTGCATTCTTGCAAAGCAATAAGTTGTTCATGAGTATATTGACTAATAAATTCTTGACTAATTGAATGTGCCATAAAAACCCCATTTTTAATTTAAAATCACATTAAATGTTACATAGAAATAGATAAAAAATCTATTAAAAATATATTTATTAATAACAAACATTTAAATATCGCACCAATCGGAGGGGATCAACGCCAAGACGCCAAGCCGCAGCGACGCAAAGATTTTAAAGCTAAAGACTTTGGGCCCTTTCGTCCTTTTGGTCCCTTTTCTTCATCGATTTAAGCGATCTTGCTTTTCTTGCTTTCACCGATAAACTTTAACTCCATCAGCGCAGAGAAAGGGCAGAGGCGCAGAGGACGCTGAGAAGAAATGGAGGCATGCGCCTTTTTGAGCGAAGCTCTAGGGAAAAGAATAGGGAAGGGGATTTGGAAGCTATGTTTAGCTTCCAAATCCCCTTCCCTATTCTTTTCCCTACGGCATGCCGTAAAAGGCGCTCTTAATTACTCAGCGCTCTCTGCGCCTCTGCTCTTTCTCTGCGCTGATGGAGTTCAAAACGGATGGAATTCACCTAGAAGGGAGAGAAGGGGAGCTCGTACGCCAGGGTGAAGAAATTCACCCGCTCGGGGAAAGAGCGCGCATAAAGGCGGTACGCATAGCTAAACGTAAACGATCCCCAAAAATCCAAGAGATAGCGGTAGCCGAGCCCGAGATCGATCGATTGGTGGTGGATTTTGCCATACCCGTCAAAATCGCGGGTCATGACCTCTCTCTGTGTGCCGAACCCCCAGTATCCGATCGCAAAAACGGCATACTGATGGCGATCCTCTTGATTGCCCATGAAGGAGATCAAAGCCCTGGTCCAAGGAGAACCGCGATTGGCCATCCCGACTCCAGCGAAGGCAAATGCCCGCCAGCGCCAAAAGGCCTGCTTGCTCCACTCTTTTCCCACGGCACCATTGATTTCTCCATTCACATAGGAGTGGTAGGGGCAGCTGACATCGCGGAGGCTGTGGTGCGCGACGACGCGCAGATTGGCTCCTATCGTCAGACTCACGGGGTCGCCCAGGATATCATCCAGCCATTGATAGCGCGCTTGCACCGCCCCGCTGCGCACGCCCCAGGACTGCCTGGGCGTGTTGGCAATTTCCGCTTCCAGTTGAAAATCCCAATTAGGCGTCGGCGCCACTACCCCTAAATCGAACGTGAGCAGCTGATCATTCGAGGGGCTTCTCAATGCGGGATGCCCGTCTTGGACGTTTGGATAGCGGCTATAGGTATAGGCCGTATCGAATTGAAACTCCCACTCGTTGCCAAGCCAGGGCTTCACTTCCAACGCAGATCCTACAAGGGGTGCAAGGGCCAATAGAAAACATCTTTTCACAACAATCCCTTTTCGGAGAGCCACCGTTCCGCGTCCAAGGCAGCCATGCACCCCGAGCCCGCTGCGGAGACCGCCTGGCGGTAAATGTGGTCTTGCACATCGCCTGCAGCAAAGACCCCTTCCTTGCTGGTACGCGTTTTACCGGGCTCTACCTTGAGATAACCATTCGACTCGAGCTCCAGCTGCCCTCCGAGAAAAGCAGTATTGGGGGTATGGCCGATCGCAAAAAAGACCCCGCCCGCTGCCCGTTTGCTCTGTTGGTGGGTTTTCACGTCTTCCAATGTCACAGAGCGCACCACCTCATCCCCTTCGATGCGCACGAGAACATGGTTCCAGATGATTTCAATTTTAGGGTGGCGCTTCACCCGCTCGCACATGATTTTAGAGGCGCGCAGCGTCTCTCTGCGGTGCACGAGAAACACCTTGCTCGCATACTTGGTCAAGAAGATCGCCTCCTCGACGGCGGTGTCCCCCCCTCCAAATACGTAGAGGTCCTTATCGCGAAAAATAGGCGCGGCCCCATCGCAAACCGCACAAGCCGTCACCCCTTTCTGCCAGAACTCGCCATCGCCCGCCCCCGGCACATCCAGCCGCTTCGCCGTCGCTCCCGTGGCGATAATGAGCGCATCGGCAAGCACGGATGTAGAATGCCCCTTCACAAGAAACGGATGGGTGTTGAGATCCACCGAAACGACATCTTCCGTGAGCACCGTCGTCCCAAAACGCTCGGCTTGCTTCCGGAATTCCTCCATTAATCTAGGACCGGTAATTCCCCCTGGAAACCCCGGATAGTTTTCCACTTCTGTGGTTGTCATCAACTGGCCGCCCGCAGCTCCTGAAAAAAAACCCTCATAAAGAAGGGGGGCTAGCTCCGCGCGCGAGGCATAGATCGCTGCGGTGTATCCTGCTGGGCCTGAGCCGATGATGACGAGTTTGCGCTTTTCCATTTTTCCCTCTGAAGTATGAGACATTAGTTTTACCTCGGAAATGAGTTTTCGACCAAGAAAATATTCTGAATCTGAGTTTTGCAACTGCCTCTTCTCATTAAATTCCTAGAGCAGTAAAATCGCGTCATCATGAGAAGTATTAAGCTACAAAATCTCACGAAGTCGATCAACGGGGGGCTGATCATCAACAAGGTGAACCTGTCCATCCCCTCTGGAAAGTTCTTTGCCCTCTTGGGGCCGAGCGGCTGCGGGAAGACAACCCTGCTCCGCCTCATCGCCGGATTAGAGACAGCGGAAGCGGGGAAAATTTACCTAGGCGAATCGGATATCACCGATTGGCCCATTAACCAAAGACCTATCAATATTGTTTTTCAAAATTACGCTCTTTTTCCCCACCTCGATGTCTTTGAGAATGTCGCCTACAGCCTCAAACTCAAAAAATTGCCCCGCTCCGTGATCGAACAAAAAGTCTTTAAAATCCTCGAAGCGTTCCATCTCCAGGATCACATCTACAAGCTAACCAGCCAACTATCCGGCGGCCAACAACAGCGCGTCGCGCTGGCAAGGGCGATCGTCAATGAACCCGATGTGCTGCTGCTCGACGAACCCCTCGCCGCGCTGGATTTCAAACTGCGCGAAAGGATGCTCATCGAGCTGATCGAGCTCCAGGATAAGCTAAAAACGACCTTTGTTTATGTCACCCACGACCAGTTCGAAGCCTTGACCGTCGCGGACCAGATGGCCATCATGAACCATCAAGGACAAATCGAACAAACGGGAACTCCTAAAGAAATTTACGAATTCCCGCACACCTCTTTCGTCGCTAAATTCGTCGGCACCACCAACATCCTGCACGGGAAATTGCACGATCTCGACGGGGATCCGGAAATCGATATCCCCGATTTAGGGCGTTTTAAAATCTACATCCAGCAAAAAAAAGCGTGGATGGTCGAAGGGTGCGACATCCAAATGAGCATCCGGCCGGAAAAAATCCTGATCACCAAAAAAACGGCGCAGCATTTTTCCAATCATCTCAAAGGGACGGTGCATTCGATCGTCTATCATGGAAGATCCACCCAATATAATCTCATTTTAAATAATCAGGCGCGCCTGCAGGTGTTCGAACAAAACGAAGAACACTTTCCTCAGGAGGTGATCGATTACGACAACGAAGTCCAGCTCTATTGGCAAAAAGAAAATGCGGTGATCCTAGAAAAATGAAAAAACGTTTTAGCTCCGAACTAGCTTTCTCCGCAGGCGTTCCCGCTTTGATTTGGCAAACCCTTTTTTTCTATATCCCCCTTCTTTTTATCGTCTTTTCAAGCGTAGTCAGCATTTCCGAAGCGGGGTTGATCGAAGGGGTCACATTAGAAAAGCTCATGCTTTTCTTCAGCCCCCTCTACCTCCGCGTGATTTTCTCCTCGATCTTCCTCGCCCTTGGCAACGCGTTGATCTGCCTGTGCATCGCTTATCCCCTAGCCTATTTTCTCGCCTTCACCGGGAAAAGATTTAAAAATCTCCTTCTCTTCCTATTGATCGTCCCCTTTTGGACGAACTTTCTGCTGCATGTGTACGCCTGGTTTTTTGTCCTCGAACGGGATGGCTTTCTCAACAATCTTCTCCGTGCGATAGGGGTGATCCAAGAACCTCTCCATTTTCTCAATTCGCTGTTCGCGATCATGATCATGATGGTCTATTACTATCTCCCGTTCATGGTTCTTCCCCTCTATTCTTCCCTCGAGCGTTTTGACGTCCGTCTGATCGAGGCTTCCTTAGACCTGGGAGCTGGCTGGTTCCAAACGTTCCGCCGGATCATGCTCCCCTTGACGCTGCGGGGAGTGCGCTCCGGATTTTTTCTCGTCTACATCCCTTCCTTTGGCGAGTTTGCGATTCCCGAACTGATGGGAGGCGATAAGCAGATGTTTGTAGGGAGCGTCGTCGCCCACTATATCCTCGGCGAAGAAACGGGCTCTCTGGGGGCTGCTTTCACTGTCGTCAGCTGCGCGATTTTGCTGATCTCCACCGTCCTGCTCTATTTCTTGATCGATGGATTGCTGAAACCGAGGGTGAAGCGTGGTTAAAACAGGGGGGTTGCTAATCGTGGCTTCGACCTACCTTTTCCTCTACATTCCGATCGTCGTGCTCCTCGTCTTTTCATTTAATACCGAGGCCTTTCCTTCGCCCTGGAAGGGCTTTACCTGGAAATGGTATCAAGAGCTCTTCCAGTCCACCTATCTGTGGAGCGCTTTTTGCAACTCTCTGATCGTCGCTATCTGCGCTACCCTGATTAGCGTAGCCATCGGCGTCTTTCTCATCTTCTATGCCGCACAGGGGGGGCGGGTCGGCAAATTCCTCGGGCTTTTCTATGGCAATTTAGTCATCCCCGAAACTGTCCTGGCCGTCTGCCTCCTTGGCTTTTTTAGCTTGATTGAGATCCCTCTGGGGCTAACGACCCTCGTGTTAGCGCACAGCGTATTAGGGCTCGGTTTTGTCATCCCGATGGTTTATGCCCGCTTTTTGGAACTCGATCCCCGTCTGAAGGAAGCCTCGCTCGTCTTAGGAGCCACCCCCATTCAAACATTTTTTAAAGTCACCCTGCCCCTCTTGCGCCCTTCGCTGATCTCCACTGCGCTGCTCGTTTTCATCATCTCTTTTGACGACTTCATCCTCTCCTATTTCTGCGCCGGCAGCTCCGCCCAAACCCTTTCGCTCTATATCTTATCGATGCTCCGTTCGGGAGTCTCTCCCGTGGTCAATGCCCTTTCCGCGCTGCTTCTTGTTCTGAGCAGCGTGCTCGTGCTCACCTTTTTCTCTCTTAAAACCCGCACCCGGATCTTTTAATGGTTCATCTCCTCATGCGCTGCGGAATCATTTTATCGTGGATGGCGCTCATTTTCACAGCCCTTTACCTTCCCAATTGGAAGATGCTGCCCTATGAAGAAAACAGCATTAATATCTTTGCTTGGGGGGACATCCTCGACCCCGCCATCATTGCGGAATTCGAACATGAAACAGGGATCAAGGTCCATCTGAACTATTATTCCTCCAATGAAGAGATGCTCGTGAAGCTGAAGGCAACCCACGGCAGCGGCTACGATCTGATCATCCCCTCCGATTACGCCGTCGCCGTCCTCAGAGAAGAACGCCTGCTTAAAGAGATCGATCGGAGCGAGCTTTCTTTCTGGAAGGAGATCAATCCTCTCCTTCTCGGCCACCCCTTCGATCCTGAAAATCGCTACTCGATCCCCTTCGAATGGGAGATTTTTGCCCTTGCCATAGATAAAAACTATTTTGCACACCGCGCGCTTGCGCCCAGCTGGAAGCTGATTTTCGATAAAAATACCGTGACCTACAAGATCGCCATGGTCAATGATCCGATCGAGGCGGTCCAATTTGCCGGTTTTTACCTCTACGGCGCTGTCCCTACTCTGGAAGAGAGGCAATTAGCCGAAATCCAAAACCTGTTGATTGAACAAAAAAAATGGGTTGAAGCCTACGCTAGCTTCCGGGCCGACTACTTCCTGGCCACGCGCAATTGCCCCGTCGCCATCGCCTCGAGCTCTTACCTCTGGCGGACGATGCGCCTCTTCGACTTTGTCAAAATCATCGTCCCTGAAGAAGGCTCTTTTATTACCATCGAGAATCTCTGCATCCCCGCTCTCAGCGCCAAGGAAAAACTCGTCTACCGGTTGATCAACTTCCTCTACCGCCCTGAGAATGTCGCCAGCCACTTCCACACGTTCGGCTTCTTTCCCTCGACGTTAAATGCCATCCCCCATCTCCATATGGACAGCGAAGCGGAAGCGCTCATCCGCTCCACTCCCGAGCAGTTCGAGAAATTTCACTTTATCCGCAATCAGATCCCGGAACAGAAGATCCGGGATCTGTGGGTCGAAGTCAAGTCGGGTTCCTACTAGTACTAATTTACAGAACCATACTTGTCCACGAAATCCCTGCCCATTTCAGTCAGCGCTTTGGTATAGGCGGGCTCTAAAATGCCGTGCTCCATAAGCCCCCCCTCTTTTATGGGATCCGCAAATTGCACATTCCCTCTTGCATAATTTCTAACCAAGGAGACGGGATTGAGAACAGGGATCGGATCCGCTTCGCACACGATGTTGATATTGCGGGGACAATCGCTTCTATCGATAGGAGCCGGCGATCCGAATGTGCGCACATCCAAGCGGTTTTTTTCCTGAGCAGTGAGATTAGCAAGAGCCAGCTTGGTGATGATCCCGCCTCTAGAGTGTGCATAGTGGATAATCTGATTGCGCGCATCGTCCGCCCCGCCCATTTCGCTGAGGAGCCGCTTCCATAAATCGCTCAGCCGCCGCGCTTCTTCCGTCTCTAGGCCGGCTAAGTTCAAAACAGATTTCGCCAGATCGATAGCCATTCCTTGTGTATTGGCATGCACATAACGGACATGCACATCCCCATGCAGCCAGGAAATCATGCTGGCCGTATCCGTACACTGCTGGCCTCCTGTGAGGATTCCATTGACATAGGTCACGCGTACCCTTCTATCCAAAGAATCGACTTCCCCCTTACCTACAATGCCCACTGCGTCTTTTAGATGAGAGAGATGAGACAAAGAGCCGTTGCACATCCTCACTCGATCGGCAACCGAATGGGGTACAGGCGAATCGTCTACGGGCTTAGGAGCTTCCACGCTAGCGAGAGGGGTCGAAAAAAACCAGGTAACCGCTTTTTGTGCCTCTAGGAACCCGTTGTATAAATTAAAATTATCATAAATACGTGAAACCATATCTGAATATAAAAATGACATAGACATACAACCTCATAATTAAAATAAACTAAGCCTCTAGTTAATTATGTATTATATCACCAATTATTATTAAACGCACATCTAAAAAATATTTAAATCCAATCTTTAATATTTATTAATACAATTAAAATACAATTATAGTTAATTAAAAATAAACGGCCATATTACTAATGATAAAAATAAATTGTAATTATTCGAATTCTGCCTGGGAAAGCAAAGTAGTCAATTTTATTTTATCCCATCATCGATTGCCCTGTGCATTGGCTATCATTGCCTGCTGCGGCGTCTTTGCCTATGCTTATTTCTCCCTAGAGGGTTTATCCAACAAAGAAGAGAGCTCTCCCTCCCCCTTCGTTCGAAGGGCAAAAGAACGGCAGGCTAAAAAAGAAGGGGAAGAAGAACAGCTAAAAGCCCAGGAGGCGGCGATCAGAACAACGCTGGCGAGCTTAACAGAGCAAGTCGCCAAACAAAATGGCCCTTCTCCTCGGCATCTCGCTTGCCTATTCGTCCCCAACCGCTCCTTTTTTACTCTATTAAATAAGATAAATAATTTTTTTAATCCGTTTGTGCATCTCTTTAGCTTCATTAACAGCCACTCCATCCTGCAGATGCCTTCTAAACCCTGGCCTCCTGAAGACGCCCAGCGGAGACATGATACTTTTAATTTGATTGGGGCAGAGCAGCTATTATTGGAAAGCGACCAAGGGGATCTGATCGATGCGATGTATATCGATGTGCAGCACTTTTTAAGGGACTTGGAAAGATTAGGCGGAAAGAGGATCCTGATCTCTTTTGATCTTGAACAAAACAATCTTCACCATGCCGTTCCCGTGCAGGTGAACTCCGATCTTGGCGCTTGCCAAGGTCTGATGATCCCCTATCAACCCCCATTATTCGATGAGGGGAAAGACAAGGAGCTGATCGATTTCTATAAAATAAGAGGGCTGGTTGCGCTAGAACTCGATGAATGGGCGGGACTCTTATTTATAAAAGCGGAAAATCGAGCGCACATCAACCCCCGGCATCACCCCTACTTCGAAAGCAATCTCAGCCAGGAAGAACAAAAAATCATCCTAGCTGCATTTGATTTAGAAGGGGAAAGCAATGAAAAAAAAATCGGCGGCTTTTATTTCAAGGACAAAGGAATTTACATCGATGCAATCCATGAAGAAACGACAGGCGGGAAAAAACGGGAGCGAAAATTTAAGGGGACAAAACATCTTCCCGCGATCCAATACATCTATGAAAAATTCGAAATGGGCAAAACGCAGTGGACGCTCAAATCTGTGGATAAAGATCTCTATCTGATCAAAAGAAGCGATATCGGATTCTTTAATCACTGGCTGCAACAGGCACAGACGAACCCATCCACTGCTTCCATCGAGGTGTTCCCTTCCCAAAGCGCACAGTCATCCGTCCGAGGCTGCGTCCTCCTTTCGATGAATCAAACCGCCGCTTATCAACAAAATCCTGCTGAAATGCTCGCTCTGCTGCTAGAAGGAATCCATGTAGCTGCTTATAACTATTGTGGAAAGGGGCTCAGCAAGGGAAAAAATGCGACCGCCAATATCCATGCCGCGATTGAAATCGTCCATCGCTATATCCGTCAAATCAAAGGGATTCCCGATCACCTGATCCTTGCGAAAGGACAATGCTTTGGCGCCGCTCCGACCTGTGCATTCTTAGAAAAACACCCTGAAGTGAACGGGTGGGTAGATCAGGCCCCCAATAACTTTATCGATATTGTTCCGGAAATATTAGCAAAGAGGCTCCCTGTTCTCATTAGGAAAAAGGCCGCTGAAGGTGAAACCCTGAAAAACAGAGCTCTCTTCATCATCTACTCCACCATGCAAAATATCCCTGAAGTCTATACCATCACATCGGTTGTTTTAGGCGCTATCCTGCCCGATTGTGATAACGCGCAAGCCTTGAGAAAGAGCAGGGGGCATAAATTGATGACGATCAATGTGAAAAGCCCCCAAGGCTTTGGCGGCGATGAACTCGTCCCCTTAACACATGACGAGCAATTTAAACAGGCGCTCTTTCCCAGCAGTCCCGGAAAAGAATCGGCCCTCGTTCCGATCGTCGGAGGAACGCATGTCACCACTTGGTCGCGCGACAAGACCTGTTACAATGAGGTTGCCGCCTTCTTAAAAAAAACCGGCTTAGCCGTCGATCTCTTTACGGAAAATGATTTAGAGCAAGAGATCCCAGACTTCTCTGTACGCCCCCGTTACGTACCGAAGGATCCAACGGCAACGGATTTCAAAATTTTTGATGAGAGTATTTAATGAGCATTTCAAAGATCCCTTCCATGAGCTACATCCCCTCTTGCGCGCTAGGCAAACAGGCTATCGCTATTTTCGCAGTAGCAGTGGCAGCATCGACCCTCTGTTTTTTCACTTATCAATATCTTAAAAAGAGAGCGGCTATTCATCGCTTCATCCAAGCAGAGCCGATCCCAAATCCCTTGCTTAGACTCAAGCGCCTCGCTGCCGACCTCAGCAATCCCGACCCTGTTTCCAATCGCACAGAGAGCCGCATAGGCTTTCTTAAGGCAATCGATGAGATCTGTAAAACGACCTTAAATAGAAAAATCGACCATCTCACAGAACGCTATATCGCATTTGCTGAAAAAGTAGTCGATGGAACAGCCACCTATAAAAACTCCCCCCTGAACCAGTTTTCCTTCGTTTCAGCCTATCTGAAAAAGCCGGCGCAGGAATTGACCGATGAACTAGCAAAGCTAATTCATAAAGTGGAACAGACCTCTTCTATTGAAAATCTCAAGCAACCCTTACTTGCCTTCAAGCGGGTTTACGAAAACTCCACAGAAGCCTTTGTCTATCACTGCCGCCATGCCGAGACCCTTCAAGCTCTTTATACGGTCTATCAAACATTAAGCAAACAGGACGCCGAATTAGGGAGCGATCCTACCCTCTTTCTATCCCTACCCCGTCTATGGGTCGTAGAAGTGCTGAAAAACCCGCTGACGCGCAGCAACTGCCCGCAAATCCTCTTAGAAAATCAACAACTCTCGGAAATCGCAGGTTCTTCCGATGCCAATCGCATTCTCGCCTATCTCAACAAGCTGCGAACGGAATTGAAGACCTTTTCCGCATCCCATCCCGCGCTTGCCAATGAGCAGCTCTATCAGCGGCTGCTACCCGATCAGATCCGCGAAAAACAAGCCCCTCAGAAAGAATCCCCTCCCGATCCGACCGCCTTGCAGTTATTCCGCACGATCGACCAGATCGCCTCGGCGGTATCCCGCGGTAAAGAAGCGACGACCAACTTCAATTTCTTCATCCAAATAGTAATAAAGGATAGCGCTGGTTAGAGAAAAAAAAGACCAAAGAACCTATCTCAGTAAAATTTTTCGTCGATTTTCGGGATTATTTTGGCCGATTTTCGATCCAAATTGTGGGGGCAATATCAACAAAAGTATATTGTCCCCACAATTTGGATCGAAAATCGGCTCAAAAGAACCCGAAAATCGACTGAAACTTTTTACTGAGATAGGTTCAAGGGACTAAAAGGACCTAAGCGACCTAAGAACACTTTGGTCCTTTAGGTCCCTTTAGTCCCTTTTCTTCTCAAGCTACTTACCCTTTTTCTTTTCAATATAGGCGACGACATCGCCAACCGTTTTCAGTTTTTCCGCTTCTTCTTCAGAAATTTCAAAACCGAAACGCTCTTCGAATGTCATGATTAGCTCTGTGAGGTCCAGGGAATCCGCATTTAGATCCTCGACAAATGATTTTTGCAAGGTGACATCGCTAGCATCTACGCCGAGCTGCTCGACAACGATATCAATTACTTCTCGATCTATTGACATGAACTTTTCCTCTTTAATATTACATCACCATTCCGCCGTCTACAGTAAGCACCTGTCCAGTGATGTAGTTAGACAGATCGCTTGCAAAAAACAACACCGCATTCGCCACATCTTCGGGAGATCCCATTTTTCCCATCGGAATCTTTTTGAGAATCCCTTCTTTTTGCGCCTCTGAGAGGATATCCGTCATGCGCGTTCTGATAAATCCAGGCGCAATGCAATTGACGCAGATACCTCGCGTGGCGAGTTCCTGTGCGAGAGCTTTGGTAAAGCCAATTATTCCCGACTTGGAAGCAGCATAATTAACCTGACCCGCATTTCCTGTCAAGCCAATTACGGATGAGATATTGATGATCTTTCCCCGTCTGGCTTTTAGCATGGGCCGGACAAGAGCCTGGCATAGATTATATACCGACTTCAAATTGATATCGATCACCGCATCCCAATCTTCCTCGCTCATCTTCATGAGCAGGCCGTCGCGGGTAATCCCGGCATTATTCACTAACACATCGACATCCGGCCAATCGGCCAGCAGACGCGCAACCGCTTCCTCTACGGCCTTTTTTTGGGAGACATCCACGGTTTGATAACAAAAAGACTGCTCGGGATCGATTTTTACCTTGCTCAGCTCCTCGATCGCTTGCTGTGCGCGCTCCGCGTGAGTGCCGAAAATACAGACATGGGCGCCCTGTTTGGCAAAAGTCAAAGCGATCTCTTTGCCTATTCCCGCCGTGCCGCCCGTCACAAGCGCTCTTTTCCCTTTCAACAACTGCATAACAGCTTCTCCATCTGCGACAAATCAGACACTGTTTCGATGCTCCAGGTAGGAGCGGCCACTCCGATTTTTTTATTCATCCCGGATAGAGTCTTGCCGCATCCCATTTCTAGGTACAAATCAACCCCCTGTTCCATCATCGCTCGAATCCCCTTTTCCCAACGCACAGGGCTCGTCACCTGCATCACAAGATGATTTCTGATCTCATCGAGCGTCTGAACATATCCTCCAGGAACATTCATCACCAGGTCAACGCCGCTCGCCGTCAAAGAAGCGGCATGGATTTCCGGGGCAAGTTTTTCCCTGGCTGCAGCCATCAAGCCGCTATGGAAAGCGCCCGAAACATCGAGGGGAAGAACCCGTTTGGCGCCCTGTTCTTTCAGGGCGATCGCTGCGGCTTCGATAGCCGCTAGGGTCCCCGCAACCACTACCTGTCCCGGGCAATTTAAATTGGCGATCCAGACATTGGCAAAGGGAGCGATGATTTTCCCTACCGCCGACTCATCCAGCCCCATGACCACCCGCATGGTGCCCGGCATCAGCTCGCAGGCCTCCTGCATGTAGTTCCCTCGGGCGTGGACCAGGGTCAAGCCTTGGGCAAACGTCATTTTCCCCGCGGCGGCAAGAGCCGTGTACTCCCCTAAACTCAGCCCGGAGCAGACAGCCGGCTGTACAGGAGGGAACTGCTCCTGCACACAGCGCAAAATGGCGATGCTCGCGACATAGATGCTCACCTGGCTGTTTTTGGTCAGCGATAACTGGTCTGCAGGCCCTTCAAAAATGAGCTTCGAATAGGAAACAGCGAGTAAGTCCTCGGCCTCCTCAAAGGTTTGCCGAGCAAGGGGATATTGCTCATAAAAATCCTTGGCCATGCCCACATATTGAGCCCCTTGGCCGGGAAAGAGAAACGCGATCTTTTTACTCACCCTCGCCGCCGCCTCCACAAGTCAGAATAGAGGAGCCCCATGTGATGCCCGACCCGAACGCGGTGAGCAGCAGATTCTCCCCTGATTGGATCCGATGCGTCTGCAAGAGTTCATCGAGAGCGATCCCTATCGCAGAGGCCGACGTATTGCCGTATTTATGAATCGTCATAAACACCTTCTCCATAGGCACACAAAAACGCTTGGCCATCGCTTCGATGATCCGTATATTCGCTTGATGCGGAACGAGCCAGCTGATCTCCGCTTCAGAAAGACCGGCGCGCTCTAGACACAACTTTGAGGCCGATTCCATCCGGCGAACCGCATGCTTAAACACCTCTTTTCCATCCATCCGCAAATAATGCAGATTGCCTGAGACCGTTTCGGCACATGCCGGCAGGCGCGATCCTCCGGCGGGCAGCACGATCAGTTCAGCCAGTTCTCCATCGGACCCCAGGCAGACATCCCTGATCCACAATCCTTTCCCTCGATGGCTCACCACGCAAGCCGATGCGCCGTCGCCAAATAATACGCAGGTATTGCGATCTTGGTAATTGACGATCGAAGAGAGTTTTTCGGAAGCGATGATGAGAATATTGCGATAGGTTCCCGATTCGATAAAGGCCTTAGCCAGGGAAAGGGCGTAAAGATAACCCGTACAAGCCGCTTGGATGTCCATCGCTGCAGCGCGCGTCGCTTTTAGCTGCCCTTGGATTAAACAAGCCGTACTGGGGAACGCATAATCGGGAGTGAGCGTTGCAACCAGGACAAGATCGATCTCTTCCGGAGCGAGATTGGCTCGGGCCAGAGCCTGCAAGCCCGCCTCCCTTCCCATATCGGAGGTGTATTCATTTTTTTTTGCAATGCGCCGCTCCTTCATCCCTGTCCGGGTCACAATCCACTCATCCGATGTCTCAACCATCTTCTCCAGATCCTGGTTGGTCAACACTCTCTCGGGTAAATAGGAGCCTGTGGCAATAATCCTTGCCTTAAAGTGCATATGCATCTCATTAAAAAATTAACTGTAAACTGCAACTAATTTTACCCCATTCCTCCAAAAAAATGAAAGAGGGAATTGCAAGATAAGAACCTATCTCAGTAAAATTTTTCGTCGATTTTCGGGATTATTTTGGCCGATTTTCGATCCAAATTGTGGGGGCAATATCGACAAAAGTATATTGTCCCCACAATTTGGATCGAAAATCGGCTCAAAAGAACCCGAAAATCGACTGAAACTTTTTACTGAGATAGGTTCAAGAAGCAATTTAAGCTTTTATTGAGTATCATGTAATCTATATAACCCTGGGATCATCCATGTCTAAATACCCCTCCGATCTTTTGAATCTGATGGCCTTCTTAAAAAAATTGCCGGGCGTTGGCAGTAAAACAGCAGAACGGTTCGCCTTCGAACTGCTGAGATGGTCGGAAAAACAATTAGGGGATTTCGGCTCCCTGGTCGCCTCGATTAAAAATAAAATTCACCATTGTCCGGAATGCAACTGTTTGATGGAAGAGAATCATTGCGCTTTCTGTGATCCAGCCCGAAGAGACGCGCAGATCTTGTGCATCATCTCTTCCGTTAAAGATGCGTTCACTCTAGAAGAAACCCGCTCTTACCGCGGCCTGTACCATGTTTTAGGAGGACTTCTTTCCCCTCTCGATGGGCGCGCTCCGGAACATCTGCAATTCGATCGTCTCAAAAATCGGATCCAAACCCTTTGTATTAAAGAAATCATTATCGCCCTCGATTCTACCTTAGAAGGCGATGCCACCGCCCTCTATCTGAAGCAACAACTGAGCAGCCTAGGGGTATCCGTTTCCCGCCTAGCCTTTGGATTGCCCATGGGCAGCACGCTGGACTTCGTCGATGGCGGCACTCTTAGCCGCGCCTTGACAGGCCGGCAATCCTTCTAAAAAGTTGAGTTTGAACCTATCTCAGTAAAATTTTTCGTCGATTTTCGGGATTATTTTGGCCGATTTTCGATCCAAATTGTGGGGGCAATATCGACAAAAGTATATTGTCCCCACAATTTGGATCGAAAATCGGCTCAAAAGAACCCGAAAATCGACTGAAACTTTTTACTGAGATAGGTTCTTATCCTCCAATAATAAGACAGTTGCAAATATTCCTTTTGATTCTCTACAATCCATAGACTTCGCCTAGAGAGGGAGTATTAGAGATCCCATTTTGAGCTGTGCCCAAATAAAAACCGACTTTTCTATGAATAAAAGATTACTCCCTTTGCTATCGCTGGCGCTGTTCACCTGCGTTCCGCTCCCCTGCCTTTTTGCCGCCGATCCTGCGGTGGAGGAGGCATATGAAAATCGGACGGTCGCCCACATCGATATCACGATGGAAAACCTCCCGCCTCAAACATCGTTCGATCCCAAAGCGGTGTCGTCCCGCCTCAAAACACAGGTAGGCGATCCCTTTTCCCAGCTGACGTTTGATATGGATCTTAAGACGCTTGCCGAAGAATACGACCGGGTCGAACCCTCTGTGGACGTGCAAAACGGCGAGGTATACATCTCTCTCAAAATTTGGCCTAAACCCTCGATCCGAGCCATCACCTGGGAAGGCAATGCGCACATTAAAACAAAGACCCTTCAAAAAGAACTCGATATCAAACCCCACGCCACTTTTAACAGACAAACCTTCAATAAAGCCTTCAACAAAGTTAAAGAGTATTATATCAAAAAGGGCTACTTCGAATCGCAGCTGCAATACACATTGCACCCGGATCCAAAAACGAATCAAATCGATATCGAAATCACCGTGCACGAGGGGCGTTCAGGGCATATCGACAACATTATTTTCAATGGGTTTACCAAGCAAGAGCGCAGCGAACTCTTGGAGATGATCTACACGAAAAAATATAGCTTGTTCACCAGCTGGCTAACGGGTACAGGCACCTATCATGAAGAGGCCTTGGACCAAGATCAATTGACGATCGTCAATTTCTTGCAAAATAAGGGCTATGCCGATGCGCGCATCGACATCCAGATCCGCGAAGCGGAGTCGGAAGGAAAAATCATCATCGAAATCACGGCAGATCGGGGTCCTCTCTACCATTTCGGCAAGATCACCTTCGATGGCAATCGGCTCTTTACGGATGAAGAGATCGAAAGCCGCTTTTTATCTCGGCCGGAAGGGACTTATTCCCCTGAGAAATTGCGTGAGACGATGCAGGCGATTAAGGATATGTACGGGCGCAAGGGATATATCGACGCCAACGTCCAGTACGAAACCCATCTCGTCGAAAATGAGCCGATTTACAATGTCCACTTCCAGATCAGCGAGGGAGAGCAGTACACCATCGGAATCATCCGCGTCTTCGGCAACACCCAAACGCAAACGCGCGTCATCCTACACGAATCGCTCCTCGTTCCTGGAGAAACGTTCGACTCCGCCAAACTGAAAGCAACCCAACAAAAACTCGAAAATATCGGCTATTTCAGCAGCGTCAACGTCTATGCCGTGAGAACGCAAGATGATGAATCTCTCGGCGAAAACTACCGAGACGTCTACATCGAAGTGGAAGAAACGACCACAGGAAACATGAGCCTCTTCTGCGGCTTTAGCACGGCCGATTCGATTTTTGGCGGTCTCGACATCGCTGAAAACAACTTCAATTATAAGGGGATTCCGAAAATCTTTCATGACGGCCTCTCTGCTCTCCGCGGCGGCGGCGAATATGTCCATGCCCGCGCCAGCTTTGGCACCAAGCAGCACGCCTATTCCCTTTCTTGGCTCACCCCTTACTTCCGCGATACCCTCTGGAGAGTCGGGTTCGAAATCGCCAAAACGAGCAGCGGCCTCCAATCCAAAGACTACGACATCGATACCGTGGGCTTTAGCTTGTACGCTTCCTATCCCCTGACCCGCTACTGGTCATTCGGCTCCAAATACCGGATCCGGTATTCCAATAATACAACCTCGCGCGGGGCAACCCCGGAAGAGCGGAAACAGGCAAGGGTGGAGGGGATCATCTCCGCCATTGGATCCTCGCTCAGTTTCGACTCCACAGACAGCCACCTCAAGCCGCATAACGGCTTCCGCTCGCTGATCGAAGCGGAATTTGCCGGCCTTGGAGGGGAATTCACCTTTTTCCGGTTTGGATACCTCAATACCTACTACACTTCTCTTTGGAAAAGGGGGATCATGAAATACCGTTTCGATTTCCGATTCATCGAACCTTTCTGGAGAACCCCTACAGCGACGGACGTCCCCATGAGCGAGCGTTTCTTTCTGGGCGGTGAAACGTCGGTGCGCGGCTACCGCGCTTTTGCTCTGGGCCCCCAATTTTCCAACAGCGATCCGATGGGGGGTATCAGCGCCTCGCTCTTTTCTGTGGAGTACCTGCATGAGATTTTTCCATTTTTGGATGGCTTTATCTTTGCGGATGCTGGAAATGTTTCCTTAAAACGCTTCCATGTCCGCAACTACAATCTCAGTTACGGTTTTGGCGCCCGCCTCGAACTCATCAACCGGATACCGATCACCGTCGGCATGGGCTTTCCCGTCAATCCCGACACGCACAGCAGTGTGCGCAAGTTTTTCTTCTCCATGGGAGGACAGTTTTAAAATATGTCAACAACTATGTCAACAACAAGGAGTATGTATATGAGACGTACGTTTTTTCTCAGCCTATTAACCACTCTGGGATTGTCGGTAGGCGCTCTGGCAGCTGAACCCACACCCGTGATGGGGATTGTCAACTTTGCGACCTGCGTGACCGATTCTAAGTTCGGCAAACAAGAGCAATCCTCTTTTGAAACCCTTAAAAAGCAAATGGCTAATCTCTTGGAAGAGACCGATAAGCAACTGCAAGAGATCTCCGCAAAGCTTGAAGACACCGAATACTTGGACGGCCTCTCCCCTGAAGCGGAAGAAGAGCTCAAAGTGAAATTCCGCACGTTGAATGACGACCTGGGCAAATACCAGAATCAATATTACCAAGTGCTCAATCAAGCGAATATGCGGATCATCCAAACCATCGGCGCTTCGATCAACACTGCGGCTGAAAAAGTGGCTAAGGAGAAAAAATTGAATATGGTCATCAATAAAGAAGCCTGCTTCTTCTATTCTCCCAAGCTAGACATTACCCCTCTCGTCGTCGCCGAGATGGACAGAACTTTTGATCAAGAAGCCAAAAAAGCAGAAACAGTGGATGCTTCCTCTGCTAAAAAAGAAGTTCAAGCAAAAAAAGCGGAAACAGTAGATGCCTCCTCTGCTAAAAAAGAAGTTCAAGCAAAGAAAGCGGAAACGGCAGATGCCTCCTCCGCTAATAAAAAGGAAGTCCAGGCAAAATGAACAAATTAGCTAAGAAATTTACACTTGCAGAGCTTTCTGATCTCACCGGAGCTAAACTCATCGGCGATGGACATCATCTCATCACCGGGGTAGACTCTCTGGAATCAGCCTGTCCGGAAGATGCTTCTTTCTTAGCTAATCCTCGCTATAGCGAGGCGATGCGCCACACGCAAGCAGGGGTCGTCTGCATCGATGCAAAGACCCCTGTTTTAGAAGGGAAAAACTTCTTGATCTCAGATTATCCCTCGCGCACGTTTCAAAAAATCATCGAACTCATCCTCGTCTCGGAATCCCATCAAACGGGATTCACCGGCATCCATCCGACTGCCGTCATCCACGCCGAAGCGACCCTCGGCAAAGACGTGCAGATCGGACCCTACGCAGTCATCGACCGCGGGGCTGTCATTGGCGATGGGACTCAGATCGGGCCATTCGTCTCGATAGGGCCTGCGGTCGCCATCGGCTCCCACTGCCGCCTTTTCTCCCACGCTGTCGTCCGCGAACACTGCACCTTGGGGAGCCGCGTCATTCTACAGCCTGGCGCCGTCATCGGCTCTTGCGGCTTTGGCTATTTAACCGATGCACAGGGGCGCCATACAAAACTCGAACAATTGGGCTCGGTTATCCTCGAAGATGATGTGGAGATCGGGGCAAATACGACCATCGACCGCGCTAGATTCAAAACCACGCGCATCTCGCGAGGCACAAAAATCGATAACCTCGTCCAAATCGGACACAACGTCAACCTAGGACCCGATAACATCATCGTGGCGCAAACAGGGATCGCGGGATCCTCTAAGACGGGTAAAAATGTGGTCTTAGGAGGGCAGGCGGGCGTGGTTGGCCATGTCGAAATCGCCGACTATACCCTCATCGCAACACGAGGGGGAGTGAGCAAATCGATCCCCAAAGGGGGCAAATACGCCGGCGGCCCCGTCATGCCCCTGAGCGACTACAATCGCCAACAGGTGCTTCTGCGAAAGATCGGCGACTTTGTCAAGCAAATCGAACAACTGCAAGCGCGCATCGAAAAACTCGAACAATAGACTTCTTGCATAACCTCTTCCTCGTGCCCGTGTGCGCATCCTATTACCCATAACTTTTTTTGACAGAAAATTCTATTTCTGGAGCCGTCATAGGCTGCAGAAGTTTCCAAGCATCCACTGCTGCACATTTAGCATAAGTCATTGATATCCAAATTGTTGCTTAAAGCAATCAACATGATAGGCAGGATAAGCATGATGTGCATGATAAAAAAATAGCCGCAAAGCGGCATGCCGCTTCTGCCGCCTCTTCTTTTTCCATCATGTGTATCATGTTTATCCTATCTATCATGTTGATTGCTTATGGGCAATAGGATGCGCACACGGGCACGAAAATAGGAATGCCCGGGCCTTCACACCTCTTTTCTCTCTTGCAATTTAAATGCAAAATTACCATAGCTACAATCAGTAGGCCTCTTTCAAAAGAGGTCTACGGACGAGGCGATGGCGGATGCTGCATTTCTATTTTAAAACTTCGAAAGATCAGGATTTCACTATTCTCGATCAATCTCAAGAGGGGTGTTGGATCCATGTCGATGAAGCCACCCCGGAAGACCTGAATGAAATCGGCCAGCTCACCGGCTTAGAATACTCCGATCTCCAAGATTGTCTCGACAAGTATGAAGTGCCGCGGATTGAAAGGATCGAGCAGGATGTCTTGATCTTCACTCGATATCCGGTAGATCAAGAGATTGGCCTATACACCTCGACGCTGACCATGATTCTCACCAGCCGCTACTTCATCACCATCACCCCTCATAGCAGCCTGCTCATCAGAAAACTGGTGATGCAAAAAAACAAACTCACTACCTTGGAAAAGTCGAAGCTCCTCATCCATCTTCTCCTTAAAATCGCCCAGGAATTCACCCTCCAGATCAAAAAAGTGCGCCATAATGTGCTGCAGCAGGAAAAAGAGATGATCACCGTCGATAGCGACGATATTACGGCTTTGACAAAACACGAAGAAGTTCTCAATCAGTATATATCCACCTTAGCTCCGATGCACACCGTGCTCGTGGCGATCACCTCGGGAAAATACACGAATCTCTATGAAAAGGACCAAGAATTGCTCGAGGACTTGCTCAATGCCGTCAAGCAATCTGAAGAACTCTGCAATATCGCCATTAAAAGTATCCGGAGTCTAAGGGATTCGTATCAAATTATCTTCACCAATAATCTGCACAAGACCATCAAGCTGCTCACTTCGCTTACGATCATTTTCAGCATCCCGACGATCATCGCTAGCCTTTATGGGATGAACGTCAATCTTCCTCTTGCCCACGGCGGCTACGCCTTTTTCTTCATCTTGATCCTCATCGCAGGCCTTAGCGTTTTAGGTCTGGTGATTTTCCGGCGCAAGCGTTGGCTCTAGAGCCGGCTGCATATCGGGGGCTTGGATTAGACGGGGAATTTTCTCCACCACTTCGATCCCCTCCGCTTCTAGGACGGAGGAAGCGGCGCCTAAATCTTTAAATTTACGCGCGGTGACAAGGACACGCGTTTCCAATGAACCCACCGCTTTATTATAGGCTTCGACAGCGCTCGTAAGCGACCTGCCCATCTTAGACCAATGGCTGCCCATATCGGCAATCCGTTTATAAAGCTCATGTCCGAGATCGCTCACCTCCTGGGCATGGCGGGAAAGGCTCTCTTGTTTCCAACCATAAGCGATCGCGCGGAGGAGCACGATGAGGGTGGTCGGCGTCGCCAGGATCACATTATGATCGACGCCCGCTTCGATCAAAGAGGGGTCGTATTCTAATGCCGCGCTAAAAAAAGCTTCCGAGGGAAGGAAGAGAATGACAAATTCGGGCGTGGGTTGAAAGCGCTCCCAATAAGCCTTCTTGCTCAGGCTCTGGACATGGCTTCGCACCAGCCGCGCGTGATCTTTGAGTCTGGACACTCTGACGCTCTCGTCTTGAGTTTGAACAGAATCCAAGTAGGCTTCTAAAGGCGTTTTTGCATCCACAATCACCTGCCGCCCGCCCGGCAGGCGCACAATCAAATCGGGCCTAAGGCGAACCTCTTCATTGACCTCTAGCTCCTGCTCATAGAAATCGCAGTGATTCAACATCCCGGCCAGCTCGACAACCCGCCGCAGTTGAATCTCCCCCCAGCGCCCGCGGATCAGCGGCGTGCGCAACGCTTTGACAAGGTTTGCCGTCTCTTGGCGCAAATGAGTTTCTGTTTCAAGGAGAGAGCGCACCTGTGTTTTCAGAGCTTCTCTATCCCCTTTGCTCTCTTTCTCGAGCTGCCGCATCCCCTGATCGAGCTTGTGGAGCGTCTCTTTGACAGGAGTAACTAAATCGGCAATCGATTGCTGCCTTCTTTCTAAATCTCCCCTGGCCCCCTCTTGAAATTTCTCCAGGGAAACCTTGGCTAGATCGAGAAAGCGGCGGTTATTTTGTTCGAGAGCATCGGCCGAGAGCACTTTAAACGCTTCGGTCAGCTTTTCTTCAACGAGGGTTAATTTCTCACGAGCTGCGATCAGCTGGGCTTGAAGCGAGATGTTCTCTGCTTCCAATGCGCTCAAACGCCTCGCCTTCTCCTCGGCCAATTGACAGCGCATAGCAAGCATCTTGAGCTTGCTTTGGGCCTGCATCCCCAGCCACAACCCGGCTAGGGCAAGTAAACAACCGCCAACGATGAGGATCATATTTCGGTACCAGTACCCAAACGCAAAAATTTTCGGTGTTTCAGCTGACGTGAAAGCTCCCGCGGTTGAAGTCCCGCAAAAGGGGTAGTATTAAACCAATACAACCCCTTTTGCGGGACTTCAACCCCGGGGCTTTGACGCAGCCGAAACGCCGAAAATTTTTGCGTTTGGGTACTAGTCGAGATCGTCGTGATCAGGTTCAAAATCCTCTAATGTTTTAGACTTTCTTCCGGCAATCAAACGGATCGTAGATAAGACAAGGGCGAGCACAATATAACCCCAAGAAGCGACGATGAGGATCACGGGGAAAAAATAGAGAATGCCGTATAGGATAAAGATCGCTAAGATGACCGTAAAAAACACGAGCTGAAAAGAGGGCACGCGGAAATGCAGCGCCTTCACACTCGGAAATTTTAAACGGCAAACCATGAAATAGCCCAAGACGACCATCAAACAAGTCAGCACAATCGCCCGAGAGCTCGGAGAGAACGGGAGCAACTTTTCTCCTAAAGGCGATGCGCAAAAGAGATTCGCGGAGACAGCGGCCAAGGCTGAAATGGTAATCGGCAATCCGGTAAAATGTTTTTTCTGGGCCGCTTTTTCATCGACATTCCCCTTCGCTTCAGCGGCTTTCACATTAAAGCGCACGAGGCGGAGCACCCCGCAAATCGAATAGAGCATAACCCCTATGACAGCGAAAAAAGAGAGCCCAGTCCCCTGCTCCAAAGATAAACTCTTGAGCAATAAAACGGAGGGAGCAACCCCGAAGGAGACCGCATCGGCGAGCGAGTCGAACATAAATCCAAATTCGCTCTCAGCGCGGATCACCCGCGCCACCGCTCCATCGAGCAGATCGGCGAAAGCGGCCACAAGGAGCAGAAGCGTAGAAGCATGCAACACCTGATACGTCCCCGAGCCGGGCTCAACCATGTTGACCTTAAAAATCACGAACAAGCCGCATGCAAGGCCAAAGGCGGTGATGATATTGGGTATGAGATACACTTGCTTCATATCTGTAAATCTAGCATACAATCCATTCATTTTACAAGGGTTGTAAAAAGATGGAAAAATTTTTTTAAAACGGATTTTTTTTGCTAGACTAAAAGCTTTTGACTACTATATATGGTGTATATAAAGAGAAAACACCACAATATATAGTAGACCCCACAATAGGAGAGCTTAAACCCCATGGCCAAATCATCCCCCTTTTCCCCAGATTCCTCCGTATCCACGCTCTCGAATCGCAAAGAGACGCAAAATAAGGACCAGGACATGAAAGACAAACAAAACGCTTTCACCGTCGTCAAGCGCAACGGCACGCTCGTCCCTTTTAGAAGAGAGCGGATCTACCGCGCCCTGGAAGCCGCTTTCCGAGATACAAAAAAAGTGCCCAAAACCGAGCCTCTTCCTGAGGAAATCGAACAAAACGTCGCAGAAGTGGCAGATTTCGTTGTGGCGCAGGTACTCTCTCTTGCGGCTAAAGGGGCCTGTCTGACGGTGGAGGGGATCCAAGACATGGTGGAAGTTGTCCTCATGAAGAGGGGATACCACGATGTCGCCCGCGATTATATCATCTACCGCGATCAACATAAGGCCCTGCGCGAAGACTCTCCGCAGAACCTAAAAATCAAGCGCAAAGATGGCAGCCTGGTGCGCTTTAATCCCATGAAAATCGCCTCTTCCATCGAAGGGGCATTCCGCCGCACGCGCCACATCGACGGCCCCTCTCCGCAAGCGATCATCGATGCGGTCAATCTCTTGACCCAGAAGATCGTCGCCCGCGCGGTGGGCCTCTCCAAATCAGGACAGACCCTGCACGTGGGCCTGATCCAAGATGAAATCGAACAACAGCTGATGCGCGAGGGCTTTTTCAATATCGCCAAGGATTACATCCTCTACCGCGCCTCTTTAGGAGAGCAAACAACATCCCCCGTCGAAGAAAAGGAAGTCCTGGAAGAGTTGCCCGCGCGCGAGTTCAAAATCACTCGCCTAGACCAGACCCAGGCGGTCATTACCGATGCAGGACTCCGCAATAAGCTGAAATTTGCCTGCCGCGGCTTAGAGGAAGTGACCTCTGCGGAAGAACTGCTCGAAAATGCCATCATGAATTTTTACGAGGGGGTCAAAGAGAGCGAAATCGACCAAGCCATGATCATGGCCGCCCGCTCTAAAATCGAGATCGAACCGGCCTATTCCAAAGTAGGGGCGCGCCTCCTTTTGGATCTCACCTATCGGGAAACCCTCGGCATTTCCGCCTCGGATCCTTCTCTAGAATCCACTCACCGCCAATATTTTAAAAAATACATCAAACAGGCCATTTCCTATCAGCGGATCAACCCCTCCCTCCTCGACTACGATCTCGACATGCTCGCTACCGCCATGCAGCTCCAAAGAGATGATCAATTCTCATATCTCGGGCTGCAAACACTCTACGACCGCTACTTCATCCATGAATTAGACAAGCGGCTGGAAACGCCGCAGATTTTCTGGATGCGCGTCGCCATGGGGCTTGCCCTCAATGAAAAAGAGGCTAAAAACCAGCGCGCAATCGAATTTTACGATGTGTTATCCAAGTTTCTCTTCGTCTCCGGCACGCCTACCCTCTTCAATTCCGGCACGACCCATTCCCAGCTCAGCTCCTGCTACCTCTCTACGGTCATGGATGACTTGGGCAATATCTTCAAAATCATCTCCGACGATGCCCAACTGTCGAAATGGGCGGGAGGCATCGGGAATGACTGGACGAACGTGCGCGCTACAGGCGCCCTCATTAAGGGGACCAATGGCCGCAGCCAAGGGGTGATCCCCTTCTTAAAGGTCGCCAACGACACGGCAGTGGCTGTCAATCAAGGGGGAAAACGGAAAGGGGCCATGTGCGCCTACCTCGAAACGTGGCACCTCGACATCGAAGATTTCATCGAACTGCGCAAGAACACCGGCGATGAGCGGCGGCGCACGCACGACATGAATACGGCGAATTGGATCCCTGACCTCTTCATGAAACGGGTGGCCGCCAACGGCATGTGGACCCTCTTTAGCCCCAACGACACTTCCGACCTGCACGATCTCTACGGGATCGCTTTTGAAAAACGGTATCAAGAATATGAACAGATGGTCGAAGAGGGCAAGATCAAGCTCTTTAAAAAGATCGAAGCTGTGCAGCTGTGGCGCAAAATGCTCAGCATGCTCTTCGAAACAGGCCACCCTTGGATCACCTTTAAAGACCCTTCCAATATCCGCTCCCCTCAAGATCATGTGGGCGTCGTCCACAGCTCGAACCTCTGCACGGAAATCTTGCTCAACACTTCGCTGCAAGAGACCGCCGTCTGCAATCTCGGCTCGATTAACCTCGTCGAGCACATGACCGAAAAAGGGATCGACCAAAAACGGCTGGCATCCACCATATACACCGCCGTACGGATGCTCGATAACGTGATCGACATCAATTTCTACCCCACCGCGGAAGCCAAACATTCCAACCACCGCCACCGACCGATCGGCCTCGGCATCATGGGCTTCCAAGATGCCCTCTACATCCAAAATATCAGCTATGCGAGCCATGAAGCCGTGCAGTTTGCCGATACCAGCATGGAGCTCATCGCTTACTATGCGATCCTCGCTTCCAGCGAGCTGGCCAAAGAGCGGGGACCCTACTCCTCTTATAAAGGATCCAAGTGGGATCGGGGCTTGCTGCCGATAGATACCCTCGACCTTCTCGAAAAAGAGCGGGGCGGCCACCTCGATGTAGACCGGAGCTCCGCCTTAGACTGGACCCCTGTGCGCGACTCGATCAAAAAACATGGGATGCGCAACAGCAACACCATGGCGATCGCCCCTACCGCCACCATCTCCAATATCACCGGAGTCACCCAATCGATCGAACCGATGTATAAACACCTCTTTGTCAAATCCAATCTCTCCGGAGAGTTCACCATCCCCAATCTCTATCTCGTCGAGCAGTTAAAAAAACTCGGCCTTTGGGATAGCGAGATGCTCGACGATCTCAAATACTTCGACGGATCGATTGCGGAAATCGAGCGGATTCCCGCAAGAGATCAAGCAAGTTTTTCTCACAGCGTTTGAAATCGACCCCGAATGGATCATTGAATGCGCAAGCAGGCGGCAAAAATGGATCGACATGGGCCAATCGCTGAACATGTACCTCGCTGAACCCAGCGGTAAAAAACTCCACCAGATGTATCTGTTATCTTGGGTCAAGGGACTCAAGACCAACTACTATTTGCGCACCCTAGCCGCTACGCAAATCGAAAAATCGACAACCGATGTGAACAAGCGCGGACTGCAACCCCGTTGGATGAAGAGCAAATCCGCTTCCAGCGCAATCGAAGTCGAACGAGGACGAAAAACCAAAGAGTTGCAGCCTAGAAGAGGGCTGCGAAAGCTGCCAATAATAAAAAGGGGTTATATATGATCGGTTTCGAAGAAAAATTATCCTCCCCATCCCAACAAAAAAAGGAAGGGGGCGCCGACAAGCGCGTCAATGTCAATGAAAAACGGCTGATCAACTGCAACCAGGTCGACGTCAATCAACTCATGCCCCTGAAATACAAATGGGCCTGGGAGCACTATCTCAACGGCTGCGCCAACCACTGGATGCCCACAGAAGTGCCCATGGGCAAAGACATCGAACTGTGGAAGTCCAATCAACTCTCCCCAGATGAAAGACGGGTCATCATGCGCAACCTCGGCTTTTTCAGCACCGCTGAAAGCCTCGTCGGCAATAACATCGCCCTCGCCATCTTTAAACACGTCACCAATCCCGAGGCGCGCCAGTATCTTCTCAGACAGGCTTTCGAAGAAGCCATCCACACCCATACCTTCCACTACATCGTCGAATCCCTCGCTCTCGATCAAGGCGAGATCTTCAACATGTATAACGAGGTCAACTCGATCCACAATAAAGACGCCTTTGAGATGCGGCTCACCGAGCACATCCTGTGCGAAGATTTCACCACCGCCACCACCGAAGGCGCCCAAAAGTTCCTGGAAAATCTGATCGGCTTCTACATCATCATGGAAGGGATCTTCTTCTATAGCGGATTTGTGATGATTCTCTCGTTCCACAGACAGAACAAGATGACCGGCATCGGGGAACAATTCCAATACATTCTGCGCGATGAGACGATCCATCTCAACTTCGGAATCGATCTCATCAATGGGATCAAAGAGGAAAACCCCCAGCTCTGGTCGCCCGCTTTTCAGACCCACATCACCGACCTCGTCAAGGAAGCGGTCGAACTAGAGATTCTTTATGCGCAAGACTGCCTGCCCACAGGCATTTTGGGCCTCACCGCCCCCATGTTCCGCGATTATGTGCAATACATCGCCGACCGAAGATTAGAGCGGATCGGCTTAAAAGCCCATTACCGCTCCAAAAACCCCTTCCCCTGGATGAGCGAGACGATCGACCTCGGCAAGGAGAAAAACTTTTTTGAAACCCGGGTGAACGAATACCAATCTTCATCCAATCTCACCTGGACTTGACACATGCGAGCGACAATTCCCCTGATGGCGGCGGCTTTATCTTTTTTCTCTCTAGAAGCCGCCGAAAAAGAACTGCCTAAAAAGATGCAGCAGATCATGCAGCAGGATAAATACCGGCACGCCAACTGGGGACTGCTCGCCAAAGACACCAACACAAACAAAGAGCTCTTTAACCTCAATTCCGATAAACTTTTCCTTCCCGCCTCGACAACCAAACTCTTTTCCATTGCCGCTCTTTTACATGCCTATGGCGACGATTACCGATTTAAAACGCCCGTGTTTGCCCTCGGCCCGATAAAAGAGGGACGGCTGAATGGAAACCTGGTCCTAGTGGCCCAAGGAGATCTGACCCTGGGAGGGCGGCAAGACACACCCGACACCATCGCCTTCACCAACTTAGATCACCTGATCGCCAACAATATTCCCGGAGCCATTTTAACCCCTCAAGATCCTCTGGCCGGGCTCAACGAACTCGCCAAGCAGGTGCGCAAAAAAGGGATTAAAGAGATCTACGGAGATATCGCCATCGACGACCGCCTCTTTAATACCACCGAAAAACGGGAGGCGCTCCTTTCGCCGATCCTGATCAACGACAATGCGATCGATCTGATCATCAATCCCACCCAAGAAGGAAAACCAGCTGCCTTATCCTGGCGCCCTCAAGCCCCCGGATATGCGGTAATTAACGAAGTGACGACCGTTTCTAAAACCCAAGAAATGGACATTCAAATCACCACGGAAAAACAAGGTAAAACCCTCTTCGTGCGCGGACAGATTCCCCTCGGTCAAAAAGATGTCGTGCGCACCTCGATTATCCAAAATCCCAAGGACTTTGCAAAGGCCGCTTTTATTCAGGCTTTGCGCGCCCAAGGGATCGCCATCCAGCAACCCGAGAATGGATCGACCCCTCTTCCCGATGACTTCCAGGATATGCAACCGGTTGCCCTTTTAAGATCCCCGCCCCTCTATGAATACGCAAAACTGATCCTCAAAGTCAGCCATAATTTAGGGGCAAACCTCGTCCCTCTTTTGCTGGCGGCGCGCAACGGCCAAAAGACCTACGAGGAAGGGATGCGCCTCATCGGCACTTTCTTGACCAGCCAGGTCAAACTCTCTCCCGACACCTTTGTATTCATCGATGCAGCGGGAGGCGATGAAAACCGAGCGACGCCCCAAGCGGAAGTCCAACTCCTGGAGTATATCCGTAGGCTCCCCCCAACCCAGTTCCAACATTTTTACAACGCTCTGCCCATTTTAGGCGTCGATGGATCCCTCGCCGATTTCAAAACCGGCACCGGCGCAGACGGCAATGTCTTTGCCAAAACGGGAACCGGCTTTTCCTTGAACGAAGCGACCGGCCAATTTTTTCTAACCACCGAAACCCTGGCGGGATTCATCAACGGCAGCAATGGCCATTTGATCGAATTCATGATCGCCGTCAATAACGGCAAGATGCCCTCCACCTCAGACATTTTTGCCATCTTTGACGATCTCAATCAAATCGCAAGCGTCATCTACGCCGAAACCCAAACCCCTCGTTAAGAGACTGTCGTTGAAATTAAGCTTCTGTCGATTTTGGGGTTCTTTTGAGCCGATTTTGCATTCTTTTTTAGGGGGTAATATCAACTTGCGTATATTACCCCCTAAAAAAGAATGCAAAATCGGCCAAAATAATCCCCAAAATCGACGAAGCCTTAATTCAACGACAGTCTCTAAGAAGCCACTGCGCGCTTACAAAATCGGCATCATCACACTTTTTCAAAGAAAAAAGCGATATTCCATCTAATATTAAAATTATTTTTTAATTGAAAATAATAGAAAACAAATTAAACTCTAATGAGATCTTTAATCCAATGAAAGTTGAAGGAGCTTTTCATGACTGTCACCAAAGTCAATACAGATAATCTACAGGCTTCCGCGCAGGAACCTGCCTCTTTTTCAACCCTTCCATCCGATTGCCTATTTCCTATTTTTTCTCATGCAATAGGGTATGGAGTGCCATTAGAAACCCTATCTCTAGTCTGCCGGAGATGGCAGCATTTAGGATTAGATAAGAACCTCTTAGAACCCTTTTTCCAACAATTTGTTGACAATTTAACATATGATATCGATCATTCATCTGTTGAAAATTATAAAGAAAAAATAATATTAATTAAAAAAACGCAGCTGGAAGACTTTGTAAAAACCATTAAAGAATGCATCGAAACCGCACCAGAACTTGAAAACGAATTAACCATATTAGGCGCCAAACGGTTTTTAATAGAATATGATATAACAGACTTAATTAAAAAATTAATTTCAAAAAATAAACCAGAGAGCGTTTCAATACTATTTCTTTTCAGACCTAAATTTGATGTAAATGCGATAACGGAAGAATTATTTGAAAAAATAAAAGAAATTTCAAAACAATCCCATGAACTGCATAATGAATTTAACTTCTGCATTCAATTAATGCTCAAGCTAAAGTATCATGCCTGCGATATTTATAAAAAATATATTAAAGACGACATTGATATGGTATCGTTAATGACAAAACCGATAATTAGCAATGTAAATGGATTGAAAATCACAGATTATATGGAAAATGGACATTTTTTTACCCCGCCAACGATTAAATCAAGTGTCCGCGCATTAATTTATATAACTTCAGAAATTTGGTTTAAATTTTATGTAAATAATAAATTTAAAATCCCATTTAATCTTAATTTTAGCGATCCGCTCACCCAAATTTCTTTTGGAGATAAAAAATTACAAGGACATATTCGCAAAACCGATCTTTCGGAAGACGATTTAAAAGAATTCATTTTAGACCTACTTACAAAAGTGGGATTTAATTTCGATGAAATCAATCCAGCAACTGGTCTCATCAAAAAAGACACATTGCTCTCTCAATTTAGACAATCTCTTGGCATCTTCCCCCTCCCCCAACCCAATGCCATCACAAAAGCGCTAGAGGAATACGACCGCCTGCAAGCCAAAAAAGTCTAAGAGACTCTTTCAATCGATTTCGGGACCCTACTCAGAAATTTTTATTTTTTGAGAATAGAGTTGCCAAAGCAAAAAATGAGGGGGCGCATGGGAGCCCTCATTTCCAATGATAACCGACGTTGTTCCGCGATTATTTGCTTCCTTGAGCCTCTTGATATACATGGCATCGTCCCGATTAAAAATGATTTCATCGGGCTCTTGGAAATATAAGATAACATCTAGAGACAAGCCCTTTAGAGATTCTAAGCTATCGATAGGACGGAGATGGTTATCCCGATAATTTTTAGCAAGAATTTCTAGTTCAAGAGAAGTTCCCCTCCTATCAATGATCTCATCCACTGATTTAAGAGGTACGTCCAAAATTATAAATCCTTTCTGAATAGCTTTTAACAGCCTTTCCTTCTCTATAACCCCAATCCCGATTTTCTCGAGCTCTATGTTATAGTTTGAGGTATTTAGAACTGAAATCAGGTTGATTAAAGCTCCTCCACCTGCTGAATACCCATATAAGTCAACGGCATCAAGACCTTCATCGATGACATATTTTTTCAAAACAAAACAAGCGGGTAGGAGTTCGTTGATTGTTCCAAATGCTGCTTGATGAGGATCATACGATTTTTCTTGAAGATCATAGTCTGGAAAATTAAAGCTAACAAGAGTCGCCTCTATCAGATCCAAATTTTTAAGCTGTTCAGCTATTTGATAGTTTGCTCCATAGCCATGAAAACAAATCATGGTTCTAGAACCGGTGCCCGCAATAGAGAATAGATGCAGGTCGTGTTCGAACGATATCGCATTTCCGATAGAAAAAAGGGATAAAAATATAAGAAAAGATACTCTTGCCCGTCTCAACCCCATCTTTCAAGAATATTAGAGTTCGGATCAATTATGCAATATCTTCGGAAAAAAAAAGAACCATCTGACCTAGGTCAGATGGTTCTTGCCTGGACAAAAAGGCCTACTTTAAGATATCAGTGCTAAATCAGCTCTTGGAGGCTTTATGAAATTTAAACACATCTGCGCCTTCTTGCTCTTTGCTGCGTATTGTCCGTCCTGTTGGACGGCAGATGCGGATTCTATTTGGACTGTTGAAAAGATTGTCAATGTCAAGCAGATCAGCGATCTTCAACTCTCTCCCGATCACCAATTCGCGGCCTATGTCGTCAGCGAACCCTCTCCCGATCCAAACCAAGACGCTTTTCTTTCACGAATCTACATCAGCTCCATTCAGGATCCAACGAAAACCCGTCTCCTCTGCCCGCCTGAACTAGCGACCTCGCAACCTCGATGGTCGCCGGATGGACAGTGGATAGCGTTCCTTTCCGATCGATCCGGCACAAATGAACTTTTTCTGATCAGCCCGCAAGGCACAGAAGCGATTCCCCTCACCCACGTTGCCAGCTCCATTGAAACCTATCGCTGGTCGCCCGACAGCCATCGTATCGTTTTTATGATGTCTGAAAACTGTACCCATGATGCGGCAAATTTGAGCTACATCTACAAAAAAGAGCGATCGATCAACCGCCTGTGGATGATCGACATTGCAAATCCTCAGCCGAAACCTTTGACAAATGATGAGTACTATGTGCGCAGCGCCTCCGAATTTGGCAACTCGTTTCCTGAATACGACTGGTCCCCCGATGGGAAAACCATCGTCTTCGCCTATGTTCCCGGTTCTGGGTGTGCACACCATTATCGGACAAGCAGCCTTGCGGCAATCGATCTCGCTTCGGGAACGATCACTCCATGGGAAAAAAAAGAATCCCATGAATCGATTCCGATTTTTTCTCCCGACGGACAATGGATCGCCTATCTCGCAGGCGATGGCAGTTTGACCTTAAATCGCCGGATTGCCATCCGTTCCACGGATGGGAAAAACTTCCGCTTATTAGCTTCGACAGATGAAGGCGGAATATTTTACGCAGGCAGCAGCTTGCTAGGCTGGTCTCAGGATGGTAAATCCTTATTATTTTTTGAACCCAAAGGAACTAAATTTCAACTGATGTCCGTTCCTTTGGATGGAGGTCCGGGACAGGCGATGACTTTTGACGATCTCGTCTATGATCTTTCTTTAAGCCCCGATCGGAAGTGGCTAGCCTTTGTCCTACAAAATTCCACAACGGCGCCGGAAGCCTATGTAACGCCCCTCGATGCATTTCATCCAATACGCGTTTCTGATCTCAATTCAGCCTATGCTCAGCTGCCCACTCCCCTGACCGAAGTGATCCGATGGCATTCTAAAGACGGCCTGCAAATCGAGGGATTGATCACCTATCCTCTCGATTACCAAAAAGAGAAAAAATACCCCCTTTTGGTGGACATTCACGGCGGCCCCGCGGGTTTTTTCTGCCAAGACTTTATCGGAAATCCCTATCCTTACCCTTATGCCATGCTGGCCGAAGCGGGTTTTATCATTCTAAGACCTAACCCGCGCGGCTCTTGCGGTTACGGAATCCATTTTCGCCATGCTGTGATTGAAGATTTAGGCGGTGGGGATTGGGAAGATATCGTTGCGGGTGTGGGAGCTGTCATCCAACGTGGAATCGTCGACAAGGAAAGAATGGGAATCATGGGCTGGAGCTATGGAGGCTATCTAACAGCCTGGGCCATCGGCCACACCCATCTCTTCAAAGCCGCCTCAGCAGGTGCAGGTTTTTGCAACCTCGTCAGCTTTGATGGAACGACCGACTCCCACTATATCCTAAAAGATTACCTGCGGGGCACCTTTCTGGAGAAAGAAGCGCTCTACAAAAAAATGTCGCCCCTTTATTACGTAGCGAACACAACCACCCCTTATCTCATCCAGCATGGGGTTTTAGATCAGAGGGTCCCCGTTTCACAAGCCTACGAGCTCTACCATGCCCTACAAGGACAGGGAAAAGTTGCTACCCTTCACCTCTATCCTACGATGCACCACTACCCTACGACTCCCCTGGTCCATAAAGCTGTGATGCAAGCCAATTTTGAATGGTTTACAGATCTTCTCCTATCCAAAGAAACACCGTGATTCCATGATCGGTATCCGTATATGCCAGCGCCTCACGCTGCTTTATTTGTGCGCTGCAACCACCTGGATCCATGGAGAAGAGTCAACCTATGGAATTAGCGGAAACCCAGGCGCTGTCAATATTCTGACAGGCACGGGGGATCTCGGAAAATGGCTCCAGATTCCCGAGCGCTCCGGCATTCGACTGGGCGGACTATGGATGGGCGACTATAATGCCCTTTTAAACGGAGAAAATGGAACTCATCACAACCGACGTTGGACGGGTAACAGCTTGTTTATCCTCGACTTTTCGATAGACCTGCAAAAAGCTTTTGGATGGAAAAAGGCCTTTTTTGGGACCGAGTTCCTTCAGTTTAATGGACAACCAACCAATGCCGATGCAGGCGTTGTCCAAGGGTATAACAGTCTGCCCGGAGAGCCTCCCCTAAACCGATCAGAACTCTACCAGCTGTGGATCCTTCAGCGATTTCTCGATAACAAATTTAGTGTGCGCATTGGAAAAATGATCCCGACCTACCACTTCAACAACGTATCCAAACCGGTACCAACGGAAGACCCAACCATTTCTATTCCTTCTGTGAGCGGATTGATCTATACGCCCATTTTCGTCAACACGACGCTGCTCGGAGCCATCGGAGGCTATTACAACTCGGTCTATGGCATTGTGGCTACTATAGCTCCCATCAAACAGTCCTATGTCAACATCGGCGTTTATGATGGCAATTTAGCAAGAGGGGTGCAAACAGGCCTTACAGGACCCCATTTTAACGGCTACTACTTTTCTATTATCGAAGGGGGATATGGCTGGATAGCCCCTAAGCCTGGCATAGCGGCTATCGGAGGGTGGTATCAAAGCGGCGAATTAAAGGCCGGCACCCAAAAAGAAAACGGCACAGGCGGCATCTACGCATTTGGCTCGCAGGCTCTTTGGATCAAAAAATCCCACACGATAAACAAAGGAAATGTTTCCGGATTTTTTCAATTCGGCTGGAACAATTCCCGCACACTTCCCATGAACCTCTTCGCTGGAATGGGACTTACAGCTTTTGCGCTTGTCCCAAAACGCCCTAACGATTCTTTTGGGATGGGGCTTGCGTGGTCGCGTCTAAACCGCCACACTTTTTCCAGATATTCTGAACTGATGTTGCAAGGGTACTATCAAATACAGGTCTATCAGTCGATATACTTTCAACCTGTGCTCAGCTACATCCCCAACCCAGGCGCCCACCCCAACAAATCTAACGTGGTCGCCCTCACAGGCAGGCTCACCGTTCTATTTTAAGAGACTGTTCCCAACCCAAGGCTTCGTCGATTTTCGGGATTATTTTTCTTGTTTCTGATTCTGATAAATATTACATATAAATTTTAGATCATCAGAGGCAAAAATGTTTAAGAAAATACCCTTTCTCTCATTACTTGCCGCCACCCTACATGCTTCCTGCCTAATGGGACAAACATATAGGGTTCCGGCAACCGCAGAAACCGTTACCCTTGGACTCTTTACTCTCAACCACCCTCCTGCGCTAAAAGTGCAATCGGGCGACACGGTCTCGATAGAAACATGGAACAGCTGCCTTCATACCATGGTCTTCAATAAGACCACTCCCGCCGACGTGGCGAAGTTTTATGCAGCCAACGACATCCAGAAAAGACGCGGCATGCACTCGCTGACAGGGCCTATTTACATCGATGGAGCTGAGCCGGGCGATGTCTTGGAGATCCGGATCCTCGATATCAAACTGAACGACTTTGGCTATAATTTCTTAAGCCCAACTCAAGGGATCCTATCGGAATTTACCAAACCGAGGATCAAATATTTCAAATTCAATAAACAGAACAACACGACAGAATTTACCAAAGGGGTCTGCCTGCAGCTCAAGCCCTTCCCGGGGATAGTGGCTGTTGCCCCGCCATTGGATTGGCCGCATGAATGGCCTGTCAATATCGAGCCCCCCGCAGCGCAGCCAGTGCCCGGAGAGTTTAATTCGGTTCCGCCGGGACCCTTTGGCGGCAATTTGGACCAGCCTGAACTACAGGCCGGTTCGATCCTCTTCCTGCCTGTATTCCAAAAAGGAGCTCTCGTCTGGACCGGAGACTCGCATGCCATGCAAAGCAATGGAGAGATCGACATAACGGCTCTAGAGACCTCCTATGAAGGGATCACCCTGCAATTTATCGTGAGAAAAGATCTTAAGGCGGAAGGAGTGTTCGACAAAACAAAAAGAAAAAATGGGAGCGCGTTTAGCTGGCCGATCATCGAAAACGCCACCCACTGGATGATTGTCGGCTTAAATGTCGATCTCTTTGAAGCCATGAAACTAGCATCCAGGAACGCCATCGATTTCTTAGTGCGCACACAAGGATTTTCCCCTGAAGAGAGCTACCAATTCCTAAGCATGGTGGGGGATTTTGAAATTGCCGAAGCCGTCAACGTGATCAAAAACGTCACCGTGCACATTCCGAAAAAGCCATTCAGCGGACCTGGTAAAAAAACCACGCTATGCTCAGAAGGGACTTTTCCATTAACTGCTCCCGCAGTCAATGAAGACGCCCCCTGCACTCCTCAAACGGGGATTACTCTCGAATAACAATAGGTGATCAATAAATGAAAACGTTCATGCTCGCTTTTTTCTCGTTGTTACTAGCGGCAACAGCTGGCTTTGCTGAAAATCTCGTGATCGAGAATAAGACCTCCTATCCCGCAAAACACCAGCAATCCAAAATCGCCATTCAATGGGCAAACTCAGCGAAGGAAGTTCAGGAAAATAACCACGCCTCACTCTATGGTAAAACATTGAATCCCGCCACATTCCAGGAGCTGACGAAATCGGGAACCATCCAATTGAACATCCCCCAGCATGCCGAGTACTTCAGAATACTCGTATGGACAAAAGGCGAGGGAGAGCCCGATCTACTTACCAATTGGGTCGATATCGTACCGAATAAAACCTACAGAGTGGACAACGATCGTTTGGTCCCCGCAGTCCTCATGGCGGGCACAGGATGCTAACAACCTTCGTTCTCTAATCGTTGTCTGAAAATATCTTTATCCCCTCGCCCATCAAACAATGGATCGTATGGCCTGTGCCTATCGATTTGAAACTTTGAGGATCATAAAAGGTCGTTCGAACGGTCGCGGTATTATCTGAATGGATGGTCATTTTGACGTATTCGTAAGTGGGATTGCCTGCATGGTCTGTAAAATGCAAATCGGATGTCGCAACACGTTCGGGAGTTGTATCTGTTGCAGGGAGTAACATCATCGCTCGGGGGGTCAAATATCCCATCGGCATGCTAGATTGACCCGTGCATTGCTGAAAATCCAGCAGAATCACAAAACGATTTCCCGCCCGCATGGCAGCTGTCAATTCTTGGTAAGAACGGATCGGCGCCGCAAAGACATTTAAGAACGCAGTCGCCATGATGGCCAAGCTCAACGCATAGATTTTTTTCATATTGCGTTATCCCCCTAAAAATTTGATCCTTTATATTCATTTTCTCTTGTCTTTTCGTCGGAAGAAGTCTGCATTGAAAAGATTTCTGAACTAAGAGACTGTCTGCGAAGTTTGTTTCAACAGTCTCTAACATGGCGACATGCTATGCTTGGATCCAAACGTTTGTCAACTTATTTGAGAAAGAAAATCAAGTTGGGATGGCTCTGCGATTCGAGGGAAGTCATCAAGCGCTGATTGAATGATAATTTTGCTCCTACATTGAGAAAAACCCATAGATGCCAGTGGGTTAAGCGAATACTACGAAAAAAAGCGTAAAACAGCCGAAGCTGAGAGGCTGTCGTTGAATTCTGGCCGAATTCCTTGACAACAACAATTTTGTTATTGATAGTGCTGTACGAGCCTATCTGGGAAGTAAGAAAATTTTTATTTTCCAGATAGGCTCATCGCGGAGGAATCAACTATGAAAATTAAATTTATTACCCTTGCTTTAGTAACTGCTACAGTCAACCTTTTTGGCGATCATTCTTCTCCTTATCGATGCAAAATGTCGGGAAACAACCTAGAGGCAGATATCATAGTAGTGGGTGGTGGAGCGGCAGGTTGCGTATTGATGAGCCAGCTATCAGAGAATGGTCTCTTTTCAGTATTAGGAATAGAGGCGGGGCTAAATTTAACAAATGATCCAGCAATAGAGGCTGTGGGTCTCCCAGCATTCCTATTGGCTGGGACAGGAAAGTACAAGTATTTTTGGCCAGGATGGAATCAAACCGTACCAATGCCAGGGCTCAATGGACGAACAAGTGATTGGACAACAGGAATGGTGTTGGGTGGTGGCTCATCGATTAACGGATTATACTATGGTCGTGGCTCGAATGCCGTGTACTCGCGTTGGGAAGAAGTTTCCGGCAGTAGCAATTGGAGTCTGGACAATATTCTGGCAACCTTCAATGCTCTTGAGAACTACCAAGGATTGACAATCACACCAGGGGCACGAGGAGACAACGGTCCTGTCAATGTGCTACAGACACCTACGGTGTCGCAGATAACATCTGAGGTACTATTGCCCGCATCACAGGCAGCGTTTCCTGGAATTCCAATTGTGGTGGACTATAATGATCCGAGTGTGGAGAATTGCATAGACCCTCGTGCTCAGTGGTTTATTGATCCTACAGGTACCAAACGAGTGAGTAGCGCGACAGCCTATTTAAATAGCACGGTTATGACGCCAGAAGGTCAAGGAGTTAACGGACACAAACTATTTATGCTCTTCGATTCGGTAGCTGTGAAAATAATATTTGACAAACATGGGTGTGCCAAAAAAGTAAAATATATACAGGACGGTCAACTCTTGGAAGCACGAGCTCGGAAAGCCGTTGTTTTGGCGAGTGGCATCAACAGTAGCAAGTTGCTACAGCTTTCGGGCATAGGTCCGTCGCAAGCGCTAAAGAATGCAGGGATCAAGCCCGTTTTCATCAATGAGAACGTAGGAAAACATCTCCAAAACCATCCGCTCATCTTCATTACGTTGCTAGCAGATCCCGCAGCTAATGGTATACCTCCTGGAGCACCGTATGCATTTACTATCAATAATGTCTACTTGCCAGTAGTGGGCGGTAGTTCAAGCGACCCACGAATGTTACAGATTTTGTTCGAATACATACCGGCTACTGCTCAGACACCTCCGGTAGTAGCCGTTGGATTTGAGCTTTTGAATCCAGAGAGTGAGGGTAGTGTCACAATCCAAAGTGACAACTCATTTCAGATAGCCGCAGCGGACGACGGCTTTTACCAAGATCCTGTAGACCTGGAGAATATGAAGAATGCCGTCAAGGTCTATATTCGCAGTCTGCTAGAGCAACTAGCCATCATTGACCCGCCTTACTATCAACCCATTCCAGGAGACCCGATCAACTTAGTCATCCTTTCGAGTTATAACGACGCAGTGGTTGAGGCGTACGTGAAAAATAACAGCAATCTTTCACTAGATGTACACCACTTTACATCGCACTGTAAAATGGCTCCTCTGAACGCCGGAGGTGTGGTAGATGGCGACACACGTGTTTATGGCACAAAGAATGTTTTTGTAGCGGATGACTCCATCTGTCCGGTGATTCCCGATATCAATACGGCAGCACCAGCTATGATGATTGGATTACGGAGTAGCGAAATTCTGAAACGTGTCTTGCAAAAATGAAAAATAACAATGAGATCATCAAAATGAAAAAAAATATTCTGCTACTTTTAATGTCACTCTTATTTTTCATGGTAACTGATGCACAAGCTCAAGAACAGTGTGCTAAAGGCAGCTGCCGTGTTGATAGGACAAATTTCTACGCTAAGATTTTGGGCGGTGCTAATTTCTTGCAAAACACTACAATCGACGGAAACAAATCCACCTATCAGGCAGGGTATATTGTTGCCGGTTCGTTGGGTTATTGTTGGCGTTATTGTGGCTTGCATTTGGAAGGTGAATATGCTTTTAGAAGAAATGCTATAAGTAAAATCCATTTCGTTACAGAAGGTTCTTCCAAGCATGGACATTTCCAAACTTCCTCATATATGGCCAACCTACTATGGGATTTGCCTTTATCTTGCGCATGTTGGGATATCCGACCTTTTATTGGAGCTGGCATAGGCTATGATTTCCAACAAATGCATTCCTCAAATTCTCGTATTGTTTTTAACCAAAAGTGGAACCATTTTTCTTGGCAAGTGATGGCTGGGTTAGCCTATCCGATCTTCCGTAATACAGAGATTACTTTGGAATACAAATTCCATCAGGGAGGCTGTCATTTCTATAACAACTCCGTGGGAGTTGGGCTCGTATATAAATTTGGCTTCCTAAGAGACTGTCGTTGAAATCTTGCCCGATCGAGTAGAAGGCCGTAAGAAAAGGAATGAAAAACATGAATTTCACAACTCTTTTGTCAAAAGCAACGACTCTTTTCATCATATGTTTTTTCTTCTCTTTGCATTTTCTTGTTGGAGAAGAGCATCTGTTACAAATAAATCAAAAAAATCGTTCCCAAGAACCAAACCCTCCTTTTCCTTACTTTGTAGAAGAAGTCAGTTATGGAAATTCCGAAATATCACTTTCAGGAACTCTGACATTGCCTATAACAACCGGACCATTCCCTGCTGTCATACTCATTCATGGTTCTTCACGTTTAGATCGCGATGAAACAATGCTTGGCCATAAACCTTTTCTCGTCTTGTCAGATCACTTCACAAGACATGGTATAGCAGTGCTCCGCTTTGATAAGCGCGGCGTCGGAAAATCCACTGGAATTTATGATAACGCAACGATAGAGGACTTTTGTGACGATGTTGCTAAAGGTGTGGAATACTTGAAGTCGAGACCGGAAATTATTAGAAACCAGATCGGTCTTGTTGGTCATAGCGAAGGCGGAATCGTAGCACCTATGCTCGCAGCAAAATCAAACGATGTAGCCTTTATTGTGCTAATGGCTGGAACTGGTGTAAACGGAGAAGAAATTCTATGCGAACAGGGGATATTACTCCATCGTGCAGACGGAGCAGATGAGGAACTGATTGCAATTGACACTCAAGTCCGAAAAATTTTTACAGGAATTGTGAAAAAAGAAACCGATCGCGATGTAGCTAAAGAACAAATACATGAAGTTCTTGCAAAATTCTTGTCCGGATTGACCGAGAATCAAAAAACATGGGTTAAGATCCATTCTATCGTAACTGAAGAACTGATAAAAAGATTTAATTCTCCATGGGGTCACTTTTACTTTTCTTATGAACCTTCTACCGCTTTGAGACGTATTACAATTCCTACGCTAGTGCTGAATGGTGAGCTTGATCTAGTGGTATCGCCAAAACAAAACCTTCCTTTCATCGATGAGGCGCTCAAAGAAGCTGGCAATAAAGACTATACAATCATTGAGTTGTCAAAACTCAATCATGCGTTCCAAACATGCGTGATAGGATCGTGGGCTGAGTATGAACAAATTGAAGAAACAATAGCGCCTTCAGCACTGAATATCATGACAGATTGGATATTGGAAAGAACGACAAAAATAAGTGATAGAAGGTAAAAGTCCTTATTCTGAGCTGACCCCTACTGCGGACAAAGCCCGAAAGATTCATTCTTTCGAAAAAGCGCACATAAAAGTTTCTAGTTTGAAATTTCTCGGCTTCATTCTTAAAAAAATCAATATTTGATTTATTAGCGAATTCGCTTCTTTTTCCGTTGTATCTTAGACTTTTTCTTGGTTGTAGACTTGATAGGGACAAGCTCATATCGATAAGGAGGCTTGATTTCTACAATCTTGCCATCTCGAGCAAAAACAAGAGCTGTACCCGTACGAACAGCTGTTTCAAAAGCTCTTTTAAAGCTCCTTGCGTGTGCCTTTAGTATCATTTCATTGATCTCATCATTCATGGGCAACCTTCTCTATTCTTTCCCAAATAACTTTATCCAAAATTTCTAAGCTACTATTCATATTTCTTCTTGCAATCAGTCTTTTTAACGACTCTTCAGAGGAATTATCCACAATAAGAGCACTGTCGGCAAGCGGTAAATAGTGAACTAGAAGATTTTTGAGACCAGTGTAATAGCGTCTTACGATAGTCTCTTCAGCGACATGATGCCCCCCTTGCTTTACCCTCTGGACAACCCGTTTTACTGCTTGCTCGGGACTTGTTAGCCACAAAAAGGTTAGACTAATCTCATATCCCTTTGATTTTGCAGCTTTTAGATGTTTTATATAATTTGTTCCCGATGCGGTTGTTTCAAATGCAAAACTCTTATTAGAGTTTATGAGTTCTTTGAGTCTATTAATCATCAATTTACTAGCAGTTAATGCCATGCTCTCAGGATGTAAAGGGGCAAGTCCTCTAGCAATTTCATCAGCATTAATGAATTCATAAAGCATCGTCTGGCCAGTGATTAACTCTATGGTCATCGTAGTCTTACCGGCTCCATTAGGACCTGCGATCATGAGAATCTTTTTTGACATGAAGCTAGTAACCCTCAGTTTAGATTAAAAACACCAGAAACACCTGCTTTGTTTTGAAAGAGGGATAACTTCAACGGTTTCTCCGGAGTTCTTCTCAGTTCCTTGTAAAAATCGAGATATTCGCCCACAGAATCTTTAAAAGCTTGTTCCAATTCATCTACAGAAGTGCCCTGAAACGCAACTACGTCCCTTAATCCGACGACTTCCCCATGGAAGAGCTTGGCATCTTCATCATAAGCAACTTGTCCTTGATACCCTTTGTATTTCAAAGAAAAATTCTGTAATCAGTCTTAAAATAGTTGGCTAGCCTCTTTGCCATTTCCCTTCCAATAGGACGCTTTCCATTCTCCATTTCACTAATATGATGCTGGCTAATACCAAGAGCCTCCGCTAATTCTTTTTGTGTAACATCCTCTTTAGATCGGCTCCCTTTAAGCATAAGGCCGCCTTCAGAATGTTTTCGAATCTTTTCCTTAAAAGCTTCTCGCCAAGGAATAGATTTTTCCCTAACCATAAGCTTACGGGTGGTTTTTGCGCGTACGATTCTAGTACGGCGAACCTTCGTGCGTACCGACATAGTAAACCTCTATCCTTCTATCTTTTTTGCTTACAATTCTCCAGCAAGCCACAAATGTTGGATTGCCCTTCTTTAAATGACAATGGAAAGCGTCTTGGGGAATTTCCCCTCCCTTTCGAAGAGGGCCGTAATTCTTCCAATTTACCCTGTAAGGCCCGAGAACATTCATTTCTTTAACCAATAGGGCTAATTGATCTTGGATTGCGCTGGGCAACTTATTCTTTTTCTTATCAGCCCGAGGAGAAAGTCTTGCATCCCACAGAAGCCGTTTTTTGGATTCCATTGCCACCATCTATCTCTTATGGAAATATACCAACGGCAGGTATTTATTTACAAGACCATTTCTGAATTAATTTCACCTGGAGTAAACAACTCTCGCCTAAAGGCGAAAGCTTTATGGTCAGCGATTAACTGCCACATGCGTGCGGTTTACAGCGCACGTTGCTCGATCGGCAGATAGAGCAAACCTACAGAGATTCCGACTTGCATTCAAGTCGCTGTGCTGTCGGTTTCCACAAGAACATGTAAAACGGTGCTTTTGTCTTGCGCCAAGAGCACCGCATAAGGAGCAAATTTGACTGCTATAAGCTGGATTCATGTAGATAATCCCCAAGCCGCGAGCTTGGGCCTTGTATTCGACAAACAGTTGCAATTGACTAAAGGCCCAGCGGTGCAGACGAGTTCTGTTTCGCTTGCTGCCTTTGATCCTTTTGCGCATGTTTTTCAAGTCTTCAAGAACAATCATCCCAGCGCCCATTTGAAGGGCTTCTTTCACAATCTCATTGCTCATCCCATGATTGACATGTTTCATCCGGCGCGCTTCTTTGCCAGAGATTTTCTTCAGCAATTGTTTTGCCGACTGAGAACCGTTGGACTGAAGCCTGCGCCGCATGGCGAGATATTGATCCCTTTGAAAGCGAATCTTGCCTCCGCAAATCAATTTGCCGCTGCTCATCGCAGCCGCGTTATTCTCCCCAAGATCCACCCCAAGCAGCGTGTCGCTTTGGCTCAAGGCGGGATCGGGAAGATCCAACACAAGGTTAAAAAACCATTTTCCCTTTTTACAGATCAACTCAGCTTCTTTGGGAATACCCTGAGCAAAATACTGCTCTTGGAAGTCGCTCATTCTCATTTCCACTTTAATCCGCTTACCCAAAGTGTAGAGAGAAAGAATTTTTCCTTTGATCGAATAGGTCCGTTTGTCAAAATGGACGCTTGCGTTTTTGCGAAACTGAATCTTTGGAACTTCTTCGCTTTTTTCAATGCCTCGATTCTTATAGGCTTTGCACACGGCAAAGATCGCATTGCACACCATCTGAGAGCCGAGTGGAGATTCCATTCTAATTTTGGAATAGCAAAGATGGTGGAGTGCAACTCGATTCCAACATCGATATTCCATTGCAAAGGGGACGATTTCATTGCAGGCGGAAACAAAATGATGTCCCAACTTAAAAAGCTCTTGGCTATCCTCAGCAGCAACTTTAATTTTAATCGAAATCGTGCGTTTCATTGGCTGCAGAAAATACTCAAATCTATTTTAAAACTCAAGTTAAATAAAGGAGCGGCGTTTCCTCCCAGTCCTAAAGGACTGGGTTTCCACGCCGTCAAATAGGATGAAAACGGAAGTTCTTCGATACCATTTTTAAAATCTTAATCCCATCTTTTGATTGCTTTCGGGCTGTCCTGAGTTTTGACAAGCTATTTTTGCCTATATTTTTTTTAAATTGGCAAGAGATAAAAAGCAAATGTTCACAATCTCCCCTAAGCTGCGCAAACAGGGAGATGACGATCATAGATACATAGGAGTTCATACTCGGTGACGGCAAAAATTGCAGGGAGATTGCATGATAAATTGGTTAAAAAGAAAAACAGGATCCGCTCTCCTTGCAAAAACCGAGATACTCGTCCATGAGCTCCTTGCCAAGCATCTTCCTCTCTTTTCAAATAGGAAGATCTAAAGTAAAATAAACAAAGAAGGAGGTCTTAAGATGAATAAGCTGCCAATCCACTTGCAAAAGGATAAGATCGTGAGTTTTTGCAAGAAGTATCACATTGTTTACTTGGCTCTATTTGGTTCCGTTTTAACCTCAAATTTCACCAAGAAGAGCGATGTCGATATCCTCGTCAGGTTTGAAAAGAAACATACTCCTCATCTTTTTAGCATGATGAGAATGGAATCAGAGTTAAGCGAGATTATCGGATATCCCGTAGACTTGAAAACCCCTAATGATTTAAGCCCTTATTTCCGAAGCGATGTTTTAACTAAGGCAAAGACAATCTATGGAAAGTAAGGACCTCGCCCGTCTTAAACATATGCTTGATTCGACAGGGGCGATCCTCACCTTTGCTAAAGGGAAACGTAGAACTTCTTTGGATAGAGATCGTCTTCTTCTATCTGCCGTTTTACGAGAGTTAGAAATTATCGGGGAGGCTGCTAATAGAATCACTGAGAAAACAAAAAAGCGATTTCCTCATCTTCCCTGGAAGGAACTCGTTAGCATGAGAAATAGGCTAATTCACGCCTATTTCGATGTAGATCACGACATTATTTGGAAGACCGTTCGAGAATACCTTCCTTCCTTTCAAAAGCAACTCGAAGAAGCTGTCGATTCTTTTGAGTCATAATTACCTAACTCTGGCAAGATTACTAAATTGAGTGTTTGAAGCGCTTTTTTGATCCTATTCTCTATAGGGAAACTCCGGATGCAAGATTCGAACTTGCGACCAATGGATTAACAGTCCACTGCTCTACCGCTGAGCTAATCCGGAATAGAGAGAGGATTGTATGAAATCTGCCATTTATTAGCAAACAAATCCCTATATAGGGCATAGTTGCAGGCATGGAAGAGATTTGCGGATTCATCGATGCGATCGTGTTTGCGGCTGAGGACGGGGGGTTCACCGTGGCTAGGCTCAAGGAGCCGCGCAAAAGCGAGCTGACGTGCATCGTGGGCGTGATGCCATCGGTCCAGCCGGGAGAGACGATCCGCTGTACAGGGAAGTGGAAGCACCACCCGGAGTATGGGCGGCAGTTCGAGGTGGAGTCGTTCGACCTGCAGGCGCCTTCGGATCTGGTCGGGATTCAAAAATATCTTGAATCGGGGATGATCAAGGGGATCGGGCCGGTTTATGCGGAACGGATCGTCAAATGCTTTGGGATAGAGACGCTGGAGGTGATCGACCGGACGCCGGAAAGGCTGCTCGAGGTGGCGGGGATCGGCGGGAAACGGGTGGAAAAGATCCAGACGTGCTGGCAGGAACAGAGAGCCATCCGGGATGTGATGATCTTTTTAAGAGGGCATGGGGTCAGCCCCGCCTATGCCCAGAAGATCTACCGCGCTTATGGGGATAAGAGCATCGAAAAAGTCACCAGCAACCCATTTGCTCTCGCCAAAGATATTTTTGGGATTGGGTTTAAGAGCGCGGATGCGATTGCTAAGGGGTTGGGGATTTCTGCGGAAGCGCCTGTGCGGATTCAGGCGGGGTTGGAGCATGTGTTATGGGAGCTGAGCAACGACGGGCATACCTGCTATCCCGAGAAGGAGCTGATTCCGGCAGCGGAAAGCATCTTACAGGTGCCCTCGGCGTTGATCGGCGCGTGCTTAGAGCAGCAGATCAAAGAAAAGTTGATCATCCGGCAGGGAGAACTGATCTGGGTGAAGCCTCTTTATCTTGCGGAAATTGGGATCGCGCGGGAGATCGGACGCCTTCTTGGAGCCCCCTGCCGGCTGCGTGCGGTCGATCTGGAAAAGGCTCTGGAATGGGTTCAGGGGCAGTTAAAGTTGGAGCTCGCAGCCGAACAGAAGGTGGCGGTTGCTCTGGGGGTTAAAGAAAAGATCCAGATCATCACCGGAGGGCCGGGAACGGGAAAGAGCACGATCACCAAGGCGATTCTGGCGATCACGCAAAAGCTCACCTCGCGCATTCTATTGGCGGCGCCAACGGGGCGGGCGGCAAAGCGGATGAGCGAGATCACCCATCAAAAAGCGTTCACGATCCACGCTCTTTTGGAGATGAATTTTGCCTCCGGCGGCTTTAAACGGGATAAAGACAATCCGCTCGAGTGCGATCTGATCATCATCGATGAATCGAGCATGATCGACACGCTCCTGATGAATCATCTCCTCAAGGCGATTCCGAGCGAAGCGCGGGTGATCCTGATCGGCGACATCGACCAATTGCCCAGCGTGGGGCCGGGCAATGTGCTCAAAGACATGATCGGATCTGAACGGCTTAAGGTGACGATGCTCAAGCAGATCTTCAGACAGGCCGCCGGATCGCGGATCGTCACCAATGCCCACTTGATCAATCAAGGGAAACTCCCGGATCTCGCCTCTCATCCTCGCAGCGATTTCTATTTTATCTCTGCGGAAACGCCCGAGGAGATCTTAGCGGAGATCGTGAACCTGGTCAAAGTGCGCCTGCCTAAAGCTTACCGTTTTCATCGCTTTGAAGATATCCAGGTTCTCTCCCCCATGAAACGGGGGGTGATCGGATCGGAAAACTTAAATGCGACCCTGCAAGAGAGCCTCAATCCCAACCCCTCCCCGCTGATGCGGATGGGGCGAAGGTTTCATATGGGAGACAAGGTGATGCAGATCCGCAACAATTACCACAAAGAGGTCTATAACGGCGATGTGGGCCGGATCGTCGAGATCGATCTGGCGGAACAAACATTAAAAGTGGTCTTCGATGGGCGGTCGGTAAGCTATGAGTTTTCCGAGATGGATGAGCTCGTCCTCGCCTATGCGGTATCGATCCACAAGTACCAGGGAAGCGAATGCCCGTGCGCAATTATCCCCGTCCATACGAGCCACTTTAAACTGCTCTACCGGAACCTGCTCTACACGGGGATCACGCGGGGCAAACGGCTGGTGGTTCTCGTGGGCAGCGTCAAGGCCATTGCGATCGCGGTCCATAATCACGATGTGCAGAAACGGTATACGGGCTTGAAGGAGGCCCTTCAGCAGTTCCTTTAGGATAGAAGGGCGCCGGGAAGGGCGCGCTGAAAATCGGGCAGCTCAAAGCCGTCGGGGGATTCTGCGGTTAACAGCATTCCCTGGCTTTCTACGCCGAGCATGGTCGCTGGCTTGAGATTAGCCACGATGGCGACCTTCTTGCCAATCAGGGCCTCTAGATCTTTTATCTTCTCGCCGATGCCGGAGACGATGGTCCGCTTCTCTGTGCCGAGATCCACTGTAAACTTCAAGAGTTTGCTGCTTTTGGGAATGCGCTCCACGGCGATGATCTGCACAATGCGGAGGTCGAGTTTGCGGACATCTTCGATGGCAATCGTCGGCCTGGCGGCGGTCTTCGGCAACTTGGCTATCTCCGCCTCAATAGAGGCGTCTTCGACTTTAGTAAATAAAATTTCCGGCTTTAGCAAGGGTTGTCCCTCCTGAATGGGTTTTTGATTCCAGTGTGCGAGCGGTTTTTCATGACCTAAAAAGCGCCAGAGCTTAGCGGCGGTGGCGGGAATCACGGGAGCGGAGGCGATGGCTAAATTTTTCAGGCATTCTAGGGAACAAAAGATCGCCGTTTGCATCTCGGAGCGGGTAGCGGGGTTTTTAGCAGAGACCCAAGGCTTTTTGGCATCGAAGTAAACGTTGCCCGCTTGAGCGAGTTCCATGATGAGCTGGCACGCTTTGCGGAGGTGATAGGTTTCATAGGCGGCAGCAATCTCTTGCATGAGCTGTTCCACCGTTGCGAGAAACTTTTCATCGATGGCCTGAAGCGCGCCGCGGGAGGGAACCTTGCCTTCGCAATGCTGGGCGGCAAAGGCAAGCACCCGGTTGGCCAAGTTGCCATATTTACCCAGCAGCTCGGCATTGCAGCGCATCTGGAAGTCTTTCCAGGTGAATTCAGAATCTTGGGTCTCGGGCGCGTTCGCGGCAATGGTATAACGGATCTGATCGGGTGTGAATTGTGTAAAAAAGGATTCCAAGTCGATATACCAGCCTTCCGATTTGCTAAATTGCTTCCCCTCGAGTTGATAAAATTCATTGGCAGGCAGATCGTCGACGAGTTTGTAGGGTTGGTTTTGTCCCATGATCATCGCGGGAAAAAAGACGGCATGGAATGGGATGTTATCTTTGCCGATGAACTGGACAAGGCGGGTCTTGGGATCGCACCAATACTCTTTCCAGGCTTCGGGGCGGCCTAGCTGCTCTGCCCATTCTTTCGTAGCCGAGATATAGCCGATGGGCGCATCAAACCACACGTAGAAGACCTTGCCTTGGGCTTCTTTGAGAGGAACGGGAATCCCCCAGTCGGAATCGCGCGTGATGGCGCGCGGCCTGAGATCATCGATATAATGCCTGGCAAAGTTAAGAACATTCGGCTTCCACGGTTTTAAAGAAATCCACTCGGCCAGCCGCTCTTTAAATAAATCAAAACGCAAAAACCAGTGTTTGGTGGGCTTGAGAATCAAGGAAGCGCCGGTGAGTTTGGAGCGGGGGTTCAAGAGATCGGTAGATTCATAGCTCGCGCCGCACCGCTGGCACTCATCTCCCCTCGCCTCTTCAAAACGGCATCGGGGACAGGTGCCCACGACGTACCGATCGGCTAAAAACCGCCGGTCGGCTTCCGAGTAGAGCTGATCGGTGACCTTTTCTTCGATATACCCATTTGCTAAGAGATCGTGGAAAAACTGCTGCGTCGTTTCTACATGTCCCGGCCAGGTGGTCCGAGAATAGTGATCAAAGGAGATGTTCAGCGAGACAAAGAAATTTTTAATCACTTCATGAAAAAGATCGACATGTTCTTTAGGGGTCCTCTTAGCGAGATCCGCGCTCAGCGTGATGGCGACCCCGTGTTCGTCGGAACCGCAGATGTAGAGTACCTCATTCCCCCGCAGACGCTCAAAACGGGCATAGCAATCCGCTGGCAAATAGGCTCCTGCGATATGGCCAAAATGCAGGGGTCCATTGGCGTAGGGCAGCGCCGCGGTAACGAGGATCTTCTTACTCATCCTGAGACTCTTCTTGATCCATCCGTTGGAGGTCTTTTAAATACTCAGGATTAGGGTTTTTGCGCACTTGGTCTAGAAGACTGTCCACGTTGACTTCGTGGCCCGATTTGATGTAATACCTCCCTAAACGGATCGCGTAATTCGCCAACTCGAAATTGTTTTTAAAAAGCCCTCTTAAGACTTCCTGGGTCAACCGATCTCTTTCTCTAAATGCCATGGTTTGTTCCTTCCTATTTTATGTTCTTCTGCAATCAAGATGCTGCGCAAGATGCCATAGGCGATCTGCAGGTCGTCATTGACGATATGGTAATCGTAATGGGGAATGAGCGCCATCTCCTGTTCTGCCCAAGAGAGCCGCTGCTCGACCGATTCCATGCTATCCGCTTGCCTTTTTAGCAGCCGCTCTCTGAGTTCTTGCAAAGAGGGAGGGCTGACAAAGATAAAGATCGCCGGAAATTGCTGTTTCTTCAGCTGCATCGCTCCCTGCGTATCGATTACCAGCATGACGTGCTTCCCCTTAGCCTGCTGCCCGATCACGTATTCCTTGGAAGTCCCATAATAGCTGCCAAACACTTGCGCATATTCGAGAAAATCTCCCTCTTGTATTTTACGTTCAAAAGCCTCTTTGCTTAAGAAATGGTAATCTTTTCCCGCGGCTTCTGCAGGACGCGGCGCTCTCGTCGTGCAAGAGATGCTCTCGGTGACGCACGGAAATTCATCGCGCAGCATCCGCACAAGCGTTGTCTTGCCTGTTCCCGCAGGCGCGCTCAAAACAAAAACGAGTCCTTTCGAAAGAGAGCCCAGCAAATGTTCAGTCATTTTTATTCAATATTTTGAATTTGTTCACGGATCTTTTCCAGCTCGCTCTTCATTTTCACTCCGAGAAAAGAGACCTCGCTATCGGAAGACTTCGCGGCAAGGGTATTGATCTCCCGATGCATTTCCTGAGTGAGAAAATCGAGCGTCCTGCCCACGCTTTTCTCATCCGACTCCAGCAAATGGTAAAATTGCTCCACATGCGAACGAAGGCGGGTCAACTCTTCCGTAATATCGAGTTTTTCAGCAAAGAGAACCACTTCCCGTAAAATCCGCTCGTCGCATTCCCCTCCGGCAAATTCGCGCAGCCGCTCTCGCAGCTTCTCGCGATAGCGCTCGGCAGCTAAGGGAGCGTGCTCTAAAAGCTGGGGAATGCACCCCTCGAGGAATTTTAGGCGCTTTAAGATATCCTCGCCAAGAGCAGATCCCTCCCGCTCTTTCATGCGCAGAACCTCTTCCAACGCCTCTTCCAGAGTCTCCTTCAGGCTCGAGCGGAGAGCCTCCTCCTCCTGAACGACCTCTTGGAGAGAGAGCCCCTGTAGCTGAGCCACTAAAAAGGCTAAGTTAACCGCTTGGGCCGGATCATAGCCCAAATCGCTCGCGATTCTCTCCCAGTTTTTCTTCTGCTCTTTCAGCAAGCTAGCATAATGGGAAGGAACCGGCCCCTCTTCTTGCATGAAAATGCGGACGGTGACCTGTCCCCGCTGCAGCGCGCCGCCTACCCATTTTCTCACATCCCGATCGAACAGCAAAAACTCCTTAGGAAGGTTGACATGCAGGTCGAGCATCTTCCGGTTAACCGAATGGATCTCTACCACCCACCTTCCCGTAGGGGCTCTGCGACTTGCCCTGCCATAAGCCGTCATACTTTTGATCATATGAGGCGAACGTATAGCATAGCAAACCCCTAACTGTCAATTACTTTTCTAATTAATTAAATTAAAAGCGTTATTATTGACTTTTATATAAATTTATATTATAATTACTTTTTAACATAAATAAAACAGGGATTAAAAATGAATAATATACAAGTAAATAGCCATAAAATCTGTACGGGCGCTCAACTCGTCGATCGAGTCTATGAAACCATGGAGGCTAACCAACCTACGAATATCCAAGATAAACAAGCATGGAGGCGCGCTGGCGTGCTCGTCTATGAGATTTTCTGCTGCAACGAGGACTGCCAAATCAATATTAAAAATTTTATTTGGGTTAAAAATCAAGCGATAGAGGGTATTCGCCATAAGGCTGAGTTGGGAATGCATCCTGAATGCGATCAAATTTGCCAGCGCGTAGGAGAGATCTTCGATCGCCTCTTTGTTGAGGAAGTGAATTTAGCAAATCCGCAGACAGCAATCTCAAACACATCTGCTTCCTCATCCCCAGAACCAGCTCCTTGCACGCATTTCGCAGAAACAAGCCATCCTCCCCGTTCCCTGTCTATCTTTATCCATGAAATCAAGGCAGCTCTAGCCACAGCTGAGGATAGCGAGGGGTGGAATGAGGCGGTTTCTACCGTCAACCAGACTCTTTCCCGCGCAGGAATGGATTGCCTTCTCACCTATCAGATCTTCGATCAGATCAAAAAAAACGCATGCGGGCAGCTCCCCTCAGGGAATGCTCCCTCCTCTAAAATTCGAGAAAAAATGGAAAAGATTTTCGACGAGACGTTCGCTAGAGTGAAATGGAACAACATTCTTAATAAAAACAATATTCAAGAGTTTCTCCAGCTTTATCGCAACTTTGTCATTAAAAACGATGAAGATCGCGAGGAATCTTGTCTATTTAAAACGCAAACGTGGATTCTAAATGAAGATCACGCATTCAGTTTAGAAAAAATGTATAATTGCGAATTTGATTATAGAAACCTGGAAGTGACCCTCCCATTGGAAAAAATTCAGGAGATTTACCATGTGCATGGGGTGGTCCAACTGCGCCCCATCGATCCGTCCGCCAAAATTCTGATCATCGGCTGCGGCAATGGGAGACTGAGTTGCGGAGGGGGCAGCAGCCTTGCGTTTGACAATCCAATGATCCTTTTTGGGAAAGAAACGCTGGGGATCTATAACCGCGACTATTCGATCAAACACCAGCACCCCGGCGCAATCACCATCGATCCTTCGCTCTCCGCCAATCCGACCATCCTGGGCTATTTTGGCAACCAGCCTCTCTCCCCTCTCTTCAAGGGGCAAAAATTCGATACGATCATCTTTGAAGGGTATTTCGATTCTCGCCAGCAACGATTCCGAAAATCGGATCTTGCCAACCTGTTAAGCGAGCAGGGCGCCATCTATGAGGATTTAGGACTCGGCCCTAAAAAACTGAGCGCAGAATCGGCGCGCATCATTCAGGATGATCTCCTTTAAGGACTCTTAATCAGGGGGAGGGTTAAACGGGCTTCACAGGCTTTTAAAATGCTCTCCAGCATATCTGCGTAAGAAAGCCCTCCGATCTTCGCCATTTTGGCAAGATGTCCATCCCAGCACCAGCCGGGGTTTGGGTTCACCTCGAGCAATTTGGGATTGCCCTCCTGGTCGAAGCGCCAATCGAAGCGGGCGTAATCCTGGCAGCCAAGTCTTTTGAATAGCTTCAGACAGCATTCGACGACAAACTTTTCCACATCCTCGGGGAGTTGAATGGGCAGCGATTGAATTTTGGCATAGGGGGAATTGGGTTCCCACTTCGCCTCGAAACCGCAAATTTTCGGCAGCTCTTCGGGAAGGGCGCTGTAGTCCTCTTCCGTGATCGGCAAAACGTTATATTCGCCCGAGACATTGCCGATGATCCCGACGCTGATCTCTTTTCCATTTAAAAATTCTTCGACGAGCATCGACTTAGCATAGCCGAATTTCTCGCGGATTTCAGAGATGGCATTCAAAAGCTCGTCCAGGTTATAGACGACGCTCCGCTGGGTAATGCCAAAGCTCGAATCGCCAAAGTTAGGCTTGACGATGCAGGGGAAGGAGAAAGGCAGCTCAAAGGTATTGTCCTCGGGATTGATGTAAATCGCCTTAGGCACGGGAATCCCCATTTCTTTCGCAATCCCGCGGACGAGCGCTTTGTCATAGCAATAAGCCATGCATTGCGGTCCTGCGCCCGAATAGGAAACGCCGAGCATGTCTAATAGCGCTGTGATGTGGAGTTCTTTGTGCGGATCATTGTGGAAGCCTTCGTCGCAGAGATTGAACACAAAATCGGCCTTCCCCTTCAGCTTGATCAAATCTTGCATCAAGGTGGGGTGAGAATCGATGTAGACAAACCGATAATGATGCAGTCCCCGAAGGGCCGCCTTCAGCTGATCGATCGTATAAAAGTCGTCATCATCAAAAATGGCGTTGGGTTTCATCGTGTCAGGCCGATGGGGATCTCCCATGAGCACGGCGACCGTGCGGAGAGATTGCGTCGCTTTTTGTTTCACAGGAGTCCATTCTTTGCGGCAGACACCGGTGACGATCAGCCGCCTTTCCATCATCCCTAGGTCGAGGTTACGCTGGGAATTAGGAGAGATCACGCCGTGAAAAGAGATATCCGACAACCCCGCCGACTCGAGCAATTCCGTCATGCTCTCTTTAGTATAGAGCCGTTCCGCATAGAACTGGTCTGCGAGCACCCCTTTTTCAGTATGGGTAACCACCTCGCGCGAGATCAAGCGCTGGCCGTCGAGAGAAAGGGATCTCTCGCGGCAGACGAAATGCTTCTTATCAATCCATTCCCAAGAGCGAGGGAGATAGTGTTGTTTGAGATAGCTGCCATCTGTGATGTCGATCAACACTTTGCCCCAAGGCTTCAGCACCCGGAAGACCTCTTTGACCACTTTGACATCGTCATGGGCGATTTCAAAATAGCCGAAGCTATTGCCGAGAATGACCACATGGTCAAAGGAATCGGGCGGATAGGGCAGCTTGCGCGCATCCCCCTCGCGAAACTTGACTTGCAAGCCCCGTTTCTTAGACTCCGATTTTGCCTTTTGGCCGAGGTAATGGGATCGATCCAGCCCCTCGACGTTTCTAAATCCGCGGCGGGCCAGCTCCATCGAGTGGCGCCCATGGCCGCAGCATAGATCGAGAATTTTTTGTGGATGGGTGGCTCCCAAAATTTCTAGAAATTGGTCGATCTCTTTTTTGGTGATGAGGGGATCGTCGACGACATCGCCGTCCGTTTTTAAGTAAAGGGAGTTAAAGAGGCGGAGCCACCACTCGGGATGGACATGTTCTTCTAAATTAGACACCGGCCCCAGCGGCTTGATTTCAGATTGGGAGCTCTTACTTTTTCTGGCAGTCCGCGTTCTCGCCAAGGTCTCTTCTTTCATCTACTCCCTCCCGAGTTAAACCAAAGTTTATGCCTCTCCATAGACTTTGATACAAGAGCTATTTATTTTTTAAATTTTTAGACTGTCGTTGAAATTAGGCTTCTGTCGATTTTCGGGTGCTTTTGAGCTTCAGAGACAGTCTCTCAAAACACCACTAATCGGCGATTTGCCAGTGCGGTTGCTCGTTCCGAGGTTGGGTTACGTTAAGATGTTATTAAGAATGTCGTTGCCATAAAACGATCGAATGCATACAAATACCAGCGTTGTGGATTTTTAAACTCAACCTGAACCAGCAAAGGAGATTTTTTATGCAACCTATCGATCCTCGCCTATTGAATTCCAATCAACCTATCCAACTCAACAACGCACAAGGAGATAATGACCTTGTTTTCAGCGACCCTGTATCTTTAGAGCAAATGCAGAATCCTGTTATTGACCAAGCGGGCCATTCTTTTGAAAGAGCAACAATAATAGATCTTCTAGCAGCTAGCAAACGTGAAGGCAAACCTCTTCTCTGTCCAATTGGACGAGAAGTAATCGATCCAAATCGCCTAGTTCCTAATCTCCTGGGTAGAGATTGTATCGAGCAAATTCATATAGCGAGAGCTAAGAATAGCGCGCTTGAGCACAAGTGCCAACAGGAAAGTAAAGAGAAAGCGATGCTCCAGAAAGAGGTCGAGGGAGTCACAGGAGTTATCCAACACTGTAAAATGAAAACAATGGAGCTTGCAGACCAGTGCCGACAGATCAATGATGAAAAAGAAGCGCTTGAATACGAGTTTCAACGGGTCAATGGTGAAAAAGAAGAGCTTGAAGCCACCCTTCGGGAGGCAGACGGGTTAATGGGAAACCTCGTCAAAGAGATGAGAAATCATTTTGAAAAATCTCAAGCTGAGCTTGAAAATGTCAAAAAGGAAAATGCCGATGTTAAGCAAAGCTTGGAAATGATTGTAGCTCAGCTAAGAAGTAACGATGCCCAAAATCAACAAATCATCCGTCGACATGAACAAAACCATCAAGAGCTCATCCGTAAAATAGATGATCAAAATAGGAAGATTGATACCCTCACAGCTGAAAACACAGAGTTAAGATCCGCTTTCCAAGCATCTCGGAGAGAGGTTCAAGAGCTAAGACGTGAAAATCAAGAAGTCAGGCGTGAAAATCAAGAAGTCAGGCGTGAAAATCAAATGGCCTTTCGTAGGGCTGCAAAATTAGAGGAAGATCTTTTGATTCAGAACAAGCGCTTGATGAACGCAATGAATATGACCCCATGCGATCATATTGCTGTAAACTTGTTTTGGGTGCCTCGCGCAAACTTTATAGATAAAGACCTCCCCCAACGTACAGTTAGGCAGGAGCAACTTACACAAGATTCTTCCGTCGAGCTCAAGCCGAGATTAAAAGATTTCTTCGCATCGTTTTCTTCAAAATGAACAGCCAAGATATCGTAAACCTTTATAAAAAACCAAGGATTCGCATGACTATTAATCCAGTTTCAAGAACACCGGATTATTCCACCTTCAATCACAACGGCGCACAATATGTGCGCCTTGATAAAACAAACCCAGAGACGGGAGAGCAGGCAAGTCTTATTTTTCGTCCAGACCAACTTTCACCAACTCAGCATGTGCAATATATCGACTTCATGTGTGAAAAAGCAGAGGTAGATCTACAAGAAATAAGAGAAGGAGCGGAAGAAATAAAAAACGATATAGAAGAAATAAAAAATGAGCGAAATGAAATATTAGCTGAGCGAAATGAAATATTAGCTGAGCGAAATGAATTGAAAAAGAGATTCATAAAGATTTTTAAGGAAAAGAAAAAGCTGGACGATGCAATCAATTCTTATATCTATGGAACCCCTAATGTGAATTCAGCAAACGGCCAAAAAAAAGACGCCCAAGAGGGCTTCTTCGCTCCCGTTTTAAACGTATGTTCCTCTATGGTAGATGGCATTAAATCTTTTTTTTCATGATCTGGCGCCAAATAACAGAATGCTTCTGTTGCGGAAAAGAGAATAAGGCATAACTCCTTTTTCGCTGGTGTCAGAGACATAATGCTGCTTTGACTATAAGATAGTGAGATGATAGGGCAATCGCTTACAAGCCCATTTAAACCCGTCTAGAATCGATTCGCCTGGCTAAGCTATCAAACCCTTAGTCAGGCTTTGATCGTCTGCTAATGTAAAATCAACAAGAATGGCATTTAAACAGCCAAGGATTCACATGATTACAGGGTGCATTTCGACCTTTGGAACTGAGCATAAAGAAGAGTTGAAAACTCTCTTCGGTGAAATTTTCAGACGTTCGCTTCAGAGAGAGCTGTAATATAACTAAGATTCACACAACTTGAGTGGGCGCAGTATATTAAAGATAGAGTTGAGTCTCATCAACTAGCCGTCTGTCAATCGCGTTGATAATTGTTGCTTTTTCAATTTCAAATTTGATATAATTTATGCCATTTACAGTTGTTCCTTGACATATACAAAAAACGGAGGATTTATGACCCAAGCAAGTAGTTTAATTCGATATGCTCCCCAAACTTCATATAAAACAACCGAACGAAGCTGTTGCGATACAGAAATAAACGTTCCCTATAGCGTCGATCGGCCTCCTTGTCATGTACGAATTAAACAAATGATAGCTTGTGGAGCGATGTTAGCCGCCGGCATTACTTCGATTACAATGGGAGCTAAAATAATATCTGATTGGACGGAAACTTCTCCAATGGCATATTCACTTGCAATTCCCTCCTGTATCGTACTAGCCGTTGCTGGCGCAGGACTTGCCATATGTGGAGGATTATCGGCAATGGTAGTTTTAATTTGTCCAAGAGATTACGGAAATAAAGCCTATTGCCCCTGTATGCCTTGCGTGAGCGCTCCTTGTGATACATGCCATGGAGAAGATTAGGTCTCACCCTTCGTTTGATCGATCTGGATACACGATCTATAATTTTAGAGCGTTATAGACAACTGAGGCCCGAACAGAGAGACGGAACACCATATTGACTAGACTGCAACACGTGCGGGAAGTAGCGCATAGGGACAGAAGGCAGGTGATCACAAACAACAGTAGGTACACTACAGGGAGCGGTAATTTCGTCGTTACTTGCGAATGTGCACCTTCACTTAAAGGGATCTGGTGGACACAGCACTGCAGGCAGACTCCATCGAAAGTGACCACCTCCTGTTGGATCTGCCAATAGGCAGATAATTTCTCCCTCCACTAGGCCTTATCTTTGACGGTACGGAGATGCTTACGTATATCTCTTGGAAATTTGGTTTATGACTGCGTCAAGGCCCTGAGAGCTTTCCTTTCTGATACATATAGAAACAGAACATCTTTCAATGAGGTTGAATAAATTTCTAGAAAAAGTTTACTATCAGGCCAAAGAAGCGAACGGGAATTTATTTCAAATATCTAAATGCGATCAACACTTGAGGCCATATCAGGAGAAGAATTGCATATACTTCGAAAGCCTCTTGCCAGCTGAAGAGCAAATAAAATGAACGTTACGATGCCCTCATTTGGAATACTCAGCGGGTTCTGCACATCGATGGGCTTAGCTCCTCATCTTCTTGTTCTAGCCCTGCTCCTGATTGCTGGAATTAATCCCCCTGTAATCTCTTTGATTATATTTAGCATTGGAGCAAAACTCCTCGGTGAATGGCTGTTTTGGACCAAAGCTGCTAATAGAATGAGTGAACAGAAAGGCAGTCGCCATATCCCAATCAATCAAGAGCTCCTTTCGCATCCTAATATTTGGATATCTCTGATCATGATAGGTCTTGATGCTCTATCGGAAGCCAAGCTCGTCTTTACGGCTTTAAAGACACCCACTCCACCTACTTTGATCCTGTTTGCTTTCTTGGGCTGCCAGGCAATCTCTGCTCCCATTCAAGGAGCTATATCAAGTTATTTCAACCAGAAAAAATCACTCCTCTTTGCTCTTATAATAAGCATGATCGCTGTGGCAGTATCTGGAGGTGTTTCTCTAGATGGAGTTCCCAAAAATTTGCCTATGCACTCGCTTATCAATTTACTATACTTGTCCCCATTTACGCCTGGCGTTCAGATGATTTTCATTCTCTGTGCTAAAGGGCTTCTTGGAAATATTACGGTTATTGCAAGATCGGCCATCGTGGAAGTTATTAAATCTAAGAGAATTGATGCAATATAAAGATGGTAAAAAGCATGGGGAGAACTACAATGATCAGTCTCATGAGTGGCGAGCGCCAGCGAGTCAGTCGTGAAATCGAATAATAGATCATAACTAACTTGAATGATAATTACTTATGCAGTTCCAAGTCTCTGTAAAATAAACATTTAAGTTATGCATCCACATATTTTTTGGGTTTGTTTAATTTACAATATCATGGCATTCTATTTTCCAAAATGGAATGTCGTCAAGAGGTAGTGAAACTGACCTAATTAGAGGTTTAAACCATGGCTTTATCTAAACTGTTTATCGTTAAACATAAGCAAGATGCCGAAATATGCATTAATTCGAATTTTCAAAAGCTATCGATCGAAGGCAAGACAAATCGTCTTTTTATTCGTTCATACTTGGATGTAGATTTTAACGATTGTTTAGCTTTGTATAGTGACAAAGAGGTTACAAAATATTTCGATCATGGGGAGCCTAGAAGCGAGCGAGCGATTTTTGAATATATCCAAGAAAGAGGCAGGAGATATTTTGATTGCGGAGAACCATACGGTTTGTTTTCTGTTTTTCTGAAAGACAGTTCAATATTTATTGGACAAGTAGACTTAGTTCCCACCGACAATCCAGGAGAAGTGGAAATCGGATGGATTTTTCATAAAGCCTTTCAGAATAAAGGATATTGCTCTGAAGCCATTTTGGAGTTTTTAATGCCAGTGATTAATGAAATTCGCAAAGAAGAGTTTAAAGCTAATGGTTTAGTAGTCAATAAAATAATCGCTACAGCTCATCCAGAAAATATTCCATCTAATAAAATTATGCAAAAAGCTGGGTTATCATTATATCATTTTCAATTAAGATATGGAGGCAAACCAAGAAATTGGTATTGTTTAAATCTAATATGACAAAAAACAATGAAAGACCTAAGTTACTTTGGCAGGCCAATGATTATCACGATTTGTCTTTTGCCCAAAAGAATGCTGCTCTGCCCCTTCTTAAGCGCTTAGAAATTTCCTTAGACGAGTGGGTTTTGGATGTAGGATGTGGGGATGGATGGATCACGGCGAATATCGCAAATATAGCAACAGCCGGCAAGGTATTAGGTATTGATCTGTCCCCAGAAATGCACGCGTTTGCAACTAAGAAGTTTTCCAAAGAATCCTATCCAAATTTGGAATTCAAATTAACGGATGGGCAAAACTTTGTCGCTAAAAACACTTTTGATGTGGTTTTTTCATCCTTCGCAATGCAATGGTTTGAAAGAAAAAATATCTTTGTAAAAAATTGCTATATCTCTTTAAAAACCCATGGACGATTGTGCTTCACTATTCCTCTTAGCATCAGCCCCGAATTACAACAATCGGTCGATTTTGTTATTTCAACACCGGAATTGAGAGAATATTTTCGAGGCTTTGCCCCTAATTGGTTTTTCGAAGACACTGAAACTATTAGATCAATAGTTGCAGACAATGGATTTCAGATTGTGCATTTTGCTTCCTGTATTCAGGAAGTATCGTTTCCATCAAGGCAAATACTGGAAAAATACATACTTCTTTGGTTCCCCTATTTGAAACCCCTACCAGAACACAGGCAGATGGAATGCTTTGCACAAATCATGGATCAATATTTTAAAATACTGCCAATCCAAATTGATGGATCTGCAATACTACGAATTCCCCGAGTTGACCTCATTGCTGAAAAAAACTAATCTTTAAGTTCTTTCGCATATGAAATCAAAGATATCGTTGCGCATAAAAAAATATACCAACAAAATGCTGATTGTAAACCTATTAATTCCATTAACAAAATCGCTATCGCAGGTGTAAATCCCCCAATAATCCCATCCCCTAAGTTTACGGTAATGCCAGTTCCGGTAAATCTCACTTGCGTAGGAAATAGATTTGCTAAAATATAACCTATCAAAGCTGAGATACAGCTAATTGGAATAAGAAATAAGCCACCTATAATTGACAAGAGGATAATATTCTTGTGGTCCATTGCCCAACCTAATGAGCCTATCCGCAAAGTAGCTTAAAATTTTTACTTCTGATACAATATTTTCCTCTACAACGAGGTAAATATGCAAGGATTTCAAGGACTTAATCGCGAACAGTGGGCATTGATCAAGCCTTTATTCCCTAAGCCTCCGGGCAGTAAATTTGGCAGAAAAGATCTTTCTCCAAAGAGGGTAATGAATACGATTCTATGGGTGCTGATTACAGGAGCTCGATGGATTGATATTCCTGTAGGTCCACGATGGGCAGCCCGTTCGACAGCCCATGAGTGGCTTGGCCACTGGCAAAAAACAGGTCTACTTGAGAAGGTGTTGAACCTTCTGCTGGAAAAAGCCGACGCATTAAAATTGACAGGGTTTGACCGCCTCAAAGTCGACGGTTTTTTTTTCACAGGGACGTGGTGGCGGAGAAGAAGTGGCGCACGGTTACAAGGGGAAAGGGGTCACAAATCACCTGCTGGTAGATACCTGGGGAAATCCGATAGCCGTAAAAACGACAGCGGCAAACGTTTCGGAACAAGAACAGGTCGTTTTTCTACTGCAAAAAATCGAAAGGTTTGTGAAACCCTTGATCAGCAGAGGGATCACCCCGATTTTGGAAGCTGATAAAGGCTACGATAGCAGAGTACTACGTGTGAACATTTTGGCCAGAAAAATTTTCCCTTGGATTCCCTATAGAGGAACTTCAAAAAAGAAAACAGTACGATACCTGGAAAAAAATAGATGGCATGTTGAGAGGGGTATTTCGTGGCTGCAAAGGAAATTTCGGCGGCTAAATATGCGTTGGGAGAGAAAGATGGTGTACTGGACTGGTTTTTTAAGCGTAGGCCTTATCGCCTTTTGGATTCAGAAAATCGGAAATTTTCTAGGACTTTGCGGATAGGCTCATGGGTAAAGCAAAAGAATAATAAAAATCGCACTACCGATAGGCTTTGTTGCGTAAATAGCTGCGGGTGAAGATTCTCTTGCCCTAAGAGCCTCGAATCTATAAATTTTTTGTTACCACACAAAAACTGTAGGTTCGAGATGACACCCAAGAAGAAAGATAAATACCGCACCCGCAACTGGAAAGAATATAACCGATCTTTGGTAAATCGGGGAAGCATCACTTTTTGGTTCGATGAGAATGCTATCCAAAAATGGTATTCTATTGAACGGACAGGCAAGCCTGGTCGGCCAGAAACCTATTCAGATGATGCGATTCGCTGTGGACTCATGATCCGAGCTGTCTTCCGTACAGCACTTCGTTTTCTTCAGGGTTTTGTCGACTCTATCATCCGTATTCTGGAACTCGACCTTGTTTGTCCTCATTATTCGGTATTTTCTCGTCGGGCCAAAGGTCTACATATCGCAATGAGAAAGCTGCTGAAACCTGGAGAGAAGATAAATGTGGTTTTTGATTCGACAGGGGTTAAAGTCTTTGGCGAAGGCGAATGGAAGGTCAGAAAGCACGGTTATTCGAAACGCAGGACATGGCGTAAAGTTCATGTTGGGATGTGTGCAGATTCGGGACAAGTGCTGGTCAGCGCAGTGAGCTCCAATAATGTGACTGATGAGGAGGCAATGATTTTCATGATGGAAGCTCTAGAAGGGATCCCTTTAGGAGACGTTCTTGGCGATGGCGCTTACGACACCGTCGATTGTCGCGAGGCGATCCACGATCGGGGAGGCAAACAGGTCATCCCTCCAGACAAGAATGCAAAATTGCAGAAGGGAAAACCTTTCCCATGCCTCGAGGAACGGGATGAAGCAATTCGAAGAATCCAAAACCTTGGGGAGGAAGGTCGATCCAAATGGAAACAGGAAATCGGATATCACCGAAGATCCCGAGTCGAGACATTGATGTTTAGGTATAAAACGATATTGGGAGATCGGTTGGCATCCCGCAGAGAGGCAACCCAGGCTACGGAAGTGGCGATAAAACTGGATGTATTGAATCGAATGACAGAATTCGGGAGACCAAAAAGCTACAAGGTGGCAAGTTAAGTTAGGCGACTGCTAGGCAGCTATGCCGCTTGCTGGGAATTGCGCAACAAAGCCCTACCGATACACAAATGCCGGTTGCTATACTTATCACCAAGTGAGCCTATCCGCAAAGTCCTAGAAAATTTCCGATTTTCTGAATCCAAAAGGCGATAAGGCCTACGCTTAAAAAACCAGTCCAGTACACCATCTTTCTCTCCCAACGCATATTTAGCCGCCGAAATTTCCTTTGCAGCCACGAAATACCCCTCTCAACATGCCATCTATTTTTTTCCAGGTATCGTACTGTTTTCTTTTTTGAAGTTCCTCTATAGGGAATCCAAGGGAAAATTTTTCTGGCCAAAATGTTCACACGTAGTACTCTGCTATCGTAGCCTTTATCAGCTTCCAAAATCGGGGTGATCCCTCTGCTGATCAAGGGTTTCACAAACCTTTCGATTTTTTGCAGTAGAAAAACGACCTGTTCTTGTTCCGAAACGTTTGCCGCTGTCGTTTTTACGGCTATCGGATTTCCCCAGGTATCTACCAGCAGGTGATTTGTGACCCCTTTCCCCTTGTAACCGTGCGCCACTTCTTCTCCGCCACCACGTCCCTGTGAAAAAAAAACCGTCGACTTTGAGGCGGTCAAACCCTGTCAATTTTAATGCGTCGGCTTTTTCCAGCAGAAGGTTCAACACCTTCTCAAGTAGACCTGTTTTTTGCCAGTGGCCAAGCCACTCATGGGCTGTCGAACGGGCTGCCCATCGTGGACCTACAGGAATATCAATCCATCGAGCTCCTGTAATCAGCACCCATAGAATCGTATTCATTACCCTCTTTGGAGAAAGATCTTTTCTGCCAAATTTACTGCCCGGAGGCTTAGGGAATAAAGGCTTGATCAATGCCCACTGTTCGCGATTAAGTCCTTGAAATCCTTGCATATTTACCTCGTTGTAGAGGAAAATATTGTATCAGAAGTAAAAATTTTAAGCTACTTTGCGGATAGGCTCGTCGACCAAAAAATGGAAGCAAAACAGTTGTAATTACTAAAATTAGCATTAATATGAATATACTTCGAAGGCCTCTTGCCAGCTGAAGAGCAAATAAAATGAATGTTACGTTGCCCTCATTTGGAATACTCAGCGGGTTCTGCACATCGATGGGCTTAGCTCCTCATCTTCTTGTTCTAGCCCTGCTCCTGATTGCTGGAATTAATCCCCCTGTAATCTCTTTGATTATATTTAGCATTGGAGCAAAACTCCTCGGTGAATGGCTGTTTTGGACCAAAGCTGCTGACAGAATGAGTGAACAGAAAGGCAGTCGCCATATCCCAATCAATCAAGAGCTCCTTTCGCATCCTAATATTTGGATATCTCTGATCATGATAGGTCTTGATGCTCTATCGGAAGCCAAGCTCGTCTTTACGGCTTTAAAGACACCCACTCCACCTACTTTGATCCTGTTTGCTTTCTTGGGCTGCCAGGCAATCTCTGCTCCCATTCAAGGAGCTATATCAAGTTATTTCAACCAGAAAAAATCACTCCTCTTTGCTCTTATAATAAGCATGATCGCTGTGGCAGTATCTGGAGGTGTCTCTCTAGATGGAGTTCCCAAAAATTTGCCTATGCACTCCCTTATCAATTTACTATACTTGTCCCCATTTACGCCTGGCGTTCAGATGATTTTCATTCTCTGTGCTAAAGGGCTTCTTGGAAATATTACGGTTATTGCAAGATCGGTCATCATGCGGGTTATTGAATCTAAGGCAATGGATGCAACATAAAGAAGAAAAAATAAATTTTCCCTTTGTTTTTGTATTTCAGGAGGATGTGAAATAAATTAAACTACTTGGATGTGTTTTCAAGCGTAAGTATCTGATATTAAAAGTAGTAGTAAATTGTCGCCACGCCGCCCGCGAATGCTCTAGTGTTTCTACCCGCCACAGAAAACCAAGGCCCCGCTTCCACACTCAAGTTTTCACTCCAGTTGTACTCCAAACATTGAGACAAACTGAAAACTTCCATAGAAGGTCCTCCTGTTCGAGTCGCATTCGTCCGTTTTGAAAAGAAAGTAGACTGGTTTTGATGTTGGTAATGAATATCCATCCCGATAGCCCAGTTATGTGTAAAGCTTAACTCGCTCGCTAAATTCACAAAAAACTGATCTCCTGGCTTCAACTCGTCTCGGGTATCGGGCGCGCCGCCGTAGAGGCTAAGACCCCTTACATCCGTGTTAGCGGATACGATATACCCAAGGTTGATACTGATATTAAATGGATGCCTTGGAAATGCGTAAAAGATCTTTCTCGTCGCAAAAATGAACCAAGTGGAGAATGCCCCCGTGCCCGTCACATCCACTCCTCCTCTGGCAGGATTGAGTCGATCGAATTTACCAGTAGGAAAATTCTCGCCAATGATTAATCTTAGATCCGGAAGACATTTTCCCTTTTTATCATGAGCAAATTGCAATCCGAAATAAATTTGCGTATCCCCATAGGCCACTGTTTGCCTTCTTTCAAAGGAGTTATAAAAGCCGTTCAAGTTCAGGGTCACATCCAAAAATTTAGTAATGCCCGTCTCAAACGACAACAAAAGCTGATTCTGATAAAGACTTTTTGTCCTTTTCAAATCCCAGTCGCTCTGATATAAACCGTACTGCCTTATAGAATAAAGATAGGGTTGCATAGACATTTTCCCCGGAGCCGCATTTGTCGCATAGTATGACAACAGCGTCCCCGCATACAGCGGTTCAATCGCTTCCTCCACACACAGCGCTTTCTGCAAGCACCCCACTGACAACAAAGTCGCCAGAACCCATTTCATCAATTTTTCCTTGATATAATTGCTAAATTTGTCCGATCCGCCTTCTCAGGTCAACTAAATTTTTTCATATGACTGCTTTTCAGAAAAATTAATGCTAAAAAAGAGCGAAGCCTTTATGATTTGACCAATGTAATAAGATTCATTAGTTGAGCTAGAAAAATAAACTCGAATTAAAACTTATTAGATATTTTTGTTTGAAAACTTTAATATACATCGGGATCAGGGAAATTGCATGATAAATTTCTTGACAAACCATTTCCATAGTCAATTTCGTTAAGGGGCTCAGAAGGGTAAATTTTTCAAGGATACTGCTAAAACAGGGGGCTCTATGAGAGAGGTTTGTCAAGGCATTTATCATGCAATTTCCCCGACATCAGGATGAGGTCATATGACGCAAGTTCTTCTTAGTTCAGATTATCAATATCTCACGCCATGGGATCCTTTAGATAAGCAAACTAAAGCTCCTTCCACCCAAGTTGTGACCTGTTTTCTACAAAAGCGAGATAAAATCTTAGCCCTCCAAAGAGCCCGAAAAGACATTCAACACAATTTATGGGGCATTCCCGGAGGAAAACTGGATAAAGGAGAAGAGCCTATTCCAGGACTTGTTAGAGAAATTGAAGAAGAGACAGGTTCTAAATTAGATCCCAAAATTTTTCAGCTTCTCGCGACGGCGCGCAGCAAAACACAATGTGATGGGGAATATGGATTATATCTCTATTACGCCTCCGTTTCTGAAAATTTTTCCGTCAACATCGACCTGAACGAACATCATGCCTACCGCTGGGTTACACTTACTGAGTTCGAATCTATGGAACTGCTTACTGCTCAAGGCGAAGCTTTTAAATTAGTCAAAGAGCAACTCCATACGCTTCTTAGCACCAATCAAAAACAAAGAGGCGTTTTATGTTAAAAAAACACGCAGGGAGTCATTGCCATCAATGCAGCGCGGCACTTTTTACAGTCATCAGCGGCTCCTACCGAAAACACCTCCAACAAATCGTAAAGTTGAAGCAGGTTCTTGAACAATTGCATGTCATCGTTTTATCCCCTTCAGGTGATGCTGCAGTTAATCCAGACGATGAATTCATCATTCTCGATTCCGACCCCGTCAGGCATCCAAAACTTCTTCAAGATTCTGTGTTTGCTAAAATTCGACGTTCCACTTTTCTCACCGTCGCTAACGTCAATGGATACCTTGGACGCGCCGCTGTCCTTGAGATCGGCTATGCCATCGGACTTGGCATCAGCATCTACACCCTAGAACCTGTCGATGACCCCAATCTAGCTCCTTATTGCACAGCTTTGAAAGACGTTTTCCCAGAAATTTCTCTTTCCGACGTAGAAGAAAAAACTGAAGATTTAGAATTCGCTTTACAGCCAAGCCGTCCAAAAGGCAAAATTCAGAAACTGAAACCCAAGTAAGACAGATATATGCAAAAATTGTATTTGCCTTTAGTTGACTCACTAGTTTCTTCCTACAAGGGATCTTCTCTTGCAAATGTTAGAATTATTGGTGTCCAGCATATCCTCGAAACGACACACGCCATGTTTCGATCTCTTTATCAACTTGGCCTAAAACCAGAAAATGTTTCCATTATCGGCAAATGCTATTCCACCTGCAAGGAAGTCTACGACGAGATGGTTGCTGATGGAATCGATGTTAGCCCGGGAAGCTTTACCTACTTTTCCCATATCCCATTTGATGAACAATTTACCGCTGAAATAGACAACTTTCTTTCTTCTCGCACCCATGATTTAAATGCCTATGAACAAATTATCGTTCTCGATGATGGAGGCAAGTGCATTAGTGCCCTGAGCAGAAATCCTCTCAGCGCTCCTTTTACCGTTGCCATTGAACAAACCACTTCAGGCTATGATGCCATTCGTTCTCAGTCTCCGCAATTTCCTATCATTAACGTCGCACGGTCTCCGCTCAAGCTCACACTTGAATCGCCCATGATTGCGCAAGCGGCAGCCGAACGTCTGTATCTTAGCCTGCATAACAAGAATTTGTCTCCCGACAAAGCCCTCATTATTGGCGGTGGTGCCATTGGACAAGCCATGCAAAAGAAGCTTTCTCTCGACATGCAAGTTACCGTTTACGATTTAAACAACGCTCTGAGCGACTGTATATCCTCAGAGCTATCTCATCTAATCGGCTCCTTCCCTCTCATCGTAGGTTGCACAGGCAAAACCAGCATGTCCTACCCCATGCACGTGCTACTATCATCAAACACGACACTAGTCAGTGCCTCCTCTTCCGATCGCGAATTTGATGCTGTACATCTGAGAAAACAGCTGCCTTCCAACACATCCTGCCACGAAGATATAACAGTCAACGACCTTCTCTTAGTGAACAGCGGATTCCCAGTAAACTTTGACGGAGGTAGAGAAAATATTGATCCTGAACTTATTCAACTTACGATTGCCCTAATCACCGCCGGCATTCTGCAAGCTCGAGAAAGCACCCCCACCCCACTCGCAGCACTTTTCCCCATCCATCCCTACTACGAAGCAAAGATCGAAACAGAATTTTGTGGTATTAATGGCTGCAATTTGTAGTAGCTGTTCTTAATGTTTAGCAAATTGAAAAGGAGCTTTATATGGAAGAAAATTTCAAAAAATTTAAACAATATTTAGAAATGGATGAAGCTCTAAGAGAACATAATCCAATTGTTAACCTGAGCAATGGATGGAATGAGGGAAAGCTAAATTTCTATGAATATATGAATGAAATGCAGAATTTTCATCGTATATTAAAATATTATGCAGAAAGACTGCCTTCCTGTGAGATAAAAAAAATTGAAATATCAGATGGTGAAGTCATTTTTACCACACGAAAAAATGGGATCAAACTTAGCTTTAATGGAATCGATCGTCTTGCAGTTCCAATTTGGATGCTTAATTTTGGGAATTACGAAGAAGAAGAAATAGAAATATATAATCAGCTAATTGAAGATGGGATGACGATTTTAGATGTAGGCGCAAATATTGGGTATTTTTCAATACTTTGGAGAATAAAATTTCCCAATTCTACTATCTATGCTTTTGAACCAATGAAAGACACATTTAATACTTTGAAAAAAAATATAGCCATCAATAATTGTGAAAATGTTTTCCCCTTACCATTTGCTCTCTCGAATAAAAATAAAAACGGTTATTTTTATAGCTCTCCTGAAATGATATCCATAGCTTCAGAGAAAAATGTTTTAGATTATAAAAAAGCAGAAAAAATTCCCATTTCATTTATTAAACTTGATTTTTTTAATATAGAAAATATTGATTTTATTAAAATTGATGCAGAGGGATCAGAATTTAATATTTTAAAAGGAAGCATTGAATCTTTTAAAAAATTCAATCCAATTGTCGTAGTGGAACTTTTTGAATATTGGGACAAAGTTTTTGAATATCACCCAGACGAAGTTATTGAATTTCTAAAGGAACTCGGATATCGATCGTTTCTGCCTGAAAATGGAAAGTTGCGAGAGGTTTTTTGCCATGAAAAAGGTGATTTTGCTAAGCAGAATTATTTCTTTCTTCACAGTCAGAAACACAAAGAGAGAATTTTAAAAATTACTAATTAAATTGATTTACTAGGCGAATTTTTTATCTTCATGCCTTTCCGCATATCTTTGTAAAACAGTAGCTAAAATATAAAGAAGCATGATACTTATTAATGTATTGAAAGCATTTATTCCTAAAAAAATTGCGAAAATGGAAGCTAAGAAAAGAGCTATTGTATCGCCCATCTCAGAAAATGCTGATCCTGTAGCTTTGCGTTTTGCTCCCGATAATTCAATAAATGCATCTGTTACAAAAGGCAAATAAATCCCTCCTATAACACAATAATGACTCATTGCACTCATTAGATTATCTTCATATGATAATTTAAATTGACTGACACATAAAATAGTTATAAATATCATTCCCGCGCCGACACTATATAATATTGTAATGATAGAGAAATGTGGAATTTTTTTATAAAACATTGAAAAACTGGTTCCCAAAAGTGTTCCAAATGCTATTATTGACAACCATTTTTCGTGAGTATTTAAAATAAGCTGACCAGTTCCGGATTCTAAATAAATCCAAAGAATGTAAAAAGTTGTTTCTGAAAGAGATAATGCAGTTAATGTTAGAATAATTGGGGATCTGTTTTTCTTGATTAAATTAGCATTTTTTAGTTCTCCTGTAGTTGCTTTTTCTTCAAATTTGTCTTTTTGGAAAAAATACATTAGAATTGCGTTGCATAACAATACTGGCAATAGATAAGAGATTACATTCTCAAAAGAAACCTCAGAATATAAATTAATTAAAACCCAAGCGATATTTTTTGCTATATAAGTGACGGCAATAACTTTCAGTGCAGAAATTTTCGGATAATTATCCAACATAGCAGCCCGAGCTACTGATAAGGGATTAAAAGTTAATCCTATAAAGAATATAACCCATGCTTCAAACTTAAATATCCATAAAAAAGCTCCACCTAAAACGCCCAAGATTTGAGAAAGAATTAACATTTTTCTTCTGTAGTTGTGATCGGAGATGAATCCAAATATAAAAGCTGGAAAAATTTGTAAGAACGACCAGCCAATTCTTCGCATCGTCTCTTGTGTTTGATGATCAGCGAACCATTCTTTAATGATTGTGTCAAATGGATCGTGAAGGAAAATTTCTACATCAATAATTCCTGAGATTATAATTGCTATTAAAGATGGAATAACATGAGCTAGCAAATTTTTGTATTTTTGAATTATTTTGTGTAAAAACATTTGTTTTTTACTTTCTAGTTTGATTTTAAAAAATAATATCCAATGTAGTCTGCTATATTACTTTTAATTACAGCTTGTGTTTTTTCCTTCCAATATGAAATTTCTTTTTTTGTAAACGTAGGCGGAATTTTTTTTCCAATCGGCCCATCTCCTAAACAGGAAAGCACCCCTAGTGGTTCCATTAACCCTATATTTAGTGAATAATCAATATTGTAAAGAAATAATTCGACGATTTGTTCTTGCCTTGTCTCCTGTAAATGAAATTTTGTATTTTTGAAGATTTTTTTCATGCCTTCAAAAGATGGTAAAACATAATGAAAAGGAGCATGAATTCCATGCCATGACTCCCTATATTTCCTAAAAGAGTAAGATTCAATATTAGGAATACGGATTATGAGGAGACCTCCAGGTTTGGTCAAAGCGTCTAAATATTTTGCAGTAGCATATACGTCTTCTACATGCTCAAAAGAATGATGGCACATAACTACGTCAAACTGTTCATTAAGATATTCAATGTTTGTTTTTAGCAGTCTAAATCCAGATTCTTCAGATAATTGTCGTAAGTGAGGATCAATTCCAGTAAGATTGTGAAAGCCAAAATATTTTAATGTTTTGATTAATATTCCATTACCACAGCCTACATCAAGGATACTCATGCTTCTGTTTAGATTAAGACCATGAAGTGACTTAAATGCGAGATCTTCCCAAGAATTAAAAAAATTAAGAAAAAGGCGAGCTAAGAAGTTTTTTTTAAAAATTATATAACGGCGCAGAACCTGCCTCCAACTCCTTGTTTCGATTTGACTAAAATCGAATGCGGGATATTTTGAATAGAGTTCTTGTAAATTTGGGGGAGATTCTTTTATCGATAGAGAACCACAATGGTTGCAATATAAATAGGGAAAAACTTCACGAGTCCCTATGAATAGTTCCTTGGCATTAATGACTTCGAGCTTATTCTGATGGTGGCATACTTTGCATTGGTTCATTTTTTTACTATGGTTGGTTTCATTTGCCCTCATTATGGCCTTCTTCTAACGATTTCCAATAGAAAATAGCTTTTATACCTTGCCACGAGAGAGCAGGAACAAAATGCGTGCAGCGAGCTTTTTAATTTTCGATTCATTAGGATAATTCATTCTTTTGCAAACCCCTCATCCTTAAATTTAAATGCAATCACAATCAAAGACAGCTGGTTTATAATTAGTGCAATCAAGAAACCATTTTGGTATGCAGCAGATATCACCTAAAAATTTCTTCATTGTATAGACGAGACTTTACCTTATGGAATGGATTGAATCAAGAAAAGTTTTTTCAAAATCCTATCACGCACGCTGATATTCTGAGGACTTCAAGATCACCCAAGTGTATCGGTACCGTAATTTTGATCCTCTGCAGGTGGAGTCACGGCTACGTAGAGTGAGGCTGATGCTGCACACTTAAGATTGATTCTCCAATTTCCAAGAAAGGGATAATAGCAGCTATTCGCTCTTTTGAAGATCGAGAAAAATGAGCTTATTGGGATAATCGATGAAGAGAGAGTATTCGCGAAGGAAATCCAGGCCAAGATAACCATCGTAATCAAAACGAGCACTCAAATCGATGGGAACCAGGGAGCGCATTCCAAAATCATGACCCATTAGGCGAAATTGAGACGTGGAAGTAGAATGTGGGGTCCGGATAGCTGTATGCGTGGCAGCTGTGTCAAGAAGAAGACGATAGATTCCAGTATCTGTCTCAACAGCAAGTAAAATGCCATCTGGACAGAGAACGAAAGGAATAGAGAGAAGGTTTTTAGAGAGAAGTCCAGATTGCTGAAGATGAACTTGGCTGTTGCTGGCATAGATTGCCGAGTGTCTAAAGTCCAACAAGAGGTTATATTTTTTCAAAATAGGCAATCCAATGGCTCCTATTTGTTGAGAAGGGGGGGCATTCAATGCCGCATTGGCATGAAAATCTTCCCTATTCTGGTTAACAAGCACATTAACGAAAGTCAGATTGCCTACTTTGATCTCTGGAATTTTATAGGCGAGCGATTGATATTTATTGCCCTTAAAATCGCTCCATTTAGCAGTGCCATAAGGGATTTTATGGATATTTTGTAAAATTTCCTGGGTTAAAGACAATGGCAGCCCACTACCAAGATCAAGTTCCAGAGAATAAATATTCCCTTGGATAGAAACATTTGTAGCGGGGATACCGCGAGGGCTAAAGGTAATAGGGAAATACTCAAAGTAAATCTGGGGAGGCTCGATATAGACAGTTTTATTAGTGAAATCAAGATAAATAGCGTGATTTTTAAGAAAATCCATGCCAATAAATCCATCGATTTCACTGAGCCCGTCTGGTAAATCAACAGATTGAAAAGTGATCTCACCAAAATTCTGTTCTCCTATGGAAAAAATGGATGAAATAGGAGATTTTCCGGAAGGAACCCGAGAAGGTCGTATAAGAGTAAAGGTAGAAGTTGTATTAATGGCAAGCTTACACAGGCCAAGATCGGTATTGACCTGTAGGACAATACCTCCACGCTTCAATTCAAATGGAACGCGCACCCAGTGACTATCTGCGAGCTTCCTAGATTGAAGCCTGGAAAAAGTGTCGCAAGCGATGATGCGAGAATGAGGAAAATCTAAAAAGAGATTAAATTCCCCTCCCAAACACTTTCCAAGTACGCTATTCTCCTCTTCGAGAGCTTGGTTAGCGAGGATATTTTTCAATGTTAAATCTCCGATTTTCATCTTTGGAATGAGATAAGAGAGGGATTCAGATTCCTGTCCATTGATGTCGTGCCATTGCACAGTGCCTTGAGGTTTTTTATCGATCTGATCAAGCGTTTTCTTACTTAGAAATAAAGGAAATCTAGACCCCACTCTAACTTCTAAATCACAAATAATGCCCTGCAATTTGACTGTGATTACAGGATGATCATATTTGTCATACTTAATCGGACAGGAGCTGAAGTAACCTATCGAAAAATCGCGCCATAGAAAAAAACCGATGCCAAGCGAAATTCCTACTAAGAACAGAACTAAGAATTTGGGATATTTTAAAACTTCCACGATGCTGTTCCTTCCACCTTACATTCTCCCCTGGTATCCCCATAGCAATCCTGTTCTACAGATAGCTCAGCATGCACTTCAAGATGCATGCCCCCATCTGTCTCGCTAGATACGCCGACGCTGCCTGAAGCATACGTATTCCCATCTGTATCCCCACCTGCTTCCATTGAAGCACTCACTTCCCCTCCTCCCCGACTAAAGACGTAATGTGAAATATCTCTCTTCCAATCCGCAGGAGAAGCTGTTAGAGAGGGGAGCTCAGCAGCAATTGAGCTATTATCTGGTTGGCTCTGTCCAAATAAAATTGACCGCAACCATTGGTACGCCGCAGCCTGGATATTTATGTGGTTCAATTCATGACCATATCCCTCCAACCGAAGATAGGTTAAAGTACCTGTCTTTTTCAAGATTTCAGCTGCAAGATCAGCACTGAGAACAGGAATTTCACGATCCTCTACCCCATGGACAAGAAAAATAGGAAAAGAAAAGCGGTTAAGAGAGGTTAATACCTCATCTGCAGCAAGCAGAGAACCCCACCATTTATAAGTATTTCCCAAAAATTGTTTGTTGGGAGTTGGCTCTAGTATCATCTCATCCATTTGCCTATCCAGAAAATCCATGTATTGATCTACCTCATCTGGCAACGCCCCATGTTCTTCCAAACGATGACGAAGCACCCATTTTACCTCTTCTCGAGGTTTCATGCCGCCACCGGTAGCGAATAATAAAACAGCTGCTGTTTCTGGCCTTTGATCAGCTAAGCTCGCAGCTAGCATACCGCCCTCAGACTCACCCCAAAAAATGGCTTTCCCGTTCCATCCAGGACTAATCGCATCCATATTTTCAAGGCAAACAACATAATCTTCCAGGCGTTTTTGGAGGCAGTTGGTTTGACTGTATTCCAATAAGTTCACACTTTCTTTAGAGATCCCCTGCTTTTCAAGAACGATGAGGCCCATTCCAAGAGAATGCGCTTGATCGCATAAATCCATATGCCATTGGTAAGCGCTCTTACAAGAGGACCCTTGAATAGCAAACACAATTGGAGAAGAGGAGGTATCCGGAGGAGAAAAGTAACCTTCCAAAACACTACCGTCTTGACGAGGTATAAAAAAGGGAACCAGTTCAGTCGCATGCACCTTTTCGAGCCCAAAAACGCACGAAAGGATCAAGCAGAATTTTGCTATGTTCTCCAACATACATACCCTCCAGCTATATGAAACGTGTTTAATTTTGAAAAAACCAACTACATCTTAATCGAAAATTTAATTCAAGCATTTGAACCTATTCTGACGCATTGTCTTTCTGAAAAAAATGTTGAGTGGAACTGATCGGCGATTTGCCAGTGCGGTTGCTCGTTCCGAGGTTGGGTTATGTTAAGATGTTGTCAAGATGTCGTTGCCATAAAACGATCGAATGCGTACAAATACCAGCGTTGTGGACCTTTTAAGGTCAACATAAACCAGCAAAGGAGATTTTTTATGTATTCTATCGACCCTCGCCTACCGAATTCCAATCAACCTATCCAACTCAACAACGCACAAGAAAATGATGACCTTTTTTTCAGCGACCCTGTATCTTTCGAGCAAATGAACCGTCCTGTTATTGACCAAGCGGGCCATTCTTTTGAAAGAGCAACAATAGATCGTCTAGCAGCTAGCACACCTGAAGGCCAACCTATTATCTGTCCACTTGGACGAGAAGTAATCGATCCAGATCGCCTAGTTCCTAATCTCCTGGGTAGAGATTGTATCGAACAAATTCATATAGCGAGAGCTAAGAACAGCACGCTTGAGCACAAGTGCCAACAGGAAAGTAAAGAGAAAGCGATGCTCCAGAAAGAGGTCGAGGGCGTCACAGGAGTTATCCAACACTGTAAAATGAAAACAATGGAGCTTGCAGACCAGTGCCGACAGATCAATAATGAAAAAGAAGCGCTTGAATACGAGTTTGAACGGGTCAATGGTGAAAAAGAAGAGCTTGAAGCCACCCTTCGGGAGGCAGACGGGTTAATGGGAAACCTCGTCAAAGAGATGAGAAATCATTTTGAAAAATCTCAAACTGAGCTTGAAAATGTCAAAAAGGAAAATGCCGGTGTTCAGCAAGCCTTGGAAATGATTGTAGCTCAGCTAAGAAGTAACGATGCCCAAAATCAACAACTAATCCGTCAACATGAACAACGCCATCAAGAGCTGATCCGTAAAATAGATGATCAAAATAGGAAGATTGATACCCTCGCAGCTGAAAACAGAGAGATGAAATCCACCATTCACACTCTAGAAGTTACCTGCCTAGAATCTCGAAAAGAAGTTCAAACTCTACAACTTGCCCACCAGGCATCTCAGAAAGAATCCCAAGTTCTTACAAAAATGGTTGAAAATCTTAGATCTGAAAATCAGATTGCCCTTCGTATGGTTGAAGTATTAAAAGATGATCTTTCAATTGAGAACAAGCGCTTGACGAACGCAATGAATATGACCCCATTTGATCATATTGCGGTAAGCGTACTTTGTGTGCCTCGCAAAAACTTTATAGATAAAGACCTCCCTCAACGTAAAGTTAGGCAGGATTCTGGAGAGCAACGCCGAATCGCTCCTCAAGATCAACCTAATTCTTCAGGGGAGAGTAAATTTTCCCTATCAAACCTTAAGATTTTTTTAAAATCATTAAAAAAGGACTCACATGACTAATCAAATTCTAAGAACACCGGATTATTCCACCTTCAACCACAATGGCGCACAATACGTGCGCCTGGACCAAACAGATCCCCAAACCGGAAGGGTTAAGAGTCTCATCATTATTCCTGATCAACTTTCTCCAGCTGACAAGCTTCATTATGTGAGTTTTATGTGTAAAAAAGCAGAGATAGACCAACAAGAAATGAGAGAGCAGCTATGGGGCCTAGGAAGGCAAGCAGGAGGCATAAAAGAGCAAATAACAGGGATAGCAGGACAAGCGAGAGAGGTAGAAGAACAATTAAAGGGAATAAGAAAAAATCTAGAAGTCATAGTTGAGGAGCGAAATGAGGTGAAAAAGAAATTCATCGAGTTTTTAAAGGAAAAGAAAAAGACAGAAGATGCAATCAATGCTTATATCCATCGAGAGGGCTTCTGCACTCCCGTTTTACACGCATTTTCCTCTATGGTAAATGGCATTAAATCTTTTTTTTCATGATCTGGCGCCAAATAACAGAATGCTTCTGTTGCGGAAAAGAGAATAAGGCATAACTCCTTTTCGCTGGTGTCAGAGACATATGCTGTTTTGACTATAAGATAGTTTCGCCTGGCTGAGCTACAAACCCTTAGTCAGGCCTTGATCGTCTGCTAATGTAAAATCAACAATAATCGCATTTAAACAGCCAAAGATCGATTTTCCACACCAACCTATCCTCTCCCAGCGATCGTTGAAATTTGAGGCGTCTGAAGCGTTAATTTCATCATCCAGCGGGTTGCAATCAAGAATATCGCTAATCAGACTTTTTAATCCTTCAATACGGTTTAAGGTGAATTCCGATAGGCACCCATTTTACCTCTTCTCGAGGTTTCATGCCGCCACCGGTAGCGAATAATAAAATAGCCGCTGTTTCTGGCCTTTGATCAGCTAAGCTCGCAGCTAGCATACCGCCCTCAGACTCACCCCAAAAAATGGCTTTCCCGTTCCATCCAGGACTAATCGCATCCATATTTTCAAGGCAAAAAACATAATCTTCCAGGCGTTTTTGGAGGCAGTTGGTTTGACCAGCTATATGAAACGTGTTTAAATTTGAAAAAACCAACTACATCTTAATCGAAAATTTAATTCAAGCATTTGAACCTATTCTGACGCATTGTCTTTCTGAAAAAAATGTTGAGTGGAACTGATCGGCGATTTGCCAGTGCGGTTGCTCGTTCCGAGGTTGGGTTATGTTAAGATGTTATTAAGAATGTCGTTGCCATAAAACGATCGAATGCATACAAATACCGGCGTTGTGGATTTTTAAGCTCAACCTGAACCAGCAAAGGAGATTTTTTATGTATTCTATCGACCCTCGCCTATCGAATTCCAATCAACCTATCCCATTCAACAACGCAGAAGAAAATGTTAACCTTGTTTTCAGCGACCCTATATCTTTAGAGCAAATGCAGAATCCTGTTATTGACCAAGCGGGCCATTCTTTTGAAAGATCAACAATAGATTCTCTAGTAGCTGCTGCGATTCATAAAGGCCAACCTCTTCTCTGTCCAATTGGAGGAGAACCAATCGATCCAAATCGCCTAGTTCCTAATCTCCTGGGTAGAGATTGTATCGAACAAATTCATATAGCGAGAGCTAAGAACAGCACGCTTGAGCACAAGTGCCAACAGGAAAGTAAAGAGAAAGTTATGCTCCAGAAAGAGGTCGAGGGCGTCACAGGAGTTATGCAACACTGTAGAATGAAAACAATGGAGCTTGCAGACCAGTGCCGACAAATCAATGATGAAAAAGAAGCGCTTGAATACGAGTTTGAACGGGTCAATGGTGAAAAAGAAGAGCTTGAAGCCACCCTTCGGGAGGCAGACGGGTTAATGGGAGAACTCGTCAAAGAGATGAGAAATCATTTTGAAAAATCTCAAGCTGAGCTTGAAAATGTCAAAAAGGAAAATGCCGATGTTAAGCAAAGCTTGGAAATGATTGTAGCTCAGCTAAGAAGTAACGATGCCCAAAATCAACAAATCATCCGTCGACATGAACAAAACCATCAAGAGCTCATCCGTAAAATAGATGATCAAAATAGGAAGATTGATACCCTCACAGCTGAAAACAGAGAGATGAAATCCACCATTCACACTCTAAAAGTTGCCTGTCAGGCATCTCAGAAAGAAACTCAAACTCTACAGCTTGCCCACCAGGCATCTCAGAAAGAAGTTCAAAAGCTTAGACGTGAAAATCAAGAAGTCAGGCATGAAAATCAAGAAGTCAGGCGTGAAAGTCAAAAAGCCAGCCATGAAAACCAGATGGCCTTGCGTATGATGGAAGAATCAAACGAAAATCTTTTGATTCAGAACAAGCAGTTGATGAACACATTGAATATGACCCCATTCGATCATATTGCGGTAAACGTATTTTGTGTGCCTCGCGAAAGGTTTACAGATAGAGACCTCCCTCAACGTAAAGTTAGGCAGCATTCTGGAGAGCAACAACTTAAACAGGATTCTTCAGGGGAAAGTAAATTTTCCCTATCAAACTTTAAGATTTTTTTAAAATCATTAAAAAAGGACTCGCATGACTAATCCAATTCCAAGAACACCGGATTATTCCACCTTCAACTACAATGGCGCACAATACGTGCGCCTGGACCAGACAGATCCCCAAACCGGAAGGATCAAGAGTCTCATCATTATTCCTGATCAACTTTCTCCAGCTGACAAGCTTCATTATGTGAGTTTTATGTGTAAAAAAGCAGAGATAGATCAACAAGAAATGAGAGAGCAGCTATGGGGCCTAGGAAAGCAAGCAGGAGGCATAAAAGAGCAAGTAACAGGGATAGCAGGGCAAGTGAGAGCGATGGAAAAAGATCTAGAAGACATAGTTGAGGAGCGAGATGAAATATTAGCTGAGCGAGATGAAATATTAGCTGAGCGAAATGAAATATTAGCTGAGCGAAATGAAATATTAGCTGAGCGAAATGAGGTGAAAAAAAATTCATAGAGTTTTTAAAGGAAAAGAAAAAGACAGAAGATGCAATCAATGCTTATATCCATCGAGAGGGCTTCTGCACTCCCGTTTTACACGCATTTTCCTCTATGGTAAATGGTATTAAATCTTTTTTTTCATGATCTGGCGCCAAATAACAGAATGCTTCTGTTGCGGAAAAGAGAATAAGGCATAACTCCTTTTCGCTGGCGTCAGAATAAATGTGTCTTTGTATGTACAATCGATGCAGATAGCGTTAAACCGTATTTGTTCAGTGGGTCTCGCGAGATCCACTGAACAGATACAAGAAGTGCCGCATCCGAAATCGATCAAGCGGTTTTGTACAAAGAATCTATTTGCCTGAATTCGAGATTCAATGCTATTGTCGCTTTGCTTGACAGACAGATGGAGTTTTAAAGCTGATGACCCATCCGTTTTTTTCTCACTTTAGATCCCTCTCAGAGGGGATTCATGCGGCGGACGATGGTTTAGATGAGGTCATCCCTCCTGGGCTCGTCTTTGAGGACGAAAAAGATTTTCTCTCTTGGGCGCGCGAACAACTGCCCCTTGTGACATGGAAAGAGCCTCCTTTTTTCCCCGACTCCCTTCCCATTTACATCCTCTCCTTTACCTCCTCTTCCGATCAACTCGAAGATTTTTTACTAGACCTTTTGAGAACATGGCTGTTGCCGGAAAAAAAACTGAGCATGCGTTCTTTTCGCTACTCCCCCTTTTGCTTAACAGGCAATCCCGATACAAGCTTTTTGCTCGCTGAATTCCATCTTCTTCTGGATAACAGAGGGGATTTTGAAAAAATCAAGGCTAAGCTGCTCCTTTTGCCTCGAGAAATCACCCTTTACAGGGACTTTCCGAAACACGCAAAAAGCCTAATGAAAATGCGCATCCCCCTGTCGCACGAGCCGGAACCCTACAAGCAGGAGATCCATGCTTACGAAGTCTTGATTGCCCTGATGCAAAGGTGGCCGGGGCATTTTGAAGCCGATCTGTTCAAAGACTATGAGCTCTTTCAAGCCCTATCTGAAAAAGAATTTAAAAACCACCGCACCCGAAGGCATCAATTGCGCCTCGTTTGCTTCCACTACTTGCTGAGCAGGAAGCTATTCCGTTTAGTCTCCCTCTCTCCGGACGAGCTGCACTTAGAATTCCGCCTCCTTTCCACGCGGCTGCACTTTTCCTTCGGCCAGAAACCCGTTTTTGGCCTGGCCATCGCCATCCACCTGCCCAATCTCTACGAGAGTTTTGAAGAGCGCCACATCCTGCTCGCCGCCCAAAAACTCTCAGCAACAGTACAACTGGTAAAAGGCTCCCTCCTCATTTTTCAAAAACCGCAAGAGGCTTTGCGTTTCCTCTACCTCGAGTTGGAAAAAAAAGATGGAGCCCCTTTCTATCTCGCGGAAAGAACCCTCTTTAAGCAGCACCTTAAAGAAGAACTGAAAAAACGGGTGGAAACCCTCAGCCCCTCCGTATTTGGCATCTGCGATGTCGAAGAATTGATGCGCAATATTTGCCTTCTCGGCAAGGAGCTGCAATATCCTTTTCAGATCCCCCATGCGATGATCTCGTTTGAAGGATTCTCGGGCAATTCCCTCCTCTTCCGAGTCATTGTGGTCCGGATTTTAAAGAAGGGCTCGCGCCCGCTTGCAGAATCCTTCCAAGGCTTAAAAGAACCTTTCGAGTATGTACCCGAACGGGTGACTTGCGTCGGCCATGTCGGCAAGGCGCAAAAAGAGGCAACCGTCTTTCGCCTCCTCATCGCTAGAAACCCCTCCCTCTTGCGCTCAGATTCCTCCTTTAACCTCTATCAAGCTAGGGAAAACGTCCTCTCCCTTCTTACACAAGCCATCGGCGAAGTGCGCGATTACAACGGCGGCCTCTTGTCCAAACGGGAAGAGATCTGGGTCGAATTTAAACAGCTCTTTCCCGAGATCTCGGAAAGAAATCCCGAACTCCTCGAAAACTTCTTTAGATCCCTAAACCCCGTTGAAATGCAGGCTCTCATCGCCCCCTCCCTTCTCGCCTCCCTCTTCACCTTATGTTTGGAAGCCGCAAGCGGAATCAAAAAAGATCATGTCTTAAAAACGCACGAAGAAGAGAATCATCTATTTATCGCGATCCGCGCGCGCGATGTTAACTTTAAGGAAAGGCTTTTCCAAGAACTAGATAAACGGCAACTTGCTGAAGAATGCGTTGCGTGGACCACCATCAAAGATCAACCCCATCTCACCCTGGGTTGCATTTACTCCACTTCCGATCGGGAACGGCGAGATCTCCTGCAGCGCACAATCGAGAAACTTCTGACAGAATGGGCCTCCGAGGCGCAAAGGGCTCAAGTGCTCCGCTTAAATGTGCAACACGCACCTGTGTCTTTAGACCCACGCCTAGGTGGGGATGCCATGTCTGCAGAATTTCTTAAAATGCTTTTTGAAGGATTGATGCGCATTGACGAGGAGGGAAGAGCGCGCTGTGCGATAGCCCAATCGATCGAAGTCTCCGAAAATAAAACAAGCTACCGCTTTACCTTAAGATCCTCTACCTGGAATAATGGGGATCCCTTAACGGCCCAGGATTTTTGCTACGCCTGGAAAAAAATCTTATCTCCCGATTTTTCCACTCCCTTTGCCTATTTGTTTTATATGATCCGCAACGCGAAAAAGGCAAAAGAGGGTCTCATTCCCTTGGATGAAATAGGGGTGAAGGCTCTCGATGAAAAAACGCTGCTTGTTGAACTCGAACACCCCTGTTCCTATTTTTTAGCGTCTCTGGCCCACCCTCTCTTTTCACCCGTTAACCATCGGATCGATCAGATCCACCCCAACTGGCCTTTGAACACCGAGCAGGCCTACGTGTGCAACGGCCCTTTTCAATTAAGCAATACACGCCGCTATGAAAACTATGAGCTTAGCAAAAATGGGAAGTATTGGGATGCGGAACAAGTCCAGCTCGACCGGATCCAGATCGTCAGAACAAATGCCAAGCAAGCCCTCGAAATGTTCGAAAAAGGCGAAACTGACTGGATAGGACGCCCCTTCCGTTCCTGGGAATATGCATTTGGCAGGTGCACAGAAGAAAACATAGAACACTCTCCTTCTCATTTTACCTATTGGTGCGTCTTCAACGTCAAACAGCCCCCCTTCCACTCGCTTAAGATGCGCCGAGCCCTCGCCTATGCGCTTGATCGATCGGCAATCATCCGCCTTTCATCTTACCCTGCCCAGCCCGCCTTCTCCCCGCTCCCACTCGTACATACGCAATACTCCCCACCGCTTCTCGAACAAGCAACGGAGCAAGCCCAACTCCTTTTTAGAGAAGCATTGGAGGAATTGGGCTTAAGTCCTCATACTCTGCCCCCTTTGATCCTTATCCACCTTAATGACGACCTGCGTAAGAAAATCGCTCTTATCATTGCTCAGCAATGGAAAGAGGTCTTAGGTATTACGGTCCGCGTAGAGGGCTATTATTTTGCCGATTTATTTGCCCAAATGACCCAAGGAAATTACCAAATTGGCATGATAAACTGGACATCTCTGATTAATGATGCCGCCTATACCTTAAATGTTTTTAAACGCTCTACAGAAAAAATTAATTTTGCCAACTGGGAAGACATCGAATACCAAACATTGCTAGAAGCTGCCGAACTAGAGGAAAATAGCCTAAAAAGACAAGCTCTTTTAGCAAAAGCGGAAGCCCTTTTAATTGCAGAAAATCCAATTATCCCCATTTTTCACGAACTCGATCCCTTCATCAGAAAGGGTCATGTGCAAAGGTTCGAAAATCCTTCTATCAAAAACTTCGATGTGAAGCAAATTTACATCAACAATGCAGTAAAAAACCCATAGGAGCAATTATGAGCCGAAATATTGAAGGATTACCCTCTCCTTTTAATACCCTTCCTACCCATTTAAGCCCTTCACAGGCGATGTATATCGAACAATATCCAGGTTGGCAAGGGACCTTGAGTCTAGCTCAAATCGTAGAACTTTTAGATGGCCAACCTCCTTTCACCTATCTTCTCAGTTTTTTACCCGAGTCTTCTACCTATCTGCTCTCTTATACAGGAAAAGATCAAATGATTGCGCACGTGCAGTTTGCAAAAGACAAGCAGACCAACAACTGGACCTATAAAAATGGTAGCCATAATGCATTCAAAGGTCTTAGCGAAATGATCAAGCAAGCCATGCACTGTGAAGAAGAGCCCATTCCCATTTATCATTCAAAGCCCGTCCTACAACCATAGGTAATTTGGATTGACATCCACCATCACTAGCAGCCTGCTCACCTCCCGCACGGCAAGCCTGCGGGAGGTGAGCAGGCTTTCCCTCTCTCTTGTTCTTGTCTTGTTTTCAGGAAGCCTGATGGGGCTATGCGACCGGTTGATTTTGGCCCGCTACTCATTAAATGCAGTAGAATGTTGCGTCAGCGCGCTCTATTTGAGCCAGCTGTTTCAATTGCCTCTATTAAAGGCAGCCTCAGCTGCGCAGGTTTTCGTGGGACAGCACAACGGCGCTGGCACCTTAAGCAAAATGGGGCCATGTATCTGGCAGATGATCTGGTTCTCTCTTCTGACTACCTTCATCACCTTGCCTTTGAGCGGTCCCATCCGTTTATTCTTCTTTGAGAACACCCCTGTTCAAGAAGGAGGCACCCTCTATTTTCAATGCCTGATGTACGTCAATTTTCTGTTTCCCCTGGGAGCCGCGCTCTCCTCTTTTTATTTGGGGAGAGGACGAACATTTCTCATCCTCCTGGTCAGCTTGGCTAGCCATCTGGTGAACATCTTTTTAGATTTTCTCTTCATTTTTGGGATCAAAGACCTCATCCCACCCCTCGGGGTTATGGGCGCCGCTTTGGCCTCCGCCATTGCCCAATGCTTCTTCTGCTTTCTACTCCTCTTGGATTTCTTAAGACCCGCCCATCGACAACTCTACGCCACGGGGAGCTATGCGTTTAACCCCATGCTTTTTTGGAAGATGTTGCGGATCGGCCTTCCCAGCGCCGGAACCAGGCTTCTTCTTTTCTCTGCGTGGATCGCCATCACCTATTTCATTGTGCACAAGGGTGGAGATTACTTAGCGATTTTAGCGTTTGGAGGCACGCTGCATACTTTTTTTAACTGCATCAATGAGGGGCTCTCTCAAGCCTTGATCACCCTAGGCGCCTATATCGTAGGATCTGACCAAGTACAAGCGATGTGGAAACTATTGAGATCAGCAAGCCTTTTCTTAAGTTTCTGGGGAGGGCTCCTCTCGATCCCCTTTCTTCTCTTTCCGGAAGGCTTCATCGCTTTATTTTTTAAAGAACCTCCCTCACAGACCCTCCTACATGAATTACATCTCACGTGTGTTTGGCTCTGGCTGCTTTTTTTGACCAGTGGATTCAACCTGATAGGAGCCGGCCTTCTCACCTCCTATGGAGACACCCTCTTTCACATGGGTGCAGCCGCTGTCCTGAGCTTACTGACCTTTTTTCTCCCTGTTTATCTACTCATGGGAGGCGGCAATGCCCCTCCCCATTCCCTCTTTTTGATCATGGCCTGCGCTTGCCAGATCCAAGGATCGGTCTATCTCTGGCGCCTGAGTCGGCAAAAATGGATGTGCGCTCCCCTAATGAGATCCAATCCGCTTGCATGAGCTCTTTGGGCAAATCAAAGGCACGCTTGGACAAAGCGGATCTGATCGGGACACAGTATGCAGAGAACAGATCTCTTAGGTAGGATCATAAACGGAAATGAAAGGATCCTCTCCATATTTCAATATTTTTTCGTCAGCCGTTACTAAAACGGCATGCTCCTCATAAGCACTTGCAATCAATATCCGATCCGCCGGATCGCTGTGAATAATACCTGGTAACCGGTTGCTCAGCACTGCCACTTGAAATGAAAAATCGGCTGTCAAAATCCCGGGCAGCTCCACCCATTGTTTCAACCAGTCTGTCATATCCATTTCCAATATAATTCTCTTTCTTTCAACCAATTTAGAAATTTCCCAGATAGAAATAGGGGAAATCAATAGATGTTCCCGTTGCTGGGCGCGATCAATCGCTTTCCTAGCTGCAGGCGCCACAATCGGATTCCCTTGAGCCACCCAGATCCACACATGAGTATCGAGTAGAATTTTATGTTGTTTGATTTCTTTAACGATTGGCATCCCAAACCTCATCGATTGGAGCCATAATGTCTCCAACAATGCGCACTGTCCCTTTCATTTTTCCAAATAAACTTTCAGCGCTTTCCTCAATGGGAACAAGCTGTGCAATGGGTTTATTTCGCTTCGTAATGATGATTTTTCGCTTTGTTCGATGGACTTTATCCATCAGTTTTAAACACTTAGCCTTAAATTTACCAGCTTGAATGTATTCAGGCATAAATCCTCCGCTATCAATATAGTCATGCTAACATGACCACTATTTACATTTCAAGGATTTAAAATTTTAGTTAAACTCAAGACCCGCTGAACAAATACTTTCTTAGAGGTTCGAAGGTGGTGCGGTGGATGGGGCAAGCCCCGTGCCTATCGATCGCTAAAAGATGCTGGGGGGTCCCGTAGCCTTTATGGGCATCGAAGCCATACTGGGGCCAACAGGCGTGGTATTGGATCATGATCTGATCCCGCGTGTACTTAGCGACAATGGAAGCGGCAGCGATAGATACCGATCGGCTATCGCCTGAGACGATGGGTTCGGCGGGAATGTCAAACGCAGGGAGTTGATTGCCATCCACAAGGATGAAATCGGGCCGTTTTTTTAGCTGGGAAACGGCGATCAACATCGCTTGAAATGTTGCCTGGAGGATATTGATCTGGTCGATGACGATCGCATCGACCACCCCGACGCCCCAAACGATCTCGGGATCGGCGGTTAGGCATTGATAAAGCGTAAAGCGCTGCTGGGGGGTCAACTTCTTACTATCGTCGATCTCCTCATGCCAAAAATCTTGAGGAAGAATGCAGGCCGCAGCGACAACCGGGCCGGCAAGAGGGCCTCTTCCCGCCTCATCGACTCCCGCAATCGCTACATATCCCTTCTCCCTAGCCCTTTTTTCATAGACCGAGAGAGCAGAGCGCCTGGATCCGCCTGCGGCGCTCAAGTCGCCGGCTCATCTTCAGAGGGTTTCTCCGGAGCAGCAACTGCTTGTTTGGCAGATCCGCCCATTTTCCCTTTGACCTTGGAAGCCTTGCCGGAGGTTCCGCGCAGGTAGTAGAGTTTGGCTCTCCGCACATCTCCCGTTCTGACAACTTCGATCTTTGCAATGCGCGGGCTATGGATCATAAATACCCGCTCCATTCCGGCGTTATAAGAGACCCTATAGAGAGCAATCGTCTCGGAAAGGCCGGAGCCTCGGCGCGCGATGACCGTCCCTGTAAATACCTGCAGGCGCTCTTTTTCCCCTTCGATAATGCGGGTGTGCACATTGAGGGTATCGCCCACTCGAAAAGCGGGGATGTCCTTTTTTAACTGTTCGGCTTCAATTTGTTGGATCACTTCGCATGGATTCATGATTTTAATTTCTCCTCGTACTCCAAGTCGGGACGTACTCTTTTTGTTTTTTTTAATGCTTCTTCTTTGCGCCACCGATCGATCTCTGCATGATGCCCTCCCCGCAGCACTTCTGGAACTAAAAGCCCTTCAAATTCCAGCGGGCGCGTGTAATGGGGGCCATCGAAAAGGCCATTTTGAAACGAATCTTGCAAAGCCGCTTCCTCATGACCTAATACCCCAGGCACAAAGCGAGAGAGCGCATCGACGAGCACCATGGCGGGCAAACATCCATTGGTCAGGACGTAATCGCCGATGCTGATCTCCTCGTCAATCTCCTTCTCTAGGATCCGTTGATCGATCCCCTCATAGTGCCCGCATACCAATATCAGGTGGGAATGCTCTGCCAACTCTTGGCTCCGGCGCGCCGTTAACACCTTTCCCTGCGGCGAGAGGTGGATCACATGGGACCCCGCTTTTTTCACGCTGCGAATCGCCTTAGCTAAAGGCTCGGGCATCAATACCATTCCGGGCCCCCCCCCATAAGGCCGATCATCGACCTTCCGGTGTTTGCCTTCCGCAAAATCGCGAATATCGATTAACCGGATATTGAGAAGCCTCCTTTCCCTTGCGCGCTTAAGGATGCTGACATCAAAGGGGCCTTGGAAATAATCGGGAAAAAGGGAGAGGATATCGATCTGCACCTAATCGGGGCCTCTTTAACCTACTTTCTTCTTTGCGATTTTTAACGCGCGTCTTTTAGCTGCTAACTTTGTCCGCTTTGCGCTCCGCTTCTCTTGATATCCCTTGAACACATCGGGAGCGGCTTTTGCGATAATCGCCCGCACCTGATCTGAAATCTGAGCTCCTAGCCCCAGCCAATAGTTCACCCGCTCTGCATTCACATTGAAGTTCTCAGCTGTGTGGAACGGATTGTACCACCCCAGCATCTCAATATATTTGCCGTCGCGGGGCGAGCGAATATCAGCCACTACCAATCGATAGGTTTGCCGATTGTTGCGACCCTGCTGCCGCAAACGGATCTTTAACGCCATAGAGAATTCTCCTTTTTCATCTCTTTTTTTAAATTGGGCATCTCTTTACAAAACTGTTTTAATTGCTTGAACCCTTTGACCATCCGATTCACATCATCCATGGAAGTCCCGCTTCCATTGGCGATCCGCCGCCTCCGGCTAGGAATCAGCTCCACCTTCTCCGCTCTTTCGGAGGGGGTCATGGACAAGATCATCGCCTCTAACTTTCCGAACTCCTTCTCGGAGACATCCAAGTCCCCCATATCGGGAAGTCCGGGGACCATTTTAAGCAAGCTCTTGAAAGACCCCATCTTCTTGATCATCCCCATCTGGCGCAGATAGTCTTCGTAGGTAAAGGTGGCCTTTCTCAGCTTCTTCTCTAACTTTTTACTCTCTTCATCGTCGAGGTGCTCTTCCGCTTTGCGGACCAGGTTAATCACATCGCCCATGCCGAGAATCCGATCGGCCATCGATTGGGGATTAAATAACTGGATATCGCCTATCTTCTCGCCAATCCCTTCAAACTTGAGCGGCTTCTGCGTGACTTCCCGAATAGAAATGGCAGAGCCTGCGCGCGCATTTCCATCCAACATGGTCAAAATCGTGCCGGTGATCGCAATCCGTTTATCGAATTCCGCAGCGGTCTTCACAGCATCTTGACCCGTCGTCGCATTGGCCACAAAGAGCACTTCTCTAGGATCTAGAGCGGCCTTGATCTCGGCAAGCTCCTGCATGAGCGCGTCGTCGAGGTGCAGCCGGCCAGCGGTATCGACGATGAGCACATCGAAACCCTCTTTTTTCGCTTTATCCAAAGCGGCCTTTGCGACTTTGAGAGGGTCGGTCGCGCCTGGGATCGCAAAGACGGGAACCTCGATTTGTTCGGCCAAACGCTGCAACTGCTCGACCGCCGCAGGGCGCTGCAAGTCGCAAGCAGCGATGAGAGGGCGTTTGTTAAATTCTTTTTTCCTCAAATAGGCGGCGAGTTTTGCACAATGGGTTGTCTTGCCGGATCCCTGCAGGCCGCACAGGAGAATAACGGCAGGCCGCCCTCCTAATTCCAGGGAAGCTTCTTCAGAGCCCATGAGAGCGATCAGTTCCTCATGGATGATTTTAATGAATTGCTGATCTGCGGAGACCCCTTTTAGAACCTCCTCTCCCAAGACCTTCTCTTTGACCCGTTTGACAAAATTGCCGGCAACCGCGTAATTGACATCCGCATCCAACAGGGCTAGTCTGACCTGCCGCACCGCATCGGTGATGTTCTCTTCGGTCAGCTTCTTCTTACCGACTAAGCTGCCGAATAGATGCTTAAATTTTTCTGAAATAGTGCCAAACATGAGATCTAACTATTTTATGGTTGGCTATTAGAATAGCTGAGAAAATCATTCGAATTCAAGGAAAAAGAATCGGTCGTGCCCCGCCCAATCTTTCTCGAGTTCCACTCTCTTCCACTTCCCGGAGGAAAACAGCCTTTTTAAGGGCTCCCCTTGGCCTGTTCCTATTTCAAAAAATACTTGAGCTCCTGGATTCAAATAGGCGGGCAGTTCCCACGCCAACCGCTCGTAGAACTCTAGACCTGTGGCTCCCGCCACCAAAGCCAGGCGAGGCTCAAAATGGCGCACAGAATCGTCTAGAAGGGCATACTCCTGTTCGGATACATAAGGCGGATTGCAGATTAAAAAATCCACTTTCATCCCTTTAAAAGGCTCCAGCAAATCGCCTTGAAAATAGTTTACTTTAACGCCATTGCATTCTATATTTTTCTTCGCAACGTCCAGCGCCTCTAGAGAACAATCGGAAAGAACCACTTTGAGCTGAGGAAAGGCTTTTTTTAGGCCGATCCCCAAACAGGCTGAACCGCAGCAGAGGTCCCAAGCGCTTTTCCCTTCCAGATCCAGGAATCGCAACCGCGCGCATATTTTATCCAAGAGAATTTCGGTCTCCTGCCTAGGGATCAAGACATCTCGATTGAGATAAATCCGACAGTGGAAGAAGTCGATCTCGCCTAAGATATACTCCACAGGCTCCCCTTTAGCGAGGCGGGCTAGCTGAGGGCGGTATCTGTTCAATTCTTGTTCTTCGAGAGGGCGCTCGAAATGCATATAGAGTTCGATCCGCTCGAGTTGCAGAAGGCGGGAGAGCAGCGTTTCCGCAAGAAAGCGGGGACGGGCGCGCGCATGCTCCTGTAAATACTTGATGGAAAGCTGCAGAACTTCACCGAGAGTCTTCATCGCCCGACAGCTTCTCTTGATAAAAGTATGCAACGAGCGCCTGCGCAATCTCTTCCAAATCCCCTTCCATGACCCGATCCAATTTAAAAAGGGTCAGATTGATCCGGTGATCGGTGAGCCGGTTTTGAGGGAAATTATACGTGCGGATCCGCTCCGATCGATCGCCGCTGCCCACTTGCGAGGAGCGCAAAGAGGACATTTCTTGCTGCTGCTTATGCCGTTTTTCCTCGGCAATCTTTGCCGTGAGCAAACGCATCGCTTTTTCTTTGTTTTTATGCTGGCTCCGCTCCTCTTGGCAATAGACAACAGCTCCTGTAGGCAAGTGGGTGATGCGCACCGCGGAATCGGTCGTATTGACGTGTTGTCCGCCCGCCCCTGAAGCGCGATAGGTATCGATTTTAAGATCGCGCTCGTCCAGAACGATTTTCTCTTCTTCATCCGGCTCCATTAATACGGCGACGGTGACGGCGGAAGTATGGACGCGCCCTTGCGCTTCCGTATCGGGCACTCTCTGAACGCGGTGCGTACCCGCTTCATATTGCATCAGACGAAAGACATTCCGCCCGGAAAGAACCATGACATATTCTCTAAAGCCGCCCATTTCAGATGGAGCGCAAGAGAGAAGCTCGTACCTCCACCCCTTTTGATCGGCATAGGCCTTGTACATGCGGACGCAATCGCCCACAAAGAGGGCTGCTTCCTCGCCTCCCGTCCCCGCGCGGATTTCTAGAATGACGTTCCGGTCGTCGCGAGGATCGGGCGGCACGAGTAAATTTTCCAATTTCAGGCGCTCTTTGACAAGGGACCCCTCCAAAGAGCCGATCTCATCGCGGATCACCTGTAAAAAATCGGGATCCTTCTCCTCTTTAATGAGGATCTGGTTTTCCTCCAGCTGTTTCTCCAAACGCTGGCAGAGCTGCCAAATGTCCTTGATTTCAGAAAGATGCGCGTGCTCTTGGGCTAAACTCCGATATAGCTTTTGATCCGCTAATACGCCCGCTTGGCCAAGCAGCTCCTCGACCTCGCTAAAACGATTGAGAATTTTGCGAAGCCTTTCTTCCATCAGACCCTTCTGGCGCTCTAAAAATTACTTTTTTTTGCTCTTTTTTGCCCCAGCGGCTGGACTCGCGGGAGGGATTTCCCCTTCCTTTTTCTTAGTCGTGTAACGCTTTTTAAACTTATCGACTCGGCCTTCTGAATCGATCAATTGTTTGCTGCCGGTAAAAAAAGGATGGGAGGCGGAAGACACCGGCACCCGGTAAACGGGGTACTCCTTGCCTTCGAAAACCTCTTTTTCCTTAGGTTGCAGCGTGCTGCCGCAAACAAATTTGAAACCCGTCGAGGAATCTACAAAAAGAATTTCCTGATAGGGAGGATGTCCTTGTTTTTTCATTGCGCTCTCCTTACAATGGTCATTTCTAAGTTGGGATATCTCCAGAGAGTAAAGCCGCTCTTTTGATAAAAAACAAGCTTTTTTGGTAGGAAATATGACCTATTCTTCTCAATACCGCCTTGGACCTAGTTCAACTCCAAAGCCTCTTAAATTTTTGATTTTATCCACGCTGATCATCAGCATCCTTGCCGCTTTAGGGGATCATTTTTTCCCTTATACCCTCGGATGGACGAGCCCTCAGCAATTATTGAGCCTCTCTCTCTGGGGAGATCATCATTTTTTTATCTGGCAATTTTTGACCTATTTGTTTGTCCATCCCCTCACAAACGGGATCTCTTTTTCCTTTTTGATCTCCCTCGCTTTCAACACCTACCTGCTTTGGACCATCGGCGCCACCCTCATTGAAAGGCGCGGGCTAGTCCACTTCCTTCTTCTTTATTTTTTGAGCGGCCTCGCCGCAGCCCTAGCCGTCTTCGGACTCCAAATCCTCACCCAAACCCCGCTCCCTTTGGCCGGCAATCTCACCTCTATATACGCCCTTTTAATCGGTTGGATCTACCTCTTCCCCGAAGCGCGCCTTTTTTTATTGCTCGCCGTCCCCGTCAAAGCCAAGTGGCTCATTTTAACCGTCCTCGGCGCCAATCTGTTAATCGATCTCACCATAGGCAATTGGATCTATTCTTGCGCTTATGCGAGCGCCGCGCTCTTCAGCTACTTCTATTGCCTCCTATTTTGGAGATATCGCAAGCCTAAAGACGCCTCCACCTATGCGCGCGCCAAAGTCTACGACTTCAAAACCGGGAAGGCGATTCTCAAAGATGAGGAATTTCTCGAAGCCATGCTGACTAAAATCTCCATGAACGGCAAAGAAAGCCTCTCTTGGAGCGAGCGGTGGCGCCTCAGGCGGATCTCGAAAAAGAGAAAAAAGCTTTAATCATCGGGTAGCTGCTCTTTTTGGCGGGCGAGATACGCCATATAGGCCGTCTGCAATCCTTCTAAGACCCCCTCCTCGTAACGAAAATAGGGGTGGTTTTCCAGCTCCGGGAAATCATTGGGCTGCAGAAGATCATCGGGAGTGAGGTATGGAATGAGGCTCCTTGCACAAGAGAGCATTTTTCTTTTTTGCGCTTCGATCAGCTCTTCGAACACGGCGCGCATGTCCCTTTCTCCCTTTTTTTTCTAAAAAATGCGGTCATTAAAGCGGCGGACTCTTCCTTGAGCACGCCCGAAAGAACGCCCACCTGATGGATCGGATGCGGCTTAGCAAAGAGATCGGTCCAGCTGCCATTAGCTCCCTGGCGCAAATCGGGGGCTCCCCAAACAAGCAGGGGCAGACGCGCTAAAATCATGGCTCCGGCGCACATGGCGCAGGGTTCTAGAGTACAGTAAAGAGTCGTTTCAGCCAGACGCCAATTGCCAAGCTGCTTGGCCCCAAGCTGCAAGCAGAGCATTTCCGCATGTGCGGATGCATCTCCGAGCGATTCCACCTGATTATGCGCTCTTGCGATAATAGCTCCCCGATGCACTAAAACGGCGCCGACCGGCACTTCATCCGCTGCAAAGGCTTTCTCTGCTTCTCGGAGCGCTTCGCGCATATAAATTTGAATTTGACTTTCCTCAGGCTGAATGATGGCTATTTCCTATTAAGTGCAAACGCGATATAATCCGGTCCAACACTCTAGCAGGTGGATATACAAAAAGCAAGATTGCTTCGTTAACCGTCTTTTGATATAATGTAAAGCAATGCGATTAAATTTAAGTTTGTCTACCTTTTAACTCTCAATCGGGGAGATTTTTTAAATGTCTTTAGATAAGGGCACCAAAGAAGAAATTACCAAAAAATTTCAACTGCACGAAAAAGATACCGGATCGGCCGATGTTCAAATCGCCATCCTCACGGAAAGAATCGCGGAACTGACTGAGCATCTCAAGCTGGCTCCTAAAGATCACAGCTCTCGCCTGGCCCTTCTCAAACTCGTCGGCCAGCGGCGCAAGCTGCTCGATTACCTCAACTCCACGGATACAAAGCGCTACCAAAATCTCATCGTACGCTTAAACCTGCGCAAATAAATCTCTATCGCCCTGAACGATTACGCTCAGGGCCTTTGAACCTATCTTCTTGTTGCATATCTACATTGCTGTTATAGTCCCCTCCAAACAGGATGAAATGCCCATTTGCATAGACCAAAAGGTGCAACGTGGCCTATACAAGTGGTCAGTTCATCCTAAATTTTTACAACTTTTTAGGAGAGAACTCAATCATGAAACGTGAAACAACTACCATCTCTGTCGGAGGGCGCGACCTCGTTTTTGAAACAGGCAAAATAGCGAGACAAGCCAATGGCGCCGTGACCGTCCGTTCCGGAGAGACGATTTTGCTGGCTACAGCGTGCGCTGCACCCAGCCCTGCAGACAATATCGATTTCTTCCCTCTGCGGGTCGATTATCAAGAAAAGTTTTCCTCGACCGGCAAAACTCTAGGGGGATTCATCAAGCGCGAAGGACGGCCCGCAGAGAGAGAAATTCTCCTCAGCCGCCTCATCGACCGCCCTTTAAGACCGATGTTCGAAGATGGCTATTTCAATGAAGTGCAAGTGCTGGCGTATGTCTTTTCTTATGACGGGATCCACTCCCCCGAGCCCCTCGCCATTTGCGCCGCATCCGCAGCGCTCGTTATTTCCGACATTCCCCTCATCAAGCCTATTGGCGCTGTGCGCGTTGGGCTGATTCATGATGCCTTTGTCATCAACCCCACTCTCGAAGAACAGAAAAAATCGCGCCTAGATCTGATTTTGGCAGGAACAGAAGATGCCGTGCTCATGATTGAAGGCTACTGCGATTTTCTCACCGAAGAGCAGATTCTAGCCGCCATCGAAGAGGGCCAGGCGGCGATCCGTCAAATCTGCCAAGGACTGGAAGAATGGCAGCGGGTCATCGGCAAACCTAAGCGCAAAGGGGAGCTGCGCGTCCCTTCCAAGGAGCTCATCGCCCAAATCGATCAACTGCTCGGAGACCCGCTCAAAAAAGCGTTCCGCATCAAGGAAAAGCTGCTGCGCGAGCAGGCCATCAGCGACGCCTCTTCTCTGCTTTTAGAAACCTTTTTACCAGAAAATCAAGAGCCCAAATTCTCTAAAGCCGATCTGATGGCGGCCTTCAAAAAAGTACAGGCCCACCACATGCGCCAAATGATACTCCAAGAGAATAAGCGGAGCGATGGGAGAACGTGCGATCAAATTCGCTCCATCGATATCGAAATGGGCCTTTTGCCCCGCACGCATGGCAGCGCCCTCTTTACACGGGGGGAAACGCAAGCTCTAGCCGTTTGCACGCTCGGCGGAGAAAGCATGGCGCAGCGCTACGAAGATCTCAACAACGATAGCACCCACCGTTTCTATCTCCAATACTCCTTTCCCCCTTTCTCAGTAGGAGAAGTCGGGCGGATGGGATCGCCCGGCCGTCGAGAGATCGGCCATGGAAAGCTCGCCGAGCGCGCCCTGAGCATGACCATGCCCAAACAAGAAAATTTTCCCTACACGGTCCGCCTGGAGTCCAATATCACCGAATCCAATGGATCCTCTTCGATGGCCTCCGTCTGCGGCGGCTGCCTTGCGATGATGGAAGCGGGCATTCCCATCAAACGCCCCATTGCCGGCATCGCCATGGGATTGATTTTAGAAGATAACCAGTACGCGATCCTCTCCGATATCCTCGGCGCCGAAGATGCCCTCGGCGACATGGACTTTAAAATCGCCGGAGACTCCCACGGAATCACCGCTTTTCAACTCGATATCAAGGTAGAGGGGATCAATCATCAGATCATGCAGGTCGCTTTAGCTCAAGCGAAGCAGGGGCGCCTGCATATCCTCAGCAAAATGCTCGAGGTCTGCCCTAAAGCCAAAGAACAACTCTCCGTTTATGCTCCACGGATTGAAACCGTCCAAGTCAAACCGAGCAAGATCGGCACTATCATCGGACCCGGCGGCAAGCAGATCCGCGCCATCGTCGAAGAAACAGGCGCTCAGATCGATATCAACGACAGCGGCCTGGTCAGCATCTCTGCCACCAGCACCGAGTCGATGGAAAAAGCCAAAAAAATCATCCACGATTTGACCGCAGAAGTGGAGATCGGCAAGATCTACAAAGGGCGCGTCGTCTCGATTAAAGATTTTGGCGCCTTCATCGAGATTTTCGGCAAGGAAGGGCTTTGCCACATCTCAGAACTCTCCCACCAACGGATCCAAAAAGTCGAAGAGGTCTGCAAAGAGGGGGATATGATCGATGTGAAGGTGATCGATATCAATGACCGAGGACAGATCAGGCTGAGCCACAAAGCTCTTCTGCCCCTGCCCACGCGCTAGCGCCTGGGTTGAGAGCAATCTCTTGAGTTTCTTCCCCTCTGTGATCTCCGTGGTAAAAATAAACCACAGAACCCACAGAGGGTAGGAATGATTGCAGTCTCTTATTTGGCGCCAGATTGAATAAAAAAAGACTTAATGCCGCCTGCTAGATAAGAACATACTTTCGCAACAGGAGCAAAAAAGCTCTCTTCATCATTTCTATTTGGTAAGGCAGGTTGTAAATCAACAGGCGGCGTGTTTGCCTTTTCTAATAACTTATCTAAATTTTCAACTATTCCTGCAAATTCTTTAGCCAACTCTTCCCTTTCTTCACGCGCTTCTCTTAGATATTCTGCTGTTTTCTTTACATCCTCATCCAGTTTTTCTTGGTCTTTTTGCGCTTTGTTGATCATAAAGTCTACATATCCCACTTTATCAGCAGGAGCAAGTTGATCGGGAATAACAAGAAAGCTTCTTACTTCTCCTGTTTGGGGGTTTGTTTGATCTAAACGCACATAGAGCGTGCCATCATGATAGCTACTCGAATAATTTGGGGTTGAAATTCTGCCAGTCATTTAATCCTCCTCTCTTTAAACTCTTTCAAAACGCAGGACTCATGCCAGATCAATAAACAGAGCCTTGGATCATCATCCCATCAACAATAACCCTGACAGTGGATGGGAATGTGCTTAAATCCAATCCTGCCAATCCTGAGCAGTCTTCCAATCGGAGTTCCTCGAGCTGACCAAGCATATCTAAATTACGTAAAGCTGTCAGCTGGGTGCAGCCTTTGAGAAAAAACTTTCTCAGATGATTGAGTCCACTTAGATCGAGCTCTCCTGCCAATCCCCTCCAGCCTTCCAACCAGAGTTCTTCGAGCTGACCGAGTGCATCTAAATTATGTGAAGCTGTCAGTTGGGCGCAGCCTTCGAGAGAAAGCCTTTTCAGACGTTTTAGAGCATTTAAATCGAGCTCTTCTGGCAATCCACTGCAGCCTCGCAAATCGAGTTCCTCGAGCTGATCGAGCGTACTTAAATCAAGCTCTCCTGTCAATCCACTGCAGCCTTCCAACAAGAGCACTTTTAACTGACGGAGTTTACCTAAGTTGCGCAACCCCGTCAGTTGGTAACAGCCCGTTAGACTAAGACCTTTCAGCTGATCTAGTCCATTGAGATCGAGTTTTTCCGGCAAGCTTATGCAGCCTCTCAAATTAAGTCCTTTTAGCTGAGCACGCGCACCTAAGTTATGTAAATTTTTCAGCAGCCTACAGTCAATGAGACAGAGATACTCCAGCCGACTTAGTCCGTCTAGATCGAGCTCTCCTGTCAATCCCGTACAGCGATATAATTCGAGTACATTCAGTGATGCACACTCATTTAAGTGGAGCAATTCTGTTAAATCCTTAAGATCATCCAAAGAGAGAATTTCGAGCTGGCGGAATCCCTTAAGATTGAATGGACCTGTTAATGGTTGTTCATCCCGCTCTCCTTTCAATGAGAGAATAGTCAAATAACTTAAGCCCTGTAAATGCAGCGGTCCTTGCAAGCTGGGGCACCATTCTATCTCGAGGTTTTTCAAATGATTCAGTTTATTTAAGTTAAGTAAGCTAGTTAGATCTCGACAATGAGACAATTTAAGATATTGGATCTGACTGAGCCTAGCTAAGTCAAGCGTTGTAATAGGACAAGAATTCAACTGGAGGCTTTGCAACTTACAACCCGCTTTTTCAGCTTGGCCAATGAGCCCTGGCAGCGTGTCATCATTATTCATACGCATGTTAGAAATCTCTAAATGCGTTAACTGGGGGTATCGAGTAAAGATCTCAAATAGGGTCACCTCTTTCTTACATTTTTGTTTAAATAGAGAGCAGTAGCGGATGAGGTCATTCAACTTCAACGTCGTTTTCTCTTTGAGCTGATTGTCTAAACAGAAATTGAATGTGGATATCTCATTGGATATACGCGCAAACGTTTTGCAAACTAAAGGTATACATTTGGCAGCTGAAAAAATGTTTTCAGGAGAAAACACGCGGGCAATGATTTGAGCGATGAGTTCACCAGGACAAACAGCAAATGCTCCCACGTATAATGGAATGGGCGCATATCCTGAGCTATCTAAGGTAACTTGTGTCATAGACCTCCTCTGTGCTCTCTTAGAGGCTGTTCTCAATCCAAGGCTTCGTCGATTTTCGGGATTATTTTGGCCGGAACCAGCTTAAAAGAACCCGAAAATCGACTGAAACAAACTTCGCAGATAGTCTCTTATGATTAATCCTCCTCGTTTTTAAACTTTTAACAAGCCTTGCTTGGGTTTTTCGAGTGGTTTTTGAGAAATCCCTCTACTAATTATTTTTTCCAAAGCACCCATATCAAAAATGCACCAAACTTTATCACAAAAATTCATCTTTCTTAAATTTTCAATTTGCTTGTCCTTAACGGCGATGTTTTCTGCTAACTGTTTCTCTGTAGATTTAATTTTTTGCTCCAACTCTTTGACTTTTTTGTTTCCTTGTTTGATCAACTGTTTGGCTGTTTCATTTTCTTGTTTGAATTGTTCAATCTCAACACTTTGCCCATGAATTGTCGTTTCTAGGCTTTGATTTTTAAGCACAAGAGCATCGACCTTCCTGCTCATGTCATCTATCTTTCCCCGCAGCTCTTGATTTAGAAAATTTGCTGTGGTTATCACTCTAGCCGATGTTTCTAGCTGAACTAACATCCGTTGATTTAAGTCGGATTGCTGGTCTTCTTTGATTAGCATCCGTTTTTCCCGTTCGATCGCGTCCCTTCCAAAACGATTAGGAACAAGACGGTTAACATCGATGACTTCTCTTGCAAGGGGGCACAGAACAGGCTGGCCTTGTGGAGTGCGATCTCTAAGCGCATTAATTGTGCTTCGATCAAATGTATGACCTGCTTGATCGATGACAGGGTCTGTCATCTCTTCAAAGCTAATGGGATCCACGCCAAACTCATCCGATCTTCGCGGCATCAAATTGTCGTTATTTACAGAATCCAGAGAACGTGAGTATGAAGAAGAGGAAAAATATGCTCCAGTTGGTTGCGCCATATAAACACTCCTTAGTGAAAATTTGAACTGTATAAAAAACACCTACCGAAATTTGGGTATAAACTGCTCCTTTTGAACCTAAAAATTTTTCGATTCCAACACTAAAATTTGAATTTGTTTCCGCAAACCATAAAGAAAGCGGTTTTTTTCATCAATCTATTTTTTCATCCTATTTGACGGCGTGGAAACCCAGTCCTTTAGGACTGGGAGGAAACGCCGCTCCTTTATTTAACTTGAGTTTTAAAATAGATTTGAGTATTTTCTGCAGCCAATGAAACGCACGATTTCGATTAAAATTAAAGTTGCTGCTGAGGATAGCCAAGAGCTTTTTAAGTTGGGACATCATTTTGTTTCCGCCTGCAATGAAATCGTCCCCTTTGCAATGGAATATCGATGTTGGAATCGAGTTGCACTCCACCATCTTTGCTATTCCAAAATTAGAATGGAATCTCCACTCGGCTCTCAGATGGTGTGCAATGCGATCTTTGCCGTGTGCAAAGCCTATAAGAATCGAGGCATTGAAAAAAGCGAAGAAGTTCCAAAGATTCAGTTTCGCAAAAACGCAAGCGTCCATTTTGACAAACGGACCTATTCGATCAAAGGAAAAATTCTTTCTCTCTACACTTTGGGTAAGCGGATTAAAGCGGAAATGAGAATGAGCGACTTCCAAGAGCAGTATTTTGCTCAGGGTATTCCCAAAGAAGCTGAGTTGATCTGTAAAAAGGGAAAATGGTTTTTTAACCTTGTGTTGGATCTTCCCGATCCCGCCTTGAGCCAAAGCGACACGCTGCTTGGGGTGGATCTTGGGGAGAATAACGCGGCTGCGATGAGCAGCGGCAAATTGATTTGCGGAGGCAAGATTCGCTTTCAAAGGGATCAATATCTCGCCATGCGGCGCAGGCTTCAGTCCAACGGTTCTCAGTCGGCAAAACAATTGCTGAAGAAAATCTCTGGCAAAGAAGCGCTCTGGATGAAACATGTCAATCATGGGATGAGCAATGAGATTGTGAAAGAAGCCCTTCAAATGGGCGCTGGGATGATTGTTCTTGAAGACTTGAAAAACATGCGCAAAAGGATCAAAGGCAGCAAGCGAAACAGAACTCGTCTGCACCGCTGGGCCTTTAGTCAATTGCAACTGTTTGTCGAATACAAGGCCCAAGCTCGCGGCTTGGGGATTATCTACATGAATCCAGCTTATAGCAGTCAAATTTGCTCCTTATGCGGTGCTCTTGGCGCAAGACAAAAGCACCGTTTTACATGTTCTTGTGGAAACCGACAGCACAGCGACTTGAATGCAAGTCGGAATCTCTGTAGGTTTGCTCTATCTGCCGATCGAGCAACGTGCGCTGTAAACCGCACGCATGTGGCAGTTAATCGCTGACCATAAAGCTTTCGCCTTTAGGCGAGAGTTGTTTACTATCTATTATGCACGCAGGGCTCATGCCGGCCAAAATAATCCCCAAAATCGACGAAGCCTTAATTCAACGACAGTCTCTAAAGCAGGCCGCGGAGCTGCGCCTGCAGCAAAGCAAAGGCGAGAAAAGCGTCGCGCAAAGGAACCCGTTTTATCTTTCCTTGGATAGATAATTCTAAAAAGCCTTGGAGGAGTCCCCGCTTCAATTCCTCTTTTGTAAAAGAAACCACGCCGGCAATCGCTTCAGAATATTCTAGATTCGCTTCTTCTTCAGAGGAAACGTTTCCCATAAAAACAGGGATCACAAAGGAGAGCGCTCCCGTATCCGGCGCTATCTCACCCAAAAAGGTCACAGAGGAGGCAATGAACCCCGTCTCTTCCCTTAACTCCCGCAGGGCCGCCTCTTCCCCTGTTTCTTGCAATCCGACCCTTCCTCTGGGAAGTTCTAGTTCCCAAGAACGGGTCGCATGTCGGTAGTTCAAAATCAACGCGATGCGGCCAGAAGGTAAAATCGGCAATACGGCCACCCCACTACGGTTTTTTAATTCGCTTTTCCAAAGGAGTCTGTCGTATGTTCCGGGAATCCCTTGGGGAAAATAAACCGCATCGCGCAACCAAATCCAGTATTGGTCTTCGCTAACAATACCGATCCGACTAAACTCCGCTGCTTCTTCTGGGGAAAAGCCCTTTTGCAGCAACCGGTTTTCTTGCGTCTTTTGGATCTGAGAAATCTCCTCGGGATCGACGGCAATCTCGATTTCTCCATCGAGATAACTCCCTCTGGATTGGGCAAGTTGCTCCATGTAGGAAAAGTATCTTTCAAGGGGCAGATTCCCATGGGCGCATTGAAAACAGGATAGACCCCAAACGAGAAATTTTTTCATAGCCCCTCCTACTGCTAAGGTTGCTAGAAATTTGTATATTTATTAAAAGTTGTATTCAACAAAATAAGTGTTTCGAGGTTGGATATGAACCGATGGTTTCTGTTTTTGCTAACGATGATGGGAGGAGCGATGCATCCGTCTGTTTCTGCGCATGCGGTTGAGATCGATATCAAGAGGGGGATCTGCACGATAGACGGAGCAGATTATCCGCTTGTGGAATTGGGAACTTATCCCTTTAGGGGAAAAGTGTGTACAGAAGCGGTAGAACAGGCAGCCCGGATCGGATACCGGATCTTGGATACAGCCACTTACTATAAAAACTTCGACGCTGTCTCAGAGGCTTTAAAAGGCCAAGACCGGAGCCTCTTCTATCTCATTTCAAAGGTATGGCACAATAGACAGTCTCCGGACGATTTGCGTAAAGATTTAGACCTAACGCTCCAGGAGCTGAAAATAGACCGCCTCGATGCCTATCTATTGCATTTTCCCAATAGCGAAATCCCTATCGAAGAAACCCTCGCCGTCATGGAAGAGCTAAGAGAGGCTAAAAAGATCCGCCATATCGGACTCAGCAACGTCTCCGTCAACCATCTGAAAAGAGCCCTTGAGGTAGGCGTTTCGATCACTTGGGTTCAAATCGAGATGCATCCCCATTTTTACGATCCCGCCCTGATTCAATTCTGCCAAGAGCAAAAAATCGCCGTCCAAGCCTGGGCTCCTCTCGGCCGGGGCCGCATCAGCCAAGATCCCCTTCTTGCAAAAATCGGAGAGAAGTATGGCAAGACGGCCTCGCAAGTGGCCATTAAATGGATCATCCAACATGGATGCATGCCGCTGCCCGGAAGCAAAAATCAAGCGCACCTGCATGAAAATAGAGACGTGGCCGATTTCATGCTCTCCGCGGATGAGATGGAACAAATCGATCAAAGAGCCAAGCTCGGCAGCCGAGAACGGTTTACAAAAGAGGGAATAGGATTCATAGATGAGTTCGATTTCTCTTATGAGCAATGCTGGCCCAAGAAGGACGGGAGCAACGCCAAGGCGGAGAATACGTGGAAAGTAGAGCCATTATCTCTTCGATAAAAGAAATCTACCAGCGATTTCACATCATGCCTTCTCTACAAACGCACATGATAAGAGTCGCCGCCGTTGCGGAGTTGATCCTTTCAGGAAAAGCGGATAGCTCCTCAAAAATCCACAAAGAGGATCTGATTGCCGCCTTGCTTTTGCATGATTTAGGCAACATTGTGAAGTTCGATCTAGAGCGGGAACTCGCTGTCTGGAAAAAGATTCAACAAGAAACGATCGCCCAATACGGTTCAGACGATCACGAGGCCACGGAAAAAATGGGACAGGAGCTGGGGATCAACGATAGGGTAGCGCTTCTCCTATCGGGGATGGGATTTGGAAATGTGCACCAGGCGATCGATGCGAATGACATGGAGTTGAAGATTTGCCTCTATGCGGATCAGAGGGTTTCTCCCGATGGCGTTGTCAGCATCCGGGAGAGATTTTCTGATTTACGGAAAAGATATCGAGGAACACCTCTTGAAAAGCGATATGATGCGTTGCAGGAGGAAAAGGCCCTTGTTTTGGAACAGGAAATTTTTAAAGGCTCTTCCCTCCACCCATCAGAGATTAATGATCAATCGATCACGCCTTATCTGATCGATTTTGAATAGATTGGGGTCCCTCATGAGCTTCCTGAGCTGATTCCACGCGGCCTTGATCTCTGAACGCGCTCATCAGCCTCTCTATTTCCTCTAGATCTACCTGTTGAGTTAAGTGTGTAGAGGTCCTTAACGACTCTAACATTTCGTAAGCTTCTTGATCTGCACTTGTTTCTGGATCCGCCGATGCTTGTGCCGAAGCAATGTGAAATTTAGCTGCTTGATGTATCCATAGAGGAGCTTCCTTGTCAACCACACATTCCTTTAATAGTCTAATGCGCTCAGGCCCGGATAATTCATTATTAGGATTACGATGAAATGCTACAAAATCCTGCTGTTCCCACATATTAAAGTCTCTATAAAATAGAGAACATAAGAGGTACTTAGCTGTGACTCGATCGCGAGGATTTACCTCTTCATCCAGGCGGATACGATTCAAATCATGCCAGGTAGAACTGTAGCGCCCTTCTGGGGGAGAGCGATCATTAAATTCCATGAGGGTTTTAAAAAGGCGCGCCGAAATTTTTGCACTCTTTGAAAGATTGGGTTCGGCTATGATTTCGTCCAGTTCATCATAAAGAGCGTCTATTTCTCCGGGAGGAAAGTCATCTGCATCAAAGAGTTCATCATCCGGTAATATTGACCTTTTTTGCAATACGGCTTCAATTGCTATCTCGGATACGAGTTTGCACAATGCAAGTCCTCTTTCCTTGTAAGTGACATGGTATAAGCACTTAAGAGCAAGTGCTTTATTAACTCCTATATACGTGCCATCGGTAAAAAAGCGGGCTCGACTCATGTAAGCTCGAGAGCTATCGTTTGCGATAGCAGATAAAAATTCCTCTCGATAAGAGGAATCTTCTTTTACCGACAATTTTGCATGAAGGCACAGCTCTTGCCACAAAGACGCATGACCCTCAAGCCAAAAGAACCGTTTGCAGGTTGCTCCAAAGCAGACCAAAGGGAAAGCCTTCAAAAAGGAGAGAATCCGCTGGATAACCTCATTGGGTACTATAGAGAAATCCGGAGCCTCTGCCTTTTCGATTTTTTGTCTTTTTAAGGCCGGATCTTCTGCGGAAATTGCAGCGTGGGGTCTCTTGCCAAGAAGCGAACTATCTGTTGAAGAGGGTGGGGTTGTTTGAACAGGGGTCATCTTATCACCTATGTAAACTGTTGTTAATAATTTAATTCAATTATGATTATTATAATTATATAAACAGCTACATTTTAATTAAACTAAAAATATTTTCAGCCTGTTTCTTAGAGACTGTCTACGAAGTTTATTACACAGAGCAATGAACATGATAGGCAGGATAAGCATGATACACATGATGGAAAAAGAAGAGGCGGCAGAATCGGCACGCCGCTTTGCGGCCATTTTTTATCATGCACATCATGCTTATCCTGCCTATCATGTTCATTGTTTTAAGCAGCAATCTGGATATCAATGGCTTATGCTAAGTTGACAGCATTGAGAGCTCGTCGCGGGCGCTCTTTCTCATTTTACCTTCTTTAAATAGCTATCCGTTCCTTGAATCCAATCTTCGCGTGGGGGGCTGAAAATATCTAAATCAATCGTATCTTCAAGAGCTTCGAACCGATGAGGTACATTAGGAGGGATAATAAGCACCTCTCCACTGCGTACAATGATCTCTTTCCCTTGAGTCGTCACCTTTACGGCACCCTTAAGAATGTAGGTAATCTGTTCGCTAGGATGGTGATGCTCGGGAACAACTGCCCCTTTTTTAAAAACAAAACGGGCAAGCATGGCGTCTTTTCCATAAACATAACGTCTAGAAATCTTATCGGAAAGCTCTTCATTCGGCATTTTTTCAAATGGGAAAAATTGGACATCCTCCGCTTGAGCCCCTATTTGAATTCCGCATAAGAAAATAGCAAACAAGGTCGAAATTAAGTTTCTGCCGATTTTCATCGTTATCTCCTAATTAAAGGTCTTTTATTGAGGGTTGCCGCGAAATTCTCGCGGCAACGGCTTATTTTTCTATATAGCACCTGAGTGCTTTTGGATAAACCGGAGTATAACGCAAAAGCGCAAAGAGAAGAATATTTCCTCTTGGCGGCTTTAGGGGTTTGAAGCCACCTTGTCCGATGGGCGTAAATTGGAGCTGGTCATGAGTACTCTGAAGCTGATCCCACGCGGCCTTGATCTCTGAACGCCTTCATCAGCGTTTCTATTTCCTCTAGGTCTACCTGTTCAGTTAAGTGTGTAGAGGCGCTTAACGACTCTAATATCTCGTAAGCTTGTTGATCTGCAATCGGTTCTCGATCCATCGATTCTTGTACCTCGGCGATTTGAAATTTAGCTGCTTGATGTATCCATAGAGGGGCTTCCTTGTCAGCCACACATTCCTTTAATATTTTAATGTGTTCGGGCCAGGATAATACATGATTAGGATTACCATAAAATGCTAAAAAATCCTCTTCATCCCAAAAGTTCTGATAATCTAGACAACATAAGAGGTACTTAGCCGTTACTCGATCGCGAGGATTTACCTCTTCATCCAGGCGAATACGATTCAAATCATCCCAAGTACAACTATAGACCGCTTTTGGGGGAGAGAAATCATTAAATTTCATGAGAGTGTAAAAAAGACGCGCCGAAGTTTTTACACTCTTTGAAGGATAAGTATCGGCCATGATTTTCTCCAGCTCATCATAGATAGCGTCTATTTTTCCGGAAGGAAATTGATTTTCATTAAAGAATTCATCATCTGGTAATATTGACCTTTTTTGCAATACTGCTTCGATCGCTATCTCAGATGCGATTTTGCGCGATGTAAGTGCCGTTTCCCTTTTAATGACATCGCATAAATACTCAAGAGCGCGTGTTCTATCGATGCCTATGTGCGTGCCATCGGTAAAAAAGCGGGCTTGACTCATATAGGCTTGAGAGTTGTTGTTTGCGATAGCAGATAAAAATTCCTTCCGATAAGAGAAATCTTCTTTTACCGACAATTTTGCACGAAGGCATAACTCTTGCCACATAGATGCACGACCCTCAAGCCAAAAGAGCCGTTTGCAGGTTGCCCCAAAGCACACCAAAGGGAAAGCCTTCAAGAGGGAGAAGATCCGTTGGATAACCTCAGCGGGTATCACAAAGAAATCCGGAGCTTCTGCCTTTTCGATTTTTTGTCTTTTTAAGGCCGGATCTCCCTCAGAAAATCCAGAGTGGATTCTCTTGCCAAGAAGCGAAACATCTGTTGAAGAAGGGCGGGTTGCAGTGGTCATCTCATCACTGTTTTTGTCGGCTTGGCGGCTTGGCATTGCTCCCGTCCGCTATGCTCATGCAGCCTTGTTCGATGTCTGTAAATTGGAGCTCGTCGTGGGTGCCCTCTAACTGAAAGACCTCGCAATTGCCGATTTTGATGGAATGGTAGTCCCTGCCCGCGAGCAGGACGAGGAGGATGCGCAGGACGCCGCCATGGGTCACGACGACGACATCTTCATTCAAGTGGTTTTGGGCAATCCGTTTCAGGGCAGGGATGACGCGCGCGCCCACTTCGATGCCGCTTTCGGCATCGGGGGCCAATTTATGCGCGACGCGTTTTTGGGTAGGAAGTTTTTCCGCCTCTTTGAGAATCAGGTTGAGCTCCTCTATCAAAGAGCCATCTAAAGAACCGCCCGTTTGTTCTTTTAAGTCGGGGTCATGGATGAGCGAGCAGTCATGGTGCTCGGCAATAAACTGAGCGGTTTCCGCAGCGCGGAGCAGCGGAGAGGTGTAGATGGCTTGAATAGGCTGGGAGGAGAGCTGGACAGCAAGATCTTGCGCTTGCCGCTTTCCACATTCGTTCAAGGGAATGTCGATCCACCCCTGCCACCGTCCTTCCCGGTTCCAGGCTGTCTCCCCGTGTCTGACCAGATAAAGGCGGGCTTTCATATTTGCTGGGGCGAAGGAGCATCGGAAGCCGGCGTGGGTAAATCGCGCGCTTTCGTAGGAAGAGGAGGCGGCGGGGGCAGTTTCCGATGCGACTCGTCGGCCATCTTCAGCCGCTGCTTTTTTTTCTCCGTATCCCATTTGCCATTCATGATATCGAGGACGTCGTCCCGATCGAGAGATTCAAATTCCATGAGCATCTCCGTCATGAGCTGCACTTGAGCGCGGTGAGCCTGAATGATTTCAAGCGCTTGCGCGTGCGCTTCGTTCATGATTTTACGCACCTCGTCATCGATAAATTTAGCTGTCGCTTCCGAGTAGCTTTTTTCATGATAGCCAGGCATGCCGAGATATTGTCCGGCTTCGCTTCGTTCGTCATAGGCGACCGTGCCTAAGGCATCGGTCATCCCCCATTCGCAAACCATGCTCCGAACCAATCTCGTGGCCTGCGAAATATCCATTTGTGCGCCGCTGGAGATATCCCCCACAAAGAGCTCTTCAGCGACTCTGCCTCCCATCAACACAGCGAGCTGATCGAGCAACTCCCGTTTCCAATAGCTGAGCCGATTTTTCTTAGGCATAAAGTGGGTGGCCCCCAAAGATAAACCGCGCGGAATGATGGTCACTTTGTCGACGGGGTCTGCATGCTTGACCGCAAGGGCGACAATGGCATGCCCAGACTCGTGATAGGCGGTGGTGCGCTTTTCATTCTGATCGATTTCCAGGCTGCGCCTTTCCTTGCCATACCGCACCTTATCGCAGGCTTCGGCGGCATCCTGCGCTGTCACCGCACTGCGTCCTTTGCGCGCAGCGAGGAGAGCTGCCTCATTGAGGATATTGCGCAAATCGGCGCCCGAGGCGCCGGGGGTATTTCTGGCAATGTTCATCAGTTCAACGGAAGCATCGAGCTTAATTTTGCGCGCATGCACTTTAAGGATCTCATAGCGTCCTTTGACATCGGGAAGATCGATCACGATGCGCCGATCGAAACGGCCGGGGCGGAGAAGCGCTTTATCCAATACATCGGGACGGTTTGTTGCCGCGATGAGGATCACCCCTTCGCTTGTGTCGAAGCCGTCCATTTCGACGAGAAGTTGATTCAGCGTCTGCTCCCGTTCATCATGGCCGCCGCCGATTCCGGCGCCGCGATGGCGCCCTACGGCATCGATCTCATCCATGAAAATGATGCAGGGAGCGTTTTTCTTAGCCTGGTCGAACATGTCCCGAATACGGCTGGCTCCCACGCCGACGAACATCTCGACAAAATCGGATCCCGAAATGGAAAAGAAAGGGCGATCGGCCTCGCCGGCAACGGCTTTGGCAATGAGCGTTTTCCCCGTACCCGGAGCCCCTACGCAGAGCACGCCTTTGGGGATGCTAGCGCCGAGAGCCGTAAATTTGGAGGGGTCTTTTAAAAAGTCGACAATCTCCTGCAGCTCTTCTTTGGCTTCATCGCAACCGGCAACATCTTTAAAAGTGACCTTATTGCGATCTTTCGTCAACAGTCTGGCGGGAGATTTGCCAAAGTTCATCGCACCCGATCCCATCCCCTTCATCTGCCTAGAAAAAACGAAATAAAGAAGGAAGACGACCATGACGACGGGGAGGATCGTCAGCAGATAGCTAAAATAATTGGGTGCGGGCTCTTCGCTCGTAAAGGTCTTTTCTAAAACCGCATTGCGGGGCTGATCGGGAGCCTTAAAAACAGCGCCCCGATTCGCCGGGAAATTCTCCCATTCTGTTTTAGCCTGAGCGAACCATTGGGCAAATGCTTCGGGATCTTGCTTTTCCAAAGCGCGCGTCGATAGTTCCTTATTATTGAAAAACCAGATTACGGAGGCGACGCTCTGCCTTGCCTTATCTAGTTGAGCATCATTTTTTTGCAACTCATCGACAACTTGCGCTAACTGCTCGAGCGCCAATTTATAATTGCGCGCACTCCGCAGAGGAAGCAGGCGCATGTTGTCTTGTTCCTGATCGATTTGCTGAACAATGCCGCTGAGTTCGTTAAGCGTTTGGCGATAAACTGGAAGCTGCGCCTCCGGCGCGGCTTCTGCCACAGCCTCCTGGATCTGGCGGAGTTGCTGTTTGATCGTCTCGCTGCCGATGCCGAGATTCGGGGAGCGAAAGCCCTGGATGAGCGTGAGCAATTCCTTCTTAAAAGCGGGATACTGATCGGGGGAAAGGGAGGCAAACTGTTGCTCTAGCTGCGCTAAACTCACGATCTCCTTATCCGAGAGCGACTTTAAAACGATCGCATTATCCCTATCGGTGGTATCGTAAATCGGAGAGACGATTTGATATCCATTTTTGGGAAGGGGAAGCCCGCTCAAATGCAAAAACCAATCCGCCGACTCTTCTACACTTTGCTTTAATGTCTGCAGCTCTTGAGTTAAGCGCTCTTTATTTTGCGAAAGCTCATGGTTCCGATCGAGCAATTCCAGATAGCGGTAGCGCGCCTTGCCCTCATCTGTCAGTGTATCTTTGAACTTGCCGCTGAAGGTAACGAGGTTGTCGTTAAGAGCGATCTTGCGGCTCTCCCCTTTTTGAAGGAGATCCAAGTTGACTAGATGTTCGACTTGATGACTAAAGGAAACCTTGGCCGTTTTTCCACCCGACAAATTCTGAATGGTCAAAACAATTAAAATGGCGGCGAGGAGAAAAATTAAAAAACCGCCGGGCAGACCTTTTCGCGAATCAGGTTTAATCTTATTGTCATTGCTCATGATTTATATCACACAATTTAGATTTTTTTGAAAAGAAGCAGGAGTTAAAATAGTTTTTTACTAGAACAAAGGCCTCTAATATTCAGGATAGCAGAAGCGACATAATTTGTCTTTTAATTATCTATCCGATTAATTTCCAAAGAGATAAGAATACAACCCCCGGAAGGGGCAAAAAAGGGGCTTCCTGTTAGAAACTCATGGACAACGCGCCCGCCCTCCTCTGCGATCAGGGGTAGGCTCTCTCGCAAAAAAGCGGGGATCTGCTCTCTGCACCACAACTTCTTGATCGGCGACGTGCGCGGATAGGGAAGGTGGGGCGATGCGGGAATCAGGGCATAGTTTCCCGGCGGTAAACAGGCTTCCGCTCTCCCCGACCAAAAATGGCGCCAACTGGAGCTGCTCGCGGGACTAGCAACCGGCTGGCAAGCGATCTTCCACGCCCAGCGGTGATCGCTGACTATTTGGGAAAGGAGCGGCCTGGAAAAGGGAAAAGAAGGAAGCGGATGCTTTAGCGCAAAGACGCGCCCCCGATCGATATGGAGAGGGGGCAACCGGCGATCCGCGGTTTTAGATTGGATCAAGCGGATCGTTGTTTCAAACCCGAAGCGGGATAACGAGATCTGTTCGATCTCCAGCCAATTTCTCATCAGCGCTTGTAATTCGACTGTTTCCATGGGTAAATAGGGGGACAAATCGAGATAAGACCCAAAAGGCCCCCGCTCAACTTTCTCGAGATAAGGGGAAACTTTTCGAGCGAAATAATGTTTTAGTTCTTGCGCCGTTTGCCCGAGGCTCTGGAGGTTGGCGCTAATCTCCTTTCCGAAGGTTTTAGCAAGCGCAGGGAGAATCTGCGTCCGCATCCGAGCCCTTAAATAACGGGGGTCGGAATTAGAGGGATCGTTCAGCGGGATTAATCCATTTTTTTCTAGCCAAGCGAGGAGGCTGGCTTTAGGAATGTTTACCAAGGGACGCCAGATGGCCATCCCTTGGTAATTTATCGCGGTTTGCAGCCCTCCGCATGCAAATAGACTCGAGCCCTCCAGCACCCGTTTCAATACTGTTTCTGCCTGATCGTCAGCATGATGCGCAAGAATAAGGGCCTGAAAGCCCCCTTCCCGATAAATCTTACCGAAAAACGCAAGCCGCGCCTGCCGCGCCTCGGCTTCGTCCATTCTTTTTTCTAGGCGGCATATGTGGAAGGGAAGATTTAAACGGAGAGCTTGGCAGTGCAACTCCCGCGCCTCTTCCGCACTCTCCGGACGCCATCCATGGTCCACATGGGCCAAGTGCAAATCTATCTCGACAGACCGGATGCGCATCAAGAGATGGCATAGGGCTAAGGAATCGGGCCCTCCCGAAAAACCGAGCAAAATAGGCCTTCCCGGACGATGATGCTTTTCTAAAAATTTATTTATTTCTTCAAAAATCATGCTCCCCTAAATATCTATGAAAAAGGTAAAATCAGGCCAGGATTTTAACAGACGTTTAGATTTTTATGCCTATTATATGGCGCTATTTGCTGCGCAGCTATTGGAAAGTGCTTTTTTTGTGCGTCAGCGTGTTCATCGCTATTCTCCTTGTCACCCGATTTAGCGATATCGCCAGCTTCTCCTCATCGGGAGCCCCCCTTTCTACTATTTCCATTTTCGCTCTCTATCAAATCCCCTACATCCTTCCGATCGCTATCCCTGTTTCCGGATTGATTGCGGCGATGATCCTCTTCCAACGCTTAAGCCACGCTCATGAATTGACCGCTTTCCGCACCTCCGGATTAGGATTGAAACCGATCGTCTTTCCTTTAATCTTGGCGGGGGGATTTTTAAGCCTGCTCAACTTCACGATTGTCTCGGAAGTTGTCCCCCGCTGCCGAACGCTGACCAAAGAACTCGTCTATCAGATCACGACAGACAATCCCCTGTTCCTCTTCCAAAAAGATTCTCTGATAAAATTAAAAGATGGCTATGTCGACATGAAGGCCCTCCGCCACGGTAAATACGCGGAAGACGTGATCTTAATCCTAAAAAATCTATCCCACGGGCGGTTGGGATTAATGCTCGCTAAAGAGCTCGCCTTGGAAGGAAAGTCTATTACCGGCAACCAGGTGACATTTATTTCCAGCCTAGATCCCGGCCAGGCAGACGGCTTCGACCATCTGATCATCGAAAATCAAACCTCCATGGCAACCCCCTCCTCCCACCTGACACAATTTCTCCAAAGCGCCGACTGGAAAAGCAACTACGATTATCTCCCCTTGAGAATGATCCTCGCCAAAAAATGGCTGGAAGAGGACAAGTTATCCTCTCGGATCGGCCGGGCCGATTTGGAAATCGCCCGGCGCATCTCCATCTCGCTTGCCGCCTTTACGTTTACGATCATCGGGATTGCATTTGGCATGGAAATCAGTCGAAACCATTCCAAAAAAGGGATCTTATGGGCCTTGGGATTAGCCTCTTTCTTCATGATCTCTTTTGTCGCGGCTAAATCATTCCGCCACGTCCCCCTGGTCTCCTGCCTAATCTTTTTACTCCCTCACCCGATCATTCTTTTTTTTACGACTCGATTTTTAAAACGGATAGCAAAGGGCGTAGAATGATTCTATCGCGGATCTGGGAGCGTTATTTTTTCGGAGAAGTTCTCAAGGTATTCGCTCTCTTCCTTTTTGTGTTTTATTTCCTTTACGCCGTGCTCGACTATTCGGCGCACATGCAAGACTTCATCAAAGATGACCGGATTCAATTTTCAGAACTTTGCCTCTACTATATCTATCAATTCATCAAGCGAGCCGATCTCCTGCTTCCCCTCGCCCTGCTCATATCGACCATCAAGGTTTTATGCACCCTCAATACCAGATCCGAGCTTGTCGCCTTCCAGACAGCGGGCATTGCCCTGAAAACACTGCTCCGCCCTTTTTTCCTCGCCGCTGCATGCTGCACCCTTTTCAATTATCTCAATTTCGAGCTCCTCACGCCTAAATCCCTCAATTTCCTCGACCAATTCCACAACGCCCACTTTAAACATTCCCATCGTGGAAACCGAAAAGAGCCCTTTCATGTGCTCTATCTAAAAGATCACTCGAAACTCATCTATCAAACATACGATGCTCAAAGGGATGCCTTTTTTGATGCGCTTTGGATCCGCTCCTCGGACGATATTTGGCGGATCAAATACCTCCAAGCCGATCCAGACCGGCCGCTTGGACATAATGCCGATCATCTCGTTCGAAATAAGGAGGGTTTTTTTGAAAAGGCGGAATCCTTTGAATCCCACCTGTTTACACAATTAAAATGGCAACGGGATATGACGCGCAATCAGTTCATCCCCTTTGAAAACCGCTCTATTAGCGATCTCTACCACCTCTATTTTCGCAAAAATTCCACCTCCTCTTATGACCGCGCCCAACTCTTGACCCATTTGAATTTTAAGCTAGCCATGCCGCTGCTATCGCTCATCGTCATCCTGGCCTGCGCTCCCTTCTGCGTCCGCTATTCGCGCGGCCAGCCTGTTTTTTTTATTTATGCGATCGCTCTTTTTGGCTTTCTTGCCTTTTTTACCTTAATGGACGCCGCCGTGATTCTCGGGGAAAACCATGTAGTCTCCCCCCTCATCGCCATTTTTACTCCCTTCGCCATCTGCTCGGGAGCATTTTTTTGGAAATTCGTTAAAGGATAAAATACACTATGGACGCATCGATTTCCCATGATACCATCGCTGAATGTTCTCCTTACAAGTGGAAACTGAAAATTCTACTCCTTTGCCATCTCCTCGCGGCCCTGCTGATCGGCTCGCTTCTGTGGCCGGTGACTAAAGTCTACTGGGAATATCTCGACGTGTTTTTTTTCAAATTGCTCAACGGCTCATTAAGAGACCGCCCCTATTGGCAAATCTTTTGGGCTCTTGCCAACCATAGACTAGCCGATTGGGTTGAGGATATCTGCATCATCGGATTTTTCACTGCCTATATCCGGCGCCTTCCCAAACCTCTCCGCTCAACAGGGGTGTGGCAAATGCTCTTTTCCGCCCTCTGCATTGCAGCCATCATCTATTTCGTCAACCGGATCCTCTTTCGAGAACATTTTGTGGTCTACCGAGAAAGCCCGACTCTCGTCGTCGATTCGAGCGTCCATCTTTCCAAAGAGCTCCCCTGGCTTAAAATCAAAGACGACTCTTCTAAAAGCTTTCCAGGCGATCACGGAACAACCGCGCTGCTGTTTGCCTCGACCTTCACCTATTTTGCCGGCTGGCGTCTTGGCTTCCTTGCCTGCCTATACGCCGCTTTTCTATGCTTACCCCGCCTCATCACCGGAGCCCATTGGCTATCCGACGTTCTGGTCGGCAGCGGATCGATCGCCCTGCTTTGTTTAGGCTGGCTCCTCTGCTCTCCCCTCCCCGACTGGTGCGTCCGCCATTTTGAGCGGATCTATCGAAATGCAGTTGCATTTAAAAAGAAATGGATTACTCTTTAGAGACTGTCTGGAGAGCCGCCATGAAAGCCCCTCGGAAAGATCCCTACTCCCAATTGCGCGAGATTTCAAAGGGGATAGCCATCTTCGGTTCCATTCAGGGCCTCTTAGAATGGGATCAGGAAACGCACATGCCGCCGGGAGCGGTTGACATCCGCTCCCAACAACTCGAACAGATCTCCAGCTTCGTTCATAAACAAAAGACTAGCCGCAAATTTGTCAGCACTCTTGAAAAACTGATCGATCTCAAAACAGGCGAGATCTTCGATGGCACGCTGTCCGAGCCGCAAATAGCCGCTTTGCGCGAGTGGCGGAGGGATTATCTCAAAGAAGCAAGACTCCCCACGCATTTTGTAAAAACCCTTGCCAAAACAACCTCCAATTCTCTCCATGCATGGACAAAGGCTAGAGAGGAGAATGCATTTTCCGCATTTGCCCCCCATCTCCAAAAAATGGTGGCGCTCGCGCGCAAAAAAGCAGATCTATTAGGATTTGCCCAACACCCTTACGACACCCTGCTCGACTGGTACGAACCAGATGTGACCGTTGCAGAGATTACCCCTCTGTTTGCCCGCCTGAAAATCGCTTTGACATCCCTCCTCAAAGAGATCTCCTGCCGCCCCCCCATTCCAAATGCATTTCTCCAGGAATATTTCGCGCCTGCCAAACAGCTCCACTTCGGTCAAATCTTGCTGAAGGCGATGGGCGTGAAGGAAACCATTTCCCGGTTGGACCAATCCTCCCATCCGTTCTGCTTGGGATTGCATCCCACCGACACGCGCCTGACAACGCGGATCCACCCCGAGCTCTTGATGGGTAATATCTTTGCTGTGATTCACGAAGGGGGGCATGCTTTATACAACATAGGGATGGCGGAGAAGGAGTTTGGAACCCCCCTTTGCCAGCCGAGCTCGGTAGGGATCGATGAAAGCCAATCGCGCTGGTGGGAAACGCGGATCGCCCGCAGCCTGGCTTTCTGGAGACATTTTTTCCCTATTCTACAGCACACCTTCCCCGAACAGCTCGGCGGGGTTTTCTTGGACGATTTTTGCAGCGCCATCAACACCGTTAAACCCTCTCTGATCCGTGTGGAAGCCGATGAGGTGACCTATTCTCTGCATATCATCATCCGCTTTGAAATCGAAAAAGCGCTCCTCGACGGTTCGCTTGCCGTCCAAGAAATCCCCGAAGCGTGGAACGAAAAGATGCGCTCCTATTTAGGAATCACCCCTTCCTCCGATACAGAAGGGTGCCTCCAAGATATCCATTGGGCATTCGGGTTGATCGGCTACTTTCCCACCTACACCCTCGGAAATATCTATGCCGCACAGTTTTTTAAGGTCTTTGAAAAACAACACCCCGATTGGAATGAAAAAGTCGCTAAAGGCGAATTAGATTTTATCCGAGAATGGCTGGGCGCCCACATCCATCAATATGGGCGGCAATTTACCCCTCAACAACTCGTCCTACGCGTCACCGGAGAGCGGTTAAACGAGCAGCCTTACATCGACTACCTCGAAAATAAATACAAAGCCCTCTACCGCATCCCTTCAAAATAGCTGGGTGTAAGAGAGGACGAGGGAAACGAAGTTTGCGCTATTCCTGCCTGTAACCGAGAACCAGACGCCTCCAATGAACCCTGCGGTATCGGAGACATTGTACTCGATAGCGGGCGCTACCGAAAGTTGATCTGAAGAGGGACCCCCATTCGCAGCCGGCTCGCATAGAGAGGTCTTTCCGGGATAGCCATTGAACGTGCTTTTGTTCGAATAGGTATAAGCGAGGTCTGTTGCAAACACCCACTTCTGCGTGAGACTGACCTCCAGGCCCAAATCCGCATTGAACGTATTGCCTACATGCACATGCCCATCCGTCCCGAATCCACCCCCATATGCATTAAATCCGCGCACATGGACATGGTGGTCTGGAACATTATAATTTGTAGCCAGGCGGATGGCAATGGGATGCAAAGAGAGCCACCACAGGGTTTTGCTCACATTTAGGCCAACCACTGTAATAAAAGCGCCCGAGCCTGTGGAATCAAGCCCCCCCTTTTCAGAACTGAGGCGTTGATATTTTCCCGTTGGAAAAACCTCACCCAGCACAAAACGGATCGATGGAATATATTGCTTTTCTTTTACGATTTGGAACCCAAATTGCGCACCCAAATCTCCAAAATTCCCCGCATAAAAATCCTGCCTCCATTTAAAAAACCCTTGAGGAAAGGCGCTCAAATCGAGCCAATCTGTGAGGCCGGCTTGCAGCACAAGCAACGGATTTAAGATCGTGGTTTTAGGCGTGGTAATCGATTTTCGCCGACTGTTAAATTGTGCATAGTTGACAGTCGTGTAAAGGTACCCCTGCACGTTATATTTTCCTTTCGGCACGTTATTAGCAGATCCCGTAATTAACGGGCCTGTGTACCAAGGAATGAACATTTTCTGGGCGATTTCAAACTCTCTTTGCGCCTGTTCTATCTCCTCTCTGATTTGTGCAGGAGATTTCACATTTTCCGCCCTTAGCGGAGAAGAATCGCCGTTTTCTGCACAAAGTAGAGCAGAAGACAAAAGAAAAGAAATTAAAGGTTTCTTAAACATGTTGCACCATTTTTTCAGAATGGTGTATGAAAAGATATTTTCAAGCAAGAGGATAATCAGATGGAAATCTCAGGCTCTTCCCCCACCCAACCTTCATACTCTTCCGATTTCAAACAAGGCGTCGATCTATTTGAAAAAAGTTTCCAAGAGATCCAATCTTCAAAGTTCGATGCCCAGCGCGCTCAATACGTTAAAGTGATGAATGAATCCCTGCAAATCATGCAGGAATCGGCAAGCGCGATGCTCAATCAACATCTTTTAGCGCTTAAAGAGACCCTTTCCAAAGACTTAAAGGCTTATTTGGCTGCGCCCACCGATGAGCATCGCCAAAAAGTCGAATCCGACATCGACGAGCTGAAAAACAGATAGAATCACGGCTATCTTGCACAATCACACATGCCCTGTTAACGTGCAGATATATGTTAACAAAAGAAGTATTGTTTTGTCTTAAAGACTGTCTGCCTCTTATTTACATTCCCGCGGGTGCATAAGCAATTGCTCCAAGTTCACTTAAAAAATCCCACTCAGAAAAGCGCTCAAACCCATTGAGGTCGCTGAGGAATGTTGTGTTTGGAGTTCTACAAGCTACATCCGAAATTCTTATTCCATTTTTGCCTTCGGGTGAAAGGTAAAGCATCAATTTTTCAATTAAGTTGCTTTCAAGCAATGCTTCTGTATTGTCATCATCGCAAAGAAAAATAAACCTGACCTCGAAAAGATCTGCAAGATCACTTCGTGGCTGCCAATCTATGTATGCAAAAGAAACGGATTCATGAATAGGAGAGCCTTTTTTCGGTCCATCTATTTGTGTTTCACTCAGACATTTTAGTATAAATGGCAAAACTTCCAGCCCTATGCGTTTTACGAGCAGCTCAGGAAGTGCGATTCTTGTATAAGAACGACCGATCCATCCTGCAAGCTTACTCGCACCTTGCGTACCAATTTCCAGCTCTTGCAATGGAGTAGTTTTAAGAAGATTGCATCTATCAAAGAAAAATCTTCGATTAATATCGCATTCAATGCCTTTAATTTGAGAATCACCAGTGACTGGAAGATGTAGTTTACGCTGATTTTTTCCAGTTGCTTCAAAAGTTTTGGGGTTATATTTAGCGAGCGGTTTAACAACCATACCTTCTATTGTAGGATCTGTTGTAAACCTTGATGACACAACCGTACAAGATTGCGTGCAAATGATGAGGAGTTCTTCATCAGCTAATATGGCTTCTTTCAAAACTTCACCAGGGTGGAAAATAGATCCTTGACGCCAACCTTTATCTAGAATGATTTTTGCGTTGATGCTATCAGATTGATCCTGCATTAGCTTATGCGTCATATGAGGTCGTCACTTCATGAGAGTCTCGGAAAAAAGGATTTGATTTAATGGAAGCAGTAGACGAGGTTGAACTTTCTCTCAAAGCTTCTTTTTTAGCTAAAGGCCAGAGTTGAGTCAAAGCACGACGAATAGACGCTTCATCCAATATTTTTTCTTGGAACAGAAAGCTTAAGGAATGCCCTTCAACGTCGCGAGACCAAAAACGATAAAGATGACGAAGATTAGTTAATTTGTCTTCATTAAGCAAAGAGTAAATTTTTTCTAGGCGTTCTTGATTATGAGGCTTAACGGCTCCTCCTCCCAGCCATGCATAGACAGATTTTCTTTCAACTCCTGCAATATCTGCTATTACTGCTAGAGGAATACCTTCCTTTCTTAGCCATTTAATAATCTCTTGGCTTGATAAGGGAGCATTGTGTTTTTCAGCTCCAATTCCAATATATGCTGTTTGCTGTTTAATCCACATTTGAGGTCTAAGCATGAATTCAGCAGCACCATCAGAAGCAGCCCCACAAACAGCTCCAAAACCAATAAGAGCTCCAGCAATAGGAGCTGTCAAAGAACCTGCTGGTAAGTAAGGCATTTCTCACCTCCAAGTTTTATGGGCAAATTCAGTGCCAATAGAAATGAAAACTTCTTTAGATATTCCACGAAGATCTTTCAAATGTTTTATGGCATCTTTAACTTTCATATTTGCAGGCTGTGGAAAAACAATACAGTGATCAATATCTATGAGGGCAAAATCAGTACCCGGTCGACTCCGAATCCATCCATTTTTGACTATAAGAGGGGATTGAAGTTCTGGAAGGAAAGTAAATGATGGATTACGTAAAGATTGAAGCCTAAGCTCCCCTACCTCCGTCTTATAGCGAGCAAGATAGGCTCCTTCAATGATAGACAATTGCGTTTTAGGCGGTTCGGTAGGTAAAGTCCACGAATTTAAATAATCTTTCAGTGGATGTTTGTTCTCGGTAATGACTAAATTGATATAGCGTATGCCTAGTGCAGTCATCCAGTCAATGCCAATTTCTGGCACTTTTAGAAAAAACTCTAGCCCTTTTTGAAATCTATGAGAAAAGTCAGGGAAATTTCGATAGTCGACTGTGTGTAGACATAAGGCTTGATCTGTAAGAACAAATCCCCACTTCCGATCAACAGAAGCAAATTGCCAAATCCTACTTTCATATTGTCCTATTTGAATTCCCTGAGGACTGAAATCGGTGTTAAAAACAGGCACTTTGACATCATCCACGAGCGGGTATTCGCTTCGAATTTTATCGAAAAAAAGATCAACAAAGCGCTCTACACCAGGGATTTTTGGGAATCGAATCATACTAAGTGTATAGATAAGCGGAGCATTTTTTAAAGCCGTCATATTGAGCCTCCACTATACACTCTACTAAACACACCTATTCCATTCAAGCAATAACCAGCTTAAAAAGCCGAAAATCGACAGAAGCTTGGATTGAAAATAGTCTCTTAGCGTTTGGAGAATTGACCGCGTTTACGGGCGCCGCGCAAGCCGTATTTTTTGCGCTCTTTTTTACGCGGATCTCTGGTCAGGTACCCGATGACTTTTAGGTCGTGCCTTCTCTTGTCATCCTCTTGAACTAAAGCGCGCGAGATGCCGAGCCTAGTGGCGATGACCTGTCCTTGAATGCCTCCCCCCTTGACGCGTACCACATAGTCGTAACGCTCTGGAGAGGTGAACTTTTCAACGGGGGCAAGGATCGTGCGCCGCTGCAATTCTAAAGGAAAATAATCTTCAAAGGTGCGCCCATTGATCGTCACCTTACCCGTCCCCGGTCTTAGCCGAACGGATGCGACCGAAGTTTTTCTTCTTCCTGTTCCAACGTGTTCTTTTGGCATAAATTCTATGTCTCTTTGTTAAATGCTAACCGGCTGGGGTTGTTGGGCTTCCATATCGTGCTCTGCGCCTGCGTAGATCCGCAGCTTCTTCATTTGCGCTTCGGCCAGACGCGTTTTAGGCATCATCCCTTTCACAGCATGGCGGATAATGTAATCGGGTTTCCTTCCCTTCATCACAAGATAGGGAACTTCGCGCATGCCGCTCATGGCGCCGGTATGGTAACGGTAAATTTTCTGCGCTTCTTTGGCGCCTGTCACTCGAATTTTCTCGGCGTTGATGATCACGACGCCATCGCCGCCATCCACATGGGGAGTGAATGTGGTTTTGTGCTTGCCTCTTAAAATTTTGGCGACCTCAGCCGCAAATCTGCCTAACGTTTTCCCAGAAGCATCCAAAAGAAACCAAGTGCGCACCGGTCTCACTTCCTCTTTTGTGAGGAGAATGGTCGTGTTTTTCTTTTTCGGGATCATGGTGTTTTAGCCTTAAATTCCGTATTGTTCAATAGGGAGTAGGTTACACGTTTGTGTTTTTATTGCCAAGAATTTTACCCGGTTGCTTGCCAAAAGATCTGCTTATGCGCTAGACTCGCGTCTTAAAAAATTAGGACTTTCCACATATGCGCCAGTTAAATACTTTCCTTGTTCGCACCTATGGATGCCAAATGAACGAGCTCGACTCGGAAATCATGGTGGGCCAGCTCGAAAAGCGGGGCTTAAAGAGGATCGATAACGAGGAGGATGCAGATCTTCTGCTCTTTAACACCTGTTCTATCAGGGACTTAGCTGAGCGCAAGGTGATGGGTAAACTCGGCCAGCTGGGAAGGAGCCGCACCCGCAAGCAGATCATCGGCGTGACGGGATGCATGGCGATGACCAAGAGAGATACCCTATTCCGAAAACTGCCCCACATCGATTTTGTGATCGGCACCAATAATATCAGCGAATTAAATAGCGTTCTCGACGAGGTTCTAGAAACCGGCCGCCAGACGATCCGCACGGACGACCAATTCGAAGAAAATCTTAACTATCTACTGGCTAAACGAGAAGACACCGTCAAAGCCTACGTTTCGATTATCCGCGGCTGCGATAACTACTGCACCTACTGCGTGGTCCCCTACACGCGCGGCAAAGAGGTTTCCCGCCCTCCCGAGGGGATTGAAGAGGAATGCCGGCACCTGGTTCAACAGGGATATAAAGAAATTACTTTGCTCGGCCAAAATGTCAATAGCTATGGGAAAGACAAGCCCGAGTGGGGCTGCCTTTTCCACGATCTCCTCTACCGCCTCGATAAAATCGAAGGGATGGAGCGCCTCCGCTTCATGACCAGCCACCCGGTCGATATCACTCTAGAACTGATGCATGCGATCCGCGACCTCCGTTCGGTCTGCGAATTCGTCCACTTCCCCATTCAAGCAGGCTCCGATCGCATTTTAAAAAAGATGCACCGGATTTATACGGTGGACCAGTATCTAGAAAAAGTGGCACTGCTGCGGGCCATTGTCCCAGAGGTAGCTCTAGGAACCGATATCATTGTCGGCTTTCCGACCGAAACGGACGAAGAGTTTGAGCAAACCTACGAGATTTTCAAACAAATCAACTACTCGGTCGCCTTTATTTTTGCCTACAGCGCCCGCAAGGGAACGCCCGCTTTCCGCTGGCGGGATGATGTCCCAGAGGAGGTCAAACAAGAGCGCCTGCAGCGCCTACTCGCTCTGCACAGCGAAGTCTGCGCCGAACAACGGCAAGCCCTCCTAGGAAATACCCTTGAAGTTCTTGTAGAGCGGCGCAATAAAGATGAACAGTACCTGAAAGGAAGGACCCGCTGCTGGAAAAACGTGCTCTTCAAAGGAGAAGACCATCTGATCGGCACTTTCCAGCATGTGAACGTCCATGGTTATAGCCACCAGACCCTGCTTGGAGACCTCATCCATTCCTCGCCTTCTGTAAACTAAAAATTTTACTATAAAGGGACTAAAAAGGACTAAAGCGACCAAAGTGTCTTTAGCTTTTTTCTTAGGCCCTTTTTCTTCTATATTAATCTTTATAATTAAACGACGATATTAAATAATAAAACATCTTGATTTTAATGTTTTTAATATCATATAATTAAATAAGAACTAATAAAAACGAGGTAAAATCATGTCTTCAAAAATTAATAGAAACGAATCTTTAATTTGCACTCTTAGTATAATTAATACGCATTTTAAACCTTTTGCAACCGCTAGCAAAGGCGATAAATATCAAAAATCTAATGAAACCTCTTTTGTGCGGCACCTTTACCGCTCCTCCTTAGGAAAGGAAAGCAGCGCAGCCTATATGAAATCCGCTATTAACTCGAACTCGTATTTGGGATACTTCAATCCCCCCACTAGCACGATTGAAGGAGCCGCTGAATTTCAAACGGACATTATACGCCTGTTGGATATTTACAAACGGCATCTGGATGACGGAAGAGCTCTGAATGAATTCAAAGAGGTCAGACAAACCCTGATGCAAGCTAGAAACGGTTTTGATACTCTCGTAGAGACCCATCGACAAGGAAATCCAACTGCTGCGGATCGCGCTTGGATACAGGCAACTCAAGCGATCATCGAAAAATTCGATGCTGAAATTAAACCGATCCTCTCCTCTTCTCTGCCTGTCTCTATTTCCGTTCAAACTCAGGCGGCTGCACCTGCGCGGCAAAAGGTAGTTGAAAAGGATAAAGAGCCCGTAGCGCAAGAATTATTGACTAAACAAGAACAACAATTAAAAAAATTACAAACAGAGTTAGAGGAGCAGCGAAGACTCATCGAGCAGCTTCAAGCGGAAAAAAAAGTATCGCATGCGTTTCAGGCTGTAGAGTCAGGGCGGAATACCCCTTCTTCTTCCGCACCAAATTCTGCGCGCTCATCTGTAAGTTCCACTCTTTCAACCGAAGAATCAACAACCAACAGCTCCTCTCCGTCTGCCTCGGATTTCCCGACCGGACAAACAAACGGTGCGACCGAAGAAAAAGAAACGGTTCTCTCGCTCCTAGAAGCCTATCAGCTGCCTTCCCTGGTGAGTAAAAAAGGGGGTAAACAAGCAGCCGGCTTCATGGCGGAGTTGAACCAGCGGAGCGATTTAGCTAAGCGCAAAGAAAATCTAGAGACAATCAGAGAAGCCCAACAGAATTTCAAGCGCATTAAAAAAGAATTTTCCAAAATCAACCAAGAAATGGAAAATCTAAAAACAAAACTGCGGGCCAAACAATTGGCGGCACAAGCCCCTCTTCCAGCCCTGTCCAATCCAAGAACGCCGCCCCCTCCCCCTCCTCTGCCTGGCATGGCGCCTCCTCCTCCGCCGCCTCCCCCGCCTGGAATGAACGCACCCCAGATATCCGCCGAGAAAACACAAGAGGCTAAAGAGATTTCCACTCTATTTAAACAGTTCAAAGCACTGGAGGACACCAAGCTCGCATTGGATCAAAAACATCAAACCATGCTCAAAATGACAAAAGAGTTGCTTTTTGCCGATAAAAGCCCCTCTTTAACTGAAAAAGAACTAGCTGCCTTCATCAAAAAATACATCGTTTTATCGGAAGCAGAGATCCAAAACCTCAGCTCAGCCGCCCCCGCGCAGGCTGCTAAAGCGAAAGAAGCCCCCCGAGCCGAGGTTCATCCTTGGGACGAGATGGTTCAAAAGGTCAAGGAGTACGATAAATTAACAAAAAACTTCGCCGAGAGTCCTAAACAAAACGAGCGGGCTAAGAAGGAATTAGCCATCCTGGAAAAAACGCTAGTCGATCTACAATTCCGATTCCTTCAAGCGAAAACCGATCTGCAGCCCCAAGAGAATCTCGTCGCCCAGCTGGATAAATCCATTCAGGAAAAAACAGAAGAGATCGACAGAAAGAAACAGGAGATCGAAAACCGAATCGCGCAAACAGCTAAAATCGAAAAACAAATCGGATCCCTTGTAAAAATCCTGCAAAAGTTCACTGGAACAACGTTAGAAACCGCAGCGGGGCTGAAGCAAGCAGCGCTAGCTAAAATCGAGCGTTTGGCGAATGGAGAAGAACAGTGGGGTGAGGCAAAGACGCCTCTCTCCCGTACGCTCGCGCAGACTCCCCAAGGCGGCGCACATAATCCGATCTCGGTTTCTTTGGGAAATGGCAATCGGGCAGAGCGCTTAGCGACCCTTGAGACACAGCGCCAAGAAAAAGAACAGAAAGTCTTGGAAAATGATAAACTCCAACAGAGAGCCTCAAGAACGCTTAAGGATCTCACAACGGCATTGCTCGAAGCGGGCGATTCAGAGGATGAACCCTTAAAAGCGCTGCTCAACAAGCAAAAAAAAGAGGCCGAAGAATTCCTCAAGTCCTATCGAGGAGAGGCTCACGACTCAGCTGCAGTTGAGATATTTAGACAGAGGTATTCTTAGTATAGGAACCTACTCTCAGTAAAATTTTTTACTGAGAGTAGGTTCAGAAGCACAGGGGGACTGACGCCCCCTGTGGTATATCTCGTTTAGCGCTTAGCGAGCTTTGCAATCACCAGTCCGGCTAAAAACCAGCCGATCAGCAAATCCAGGACGCAGACGAGGGTGTAATTCCAAGCAAACCCCATCCAATTCCAGGCGGGTAGATGTCCTAAAATCCCCACAACAAGACCTACAGAAGCCACGAACCACACTTGTTTAAAGTACTTGAGCCCCTTTGTTTGAAAAAGAAGCCAGCTAATCAAGAGAGCACCGACAATCTGGATGACGAGCGAACCGATGATATGGCGGACTAAACCCCCATGCATCCCCCCTAATTTAACGGAAGCGAAGACGAGAGGACCTGTTTTCATCATCTCTTTAGCCTCCGTCATCTCCTTCTTGCTCTCCTTTTCCGATGAAGAACCCGTGTGCATATAAGGGAAGACATAGATACCGCTTTTAGGCGCATTCTGTTCAATCACATGCGCGACCAGCTCTTCATGTGTAAATTTGTTCATCGTCATCGTATGCCATGGCAACACCATCCAGGAAATCATTCCCCAGATAAACACAACGATGCCGCCTACCACCCCACATTTAATCAATGATTTCTGCATAACCCCTCTTTTGGTTAACAAATAACTATCTCTAACACATAAATTATCTAGTATATATTTTGCAACTTAGAGACTAAAGGACGTTCTTAGAGACTGTCGTTGAAATTAAGCTTCTGTCGATTTTGGGGTTCTTTTGAGCCGATTTTGCATTCTTTTTTGGGGGGTAATATCAACTTGCGTATATGACCCCCCAAAAAAGAATGCAAAATCGGCCAAAATAATCCCCAAAATCGACGAAGTCTTAATTCAACGACAGTCTCTTAAACTCTTTTTCGGTCAGGATCTGAATCCGAAGCTCTTTTGCCCGATCGAGCTTCGATCCCGGGTCCTCGCCAGCTAGAACATAGTTCGTCTGTTTGCTCACCGAGCCGGCTACTTTGCCTCCCCTTTCTTTGATCAGCTGCGTGGCAGCAGCCCTCGTATACTCTTGCAGAGTGCCCGTCAACACAAAGATCTTCCCAGAAAAGAGATGGTCTTTCCGCTTGAAAATGCTGACCTTTTTGGGAACTACGCCTCGCTTGAGCAGGGCATGGATCTCCTTTAAATGAGCCGGCTCGGCAAAATAAGCGACAATCGCCTCTGCCATCTTATCGCCCACCCCGTCGATCTCTTTGAGCTCCTCTTCGGACATCTCTGCCAAAGCATCGATATCCCCTGCCGCCTCGGCAAGGATCTCCGCAGTCCCCTCTCCCACATACTTAATCCCGAGCGCCAGGATCAGCCGATCCAAGCTCACATGGCGCGACTGCTCGATGCTCTCCAAAAGATTCTGGATCGATTTCTCCTTAAACCCCTCTAAAAAGGCGAGGGCTTCCGCGTCGAGCGCGTAGATATCGGAAATCTCGCTCACAAGTCCTTTTTCAACCAGCTGGCGGACCACCTTTTCCCCCAGGTGTCCAATATCCATCGCCCCTTTGCTGGCAAAAAAGGCAATCCGCCGAATCCTCTGCTCTTGGCATCCCTTGAGATTGGGACAGCGCACGGCCACTTCTCCTTCGCTATGGACAACGGAGGTCCCGCAGTAGGGGCATTTTTTGGGCATCTTCCAAGGATGGGTCTCTTTAGGGCGTTTTTTCAAATCGACAGAAACCACCTTAGGGATCACATCTCCGCCTTTTTCGATTAAGACCCAGTCGCCGACGCGGATATCTTTGCGCTCTACCTCCTCTTGATTGTGGAGGGTCGCTCTAGAAATCGTGCTGCCAGCCAAAAACACCGGCTCCAGCTCTGCGACGGGGGTGAGGACGCCGGTTCTCCCCACTTGGACGGTGATCTCTTCGATCCGCGTGAGCGCTTGTTCGGGGGCAAATTTATAAGCGATCGCAAAGCGGGGGCTTTTGCCGGTCATGCCCAGTTGATCGTGGAGGCGCAGCTCATCGACTTTAATGACAATCCCATCGATATCAAAGGGGAGGCTGTGCCGTTTTTTCTCGATTTTATCTGCGAACTTCAACATGCCTTCGAGCGCATGGCAACGCTGGCGGTGCTCCTCGCTAAAGACAGGCAGACCGAGCTTTTTTAAGAACCCATGGCACTCGGATTGGGTTTTTACAGAACCGGAAGAATCTTCGGCGATTCCATAAAAAACGGCTCCGAGTTTGCGCGCCGCCACTTGTTTCGGATCGAGCAGCTTCAACGAACCTGCCGCCGCATTGCGCGGATTAGCCCAAGGCTCCTCTCCTCTCTCTTCCAATGCCGCATTCTGCTCTTGGAAGACCTTGTGGGGCATAAACACCTCGCCGCGCACTTCCAATACAGCGGGAAGATGCGTTCCGCTGAGCTCTAAAGGAACCGAGGCGATGGTCTTCATGTTTCCGGTAATGTCATCCCCTTTTTTCCCATCCCCTCGCGTCAATGCGCGCACAAAAAGCCCCTTTTCGTAGCGCACGGAAACGGCGACCCCATCCATCTTCAGTTCGGCGCAAAAATCGACGCTTTTGCGCTCCAGCCGCTTATGCACCCGTTCGACAAATTCTTCGAGTTCCTCCCTGGAATAGGTGTTGGCAAGGGAAAGCATCGGGGTGGTGTGCGCAATCTGTTTAAACCCTTTGGTCAATGCCTTGCCGATCCGCTGCGTAGGAGAGGTCTCTGCGACCCATTCGGGATGCTCCTGTTCGATCGCTTCCAATTTTTTTACGAGTTGGTCGTAGGCGTAATCGGAGATCGCAGGGCGCGCTTCGACAAAGTAGAGGCGGTCGTGTTTGCGAATTTCTTCTATCAGCTCTTGATAAGCTTTTCTCGTTGTCAAAATTGCACCTCAAAAATGACGGTCGCCAGCGGAGCTAAACGGATGGTCATCCCTCCGGATGAGATCTGTACGCCCAGATCCGCCTTGCCCGATCCCCCGTACTGACTCCGGTCGGTGTTAAAGACCTCTCTTGCGCTCGCAATATGAGAAAGGCAAATGTAATACTCGGGATAATAGGCCGGCGTAAAGTTGTGGATGCATACTAAATAGGATTGGGAACCTTTACGCAAGTAGCTAATCACGGAGTTGTTGCGATCAGAAAAATCGACCCACTCAAACCCCCGGCTATCGAAGTCATGCTCCCAAAGCGCTCTTTGCTCCCGATAGAAATGGTTAAGCTCTTTGATGCACCGCTGCAGCCCCGCGTGATTGGGAAATTGAAGCAAATGCCAATGCAGTTCCTCTTTGCAGTTCCACTCGTTCCACTGTCCGATTTCACCTCCCATGAAGAGGAGCTTTTTGCCCGGTTGGCAAATCATGTAGCTATACAGCAGACGCATATTGGCAAATTTTTGCCAATCATCCCCCGGCATTTTAGAGATCAAACTCCCTTTTCCATGGACCACTTCATCGTGGGAAAGGACGAGGATAAACCGTTCGGAAAAAGCGTAAATCAGGCCAAAGGTGAGCTCGTTATGGTGATAGTGGCGGAAAAGCGGATCTTTATGAAAGTAGGTTAAGGTGTCGTTCATCCATCCCAAATTCCACTTCAAATCGAACCCGAGCCCGCCCCACTCCAGGGGATGGGTCACTCCCGTGAAAGAGGTCGACTCTTCCGCGCACATGAGCACGCGGGGGAAAGTTTGATGGACAATCGAATTCAGGTGCTTGAGAAACTCGATCGCCTCGATATTCTCATTGCCTCCATAGATATTTGGGATCCACTCCCCTTTTTCCCGGCCATAATCGAGATAGAGCATCGAAGCGACCGCGTCGACGCGGAGGCCGTCGATGTGCATCTTATCCATCCAAAACAGGGCGTTGGCGATCAAAAAATTCGCCACCTCATGACGCCCATAATTGAAAATATAGGTGTTCCAATGGGGATGAAAGCCTTGGCGCGGATCCGCATGCTCATAGAGATAGCTGCCGTCAAACTGCGCTAGAGAAAAATCATCGGTAGGAAAATGCGCAGGCACCCAATCGAGGATCACCCCGATCTCTTGGCTATGCAGGTAATCGACAAAGTATTGGAAATCCCTTGGAGTCCCATGCCGGCTCGTCACCGCGTAAAAACCGGTCACTTGATACCCCCACGACTCGTCTAGCGGATGTTCCGCTATCGGCATGAGCTCCACATGCGAAAATCCCATCTCTTTGCAATACTTCGCCAGTTCATGGGCAATTTCGCGATAGTTTAAAAACTGGCCGTTCCTTCTTTTAAAAGAACCTAAGTGCACCTCATAAACATTGAGAGGCCCTTCTTTGGTGCGCCGATCGCGCCACGCCTGATCCGACCAATCAAAGGCATCGACATCAAAAACGACCGATGCGGTTGCAGGCCTTAGCTCGCTGCAATACCCAAACGGGTCCGCCTTTAACCGAACAGCCCCCTGCTCCGTTCTGATCTCGAATTTATATTTTTCCCCTGCCTTCAGGGAAGGGACAAAGAGCTCCCAGACCCCCGAGCCGCCCATGGTGCGCATGGGATGAAGGCGCCCATCCCAAAAATTGAAATCGCCTACGAGGGAGACCTGTTTCGCCCGCGGCGCCCACACAGCGAATTTGACCCCTTTGCACCCCTGATGCTCCGTTAAACGGCCTCCCATCGCCTCATAGAGGCGATAGTGCACCCCCCGTGCGAAAAGATGCGCATCCAGCTCTCCAAAAGTAGGCGAAAAGGCGTAAGGATCGTGGGCAATCTGCCCATTTTGATGGTAGATCCGATAATCGAGCGGACCGCAGCTGCTCGGCACGCGGTAGGCAAATAGACCTTTCTCATCGATCCGTTTCGCTTCGACCTGCTTCCCGCACACTTCCAGATAAATCCGCTCCGCCCCAGGCCTCCACAAGCGGATCACCTGCGTCGCCTCATCCTCTTTATGCAGCCCAAGAAACTGATGGGGATCGTGAAGTCTCTCGTACAGTTTGCCTACCAATCCTGCTTGCGCCATTTACCCTTGCCCGATGATGGACCTCTTTCGAAAGAGGTCTATTGGGTTTATAAGCGATTTGTCTTATTTTTGAAAGCGATCGAGAAAAAGCGTTTCGCAGGCTGTCAATAGCAAAGGAGCGCCCGGAAGAACCAGCTGCCCCCGTTCTCTTAAAGATTTGCGCAGACGAAAAGAAGAGAGGGGCTTTTGCAGCGAAAGGCGCACCTCGCGCGTTGCAGAAGGGCGCAAAATCACCCGGCGGAGAAGCTTTTTAGACCACTCGAAGGCGATCTCATCGCCGACAAAACGCCCTGCATGAAACTCGGGCGGAAGACAGGGAAGCAAGCGCAGCTCCTCTCGATCCTCCTGCAGGAAAAGCGCGCGGATCAGTTGGGCTCCTTCCGAGAGCAAAGCTAAGGGGGTGCTATCGATGGGCATTTCCTCTACATCCGGGATGAGACCTTGAAACTGCTCATCGCGGAGCCTCGGAGCGAAGAGGCTAAAAAAACCGGCATCAAAGAGATTGAGAAGGGAATCTGCCAGTTTTTCTCTCTGGCCGGTTTCCATGAGCTCGCGGCAAGAATCGAGCAAAGCCAACGTTCCCACCCTTCTGGAGGGAAGAGAGGGCGCTAGGCTTCCCAAGCGATGCCACAACGGGAGAATCTCTTTCAGATCGCGCCTGCGCCGGATGAGCTCCCCATCCTGCGCTTTATGCACGCCTAGAGAGAGTCGCTCGCTGGAATCGGGAACAGGGGAATGCTCTTTGGGAAGCGGGAGAAGCCGAGGGTCTTGTTGATCGAAGCGGATGGCGATCCCCTCCTCTTCTCGGCGGATCACATAGCACACATAGCCCAGAGGAGAACGGCCGAAGACGCGCACATGGGACTTTTCCAAATCCTGCTCGACGGTAAAGCCGCGCACCGGCCCTTTCAAATCGAGCTCCCACTTCAGCAGCTCTCCATTCTGCAGATTCTTAAAGAGGAGCAGGGTGGGAAATACCTGCACCTGCCATCTACTTTTCGGCAGCAGGCATGCCGCTCCCGGCACATGGGAAAAAGGGCGCAGGCGCTGCGCGATCTCTATACGCATCTCACCGTTCCCATCAGCCCTTTGGGCCCGTTAGCGACACATTCAACCTCGACGACCTCGTTTGGCTTCAATCCCGAGGAGGGCACCATCACAGATAAAAAATTCTCCGTATGCCCCATAAAAAAACCCTCCTCCTCGCTCTCCAACAACACTTTCATGCAGCTGCCGACATATCTTTGCCGCAGCTCAAAGGCTACCCGTTCAGAGAGGCGGAGCACCTCTTGCCTCCGCTGCTTCATCACCGGTTCCGGGACTTTATTGGGAAAAAGGGCGGCCCGGGTCCTTTTCCGCTCGCTGTAAGGAAACATATGCACTTTGGCAAACCGCACCTCCCGAATCACCTCCAAGGTCTCTTGGAAATCCCCTTCCGTCTCGCCGGGAAACCCGACGATCACATCGGTGGTAAAGGTGAAATCGGAGCAATGGGTGGAAAGCCGTTCGATCGCCTCAAAAAACATCTGGCGCGTGTATTTTCGGTTCATCCGTTTCAAGATCACATTCGAGCCCGATTGCAAGACGATGTGCATCGAGGGGCAGGTCGTTTTCCCTTTTAAGATCGCCCCCATGAGTTCGTCGTCGACCTCATCGGGATCGATCGAAGAGAGGCGGAGCCGCTCTAATCCCTCCACCTGGTCCACCTTTCTTACCAGTTCCGCCAAACGAACAGGGGGCATCCCCTCAGCCGGATTCCCGTCGAAATCGCCAATGTTGATGCCCGTGAGCACGATCTCCTTATATCCATTGCCCACCAACGTGCGGACCTCCTTCAGAATCTCCTCTACTCCGCGCGAGCGGGACCTTCCCCGCACATAAGGAAGAATGCAATAGGTGCAAAACGAATCGCACCCATCTTGTATCTTTACAAAGGCGCGCGTATGCGCTCCAAAATTCTGGATAGAAAATTCGGGGAGCTCCTGATCGGGAAACACCACAGAGAGTAGATCTTCCTTTTGCGCATTGCCGACCACATGCGCCACCTCTTGCATCCCGCGGATCTCTTCCGGAACCCGCTCGGCCAAACACCCCGTGACAATCAGCTTAGCTTGAGGGTTCTGCCGGGCTAGATGGCGGATCTGATAACGGCTGGAGCTGTCGGCAGATTCGGTCACCGTGCAGGTGTTGACAATGCACAGCTCCGCCTCCTCCCCCTCTCCTGCCTCCGCATAGCCGATCGCCCGCAGCTGATCGGCATACGCCTGCGACTCATACTGGTTCGTCCGGCACCCCAGGGTGACGACTCTAAATTTTTTCTTCCCTTTCACAGGCTACAACTGCTTTAAATAAAATGTGTCGAGAGGAAGTCTAGCTTTCAGATCCTTAAAAATCAATTCACTAAAACTGCACGAGTGCAACAGATGAAATCAACGCGGAGACGCGAATATACTTTTACCCATAACTTTTTTTGACAGAAAATTCTGTTTCTGCAGCCGTCATAGGCTGCAGAAGTTCCCAAGCATCCAGCGCTGTTAGCATAAGCCGTTGATACCCAGATTGCTGCTTAAAGCAATGAACAGGATAGGTAGGATAAGCATGATGTGCATGATAAAAAAATGGCCGCAAAGCGGCGTGCCGATTCTGCCGCCTCTTCTTTTTCCATCATGTATATCATGCTTATCTTGTCTATCATGTTCCTTGCTCTATGCAATAAACTTGAAATTGCAAGCAAAACTTCCATCAACGCGAAGCCGCAAAGCCGCGGAAAAAATTTTTATAAAATCTTTGCGCCTTTGCGCCTCCGCGGCTTGGCGTTGATCCCCGCTTCCCTAGAAAGAGTTCAAATAAATTATATATATCTATAGGATACGGAAAAGAGAGGGGACGAGGTCGATGGCGTTTTGGGCTAAGGTGCTATCCTTATTTTTGGTGATGAATGCCATTGGCAATATTCCCCTTTTTGTGGGGCTGCTAGCCCGCTACGATCTGAAACGGCAGCGGGAAATCATCCTACGCGAGCTCTCCATTGCCCTCTTTATCTTATTGCTGTTCAATTTTTTCGGGGATGATATCTTAGAACTCTTGGGGATTTCGCAGCCCATCATCGGAATCGCAGGCGGCATTTTGCTGTTCATCATCGCCCTAAGCATGATCTTTCCAAGGGAGCGCTCCGAAGAAATCTCCCTAAGAGACCCGCTGATTGTCCCCTTCGCCATGCCGATCATCGCAGGGCCTGGATCGATCACAACGGTGATGATTTTTGCCGACCATATCCAGAATCACTGGCTCATGAGCCTCATCATCATCTGCGCCTGGATCCCCTCCCTGCTCCTGCTTCTTGCCGCCTCCAACATCAAGTACTTGCTCGGAGAAAAGGGTCTTACCGCCTGCGAGCGTCTCGGAGGGATGCTGATCTGTCTATTTGCCGTGCAGATGTTTACCTCCAACGCCATCGATCTCGTCAAAAAAGCCTGCTTTCAGACAGTCTCTTAAGAACCGTTTGCAGATTTTTTCTTTCAAAACACACCTGGAGTGTACATTATATTGGGCGCATGATAAGATATTCACTTCTTATAGAGCGATATGATAAGAATAAACAAGACCCCGGAATTTGAAGAGTGGTTCTTGAGTTTGCGCCTCAAAGAACAAGGGCTTATTGAAGCACGTCTATATAGAATAAAAACTTCTGAACATTTTGGGGATTGCCACTCTTTGGGAGGGATCAACAATAAAATCGCAGAACTGCGGTGGAAAAATGGTCTGCGTGTTTATTTTTATAGAGAAAGCAGATCAATTATAAGGTTATTACTGGGAGGAGTAAAAAATGGTCAAAAAAAAGACATCAAAAAAGCAACCCTTCTGTTTGAGCAATATGCCCATTTCCAAGAGTAAGAAAACACCTCATTTACTCAAACATGATCCGAAGGTCTTTTTTAAATCCCATGAAAAAGTTGCTCTTGCTCTCTTAACTAGCCTGGAAGAAGGCGATCCCGAGGCTTTTTTGGAAATTTTAAATGTGTATTTGGATGCAAATCGGACCAAAGTATCAAAAGACACAAAATTATCAAGATCTACTGTTCAAAATGCCTTATCGAAAAAAGGAAATCCAACGATCAGTACGATCGCAAAAATTGTTCACCATGCAGTTACGTAAAAAAATCATTCAACTTTCAAGATCTTCTCGCATCTCTAAAGTTTTGCTAGCTGCCTCGTTAATAATGCGCGCTGGCTCCGAGCACCCCTTTTTCCTTCAAGGAGACGAAGCAGCCCGAGCCGATGATCAGATGGTCGGCTAGGCCGATGCCCATGACGCGGCTGGAGTGGAGCAGAAGGCGCGTCAGTTCGAGATCTGCCGGGGAAGGGGTGGGATCTCCGCTCGGATGATTGTGGGCGAGAATCAGACTATGGGCCTTATGGCGAACAGCCGGATAGAACACTTCGCGCGGGTGGACGAGCACTTCCGATAGGGTGCCCACCGACACTTTTTCACAGTGGATCAGCTGGGTCTTCGCATCCCTTAAAATGACGAGCAGCACCTCTTGTTTGTGGTGGGCGATCTCTTGGCGGGCCAGAGCAAAGGCTTTCTCTGGGGTTTCCACCAGGTACCTTTCGCAGAGATAATTCTTTTTGCTTTTGAGCGCGATGCCGAAGACGGCTTGAAGTTGGATCGCCTTAGCCTGGCCGATCCCCTTGACTTCCATCAGCTCCTCAATAGAGGCGTCGAGAAGCCCATTTAAATCGCGGAACTTGGATAACAGTTCATCCGCGAGCTGCAAGACCGATTTCCCCTTTGTTCCCGTCACCAAGAGAATCGCAAGGAGCTCGGAAACAGAAAGGGCGTCCACGCCATATTGCAGCAATCTCTCTCTGGGCAGTTCCGTTACAGGCAGCGCATGCATGTTTCCACCTCAATTATTTACATCCCAAACTGAAAAGGGATCACCTTGTGTTCAAGCTGTCTGGGAATTTCCACTTCCAGCACCACATCGTTATCCTCATAGGTGGACGAGATGACCCTTCCCTCGCGCAGCAAGGTGCTGATGAGCGCATAGTGGCTTTGGGGAATGCGCAGCTTGCAGAGCTTGCGCAGACCCGCAATCTCTTGCACCATCAACTCCATGAGATGATCAAACCCCGTGCCATGCAGCGCCGAAATGGGAACGGTCTTGGGAAACTTAACGCGGAGCCGCCGCAGCATGGTCTCATCCGGACATTGATCGATCTTATTGAGCACGGTGATGATCGGCTGATCGACGGCGCCCAGCTCTTCTAAAACCTTGTAGGTGGCTTCCGCCTGCTGTTCCGCCATCGGGTGGCTGGCATCGATCAAGTGGAGCAAGATATCGGTGTGGATCGCCTCCTCCAAGGTGCTCTTAAAAGCGGCCACGAGGGTGTGGGGGATCTTGCGGATAAACCCGACCGTATCGATCAAGAGAACCTCTTGCCGATTAGGAAGGGTAAACTTGCGCGTCGTCGTATCCAACGTCGCAAACAGGCGATTCTCGACAAGCACATCCGCATGGGTCAGCGCTCTGAGCAAAGTCGACTTGCCCGCATTCGTGTAGCCGACAATCGCGAAAGTCGGAATGCCCGAACGGAGGCGCGCGCTGCGCTGGGTTTTCCGCTGGGCATGGACCATCTCGATCTCTTCCTCTAGACGGTCGATACGGCGGCGGAGCAGCCTCCGGTCGATTTCAATCTGTTTTTCCCCCTCGCCTTTTAGATACGCTCCCCCGCCAGCCGATTGCCGAGACAAGTGGGTCCAGAGGCGCTTTAAGCGGGGCAGTTGATAACGGACTTGAGCGAGCTCGATTTGCAGGCGCGCTTCGCGCGTTTGAGCGCGCTGGGCAAACACCTCTAAAATCAATTCCGTGCGATCGATCACAGACTTTTTGAGAAGCTCTTCTAAATTGCGCTGTTGATGGGGAGAAATTTCATCGTCAAAGATCACAACATCCGCTCCTAGATCCAGGATCATCTGCGCGATCTCTTCGAGTTTTCCTCGGCCGAGATAGGTTCCAGCATCCAATTTTTTGATCGGGCAGGGCACGTTGCCAACCGCTTTTAACCCATAGGTTTCGCAAAGGCGCTCCAGCTCGCTGAGAGACTCCTCTGCGAGTTTACGATCGCCTCCCGAAGGATAGACGGCGACGAGCAGCGCCGATTTTAAAAGCTTTAATTCACCCGCCATTAGACCTCATTATTCCAGTTCGATTTGAAGCCCGTCGTAAGCCAAGTAAACTCCATGGGGCAGCAGACGGCTTGCCTCTTCATAGTCCAACTCATGCGAAAGATGGGTGAGGTAGGTGTGCTTCGCGCCCACTTTCTCTGAGAACGCAAGGGCTTCCTCCAAGCCGAAATGCACCTCGGAAGCTACCTTCCGCGCGGCGCTTAACACCAGCGTTTCCACGTCTGCTAAAGCAGCTAGCGTTTCCTCTGTGTATTCCCGAATATCGGAAATATAGGCAAAAGAGCCCAGCCGATACCCCGTCACTTTCATCCCCGCTTGAAAATAGCTCAAATACTGCCAGCTCACTCCTCCAAATTCTATGCTGCCAAAATCCTTTTCAAGCACGACAAAGTCGAGCAGCATCCGCGGATGCATCAGATAGTGATACCGCACCTTCAATTCCTCCAACGTGTCCTGAGATAGTAAGCAAGGCAGGTGTTTTTTCTGCAGGAAATAAAACACCCGCAAATCATCGATCCCAGCAATGTGGTCGAAATGCGTATGGGTCAGCACAATCCCGTCTAGATAGCGAATCCCAAATGCCAACGCCTGCTGCCGAAAATCAGGGCCTGCATCGATCAAAAACTGTTTCCCTTCCACCTCGAGCAGAGCCGAGGGGCGCAAACGCTTGTTAAAGGGGGAAGAGGAGAGGCATACAGCGCAGGTGCAGCCGATCACCGGTACCCCCATCGATCCGCCTGTCCCTAAAAAGAGCAATTTGCCATGCATAGGCTCCAATTTTACGCCAAGAGCATGTTCTTGGAAAGCATTTCAGCAAAGTAAGCGTGATAAAGCAACCCTCTTGAACCCATCCCCGCCACCACCCATGTCTTGGCATTCAACCTTTCCAAGATCGGCAAATGGTTCTGGGAGCTCGCCCGGACCCCCGCTTTGCACTCCAAAATAACAGGGGAGGGAAGAAGATCCCCGATTTTGGGTTTCAACAGCTCCAGCGCTGTGTGCAGGCAGGGTTCTCTAGAGGTAAACTCCCTTTCATAGGTAGCCCCCAAATAGCAGATGCCGGGCGACCCGCTGATCGCCAAGTACCCCCTACTGACGATGCTCCGCTCGAGCGGAGGTTGATCTGGGGGCCAGGCGCAGGTCAGTACCTGCCCCTTGATCAGTTTGATTTTGAGAGGCGCGCACTCTTTAAAACGGACCACCCCGTCGCCCGCTGCGATCGCGATCTGATCGTATTCTGCGAGTGCATCTAACGATGGAACATCTAAGAGGGTGAGTTGAGCTCCCCGCTCTTGGCACGCCTGCCACAGCCCTTGCAGATAAAGTGATGTGTAAACAGTCGCTCCTGAGCGGATGAGGTAGCCCTCTTGCCCCATCTGCTCGACATCCTCAAAATCTCTGATCAGGGGTTTTAGACGCCGCACACCTGCAAAGCTAGCCACCGGCTGCTTGAGGGTCCTCTCGGCGACCTCCAATAGACGTCTGGTCGCTTGGATCCCCTCGTCCGCCTTCCAGCTCCGCCGCCCCTGCTCGCCGGGATAAGGATGCATGAGGCCGGCTGCCATGCCAGACGTTCCCCCGCCGACCCCTCTTCCATCAAACACCATCACTTTGCCCTGCTCCAACAGATGCCAGCAAGCGGCAAGGCCGCAAAAACCGGCGCCGATCACAGCTATTTTCTTAGAGGCAGTTGCCATGCTAGAATCTAGGCTTGTAAAGGTATTTGGGGCGGACGATAGGGGTCCCTTTCCCGTCCCGCGCTTCTAACCGTTCGTAGACGATTTGGATGGCGATCCCCACCGAGCGGGAGAGCCCAAAGAGCACCGTGTAGTACTCAGGATAGGCAAAGCCGGCGGCTGTTAAAACCGTCCCCGATATCGCATCGACATTCGGATGAGGATCGGAAATCTTGGGATTTTCTGAAAGCACCTTAGACCCTTCCGAGCGGAGAAGAAGCGCGATCTTCACGAGCGGGTGATGGGGATTGTGTTTTTTGGCATATTCATAAAGAACCACCGCACGGGGATCTTCCACGCGCAAGACCGCATGCCCAAACCCAAACACGAGCTGATTGTGCGCAAGCCGATGGCGGATCAACTCTTCAACCTGTTGAGGCGTCGCATTCTCCCCCACCTCTTTTAACACCGCCTGCACAAATTCGAGACAGTCTTGATTCGCTCTTCCATGGCGGGGCCCCGCCAATGCGCACATGGCCGAGGCGATCGCACCGTACATGTCCTCCAATCCCGAAGCCACCGCTTTTCCGACAAAAGTCGATAGATTGCCCCCTCCGTGATCGTAATGGAGAATATTGAACAATTTAAACGCGCGCATCAGTGGAGCGCCTCCTCCGCCCGGAACCCGCAACAGCTGAGTGAAATTCTCCATGTAGCCCAATTCAGGCTTGGGAAGCGGCGTCTCTCCCCATCCCGCATGGTAATTGATGACCAAAGCCGCCAGGTGGGGAAGTTTAGCGATCAGGTTCAAACAGTCTTCTCGATAATTTCCCGTCGCCTCGAACATCCCCAACATGAGGAGCGCCGCCGAAAAGAGTTTCATCGGATGCCCTTGCCGCGGCAACAGATGCAGATGCTTGACCACCTCTTCGGAACACGCCGCGCGCTTGCGCAAATGAACGATAAAAGCCTCCAGTTCTTTGGCGCTGCCCTCTTTGCCATGATAGAGCAAATAGATCACGCGTTCCGGCTCTTCATCCGCCAGCTCCGATACGGGCTTGCCGACATAAAAAAGACCCTTTTGCGCATCCACATAAGAAGTGGGGCAGTAGCCCACGGGGAACCCGCGCATTCCCGTTTCCAACTGCGCCTTCGTGATTTCAAACAACACATCCTGCTGCATCCCTCTACCCCCTTTATAGCAGATGAGCGATCAACTCCCTCTCTTCGAGGAGCTCTTTTTCGCTCAGCGCAATTTTATCTTTTAAAAATTGATCCCAGGGCACATTCTTGACAATTTCCACCTTCCCATTCCCTTTGCAGCGGCAGGGGAAGGAGAAGACCAATCCCTCTTTGATCCCATAAGGATTTCCGTCGGAGGACAGCCCACAAGAAAACCACTCTCCATCCGCCGTCGGAAAGATCAGCGCGCGCATCGACTCGATGGCCGCATGCGCCGCAGATGCCGCAGAGGATTTTCCCCTTGCAGCAATCACCGCCGCTCCCCTTTTTTGCACCAGGGGGATGAACGTCTCTTCACACCACCTCCGATCTTCGATCACCTCGAGGGCGCCCCTTCCCCGAATGCGCGCATTGAGAAAATCGGGCACCTGCGTCGAAGAGTGATTCCCCCACACCACCATCCGATGCACGGCAGACACCGGCTGGCCCGCTTTAGCAGCTAGCATAGCCATCCCGCGGTTCTGATCCAGGCGCATCATGGAGAAAAAATGGGAGGGGGGGATCTTCGGAGCGTGGCGCATGGCGATGAGACAGTTCGTGTTGCAAGGATTGCCGACCACGAGCACGAGCACATCGGATGCGGCAGATTCGCTAAGAGCTTCGCCTTGAGCGACGAAAATCCGGCCATTATCCGCTAGCAAATCCTTCCGCTCCATCCCGGGCCCGCGCGGCTTAGAGCCGATTAAAATCGCATAATTCACCCCTTGAAAGACCTCCTTCGGATCGCTGCCGATCTTGATCTCCTGCAACAGAGGAAACGCGCAGTCCTCCAACTCCATCACCACTCCCTTCAGCGACTCGATCGCTTCCGGAACTTCGAGGATGTGCAAGGCGATCGGCTGATCTTTCCCTAGCAGATCCCCATTTGCAATCCGAAATAGAATGCTGTAAGCGATTTGCCCCGCTCCTCCCGTCACCGCGATCCGCTTGACCGTCTGCGCCATCATCCACTCCTTTGTAGAGGAAATTCTTCGGATTGTATGAACCCGCAAGATATTGCGCAACAGGACTCTCCCTGGCGAAAAAAAAATGTTTTGTATGGACCGAATGCTCTGTAAATTGATATCATTTAAGCCTCGTTAAGATAATATTTTGAGGCCTGGATGTCCGTTGCGCTTGTAGTTCTGATGTATGCCATCTGGTCGGGCGTTTTCGCTCTAGGAAAAATCGCGCTGCAGTACAGCCCCCCGCTCTTTTTGACCGGCTTTAGAATGGCCCTGGCGGGCGTTCTGATCCTCCTCTATCTAGCCTGCGCCAAGCGCTCTTGCTTTAAGCTCTCCGGCAAACAATACCTCTCCCTCCTCCTGCTCGCTTGCTTTAGCATTTATCTCACGAATATTTTGGAATTCTGGAGCCTGCAGTACTTAACCGCCGCCAAAACCTGCTTCATTTATGGCCTTTCCCCCTTCTTTGCCTCTCTTTTTTCCTATCTGCATTTTAAAGAAAAAATGAACGCGCGCAAATGGATCGGCTTTGCCATCTGCTTTCTCGGCTTCATCCCCGTCCTGATCGCTCAAACCGGTGCGGAAGAACTCCTAAACGCCTTCAGCTTTTTCTCTTGGCCTGCCCTTGCAATGATGGGCGCTGCCCTCTGCAGCGTCTACGGCTGGGTGCTCCTCAGACTCCTTGTCAAAGATAATGCCATCTCCCCGCTCATGGCCAATGGCACCAGCATGCTTTTTGGCGGCTTCCTCGCCTTCCTCCACTCCTTTTTCGTGGAAACATGGAATCCTCTTCCCATCGCCGCCTCCTCTTTCGCTCCGTTCCTCAAGATCACCCTCATCATGACCCTCGTTTTCAACATCCTCTGCTATAACCTCTACGGAATGCTGCTCAAACGGTTCACCGCCACCTTCCTCTCCTTCGTCGGCCTCCTCAGCCCCATTTTCGCTTCCCTCAACGGCTGGATCTTCCTCGGAGAGCCCCCCTCCTGGACCATCTTCCTCTCCACCGGCGTCGTCTCCCTCGGCCTCTGGATCGTCTACCGCGCCGAACTCAAACAAGGCTATATCGCCGCTCGCACCCCCTCCCCCGCCTCCTAGGTTGCACGAGCCTATGAGTTTATCAACCACCCGTTCGCTTCGCTTGTTCTTCCTCTGTGCTCTCTAGAGAGCGAAGCGAACGGGTGGTAAAATACTTTTTTAGAGTTTAAGTAAAAAATTTATTTAAACCGAATACGACCACAAGCTAAAAAATTCTAAGAGACTGTCGTTGAATTAAGGCTTCGTCGACTTTGGGGATTATTTTGGCCGATTTTGCATTCTTTTTTAGGGGGTAATATCAACTTGCGTATATTACCCCCTAAAAAAGAATGCAAAATCGGCTCAAAAGAACCCCAAAATCGACAGAAGCTTAATTTCAACGACAGTCTCTAACTCCCTCGCTGTTGGTTTCCCATTGCAAATAAACCAATTATCCAATAAAATAGTTCTACTTCGATCATTAATTTTATTTAAAATGAGGCCTTTATGTCTTTAAATCCGATTTGCTCAACTGCAGATTTTAACGTGGCGCTCGATGCCATTTTCAGCCGCACTTCCTCGACACCGGAACAAAGAGAAGCCATCTCAAAAAAGTTAGAATTTCTGCAAGAACGCCTCGACTTTCTTCTATACAAAGGAACAGAAATTCAAATTACCGACCTCGCCGCCTGCCAAATGAGATTGGATGGGGCGCGGAGAGCCTTTGAAAGAGGGATACTGCCCCTTGGCTCATCAACAGCTCTCGCTCTAAGCAATCCGCCGCAGGTTGCCGCTCCCGTTCAGGCAGCCCCTAGTATTACCCTGCCAGCTGAGTGTATGGTTCTTGTTTTTTCTAGAGCGATAAAGAACACGTCCGAGCCTATCGTACTAGGAACATTATCGCTTGTCTGCAAAGGATGGCAGGAATTGGCATCGAATGATTTCCTGTGGGAACCTATTTTCAATCGATATATTGAAAATACAACCTATGACATTTATTATTCATCCGCTCAAAAATTTAGAGACAAAGTAGTGTTATTAAACAAAACCACACTGACAGATTTTGAAAAAACTATTTTAGAATGCGTTAAAGAAAAGTCGTCAACATCAATAGATTCAATTAAAATTTTAATTAAATCTATAAAACACATAAAATCAGAACACCTCAAATCGATTCACAAAGACCTTCCAGATTTAATTAAAATCTCATCTGAAGAAGAATTGGAATGCGCATATAATCAGATAGGACTTAATAAAGAACAAACACTTAAAAATAATGTAGAAACAGAACTAGCAATACTAGGATCTAGGCGTTTTTTAAATGAACACGATTTGACGAGTTTAATTATTTTTTTAATTGACTCAAAGAATCTTGAATCTATAGCAAAACTACTTCTTTTCAAGCCTAAAATTGATGCTGGGAAAATATTAACACGCTTAACAGTTGAAAAAACAAATCCTTCATCACTACACGTCGCGAATGACTATATATTTATTGCACAATTAATGGTTAAACTTGGATATAAAGAAACTTCTTATGTTACAAGATCACTTATAACAAGCAATATATTGACATCATTTAGCCAACTAAAAGTGAATGGATTGAAACTCTCCGATTACGTAGCAAATGGAAACTTTTTCCTTCCTGTAGCATCAATCGATCTAATCTTTCTTGACATAATGAAAAAGTGTTACCAGTTGTTTTATTCAACGGGAACATTTGCAAGCCCTACCCATCCTAACGATAGCGACCCAGTCTCTTTCTCCGATGAAAAATTACAGAAGCATATTCGCAAAGGCCCCTTTTCGGAAGATGATTTAAAAGAATTGATTTTAGATCTGCTTACAAAAGTAGGATTTAATCTCGATGAGATCTATCCAGAAAGGGACTCCTTAAAAGAAGGCACCCTCCTATCTCAATTCAGACAACTTGTAGACACCCTTCCCCTCCCCAAACCCAACGCCCTCTCCAAAGCCTTAGCCAAATACGATCAGATGCAAGCTGAAAAGCTCTAAAAACACACCAGCGCCCCCTTGAGTTTCGCTCAAAGGGGGCCCTCACTCCTTCCTAGATTACATGCGCCTATGAATTTATCTACCACCCGTTCGCTTCGCTCTCTAGAGAGCATAGAGGGCACAGAGGAAGAACCATGGTTGTTGATCCATTTCAACATAAATACCTGAAAGATACATCGCATAAAATTTTAGGATTTCTCTTTGTGCCCTCTGTGCTCTCTAGAGAGCGAAGCGAACGGGTGGTAAAATAATTTTTTAGAACTTAAGTAAAATTTTATTTAAACCGAATACGACCACAAGCTAAAAAATTCTAACTCCCTCGCTGTTGATTTCCCCTTGCAAACAAACCAATTATCCAATAAAATAATTCTACTTAGATCATTAATTTTATTTAAAATGAGGCCTTTATGTCTTTAAATCCAATTTACTCGGTTACAGATTTTAACAAGGCGCTAGATACCATTTTCAGCCGCACCTCTTCGACGCCGAACCAGAGAGAGGCGATCTCGAAAGAGTTAGAATTTCTGCAAGAACACCTCGACTTTCTCGTGTACCATGGAACAGAGATTCAGGTTACCGACCTCAATGCCTGCCAAATGAGATTAGTTCAGGTACGAAGCGCCTTTGAAAGAGGGATATTGTCCCTTACTCCATCAACAGCCCTCACTTTAACAAATCGGCCAGAACCCGATCTTAGCCCTCTTCCGTTCCCAGATGAGTCCATGCTTTTCATTTTTTCGAGAGCTGTAGGGAATCCCTCTACGTCTAAACTATTAGGAATATTATCCCTTGTCTGCAAAGAATGGCGGAGAGTGGCGTCGGACAATATTTTTTGGAAACCTGTTTTTCAACGCTGTTTAGAAAAATTAACCTACGATATTAGCGATTCATCAGCCGCGACTTTAAAAGAAAAAATAAAGTTATTAAACAACACAAACCTGAAAGATTTTAAAAAAATCATTAAAGAATTAGACGATAAAAATAACACACTAGAAAAAAAAGTAACCAGACTAGGATTCAAGAGTTTTTTAAACGAATACGATTTGACAGACTTAATTGAAAGATTGATTTCTAAAGAAGAACTTGAACCTGTGGCAAAACTACTTCTTTTTAAACCAAAAATTAATGCAAGTATAATATGCACAAAGTTGCGTCATTGCACAAAATTGCCACAAAATATAGATTTAAATACACCAAATGCACCTCTAGCAAACAAGTCGAGTAGTTACAACTTTCTTTTACAATTAATGATTAAACTGAAATATGATGTAAGCGATGCATATTTTATAAAAGGCGATTTTTACTTTAGGAACGATGTACCAGCAGAACCGCTTTTGAAAGAATTTATATTCAGTCCAATGCACAATCCAATTCTGAAAGTTACAGATTTTATGGCGAACAGATGGCTTTTCACTCCACCCAAATTTGAAATAAGCAATCGAATGCTTCTTTCAATAGCAGAAACGCATAGCACACCATTTTATCACACCGGACAATTTCAAGCTCTTCAGATACCCCTCCCCCCTGAAGTCCCTTTCTCCGATGAAAAACTACAGAAATACATTCGTAAAAGTCCCTTTTCGGAAGAGGATTTAAAGGAATTGATTTTAGATCTGCTTACAAAAGTAGGGTTTGATCTCGATGAAATCTATCCACAAAACGGCCTCTTAAACGAGGGCTCCCTCCTGTCCCAATTTAGGCAGCAAGTAGACGTCCTTCCGAAACCCAATGCCTTTTCCCAAGCCTTAGCCGAATACGACCAGATGCAAGCTGAAAAACTCTAAAAAACACATCCGTTCCCCCTTGAGCAAAGCTCAAGGGGGCTCTCCCCTCTTCCTAGATTGCATTTGCTTATGAATTTATCAGCCACCCGTTCGCTTCGCTCTCTAGAGAGCACATAGGACACAGAGAGAAATCCTAAAATTTCATGCGACGTATCTTTATAGGTATTTTGTGTTGAAGTGGATCAATACCCATCCCTTGTTCTTCCTCTGTGCTCTCTAGAGAGCGAAACAAACGGGTGGTAAAAAAAATTTAGAACTTAAGTAAAATTTTATTTAAACCGAATACGACCACAAGCTCTAAGAGACTGTCCACAAACTTAGGTTCTGTCGATTTTCGGGTTCTTTTGAGCCGATTTTGCATTCTTTTTTGGGGGGTAATATCAACTTGCGTATATGACCCCCCAAAAAAAAATGCAAAATCGGCCAAAATAATCCCGAAAATCGACGAACCCTTAGTTTGTGGACAGTCTCTAAAAACCTCGCTGTCGGTTTCCCGTTGCAAACAAACCAATTATCCAATAAAATAATTCTACTTCGATCATTAATTTTATTTAAAATGAGGCTATTATGTCTTTAAATCCGATTTGCTCGGTTACAGATTTTAACGCAGCGCTGGATGCCATTTCTAGCCGCATTTTCTCAGTCCCCCAGCAAAGGGAAACCATCTCAAAAGAGCTAAAATTTCTGCAAGAACACCTCGATTTTCTTGTGCACCATGGAACAGAGATTCAGATCACCGACCTCGCCGCCTGCCAAATGAGATTAGCTCAGGTGAAGAGCGCTTTTAAAAGAGGGATACAGCCCCTTGGCTCATCAACAGCCCTCGCTCTAAACAATTCGCCGCAGGTTGCCGCTCCCGTTCAGGCAGCCCCTAGTATTTTTATCTTGCCAGCTGAGTGTATGGTTTTTATTTTTTCTAGAGCGATAGAGAACCAGTTTGCGTCTATTACACTGGGCACACTATCCCTTGTCTGCAAAGGATGGCTGACATTGACATCGGACGATGTCCTGTGGAAACCTGTGTTTGATCGATATATTGGAAATACAGCATATGGCATTGATTATTCATCCTCTCAAACACTTAGAGATAAAATAATATTAACAAATAAAACACTAGATGATTTTAGAAAAACCATTTTAGAATGCATCGAAATAGATGAAGAGTCAAAATTATCAACTCAAACATCATTTAATAAATTTGCAAAAGAACTCACAAAATTAATTACAGAAAACGACCTGAGCAATCTTGGATATCAAGAAATCCAAGCAGAAATAATCACAAGTTTAAGCACTGGAAAACGCAGCGATCTTTTATCATGTATAAAACCAAAAGATTTTGAATCAATTGCAAATGTTTTAATAGGATCAATTCAATCTTCATCTAATGAAGAAGAATCAGAAGAATATCAACATAAACAGATAAAATCTAGTGAAAAATTACAATTTAAAAATAAAATAGAGATAGAATTTAATAAACTAGGATCTAAGCGTTTTTTAAATGAATACAACTTGACGGATTTAATTAACTATTTAATTAACAACAAAGATTTTGAATCTGTAGCTAAACTGCTTATTTTCAAGCCGAAAATTGATGCGGACAAAATATTAGCAAACTTAATGTGTACAAGAATAAATGATTCACCGCACACGGCTAATCGCGAATTTATTGCACAATTAATGGTTAAACTTGGATATAAAGAAACTTCTTTTGTTATGAGGTCAATGATAATAAGCGAAATGTTGATACCATTTAGCCAACTAAAAGTTAATGGATTGAAAATCTCCGATTACGTAGCAAATGGAAACTTTTTCCTTTCCTCGCTATCAGACAGTCTAGTCTTACTTGACATAACGAAAAAATGTTACCCGTTATTTTATTCAAAGGGAACATTTGAAAGCCTTACCCATTCTAAGAAAGAGACGGAGCCGCTATCGTTAGACTGGGTGGGGCTTTTATCGTTAGAATGGGTAGGGCTTTCAAACAATAGCGGCTCCGTCTCTTTCTCCGATGAAAAATTACAGAAACATATCCGCAAAGGCCCCTTTTCGGAAGAGGATTTAAAGGAATTGATTTTAGATCTGCTTACAAAAGTAGGATTAGATCTCGATAAGATCTATCCAGAAATAAACATAGGAACGGACTCCTTAAAAGAAGGCACCCTCCTATCTCAATTTAGACAACTTGTAGACACCCTTCCTTTCCCCAAACCCAACGCCCTCTCAAAAGCGCTGGCCGAATACGACCAGATGCAAGCTGAAAAACAGACAGAAGCTGAAAAGCTCTAAAAAACACACCAGCACCCCTCTTTGAGCTTCGCTCAAGGAGGTGCTCGCCTCTTCCTAGATTGCATGCGCCTATGAATTTATCAACCACCCGTTCGCTTCGCTTTCTAGAGAAGCGAACGGGTGGTAAAATAATTTTTATAATTTAAGTAAAAATTTTATTTAAACCGAATACGATCGCAAGCTGAAAAACTCTAAAAAACACAGCAGCCCCCGCTGCTGGTTTCTCCTTGTAAATAAATCAATTATCAAATAAAATAATTCTACTTAGATCATTAATTTTATTTAAAATGAGGCTTTTATGTCTTTAAATCCGATTTACTCGGTTACAGACTTTAACGCGGCGCTGGATGCCATTTCCAGCCGCACTCCCTCGACCCCCCAGCAGAGGGAATCCATCTTAAAAGAGCTAGAATCTCTGCAAGAACGCCTCGACTTTCTCCTGTGCAATGGAAAAGAGATTCAGATCACCGACCTCGTTGGCTGCCAAATGAGATTAGCTCGGGTATGCAGCGCCTTTAAAAGAGGGATACAGCCCCTTGGCTCATCAACAGCCCTCACTCTAAGCAATCCGCAGCAGGACGCCGCTCCTGTTCAGGCAATTCCTAGTATTTTTATCTTGCCAGCTGAGTGTATGCTTCTCATTTTTTCTAGAGCGATAGAGAACCTGTCCGAACCTATCGTACTAGGAACATTATCCCTTGTCTGCAAAGGATGGCAGACATTGACATCGGATAATGTTCTGTGGAAACCTGTGTTTAATCGATATATTAGAAACACAACATATGACATTAACCATTCACCAGTCACAAGCTTTAAACATAAAATAATATTATTAAAAGAAACAAGATTGACAGATTTTGAAAAAATTATTTTAGAATGCATTAAAGAAGAATCAACCTCAACGGATTCAATTCAAACCTTGGCAGAACTAACTAGACTAGGACCGAAGCGTTTTTTAAATGAATATGACTTGACAGAATTAATTAATTTTTTGATCAACAACAAACATATTGAATCTGCAGCAAAACTACTTCTTTTCAAGCCACCAATTGATTCTAAAAAAGTATTTAGAAAAATAATCGCTATACAAAATTATTCTGCTAGATTACCTATATTTAATAACTATGAGTTTATTGAACAATTAATGATTAAACTTGGATACAAAAGCAGAGTTATAAGCTCAATTATAGCAAGCGACACATTCATATCAGCAACCGCCATGTTGACATCATTTATCCAACTAAAAGTTAATGGATTAAAAATCTCCGATTATATAGCAAGCGGATACCGTTTCAACGGAGGTGCTCGAGTCTTATTTCCCATAACAGAAGCATGTCACCTGTTGTTTTATTCAACGGGAACATTTGAAAGCCCTACCGACCTTAACGATAGCGACCCCGTCTCTTTCTCCGATGAAAAATTAGAGAAATATATCCGCAAACGCCCCTTTTCGGAAGAGGATTTAAAGGAATTTATTTTAGATCTGCTTACAAAAGTAGGATTTAATCTCGATGAGATCTATCCAGAAACGGACTACTTCAACTTCAAAGAAGGCACCCTCCTATCTCAATTCAGACAACTTGTAGACACCGTTCACTTCCCCAAACCTAACGCCTTCTCAAAAGCGTTAGCCGAATACGACCAGATGCAAGCTGAAAAGCTCTAAAAATACACCAGTCCCCTTTTGAGCTTCGCTCAAGGGGGTGCTCGCCTCTTCCTAGATTGCATGCGCCTATGAATTTATCAACCACCCGTTCCTTCGCTTTCTAGAGAGCGAAGCGAACGGGTGGTGGAATCATTTGGTTTCCCGTTGCAAATAAACCAATCATCCAATAAAGTAACCCTCCTTTGATTATCAATTTATTTAAAATGAGGCCTTTATGTCTTTAAATCCGATTTGCTCGGTTACAGATTTTAACACGGCGCTGGATGCCCTTTCCAGCCGCAGCTCCTCAACCCCCCAGCAAAGGGAAGCCATTTCGAAAGACTTGGAATTTCTGCAAGAACGCCTCGACTTTCTTTTATACAAAGGAACAGAGATTCAGATCACCGACCTCGTCGCCTGCCAAATGAGATTAGATCAAGTGTCGAGCGCTTTTAAAAGAGGGATACAGCCCTCTGCTTCGCTCCCAGAGCAATCCACAGCTTCATCAACAGCCCTCACTCTAACAAACCCGCAACACCCTGCTTCTAGTATTTTCATCTTGCCTGCTGAATGTATGCCTCTCATTTTTTCTAAAGCGATAGGGAACCAGCCTGCGCCTATTGCGCTGGGCACACTATCCCTTGTCTGCAAAGGATGGCAGGCATTGGCATCGCTAGATGTCCTATGGGAACCGGCTTTGTTGCGCAATTCCCAGCAAGCGGCATAGCTGCCTAGCAGTCGCCTAACTTAACTTGCCACCTTGTAGCTTTTTGGTCTCCCGAATTCTGTCATTCGATTCAATACATCCAGTTTTATCGCCACTTCCGTAGCCTGGGTTGCCTCTCTGCGGGATGCCAACCGATCTCCCAATATCGTTTTATACCTAAACATCAATGTCTCGACTCGGGATCTTCGGTGATATCCGATTTCCTGTTTCCATTTGGATCGACCTTCCTCCCCAAGGTTTTGGATTCTTCGAATTGCTTCATCCCGTTCCTCGAGGCATGGGAAAGGTTTTCCCTTCTGCAATTTTGCATTCTTGTCTGGAGGGATGACCTGTTTGCCTCCCCGATCGTGGATCGCCTCGCGACAATCGACGGTGTCGTAAGCGCCATCGCCAAGAACGTCTCCTAAAGGGATCCCTTCTAGAGCTTCCATCATGAAAATCATTGCCTCCTCATCAGTCACATTATTGGAGCTCACTGCGCTGACCAGCACTTGTCCCGAATCTGCACACATCCCAACATGAACTTTACGCCATGTCCTGCGTTTCGAATAACCGTGCTTTCTGACCTTCCATTCGCCTTCGCCAAAGACTTTAACCCCTGTCGAATCAAAAACCACATTTATCTTCTCTCCAGGTTTCAGCAGCTTTCTCATTGCGATATGTAGACCTTTGGCCCGACGAGAAAATACCGAATAATGAGGACAAACAAGGTCGAGTTCCAGAATACGGATGATAGAGTCGACAAAACCCTGAAGAAAACGAAGTGCTGTACGGAAGACAGCTCGGATCATGAGTCCACAGCGAATCGCATCATCTGAATAGGTTTCTGGCCGACCAGGCTTGCCTGTCCGTTCAATAGAATACCATTTTTGGATAGCATTCTCATCGAACCAAAAAGTGATGCTTCCCCGATTTACCAAAGATCGGTTATATTCTTTCCAGTTGCGGGTGCGGTATTTATCTTTCTTCTTGGGTGTCATCTCGAACCTACAGTTTTTGTGTGGTAACAAAAAATTTATAGATTCGAGGCTCTTAGGGCAAGAGAATCTTCACCCGCAGCTATTTACGCAACAAAGCCATGGGAACCTGTTTTTAAGCGATGCTTGAAAAATTTAACGTACGCTATGAATGATTCATCAGCTACCACGTTTAGAGACAAAGTAACGTTATTAAATAACACCGCATTGAAAGATTTTGAAAAAACCATTAAAAACTTAAAAACTGAAAACATTTTAATAGAAACAGAATTAGACAGGCTAGGCGCTAAGCGTTTTTTAAAGGAACACGATTTAACAGATTTAATTAAAAAATTGATTTCTAAAAAAGAACTGGAATCTATATCGAAATTGTTTCTTTTTAAACCAAAATTTAATGCAAGTGCAATAGCAAAAAATTTATCCGATGAAACACATAAAGCTTCACCGGACATGTGGGCTACCTACAATTTTACTCAACAATTAATGCTTAAACTGAACTATGACGTGGGCGATTATTACGTTAAAATGCTTAATTCAAATCAATTATTGACATCATTCATATTCACTCCAATAGTTGGTCTAGTTAACGGATTGAAAATCACAGATTATATGGCAAATGGATGTCTTTTCACTCCACCAAAATCTAGAGTAAGCAGTCAAATGCTACTTTCAATACCGGTAACGTGTCACCAGCTATTTTATTCAACCGGAAAATTTCAAAGCCCGACATATCTTAGCAGCAACAACAACCAAGTCTTTTTTTCCGATGAAAAATTACAGAGATACATTCGCACAAGCCCCCCTTCGGAAGATGACTTAAAGGAATTTATTTTAGATCTGCTTACAAAAGTAGGATTTGATCTCGATACGATTTATCCAGAAAAGGACTTCTTGAAAGAAGGCACCATCCTATCTCAATTGAGGCAAGTCGCAGAAATGCTTCCCCTTCCGAAACCCAACGCCTTCTCCAAAGCGCTAGACGAATACGACCAGATGCAAGCTAAAAAGCAGACACAAGCCGAAAAGCTCTAAAAAACACACCAGCACCCCTTTGAGCTTCGCTCAAGGGGTGCTCGCCTCCCTTTTTCCTCAGCAGTCGATTTCCCTTGCAAACAAAACAAGTATGCAACAGAATATTTTGATTTCAATCATGGACTTAACTTTTAAATGAGGTTCCTATGTCCCTTCCTCCCATCGCTTCCGTTGCAGAGCTGAACACGACGCTCGATGCCATTTCCAGCCGCATTTCCTTGGTCCCTCAACAGAGGGAATCCATTTCAAAAGAGTTAGAATCGCTGCAAGAACGGCTCGACCTTCTCCTATTTAATGGAACAGAGATTCAGATCACCGACCTTGCCGCTTGCCAAATGAGATTAGATCAGGTATCGAGCGCTTTTAAAAGAGGGATACAGCCGCGTGGCTCATCAACAGCCCTCGCTCTAAGAAATCCGCCGCAGGTTGTCGCACCCGCTCAACTAGCTCCTGGTATTTTTATCTTGCCAGCTCACTTTATGAATCTTATTTTTTCTAGAGCGATAAAGAACGAGTTTGCGTCTATTGCACTGGGCACACTATCCCTTGTCTGCAAAGGATGGCAGACATTGGCATCAGACGATATTTGGTGGAAACCTATATTTAATCGATATATTGGAAATACAACATATGATATCAACCATTCATCAGCCACAAGCTTTAAACACAAAATAATATTATTACAAGAAACAAGATTGAAAGATTTTGAAAAAACTATTTTAAAATGCATTAAAAACAGGACGATTAAAAAAGATCATATAGAATCATTTAAACTCTCACGCAAAAAAAGAGGAAGACCGCACACATCATCTGAAGGAATTTAATAAAGAAAAAGACATCAAGAACAATATAAAAACAGAACTGAATAAATTAGGAATTAAACGTTTTTTAAATGAACACAACCTTACCGACTTTATTAATTTTTTAATTGAAAACAAAAACATTAAATCTGCAGCAAAGCTACTTCTTTTCAAGCCAATAATCGATGCTGAAAATGTATTCATCAACTTAGTTTCTATAAAAAACAAATCTTCATATTCACCTGAATTTGATTTTATTACAGAATTAATGATTAAATTTGGATACAAAAGAGGGGCTGTAGAGCCAGTTATAACAAGCGACACTTTGAGATCAGCAAGCGATATGTTGACATCATTTAGCCAATTAAAAGTTAACGGATTGAAAATCTCCGATTATATAGCAAGCGGATTCCGTTTTCACCCAAGTGATCGAGTCTTATTTCACATAACGGAAGCATGTTACCAGTTGTTTTATTCAAAGGGAACATTTGCAAGCCCTGACCATTCTAGCAATACCGCCTTAGTTTCTTTATCCGATAAAAAATTACAAAAGCTTATCCGCAAAAGCCCTTTTTCGGAAGATGATTTAAAAGAATTGATTTTCGATCTGCTTACGAAAGTAGGATTTAATCTCGATAAAATCTATCCAGAAACAGGCTACTTAAAAAAAGGAACCCTCCTATCTCAATTCAGACAATTTGTAGACACCTTTCCTCTCCCCCAACCCAATGCCCTCTCCAAAGCGTTAGCCGAATACGGCCAGATGCAAGCTGAAAAGCTCTAAAAAACACACCAGCATCCCCTTGAGCTTCGCTCAAGGGGCGCTCGCCTCCTTTCTTCCTGAGCTGTTGATTTCCCTTGTGAACAAAATAACCGTCCAACACAATGTTTTCATTTCAATCATGAACTTAACTTTTAAAATGAGATTCCTATGTCCTCAATCCCGATCACTTCAGCCGCAACATTTAACACGGCGCTAAACGTCGTTTCCAGCCGCATTTCCTCGGCACCGGATCAGAAGGAGGCGATCTCGAAAGAGTTAGAATTTCTGCAAGAACACCTCGATTTTCTTGTGTACCATGGAACAGAGATTCAGGTTACCGACCTCAATGCCTGCCAAATGAGATTAGTTCAGGTGCGAAGCGCCTTTGAAGCAGGGATATCGCCCCTTACTCCATCAACAGCCCTCACTCTAAAAAATCGGCCAGAACCTGATCTTAGTCCTCTTCTCTTCCCAGATGAGTCCATGCTTTTCATTTTTTCTAAAGCCATAGGGAATCCCTCTACGTCTAAACTATTAGGAATATTATCCCTTGTCTGCAAAGAATGGCGGAGAGTGGCATCGGACGATGTCCTATGGAAACCGATTTTTCAACGATGTTTAGAAAATTTAACCTACGATATTAACGATTCATCAGCTGCGAATTTCAAAGACAAGGTAAAGTTATTAAATAGCACAAACCTGAAAGATTTTAAAAAAATCATTAAAGAATTATACGATAAAAACAACATAATAGAAAAAGAATTAACCAGACTAGGATTCAAGCGTTTTTTAAAGGAACACGACTTGACAGATTTAATTAAAGAATTAATTTCTAAAAAAGAACTTGAATCTATAGCTAAATTGCTTCTTTTTAAACCAAAAATTGATGCGAATGCGATATGTCAAGGGTTGCGTAAAAAAAGAACTGCAGAGCTAGGAGAGATGTTTGATGTTTACATATTTATTCAAGAATTAATGCTTAAATTAAAATATAATATAGGAAATTCCTATTTTAATACCACACGAAATATAGCACCTGACGAACTACTTTTGAGAATATTTATATATTCTCCAGTATGTGGTCCAGTTAATGGACTGAAAATCACAGATTATATGGCAAACGGATGGCTTTTTAATCCACCAAAATTTAAAATAAGCAGCCAACTGTTATTTTTTATAGTAAAAAATTGTGTTCGCGAATGTTATTCAACCGGAAAATTTCAAGGTCCAACACGCTGTTACGAAGTCCCTTTCTCCGATGAAAAATTACAAAGATACATTCGTAAAAGCCCCCCTTCGGAAGAGGATTTCAACGAATGGATTTTAGATCTGCTTACAAAAGTGGGATTCGATCTCGATCAGCCCTACCCAATACAGAACCTCGCAAAAGAACGCACTATCCTATCACAACTTAGGGAAATCGCAAACGAGCCTTCCTTTCCGCAGCCCAACGCTCTCTCCAAAGCGTTAGCCGAATACGACCAGATGCAAGCGAACAAGCTCTAAAACACACACCAGCTCCCCCTTTGAGCTTTGCTTAAAGGGGCTTCGCCTCCCTTTTTCCTCAGCAGCTGATTTTTCTTGTAAACAACATAACCGTGCAACAGAATATTTTCACTTCATCATGAACTTAACTTTTAAAACGAGGTTCCTATGTCCTTACCTCCCATCGCTTCCTGTGCAGAATTAAACACGGCGTTGAGTGCGATTTCCCATCGTATTTCCTCAGAACCTCAGCAAAGAGAAGCCATTTCAAAAGACTTGGAATTTCTTTCGAAATGCTTTAACTTTCTTCTGTACAATGGAACAGAGATTCAGATCACCCACCTCGCTGCCTGCAGAATAAAATTCGATCAGGTGTGGAGCGCCTTTAAAAGAGGGACTCAGCCCGCTCCCGCTTCATCAACAGCCCTCAATCCGCTACAACCTGATTCTAGTATTTTTATCTTGCCAGCTGAGTGTATGCGTCTCATTTTTTGTAAAGCGATGGGAAACCAGTCCGAGCCTATCATACTGGGAACATTATCCCTTGTCTGCAAAGGATGGCAGACATTGGCATTGAATGATCCCTTGTGGGAATCTATTTTTAAACGATGTTTGCAAAATTTAACATATGATATTAACCATTCATCAGCCACTAGTTTTAGAGAGAAAATAAGATTATTAAATGAAACAAAATTGGCAGATTTTAAAAAAACTATTTTAGAATGCATCAAGGCAGAGGAAGAGTCAAATTCAACAGAATTAACACAAACTTCATTTAATAATAATGAATGCGAATTCGAATGTGAACCAACACTGACAAAACATGACAAAAATAAAATAGAATCAGAACTGAACAGACTAGGCTCTAAGCATTTTTTGAATGAATATGATTTGACAGACCTAGTTAATTTTTTAATTAATACAAAGCATCTTGAATCTGCAGCAAAACTAATTCTTTTCAAGCCAAAATGCGATATGGAAAAGATATTAAGCAATTTGTCTATGGAAACAATATCATTATTTTTTGAAGAAACAAATCATTCACCAGACACGAATAATTATGATTTTATTGAACAATTAATTATTAAACTTGGATATAAAAACAATCACAATATTTTAGGATTCGACTTTTTGACATCATTTATCCAAATAAAAGTTAATGGATTCAAAATCTCCGATTATGGATTGAACATCCACCATCATATACCAGACGGATCCTCACTGTCTATGCCTAGAAAATCAAGTCGTCAAGTCTTGTTTTCTATAACAGAAAAATGTTACCAGTTGTTTTATTCAAAGGGAACATTTGAAAGCCCTATCTCGCCTAGCGATAGCGCCCCAGTCTCTTTCTCCGATGAAAAATTACAGAAATATATCCGCAAAGGCCCCCTTTCCGAAGATGATTTAAAAGATTTTATTTTAGATCTGCTTACAAATACAAGAGTTAATCTCGATGAGATCTATCCAGAAATGGCCTCTTTAAAAGAAAGCACCCTCCTATCTCAATTCAGACAATTTATAGACACACTTCCCTTCCCCCAACCCAACGCCCTCTCCAAAGCGTTAGCCGAATACGACCAGATGCAAGCGAACAGTCTCTAACCTTTTTTAAAGGGACTGCAAAAATTAAAAAATTTTTTATTTGATTGTCCAGAATCCATTTTTTAATTAATTCTAATTATGCAAGCAATTAATTTATATTCTAAATATACGCATATTATTGTATAATAATTATCAGCATTTAATTTAACAATGGGTTTGGATTATGACTTTACGTATCAATCAAGAAATTAGTAATTGGAATGCAAAACTGACGCAAGCAGGTCCGTTGGATGCGCAGTTTGCTTTAGATGAGGATGTAGCCGCGCGCTGCTCCTCTTTAGCATCTCAAATTTCGACCTTAAATGATGTATTGAACGAAGGGGAACAATTAGCCAAACGCGTGACAGACGTTTCTTCTAAATTCGAGATCGAATCGAAAATCACACAAGTAAAAGGTCAGGTGCTCAAAGCCCAGGAGTTCGTAGATAGTGGGAAAAAATGGGTAGGGCTTGGACTGCCGCCGTCGGTGCTTACAAACTATCCCGATTGCGCTGAGTTTTTATTGAAAAGCGGACTCGCTCAAACTCTGGTCTTTTTTCAGGAATCTTCCGCTCAGCCGCACAAACAGGGCTTAAAACTAGGCGAGGATCACCATCCCTGCTTGAAAGTGGAAGGAAAATGGCAGCGATGGGAAATGATCCGCGACGAATTCGAGTATGACGCAAAACGGGGAAAAATCGTTTCAAAAAATCAAAGGGAACAAGTGTGGAACTACGTCTCTCCCGATCTGCCTAAGGGTGGCCTTCGACCTGTCGACCGCTTTGAGTATGTGCAGGTCTATCCTGTCCATCAGCTATCTCAAGAGCAGTATGAAAAAGTCGTTGCACAAGCGTTAAAATTTTATGGGACCCATCCCGAGTGGGATCCCGGCATTGCCAAGGATTGCGTGGTCCAATTTTTCACCTCTCCGCGCCAAAACGGATTACCAGAGACTCCGCTTTTTAAAAATGCTAAAGGGCAATTTCCAGTGCATATTGCGATCCGCGTGATCACAAAAGAGGGCAAGGTTTACTCGTTTGGTTTTCAGATGACCCCGGAACAGAACGAACACATTCTTCCCGAAGGGAAAATGTTGACAAGGCAGCAGCTGAGCACAGCGGATACAAAGATCAGCATGCTCGACTATGAGGAAACGCGCATCCATGAAGGGCGGATCACGACGAGCATCCCCCTCACCTCTGCCCGTGCCGACAACGTTCTGGAAAAAATCAATGGGTTTAATGAGCAGCAGATCCGGTTTAACTTCATGAAACAAAACTGCACGGTGCTCGTGGCAGAAGTTTTTAACGAAACGGGCTATGACATGCCGGAGACCCGCACCACTCTAGGGGGGATGATCTGGGATGCGCTTCCCGATGCGGAAGACATTTTTGGGGCTCACTCCGTTCCAGCCCTCATCGCCGGCTCTATCTCTTACATCTGTCAGAGCATGGCCCAAATCGATCCTGCCATGCACGTGTTTAAACAGGTGAAACCCCTGCTGGAAAACAACGTGGCGCTCTATTTCGGAGCCGCAAAGGCGTCGGAACCGCTAAAAGCGGGCAGGGCAGAAGAGGAGTTCGGCAAAGAACCCGCCATCAAATCTTTTTCACGCCCCATCCGCCACCGGACCGATCTGTTCAAAAAGGAAACGGCGATCATTTATAGTTCTGCCCCCTTCATCGAGTGGCAGAAACAACAGCCTTCCACCTTTATTGAACCCTACCATGGAAAACCCCAAATGACCCTCTACCCAACAGATAGCAATTAAGAGAAAATCTTCTTCGTGCCCGTGCGCGTGCCCCTGCTCTTGCCCGATTAATATTTTTCTGAACCTGGATTGCGAGGAGGAATTTTTTCCGGGCAAGGGCAGGGGCACGCGCACGGGCAAGGGAAGGGCACGAGGAAGAGGGATCTAATAAAAAAGCCCTAACGGCCTTGCGGCGGTTAGGGCGCTGATAAAAATTTGGCGACAACCTACTCTTCCATACTCTTGTGTACAGTACCATCGGCGAGGAAGGGCTTGACTTCTGAGTTCGGGATGGGATCAGGTATTCCCCCTTCTCTATCGTCACCAAGAAAGCTTGTTGTTGTGATCATCTCTATACTTTCACGAATATAAAACAGCGCTTGAAAAGCTTTACACTCCACTTTTTTCAAAGGTGAAGCTCTGGCGTCTTTTTTACAACCTTTCATCATCATGGACCCGATCCCATTTCCTGGAACCGCGCCGATGACGAAAAGAAAAAAAAGTGATCAAGCCATTGGACCCATTAGTATTGGTTAGCTCAACACATTGCTGTGCTTACACACCCAACCTATCTACCCTGTCATCTTCAGGGGGTCTCATGGGGATATCTTATCTTGAAGGAGGCTTGGCGTTTAGATGCTTTCAACGCTTATCCTTTCCGAACATAGCTACCCGGCTATGCACTTGGCAGTACAACCGGCACACCATTGGTTCGTCCACTTCGGTCCTCTCGTACTAGAAGCAGCTCTTCTCAAATATCCTGCGCCCACAACAGATAGGGACCAAACTGTCTCACGACGTTTTGAACCCAACTCGCGTACCGCTTTAATTGGCGAACAGCCAAACCCTTGGGACCTTCTCCAGCCCCAGGATGCGATGAGTCGACATCGAGGTGCCAAACCGCCACGTCGATATGAACTCTTGGTGGCGATAAGCCTGTTATCCCCGGAGTACCTTTTATCCGTTAAGCGACGGCGATTCCACTTTCTACCGCCGGATCACTAAGCCCTACTTTCGTATCTGCTCGACTTGCCGGTCTCGCAGTTAACCTGCCTTATACCTTTACGCTCTTTTCGTGATTGCCAACCACGATGAGGCAAGCTTTGGACTCCTCCGTTACTCTTTAGGAGGATACCGCCCCAGTCAAACTGCCCGTCTGACATTGTCCGACGCCCGGTTTCACGGGCTTTCGTTAGATTTCCGACTTCCCAAGACCGGTATTTCAACGTTGACTCCCAGAGCCCTAACGAGCCCTGTTCTCTGTCTCCCGGTTATCCTACACATGGAAAGTCAGAAGCCAATATCAGAGTACAGTAAAGGTTCACGGGGTCTTTCCGTCTTGTTGCGGGTAAACGGCATCTTCACCGCTACTACAATTTCACCGAGTCTCCCGTTGAGACAGTGCCCAGATCGTTAGGCCATTCGTGCAGGTCGGAACTTACCCGACAAGGAATTTCGCTACCTTAGGACCGTTATAGTTACGGCCGCCATTCACCAGGGCTTAAATTCAACGCTTTGCCCTTGCGGGCTAACGTCTCCTTTTGACCTTTTGGCATTGGGCAGGCTTCACACCATATACTTCGTCTTAGACGACTTCGCATAGTGCTGTGTTTTTGTTAAACAGTCGCCTGGGCCATTTCTCTTCGGCCGCTTCTCGCACCCATCGCGAAGATGGTCACGACAAACGGCTCCCCTTCTCCCGAAGTTACGGGGATAATTTGCAGAGTTCCTTAACGAGAGTTATCTCGCGCGCCTGAGAATATTCTTCACACCCACCTGTGTCGGTTTTGGTACGGTCACCATCGACGACTAGAGGTTATTTCTTGGAAGCTTCGCGCCTCACCATCGGTTCCCCCGTAGGTTCCCCTTGTCCGCTACCTAGCATCCTGCCAGCGGATTTCCCTGCTGGCCTGCCTCATAGCAAAACGGGCTTTTCCAATTGCCCGCGTGCTTAACTTGCTTCGTCACCCCTTCGTCATAGTCTTAGGTGGCGCAGGAATATTTAACCTGCTTCCCATCACTTACGCTTTTCAGCCTCAGCTTAGGGTCCGGCTAACCCAGGGAAGACGAGCTTTACCCTGGAAACCTTAGGTTTTCGGCGAGGAAGATTTTCACTTCCTTTATCGTTTACTCATGCCATGCATCCTCACTAGTATGCGCTCCAATGCTCCTTACGGTACATCTTCGACGCACATACTACGCTCTCCTACCGCGTTCATCTTGCGATCAACACCCGTGATTTCGGCTCTATGCTTTAGTCCCGTCTATTATCGGCGCAAAGTTTCTTGATTGGTGAGCTGTTACGCACTCTTTAAATGATGGCTGCCTCTAAGCCAACATCCCAACTGTCTTTGAAACTTCACTTCCTTACTCACTTAGCATAGAATTTGGGACCTTAATCGACGATCTGGGCTGTTCCCCTTTTGACTATGAAGCTTATCCCCCACAGTCTATCTCCCGGCTCTCTTTTTAGTATTCGGAGTTTGGTTCCCTTCGGTAGGGCGGTAGCCCCCCTTGTGGATCCAGTGCTCTACCCCTAAAAAGTTCCTGCCGAGGTTAACCCTAAAGTTATTTCGGAGAGAACAAGATATCTCCAAGTTTGATTGGCCTTTCACCCCTATCCACAACTCATCCAAGGCTTTTTCAACAGACACTGGTTCGGACCTCCACAAGGTGTTACCCTTGCTTCATCCTGGTCATGGATAGATCACTTGGTTTCGTGTCTATGCTGAATGACTCTTTCGCGCTATTCACACTCGCTTTCGCTACGGCTCCGGAACGTATGTCCCTTAACCTTGCCATTCAGCGTAACTCGCTGGCTCATCATGCAAAAGGCACGCCATCAGCCATTTCCCTATAAGGGACATAGGCCTCTGACCGTTTGTAAGCTGCTGGTTTCAGGTTCTATTTCACTCCCCTATCAGGGGTTCTTTTCGCCTTTCCCTCGCGGTACTGGTTCACTATCGGTCATCAACGAGTATTTAGCCTTGGAGGGTGGTCCCCCCAGATTCAGACCGGATTTCACGTGCCCGGCCCTACTCAGGTGCCAATCCCATCTTCTTCTCTTTTCGCTTACGGGGCTCTCACCCTGTATCGCCCATCTTTCCAGATGGTTCTGCTAAAAAAAGTCGACTTTTTGACTGGTCCTTCAACCCCAGGAATAAAATCCCTGGTTTAGGCTCTTCCCTCTTCGCTCGCCGCTACTAGGGGAATCTCTTCTAGATTTCTTTTCCTCTGCCTACTGAGATGTGTCACTTCGGCAGGTCTCGCTTTCTTACCCTATCTATTCAGATAAGAATAATGGGATATTACTCCCACTGGGTTCCCCCATTCGGAATTTTCCGGGTCGTTGCTTCTTTCCAGCTCGCCGGAACTTATCGCAGGTTAGCACGTCCTTCTTCGCCTGTTGATGCCAAGGCATCCACCAGCAGCCCTTAGCAGCTTGACCACATAACGTTCTGTCTTTTAAAGCTGCTTTAAACTACGCCATCACTTTCACCTAATTCTCTTTATGAAGTATTTTCTTCTCAAACGCTGCTTTATATCAGTGAAATCTACGTACGAACCTTCCGGTTCGTTACCATTAATTTCTCTTTAATTGCGCTTGTATTTTTGACTTCTCACAACAACTTTCAAGATAGCAAAACTTTGCATGAAGCAAAGAATAGATGGTGCGGTTACCAAGATTTGAACTTGGGACCTCGACATTATCAGTGTCGCGCTCTAACCAACTGAGCTATAACCGCAAATTTGGAGGCTAGGAGAATCGAACTCCTGACCCTCTGAATGCAAATCAGATGCTCTACCAGCTGAGCTAAACCCCCATGATTCGAGATCGTCTTAACAGCAGAGAAGAAGTGATGAAACAAAACAAGAAGCAAAGCTTGCTCAACCATAAGAGGCAGCTCTAGGCTGCCCTCTTTGTCCTTAAAAGGAGGTGATCCAGCCCCACCTTCCGGTAGGGCTACCTTGTTACGACTTCATCCCAGTCATCGGCCTTACCTTAGGCACCTCTCCCCTTGCGGTTAAGTCAGTGACTTCGGGTAAAACCAACTCCCATGATGTGACGGGCGGTGTGTACAAGGCCCGGGAACGTATTCACGGCGGTGTTGCTGACCCGCCATTACTAGCAATTCCGACTTCATGTAGTCGAGTTGCAGACTACAATCCGAACTGAGATCGGCTTTTGGGATTTGCTTCATCTCGCGATTTCGCTGCCTTCTGTACCGACCATTGTAGCACGTGTGTAGCCCCAGATATAAAGGCCATGCGGACTTGACGTCATCCTCACCTTCCTCCTAGTTAACCTAGGCAGTCTCATTAGAGTCCCCACCTCGCGTGTTGGCAACTAATGATAAGGGTTGCGCTCGTTGCGGGACTTAACCCAACACCTCACGGCACGAGCTGACGACAGCCATGCAGCACCTGTTCAAAGGCCCTTGCGGGAAGTAACCTTTCGGCTACCGTCCTCTGTATGTCAAACCTGGGTAAGGTTCTTCGCGTTGCATCGAATTAAACCACATGCTCCACTGCTTGTGCGGGCCCCCGTCAATTCTTTTGAGTTTCACCCTTGCGAGCGTACTCCCCAGGCGGTATACTTATCGCGTTAGCTCCGACACAGCCAGGGTTGAGCCTGGCTACATCAAGTATACATCGTTTACGGCAAGGACTACCAGGGTATCTAATCCTGTTTGCTCCCCTTGCTCTCGCGCCTCAGCGTCAGGTATAAGCTAGAAAACCGCTTTCGCCACCGGTGTTCTTCCACATATCTACGCATTTCACCGCTACACGTGGAATTCCATTTTCTCCGCCAATCCTCTAGGTTTGCAGTTTCAAATGCAGCTCCGAAGTTGAGCTCCGGAATTTCACATCTGACTTACTAACCCGCCTACGCGCCCTTTACGCCCAATAAATCCGATTAATGCTTGCACCCTCCGTATTACCGCAGCTGCTGGCACGGAGTTAGCCGGTGCTTCTTTACATAGTACCCTCAAATCGGCTAGTTATTCACTACCCTCTCTTGTTCCCATGCGAAAGAGCTTTACAACCCGAAGGCCTTCATCGCTCACACGGCGTCGCATCGTCAGGCTTTCGCCCATTGCGAATGATCCTCGACTGCAGCCTCCCGTAGGAGTCTGGGCAGTATCTCAGTCCCAATGTTGGCGGTCAATCTCTCAATCCGCCTAGACGTCTTAGCCTTGGTGCGCCTTTACCACACCAACTAGCTGATATCCCATGAACCTCTCTTCAACCGCAAGGCCGCTTTCACGGTCCCCTACTTTGATAGCCCTAAGATTCCCCAAAACTACCTCATTCGGTATTAGCGGCCGTTTCCAGCCGTTATCCCCAGGTTGAAGGCAAGTTATTCATGTATTACTAACCCTTCCGCCACTAGGCCGCAAGTTGCCCTACGACCTCGTTCGACTTGCATGCCTCATCCACGCCGTCAGCATTCAATCTGAACCAAGATCAAATTCTCAAAGAATAATTCCTTGACAATCTGATTGAATTTATTAACAGGCGGACGGGATATTTTCATATCCCGCCCGCACAAGCTTTACTTTTGTTCGTTCATCACTTCATCTCTACTGTCAAAACAGCACTTGCCCAGCTTACTGCTCGGCTTTTCCTCTTTCGGCCTTTTCGCCTTAAGGAATGCAACACCATACAAAAATTCTCTCTTTTCATGCAAATGTTTTTGGAAATTTTTGATCGCAAGCTCCTTTTTTCTCTCGTCGGAAGCTTGTTATCAATTATTTTTTAGAATTCAGGGACTCGATTAGAGGATTGGGAGGGAAGGACGATCCACTCCTTGGGAATAAGGTCTTTTGTATTGAGGCCTGTGCGCGGTCCTACCCAAGTTCCCGGAGCCACCACGATCTTATCTGGATGCTGATTCAACCAGGCTGCCCACCAGGAAAATGAGGAGTTGGAAATGATATTGTGCTGACAGAGGCTCATGAGGTAGAGGTCGTGGTAATGCTGGTTGCCTTCAATAAACACGAGGTTTCTTGGGATAGGATCGAATGTGCGCTTACACCACTCGATGTGATCGGAGCAGACGATAAACAGGGCATCTTCAGGAAAAAGAGCGATGGCATTTTCTAGATATTCCAAACCGACGAAGGGCTGGTGATCGTATTGCCACGCGTTTCCTACCTGATCGTGATAAAACGTGCGCACATGCACGGCGACAGAACAGGGGTGACTCAGCAAATCGGCATATTTGTTTTGCAAATAAGAGAGGATCTCCTCAGAAGGGGCAAACACATCTAGAATCTCTTTTCGATGATGTTTAAAGTAATTCTCCGACTGAAAATAGCCATGGAGGCGCATATTTTTATGAAAGGGGATGGGGGAATAGGCAAAGTGGGGTTCTTGATAAACACATTCCACGGGAAAAGGAGGCGGGTTGGCGTTTAAGCGAAAAAAAACCTTGTCCCGATTGAGGGGTATATTCCACCAAGGCACGTTTTGAAGGTCGGGGAAATAAGCCTCAGCGCCGTGATCCCAGGCAAGGCTGAGAGCCGCTGCGATCTCAAACAATTGGTTTCCCAGTTGGTAATGGATATCTGAAACGACAAAAGGCTTTTCTTCGGACACCTCTTCAGCCCGCAAAGAGGCGCAAAGCAGGAAGCATAGCGCGAGATATTTCATAACGAATCCCCCAATAATGCGGCATAGCTCGCTAATAATTTATACGTATAGAGAAAGAGCATCTCATCGCTGAGGTAATCGCGCGCAAACTGAGAGGCGTTTTGCGCGATTTCAAACGCTTTCTCGTCATTCTCCTTAAGCCAGTTCATCTTCTCCAAGAGATCTCGACAGTCGGGATGAAAGGGTACATAATGAACATAGGGTTTCAGTTCCGAATAAAACCACTCGACGCGCGGCGAATCGCTTTTGAGAAGGGTGGATCCCGCAAACAACTGCCACTGCAAACTACCCGGCGTTGCAGGCCCATCCACAGCGATCAAATATTTATAAGGGACTTGGCAAGCAGGGGCGACATAAGGGGCAACAAACCGATTAGCCAGCATCCACCCGCCTATTCCATGGGAGAAGTTCTTCGTGTGGGAATCGTTTAAAAAAGCGGCGTCGATCAGATCGGAATGTTTCGTGGACTCAAGGACAAGCCGAGGGCGCGGTTTATAGTCCCACTCGAAATAATGGTAGAACTCTCCTTTCATCGATCCGCGCCAAAAAGCCTTTTCCAATTTGGATCCCCAAGAACAATATTGCGCAACCCGATCCACCTGCAAAAGAAGGTCTTCCCTCTGCGGGTTAAAAAGACCGTTCGGAATGAGAACCGCTTTGGCATTGAGCTTGGCTTTACTGACTGTCAAGACGGGATAGGAGGTTTTAGATAGAAACAAGGGGCGGTCATACGCATTGCTGAGAGAAAGGATCAGGTCGAGATCGGGAAGAGGAGCGATCCGATCGAGAGCTTCTAACGCTAGAATAAAATTCTGCAGCCGCTCGAGATAGGGATGAGTAGGAGTATACCCCTCGCTAGACCAAACGGCTCTGCCGCAGCTAAATTGCACCCGCACAAGCCGCGCCACCTCCCCCCCCTGCGCGGCCGTTACCTCACGCAAGGTCTTTAGAAGTTCTGTCTCAGAGAGTGGGCGTCCTCTAAATGGACTTAGATGGTTTGCGATCTCTCTTTCCATCCACTCGGGTGCGGGCTTTGCGCACTTCTCTCCCAAGTTTTCGTAGGAAAGGTTCCAGCACCAGCCTGTCGATAGATAGATGAGAAAGAGGCATAATGCGCAGATCCTCATTGGCGATCCTCCCTTTTTTAACTAACATAGATAGATTTATAATCTCGGCTTTGTACAATTTTTAGCGAGCAGATCCAGAGGAAGCGCTCTGAAAATTATTTGTTTTTTCGCGAAATTAATATCCGAAGGTAATATAAATGAGCGAAAAAACAAATAATTTTCCAGCGCTTCTCTCGGAGATGCTGCTATAAAATTGTACAAAGCCGAGATAATGGATTTTAGTGAAAAAAAAATAAAATTGGGGTTTTTCAACATGAGGAGCGATATGCGCCGTATCATCTGCATCTTTCTGGGCTTGATCCTTTGCTCATTTACCATCGATCGAGCGAAATTGCGGGGGATGTTGAACCGCCCGGCACCCGCGTGGATGGATAAACGGATTCAAGAAGATTTGAGAGGCTTCCAGGAATCGGGAGTCACCAAAGAAATGATCGACAATACTTTCCGCGACGTCTATGCCCTTCCTGCCGGCAATGGAGCCCAGTTTGTCCGTTATCAGATTGTGAACAACAAACTTCACTGCTCTATCCTTTCCGAGTCTGCCGCAGACCCGCGCGTTGAGCATTTTGTGGCTTTTTTTCAACAGATCCTATCCGTCATCAAAGTGCCCGATGTCGATTTTCTTCTCTCCATCTGGGATTCCTACGACCGTCCGATCTATCTCGAAAAGACCTACTGCCCCATTTTTTCGATCTGCAAACTGAAAACAAACCATAAAACAGTCTTGTTTCCCGAAGTGCGCAACTTCGAATATCGACAACACGTCTTTAAAGACATTAAAGAAGCCGCTTCGTCCCATCCATGGGAAAAAAAGATTGAAATCGCCTTTTGGCGCGGCATGACGAGCGGAAACTACTACTCTTCTTACGAATGGGACTTCAAGCCGCGCCCTAGGCTGATCTTCTTTTCAAAAGAGCGGCCCGATCTGCTCGATGCGGGATTCACCACGCCCTACTACCTAGACGAAAATCTGAAGAAATGGTTCGAGGAATACGACTATTTCCGCCCCTACCTCTACAATCCCAGCATGCTCGCCTACAAATACCTGATCGCTGTGGATGGCAATACCTTCCCTTCGAGCGTCAGCTGGCAATTGCTATCTAATTCCATCATGCTGTGGAATGAATCGGAGTATATCGAATGGTTTTATGGGGCCTTGGAACCCTACGTGCATTACATTCCCTTTAAACAAGATCTCTCCGACTTGGAGGAGAAAATTCTCTGGCTCCGCCAAAACGACGAAAAAGCGCGCGAAATCGCGCAAAACGCCACGCAATTTGCCCTTGAACATCTCTCGAACGAATCGATCATCCTCTATTTTTACAAGCTATTACACGCTTATGCAGCCCTGCAAAACAAATAACCGTATTTTTTTTGGCGCAGAAGTCGCTGCCCCCTGGCCCAGAGTTCCCTCAAGCGGACGGTTCATCGATCCGGCATACCGCCACATCACCTTGGCTTTTTTAGGAGCCGCCGACGTTTCCAAACTCAAAGAACAGCTGCCAACTTTTCCAACTCCTCTCTTTCGAGTGGGGCTCGTCGGGAAATGCGACCGCCTGTTATTCCTGCCGCCCGAACACGCTCGAGTCGCGGCGGGGCACATCGAGTGGATGGATGGAAGCCAACCCTTAAAACAGTTTCATGAATCCTTGTCAGCGTGGCTAGAGAATCTCCACTACCCCGTCGATAAGCGAGAGCTGTTGTCCCATGTCTCCTTTGCAAGGGCTCCTTTCGACCGGAAAGAATGGGAAGAGCAGTTTACTCCCTTTCCGGTGATGATCCAAGCGATTCACTTGTATGAAAGTGCGGAGCATTTAACCTATCCCATTTTATGGAGCTGCCCTCTGATTCCTCCCTTTGAGGAGTTTGCGCATACGGCCGATATCGCTTTTCACATCCGGGGCATCGATCTTTCCCACATCCATCTCCACGCCCAGATGGCCCTCGCCTTTAAATTCCCTCCCCTTCTCCCCTATTTCGCCCGGGAGCTCTGCAGCGACTTGGATGAGATCATCATGGCGCTCAATGCCACCATCGCCAAGGCCGATGAAGAGATGGGATGCCCCTTTAAAGCCGTCAGCTTTCACGGGAAGATTGTGCAAGATCAAAACCAGATCCTACATTGGGAGATGATTGTCGATGTTTAGCAAAGTAAAAAAAATAGCCCCTGCCACCTATCTTTTGCCTCAAGAAGGGGGGATGCGGGTGCCCGGCCTTGTGATCGCCTCTGAAAAACTCCTTGAAGAGACAGACATCGACAAACCTCTCGATCAGGTGCGCCATGTCGCTTACCTACCGGGCATTGTGAAATATAGCATTGCGATGCCCGACATCCACTGGGGTTATGGATTTCCGATCGGCGGCGTCGCTGCCATGGATGTTGAAACAGGCGTCATCAGCCCGGGAGGGGTCGGCTACGACATCAACTGCGGCGTCCGCCTTGCGATCGTCCCGGAAAAATTCCAGGATTTGAACGCCCATACAAAAAAAGATCTTCTCGCGCGCATCTTTGCCCTGGTTCCCTCAGGAGTTGGGCGCGGACATCGGGGAATACGAGGCTTAAGCGATCGCGACTACCACGAGCTCCTCGAAAAAGGCGCACGCTGGTCTGTCGAGAAAGGATATGGCTTTCCGGAGGATTTGGAGCATATCGAAAGCAATGGGGTGATCGCCGACGCAGATGCCGGTGCGGTTTCCACCGATGCAAAAATCCGCGGCAAAGATCAACTGGGGACGATCGGTTCGGGCAACCACTTTGTCGAAATCGGCGAGGTGCAGAAAATTTTCATGCCCGAAATCGCCACTGCCTGGGGAGTGGAAGAAGGGCAGATCTATGTCCTCATCCACTCCGGCTCGCGCGGGTTTGGACATCAGGTCTGCCAAGATGCGCTGAATGTGTTCATTAAACAGGGGTTCGCTGAAGATCTCCCCGATCGGCAGCTTGTGGCCGCCCCGATTAACAGCAAGGAAGGGCAAACCTATTTTCAAGCCATGGCGGCGGCCGCCAATTTTGCCTTTAACAATAGACAGCAGATCCTGCATGGAGTCCGGGAAGCCTTCCTTGAAGTGTGCCGAATCCCCCCCGAAAAAATCCGCCTGATCTATGACGTTTGCCATAACATCGCTAAATTTGAAACCCATCTCGTGGATGGGGTAGCAAAAAAGCTCTGCGTGCACCGGAAGGGGGCAACGCGCGCCTTCGGACCTGGAGCAGAAGAACTCTCCCCCCTCTTTAGAAAAACAGGGCAGCCTGTGCTCGTGCCGGGAGACATGGGCAGGGCTAGCCACCTGATGGTAGGGCTTGGCAACCCCCTGACTTGGTGCAGCGCCTGCCATGGCGCAGGGAGAGCGCGCAGCCGCATTCAATCGCTCAAATCGTGGCAGGGCAAAGACGCCCTCCATTACATGGCCAGCCAAGGGGTTAGCGTCCTGGCTAGCTCCCGCCGCACGGTTGACGAAGAAATGCCCGATGCCTATAAGGACGTGGATGAGGTTGTCGCAGCTGTGCAAGAGGCCGGCCTCGCAAACGGGGTCGCGCGGTTGCGCCCCCATCTCATTCTCAAGGGGTAAATGTAAACAACTCTCGCCTAAAGGCGAAAGCTTTATGGTCAGCGATTAACTGCCACATGCGTGCGGTTTACAGCGCACGTTGCTCGATCGGCAGATAGAGCAAACCTACAGAGATTCCGACTTGCATTCAAGTCGCTGTGCTGTCGGTTTCCACAAGAACATGTAAAACGGTGCTTTTGTCTTGCGCCAAGAGCACCGCATAAGGAGCAAATTTGACTGCTATAAGCTGGATTCATGTAGATAATCCCCAAGCCGCGAGCTTGGGCCTTGTATTCGACAAACAGTTGCAATTGACTAAAGGCCCAGCGGTGCAGACGAGTTCTGTTTCGCTTGCTGCCTTTGATCCTTTTGCGCATGTTTTTCAAGTCTTCAAGAACAATCATCCCAGCGCCCATTTGAAGGGCTTCTTTCACAATCTCATTGCTCATCCCATGATTGACATGTTTCATCCAGCGCGCTTCTTTGCCAGAGATTTTCTTCAGCAATTGTTTTGCCGACTGAGAACCGTTGGACTGAAGCCTGCGCCGCATGGCGAGATATTGATCCCTTTGAAAGCGAATCTTGCCTCCGCAAATCAATTTGCCGCTGCTCATCGCAGCCGCGTTATTCTCCCCAAGATCCACCCCAAGCAGCGTGTCGCTTTGGCTCAAGGCGGGATCGGGAAGATCCAATACAAGGTTAAAAAACCATTTTCCCTTTTTACAGATCAACTCAGCTTCTTTGGGAATACCCTGAGCAAAATACTGCTCTTGGAAGTCGCTCATTCTCATTTCCACTTTAATCCGCTTACCCAAAGTGTAGAGAGAAAGAATTTTTCCTTTGATCGAATAGGTCCGTTTGTCAAAATGGACGCTTGCGTTTTTGCGAAACTGAATCTTTGGAACTTCTTCGCTTTTTTCAATGCCTCGATTCTTATAGGCTTTGCACACGGCAAAGATCGCATTGCACACCATCTGAGAGCCGAGTGGAGATTCCATTCTAATTTTGGAATAGCAAAGATGGTGGAGTGCAACTCGATTCCAACATCGATATTCCATTGCAAAGGGGACGATTTCATTGCAGGCGGAAACAAAATGATGTCCCAACTTAAAAAGCTCTTGGCTATCCTCAGCAGCAACTTTAATTTTAATCGAAATCGTGCGTTTCATTGGCTGCAGAAAATACTCAAATCTATTTTAAAACTCAAGTTAAATAAAGGAGCGGCGTTTCCTCCCAGTCCTAAAGGACTGGGTTTCCACGCCGTCAAATTAGGATGAAAATAGTCGGATGGATCGCGGTTGTGATTCTAGTCGGGGGCGTAGCCCTTCTCTTTACTCGAAATCGCTCTGGAACAATGCAACCGGAGAAACAAACCCCTCTTGAAAGATTAATGGCAGGCAACCAACGTTTTGTCTCTGAAACCCCCATTCATCCCGATCAAGCAAACGAGAGACGTGAAGAACTGGTCTCTAATCAAGAGCCCTTTGCCATTATTCTCAGCTGCGCCGACTCGCGCGTCCCTCCCTCGATCATTTTCGATCAGGGAATTGGAGATCTCTTTGTGGTCCGCGTGGCAGGAAATGTCGCAGGCCCGATCGAATTAGATAGCATCGAGTTCGCGGCAGATAAACTGCGCGCTCCCCTGATTTTTGTTCTAGGCCATCAAAATTGCGGAGCCGTGCGCGCCGTGATGGACGGAGAGGGCGTTAATGAAGATATCCAAGACATCGTTCCCTATATTTTGCCCGCTCTAGAAAAAGCCAAAGGACTCCCCGGCGATCCCTTAGAAAATACCATTAAAGCGAATGTGGAACTCGTGATCGAATCCCTAAAAAAACGGCCGATTCTCTCTAAGCTCATGGAGGCCCATAAACTCGATATCCACGGGGGATACTACGAATTCGATCAAGGCCACGTCGAACTATTGCATTAAATTCAGTGCATCACTTTCAATGAATGGGGCTGAATGAGCACGTTTATCTGATTCTGAAAGAGAGCCGGCTCCCCATCCAGGTGCGCCTGTATAGAGGGACATTGAATGGTGAGTTCTTTAAATCGATGCACTTCAACATAACGGGAATGATCTAGTGTGCCCTGCCTAAATTGATAAATGAATTGAGGGATCAAATATCCTGGGATCTCCTTTATAATCACCAAATCCAGATACCCATCATCAACCCTTGCTTGTGGAGCAATCATAAAATCATTTCCGTATTGAGAGCTATTTGCAAATGCCAGTATAAACGCTTTTCTAGCGATTTGTTTTCCATCGATGGTAATCAGATAGGATTGAGGTTCGTATCGCGAAAATTCCCTCCAAACAACCTGAACATAGGAAAAAAAACCCCTCTTTCCAAATGCAGCAAATTGCTTAGCGATGTGTGCATCGAATCCTATCCCGGCAACCCCTAAAAATACGCGGTCGTTCACCTTGGCTGTATCGATCGCCAGGGAATCTGCGCGATTCAGCGCTTGGAGAGCGGGAACCAGTCCAACGGGAATCCCCAAATGCCTAGCCAATCCATTTCCCGATCCGACGGGAATAATCGCTAAAGCAGCCTGCGTGTGGATCAACGCCTTTCCCACTTCATTGACCGTCCCATCGCCCCCTACCGCAGCGATGATATCCGCGAAATCCAGGAGGGCTTCCTGCGCCAATTGGGTGGCATGCTGGGCATGCTGCGTATAAACGATTCGATATTCAAACCGACCAAGATCTAGATTTTGTTCTACGATCTTTCGAACATCAAGACCTTTTATCTCATGCGATATCGGATTGACAATGAATACGATCCGTTTCTTTCCATCTGAACAGTTCCCAAACATCGACATAGGCATCATATAAAAAAGAATAACGACAATTAAATAAACTACATTTTTGTTCACAGCAAATAGGTTAAATTTCATTTTTAATTGATTATATTAGCATATCAGGATTAAAATTAACAACAAATCGCCATGTTAAACACAAAAAAAATATTAATCGCCTTATTATTTGTATCCTGTCTTCTGCCCTCTCTAAACGCTGCGGAGGAAAAAAAATCCACGCTATCCTACATGAAACTAGGGATGGCCCATCCCCCAGGTGATTCTTTTATCATCCTACCCAGTTGTGGGCTGGGCATGCGCTTTCAAAAAGGCTGCCATGGATTCGATCTATCCGCCAACCTAGACTCAATCCTCTTTCTTAATTACGCTTCTTTGAAAGGAATGTATTTGTTTTACCCGCAGCCGGAGAAAAAGCATCCTCTCTATGTTGGCATTGGTCCTGGAATAGGCTATCGCCTCAGTTTGTTTCCCATGGGACAACCCTTTGGAAGTGGATCCAGCAAGCGCGGCATGGCGACTTTAGAAGGAGTCTTGGGCTGCCCCTTCAGACAAAATCATTCTCTGAAGACATTCCTGCAACTTGAACTATCCCAGCCCGCCCTCCATTTCGGTAGAGATAGAGGCCGCGGCAACTCCTACCCCGGAGTCGCCTTGACCACAGGCATTGGATTTTGAAATCAAAGAAAAGATAAAGGGACGAAAAGGACCAAAAAGACCCAAGGGACCTAAGAAAAAAGCTAAAGACACTTTGGTCGCTTGAGTCCTTTTCGTCCCTTTGGTCCCTTTTTCTTCACTTTGGTCCCTTTCCTTTCTCTTCCTATTTTTAAGAATCGCTCACAGGAAATTTAGCTTTTATATTTGCCTCTAAATCGACATCAAAATAAAGAGCTAGAATTAAGGCATTTCCCACTAGGCTTGCCACATCCGACGCAAATTTCTTTTTCACCTCATCCAGCGTCGCTTTGTGCCTGTTTTCTGAGCCTCGGAGTTCGAGAAATGCACGGGTCAATTCACCGAGCTCTTCTTGCATTTTAAAAAGATAAAACACATCGTCTCGATGGATGTTGAATTTTTTTGCGTATTGACTCCACGCTTTTTCACAATGAATAGCTGCTTCTTTAAGATTCATCTTTTGCCTCTTTATTTATGGATAGGGATTTGCAAAGCTCCGCCCATCGGCTCGGCTCTAGATGCTTCTGAATCAGTTGACAAGCCTCTTCGAAGGCGGGGATGGGGGCGGAGGCTTTGATATGATGGACGATTCCCGCTAACTCAGGGATGCTCAGGCCTGGAACGATAAAGGATAAGTCCTCCCTCCTCTGTGCTGGAGAGCGACTTGCCTGAAAGGCAGCAAAAGCCGCAGCGAGTCTGCTATCGTCGAAATATTTCCATAAAATGTCCGCCTGCATCCTCTCTTCCTCATCTTGATGCGTCAGATAGGAAGCGATGAACCGATTGAACTCGGGATAAAGCTGCTCCCACTCCTTTTCGTTGAGAATGCACTCGAGCTTGAACAGTTCTTTTTCTAAATCATCGTGCTCATGCTCAATGGCAGCAATTTGATTTCCTATCTCATTAAACAGAGGGTGAATATAGGTCGTCTCATTGAGAGAATGCCCTTTTAAATGGGAAATCATCCCTCTGAGTTCCTGCTCGATGGAGCGGGCTTCTTCCTCATCGGAAAAATCCGCACGGCCTATTCGAGAGGAAAGAGCAAACAAATGCGCCCTTTGAGCCTTGTGGATCAATTTATACAAATCGACTCTTTTTTGATTAGACATACTTGCTTCCTTCTCTGATGCTAAGAGGGCTTAGCTGGTGTTGATTCTTTTGAATGAATTGTTTGACTGCTGCCGGATCCGTTTTGGAATATTCCCTAAGAGCCCAACCGATCGCTTTCCGGATAAAAAAATCGGGATCATCCATCGTTTGGCGGCAGTAGGCAAACAGCCGGTCGGTATCTGTCTTTTTCTTCCACTTCAGTTGAAAGATTAAGGCGGTGCGCCTGATCCAAAGATTGTCATCTCGGATCCAGCGATCCATCACCCGAAGCAGCTTCGGGTGGTCGGATACCAAAGACCCCACTAAATTTGCGGCAATATCGTCAACCGTATCCCACCAGGATTTCGTCTGAATCATCTCCTGATAAACCTCTAACATCTGAACAGAGGCTAATCCCTGGGAATGCGCGGAGAAATCCAAAGCGGCATATTGAAATTCGCGCGCTTCTTTATTCCATAGCTCCCGAATCGCTTGATTTAAGCGCCGTTCATCCTGAACGGGATAGCGTTTATAAAGAGGCTTTTGCAACGCTGTCCTTTTAGGAGCTGTGAGGCCGAGAAAAGGGAAAAGATGCCTCATATAAGCGGTTTGCCTTTGCGCATGCGCCTCATCTGCGTGATGAAGAAAAGCTTTTTCCAATTCTTTAACGAGCATGCCGATCCCTCCAAGCCGGTTGTTTAGCAAGAAGATCCTTGGCAATTTCTGTAGCCGCCGTCATCGCCACCCCTTGGGAATGCGCTAAATAATGTGCCATGCCGACCACAATCTCTTCATAGGGCTTTAGTCGCCCTTGGCTATCTGTGCAATGGGTGCAAAATGTGCAATTCACATCCCCTAAAGCATGATCTGATGCTTTTTCAAAAGGCATGCCGCATGAATAACAAGAAGGACACGTATTTTCCATAATTGAACCTACCTCAGTAAAGTTGAAACACATTAGTAAAGTGATGGAGCAAATCCCTGCCGCACGCGGCGATCACGGATTTTCCGGGAGCAAAGAGATCCCGATTCGCTAAATAGTAATGAATCAGCCCCAGCCAACTATTTAACAAGAAATAGAGCGGGGTAGAACTCTCGCCCCTTGGAATCGTTTTTTCTAAATAATGAGCGACGCCCGATTGGATCATAAAAATGCGGTTGCGCACAGAATGAGGCAAGAGGGGGCCTTCGATCACTAGATTGGCATAGAAGGCTTCGTATTCCTCAATCGTCTCTAAATGGGCGGCAAGCACTTCCCGCGCGCTTCCCTTATTTGCGGTGAGCTGTTTTAACCTCGTTCCAACCCGGATCCCGAACGCGTCGATCGTTTTTATCAAAAGATCTTCTTTCGTCGGGAAATGGACAAAAAGAGTGCCGTGCGACACCCCTGCAGCAGTAGAGATATCCAGCGTTTTTGTCGCCAGGAACCCCTTCTGGGCAAATGCACCATAAGCCGTATCGAGGAGATGGTAGCGCGTGTGCTCTTTCTGTACGGTCCTTTTCATAAGCATATACTCATTGAGTTTTCACTCATTATAAAAACATAGGGGATTTGATGGCAAGATTAAAAGAATTTTTTACTGGGAAAAATTCTACGTAAGAGCTAAATTACGTCCTTCTATGTGATTGATGAGCCTATCTGGAAAGTAAAAAATAATTTATTTTCGATGATTTTTGGGCATCTCTAAGATTGGCTTTTGAGGACAATGTGAGAACACATGGCCGAAAAAGCCAATCTTAAAGATGCTAAAAAGGGCGAAAATAAAAATTTTCTTACTTTCCAGATAGGCTCATATCCAATATCGAAGAACGCCATGAAGAATGCTGATAAATCCGCAGAAGCCTTTTATGATCGAGGCCGCCGTCATCTTCAAGGAGATGGGCGCCTTTTTCTTATGAAAAAGCCATTCCCTATTTAAAAGAAGCCTCTGCATTAGGCCATGCGAAAGCTCAATACAATTTAGGCATCTGCTTATACCAAGGCTTAGGAATCGCTCAATCCTATCAAGAGGCCTATCCGTATTTTGAATCAGCCGCGCAAGGCGGCCATCCTCGCGCCCATTATATGCTCGGCTGCTATTTTGCGATCGGGTTGATATTTCCCCCTTCTGAAGAAGAGGCAGCTCGCTATTTTCGAATCGCAGCTGATGCAGGAGTCGCGGATGCCCAGTATGACTTAGGCGTTCTGCTCTTGCTGGGAAAAGAACCGATTCAGTCAGAAAAAGAGGCTGTGCATTATTTCAAATTAGCCGCTGAACAAGAGCATCCGGATGCCCAATATAATTTGGGCGTCTGTTATTACCAAGGGCTCGGGGTTTGTGTTTCGCAGGAAGAAGCGATCCGCTATTTGGAACTTGCTGTCAAACAAAAACAAGCCAAAGCCGCTGAAGCCCTAGAGCGCGTTTTGTTGGCAGCTCATCCACCTCAAAGGCATATCACTTGATCGCGAGCGTTTCGATCAGCACATCGAGTTGGCTGGCGGGTTCTGTCCGTTGAAAGTCGATGCATAGCTGCTCCTCGTAGGAGGTAGCATATTTGATCTGGAATTGAGAGGATCTCAGATACTCTTGAATAGATTCTTCGCTATGGAAATACCTGCTGAAGGAACCGTGATTCGAGGTGTAGCGAGTCATCCCTGTATGAGGATCAAAGACGGCATTTTTTCCACACGCTTCAGGGCACTCCACCGAACGAACCACGATGAATATCTTACCTCCTCTTTTCAATATCCGATATAATTCGCCGAGCGCCTGAGCGAGCTCCCGTTTAGGGAGATAGTGAAGCACTAAACGGGCGTAGATAAAATCGAAAGAGGCATTCGGATAAGGAAGAGGCTTAGAAACATCTTCGATCTTCACATCGATCTGCCTAGCTAACCCTCTTTTTTCAATCTGTTTTCGCATAAACGCCGCGCCATCCAGATCAATCGTAGTCGCAATGATCCGCCGTTTAGGATCCGCTGCAGCCATGCGCATTTCCGCTGCTCCGCCTGTTGAAATCCCCACACTATAAATGCGTTGATCCCCCTCAGAGAGAGTTTCCAGTCCATGATTTTCACTGATTGAAGAAAGATGAGAATCCGCCAAGAAAACTTTTTCTTGCATATTGATCCCTAACAGATTTATCCTGTTTGAACACACAGATTTTTAGTATACACTCCGGAGGATAAAATGGCATATCTTAACACAGCTTTTAACAGCATCTCCCCTTACCAATCCACGCGGATCTATCCAGATTTTTCTGGAAGACCCTCTCAAGCAACAAAAGCAACCGTTCGCAATCAGCTCATGCAAACAGTTGAGTCCATAAAAGTGTTCTTTTGGAACCGTTTGCAGTTAGTTGGGTTAGAAAACAAAGGGACGATTCCCCCCTTTTTCATGCACATGCAGGAAAAAAACGCCTATTATTATCCATCTACTTCAACCTATCCCGAACGGATTAAATTTAACGATGCCTATGTTTCCTTCCCGGAAGTCGTGTGCCACGAGTTTACCCATGGGGTGGTCGAGCATTTAAATCCCCTCGGCAACAAAGGAGAATCGGGAGCCCTCAACGAATCGATCGCCGATGTAATCGGAATTATGTTTAAACGGACGGTGTATGCAAGGGCGGATTGGAAGATCGGTAACCTGCGCGATTTAAGCCAATCCTTCACAAAAGATCACTTAAAAAGCACAAATCCACGAAATTTCGATCATGGCAACGTCCACCACAATAGCCGCCTGTTAAGCCACGCTTACTATCTCGCTTACACAGCTCTTGAAAAACAGAATGCAGATCCTAATCACCAACTGCTGCAAATTTGGTGGAGGGCATTTGCAGAGCTTAAAGACGAGGAAAAAACGTTTGCGGGCTTTGCAAACAAAACCATCGCTATTGGCAACGAGACGCTCTTCCCCATTAGACAAGCGATAGAAGAGGCTTGGAGTCAAGTTAAACTACTTCCCCCTCGTCATTCAAGAAGGGATTGGTAGAAACCAATCCCTTACTTCTCTATCTTCTGAAGGAGCAGCTGTGTTCCATCTCCGTCGATCCGCAGCATATCTCCATGAGGTACTTCATTGATTTCGTCAGGCGTGTAATTTCCCAGAAGAAAATTAATAAACTTTAAGACAAGGAATATCAATCCATCCTTGCAACCGCTCTTCTACTGTGTACTCCGTATCTCCATGATGGACAATATAGAGATGGCAAACTTTTTCTTCCTTTCTGAGTTCTTGAATGACAGATAATCCCAGTTCTTCCTTCAGGTGAGCAAATTTTTCATAGGCGGGAAACGCAGCAAATAGAGATCCAGCCCCACACATCCCAAAGGCGATTGCCAACAACTTATTTTTTAATTTCATCATGAATCATCCTATCGACTTTTTTGTAAAAATTATTTTTGCGACAGCCTCCAAGCCCTCATCCTGAAATATAATGAGAAGCATATTGATCGATTAATGCTCTAATCATTGTTTGGTAGTTAGTATGATGTTTTTCAGCCTCATTTTTAAAAAAATCAATACTTGATTTAGTTAAAGATATAGTAATTTTTGTCGTTTCTTCCTTTAAGACTAGGTCTTTCGGTTCAGGCAAAAAATCATCAACTATTTTAATTTTTCCAATACGCTCATCGGTATATTTAATTTTGCGCTTTTTCATAAATTTTCCTACCTTTTCTCCAATAACCTGCACCAAAAATACGAATTACCTGATTTTTGTAAACAAAACGGACAGTCATAACTGCTTCCTCAATCTTGCCAAAACAATAATAGCGCATTTCAGTTTTTGAATGTTCAATATCCTCAGCAATAACACGATTTGGATCCAAAAACGCCCGCTGAGCCTCAAAGAATGAGACTCCATGCTTTGCAATATTTGCCTCATTTTTCCTATGATCCCATTCAAATACTGCTTCATCCATACCTTTATGCTACCAAATATACATATTTAATCCCATATATTTATACATATATTATATCTTAACATATTGAATAACAGCGCGATATAATTTATTGTGGAGGATTTATCCCCGTACTGCAGCCATATACATTCAGATGAGAAGCTTACTTAGCAACGGCTGAGTGGAGAGATCATGAATGGTTCCATGCAGGGCCAGGCCCCATGAACCATAAGATGGCCTTTATCGTACAGGTAGGGCTCGGCAACAGCGGCATTTGTCAAGCGATCGGGTGAAAAATAAAAATAGATCTCGTCGATCGGCGCTGGTAGATGGTCCAGGATCGAATCGAGAGAGGGGATCTTGCTAGCGACCACATCTAACAAATGGAGCGTTTTACCCTCGATCAGATAGGAGATCAAGCCATCGATCGCGGGACTATAGGACAAAGACCAGTAGGTAGGATAGGTGGCAAACAGCGTATTGAAAGAGGCGATGGCACCCTTGTCCTTGATCCATACGCGATTGGATAAAGGTTCCCGTTCTTGGAAACAGCGGAGAAGTAGCGGATCGTCTTCCGGAGCAATCACAGGTCTTAGAGGCTGGGAGCCCTTTTGTCGTTTGCAGGGAAGATGAAATCGGTATTCCTGAATGAAACGAAACGAGAGTCTTTCTTGAACCTCCCACGCCTAAAGGCGCGGGATTCTTGCTTCATCGCTCTCCTTAAGGAGCAGCTCCACAAGCTTTTAAGACCGACATCCCGGCGGCCTTTTCTAGAATTGCACTGTTGAGATCCCTGTCTATCCTTAGCAGACAATGTTTACAGCAATATGCTCGATCCTTTAATTCCATCTTTTGAATCTGGTAACAAGAACTGCAAGTCTGTGTGCTGGCAAAATATTTGCCAGTCTCTACAAAATGCTTTCCCCGTTCCTTAGCTTTGTAGGAGAGGCATCTCAAAAAGAAACGCCAGCCCGCATCAGCAATGGATCTAGATAGATTGCGGGTCCCTTTCTCGATGAGATTGGCAATGGCAAGCCCTTCTACACAAATGATGTCGTGGCTCTTGACGATCCGTGTGGAGAGCTTGTGTGCAAAATCTTCACGAGAATGGCGAATCCGTGCATGCAGCTTTGATAGCTGTTGTTTTGCTTTCAGTCTGTTATGACTGCCTTTGGCTTTTCGAGAGAGCCTCCTGGCTAGTACTTTCAGACGCGGAAGGTAATACTTAAAAAATCGAGGGTTCGCAATGTACTCAGGATGGTTATCTCTGCCCGAAGCGATCGTAGCAAAACGGGCCAATCCCATATCGATGCCGATGGCCCTCTCTTCAGAAATCGGCGCCGGCAGAGGTTTTGATTTCTCAATTTCACAACTAAAAGAGACAGTCCAATGGTCTCCTTCTCTTCGAATCGTCGTCTGTTTGATGACGCCTTCTATCTCCCGTGATTTCCTAAAACGGACCCATCCAATTTTAGGAAAGTAAGCATTCTGACCATCGATTTTTACTCCTTGTGGATAGCGGAAGCTGTCTCGTATGCCTTTGCATTTAAACCGGGGAAACCCGGGCTTTCTACCGGTTTTTACATTTTCGAAAAACTGTTGAAAAGCGTTGTCTAGATTTTTGAGGGCTTGTTGGAGAACTTGTGAATGCACATCTTGCAGCCAGGCAGTGCCCTTTTGTCTCTTGAGCGAAACGAGTTCATTGTTTTGCCCGAAGTAGATGATCGACCGACCCTCTTTTTCATAGGCAGTTGTTCTCTCTTCGAGCCCTCGATTGTACAGGAAGCGAGAAGCCCCAGCAAACTGAGCAAACAGTTGCCTTTGACTATCTGTTGGGTCTAATCGGTATTTAAATCCTTTCTTCAAAAGCATCCGACTATGCTAAAATTTGGCCTATGAAAAAGTCAATAGATTTGAGACATGGAAGGGCGTGCGTATTTGCAATGCATGTGCATTATGGGGAAAAAGTCTCTGGCTCCCAGTTATTTTGCTAGTTCTTGTGGAGGAGCTCCTATTTCAATCATCCGCAAATATATTGAAAATCAACAATCACTAAATTAGAATGCATAGCGTGATTCATCTCGGCCGTGAACGGCCGAGTTTTCTCACGTCAAATGGATAAAAAAGAATCCGTTGAGAGATAACTTTTTATATAAGATTGAGGAGTGTGCTATGTTTGAATCCCTGTTACGCATCATTTTTGCCCTTTCATTAGGAGCAAGTTATTTATCGGCTGGCGAAGGGCTAACCGATCCCGATGATTATCAAAAAAATTCCAGCCTCCAGCGGAAATGGGCCATGGAAAGCCTAGAGGCTTTTCCTTTTGATGAAGGCGACAACGTTCTCGATTTAGGATGTGGAACTGGTTCTATTACGGTTGAGATTGCAGCTAAAGTACCCTCAGGCATCGTGATCGGCGTAGACATTTCTGAAGAGATGCTCGCCTATGCGAGAGACCATTATCCAGCCTCTAATATTATCTACATGCAAGGAGATGCGAGAACGCTGCCGTTTACCGGACAATTCGACAAAGCGGTGGCTCTCCTCTCTTTAAATTGGATCCATGAACAAGAGCAAGCGCTTCATTCCCTTTATACAGCGCTGAAACTCGGTGGAAAAGCGATCATCACACGTCCTGGAAAGCAACCCTCGAATTTAGGACCCGTAGCCGATGCGCTGGTGAAAACAAATCGATGGGCTCCCTATTTTCCAAATTTCGAGTACAAGAAACAGTATTATTCTGCAGAAGAATATTCAGCGCTTTTAGAGAATGCAGGCTTCGTCGTTGAGAAAATTAGCCAAGATTCTACATACACCTATTTTAAAGATAAGGAAGCCCTAATAGGATTCTTTCGTCCTATCTGCATTTTTATCGATCATTTATCTCCCGCTCTACAGCAGCAATTCGTGGAAGAAATCGTGGACGCCGTGCTCGATCTGAATCCGCCGCAGCCCGACGGTTCCATTCTTCTCCATGATTTCAAATTAGAGGCAATCGTTTCTAGACCAAATGGGAGCGTGTGAAACTCATGGCAGCCGGAATATTTTTTTTCATTAGTTTGATTTTCAGCAGCATATATCTTAATTCCGAGCAGATTTTGATGAGCAATTTTGATGAATGCGAATACCAAAAAGTGGAGAGGGTCTTTGCAAACAACACGGGGCATATCGATCATCTGGTCGATTTTATTTCTTCAAACCTTCTTGCGAAAAGTGAATCGGAAGGATCATTTCTTGATATAGGGGCAGGTCCCGCTACGATTACCGAGCGGCTCTCTAAATTTTTCAGCTCAACAACGGTCATTGAACCTAATCGAATATTTGCTCCGATCTATGAAGATAAGGGCTTTATTTCTCATATTGCCAATTTTCAGGATATCACGATCGATTCTCAATACGATGTCATCCTCTGCTCCCATGTACTCTATCATACGCCTCAATCTAAATGGGCCTCCTATTTAAAAAAGCTCTATGGCTTGATTCGGCCTGGCGGCTACGCAGTTGTGACCATGGTTGCCCCCATAGGAAAATTGCATGAGCTACGTTCGTCGATCAATTGCGATTATTCCCATAGCGAAAAAGTAGAAAAAGCGCTGAAAGAGCTGAGTATATCTTATGAAATCGTTCAGATTCAGAGTATTTTTAATGTCCCCAATTACGATGATTTCCGCGCAGTTGTGCGATTATTCACGATCGATGATTGCTATCTTCCTGAAATTTACCAGAATTTGAGCACCGAAGAGAAAGAGTCGATCGATCAAAAGATTGAGAATTATATTGCCGCTTGTAGACAACCTGATGGAACTTATGAGTTTCACGATGAAGATGTTTACATACTGATCCGGAAATAAAATAATTTGAAGTAGGATATTTTTATGGAGTTCACACAGATTCCCAATTTAAAAATCCATGTTTCCCGTATTGGCTTGGGAACTTGGTCTATTGGCGGCTGGATGTGGGGCGGTACAGATGAAAAAAATGCGATTTCCACCATCCATCGCGCGCTGGATAAAGGGATCAACTTGATCGATACAGCTCCTGTCTATGGTTTTGGAACAGCGGAAAAAATCGTAGGCAAAGCGTTAAAGCAATATGGGAACAGAGAACGGATCGTGATTGCCACGAAGGTCGGTCTTGACTGGATCGATCAACAACCTTTTCGCGACAGTCATAAAGCAAGAATCGTAAGGGAAATTGAGGATTCCCTAAAACGTTTACAAGTGGATTACATTGATTTATATCAAGTCCACTGGCCTGATCCCAAAACCCCCCTTGCAGAAACAGCAGAAGTTCTAAGCCAGCTGCTTAAGGAAGGAAAGATCCGCGCCATCGGTGTCAGTAACTACTCTGTCGCAGAAATGGAGGCCTTCCAAAAAACAACGCCGCTCCATGCAGATCAACCCCCTTTTAATCTTTTTGAAAGAAATGCCGAGCAGACGATCCTAGCCTATTGTAAAAAAAACCATTTATCCACGCTGGGATATGGGTCGCTTTGCCGAGGTCTGCTTTCAGGTAAAATGCGTGCCGATACTCAATTTCAAGGCGATGATTTACGTAAATCCGATCCCAAATTCCAACCCCTGCGTTATAGTCAATATCTGGCGTGCGTCGAACGCTTAAACCAATGGGCTCAACAACGCTACCAACGCTCCGTATTATCTTTAGCTGTCCGCTGGGTCTTAGATAAAGGGATTAACATAGCGCTATGGGGAGCGCGCAAGCCCGAACAACTCGATGCGATCGCATCTGTTTGGGGATGGAAATTACAGCCTGAGGATTTTAAAGAGATCGATGACATTCTACACACCATGATTCCCGTGCCGGTGGGACCTGAATTTATGGCTCCCCCATGAGCCTATTAGAAGCTGTTTCTTAACCTCGTTTCTTAAAGTACTGTATCTCTCTTTCATGTCTAAGAGCATCTTCGCGGGTTTTAAAAGTTCCAAGATTTTTACGTTTTCCTGTTTTAGGATTTATCGATCGAGAATAAATACGATACATTCCTGTCTTAAGTTTGCGTATCATCTCATGACCTCTTTCCAGGTTATAGACCTAGCAATGACTCACCCAATAGGGTGAGATGGATTTTTGGCTGAGTATAGCTCGGATCTTCAAGATACCGCTTGAATTCCTGCCCAATGTGGTCTTTGGTGTGTTTGAGCTCGGGATAGGAGGGGTTGTGGCCCGTGGAGACGCCCGTTTCAAAAGCTTCTCTTCTAAGGGATCTACCCTCGTTCGTTAGCCTGGCCTTTGGCACGTAGCATAAATAGCCGACCATTCTTACTTTCGGATGATTCCTGTAGGGCCTATCCTTGCTCGGAAGCTGATTCCAGTGAACCGTTCTTGAATCCCATAAAATGAGCGAGCCGCGAGAAGCTGTGATCTGTTTGCCATCGCCGAAAAACTCCTTGATGAAGTTATTTCTCACTTTCATTCTCTCATCCTGAGGCATGTCCAGTTCATGGATGGCTTCTAGCTGAGGAGCAAATTCGCTGAACTTGAGATGCGACTTTGGAATGCAGTAAAACCCTCCATCGCCATCGAAGGAATCTTCAAATAAGAACTGCCCCTGAATAGTAAATGGCTTCGTTTTCAACGATGACTCGCTGACGAAACTAACAGGCGGGGTATTGTTGTGCGCAACATCATCTTGCCGCCTCAAGACCGCCTGATCCACGTGGGGCCATGGCTCAGAATACTCTTCCCTTACTTCCGGCGGACACATGAGGGATATGCCATCCATGCTCACGATCAGGTCATCCGTGTTCCATATCCGAGCAAATACCTCGACAATGCGAACATCCTGTCTTAAATCCCACATGACTTGGGTCTGGCCGGCAGGCCCCGCAAAGATTCCATAGAAGTTATGCCTCGGAAAAACTTCTTTCCAGTTGCTTCTATCGTCCATCTTGCAATCAGGCCAAGCCTTTTCAATATATTCATGCCAAACGCGTTGGTACAACAGCTCCGTTTCAGCCCTCGAAAATATCTCCGGAATGACGCAATACCCCAGTTCTTCGAGATCCCTCAGGTAAGAAGCGATGGGGAGCTGCTCCTCTTCTGCATTCATGAGCGTTGGGGCAAGCCATAAAAAGACAAACAAAAATAAATGCGCACGTCTCATCAACAATCCTCATTAAAGCATTAGCATGAGTGTCCTAGAAAATTTATAAAATTGTCTATCATTTTTCACCATCATGATGAGATGAGGATGTGTTTTGCGGGCTTCTACAATCCTCTCCTGCAAAAATAAAGGAGGTTGATCCTCTGGTACTTTTTTAAATCCAATTTGACGATAAAAGCTCTCAAGCCATTCATGCGGAATGCACCAGCAAACACTCTCTCCAATCAAGGAATCGACCCTATTTAAAATACGGGTCCCAATGCCTTGCCTTTGAAAATTTACGGCAATTTGAACACCTCGCAAGACAAAGATGCCCTCTTCTGTTGCAATGCGAGCAGCTCCAATAATGCGATTCTGAGATATCGCCACAACCACTTTATCTTCTTCCTGAACTTTTTTCGCGTAGCTAACAGCATGTTGAACCTCCCACGCCTAAAGGCGCGGGATTCTTGCTTCATCGCTCTCCTTAAGGAGCAGCTCCACAAGCTTTTAAGACCGACATCCCGGCGGCCTTTTCTAGAATTGCACTGTTGAGATCCCTGTCTATCCTTAGCAGACAATGTTTACAGCAATATTCTCGATCCTTTAATTCCATCTTTTGAATCTGGTAACAAGAACTGCAAGTCTGTGTGCTGGCAAAATATTTGCCAGTCTCTACAAAATGCTTTCCCCGTTCCTTAGCTTTGTAGGAGAGGCATCTCAAAAAGAAACGCCAGCCCGCATCAGCAATGGATCTAGATAGATTGCGGGTCCCTTTCTCGATGAGATTGGCAATGGCAAGCCCTTCTACACAAATGATGTCGTGGCTCTTGACGATCCGTGTGGAGAGCTTGTGTGCAAAATCTTCACGAGAATGGCGAATCCGTGCATGCAGCTTTGATAGCTGTTGTTTTGCTTTCAGTCTGTTATGACTGCCTTTGGCTTTTCGAGAGAGCCTCCTGGCTAGTACTTTCAGACGCGGAAGGTAATACTTAAAAAATCGAGGGTTCGCAATGTACTCAGGATGGTTATCTCTGCCCGAAGCGATCGTAGCAAAACGGGCCAATCCCATATCGATGCCGATGGCCCTCTCTTCAGAAATCGGCGCCGGCAGAGGTTTTGATTTCTCAATTTCACAACTAAAAGAGACAGTCCAATGGTCTCCTTCTCTTCGAATCGTCGTCTGTTTGATGACGCCTTCTATCTCCCGTGATTTCCTAAAACGGACCCATCCAATTTTAGGAAAGTAAGCATTCTGACCATCGATTTTTACTCCTTGTGGATAGCGGAAGCTGTCTCGTATGCCTTTGCATTTAAACCGGGGAAACCCGGGCTTTCTACCGGTTTTTACATTTTCGAAAAACTGTTGAAAAGCGTTGTCTAGATTTTTGAGGGCTTGTTGGAGAACTTGTGAATGCACATCTTGCAGCCAGGCAGTGCCCTTTTGTCTCTTGAGCGAAACGAGTTCATCGTTCTGCCCGAAGTAGGTGATCGACCGACCCTCTTTTTCATAGGCAGTTGTTCTCTCTTCGAGCCCTCGATTGTACAGGAAGCGAGAAGCCCCGGCAAACTGAGCAAACAGTTGCCTTTGACTATCTGTTGGGTCTAATCGGTATTTAAATCCTTTCTTCAAAAGCATCCGACCATGCTAAAATTTGGCCTATGAAAAAGTCAATAGATTTGAGACATGGAAGGGCATGCGTGTTTGCAATGCATGTGCATTTGGTCTTTGTCACAAAATATCGCAGAAAAGTGTTCACTCAACAAGTGATGAGAGAGCTGAAGTTGATTTTGGGGAGTGTTTGTCGAGATTTTGAAGCGACACTCATAGAGTTTGATGGAGAGAAAGACCATGTGCATTTGCTAGTCAATTACCCTCTAAAAATACCTGTTTCAAAACTTGTGAATTCATTGAAGGGAGTGTCTTCGCGCCTTCTTAGAAACAAGGGCTACCCATCTATTCAACAGGCACTATGGGGAAAAAGTCTCTGGTCTCCCAGTTATTTTGCTAGTTCTTGTGGAGGAGCTCCTATTTCAATCATCCGCAAATATATTGAAAATCAACAATCACTAAATTAGAATGCATAGCGTGATTCATCTCGGCCGTGAACGGCCGAGTTTTCTCACGTCAAATGGATAAATTGAGCCATTATTCGTTTTTCTACTCCCGAAAGATGAAGCAAGTCCTCAAGTTTATGCGTTTTGAATGGTTTATTACAGTTTCTCAGATTACCGTTTTTAACAGTTTCCAGCTCGGGATAGAGTTTACCGCCGATGCATTTTATTTGGTTAACTTTTCTTCACTTGCCCTCTTTTTTCATAGTGTGCTGTCGGTGTACCACTTGTTTTTTACAAGGCTATTTTTTGCAGCATAAAATTTAAAAGAATTTGTCTATAGAAATTGGGGATGACTGAACGCCTTCAGAACTTTTGTGGGACACACTAAAGATTGATTTTCATTTCCTTGCATTGTCAAATCACTTAGCTGGATCTTCAAAAACTTTAACAAAACGAAGCCCTTCATCCGAAGAATAGGTAAATTCTGCTATACCACAATTGGCTGGATAAGGGATGTTCTTGTCTGAATTTCTAGCATCTGCAATAAGAGTTTTCAATACCCTTCCATGTCCAATAATAAGAACAGTTTGCCCTTGATGTGCTTCCCCAATCGCTTTCAATTCTTTTACACTGCGATTCAAAAGAGCATTGTACGTTTCAGCGCCTTGAAAGACCGGAACATGATCCCATCTCATTTTTCGTTCAGGATATAGCTGTTTCACTTGATCTTCAATCGGTTCCCACTCCTCTGTCATCTTTTGCACCAACTGCCCGTCTGCACATCCCCAGCTGATCTCTCTCAAGTCATGCCGTAACTGAATATCCAATCCCAGCTCTTCTGCAATCGGTTTTGCTGTTTCCATGGCTCTTTTTAGGTCCGAGGCATAAATAGCGGTCACTTTCCCAATCACGTCGTTTTTTTGTAGATTGGAAAGGCTTTGTTGCGTAAATAGCTGCGGGTGAAGATTCTCTTGCCCTAAGAGCCTCGAATCTATAAATTTTTTGTTACCACACAAAAACTGTAGGTTCGAGATGACACCCAAGAAGAAAGATAAATACCGCACCCGCAACTGGAAAGAATATAACCGATCTTTGGTAAATCGGGGAAGCATCACTTTTTGGTTCGATGAGAATGCTATCCAAAAATGGTATTCTATTGAACGGACAGGCAAGCCTGGTCGGCCAGAAACCTATTCAGATGATGCGATTCGCTGTGGACTCATGATCCGAGCTGTCTTCCGTACAGCACTTCGTTTTCTTCAGGGTTTTGTCGACTCTATCATCCGTATTCTGGAACTCGACCTTGTTTGTCCTCATTATTCGGTATTTTCTCGTCGGGCCAAAGGTCTACATATCGCAATGAGAAAGCTGCTGAAACCTGGAGAGAAGATAAATGTGGTTTTTGATTCGACAGGGGTTAAAGTCTTTGGCGAAGGCGAATGGAAGGTCAGAAAGCACGGTTATTCGAAACGCAGGACATGGCGTAAAGTTCATGTTGGGATGTGTGCAGATTCGGGACAAGTGCTGGTCAGCGCAGTGAGCTCCAATAATGTGACTGATGAGGAGGCAATGATTTTCATGATGGAAGCTCTAGAAGGGATCCCTTTAGGAGACGTTCTTGGCGATGGCGCTTACGACACCGTCGATTGTCGCGAGGCGATCCACGATCGGGGAGGCAAACAGGTCATCCCTCCAGACAAGAATGCAAAATTGCAGAAGGGAAAACCTTTCCCATGCCTCGAGGAACGGGATGAAGCAATTCGAAGAATCCAAAACCTTGGGGAGGAAGGTCGATCCAAATGGAAACAGGAAATCGGATATCACCGAAGATCCCGAGTCGAGACATTGATGTTTAGGTATAAAACGATATTGGGAGATCGGTTGGCATCCCGCAGAGAGGCAACCCAGGCTACGGAAGTGGCGATAAAACTGGATGTATTGAATCGAATGACAGAATTCGGGAGACCAAAAAGCTACAAGGTGGCAAGTTAAGTTAGGCGACTGCTAGGCAGCTATGCCGCTTGCTGGGAATTGCGCAACAAAGCCGATTGGAAATCGTTTTTGCACACCTCTCAGCTTGAGCTTTTCCTTTTTCCGTAAGAGAATCATCTGTTCCGCTCCCTGTATAAATGTAAGTAGCTGGATTAGGATCATTCCCAGGAACTTCTCCATGCCTAATATAAAGGAAGCGTGTTGTAGACATATTTTCTTCTGCAAAAACAGTTGGTATTCCGACACAAAACAATGACATGGCATATAAAATCACTCTTACTGAAAACATTTTCCCCCCCAGTCTCTTAGGATTCTTTTGAGCTTGATTAGTTTGAGATAATATCAATATTTGTACATTGCTTCAAACACTTGTCAGCAGTCTCTGAAGGCAGTGCGTTTTTCAGAGCTGCAAGTGATTAAAATTTAACTTATTATGACTTGTTAGACGATAGAGATTGTAAATATTGCTTCATTTTCTTAACTCTTTCACTGACAGTTCCCGTGACTTCTAATACCTTCCTATTCATGATCCCGTGTGTATCCTCGATAATCAAGTCCCGTAATTTTTTATCCACTAGCTCTCGAAAATACTTTTCCTCCGAGTCAGGTATGGGAATACGATCGGGATTCTCCAATGGCAAGAATACGATCAGATCTAGGAGAGGCAACACCCTTTCAATCCGCGATTCCCATTTTTCAGTGTCAAATTCTTCAGAATTCTCTTCTGCAATAACCAATGCATAACCCAAAAAATCTATAGGAGAGCGATCGAATAAAGCTCTTTGAGGGCTCTCTTCGATCAACTTGATCGAATATTCTAGCTGTTCTTCAAATTCTTCAATTGTGGGGGGATCTGAAAAAGGACGACCTAATTCGGTTAATATCCAATACGGTTCCTCGAAAGCTTCGTATCCTGGCATTTCTGCTAAGAGAGCATGAATAAGAGTAGATTTTCCTGAATAGTGTGTGCCGGAAAAAGCAATATGCATAGTGATCTCTAAGAGACTGTCTGCGAATTTTGGTTTCGTCGCTTTTGGGAGCCATTTTGGCCAATTTGAGCTTCATTTGTTTGGGGTAATATACGAATGTTGATATTACCCCCAAACAAATGAAGCTCAAATTGGCTCAAAAGAGCCCCAAAATCGACTGAAACAAACTTCGCAGACAGTCTCTAAACCATATACAAACTGCGCTCAATTGACAATGATTTTGAAAATCAACTGATTATTCTCCATTAGCAGTCCGAAGGCGAACTTCGATTGCTTATTTACTCAAAGAGAGCAAACCGATACTATGCGATAAAATTGAAACCAAAACAGGGATCGCGTTTGAAGTAAAAGACGCTGACGGAAATATGGTCGGATTTGCTGATTATTCTAAAAATCCAGAGTTAGGACGCCGCAAGCGCTTCGCAAAGTCAGTTGCTGGGTCATATACACATCGGATTTGGAATGATAAAGACCTGAAAGCCATTGATGAACTGGTTCATGGCGATGTCATCATCCATAGCCCGCTTGGAGATTTTCATGGATCTAATGCTCTGAAAAGTGTCGTTCAAATTTGGCAAAAAGGATTTCCAGACCTGAGCGTATCCAACGGTTTTGTGATTGGTGAAAACGACCTGGTTAGTATTCAGTGGCACGCCAAGGGAACGCATTTAGGTGAATTTAAAGGCAAAAATCCAACAAAAAAGCCCGTTGTTTATGATGGGGTAACTGTGTACCGCATTAAAAGCGGAAAAATCGCTGAATATTGGGCCTATTTAGATATGCAGCATTTGCTCAGCCAGCTTTAGAGACAGTTCTCAATCCAAGCTTCTGTCGATTTTCGGGTTCTTTTGAGCCGATTTTCGATTCAAATTTTGGGGATAATATCAACTTGCGTATATTAACCCCAAAATTTGAATCGAAAATCGGCCAAAATAATCCCGAAAATCGACGAAGCCTTGGTTTGAGAACTGTCTCTTAGAAGGAGGATTTATGACTTATTTCTGTAAACTTTTAGTTACCCTAGGATTAATAAACGTTTCTTTTGCAGAAACCTTTACCAATTTCGATCGAGAAGCACAACAAAATGTCCAAAGCGTGCTTCAGCAAACCCTACAAGAGATAAACCAGGATATCGATCCATCTATCCACTTAGAAGTGTTAAAACATTGCCCTGAGGTCATCCCTATATTAGCCGATTGGGTATATGAAGATTGGAGTCCTTACGATCCCTCTTTAACTAAAAAGAAACTTATTGAAGGGTTTATGCAACGACTCCATGATGATCAAATTCCATTTACTCTAGTGGCGTTTAGAGACTCTCTTCCAATTGGTATAGCCACATTAAAAGCTCACGGCGCTACAGAATTAGCCGATTTAGAAAATGGGAGTCCTTGGGGAGGAAGCCTTCATGTAATTTCTAAAGAAAGGGGTCAAGGTGTTGGAAAAGCATTGGCAAACGCTGTAGTTACCATTGCAAAACAATTGGGGTACAGAGAAATTCTTTTTTATCTTTCAGAGGATCAAGGTGTCAGTTGGTGTACTAAGCATGGCGCTGAGATTATTGAGACAAGATCCTTTCGTGGCCATGTTATTACAATTTTGCGTTTTACAATCGAATAAGAGACTGTCGTTGAAAATTTTAATTTGATATAATAAGGAACCGCATGAGAGAGCAAGAAGCACAAATTGAAATCCAAAATTTTAGAGAAGCGACAGGCAAGGATGCACAGCAGTTTTTAGAAGAAATAAAACTTCATAACTACAAAACACTTTGGACTTATGTGGTTAATGGCATATTGGCTATATGGCTCATCAGCCAGCCTTTTCTTTTAAATTATAAGAGCGCGGCTTTAATGAAGAGTGATATCATATCTGGTATCACTGTTATTCTTTTAGAAATAATGGCATTTGTTCCTCGATTCGCTTTGCTCAGGTGGGGTACAGTTGCTGTAGCGTTTTGGTTATTGCTTGCACCACTTATATTTTGGTCGCCAACTCCTACTCCTTATTTGGTTGATACATTAATGGCTTGCTTATTCATAGCATTTGCTGTACTCATCCCCGGACTGCCGGGGCGGGCTGGTATACATTTGTCTGGACCAGACAAACCTCCTGGCTGGTCATATAATCCTTCCTCATGGATTAGGCGTTGGCTTGGCATTGCTCTAGCACTGATTGGCTTCTTCCTCTCGCGATATTTAGCAGCTCACCAGCTAGGTTATATACCTCATGTATGGGATCCATTTTTTGGTGACGGCTCTGATAGAGTGACAGGCTCTGCATTGTCGAGATCTTTTCCCATTTCTGATGCTGGTTTTGGTGCAGTTGCTTATGTGTTGGAAGTGCTGATAGGTTTTATGGGTAGTCGTGCACGCTGGCGTACTGCCCCTTTCATTGTAGTTTCGTTTGTTCTGCTTGTTATACCTTTAGGTGCAATAAGTATATTGTTAGTTATTATGCAACCGGTTGTCGTGGGTGCTTGGTGCGGATTTTGTTTAATTAATGCTGCTGCATTACTAATTTCTGTGCCTTTAGCAGTGCATGAATCTATAGCAGTAGGGCAATTTTTAGTGTTGGCCTATAAACAAAAGAAAAAGTTCTGGCCATTTTTTTGGTTAGGCGGCAATGTACTTGGTTACGATGGTAAAGATCCAGATCGTACACGTTGGTCTATTAGACAACGTTGGGCAGCTAGTTATCAGGGAATTTCGTTGCCTTGGCTTATAATTTTGCAGGCTATTGTTGGCGTGTGGTTAATGGCGCGACCGAATGTCTTGCCTTTTAATATCAAGAGCGCTGATTGCGATCATTGGATGGGAGCAATTATAGTTACTGTAGCTGCGATTGCTACAGCTGAAGTAACTCGAACAGCACGCTTTGTTAATGTAATTGCTGGGGTGATAGTGTTTATACTGACTCTTATCTTTTCATCGGGATCTACAGCACTATTGATTAGCGGTATCGCCAGTGCCGTTTTATTGATTATTGTCTCGATACCAAAAGGAGTCATCGTAGAACGATATGCTTCCTGGGATAGATTTATAAAATAAATAAAAGCTGCAATTATTTGTTTTTTATTATTGGATATAGATTAAAGAAACAATAAAGTTCTGAAGTCAATGGAAAATCGATGATTTCGAATTGAACCCTTCAGAACTTCTTTCAAACAACTCAACCAACTTACAACAAACAGGATGTTTTTTCAACCGGGATATGTTTTGTCGAATCGTCTAGAGAATTGGGGGCGGCTGGACTCGAGCCAGTGGAGACCGAAGTCGAGGGATTTACAGTCGGATCACAATTCTCAGCTAGCTCAAACTGGATCACACAGCCTCAATAGAATCAATGACTTAAAAGTGGGTTTATTATGCTGACTACTCCCTTTTTACTCCAGTTTAACTTGGCCGAGTGCGTAAAATTTGCGTAATTTTCCGTTTCTTTTTGACATATGTCAAACTATGAGCTACAATAAGGAGAGATTAAGGAAATGGTATGGCCAATTGGAATGTAAACTTCTCCACGAAAGGTGGAAAGCTATACCGACAACTCAAGCGAAGCGGCTCAAGACCATCTATTAATGATATAATAGACCTTCTCGTTCTTGACCTACAAAGAAGGGGTCCGCAGCTACCCGACTGGCCACATTATAGCCCATTGGAAGAAGGGTATTTCCATTGTCATCTTCATAGAGGCAAGCCGACTTATGTTGCTTGCTGGAGAATTATAGACAAAAAAACTAAACAAATTGAGGTATACTATGTCGGCACGCATGAAGGCGCACCTTACTAAGCAAGCGACCTGCAAAGTCGTCATTGAAATGCCTGGTAAAGCCAAAAAACTGACCTTTGTTCCCACTAAGCACTTGCAAAAACTTGAAGATTTTTTGGAAAAATACGGTGAATCTGAGTCTATCTCCTGGGAAGAACTCGCTAGAGACCGAATCGCTAAATACAAGAAGTCGGGGTTGGCTCTGCGTGGTGCTAGGTATCGTGAAGGCCTCTCTCAAAAAGAGCTCTCCAAACGCACCGGCATCAGTCAGGAAAACATCTCTAAAATGGAAAATGGTCAGAGAGTCGTGGGTGAAAAAGTAGCTAAAAAGCTAGCTAAGGTTCTTCGTATCGATTTTGAGCTGCTTATCGATGTCTAAAGAAAAATTCCCGAAAAATCGGCTTAAAAGAACCCGAAAATCGACAGAAGCTTAATTCGGAGACAGTCTCTGACTAGTGGTCATGTAAATTATATCTCCATTGACCATCAATCATCTCAATCTTTAGAGAGTCTTCAATATGGTGTAATGCTTGATATTCTGAGACCAACCCTATGACTGAAGATATTTGAACAGAAGGGTCCGAAAATTGTGCTGCACGACGTCCTTGAGGTAGGGTTCCCAAGATCCCGTGAGCAACATAGACGTCTCCTCCTGCATGCCGAATGCCTCTAGTATTCAGATTTATTTCTAAAGGGGTTTTGTCTTTTATTTGGACTAGCATTTTACTGCTTTCCATATCTATCTCAACCTCTCCATTTTCAAAGCTCAAGCGGCAGCCTCGTTCAGTTTGTGTAGCAAACCCATTGAGTTTTAAATCTAGGTCAAATTCGACAGTATCCCCTGAGGTAGTTTGAATATGTGTGTGTACTGCATGAGTATCTGGAATGATATCAGACGCATAAAAATGATCACCTTCAGGAAATTCCTCGAAAAAATGATCCATGGTTTCTTCCCAATCAATCTTATGTTGATTATCATAGGAAAAATTAACTACTCTTTGCCACGGAACTCTGTCCCAACGTTCTGCACATTTTCGAACATCTGAATCAGTTAACAGTCTATTGGTTATAAGTTGCTTATTAGATTTTTTATAGAAATTATGCCTAGCGTCAGTTGTAATGCTGACTAACTTTGGATGAACATCCACAGCTTCCATGAAGAAACAAGCTAAATCTAAGTCATGTACAGATTTTTCAATCAGCAATCCTCCAGAAAGGCTTGTATAACGTCTCCAATTCATCATGATAATGGATAACCCATGGCCAAAATTTACATGCTCCCAAGAATGGACTTTTTGCAGCTTTCCGAGGCTAGATTTATAGTTTTTGAGATGTTCTGCAGCAAGGGTAGTAATTTTAGCAGAGCGTAAGGTCAACCCAACCTGAATATTTCTATCGCCTAAGTTGTGGTTGAAATGAGAAAATTCCTCAATCGTTCTGAATAGAGGTTTTTCAAGATAGACATTTTTGCATGAAGAACGATCTAAAACAGCTTGGAGGTGCATAGCATGTCTATTATTTGGAGAAGTAATAAATATCCTATCCACATTAGGATGGTTATCTAAAAGAGCTTGAATACCTTCTTCCGTATCGGGATAAATGCTGTCTGACTCAAAAAGTCGAGCATATTCTGTTGTCAGCTCTGTAGGAAGTCTATTTTTAACGTAAAAATCATAAGATTCTTTGGCATGATCATCACATATAGCAACGACACGAATTCTTTTACCTGTCTCTTGTTGTAGCTGTAGACATTCTGTAAGAACATCTTGAGCACGTCCACCGAAGCCAAAAATAGCTACCTGCAATTCGTTTGAGGGCTCATTTGCCCTGAGACAGTTGCATGTAAGCAATTGAATACATGACAATAAAAACATGACAGGACGCATTGATAATAGATTCATATTACCCTGGAGATTGGTTTTATATATAATTGTAATCCTGTAAACAACTCTCGCCTAAAGGCGAAAGCTTTATGGTCAGCGATTAACTGCCACATGCGTGCGGTTTACAGCGCACGTTGCTCGATCGGCAGATAGAGCAAACCTACAGAGATTCCGACTTGCATTCAAGTCGCTGTGCTGTCGGTTTCCACAAGAACATGTAAAACGGTGCTTTTGTCTTGCGCCAAGAGCACCGCATAAGGAGCAAATTTGACTGCTATAAGCTGGATTCATGTAGATAATCCCCAAGCCGCGAGCTTGGGCCTTGTATTCGACAAACAGTTGCAATTGACTAAAGGCCCAGCGGTGCAGACGAGTTCTGTTTCGCTTGCTGCCTTTGATCCTTTTGCGCATGTTTTTCAAGTCTTCAAGAACAATCATCCCAGCGCCCATTTGAAGGGCTTCTTTCACAATCTCATTGCTCATCCCATGATTGACATGTTTCATCCGGCGCGCTTCTTTGCCAGAGATTTTCTTCAGCAATTGTTTTGCCGACTGAGAACCGTTGGACTGAAGCCTGCGCCGCATGGCGAGATATTGATCCCTTTGAAAGCGAATCTTGCCTCCGCAAATCAATTTGCCGCTGCTCATCGCAGCCGCGTTATTCTCCCCAAGATCCACCCCAAGCAGCGTGTCGCTTTGGCTCAAGGCGGGATCGGGAAGATCCAACACAAGGTTAAAAAACCATTTTCCCTTTTTACAGATCAACTCAGCTTCTTTGGGAATACCCTGAGCAAAATACTGCTCTTGGAAGTCGCTCATTCTCATTTCCACTTTAATCCGCTTACCCAAAGTGTAGAGAGAAAGAATTTTTCCTTTGATCGAATAGGTCCGTTTGTCAAAATGGACGCTTGCGTTTTTGCGAAACTGAATCTTTGGAACTTCTTCGCTTTTTTCAATGCCTCGATTCTTATAGGCTTTGCACACGGCAAAGATCGCATTGCACACCATCTGAGAGCCGAGTGGAGATTCCATTCTAATTTTGGAATAGCAAAGATGGTGGAGTGCAACTCGATTCCAACATCGATATTCCATTGCAAAGGGGACGATTTCATTGCAGGCGGAAACAAAATGATGTCCCAACTTAAAAAGCTCTTGGCTATCCTCAGCAGCAACTTTAATTTTAATCGAAATCGTGCGTTTCATTGGCTGCAGAAAATACTCAAATCTATTTTAAAACTCAAGTTAAATAAAGGAGCGGCGTTTCCTCCCAGTCCTAAAGGACTGGGTTTCCACGCCGTCAAATAGGATGAAACAAGATCGGTTAAAGTTCGAGACATTCTTAAGGAAAAGTGTGGGAATCATGTGATGAGAATTGCTGTCTTATTCGAGTCCAGTTCAAGGTTCAAAAACAACTGAAAACCCATTTGAGTTCAAAGATTTACGAGCTTTACAGAAATACAATAGAGTTATCAGTATCAACATCGTGGCAATGTAAACTTCAATTTGCTGTGCAACTTGACGCTGCCCCTCCATTTGAACTATTTCCATTTTGGAAATAGTTGCTTCTGGACTCAGCTCTTTGCAAAGAGGTGTGTGAAGTATTGCTGTCCCATGAGCCTCCTTTTTAGGGCTAAAAACAGCTTAAATTTGATCAGATTTTCAGGTGAATTTTCATAGAGGAGTTGGGGGCGGCTGGACTCGAACCAGCGGAGACCGAAGTCGAGGGATTTACAGTCCCTTGCAATTGCCACTATGCGACACCCCCGGGAAATTGCTGGCGAAAGGAATTGAACCCTCAACCGTCCGATTACAAGTCGGGTGCTCTACCAATTGAGCTACACCAGCATGAGATAAGCGGGATTTATAACAAACGGAGCGTTTGATCTCAAGAAATAATCACATGATCACGTCCTTATTCTCGGGCGTTTCTTGTGAAGGTTGTGGAGGGGGGGCTAGGCGCTGAAAAAAAGAAGTCCCGATTTTCTGTGCTTTGTTTTCCTCCCCTCCCGAAATGAGATGGGCATTGAATTTTTTGCGCGCCACTTTCTCCTCGCAGCACTTTTTAAACTTTTTTCCCGAGCCGCACGGGCAAGGGTCGTTCCGACCAACTTTTTGCATCACTACCTCAGAGGTTTAAAAATAAGATAACTCTTGAATGGTTTAAATTAAAGAAATAAACTTCCCGTTTTAAGAGACTATATTAATATTTTTTTATGAAAAATTTCACCTTACCGATTGCTAGGCCTCCTTGGACGGGGCTGGGACGAAAGCTAGAGAGCATGTGCCGCAAGGCGCTATATACGTTCGATCTGGCAAGCGGCGTCGATAAGCTGGCGGTGGCTTTAAGCGGCGGCAAGGACAGCTTGAGCCTGCTTTTTTTGCTGAGGGCAATTGCCGGAAAGGGCTTTCCGGATTGGGAGCTGCATGCGATCCATGTGGGAGGGGAATTTTCGTGCGGGGCTGGGGTTGCGGAATCTTTCCTGCATGGCATTTGCCGAGAACTCGGGGTCAATTTGATCGTGCGGACATCCAAGCAAAAACGGGAGACGCTGGAGTGCTATAGCTGTTCTAGAGAGCGGCGCCGTTTGATTTTTGAAGCGGCCAAAGAGGTAGGAGCGACGACGGTTGCCTTTGGACACCATCGGGACGATAGCATCCAGACGCTTCTCATGAATTTGCTCCACAAAGGGGAATTCGCTGCAAACCTTCCTAAAGTGCCCATGTATGATTACGGGGTCACGATCATCCGGCCCTTGATCTATATCTCGGAGAAGGAAATTAGGGAATTTGCCAACCTATATGGCTTCGCGCGGATCGTCTGCCAATGCCCTGTCGGACAACACTCGATGCGCCGCCAAACCAGCGAGCTGATCGCCCAGCTGGAGGAAATGTTTCCGAATGCGCGCGAAAATCTCTCCCAAGCAAGCCTGCGTTATGGTTCTACCAAAGCTTCCAATCCCCCAAAATCTTCGTTCTAGGAGTATTGCTAGCAGAAAATAGTTTGTATTCTATATGATCCGGTTTTAGGAGAATAAGGGATGTACCTATACGAGTTGTCGGCGATTGTCATTTATTTCATTATTCTGCTGACAATCGGCTTTTTATCCTATCGCAGACATCTATCCGCTTCCGACTTTATCATCGGCGATCGATCTCTAAACTATTGGCTGACCGCTCTGGCGGCGCACGCAAGCGACATGAGCAGTTGGTTGTTCATGGGATATCCGGCGTTAATTTTTGCAAAAGGGCTTACAGGCAGCTGGGCAGCGATTGGGTTGATCGTCTGCATGTATCTCAATTGGCAGTTCATCGCGCCCAAAATTCGGGTAGCGACGGAACAGTTCAACAGCTTGACTTTTTCCTCTTTTTTTGAAAGCCGTCTGGCAGACACCTCGGGGCTTATCCGCATTTTTACGGCCTTGATTTTGATCTTCTTCTACACAACGTATATCTCATCCGGCTTGGTCGGCCTGGGATTGCTTCTGGAAACGCTGTTCAACTTAGACTATGTCATCGGCATTCTGATCGGGATCCTCATCGTTGTTCCCTATGTGTTCACAGGGGGATATGTGACGTTGGCGTGGATCGATCTTTTCCAGGGTTTTTTTCTGATGCTGGTGATCATTTTTGTACCGCTTTACGTGATTCCCCAAATCGGCGGCTGGGATACGATGGTGAATACGATCAAAATGAAACAGATCCCCATGTCTTTATTTCCCGATTTCTCCGGGCATAGTTTGATGACCATTTTCTTTACGATGGCAGGCTGGGGGCTTGGCTATTTTGGACAACCCCATATCATCACGAAATTCATGGGGATCAAAAATGTCCATGAGATGCCTAAGTCTAAATACATCGGGATGTCTTGGATGGTCATATCGCTCGGCGCGGCTACCTTGGTGGGTTTAGTGAGCATCGTCTACTTTCCTTTGGGAATAAAAGATTCGGAACAAGTTTTTATCGAAATGGTGCGCCACGTCTTCCATCCTATGATCATCGGCTTCGTGTTATGCGCGATATTAGCGGCGACCATTAACGCCATGAGCTCGCAGGTTCTGGTCCTCTCTTCCAGTTTGACAGAGGATTTCTACAAAAAGTTGTTTAAAAAAAATGCGAGTTCGAACGAATTGCTCATCGTCTCTAGGATAGGGGTGGTCTTAGTGTCCGCCATTGCCTTCGCGATCGCTTATGGAAAACTCAGCACTATCTATGGGCTAGTCCTTTATGCCTGGTCGGGATTGGGCTCTTCTTTTGGGCCGCTGCTCATTCTCTCGCTATATTCTAAACGAGTGAATAAATACGGCGCCTGGGCGGGGGTTCTCTCCGGCGGCATCACCGCTGCAGTTTGGCCTTATTTTAATGAATTTTTTACCTTACATATCCCCTCTATGCTCATAGGATTCGCCGTCGGATTTCTGGCTATTTTGTCTACTTCCTATTTGACTTGGCATAAGAGACTGTCTCCGAATTAAGCTTCCAGAGTCTCTTAGCAAATATATCAATACCCAAGAAGTGGCGCACGTTGTAAAATAGGGGATATGAAACCGCATATTCTCCTAATCAACGATGATGGGATCCACGCTCCGGGCTTGATGCATCTCTGGCGCGCTGTCGTCGATTTTGCTCATGTGAGCGTGATCGCTCCGGCTGCTGAACAATCGGGAGTCGGGCTTGCCTTGACTTTAAGGGATCCTGTACACATCGATCCGGTCCCTTGGGAAAGGGGCACGCCTGCCTGGAAAGTGACGGGCACCCCAGTGGATTGCGTGAGGATTGCGCTAAGCCTGCTTTTGGATAAAAAACCGGACCTGATCCTGTCGGGGATCAATAAGGGTTCCAATTCGGGAAGGACGCTTTTATATAGCGGCACGGTCGGCGGCGTGATCGAGGGGGTCATGCGCAATATTCCGGGCGTTGCCTTCTCCAGCAGCGAATTTGACAACCCTAACTATGCCCTGGCAGAAAAGCACATTCCGGCGGTCATTCGCCATCTGCTCGAGCATCCCCTCCCTCCTGGAACTTTTCTCAATGTCAATTTCCCTGAATCGGTCAGTACCATCAAGGGCTTTAAACTGGCCCGTCAAGGGCGCAGCTACTGGATTGAAAATCCGGAACATAGAACACATCCTGAAGGGTATTCTTATTATTGGCTGGGCGGCAAATGGGCGGATCATGAGGAAGAGGAGGAGAGCGATATCGAATTTCTCAAACAAGGATACATGACCGCCGTTCCGGTTCATATCCACGAGCTTACCGATCATGCCTTCTTGAAAAGCCGAAAAGGGATTTTTGAGAATCTGTTCACAGCTCCGGAAATGGAATGAAATACTGGCCGTTGATTTCCTTAATCTTGATCGCTGCTCTCGCAGCTACCGCGCTTGCTCCTCTATTTGAAATGAGGAGTTGGATGCATGGCTTCATGGGGTTTTTTCTGTGTCAATTCGCGATGCTAAAAATCTTTCATCCAAGCGGTTTTGCGGAGGGATTTCAAAAGTATGATCTCATCGCCTCGAGATTCCCTTCCTATGGATATATTTACCCGCTGATCGAGCTGGGGTTGGGACTTGGCTATTTAGCCTTTTTTGCGCCTGTATGGGTCTACTGTCTCACCCTGATTGTTTTAGGGGTGGGAGCGATCGGCGTTGTCAGGGCTTTGATCCGAGGGCTCGATGTGCGCTGCGCTTGCATGGGAACTGTCTTGGATGTCCCCCTCTCTACTGTAACCCTCACAGAAGACATCGCAATGGGTGCGATGGCCCTTTTGCTTCTGGTTGGGCACTACTAGAAATCCAGGGAACAGGTCAAGGTCAGCCCTTGCAAATAGAGATCGCCGGCTGCTCCATTTGTCCCAATGATCTGGAGATCGTTCAGCGTGCGGAGCATATTTTGCGACCACAAATAATTGAAATCATAAGTGGCGCTAAAATCGAGATGGTATCTGTGGTTACACAAATAACTTCCCCAGCCTAGACCCAAGTTAGCCTCTGCCATCGCTCGGACGCATGAATAGTTATCCATGGCATAGGAAACGATGTAGCCGGACGCTACAAAGGGATCTTCGGAGTGGGAGACCTTGGAAAATTTGGTATACAATAAGCTAGCGCCCATTTCTCCCTGAATCCTAAATCCAGCTCCTAGCAGAAAACGGCCGTCCATTCCAGCTCTAGGTCCAATTCCCCATGAATTCAAGTGGTTGCGGGAACTGACTGTGAGGGTCCCCGGATCGACGTTCAGAGGATCTGTGACATGGATATTTAAAGATTGTTCAATCCAAGAGGCGCGCAAGCCCATAAAAGGGGTCAAGATGAGTTGGCGTCCTGAATAGAAGGGTCTTTCCAAACTCAAATCTAACCAATCGAGTTCCAATTTCCATTTCGAACAAAGATGGGAAGCGGCAATCCCCTGTCCCTGGGTGGATTGTTGATAAAACCAGTCTGTCAAAAATAAGGCGTTCTCCCCTATACTATTCGATCCATTTGCGGATTTTGATTTTTCCGTGGAGTGATGCAGCCAGGTATAATCCGCCCGAACGATCCAGTTATCTGAACCCAAACGGCCGCCGATTCCGACTTTAAATCCGGAGGCATAATCGAAATCCTGGAAAATGGTCTTCTCTTCGCAATTAGAGGGGATCACGACATTCGTTATGCTTAAATAGGCGGCTGTCGTCGCTAAATCCAGGGCGTCTTCGCCAGCGTACCAATAGAGGTAGGAGACGGTGGCAAACAGCTGGCAGGAATTTTTTAGTTTTATCGAAGCGGGACAGTTATAAGTTCCGGGCATGCATGGGCTTAAGCTTTGATCGCCCCGATCAAACTCACAAGGGGCCGGCGGGGGTTCGTCTGCATGTAAATTGAAAAAGCTCAAGATGCTCAATATCGGAAAAGCTGTTTTTAGCATTTCAAATCGTCTAGGTGTGTGAGAAAATCCCATAGAATGATACCCCGCGCTGTTTTAAGTATTCATTTGAGGGTAAGTAAAGAGCGAGATTTTTTAAACATATTTTTTTTAAGTTTCTTGCTATCAAATGGATCAAGATGATATTTGTTTGAGAGTCTGTTTTAATTCAAGCTCGGCTTTGTACAATTTTTAGCGAGCAGATCCAGAGGAAGCGCTCTGAAAATTACTTGTTTTTTCGCGAAATTAATAGCCGAAGGTACTATAAATGAGCGAAAAAACAAGTAATTTTCCAGCGCTTCTCTCGGAGATGCCGCTATAAAATTGTACAAAGTCGAGTTCAAGGAAGGGCTAGATGAAAACGTTGCACCGTTTCCTATTTGCAAGCATGCTTTACAGCATGTTGGCTTTCGCTGCGAATCCGAACCCGCCGGCATGGCCTGCGAACGTCAAGATTTTTACTTCTGCGACCTCCACTGCCACCATACAAGCGACCTGCGATGCCATTTTCGCTACAAATGGAGGGCAAACACCGCCAGATCATGGGCAGTTTGTCAATAACGGTTATGCGCTCCTATTTGCTCCAGGGACGTATACAGGGCTAACGATCAATATCGGGTACTACACTTCGATTCTGGGGCTGGGAACGAGCCCTTCGGCGACAACGATCAATTCTGTCTCCTCTCCGCAAGGCAACAATAACTTTCAGATCGGGGCGTTAAATAGCTTCTGGCGCTCTGCGGAGAATTTTTCTACAACGCCCGCAACGCATTGGTCTTCGACACCCTTAATTGGGATGACTTGGGCGGTCTCCCAAGCGGCTCCTTTGCGCAAAGTCAACGTGAACGGAACTTTATTCCTCTTTCAACTGACCTCTCCCAATTTTAATTCTGGGTTCGCAAGCGGCGGATTCATGGCAGATTGCACGATTACGGGGACATCGATGACCGAAAGCGCCGTTGTTTCCGGTACGCAACAGCAATGGATCACCAGAAACACCGATCTGTCTGTACCGAGCGGATCGACGAGTCCGGCATGGTCCAATGGCGTCTGGAGCCAAGTGTTCGTGGGGTGCCAGGGCGCCCCTCCCACCCATTGCAGCAATTGCGTCACAGGAACGCCTCCCTGCGGCTGCGTCAACTGCACAAGCTCTTCCTGCACGGCTACCTGCACGGGAAATCCCTATACGAATATTGCCCAGACCCCGATTATTGCGGAAAAGCCTTATATCACAGCTAATGCAACCGCGACAACCTATACGCTTGTCATTCCCCAAGTTGAAACGAATAAAGTAGGGACATCGGCAGACAATAGCACTCCAACGGTCTCTGTCGACTTCTCGCAGGTCTACGTAGCGACTGCTGCTGCAGATACCGCGGCTACGATCAACGCTCAACTCAACTTGGGCTACCATATCATCCTGACCCCAGGAATATACAGCCTCACCGAATCGATTTTAGTCAATAACGAGAATACGGTTATTTTGGGAATCGGATTCCCTATCCTGATCTCCTCCACAGGCAATCCCTGCATTACGGTCGGCTCCGTCAACGGGGTGAGGATCGGCGGAATTCTATTCCAGGCCGGCCCGAGCACATCCCCTGTGACTCCCACCCTGCTCCAATGGGGAGCGGTCGGAGGGGATCCTTCGATCACTAGCGGTTTTCTATATGACTGTTTCGCCCGAGTGGGAAGATTTAGCGGCGACCCGGACGAACCTTTCAATCAAACAGAGCTCATGGTTCGGATCGATAGCGCCCATGTGGTTTGCGACAACCTCTGGCTATGGAGAGCCGACCACGATAGCCAGGGTCTGGTTTTTAACGGGGATAACGCCTGCAATACAGGGGCCGTGATCAATGGAGATAACGTGACCGCCTACGGACTTGCCTGCGAGCACACCCTAAACGATTTGTGCCGGTGGAACGCAGATAACGGCCGCTGCTATTTTTTCCAGGCGGAATTCCCCTACGATGCCCCCCTCAATTATGGACCTTTGGGCTATACGGGCTATCGAGTGGGCAATTCTGTCGCCAACCATCAGGCTTTCGCCGTCGGCGTCTACTCGTTCTTTAGAGACAATTCTGTGACGGTCAAAAGCGGGATTACGACTCCTTTGGGACAAGGGATTATATTTACCAATGCTTTTACTCGATTTTTGAATGGTTTTGGGGGGATTTCGAGCGTGCTGAACGAGATCTTCGGGTTCAACCAAAACTGCAACGAGCCGCCCAGCCCCTCTGTGAACATCGCCTGTCCAGGTCCTGCGTACCTCTGCGATTATCCGGGAGAATCGATACAGCCTCGTAAGAGAAGGAATAGATAGCTTAATTCGGAGACAACTTCTTAGCAAGTTTGCGCTCAAAGGCATCTAAGCGCAAGAGGGCTTCTCTTTGTGCCTGTTCGATCGCTTCTTTTCCCCCTTCTAAATGGTAGATCCGCTCCAATTCTTCCCGCAGCGCATCGCTGGCGGGATGCTGATCCAGATCGAAATCGCCTGCCGTTTCTTCGGGATGTTTTTGTTGAAAGGCGCGCGCCTCGATCATCAGATCGACCAGACTATTAAATCTTTTTTTCAAAAGCGGGGCCGCTTTTAGGAGCTGCTCGCGTGTGTGGATTTTCCTTAGCTCAGCAGCAAGGGCGTGGCTCTTTGCCTCCCCTTCATAACGAAAGTCCTCTATAGAATTGGGATTGCAGGCGCTTAGCAGGAGCACCCATACAAAAACCGGTGCTAGTACTAGACGCATAGCTCTTCTAAAGGAATGTCTTCAATGGGGTAATGCATCCACTCTACATCATCAAAATGCCACCACTCGGTTGGCAGAGGGATAAACCCATTCATGATCATCATTTTTTCTAGAAGAATCCGGTTTTCGATCGCCACCTGGGGCAATTGGAAGCAATCGCGATGCGCTCTCGTGGTGAATTCGTCAAAAGGAGTGGGCATCCGCAGCTCACGGCCGTTATGATCGACAAGGGTCACATCGACCGCGGCTCCTCGATTGTGCTTAGAGCCGAGGGCGGGGTTTGCCACATACCGATCATCCGGCAGAAATTCCCAAAAAATTTTCTGCACAGAGAGGGGGCGGTAGGCATCGAAAATCTTCAAGCCGAGACCATGCGCTTCGAGTTTTTTTTGAACGGTATCGAGTTTAAGGGCAACCTCTTTTCTCAGAGCGCATTTGGCGCATTTATAAAGAGGCCTTCCTAAGAAATTATTCGAAGTGGCGTAGCGCATCTCGACGAGAATGCGCGGATTGATCGTGGTGATCTCAACAAATTCTAAGTTAGCCATCGCTACCTCCCATCTAAAGTCGGTGGGAATCTATCCCTTTTAGGAATAAATGTCAAAATCGCTTGAGAAAAATCTAGAAACACAGTAACATATATACTTTTTCGGGCGTATAGCTCAGCTGGTAGAGCGCCTGTCTTACACACAGGTGGTCATAGGTTCGAGTCCTGTTGCGCCCAATTCTTATGCGGGAGTAGTTCAATTGGTTAGAGCACCGCCCTGTCACGGCGGAAGTTGCGGGTTCGAGCCCCGTCTCCCGCGCACTTTTCTTGTGTGAATTGATCTTTTAGAATATACCTTATCAAATATGCCACAGTCTTCAGTTAAATCGTTTTTTCACCATGCGCAGGTTCTCTTTTGGATCACTATCGGCGCATTTTTAGCAGCCGTTTCCATCCGCATTTTCCTATTGCCCAATCAACTGATCGACGGGGGCATCGTCGGCATCTCTTTGATATTGGCCAGGATATTCGGAGGAAATTATCTCTCCTACTTCGTGGTGGTTTTGACCCTTCCTTTCGTTTATTTGGCATATCGGTATATCCGGCGCACGTTCGTCATCCACATGCTGGTAGCGGTGTTATTCTTCGTCGGTTTTTTAGCCGTGCTGGAACATGCCCCTCCCTTTGACAGCGATCCTTTGGAAATCATCGTGATCGGCGGCGCCATTTTAGGCATCGGCTGCGGGCTGATCATCCGCAACGGAGGATGCATCGACGGAACGGAAATTCTAGCGATCATCATCAACCGCAAAAGAGGGTTCACGGTCGGGCAGGTCGTGCTTTTCATCAACATCTTTATTTTTGCAGCCTATGGGGTGATCTTCCAAGATTGGCATATCGCCTTGCGGTCGCTGATGACCTATATTGTCGCCTTCAAAATGATGGATATGGTGATTGTCGGCCTCGACGAGCTAAAATCGGTGCTCATCATTTCTTCGAAACCCAAACAAATCGCCGATGTGATCATGAATAAGCTGGGGCTGGGGCTGACGATCATGCATGGGCGAGGGGGATTTTCAGGCGATGCGCGCGAAATTTTATTCATCATCGTCGAACGCCTCGATCTATCCGAGCTCAAAGAGATCATCCTGCGTGAAGATCCCACCGCTTTCATGGCCATCGAAAACCTGCACGAGGTGGTGTACGGTAAACACGCGCACTTGCCGCATAAGAAAAAAGTGCGCGGAAAACTCCTAAAACGCCCTTTGCCATGAGAGATTCTTTTTCTCATTCTTTTGATGCCTGGCGGGTTTTCCGCATTCTTGCGGAATTCGTGGATGGCTTTGAGACGATGACTTCGATCGGCCCTTCCGTATCCTTGTTCGGATCGGCGCAAATTAAGGAGAATGATCCCTACTATAACATCGCCTCGAAGCTTGCCTCTAAAATCGCCCAAAAAGGATTTGCGATCATCACCGGAGGCGGCCCGGGCATTATGGAGGCGGCCAATGAAGGTGCTAAAATGGGAGGGGGTCCCTCCTGTGGGCTGACCATCGATCTGCCCTACGAAGAAGCGCCTAATCCGTTCATCGATAACAAATACCTGCTTAAATTTCGCTACTTCTTCGTGCGCAAGGTGATGTTCGTGCGCTATGCGCAAGCTTTTGTGGTCCTGCCGGGCGGTTTTGGAACATTGGATGAGCTCTTCGAAGCGCTCACGTTGATACGCACTCAGAAAATAAAACCTTTTCCCATCTATCTGGTCGGAAAAAAATATTGGTCGGGTCTTCTCGATTGGCTTCGCGACTGCGTGGCGGCGCACCGGAACATCGCTGTGGAAGATTTAGATCTCCTCACGGTCACAGACGATCTCGATGAGATCGCAAATGGAATCGAAGCGCATTATTTAAAACTCAAACGTTTAGAAAACTTCTAGCAATTGAATTAAGATAGATTCCATATTCGCTTTTAGAAAGAGGCTGGGCGAGCTTGCTCAGCTGTTCTTGGTCGATGAACCCTTTCTGATAAGCGATCTCTTCGATGCAGGCGATCTTGATCCCTTGCCTCTCTTGGATGGTCTGAACATACACCGAGGCTTTTTGCAACGCATCGTGGGTTCCTGTATCCAGCCAAGCGAATCCCCTTCCCAATAAGCGGAGCTGTAAAGATCCCTGCTTAAGATAGGCGTTATTGACATCGGTGATTTCCAACTCCCCGCGCGAGGAGGGGGTGAGCGTACGCGCGATTTCGATCACCGCATTGTCGTAAAAATATAAACCCGTGACCGCGTAACGGGAAGGGGGCTGCTCGGGTTTTTCGAGAATGGTTTTTACCTGGCGGTTTTCATCGAATTCGATGACGCCGTAACGTTCAGGGTCTTTGACTTCATAGCCAAAAATCATCGCCCCTGTCTCGAAAGAGGCACAGCTTTCCAATAGCTCGGGAAGATGGTGCCCATAAAAGATGTTATCTCCGAGAATCAGCGCCACGGAGTCAGCGCCTACAAACGAGCTCCCGATCAAGAAAGCCTGGGCGATCCCTTCCGGACGCGGTTGGGCGGCATAGGAAAAAGAGAGGCCTAAATGGGTTCCATCGCCGAACAAGGATTGAAACCGAGGCAGATCAGCCGGCGTCGAAATGATGAGAATGTCCCGAATCCCGGCCCACATCAACACAGAAAGGGGATAGTAAATCAGGGGTTTATCATAAACGGGCAGCAGTTGCTTGCACGTCCCCAGAGTGACCGGGTATAGGCGTGTACCGGCCCCCCCGGCGAGGATGATCCCTTTCATTGTTCTTTTATTTCACTAAACACACATCCTTCGAGGATGAGCTGATCGATATAAGTAATGAAATAGTCATTTTCTAAAAAACGCTTGTCCTGAAGCATGTAGAGATGAAAAGGGATGGTGGATTGTATTCCGCCAATGTGAAACTCTTTTAAAGCCCGTTTAGCAACAGCGATTGCCTCCTCGCGATCCTTGCCGCGCACGATCAACTTGGCGATCATCGAATCGTAATTAGGCGGGATCCGGTAGCCGGAATAGCAAGCGCTGTCGATCCGCACATGCGGGCCGCCCGGCGGAATATAATACTCCAAGAGTCCGGGAGAGGGAGCAAAATGATTGGCTGGATTCTCCGCATTGATGCGGCATTGGATCACATGCCCTTTGAATTCTACATCTTTTTGCTTTATTTTAAGCTTTTCTCCCATTGCAATCTTGATTTGTTCGCGGACGAGGTCGATGCCGGTTAGCTCTTCGGTAACCGTGTGTTCCACTTGAATGCGCGTATTGACTTCCATAAAGTAAAAGTGCTTATTCTCATCCAGCAAAAACTCGACGGTTCCTACGGAATGATAGCGGGCGGCTTTTACGATGTCGATGGCGCTCTCGCAGATTTTTTTTCTGAGAGAGGGGTTCAGCATGGGGCTGGGGGCTTCTTCGATCAATTTTTGGCGGCGCCGCTGAATGGTGCAATCGCGCTCGCCCAAATAGAGGTAATTGCCATGCTTGTCCCCCATGATCTGCACTTCGATGTGCCTGGGATTGACGATCATCTTCTCCAGGTACACATCGGGATTGTTGAAGTTGATTTCCGCTTCGGCTCTAGCCGCTGCAAACTGGCGGATAAACTCATCGGGATCGTGAGCGATCCGGATGCCCTTGCCCCCTCCGCCCGCAGATGCTTTAATGAAAATGGGGAACCCGAGCCTCTTGGCTTCCTTAAGGCCGACGTTTACATCTTCTACGATTCCGTTCGATCCAGGGATGACAGGGCACTTGACGCTCTTGGCAGTGGCTTTCGCTCGGGCCTTATCGCCCAGGAGGGTAATGGTTTCCGGAGAGGGGCCGATAAAATTGAGACCACAGCTTTCGCAGATCGAAGCAAAATTGGCATTTTCACTTAAAAATCCGTAACCGGGATGGACGGCATCGGCGCCGGTAATTTCACAAGCGGAAAGAATATTGGCAATTTTTAAATAAGATTTCAGGGCAGGGGGCTCGCCAATGCAAATCGCTTCATCCGCATGCAAGACGTGCAAGGCTTCGGCATCCGCTTGAGAATAGACAGCTACCGTCTGAAGCCCCAAATCATGGCAAGCGCGAATGATCCGAACGGCAATTTCACCGCGATTAGCAATTAAGACCTTTTGCATGACTTCTTACACTCGACTTTGTACAATTTTTAGCTAGCAGATCCAGAGGAAGCGCTCTGAAAATGATTTGTTTTTTCGCGAAATTAATAGCCGAAAGTACTATAAATGAGCGAAAAAACAAATCATTTTTCCAGCGCTTCTCTCGGAGATGCCTCTATAAAATTATACAAAGTCGAGTTATACAATGCGGAACATTTTAGTGCCGAATTCAACAGGTTGGGCATTATTCACACACACCTCCGCGATCACCCCGCTCAAGCCCGCTTTCACTTCATTCATGACTTTCATGGCTTCAATGATGCAGACGACGGTATTCTCATCGACGCGGTCTCCCACCTTCACAAAATGAGGATCATCGGGCGAGGAGGAGGCGTAAAATGTCCCCACCATCGGCGAAGTTACATATTTACCGCTCGCTTGTTTACTCCCCTCTTGCCCTTCTTCGCGCGAGAGAGGCCGTTCTAGGGGTGGAGAGCTGGTGGGAAATCTCGGCTGTCCTTCGATTTCCCTTGAAGCGGGGGGCGCATGCAGATGGACTGTGTCCTCATGCCGTTCCAAGTGCAGCTCAAAGCCGGTTTTTTCTTTAATGCTAAGCTTCTTGATGCCGGCCTTCTCCATAGCAGCCATCAATTCTTTAATTTGCTTCAGTTCCACAAATGGTCCCCTATCACATCACACGCGCTGGATATATTCATTGGTTTGCGTGTCAACCTTAATAATATCACCCGCTTCCACAAAAAGCGGCACTTCGATTTTAGCGCCTGTTTCTAAAATAGCGATCTTCGTCGCGTTAGCGACATGAAGGGTATCCTCGCTAGACTCTGTCTTGACAACCATCAACTCGAGAAATTGGGGGAGCTCGACAGAGAAGATAGAATCCCCATAAAACATCGCTTTTAATTCGGTCCCCTCTTTGAGGTAGTTCACTCGATCTCCGATGATCGAAGCGGGAACGAGCACCTGTTCCAAATTCCCGATATCCAAGAATAAGTAATCTTTCCCTTCGAGATAGAGATACTCTAGGCGGCGCTCCGTCAGAGAAACATCTTGTACTGCCTGCCCTAGCTTAAAATTCTTTTCAATCAACTCATCGGAGATCAAATTTTTCAATTTGGTCTTAACGAAGGGAACCCCTTTAGCTACTGTCACCTTCACAGCAGACTCCACCCGGTAGATCTTGCCATCGATAGATAGTGTCATTCCCGGTGTGATTTGATTGCTCGTCGTCATTCGATCCCTGTTCGTTAAAAAGATGAAAAACTCATGAGGCTGGCGATGATCTCTTTGATTTCTACAAGCTCTGTAATCGTGTAATCCACATCGCTTCTCGGCCCCGCTCCATTCAGCCCCCGCCCCCAGCGCATATGCACTGTTTTATAGCCCAGCTCTCTAGCAGGCGAGAGATCGACCGCAATGCGGTCTCCGCAGACGATCACCTCTCCCCTTTCAAAACCGAGCTCTTCGGCAATTGCTTGATAATGAGGCTTTTTATTCCGCTCTTCGCTGACAATGAGTTTACTAAAAATTGTAGAATCAATACCAGCTTTTTTCATTTTCCACTCCTGCTGCTCAGGCTTGCCATAGCAGGCTATTGTGACAAGCGCCAGTTCGTGCACCGCCCTCAAATCCAGGAGCACTTCCACGGCGCGATCTCTAGAAAAAATAGGCAGATCTGGAGGAAGATTCCCATAAACCTCCTTCACGCCGATCTCTAAAAATTTTTTATCCAAATGATTGATTTCAAGAAATTCAGCCAACGTGTGGCGCGCGCTCTCTGAAGAATCATCTAGCCGCCTGAGCATGTCGAGGGCTTCGGGAAAAGAGGGAATATCTAGCCCCGCTTCGACCATGCGCCTAAGGGCATCCTCGAGTTTAACCGGGGTGATGCATCCGGAGGTATCGATCAATGTATCGTCTAAATCAAAGATGATTAACAATTTTCATCAACTCCTGGGCTAATTTTTTGGGATCGTGCCTAATCAGACTTCGTTTAATGAGATCGTTTTTCGCGCCAAACTCTACCTCTCCTAAGAAGGGAGCCGATAGAACGCGGTCATCTTTCAGATCATTTTCAACGAGATCCCCCTCCTCTGCATAGACCTCGATCAACTCTTGCGCAGGCTTTTGATTATTCACGAGAATAAAATCGAAAATATCCGTTCCAATAAACCGGACCACTTCCTTTAAATAATCGCTCACTTTAAACCCGGTTGTCTGGCCCTTGCGATTCATCAGGTTGACGACGAAGATTTTTTTCGCCTGGGTTTCTCTAAGAGCCTCGCTTACCCCCTCGACGAGTAGATTCGGAATCAATGACGTGTGCAATCCCCCCGGTCCGAGGACAAGGAGATCGGCATTCATGATCTCATCGATCGCATGGGGATTTGCCTTGGGATAAGGCTCTAAGTAAATGCTTTTGTACCCTTGATCGATCTCTTGCGAGAGATAAACCTCTTTTTCTCCTTCCAAGAGTTTACGATTGTTTAAAATCATTTTTAGGCGCACCTGGTGGGTCGTCACAGGGATCACTTTTCCTTTGATAAAGAGGATCCGCCCCACTTCTTCGACAGCTTTTTCAAAACTCCCCGTGACTTTTTCCAAGGCGGATAGGAGTAAATTGCCAAAGCTATGCCCTCCCAACCCCCCATTCTCAAAGCGGTAATTCATTAAACTGCGCATCAATCTAGAGGAATTGGAAAGGGCGACCAGACATTGCCGGACGTCGCCGGGAGGCAGCACGCCGAGCTCATCGCGCAATATCCCTGTGCTGCCGCCGTCGTCGGCCATCGAAACGATCGCGCTGATATCGACATCGTAGTTTTTCAGCCCTTTTAGGACGGCAAAATTACCCGTTCCTCCTCCGATCACGACAATTTTTTTCATATTAAAGCGCTCTCAACTGTTCAATGGCCTTGCGCATATCCGGAGCTTTGAAAAGATACGTGCCGGAGACGAGCACGTTGGCACCCGCGTCGATGCATAATTTCGCCGTTTTATCATTAATTCCCCCATCCACCTGAATATCAGTAGGAAGGGCGCGCTTTTCGCACGTTTCCCGGGTAAATTGAATTTTCTCTAACACCTCGGGCATGAATTCCTGCCCCCCGAATCCGGGTTGGACGGTCATCAGTAAAACCAAGTCGCACTTGTCTAGATATTTGGGAATCATAGAAGCGGAGGTCTCGGGGCAAAATGCAAGGCCTGCTTTGATGCCGCACTTCCGAATATAATCGAGGGTCTCTTCAACATTTTCTGTCGCCTCAAAATGAAACGTTAAGCGATCGGCGCCCGCCTCGACAAAACGCTCGATATAGTCAAACGGATTGTAAATCATCACATGGACGTCTAAAAACAACTCTGTCGCCCGATGGATCGCCGCAACAGCTCTTGGACCCATGGAGAGATTGGGAACAAAATGGCCATCCATGATATCGATGTGCAGCGCATCCGCTCCCGCTTCCTCGACTCTGGCAGCCTCCCTTGCCAAGCATCCAAAGTCGCCGGACAGGATGGAGGGCTCTACGATAATCGGACTTTTTTTCATTTTGAAAATAGCATTGAGGGTAAAGGTAGATTTATACCTTCCCATCTAGGAAAAGTCAAGACTTCGTTGCCTAGAAGAACATAACCAGTTCTATATAAATAAATTACTTTGTGGACAGGTTCCAATTCTGGAGAAATAGCGCCCGTTCCTCTTGATCATCGGAAAAATAAATATACCCTAGATAGATGAAATCAAAGGCCTGAAGCTGTACTTTTACAAGCTGCGAAGAAGGCAGCTCCAAAGGACCGGCGGGCTCAGCAACAACGTCCCGAGCATCGGAGACTCTCGCGCCGTGTTTACCGATTAACACCAAAAGCGCGCTCTCCTCCTCTTTGCTTTGAAAATCGCCTTCCCCTTCTTCGATCATGGATAGAAGCATCAAAAAAAGGGTTTTTAGGAGATCGGGGCGGAGAACGCTGCGCATCTCGATCGGAAAAATGGAGTGAAAAAAATTCTCCAACAAAAACTCATGCCGGCGGGCTAGATCCCCAAGCGACTCTTTTAAAACGGCAAAAGCCTCCATTTGCTTAGCGATCATCCCCCCATTGTAATCGCGCACCTCTCCGAGGACGCGCTGCAGCTCCGCCGCCACATGCTGTCTGGCTCGGTAAAGATCGACAGACTGATCTTTCCGCAAAAAAGAAGAGATAGGCAATTTTAAACGAAAAACGATCGCTTCTTTGGGATATTTATTGCGGATCATCCCTACTTTTTTGATCCGGTCCACCACCAATTGGAAAGGGGAATCGGCCCGATCGAATTGGTGCTGGATAAAGAGGCTGTCCGGCTGCAAAACGCGCACCAGGATGACGGTAAACATAAGCTCTGTATCGCTTTGTTCATCAAAATGAATGATCACCTGGGGAATATCGCGGGCAAATTTCAGCTGGCGGCTTAACGTGACGATATGGCGCATCACCTCTTCCTCATTGCGCGGCATAAACAGAGGACGAACCAATTGCTCGACCCTGCTTTTTAAATCCGCCGGCAACCCCACCCGCAGCCGTTTTATTTCCTCCGATGAAAAAGCTCCTCCCCCTTCCTTTTCGATTTCGAGATAGACAAGGCGGATCTGATCGTCGGATTGCTCTCCTGTCAAAAAAGAATTCTCCACAACGCGCGCCTGCGGGAGATAGTTGCGCACAGCATGCAAGAGATGCTGCTGGTCGAACACCTCGTGCTCCTTTAGAAAATTCATCGCGGCGTAAACGCCGAGAACCTCTTTCATGCCGAGGGGAACATGGAGGGGAATCCGGTGCAGTTTCAGACTCACATGCCGCTGTTGAGGCGAGATTTCAACCCGTTTTTTTAAGGATTTTCGAAATAAATAAAAGTAGGTGATGATGCGGGTCAAATGTTGGCACCCTCTCATCGCTTTAAACTCGGGCCGGCAGCTAATAAAAAAATGGCGCATCTGATCGAAAATATCATAATCAAAATCGGCAGGCTTCCATTGAACAAGAGAAGAAATCCGCTCTTGAATTAAGACCGTTTTCTCATCGATTGAAAGCCCTTTGATCTCTAGGATGCGGCTCGCGTGATAGATGGAAGCTGTCCCCAATCGAATTTCTTCGGCGAGAAAGGGGAGATTGCGCGCAGCGATCTCCACATCTTGCTCCCGGTCCAAACAAATGACCATTTCAGAGAGGGCGTAGCGCTCTTCATCCCACTCCGGAAACTTAAAATCGGTGGCAAAAAACAAACTGATATTCAGCTGTTTTCCGGGAACTAACCAACGGCTGATCATGTCATAGAAAAATTTGCTCCCATTCAACCGATAACGGGAGAGAAGGAAAAGAGAAAATCGGCGGGGCGATTCGCCCCATGCAGACCATCTCAAAACCGGCAGAAGCGCTTTAAACTCCTCTTTTTGCTCTTCAAGATTAAATTGCGCGGGCAAAATCTGCCTCAATCCATTCCGAATCGATCCACTGTGAATCGAATGTTGGAAAGAATCGTAGACAGTGGCGATTTCCAACATTAAACCTCTTCATAGTGACAAGGGCTTTCCGGAAAGCGGGAAAGCGTTCCGATCACTGTTCCGCTCCCCTCTTGCTTAAACGAACGGACATGAAGAGGCAACTGATTTTTTTCAGCAAGAAGGATACAACGGGGATGCAACACCTTCGCGCCCCTCTCCACAATCTCCAATGCCTCTCTATAAGTGAGCCGAGGAAACACGGGCGATTCGGGATTATTTTTGGGATCTTCGGCGCAAATTCCGGCCACATCTTTGTAAAACTCCACTTTATCCGCACCCAGGGCAACTCCCAGAGCCACCGCAGAGGTGTCCGATCCGCCTCTTCCCAGCGTCGTGATCTCCCCTTCCAAGCTGACCCCTTGAAAACCGGCGACGATCACCACCTGCCCTTCATTCAGATGGCGGAGAAGCCGCTTAGGCCTGACCTCGATGATCCGCGCATCGGCATGCCGCGAGCAGGTGATGATGCCCGATTGACTTCCTGTAAAACTAATGGCCTCCTTTCCCTTCATCGCCATCGCCATCGCCAAGAGAGAAATGCTAATCCTTTCCCCGACCGAGATCAGCATATCCTGCTCGCGCCGCGGCGGATTGGCATGCACCCGTTTAGATAAAGCGATTAGTTGATCCGTCGTATTGCCCATGGCGCTAACAACGACCGCGATCCGTTCATAGTCCGCCGCGCGCTTTAAAATAATTTCTGCAATTTCAGCAAATTGCTCCGGCGTGGCCACCGCCGCCCCTCCAAATTTCATTACAATTGTTTTTGTTTTCATAAATAACCGCTTATTATATAATAAGAATAAAATTTATAGGGTATTATGTCTTTAACTATAACAAATAATGATTGTATTGTTAGACATTTCTTTAATCCAATTTCTTCTATCCCAGAAGCGCACGATCGCTGCCATTCTATCTCCGATCTCTTTAAACGAATCATTTACAGCCCCCTCTTTTGGCTCGCTTGTAAAGGAGTTGTTTTAGCCGCGTTAACTGTGGCCGCGCTCGTCTGTACGGGCGGCATCGCCCTCCCCTTGGCACTCACAGCATTAGGCGTCAGCTTATTGGCTACTGGTTATTTTGTATTTCATTTGCGCAAATTAATCTATTACGAAGTCACTTTGCTTGCAAAGGTCGCATGCCACGCTTTAGGTAACTGGACCTGGTGGCATAAAATCAACGATGTGATGACGCTCGGGAGCATCCCCCTTAAAAACTTGGAACACTTAGACTCCATTCCCGCGCAAACCGGAGCAGGGGCCATCCTCACCCTTCTTGAACCTTTTGAGTTAGAACATACTACGCTTTTTACCACCCCTGTTTTACCTGAAGAGTGGAAAGCCAAAGGCATCGAACACAAACTGATTGAAATGGACGACCTCGGCGCGCGGCCCATAGACAGGGTGGATGAGGGGGTCGAATTCATCGAGCAACAGAGAAGGCTGGGGCGCCACGTTTATCTGCATTGCAAGGCGGGCGTTGGCCGGAGCGCTACGGTGGCGGCCGGCTGGCTATTGAAATACGGAGGGGTCCGGACTCCGGAAGAAGCCAAGGCATTTATCGAACGGCAAAGACCCAAAGCCATCCACATCCACCTCCTCAATCTCAAGGACTACCACGCATATTATTGTAATTAAAGACTGTCGTTGAATTAAGGCTTCGTCGATTTTGGGGATTATTTTGGCCGATTTTGCATTCTTTTTTGGGGGGTCATATACGCAAGTTGATATTACCCCTCAAAAAAGAATGCAAAATCGGCTCAAAAGAACCCAAAAATCGACAGAAGCTTAATTTCAACGACAGTCTCTTAGAGACTGCCCTCGAAATTCCCATTGCTTTTATTACTAATCTTTTGTTAATGTTTTTCCTTTATGAGGAACTCCTAGTTTGATGAAGAGGGTGTCCACACTCTCTTAAGGAGTTCTTCTGCAATTTTTATAAACCCCGAGGAGAAACCTTTAACATGTCCAAAAACCCCAAGCACGACTGGAGCGACAGCAAAGTCATTGACGATGTCGATTTTCAAGAAGAAGATGCCAACCAATTTAAAAAATTATTAAACGTCAAAGAAGAAAAAGCGGGCGAGGGTTCCGTATCCTCGATGAGCACTGGCCAAATTCTCAAAGGCCGGATCGTCGAAATCACCAAAGACTTTGTCGTTGTCGATGTTGGCCTCAAATCAGAGGGTCTCGTCCCCATCAATGAATTTGCCGAACCCTCCGAGCTCTATCTAGATAACGAAGTGGAGGTGTTTCTCGATCAAGCGGAAGGGGAAGATGGACAAATCGTGCTCTCCCGCGAAAAAGCGCGCCGCCAAAGACAATGGGAATATATCGTCAACCACTGTAAAGAAGGCTCCATTGTAAAAGGTAAAGTCATCCGCAAGGTCAAAGGCGGCCTGATGGTCGACATCGGGATGGAGGCCTTCCTGCCCGGTTCTCAGATCGATAATAAGCGGATCAAAAATCTCGATGAGTACATCGACCATACCTACGAATTTAAAATCCTCAAGATCAACACCGAGCGCAAAAACATCGTCGTGTCGAGACGGGAGCTGCTGGAAGAAGAGAGGATCTCGCGCAAAGCGGAAATGCTCGAAAATATCAATGAAGGGGAAGTGCGCAGGGGAATCGTCAAGAATATCACCGATTTCGGCGTTTTCCTGGATCTCGATGGAATCGACGGCCTATTGCACATCACAGACATGACCTGGAAGCGGATCAAACACCCTTCCGAAATGGTCCATTTGGGCCAAGAACTGGAAGTGATGATCCTGCATGTCGACAAAGACAAGGGGCGCGTCGCTCTTGGAATGAAGCAAAAAGAATCCAATCCTTGGGAAGAGATCGAACACCGCTACCCTCCCGGAACACGCGTAAAGGGCAAGATTGTCAACCTCGTTCCTTACGGAGCCTTTATCGAATTGGAGCCCGGCATCGAGGGATTGATCCACGTCTCCGAAATGTCTTGGGTAAAGAATGTCACCGATCCGAACGAAGTGGTGAACAAGGGCGATGAGGTCGAGGCGATCGTTCTCTCTATCCAAAAAGAAGAGGGTAAAATTTCTCTTGGCATCAAACAGACCGAAAAAAATCCGTGGGAGGATGTCGAAAAGAAATATCCGATCGGGAGCAGCGTTCAGGCCGAAATCCGCAACCTAACGAACTATGGAGCTTTTGTCGAACTGGAGCCAGGCATCGACGGCCTCATCCACATTTCCGACTTAAGCTGGATTAAAAAAGTGTCCCATCCTTCAGAAGTGTTGAAAAAAGGAGACAAGGTTGAAGCGATCGTCCTGTCCGTGGATAAAGAAAGCAAAAAAATCACGCTAGGCGTCAAACAGCTCAGCCTCAACCCTTGGGAATCGATTGAAAAGACCATGTCCGTGGGGTCCCTTGTCAAAGGGATCGTTTCGAAAATCACCGCCTTTGGCGCCTTTATCGAGCTGGATAATGGGATCGAAGCCCTCGTACATGTAACGGAACTCTCCGATCAACCTTTTGGCAAGGTAGAAGATGTGATCAATAAGGGCGAACAGGTGACTGCAAAAGTCATCAAGCTCGATCCCGAACACAAAAAAATCGCGCTATCCATCAAAGAGTATCTGGTCGATAAGAACAAATACAACCGCGATGACATCGTCGTCGGGACAACCAAAGCCCGCGCGCCTGCTAAAAAGCGGAAGGAAAAATCCTCCGAAAAAGAGGACGAAGATCAGGATGAGAATCAGGGCGAAAGCTAGAAATTAGAAAAATAAACCCCTGTCCATGATTTCGGATCGACTCGTGGACAGGCCTGAAAGGAAGGCATACAGCGGATGAATAAAGATTTAGTTGCTATCTTTGAGTATTTAGAACGTGAAAAAGGGATCAAGCGCGATATCATCGTCGGTGCTATCGAGGAGGCGCTGCGCGCCGCGGCGCGCAAGAGCACCAAAGGGCTGATCAATGTTTCCGTACACATCAACTCCAAGACAGGCAATATTGAGGTTGTAGCCCAAAAAGAAGTGGTCGACAAGGTGACGATCCCCGAAGAGGAGATCACTTTAGAAGAGGCGAAAAAACTCAACCCTTATTGCGAACTGGGCCAGTGGGTTGATATCAACGTCACACCCCAAGATTTTGGCCGTATTGCAGCCCAAACGGCAAGACAGGTGATTTCGCAAAAATTGCGCAGCGCAGAGCGGGATGTGATTTATGAGGAATACCGCCACCGTTTAAACGAGATCATTTCAGGCTCCGTCAAAAGAATCATCCGAGGATCCACGCTGATCGTCGATCTGGGCAAAGTAGAAGCCGTCCTCCCCGATCGTTTTTATCCTAAAACAGAAAAGTACAACGTCGGCGATCGGGTGCAGGCGCTCCTGTATCAAGTGCGCGATACGGAAAATGGAGGAGCGGAGGTCATTTTATCGAGAAGCCATCCCGAATTTGTCGCACAGCTCTTTACTCAAGAAGTCCCCGAGCTCAATGATGGCACCGTGGTGATTGAAAAAATCGTGCGGGATGCGGGATATCGAACCAAAATCGCCGTTCGCTCGCAGGATGCAAAGGTCGATCCTGTAGGCGCCTGTGTAGGCATTCGCGGAACGCGCGTTAAAAATATCATCCGCGAACTCAATAACGAAAAAATCGATATCATCCCCTACTCGGACGATCCTGTCCAACTTCTCCAAAGCGCTCTTGCTCCCATCGAAATCAAAAAAATCAACGTGAACGGCGATGCAGGAACCATTTCTATCGTCGTCGATGATGAGAACTACCCCACCGTTCTAGGCAAACGCGGGATGAATGCCCGTTTGAATGGGGCCCTTCTCGGCGTTGAGTTAGAAGTGCAGAAGATGAGCGAATACCAACATTTGATGACTCTCCAGCGCGCTCAAATCGCCGCAGCGGACGACCCCACCCTGGATGAACGGCTGGCGGTTGAGGGAATGAGCCATATGATCATCGAAAGTTTAATCAGCGCCGGATTCGATACCCCCCGCAAACTGCTCCAAGCAACCGCTCAACAGCTGGCGATCATTCCAGAAATCAGCATGGAAATGGCTAACAACATATTGGATCAAATTAGAAAAAAGAGGATGTAACCGTTGGCCAAAAATTTAAAATTAAACATTAAAAACACGCAGCTTGCTGAAGCTCTTAAGCTAAACCAGCTTAAAAAACAACCGCCGGCGATTAAGAAAAAAAAAGAGGAAGCAAAAGAGGAAGCGCCCGAAGCGGCCGCTCCTCTTCCCGAAAAAGCAGAAGCAGCGCCTCCTCCTGTCGAAAAAACAATCGCCCCGCCTAAGCCAGAGCCTACGATTAGCGCCCCGCAGCCGCCCGTGCGCCCCGAACATCCAGCCCCTTCCTCTCCACGTCCTCCTATAAGAAGAGAGGGCCACCCTCAACCCGCGCGCCCTCCCTTTGTACACAAAGAGACAAGATCTCCTCAAACCGCTCCGTCCGCTCCTCAAGCACAGCTAGCTCCCAAGAAAGAACCTCCGCGCGTAGAAGAGCCTGCCGCTAAAAAGCCGTTGGAGGAAGACAAAACTCCGCGCAAAGCACCCGGCTTTAAAGAGTACCGCGATCTCAAACCCCAGCGCAAACTAGAGCCAGGAAAACGCTCGTTCGATTCGAGAGATAAACAAGGGCTGCGCGACAGCGACGATGAGGCCTGGCGCAAAAGACGCCCTTCCCATAAATCGAGATCGATCGAAGAAGACGTTATCATCCGGCCCAAACAACTCAGCATCCGCCTGCCGATCACCGTCAAGGATCTCGCTGCCGAAATGAAACTCAAAGCCTCTCAGCTCATTTCCAAGTTATTTATGCAAGGCGTCGTCCTGACGCTCAACGATTTTTTAGACGATGAAACGACCCTTCAACTGCTCGGCCACGAATTTGACTGTGAACTCCAAATCGACACCAAAGAAGAAGAGAGGCTCCGCATCACCGACAAAACGATCAAGCAAGAGGTGCAGGAAGCCGACCCCTCCCTCTTGATCATCCGCCCGCCCGTCATCGCTTTCATGGGACATGTCGACCACGGCAAAACGAGCCTGATCGATGCCATTCGGAAGGCCAACACAGTAGAAGGGGAAGCGGGAGCCATTACCCAGCATATCGGCGCATTTAAATGCCATACGGCTGTTGGAGACATCACCATTCTCGATACCCCCGGCCATGAAGCCTTTTCCGCCATGCGCACGCGAGGCGCCGACGTGACCGATATCGTCGTGCTGGTGATCGCCGGAGATGAAGGGATCCGCACGCAAACCTTAGAGGCGATTCAACAAGCGCAAAACGCCCATGTTCCTATCGTCGTCGCGCTCAGCAAATCCGATAAGCCCAACTTCAATGCCGACAATGTCTACCGCCAGTTGGCCGATCAAAATCTTCTCCCGGAAACATGGGGAGGAACGACCATCACCGTGAACTGCTCCGCATTAACCGGCGCAGGGATTAAAGAGCTATTGGAAATGCTCGCTCTTCAAGCGGAAATCCTCGAACTTAAAGCAAATCCTAAGTCGAGAGCGCGCGGCAGCGTCGTCGAATCGGAAATGCATAAAGGGCTCGGAGCTGTAGCCACCGTACTAGTACAAAATGGCACCCTCCGTTTGGGAGACTCCCTTGTTTTTGGACATAATTGGGCCCGTGTGAAAACCATGCATGACGAGCATGGCAAAGAACTTGAAGAAGCGGGGCCTTCCACCCCCACTAAGATTACAGGTCTTTCGGGGTTGCCCGAAGCGGGAAGCGAATTTATCGTCGTTAAAAATGAACGGGAAGCGCGCGAACTTGCCGAAGGAAGGACAGAAGGGCATAAGAACACGCAACTGCAACAGCTCAAACGGGTCGGCCTAGAAGGGCTGCTCCAGCAAAAAGCGGATCATGCGGAGAAAAAAACGCTCAATTTAATCCTCCGAGCGGACGTGCAAGGGTCTCTTGAAGCCCTCAAAACATCCCTGCTTAAAATTTCTTCCTCAAAGATAGACCTCAACATCATTTCAACGGCCGTCGGAGAGATTTCCGAATCGGACATTCAGCTGGCTGCAGCCTCTAAAGCGACCGTCATCGGCTTCCATACCCAGATCGAAAGCCATGCCGAAGGGTTGATCAAGCAAAATAAAGTGATCGTTAAGCTGCACGACATCATCTACCACGCTGTTGATGATGTGCGGGGACTCATGCTCGGCCTGCTCGATAAAATCCCCCAGGAGACCGATACAGGCACAGCCCTCGTCAAAACAACCTTTAAAGCGTCGCAGCTGGGCGTCATCGCAGGCTGCCAAGTGACCGATGGGGTGATCAAACGGAGCGAGCAGATCCGCGTGATCCGCAACAACCAAGCGATCTGGAAAGGCTCTATCGCCTCGCTAAAACGGGTCAAAGAAGATGTCCGAGAAGTCAGCAAAGGCTACGAGTGCGGCATCCTTTTACAAGGCTTTAATGAGATCAAGGAAGGGGACATCCTGCAAGCTTACGAAATCACCTACCTCGAACAGCAACTTTAATAGACACTCCCCATGGTCAAAAAACGGATCGAAAGACTTAATTCCCTCTTAAAGGAAGTGATTTCAGAAGTCGTGATGCGCAATGTTCGAAATCCCAGAGTGAATCAGCTTGTCACCATTACACGCGTGGATATTTCCAACGATCTTCAGCACGCCAAAGTCTACATTAGCGTGATAGGACCCGATCTAGAAAAGGAACAAACGCTGGAAGCCCTCCAATCAGCTGCGGGGTTTATCGCCGTCCACGCCTCTAAAAAGGTGGTCATGCGCTATTTCCCCGCCTTGACTTTCAGGCTAGATACTTCCGTCGATCAACACATGCGCATCGACGCCCTCCTAGGCCAGATCCACGATGAGCAAAAAGCGCGCAAACCCCTCTCTTCGGATGAATGTTAATAACCTGAGTTTTGGGTTTCTTTCCTCAGAATCAATAGAGGTTTTCGATGGTTTTTCTCCTCTTTGCCCGCAGGAAATAGCCGAAGGCGCTATTTTTGAGGGCAAAGAGGAGAAAAACCGCGAAAAGATCATTGATTCCGAGAGAATTAAACCCAAAACTCAGGTTAATACGCCTAGCGAAGGGATTATCCTCCTGAACAAACCCAAAGGCAGAACCTCATTTAGCCTCGTCGCCGCCTTGAGAAAGGCGACAGGGATTAAAAAAATTGGCCACGCCGGCACCCTCGATCCCTTTGCGACAGGGGTGATGGTGATGCTCGTCGGCAAAGAATTTACCCGCCAATCAAACCAGTTTCTTTGCCAGGATAAAGAATACCGGGCAAAGGCCCATTTAGGCATCGACACCGACTCTTATGACTGCGACGGAAAAGTCACAGCCGCCTCCCCGCATATCCCTTCTCTAGCCGACGTTGAAGAGGCGCTTTCTCACTTCCAAGGAACCATCCAGCAGATTCCTCCGATGTTCTCAGCAAAAAAAGTCCAAGGAAAAAAACTCTACGAGCTCGCCCGCAAAGGGATCGACATCGCCAGAGCCACCGTCGAAGTCACGCTCCATACCCAGCTCCTCGCTTACACCTACCCTTATTTAGAGTTTGCGATCACCTGCTCCAAAGGCACCTATATCCGCAGCATCGCCCATGAGCTCGGCCAACGGCTCGGATGCGGCGCCCATCTGGTTGAACTCACCCGCACCCGCAGCGGCCCGTTTCATTTGAGCGCATGCCTCGAGCTGGAGACCTTTCTTAGAGGGTGTTCCATACTCCCATGATCATCGTCGATGAGATCTCCCAGATCCCCTCCCTGCCGGCTCCTTTGGCCTTAACGATCGGCAGCTTTGACGGGATCCATCTCGGGCACCTAGCCATCTTGCAGCGGCTCAAAAAATACGGCACAAGCGCTGTGCTCACATTCAAAAATCACCCCTCGCAAGTCCTCTCCCAACGCCCTCCTTCCCCTCTCCTCTGCACGCCCGAACATAAACTCTTGCTACTAGAACAAGCTCGGGTGGATCTCGTCGTCCTCCTCGCATTCACCTCCGCCTTCTCGGAACAACCCTTCGATCTCTTTCTAAAAACATTGCGCACAGCCTACCCCTTTACCCTCCTCATCCTGGGAAAGGGCGCCAGCTTCGGCAAAAACAAGCAGGGCGATGAACCCCACGTGCGCGAACTCGGCCAAGAACTCGGATTCTTTGTCGAATACCTAGAAAAAACAACTGTTCAAGGTGAGGTTGTCTCCTCAGGGCGCATCCGCGCCCATATCGAAAAAGGAGAACTCCCACTCGCTTCCGCCCTCCTCGGACGCCCCTATTCCATCTATGGCCCGCTCATAAAAAACACCCTCTCCCTGAAACACCTATGCCATCCCCCCGAAGGATCCTACCCCGTTAAAATCAATCACCGCTCCACAACTGCGCTCCTCCACTCAGATACCCTGCACATTTCCAGCCCCCTTCTTCCCGACCAAATGGCCGAAATCCGATTTTCTTAAAAAGGATCTGTTTGCCTGAATTCGGGATTCATGTTTGAAGACGAAAAAGATAGTGAAAAATTGAAAAGCTGAAGAGATCCCCGATGGGCAGCTGCGCCGCACCGGGGCGGAGGAGAGCAGGAATTATCCCATTTTTTTCATCATATCCTTGTTTTGATTCATCATTTCTTGATTTTGCTTCATCATCTCTTTGTATTTCATGTTCATATCCGAAGGCATCGTCTTATCCATCATCATTTGCTGATGCATCATTTTCTGATTCATCATCATCGTTTTCTGATTCATCATCATCATATGTTTCAGCATCATTTTTTCACTCTTTGACATCGTTTGATCCATCATATTCTGCTGCATATCCATCATCTCTTGAGACATCCCCATCACCTTTTTATCCATGTCCATCATATCCGAAGAGCTCATCGTTTTTTGATCAGACATATTTACTTTCAAAGTAGGCTGAGCCGTTTGGGCTCTCTCTTCAACTGCATAGATTGCATGGCTTGCTAACGTTGCACAGGCTAACGAAAACGCAATTGCTTTATTCATAAACTTCCCTTGGGTTAAATTTGCACCAATGGATCATGAGATAACGAATGGAAAAAATATTGTCAATGTGCGATTATTTTTCTTTTTTAGAAACTGTTCTCAAAAAGGATGCGGTAAATTCATGAGCGGAATTCACAATGATTATTTTTCAATACTGCCAGCTGATTGTAAGCTGCGTATTTTTTCTCAGGCTGCAGAAGGCGCAGCTGCAGAACTGGGAAAAACCGCTCTGGTTTGCAAAGAGTGGCGGCTACTGCAAATGGAAAAGGAAAACAATACCCTGCTCTGGGAGCCTGTGTTTAATCGGTGCGTTGCAGATCTGACCTATGACATTGACCACGCCTCTGCCACAACCTATGAACAAAAAGCAAAATTAATTAATAAAACCAGATTAGATGATTTCATTAAAGCGTTCAAGAAATGTATTATATTAAACAAAGAACTAGATAAAAAAACTAGAGATTTTGATTTAAGCGAATCAAATCATAGATATTATCTAAAAGAATACGATATGACCCTTTTAATTCAAAATTTAGTGGGAACTAGACGTATAGACTGCCTGAGCGTCGCGGCGCAGCTTATCCTGTTCAGAGCAAAATTTAATGCAAACGCAGTAGCGAAGAGCCTATACGCTGAGATCCTTAATTACATTAAAACAAACCACCTATTCTGTTTATTTTTGATGATAAAATTAAAACACGACCTGTCACAATTTTTTCAAGAAGCAACTGAAAAAAACGCTAACACATTGTTATTAAAACTATTTACTTACCCATTAAAAACAAACAGTTTTAATGGAATAAAAATGTCAGACTACCTTGCAAGCGGATATAGCTTAAATGTTGAAAAATTAGGCCTTAAATTCGAGCCATTTCCTTGCATCCTGATGTCCTATTTTGAAGATTGTTATTCAACAGGGCAATTTCAAATTCCTTTCTATTACTACTTTGAAAATGACGCTTTTGTTAACGACAATGAAAAATTAACAAAATATATCCGCAAAACCCCTGTTTCAGAAAATGATTTAAAGGAATTTATATTAGATGTGCTCATCCACGAAGAGAAAAATCCAATGTTCTATCCAGCAAAAGGCGCAAGCCCCGAGGGCACTGCCTTAGACCGGTTTAGACACATGGTTTTCTCGAGTCCAATTCCTCGGCCCAATGCATTTTCAGAAGCGCTTGCCGCACTTGATCAGCTAAGAGACTATCGTTGAATTAAGGCTTGAAGATGCTCCATTCTAGAGAACCTATTGGCTGTTTTGATGGCGGGCCCATTCGGAAAGGAGGGTAGAGAATTCCGAACGTTCATAATGGATGGCGCAGCCTCTTTTGCTCCGCACATAGGCCATGGCTTCAGGAACTTGCAGATGCAGGCGAGCAACGAGGTAGGCTGTTAAAATCTTATCTTAAAATTGCTCTTATACCCGCCATCGATTAAGATTTTCCTATTCATTAGGGAGATAGGCTCATAGATGGCTGGATTATCGTGTGGAATTGTGGGGCTGCCGAATGTGGGCAAGTCCACCCTTTTTAATGCATTGACCCGAAAAGCGGCAGCGGTAGCCAACTACCCTTTTTGCACGATCGACCCTAATGTGGGCATTGTCGATGTGGATGATCCGCGCCTGGCTATCCTCTCCGAGATTTCCCATAGCAAAAAAATTATCCCGGCAACGATCACTTTCGTGGACATTGCCGGGTTGGTCAAAGGCGCTTCGCAAGGAGAGGGGCTGGGCAACCAGTTTTTAACGAACATTCGGGAAACGGATGCGATTGTCCATGTGGTGCGCTGCTTTGAAAACGACGATGTGATCCACGTGGCGGGGCGTGTCGATCCGATTGCCGATATCGAAGTGATCAACCTAGAGTTGATCCTATCCGATCTCCAAATGGCCGATAACATTGCGAAGAAATTGGAAAAGCAGATCAAGGCTAAAAAAGAGCTCGCAGCCGCCTTTGAAACGCTCCAAAAAGCGATCCACCATCTGAATCAGAACCAGCCCCTCAGAACCCTTCCCGTTTCGGATGAAGAGAAGCACCACTTGCAGGCTTACCCTTTCTTGACCAACAAAAAGGTGCTCTACGCCGCAAATGTGTCGGAAAACTCTCTTCCTTCGATGGAAAATCCGTATGTCGAGCAGGTGCGCAAGTACGCCGAAAAAGAGGGCAATCGGGTCATCCCCATCTGCGCCAAACTCGAAGAGGAGATCGCTCCGTTCAATGAGGCGGAAGCTCTAGAATTCCTCCAAACCCTGGGTCTAAAAGAAACGGGCCTCAACCGCCTGATCAAGGCTGCATTTGAAACCCTCGAGCTGATCACCTACATCACGACGGGTGAAATCGAAACGCGCGCATGGACCATTAAAAAGGGCACTTCCGCTCAGGAAGCTGCCGGCAAAATCCATACGGATATCCAAAAGGGCTTTATCCGCGCTGAGGTGGTTTCCTTTGCCGATATGGTCGCTTATAAAGGGCGAACAGGAGCAAAAGAGGCGGGCAAAGCGCGCTCGGAAGGGAAAGAATACGTCGTCAAGGATGGGGATGTGATCCTCTTCTTCCACAACTGAGTAAGGAAAATGGGCGAGATCTTTGTCACTTGCGCCAGCGGGATCGAGCCTCTTCTCATCGAAGAGCTCCAGCAGCTGGGGATCCACACCCTGCGCAAGGGATTTCGCGGCGTTTATGTCGCTCAGGAGATGGAAGCGGTTTATCTCATCAACTACTGCTCGAGGCTCGCCACGCGCGTGTTGTGGCCGTTAGCTCAGTTCTCTTGCCCAGACCGGGAGGCCCTTTACCAAGCGGCAAAAAAAATCGAGTGGCCCCTTTATCTCGATTTAGAGAAGACTTTTGCGATCGATGCGAATGTCTCCCACCCCCAGTTGCGCAACAGTTTGTTTGCAGCGCTTGTGGTCAAAGATGCGATCTGCGATCGGTTAAGAGAGAGCTTGGGGGGACGCCCCTCCATCGACATCAAAGAGCCCGATCTGCAGCTGAATCTCTTTATCCACCGCGGACAAGCGACATTAAGCCTGGACACCTCCGGCGTCCCTCTCTACAAGCGGGGATGGCGCCTCCACTCCATAGAAGCGCCTCTTCAGGAAACGCTGGCCTCCGCCATTTTACAACGGGCCCATTATTCGAAGGAAGAGATCCTGTGCGATCCCTTTTGCGGCTCGGGAACCTTTCTCATCGAAGCGGCCATGCTCGCCACCCAAACTCCGGCCGGTTTTTTTAGAAAAACGTGGGGATTCGTCAACCTGCCGCAGTTTTCCTGCGATGCTTGGCTCAAGGTCAAACAGACCGCCGATCAGAAACGCTCCCCCCTTCCGAAGGGAAAGCTATGCGGCGCCGACCGGGATCCTCAGGCTGTGGAGATCTGTAAATCCCATCTCAAAACGACCGGTTTTGACATCGACATCGCGTGCCAGGAGATCCGAGCGTACCATCCCCCCTATTCACCCACGCTGATCGTCACCAATCCCCCGTATGGCAAACGGCTGGAAGCCTCTGCGGCCGCTTACCGAGATCTCGGGAAATTCGCTAAATGCAAAAGCTTTACCTTAGCTCCGGACAACCGGCTGATGCAGGCTTCAGGGCTGAGAATCCACCGCTCGTTTCCCCTTTCCAATGGGGGACTGCCCGTCACTTTATTTTCATGTTATTAGGAAGCGCATCCAGCTTGTCCATGATGAGATAGGTGACAAGCGAGTACCACCCGGAGCGGAGAACCTTAACGGCAAGGCTGTTATAAAGCCCCCTCCACCCAAATTGAGCTACGATGAGCTGAGCCGAACGCACAAGCCTTTTTTCACCCAGAGGCTTGTCGATTTGCGCTTGGGTTTTTAAGAGATCGAAGGGGGTGTTGACGAGGGAGCTCAGCATCCCCGGCGCGGCGCCCAATAAAATTTTATGATGAAAAGGAACCGGATTTCCTTGATTGAGCGCAAGGACCATCTGCTTGATTTTTTCATAAGAAACCAGATAGATCAGCCAGATCGAGCTCTGCTTCAGGAAAGTGGGCGTCCACCCATTGAGGAGCGTGCCAAACCCGCGCTGATTGAGCAGTTTCCACATCTGTATCTTCCCTTTCCAATCGCGCGACATCTCCAACGTCTTCGTCCCATCGATCGCGCACGTGACGGTGGAATCGGCGAGGGCTGACAATAGCGCAACACTCCCTGCAAATAAAGAGGGGTGCTGTTTTTTCATTTCTTTCGAAAAAAGCTGGGTGCATACCTGATCGCTGGCTCCATTGATCGACCAACGCAGAGCCCCTTTAGCCGCGCCCTGCAATAAATTCCAGCGAGCCCCCTTCCACAACTCTTTCCGCTCCAAGACCTCTCTGATAGCCTGTCTCGTCCTCAGCTGGGGATAAGCCTGCAGATGCGTTTTGATCCTATCTAAGAGCTGACCTCCCAGCAGCAATTCGCTAGCATTAGCTAAGCCCCCCGCTAAAAACGTATAGGCGAGCGGGTATTGAGATTTGATGGAAGATAAATTAGATGTCATAGATAAGCCTCAATCGAGTACATTATTAACGCGTGCGCCATCAAATTTTAGCTTGATCTTGCAAATTTTGCAAAGTCAATTTTTGGCTTGACGCAGAGTAAAATGCTTCGATAGATTGCGAATATGGCTGAAAAAACCGAAAAGGCGACCCCGAAAAAGCTGCGCGATTCGCGCAAAAAGGGGCAAGTCGCCAAAGCTCAAGATTTTCCTTCTGCATTTACCTTTGTCGTATCGATTGCGGCGACCATTATCATGTCTGGATTTCTCTTTCAGCAGCTCTCTAGCTACATGATCTGGACCTTCCGCTCCATCAGTGGAAATATCGATTTGCAAAATAGAGCGGGCGGCTTTATCGAACAATCGCTCATGGTCATTTTCGCGTGCAGCATGCCGATCCTCCTATTGACATCCTGTGTGGGCGTCCTATCGAGTTTTTTAATCGTCGGGCCGATGTTCTCTATCGAGGCGTTTAAATTGGATCTCAAACGGCTCAACCCGGTGACTAACATCAGGAACATGTTCAAATTCAAAACTGTTTTCGAACTCCTCAAATCGATTTTCAAGATCGTCGGCGCCATGGTCTTAATCTACAGCGTGGTCTATGACAGCTTGCCGGAGATCATCGGAACCGCGGCTCTGCCGGTGATCGGGAGCGCTCAGGTTTTTAGCAGCTTCCTCATTCAGGTGATCATCCGGGTCGGGATTTTCTTTATCGCTATCGCCATCTTCGACCTCGTCTTCCAAAAGAAGAATTTCGCTAAAGAGATGAAAATGGAAAAATTCGAGGTCAAACAAGAATTTAAAGACACGGAAGGCGATCCGCAAATCAAGAGTAAAAGGCGCCAAACCGCTCAAGAGATCGCCTATCAAGAAGGCCCCGCTGCGGTAAAACGCGCCAAGGCGGTCATCACCAATCCCGTGCATATCGCCGTCGCTGTCGAATATGAAGAGGAAACAGAACCGGCCCCGCGGATTGTGACGATGGGCAAAGGGACCGTCGCCGATTTGATCATCAAGTTAGCTCAAGAGCACCGCATTCCGATCATGCGCAATGTCTCTTTAGCACAGACTCTGTTCGAAAAAGGGAAAATCAGCGATTATATACCTGAGGAGACGTATGAAGCCGTCGCGGAGATCCTCAAGTGGCTCACCTCGATCGAGGAGAGCGAAGTCAACTTGGAGCTTTTTAAATGAAGAATTTTATTGACAGACTTGCGCGCTCTCTCGGCGGAGATAAAATCCTGGGGATCATCGGCAGATCTAGCGATGTGATCTTGGCGTTTTTTGTCATCATCATCATCATGATGATCATCATTCCCGTATCGCCGACATTTCTGGATAACCTGATCGCGATCAACCTGACCGTCTCCATCGCCCTGCTCATGGTTGCCCTCTATATCCCGAAAGCTGTCAATCTCTCGATCTTCCCCTCCCTGCTTTTAATCACCACCCTGTTTCGTTTAGGGATAGAGATCTCCGCAACGCGCCAGATTCTTTTGCACGCCTATGCCGGCCACATCATCTATGCGTTCGGAAATTTCGTCGTCGGAGGCAATTTTGTCGTCGGCGGCATCGTCTTCTTGATCATCACGATCGTACAGTTCATCGTCGTCACGAAAGGTGCCGAACGGGTCGCTGAGGTTGCCGCTCGTTTCACTTTGGACGCGATGCCCGGTAAACAAATGAGCATCGACGCCGACATGCGGAGCGGGATTATCGATGCCAACCAAGCGCGCGATTTACGATTGGCCTTGACAAAGGAAAGCCAGCTCTATGGAGCGATGGACGGCGCGATGAAATTCGTCAAAGGGGATGTGATCGCGGGTATCGTCATCGCGGTCATCAACATCATCGGGGGCTTGATCATCGGGGTGTCGATGAAAGGGATGACAGCGCTGCAAGCGGCTCAAATCTATACCCTCCTTTCTATCGGGGGCGGCCTAGTCTCACAAATCCCCTCCCTCCTGATCTCGATGACGGCGGGTATCGTCACCACGCGCGTTTCGAGCGAGAAAAAAGACTCCAATTTGGGTAAAGAGATCTCTTCCCAACTGCTCGCCCAGCCCAAAGCGCTCATGATCGCTGCCCTTGTCCTCCTTGCGATGGCATGGATTAAGGGATTTCCGACAGTGATCTTTATCCTCCTTGCCCTGATTCTCGGCGGGCTCGGTTTTATCTCCTGGTACAATACAAAAAAGGCCGCAACGAAAACCGCCGCGGGAATGACCTCCGCTAAACTCGATACAGACGTGGAAGGGCATACGGTGGTCAGAGGAACCGGCGATGATTACGCCTTGACCCTTCCGGTCATTTTAGAAGTGGGCAAAAACCTCTCTGGCATCATCCGGAAAGACCGGCAAGGACTAACCTTTATCGAAGACATGATCCCCAAAATGCGCCACGCCCTTTATCAAGATTTGGGAGTGCGCTTCCCGGGGGTGCACGTGCGCACCGAATCCCCTACTTTGGAAGCGGATGAGTATTCGATCTTTCTCAATGAGGTCCCGATTGTGCGGGGCAAAATTTTAGAGGGAGCTCTCCTCACCAGCGAAAATCCGGAAAACTTGCGCCGCTACAATCTCCCCTTTACCACCTCGAAGAACTCCCTTGGCCAGCCCTCGCTCTGGGTCGATGGCAAATACCAAGAAATCCTGCAAAAAGCGGGCATTAAGTTCTGGAAGCCGCTCGATGTCATGATCCTGCACCTCTCCTATTTCTACCGACAGCATGCCAGCGATTTCATCGGGATCCAAGAAGTGCGCGGCATCCTGGAGTTTGTCGAAAAATCGTTCCCCGACCTGGTCAAAGAAGTCACCCGCCTCGTCCCTCTGCAAAAACTCACCGAAATCTTCAAACGCCTCGTGCAAGAACAGATCTCGATCAAAGATCTCCGAACGATCCTCGAAGCGCTCAGCGAATGGGCGCAAACGGAAAAAGACACCGTTCTTCTTACCGAATATGTGCGCTCCTCGCTGAAGCGCTACATCAGCTACAAATACTCGCAAGGGCAATCGATCCTCTCCGTCTATCTGCTCGACCCGGAAATCGAAGACATGGTGCGCGGCGCGATCAAGCAAACGTCGGCCGGTTCCTACTTGGCACTCGATCCCGATTCTGTGCAGCTGATCCTGCATGCCATGCGCACAACCATCGTCCCTACCCCCGTCGGAGGACAGCCGCCCGTCTTGCTAACCGCTATCGACGTGCGCAGATTTGTGCGCAAACTGATCGAAGGGGAATTTCCTGAAATGGCTGTCGTCTCCTATCAAGAAATCGTCCCGGAAATCCGCATCCAGCCTTTAGGACGCGTACAACTCTCTTAGGAGGAGGATGCCCGAAGAAAGCATTTCCCCGATCCAGCCGATCCACTCGGACATCGTCAAGGCGCAGCAGGCGGCGCAAGCCGCAGCGCTCAGCAAATATGCGATCAATCAAGAGGCCAGCGAAGAAGAGTTCACCCAGTGGGCTGAACTCGACGCCTTTAATCCCTTTGCCATGGCCAGGCGCTTTCAAGACATTGAAACCAGAACCAGGCGCAAAGGGCGCGAAGAGGAGACGGAGAGAGCGGATAAAGACAGAAAAATCATCGAAATCAAGCGCTTGGAAGAGGTCTCCGAGCAATATCAACAAAAGAACCATGAGCTGGAGGCCACTAAACTCCTCATTCTCAAAGCGCGCATTAAAACGGACGATACCAAGGAAGAGATCCTCAAAAAAGTCTTGGAATCCTACCCCGATTTCTCGCTGGCCGATGAAGCTCTCGACTTTTTGATCGAAACCTCCGAAAGTTCCCTGGCTCTTAAAGTCAAACAGGCTAAGGAAGATCTCAACATCCAGTTCGGCCGGGAAGTGCGGGCGGGGCGCAACATCGGCCCGCAAGCCCGCGCCTTTGCAGAGCAGGGCCTCGACAACCCCTCCAGCTTGCGCGACATGTACCGCGATATCACGGGAAATCCGCGCGATGCCGCCGCTCTATTTGCCGAACTCTCCTCCAAATACACCTACGACAAGATGAAGCCGGTGATCGAGTTCCTCTTGCAATCCCTCGGGTCGGATTTAAAATCCAAAGGTCCATCGATCTCGCGCGCGGAACTCCATCGATTGATGACCGATACCCGCTCGATGCAGGCAATACTCGGCGTCTACCGCTTTTTCAAGTCGCGCATGCGCTTGATCCATAGCGCCTTTCAGCGCGCGCTATTGATGGTCCCGATGCGCCTCAATTTCGAGCTGCTCGCCCGGCTGTTCATGAAATACCTGCAAGACCGCTACCCCTCCTCGGAAAAAGTGTTGCAGCTGGCCATGCAAATGGGCCTCTCAGACGATTTAGTGGCCCAGGTGATCATTTATACCCAAATGCGCGATGCCGTCCGCCAAGTCGCTCCTAAACTCTTTAAAGCAGAACAACACCGCCAAGACATCCTCATGTCCTTCATGGAGGCTTTAGAAGAGCTCGACGAGCGTCTGGAAGAAGACGAGGAAGAGGGAGAGGAGAAAAAATGAACCGTTTTGAAGAATTCCTCAGAGATCTCGGCGATCTCCTCAATACCCCGCTCCACCCTGACCGCCATCAAGCGTGCAAGCTCAATATCAACGATACCTTGCACATTCAACTCCAGATCGATCCCTCCAAAGACAGCTTGCTCATCGTCTCTTTTCTGTGCGATGTGCCGCCCGGTAAATTTCGGGAAAACATCTTAAAAGAAGCCTTAAAAGCGAATGGAGCCTATCCGCGGATCGGCACCTTGGGATTTTCCTCGCGCAAAAATCAATTGGCCCTCTTCCAATATCTCCCTCTTTCCGAGCTCAAAGCGGAAAAAGCGGCTGATTTTCTCGCGCAGTTTATCGAAAAGGCAGAACAGTGGCGCCTAGCTGTAGAAAGGGGCTCCACACCCCCTCCTACCCTCGGGCCGACTGCCGCCAACCGCTCGATCTTTAATACGCCGCCCTGATGGAAAGATCTCATCACGGTATCGACATCCCCCTCTTCTCGATACGCACGGCAAACAGTTCGGGCATCGGAGAATTTCTCGATCTGCTCCCTCTGATAGATTGGTGTGCACAGATCGGAATGGATACGATCCAAATCCTCCCCATTTACGACTCAGGCAACGACCCCAGCCCCTATAACGCCCTCTCGTCTTGCGCGCTCAATCCCCTTTACCTTTCCCTGCGCTCCCTCCCCTACCTCGAAGAGTATCCCCATCTGCAAAAAAAATTAGAAGAGCTGCAACCCTTCAACCACACGCAAAGAGTCTGCTACCGAGATCTCCTTCCGCTTAAAATGCACTGGCTCCGCGCTTATTTCGATCTGATCGGCCCCAGCCTCATCCGCAGCTCCGCTTTCCGCTCCTTTATCGATCAGCACGCATGGGTAGAGACCTACGCCCTCTTTAAAGTGCTCAAAGAACAATGCGAAGGACGCCCGTGGCAAGAGTGGCCCCAAGATCTCAAACACCTCTCTAAACAAGCTTACCGCCTGCTCATCGATGCCGAATGGGTCGAGATCTGCTTTTACATTGCCCTGCAGTATTTATGCTACCGGCAAATGCACCAAGTCAAAGAATACGCCGCTGCCAAACAGATGCTTCTAATGGGCGATATTCCCATCCTGATCAGCCCAGATAGCGCAGATGTGTGGCACGAACCCGATTTGTTCGATTTGACCCTATCCGCAGGCGCACCTCCCGATGCCTATAATAAAGCAGGGCAAGATTGGGGCTTTCCCCTCTTTCATTGGGAGCTCATGAAAAAAACGCATTACCATTGGTGGAAAACCCGCCTCGCCTGTGCAGATACCCTCTACGATTTCTATCGCCTCGACCATGCTGTCGGCTTCTTCCGCATCTGGGGCATCCCCCTCGGCAGCCCTCCAAAAGAAGGGATGTTCATTCCCGAAGACAAAATGCTCTGGATCCCGCAAGGAAAAGCGATCCTTGAAATGATGCTCAAAGCCTCTTCGATGCAGCCCATTGCCGAAGACTTGGGAACAGTGCCCGACGAAGTCCGCGCCACCCTCCGGGAACTCGGCATTTGCGGAACAAAAGTGATCCGCTGGGAAAGAAACTGGGAAGGCGATCGAGAGTTCATCCCGTTCGAAGACTATCCGCGCCTCAGCCTCACCTGCGTCTCCACTCACGATACAGAGACCCTGCAACTCTGGTGGCAGCGGGAAACCGAAGAAGCCAAGGCCTTTGCCCGATTCAAACGGTGGCATTACGCTCCCCTCCTGAGCAAAGATCAAAGAAAAGAGCTCCTTTACGATAGCCACCACACCCCGAGCCTTTTTCACATCAATCTTCTCCAGGAATACCTGGCTCTCTTTCCCGAACTCGTTTGGCCCTCTCCCGAAGAGGAGCGGATCAATATTCCCGGCACCCTGCTCCCTACGAACTGGACCTACCGCTTCCGGATCAGCCTAGAAGAGCTCGCCGCCCACCCTGCCCTTAAAACCACGCTAAGGAGTTTGATCCGATGAGACCTCTTTTTTTCCTCCTGCTGCTCACGGCGTCTCTTGCAGCTAAAGAAGAGGCCTCGATCCGCGCCCTTTACCATAGCCTCGATCCCCTTTCCCTTTCGCAGCATTTGGCTTTTTATGAGCTGTATCCGGACACCAAAGAAGGGAAAAAAGCGTTGGGCCATGCTTGGGAACTATTGAGCGGCAATCCCCAAGAAGCCCCCGCTCTTCGCCTTCCCGCTCTCGATATCCAGAAAATCGTCTCCCTCATCACCAGACAGCCCTCCGATCCACCCGTTAAACTCGACGTCCCGCAACTTCAACTGATCGAAAAGATCAGCGCGCATCTGGGCAACCGCAGCCTCAAAGGCCATGCCGTTTGGACTAAAGAGGAGATGCTGGCTCTACCCAGCAGCGAAATCGACCTCGGCCGCGGCATCCTACTCAATCAGTTCGACACCCTAGACGAGATCCGCCAATACGAGGCGAGCCTCGATCTGATGAGCCTGCAAATCGCCGTGCGCCTTCCTCTGCATCCCACGCCAGAGGATAAGATACGCGCCATCAACCACTTTATTTTTCAAGAGATGCAGTTCCGCTTTCCTCCCCACTCGCTCTATGCGCAGGATGTCGACCTTTACACCTTCCTCCCCTCCGTCTTGGATAGCCGCCAGGGGGTCTGCCTGGGCGTCTCGATCTTATATCTCTGCATAGCCCAGCGCCTAAATCTATCTTTGGAAATCATCACGCCCCCCGGCCACATCTACGTCCGTTATGTCCAAGACAAACGGGTCATCAACATCGAAACCACCGCGCGCGGCATCAATCTCCCCTCGGATACCTACTTAGGGATCAACACGCGTCTATTGCAGCAGAGAACTCTGAAAGAGGTGATCGGCATGGTCTTTATCAACCAAGCCGCCCTTGCATGGAGCAAGGAAGACTATACGCAGACCGTCGCCTTATATGAAAAAGCGATGCCCTATCTCCCCGAAGACCCTTTATTAAAACTCTTTCTCGGCCTGAACTACCTTTTCATCGATAAAATCGAAGAGGGAAAAAAGCTGCTAGAACCCCTGCGCCGCTATACCTTCGATTACGCCGTCTCCCGGGAAAACATCCCCGACGACTTCTTGAGCAAAAAAATCGATGCCGAAGGCCTTAAAGCGATCTTTCTTCCCGTGGACGAAACCCGCAGCTCTATCCTTGAAAAACAGGCAGAACTCGAAAAAATCTTAGAGAAATACCCCAAATTCCGCTCAGGCCTGCTGCAACTCGCCGTCACCTGGCTCCAACTCGGCCGCAGCTCCGAAGCCTTAGACGCGCTCAAGCGCTACCACAAGCTCGATCCCCAAGACGCCACCGTCGAATACTACCTCGCCATCATCTCCTATAAGCGCCTCGACTACAACCGCGCCTGGGATTTCCTAAAGCGCGCAGAATCCCTCGCCCGCGCCAGACAACACGAGCCTAAAGCGCTCACCTCCCTCCGGCTCAGCCTCCGCAGCAGCTGCCCCGAACCCAATTAAATTTATACGCGCTTCTTTTTACTTCGAACAAAAGACCAAAGCTTGCCGATTTTTAAAGTTATTTGCATATAATTGACATTTATTCTCATATTTTGCTATTATTACATAAATTTTATTTATTTTTTAAATTATGAAAAAAACATTAAATATTTTTCTGATTGCAGTCTTTATTAGCTCTTTCTTTGGTTTCAAGCGGGCAACCTTCGCAGTAGATGGGAACAAGGCCGAAACAAGATCAATCGAGCAAAGCCTTTTGCTGACCGGGTTTAACCTATCGATCGAGGATCTGGTGGCAATGGCAAGAAGCAAAGTCGCCGTATCCATTGATCCGGCAGCTTGGGAAAGAGTCTCCCGTTCGCACGATTTGCTGCTAAAAGCTGCGAAAGAGGGAAAAGCGGTCTATGGTCTTAATCGCGGAGTGGGTCTCATTGAACCTCCCACGCCTAAAGGCGCGGGATTCTTGCTTCATCGCTCTCCTTAAGGAGCAGCTCCACAAGCTTTTAAGACCGACATCCCGGCGGCCTTTTCTAGAATTGCACTGTTGAGATCCCTGTCTATCCTTAGCAGACAATGTTTACAGCAATATTCTCGATCCTTTAATTCCATCTTTTGAATCTGGTAACAAGAACTGCAAGTCTGTGTGCTGGCAAAATATTTGCCAGTCTCTACAAAATGCTTTCCCCGTTCCTTAGCTTTGTAGGAGAGGCATCTCAAAAAGAAACGCCAGCCTGCATCAGCAATGGATCTAGATAGATTGCGGGTCCCTTTCTCGATGAGATTGGCAATGGCAAGCCCTTCTACACAAATGATGTCGTGGCTCTTGACGATCCGTGTGGAGAGCTTGTGTGCAAAATCTTCACGGGAATGGCGGATCCGTGCATGCAGCTTTGATAGCTGTTGTCTTGCTTTCAGTCTGTTATGACTGCCTTTGGCTTTTCGAGAGAGCCTCCTGGCTAGCACTTTCAGACGCGGAAGGTAATACTTAAAAAATCGAGGGTTCGCAATGTACTCAGGATGGTTATCTCTGCCCGAAGCGATCGTAGCAAAACGGGCCAATCCCATATCGATGCCGATGGCCCTCTCTTCAGAAATCGGCGCCGGCAGAGGTTTTGATTTCTCAATTTCACAACTAAAAGAGACAGTCCAATGGTCTCCCTCTCTTCGAATCGTCGTCTGTTTGATGACGCCTTCTATCTCCCGTGATTTCCTAAAACGGACCCATCCAATTTTAGGAAAGTAAGCATTCTGACCATCGATTTTTACTCCTTGTGGATAGCGGAAGCTGTCTCGTATGCCTTTGCATTTAAACCGGGGAAACCCGGGCTTTCTACCGGTTTTTACATTTTCGAAAAACTGTTGAAAAGCGTTGTCTAGATTTTTGAGGGCTTGTTGGAGAACTTGTGAATGCACATCTTGCAGCCAGGCAGTGCCCTTTTGTCTCTTGAGCGAAACGAGTTCATCGTTCTGCCCGAAGTAGGTGATCGACCGACCCTCTTTTTCATAGGCAGTTGTTCTCTCTTCGAGCCCTCGATTGTACAGGAAGCGAGAAGCCCCGGCAAACTGAGCAAACAGTTGCCTTTGACTATCTGTTGGGTCTAATCGGTATTTAAATCCTTTCTTCAAAAGCATCCGACCATGCTAAAATTTGGCCTATGAAAAAGTCAATAGATTTGAGACATGGAAGGGCATGCGTGTTTGCAATGCATGTGTATTTGGTCTTTGTCACAAACTTAGAAACTAAGGGCTACCCATCTATTCAACAGGCACTATGGGGAAAAAGTCTCTGGTCTCCCAGTTATTTTGCTAGTTCTTGTGGAGGAGCTCCTATTTCAATCATCCGCAAATATATTGAAAATCAACAATCACTAAATTAGAATGCATAGCGTGATTCATCTCGGCCGTGAACGGCCGAGTTTTCTCACGTCAAATGGATAAAGACAAAACGCTTTTTGAAGGAGACGCCTTAACAGAAGAAGCGCGCGCAGCCTCTATCGCCTTCAACCGGGACAATCTCTATGCGACAAGCTCAGCAGCAGGTCCTGAAATGCCTGCTAAGATTGTCTTTGCTGTCATGCTTGTAAAACTCAATTCCATTCTTCAGGGAACGACGGGAGCTCAACCAGAAGTCGCTCAGCTTCTGCTGGAGTTCATTAATCGCGGCATCCAACCTATCATTCCCAGCCGTGGATCGATTGGAGAGGCGGACATCACGATTCTCGCTCACCTAGGACTTGCGTTGATAGGGGAAGGCAATGTCTATTTTAAGGGCCAAATGATGCGTGCAAGCGAAGCTCTTGCTCTAAATGAACTAAAGCCCCTTGTTCCATTTGGAAAAGACTCTCTATCCATCATGAGCTCGAACGCCTACTCTGCAACACTGGGAGCCCTTTCTATTTATGATGCAGAACAGTTATTAGACAAATCCGATCTCATTTTTAGTTTGAGCTTAGAGGGGCTTAATGGAAACATCGCTCCTTTTCTTGAGGAGGTCCAAAATGCCCGCCCTTTTACAGGACAAAAAGAATCCGCTGAAAACATCAGGCGCGCCCTGACAGGAAGTTTTCTTTGGCATACCTCCGCAGACCGAGAATTACAAGATCCTTTAAGTTTTCGTTCCGCAAGCCAAGTCCATGGAACGATACGCGATCTCATTAAGACGATTAAGGAAAAAATTACCCTGCATCTAAATTCTTCCGACGACAATCCTATCACGATTTTAAATCCCACTGCCATCGGAAACACCGAGCAAGAAATCGCTTACTATCTGGATGATCGTTCAGGAGCCGTCATCCCCACAGCTAATTTTGAAACGATTAACTGGGCAATCGATTTCGAAACATTAGGCATTGCGCTGAGCCATCTTTCCCATGCATCCACGCAACGGATGTTGCGCCTTTCTTCTGAAAAATTTACCCACCTCAACCGTTTTCTCTCTCCAGATTCTTCTGCGATCGTCTTTGGAGCCATTCAGAAGACGTTTACTTCTCTCGATACTGAAATTCGCGCTCTAAGCATGCCCATCTCCCCCGATTTCTTTCCGGTCGCTGGCGAAATTGAAGATCTCGCCACAAATATTCCCTTGATCTTGCAACGCACCTGCAAAATAATCGATAATCTCTATTATCTCTTTGGAATGGAATTAATGCATGCGACACAAGCCATTGATCTTCGGAAAAAAGACAATCCCCATTTACAAATGGGCCAAATGACTCAAATGCTTTATCACAACTACCGCACCCAGATCCCTTTCATTAACAAAGACCGTTCCCTCTCTGAGGATATTGAAAAATCACACGATTTTCTCGCCTCTTGCTGGCCTAAAAAAATCATCACCTTAGATTGCATTTTTAAAGAAAGAAGTTGAAAAATACTGCTCTTATTTCTACAAGAAGGGAAAAGAGGCAGTTGCAGAACCTGAGTTTTGCAACTGCCTCAAAAACCAGTGGGAAATAGATGCAGTCTGCGCGCGCCTCTTTTTTGGCCTATCTCGCTATCTTCTCTTTCCTCTATTTTTTTGCCTTTCCTGCTCGAGATGCCTTTGGAACCCTCGACCAACTGATGCCTCAAGACGTGCAAGAGAAAACGGGCGTTTCCACGTTAAGCCCCGCCCAAAAGAAAGAACTCGAAGAATGGATCACCCAGCATTTCACTCCCAAGGCAGAAACCAAAGAGAATAAAAACCTCTACTTATCCCAAAATATCGATCAGGGCAGAAAAATCCGCCTCACCGACGGCTCTCTCTACGAAATCTTCCCTTCCGATACGCAATACACCGCTTTCTGGATCACCCCCTTTCCCCTGACCATCACCCCCAGCGGCAACCCCGAGTATCCCTGGACGATCACCAATAAAGACTCAGGGACCAAAGTCAAAGCCAGACAACTCGAGCCCCCGACTTCCTGAGAGTACAGTCTCTTAGTATAGTTCCACGTAGGTTATCCAGCGATATTCGGGAGAATCATCGGAAAAAATGCGCATTTTTTCTCTGATGGAACCATCCACTTCCTCCAAAGATCTCCAAATTGCCGGCAAGTTCGTCGCAAGTTTCGCACAAACGGGATGGTTCGATGTTTTTCCGATGATTTGCGGCATGATATAGTAGTGTTTAATCACTTTCTTCAATACTTCCGCTTTATCCTTAAACCTTTCCATTTCAAAACAGTTGCTCAAAGTCAAGTGATAGATCTCATGATCCGTACAGGCAGGATAATTATCATCGAAAATCAAATACTTGATCCCCTTTTCATGAGCTTGCATGATACGATCAAAATCGTTGATATGATCGGCTTTGTTGCGTAAATAGCTGCGGGTGAAGATTCTCTTGCCCTAAGAGCCTCGAATCTATAAATTTTTTGTTACCACACAAAAACTGTAGGTTCGAGATGACACCCAAGAAGAAAGATAAATACCGCACCCGCAACTGGAAAGAATATAACCGATCTTTGGTAAATCGGGGAAGCATCACTTTTTGGTTCGATGAGAATGCTATCCAAAAATGGTATTCTATTGAACGGACAGGCAAGCCTGGTCGGCCAGAAACCTATTCAGATGATGCGATTCGCTGTGGACTCATGATCCGAGCTGTCTTCCGTACAGCACTTCGTTTTCTTCAGGGTTTTGTCGACTCTATCATCCGTATTCTGGAACTCGACCTTGTTTGTCCTCATTATTCGGTATTTTCTCGTCGGGCCAAAGGTCTACATATCGCAATGAGAAAGCTGCTGAAACCTGGAGAGAAGATAAATGTGGTTTTTGATTCGACAGGGGTTAAAGTCTTTGGCGAAGGCGAATGGAAGGTCAGAAAGCACGGTTATTCGAAACGCAGGACATGGCGTAAAGTTCATGTTGGGATGTGTGCAGATTCGGGACAAGTGCTGGTCAGCGCAGTGAGCTCCAATAATGTGACTGATGAGGAGGCAATGATTTTCATGATGGAAGCTCTAGAAGGGATCCCTTTAGGAGACGTTCTTGGCGATGGCGCTTACGACACCGTCGATTGTCGCGAGGCGATCCACGATCGGGGAGGCAAACAGGTCATCCCTCCAGACAAGAATGCAAAATTGCAGAAGGGAAAACCTTTCCCATGCCTCGAGGAACGGGATGAAGCAATTCGAAGAATCCAAAACCTTGGGGAGGAAGGTCGATCCAAATGGAAACAGGAAATCGGATATCACCGAAGATCCCGAGTCGAGACATTGATGTTTAGGTATAAAACGATATTGGGAGATCGGTTGGCATCCCGCAGAGAGGCAACCCAGGCTACGGAAGTGGCGATAAAACTGGATGTATTGAATCGAATGACAGAATTCGGGAGACCAAAAAGCTACAAGGTGGCAAGTTAAGTTAGGCGACTGCTAGGCAGCTATGCCGCTTGCTGGGAATTGCGCAACAAAGCCGATATGATCATCAAAAAAACAAACGATGGGACCTTTGACATTTTCATCCAGTTGCAATTGAGAAAAATCGGTTGTTGTATAGGTCGCTCTACTGGAGTGATAAATTCTCGATGACACATCGGGATCAATCGCAATAATTTTAGCGTCCGGCGCAGCTTGTTCGATCATCCACGTGCTTTGCCCCCTATATACACCGCTTTCGATCACCAGAGCAGGATTGATTTTCTTAAGGAAATACCACAGAAAGAAATTCCCATGAGACCGCATTCCATAGTAGTTCGTTTGGATGGGCCGATTTCTATAAACATCTAAAAATTCTATAAAGGCCTCGTTGGGAATTTTCCAACAATAGTAGCTCTCCCCCAGTTCTGAATGATAGCTCAACGCTTGTCGATGCAGAGCCGCATCGAAAACAGCTTCTTCCGATCCATGAATTTTGTTTGAAACAAATAAGGAGATAAAAGATAAAAAATAAGCAATATAACGCATAAAATCTCTCTCGCTAGGTGTTGCTCTCCTAACCATGCGCTTGTCGAAGCCTATTTTGCAAGCAGTGCACTTTTTTGAGTTCAAAAAAATTGTGGGCAAGAAAAATGAAAATGAGTTACAAGAACCTATCTCAGTAAAAAGTTTCAGTCGATTTTCTGGTTCTTTTGAGCCGATTTTCGATCCAAATTTTGGGGGCAATATCGACAAAAGTATATTGTCCCCATAATTTGGATCGAAAATCGGCCAAAATAATCCCGAAAATCGACGAAAAATTTTACTGAGATTAGGTTCAAGCCTTACCAAAAATTGAGAACGCTAACCTCAAGGAGGAAGGATGAAGAAGTTATTGTGTGTGTTCGTACTAGGAATTCTATCCTGCTGGATGCCTCTAGTTTCTGAAGAACGGGTGGTCTATACCGATGAGGGGCTCATCGAAGAGAGTTTTGTAACCTACGCTACTGAGAACTATTTCCCGCTTGTAGAAGTGCTTCTGAACAGCGTGTCCGTTTTTTCAACGCGCCCTATTGTCGTATTCGGCATTAACGCAGACGTCCCTTTTTCTACTGAAAAATATCCATTCATGATCAAAAAAAGGATAGATCTAAACTCTTCTTCCAAGGAAAGTGTCTTTTTTACAAAACCGAGGATACTCCTGGAATCGAAGATCCATAGGGGAATCTATGTCGATGCAGATATCATCTTAAACGACGGATGCGACGTTCTTTTCGACCACTGCAGGACGGCTGCCGATTATCCCCTTTGTCCTATTTTCCCATGGGAAGTTAATAATCAACAACCTCTCATGACGCAACTGGGTATTGCTGAAAAATCGATGCCTTATGTGCATGTCCCTTTGATTATTTTCTCGGAAAAATGCCGCCCTTTCCTTCAAGAATGGAGAGAACACAACATTCAATATGGACATCTCGCTACAGTCTGCCATGATGAGACGATATTAAACGTTCTCCTTTGGAAACATCAGGTCCAGAACGAGTACATCAACCTCTGCGATCCTTATTATGCGCTAGCCTATGATTACTTCGAAAACGGAACGAATCAGCATCACCAGCACGGCTACAAAAATTGGATTGGAAAAATCGATTTCTATACGTTTCATGGTTGTAAAAATCCAGGTGAAGCCCAGGCAATCCTTGATCGCTTAATCGCAAGAAAAAATCAAAAAGGGCAAAAATAAGCGATTTCTTAGAGGCTGTCTCCGAATTCGGAGACACCCTCTTACTTTCGGGATAGGCTCATGGTTTGAATCGCTTGTATCAGCAAAGGATACTCCTTCTCATGCAAATCAAGCGACGTCAATGCAGAAAAAATATCGGAAGGAAAGAAGGTGGGGTAAATCCACCAATCCTCATATGCGTTTCCTTCATTCTTCACATCGGAACAAAGTAAGTAATAACCATGAGCTTCAAGGATTTTGCGCTCTTTCTCTCTGTAGAGATCTCCATATCCATAGAAATCATGCTCTATTGTAATAATCTTAAAAACATGATTGCTAAGAAGCACTTTTTTTAAGGCAACATCATAATGTCCATCAATATCTAAAGAGAGATAATCAATTACTACCGGAAAGTTTTGCAAAATTTTAGCATAGTCCGACTGAGTCGCATCTTCAATAAGCAAAGAATTTGTTCGGACAGCATGCCAGCGCTCGTTAAACTGATCTGAAATATCAATACTGACACCGCTCCACTGAAGATTTTTCTCAAAAAAATAGGAATTGTTGATACACACCGGATCCGATGCCCCGATTTCAAGGTAGTAACCTTTATCTTGCTTACCCAGCAGGCCATAAAGAAGAGCATAAACAAACTTATCCTGAGCCGCTTGAGAATAAAAAAGAACACTATCCATTTGCGCAAAGATAGAATGTTCCTTTAAACTAGATTCAAGCGCACTTGCGAAGGGAATCATTCCTAAAGCAGCACTCGCCAAAAAGAATTCGCATCTCATTTTCACCCCTTAATTTTTGAGGACGGTTTTTTAGAATCGATTAGCTTCAACCAATAGTCAGCATAGATCCTCTCCATTTGATAGGTTTTCTTGCTCATCTCCGCATATTTTTGCTCAAGAAACGGTTCGGTGACTTCCTGCCAGTCCTGGATTATGAGCACAGGCAATCCCTCGTACATCGCATCTGCGGTCGATGTTCTGACGATGGGAATGGCGCCCATGTACAATGCTTCCCAGGTACGGTGGCAATCCAGCCCATTGCCGCGCGGGCTGAGCACAAACTTAGAGGATGCGGTCTCCACTAAATAAGAGTGCAAGCCTTGTGGTGAAGAGGCGAAACAAAAGGGTTGATCGACAAATCGATTGTGGACGAGGGAGCGCTCTTGAAAATAGGTCCCAATGGAAAAATTCATGTAGAGCAAATGTTGTTTGGAAAGAGCGCCTAACTGGCCTCTCACCAGATCGAAAACCACCGTGTCGCCATGCCCCCAATATCTATTTGCAATGCCGATCGGAATCGGATGGAGTTTCGGATGGATGCACCCCTCCGTATTCTGCCCAAACCAAGCAATCAATCGATCGTCATCGAGCATCTGCGCCCAAGGGCCCGGAATACCCAAATCCCCATTATGCGTAATCAAGATATAGCGGGAAGGGATATGGGGGTGGATCTCCCTGAAAAAATGGTCCAGGTAATCGGTTTTTAAGAAAATCGTGCTGCCGGGCGCCACCTTGTCAGGAGAAAAGGGGAGGTTGGTTTCATCGATGACAAAATCGGCGTAAGCGCGGAACGTATCTCCCGAGACATAAGGGGCGCTGGAGGCTCGATTCTGGGCAAAGGCTTGATGGAAGATGCAGCATAGAAAAAGGATAAAAATGTGCGTTTTCATGACACCTCTCATGTTGAAGAAAATTCATGCAGTCTTTTGCAATGGATATGCAGATTATTGATCCGGCATTTCCGCCCTTCATAAATGGCGTAAGGTACCCGTCTTCCCTTTTGATCGCGCTCCCATTCAAAGGACAGGAGGGAGGGATTAAAGAGGCAGCTTTCATTGATAAACCCGGGGTGCGAAGGGCCATTTCTCGGGTCTTGCCCTCCCAAATATTGGCCAAGAGCCGCCGCATCGAAGATAGAGGAGAATGCCTCTATGTGGTTAGAAAATAAGCGAGCGGCGCGCGCCCGATGTCCGGCGGGGCTGATCAGGGGGTGTGCGGCCGTATATTCCGGCATCACGATGGGTAGGTAATCGATCTGTTTTCTGTCCGATTCCTCTTTAAACTGCGCGATCACCTGCATTTCATAACGCCCCTCATGCGCATGGGCAGCGAGAAAGGCGACAAGAGGCTGCAGACGAGGCGCGTTGCGGATGTAAACGAATCCCCCGATGAACCGCTCTTCATTGTCGAAGGTGGCTCCTATCCCAGGATAGTAGCGCTGAAAGAGGGGCAATAGCTCTTGGACATCGGCATAGAGCATGTTATCGTTCTCCAGATGAAACACATGTTCGAGATGGTGCTCCACCATCAGGTCATAGAGATAAAAAAAACGCTCGGTCGCATGGTTCCAAAATCCCCCTGCCCACTGCTTATCCAAATTGGACCGTTGGATAAAGGCGCGGTGTTCAGCGGTTTGATCCAGCGATTCACAACTCACCTGGACAAGCAAGGGATCTGCCGTTTTTGGCGAAAAGCGCAAAAGAGCCTCTCTATTGGCAACGAGATAAATGGGACAGTCTTGATTAAATAAACGCGCCTGATTCAGCGCCGTTTCCAAGTAACCGGGAAGCTCTCTGCCAATGTGCACGAAGACAAGCGCACACGAAGCGGAAAAGCCCTGCTGCAACACGGCGATAAAAAATAAGAGAACCCATAAAACCTTTTTCATCCTTCACCGCGGGTGTTTACCTGGCAGTCATCGATATGGGGGCGATCGTGAATCCAGGTGAAATGAGTGGGATAAATCTCGATGGTAAAATCGCTGATCAGAGATGCCATCCTGGAGTAATTGGATTCAGGCCTAATCAAGCAATGAAACTGGGTCATTGCAAAAAAATCTTCGAGAACGTTCGCATCATGCCGATTGTTTGTTTTTCTATAGTCGAAGGAGATCGGCAAACCCTTCAGCTCCTCTTGGAACCGCTCTACGATTGTTTGAGGATGGGGATCATCGGTAAAGATAAACACATACAAGGGGCTTGCTTGGAACTGATCGTAAAGGCGTTTGATCTGATCGATGTAAAAGGCATCCGGGGGAAATCTCAAGGGCTCAAAATTTTGAGCGTGAGGGGAATCGAACCCCCCGCCTCGGCGCACATGGACGGCGACGGCAATCCGATCTGTCGGCAGATCCCATTTCGGAAGAGGGGTCTTAGGTCGAATGACTTTCTTAAGCAAGGCGCGAAAACCCTGATCTTTCCAATCTACTTTTACATAAGGCCACCCCGGATTCAAGGAGCGCTCATAAGCCCCTTCGCCAAAATAGGGAAGGGTGTAGAGAACGGGTAGAGGATCTCGTTTATCCACTTGCTCCCCATACCCAAGGGTCACACTCTTCTTAAAACGGGCAACGCTCTCTTGGCAATAAAGAGGTTCTATGTCGTGCAAAACGAGCCGGTCCGAATAGGGAAACGGCTGGTAAAGCAAGGGAATATCAAAACGGTAAGAGATCCACTTGGCATGCGCATAAGAGAGGAGGTTGTCTCCCAGCCTTCCCGATGAAAATGTATAAGTGACGGCCATTTCCGCGGATTCTAAAGAACAGATGCAGAGAAAGAGTAGGAAAAGAAATTTCTTCATGGTATTGCCGAATATCTTGCATTTGCTTTATTTTTGTTAAGTGAATTTTTTCAAAAACAAAAATCTCCATCTTCTGTCGGCAGGCCATCTTCTCGTCGATTTTTTTACGGGAATCTGGGCGATTTATAAAACATTGGCGCAGCTCAACATCGCCCAAGCAGGTCTCATCACGGGCATCAGCGGGTTTATCGGAGAGATTTTACAGGTGGTTTTCGGCTATTTCTCCGACCGCGGCCACCGCAAATTCGTCTTATTGACCGGCCTTTGCCTCTCTTCCGCTATTCTCTGGATCACCTTTGTGGAAAATGTCGCAGGCTTGTTTTTCTTGCTGCTCGCGCTGATGATCGGCTCGAGCGCTTTTCATCCTGCGGCGACGGGAATCGCCGCAAGTTTATCCTTAGACCGCAAAGGACAGTCGATTCTCTTCTTCTCTTTTGGCGGCGCAATCGGGTTTGGCGTTTCGCAGCTCGCCTTTACCCAGATTCTCAAGACTTTCCACGGACATGCCTACATTGTGCTTTTACCGGTTATCATCGTCTTTTTCCTGCTGCTTCGGCACCGATTCCCAAGCGGCTTCAACCGCTCCGCCTTTTCCTGGAAGGCCTTTTGCAAGCCCTTTTACCTTTACCGCAAGGAGTTGGTCCTCCTCTACCTCTCTCAAGTGTTTTATCAAGGGTTGCGCTCCTCTCTATTTTTTCTCCTGCCCGATCTTTTTCTCCTCAAAGGATATCATTCCTGGATTTGCATGGGGGGAGGGCACCTGTGTTTTGTGGCCGGCTCCGCCTTCACCATGCTGCCTGCCGGCTATCTCTCCGATCGATTTGGTCAAAAACCGGTACTGCTGATCGTGCTTTTTGCAACGATTGCCCTCTTTTACACGTTCCTGATGCTCGACACCCTTCCTCTACCGGGGATTCTACTCCTTCTGATCAGCTTAGGCGCCTTTTTCGGCATCATCAACCCCCTTGTGATCTCCTGGGGAAATTATCTTGTTCCGGAAAGCCCTAGCACCGTGTCGGCTCTTCTCATGGGATTTGCGTGGTGCGTGGGCAACCTAGGACCTGCCTGCACGGGCGTACTCATCCCCTTTTTCCCAGAGGATGCCCTCCTAAACACGCTCCTCATCATGGGGGGGCTCCTCATCGCCGTTTTCTTTTTCATCGCCGCCATGCCTGCGGTAAGAAAACAGTTAACGGCACCAGGAGTGGCAGGAAGCGCAACTGTATCCCTCCCTCTTAAAACGCCCTAAGTGCGCCACTTGGGTCTGATCTGCCCACTTAAGGGGTCTAATCTGCATCTGGTCGCTGCGCGTGAAGACGAAATTAAAGTAGATCTCATACTCTGACATAGAGGAGCAGTGCAGATACCTGTGATCGATGCAGCGGCAAAAGGCCTTCCATGCATCTATCTGGTGGATCGATTCGATCGTATGGAGCAAATCTTCGAGAACGCTTCTCTGGAACAGCATGTGATGGGAAATCCCCGAATAGCCAGGAAACAGTTTTTTTAAGCCGGGAATGAGCCGATCCATGTGCTCAAAATAGGGAAGGTGGTATTCAGAGCCCGGGTTATAGAGCCCTTCTCCGGAGGGGCCGCGAAACGACACGGGATTGAGAAAGATCGTGTCCGCATCGAGGATCAAAATATCGGAAGAGATATCCGGAATCGTAAAAGAGGCGTAGAGCTTTAATAATTGCTGATAGATCCAACCCAGCTGCGAGCCTTTTACCGCAAAGGCGCCAGCCCGCCTCTCATCTCCATAAATCTCCATGGCGAGATCAAGAGGGGTAAACGGATAGTTCTTTTCATCGAACCACTCCGCCTGATCTGTCAGCCGGCGCGCAGAAACGACGATAATCCGGCGCACGTCTCTGCCATTTTGACGAATCCCCTCAATGCAGAGATCCAAAGTGGGGATGTCCTTGTCGGTGCACGGGATCACGACGTCGATAGGCTCCCGCTCTAATCGATAGTGCACCTTCTCAAAGGCGTAGGCGTTTTGGAAAAATAAACAAAATAGAATAAATACTTCCACTGTTAGGCGTCGCATTCTCTCCTCCTATTGTTAATAAGTCTAATTTGTTATAATATATATGCATGAGGTAAAATCATGGCACCCCAATTTACAGAAGCGGTTGCACAGGCGATCGAACAAGCCTTTCATAATGCCGAAGAGCATCAACACACCGAACTGACAGAAAATCACCTGCTTCTCGCTTTTTTTACCGACCCGCAAGGGTATTTCCAAACCTTTGCCGCCATGGTCAATCTGAATGCCAAGGCGCTGATCGATGCCCTGGAAGAGAGCTTGCAAAAACTCCCCACCTTCAGCGGAACCCCTCAACGCCCTATGACTTCCTCCTCCTTGCAAGAGCGAATCGCCGAAGCGCAGGCGATCGCTAAAAAATGGGGGGATACCTATCTCAGCAGCGATCATTTCCTCTTGGCCTTTTGGCAAAAAGCCGGCGAGCCTTTTGCCCATTGGAAGAAATCCGCCGGCCTCACTTACCACGAGGTCGAGGAGCGGGTCAAACAGATCCGCGGAGGCTCAAAAATGGATTCTCCCACCGCCGAATCGGGGTTGCAGACCCTCGATAAATACTGTAAAAATCTCACCACGCTGGCAAGAGAAGGCAAGCTCGATCCCGTCATCGGCAGGGATGAGGAGATCCGCAGAGCGATGCAAGTGCTCTCCCGCCGCACTAAAAACAATCCGCTCTTAATCGGCGATCCGGGCGTCGGCAAAACCGCCATTGCGGAAGGACTGGCTCAACGGATCATCCAAGGCGACGTGCCCGATTCCCTGAAAGGCAAACAGCTGTTTACCTTGGACATGGGCAGTCTCATTGCCGGCACCAAATACAGGGGAGAATTTGAGGATCGGCTCAAGGGGATCTTAAAAGAGATCGAAAAGAGCGAAGGGCAGATCATCCTCTTTATCGATGAGGTGCATACCCTGGTCGGCGCGGGAGCGACCGAAGGCGCTATGGATGCCGCCAATCTCTTAAAGCCGGCGCTCGCGCGCGGCATCCTCCACTGCATCGGAGCCACCACTCTCAATGAGTACAAAAAATACATTGAAAAAGATCCCGCTTTAGAGCGGAGATTTCAGACCATCTTGGTCCAAGAGCCGACTCTGGAAGATGCGATCGCCATTTTGCGAGGCCTGCGCGAGCGTTATGAGATCTATCACGGCGTCCGCATTACGGAAGGCGCGCTGCATGCGGCTGTTTTCCTCTCGCACAGATACATCACCGACAGGCATTTACCCGATAAAGCGATCGATCTGATCGACGAAGCGGCCAGCCTCATCCGGATGCAATTGGGAAGCAGACCCTTGCCCATCGATAACAAGGAAAGGGAGCTGAGCAACCTGATCGTCAAACAAGAGGCGCTGAAGCGGGAAGAGACGCCGAGCGCTACCGAAGAGGCGGCCAAACTCGAGCAGCAGATCGCGAAGGTCAAAGAAGAGCTCAGCGTCCTGCGCCAAAAATGGAACCAAGAGAAAAAGCTGATCGAATCGCTCAAAGAAAAGAAAAACAAGCTAGAAATGCTCCGCTTTCAAGAGGAAGAGGCGGAACGGGCTGCCGACTACAACAAAGTCGCTGAGATCCGCTATAATGCCATTCCTAAAATGAAAAAAGAGCTAGAGGAAGCCCAAAAAACGTTGGGAAGCCAAGCCCATCGCTTGCTTCAAGAAGAGGTCGACGAGGCGCTGATTGCGGCCATCGTCGCCAAGTGGACGGGCATTCCCGTCCAAAAAATGCTCGAGGGAGAAGCGCAGCGGCTTCTGCATTTGGAGCAAGCGTTGGAAAAAAGGGTGGTCGGCCAACCCTTCGCCATCCAGGCTGTCAGCGAGGCGATCCGCCGTTCTAGATCTGGACTCAATGATCCCTCTCGTCCCGTCGGCGCTTTCCTCTTCATCGGCCCCACCGGAGTAGGAAAAACCGAACTGGCGAAGGCGCTTGCCGATCAGCTTTTTAACGACGAAGAGGCGATCATCCGCCTCGACATGTCAGAATACATGGAGAAACATAGCATCTCTAAGCTGATCGGCTCGCCCCCGGGTTATGTCGGCTACGAGGAAGGGGGACAGATCACGGAAGCCCTCCGCCGCCGTCCCTATGCTGTCGTCCTCCTCGACGAGATCGAGAAAGCGCACCCCGATGTTTTTAACATCCTTCTCCAGATTTTCGATGAGGGGCGCCTCACCGACAGCAAAGGGCGCACCGTCAATTGCAAGAATGCTCTCTTTATCATGACCTCCAACCTCGGCTCCGAGCAGCTGCTCGAAAAAATCCGCACCCATTCTCCCGAGTGGACCAAAGAGGCGATCCTCGGCATCGTCGAGCCGATCATCAAGACCCACTTCCGCCCTGAATTCATCAACCGCCTCGACGAGATCCTCCCCTTCCTTCCCCTTCAAGAACATGACATGGAGAAAATCGTCCTGATCCAACTCGACCGCGTGCAAGAGCGCCTCTCGGAGCGGAGCGTCCATTTCAAGTGGACACCCGACATCTTGGCCTATCTCGCCCACAAAGGCTACGATCCTTTTTACGGCGCCCGCCCCTTAAAGCGGCTCATTCAACACGAAGTGGTCAACCTCCTCTCTACCGCCATCCTCAAAGGGCAAATCGCCAACAACACAACCGTTCAGCTCGCCTTGGAAGGCACAAAAAAAGACGACCAACACATCATCATTCAAATGGCAACCGATCGGAAAGAGGCTTCTTCATGACCGTTCTGAAATCATGGGATCAAGGCTTAGAGAAGTGATCCGCAGTAATGCGAATCACTTACTCGACGGACGTACATCTTTATAGATCAACTCACTAAAATTGAATTTCTTGGATATTATCTTTATTATTTCTTCATTCTCTGAATATATTTCAAAATATGACGTATCAAATGTGCGTATTTCTAATAAGATTCCACTGCAGGCTATAGAACGGAATGGTTGATCTTCTGTTTCTAGCTCGATTCCTTCGATATTTTGAGATGAAAAACTGTTATCAATACATAAAAAAATTCCCCAAATGAATTGGTTAATTCCAGAGCAATATTGAATAAAATCTAAATCAGTGCCGATAAGGTTAAGTTGAGCATCATTAACATTAGTTTGCATTGCGCTTTTTCCTATTGCATCGACATCTGCTCCATACCACATGTGCTTAGGTAAAAAATCTTTCAGAGTGTTAACAATTGAAATTAATTGGGTCCCAAGGCAAATAAATTTTTCTTCTGGAAAGCATTTAATTGTAAGTAAAATTTGGTATTTTGGATTAAACATTAATATTTCCAATTTTCTAGTGGTCTTGGATCTCCTCTTTTAGGAGTTCCTCCGGTTGGATTTGTTTCGTAAGGATGTTCGTGGGGATTATTGTGGATACGAAGTTCTCCATGATCCGTAAAATCGATATCCTTCACGGGCTTAACATCCTTGCCAAATTCCCGTGCTTGAGGATATGTTTGCCCAGGTCTTCTTTTACTTCCTTTAGTCCCAAGTTGTGTGTGAGGAGCATCGGTATCAGGAATAGGCACTCCATCTTTATCTTTGGGTAATGGCCTCTCCGGAGCATATACTTCCGTATTTTTCCAAGAAATGTTAGGAGCCTTAATGTCTTGAGCGTGCTGTGTGGTCAGGCTTAATCCATGACCAATCAGCGCAGCACCTGCACTCTCTACAACCATAAAACCGAACGTAAATCCGCCACATGTGACAAATTCAAGCCCTAAACCCCCAGCCATGATAGCTCCTCCTAACACCATTTCCCCTAGCCCTAGAAGATATTTGCCTAGGCTTTCGCCATTTGGATCTCGGTATAGAAATGGATTATTGAACACATATTGATAGAGATTCGAGTGATCAATAGGGCCTAAAGGATCGGGAGTTAACCAACGGCTGAGCTCTGGATCATAGTAGCGCTGGCCAAAGTAGATAAGCCCCGTTTTAGCATCATACCTTTTCCCTGCATAGGCGTAGGGGATGGCATCTGTCAGACCCATGCCAAATGCATCGCAGACATTCTCTTTGACAATCTCCCTTGTTTTCCAATCAATGAGGAATCGGATGGTTCCTTGCACGTCTTGAACAGGCGCGTAGGGATGATTTTCCATTTCAATGGCGACGATGCTTAGATTGCCTGGTATTTTGAGCTCTTTTGGCCGGCCTTCTTCAAAAGACCCCATTTCCTCATCATCGATGTAGAGATAAGCAGTGCCGCCTTTTTGCAGCCTTCTTCCCAAGGCATCGTAAACGAGATTTTCTCCTTCGATTCGTACGAGCTGATCGAAAGCGTCAAAAAGAAAACCGGATTTTGTGAGATTGCCATTTTTATCGTAAGCAAACCCCTCGACCTGGCCTATTGTATCGACAGATTGGGGTTTTCCATTTTTCTCAATACGGTTGTAATAGTGGTCATAGCACGCTGTAAATTGGTTTGTTTCTGAGGTGAGCTGGGAAGCATCATCGTAAGTATAAACAACAGAACCCCTTCGAATGAGGTTGCCAGCCTCATCGTAGATAAGGTTCTCCGTTAGATAGGGATTGGCTTGAAATGTCCTTCGGATCCCGGTCTTATCGTAAGCATAGGTGGTTTGAAAGAGGCCGGCTTCTGATAAAGGGAGCCCGGCTTCGTTGTATTGATCATAGGTGTGTGTGTATAAGACCGAGCCTTTGGGACTTAAGCGTACGACTCGTCTTAAGAAAGGGCCCTCATATTCGTAAACGATCCGGCTGTCATCTGGAAGGGTTCTTTCTAAGGGTCGATTCCAATCATCATATCTGCTTTCAATCCAGAGGCCATTTCCAAATTTTTCTCTTAAGGTGTTACCGAAGGGATCGAGAGTCTTGGAAAAACCACTTCCTTGGATAAGATGGCTTAAGCGATCGTACTGGAATTCTCGGGAGCCTGCTTTGCTCAGTTCGCCTTGGGAATTATACTGATAGGCAAGGAGGGTGCCGTCAGGTTTTGTTTTCGTTTGGATTTTTCCGCTTGGCGTATAGGTCCAAAAAGTGGTTCGAATTCCTCCCTCTGTCATGGAGGTTCGCCATCCTCCTGGGGTGTACGAAAAGTTCAAATGCCCTTGTTTAATCAGCCGAAGAGCCCGATCGTATTCGAATTCCTCAGACAAACTTCCCGGAATCTCTCTTTTGAGAAGAAGGTCGTGCACGTTGTAGATTTCGATCGTCTTTCTGTTTCTCGGATCTCGGATCGTCTTGACTAAGACTTGATCACCTTCATCGTAAGTAATGGTCGTCTTAGCGCCTTCTTCGTCGACTGTTTCGATCAGGCGATCATAAGGGTCGTAAGTAAAAGAAGAGATGCCCGCTCGCTCAATCGTAGCAACGAGGCCGGCCGAGTCGTAGGTCCAACAGGTTTTCAGAAGACCATCGATCGATTTTTCCAAGATCCGACCTATTTGATCGCGCGTATAGGTGATGCAGCGACCGGATCTTTCCTCGGCAGCTAAAAATCCGAGAGGGTTATAGCGAAATGTTGTTTTGCGACCGGCCCTCTCTTCTTCTATTTTTTGCCCCTTTAAATCGTATTGATATCGAGTAGCAATGCCTTGAGTGTCAATTTCTTCGATTAACCGATACGCATCGTAAGAATAAGAAGTGGTATAAGAACCCAGTGTTTTGGAGAGAATCCTTCCTAAAGCATCGTAGGTAAGAGCTGTTTTTAGTCCATCCGGATCAGTTTGCAGGGTTAAAAGGCCGTTAGGTCCATATTGGTAGACTTCTACCCCTCCGTCTGGATTAATCACTTCAATGAGGCTTCCATAACTATTGTATCGAGTTCTCGTTGTAGCATCATACGCATCGCTTCTTTCAATTTCTCTGCCGAAAGAATCATATGTCATCTTGAGCAACGTGGGAGGTGATTCGATGAGGGTGGGCTTGTGATGGACAGGGTGATAGGAATAACTTGTTTTCAGCCCAAGGTAATCTGTTTTTTCGATCAAGTCATCCCATGCATTGTAGGTAAAGCAAGTGGTGTGATCTCCTGCTTTTATAAGAGTCAGCCTTCCTTTGGGATCGAAAGTGCGGTCTATGGAAAGTTTGTTCGAAAATGGAATTTCATGAATGCAGCGCCCTCGATGATCGTATTCATAGGAGGCTGCTTGGCCTAAAGGATTGGTTTCTTCAAGGAGATTTCCCTTTGAGTCGTACATTTTTTCTATCTTATAGGCCAGGTTTCCATCCGATCCAAAATGCTCTTCTTCAGCGCAATTGCCGTACTTGTCGTAAATGAAATGTATCTTATGGATCAGTTGCTCCTCCCAGTCGCGCTCTTCTTTCCACTCGATGCGATGTAAATGCGGGCCCTCAGGATAAAGTGTATATCTTATACGGGTTTGCCCCTCCTCGGCTTCTTCGATGAGGTTGTTCGCTTCGTCGTAGAGATAGATGGTTTTGCGAATGGGCCTCCCCTGATCAAATGTGGTCTTTGAGGTGAGAAGACGCGTGGTTTCAAGATAGGTGTATTCATAACCCAGTCCATCCTCTCTTTCTTCTCGGATTAAACGGCCTCTTGTAGTAAAGGTTCGCTTAATAGAAAAGCTACCAAAATCTCCCTCGATTTGTTCGAGCAGGGGATTGCCCTCAGAGTCGCATTCGTAGCGATGAGCAATCAAGATACCAGCCCCATCTCGTATTTCAATGCGCTGGATGTGTTGTTGTGCGTTATAGCTAAAGGTTTTTTGATTGATCAGCACCCCTTCGTGCCAGTTTTCAATTGCGGTAAGGAGAAGATTTTTGTTGAAACGATACACAACAGATGCGCCATTTCCATATTCTGCTTTCGTCCAACCTCCTTTTCGTCCTGCAATCGGAGGAGCATAGGAGAATAAAACCGATCCAGACGGGGTGCTCAGACGCTGGACGCGGGCAACAAATCCTTGCCGTTTGAAATACTCAAGCGATACCGGATAATCTTTTGCATCATAATAGGAGAGTAAGCTCCTCTCGTTGTATTGAATCGAATTTGCATAGGTTGGATTGGAAGCTGTTGTGAGAAGTGATGTTGTATAGGAAATGCCTGCCTTGGAATTTCCTTGTTTTACCTTGCCTTTGACAGAGAATGTTTCATAGCCGAAACTGGCTTCTCTTCCATCCGACCCCACGTAAGTGCTTTTTCCGACTTTTGTGATGGAGGCGTAAATGTATTTGCCATTTTTGTCTGAAGAGGTGATTCTAGATAGCCCTCGGTCGCCATATTCGTAATAAAGCGCTTTTCCATTTGGAAGTAATTCTTCTTCAAGTCGATAGACGGTTGAGAATCGTTTGCGATAGATCCGTTCTGTTCCGTCTGGCCAAATGATGTGAGCCGCATTTTGCTCTATCCAGAACTCTATATTGCGCAAATCCGCTGTGCTATCTGGCTTTCCTTGCCGTAAATTACTAAGGCCATAGGCATTCGTTTTTAAGATGCCCTTAGCTCCATGCATTTCGAACTCCAGCACAAAACCGCTGGGATCGCGCACTTGAAAATAGGGAGAATGGCGATTGAAGCCGGCCCAAAGATGGGGCAATATTACCCACCGCCTGCTTTTTTGAGAAGCAAGCGCCCTTCCTAATAACAGACGATCGAAATCGTCTTTGCTTTTGTAACGTCCGAGAATTTGCGGAGGAACATAGGTTCTTTTGAGTGCAAGGTTTTGAGCTGCCTTGATGAGAAGATCTGTCTCATGAAGAGAAACTTGCCCAGACAGGGGACAGATATATCCATCTATGAGAAGATCTGCGCTTAATGAGGCGATTTCATCTGGAGTGGATGGCTCTACATTTTCGAAAGGAGATGCCATCAGTTGGGAAGTGAAGATAACCCATAGCAGCCATCGCATAAATTGCCTTAACCCACTTGAGATAGAGATAGGATTGTAACGAGAACGATGAATAGCGTTTATTATCCAATGCTTGCATATTTTAAAACTACACTATTCTTTAAAAATGTTATGGTTCGGTCTCAGAGACTGTTCTCAACGAAGAGGTGAATCATGCGGGTTTTTATCACAGGAGCTTCCGGATATATCGGAAATGCGGTTGCGCGCGCCTTCCGCAGAAATGGGCATCAGGTGACAGGGCTCGTGCGCACAGCGGAACAGGCAAAACGCTTGGCGGCAGCGGAAATCGCGCCCGTGTTGGGCGATCTGAAAGATCCGGCTAGCTACCAACAAGCCGCTCGAGCGGCGGAAGCGCTCGTCCATTGCGCCTTTGAATATTCGAAAGAGGGGGTCGCAAGAGACCAGCAAACCCTCGATGCCTTTTTAGGGTGCGAGCCCAAGGCTTTGATTTACACCTCGGGTGTCTGGGTCTATGGAAACACCCAGGGACAGATCGTGGATGAGTCCAACCCTCTCCAACCGATCGAGCTCGCGCGCTGGCGCGTCGAGCAGGAAAAAAAGGTGCTGCAAGCGACCTCTATGCATCTACGCACCGTCATCATCCGTCCGGGCGTCGTTTATGGCGGAGCAGGCGGGCTCACCGGGCTCTGGTTTGCTTCTGCGGCCAAGGGCGCTGTCGAAATCGTCGGGTCAGGAAATAACTTCTGGTCGCTCATCCACATCGAAGATCTCGCCCGAGCCTACGTGCTCGCTGCCGAAAAGGAGCTGAGCAACCTGGCTCTAAACGTCACAGACGGGACTTTTCACTCAGTAAAGGAGATGGCCGAAGCGGCGGCAAAAGCGGCGGGCATTGCGGGCAAGGTCGTCTCTATTCCCCTTCCCGATGCACAAAAGCAGCTCGGCCCTGTTTGGGAGGGGTTGGCCATCGATCAAAAGGCGAGCAGCGAACGGATCCAGCGCCTCCTCGGCTGGAAACCGTTCCACCTCGGCTTCATCGAAGATGTGGAGCGCTATTATGCCTCTTGGAAAGCGGATCAAGCTACTTCTTGTGCTTGATCTTGTTGAAGCCGTTGAGAGCGGCGATCCGGTACCCTTCTGCATAGGTAGGGTAGTTAAAAACCTGGTCGATGAAGTAGTCGATCCGCGCATTGAAGCTCATGGCCACCTGGCCGATGTGGATCACCTCGGTTGCCGCCCTGCCGATGATATGGATGCCGAGAATCTCTAATGTATCTGCATGAAAGAGGATCTTAAACATGCCGGGATCGTTGCCTACGATCTGATTGCGCGCAATCTCATAATAATAGGCTCTGCCGATTTCATACCGAAAGCCCAACTCTTTGAGCTGCTGCTCCGTGTAGCCGCACGAGGAGATTTCCGGAATGGTGTAAATGCCGATCGGATAGAAGGTGGGAAAGTGGTGCGTCTGCGCCCCGAATGCATGGCGCGCCGCCAATCTGCCCTGTTCCATGCTCGTCGAAGCTAAAGCCGGCGCCCCAATCACATCGCCGGCCGCGTAAATATTGGGAATGACCGTTTGAAAGAGAGCATTGACGGGGATATAGCCCGTTTTGTCTAAAAAAATCCCCGCATTTTCAATATGCAGCTGGTCCACATTCGCTACCCTTCCTAAGGCATAGAGAAGCATTTCCGCTTTAAAAACCGATCCATCTTTACACGTAACCTCGACATGATCGTTTACCCGCCTCACCTTTTCCGGCTCCTTGTTCCCAGCCACATGCAGTCCAATCGCATTCAACGCTTTTTGTAAATGCAGACCGATCTCCGTATCCAAAAGAGGAAGCAGATGATCGCGCTTATCGAGAACGGTCACCTCTGTCCCTAGCGCAGCAAAAAAGCTAGCATACTCGGAACCGATGATGCCGCCGCCGAGCACCAACATCGTTTTCGGCACATGATCGATCGAAAGCAAACGGGTTGAGTCCAAGATCTTTTCCGTATCGAAGGGAATGTTCAAGGGGTTGCGCGGCTTAGAACCGGTCGAGATTAAAAAATAGTCGCCTCGAATCCGATAGAGAACCCGGTTATCTTCATCTACGACCAATACCCGGCTGTTGTCTTCAAAGCGCGCAGAACCATGAATCAATCTAATTTTGTTCTTCTCAAATTGCTTCAGCAAGATCTTGCGCTGCTCCTCTAAGATCTTGTGGAGGCGGTAGTTCAGATCATTGATCGATACCTCCTTGACCAGATCGCTCTTGCCATAGAAGCTGCGCTCATAAAAGTCTGTGAGGTCTAAAATCGCTTCGCGCAGAGATTTGGAGGGGATCGTCCCCGAGTTGAGAGAGGCCCCGCCGGGCTCGCCGTCTTTTTCGATGATGATGACAGATTTTTCCAGCTTAGCCGCTTGGATGGCGGCTTTTTGGCCAGCAGGGCCTGAGCCGATCACCACAAAATCCGCACACAACTCTTCCACATCTTCACCTTATTGGGATATAAAATTACTTTTATAACTCTAAATATTCTTGTTCAATAAGAAAGAAGCTGATAAGATGCTCGAAAAAAATGGGGTTTGTCATGTCTAGAAGATGTCAAGTCACGGGAAAGGTCCCGGTCACGGGCAGGAGCTATGCCATCCGCGGGATTGCCAAAAAGAAAAAGGGAGTCGGCCTTAAAATCACGGGGATCAAACGGCGCCGTTTTCTCCCTAACCTAGTCAAAAAACGTTTTTGGTTCTCTGAAGAAAACCGCTTCATCACCCTGCGCCTTTCCACAAGCGCCATGCGCACCATCGATAAGCTAGGCCTTCCTACCGTGGTCCGACAAATGCGCTCTGCAGGTGAAAAGATTTAAAAAATCTGGGTGGTTTGCCGTTTCTCTTGGGCTTATTGCCGTTTTTTACCTCTGGCTCATCGTTGCGGCAACCGCCGTCGATCTCCCCGATGCGAAGCGGCCTCTCCTCTTCTATTCCAATCAACATCGGCAAGATTTAAAGTGGATCTATCGCTCCGCCATTAAAAAAGCGGGGCATTCCATCTTTTTAAACATGTACGCCCTCACCGATCCCGATCTGCTCTCCCTCTTATCAGAGCGAGCAGAAAACGGCGTGGCTACAGAGATCCTCTACGACGCCTCCGCTTCCCCCTCTCTAAAGAAAAAATTGAGCCGCAAAGCGGCTGCCTCTCCCGCTCTTACCAAGGGATTGATGCATAAAAAAATTCTCATCATCGACAAGGAGCAACTCTTTTTGGGATCGGCCAACATGACCACCCAATCGCTCCAGATGCACGACAATCTGGTGCTCGGCATCTACCACCCCGAAGCGGCGCGCTCTTTGCAAGAGCACTCCCCCTCCCCTCTTTTCTTTTCTATCGGCAAACAAAAAGCAGAGCTCTGGCAATTGCCGGACGTGAGAGGCCTTGCCCTCTCCCGCCTGCTCGCCGCCATTGCCAAGGCTAAAAAAAGCCTTTACATCGCCATGTTCACGCTGACCCATCCCCGGATTACCCAAGCTTTGATCGAGGCCCATCAGCGAGGGGTTGACGTGAAGATCGCCGTCGACTTCTACACCGGACAAGGAGCCAGCCTAAAGGCGATAGCGCAGCTGGGCGCAGCGCACATCCCTACCCTTCTCAGCCAAGGCCAGCAGCTCCTCCACCACAAATGGGCCTACATCGATCGCAAAACGTTGATCGTCGGCTCCGCGAATTGGACCAAGGCCGCCTTTGCCCGCAATCAAGACTGTTTTTTGATCTTACACAGGCTACGCAAAGAGCAAAGAAAATTTATGGATCGCCTCTGGCACATCATCTCAGTGGAATCAAATGAGGAATTTCCCTTAAAATAAGGGGTATACTCGGCTTTGTATAATTTTTAGCGAGCAGATCCAGAGGAAGCGCTCTGGAAATTATTTGTTTTTTCGCGAAATTAATAGCCGAAGGTACTATAAATGAGCGAAAAAACAAATAATTTTCCAGCGCTTCTCTCGGAGATGCCGCTATAAAATTGTACAAAGTCGAGATATATGGAAAACCTAATCGCTACCTTATCTATCGCTTTTTCGCTGTTTATTCTGATGGACCCGATCGGAAATGTGCCTATCTTTATTTCCATCCTAAAAGAGATCGATCCTAAAAGACAGCGGGTCATTATCTTGCGCGAGCTCTCCATCGCCCTCGTCATCATCATCGCCTTTAATTTCCTCGGCGATCTGCTCCTCTCGCTGCTCGGCGTATCGGAAGACGCCGTGCTGATTTCCGGAGGGATTATCCTTTTCCTCATCGCGCTCAAGATGATTTTCCCCACACGCAAAGATGTGGATGTCGACATGCCGCAAGAAAAAGAGCCGTTTATCGTGCCCCTCGCCGTTCCCCTTGTCGCAGGACCGGCTGTCCTCGCCGCCGTGATGCTCTACGCACGCCAGCAGCCTAACGGCTGGATGGTGATCAGCGCCATCCTCATCGCTTGGGTGATCTCCACCGTGATCCTCCTCTCCGCCTCTTTTCTTAAAACCCTGCTCGGCTGGCGCGGCATCATCGCCTGCGAACGCCTGATGGGGCTCATCTTGACGCTCATCGCCGTCGAGATGTTTTTAAACGGAATGAAGATCTATTTAAAAGACGGGATCGTCGCCTCTGCTCTATGAATTTGAAGGCGCTCCTTGCTTATCAAGGCACCCGCTATTTGGGCTGGCAAGACAGCATTGAAGAGTGCCTAGAAAAAGCCCTCTTCCAGATCTTCCAAAAAGACTTCGTTCTCCAAGCGGCAAGCCGCACAGACCGCGGCGTGCACGCCGAAGGGCAGGTGATCAACTTCTTCCTCGCGGAAGAGGTCGATCTTAAAAAATTGCGGAAAAGAATCAATAGCCTCTTGCCGACGGACATCTCCCTTCTGCATCTGGAATACGTTCGAGAGGATTTCCATCCCACGCTCGATTGCACGGGCAAGGAATACCACTATCATCTCTGCAACGGATCGATCCAACTGCCCTTCCACCGCGCCTTTTCCTGGCATTATCCCTATCCTCTTTCCTTAGAGGAGATGCGCCGGGGAGCCGAGGCGCTGATCGGCACGCACGATTTTTCCGCCTTCTGCAATTCCTCTCCCGACGAAAAAAATCGCGTACGCCATGTCGAAAAAATCGAGATCGTTCCCTTGCCCGAAGAGCGCCTGCGCATTGCGGTCAAAGGGAACCGCTTTCTCTACAAGATGGTGCGCAATCTCGTCGGCACGCTCGTCTATGTCGGCTGCGGCAAACTCTCCGCAGAAGATCTTCCCCGCATTCTAAAAAATAAAGAGCGCGCCCAAGCCGGCGTCACCGCTCCCGCTCACGGACTCATCCTAAAAGAGGTTTTTTATACCGAAATCCCCACCTTCAAGCAGATTCAGCTCATAGGGAAATGAACATGATAGGTAGGATAAGCATGTTGTGCATGATAAAAAAATGGCGGCAAAGCGGCGTGCCGATTCTGCCGTCTCTTCTTTTTCCATCATGTGTATCATGCTTATCCTACCTATCATGTCCATTGCTTTATCGCTATTAAACGGCACTGTCATTATACTGAGAACACCAAAATGATGATTGAACGGAATGATCCTTGCTGGTGCGGAAGCGGAATCAAGTGGAAAAAATGCCATTTTCCACAAAAGCAGACCCCCAGCCCAAATTCTTTAGCCGAACTCTACTTGAAGAAATACGGGATCGTTCTCAAAACCCCCCAGCAAATCGAAGGGATCCGCGGCGCGTGCAAGCTGGCCGCCTCTATCCTGGATCAAACGTGCAAGAAAGCCGTTCTCGGAGTGACAACCGATGAACTCAACGCCTTTGCCCATCAGCTGCATCTGGAAGCTGGCGCTATCCCCGCGCCCTTAGGTTACGGCTCGCCCCCTTTTCCCAAAAGCATCTGCACGTCGCTCAATGAAGTCATTTGCCATGGCATTCCCAATTCGATCCCCCTTAAAGAAGGGGATATCCTCAACATCGATGTCACTTGCATCCTTGGAGGCTACTATGGGGACTGCAGCCGGATGGTCGCCATAGGCCAAGCCGATCCAGACAAACAGCGCGTCATGGACGTCTCTTATGAATGCCTCATGCGCGCCATTGCGATTTTAAAACCGGGAGTTTTCATCTATGAGATCGGCAAGAGGATCGAAGAATATGCCGCCGCGCATCGCTGCAGCGTCGTCAACCAGTTCATCGGCCATGGCGTAGGTCTCAAATTTCACGAACCGCCCCAAATCCCCCACCATTTCAATCAGATCAAAATCCCCCTTGCCGCGGGGATGATCTTTACCATCGAGCCCATGATCAATGCAGGGGTTCGCGAGGCGGTGATCGACCCTCGCGACCATTGGACCGCCCGTACGGCCGACGGCAAACCCAGCGCCCAGTGGGAACACACCCTCCTCATCACGGCCGCCGGCCACGAAATTTTAACTCTCCTATAACAGATACTCCATAGATATCTGTGGGGTATCCCTTGTTCTTTCTTTGCTCTGTGCTCTCTGTGATCTCTGTGGTTAAATATCTTATTGTCAGTAACTTGCACATTGAAAACCAATGACACAACAAAGCTTCCCCGAAGAAACGTCAAATAATATCTTTAATTCAATTTTAAACTAATTTATATTGACTAATAATTAACATATAATATATAATTTGTTATATAATTAGTTTTTAATACTTTATTTAACAATAGGTGTCATCATGAGTTCCCTAGTACCAGCAAACCATCCGTTAAGCCTCCAGCTGACGAACATCCCCAATGACTGTATCGTCAGCATTTTTGGATTCTTAGATTTAAAGAATCTTAAAGTCGTCGCTTTTGTCTGCAAGTTATTTGACCAGCTTCAGCAAGCAGATGTGCTGTGGTATGGCCTTTTCCCAAAAATAGAATCCCTGCATTTAGGATCGCCTGCAAAAGAAAGAGTCCAGCGCGTCATTCCGATTATTCCATTAGGCAATCAAGAAGAGGGAGATAAAGGCTGCCTCGATCTCTACAATAAGATCATTACTCCTGCAAATGATTCCCCAGCCGCTTCCTGTCTAGCAGCGATTTCCCATCCTCAAGTTTCCAAGGGTTCGTTTGTGGTATATATGGGCAATAATCTGAGTCCCTCTGCTGTGATCAAAACCAAAGAGGGAACGGTGGAGGAGATCACCGGCCCGACACTCCGCGAGGCCTTCGGAAAGAACTCCCCAGCCGTCGCAGAACTCCGGGCACACGAGGGAAAGCCCTCCCAGTTTAATGAGTATACCCTGCTTGTCGACGAAGATTGCATGCGCTCTAATCTAGAACTCACATCCACCTATTTAAAAACGGGAAATACGAAGAAAAAGACCTGAGAAACTGTCTCTTAGAAGCGCAGACAACTTTGGAGAGGTTCTTTTTTTGAAACGCTCGCCTTGGACATTTTCTTTTTGGGGATCAGCTCCGAGATGATCTCTTCCAAGGCATCCACTTGAGTTTGCAACTCCTCGGATTCAGCTTCCAGCTCGGAAAGGTTGGCGATCAGCGCCGCCTCAGAGGAGTTGAGATCGAGCGCTTGATCAGCGGTTTGCTTCTGTAGAGCAAGGAGCTGGTTTTCCACATGGAACAACTCTTTGCGCGTCTGGCGCAACACCTTCGACTTTTCTTCAAACTGCTTGCGCAATTGCTGATAGCTCTGTTCCAGCTCCCTATCTTTTTGCGACACGGGAATTTCTCTTAAAAGAGCCAGTTGGTAGTTCTCTACGCGCACGGAATTAAGCTGCTTGAGGTATGCTGCCCAAGAAGCCTTCGAGGCTTCCAATTCCGATTGAAGGGCGCTCAGAGCTTTAGCGTGATCTTCCTTCAGCTCCATGTTTGCATGGACGGCTTTCAAATAATTCGCTCGGAGACCTTCGAACAACTTCTCGTCAACAAGCTTTTCCTGCATCATTTTTTGCGCATGCCTCTCTACAGCGGCAATGGCTCGTTCCCCCTCTTTCTTTTCTTGGGCCGCTAAGCGTTCCGCCTCTTGCAGCGCAGCCGTTAAGCGGGAGATCTGCTCCTGATCTTTCTTCTCGCGGGAATTCAAATTCAGGGCGGTTTCTTGCAACGATAGGAGCGTGACTAGCCAAGCAGAAGATACAGCCAGCGCCCATCCCATCTGCCAAAGGGGCTGGCCGATGCTTAAACAGCAAAGAACGCACAAGGAAACCAGAAAACCCGGCATTCTCCACTGCCAAGAGAGGAAAAATCCCGTTAAAGCGGCTACGATGAAACTCCATTGATCTATAGAAAATTTAAAGAGAGCCAATGCTAAGGCAGCGCTTAATAGAAAAGGCCCTGCGGCCAACAGGCGCATGCCGCTCATCGGCGCATCGAGTTTATTTTTTTGACGAAACATCATCGCGCAAGCAGGGTTAATATTCTTCCTAAAGTCAAAAATCCCTTTTCAAACCGATCTAAGCCAAAATGTTCATTGGGAGCATGGATGTCATCGCTCGAAAGCGCAACACCGATTAAAGCGGCTTCCGCCCCAGACGTTTTTGCCAATTCGCTGACAATCGGCACCGAGCCGCCGCTCAGGAGATAACTGCACGGCTTATGATAAACCTCTTCGAAGGCGCTGGCTACTATTTTCACAAGGGGCGCATCAAAATTGCACCGATAAGCCAAGGAGCCGTGGTAGATCTGGATCTCTAATTTCATCCCCTTTGGAAAAGAGGCGCGCAGATGGGCGGCGACAGCATCGGCGATCTGTTTAGGCTTCTGATTGGGCACGAGGCGGCACGAGAGCTTAGCCATCGCTCTCGCAGGGATGACCGTTTTAAAACCAGGGCCTGTATACCCGCCGACAAGACCGTTGATTTCCATCGTCGGGCGGATCCAATTCGCTTCCGACAGCGTGTATTTCTTTTCATTGGCAAAAACAGCCACCCCAAATTGCTGTCGATAATGCTCGACATCGAATCGCTGATCGAGCTTAGCTAAATCTTCCTCGGAAAGAGGTTCTACCCCCTCGTAAAAACCAGGGACAGCGACCCTTCCCTGCTCATCCCACAGCTGAGCTAAAGCGGACACCAATGCCCGGTTGGGATTGAGGGCAACTCCCCCATGCACTCCCGAATGCAAATCGGTCGACGCGTTCTCGCATTCGATTTCCATCGTCACCAGACCGCGCATGCCAAGCGTGATCCCAGGCTGATCCACTCGGGGGATGTCCATATCGACGATCAGCAAATGATCTGCCTTTAGCTCCGCTTTTTTTTGAGCGAGCGCTTCGCTGGTCCCTTTGCTCCCCGATTCCTCTTCCCCTTCTATGAACACCTTGATGTTCACATTCGCTTGCTCTGCAAGCTCTAAAAAGGCTCTGATCGCTTGAATCGTGTAGAAACATTGCCCCTTATTATCCGAAGCTCCTCGCGCATAGACCTGATTATTTCTAATGACCGGCTTAAAGGGATCTGAATGCCATAGATGGAGAGGATCGACCGGCTGCACGTCGTAGTGCCCATAAATCAAAACGGTGGGCCGCCCTTGGCCCGCTTTTAAATGAGAAGCAAAGAGGACAGGGTGCCCGCTCGTTTCCCAAAGCTCTACAGACAACCCGCTTTGCCGCAAATACGCGGAGAGCCACTCTGCGGCTTTGCGCGTTTCCTGCTTAAAAGCAGCATCTGTGCTGATGCTAGGAAAACTAAGAAAGGTCAGATAATCCTTTAAGATTTGCTCAGAATGAGCGTCGTACCAGCTTTTTAGATCGGTCAGAGTCGGTTGCATACAGTTTATTGAGATAGATTCATTTGATCATCAATAAATCCTTGTGCGCTTTCAATGAGATAAGCGGCCAGGCACTCATCTCCTTCATAGGTCATTTCAACCTGCATTTTGCCATCTTCGGAAGGCTCTCCGCAAGTAATCAACACATAGCACGCATTGTTTTTGGCTAATGCCTTTTTGACCACTTTACGCAAAGCTTAACCCCTCTCGTCCCTTTTAGCAAATACATGTCATACCCTCCATTTATATGCAAATAAAATGTAGGAATTGACAGTTTCTAGATGGAACGTTTTAATTGTAGGAGAATATAGAGGGAGTTGGATATGGCAATGGCAAAGAGGATATTCCTGTTTTTAGCGATCAATTTTCTCGTCATCATCACCCTATCGCTGGTGTTAAACCTTTTCAATGTGCGTCCCTTTCTCACCTCTTATGGGATCGACTATCGGTCCCTGATGATCTTCTGTTTGGTTTGGGGCATGGGAGGCGCCTTTCTTTCGCTCGCCCTCTCGCGCGTCATGGCTAAATGGCTCATGGGAGTGCGCGTCATCGATCCCAACACCCGCGATCCCGCGTTAAGCAAACTCGTCGCAACCATCCACGCCCTTGCAACAGATGCCCATCTTCCCGAGATGCCCGAAGTGGGAATCTATGAATCGCCTGAAGTTAACGCGTTTGCCACCGGCCCTTCCAAACGCAGAGCTCTTGTCGCTGTCTCTAGCGGCCTGCTGCACCGGATGCAGCAAGGAGAGCTGGAAGGGGTCCTCGCCCATGAAATTACCCACGTCGCGAATGGGGACATGGTCACCATGACGCTGATCCAAGGCATCGTCAACGCATTTGTGATGTTTCTCGCCCGCATCCTCGCCTCGATCTTTTCAGGGCTCGGAAGAGGCCGCGAGCAAAGCTCTGGAGGGGGATCTTACTTGAGCTACACTATTTTCGTCTTTTTGTTTGAAATCGTCTTCATGCTGCTCGGATCGATCGTCGTCGCGGCTTTCTCGCGCGCCAGGGAATACCGCGCGGATGCAGGAGGCGCGCATCTGGCCGGCAGAGAAAAGATGATTGCCGCATTGGAGCGCCTCCGCTCTTCCCAGCAGCTGCGAAATCCCCATGCCGCAAAGCCCTCCTTCGATGCGATGAAGATCTCCACCTCGGGTAAAAGCGGCTGGATGATGCTCTTTGCAACCCATCCTCCCCTCGACGAGCGGATCAAGCGCCTCCGCGAAGGCTTCTAAGAAGCTTGGTTTTAGTCTCTAAGCGGGATGGCGAGAGAGGAGTGCGGTGGGATGGGCGAGGGAGATCAAGCTGCCCTCTTCTATCACAAACACTTCGTGGGGATGGATGATCTCGCAGAGGTTTCTGAGGCTCTCGCATTTTAATACGATAAAATCCACCTCGGCAAGCGAGGAGAGGAGAAGGACGAATTCCTCATCGGGATCGGTATCGCGCACGTAGACGATCAGCTTTTTTTCCCGATGGCGCAAAGCCAAGTTGCGGATCGCTCTAAATAGGGCTGTAGACATTCCATGGCTGCTCTCTAAGCCAAGAACGGTATAATGCTTCCCTTTAAGCGCCTGCTGCAGCGCAAAGAGATGCTCTTCATCGAAAATCTTATTATCGACGTCGTATTCGAGCAGCCGCTCTGCCATTTCCGAGAGATTAATGCATGCGCAGCCGAGGCGCTCGATCGCCATTCCCGCTGCGATATTGGCTAACTGAGCGCCATACTTGATATCTAGCCCATTGGCTAAGGCAACGCTAATCATCGCAAGCACCGTATCGCCCGCCCCCGTCACATCCTTCACCTCTTTAGAGCGCACCGGAAAATCAAAATGCCGCCCATTTTTATGGAAAAGCGACATGCCCGCTTCAGAGCGGGTGACGAGGAGCATATCTACTTGGCAGGTTTGCAAAATGACCTTAGCCACCTCCTCGAGCGGAACCTCCGAAGAAATTTTAGCAGCCGCATAAGCTTCGGAGAGATTGGGCTTGATCACCGTCGCATTCTGATAACGGGAAAAATCCTCCCCTTTGGGATCTACGATCACGGGAATCTGTTTGCTTTTGGCCAAATCGATGATCTGCTTAAGAAGAGAACGGGAGAGAAAACCCTTGCCATAGTCGGATAGAGCGACGATGTCGACGGCATCTAAAGCCGCATGCAGCTTTTCAATGATCACCTGCTCAAGAACTTCCGGCATTGGAGAAATGGTCTCGAAATCGACGCGGAGCACCTGTTGAGCATCGGCAATGAGGCGATTTTTGACGGGGGTTTTAAAGCCCTTTTGCATCACGATCCCATCGATTTCAACGCCCACATCTTCCAAAGCGCTGCGCAATTGCTCCCCTGCAAAATCATAGCCGACGCGCCCTAGAACAGCGACTTTTGCCCCTAAAGCGATCAGATTGAGCACGACGTTTCCGGCTCCGCCCGGCCGGCTCTCCTCCTTTTGGACATGCAGAACGGAGACGGGCGCTTCCGGAGAAATGCGCTTTACCTTCCCCGTTGTATAGGTATCGAGCATGAAATCGCCGATGACTAGAACATTGACCCGCCTAAAACGGCTCAACATCCCTATTAGCTTTACCATCGTTCATCCTTTAACAAATAATTGCACGCGTAGTCGGCAACGGCTTCTTCCAGGGTATATTGAAACGAATAGGAGCACCTTGCTTGATATTTAGTCATATCAGCACAGGTATAATTTTGATACTGTTTCACAAGCTCAGGCGGCATTTTGATATATTCGATACGGATAGGCTTGCCCACCGCGTTAAAAAGAGCTTTGCCCAACGTGTTCCACGTCGTCACTTTTCCTCTTCCGATGTTAAAAATCCCCCCCTCGCGATTGTTTAAAAAATTGCAGGTCATGCGGGCAGCATCCTTCACATATAAAAAGTCGCGGCACTGTTCTCCATCGCCAAAACGCTCCGGCTCTGAAGATTGGTATAAGCGGATCGTCCCCTCTTCAAGCACAAGGGGAAGCATTTTGTAGACCATCGAAGCCATCCGCCCTTTGTGATTTTCATTAGGGCCAAAAATATTAAAATACTTCAATCCGACGATTTGATCGAGCACTCCCCGGCGTTTAGCCCAAAGATCGAAACAATGCTTAGAATACCCATATAAATTCAGAGGCTGCAGCTGTTCCAGCAAGCGATGGTCATCTGAAAATCCCCTCGACCCATCCCCGTAAGTGGCTGCCGAAGAGGCATAGATAAAGCGATGGCCATGCGTGAGAGCGTATTCGGCTAATTTGACCGTAAAACGGTAGTTATTCTCCATCAGATAATCGCCATTGGTTTCAAGCGTATCTGAACAGGCTCCGAGATGGATGAAGGCTTGAACATCGGATGGACGGCCTTCCAGCCAAGGAAATAAGGCTTCGATCGAAATGAAATCGGCAAACCGTTTTTGCTGCAGGTTTTTCCATTTATCCGTTTTTTCGATATTATCGACGAGGAGCAGATTGTCCAATCCGAGATCGTTCAACTGCCGGACAATCCCCGAACCGATAAAACCGGCCGCTCCGGTAATGACAATCAGCGGTTGTGCATGGTTTTTTGCATTCATGACTTATAGTTTACACAGATCGTTACATTCGTACCAGCTTCCTTGTTCGCGCCTCAAAAAATCGACCCGATAAAAGCTGATTCCTTCTAAAACAGGATTTTCTAATGCTCCGATGCAGAAAAAGGCGGTGCCGCTTCCGGTCATCACCGCCTGGTCAAAACCCAGCTCGATCAGGTTGTTCTTGATCTCCGCCAGTTTCGGCATGAGCTGAAATGCAGGGAGCTCTAAGTCGTTGAAATAATGGGGCCGATTTGGGTATAGATCGTAAAACGTGGCGAGGGCAAGGGCGGGATCGCGAGGAGGGAGAAAGGAGGCGCTGCAGCGCCGATACACTTGCGGCGTCTCTAGCCCCTCTTGCGGCTTTGCAATCCATACGCCAGGGTGGGAAAGAGCGGGGAGTTCTTGCAGCTTCTCTCCTCTTCCCGTGCAGTAAGCGGTTCCTTTTGAAAAGAAAAAAGGGGGATCGGACCCTATTTCTGCGGACCATCGGCAGAGATCTTCAATCCGGACAGGCCTTCCAGCCAGCTCATTGAGAGCCCAGAGAGCTGTCGCTGCATTTCCGCTGCCTCCGCCAAGACCCGATTGGATAGGGATCCGCTTGGTCAAGCGAAAGTGGGCCTTGATCTCAAGGCCTGTGTTCCTATGAAAAACCTGGGCAGCCTTTAAGATCAAATTAGAACCATCGCAGGGAAGAGAGGGGTCATCGCAGGTCAGCTGCTGGCTTTCAGCCAACTCCACCTGCAACGTATCCCCTAAATTCACTGCCTGATAAAGGGAAGCGATCTCATGATACCCATCCTCCCTACGCCTTAACACCCGAAAAAAGAGATTGAGCTTAGCAGGAGAAAAGAGTGTGATCATGCCCCTGACGGCTTTTGCTCCTCTGGAGGGGGCTGCGGGAGAGCCACATCGCTGTTCACATGAAGCGTAAATTTGGCGGGAACGCCCTCTTTTAGCTTTAATGCAACCGAATGGACTCCCAGCGTTTTGATCGGTTGGGACAGCACCACGCTGCGCCGCTCCAACTCGATCCCATTTTGTTCGAACAGATGGACAATATCCACAGCGGTCACCGAACCGTACATATGCCCTTCCGGATCGACTTTGACTTCGATATTGAGAACCATTCCATCGATCTTGGCGGATAATTCTTCCGCTTCTTTTTTATCGACCACAGCGCGTTTCGCGCGCTCTTCTTGCAGGCGCGCCCGCAGCCGCAATGTGTATTTATCGGCGACCACCGCTTTTTTCTGAGGCAGCAAAAAATTGCGCGCATAGCCGGGCTTCACGCTCACCAGATCGCCGCTGCGCCCTAGATCATCGACATCTTCTATAAGCAATAACTGATTTCCCATACTGTTTTTCCTCTATTCCGTTCGACTTAATCTTCTGCCACAAAGGGAAGCAAAGCCATGTGTCTCGCCTTTTTGACCGCGCTCGACAATTGTTTTTGATGATAAAAGGAGACTCCGGTAATGCGGCGCGGGATGATTTTGCCCCGTTCCGTGATGAATTGGGCGAGGGTATTCACATCTTTATAATCGATATGCCGAATGCCGGCTGCTGTAAAGGGACAATGTCTGCGCCTTTTTACAAAAGCTCCTTCCACAGGACTTTTTTTAGCCATCATTGTCATGCGATCACTCCTGAATTAACGGTTTGAATTCTATTTTCTCAGGGACCTGCTCGGTGCGCAAGGTTAAAAAGCGGATCAGGTCCTCATTGAGGTGGTAATCTTTCCATATCTCTGCCATGCTGTTTGAAAAGATGCTGAAATACACGATATAATAATACCCTTCGCGCCGCCCGTTGATCTCATAAGCGAGCTTGCGCCTCCCCTGCTCAAACACCTTGTGCACCTCTCCAGCGCGTTCTACAATACCACCTGTGATCTTCTCTAGAGCTTTTTGCCGCGCATCTTCGCTCAGCGTCGCGCTCAAGATATACATCCCTTCATAAAGTTGCTTTCTTTGCTTTGACATGTTCCTCGTTGCTCCTAATTATTCATGCGCAAGGCAGCTTCGCTGCCCTGCTCCAACCATACATCGATCCTGGAAAGCGCTTTTTCCATGACCTCCGGCAGCGCTGCGAGTTCCTCGGCTGAGAATTTCCCGAGCACATAATCCGCCAGATCCCCGTGTTGCCGATCGCTAATGCCAACCCGCAGCCGCGGATACGCAGGCGTGCCGAGATGCGCTTCTACGCTCTTTAATCCATTATGCCCGCCTGCGCTGCCCTCTTGCCTAAAGCGGATCTTGCCAAAGGGAAGCGCGATATCATCGCATACCACGAGCGTATGGGATACGGCGATTCCAAAATAATCGCTGCAGAGACGGACGGCTTGGCCGCTTTTGTTCATGAAGGTCATCGGCAGCAGCAAAATAACCCTTTTATCCCCTCTTTTTTCTTGAGCTAGCTCTCCTATTTTTCCGCTGCGGAAAATCAAGCCCCTCTTTTTTACAAAAGCCCTCACCACCCGAAACCCCATGTTATGGCGCGTGCCCTCGTAGGCATCTCCCGGATTGCCGAGCCCAACGATGAGATAGCTTTGCTCCACAGGCCATTACCGCTTAGCAACCACGACCACGACCTCTTTCAAAGAAGCCAAAGGCTTGACCCCCTCGGGCAGCTGAAGATCGGATAACCGCTTGGTTTGCCTGATCCCTAAGTTTCTGACATCAACCAAAAACTCTGCCGGAATTTGCCGGGGAAGGCACTCGACTTTGACAAAGCGGATCACCTGCCGCAAAAACCCGCCCAGTTTCACTCCCGCGCACTCGGCTACCCCTGTGCAGTTGATCGGCACCTTCACATTGACAGGGACATCATCGAATAGCTCTTCAAAATCGAGATGGGAAACCTGATAAGTCGTCAGTTGGTACTGGATATCCTTGATAATCGCGCGCCTTTTCTTGCCATCCATTTCCAGTGTAAATAGCGTTGTCGGCAAACGCCCTTGCTTCATCTCGCGCAAAATCGTACTGAATTCTGTCCCATTGACCACAATGGGTTCGCAGGGCTTGCCCGCAGAGTAAAGGATAGCGGGAACATCGCCCTCGCGCCGAATTTGTTTGACAGCGCTCTTACTCGTTTTTTCGCGCTTAGTCACAGTCAGTTTCATGTTCTTCTCCAAAATATAAAGTACAAAATGATCTCAAAGGGAATTGCCGTTCCCTCTATAAAGGGAGGAAATGGATTTGGCTCCAACGATAGAATCTATCGCTTTAGCAAAAAGAGGCGCCACCGAAACAACCTGCAATCGCCGGCGATCGAAATCGCCCGGCAGCGGAATCGTATTGCTGATCAACATCTCTTCAATCGCACTTTCCTCGAAGGCTTGACCTACAAACAGCCCATGGGTCACTGCGGCGCAAATCCGCTTTGCTCCCGCCCGTTTACATACCCATGAAGCGGTCTTGAGGGTCCCGCCCGTCGAACACATGTCATCGATGAGAAGAACATCGTGATTCTCCACATCTCCGATCAACGCATTCATCTCGACTCGTTCTGCACTCACTCGACGCTTATCGACAATGGCGAGATCGACTTTCATCTCTTCAGCAAACGCGCGCGCCAACTTGATGCTTCCTATATCCGGAGTCACAACGATGCAACTTTCCAATCCCAATTTCTTTGCCGCCTCCACAAGGGTAGGCCTAGCATAGAGATTATCGACCGGGATATCGAAAAAGCCCTGGATCTGCTCAGCGTGCAAATCCATCGTCAATACGCGGGTTACACCCGCCTTTTCAAGTAGGTTCGCGACAAGCTTTGCCGTTATCGGCACTCTTCCCTTATCCTTCCGATCTTGGCGGGCATACCCAAAGTAGGGAATGACCGCGACGATCGAACGGGCCGAGGCGCGTTTCAAAGCGTCGACGATAATCAACAATTCCATGAGATAGAGATTGGGATGTCGTGCGATAGTTTGCAAGACGAATACATCCCGACCACGGACATTCTCTAAAATCTGAACGCCTATCTCACCATCTGGAAATGTCTCAATGAGGATCTTTCCTAGCTGCACACCCATGCCATCTGCAATCTGCTGAGCAAGATCGCGATGCGAAGTACCCGCAAAAAGCATAAAAGAGGGGTCGGCTGCCATTCAAAGACCTCTTGCATAAAAACTCTTGGGGTGGAAGGATTCGAACCTCCGCATGGCGGTACCAAAAACCGCTGCCTTACCGCTTGGCGACACCCCAACAAAAAATTACAAACAGCAACATCTTAAGGCAGTGTAGATTTATTGGCAATCTCAGAAGCTGTTTTAGAGAATATTAATTATTTTTTTAAATCGGCGCGAGGCTTGATAATGTTCGATCACCGGCTCTGCGACCTTCTCCACATCGCCCGGATGGTCGAAGATTTTAGCATAGGCCAGCGGCATCGGTTGCACATGGGCGCCGTGCGAGGAAAAAAAGAGCGCATCGCGCAAGGCGATCTGATCCCAAAACTCCGCACTCCGTTGAGGATCGGCGAGCTGCTTGCGGCACTCCTCCGCCCAAAAACGAACCAGCTGAAGGGCCGCTTGCGTGTAATTGACATAAACCGTGGAAGAGATCACCTTAGAGGGATGGTCCCAGGAAAGTTCAGAGTGGATTCTGACGGCTAAATCGCTGACAAATACATCCTGCGCAGCAGGGGATCGGACAAATACCCCATCCGCATCCACCCATAGCACAGGCCGTTTGCGCTCTTTGAGTTTTTGCAGAATAAAGTAGGGCTTATAGGCGCAATTCAACTCCCATCCCCCAAAAGATTCCACCCCCTCGATCTGATTGGCTAATCCAAAGCGTCGGCAAGAAGCGAGCAGGTGCTGCACCTCCTCCTCGTAAGGAGTATTGCTCGTATAGAAAGAGATCACCAGCGGAAAAGATTCCATAGTTAGGTTATATCCAAAAAAGATTTTTATCGAAAGGGACCAAAAGGACTCAAGCGACCAAAGTGTTTTTAGCTTTTTTCTTAGAGACTGTTCTCAATCCAAGGCTTCGTCGATTTTCGGGATTATTTTGGCCGGTTTTCGATTCCATTTGGGCCCTTCTAACATTGTTTTTAAATTGAATTAATACTGGGCATATTACATAACGGTTGCAATTAGTGTATACGCACGATCACATTAGACAATATTTTACAGTAGGTGATCATATGGCGCCCCCCGTGGGATCCAGCCAAACCCCTCCAGCAAATAGCTCGCTTCCTGAAATTCCCTCCACCGAACCTTCCCATTCTTTAAAAAGAAGACTCTCCGCATCTTCCGATTTTGAGGAAGCCTCTGCTTCAAAAAGACAAAAAACCGACGACTGGATGGTTTTGTGTGAGAATTCTGGACATTTTTATCCGATCCCGGATGAGACAATCCATCTCATGCTCTCCTATTGTAAGGCTTCCGCTTTAGTGCGTATAGGGACTACCTGCAGACGATTTCTTTATCTTGCCGATCGCGCACCCATGTGGCAAGAGCTGTGCCAGCGTGCAAAATTATCCGTAAAAGAACATGCCTCTCATCGCTTGGAATTTTTAGCGGCAATTGCAGAAGAAAATGCGGATGCTTACACAGCCAAAGCCCTTTTTTTTACCACCGACAAATACATTACATCCAATCAGAGGTATGCACTCGCCTATTTGGACCATATTATTAATAAAAATATTTTTAATGATAGATCCCGTTTCTCCCAACGACAGATAGATGCCGTATTAGAAAAGGAAAGGCTATTTTTCAATTCTATCCCTATCGACAGATCGCTCTACTCTCCTGGACAAATCAGCTCCCTCTATGAACAACTTCAATACATTATTACCGAACGCCCTTCCCAGGAAAAAGCAGCGCAAGCATGCCTTTATATCTCAGTCATGGAAGCAAATGATTCCCAGCCTCTGATGATCACTTATAGTTCCATTTGGTATACATTCAATAGCATCCGGCTGAATAAAAAGCTTAGCGATAGCTGTCGAGCTAGAGCAGAATACCTGCTCGCGGTGCTCCCCTATTTCAAGGAAAATGATAGATGGGAGCCTGCAGATCTTGCACAATTTCGTCAGAACGGGAATGAGTTGCCCGATGCCGAATACGTCAGAATTTTAAAAAAATGCTTAGCCGATGAAGCAACGGAAGGATGGATCCATCAACTAGCAAAAATAGCAATGCCTCATCTACGATTTCAAAGAAGGACGGAAGAAATCACGGATAGAGAAGCCTACCAGATGTTAGAATCGTTAAAAAATGATCGATCTCTAATTCCCTCAATACGCAGAGAGACATTAGAAAATCTCATGCAGTCGTTCAAAGACCAAAAACGGATCTAATTTTCAGCAGGAAAGAGGAAGGGACCAAAGGGAACTATAGTATCGAGCCTTCTTTGGTCCTTTGAGTCCTTTTTGTCCCTTAAGTCCCTTTTTCTTTTGGTCCCTTCTCACATTATTTTTTAAATTGAATTAATATGGAGCGTTTTATAAAATGATTCCAATTATTTTATAAGCATGATCACATTAAACAATATTTTACATAGGTGATAATATGGCGCATCCTGTGCAACCCAGCCCAGCCCTTTCAGCAAATCCCTTGGGTTCTGAAACCCCCTCCTCTTCTTTAAAAAGAAGCCCCGGATCTTTCGATTTTGAGGAAGTCTCTGCTTCAAAAAGACGAAAAACCGACGCCTGGGGGGATTCTGGAGATTTTGATCCGATCCCAGATAAGACGATCAATCTCATGCTCTCCTACTGTAAGGCTTCCGCTTTAGTGCGTATGGGGACTACCTGCAGAAGATTCCTTTATCTTGCCGATCGCGCACCCATGTGGAGAGAGTTATGCCGCATTGCAAAATTATCCGTAAAAGAAAATGCCTCTTATCGCCTGGAATTTTTATCGGCAATTGCAGAAGAAAACTTTGACGCTTACGACACAAAAGCCTCTTTTCTTACCAATAGCAAGTATGTTAAACCTAATTGGCCGCACGCACTTGATTGTTTGGATCATATCATTAACAGCAATATTTTTGCGCGTGTCTCTGTGCTCTCTATATCACAGATAAACGCTATATTAAAAAAAGGGGAGCTGTTTTTCAGAGATTCGCCTTTCGACAGATCCGCCTTTTCCCCTGAACAAATTAGCTCCCTCTATAATCAACTCGAACGCATTATTACCAGCAGCTCTCTCACGGATATAGTAGCCACAGCGAACCTTAAGCATGCAGTCATGAAAATAAATGATTCCGCGTTGGCGGCAATCCCCTATAGTTCCATTTGGAATATACTCAACAGTATCCGCCTGAATACACAAGCTTATGATATAAATCGAGATAAAGCAGAATACCTGCTGGGGTTGCTTCCTTATTGGAACCCGGATGGTAGATGGGAGCCTGCAGATCTTGCACGATTTCGACAGAACGAGAGTGATTTGCCTGATGCCGAACGGAGCAAGATTTTAAAAAAATGTTTAGCTGATAAAACAATTGCTCCATATCCATGGATCCATCAACTAGCAAGAGCGGGAATAGCAATCATGCGGCTTGAAAGAAAGACGGAAGAAATCACGGATACACAAGCCTACGAAATGTTAGAGTCGTTAAAAAATAATCCATCCCCCATCTCCTCAATCCCCATGGAGAAAATAGAAGCGCTGATGCAGTCGTTCAGAGACCAAAAACGGATCTAAGAAAGTGTCTTAGGACCCTTGAGTCCTTAAATAATATTTTACATAGGTGATACTATGACGACTCCTATCGGATCCGGCCAACCCCCTCCAGTAAATAGCTCGCTTCCTGCCTCCGCTAAACCTCTCCATCCTGAGGAGGCCACTGTTCCAAAAAAGCAAAAACCCGACGATTGGGTGGTTTTGTGTGAGCATTCTGGAGATTTTCGTCCAATCTCCGATGAAGTAGTCAATCTCATGCTCTCCTACTGTAAGGCTTCCGCTTTAGTGCGTATGGGGACTACCTGCAGAAGATTCCTTTATCTTGCCGATCGCGCACCCATGTGGAGAGAGTTGTGCAAGCATGCACAATTATCCGTAAAAGAAAATGCCTCTTGTCGCCTGGAATTTTTATCGGCAATTACAGAAGAAGACATTGATGCTTACTCAGCAAAAGCCTCTTTTTTTATCAATAGCAACTATATTAAACCTAATTGGCCATACGCACTTGACTGTTTAGACCATATCATTAACAGCGATAGTTTCAAAAAAACCTCTAGGCTGCTCTCCTATAGACAGATAGCTGCTATATTGAGAAAAGGGGAGCTGTTTTTCAGAGATTCGGCTCTCGACAGATCTGCCTTTTCTCCTGAACAAATTAGCTCCCTCTATGATCAACTCAAACGTATGATTACCAGCTGCCCTAAGAATATGGCAGCCCAAGCGAACCTTCAGTATACAGTCATGAAAATAAATGATTTCGCGTTGGGGGCAATCCCCTATAGTTCCATTTGGAATACACTCAACAGTATCCGCCTGGATATAGAGGCTTTCGATATAGATCGAAATACAGCCGAGTACCTGCTCGGGTTGCTTTGTTTTTGGCACGAGCCAAGAAGATGGGAGCCTGGAGATTTTCGACAATTTCAACAGAACGGGAATGATTTGCCCGACACCGAACGGAGCAGGATTTTAAAAAAATGTTTAGACGATACGATTCTACGTTATCCATGGATCCATCAACTAGCGAACGTGGGAATAGCAACCATGCGGTTTCAAAAAAGGACGGAAGAAATCACGGATAAACAAGCCTACGAGATATTGGAGTCATTAAAAAATCATCCATCTCGAATCCGCACAATCAGCATGAATCTAATAGAACATCTAATGCAGGTGTTCAGAGACCAAAAACGGATCTAATTTCAGCAGGGAAGAGAAAGGGGACCAAAGGGAAGAGAAAAAGGGACATAAGGGACTAAAAAGACTAAAGCGACCAAAGTATCGAGCGTTCTTTGGTCCCTTGAGTCCTTTTTGTCCCTTAAGTCCCTTTTTCTCTTCCTCTTCCCTTAATAGGGACAAACCACTACAGTCTCATTAGAGACTGCCAGAGGTGACGGGTGTATATTCTGCATATTACTGCCGAGCTCGCTCCGATTGCTAAAGTGGGGGGCCTTGCCGATGTGGTCTACGGATTGTCAAAAGAGCTGGCAAAACAGGGACATGAAGTCGAAATCCTCCTTCCCAAATACGATTGCATCGAATACGGTCAATTAAAACATCTCAAGGTGGCTCATCGCGACCTGTGGTCTTTTGAAGGACCCCACCGGTATAACAACACCATTTGGTCGGCAGAACTGCACAATCTCAACATTCTGCTTTTAGAGCCCCACCACCCCGCCTATTACTTCAGCAGAGGCGCCATCTATGGATGCCACAATGACATCGATCGATTTACCTATTTCTCGCGCACGGCTTTAGAATATCTTCTGAAAGCGAAAAAAAAACCGGATGTGATCCATATCCACGATTGGCCGACGGCCCTGATCGCTCCCTTGTATAAAGACATGTACACACCCCTCGGATTGCAGACCAACGGCATTGTCCTCACCATTCATAATCTAGAACATCAAGGCAAATGCACCCCCCATCATTTAAACCGCGTCGGCCTGAGAGGGGAGAGCTATTTGACGCCGGAGAAAATGCAAGATCCTTTTTCCCCCGACACCATCAATCTCCTGAAGGGAGGGATCATCTATGCCGATGCCCTCACGACGGTCTCTCCTAACTATGAAAAGGAGATCAAGACGCCGGTAGGCGGATGCGGATTGAACGGGATTCTTGTCAAAAACCAACACAAACTGAGCGGAATCCTCAATGGAATCGATGAAACGTTTTGGAATCCCGAAAGCGATCCCCTGCTCGTCAAACGCTATGCGACGCACGGCGTGCACTCGGCTAAAAAAGAGAAAGAGGTTTTGGAAGGCAAAGCGGAAAATCGCAAATATGTCCGCACCCACTTGGGATTAGAGGAAAAAAACGTTCCCATCGTCGCTTCGGTGACGCGGATTGTGCATCAAAAGGGGCCAAAATTGATCATCCACGCCATCCGGCGCACGCTGGAAAAAGGGGGGCAATTCATCTTTTTAGGCTCTAGCCCCTCCCCCGAATATGAAGAGGTTTTTTTGTCGCTGAAAGAGGAATTGAGCGGCAACAAAAACGTCGCGATCTGCCTCGATCGGGATGAAGCCTTAGCGCACTTGATCTTCGCAGCGGCAGATCTATTCATCATCCCTTCGCTGTTTGAACCCTGCGGATTGACTCAGATGATCGCCTTGCGCTATGGAACGATTCCGATCGCCCGCGCGACGGGCGGCCTCGTCGACACCGTTTTTGATATCGACACATCGACCAAGCCTCCCCAAGAGCGGAACGGGTTCTCCTTTGATTTCCCAGATACAGAGGGGATGAACTGGGCCTTAGACCGCGCTTTAGCCTGTTGGTTTCACGATCGCCCGAAATGGCGCCTTCTGATGCAGCAGGCGATGAACAAAGACTTCAGCTGGACCAGGGCAGCCCCCGAATATCTCGCTATCTACGAAAAGCTCCCTTTTTTTTCCTGCTGAAATTAGATCCGTTTTTGGTCTCTGAACGACTGCATAAGATCTTCTATTGTCTTCATGGTGATTGTGGGGATTCGAGATGGATTATTTTTTAATGACTCTAATATCTCGTAGGCTTGTTTATCCGTGATCTCTTCCGTTTTGCTTTGAAGCCGCATGGTTGCTATTCCCATTTTTGCTAGTTGAAGGATCCATGGATAATGTAGATCGATTGTTATATCAGCTAAACATTTTTTTAAAATGCTACTCCGTTCGGCGTCAGGCAACTCATTCCCGAACTCTCGAAATCGTGAAAAATCTCCATGATCCCATCTACCTGCCTCCTTCCAAAAACAAAGCACCCCGAGCAGGTACTCGGCTGTATTTCGATGTATATCTATAAACTTTCTTCTATCCAGGCGGATACTGTTGAGTGTATAGCAACAGGAAGTATAGGAGATTGCCGCCAATGCGGAATCATTTATTTTCATGACTGTATGCTGAAGGGCCGCTTTGGCTACCATATCCTGCAAAGAGCACCTGTCAACAATGCATTCGAGTTGATCATAGAGGGAGCTAATTTGTTCAGGAGAAAAGGCAGATCTGTCGAAAGGCGAATCTCTGAAAAACAGCTCCCCTTTTTTTAATATAGCGGCTAGCTGTCGCATGGAGAGAAGCCCAGAGGTCTTTTTGAAACTATCGTTGTTAATAATATGGTCCAAACAGTCAAGGGCGTATGGCCAATTAGGTTTAATATAGTTGCTATTGGTAAAAAAAAAGGCTTTTGCTGAGTAAGCATCCTCGTCTTCTTCTGCAATTGCCGATAAAAATTCCAGGCGATAAGAGGCATTTTCTTTTACGGATAATTTTGCATGCTTGCACAACTCTCTCCACATGGGTGCGCGATCGGCAAAGTAAAGGAATCTTCTGCAGGTAGTCCCCATACGCACTAAAGCGGAAGCCTTACAGTAGGAGAGAATGAGATTGACTACGTTATCGGGGATTGGAAGGAAATCTCCAGAATTTTCATACAAAACCATCCAATCAACGATTTTTTGTCTTTTTGAAACAGGGGCCTCCTCAGAATCGGAAGAGGCGGAGAGCCTTCTTTTTAAAGAATGAGAAGGTTCAGCGGAGGCTGAAAGCGAGCTATTTGTTGGAGGGGGTTGGCTGGATCCGATGGAAGTCGTCATATTAATTTAAAAACAATATTAGAAGGAATCAAGACAGAAGCTTAATTGCAGACAGTCTCTAAGTCAAGCCCAAAGCCTTTTTGATATAAAAGCGATTGGCGATCATGTACTCGATACCCGAATACACGGTATAGAAAGCCGCAGTAGCGACAGCATACAGGCTGATTTGGCGGAGGGAATGGAGGTCGATGTAGCCCAGCGAATAGGGAACCATTAAGGCTAAAATAAAAATCCCCGCCGACGCTTGGATCACCGCCTTGACCTTGCCGCTGAAGCGCGCGGCTAACGCCACCCCTCTTAAAGCGCACACGGTGCGCAAGGTGCTGATGATCGAATCGCGGTAAAGAAAGATCAACACGAGCAGTAAAGGCAATTGGATCAGCCCTTGGGTGAAAGTGAGAAAAACGGACAAGCGAAAAATGCTGTCAGCCATCGGATCGAGAATCTTGCCTAGATCTGTGACCTCATTGCGTTTGCGCGCGAGCATCCCATCGAAAAAATCGGAAAGTTCTGAAAGAGCGACAAGAAACATGAGGAGGTAGGGAAGTAAAATCAGACTTATTCCCAACTCTTTGTAGTAGAGATAAACGATCAGAAAAATAGGGCTTAAGATCACCCTTGTTAAGGTAAGATAAAGAGGAACTGTCAAAGGAAACCCTCCTCTGCTAACATGCTGAATTCACAAAATCTGAAGAAGAAGCGCCCCGGTATATCCTCCCATCGATCGCAAAAGGGGATGCGGGTCCGCAAGAGAGCTCCTGAGTCGGCTGCGGCTCATTTCCCTCTTGTAATGCCAGCTGCCCGCACGCCGCGGCAATGTCCTTCCCTTTTGTATAGCGCCAAGTCGTATTGATCCCCTTGGAAACGAGAATAGAGCGAAACTCCTCGATCGCCTCTTTGCGGGGGCGCTTTAATTTCAACCCCTCCACGTGATTATAGGGAATTAAATTCACGGTGCATTGTTGAGATCCCAATAGAGAGGCCAGCTCTCGGGCTTGCTCCGGCGCATCGTTGATTCCCGCCATCAGCGTGTACTCATAAGTGATATCGCGCTTGGTTTTCTTAGCGTAAAATAACATGGCGCTTAAAATGTCTTCCAGAGCGTATTTGCGCGCATAAGGAATAATTTTCTTGCGGACATGTTGGGTCGGCGCATGCAAAGAGAGGACGAGATTCACTTTCAGCTGCTCTTCAGCTAATTTTCTGATCCCTTCGACAATGCCGACGGTGGATACGGTGATGCGCCTCTGCGAGATATTGAGTCTCTGAGGATCGCAAAGAAATTGAATGGCTTTTACTACGGCTTCATAATTTTCAAACGGCTCGCCCATCCCCATAAAGACGGCATGGGAAACGCGCTCGCCTTTCTCCTTCAACCACGCGTCGATCAGGTAGACCTGTTCGACAATCTCCGCTGCGGTGAGGTTCCGGATGAGCCCTTGCCGGCCCGAAGCGCAAAAAGCGCAGCGCGCAGGGCATCCTACCTGTGAGGAGACGCAAACGGTGCGTCGGTCCGCTGCACGGATGAGCACCGATTCGACAAGCTTGCCATCGGATAACTTCCACAAAAATTTCGTCGTCTCTGCGTCGCTGGAATCGATGGCTTTTACCAAATGCAACGCCTTAAGAACGATCTCCTGCTTAAGAGCTGTGCGCAGCTCTTTGCCCAAATCGGTCATCGCTTCCCAGCCGCTTATTCCCTTCTGATAAAGCCACTGCAAAACCTGGCTGGCTCGAAAAGGTTTTTCTCCCTTCTCGATCATCCATTGCCTTAATTCCTCTATGCTTAACCCGTGCAGCTGTAACATAACAACGAAGTGTAAGCAAATTAGAAATTAAAAACTATATATTTCGATGATTGATCTGTTGGAGATAGGCCCGAATGTTTCTGTGGCGAGCCTCGGCTTCCCGTTTCAAATCCCTTTCTTCCTCGATTTGATACCGCATATTGTCGATGCTCTGCTCGATCACCTGCTGATTCGCTTTAAAAATCAACTTATCTAATTGCACTGCATCCACGCGGATGGCCAGCAGCGCAACCCCTTGTAGAGGAAGAGGTAATACGGTACAAGGAGAAATCTCCTGTTTTTTGCCTACAGAGAATACTTCTGTCATCAGATCCTCGCAATTTAATTTATAATAAACTTTACATGAAATTAACAATTAATGCAAGATAATTCTTGTGGATGCGGCGAACCCATCCCTATTATTCAGAAGAACAATAAAATTTTTTAATAATCAGGAAATAGTGTGGGAGACCCTGTTAAACTAGTGAATGGATCAATGCCTGCTTCCGTTCCCCCCTCCTCTCTTAGCGATGATCGCGCCGCGGGCGCATTTACCGTTCTCTCCGATGAAATGATCGCGAAGATCCTGTCTCAAATCGAGGCGCTGGTCTTCGATACCTCCACCCCTCTCCTCTGCAAGAAATTTCAGCGGATATCCGAGGATCCGATTGCCGCCTACCTCCATCTGGAAAAACAGCTTGCGGAAAGCAGCTCTCTGACCTTTGAAGAGATCGCATCCTATCGGATCGCCTTTAGGCAACGCTACCAGCAAGATCTCCCCTTATCCAGAATTTTTGCCAAATGCCCGCAGTTAACCGCCTTGGATTTCTCTCATTCAAGCATCGATAACGCCTCTTTAGCGGAGATTCTCAAAGCTGCAGGAGAAGCCGGCTGTCCCATTCACACCCTCCGCTTAACCAATTGCGCAAGTCTGACAAGGGTATTTCACCTAAACCAGCTCAAATCTCTGCAAAACCTCGATTTAAGCGGCTGCACAGGACTGTCAGGACCCCTTTGCTTAAAGGGGCTGACTCTACTGAAAAATCTCAATCTGACCAACTGCTGGAGGCTTACAAAATTATCCGATCTTGATCGCTTGAACGAGCTCGCAACTCTTAACTTGACAGACTGTATAGGAATGACGGGGGAGCTTAACTTAAATGGACTGAGCCGACTGATCCACCTCAACTTGTCAGGCTGCACGGGGCTCACAGCCCTACTCCACTTGGCTGAGCTCAAGTCTCTGCAAATTCTCGACTTAACCGTCTGCAGGAGGCTAAAAGGACAGCTGGATCTAAAGGGGCTGGATCGACTGACAAGTCTTAACCTGACAGGCTGCACAGGGCTCACAGAATTGCTTCACTTAAATACCTTGCACGAGCTGACGCGCCTCGAATTGGTGAGCTGCTCCAGATTGATGGGACAGCTTGATTTACAGGGACTGCACCAACTGAAAATCCTCAACTTGACAAACTGCACAAGGCTAACAGAATTGCTTCACCTGAATCAACTCCATCAACTCATCCACCTCATTTTAGCCAACTGTTCAGGATTGACAACGCCGCTTCGCCTAAACGAATTGAATCAATTAGTAAGCATCAACTTAGGAGGCTGTATTGCACTGGCAGGACAGCTTCACTTACAGGAACTCCGACAACTGTTATTTCTCAACTTGAGAAACTGCTCGGGATTGACAGGAGAGCTTAGCCTAAATGGATTCGATCAACTGGAATCCCTCGATTTAACCAGCTGCTCAGGACTGACAGCCCTCGATTTAACCGGCTGTTCGAAATTGACGGGGCTGTTTCACTTCCAGGGGCTCGATCAACTGATGGATCTCAACTTGAGCGGTTGCTCGGGGCTAACGGGGCTGCTGCACTTAAATAGGCTAAATCGATTGGTCCGCCTCAACTTAAACGGCTGCTCGGGACTAAAAGGAAAGCTTTATTTAGCTGGACTGGATCAACTGACAGACCTTCACTTAAGCGGTTGTTCGGGATTGACGGAAGTGCTTTGCTTAGATAGCTTGCATCGATTGGCTCGCCTGAACCTAACCGGCTGCTCGGGACTCAAAGGACCGCTTTATTTAAACAATCTGAATCAATTAACAGACCTCAGCTTAACCCACTGTTCGGGACTGAGGAGCCTCATCTTAACCAGTTGCGGGAAGCTGGCTGGGCCGCTTAACTTGCAGGGACTGACTGAACTCACTAACTTGAACTTGATCGCCTGCCCAAAACTCACAACCCTGCTCAACTTTCATGAACTGCATCAACTAAAAGCCCTCCACTTCATCCGTTGCTCCGGGCTGACAGGACAGCTTAACTTGCAGGGATTGCATCAACTGTCAAGCCTTAGCTTGGTAGATTGTGCGGGAGTGGAAAAATTGCTCCATCTAAACACCCTCCATCAATTGCAGGCCCTCGTCTTGACGGGTTGCTCAGGATTGACAGGCCTGCTCCCCTTCAATGGACTCAATCAACTCCATTTGTGCCGGTTGGCACACTGCCGGAAACTCACGGGATTACTGCACTTAAACGAACGCCATCTACTGACCCACCTCGATTTAACCGGCTGCTCGGGACTGATGGGAGAACTTCACTTAACTGGGCTGGATCAATTGACACAGCTCCACCTGAGCGGCTGCTCGGGACTGACAACCCTCCATCTAGCCGGCTGTAAGAAACTAAAAGAACTGCTTTGCCTAGATGAACTGACTAAACTCACCCTTCTCGATCTGAGAGAGTGCGCAGAACTCAAGAACTCGGATTTAAGCTGGGTGCCGCTGAAGGCGCACATCATTCGGAGATAGGTTCAATGCTCGAAGACGACCACCATTGTTTTGTTTGCGGAATGCATAATCCGGATGGACTGCGCATCCAATGGAAGATCGACGGATTTTCTACCACAGCAGAATTTATCCCCGATCGAAAATACCAAGGCTGGAAAGGGATGGTCCATGGCGGAATCCTCGCAACGCTTTTGGATGAAGCCATGACGCGTCTTGCTTCCATCGTTTGCGGAGGCGCTCTTACTGCAGAGATGACGGTGCGTTTTGTGAGCCCCGCGCGCATCGGGGAAACGTTATTGATTAGGGGAGAAATCGTGAACGAGTCTCGGAAAATAGTGGAGATGAAAGCGTCTCTGTGCGATCGATCGGGAAAAATAATCGCCCATGCGACAGGTAAGGCGATTAAACGGCTATCAAGCCTCTCTTCGCCTGACAAAAAACAGGCAGGCGCTGAATAGCGCTGCGGAAAAGCACCACATGGACACAAAAAAGAGCTGGTCCACCTCATAAATAGCCACTCCAGATAGCGTCACCAGCACAGCGAGGATTTTCATTCTTTTGAGGCTGGAAAAGAAGAGGGGCAAGACTGTCGCCATCGCATAAAATAAGAGAACAACGAGGGTGATCGCTGGCTCTGAGCCCCCGTAAAACTGCTCCAGCATGGAAAAACCGCTCTTGTACTGGATGCTGCAGCGATAGGCGACCGCCGCCGCATGAGGAATGCCGAAAGCGAGAAAAACGCCGAGCAGCAATCCGATCCCCAAACAAACAGCCATGGCCTGTTTGCGCCAGGCATCCACCTCTACCAGCCATACAGACAAAGGGAGCCAGATCGGCCAAAATACGAAGGCGAAGAACAAAAAGACATTTTTGGCAGCGCTTGCCAACAGGCTAGGAACGGCCTCTGAAAGGGAAAGCCACACGATCCCCTCCGCCCCCTGCTGGATAGCAAAAAACCAGGGAATGAGCGCTAAAGGGAGAAGACGTCTGGTTTTATCCTGGCACAGCAACGCCGTTCCGACCGCCGCTAACAGGACGCTAGCAGTAAAACTCGCTGGAGCAGAAAAACACATAACCCCGCCTTGTACCCTTTTATAAAATTGTACAAGGCGGGATTAGAATCAGTCATCAGATTTTAGTTGCTTAGCTTCATCGAATGCTGCAAGCGCTTGTGAAAATGCGTTAGATGCAGGAATGGTATGATTGTTGACCATTTCGTTTACCACGTGTCTAAATTGCGAGATGGCATTGCCACCGGGAAATGTGCCTTTTGCAGGATAAATCACCGGATTCGCCTTTTCTTGAATCAACATATCTAATATAAATTCTTTCAAATCATTCTCTGAAAAGGGATCTTTACGGACATGTCTTGCGAACTTCTCATCGGAAAGCTGGCCAGTCAGGTTGGGTTGAGGGGATTGAAATGAAGCTACTATTAAATTTGCCCATGGCCCTAATAGATAGAAGAACTCGAGCTCTGGCAGCATTTTACACAATAGAGATTCTTTGCCTGCTTGATTGCAATCCAATCCAACTGTTATATAATCTGAAATTTTTATCCCATTTATATTGCAATTTTTAAACTGAAAAGAAATCAATCTATCCACCCATTTAACATTCCCTTTAAAGAAAGAATTTAAATTATAGCGCAGTTTAACCATCAAATGAATACAAAACACATACATTTCTGAAGATTTTATAAAACTAGTGCTAAATAAATGATGCGCTACCCTAGTTGCATTAAATTTTGGCTTAAAAAGAATGAGTTTTGCAACAGTATCTACTAAATCACGAAGAATTAACTGGATTATGAGATCTGTGAAATCATATTCGTTTAGGTAATATTTGGCTTTTATAAAATCCGTGGGTTTAATCCATTTATCTTCTTTTAGAACCCCATTGCATTCGAGAAGGGTTTTGAAAAAATCATGGAGTTTAGTTTGATCGATTAATATTACTTTATCTCTCAAGGTTTTGGCTGAGGAAAGATCCATATCGTATGTGAGATTTGCCATGCACTGATCAAAAATAGGTTTCCATAGATAATCATCGGACATCAATGCGTTCCATGCCTTACAGACACAAGCCAGGGTTCCTAATCGCGCAGGGTGATTCTCTGTCGCCATAGAACAAATAGGGAGTATACATTCTCTAGGCAAAGTTATAAAATAATTTTGAGTTGATGTCACAATTTCTCATTAAAAATTAATTAGAACTAGTTTAATTTTATTTGTTTTTATTTTCAAGCAAAATTAGATGAGATTTAACTAACTAGAAAAGTTAAGACTTTGGTCCCTTTATCTTCCCTCAACCTATTCCATCGTATAGCTGAAATAGGGTTGGTCGCACGCCGGCTCATCCTGCGGGCCCGCGTGGGAGATCCACACTTTAAGGGCGGCAGGGAGGAAGATCGCGTTATGCAAGTTGGAGGGTCTAGAGACGGGCTGCTTGATGATCTGTTGGAGCGCGCTGGCATCGATTTGTCCATAGGCGGCAAGGAGGCGCTCGACGAGAATCGGATAACGTTCGGGATAGGAAAAGCCTGTCATCGCGATGCAATTTTTGGGCTGGACGTGGATGAGGGCAGCCACTTGTTCTTGATTCTCGTAAATGAGGGTTTGATAGGGAGAAGTAGCGATCCGGGAAGTGCAGAGCTTGCCCTTGCAGCGCTCTTCGCAAAGAGTATAAGTGGAACCCGGTTCGATGAACTGGATCTGCTCTGCGGTGGCATAGACGCCGACGGACGTGTCGCTCTTGCCATCTGAAACGACATAGTAGTACTCGCACGTGCGCTTGGAAGAGCGCAGAATCTCTTTGGCTTCCTCGAGGGTCGCTGCGTTTTCTAGAACCTCGCGCATTAAAAACGCCATGGGAACGCCATCCCAAGATCCGTAACCCTGCCCGCCGATCTCGCCGATGGCGACTTTCTGAGCGTTCATGCCGGTGACAGAACCGATAAATCCGGCATAGCCCACGTTGATAAAGCGATAGCCTTCATCCGGCTCGACATCGAACAAGACAGCAGTCGCTTGCAACTGTTTGCCGACCGCATAATCTAACACTCTGACATGGTAGAGAGAGCCATCTTTTGTCGCTTCTCCATTCACAGTGATGCCGCTGCAGTGAAACATCTCCGGAAATAAGTTCATGATCTGGATTTTTTTCAAGGGGACGCCGGAGCCATCAGCTAAGCCCTGCATCTCTTCGTGCAAACGGGGGGGCACATGCGCTAACAACTGAGGCAAATGCTGAAAAAAACCGGTCACGCGTTCTTGCTCTTCGGGACGGGGTTGATCGATGTATGTAGCGACGTTGCGCTGGATCTGCGCTTTTAATGCTTTACCGTGGGCATATCCGATCTCGTAGGGAGAGCCTTTCAGATGCAACACTTGATCCCCATGGAGCGCATAGGTAAATAAACAATACATTGTACAAAATAGAGATAATATTTTCATAGAAACCTCCCGAATAAACGCATGAGATCATGATAAGTGATATAGATGAAAAGGGCAATTAAAAGGACGATGAAGGGGATGACGAGCCGCTCCATCACCTTGGCCTTGATCGGCTTCTTGGTGATGCTCTCCACGATCGAAAAACAGATATGCCCCCCATCCAACACAGGAATCGGAAGGAGATTGAAGATGCCTAAATTCAAACTGATCACAGCCATCCAGAAGAGCGCTTCTTTGATTCCCACTCCCCATCCATACTGCATCACTTGGATGATTCCGATAGGGCCGGACATCCACTTGGGGCTGACATGGCCGGAAAAGAGCGCCACCAGCGTGCGCCAGGTATCTTTACAAATGAAGGCGAAGAGGGTGGTTGGCAAGGGGTTGTAATTGACCAGCCTATCCTGGGATATGAAACCGATTTTGAACTTATTCTGCTGCATCTCCAGTTCTCGCTCGGCCTGGGCCTTGGCCTTGGGATCTTCGATCGATTCGATCTCTTTTTTCTGCGCGCTCAAGCGGTCTTGCACATAGCTGCTTTGAGACACGGCAAAGGCAGCTACCGGTTTCAGCTCTATTGGAGGGAGTAGCTGAAGATCGTCCACAGAACGCAATGGGTTGCGGGTGCCGATCCCCTGGATCATTTTTTCTACTTGATCCCATTGGATCCCCGCATAAAACAGGACATCCTCATCCTTCCATGAGATCGGAGGGCCTTTTTTCATCCGCTGCACGATGACTTGCGCATACTTAGATTGCAGCTGCGCCAGCAGCTCAAAAACCGAGGAGATGGGAATGCCATCCACCGCAATAATCTGGTCTCCCTTTTCAAGAGGCGTCTCTAGAGGAGCGCGCGCCGCTTGGGCAGGAAGGTGCTCTTCGGAATCCTCGCCGATATAGGTGACGGAATCCCCGACCACTCCCTGCAAATCGAGGTGGTAAGGGATAAAAAAGAGCTCCTTCACTTTGGCTTTCAAGCCCGCTTCATGCTGCCAATCATCGAGATCGGCAAGGATAGCCGGAGCCAATCTCATATCGGCAACGCGGAGGTGCGGCACGCGGGCGAGAAACATCTGCCCAGCGCGGCGCACCGTCAGCAGGGTTTTGGGTTCGTTGAGAATTTCGCTGAGTTGTCTTAGCGAAAAAATCAGCTGGCCATCGACCCACAGGATCCGATCCCCTTCTTGAATGCCGCTATTCAATAAAGGCGAGTCGGCAACAGCAATGGGACGCATATAGATCAGATAGCTCGCAGGCAAGAGCGTTCCCACTTCGTGTTGGGGATCGAAGGGATAGCTAAACGGCTCTTTTTTTTGCTGCAAATAGTCGATCGTAAATCCGTTGAGGATTCCTGACCGGCGATCCAAAATAGCCGCATAAAATAAATCGGTATACCCTTTGTACAATTTTTGGTTATAGCTTTCGATCCGATCCCCGGGACGCACCCCTTCCTGATAAAGCTTCGATTGGGGATCGACCCAACCGATCAACTGGGTGAATTCGGAAAAGGGTTTCTCTCTTCCGCCTAGGATCCAAATGGCAACCAAAGCCGCCAGCGCAAAAATGAAATTGGCAATAGGCCCCATCAAAGCGACTTGAATGCGCTGCCAGGGCCTTTTTCCGTAAAACCCATCGGGAATTTGGTAGGGTTCTAGACTCCCTTTTTTCTCCATCCCAGCGATCCGCACATACCCGCCGAACGGCAGCCAGCAAATCTGCCACTTCACCCCTTTGTGCTCCCAGGTATACAGAGCCTTGCCAAAGCCGATGGAAAAGACTTCTATTTTCATCCCGACGCGCCTTGCCATGAAGTAATGGCCCAGCTCGTGGATGAAAACGAGAAATCCCAGCCCAAATAGCGCAAGGATTAGATAAAGAAGATTAGCGACCATAAAATAAACCTCAAATTACTTGCGCTTCTTGGCGTGCCTGCGCATCGATGTGTATAATTTTTTCTAAATTTAATTCCTTTTCATAGACATGGGAAGAGAGCAATTTTTCGAGTTTTTGTGCAATATCCACCCATCCGATCTGACGTTTCATAAATCGACTCACTAAAATTTCATTGGCGGCGTTGAGATAGCAAGGCGTGCTCCCCCCTTGGCGCAGAGCCTCATAAGCAAGCCTCAAACAGCTAAATTTCTGCCTATCCGGAGAGGAAAAGTCAAGAGAAGAATGAGCGCTGAAATCGAAGGGAGGCAGCATCCCGGGAAGCCTTTTCGGATAGGTCAGAGCATACTGAATGGGAATGAGCATGGTCGGCTCGGAAAGCTGCGCCAGCATGGAGCCGTCGATAAATTCGACGAGGCTATGGATCACCTGCTGCGGATGCACCACCACATCGATCTGGTCTATGGGAACATCAAACAGCCAATGCGCCTCGATCACCTCTAAGCCCTTGTTCATTAAAGTCGATGAATCGATGGTGTTCTTAGGGCCCATCCGGTAGTTGGGATGGCATAAAGCCTGGTCCAAGGTGACCTGGGATAGCTCCTCTAAAGAGCAATGATAAAACGGCCCTCCGGAAGCGGTTAAAATGAGACGGCGTACGGGATTTGCAGGTCCTTGGAGGCATTGAAAGAGGGCCGTGTGCTCGCTATCTACGGGGATCAAGGCGCTGCCAGTCTGTTTAGCAAGGGTGGTCACATATTCCCCTGCAGAAACGAGAACTTCTTTATTTGCCAAAGCAATCTGTTTGCCTTTCCGAATGGCGGCAACTGTCGGCAAAATGCCCATCGTTCCGCTGATCGCCGAAACCACCATATCGACATCGTCGCAGCCTGCAACCGCTTGCAACCCTTCCATCCCCGCTAAAACAGAAATGTGCGGCAAGCGCCTTTGCAACTCGCGCGCCTTTTGTTCCTCGTAAACAGCGATGAGAACGGGGGAAAAAAGACGGGCCTGGCTTTCCAATAGATCGATATTGGAGTGCGCTCCTAGCGCTTTGACTTGAATCCCCTCTCCAAGATGCTGGACCACCTTGAGGACATTCGTGCCAACCGAACCGGTGCTGCCTAAAATGGCAATTTTTTTTACTGTCATATTCTTCTCCCTCTCAAAATTATCATCTTCCGAGAAAAAATAGCCACAATGTAAGTCATGGCAATCAATGTCACGACGAGACCGGCAGTCGATAAGGGGACATGATACACCGAGAGAATATGCCGGGAAAGGGCAACGGCGATCACCGAACAAAGGGCCCCTAATCCCATGGCGAGAAGGATGAGCCGCGAAAGATAGTGGGTCAATAGGCGTGCGCTGATCACGGGACCGACGAGAAAGGCGAGCATTAACAAGACGCCGACAGCTCGAAAGGCGCCAATTGCAGTCGCTGCTGTTTGAACCATGAGCAGCGCATGAAAGAAAAAAGTCGAGATGCCAAGAGACGAGGCAAGCCTTCCATCAAAAGCGGTGATTTGAAATTCCTTGTAAAACAGCCCGGTGATCGCAAGATTGCTGACAAGGACGATGGCGATCAGCTTCAGATCATGGAGATGGAGCGCATCGACGTTACCCATCACCACCTCTGTGCCGATATGCGTATTGCGCGTGTAGAGGGTGATTAACACCACCCCTAGAGCAAACAACGTGGTAAACACAAGCCCGATGCTCGCATCCTCCTGAACCTTGAGAAACCGAGTCAGCAGCTGGGTCAAAAACGTGGTAAGCAGTGCGGTGAGCAGCGAACCAAAGAGCAAGATGGGCAGATTAAGTGCAAAAACGCCCTCTGCAGTAAAAGGCAAGGTGATGAGGTATGCCAAGATAATGCCGAATAAAATGGTGTGAGAGAGGGAATTGGCCAGCATCGTCATCCGCTTTAACACCAAAAATGTCCCGACCAGAGAAGAGGAGATCGCGATCCCGATGAGCACAAGCAGTTGAATTTCATCCGAGGCAAGCTGATCCAAAGGAAGATCGCCGCATAGCGCCTTGGCCAGGCGGGAGAAGAGCACGCCAAAAAAATCGAAAAAATTCTTACCCCAGTAAGGATTCATAGGCCATTTTTTGCTGGAATAGGTTGTTGATGGGGATCTTGCTTCGGATCTTGAAGCAGCTCGGTCAGCTCCTTTTCGAGTTCAGGCGTGATGATGTGTTCCATCTCTTCTGCATTGCGGTGCACCTTGTCGGCGCCCTGGCCGAGATAGACGAGGTAAGCTTCCCAAAGGCGATGGAGGCGGATGATCCGCGAGGCTTTGATCCAGCCGTCTTCCGTCAATCTGCCCCTTTTCAGCCATCCCTGTCTTTGCATCCGCCAGATGAGAATCCGCAAACTCAAAGAGGAGATCTGCAAACGCGCATTGACCTCTTTCAATGATAGGGAACCCTCCTTCCCCTGTTTCCAAAACGCCTTTAAAGCATTTTCAAGACGGCACTGATATTTAAATCTGATAATCCTAAATAGACGGCTGATCATTCCCCTATCCGGAGCAAAGAGAAGCGCCAGCAGACAAATCGATGATGCCGTTAATAAAATCATCGGACCGGTCGGCAAGGAAAAGCTATCGCCAAGCCAATGGGGGATCTCCAGGGATAAGTAATTGCCAAAAAAACCGCTGAGCGCGCCGAAAACGCCTGCTAAAAGAAACAGAATAGACAGGCGGTGGGTAAACTGGCGCGCCGCCACTGCCGGAGCGATTAACATGCCCGACATCAGCACAACGCCGACGCTGCGGATGCCGACTACAATACTCAAAACCAGGAGTAAAAAAAGAGCGTTATCCACACCTCGAATCCAAGCGCCCAGGCTCCTAATAAATTCCCGATCAAAGTGGATCCACTCTATCCGGCGGTAGAGAAAAAAAAGAGAAGACAAGGTAAGCGCCGTCAGGACGCCGTAAATGGCGATGTGGCCATCGGTCATGGTGGCTACCTGCCCATACAAGAAAATCTGGATCTGCTTGTACCAAAGCGCATGGGTGATTTGAACGCGGCTGGCGATGAGCACGCCGAGACCAAAAAAAACGGCGAGGACAAAACATAGGGCGGCATCGCTATTCACGCGCCACCGTTTTTCCATCTGATCGATGCACAAGAGGCCGATGAGAGCTGAACAAAAAGCGCCGATCAAAATACCGGCTGCCAGCCCCTCTTCAGAAAAAGGGAAAAGGCTTGCAACGACCACGACGCTGAGCACCACCCCGGGATAGGAAGCATGAGAAAGCGCCTCCCCGAGCAAAACCCGCTTGCGGATGTAGGCGACAACGCCGATCAGCGCCCCCGACAGGCACATCAAGATGCTGGCTATGGTAGGCGCCCTTAAAACAGGGTCTGTAAAGTAGTCTATCATAAAAGACCGGAACTCTTGCTCTGCGATAGTTTCGCCGCTTCATCCAAAAGAGTGGTGCTCCTGCCATACGCGCGCAGGATATTTTCCATCTTAAACACCTCGGAAACAGGCCCAGCGGCGATGAGGCAGGTATTCAGCAAGATGACCCAGTCGAAGTAGCGATCGACCGTATTGAGATCGTGATGCACCACAAAAACGGTCTTTTCCTGGGTTTTCATTTCATTTAAAAGGGCCATGATCGCCTTTTCCGTAGCCATATCGATCCCTGCAAACGGCTCATCCATCAAATAGACCTCTGCTTCTTGCAAAAGAGCCCTTGCGATGAACACGCGCTGCTGCTGTCCTCCGGAAAGTTGGCTGATCTGACGGTGGGCGAATCCCAGCATGCCGACCTTTTCCAAGGCTCTCGCCGCCGCGTCCCGATCGGCCGCTTTAGGCCATTTCCATAATCCAAGCCGCCCATAGCGTCCCATCAAAACCACGTCTAAGACTGTGATGGGAAAATCCCAGTCGACGGAGGTGCGTTGCGGAACATAGGAGATCCGATGCAGCGCTTTGCGAAAAGGCTGGCCGAAAAACTCGACGCTGCCGGAAAGAGGCTTGATCATCCCGACCAGGACCTTCAGCAGCGTGCTTTTACCAGCGCCATTCGGCCCGATGATGCCGACTAATTTGCCAGAGGGAACTGCAAACGAGATATCCCAAAGGACGGGAGTTTTGTCATAATTGACTGTTAATTGCTCAACGCGGAGAACGGGGTTCTTGTTTATTGCTACCAATCCTGGCGCAGGACCGCGCCGTTATGTTTCATCATTTTCAGATAAGTATCCGCATCCGAGCCCGATGGACCCATGGCATCTCCATAAAGCACATGGGCGGAAACTTTGACCAAAAGCCCCTTGTTTAAACAAGCGGAGACAATTTTTTTTAAGGAATCCTTGCTGACGTTCGATTCGGGGAACACCACGCCGATCCGATAGATCGTCAAATGGGCGATGATCTCTTGGATATCGGCGCTGCTCAACTGTCCATCGGGGGCAAGCCCCTCGGGCGCTGCGAACCGCTTTTCCCAAGAATCCTCTCCTTCATCCGCCAAATAGCAGCGAGCAAAATAATTAAAGGCGTCATGGCTCGTGACTAGAAAACGCTTCGCAGAAGGCACCTGCTGCAGTTCCCTGCGGATCTCTTCGTGAACGCCTAGCATTTTCTTGCGCAGCTCTTCCCCGTTTTTGCGATAATCGTCCGCTCCTGCGGGATCGATCTCAATGAGAGCTTCGACAATCGGGCTAATTCCCTCGGACCAAAGAGCGACATCCATCCAAATATGGGGATCGACTTGATGATCGACCCTCAAAATTGCCTCGGGATGCCTCTTTGCAATCTGGTCGCCGAGCCCAATCGCATGCGGATGGTGGCCGAGTTGATAATGCAGGCTGGCGCCATGCTCTAGTCCGAGACCATTAAAGAAGATAATATCAGCTCCCTTTAACTTCTCATCATCCCCTTTCACCAATTCGTAGCTATGGGGATCCACCTCGCCTACGATGAGCGCTAAATGATCGACCCGCTCTTTTCCAATTTCGGCAACCAAGTCATCGATCATGGCCGTTGTCGAGAGCACCTTCGTTTTCCCATTGTTTTCCATCCAGGCATCCAAGGGGCCTTTCTGCTCTGAGCTGCAGCCAAAGAAAAAAAATAATAATAATCCCAACCCCGCTTGCCGGAGCCGCTCTCTAAAGACGATCAATTTTGGACTCAATTCTCTCGATCTCCTAGCTAATAAATGGATAAGAGACAATCTCTAAGGCGTCAGTTTACTCCTTTTTTTAGTTTAGCGACAGAGGCAATCCCCAAAAACCCTCGAATGAATCTATCCCGCAATTGCTAAATTTTTATTTTGCAGGATTTTTTCCCCCAATGAAGTTTCGTTTTGAAGACAATATGTGAACACATGGCTGAAAAACGGAACTTCATTGGGGGAAACAAAGACCATAAAGAAAAAATTTCTGAATTGCAGGATAGATTCATTGTCTGGAAAGTCGAGAGAGCGTAAAAAATCTCCAAAAAGAAAATAGATTTTGTTGCATAAAATATCTTCAATTTATATTATCCGATAATTGAAGGTAAAAAAACTCAATTTTCACTCGAAACTCAAAATTAAGGAATAGGTGGGTTATGACGAATACAAACCGTGAAGAAACTGTCGAAAGTAAAACAAAAAATTTTCGAGAGATCGAAGATATCATCGCTAAAGCAATTAAAAAAGTAGGCGGAAGAAAAGAAAACGACCTTTGCAAATATTTACCCATGAATAGCGGTGGCTATATGCATCATTTTACTTTGCGTAAAATGAAGTCTAAACAACCTCAAGAATTGGGGTCTATTATCGAAAAATTTATTATTAATTCTGAAAAACCGGGCGCCGTTCCCCCTAAACAGCGCGCAGCGCGAGGCTCCCGCAAGCGCAGAGATCAGTACACGTTCACGAGAAATCAACTCGAGCGGATGCTGACCATCGCCAGGCTGGCGGGCGACAAAGAAATGGTCTCTATCCTCAGCCCAAAAAAATCCCTTGCCACTTGCAAACGAGAACTCATTTCCTCGATCCGCCATGGAAAATTAGAGCAAGAGCTTTGGAATGCCTACGTCGAAGCTTTAAACGCGCAGCAGACGGTTGCCGCTTACGCTAACGAAACCCTCGCCAATCCTCAACGCCCCTTCCCCTCCCCTTCCCCCTCCCCGCGCTAAGAAGAGGAAACGAGAAAAGGGACTTAAGAGAAGAAAAAAGGACCTAAGGGACCTAAGTAAAGCTAAGGCTTGGGTCCCTTAGGAAGAACAAGGGACTAAAACAACCAAAATTTTTAGCTTTACTTTGGTCCCTTAAGTCGCTTTTGTCCCTTAAGTCCCTTTCTCTTCCTTTTGGTCCTTTTTGTTCCTTGTTTTTTACCTTGAGTTTAAACTTAAACCGATTATACTACTCGTTGTATCGTATTTCGTAAACTTGTCTATAGGATATCACTATGTCACAAAGCGTAAAGCCAGAATTCGGTAGATGGAGATCGTTCTTTTGGCCGGTCCACACTTTCGAATTAAAGAAACTCTTGCCGATGTTTTTTTTATTTTTCTTCATTAACTTCAACTACACCATTCTCCGCGACACCAAGGATGCGCTGATCGTCACCGCTCCCGGATCAGGCGCTGAAGCGATCCCTTTCTTAAAGGTGTGGGGAGTGCTGCCAGCCGCTATCTTATTCATGATCATCTACTCCAAATTAAGCAACATCCTGAACAAACCCGCCTTATTTTATACCACGATCTCCTCGTTTATTTTGTTTTTTGGCCTCTTTGCCCTCGTTCTCTATCCGTTGAGAGACGCCGTTCATCCAACGGCCGCAGCGGATTCCCTCAAGCTGCTTCTTCCTGAAGGGTTTAGCGGACTGGTCGCTCTTTTTAGAAACTGGACCTATGCCTTATTCTACATCATGGCCGAACTTTGGGGCAGTGTGGCGATTTCCCTGCTATTCTGGGGCTTTGCCAATGACATCACCCGCATCAATGAATCCAAGCGTTTCTATGCCATGTTCGGCCTAGGCGCTAACTTTGCCATGCTGTTTTCCGGACCTGCCATCGTCTACTTCTCCGATATCCGCAGCAAATTGCCAGCAGGGGTCGATGCCTGGGGCGTTTCCTTAAACTACATGCTGAGCATGGTCGTCCTATCCGGCCTCGTCATCATGGGTATCTATTATTGGATGAATAAAAACGTTCTCAGCGATGCTCGATTTTACGATCCTTCCGAGGTCAAAAAAGCTAAAAAAGAGAAGCCGAAGATGTCCTTGGGAGAAAGCTTTGCCTACCTTGCCAAATCGAAATATATTTTAAGCCTTGCCGTCCTCGTGATCGGCTATGGCATCGCGATCCAGCTCGTTGAAGTGACCTGGAAAAGCCAGCTCAAATTACAATACCCGAATCCAAACGAGTACAGCGCCTTCATGGGTTATTTCTCGACGGTTACCGGAACTGTAACGATTTTGATGATGCTCTTCGTCGGCGGCAACGTGATCCGCAGATTTGGCTGGGGAATAGCGGCTCAAATTACACCGGTTGTCCTTTTAATCACCGGCGTGGGCTTTTTCTCCTTCGTGATCTTTAGAGATTCTTTGGCAGGGATCATCAGCGTATTAGGCACAACGCCGCTCATGCTTGCCGTGCTTTTTGGAACAGCGCAGAACATCATGAGCAAATCCGCTAAGTACTCGCTCTTTGATCCGACTAAGGAGATGGCTTATATCCCGCTTGACCAGGAGTCCAAGGTTAAAGGAAAAGCCGCGATCGACGTCGTAGGAGCACGCCTCGGCAAATCGGGCGGTGCGTTTATCAATCAAGCGCTGATCATCGCTTTGGGCAGCGTCGCCCTGATCACGCCTTACGTCGCCGGCATTCTCTTCTTCATCATCTTTGCATGGATCTTTGCAGCGAACGCCTTGAGCAAAAGATTCTCCAAGCTCAACGCAGAGAAAGAAATTCAAGCGAAGGAAGCTAGCTCAGCAGAAGCGCTTGCCAAGAGCGGGGCTCAGACAGAAGCCACGACCTAAGTACCCAAACAGAAAAGCGCCCCAAGGGATTCCTTTAGGGCGCTTTTTTATTGTTTTTGATCCAAAATGCGTCTTAGAGAGATAAGGGTGCGGAGGCCGATCTGTTTTTGGCTAAATAACAGATAAGAGGGCTTTTTCTGAGGATGAAATTTATTCCAAAACGTGTTGAGGCCCCCCAGATGGGCGGCATTTTTTATCAGTTTAAAGACCTGGCGTAGAATCCAACAAAAGATCGGGTTCAATCCTACGATTTCGCCGATGGCGCGGGCGGGCACCACTCCCACCGTGGCAAAACGGCAGCCTTCCTTTCCCAGGGCTTCAAACGCAGAGGTCACGAGCAGTTCTGAAGTTCCATGGGGAGCTTCTGGAACTACCATCAGATGATTGAGCAGCCAGCCCTCCTGAGCCTGTAATTGGTTTAAAAAGACCACGCCGATCGCTTGATCCCCTTGCTGGGCATAAAACCAACGTTTCCCAAAGCGATCGCTGAAGGGGTAAACGTTGGATATGTGGAATTGGGGCCCTCGGCGGGCGCGCAGCCACCGCTCTTTGACCTGTTCGATCGCCTCCTCCACATGAGCATCGCCGGTGAGATATTCGCGGACCACCACCCCTTCGTGAACGGCTTGTTTCACCTTTCTGCGCACGAGGCTTGCGTGATCGCCTCCATATTTTCTTGGATCGCACGAGGGATCGAAGACGAGTTCCTCTATGCATTCGATCAAGGTGTTGCATACCTGTTGAATGGCCCAGCGGGCAAACGAGGCGGAAGCGGCGATGTAGATCACGCTTTTTCCTAAATTTTCTGCAAAAAGATGGAACGCTTCCGCCAGGGGCGCCCGATCTGTTTCAGCGCTGATCGGATCTCCGAAGACGATCAGGCATTGGGATTCTTGGCGATAGCTGATAAAACCTTCGAAGGAGGGGTGTTGGAAAATGCGCATCGCCGGATTTAAAACGGCGTCTGTGGTCGCACTTCCCCAACGGCGCACGAGTTTGACAAGGCGCAGCCTCTCCTCTTCTGGGAACGCTGAGAAATCGGACAAGGGCTCTTCCATAGAGCAACACATAGGACAATAGACGATTTCTTACAATACTTATTCGCCCGCTTTCAAGACTTCCATGAAGGCGGATTGAGGGATATTGACCTTGCCGATCTCTTTCATCCGTTTTTTGCCCTTCTTCTGTTTCTCCCAGAGTTTGCGCTTGCGCGTAATGTCGCCGCCGTAGCACTTGGCCGTCACGTTTTTAGTGATCGCGCGGATTGTCTCTCTTGCGATGATTTTGCCGCCGATGGCGGCTTGGATAGGCACTTTAAATTGCTGCATGGGAATCACTTCGACCAATTTCTGGCAGATGGCTCTCCCGCGCCCCTCCGCTTTCGAGCGGTGGACAAGGCAGGAGAACGCGTCGACCGGCTCATCATTGACGCGGATTTCGAGCTTGATGATATCCCCTTTTTCATATTTCTCAAATTCATAGTCGAAAGATCCGTAGCCGCGGGTGATCGATTTGAGCTTGTCGTTGAAATCCGTAATGATTTCATTCAAGGGAAGCCGATAGGTGAGAAGCAGCCGCTTGCTGTCCATGGTCTCGGTCTTAAGGAGCTCCCCTCTTTTGTCCATCCCTAAACTCATGATGGCGCCGAGGTACTCGCCGGGAACCATGATGTGGCATTTCACTAGAGGCTCCTCAACGGATTCGATCAGAGCGGGATCGGGATAATGGGCGACGTTGTCAATATTCAATTCTTGCCCGTCCGTCAGAGTGAATTTATAGACGACGCTCGGTGCGGTCGTGATGATGTCGAGATCGAATTCCCTCTGCAGCCGTTCAAACACGATTTCGAGATGCAGCAATCCCAAAAAACCGCAGCGGAAGCCGAATCCCAAGGCGAGGCTGCTCTCTTGCTCGACATAGAGCGCCGAGTCATTGAGCTGTAATTTGACGAGGGCATCGCGCACCATCTCAAAATCGGAAGAATCCACCGGATAGATCCCCGCGAAGACCACCGGAGCAATGAGGCGGAAGCCGGGCAAGGGCTCTGTTGCAGGGTGTCTGAGAGTCGTGATCGTATCGCCGATCTTGACATCGGATGTTTTTTTGATGTTGGCGACCAGATACCCCACTTCGCCGGGCCGCAGCACCTCGACCGGCTGCTCCTGCGGAGCGAAGATGCCCACCTCGAGCACCTCGAAGGTTTTATCGGTAGCCATCATATGAACGAGGGTCTTCTTAGCGATCTGTCCGCTCACCACGCGCACGTAAACCATCACGCCGCGATAGGTGTCGTAGTGGGAATCGAAGACGAGAGCGCGCAAAATCTCATCCTGAGGAGCTTTGGGAGGGGGAACATCGATTAAAATGCGCTCTAGAATATCCTTGATCCCGATTCCTGTTTTGGCAGAGCAGCAGATGGCATGGGAGGTATCGAGCCCAATGACATCCTCGATCTGCTGCTTGACCCCTTCGACGTCTGCAGAGGGCAGATCGATTTTATTGATCACGGGCACAATTTCTAGATTCCGCTCGATCGCTAGATGCACATTGGCCAAGCTTTGCGCTTGCACCCCTTGAACGGCATCCACAACGAGAAGAGCCCCTTCGCAGGCGGCAAGCGAGCGGGACACTTCATAAGAGAAATCGACATGGCCGGGTGTATCGATAAAATTGATCTGATAGGTGGTCCCATCATCCGCTTGATAATACATCGTCACGGGATGCGCCTTAATCGTAATCCCCCGCTCCCGCTCTAGATCCATATCATCGAGCACTTGCTCCTGCATCTCGCGCGCGGAAAGGGTGTGGGTTAATTCCAATAAGCGGTCGGCAATGGTTGACTTCCCGTGGTCGATGTGGGCGATAATAGAAAAATTTCTAATGCAGCGGATGTCGTACTTGAACATAAACATAGACTCTAAAGCATTTACAACGCGAATTTCAAGCTTTTTTTAAGATTGAATATAAAAATATTAAAAGATTATAATTTCCCCAAATTACCTAAGTGGAGGTGCTGCATGTCGGAACCGCTTCGTCCTGCGCCATCGAATTCGCCCGCTTCTCTATGGGATTATTCTGCTCCTGCAACCCACGCTTCTTCCCCGCAGCCCGATCTGCAGAGCACCCTCCAACCGGCAGAATCCTCTTGCTGCGGCTCTATCGGAGATTGTTTGAGTTCGATCGGAAAAACGATCGCGTGGGCTTTTTGGCAGGTGGTCGCATGGGTTCGTTGTTTATTCTGCTGCCCCGCTGATTCCCCCTCTCCTCTCCCTGTTGTGTTTGTCCCGGGACAGCCCGCCGGCTTAGAACGGGCGGGGAATAATTGCTGGGCCAATGCGTTAGGGCAACTCTGCACGGCATTTCCCAGCTATGGCAACGGAGTGAGCCACATCGGCGCCTTTGCGGCCTTTATCAACCAGTATCGCGAGGCTCTAGAGCAGAGCCAAGTGGTGGCAAAGCAAGCAAATAGTCAAAACCTCAGAGAAGCCCTGCATGCCAAAAATGCAGATGCCATCGCTAAAAATTGCTGGCGTCAAGAAGACTGCGGCGAAGCGCTCATGCTCGCCATGGAATCCGCCAACAACCGCGCAGCCCAAACTCTGATTCAGGGGATTCTGCCGCAGACGCCCTTTTTCGTCCTCGAAAAACAAAACATACGGCACGGAGGAGCCGTGGAACAGCTGCCTCCCGAACCCGGGTTTTTGCTTCCTGTCACCCTGCGAGGGCACCGCAACTTGTCCTTCGAGCAGCTTGTCAGGCGCTCGCTGATAGCGACTAACCCCGAATTTGTGCAAAAGCGCCGTTTTCACACCGCTCCCGAGGAGATCCTATTTCAAATGAACCGCTTCATGAACAGAGGCGATATCACCTATAAAATCACCGATCCGATCGAGGCCATTCCCGCTACTTACCGTCTGTCGGACATTTCTGTGACGGATGGCCAAGGAGCCAATTACGACTGCGATTTCATCATCGAGCACGTGGGCCAAACCCCGAGAAGCGGCCATTACATTTCCTACCGCAAGGTGGGCGCTACCTGGTGGTGCATGGACGACGCTTCGGTCAAACCGATCACGGAAGAAGAGGCGCGCTCAGCCCGGAGCAGAGCCTACCTGGTCCACTACAGCCGCATCCCGTTGATCCTGGGACATAGTCAAGCGAGCTTGCTTGTATTCAAATTTTTCATTGACGAAGAATAGATTAATGATTGCAAAAAAACAAAAAAAAATGGTAATTTAGATGGGTCGATAGATCAAAAAACAATTAAATGAGGGCTATAATGACCAGCGTTACAACTAATTTTTCTAATTTACCAAATGACTGTAGCCTAATTGTTTTTTCCCTGGCAACAAGACAAAACCCTGCGGAATTAGAAAAGCTGGGGCTTGTCTGCAGAGAATGGCAAGCCTTGCAAGCAAGAGATCCTCTCTGGGAGCCTGTTTTTAACCAACACGTTGAACATCTGACATATGACATAGACCTCTCCTCGGCGAAAACCTTTGCAGCCAAAGCAAAGCTTCTGAGCCAAACACGGCTCAGTGATTTTTTGACAATCATTCAAGACGGTGTTAAAAAAACCGGACACAAAAACGAATTAATGAAAGATTTTAATAAATTAGGAACTAAATACTGTATAGATAAATATGACCTAACCGATTTAATCAAAGATTTAATTAATAAAAACTACTTGGAATCTTTTGCAAAACTGCTCCTTTTCAAGCCAAAATTCGATACAAACTCGATCGCGACTGACTTATTTAAATTTTCACAGACAGCAGAAAATAGAGATCATCAATTTTGTCTTCAACTCATGATTAAACTGAACTATCATTTGAATCGGTTTTTTAAAACCGAAATTGATTCAGATCCGGAATCCATAGAAACTTTTATTCTTGCTCCACTAAGTGGCTGCTTAAACGAAATAAAAATGACAGATTATTTTCAATCCGGTCTCTCTTTAGATCATCACTATGAGCTTCCCACACACAAGCTTCCCAGCCGATTTATAGTCAAAGCTGTCGAGCTATTTTATTCAACAGGGACATTTCAAGTTCCCCGTTCTTTTTCTTTAAGCCAAGTTTCTTTCAAAGATGAAAAATTAAAAAAATATATCCGCCAGGCTCCCCTTTCCGAAACGGATGTAGAAAATGTATTTTTAGGCTTGCTTGGCAACAAAGAGACAAAACTCGCTGCGCGAAGCAAGGTGCCTAAGAGCATCGACCTATCCAAAATCAGACAACAAGTAAACGCTCTTCCTATTCCCAAAGCCAACGCCTTTTCAAACGCGCTGGCCAAATACGACAAGGCTTAAGCTCGACTTTGTAACTTTTTGGGCCCGCCTGCCTCGCCTATTTGCTCTCGGCCGTTCGACCCATGGTCGAACTGAGAGTTATTTAAAGCGGGAAGGGGTTTTTTAACCCCTTCCCGCTTTAAATAACTCCCCCGAGAGCAAATATTTCGAGGCCTTCGGACCCAAAAAGTTACAAAGTCGAGTTAAGGGAAAAGTCCCTTTCCCTTTTCTTAGGTCCCTTTCTTAAGCATTATAAGAAGTAGAGGTCACACTACCTCCCGTGCCGGTCCAGTTCGTGTGAAAGAACTGGCCGCGGGGGCGGTCGACTCTCTCGTACGTATGCGCGCCGAAAAAATCGCGCTGGGCTTGCAGCAGGTTGGCAGGAAGGCGGGCGGTGCGGTAGCCATCGAAGAAGGCTAGGCTGGTGCTGAAGCAGGGAATGGGGATGCCCCACTGCACAGCTTGAGCAACCGTCCGGCGCCACCCCCCTTCCGCAGCTTGGATTTCCCGTTTAAAGAAATCGTCGAAAAGGAGATTTTGCAGCTGAGGGTTTTTCGCAAAGGCCTCGCTAATGTTGTTCAAAAAGCGGCTGCGGATGATACACCCCCCTCGCCACATGCGCGCCAAGGAACCATAGTCGAGATGCCATTTCATCTCTTGAGCAGCCGCTCGCATCAATAGGAACCCCTGCGCATAACTGATCATTTTAGAGGCATAAAGCGCTTGGCGTATATCTTCGATGCATTTCTTTTTGTCGCCTGAAAAGGTCGGCGCAGGCCCCGAAAAGAGGCGGGAGGCGAGCTCCCGCTCTTCTTTCAGCGCAGACAGGCATCTGGCAAAAACCGCCTCGACGATCAGCGTCACGGGGACGCCGAGATCTAGGGCATCGACGCCGGTCCATTTGCCCGTTCCCTTCTGGCCAGCCACATCGAGAATTTTTTCCACGAGCGGCGTTCCATCCGCATCGCGGTGGGCAAAAATGGAACTGGTGATCTCGATCAGATAACTGTTGAGCTGCCCTTGGTTCCATTCTGTAAAGATCGCCTGCAATTCGGAAGCGGAGCAGCCTAAAACGCGTCTTAGAAGATCATAGGCTTCGCAGATGAGCTGCATGTCGCCATACTCGATCCCATTATGCACCATTTTCACATAGTGGCCAGCGCCTCCCTCTCCTACCCAATCGCAGCAAGGCTTCTGGTCTTCCGCAGCTTTAGCGGCGATCCCTTGAAAAATGGGTTTGATGCTGGGCCAGGCATCGGGATTGCCCCCTGGCATGATCGAAGGGCCATGGCGCGCCCCCTCTTCCCCGCCTGAAATGCCGGACCCCACGAAGAGGATCCCCTTTTCTTTCAGAAACCGCACGCGCCGTTCGGTATCGGGATAATGGCTGTTGCCTCCATCGATGACGATATCCCCCTTTTCTAGATAGGGGAGGCATTCTTCGATCAACTCATCGATGGGCGCGCCCGCCTTGACCATGAACATCACCTTGCGCGGTTTTTTGAGGCTTTTAAAAAATTCCTCCCAACGATGGGCGCCGATCACATGGGTATTCTTAGCAGGCCCTTTGAGAAATTCATCGACCTTGGCAACGGTGCGGTTAAAAACGGCCACGACAAAGCCGTGATCATTCATGTTTAATACTAAATTCTGTCCCATCACGGCTAACCCGATTAGCCCGATATCTGCCTGTGTCATCTAGATCTTCCCTCTTGCTCACTATTGATAGAGCGTTTAAACTGTAGCGCTTCTGTCCTCGTAGCTCAGGTGGATAGAGCGGTTGCCTCCTAAGCAACAGGTCGCGCGTTCAACTCGCGCCGAGGACGATTTCTCTGAGACTGTCGTTGAATTAAGGCTTCGTCGATTTTGGGGATTATTTTGGCCGATTTTGCATTCTTTTTTGGGAGGTAATATACGCAAGTTGATATTACCCCCCAAAAAAGAATGCAAAATCGGCTCAAAAGAACCCCAAAATCGACAGAAGCTTAATTTCAACGGCAGTCTCTAACTCTTTAAATACTTGTCTATCCCTTGCGCGATCCCTTTGGCTATCTGGTCGAGGTAGTCGCGGCTTTTGAGCCGTTTTCTCTCTTCCTGATTGGTAATAAACCCCGCTTCGACGAGGACGGCCGGCATCTCGGTTTCGCGCGTGACATGGTGGTTGCCCCGCTTCACGCCGCGCGAGCGCGCCTGCGTTTCATCGAGAAGGTGGTAGAGGATCGTGTTTGCCAGGCGATGGGAAGCGCGCGCGCGCGCCGCTTCGGTTTTATCGCAATAGAACACTTCTATCCCGTGCGCGTCATGATTCCTCGCGGCATTGTAATGGATGCTGACAAAGAGAGACCCTTTATTTTTGTTAGCAATCGATACTCTCTGGGGAAGAGAGAGATACGTATCGCGGCTGCGGGTCAAAACGACCCGGTAGCCCATCTCATCGAGATATTTGCGGGTCAGCAAGGTGGTGGTCAGGGCGATCCGCTTCTCTTGAAACGATTGCACCTTGCTTCCCTCATCATAACCGCCGTGCCCGGCATCTAAGATCACAAGAGGTTTGACGGGATGATAGATAGGCAGCGGCAGGGGGGTTTTCTTTGCAGAGGCGCTCTTGTAAGGGGGGAGATTGCCACGCGGCGCCGCTGCGGAAAGAGCTATAAAGGGGAGGAGGAGGGCCACTAACAACCGGATCATATAAGCGCCTCGCAGGCTTCTTGGGCGATTTTGCGGTCGTCGAAATCGATGGTTTGGTGCGCTAAAGATTGGTAGGTCTCGTGTCCTTTTCCGGCGATGAGAAGAATATCGTTTTCATGGGTCAGACGGATCGCCTGCTCGATGGCTTGCTTTCGGTCGGGTTCGACGATGACTTGGCCTAAATTTTTGATTCCGCCTAAAATCTGCTTGATGATCTCAGAGGGATCTTCGCCTCTGGGGTTATCGGAAGTGACCAGCACCTGATCGGAAAATTCTTCGGCGACGGCGCCCATTTGAGGCCGTTTGCCCGGATCGCGGTTGCCTCCGCAGCCAAACACGGTGATCAAGCGCCCCTTTTTAATCTCTCGGAGCGTTTCCAACACATTTTTCAGGGCATCATCCGTATGGGCATAATCGACAAAAATATTCAGGCCGCGGTGATTGGCCACGCGCTCCAAACGGCCGGGCACTTTTTTAAAGGAGCGGAGAGCTTCCAGTACCTGAGGCAGAGAAACCCCTCGGCTTAAGCCCACGGCGATCGCTGCCAGGCAATTGTACACATTGAACCTTCCGATCAGGTTAGAGGTAAAGGGCTGGACCTCTTCTTGATAGTGCACCTGAAATTGCACCCCCTTGGATGAAAGGAGGAGATGGGTCGCCCGCACATCTGCCGGAAGCTCGATGCCATAGGTCAACACGCGCGCCTTGCACCCGTTAAGAAGAAGGGAGCTGTGCGGATCATCGGCATTTGCGATGGCCGTTTTTTTCTCGCCGAGAGACGCAAAGAGCTTCGCTTTAGCGGCGGCATAATCTTCCATGGTTTTATGATAGTCGAGGTGATCGCGCGTCAAATTCGTAAACACAGCGATATCGAAATCCATCCCGCGCACGCGCCCCTGATCGAGCCCCTGCGAGGAGACCTCCATCACCGCGGCCTTGCACTGATTGGCGACCATTTCATAGAGGAGCTTGTGGCTGGTGATCACGTCGGGCGTCGTTAGCATCGAAGGAAGGGTATTCTTCCCGACAATGCACTCGATGGTCCCGATCAGCCCGCAAGGGATGTCGAGTTTTTCCAACAGGTGCTTCACTAAATAAGAACAGGTCGTCTTCCCGTTTGTACCCGTGATCCCCACAAGCAGGAGGGCTTCATCCGCAGCTTGGTAATAGTTTTTAGCGAGCTCCGATTCGATCGCGCGCGCATCCAGATGGACGATCTGGACCACATTTTCCAAGAAAGGATCGTAAATGTCCGTCACAATGGCGGAAGCTCCCGCCGCTAGAGCTTCGGGAATAAACCGGGCGCCGTCGTGGGTCAGCCCCTTTTTGGCAATGAACAAGTTGCCCGGAGCGACCAGTTTAGAATTGGCCGTGATCCCCGAGATCTCAATTTCCTTAGATCCCTTGACCATCTCAACGGGAATGTCTTTCAATATTTTTTTTAACTTCATTTACCATTCCATTTCCGATAGAGCTCTCTTAGCGCATTGACCTCTGGGATCCAATCCGCTTTAGCCGGATCATAGCGCGGATCCCCGGCAGGATAGCCATGGGGATCATCGGGTTCCACGCCGAGATACTGCAAGGTGCGCAGGCCGATCTCCCGAAAGGCGGGCGCTGCGGACATTCCGCCCAGTTGGTTTCTCCCGACACCGGGGATGTACTTAAATTCAGGTTCATCGATCGCAATACAAAGGACAAAGCGCGCCTCTTTAGCCGGGGCAAAGCCCATGAAGGTGGTGATGTGATCCCGTTTAGAATACACGCCATCTACAATCTTCTCGGAAGTTCCCGTCTTTCCGACTTCCGTGTAGCCGAAGATATCTCCTCTGGATGCCGATCCCCCCGGCTTGGTGACCGCCTTCATCGCGGAAACCAACTGCTCTACAATCTCGGGTTCTAACACCCGTGGAAAGCGTTGTACCCTTTCCGGGCAGGTATTGTCAAGCAAGACTTCCTCCGAACCATCCGCCTTCCTCTTGATGATTTTGCGCACCAAGGTGGGCTCCACCCTATACCCGCCATTGGCGAGGATAGCATAGGAGCGGAGCATTTGGATGCTGTTAACCAGGATGTTATGTCCGATGGCCATCACATAAGGCGTTCCCCCTGACCACTCTAAAGCGCCGTTCGGATGTTTTTTACCCGGCGTCGGCAGCAAGCCGCAGCTTTCGGAAGGGAGTTCGATGCCCGTCTTGATACCGAAGCCAAAGGTTTCTTGAAGAGTCTTCCGGTACCAGGCTGCTCCTAATTGGTCGATCACCCTTTGGATCATTTTAGCCATGTAGACATTCGAAGATTTCTGCAAAGCCAAATACATGTTCAAATAAGGATGGACAGAGTTATTCAGATCTTTGACGATTTTTGAGCGCCCCGGCAAATAGCAAGGAGAAGTCGCCACCTTCTCATGCGGGATAAATAGCGGTTTTTTCCCCTGTTTCTGCAGTTCGGCATTGGCTTTTAGGCACACGGCCATCGTAATCGGCTTCATCGTCGAACCCGGCTCATAGGGATCGGTGACCGCCTTCACTTTGGTATGTTCCAAAAGCTGAGGATCGTTGAAAAACTGCTGGTAATGGGCCTGATCAAACCAGGGATATTGAGCCAGGGCGAGGATCTCTCCTGTCCGCGGATCCATGAGAATGGCCCATCCCCCCTTCGCATTCGCCTTTTGGACGGCTTTAGCGATCTCCTCCTCGGCGATCGCTTGAAGATAGTGATTGATCGTCAAATAGACATCCGCCCCGTCTTCAGGATGGGAAACCACCCTGCCCGCATCTAGCGGATGGCGCGGGGAGCGCAAAATGACCCGCTTGCCCTCCTTGCCCTGCAAATACCGATTAAAGAAGAGTTCCAGCCCGCCGGTTGGAATGCTCTGGCACGTCTTCGCATCCCGCTCCTCGCGGACGGTATGCAATACCTGACCGAGCAGTTTGCCAAAAGGATAAGAGCGTTTATAATCCTGGACAAAAAAAAGCGCGTTGCGCGCCATCTTATGCGCCTTTGCATAAGGCAGCCACCACTGTTGGATCGCGCTCTGTATATCCCGATTGATCCACATCACCAATTTGCGGCTGCGGCTTTTTTTATCAAATTGCGCGCGGAGCTTCTCCTGATCCGGCTGCCGGAGGTGCAGCAATTGCCCCAAACAGCGCGCCATCTCATCCCTGACCTCCTCCTTAATCGATTCGGGATCGATATAAAGGTGGAATTTGGGCACATCGATCACCAAAGGCTGAGAAAAATCGGGATGCCCCGCTTTAATCGAAGCATTTGAATAGAACAGCCCTCTCTTAAAAGGTTCGGTAATCACGAGATGATGCTGGGCGTATGCCTTCTTCGTCCATCTATCCCCTTCGATGATTTGGATTTTGAAAAACTGGATGATCAATAAGCAAAAAAGGCTGAAAATAAAAAAGGAAATCCAGACTAATCGCTTGCGGTTTTCAGAGGCTATTTTCAACTGTAGAGGCAAGGGTTAACTTGGGTTTGATAGGGGCGATCTCTACCTTCTTCTCAACAGGCAGCAAGAGGGCAATCCCCTCGGGCACGGTGATGACCTCTTTGACGAGCGGATGCTTGAGATGGCTAAATTCTCCTAACCGAGCGAGCTGCATGAGATGTTGAGGATTTTCAAACTGGTCGATCTCATACTGCAGCCGTGTATTTTCCTCTTCGATCCCCCTGATCTCCTTGACAAGATCGGGAATCTGCATCCGCAGCTTTGTGAGTTCATTCTGTTTATCGATGCACGAGTATAGACAGAAGCCGAATACAAAGATACAGATTAATACGCGCGCCAACAGTTTCATAATTTTCCCGCAAAGCGCATTTTAGCGCTCCGCGCCCTCGGATTGAGCCGCATCTCCTGAGGAGTAGGGACCAGCGGCTTCTTCGTTAATAAACGCAGCGAGGGAGCCGAACCTGTTTCTCTCTTCAGCGAACGCTTAATGGGGAGTTGAGAGGCTTGCTTAAAGATGTTTTTAACGATCCGATCTTCTAAACTGTGAAAGGTGATCACCCCCACTCTTCCGCCCGAGCGGGTCCGTTCGATGGCTTTGATCAATCCTTTCTGGAGAGACTCCAGCTCCTGATTGACGTAGATGCGGAGGGCCTGAAAGACCAACGTCGCTGGATGCAGCCGTTTTTTCCCATGAGACCCCAGCGCTCCGGCGATCACGTTGGCGAGATCGGTCGTGGTTTCGATTTTCCGCTTCCTGCGCGCTTCGCAAATCGCCTTTGCAGAGCGGCGCCATCTCGGCTCTTCATATTGTTGAAAGAGCTCTCCCAGTTCTTTTTCCGACCACTGATTGACGATATCCCGCGCAGTCAAGTGGGAAGAAGTGGGATCCATCCGCATATCCAAGGGACCTTCCTTGGAAAAACTAAACCCTTTTTCAGGCTGATCTAGTTGCATCGAGGAGACTCCCAGATCAAAAAAAAACCATCGACTTGCGCGATTTTCCGCTCATCGAGATGCCTATCCAAATCGGCAAAATTGCCATGGATCAATTCCACCTTTTCCCTCCAAGGAGCCAAACGGGAGCGCGCGATTTCCTGCGCCTGCAGATCGCGATCGCAACCGAGATAGACCTTAATCTCCGGATGCGTTTCCAATAGGCGGCACGCATGCCCCCCGGCTCCCAAGGTCCCATCGTAAAAAATTTCGATGGCCTGGCCGGAGAAAAATGCTAAAAACTCCTCCTGCATGACAGGACGATGGAGACTTTCCCTCTCACTCATTGCGGCACCTCCTCTTCGCGCAGCAGAGCAAAGGCTTCCTCGGACATTTTCGCCAAATCCAAATCGGGGTCTTTGCCTCCGATGAGAGCCTTCAATTGCGCTTCATAGACCTCTTTCGGCCACAGCTCAATCTTATTAAGGACTCCGGCGACGACGATCTCCTTTTTGATTTTCACCGCTTCTTTTAAAAGGGGGGGAATGGTCACGCGTCCAATCTTATCGCAGCTCGTCTGATGCAGGGTGGAGAAAAAGAGGGTAAAAAATTTCTGATACTTCCCGACATGCTGTTGGGCTTGGAATTTCTGCACGATCCGGTCGATATCGCTCCGCTTATAGATCGCTAGACACCCGCCAAGGCCAAGCGCCAAGCTAAACTCCAAAACCCCCTCTTCGACAAGGCCAAAACGCATCGATTGGGGAAGGACAAAGCGATTTTTCTCATCCAACTTCGCCGAAACAGATCCGCTGAAAAAGAACTTGCCCATGTTGCTTCCACCTTTTCCCACACTTTAGCATTGTTGTTGAAAACTCGGCAATATTTTTTGGAAAAAACAGATCTAACAACTTAAAAATAAACCGGTTATCTATGTGTGGGAAATAGTGGGAAACTTGTTTGTAACCGACCGCTTCCTCCACAAAATTAAAATAATTTATTTATTGAAAATATACCCCCCAAGTGGCAAACCGAAATTGAACAAGGAGATCCTGCATGACCCCTCGCACCATTGATAATCTCGGCGTGGAATTTTCTACCCGCTACGCCGAAGACCGGCAAAAACTGGATGAAAAAATGGTGAGCGAATCCCGCTCGATCCCCCTTCAGACGGAAATCGACGTCACAATCCCCTCCTACTCCTCGGAGTTCGAGCAGCTTTTCGAGATGCAGAAGCGCAATATTTTCTGGGCCGATTTCCATGCTCCTACAGGCTACTATGAACAAAAAAAGCGCCTTTTTACCTTTCAAATCATCCCTAACATCGGTTCGGAGGATAAGCAAGAAACCCAGCTAGATCGGATCAAATCCCGGATCCAGAGGCAGGAGGAGGAAGATCCGGAGCGCAAAAAAAAACGTTCCTGGGAAGAGGAGAGAGAAGAGCAAGAAAAAGAGCATGAACAGAAGGCGCTCCTTAAACTGCTTCAGAAAATCCTCCTCCTAGACAAATATCTGGTTGACATCAATGCGCGCAGAAACCAATATCAAAAGGGGTAAAATCATGAGCGATCTGAATTGGTTAGAAGTTTTAGGCTGGGAGCTGGAGCAGCTCGAAGACTTGCGCTTTGTAGGCTACTCCTACATTAAACAAGGGCACTATGAAACTGCCATTACTTTTTTTGAAGCCCTGGTCGTCCTCGATCCCAACAGCCTCTACGATTTGCAAACGCTCGGCGCTTTGCATCTCCAGAACAATAACAATCTCATGGCCCTGAACTATATCGAAAGAGCCCTTAAACTCGATCCGCGCCATTACCCCACTTTGCTCAACCGCACAAAAGCGCTCTTTGCTCTGGGTTATAAAAGACAAGCGCTTGCCCAAGCCAAAAAATTGGAAAAAAGTTCCGACGAACAGATCGCGAATCAGGCAGGCGCCTTGATCCTCGCCTATAGCGCTTAAATTTTGTTGCGAGGTTTCAAACCGCGTGTTAGAGTTGCGTTAGAATACCCCCTCAAAGACTGTTAATCCAAGCTCAGAAGTAATGTGGAAAGATTGTTTATAACTCAGAGACAACCATGCTAACGAGCAACCCTCAAGACACTTGGTCGCAATTTTTGGAGTTAGTGGGAGAACGCTGTTCTTCTACGGAATATGAAAATTGGATTGCTCCCATCAAGGTATTGCAGTCCACCTCTGAGGGGATCACCTTAGAAGTGCCCAACATCTTTGTCCGCGAATACCTGATCGACAATTATAAAAAAGACCTCGCGGCCCTCCTCCCCGTTCTTTCCGATGGAGAGCCCGCCATCACCTTTGTCATTGCCGAAGCGAAAAAAAAAGCTCCTTCCGCGCCCGCTTCAGCCCCGCATTCTCCGCCTGCGGATACCCATCCCGCTCAAACCCATGAACTGAAACTGAATTCTTTTTATACGTTCCATAACTTCATCGAAGGGGCTGCGAATCAGTTTGTCAAATCAGCGGCATTGGGAGTAGCGATCCGGCCCGGCAGATCTTACAATCCCCTCTTCATCCATGGCGGCGTGGGATTAGGAAAGACCCACTTACTGCACGCGATCGGACATTATGTCAGAGACCATCACAAGAAAATCCGGATTCAATCCATTACCACCGAAGGATTCATCAACGACCTCATGGACAATTTGCGCAATAAATCCCTCGATCGGATGAAAAAATTCTATCGCACCCTCGACGTCCTCCTCGTCGACGATATCCAGTTTCTGCAAAGCCGCCTTAACTTCGAAGAGGAATTTTGCAATACGTTTGAAAGCCTCATCAATCAAAACAAACAGATTGTGATCACAAGCGATAAACCGCCCGGCCAGTTGAAACTCTCCGAAAGAATGATCGCGCGCATGGAGTGGGGCCTCGTCGCCCACGTCGGCATCCCCGATCTGGAGACGCGGGTAGCGATTTTACAACACAAAGCAGAACAAAAGGGGGTCCGGATTCCCCATAAAATCGCCTTCTTTATCGCCGAACACATTTTCAATAATGTCCGCCAGCTCGAAGGGGCCCTCAACCGCCTTAGCGCTTACTGCCGTTTAATGGGAACCGATGTCACCGAGGAGATCGTCGAAAAAACATTGAGCGAACTCATGCAGCATGCTCCACAAAAACGGATCTCTGTGGAAAATATTCTGAAATGCGTAGCGACCATCTATGAAGTCCGCCTCAGCGATCTGCGCGGAAATTCGCGCACGAAAGAGATCGCCTTCCCCCGCCAAGTAGCGATGTATCTTGCAAAAGAGCTGATCGACGAATCGCTCATGAAACTCGCCTCCTCTTTTGGCGGAAAAACCCATTCCACCCTTTTACATGCCTGGAAAAAAATCGCCGAGCAGTTGGAAAAGGATGATACCCTCAAAAGGCAAATTCAAATGGTGCGGCGCAATCTGGAGATGTAAGCATGTTCAAAAAATACACAAAGAACCTATTGGATAGAGAGGTAGAGCCCGCTCTAGAAAACCCCCTTCCGCTCGCCACCCCCTTCTTCAAAGCGGAAATCCCCCCTGTGCAGGAAACCATCGAGGAACCCTCTGTCGAAGAACCGGAAACGATCATCGGGGAGCAAGTCTCTGTGAAAGGAACTCTGAGCTTTCAGAAACTGCTGCGGATCGATGGGTGTTTTGAAGGGGAGCTGATCTCAGACGGCAAATTGATCATCGGTCCGCATGGCACGGTGAAGGCAAACATCAACCTGCAAGAGGCTTTTATCTCGGGCAAAGTCGATGGCGATATCACGGTCAAAGAGCGCCTGGTGCTCCGCGGCAGGGCGGAAATCCGCGGCAACATCAAAGCCCCCATCCTCAGCGTCGACGAAGGGGTCACCATCTTAGGCCAGCTCCATGTGATGCCGCTAACCGAAAATAATTAGCGAATCACCTCAGTTGTCGACGGCAATCCGCTCAAATCCAGCCGGGCTAGCCCTGTGCAGCCCCTTATGTTAAGTTTTTGCAGACAAACCAGCTCTTCTAAATAAGCAAGCCCTGTGATCCCTCTGCAACCTCTTGCGTCCAGTATTTTCAATTGATGCAGTCCTCTTAAGTTAAGCTCTCCCTCAAGTTTTATGCAGTTGCCCAAATCGAGCTCTTGCAGCTGCCCCAAGCTGTTTAAATGAAGCAATCCCGTTAGGTTTTTGCAAGTATTCACATTGAGTATTTTAAGCATGTCCAATCCCTTCAAGTCAAGCTCTCCCGCAAGCCCGCTGCAGTTGGTCAGATAGAGAGTTTGAAGCCCTTTGAAGTCCTTTAAGCAAAGATCTGCTGTGGTCAGATGCTTGCAGCTGATCAAGTGGAGCGTTTCGATCTGGCAGTAAGCGGCTGCGGCTTGCAGCAAGCTCCCCAAGCTCGCACTATCCAAATCTGAATAGGAGAGATCCAATGCTGTTAAACGGGGGCATTTGGAAAAAAGGGTAGAATGGGGGAGTTCTTTCTCATATCTCTCTTTAAATGCGGCGCGATAAGATTCGATCTCCTCCCCCCCCAGGGTTACGGCTTTTCCCAGCTTATTTTCTAAATGCTGATAGGCTGCTGCAGGATCGTTGAATAAAAGGCGAAAGCTCCAGCACGTGTTGTGGATTGCAGGACTGCGAACAAGAGGATCGATATGAGAAAAGATCCGGCACAGGATCTCATTAGGACAATTTTCCAATCCTACTGTTTGAATAGACGGGGTCTGGTTTAAATTATTAATAGAATTTGTCATAAAAATCTCCTTTATTTAATAAATAAAAACAACTATAGATTATTTCTAAAACAAAATCAATTATAATAACTTTTACAAGCCTAATCAATTATTTAATAAGAAAAAAGAAGAAGAAGAGAAAGGGACCAAAGGGAGGAAGAAAAGGACAAAAGGGACTCAAGGGACCAAAGAACGCTCGATACTATTTAGTTGTCCCCAAAACTAGACATCCCTTTTTGTCCGAGCTAATACTTTTCTCCATTTCTTCCCCCCTTTGGTCCTTTTCTCAAGAAGCGCAAAAAGCAAGAGCATGGATAGAAATAGGAAAGCCTTGTTGCAGAACGGCAGCGCAGCGATGGAGGGTGGTGCCGGTTGTCATCACATCGTCGATGAGAAGAATTTTTTGGTCTGAGATATCCCTGTACTTTTTCCAGAGAAAGCTATCCAAGGGCAGAGCTCTTCGCTGCGCCTCGTCCAATCCCGTCTGCGAGGGAATCCCCAAGCGCCGTTTGAGGAGATTTGCAACGGGGCGCTCTAGCATGCCGCCGAGCGCTTGAGCGATGAGTAGGGTGGGATGGTAGCCGCGGACGAGTCCATGCATGAGAGATTGGGGAACAGGGACGATCAAATCGGGCGGATCCCAGCCGAGTTCATGGAGCTGGAGAAGCATAAAGGCGGCTGCATCTTTTGCTAGATAAGGGCGGTGTCTATACTTGAGTTCGCGCACCAGCGACGCTGCCGGCCCAAAATACGCAAAAGCGGCGGCCGTCTTCTTTAAAAACGGAGGGCAGCGCTCTTCCGGAGATAGGAGCTCGAGCAGCTCTAGACAAGCAGGACAGAGGCGTTTGCGCAACGCTCCCGTCGTTTTCTGGCAATGCAAACAAAGAGGAGGAAACAGAAGGCGTAAAAGAAAGCTCATTTTACGAGCGAGTAGCGGGGCTTTTCCAGGGTGCCGCGCACGGAGAGGATAAAAGGCTCTGTAATATTTAAGAGGACATCCTGCCGCATCCGGATGTTCACATGCAGCTTATTACCGGTCAGATCAAAATAAGAGGAGTCCTCTCCCCCTGCCAAATAAAATTGGGAACGTTTCCCCTCGCTATAGGCATTCTTGAGATCTGTCAGCACGCATTTGCCTTCCTTGATCCGATACTCGATTTCTCCATAGATGGGGGTAAAGAGACCCGGATCGAGCCCCAGGTCCTTAACGAGATCCAAGGACGCCTCGAATAGATTAAATTCCTTTTTGAAGGCATTCGTGAAATGAAAGGCGCCCCTCCCGCTATAGGTCGCCGGTTCATCCACGTATCCGGAAAAATCTAAAAGGCTGAGATTTTTGATCACCAAAGGCTTCAGAGGTTTTTGGGAAGCTTGGCACGAGCGCAAGACGCTAGGTCGAAAATGCTCGACCTGCACATACGGGGCTTCAAAACGCCACCTACCTGCCGAAGGCTCCTTGTAAAACTGAAGCCGTTTGATCTGCAGCACGCCCGCCTCATCCTGCAGGAGGAGCTGATGGGCTAATCCCCTCTCCGCGGAAAATTCGAGTTCCGTTTCGAGTCGATCCAATCTGTAGCCGAAAAGATCGATCGCCTGTCCTCTCAGCACGCCCTGGAATTGTCCCAGGCCCGACCAGTTCCCCTCTAGCTCAAATCCCCCGCCTAGCTTGAGCCGCTGCAGCTTTTCTTGCCAGGGCTTGGATAAGAGAGGAGACAGTTTGCCGAAATCTATCTGGACGCTCCCCCATAAACCCCCTTCAGCATTTTTCACTAAATCGACATTCAAGCCATAGAGATTGCCTTGGATGCTCTCGCACGCTTTTTCTTTGAAAAGCAGCTTGAGTCCTGGAGCTTTTGCATGCTCTTGAACCTTTAACATCCCCAGCATCTGCTCTTGGTGATCGAGCTGTAGCTGCACATAGAGCGGCTGGGCGTGCATCCGAGTCGCACAGCTGATGTTCAGAAGGCGGAGCGTTGGGGAGTATTCCGCTTCAGCAACACCTGTAAACGTGTCTAGGGAAGCGGCAAAAGAAGGGAGAACGCCCGCCTGCGCAGCGGCGGCGAGCATCTCTTTCGAAAGAGAGAACTGGAGTTTTTTTGCCGTCCATTTAGCCGTTTGCCAATCGTAGCGGATCTCTTGAGCCACTCCCTGCGCTGCAGTCTCCCCTTCCACACACAAATCGACATCGGAAAACTCAAGACCCCGTTCAGCCGTTAAGACATATTTGATTCTGCTGCCGCTTTTCGCCTGAACAAAAAGGGGGGCCGCAGCTGTCAGAGCTAGGTTGAGTTCCCCTTTCACAGAAAAACGGCTGCCCAAATCGACGCAAACAGGTCCTTCCGCGTGAGCGCTCATCGCTCCTGCGGATAGATCGAGAGCGTTTACAGCGCCGACCCACTGTTTTCTCTCTGGAGAGTAGATCCCCGCCGCTTTAAGAGCCGCCTGTTTCCATGTCAACTCAAATTGAGGAAAGACCCATCCGCCATTTTGCTCTATAAAAGAGGTCGTGATGAGGAGATCATCGAGCTGCAAGTTCTCAATGATCCATTGCGGGCCCGTGCGCTCTCCTTTCAATGCAAACTGATGGACAGGTTTGCCCATGATTTGTAGATCGGTGCCATCCGCTGTAAAGGTTAAGGTTTCCTGATCTCCCAGATAATGGATAGACGTATGGACCCTTCCCTGGCATCCTTCCAAAGAAAAGCCCAGAGGGGGAATCCAGCCCATCTTTGTCAGAAAGGCGATTTGCTCATGCAAAGTTTCTCCATGCAGCTCCGGGGCCATCTCCAAATGGCTTACCCTCCCTTCCTTTTTTAAAAGAAGGCGGGACACGGCTAGCTTCGTTCCCATGAAATGGGTCCGCTCCGGATCGAATAGCACATCGATTTCACCTAAGGACAGCAGCTCCGCCCTGCCCGCTAAAAAAATCTTATCCGCGAGGCTGCCTTCAAACGACCATTGCCGATGGCTGCCGCGTATTTCGCGCATATACACATCCTCGCTCGCTTGATCTGAAACCTGCAGTTTGCCTCTTAACTCAGAAAGGACAACCTCTCCTGTCGCAGAATCGAATTCTACTTGAGCGTCAAGATCGCTTAAGCTGTTTTTATCATCGAGCGGGTAGCTCGCCTCTTTCATCCGAGCCTTAAGGCGCCACTGCAGAGCCGCATCTGCGGGAGCGAGGCGAAGAGAAAAGATCAATCCGTCCTTACCGCTCTCGATTTTACCGCGGGGAGAGGAGGATAGAGAAAAAATTCCGCACTGTTGCAGGAGTTTATGCACGCTGGCGATTTCACCGTTTAATTGCGATGTATGAACGGTGAGTTCATACACTTCAGGAGCGCTATGGTGCAGATAAACCTGCCCTTGTAAAGAGAGCTGTTCGCACCGCGCGGATAGCTCTTCGACCCAAAAATGGCTGCCGTCGAACTGAAGTTTTCCCGTGATCCCCTCTACATAGAGATCGTGCCCTTTATCGACTGCGGTCGCCTGGACCAACGGGATCATCCCATACCCGCGCCCCTTTCCCCACTCATAAGAGAAGACCGCTCTTCCCTCTGTTTGCAATAGGTGGGGATCCTTGCTCCCAATTTTCTCAACCTGAAAGCAAAAAGCGGGATGTTGAATCAAAAGATCGCTCACCTGCAGAGAAAGCTGGATCCCCTTGGCATCAAAGGTGCCGAAAAGATCGCAATCCCCTTCTATATCCGCCTCGGGATAAAACTTTTTGAAGATCGGCAAATAGAAAACAGGGGTCAATTTCTCCGCACGCACCCATCCGCCTTTCAGAGAAAATGCTAGATCGCAACCAAACTCGATCTTTTCTTCCTGCGCTTGCAACGTGCCCAGAATCGCATATCCCTTTTCTTTCACGCGCAGGGTAGAAAACAGCGCGAGTTTTTGAGCATAGTCTGAAGCAAGTCCCAAATCGCCTAAGGTAGAATGCGCTTCGATCTGCAGAGAAAGGGGAGAATCCTCTTGAAAAGAGAGGGAGCCATCGGCTTTGATCTGTTGAATGAAGATGTTCGATTCCGCCAAACGCACCCCTTCCGCGGTGACCCCATCCAATTGAATGCGCTGCAGCGCACTGCCTTCGATCCAAGCGATCGCTTTCCCTCTGATCAGCCCTTCCGATAGCGGGATCGGCAGCATCTGTAAATGGGCGCAGAGCACATTTTCCATTTCGGCTTGGATCACGTACCTCTCTTTTTCCGGACTGCACACGGAGACAAACCCCACGGCCGTCTCCGCAAATTTCAATCCAAGCTCCAACCAAAAAGAGCTGTCTTCATGCACGGCTCCTTTCCCTTGCAGCAAAAGAGGAAAGCTTTCTTTGCCATGGAGAAATACGCCTGTTAACTCGAGGACAGGGTCCGTGTGCGGGTCGAGTAAAAGCTGAGCGGCTGCACCGCGCACTCCCCAATCCCCCATCCTCAGTTCGCCCCCTTCCAAGCCGGCCCTAGCGAAAATCTGCTTCCATATCGGCAAAGAGGCCAGCGCCCCATCGGGCGGCGGATAGCTAAATTCCCCTTCAAATCTCACCGCTTGCGCATGCAAGCCCACACGGGAATGATCGAGGACGAGATGGTTCACATCGAACCGGCAATCCAAATGATCCGCTGAACCCTTCCCGCTGACCTCGACTAAACCCTGCACGTTCTCCCACCCCTCGTTTACTTGAGGGTAGAAAAAACCGGCGAGCTGCAGCAGCCGCGCACACTCGATAGAGGGGATTTTCCATTGGAAAACAGGCACCTCTTTTTCCATAGAGATATCGACGACAGCAAGGGGCAAGCTCTCAAGCCCTGGATCATAGGAAAGGGAAAGGGAACCGATCTTCTCTTTTTCCAGACCGGCGCGAAAGGCAAAATAGAGGCGCAAGAGCTGCTTGGAATTATCCAATTGGAGCACGCCATTTTGGACATCGAGCTTGATCGTATAAAATCTCGTCGGGATCAACGCAGCTAAACCCGCTGCGGACACCTCCTCCGGCTCCTTTTGCACCAAGGTGATCTCAGGATGCACAAGCAATAGCTTTGGCTGCACATGAAGACGGAGCAGATCGAACTGAAAAGAGATCTCGAGGCGATCGATGGCAAAATGCCTCTTTTCATCTTTTACATTCATTCCCGAGATCAGAAGCTTTCCTTCTTCCCATGCTATCTCTTCATAGTGGACGCTCTTGGCCACTTGTTTAGGCAAACATAGGCGCATGGCCGCATGGACGCCTGTTTCGAGTAAAGCATGGCGAAACAGAAATAGGGAAACGATGAGGCTAATGAAAAAGATCAGCCCGACATGTTTGCGGGAATGTGTAGAACGTCTCAAATCCATCCGCTTTTTATGACATAACCCGGAAAAAAAGTCACCTCGTCTTTCAGATGAGATCAACGCGAAGACGCGGAGAAACGATTTATAAATCTTTGCGTCTTCGCGGCTCCGCGTCTTTGCGTTGATCCCCCCCACCGTTGACTTTATGCAGTCTTTTACGGTTCAGAATCGAGCAATAACCATTATAAACAGTGTTTTTTAATTGCGTTAAATATTGAATGCTCACATAATTGATTCCCCTAGCTTATTTATTAACTAAATAACACTTTATCACAGGTAATGAGATGACCGCCGTTGGACCACCCTCGCCCCCTTCTCCACAAAGCCCCACCCCTGAATCTGCACCTCCTGTAAAAAGGACACGCTCCGATTCTTCCGCTCTTGCAGATTCCGATAGAGCCTCAAAAAGGCAAAAAACCGATAACCGGGGGGTTTTGTACGAAAACTCCGGAGATTTTTATCCGATACCCGATGAGGTGATCCAACGCCTCTTCTCCTACTTGAGAGCTTCCCCTTTGGTGCTTGCTGGGATTACTTGCAGGCGATTGCTTCATCTTGCCGATCGCGCATCGATGTGGAAGGAACTATGCGCCCGTGCCCAATTGCCGGTCGCAGAAGGAGCCTCTTACCGCCTGGAATTTTTATCGGCAATTCACATGGAAAATCCGGATGCTTACATCAGCAAAGCCTATTTTTTTAGCACGGGCGGATACGCGCAGCGCAATAAAATCCGCGCCCTAGCCTTCTTGGATCACGCGATTAACACGGATACTTTTTTGGAAAAAAACGCTCTCTCCGAAAGACAGATAAAAGCCGTATTTCAAAAAAAGGGATTCTTTCGAGATCCTACTTCGATGTTTTCCCCATTTAAGTACGCTCCTGGACAAATTACCACCCTCCAAGCTCAACTCACTCAGATCCTGACTACCTGTCCTTTGGGGACTGTCCAAAGCACTGTCATCCTTTTCCAACTATTCTTGCTGATGAAGGATGCCTCTAATACGGGGCATATCCCCTACTCTATCATTTGGAAAGGACTCAATTCCGCGCGCCTCGATGAGCGAGCGAGCGAGCGAGATCGACGAACTGCCAGTTACGCGCTCTGTTTTATGCCCGCTCTATCGCGTGCAAGATGGGATCCTGCAGATTTGGCACATTTTCAAGCGAACCATTGCGGCTTATCTTATGAAGAAAGCATCGAAATTCTAAAAGAGTGCATGGCTGATCCAGGAGCGACTAAAACCGAGCGGCAATTTGCAAAGTATCTGATGCTTAGGACGCACCAATATGTAAAGCCAACACAACTCATGACGGATCAAGAAGCATACGCCCTATTAGAGTCGTTAAACAACGAACGATACCTTTGCCGCGCCATCGACCGCAAAGAACTAGAAAGCATGATGAAGAAGCTGAAACAAACCTCGCAGACAGTCTCTTAGTGGATGAGCTCTAGATAGTGTTCCTGATCGAGAAGCGCATCCAGCTCTTCCGGATTCGTCAGCCTAATCTGAAACAGCCACCCTTCCGTTTCCGGAGCTTGATTGATGGTGTCCGGGCAAGCGGTGAGATGGGGATTGACCGCGATGATCTCCCCTGAGACCGGCGCGTAGATATCCGCGGCGGCTTTGGTCGATTCCAACACAGCCACCTCCTCCCCCGCGCGCACCTTTTTTCCGATAGTGGGCAATTCAAGATAGACCACTTCGCCCAGTTCTTTCTGAGCATGCGTTGTAATCCCCACGGTTCCTATGAGCTGGTCGACCCGGATCCACTCATGCGATTCACTATATTTCATAAAGATCCCTTCAATTTAAGGCTCCCCCAAAGGGCGGGATGTTGTTCAATGGCATAATAGAGAGAGGAAACGGCAAAATGCTGAGGAGGGCCTCCGCAGCGGTTCAAGCGGTAGGTAAATCCCAGGCGATCAAAGGAAGCAGGATCATAACCGTATAGGCACTCTCTGGGAATGGCAATCTCCAACCGATAGGATTTCCGCTCAAAATGGGGGATGACGCGGATCTCCGCAGGATCGCAGAGAGGATGGGTATCTTCTGTGCGAAAATGGGTGATCTCTTGCGCGTGAATCTCTTGAACGGGCTTTGGAAAAATGAGGAAATGGTGGCAAAAGCGGGTCATAAAACCAGCCGTTTTCAAGTCGCGCGTGTCGAAAAAAAGCTCCAGGGAATCGCCCTGTGCGAACTGCGGAAGAAAGGCGTCTTCAAAGGGTTTTTCGATCGCAGCCTCTATGCGGATCTCCGCTTCTGTCCAAACCATCCCGATCTTCGCAAAAGAATCTTCGGCTAAAAGGAAAGAGGTATCCGGCAGAGGGCGCATTTTCCCATCAGGCAGATCGATCGACAGACTAAAAAAGTCAGCGGGAGAGAGCGGCGTCAGCCGATGGAGGAGATCGGAAGCGAGTCTATCATTCATGCAGGATGATCGCTTTTTTCTCTGCAAGCATCTCTAAAACTTGCTGCATCAAATAACGGCGCGCATCGATCGATAGGACTTGCTGTCCGCGGCCTACCTCGCCTGGCGAAGCCCCTTCTCCAGCTGTGTGTTTCAAGAGATGGATGAACGAGAGATCGCCGGATGGATCGGCTTCGATAGGAGACCAGGCCCCCTCCGTTAGTTGAAAGAGCGCCTCTTTATTCAAAGGCCCTTTCACGCTTCTTTGGATTTCCTTTCTAGATTTTACCAGGCGCCACTGGGTATCCAGAGACATATTCTCCATCTGCGTTTCCCCGAGAGAGGGGTGCAGCCACCGAGAATCCTCGGGATCGATCTCCAGGTTCCGTTTGGCTTCCTTCACATAGTCCACAAACCGCTGCTGGGCATAGAGATCCAGAGATTCTTGCGGCTCCTCTTTGATCGCTTTTAACAACGGAGAATAGAAACGCGCCGCAATCTGGTCTTTGACTTCCTGCCAAGGCTTCCACGTCCCCTCCTCTTGCTTGAACATAGCCGGGTCTTTTTTGCGCACATCGGCATACGCCTCTTCCAAGCGTTTATCTAAGAGCGTTTCCAATATCCCTTCTCTTTTAGCGGCGGCAAACGTCAGAATCTCCTTAGCCGAAGGACGCTCCAAAAGAGCGATCCGATAAAAGGTCTCCCCATCGGCGGTGAACCGCCCCAATTGCGCTTGCGCCGAGCGCGCCGGAGCGGACTCTTCTTTGACCTCCTTGAGAGGAGCGAGCTGCAAAAGGGTGAGCAGGGCGGCGGGATCCGTTACGCCGGCAAAAGGCAGCTTCCCGCCCTTGCTCCGAACGCCGATCTTCTCTTTTTTCACTGCGGCTTGCTCTAGAGCCTGATCGATCCATTCAGGGTGGGCATCCACAATGCGGCCTCGGGCAAATCGATCGATTTCCAGGCGCAGTTTCGGATCCAAACTTTCTAGAGCAAGAAACCGCTCATCGCGCGTTTCGATCTGCCCTTGTGCCAAAATGGGAAAGCGGACCGTCAGTTCCGCCCATTGGCTATCGCCTAATTCCCATTCCCATGTCTCCTTCAAGCTAATTTTTTGCGAGACACTCTCTTTTTGGACTTCGGCAAATTCTAACGAAAAACTCTTTTGAACCAGCTCCGGAAAACGCTTTTCCACTTCTTCGGGCGTCAAAAAGACGGTGGGCAAATTCAAAAGCGCGCCGCGCGCTTTTGGAAGCGCTACCGCGTCGAGATAGACCTGCAGCTGGAGCAGATCTTGAAAATTTTTCAAGCGGAGCTCTACAGGGAGTTGATAGAGATCGATGCGCGCGCTTTCTTTAGCAAAGACATTAAATTGTCTTAACGCTAAGTCATCGTTGAAAATCCCATTGCCCACCTCTGAAAAATAGCGGCGGAAAAGCATCACCTTGCGCCACAGCTTTAAAACCAAAGCCTCTTGCATGCCCAGCAGGCGAATCTGCTGCTGAAAATAGGCCTCAGGGCTTTCCGTTTCCCGATACCTCTGGAGAATAAGAGAGACATTGCGCAATAGATCCACGCGCGCCTCTTCATGGGACACCCGGTATCCTTTCCCCTCAGCCAGAATGGCCGCATTCAAAATAAACTGAGCGGCGAGCTGGACAAATTTGGGGCCGAGCCAATCTTCGACTGTTTGAAACCCAAAGAGCGCGAAATTCTCCTGCTGCAGGCGCGGATCGGGTTGAATCCAGGCATACTGCTGCTGTTGATAACTTAGAATCCGCCTCAGCATATCGGGGGGAAAATGGATCTGATCGACATAAAGACCCGCTAATAGGGAAAAGGTGTGCAAAGAAACCTCTTCCTCCTGGCTTTTAAGGAGGCCCACCCTTTCCGATAGGCCCGGAGAGACCCGCTGCCAGACCGCCTCTGCGCTTAAAAAAGGAACTTGAGGGTGAGTATAAAATTTATAGTGCTTTGCTTTTTTAACACGGAATTGCAAATCTTCTTTTAAATCTTCCAAATAGCGCTCGGCTAGCATAGAGCCCAAGCCTGGAATCAATAAATCTTTACCGATCACCCCATCATTGAGAAGGTTTGGAAACCTGCCCTGATCCTCATGATCGGCGCCGAGCAGCCGAGCGAGCGCGTCCACTTCCCCGGAATGCAACGCGGACCCATCGATGGCCTTGCCTAGAATGCGATCCTTGCTATTTTCTTCCGGAGCCCTAAAATCGGTGTAAGTCCCAAAAAACAAGAAGGAAACGACCACAAAAAAAGTGACAACGAAAAAAAAGATACGCTGATGCTTGCGAAAAAAATTCAGCATGCAAATTCTCCTTTAAAGAACCCAAAAATCGACTGAAACTTTTTACTGAGATTAGGTTCAAAGAGGAATTTTAATCGATCGCCCATTCTAATTCCACTTAATTCCTTCTTTCTGATAATATAGAACCCTCAGTATACGTTGGAGATATCGTTTATGTCTTTTACAGGTGCCCCTAGACCAGTTGGAAATCCCCCTTCGCTTTTTCAATTTAGGGATTTAAGCCAACCCGCAGCCGGATCGGGTCCTTCCACTGCATTCGGAACCTCTTCGATCCGCTCGGTCGAAGAAAACACAGCCGCTCCCTCAGGGAACTCCGGCCCCTTCACCTGCCTCATTTGCCTGATTCAAAGCCTATGGACATGCCTTGTCAATCTCTTCTGCTGCAACGTTAGAAGAACTTAGAGACTGTCTCTTAATAAGATTTGGCGAAGAGCACGCGGCGCGAGCTCGGGTTTCCGCTAATCACACAGAACCCCTCTTCCGCCGGGCTATCTAAAGGGATGCAGCGGATGGTGACGTTGAGGTCCCGTTTGACGATCTCTTCCACCTCCGCATCGCCGCTCCAATGGGAAAAGGCAAAGCCTCCGTGAATTTCGGGCTGCTGAGCATTTCGGGGGGTGAAAAACGCATAAAACTCTTCTTTGCTATCGATCCGCTTGATGTGCGCATCGCGAAAAGCGAGCGCTTTTCGATAGAGCTGCTCTTGGACCTCATCGAGCAGCTGGGCGGCATTTTTTAGAAACGCCTCGCGCGAAAGCTTCACCAAATCGCGATGGGAGCGGTCTCTTCTCGCCACGCTCAACTGATCGCCGGCGATATCGCGCGGTCCAATCTCCAAGCGAAGGGGAACCCCTTTTTTAATCCATCCCCACGTTTTATCTCCGCCGCGCATCTCCCGCTCATCGACGATCACTCCTAAAAGCTCGCCATGGTACGAGATGTGGCGGAGCTGCCCTGCAAGAGAATGGCAGTAGGAGATCACCTCTTGGCGAGACTCTTCTTTATGGATAACCGGGATGATCACAAGGTGCGTGGACGCGATGCGCGGAGGGAGGATGAATCCATCGTCGTCGCCGTGGGTCATGATCAGAGCGCCAATCATCCGCGTCGTCATCCCCCAAGACGTGGTCCAGGCATACTCCTCTCCCTCTTGCGCATTTCGGAACTTAATTTGGGAAGCCCGCGCAAAATTTTGACCGAGAAAGTGGGAAGTTCCCCCCTGCAGCGCTTTCCGGTCTTGCATCATCGCCTCGATCGTATAGGTGGCCACAGCCCCGGGGAAGCGCTCGCTCGCCGTTTTTTCCCCCTTGATCACCGGAATAGCAAGATATTTATGCGCAAAATCGGCATAAATCTCCAACATCCGCATCGTCTCTTCTTGGGCTTCCAAGGCGGTCGCATGCGCCGTATGCCCTTCTTGCCAGAGAAATTCCGTCGTGCGCAAAAACAAACGGGTCCTCATCTCCCAGCGCACGACATTGGCCCACTGGTTGATCAAGAGAGGCAGATCGCGGTAAGACTCGATCCATTTGGCAAATAGAGCGCCGATGATCGTCTCCGAGGTAGGGCGCACGACGAGCGGCTCTTCCAAAGGTCCTGCCGGCACTAACTTTCCCTGCGCATCTTTTTCCAGCCGATGATGGGTGACGACCGCGCACTCTTTAGCAAATCCCTCGACGTGCTGCGCCTCTTTTTCCAAAAAGCTCAGCGGGATAAATAAAGGAAAGTAGGCATTTTGGTGTCCGGTGGCTTTAAACATCCGATCGAGAACCCGGTGCATGTTCTCCCAAATGGCATACCCCCAAGGCTTGATCACCATGCACCCCCGCACAGGGGTATGTTCGGCTAAATCAGCGGCTTTGATCACCTGCTGATACCATTCTGGGTAGTCTTCTTCCCGCGTCGGTTGGATCGCATTCTTCATTTCGATTTTTCCCTCAGAGACTGTCTCTTAAATGTTGATATAATAACGTACCCAAATAGTATTTGGCTTCTCGGATTATCTGCGCATTCGCCCGCTGGCCCAACAGCGGAAACGTATGCATCTTCATCGCTTCGATCACCCGCGTCCCCTGCAACAGCACCTCGCACAAATAATCTTCCGGAGGCATGACCAGGGCGATCGTTCCCTGATGCAAAAAGCCCCCTTTGCATTTTCTTTGCGCCGCTCCGGCAATTTTACGCCCTTCCAGGACCACATCGTACTTAGTCGGCTTGGCCATGCAAAAACGGACGCAATGCGGATCTAGAGAAACCGCATCCGACGGGATTAATGCAGGCTGGACGAGCGGAGTTAAAAATTCTTTTACAGCCCGGAGCACCGCATCGTTGACGAACGCGTAATTGGCGAGCGTATTTTCCCGCCCCTTGCCGGAAACGAGAACCGAAAATGCCATGTCCCAAACATGAAAGACGATGCCTCCTCCCGTAGGGCGCCTCGCTAACGACAATCCCCGCTTCTCGGCTCCTTTCAAATCTAAGTGGGCTTTAGGGTCGATGAAATAGCCATACGTCGCGCTGTCCCTCTCCCAATCGTATAAATGCAAAATCGAACCGCTGCGGGAACCTAGCTCTTCTAGGAGTTCCGCATCGATCCGCATGTTCTCGGCAGCGCTGGCCGCACCCGTATCGAGAATTTCCCACATGTTCTCATCCTTAGGTCTCAAGGAATATAGCGAAACCCAAAATATTTGTGCAAATCATAGGTCTTCCTTTCTACAAATTTGCCAAAAAAGCACCTAAGCTCTTACACTCACGTCATGGGACCATTGACTAACCCAAGGTAAAAATTATGTTTGACAAGTTCACCAATCGGGCAAAGCAAGTCATCAAATTAGCGAAAAAAGAAGCCCAGCGCCTAAACCACAACTACTTAGGAACTGAGCACGTCTTGCTTGGCTTACTGAAACTTGGGCAGGGAATTGCCGTCAATGTCCTGAGAAACCTCAACTTAGACTATGAAACCGTCCGAGCCGAAGTCGAGCGTTTGGTAGGTTTCGGTCCTGAAATCCAGGTTTATGGGGATCCCGCTCTCACGGGAAAAGTCAAAAAAGTATTTGAGTACGCCAACGAAGAGGCGGCCAGCCTCAATCACAACTATGTCGGTACAGAGCACCTGCTCTTGGCCCTTCTGCGGCAAACAGATGGCGTTGCCGCCCAAGTTCTAGAGAATTTGAATGTCAACCTCAAGGATATCCGCAAAGAGGTCTTAAAAGAGCTCGAAACGTTCAACTTACAGCTCCCCCCCATGGGCATGGGAGGAAGCACAGGAGGCTCTGCGGGCGGAAAGCCGCAAGACAAAGGGAGCGCCGTCGATAAAATGCCCGCTCTTAAAGCCTATGGACACGATCTGACCGAACTGTGCCGCGAAGGCAAACTAGATCCCGTGATCGGGCGCAAAGATGAAGTGGAGCGTCTCATCCTGATCCTTTGCCGCAGGAGAAAAAATAACCCTGTGTTGATCGGCGAAGCGGGGGTTGGCAAAACGGCGATTGTCGAAGGGCTCGCCCAGGCCATTGTAAAAGGGGAAGTCCCCGACCACCTGTCGAAAAAGAAACTCATTTCCCTAGATCTGACCCTCATGATTGCGGGCACAAAATACCGCGGGCAGTTTGAAGAGCGGATCAAAGCCGTCATGGACGAGATCAAAAAAAATGGAAACATCCTCCTTTTCATCGACGAACTGCATACGATCGTCGGCGCAGGAGCCGCCGAAGGAGCTATCGACGCTTCCAACATCCTGAAACCGGCGCTCTCGCGCGGCGAAATCCAGTGCATCGGCGCCACGACGATCGACGAATACCGCAAGCACATCGAAAAAGATGCGGCGCTCGAAAGGCGATTCCAAAAAATTCTCGTCGCCCCTCCCTCTTTAGAGGAGACAACCGCCATTCTGCTCGGCTTAAAGGCAAAGTATGAAGAACACCACAAATGCATTTACACAGATGCAGCGATCAAAGGCGCCGTTTTCCTTTCCGATCGCTACATCGCGGGCAGATTTTTACCCGACAAAGCGATCGACCTGCTCGATGAAGCGGGCGCAAAAGCGCGCATTGCCATGATGCACCAGCCTCAAGACATCACCAAGCATGAGATGGAGATCGAAGAGGTCCGCGTCGCCAAAGAAGAGGCGATCGGCAAACAAGAATACGAAAAAGCCGCCAAGCTCCGCGACAAAGAAAAAACCTTAAGAGAGCAGTTGCAAAAGATTAAATCCGAATGGGAAAGCAATAAAGAAGAGCATCAGGTGATCGTCGATGAGGAGGAAGTCGCTAGCATCGTCGCGAAGCAGACAGGCATTCCTCTCACCCGGTTAACGGAAGGGGAAACCGCAAAAGTGCTGAAAATGGAAGAGGCGCTTAAAGGCAATATCATCGGCCAAGACGAAGCGCTCAGCGTCGTCTGCAGGGCCATCCGCCGCAGCAGAGCCGATATCAAAGATCCTAACCGCCCCATCGGAGCCTTCCTATTCTTGGGGCCGACAGGCGTGGGCAAAACGCTGCTCGCCAAACAGCTCGCCATCCATATGTTCGGAGGAGAAGACTCCCTCATCCAAGTCGACATGTCCGAATACATGGAGAAATTTGCCATTAGCCGGATGACCGGTTCTCCTCCTGGCTACGTAGGGCATGAAGAGGGAGGGCAGCTCACTGAGCAAGTCCGTCAGCGCCCCTATTGCGTCGTTCTCTTCGACGAGGTCGAAAAAGCCCACCCCGATGTGATGAATCTCCTCCTCCAAATTCTCGAAGAGGGGCGGCTCACCGATTCCTTTGGGCGCAGGATCGATTTCCGCAATACGATCGTCATCATGACCTCCAACCTCGGAGCCGATTTGATTCGGAAATCTTCCGAGGTCGGCTTCGCCGCTACAGAAGGAATGCCCGACTTCAAGTCGATGCAAGAGAAAATCGACGGCGCCGTTAAAAAAGGGTTCAAGCCAGAATTCCTCAACCGTCTGGATGGGATCGTCATCTTCCGCCCTCTCGACCGCGCCCATCTGCTTCAAGTCATCGATCTCGAAGTGGTCAAAGTACAGACTCGCCTGGAGCGAAAAAACATCCACATCTCTCTCGATCAAAAAGCCAAGGATCTGCTCGTCACCAAAGGGTTCCAGCCGGAAATGGGCGCGCGCCCCTTGCGCCGCGTGATCGAACAATTCCTAGAAGATCCTCTATCGGAAAAGCTCCTGCTCAACCCCGGCAAAGGGGGCAATTGGCTCATTACCGTACAAGACGACAAGATCGTCTTCATCGATCAACAGCCTCCGCCGCACGATGCCAAGGATAACTTGGCGATCATGGGGCCTCAAGAGCCGAAGAGGGTGTATTGAAATGCTCCTGAAACCACGCTAGAGCGAGCCTCGCCACCTCCTCCAGCGTTCCAGGCTCCTCAAAGAGATGGGTAGCCCTCGGGATAATCGACAACTTCTTTTCGCACACGAGCTGCTGCATGGCCTGTTCGTTGAGTTCTATGACAACCCCATCTTCCCCGCCAACAAGAAGCAGCGTCGGCGCTAAAACCCGCGGCAAAGCGGATTCCGCTAGATCGGGCCGACCTCCCCTGGAAACCACAGCGCGCACGCCGTTGGGACGCTTAGACGCAGCTACCAACGCCGCCGCCGCGCCCGTGCTCGCTCCAAAATAGCCCACCTGCAGCCGCTTCACCTCTTCCTCTTGCGCCATCCAATCCGTGACGGCAACCAGCCTATCCGCTAAAAGAGCGATATCAAAGCGCAAGCGGCGGGTGCGCTCATCGATCCGCTCCTCTTCGAGAGTGAGCAGATCAATCAACAAGGTAACCAGCCCCCCTTCATACAGAACGCGCGCGACATACTGGTTGCGCGGGCTGTGGCGGCTGCTGCCGCTCCCATGCGCAAATAAAATAATTCCTTTAGGATCAGGAGGAACTTGGAGATCTCCCTCTAAAACCACCCTCCCCGCCGGGATCTGTATTAATTTTTCCATCTACATCCTTTTAACATAGTTCATTTATAATAGTTTCATGAAAACGGTTGTGGTGGGCATGTCTGGCGGGGTCGACTCCTCGGTATCCGCTCTCCTCTTGAAAAAGAGCGGGTATGAGGTAATCGGCCTGTTCATGAAAAATTGGGAGGAGGAAAACGATCAGGGCGTCTGCAAAGCCTCCCAGGAATACGAAGACGTCGTCAACGTATGCCGGCAGATCGGCATCCCCTGCTATTCGGTGAATTTTGTCCAAGAGTACTGGGATTTCGTCTTTAGCCATTTTTTAAATGAGCTCAAGCTGGGCTATACTCCCAACCCGGATATCCTGTGCAATCGGGAAATCAAATTTAAACTTTTTTTAGAAAAGGCCTTAAGCCTGGGAGCCGATTATCTCGCAACCGGACACTATTGCCAAACGAATGAACAGCTGCAGCTGTTAAAAGGGGCCGATCCAGGCAAAGACCAAAGCTATTTCCTCTACACGTTAACGCAGAAGTCCCTTCAAAAGGTGCTCTTCCCCATCGGCGGGATGGAAAAATCGACCGTGCGCAAAATCGCCCGAGAAGCTGGGCTTGCCACTTCGCACAAAAAAGACAGCACGGGCATTTGCTTCATCGGCAAGCGCGATTTTAAAGAATTCGTGAGCCGCTACATCCCCTATCACAGCGGCAACTTTGAAAATTTGCAAGGCGACATCATTGGGCGCCATGAAGGAGCTGCCTACTACACGATCGGCCAGAGGAAAGGCCTAGCCATCGGCGGTCCCGGGGAAGCGTGGTTTGTCGTCGGCAAAGACATGGCGAGAAACGTCGTGCTCGTTGAACAAGGGGAGAACCACCCGGCATTGTTCCAAAGCGCTCTAACCGCTACCGACCTAAGCTGGGTCTCAGGAGTCCCCCCCTCTCCCCTTCCCTACCGCTGCCAAGCAAAGATTCGCTATCGGCAAAGCGATCAAGAGTGTCTCATCACCCGCCTCGAAGAAGGGCGCGCCTGGGTGGAGTTTGCAAAACCGCAGCGCGCCATCACCCCCCGCCAGTCGATCGTCTTCTACAACCAAGAGATCTGCCTCGGGGGCGGCATGATTTCCATTTAGGAAAATCGGCGGTTGATTTATGGAAGGGTATGATGAGATACCTCTTGTTGCCGCTGATCCTTGCATTGCTTTTCAATGGGTGTGCGCGAGAATCGGCTCCGACACACGCTCCCCCTCTCACGATGGTAAGCGCCCCGATCCGCTCAGAAGAATGGCCGCCTGCGGAATGGTGGAAAAGGGGCGGCGATCCTGAATTAGATCGGTTCACGCAGAGCGCTCTTCGAGGCAATCCCTCTATGGAAGAGACGGAAGCGAAAATCGAGCGGACAGATCTCTGTTTCGCCTACGAATTCGCCTTTTGGAAGAGAAATCGAGAGAGGTTCCGCACCGCCTTGGGCGAAAAAGCGGGTTTTGTAGAACATGCACAAACGGCGCTGATTTTAAGCATCGCTGTCGCCCACACTTATTTCACTATCCAAGCAGATCTTCTCAAACGCACCCTCCTCCAAGAGATCAAAAACCAGCGCACCGCCCTGCTCAAGCTGACTCAAGCTGGCTATGCCCAACGGGAAATAGAACTCCTGCAGATGTCGCAAGAGATTGTAGAGATCGAAAAGCAATGCCTCGATTTAGAGCAAAAGATCGCAGCGCATACAGGGCAATTGAATGCGCTAGTACCACCAGTACCAGGGGTCGAAGGAGTAAAGCCCTCTTTGCTTCCCTCCTTTCCGATGCCGGAAAAAATAGGCGCGGATCTTCTGGCGCGCAGGCCGGATCTGATGGTCCACATCGAAAGGCTGGAGTTGGCCGCTAGAGGAGTAGGAGCGGTTCAGGTAGATTTCTATCCCAATGTCGATATCCTCGCATCAGGGGGGCTAGAGAGTCTCTTTCTGAAAAAGTTCATTCCTAAGGATCGGAAAACGGATGCGTGCACGCCGGCGATCCACCTTCCTATCTTTGCTGCGGGGCGTTTGAAGGCTCCTTTAAGCATGCAGGCGATCCATTATAAGGAAGCGGTGTATGAATACCGCGAACTCTTGCTGCGCGCTGCGAGGGAGGCCGCTGAACATCTGAGCGTTTTGCGCTTCGTCAATGACCAGGTCCACCTCCAAACCCAGGCCTTGGGCGCGGCCCGCCAAAATTATGCTCTCGCCTTTTTTCGCTTCACTCAAGGCGCTAGCGGTTATTTACCCGTACTGCAGGCTGAAAAAGAGCTTCTCGAGCAGAGGCTGATCGATGTGGAATTGCAATACCGCCGCCTTGTCTCTACCCTAAACCTCATCCAAGCGCTCGGAGGGAGTTATTTCTGAGCGTGGACTCGGCTATGCTTTTGACCATAGAGAAAATAGACAATCGTCCCTAAGATCATCCACCCCAAAAGCTGCAGCCAAGTGACCCCCGGAAAGAAAAGCATCTGTGTGATACAGGCTAACGTGCCGAGAAGGGGAACCAAGGGAAACAAAGGCGTTTTAAAGGGGCGCTTGAGGTTAGGTTGCATGTAGCGCAAGAGCAACACCCCAAAACAGACGATGCCAAACACGAGCAAGGTCCCCATGGAGACAATATTGCCGAGGATGCTGACGGGGAACAGGCCGGAGACGACCATGCACACGATAGAGAGCAAAACGGTGCTAAAAAGGGGAGTGCACAGCTTAGGATGGATCTTGCCGAAGCGCTGCGGAAGGAGCCCGTCTTGGGCCATGGTATAGAAAATGCGCGTTTGTCCCAGCAGCATGACGAGAACGACCGACGTCAACCCTGCTAGGATAGCGATCTTCAATACAAAGCGGAGCCAGAGAAAGTTAGGCCCTAATGCATCGACGGCGACAGCCAGAGGATCGGGAACGAAGAGGAGCTGATAGCTCACGATCCCCGTTAGAACGATGGCGAGGATGATATAGACAAGAGTGGAAATCCCGAGAGATCCGAGCATTCCCAAAGGCAAATCCTTTTGAGGGTTGCGCGATTCTTGCGCGAGGGTCGAAAGAGCATCAAATCCGATGAAGGCAAAAAACACAAGCCCGGCTCCCCGCAAAATCCCGCTCCATCCAAACTGTCCGAACACTCCCGTGTTTTCTGGAATAAAGGGATGCAGATTGTCGGCCTGGATATAGGCGATCCCGCAGCCAATGAAAAGAACGATCACCAACATTTTGATGAAGACCATGATGTTGTTAAAGCGGGCAGCCGCTTTGATCCCGATGGCGATCATCGTGCCGATGACGGCGACGATAAACATCGCGGGCAAGTTGATCAGGGCGCCGCTCAGCTCCCAGCCCAATTTAGCATCGTACATCAGCGGAGCGTTGGATAAGTAAGCGGGGATAACAATGCCGAGATCTTTTAAGAAGCTCGCCGCATATCCCGACCATCCCACCGCCACTGTTGCCGCCGAAAACAAGTATTCTAAAGTCAAGCTGCATCCGATCACCCAAGCTGCAAATTCTCCCATAGAAGCATAGGCGTAGGAATACGAGCTTCCCGAAATGGGGATCATCGAAGCAAATTCGGCATAGCAAAGAGCGGCAAAGACGCAAATCAATGCGGCGATGGCAAGAGAAATCGTGACGGCAGGCCCAGCATACTCCGCTGCCGCCTGGCCCGTTAAGACAAAGATCCCGGCTCCGATAATGGCGCCGACGCCCATTGCCGTTAGGCTTTTGGCTCCTAATGTACGCTTCAGTCCATGACGCTCATCTGAAGCCTCATCTATTAAGGACTGAATCGATTTTTTTGCAAACAAGCCTTTTGCCATATGCCCCTTAGGTACAACGATACTAAAAGTTATACACGATACCTTGCGATGTCTAAATATGCAAGCGATAGTCTCTCAGAAGCTTGGTTTTAGTACAGCTTCTTAACGGCAATCTCTGAGTTTAGATTCCCATTCGCGGATGTATTCAAGAAGTTTTTTACGCGAGGGCCTCGTTTGCAGCAGCTGAAGAGCTTCTGGATTGCTGCTGAGGTGGGCGAGTTTCGCTAAGAGATGGAGGTGGCGCTTATCCGCGGTGGAAAACAGGAAAAATAAGGTGTGCACCGGCTTGCCGTCTAAAGCTCCATATTCGATAGGTTCAAAGGGGAAAACGACGACGATCATATCGACAGGGCCTTGCAAGAGAAAATCGCGGGTATGGGGTACGGCGATCCCATGATTGAGCGCTGTCGGCATCAATTTTTCCCGATCTAGGAGAAGTTCCGAAAGGACATCGGGATCCAATCCGAGGCGCGGCGCGACCAGCTTCATCGTCCCGCGAATGATCTCCTCTTTTGTCTGTCCGGCAACCTGGGTGAGCACAGCTCCTTTATGGATAGCTCGATACAAGCTAAACTGCTGCATCCCTCCTCTTTGGGAAACGGGCTCTTGGTCTTTTTCAGGCAGGGGATAAATTTGATCTTGAGCAAAGGGAAAATCGGCATCCGATTGTTTAAGCCTGCAGCTCATCATCCAGTTCTCAATCTCGATGCGGCTAAAGCGATACTGGTGGCTCATCCGGTAGGCGGGAATCTTTCCGTCGGCTAACCAACGGCGGATCGTCGTTTCAGAGACATTTAACAACTCGGCAACATCTTTTATTTTAAGATCCATTAGCACCCCTCAAATAAGTCGATCACTTGCTGTGGCGATATCGCTTTAAGCAATTTCTTGCGCCGCTCTTCGTCCTTAATAGCCATGGTTAGACGGGACAAAATTTTCAAATATTCTGTTTGCTTATTTTCAGGCCCCCCAATCATAAAAATCAAGCGGACAAGAGAACCGTCCAATGCATTCCACTCGATGCCCCGTTTTTTCTGGATCCCTACGGCGATAAAAAAATCTTCATATCCAGATAACTTGGCATGGGGAATCGCCACGCCGATGCCGATGCCCGTCGAAACGATTTTTTCCCGCTCCAAAATGGCATGATAAAAAAAATTCTTATCACGCAATTTGCCCGCACCGTCCAATGCATGCACAAGTGCGCTGAGGGCAGCATCGCGATTTTCTACATCCAAAAACAAGACCAGACGTGCGTCCAAATAATTGGATATCGCCACACTTTCTCCTTTCTTAAAAAATTTACACAGATCGCTGATCTGGTGATTAATGCGTGCCAGTATGGCCAAATCCACCTTCTCCACGTGCAGTGATTAATAGAGCCTCCTCGCGGACATATTTTGCGCGCAGGACGGGGGCTAACACAATCTGCGCAATGCGCAGGCCCGGGGTAACGATAAAAGGATTTTTGCCGTGGTTGATGAGAATCACACCCACCTCGCCGCGATAATCCGCATCGATCGTCCCAGGAGTATTCAGGACGGTGATCTGATGTTTTAGAGCAAGACCGCTGCGCGGCCTCACTTGGATTTCATAGCCTGCTGGAATCGCTACACGCAATCCTGTTGGAATGAGGAGGGACGCGCCCGGTTCGAGGACAACCTCCTCTTTGATACAGGCTCGCACGTCTGCCCCCGCAGCCAGCTCGGAAGCATAGCGAGGTAAAAAATCATCGCTTTCAGCAAGGGTTGGAACTTCAATCTCTTCCATAAACGGCTTCTTGAACCTCTTCCTCTTCTGCTAATGCCATTAACTCTTTTAATCTCTGAGGCAATTTATCTAAAGACTGCCCATACAACACACGAAAAGCGGAAGCCTCTCGGTAAGGGCGATCGTTGCCGGTTAAAAACTCGATCAATAAAGACAGCTTCTCTTTTAATTCATGCCTGTTAACAATGCAATCAATCATTCCCTTTTCGAGAAGAAACTCCGATTTCTGCGCACCGGGCGGCAGCTTCTGCCCAATACACTGCTCGACAACGCGCGGCCCTGCAAATCCGATCAGCGCATCTGGCTCGGCGAGGATGATGTCGCCTAGCGTCGCAAAAGAGGCGGTCACCCCGCCTGTCGTCGGATTGGTGAGCACGGAAATATAAGGGAGCCCTGCATCATGAAATTGGGCGAGAGCGGCGGCGGTTTTGGCCATTTGCATGAGGGATAAGATCGATTCTTGCATCCGCGCTCCTCCTGATGCGGAAATCAGGATGAGGGGCAAAAGATTCTCCTTGGCATACTCTGTCAGCGCCGTTAGCCTCTCTCCAACCACAGATCCCATCGATCCCGCCATGAAGCTAAAATCGAGCACGCCCAGAGCAACCGGCAACCCGTTTAATGTGCAGGTGCCCACCATCGCGCCCTCATCGCGCCCCGATTTTTTTTGGGCGCTTTGAAGCCGATTTTCATAGGCCTCCAGATCGACAAATTGAAGGGGATCCAACGGTTTAAATTCTGTAAAAAGCTCAACAAAGGACCCCTCGTCGACCAAGAGATGCACGCGCTGCGTTGCCGACAAGCGGTAATGGTAGTTGCATTTGGGACAGCAATGCTGATTCTGCTGCAATTCATTGGCATGGACGAGCTCATGGCAATGGGTGCACTTAACCCATCCGCTATAGCCGTCTTTTTTCGTCGTCTGCACTTTAATTTTCGGTTTATGACGAGAAAACAATCCCATAACTAACCTTAATTTAAAATATCAGTGATCATAACAAAGCAAACAAATCAAAACAAGGAAAGGAAAGGCCGAATGGGCGATTTCTCCTGAATAAACAGAGGCGGGACCGTGAAAAAGCCATTTATTCTTAGAGAGTTACATCCATTCCACACAGATTAAAAAATAAATTACTTAGCGTGGCGAAATCTCTCTTCCACATCCTTCCAATTGACCACTTTCCAAATATTTTTCACATATTCGGGGCGCACATTTTTATATTGAAGATAGTACGCATGCTCCCAGACATCGATGCCGAGCAAAGGGATTAAACCCTGGGTGCTTAAGGGATCTTGGTTCGCACAGCTCGCCAGCGCCAAACGCCCGTTTGCCTTGTGATAGCCGAGCCAGCCCCAGCCAGATCCCTGAATGCCTACGCTGAGAGCGCTCATTTTTTCGACAAAGCTTTCAAAAGAACCAAACTCGCGCTGGATCGCCTCGGCGAGCTCTCCCTTAGGCTCCCCTCCTCCCCCATTGCCCACGGGAGCCAAGGTTGTCCAGAAAATGCTGTGATTGACATGTCCGCCGCCATTGAATCTGATCGCCTGCTGGAGGCTGATCATCGCAGCGAGATCATTCTTGGCTTCCGCCTCATGGTACTTTTCGAGAGCTATATTGAGGTTGGTCACATAGCCCTGATGGTGCTTGCTATAGTGCAACTGCATGATCTCGGCGGAAATCACGGGCTCCAACGCATTGAAATCGTAGGGTAAATCGGGCAGCTTATAAGAAGAGGGGGCAGCCATTGTTCAATCTCCTGGTTAAATGGGCTCACGCATCATACCGCTCCCAAGAAATTATAAGCAACAAAGGCCGTCGGGATGCTTCATCATTCCCTCTTTATAGATTGACTCAAAGAGACAATTGAGTCAATTCTACAAAAAAGATTGTTTCAATTGTCTCATATTGACTCATATTGACTCATATTGACTCATAACAAAATGACATGTGTCTCTGATAATCAAAGTCGACAAAAATTGTTAATTATGAGCGGGTTAGGAATCTGCTGATGGGCGATCATCGGTGAGAATTGACAATAGTATCACACTATGATATCATTAAAATCATGAGAAAGAAGCATGCCGACACTCTCAGAGCAATTTTCCATACGCCAGTTCTGTCAAATGTAAAATGGAGTGATATTGAATCTCTGTTTATCAGTTTAGGGGCAAGTGTCAGTGAAGGGCGCGGATCTAGAGTAAAGATATGTCTCAATGACCGTGTTTCTGTATTTCACAGACCGCATCCTCAAAAGGAGACAGATAAGGGTGCACTGGTCTCAGTTCGTCGTTTTTTAGAAGAAGCAGGAGTAAAGCCATGAAGTACAAAGGATACCAAGGACAAGTTGTTTATGATGAAGATGCCAAGCTCTTCCATGGAGAAGTCGTCGGATTAAGGGACGTAGTTACGTTTCAGGGCACTTCTGTAGAAGAGTTGGAACAAGCTTTTAAAGATTCTGTGGACGAGTATCTCGATTTTTGCAAGGAGCTTGGAAGAACTCCAGAGAAACCGTTTTCTGGAAATCTTATGTTGCGTTTGCCTCCTGAACTGCATGAAAAAGCTGCTTATGAAGCGAGGAACAACGGAGTTAGCCTTAATGCATGGATCAAACAGGGTATTCAACAGCTCCTTTCGTCACCGACTGTGCGTAAGCCGGGTCGCAGAAAACATGTGTGAGTAGAACTGCGCAGATGCGGAGAAAATTGAGAAAATTATAAAATCTTTGCGTCCTTGTGACTCCGCGTCTTCGCGTTGCTCTCCCCGTTGACCTTATGCAGTCTTTTAGAAGCTGTCCTAAAACCAATTTTTGAGTCCTGCTTGTTCTATAGCCTCTTGGGTGACGGGGCCTATTGCGGTGAGCTTAATCCCTTCGGGCAGAGAGGAGTAGATCGAAAAAAAGGCCTCCACCGTCGAGGGGCTGGTAAAGATGATTTCATCCACTTGCTGCAGATCGGGAAGGGGGTCGGGGCGCTGGGGAAGGGTATCATAGAGGTCGCATGCGCGATGGCGCACGCTTCTTTCCACGAAAAAATCGACCAAAAGCGGCCGCGAGCGGGAAGAGCGGGGGAGAAAAATGTAAGCCCCTTCCAAGTCCTCAGCCTGAAGGGCGGCGATCAGCCCTTCCTGGGTTTCCTCTTTGGCGACGAGATCGGGCTGAAATCCCCGCTTCTCTAAATGAAAAGCAGTGGTGCTGCCGATTGCCGAAATGTGTTTGCCCTGGATGATTTTTTCCTCCCATCCGCATTGAGAGAGGTGTTCGAAAAAAACGAGGACCGCATGTTTGCTCATAAAAATGAGATGGGAATAATCGCCCAGATCGGCGAACGCCCTTTGGATCTCCGGAGAGCGGATGGTGCGCGGCACGATCCGGATGACGGGCCAGTGGATCACGCGCCCCTCCGATTTAAACTGGGAAGGATCGGAACCTAAATACAAAATCGTTCTCATCTTGTGTCGATACAGGCAAAGAGTTGCGCCATTTCCAGATCGCCCTCTCTGGCGATCACGGCTAGCTGTCCTTGCAGGGGAGCGGTTTTCCCGATGAGGGAAATTCGGCGGCGGTGGGTCCATTGCAAGCGGATCAGCGCTGCCTCGGCGATGACCACTCCATCGAACTCTCCGGCGTCGAGTAGGGCAAGCCGCCGGTCGATGGCACCGCGTATATCGAGGCAGATCGCATCGGGATAAAGCGCCTTCACCAGAAGATCTCTTCTCTCGCAAGAGGCACCGATCCGCGCTCGAGGAGGCAAGGGGGTATTAAATACCAGGCTATCGGAGGGATCGACCCCTTTAGTTAAGGCGACCATCGCTAGGCCCGGAGCTAAGGGCTCCGGCAGATCTTTAGCGGAGTGGATGCTGATGCGAAAAGCCCCCTCTTTTTGCAACTGGTCGATCTCGCGGGTGAAAAAATCGGTTTTGCCTAACGTGCGCAGAGAGGTCTTCAGATCGGCATCGCCTGTGGTTTCTATCCAGGTGGGCACCCACTCGATGCAGGGATGAAAAGCGCTAAGCTCGCTGAACACCTCCTCCACTTGGGCTTTCGACAAGCGGGAAGAGCGGGCGCCTACTTTCAAATTATCGGATGAACGCATGGATCGCCTCATCCACCATATCGATACCGTGCAGGCTGATTTTTTGAAACAATTCTTGCGAAAGGCCTCTTAAATTTCTTTTGGGCAACAGGCACTGGCGGAATCCCATATGGATCGCCTCTTTGATCCGGCTTTCGATGCGGGGTACGCTCCGCACCTCGCCGCCAAGGCCTACCTCTCCGAGAATCACCATTTCCGGATCGATCGGCTTGTTGCAAAATGAAGAGGCGATCGCCATCAGGATGCCGAGATCGATGGCCGGTTCGACGATTTTCATTCCGCCGGCGACCGAAACGAATACATCGCAGTGATGGAGCTGATACCCTACCCGTTTTTCTAAAACGGCGAGAAGGAGCGCCAACCGGTTTTGATCGAGCCCCGTCGAGCGGCGCGTCGAAGTCGCAAACGCGGAAGCGGCCACCAACGCTTGTACTTCGATGAGGATTGCGCGCGTGCCTTCAATGGTGGGGATAATTGCCGAGCCCGCCGACTCCTTCGCCCGCTCCTGCAAAAAAAGGATGGAGGGATTTTTCACCTCGGAAAGCCCCTCCATGCCCATTTGAAAAAGGGCGATATCGTCCGTGGGGCCAAAGCGGTTTTTCATCGCGCGCAGCATCCGGTAGCCGTGTTGCCGGTCTCCTTCGAACTCGAGCACCGTATCGACAATGTGCTCTAAGACGCGAGGGCCGGCAATTTCACCCGATTTGGTCACGTGGCCAATGAGAAAAGTCGAAATCCCTAGCCCCTTAGAAAGGTGCATGAATTCGGTAGCGAGCTCGCGCACTTGGCTCACACTGCCCGGAGAGGAGGGGATCTCGCTCTTATAGAGAATTTGGATCGAGTCGACGATCAGGATATCGGGCTTTAGGCGATCCACGTGCGCCTTGATGTGCGAAAAGAGCGTTTCGCTAAGCAAATAGAGCTGTTCGCTAGAGATATTAAGCCGCGCCGCCCTGAGCGAAGTCTGCTCTGCCGACTCTTCCCCGCAGATGTATAGAACAACAAGCCCCTGCTGCGCCAGTTTCTCTGCAACCTGCAATAAAAGGGTAGACTTGCCGATTCCGGGATCTCCTCCAATCAGCGTGAGGGAACCTGCAACGATTCCGCCGCCGAGAAGACGGTCCAATTCGGGCATCTGCGTCGAGAACCGCTGAAACTGGGCGCCGTCGATCTCGCTTAAGCGGCGCGGCTGGGCGATCTCTTTGCGCAGCGCTTCAAAGCGGCGGGGCTTCTCCTCAAACTCGATCTCCTCCGCAAACGTATTCCATTTCTGGCACACGGAACAATTTCCAGCCCATTTCAGCTGCTTATGCCCACACTCTTTGCAACTCCAAATTTGTTTTTGCTTAGACATGGATTTTGCGGAGCGCATCCTCAGCAGCGGCTTGTTCCGCTTGTTTTTTCGAAGACCCCTCGCCGCGCCCTACTTCTTGATCGTCGATACAAGCGACGACATGAAAGATTTTGCTGTGATCGGGGCCCATCTCTTTCATGACCTTGTAAGTGGGAGGCTTCTGGTATTTTTTTTGCGAATAGTCTTGCAGCTCCGCTTTCCAGTTGCGCAAAGGATCGCTCAACGCGTTTTCTACATTTTCATAAAAATGCCTGAAGAAAAACCGCTTCGCCTCTTCTAAGCCCCCATCGAGATAAATCGCGCCGATCAACGCCTCGAAAAGATCTGCCAGAATGCTCTCCCGTCCCCTTCCGTCATTCATCCGCTCCCCTTTGCCAAGAAGAATGTACTCTTCCAGAAAGAGCTTCTGCACATAGGTCACGCAAGAGGAAGCCTCGACCAGATGGGAGCGCAGATGGGATAAATGCCCTTCGGCATGCGAAGGGAGGTATTCGTAGAGATAATCGGAAATGATCAGCCCGAGCACAGAATCGCCTAAAAATTCGAGCCGTTCGTTATGCTGGTCGATCAGATCCCGGTGTTCATTAAAAAAAGATCTATGTACAAAAGCCAAAGCGAGGAGCTGTTTATTATTAAAGACATAACCGATGCGGCTTTCAATCGCCGGGAAATGAGGGATCAGGGTTTCAATCGAATTCATAAGGACAATTCTAACAACTTGAGTCTTTTACGAAAACGGGATAAAATGGCGCTACCCCTTTACTAAAAGTTGAGATAATGGCTCAAATTAATACCCACTATCAGAAGTTGCGCGGCGAATATCTTTTTCCTGTCATCGAACGGAAGGTGGCGGAATGCAAGGCAAGCTGCAAAGAGGCCTCGATCCTCAATCTGAGCATCGGCGATACCGCCCTGCCCCTTGCCCCTAAGATCGTGTCGGCAATCTGCTCCGCCGTCCACGAGATGGGGCAACCCGATACCCTGCGCGGGTACGGGCCGGCGGAGGGGTATCCTTTCTTGCGCCAGACGATCCAGAAACACGAATATGCGCACTTAGGCATTGCTCCCGAGGAGATCTTTATCTCCGATGGCGCCAATAGCGATACCGCTAACATCCAGGAATTGTTCGGCCCCAACAATCTACTGGCGATCCCCGATCCCACCTATCCCGTTTATCTCGACGCCAATGTGATGGCGGGGCGTGCATCGAAAATCCTTTTTTTGCCCTGCACGCAGGAAAGCCGCTTTATTCCTAAACCCCCTGAAACGCATTGCGATCTCGTCTTCCTCTGTTCGCCGAGCAATCCAACCGGCGTTGCCATGACAAAAGGCGAACTCAAAGCCTGGGTCGATTACGCGCGCAAGGAGGGAGCCGTTCTCCTCTATGATAACGCCTATGCCGCCTTTATCACCTCTCCGGACATTCCGCGCAGCATCTTTGAAATAGAAGGCGCTCGGGAGGTAGCCATCGAATTCCGCAGCTTTTCCAAATCGGCGGGATTTACCGGACTGCGCTGCGCTTATACCATCCTCCCCAAATCGGTCCGCGCCCATCTCGGGCGAAAAACGGTTTCCCTGCATCCCTTATGGGAACGGCGGCAATCGACAAAATTTAACGGCGTCGCCTACCCGATTCAAAAGGGCGCGGAGGCGGTTTATAGCCAGGAGGGGAAACGGCAAATAGCAGAACAGATCGGTATCTACCTCAAGCAGGCGCGCCTGTTGCGCGAGGGGCTGTTAGAAATGGGCCATTTCTGCGATGGCGGCATAGATGCGCCTTACATTTGGTGGAAAATCCCTCAAGGGTTCAGCTCGTGGCAATTTTTCGACTATCTGTTAGAAAAGTGCCATCTGATCTCTATTCCCGGTAAAGGGTTTGGCCCATCCGGCGAAGGCTACGTGCGTCTCTCTGCCTTCACGACCCCTGCAATAGCCTCAGAAGCCCTAAAACGGATCAAAACTTTATGAAATTCGCTCTCGCTTCTGAACACCGCGATTTTTTCGCGAAGAACGCCTTTATCGAGTTCGAAGAGCTCCTCTCGCAGGATGAAGTGGAAAGCTTGCGCCAACACATCGACGAGGTCCTAGCCAAACGCCTGAAAATCAAGAAATCCGACCTCGATCGGAAAAGCGCGCAAGAGCTCTTCCTGGCCGGAAGAGACCTCTGGCGCGACGACCCTGCCATCAAAAAACAGGTGGCCGCTCCCCGTTTGGCCGAGATCGCCTCTGTGCTGTTTAAAAAAAAAAACCTTCGCTTAGGCTACGATCAAAGCTGGCGCACCGGCCCTATCACGGGACCTCCCTTTTTAGAGAACTTTGCCCTGCAGCAAATTAGCTGCCTGCAAACGATCGCGGGGGGGCTCATTTTGCAATTATCTCCCTCTCCCCCTCCTTCCTTCCCCTTTTCACATCCGGCGGGCAGCGGCATTTTCATCAAACCCCATTTTCCCCTTCCCTTTCCCTCTCTTTTCCAAATTCCCCGCCTGCATCTGCTCCTCATCGTCTATTGCGGAGAAAAAACCCTCTACGTCTCTGAAAAAAACGACCCGCACACCCACGCTCTCAAAAAACAGGGCTACGTTTTCGGCGACCTGCTCAGAAACGACCGCCATCCTCTTCTCTGTAGATAACTTAAGGCGAATAGATTCTGGTCCTAAAAAACCATTTCAAGAAGGCTCCGCAAATCACCAAGCCGGCGCCGATGATCGTCAAGAGTGTGGGGATCGAGCCGAAGATAACCCAGTCGAAAAGCCCTGCAAACAACGTCGTCGTATATAAAAAGGGAGCGAGGCTGGAAGGTTTGGCATGCCGATAGGCAAAACCGCGGAATCCCTGGCTGCCGATATTGGCTACGCTCATCAACACGATCCATACCACCATCCAGCCCACACTCTCCCCTTGAAAGCTTCCCCAATCTATCCTGCTCCCGATGATCAGCGGAAAAAAACTCAAGCATGCGGTGAAAAAATAGAGGTAAAAGAGATTCTCCCCATTGCTTTCCTTTTCCACATTGGCCCCGTACAATACCTGTGAAAACCCCTGTCCCACTCCCGCCAATAATCCTACAATGCTAAATAGATTGAAAATCCCCTGAGTGGGCTTCAAAATCAACACCACTCCACAAAAAGAAATCGCCAGGCACAGACAGGTAACCTTGCCTATCCGATGGCCGTAGAATATTCTCGATAAGATCGGGATGTAGAGGGGCCCGGTATTGAGCAAGAGCGTCGCATCGAGAAGGGTCGCTCGGGTAAGGTAATAAAAAAAACAATACTGGGAAACCAAGACGCTGATCGCCCGCCACCATTGGTGGGAAACCCGTTTCAGCGGAAAAATCTTCTTAAAGGTCCCTAGATAGATTAAGAAAGGGGTTACTAACAATAAAGGGACAAAAAAGCGCAAAAAGAGAAGCAGGGTAAACGAAGGGACTACTAACCCGAGTTTGGAAAAAAGACCAAACAACGCCAAGCAAAAAGCGCTGAGCAGGGTAAAGCCGATCCCCTTTTCAAAACTCTTTTCCATCAGCCACTCTTTTCGCATGCGCAACGCAATCATTCACCGAGACGCCGCTGAGGTAATTCCCGATCGCCTGGCAGCGCGGAAAACGGTGGCGCAGATGCTCTTCCAATGCCGCTATTCTCCTTTGATACCCAAGGGTATATTGAGGGACCGCGGCGTGGGTGATTTGCACACAATCGGGAGGCTCTAAGATCTGAAGATGTCTTCTCGCCGCTTCGATCGCCGTCGATACAGGTCCTTTGGTCATGACCGTCAGGCGCGTTTCCTGCGAAAAGTTATTCTGCTGCGGAAAAATCGCAGAATCGAAGACCGCTCCCAAAACCGCTTCGTTTTCACGCGATGGGACGAGATAACCAAATCCTTTGAGAGGCAGCACCTGTTTGCGATAGCCTAAATTGACCGCCGCCAGTTCCTGCATCTCGATCCTGCACAGAGCCTCTGCGATCTCCTGATCCAATGGCTGAAATAATTTGCCCAATTCATGCGGCGGCAGGGCGCTAAAGACGAAATCCCCCGTATAGGTCCGATTGGAGGTGACGACCTCTGCGCGATCCTCATGAAAACGAAAAGCCTGCACGGGTTGATTAAAGAGGATCTGCGCCTCGCTGTTTTCCACCAAAGCAGCGACGAGCGTCTCCACCCCGCCGACAAAAGAGAACAGCCCTCTTGGTTTTTTTTTCTTAGAGGCGGACAAAAACGCTTTTGTCAAAGAACCATGCTCTTCTTCCAAAGCTTTGATCCGAGGAAAGCAAGCCTGCATGGAAAGGGATCTGCAATCCCCTGCATAGATGCCGAGGACGAGCGGATCGAAGAGCATTTCAGCAACTCGAGAATTAAAGCGGCGGCAGGCAAAATCCCAGACAGACTCCTCTTCCTGATGGACCGGCACACGCCATTCTTTGAGAAGAGCGCGGATCAACCCCGCCGACCAGGGGGTCCCCAAAAATCCAGGCAAGGCGTGTAGACGTCCCCCTGTCCATAGATAGCGCTTTTTCGCCTCTTTGGCAGAAAAGAGGATCTGCTCGCGCAACCCCAACTCATCAGCAAGCGTTAAAAGCGCCGGCGAACGGGAGGCTTGGAACGTGCGCGGCCCCTTTTCAAAGAGAAAATCAGAGCTCTCATCCGTCCACAAAACACCGCCTGCCCGCGCCTCCTTCTCTAAAATCAGCACGTCGCAATGTTTTTTTCGCAAATAATGGGCCAAAGCCAACCCTGAAATACCGGCACCTAAGATGATCGCGCGTGTTTTTTTCATAAATTTAGATTATAACTGGGGACGATGCAACGCAAGCAAGAAATCATCGCTTTCCTACAAGCCCTGCGCGAAGAGATCATAGCCCGTTTTCAAGACCTGGAAACCGCCGGCCGGTTCCAGCGCACCCCCTGGAACCATACCACAGGCGGCGGCGGAGAAATGGGCGTGCTGCGCGGCGCGATTTTCGAAAAGGCCGCTGTCAACTGGTCTGCGGTTTGGGGCGATCGTTTCCCTATGCAAGACGGTTCCGGCCCCTTTTTTGCAACGGGGATCAGCCTGATCACGCACATGGCCAATCCCCATGCGCCGACCGTTCACATGAACATCCGCTACATCGAAACAGAAGAGAAGCGCTGGTTCGGCGGCGGCTATGATCTAACCCCGATGGGATTTCCCTACGAAGAAGATCGACGCCACTTCCATGCGATCGCCAAAATGGCCACGGGTTCCCTCTACGCTCAATTCTCCCAAAATGCGCGGGAATATTTCTACATCCCCCACCGCAAAAAAGAGCGGGGGATGGGAGGGATTTTTTTCGATCACTGGAACAGCGGCGATGAAGAGGCCGATCTCTCGCTGTGGAAAACCGTCGGTTCCACTTTCCTAGATACCATCTTGCCCATTTACCAGCGGCGCATCCACCACCCCTTCACCCCCGAAGAGAAAGAAAAACAGCTCGAAATGCGCGCCCATTACGTCGAATTCAATCTGCTCTATGATCGGGGCACCCAATTCGGCTTTAGATCCGGAGGCAATCCCGATGCGATCCTCTGCTCCCTCCCCCCCCTCGCAAAATGGTAGTAAGAATAGAGATTCAAGATGGCTTTAACCAAAGATGCTGTTCGGTAAACCCTTCATTCAAAACTTTTTGAAACCATTCTTTTGTAAAGCGCGGTGCTATTTTTCTGTTTTTTGTCGAAAATCCCTGTAAGTTATTTAATAGATCTTCTACAGAGCGTCCTCGCGAACCCAGGCTCAAAACTCCCAGAGCTTTAACTGCTGCTCGATCTGCAGTGGTAAAGAAAAGGTGTTGATGATCCTTCGATATGAGAATAGCTAAAGCTTCTAACTCTCCTGCATCAAGACCTAGGCGAAAATCGCTCGATAATCTTTTAGTTAATTCAGAGAAATCGGCAATTTTTGCATCGATACGGGAGATTTTTCCTTGATCGATCCACTTAGATACTAACAGAGGTTTCTTGCTCTTGTCTTTGTCAGATGTGAAAAAAAACAATTCATCTTCAATAACTGTACCCGGTAAAAAGACACGATAACCATTACATAGATGTTCCCAATAACCATTCTCATGAGCATCTATTACTACCATGGTATCAACAAGTAACTCCTTTAATTTCTTTGTCATTTGTTAAATACAATCCTTTTTCTGCCAGATATTGGTCTAAATCGCGCAGTTTTACGCTGAGCATTTTTGCAAGCCTAGCCTTGGATAATCTGCCCTTTTCATAGGCTAAATAAGCTAATCGGATAAAACGATTGCCAAAAGGTGGGATAGAGGCAAACGCTAGCTTAAATGTATCATGATCGAGCTGTGAAAATTCGGAATCCGCAAGAGCTTGGTCGACCGCTTGTTGATCAATCAATCGTAAATAGCGTAAACGCAATAACATTGCTTGTTTAGATACTTGATATTTACCTGCCAAAGCTACTATGAATGAATAAGTAAGTTTATTTCCACGCACATCCAAACCGATCATTTGAAGTGGCATGAGCAATGCCGCAGCAAAGGCATCAGCTAATTTCTCATTTTTATGAAATAATTCTTCATTAGATTGTATTTGCGAAATCAATGATGTATCCCAGGTGATAAGATGGAAAAGTTCATGAGCTAACGTGAATGTCTGTCTCCATCGAACTTCTTTTTCATTGAACATAACAACAGATCCATCTTCCTCTCGATAACAGGCTGCAGATCCATCTTCTAGAGGACGGCTTATGAGTAAAACCCCGTATTCTTCTTCGAGGCATTTTGTTAATAACGCTGCTGGATAATCGCCTAGACGGAATTCTCTATGAATTTTTTCTGCTAATTGATTGGCCCAATCAACAGTAGCAGAACTAATATTGCAAGATTCTCTTGGAAGAGTTTTGATTGATGGAGAAGAAGTGTCCACCAATCTTTCGACAAACCGGTAGTTTTGATAATATTCAATCAGATTATATTCTTCTTTTAATGCAATCTTTGGATCAATTGCTTTTTTTCTCCAAAGAATTACTGGTCGTTGTGAATATGTTATTGATGTTTCTGAATAAAACACTTCTGGAGAGACATTCAAAATAGTTGCTAGTTTTAGGAGTTCTTGCATTTTAATGCTTTGCTCCCCGTTTTCAATCGCTACTATAGAAGCGTGACTTTTCCAACCCATCAAATGAGCCAGCTCTTGTTGCGATAAACCGCGCTGTTCGCGAATCTCGCGGACCCTTCTAGCGATTTCTTGATTATTCATAGCCACCCTCTGATTGATGTTAGATATTCTGACATATATGATATATACAGTACAGAATTTCGATATATTTTAGTCGGATTTTCCGACATTTAATAATTTTTAACTCCTTAACCTTTTCATTTTCAACTTGTTAAAAACAATTATATATAAATTATTTTAAATAAAACACATGCTGTCGTGTACCCCCTAACAAAACAACTCTCGGGAAATTGGAATCATTCCTTCTTTAAGTGGAAGGAATAGCGTCTGTACTAATGGCTGTGTCGGATCAACTGCGTAGCGAGAAAAGTCTCTGACTCCCGATTCTCGCAATAAAGTTTCATCGATAAAAATTGCCCCGTTGCTTCTTGAACTGTTCGACGGGCAAGCTCATAGGCAGCATCTGCCATCACAGAGGGCCAACGGCTCCCAGCGTAAACTTTCGGGGAAAGGTGATCCTTGAGTCTCTGAGTAGCAATATTTGTTTGAGGCCAAAGAGAATTGACCTCAAGGCCTAATGCCTTTCCTCCTGCAGATTGGATTCCCTCAATTGTTTCTTGGATTTGAGCGGGACTATCTTTTGAAGCAATGACTATATTCGATCCGTCAGCAGCAAAGCGAAAAGCAATGGCTTGACCAATCCCTTGGCCAGCCCCCGTAATGATAACAGTCCTTTTTCCATTTTTAGACATAAAAACCTATGTTCGCTGCTCTTTTTGAAATAGAAAGAGATTTTGACACTCCTCAATGAGAAAGTCAATTTGTTAAGAATAACAGCGCTCAAACAGCTTTAAATAGAACATACATTTTTCTCTCTGTGTCCTCTGTGCTCTCTAGAGAGCGAAGCGAACGAGTGGTAGAATCATTTCAACGGATTTTGCCGATTCTTCAATTTTCTTTGGTATAATAGCCAAAGCTACTATAAATGGGCGAACAAACAAAACATCATGAAATAATCGCGCTAAGAGACTGTCCACAAACTAAGGGTTCGTCGATTTTCGGGATTATTTTGGCCGATTTTGCATTCTTTTTTGGGGGGTAATATCAACTGCGTATATGACCCCCCAAAAAAGAATGCAAAATCGGCTCAAAAGAACCCGAAAATCGACAGAACCTAAGTTTGTGGACAGTCTCTAAGGAGAAAATGATGCTTACTGTGTTAGTTGCAGCGATAGCGAGCCAAGAGTGCGCCCAGGCGGCCGTTCCAGCGGCTACGGATCAGGCAATCCGCTATTATCAGAGCGGCAATGTCTTGTGGATCATTCAGCAGGAGTGGAGCTTGATCGTGCCGCTGCTTTTTCTGCTTTGGGGATTGACCGGAAAGCTGGGGACCTTAGCGGAAAAGTGGGGAAAGAAGTGGTTTTTCTCCCTTGTAATCTACTTGGCGATGTTTCTCACGCTCTATAAAATACTCAATATCCCTCTCGATTTTTACGCAGACTACATCAGGGAACACGCGTATGGTCTTTCCACGCAGAAGCTGGGAAGGTGGCTGGAGAATTACGGCAAAGGGATCCTCGTCGCATTGCTCGGCTCGTGCGCGTTTATCTGGATTTTTTACCTCCTGTTGAAAAAAAGCCCGCGGAGATGGTGGGTGTACAGCAGCCTGACAAGCATCGGGGTGATGTTTATCCTGGTGTTTATCCAACCGATCTGGATCGATCCGCTATTCAACCGGTTTGAACCCATGAAAGATAAACAGCTGGAACAGCAAATCCTCGGCTTAGCTGCGCGAGCGGGAATCGAGCATGGGCGGGTGTTTGAAGTGGATAAGAGCCAAGACACCGGGACGTTAAATGCCTACGTGGTCGGATTCGGCACGACAAACCGGATCGTCCTTTGGGACACGACCATCAAACAGATGACGCCGGATGAGCTGCTGTTCGTGATGGGACATGAGATGGGGCACTATGTGCTGAACCACATCTGGTGGTCGATCGTCTACTTTGGAGCCCTCTCCTTTGCGATGTTTTACCTCACCTACAAGTCGGCTACCTTTCTACTCCACCGCTATCACAAGCGATTTGGGTTCAAACACCTCTATGATATCGCCTCCCTGCCCCTCCTTCTTCTTTTAATCAACCTCTTTGCGCTCCTTTCCTCTCCCCTTTCCAACTATGTTTCCCGCTACATGGAGCATGAGGCGGATCGCTTTGGGCTGGAGATCACGCAAAACAATGAAGCGGCTGCACGCGCCTTTATCGCCCTCCAACAGAAAAATTTGGCGATCCCCTATCCGGGAACGGTGTTCACCTTCTGGCGCAGCACCCATCCCTCCCTAGGAGAGCGGATCGAATTCTGCAACAGCTACTGTCCTTGGAAGCAACACGAGCCTCTCAAATACGCCGAATATTTCAAGAAATGAAATCGAGAAATAGAGGCGCGTGATCGGAAACCTGATCCTTCAAGGCTTCAAATGCATTGACGGCGATCTCCGGAGAGGTGAACACGTAATCGGCAAACTTCTCCTCTTTGGAGTATAAGCTCGTGCGCGTCGAGCTGATCTGATAGATTCGAATCAGGTTATTCATCCCCTCTTCGAGGATTTTCACGCTTTCTGTATCCGGTCTCAAATTCAAGTCGCCGCACAGGATTTTCGGCGTCGGGACTCTGTCCATGAACGCTCTAATCTTTTGCGATTGAGCGATCCTCTCTGGACAATCCGTTTTGCCCTTCCCGTTCCAAAGCCCATGCACGTTCAGAATGGTGTGAGGCTGGTTGCGGATAACGCATTTTATCCATTGCAGATTTCTGGAATGGGTGGGGCCGCGGCCTAGATAATAGGGATTCTCATAAATGGGAATCTCTCCCTCCTCTAAGACATCTATTTCTTTTTTCACAAACATCCCAATCCCATAGGAATCCCCGACAACGGGTTTGAAAAAAGCCCGGTGTTCGGGAAGCAGCGTATGCAATTCTGAAAAAATATTGAGATGCACTTCCCGCTCATCGTCGGATATCCTATCCTGGGCGCGGTGGTAGACCTCTTGAAAACAGAAAATACCCACCTCTCGATAGGCTGTAATGAATTCCAGGAGGGGGCGGCGCACATGCCCGCCCCAGATGTTAAGCGTGATCAGCTGCATGCAATGCCTGGATTAAACGAATGAGAGGAAGCGCGTTTTGGCTGAGAGAGGGGCTATCATTGGGCACGCGGCAGAGAATAGAACCCGCGATGCTGCAGCACGCGGCAAGAAAAGAGCGGGTTAATTCTTGGTGGATAGCCAGTTCTTCTTCTGTTTCCTCATCCCGTTTCCGGCCGTGGTCTTGTTTCCTTCTCTGAAGAATGATCGATGGAGCGCACTCGACGCATACACAAGCCGTTGGGGAAAGGATGTTTAAAACTTCTAGAGGAAGCCCTGGACAATAACCGATATCGGTTCGGATCAATGCATGCGTGTCGATGATCTTGGGCTGATCGCTTTTTTGCTGCACGATTTTTTTAGCCGCTCTCGCTCCCAGTTTTTGTTGGTCTTGGATGGGCATCTTTCGAAGCAAATCGCGCGAAAAGCCCTCAGAGGCAGCCTCTTCTAGCATTTTATCCCCATAATTGATGACTTGAATGAAGGGAGCTTGGCGCACAGCTTCTTGTAAGATAGATCCTTTTCCAGAGCCGGGGATGCCGACGAGAATAATAAGGCTCATGCCCCTCCTGATAGCTCAAGCGGTTTTTTCACCAAGTGAAGTTTCGCAATTCCCTTTATTTTTTCTCAAACAAATTTTTTTTACTTTCGGGATAGGCTCTTGCGGCGTGGCGCCCATAACTTTTACCTATAAGCTTGCAATTTCAAGTTTATTTGCATGAATCTATCCCGTAATTGCTAAATTTTTATTTTGCAGGATTTTTTTCCCCTACGAAGTTCCGTTTTGAAGACAATGTGTGAACACATGGCTGAAAAACGGAACTTCATAGGGGGGGGGAAAGACCATAAAGAAAAAATTTCTGAATTGCGGGATAGATTCATAGAGCAATGAACATGATAGATAGGATAAGCATGATACACATGATGGAAAAAGAAGAGGCGGCAGAAGCGGCATGGCGCTTTGCGGCCATTTTTTTATCATGCACATCATGCTTATCCTATCTATCATGTTCATTGCTTTGAGCAGCAATCTGGATATCTATCTAATGCAAAGGCACCACGCCGCAAAGCCGCAAAGGGATTCTTTATTTTGTGTAGAATTACAACAGGTTCACTGTCAATAGATTATCAATTTAGCTTCTTTCCTTTCTCCTTCCTTGAGTAAAAAAGTGAAAAATATTCTTGCACAGATTCTGAAAAGCTTTTAAATCTCCTATTAGAAGATGTGGAAACTCTAGATTCCGATCTTGCCATCTTAACACACGAAAAGGGGGAAAGTTTATGGCAAAAAAGAAAGCAGCCGCGAAAAGAAAACCGGCCGTGAGAAAAAAAGCAGCTGTGAGAAGAAAATCGACAGTGAAAAAGAAATCCGCTTCTAGGAGAAAATCGGGCTTGAGCCAGATGTCCTATTCCTTGTCTCCAGAGCTACAAGCGGTTGTAGGCGCAAAACAATTGACGCGCCCAGAGATCGTAAAAAAGCTATGGGTGTATATCAAAGGGCACAAATGCCAGGACACAAAAAACAGACGGCTCATCGTTCCAGATCACAAACTCTCTGAAGTAATTGGCAAAAAGCCTGTCGATATGCTCAAGCTTGCAGGCCTGCTTAATAAACACATTAAATAACGATTTCACATCGTTTTTATTAGAGAATAAGCGAAAAATAACAGGATTAAAATCCTGTTATTTTTTTTCCCGAGGTGTTCAAGAGCGGCAAGCCTCGTGGAATATCTCCTGGAAATGTTCATAGGAAAAAAGTTGCGCCCGGTCGCTTTGCAAATAGGCGCGGATCCGCTCTAGGTATCCCTCATACTCCTCCTTTTGCATGTTTTTCAAGAGGAGGTAAAGCTCGTCTAAATTTTGAAAATCCCTCCGGTCGATAAAGCATCCTTTTGGAATGTACTCCTCCACATTGCTCGCCCCCCAATAGATCGGCACGGTTCCGGCTGCAAAGCAATCGAAAATCTTTTCCGTAATGTATCCTTTGAGGTCTTTGGAATTTTCATAGCAAATGATGAACCGGTAATTTTTAATCACGGCAATTTTATCGGCAACGGGGCCTCGATAGGAGGGGTATTCGGCCGGCTCCCAATTTTTCCCGTAAAACACAAAGCCTCTTTCGCCCATCCTCTCAAAAAACGCAATGGTCTTCTTCCGTTCCGAATAAAGCTCTTCCGAACGGTAGGATTTATCCGACGTATTGCCGATGACCATGGTGCAGAGCTGTTTTTTTTCAAAGGGGACGGGATTCTCGATCATCGGACGCAGTTCGGGATAATAAAACTTGAAGTAAGTCTGATTGTCGACGAGATCATCATCCCACGTGTAGATCCGCGCAAAACACTGTTGGACCTTGTCAGAGTACATCTTGCGGAGGCGCAGCGGCGGCTCCCACATGAAGAGCACCATTTTTTCTTTGGGGAGTTTAAACAGGTTTAAATCTCGATTGCCGTTCGGAGGAATGTTCATGAAGATGATTTTTCTGACCTCCTCTTTCACAGAAATGGACGAGGGTTCGAGCGACAATTTTCTTAGAATCTTGCCGAAGCGGGTTCGGTCCTTGACCAACCCGGGATAATCGGCAAAGTCGCATTCTTTGACCTGTCCATTCCACTGCTTTTCGAGAAGAGCGGATGTCAACTGTTCAGGCTTGCACGTTCCATTCGAGACCACTTCGATCCTTTCCGCTCCGAGGGGAAAAAAGGCGAGCGTACATAAACAAGATAAGCAGATCTTGAACCTATTCATATGGACTCCTTCATGATGGTTTCCACAAGGCAGCGCACATTGTCGACAGGCGTATCTGGAAGCACGCCATGGCCTAAATTGAAGATGAAGCCGGGTTCTCCCCGCATGGCATGCAACAGGCGCTGCGTCTCTGCGATGAGGACAGGGCGGGGAGCTTTGAGAATTTCGGGAGGGAGGTTTCCCTGCACCGCAATCGAGGCGGGGACCTGCGCGCGCAGCTGGGACATCTCCCGATGCCAGTCAAAACTGATGCCAGAGGGTTCAAGGGCCGCCAATTCCCGAGGAAATAGGCTCGAGTTGCGGCAAAATACGATAAGGGGAACTTTAGTCTCTCGAAGCGCCTCGATGATCTGGCGGAGATAGGGCAACGAAAAGGCATGAAACTGCGCAGGATCGAGAAGACTTGCCCAAGAATCGAAAATCTGCACCACCTGCACACCCGCCTCGATCTGCATGCGCACATAATCGATGGAGGCGCGCGCCAGCTTATCCAGCAGAAGGTGGAAACTCTTCGGCTCCTTGCTAAGCCAATCCTGCACCTTGCCTTTTTCGATCAAATAGCTGGCTACGGTAAAAGGAGCCCCGCAAAAACCGATGAGGGGCACGCGCAAATCCTCTCTCAAAATCTGAACCGCCTTGCGCACATAACCCAAGACGGAACGCACGTCTAACTGGACAAGGGCATCGATATCGGCAGCAGACCGGATGAGAGGTTCCACATAGGGTCCGCCTGTTTCTGGAAAATGGACCTGCATTCCAAACGCTTCGGCAATGACCAGGATATCGGAAAAGAGAATGGCGGCATCGACGCCCAGCACGCCTAAAGGCAACCGAGTGACCTGTGCAGCCAGTTCGCTATTGTGGAACATCTCCCACAGGGCATGGCGCGTACGCAGGGCGCGGTACTCGGGCAAAAAACGACCAGCCTGGCGCATCAGCCAGACAGGGGGTCTGCCGCCTGCATTCTCGCATTTCAACGCCTTCAGGAGCAGCGGATTCATGAGAGGAGCCGGTTTAGGATCGAATCGACGGTAAAGCCGAATTCGGCAGCTAAATCGCCGGCGGGAGCGGACGCCCCAAAACTTTCCATGCTGATTGCGATCCCATCCATGCCGATCCACTTGTGCCAACCAAAACTCACTCCCGCTTCGATGCTCACGCGCTGGCCGATATCGCCGCCCACGACGCCTGCCTTATACGCATCGCTCTGCGCTTCGAAAATCTGCCAGCACGGCATCGAGACGACGCGCACGCTCTTGCCGAGCTTCTCTAAAGCAGCAGCGACATCCATTGCCAAAGACACTTCTGAGCCGGTTGCAAAGAGGGAAAAATGGGGCTTTGCCGTTTCTTTTTTAATGATGTAAGCGCCTTTGCCCATCCCCTGTTCATAAGGGACATTGGTCACCAAGAGGTCGGGAAGATTTTGACGCGATAGGACAATCGCTGTGGGGCCATGGTAGCGCAAGGCAGCGAGCCAAGCCATCTTGACTTCCGCATTATCCGCGGGCCGGATCAGATGCAATCCGGGCATCGCCCGCAGAGAGGCCAACTGCTCAATGGGTTGGTGGGTAGGGCCATCTTCCCCTAAAAAAATCGAATCGTGGGTGAACTGGTAAATCACCTGGATTTTAGATAAAGCAGCTAAGCGGATCGCATTGCGCATGTAATCGGAAAAGGTGAGAAAAGTTCCCACATAGGGAGTGATCATGTTCGTTTCGGCAAGTCCGCTGGCAGTTGTCGCCATGCCGAATTCCCGCACGCCGTATTTGATGTTGCGCCCCTTAAAATTGCCGGGCGCGATGATCGGAAATTTTTTCATTAGGGTGAGATCGGAGGTGGAGAGATCCGCCGATCCGCCATATAGCTGGGGCAGGAGCTCTCCCAGCACATTTAACACCGATTGAGAAGCGCTGCGCCCCGCCAAAGGGCTTTTCATCTCGATTTTCCGCAGCTGCGCTTCGAGATCGTCAGGGAGATGCTTTTCGACCATCTGCATAAACTCCCGGGACTGATCGGGATACGCCTCAGACCAGTTGCGAAATAACTCTTTCCATTTTTGCTCTAAAGCGGCATCTTTGATGCATTTTTGCTCAAAAAAAGTATAGACAGACTGGGGCACATAAAAAGCCTCTTCAGGGAGTCCCAAAATCGCTTTTGTCTCTTCGACCTCTTCCACGCCTAGAGGCGCTCCGTGCGCTTTGGACGTTCCCGCCTTATGCGGGGAGCCCTTGCCGATCACGGTGTGCATCAAGATAAAGCAAGGCTTTTTCTGCCCATCGCGAATGGTGGAAAAGACTTGCTCCATGGCATCGAAATCATAGCCATCGATTTCATAGACGTCCCACCCATACGCTTCATAGCGGAGTTTGGTGTTTTCCGAAGCGGATTCTGAATAGGGGCCATCCAGAGTAACCTGGTTCGAGTCGTAGATCAGGATGAGATTATCCAAACAGAGATGCCCGGCCAAGGAAGAGGCTTCCGAGGAAACCCCTTCCATGAGGTCGCCATCGCCGGCCAAACAATACACTTTATTATTGAATAGGGAAAACCCCTCTACATTGAACTTGGCAGCCAAGATTTTCAGCCCCAGCGCTTGGCCCACCGCATTGCCCACCCCTTGCCCCAAAGGCCCCGTTGTCGCTTCTACCCCCTCCGTCATCCCATATTCCGGATGGCCCGGCGTATGGGAATGCAGCTGGCGAAAGCGCTTGATCTCGTCCATCGAAAGATGAAAGCCCGACAGGTGTAAAAGAGAATAGAGCCACATCGATCCGTGGCCGGCGGAGAGGACAAAACGGTCGCGGTTGAGCCATTTTGGATTTTTGGGATTGTGGCGCAAGACAACTCCGTATAAAAAAGCGCCGAATTCGGCGCACCCCATGGGCAATCCCGGATGGCCGGAATTGGCTTTTTGGACAGCATCCATCGAAAGCGCGCGGACCGTGTTGGCAATTTTACTGAGTTGTTTTTTAAGCCCGGTATCCATATTGCAATCCTCTGTACATTAAAATAGTATGTCATTTTTACCTCTATTCGCTATAATCTTCAAGAAAATAGAGTCTATATGATTTCAGATGAAATTCGGCGCCGGTTTTTACACTATTTTCAAGAAAAAGGGCATGCGATCATCCCCTCTTCCTCGGTCGTTCCCCACGATGATCCTACGCTTTTATTCACCAACGCGGGCATGAATCAGTTCAAAGATGTTTTTCTTGGAAAAAGCCAAAGGGACTACACGCGAGCCGCCACCGCGCAAAAATGCATTCGCGCGGGGGGCAAACACAACGACCTCGATAACGTGGGACACACCTCGCGCCACATGACCTTTTTTGAAATGCTGGGCAATTTCTCCTTTGGCGATTATTTCAAAGAGCAGGCGATCGACTATGCCTGGCACATGTCGACGCAAGTCTTAGAAATCGATCCCAAACACCTCTGGATCACCGTATTCCGAGAAGATGATGAAGCGTTTTCCCTATGGCAAAAACACATGCCGGTCGGCCGGATCGTCCGGATGGATGAAAAAGATAATTTTTGGGCGATGGGGGATACGGGACCTTGCGGGCCTTGCTCAGAGCTCTATGTCGACCGGGGGCCCAAATACGGCAGCGCCTCCTCCCTCAAAGAGGATACCGCCGGCGAGCGCTATTTGGAATTCTGGAATCTCGTCTTCATGCAGTTCAATCGAGACGCTTCCGGTAAATTGACCCCTCTGCCCAATCAATCGATCGATACAGGAGCGGGTCTAGAGAGGATCGCCGCGATCAAAATGGGAGTCGATACCATTTTTGCCACCGACATTTTGCGCAGTCTCATCGCTCAAGTCGAAAAAGTCTCCGGCAAACCCTACGAAAATAATCCCGCCTTTCATGTGATCGCCGACCACATCCGCTCCCTCTCGTTTGCGATTGCCGACGGCGCGCAGCCCAGCAACGTCGAACGGGGCTATGTGCTGCGCAAAATCTTAAGGCGGGCCGTGCGCTACGGGCGCACCTTAGGTTTTCAAGAGCCGTTCCTCGCCAAAATCCTCCCCAGGCTGATCGAGACGATGGGAACCCAATACCCCGCACTGATTGCCGCACAGGCTCGGATCGGAGAAATCCTCACCCTCGAAGAGGAGGGTTTCTTGCGCACCCTCAAACGGGGAGGCAATATTCTGAGCAATGTGATCGAGAAGGCCAAGGCAAGCCCTCTCAAAGAGATCCGCGGCGAAGAGGCGTTTACCCTCAAAGACACCTACGGCTTCCCTCTCGAAGAGATCCTCCTCCTCGCTAAAGATTCGGGCTTGCAAGTGAACCTAGAGACCTTCCAAATCTTAGAAGAGCAGGCAAAGGAAAAATCGCGCAGCGCGCAGGCCGTCCACACTCAAGAAGTAGAGGAAAATCTCTTTAAGGGATATGCCGAAACGCATGGGCCCTGCGCCTTTGTCGGCTATAGCGATACACAAAGCGAATCCACGATTCTAGGGATCGTTGCCGGCGGCAGCTTTGTCCAGATGCTCAATGCGGGCGAAGAGGGGATGATCCTCTTGGACAAGACCCCCTTCTACGCCGAAAAAGGGGGGCAGATCGGAGACACGGGAACCCTTGTCCACCATCAGGCCCATTTCACCGTGACCGCCTGCCGCGCGCCTTACCCCGACGCGGTCGTCCACATCGGCACGCTCGACAAAGGGGTGCTGCTCGTCGGAGAGCCGGTGACAGCGCGCGTAGACTCCAAAAGGCGTTCTCTCATCGAAGCGCACCACACCGCTACCCACCTGCTCCATTGGGCGCTGCAACAGGTCCTCGGCCCGCACATCAAACAAGCCGGCTCCCTCGTCGAACCGGGCAGGCTCCGCTTCGATTTTAACCACCACAAGCCGCTCTCCCCTCAAGAGATCCGCGCCGTCGAAGACCTCGTGAATGAAAAAATCCGCGAAAACAGCTCTGTAAGCGCCTATGAGCTCTCTTTTGCGGATGTGCAAAAGCGCTCCGACATCAAACAATTTTTCGGAGACAAATACGGCAGCCGCGTCCGCGTCATCGACATCGACTTCTCCAAAGAACTGTGCGGAGGCACCCATGTCAAACAGCTGGGAGCCATTGGACTCTTTCGGATCGCTAAAGAGAGCAGCATCGCAGCGGGCGTGCGCCGGATCGAGGCGGTGACGGGAAAAGCCGCCGAGGAGCTGATGCATGCACAAGAGGATTTAGCGCAGGAAGCCGCCTCCTTGCTCAAAGCGCCTCTCGCCAAACTCTCTGAAAAGATTGCAGAACTCCTCGAAGAAAATAAAGAGAGCGCGCACAAACTCAAAAAATGGAGGCGCCAAGAGCTGCAGCAACTCGCAGAGGGGCTCGCCAAAAAAGTCGTTTCAGCAGGATCCACTCCCCTGCTCGCAACAGAGGTCGGAGTGGATGGCGACGAGCTATCCCCCCTAGCCGACGACCTGATGCAACGGATCCCTTCTTGCGTCCTCATCCTCGCCGCCAAACAGGCGGAGCGGTGCCAGCTTTTGGTCAGGGTCAGCGCAGATCTCGTGCAAAAGGGGATCCAAGCTGCCGCTCTCATCAAAAAGATCGCTCCCCTCGTCGGCGGCAGCGGCGGCGGCAAGGAGAACAGCGCGCAAGCCGGCGGAAAGCGGCCTGAGGGGATTCCGCAAGCCCTAGAACAAGCCCGAACATTTTTATCCAACCTGTGAACCTGCTCGATTCCCCTGCTCTGCAGCTCTTTTCCGACATCATCCGCAAAGAGCCTTCTCTGCTCGTCGAGCAACTTTGGGACGCCCCTAAAGCGGCGCTCATCTCTTTATCTGTGCAAGCGGCAAAAAAAAATGTGCTGATTCTCACAGGAGAAGCGAGGGAAAATCGCCTGCTCGACGATTGCGCCTACTTCGGGCACACCTCGATCCTCGATTTTCCCGCTTGGGAAACGCTCCCCGGAGAAGAGATCGCCCCCAGCCCCGATCTCGTGGGTAGACGCTTTGAAATCTTGCACGCGCTGCTCGCCCAGAAAACGGGGCAAATCGTTCTCTGTTCTCTGCAGGGCGCTTTGCAAAAACTCCTCGCTCCCCGAACGCTCAAAACCTTGTGCAGGGTGTGGAAACGGGGGGATGAGATCCCGTTCGAGACCCTCGCGCAAGAGCTCGCCTCCTTAGGCTATCGGCGAGCTCCCCTTTGTGCCGATAAAGGGGAATTCGCCCTGCGCGGAGGGATCCTCGATCTCTTTCCCACCTCGTCGCCCGATCCCTTTCGGATCGATTTCTTCGGGAATACCATCGACGACATCCGCACCTACGATCCGATCGGGCAGAAATCGATCGGCAAGGCAGAATCTCTCTTCATCTGCCCCGCATCGGAGCTCGAGCAGATCCGCAAAGAGAAAAACCCTTGCCTGCTCTTAGACTACCTGGGCCCAAATACCCTCGTCATTTTGGATGATCTCCTAGCTATCGAAGATCGGTACGTCGCTCTTCAACAAATGCCCGGCGCTAAATCCTCCTTATTCGCCACCTTCTCTGAGTTTTTTGAACGGGTCCAACAGGTGCAAAGCCTGTTCTGGACCCATCAGAGGGCAGAAGATCTATCCGATGTGCGGATCGAAAAAAAGGTAGGGCGCGATTTCTACTCAGGAAAGATCCCCCTGCAGCTCCTTTCTTTTGACATCCTGGACCAAAAAATCACCACCAAACGCTGGAGGCACCCCTTTGAAGAGATCAGCTCTTATTTCCCCGAAGGGATCTTACCCGGTTTGGATAAGATCGCGAAATCGGCGCTCGATCTGCATTTTATTTCCTCCACAGAATCGGAAGAAAACGCCTTTAAGTCCCGCTTGAAGCAGGAAGGGGTTCTCCTTCCCGAGAAGACCCGCTTCGAGAGGGGATATTTATCGAGCGGCTTTATCCTACCCGATAGCCAACTCCTCCTCCTGCCGATGACCGAGTTCACCCATCGCTATAAGACCAGACGCCAAAAGTGGCGGAGCACCTATCATACCCCCGCTTCCGATTTCCACGAGCTCTTTCCCGGGGATCTTGTCGTCCATTTGCAACATGGGATCGCCAAATATCTCGGCACAGAAAAACGGGCCAACCACCTCGGCCATGAAACGGAATTTTTAGTCTTAGAATATGCGGAGAGCGGCAAACTCTACGTCCCCATGGCGGGAGCCCATCTCGTCAGCCGCTACATCGGCGCTCATGAAGAAATCCCCACCTTAAGCACTCTGGGCACCAACCGGTGGCAGCGCACCCGCCTACAAGCGGAGAAAGCGATCATCGGCTATGCGCAAGATCTGCTCCGCCTGAATGCCGAACGCGCGATCCATGGAGGCTTCAGCTATCCTCCCGACACCCCAGAGATGGTCTCTTTCGAGACCGATTTCCCCTTTGTCGAAACCGAAGACCAACTGCAAGCCATCCTCGCCATCAAACAGGATATGGCCTCTGAAAAAGCCATGGACCGGTTGATCTGCGGCGATGTGGGCTATGGCAAAACGGAGGTCGCTATGCGCGCTGCCTTTAAAGCGGCGCACGAAGGCAAAAAACAGGTCGCCGTCCTTGTGCCCACCACCGTGCTCGCCCTCCAGCACTATGAGACGTTCGTCGACCGGATGGCCAACTTCTCCCTGAATATCGGCATGGTTTCCCGCTTTTGCTCCGCTAAAGAGATCAAACGCACCCTCGAAAAAGTCGCCAGCGGAGCGATCGATATCCTGATCGGCACCCACCGGCTCATCAGCAAAGACGTCCTCTTCAAAGATCTCGGATTGATCATCATCGACGAGGAGCAGCGCTTCGGAGTGCGCGCCAAAGAGCACCTCAAAAGCTTGAAAATCGGCGTCGACTGCCTCACCCTATCGGCTACCCCGATTCCCCGCACCCTCTACCTCTCCCTGATCGGCGCTAAAGACATTTCCGTGATCAACACCCCTCCGCAAGACCGTCTCCCGATTAAAAGCATCATCGCCGAGAAAGAGCCCGAGCTGGTCCGCAATGCCCTCCTGCGCGAACTGGCGCGCGATGGGCAAGCCTTTTTTATCCACAACCGGGTCGAGTCGATCTTTCAGGTGAGCGAAGAGCTGCAAAAGCTCCTCCCCGAAGCGCGCATCGTCGCCGCGCACGGGCAGATGTCGCCGGAGGAGATCGACCAGATCTTTCACGCATTTAAAAATGGACAAGCGGATATCCTCGTCTCCACTACCATCATCGAAAACGGCATCGACATCCCCAACGCCAATACCATTCTCATCGACCGCGCCGACCAGTTCGGCCTCGCCGACCTCTACCAGCTGCGTGGCAGGGTGGGGAGATGGAACCGCCCCGCCTACGCCTATTTCCTCACCCCGCAACACCGCTCCCTTCCCGAACTGAGCCGCAAAAGACTCTTCGCGCTGATCGAAGCCTCCGGCTATGGCGGTGGAATGAAAATCGCCATGCGCGATTTGGAGATCCGCGGGGCAGGCGATATTTTAGGCACTCAGCAATCGGGCCAGATCGCCGCCATCGGCTTCCACCTCTATTGCAAACTCCTCAAGCGGACGATCGATGCGCTCCGCAAAAAAAAGCCCCCCTCCTTTCTCGAAACCAAAATGGAATTCGGCTACGAGGCCTCCCTTCCCGAAGAGTACATCGGCGAGGCGAGCTTGCGGATGGAGATCTACCACCGCCTCGGCGAGGCGGCCCAATTCGAAGAGGTCGATGCCCTTTTAGCCGAACTCAAGGACCGTTTCGGCCCTCCTCCGCCCCCCGTCCTCTGGCTCTACCACCTCACCCGCCTGCGAACCTTTGCCGCCCACCATCAATTCACCCTCCTCAAGTTCGACGCCTACACCTTCACAGCCGAGAGAACAGGGATCAAAAAGACCCTCCAGCTCCCGCGCACCAAAAAGCTGGACGAGTGGGAAAAAGCGATCCTTTCAGGCCTACAAACCTCCTTTTCCCTCCACGAACATAAAAGCTGAATCCCATCGAATCCCATCAGCTTAAGGCTTAAGATAGAATTCCATCAGCGCAGAGGAAGAGCAGAGGCGCAGAGAGCGCTGAGTATTTGATGAGAGCGCCTTTTACGGCATGCCGTAGAGGAAGGAAGAAGGGAGGAATTTGGAACCAAAACATGGTTCCAAATTCCTCCCTTCTTCCTTCCTCTAGAGCTTCGCTCAAAAAGGCGCATGCTTATTTTTTCTCAGCGTCCTCTGCGCCTCTGCTCTTTCTCTGCGCTGATGGAGTTTTAGTTTTAATCGAATTGAGCACGGAAAGAACTTAGTCCAACATGAAAACATATAAAAACTTTTTTAATAAAACAATAATATTAACTATTGAAATTAAAATAATAAAATAATATAATTTATTAAAAACAACAAAAACTAAGGAGAAACAAATGCAAGCAATTCAAATAAATCCAAATACTGTTGCTTATGAAACCCACCTTCCACTCAAAGAAAGATTTGTCAATAAGGTGGTCGAAGTCGTTAAAAGGATCGTCGCCGATAATGAGATGCGGACGCAAAACCACCCCGAAAACTTTAGGCTCCTGAAAAAGGGATGCTTCTATCCAAATGATTATTTTAAAATCCTATCCCAAGATCCCCTGCGCAAGGATTGGTCGGACTTCCTCGTCGATCAAGGGAGTTTTTTCCATGGCCACGCCTCTTTCTCCCACTTTAAGCTAAAACAGCAGGCAGCCAGCAGCACCGGCTTCCAGGGAAACTGCTTCATTTTAAAAAAGGGGATTACGGCTTCTGAAGGACTGCAAGCGATCCGCGAAGGGCTCAGCTTGATCGGTTGCGGAGAGACGTGCCAAATCGCCTATTATGAGGCGCTCAAATGCGAGCTCGGGGAAGCGAAATTCAATGCGATTTTCGCCGCAGACTCTGAAACCCCGCTGACCATTTCATGGGACTCTTACGGCAACCCCCTTCTGCCTCTTCTCTTCGCCACAGAGTCCCCTCAACGCTTCGACAAAGGGCAAATCGTGTATTTCAACAACACCGACTATTATCCCTGCAAACATGTCAACGGAGAAGCATCCGGATTCTACACCATTTGCTGCGATCCAACGCCTGGCCAGGAAACGTTCACAACGCTCGGCCTTAGCTCAAAGGGCTCAAAACCGGTAGAAATCAATCAAAAAATGGCCGATGAATTCAATGCCAAACCGATCGGGACGGAATTCATGACCCAAGAAGTGGCGGCACGCCAACTGAAAACCTTTCCCCTTGGGAAAATCGCCCAGATCCAACAACTGAAAGATTATCAAATCGATTGCGCAGAATTTTCCGCAACGCGAGGAGGGCAAATGCTTTTTGGCTTTGAGCCTAATCTAGACCGGATCGCCCAGCTCGCTGCTGAGCCTCTAGGGAGCGTAGCCAAACTCTTTCATTCCTGGAAAACGGACAACTGGATCCGCAAGTCATAACGCAGGCTATCTGACGTCGGGGGAAGGGGGGCTCATGCCGAGGTTGCGGTGGTAGGCCCCCTTAATGTGATGCGATTGCATCACGCGGGCCGCTTTTAGAATGGCGATCCCCTTCTGCACATGGTCGGGCATGTAGCGGTCGTAGACAAATTCAGAGCTTTTTTTGGTCTTGATCCCATCCGCATTCAGCGGGAGATCGGAGATGAGAAGAAGGGCCCCCAGCGTGTACTTGCGCTTATAGCTGGCGGCAAATAGGGTCGCGCACTCCATTTCGATCGCCTGCGCCTTGGTGGCCTTAAGCAGCGTCTTAAACTCCTCGTTAAACTCCCAAAACCGCATGTTGGTCGTATAGGTGATCCCGATGTGATAGACGGTCTTCTCTATTTCCATCACCTCCGTCACCGCCTTTTGCATTAAAAAGTTGGCAAGCGCCGGCACTTCGGAAGGGAAATAAAAATCGGACGTTCCCTCGCCTCGAATGCTCGCCACGGGAACGAGATAATCGCCGACCTGGTAGCGGCGGCGAAGCCCCCCGCACATCCCCAGCAACAAACTCGCTTTAATCGGTAAAAAAGAGCAGAGATCGACCACGAGCGCCGCAGCGGGCGAGCCGATCTTAAAATCGAGAATGCTCGTATCCTCTTTGGGAGCGTGGGCGACTTTAAACATCGATCCCTCGATGACGGGCACCCCCTGCAGATGGGCGAAATAATCCACATAGCGGGGAAAGTTGGTTAGGAGCAGATTAGAGCAAAACGCGGAAACCTCGCATCCCGCATAACGCTCCAACGTGTCTTTCGCAAATTGCCCTTCGGTGATCTCCCCGTGCATCCGTTCCTCGCTATTCTCTTCATTCTAGAAAGCGCTTCTCTAAAAATCAATTTTTTAAAAATGTTTTGAAGAATTTCTTAAAGAGGTGTAAACAGTTTGTGGACAGTCTCTAACCGGAGGTATTTATGGGTTTTTTAAACGCATGTCTGCAAACAGAATATTGCCCCGCCCTGAAACAAGCGATCGACAGCCTCCCCGAAGCCGCGATGTGGGCAGGAGTCGCCATTTCTATTATGGGAGTGGCCGGCGTTTTTTTTGCCGGTCTATCCTCTCTTTACGCGGCGGGCTTTGCCCTTCTCGGCCTCATCACCTTCCTCGGCACCTTCTGGGCCAGGCAGTATGCTTCCCAAGAAGCGTTGATCGCCACTCAAAAAAAGCTGGAAAAGGAAACAAAACAGCTAGAGCAGATCAACCTCTCCCTCACCCAAACAAATGAAGAGCTCAAAGCCGCCAATCAGGCCCACGTACAGGCCAATGCCGACTTAGTGGCGCGGATCCGCCTGCTCCAACAGACGTCGGAAAAAATCAGAAACCAACTGCTTGTATTGAAAGGGGAAACGGCCACCCTCAACAAAACCCGCTCCGGATTCGAGCAGTTTGGCCGCCAGCTCGAGAGCAACCTTTCCGAGCTCGATCGAGAGCTGGGGGCTTCCCGCGCCCTCTGCGCGCAGATCAGCGATGTGCTGAAGAGTCAAAAAGACGATATCTCCCAAGGGCTGCATCAGCTGAACGAGATCCTAGTCGATCTAAAAACGAACGAATCGACGAATGAAAAGTTCCGGCAACTCTCCGAGCTGCAGAAGCAGCTGGGGAAAACCGCCCGGCAGCTCCAGCGCTCCCAAACCCAAGTTGCCGAGGAGAGAGCCCTTCTTCGCTCTTTAAAACAAGCCTATCAAGAAGAATTTACCAAACTCGAACAGATCCGCGGCGCCTTCGAAAACACGGTCGAAACGGCCCGCGAAAAAGTCGGCGCCAGCGTCGGAGAGCTGGCCCATGTCACGACCCGCATCCGAGGAGCGGCCAACGCGCTCAAGCACAATGCCTCATTCTCTAGAAACTCCCCTCTAAATCGCACTTTCCAGGACCTGCCTATTGCCAAGCCATCGAAAAAATCCCCTCTTGTCAATTAAAGCTCAATCGATCAAAATCACCTCTTTTTGCAGGATGAAAAATGGCACAAGTCAGCACCAATGAATTCAAAACCGGTCTCAAAGTTGAAATCGACGGCGAACCTTATCTCATGGTCGGCAACGAGTTTGTCAAACCGGGCAAAGGGCAGCCCTTTAACCGGACGAAACTGAAACATCTTCTCACTGGGCGGGTGATCGAGCGCACCTTCAAATCGGGTGAAAAAGTGGATATCGCCGATGTCGAAGAAGCCAAGATGCGGATGGTCTACAAAGAGGGCACCGATGTGGTCTTTATGGACGACAAGACCTTTGAGCAGACCCATATCCCCTTGAAGATGCTAGAGGGCAAAGAACAGTGGCTCATGGAGGAGATCCTCTATGATGTCGTGATTTATAAAGGGGAGCCGATCGACGTCAACCCTCCCACTTTCATGGAGATGAAAATCGTCGAAACAGCCCCTGGCCTCCGCGGCGACACCTCGGGAAGGGTCCTCAAGCCGGCTCTGACCGAAAGCGGCGCCAAAATCCAAGTCCCCATCTTTATTGAAGAGGGAGAGAGGATCCGCGTGGATACGCGCACGGGCGAATACGTCTCTCGGGTATAGCCATGCCCTCCAAAATCGACGAACCATTGGTTTTAAAACAGCTTCTCAGATCCCGCGCCCAAAAACTAGCGGAAGCGCGCCAGTTTTTTGCTGAAAGAAATATCCTCGAAGTCGACTGCCCTGCCCTCAGCTCGGCCGCCTGCGTCGATGCCTACATCGATGTGATGCGCGTCCAGATCGGGGAGGACAAGGTGGGTTATTTGCACACCTCTCCCGAATATGGGATGAAACGCCTCCTCTCGATGGGCAGCGGCGATATCTACCAGCTCAGCCACGTGTTCCGCGCAGACGAGCAGGGGCGTTTGCACTCTCCCGAGTTCACCATGGTCGAGTGGTACCGCGAGCAGATGCCTTTTGAAACCTTTATCGAAGAGACGCTCGCTTTTATCCGCCTATTTTTAGGCGATCTGCCCGCGCATTTTCTCAGCTACCGCGAGGCTTTGCAAACCTATGCGGGAATCGATTACCTCCACGCCGCCGAGGCAGACCTCGCCGCTGTTGCCGGGACAAAGGAATGGGACAGGGAGACGTTTATCGATTACATCATGAGCTTTCATGTGGAACCCCATTTGGGCAAAGATTGCCTCTGCGTCATCACCGACTATCCCGCGTGGAGGGCTGCCCTCGCGCGGACAACGGGGAACGGCGAAGAATGCGTGGCCAAACGCTTTGAAGTCTACCACCGGGGGATCGAACTTGCCAATGGGTATCATGAACTCGCCGACGCTCAAGAACAGCGCCGGCGCCTAGAGTGCTCCAATCGAGAGCGGCAGCAGATGGGCAAAACAGCCCTTCCTCTGGATGAGCTATTTTTGCAGGCGATCGAACAAGGGCTCCCCGACTGCTGCGGCGTCGCCGTCGGCTTCGACCGCCTTCTCCTCCTCCACCTCAACAAAGAGCACCTCGAAGAGGTTTTGCCGCTCACCACTTTAGGATAACAGAGGCCTGTAGATTTTCACCGCAACCCGCTTCACTTCCTCAACCAGATAATCCAGGCCGATCTCGAGCACTCTATAAGCCAGATGGCCGGCCCCTTCCGCCAATTCGCCAACCCCTTTTGCAAATCCCAGAGCGACAACCGCAGAGCCTACCGTCACCGTCGCCGTCTGTAGAGCCGTTGTGGGCTGAATAAAAATGTTGGCAGCAACAGCCGCTCCGATCGCAAATGCGGCAGATGGAGAAATTAAATTAGCACTAATAGTCATAAAAACACCTCTATTTATTTTTATTAATTACCGATGAATTAATTATAATGAATAAATTAATAATAAGTCAAATAAAATAAAGTTTATAGACTCCTACATCCATTTCTGGACGATGGGGTAGCGGCGGCCCACCCGAAACGCTTTTTTGCTGACGCGGAGCCCCGGAGGAGCCTGCCGCCGCTTGTACTCCGCGCGGTGGATCCGATGGATCAGATCGAGGACAATGTCGATGGGGATCCCGTGCCTTTTGGAGATCTCTTCGGGCGAGAGACAATCCTCGACATACCCTTGCAACACCTGATCGACGATCGCATAATCGGGCAGCGCATCGGAATCTTTTTGGTCGGGCTTCAGCTCGGCGGAAGGGGGTTTTTCCAGAATTGCGCGGGGGATGATCTCTTGGCGGCGGTTGATCCAACGGGCCAAAGCATAAACCTGCGTCTTCGTCACATCGGCGATCACGCTGAGGCCCCCGCACATATCTCCGTACAGGGTACAGTAGCCCAGCGCCATCTCGCTCTTGTTGCCCGTGCTTAAGACCACATAACCCAGCTTGTTGGAAATCGCCATCAAGATCATCCCGCGGATGCGCGCCTGCAAATTTTCTTCGGTTGCATCGGGAGCTTTTCCGCCGAAAAACGGGTGTAGAAGAGCGAGGTAATCTTCAAAAGGCCCTTCGATGGGGATCGTCCGGAGATCGATTTGAAGGCGCTCCGCAAGCAGAGCCGCATCCTGGATGCTGCCCTCCGAGCTATAGCGGGAGGGCATGCTAAGGGCCAACACATTTTCCCTGCCGAGAGCCTCGGCGGAGATGCAGGCTACGAGCGCCGAATCGATCCCGCCCGACAGCCCCAAACACCCCTTTTTAAACCCCGATTTATGAAAATAGTCTCTCACTCCGAGCACAAGGGCATGGTAGAGATCTTCGATCGAATCGTGGGAGAAAGGACAGGGGCAGGCGGGAGCCTCTAGATCGACGATCAGGGCATCCTCTTCAAATCCTCTGCCGAGCTGTCTTAAATTCCCTTCCCGATCGACGTAAACGCTATAGCCATCGAAGATCAGCTGATCATTGCCGCCGACCTGGCAGCACAAAATGACCGGGCAGTGGAGCGTCTTGGCCGCTTTAGAACAGACTTTCACGCGCACATCGGGCCTTTCAAACTGATAAGGGGAAGCGGATAAGTTAAGCAGCAGATCTAGGCGGCGCCCGCTCAACTCCACAACAGGATCGCATGCATAATGGGTCGCATCGACATAGCCGGCATGCTGCCAAATATCCTCGCAAATCGCAACGCCCACCCGCTTGCCCTTGATCTCCCAGATATCCAGGGTTGAACCCGGCTCAAAATAACGCCGCTCATCGAACACATCGTAGGTGGGGAGCAGCCATTTATCTTGAAATCCCAGCAATGTTCCATTCTGGATGATGGCCACGCTATTCGATAACGCCTTTTCTCCCGCAGAGGGATTGCGGCGCGCCAGTCCGACAAACGCGGTGAGGCCGGTTGAAGCGCGCACGATCCGTTCGAGGCATTTTTCCATCGCCTCGATGAAAGAGGGATGCATCAGAAGATCTTCGGGAGGGTAGCCGCACAGAATCAGCTCGGAAAACAAGACGATGTCGACACCCTCTCTTCGCCCCTTGTCTAAAGCGCGAATAATTTTTTGAGTGTTCCCCTCGAAATCCCCGATGATCGGATTGAGCTGAGCGACTAGTACGCGCATATAATTAGTGTATACAACAAATAGGGTTTAAGGATATATCCTTTCCTGCAATTAACCAGGCGATTTTATGGCACAGGGCAAGTTAAAGATCCATACGGAGAATATCCTCCCCATTATTAAAAAATGGCTATACTCCGATAAAGAGATCTTCGTGCGCGAGCTGATCTCGAACGCCTGCGATGCCCTCGGCAAACTCAAAATCCTCAGCAATCACGGCGGCATTTCCCTCCAGGAAGAGCAGCTGCGCATCGACTTGATTGTCGATAAAGAAAAGCGAACCTTGCAGTTCATCGATACCGGCATCGGGATGAGCGCCGAAGAGGTGGAGAAGTACATCGCCCAAATCGCCTTCTCGGGGGCCGAAGAGTTTCTCAGCAAATACCAGAGCAAAAATGAACAGGATCAGATCATCGGGCATTTTGGCCTCGGTTTTTATTCCGCCTACATGGTCTCGGAAAAAGTGGAGATCGACACCCTCTCCTATCAAGAAAACGCCGAACCCGTCTTTTGGTCTTGCGATGGCTCCTCCTCCTATACGATCGAGCAAGGCTCCCGGACCGCCCGCGGCACGCAAATTACCCTCCACATCGCCCCAGACAGCGCAGAGTTCTTAGAAGAGGGACGCCTATCTCAGATCCTGCAGCAGTATTGCGCCTACCTCCCCTTTCCCATCACGCTCAATGGGGTGCGCATCAATGACAAAGAACCCCTCTGGATGAAAAACGCCGCCGAGTGCTCCGATGCCGAATACCTTCAATTCTATCGGAAGCTCTATCCGCTGGAACCCGATCCCATTTTCTGGATCCACTTAAACGTCGATTATCCCTTTCATCTCAAAGGGATCCTCTATTTTCCCCACATCCACCGCAAATTCGACTGGACCCAGCAGACGATCAAACTCTTTTGCAACCGCGTCTTCGTTTCAGACAACTGCAAAGATCTCATCCCCGATTATCTGATGTGCCTGCGCGGCGCCATCGACAGCCCCGACATCCCCCTGAACGTCTCGCGCAGCTATTTGCAGATGGACCGCACCGTGCGCCAGCTCTCCACGCACATCTCTAAAAAAGTTTCCGACCGTTTAACAGCGCTCTACGAACAGGAAAGAGAGCGATTCTTAACCGCTTGGCCCCATGTCGAAATGGTCGTCAAGCTCGGCATCCTGCAGGACAATAAATTTTATGAGCGCGCCAAAGAATTCCTCATTTGGAAAAACCTCTCGGGAGAATGGAAAACCCTGGACCAGTATCTAGAAAAACATCCGGGCAAAGTCTTTTACACCTCGGACGACAAACACCAGGCCCATTTCCTCGATCTCTATACAAACAAAGGGATCGAGGTGCTCTATGCCGGCAGCCCCGTAGATACCGCGCTGATCCATTTCCTCGAAGACAAGTGCAGGCCCGTCCAATTCCAACGGATCGACGGCGCGATCGACGACACCATCCTCGATGCGGCGCGCGAAAAAACCCTCCTCGACGCCGACGGCAAGACCGAGGCGATGCGGATCGCCCATTTCATCGGCTCCCATCTCGATATCCCCGTCGAAGCGCGCAGCCTTGCCAGCGAATCGCTCCCCGCCTTTATCGTCGTAGATGAAGACACCCGCCGGATGCGCGACTACTTTGCCCTCTCCGGCCAGAAAATCCCCTCGGAATGGAAAGATAAGCGCACGCTTGTCGTCAACACCAACAGCAAATTGATCGCCTCCCTCTACGCGCTCAAAGACCCCGCCCTTGCCAAGGAGATGGTTTCCCACCTCTACGAACTCTCCCTGCTTGCGCAAAAAGAACTCGATCCCGCGCATCTCTCAGCCTTCGTCTCCCGCTCCACGCACCTCATGGAGAACTTGCTAAGCGCTCAGACAGTCTCTTAATTGCAAACCGTTCAATCGTTCTGCCCTTGAGATCGCGCGATTCCAAGGCGCATTCGCCCTCTCGCAGGGTCGCTAGCCAAAAACAATTGACGGCCTTTGATTTAGCCAAGTACCACGCCTTTTGCGGCGACAGCGGTTTTCTAGGCGCCACTCCCCAAGCGCCATCTCCCAGATAGATCACCCCATCCGGATCGATTTTTTCCCCTTTGATGGGAAAGGTGCGTTTGTAGGCATGGTTGTGATGTTCAAACGCCACCTGCACGCCATACCGCTCGAAGAGGGGCGACCACGACTTGCGGATCTTAGCGGACGCCTTGCCCGAATAGGGATAAACCGACGGATAGGCGCTGACGTGGTAGACAGCCATTTTAAAAGGAGTATTTTCCCGCTCTTTTAGAGCCTGTTCTAACCACAACGACTGCTGGCCACCAATCGAATAGGTATGTCCCGTATCCAATAGAAACACGTTCAAGTAAGATCCGATATCGAGCGTGCGGTAAGGAATCCCCTCTTCCGGAAACGCGAACAGCTCATAAAACATCACCTCCGCTTCCTTAGGATCGAGGCGCGGGCCTTTCACGTCGTGATTCCCGATGACGACCAGGAGCGGGATCAGCCTCCCCTCCGTTGTCACCATCTTCTTCCATTCCCTGAAAAAAGTCTGCCAGCGCTTGATCTCCGCCTGGCCCCCTCTAAACAGGGAGGCTCGCCCATGAGCATAGGCGATATCTCCGCCTAAAATCACAAAGTCGGGATCGCTTTTTGCAATTTCCCGATTCATTTTCTTGAGCACATTGAGATAGGAGTAGGCATCTCCTCCTACCACAAAACGCACCTCTCGCTTCAGGTCTCTGGGCAGCGTCCGAAAGCGATAGATTTCCCCCTCCTCCCCCATCTTAAATGCATAGTCGCTGTCCTCCTCCAGCTCTGTCAGCTCGACGACATGGACAAAAACAGCCGTACGGCGGATCGGTTTAACGCGCCCTTCCATCTGCTGCCACTTCTCTTCTCCTTCCTTTTGGTAAAAGATCCGCGACTCTTCTTCCTTCCCCGTGTGCCACTGGATGGCCATCGTACTGCTCGGGTCGCCCACCCAGGTCAAATAGAGGGCAGAGGGTTCCCCCGCCCCCAGAAGGCCAGTGATGGCCAATAGGAGGAAAAGCCAACCTATTCCTATATCCATTTTCATCCTATTTGACGGCGTGGAAACCCAGTCCTTTAGGACTGGGAGGAAACGCCGCTCCTTTATTTAACTTGAGTTTTAAAATAGATTTGAGTATTTTCTGCAGCCAATGAAACGCACGATTTCGATTAAAATTAAAGTTGCTGCTGAGGATAGCCAAGAGCTTTTTAAGTTGGGACATCATTTTGTTTCCGCCTGCAATGAAATCGTCCCCTTTGCAATGGAATATCGATGTTGGAATCGAGTTGCACTCCACCATCTTTGCTATTCCAAAATTAGAATGGAATCTCCACTCGGCTCTCAGATGGTGTGCAGTGCGATCTTTGCCGTGTGCAAAGCCTATAAGAATCGAGGCATTGAAAAAAGCGAAGAAGTTCCAAAGATTCAGTTTCGCAAAAACGCAAGCGTCCATTTTGACAAACGGACCTATTCGATCAAAGGAAAAATTCTTTCTCTCTACACTTTGGGTAAGCGGATTAAAGTGGAAATGAGAATGAGCGACTTCCAAGAGCAGTATTTTGCTCAGGGTATTCCCAAAGAAGCTGAGTTGATCTGTAAAAAGGGAAAATGGTTTTTTAACCTTGTGTTGGATCTTCCCGATCCCGCCTTGAGCCAAAGCGACACGCTGCTTGGGGTGGATCTTGGGGAGAATAACGCGGCTGCGATGAGCAGCGGCAAATTGATTTGCGGAGGCAAGATTCGCTTTCAAAGGGATCAATATCTCGCCATGCGGCGCAGGCTTCAGTCCAACGGTTCTCAGTCGGCAAAACAATTGCTGAAGAAAATCTCTGGCAAAGAAGCGCGCTGGATGAAACATGTCAATCATGGGATGAGCAATGAGATTGTGAAAGAAGCCCTTCAAATGGGCGCTGGGATGATTGTTCTTGAAGACTTGAAAAACATGCGCAAAAGGATCAAAGGCAGCAAGCGAAACAGAACTCGTCTGCACCGCTGGGCCTTTAGTCAATTGCAACTGTTTGTCGAATACAAGGCCCAAGCTCGCGGCTTGGGGATTATCTACATGAATCCAGCTTATAGCAGTCAAATTTGCTCCTTATGCGGTGCTCTTGGCGCAAGACAAAAGCACCGTTTTACATGTTCTTGTGGAAACCGACAGCACAGCGACTTGAATGCAAGTCGGAATCTCTGTAGGTTTGCTCTATCTGCCGATCGAGCAACGTGCGCTGTAAACCGCACGCATGTGGCAGTTAATCGCTGACCATAAAGCTTTCGCCTTTAGGCGAGAGTTGTTTACATATCGAAGGGATACCAAAGCGGATCTTTTTTTAAAAGCTCTAAATCACTAATTAACAAACACAAACGCGTATAAAATATTAAATTGACTTTTTAACGATTAAATAATATAATTAAATACATAAAAACAATAATAAGGTGTAATTATGACTCATACACATGTAGATGCCCAACCTCCCATATCCCTCTATGGTTCGCCAGACAGGTCGAGCCGGCTCCCCCTTTGCCCCTATCATGCCGAAGAATTGAGGGTTTGGACTGTTAGCGACCCCGTCGCTCGATTAATCGAGAGTCATTTCTTTAAAGAGGTGGTTAGACCTCTGCTCGGATCGAATCCGGGTGAAGGAACCCACGCCAACATCTATTTTACCGAAAGAACGATCGAAATTTATCCACAAGGCCAGAACCCCCTTGCCATCTTTTTTGCCCTAGATGGAAGCGTGAGCGTCTCCTGGACCCCGGCCGCATTTTCTCGTCTTGCTCCGGAGGATATCTTCCTCTATGGGATTGGCAAAGAGGTCCTAGACGCCGCAAATAATGTATGGAACAGATGCCATCAAGACCACCTCCAGCATCTCCCCCCCGCCCAATTATCCTCTGCAGCTCATCCCCACGATCAGGCGGCGCCAGGCGGCGACCTGATCCCCCGAAAAGAAGTGGAAGCAGCTTGGAGAGAGCAAAACGAACGCTTTGCTGAAATTACTAGGAATATGGAAAAGCGCCAGCGTGCGATGGAATATCAAATGGAAGAAATGAACACTCAGATGCAAGAAAAAGATGCGCACATCGGCTACCTAAAAGACGGCATTGAACGTACTCAGCGTGAAGAAGAGGCGCGCCGCCGTCAGATCGAAGCTGATATGCAGGATAAACAACATCGTATAGAAAATCAGAACACCGTTATTGCAGAGCAACAAAGGGCAATTAATACTCTAATAATCCACGATGATAGAAAAACTCAGTTCATAAATGAGATGGACAAGCTATATCAAGAAAAAGAAAAAAAGGCGCAGGAGCAAATTGGAGAGCTAAAAGTCCGCAATCAAGAAAAAGATGAGCAGATTAATGAACTACAACAGCACATTCGGTTCAATGAAAACCGAGAAGAGGAAAAAGAGAAAGCCAAAGAAATCTCTCGTAAAAACCGAGCCTGGGATAGAATAAATGCTGTCGCCGATGAATTCGCTCCGCAGCCGGTTGGCTTGACCCCAGCTAAAAAGCAAGCATATCTAGAATCTGATCTCAGTGCACCGACACTCCTCATACCAACAGCCACTCTTCCCCAAATACAAATGCCTTCTGAGCCGTTATCATCTATACTCATAAAGCAGACATTAGATTGTAGCCGTACAATGCAGGAGAACCTTGCAAAGATGAATGAGGTTTTAAGGACAGCTAACCGCGATGCGCTTCCAAAGGCTTTACCCACTCAGCAATTGACCCAAGAAATAGACAAGTTAACCCATGTCAATGTCACAAACGACAACACCGCTGAAGCGGAAAAGATCGTGGATTCCATTTTGGAGATCATCACCAAAAATGAAGCTCATTTCCGTGGATTGCCAAAAGAGCAGCTCGATCAAATGAACAAAGAACTCATCGACTTCCAGAAAAAGAAAATAACCAACAGCGTTCCTCTTAATGCCCCGCTTGCAACAAAATTGCGAGAAACAACGATGAAAATAGTCCAACTTTCACAAAACAACTAAAGGCCACCTCTGGATACCGAGGGAATGGGGCCCATTCCCTCATCATCCTAAATTAGCGCGTTTCGTTTTCGGTAGAAGAGAAATCGACCCGCTTGCCCTCTTCTTTTTCCGCTTTCTTCGCATCTTCTTCTGTGCCGGGCTGCACATCGGTGATGGCCGCTTTCACCACTTCGATTTTAGCTCCGTCGACCATTCTGAGGATCACGGTATTGGTATTATCCTTGATGCTCGCTACCGTTCCTACGATTCCCATCGCCGTCACCCGGTCGCCCTTTTTGAGAGCTTCGCGCTGCTTTTGCATCGTCTTGCGCCGTTTTTGCTCCGGACGCCAGAGAATGAAGTAAAAGAAAACGAGGGCAATCCCAATCATAATGACCGTCTGCCACATGCTCTGCTCACGCGCTGCAGGCGCCGCTTCGTCTGCAAAGAGCGGGACGGAGGCCATCATGAAAAAAGGCAGCCCCATCAAAAATTTAAACATTTTTTTCATATATGCATTTCCTGTAGTGGTTAAAAAGATAATAAGAAAGATTGCCTCATTCCCGCTGAGAAAGCAAGAAAATTCCTCAGCTGGTAAGCAAAGCGATATTTTCAATATGCACCGTATGGGGAAATTGATCCACGGGCTGCAACTCAAGCAACCGGTATCCCGACTTCCTTAAAATCTGGATATTTTCAACTTGAGTTTTGGGATTGCAGGAGACGTACAGAATTTTCTTGGGATGGAGCGCGACCAACGCATTTAAAGCAGAGGGATCGAGGCCGCATCGGGGCGGATCGAGAAGGACGAGATCGGGCTGGCCTTGAGAGGCAAGCTGGGGTAAAAGGGCGCCGACATCCCCGTGCAACACCTCGAAGTGAGCCATTCCATTGGATTGGATATTCGCTTGCGCATCGAAAACCGCATAGGGATTCAGCTCAATCCCCACCACCCGCTTTGCTCTGAGAGCAAAGGCCATCCCGAGCGTTCCCGTGCCGCAGTAGAGATCTAAGACATGCGCATCCGCTGGCAACTCCGCCATTTGCAGAGAGCGCGCGTACAGCTTTTCCGCTTGGAGAGTATTGGGCTGGAAAAAGGAGCTCGGGCTGATTTTAAAGGAAAGGACGGACCCATCGATATGCAGCTCCTCTCTGATGTGGTCGGGACCCCGCAGATGCATCTCATAGAATTGGGTCGGGCTTCCGGGCGCGATCTGTTGGATCCGCAAAAAAAGGCTGATTGCAGATCGTCCATTCCCCGTCCCATCCACAGCCTCCGCAAATGCATCCATCTGCTGTTTGTTCAAGGCAAAAGCGGGATTGCCGGAAACGGTCAGCATCACCATTCGATCTCCCGTTCTCTGTCCCTCCCTCACAATCAGCGTCCGGAGCGATCCCTCATTAGAGGGGGGGTGGTACGCCTTTAGACCGCTCTCTTGCCACCAGCACCTCACCGCTTCTAACACCTGCGTAAACCAAGGGGTCGTCAGATGGCATTCCCGGAGATTCAGCACCTTACTCCCCCCTCCTGCCAACATCAGGCCTAAAAAGCGCTCCCCTGCCCGATTTTGCGAAAAAGAAAACTCCATCTTGTTCCGATAGGCCCAAGGCGATGCGCAGGGGATCATCGGATGGATCGCCGCCTGATCCGCTTGCAGTAAGGGAGCGAATAGCTTTTCCAGGCGGCTCTGTTTTTCGCTGAGCTGCGCCTCGTAGGACATCTGCTGCAGTGCACACCCTCCGCACTGGGGGACATGGAGGCAGCGCGGGTCTACGCGCAGAGGAGAGGGGTGTAGGATCTTCCGCAAGCAACCCTGGCAGGCTCCCCTGCGTTTGCGCCCGAGCTCCACCTCCACCTCATCCCCCGGTAGGGCTGAAAGCACTTCGATTTTGCTTCCTTGAAAATAGCCGATTCCGCGCCCCTTTTCTGAAAGATGGTCGATGCGTAAAATGGGTAGGTGTGGCTCTTGCATGGGAACAAGTTTAGCCTGAAGAGGACTAAAAGAGAAGAAAAGGGACCAAAGAAAAAAAAGGGACGAAAAGGACAAAAGCGACCCAAGGGACCTAAGAAACCAGCTTTCGCCTTAGCTCACTTTGGTCCTTTAAGTCGCTTTTGTCCTTTTTGTCCCTTTATCTTCCTTCTTGAAAACTACCTTCTTCTCTTCTTATCTTCTTCTTGAGGGAAGCTTAGCCGTAGCTCTTCTCATGCCGCCCGCCATCGTCTTAGTTTTTTTGCCGCCCGATTTGGCTTTAGATTTGCTAGGCGCTTTGCCCCCTTTCTTCTCGGCAGCTACAGATTCTTTGCGGTAGAGTTTAGCTGTTTTTTCAAATTTGATCGATGTGGTGCGCACTCTTTGAGAGGCTGCTTTATTGCCGCTTGCCGCTTTTTCAAGATCTCTGCAGATTTCGCCGAGTTGCATTTTCAATTTGTTGACTGTTTCCTTCAAAGCCATATTGTCTCTCCCAATGGTTAAAAATTAAACAATACCCATGTCCATAATGCGCTTTGCATATATTGTGCAACCTTTTTTTCAATTTGACTATGTACAAATCACCCGGTTTCTGTGTACACTGAAGGATATATGCTGTACTACATTAATGGAGCGCATGTCGCAGAAGAGGAGGCCAAAATCTCCGTATTGGACCTCGGTTTAGTCAGGGGATACGGGGTTTTCGATTATTTGCGCACATACCAAAAACACCCCTTCCACCTAATGGAGCACTTGGAACGACTCCAGTATTCCGCGCGGCAAATCAGCCTGCAGCTCCCTTGTTCCCTGCAGGAGATGCACGACATTGTCCACGATCTCGTCAAAAAGGCTCCTTATCCGGAATGCAGCATCAAAATCCTCGTCACGGGCGGCATTAGCCCCGATCAACTCCTCCCTCAGGGAAAGTCCAGCTTGGTGATCCTCGTCTACCCCTTTACCCCGTTTCCCGAGATTTGGCATACCCAGGGGATCTCCGCAACGACCACTTCCCTCGCGCGCTGCATCCCCTCCAGCAAAACCCTGCAATACATTCCCGCCATTTTAGCGCTCCAGGCCGGGCGGCAAAAAAATGCCCAGGAAGCGCTCTATCTTAACGCGCAGCGGGAGATCCTGGAGGCAACGACGAGCAACTTCTTCGCCTTCAAAAAAAACACCCTGATCACGTGCGATTCGGAAGAGATCGTCTTGGGCATCACACGGGAGGTGGTCCTTAGGCTAGCTCAACCCCACTTCCCGATCGAATTGCGGGCGATCCCCTATGAGGAAATCTCTCAACTCGATGAAGCCTTTGTCAGCTCCAGCAATAAAGAGATCATGCCCGTCGTGCAAATCGATGACGTGCGCATTGGGAAAGGAGAGGTCGGCCCGCAGACGCGGAAATTGATGCAGCTCTTTGCAGACTACACGCAATCCAAGACCTGGCCCGCGTTAAAAACCGTCAGGCATTTCTGAGAATTAACCCGCTTAACATCAAGCTGTTCCGCATAGATAACCCCTTGCCGGAGATAGCTCTTCAGGCTATTTTTTGTTCCTTTTCGGATATCGATTTTATTAATCGATAGACAATCAAAAGTTAATTGTGATACAATTCTTTCTGATTGTTGATCCCGAGTCTTTGCATCCAGCGTGTCGTGTCCAGTTTTTGTTCCGCCGATGGGAAAAAGCCCGAGTCAACCTATTTTTTCACATTTAAGGAGAATCTTTTATATGACCCAAACCATGAACAAAAAACTGTACGTCGGCAGCTTACCTTATAGCATCACAGAAGATGAATTGCGTGAGCTTTTCTCATCTTATGGCGCTATCGAGTCCGTGCGCATCATCACAGATAAATTCACAGGCCAGTCTAAAGGCTTTGGATTTGTCGAGATGGCTAATGGCGAAGATGCTAAAAAAGCAATCGATGGCATCAATGGAAAGCAAATCGGCGGCAGAACCCTCATCGTCAATGATGCTCGTCCAGAGCAGAAACGCGAGCGCTCATTCGGCGGCGGCGGTGGTGGTGGTGGGGATCGTTGGGGCGATGATAGCAATCGTCAACGCCGTCCACGCAGAGATCACAACTAACCCTTCGTTTGCGTGTGAATCCACTTAATTCTAAATCTTCCCTCAAAAGAAAATTAAAGGCTTTAGATACCGGCATCTTGTGATGCTCTTTATCCCCAGCTATTCGTTTTAAGTGGTTTAATCTCAAGCCGTTAAGGAAACCTTAACGGCTTTTTCTTTCCCTTCGACCTGTTTATTGATTTTTTCTTCCTCTGTGATCTCTGTGCCCTCTGTGGTTTAAATTCTTAATCCCTTAATTAAAATAATTATTACAAATTAATAAAAAATTAATAATTATATAGTAAAATTAATAGTATAAGCAGGAGACACTATGATTAAAGCAATTATTACATTTTTTTACGGTCATGAGTTCAGCCAGGATATAAAGGCCTATACCAAACAGCAGACCATGGGGCGCAGACATCTTTCCAATCTTACAGATTCGCCTAAAAAGCTAGAAGAGGCTGCCCAAGAGATCTTTAAAACAGCTAAATGGGGCAATAGCTTTTTTGGCTTTTTCTTTGCAGGGGAAGTAAAAGAAATCATCCAAAAAGACTTACAAAACCATGTTAAATCCCTGCAAAAACAGGCAATTAAAACACTGTCGTCTGATTTAGAAAGATTATTAGAACTCGATATTACCCCCAGCGAAGATTTTATTTTAAATTATTTTTCATCTAGTTCAGAAAGTCTTATTCTTACAAAAAATAAAATAGAATCATTAGTAAAAGAAGAAATAGAGATTTTTGAAGCACAAAAAGAGTGGAAGGCCGAGCAAGAATGGCTACAAAACCATGCAAAAAAGAGCAAGAATCCTTAAAATGGACTAATCTTCTCTTTGCGTCTCAGCGGCTTGGCGCCTTTGCGTTGCTCTTCATCTGTTTCAAGTTTATTGCATAGAGCACGGAACATGATAGGTAGGATAAGCATGATGTGCATGATAAAAAAATGGAAACAGAAGCGGCGTGCCGCTTCTCCCCCCCTTCTTTTTCCATCATGTGTATCATGCTTATCCTGTTTATCATGTTGATTGCTTTGAGCAGCACAATCTGGATATCTATGACTTATTCTGCAATCTGTAGAGCAACGCGAAGGCGCCAAGCCGCTTAAGACGCAAAGGAAGAAATAAAAAAGCCCTAACGGCCTTGCGGCGGTTAGGGCGCTGATAAAAATTTGGCGACAACCTACTCTTCCATACTCTTGTGTACAGTACCATCGGCGAGGAAGGGCTTGACTTCTGAGTTCGGGATGGGATCAGGTATTCCCCCTTCTCTATCGTCACCAAGAAAGCTTGTTGTTGTGATCATCTCTATACTTTCACGAATATAAAACAGCGCTTGAAAAGCTTTACACTCCACTTTTTTCAAAGGTGAAGCTCTGGCGTCTTTTTTACAACCTTTCATCATCATGGACCCGATCCCATTTCCTGGAACCGCGCCGATGACGAAAAGAAAAAAAAGTGATCAAGCCATTGGACCCATTAGTATTGGTTAGCTCAACACATTGCTGTGCTTACACACCCAACCTATCTACCCTGTCATCTTCAGGGGGTCTCATGGGGATATCTTATCTTGAAGGAGGCTTGGCGTTTAGATGCTTTCAACGCTTATCCTTTCCGAACATAGCTACCCGGCTATGCACTTGGCAGTACAACCGGCACACCATTGGTTCGTCCACTTCGGTCCTCTCGTACTAGAAGCAGCTCTTCTCAAATATCCTGCGCCCACAACAGATAGGGACCAAACTGTCTCACGACGTTTTGAACCCAACTCGCGTACCGCTTTAATTGGCGAACAGCCAAACCCTTGGGACCTTCTCCAGCCCCAGGATGCGATGAGTCGACATCGAGGTGCCAAACCGCCACGTCGATATGAACTCTTGGTGGCGATAAGCCTGTTATCCCCGGAGTACCTTTTATCCGTTAAGCGACGGCGATTCCACTTTCTACCGCCGGATCACTAAGCCCTACTTTCGTATCTGCTCGACTTGCCGGTCTCGCAGTTAACCTGCCTTATACCTTTACGCTCTTTTCGTGATTGCCAACCACGATGAGGCAAGCTTTGGACTCCTCCGTTACTCTTTAGGAGGATACCGCCCCAGTCAAACTGCCCGTCTGACATTGTCCGACGCCCGGTTTCACGGGCTTTCGTTAGATTTCCGACTTCCCAAGACCGGTATTTCAACGTTGACTCCCAGAGCCCTAACGAGCCCTGTTCTCTGTCTCCCGGTTATCCTACACATGGAAAGTCAGAAGCCAATATCAGAGTACAGTAAAGGTTCACGGGGTCTTTCCGTCTTGTTGCGGGTAAACGGCATCTTCACCGCTACTACAATTTCACCGAGTCTCCCGTTGAGACAGTGCCCAGATCGTTAGGCCATTCGTGCAGGTCGGAACTTACCCGACAAGGAATTTCGCTACCTTAGGACCGTTATAGTTACGGCCGCCATTCACCAGGGCTTAAATTCAACGCTTTGCCCTTGCGGGCTAACGTCTCCTTTTGACCTTTTGGCATTGGGCAGGCTTCACACCATATACTTCGTCTTAGACGACTTCGCATAGTGCTGTGTTTTTGTTAAACAGTCGCCTGGGCCATTTCTCTTCGGCCGCTTCTCGCACCCATCGCGAAGATGGTCACGACAAACGGCTCCCCTTCTCCCGAAGTTACGGGGATAATTTGCAGAGTTCCTTAACGAGAGTTATCTCGCGCGCCTGAGAATATTCTTCACACCCACCTGTGTCGGTTTTGGTACGGTCACCATCGACGACTAGAGGTTATTTCTTGGAAGCTTCGCGCCTCACCATCGGTTCCCCCGTAGGTTCCCCTTGTCCGCTACCTAGCATCCTGCCAGCGGATTTCCCTGCTGGCCTGCCTCATAGCAAAACGGGCTTTTCCAATTGCCCGCGTGCTTAACTTGCTTCGTCACCCCTTCGTCATAGTCTTAGGTGGCGCAGGAATATTTAACCTGCTTCCCATCACTTACGCTTTTCAGCCTCAGCTTAGGGTCCGGCTAACCCAGGGAAGACGAGCTTTACCCTGGAAACCTTAGGTTTTCGGCGAGGAAGATTTTCACTTCCTTTATCGTTTACTCATGCCATGCATCCTCACTAGTATGCGCTCCAATGCTCCTTACGGTACATCTTCGACGCACATACTACGCTCTCCTACCGCGTTCATCTTGCGATCAACACCCGTGATTTCGGCTCTATGCTTTAGTCCCGTCTATTATCGGCGCAAAGTTTCTTGATTGGTGAGCTGTTACGCACTCTTTAAATGATGGCTGCCTCTAAGCCAACATCCCAACTGTCTTTGAAACTTCACTTCCTTACTCACTTAGCATAGAATTTGGGACCTTAATCGACGATCTGGGCTGTTCCCCTTTTGACTATGAAGCTTATCCCCCACAGTCTATCTCCCGGCTCTCTTTTTAGTATTCGGAGTTTGGTTCCCTTCGGTAGGGCGGTAGCCCCCCTTGTGGATCCAGTGCTCTACCCCTAAAAAGTTCCTGCCGAGGTTAACCCTAAAGTTATTTCGGAGAGAACAAGATATCTCCAAGTTTGATTGGCCTTTCACCCCTATCCACAACTCATCCAAGGCTTTTTCAACAGACACTGGTTCGGACCTCCACAAGGTGTTACCCTTGCTTCATCCTGGTCATGGATAGATCACTTGGTTTCGTGTCTATGCTGAATGACTCTTTCGCGCTATTCACACTCGCTTTCGCTACGGCTCCGGAACGTATGTCCCTTAACCTTGCCATTCAGCGTAACTCGCTGGCTCATCATGCAAAAGGCACGCCATCAGCCATTTCCCTATAAGGGACATAGGCCTCTGACCGTTTGTAAGCTGCTGGTTTCAGGTTCTATTTCACTCCCCTATCAGGGGTTCTTTTCGCCTTTCCCTCGCGGTACTGGTTCACTATCGGTCATCAACGAGTATTTAGCCTTGGAGGGTGGTCCCCCCAGATTCAGACCGGATTTCACGTGCCCGGCCCTACTCAGGTGCCAATCCCATCTTCTTCTCTTTTCGCTTACGGGGCTCTCACCCTGTATCGCCCATCTTTCCAGATGGTTCTGCTAAAAAAAGTCGACTTTTTGACTGGTCCTTCAACCCCAGGAATAAAATCCCTGGTTTAGGCTCTTCCCTCTTCGCTCGCCGCTACTAGGGGAATCTCTTCTAGATTTCTTTTCCTCTGCCTACTGAGATGTGTCACTTCGGCAGGTCTCGCTTTCTTACCCTATCTATTCAGATAAGAATAATGGGATATTACTCCCACTGGGTTCCCCCATTCGGAATTTTCCGGGTCGTTGCTTCTTTCCAGCTCGCCGGAACTTATCGCAGGTTAGCACGTCCTTCTTCGCCTGTTGATGCCAAGGCATCCACCAGCAGCCCTTAGCAGCTTGACCACATAACGTTCTGTCTTTTAAAGCTGCTTTAAACTACGCCATCACTTTCACCTAATTCTCTTTATGAAGTATTTTCTTCTCAAACGCTGCTTTATATCAGTGAAATCTACGTACGAACCTTCCGGTTCGTTACCATTAATTTCTCTTTAATTGCGCTTGTATTTTTGACTTCTCACAACAACTTTCAAGATAACAATACTGCCTTAACAGCAGAGAAGAAGTGATGAAACAAAACAAGAAGCAAAGCTTGCTCAACCATAAGAGGCAGCTCTAGGCTGCCCTCTTTGTCCTTAAAAGGAGGTGATCCAGCCCCACCTTCCGGTAGGGCTACCTTGTTACGACTTCATCCCAGTCATCGGCCTTACCTTAGGCACCTCTCCCCTTGCGGTTAAGTCAGTGACTTCGGGTAAAACCAACTCCCATGATGTGACGGGCGGTGTGTACAAGGCCCGGGAACGTATTCACGGCGGTGTTGCTGACCCGCCATTACTAGCAATTCCGACTTCATGTAGTCGAGTTGCAGACTACAATCCGAACTGAGATCGGCTTTTGGGATTTGCTTCATCTCGCGATTTCGCTGCCTTCTGTACCGACCATTGTAGCACGTGTGTAGCCCCAGATATAAAGGCCATGCGGACTTGACGTCATCCTCACCTTCCTCCTAGTTAACCTAGGCAGTCTCATTAGAGTCCCCACCTCGCGTGTTGGCAACTAATGATAAGGGTTGCGCTCGTTGCGGGACTTAACCCAACACCTCACGGCACGAGCTGACGACAGCCATGCAGCACCTGTTCAAAGGCCCTTGCGGGAAGTAACCTTTCGGCTACCGTCCTCTGTATGTCAAACCTGGGTAAGGTTCTTCGCGTTGCATCGAATTAAACCACATGCTCCACTGCTTGTGCGGGCCCCCGTCAATTCTTTTGAGTTTCACCCTTGCGAGCGTACTCCCCAGGCGGTATACTTATCGCGTTAGCTCCGACACAGCCAGGGTTGAGCCTGGCTACATCAAGTATACATCGTTTACGGCAAGGACTACCAGGGTATCTAATCCTGTTTGCTCCCCTTGCTCTCGCGCCTCAGCGTCAGGTATAAGCTAGAAAACCGCTTTCGCCACCGGTGTTCTTCCACATATCTACGCATTTCACCGCTACACGTGGAATTCCATTTTCTCCGCCAATCCTCTAGGTTTGCAGTTTCAAATGCAGCTCCGAAGTTGAGCTCCGGAATTTCACATCTGACTTACTAACCCGCCTACGCGCCCTTTACGCCCAATAAATCCGATTAATGCTTGCACCCTCCGTATTACCGCAGCTGCTGGCACGGAGTTAGCCGGTGCTTCTTTACATAGTACCCTCAAATCGGCTAGTTATTCACTACCCTCTCTTGTTCCCATGCGAAAGAGCTTTACAACCCGAAGGCCTTCATCGCTCACACGGCGTCGCATCGTCAGGCTTTCGCCCATTGCGAATGATCCTCGACTGCAGCCTCCCGTAGGAGTCTGGGCAGTATCTCAGTCCCAATGTTGGCGGTCAATCTCTCAATCCGCCTAGACGTCTTAGCCTTGGTGCGCCTTTACCACACCAACTAGCTGATATCCCATGAACCTCTCTTCAACCGCAAGGCCGCTTTCACGGTCCCCTACTTTGATAGCCCTAAGATTCCCCAAAACTACCTCATTCGGTATTAGCGGCCGTTTCCAGCCGTTATCCCCAGGTTGAAGGCAAGTTATTCATGTATTACTAACCCTTCCGCCACTAGGCCGCAAGTTGCCCTACGACCTCGTTCGACTTGCATGCCTCATCCACGCCGTCAGCATTCAATCTGAACCAAGATCAAATTCTCAAAGAATAATTCCTTGACAATCTGATTGAATTTATTAACAGGCGGACGGGATATTTTCATATCCCGCCCGCACAAGCTTTACTTTTGTTCGTTCATCACTTCATCTCTACTGTCAAAACAGCACTTGCCCAGCTTACTGCTCGGCTTTTCCTCTTTCGGCCTTTTCGCCTTAAGGAATGCAACACCATACAAAAATTCTCTCTTTTCATGCAAATGTTTTTAAGAGAATCTGCAAAATCCCTCTCTAGAGCTATTCTGAGAGGGGGCGTGTAAAAAATTAATTTAACCACAAGTAGACGCCCATTCCGGCCAAAAAACCGAGAAGGGTGGGGAAGGCGGCTTTTTTGAAATAAGCGACGAAGTCGACCTTTTCCATCCCCATCAAGGCCACTCCCGCAGCAGAGCCGATGATCAAGATGCTCCCTCCCGTACCGGCAGCATAGGCGATCATATGCCATAGAGAGCTGTCCATTGCGTAATCTGAAAGGGAATACATCCCCATCGTCGCCGCCACGAGCGGGACATTGTCTATCACGGCGGAAAAGAGCCCGATGAGCGTCGCCAACAGGGGCTGGCTATCGATGGTTGTATTGAGCCAAACGGCCAATTGCCGCAAGAGGCCGGCTGTTTCTAACGCGCTGACAGTGAGCAGGATACCTAAGAAAAACAAAACCCCTGGAGTATCGATGCGCGAGAGGACGTGCGGAAGGCGGAGGTGGTGGCGTTTTTCGAAGGGGTAATGCATCAAATCGGTCATCAGCCATAAAAGGGAGAGGCCGATCATGACGCCTAGAAAAGGGGGTACTCCGATCCACGACTTTAAAATGGGCACAGAAATCAGGGCGGCAATGCCCACATAAAAGACCAGGCGGGCCCCCGGCTCTGCCTCTTGCGCTTCTTTTTGGAAAGAGGGGTATTTCCCTTTTAATTTAAAGGTGTAATAAATCAATGGGACGAGGAGAGCGACCATACTGGGAATGAAGAGGGCTTTCATCACAGCGGCGGTGGATAGCTGTCCGCCAATCCAAAGCATGGTTGTGGTGACATCTCCGATGGGGGTCCACGCCCCGCCCGCATTTGCGGCGACGACGACGACGCAATTGAGTAAAAACCGCTCATTTCGGGCAGGGACGAGCTTGCGCAGGAGAGAGACCATCAAAATGGTCGTCGTGAGGTTATCCAAAACAGAGGAGAGAAAAAAGCTGACGAAGGCGATGATCCAGAGCATTTTGCGCCTGGAGGTGGTCGCAATGAAGTCTGTGATGAGTTTAAATCCCCGATGGGAGTCGATGAGTTCGACGAGAGCCATGGCTCCCATCAGAAAAAAAATGATCTGGGCGATGTTGGAAAGGTGGTGGTTGAGCGCTTCGAGATCCTCATGGATCGGCTTTGGGCTGAAAAGAACGTATACCGTCCAGCAAAGACCCGCTGAGAGCAAAGCCACAGAGGTTTTATTCACTTTAATATAGTGTTCTAAAATGATCGCCAGATATCCTAAGGCAAAAATGGCGATGATTAGCCAAGAGGCAAGAAAGATGGTACCCATATTCCGCTTAACTCCAATTGATGTGATCCTTTAATTAAATGAAACGTTCAGATTTTCCACAACCGAGGAATCAGCCAACTGCAAAAAACAAACAGAATTAGCGCAAGCAGAAGCCCATAATAGAAGAAGGCGCGGCGCGGGTAGCCGCTCAACCCATATGCAACGGCCGCAGCTCCCTCAATCGACGGGTTCAGACAAGCGACGGAAGCCCCCATGATGAGGGAAACGCCTATCACCTTGATCGGAAGGGCAAATGCCAAGGCGCAGGGAAAAAGCAAAGAGAGGACCACAACAGGGGGGATCAGATGCGATCCTGCAAACGCGAGCAGGAACAGCGCAGCGGAAGCATAGGGAACGGGGATCGAAACAAGCCATGCAGCAGCCTTTGCTGCAAGGCCGCTTTCTTGCAGGGCGGCGGCAAAAATCAGCCCGCTTGCGATGAGAAGGACCTGATCCCATGGAACCGCCTCTAGAACTTCTTCGAGGGATAGCACGCGAAACAGCAGAAGCGCCAGCCAGGCGCACCCCACAGCCGCGTACACAGACACTCCCCCAGCGCAAGCTAGGAGCATCGAGACGACTACAACACCCGCCAGCCCCTTTTTTTTCGAGCGGGCCTCTCTCTTTAAATCCCCGTTTTGGACCGATTTGGAGATGCGCGGGACAAAAAGGGCGGAATACAACCACGCCAAGAGGGAGCAAGGAAGCCCGATTTGCCCTAACTCAAAAAAGGAAAGCGGGAATCCTCCCGCGCGCAGGTGTTCATTCATCGTTAAATTGAGAGCGGAACCGATCAAGGTGCACGTGCCGACGAGAGGCAGCAGGCAGGCGAGCTGCAAGAGCCTCCTGCGCGGAGCGTGCCTCGCGAGCCAGGAGAGATTGAACAAAGCGCCGCAGCCTTTAAAGAAAGGATGGCAAAACAGCCCCGTTTTTTCCATGGCCTTTGCGAGGACCCACAATCCAACGACCGTCAGAATAGCAGGATTCGCGATGCTAAAAAACAACACTTTGGCGGGCACGATGCCCGCAACAGCCGTCAGTACAGCGGCAATAAAATAACAGAGATCCCGCGGCAAAAATCGAGGATAGAACGATCCGACGATCGCTCCCAAAAGCAGAACAAGCAGAATCCCTTCCTGCCAACTAAACATCCTCTAAGATAGTCCCGCTTGTACGATATCGTGCATCCGAATGATCCCCACTACTTTCTGCTCATCCACAACAGGAGTGACGAGGACCCAGCGATCCCCTTGCATGATTTTTCTCGCTTCCCAAGCCAGGGTATCCTTGGATACCGTGATCGGAGTGCAGGTCATGAGGGCATCCATCGGGCTTTCGAGAATTTGCGGACCGTGTTTTTGCAAAGCTCTGCGCAAATCGCCATCGGTAAAAACGCCGAGAAGCCTTAGCTCCGGATCGGCGATCACAAGACAGCCGCACTTTTTATTTGAAAGTTCAACGAGCGTATCGATGAGTCGGTCCTCAGGGCGGCAAAAGGGGATCTGATCCCCCTTAAACATCAAATCCCCCACCGTCAGGGTGATTTTCTTGCCGATCGTTCCGGAAGGATGGTTGAGAGCGTACTCGTTCAAAGAAAAGGATTTCGCTTTCATGAGAGCCACCGCAAGAGCATCGCCAAACAGCAGTTGGACAGCGGTTGAAGTCGTGGGCGCGAGATCGAAGGGGCACAACTCTTTTTTGACAGGGAGATGGATGGTCACATCGCACTCTCTGGCAAGGCGGCTGTTCGGGTTGGAGACAATGCTGAGGAGGCGCACCTGCCGCCTTCTGGCAAATGGAAGAAGCGTTAAGAGCTCCTCCGTCTCCCCGCTTTTGCTGATCAAAACGAGCAAATCTTTATCGGTGATAATGCCGAGATCCCCATGCAGAAAATTGGTCGGCGGCAAATAGAGGGCTTTCGTACCCGTCGAAATGAGGGTCATGGCGATTTTTTCAGCAATGAGTCCGCTTTTGCCGACGCCGGTGAAAACGATGAGCCCCGAACACTGCAGGCAAGCCTCAAAAAACGCCTGAGCCTGTGCGCTGTTCATCTCATCGAAAAAATGGTTTAAATAGAGACGCTGCTCTTCGAAAATATTTTTTAACATAACCATCTTCAGATGATAGCTGATCTTCAATTTTGCTTGAAGTCTTGAAAAAAAAAGCATAAAAGGGATAGTTATGACTCATTCGCAAATTCCTATCGCAGTCGCCTACGGAGACGGGATCGGCCCGGAAATCATGGAAGCGGCGCTGCACGTCTTAAAGGAGGCGGGAGCTCCCCTTGAGATCCACCCGGTCGAGGTGGGGGAAAAGGTTTATTTAAAGGGGCACCCGACGGGCATCGAAGCCTCCACCTGGGAAACCATCCGCCATACCAAAGCTTTTCTTAAAGCGCCCATCACCACGCCCCAAGGGGGCGGCTTCAAAAGCTTGAACGTCACCATCCGGACGAGCCTGGGCCTCTATGCCAACGTGCGCCCTTGCGTTTCCTATGCGCCCTTTGTCGAGACCAAACACCCCCGCATGGATCTGGTCATCGTTCGCGAAAATGAAGAGGATCTCTATGCGGGCATCGAATACCGGCAGACGCCGGGGGTATGCCAATCGCTCAAGCTGATCTCGAGGCCGGGCTCGGAAAAAATCGTGCGCTACGCGTTTGACTATGCGCGCCATCACGGCCGCAAAAAGGTGACCTGTTTCACTAAAGACAACATCATGAAATTCTCCGATGGGCTGTTTCATCAGGTGTTTGAAGAGATCGGCAAGGAGTACCCCGAGATCGAGCAGGAGCACTGGATCGTCGATATCGGCGCTGCGAAACTCGCAGACACCCCGGAAATCTTCGACGTGATCGTCATGCCCAATCTATACGGGGATATCCTCTCCGACGTCGCCGCGCAGATCTCAGGATCGGTCGGGCTCGCGGGATCGGCCAATATCGGCAATAAAGGCGCCATGTTCGAAGCGATCCACGGCTCAGCGCCCAGACGCGCGGGCCAAAATATCGCCAACCCATCGGGTCTTTTACTCGCCTCCGTCCTCATGCTCGTCTATCTTGGAGAAACAGAAGTAGCCGCGCGGATCCACAACGCCTGGCTGCGCACTCTAGAGGCAGGCATTCATACCTACGACATCTTTAAGGATAAGACGAGCAAACAAAAAGTCGGCACCCAAGAATTCGCCCAAGCCGTAGTGAAATTTTTAGGAGAAAAACCCCAGCATCTCAACCCCGCAGCCTATCAAGAAAGCTCTAAACTCACCGCCCTTGTGACAGAACGGGAGATCTCCGTCAAACGGCAGCTGGTAGGCGTCGATGTGTTCATCTACTCCAACCATTCCGCAGAAAACTTCATCAAAAAAATGACAGCGGGAAATCATTCCCCCCTCCACCTGACGATGATCAGCAACAGGGGCACGCGGATCTGGCCGCACGGGATTCCCGAGACCTTCTGCATCGACCAATGGCGCTGCCGATTCCTGCATCAGCAGAAGGATCATCCCATCGAACAGCAAACGATCATCCGGCTGCTCAATCAACTTGCGGAAACAGGGCACGACCTGATCAAAACGGAAAATCTCTACACCTTCGACGGCGCCCCCGGCTACTCATCCGCCCAAGGCTAGTACTTAGAGACTGTCTACGAAGTTTGGTTTTCGTCGCTTTTGGGAGCCATTTTGGCCAATTTGCGCTTCATTTGTTTGGGGTAATATACGAATGTTGATATTATCCCAAACAAATGAAGCGCAAATTGGCTCAAAAGCGCCCCAAAATCGACTGAAACAAACTTCGTAGACAGTCTCATACCCGGCCTTGATCTCGGAACGCTTGGATCTTCGCTTGTATACGGGCTAGGGAACGTGGGTTGGATGATATGCGGAAAACGTTTGTTAACGATTCTAACATGTCGCAGGCTTCTTGATCGGTGATTTTTTCTGTCCTGTTTTCAAGCCGCATATTAGCCATTAGATACTTTGCATCTTCACGTATATAGGAGGGAATCTCTGCATCGGCTAATAATTCCTGAAATATCTCCACACGCTCGGCTTCAGGCAAATCACCTGGATGATTTCGAAACGCGGCAAGATTCCGACCCACCCATTTTGTAGGCGATGAAAGGGGCATGAAGGATAACAGGAACTTAGCCGTTTGTCGATTGGAATGGCTTTCGTCTTTATCCAGACGAATCTTGTTTAATTCATTCCAACAAACACTATACCGCAGGGGCAGGGCTTTGCTGATCTGTTTTATGTGCATAAACATAAAAAAAACAGATGCTGTTCTGGATAGAGATCCCGAACAATCAGGATGAGTTTGTTTGATTATCTTGAGCTGATTATAAATTGGATCTATTTGTCCAGGAATAAACAACTCTCCCCGCCATCCCTCGAAAAATAGGTGGCATTTTTGGAAGACCGCTTCTATCTGCCTTTCGGAGAAAGCAGACTGGTCTGGAAAATAGTCCATGGCGATAGCACAGTCCAAATAGGCAAGTACACGCGCCTTATTGACCTTCGTGTATTTGTCCGTGCTAAAAAAATGGGCTTTACTCATGTAGGCTTGGTAATCTTCTTTTGCTATTGCAGATAAAAATTCGAGTCGATAAGAAGCGCCTTCTTTTACCGATAATTTTGCATGCAGGCACAGCTCTCTCCACATAGGCGCCCGATCGGCAAGATAAAGAAGCCACCTGCAGGTAGTCCCTATACGCCCCAAAGCGGAGGCCTTACAGTAGGAAAGCATGTGATTCATTGTCTCATCGGGAATCGGACAAAAGTTTCCAGAATTCTCACACAAAAACAGCCAGCCGTCGGTTCTTTGTCTTTTTGAAGGAGGGGCATCTTCAGAATTGGAAAATTCAGAGCAATCTCTTTTTGAAAGGGTTTGGTTTGATCCAATGGCAGTCATCTCATCACCTATGTAAAATATTATTTATTGATTACACATCGTTCTGGTCCGAAATTCCTCTATCAGCACATCTACTGTGTTCATGGAGATGGTGGAGATTAGAAAAGGAGCCTTTTTTAATGATTGTAACATTTCATAAGCTTCTTCATCCGTGATTTCTTCTATGTTGTGGCTGCGTCGCAGTAAGACGAGTAGTATTTTTGCTATTTGATGGCACCATAGAGGGGCTGTGCTATCCTTTATACATTGTTTGAAAATCTTAGCTCGCTCGGCATTAGGTAAATCAAGATGCCGTCCTCGAAATTGGCCTAAATCTGAGCGCTCCCATCTATGATTCTGCTTGAAATCACGAAGGAAAGCCTGCATGTACCCGGCTCTGTCTCGAACCTTGCTTGCCTGTTCACTCTGTCGGATGGTGTTGAGTGCATTCCAGATGGAACTGTAGGTTATTGGTATGAGCGTGGGATCATTTATTTTCATGACCGTTTGGAGAAGGCGCGCTTGAGCTGCTATTTTCGGGGAATGAGAAAAGGTGATAATGGATTCTAGTTGACTATAGATGGTGTCAATTTGTCCAGGAACAAATGCAGTTTTCCGGAAATCCTCAAAGCTGAAAAACATCTTTGCTTTTTTTAATACAGCTGTTATTTGTCTATCGGAGAATTTAGTGCCATTCCAAAAAGCATCGATGTTAATGGCCTGATCCCAACAGGTAAGTGCGCGCATGTTATTGATGTTTGTGTATTTGCCATTGCTAAAAAAACGGGCTCTACTACAGTGGGCATCAAAGTTGTCTTGCGCAATTGCCGATAAAAATGCGAGTCGATAAGAGGCTTCTTCTTTTACCGATAATTTTGCATGCTCGCACAACTCTTTCCACATGGGCGCGCGATCGGTGACATAGAGAAACCGCCTACAGGTTGTTCCCATGCGCACTAAAGCGGAAGCCTTGCAACAGGAGAGGATATGATTGATTATCTCATTGGGGATTGGATAAAAACTTCCAGAATTCTCGCATAAAACCATCCAATCGTCGGTTCTTTGTCTTTTTGAAGGAGGGGCCTCCTCAGGAAGGGAAGATTCAGAACGCGTTCTTTTTACAGCATGGGAAGGGTCGGCAGGAGGAATTAGAGACGGCTGGTTATTTGCTGAAGGGGTTGATCCAACGAAAGACATCTTATCACCTATACGAAATTATTTATTTAATACTTTATGAAAATGGGTTCCCTATTGATTATAGTATTGTTCTGGTCCAAAATTCCTCTATCAGCTCATCTACTGTGTTCATGGGGATGGTGGAGATTAGAGAAGAAGCATTTTTTAATGATTGCAGCATTTCATAAGCTTCTTCATCCGTGATTTCTTCTATGTTGTGGTTGCGTCGCAGTAAGACGAGTAGTATTTTTGCTATTTGATGGCACCATAGAGGAGCTGTGCTATCCTTTATACATTGTTTGAAAATCTTAGCTCGCTCGGCATCAGGCAGATCTCCTTGGTTTTGTTGAAATTGCGTAAGATCTTCAGCATGCCATTTATGAGCCAGCTTGAAAGTAGAAAGGAAAGCAAGCATGTACTCGGCTTTATCTCGAACTGGCTGGCTCGCCTGCGTATCCCGTCGGATGGTGTTGAAATCATTCCAAATGATACTATAGGGGATTGCCAAGAGCGTGACATCATTGATGTGCATAGCTCTTTGTAAAAGATGGGCTTCGGCTACTGTATCCTTAGCAGGGCAAGTGGTGATAATATGCAAGAGCTGCCCGTAGAGGACGTCAATTTGTCCAGGAGCAAAGGCAGATTTTGCGAAATCGTCAAACCTGAAAAATAGGTTCGCTTTTTTTAATACAACCGCTATTTGCCTCTCGGAAAACTTAGGGCCATGCCAAAAAGCATCGATGTTAATGGCCTGGTCCCAACAGGTAAGTGCCCGCCAGTTATTGATCGCTGTGTATTTGCCGTTGCTAAAAAAATGGGCTTTACTACAGTGAGCATCGAAGTTGTTTTCCGCGATCGCCGATAAAAAGGCGCGTCGGTAAGAGGATTCTTCTTTTACCGATAATTTTGCAATAGCGCATAACTCTCTCCACATGGGCGCGCGATCGGCAAGATAAAGGAGCCGTCTGCAGGTGGCCCCCATCTGCACTAAAGCAGAGGCCTTGCAACAGGAAAGGATGTAATTGACTACATCATCGGGGATTGGACAAAAATTTCCAGAGTTCTCGCATGAAACCATCCAGTCATCGGTTTTTTGTCTTTTTGAAGAAGGGGCCTCTTTAGAATCGGAAGAGTCGGAACGCGTTCTTTTTACAGCATTGGAAGAGTCGGCAGGAGGAATTGGAGGCAGCGAGCCGGTTGTTAGAGAAGTTGGGGCTGATCCTACGGCAGCCATATCATCACCTATTTTAAATTAATTATTTAACATTTTAGCGCGATCACGTTTATTAATTATTACATGCTAATTACAAATAATTATATAAAATGTTCAATATTTAATTCAATTAAAAAAATAATGTTTATACAATTATTGACTCATTCTTAGATGCGCTTTTCGTCTCCGAACCGCTGCATGACGCTTTCTAGTGTATCCGGTAGGATCACGGGGATACGATTTGGGGTGTTTTTTAATGACTCTAACATCTCGTAGGCTTCTTTATCCGTGATTTCTTCCGTTTTTTTATATAACCGCTGCATGGCTAAGTCCATTTTTGCCATTTGATGCATCCATCGAGTAGCTGCCTGATCAGTTAAACATTTTTTTAAAATCCTGCTCCGCTCAGCCTCAGGCAAATTACCCCGATTTTGTCGAAACTGGGCAAGGTCTACAGGATCCCATCTAGCATCGGGCTTCCATTGACAAAGGAACGCAAGCAAGTACTCGGCGGCATTTCGCACTTCATCGCTTGCCTGTTGCTCCTGTCGAATGCTGTTGAGTGCATTCCAAATGGAACTATAGGATAGTGCTGCAAGGCCGAGATCATTTATTTGCACGACCGTGTGCAACACACAGGCTTTGGCTGTTTTATTCTTGGAAGAACAGGTATGGAAAATGTGTCGGAGTTGATCATAGAGTGCGTTAATTTGTCCAGGAGCAAAGGCAGATCGATTGAAATTGAAAGGGTGGAAAAATATCTCTGCCTTTTGAAACACGGCTTCTATCTGTGGCTCGGAAAAAGCGCGATCTTTCGTCAAAAAGGGTTCCATGTTAATGGCGCGGTCCAAACAGGCAAGGGCGCGCACATAATCAACTCGACCATATCTCTCCGTGGCAAAAAAATGGGCTTTACTCCTATAAGCCTTGGGGTTTCCTTCTATCATTGCCGATAAAAATACCCAGCGATAAGAGTCACCTTCTTTTACGGATAATTTTGCACGCGAGCACAACTCTCCCCACATAGGTGTACGATCGGCAATATAGAAGAGTCGTTTGCAGGTCACCCCGACACGCACTAAAGCTGAAGCTTTACAATAAGAAAGAATCTGGTAGGCTACCAGATCGGGCAGCAGATAAAAGTCTCCACAATTCTCATCCAAAACCGCTCTTTCATCGGTTTTTGCTCTTTTTGAAGGAGGGCCCCTTTCAGAATCGGACGTTTCGGGATGGGATCTTTTTATAGAATTGGAAGGTTCTACAGGAGAAATGGGGGGCAGCGAGCTATTTGCTGGAAGGGGTGGGGTTGAGCCAATGGTCGTCATCTCATCACTGATGTAAATTGTTATTTAATACTTTTAGCGTGATTATGTTCATTTATATTACAAATTTAATTGAAATTATTATATAGAACATTCAGCATTAATTCAATTAAAAAACAATGTTTGTTGGTTGGCAGAATTAGAAACTGTTGTTGAATTCAACAACAGTTTCTTAGATGCGTTTTTGATCTTTGAACTGCTGCATGATTCTTTCTAATACGGCCCGATAGAGGATAGGGATGAGATTTGTGGAATTTTTTAATGACTCTAACATCTCGTAGGCTTCTTTATCCGTGATTTCTTCTGTCGTTCCAAGCAGCCGCAAATCAGCTATTTGTACTTTTGCTACTTGATGCATCCATAGAGGAGCTGTGTTATCATTTAAACATTTTTTTAAAATCCTGCCGCGCTCGGCATCGGGCAACTCACCCTGATTTTGTCGAAACTGGGCAAGGTCTTCAGGGTTCCATCTTTTATTATCCGGCTTGAAATGAACAAGGAGCCCGAGTAGGTACTCGGCGCTGTTTCGAACTGCATCGCTCACCTGCTGATTGTGTCGAATGTCATGGAATACATTCCAAAAGGCACTATAGGACAGCATGATCTGAGAATCATTTATTTGCATGACTGTGTGCAAAAGCCATGCTTTGGCTGCTTTATCCTTGGAAGAACAGGTATCGAAAATATGTTCGAGTTGATCATAGAGTGCGTGAATTTGTCCAGGAGCATAGGTAGATTTGTCGAAATCGAAAGGGTTGAAAAATAGTTCTCCTTTTTGAAACACGGTGTCTATCTGTGATTCGGAAAAAGCGCGATTCTTCGTCAAAAAAGGCTCCATGTTAATGGCGTGGTCCCAACAGGCAAGTGCACGTGCGTGATCAACTTGAGTATATTTCCCCATGGTGAAAAAACAGGCTCTACTCCTGTAAGCATCGGGATTTTCTCTTCTAATTGCCGACAAAAATTCCCAGCGATAAGAGTCGCCTTCTTTTACGGATAATTTTGCAATAGCGCACAACTCTCTCCACATGGGTGCGCGATCGGTAAGATAGAAAAGCCGCTTGCAAGTTGTTCCGATACGCGCTAAAGCGGAAGCCTTACAACAGGAGAGGATGTAATTGACGACTTCATCGGGAATCGGACGAAAACTTCCACAATTCTCATCCAAAACCACTCTTCCATCGGTTTTTGCTCTTTTTGAAAGATGGATCTCCTCGGAATCGGAAAATTCGGGACGAGGTCTTTTTAAAGAACCGGAAGGGTCGGCAGAGGGAATTAGAGGCAGCGGGCTGGTTGTTAGAAAGGTTGGGGTGGATCCCACGGCAGCCATCTCATCACCTATTTAAATTATTTATTTAATAGAAATCATGTTCATTAACTTTCACAGATTAATTGCAAAATAATCATATAAAGCATTCTGTGTTTAATTCAATTAAAAAAATAATATTTATATAGGTGTGGCGGAGGGGGACTCACGCAAAGGCGCTAAGCCGCAAGGACGCCAAGAAAATCAAAAAAAATCCTGGCGTCTCTGCGTGAGTCTCTCAGTCACTGGAGTTCAGATCTGCTTGTCGTTTTTAAAGTGTTCGATAGATTTTCTAGTACGCCCAGATAATAGGGGGGGATTAGAAGAAGGGATGGGGAATTTTTTAATGACTCTAACATCTCGCAGGCTTCTTCATCTGTGATTTCTTCCGTTTCTTTAAATACCCGCATCAAGGCTAAGTATATTGTTGCCATTGGGTGCATCCACGGAGTAGCTGCTTGATCATTTAAACATTTTTTAAAAATCTTGCCACGTTCGGCAAGAGATAACTCACCCTGATTCTGTCGAAATTGGGCAAGGGTTGTAGGCTCCCATCTACCATCCGGCTTCCATTTAGGAAGAAACGCAAGCAAATACTCGGCGGCGTTTCGAACTTCATCGCTTACCTGTTGATCCTTTCGAATGCCGTCGCATGCATGCCAAAAGTAACTATAGGGTAGTAGCGCAAGCCCAAGATCATTGATTTGGATGACCATGTACAACAGGCGCGCTTTGGCTACTTTATCCTTGGAAGAACAGGTTTCGATCATGCGTCCGAGTTGATCATAGAGTGCGTCAATTTGTCCAGGGGCAAGCGTAGATTTTTTGAAATCGAAAGGGTTGAAAAATAGCTCTCCTTTTTGAAATACAGCTTCTATCTGTCGCTCGGAAAAAGCACAATCGTTCATCGAAAAAGGCTGCATATTAATGGCGTAGTCGCAACAGGCAAGCGCGCGCACTTTATCGACTTGCGTGTATTTGTTATTGCTAAAAAAACAAGCTTGACTCGTGTAAGCATCGGGGGTTTGTCTTGCGATTGCCGATAAAAAGGCGCGTCGATAAGAGGCGCCTTCTTTTACGGATAATTTTGCAACATGACACAGCTCCCTCCACATGGGCGTCCGATCGGCAAGATAGAAGAGTCGTCTGCAGGTTGTTCCCATACGCACTAAGGCGGAGGCCTTACAGTAGGAAAGGATGAGATCGATTGCGTCATCGGGGATTGGACAAAAAGCCCCACAATTCTCATCCAAAATCACGTTTTTATAGAGTCGGGAGGCGCAACAGAAAGAGTTGCAGCCTGCGAGTTAATTGTTAGAAAGGTTGGAGTTGATCCCACGGCAGCCATATCACTACCTATTTAAATGTTAGAGACAGTCTCTTAATAAGCCAGGTCTTGCTCGAGATGTTTTTTCAAGGCGGCAAGAAAGCTGCAGCCATACATCCCGTCGAGGACCCGGTGATCGAACGTCAGCGAGACGTGCATCATCGAGCGGATGCCGATTAGATCCTCTTCTAATGCGACGACTTGTTTATGGATGGCGCCAATGCCCACAATAGCCACTTCCGGGTAGCGGATGATTGGGATGCCAATGAGGACTCCCGACATGCCAAAATTACTCATGCTGATCGTCCCGTCGGCAACATCGTCCGGAGCGAGCTTGCCTGTGCGCGCCTTTGCTGAAAGCTCATGGATCGCTTTAGCGAGCTCGGGAAGGGTGAGCTTTTGACACTGCTTGATCACGGGCACCAGGATTCCTTGATCGACGCTCACCGCTAGGCCTAAATTAATGAACCTCTTGACGACGATCGTATCTTGTTCAAGAGAGGAGTTGAGAAGGGGATATTCCTCGAGAGCTCTCGCAATGGCGCGCGCCACAAAACTGGTCACGGTCAGTTTAACGCCCTGCTTCGCAAGAAAGAGATCTTTATCTTGTTGAATCCGTTTGAGCACGGGGGTGATGTCCACTTCGCTGATCAAGGTCGCATGCGGCGCCTCATAAAACGAGCGGACCATGTTGTCGGCAATGGCCTTGCGCATGCCGGTCATCTTCACCCGCTCGATATCTGTCTGGATCGGACAGGGTTTAGCGGGTCTTTCCAGGTAGGCTTCGAGGTCTTTTTTTGTGAGCCTGCCTCCGGCTCCTGTCGTAGAAATTTTCTCCAACTCATCCAGTCCAAGCCCCTTTTCACGCGCCAATCGGAGCAGAGCGGGAGAATAAAAATCTCTCATCTCACCGCCGGAGGGTGCGGCAGGCGCGCTCGCCTTTTTTTCTAGGATGGGCTTAGCGGTTCCCTGCTGGGCGGCGATGATCGCCAGAGGATCGCCGACGCGCAGCTCTTCATCGGGATGAGCGAGGATCTCTTTGAGGATGCCGGATGCCGGCGAGGGGATTTCGCTGTTCACTTTATCTGTGGAGACTTCGAGGAGCGGTTCATCGAGTTGGATGGGATCGCCCACTTGTTTAAACCACTGCACGATGGTTGCGCTCAAAATGCTTTCGCCTAGTTTAGGCAAGGTGACCTTCACTTCTTCGCTCATGATCCTTTCCTCTTAAGGGATTCGATTAACTTATTCCAGTGCTCCTGGCCTGCGACGATCTCTAATTCCGCTTTTACGGCGCGAATAGGCAAACAGGATTGCAGACCGGCGGGAAGCTTGACGGCATCTTTTTCTGTACACAAGAGCATGTCCGCTCCTTTGGCTTGGCATTCTAAGGCAAAGGCTTCTAATGCGCCCGCCGAAGGAGCCACATGATCCGGAGTGATCAGCTGGGAGACCACCTGGGCGCCTCGCTCGGCGACCATCGATAAAAAGCGGCGGGGTTTAGCGATGCCGCAAAAGACGCCGACCTTTTGATTCGGGACGTTTCCTTCCATCTGCATCCGGATGCCGACGAGCGGAGCGGCCGAATAGGAAGCGATAGATCCCCTCAGCTCCTCAAGATGAGCGGCATTCCGGATATGGTTCACGACAATCAGATCGGCACGCGCCAAGCGTTTCGGGGAATCGCGCAATAAGCCGCGCGGCAGGAAATATCCTCTGCCAAAAAGATCCTCCGCATCTAAGACAACCAGTTCCACATCGCGGGCTAATCTCCGGTGCTGCATCCCATCGTCCAACAGGATCAGTTCTGCCTTGTGTTGACAGGCTAAACGCGCGGAAGCCGCGCGGTCGCGCCCAACCCAGACTTGAGCCTGCGGCAAAGCGGCGGAAAGCCAGTAGGGCTCATCCCCGCTCATTGCTGCGGAATGGGCCAATTGATTGGATTTTTCCAAAGGAGCCAGGTAACCGCGGGATAAAATCGCCACGCGGCGAAATGGAAGCAGCTCTTTGGCTAAAAGGTGAACGAGCGGGGTCTTTCCTACTCCTCCCGCCACGATATTGCCGATGCTGACAACAGGAACAGAGATGCGCACCTGCTTGCTCCACCTCAGATCATAAAACGCATTCCGCACAGAAACCCCGGCGGAGTAGAGAAAACTGCATAGGCTCAAAAGCCCCCGGATGAAGGGAGAACGGCGCCGTCCTTCGATGATATCTAAGACATATAGTTCAAGAGAGTTCAAAGAGTTCTTTCTCCACCATTTCGATGATGATATGGATAGCGGTCATGTGGGCCTCTTGAATCCGGTCGGAAAAAATAAAGCCGTCGACGATCCATTCTAGATCGCTTACTCCCCTGAGTTTACCCCCCTTTTTTCCTAAAAAGGCAATGGTCTTTAGACCTAAGGCTTTGGCGGTAGGAACGGCTTGCAATAGATTCGCCGAATTGCCGCTCGTGGTCAAGCCAATGAAAATATCGCCCGGTTTGCCAAGAGCTTCGACCGCGCGCGAAAAAACCCCTTCGTAGCCCAAATCGTTAGCGGTACACGTGAGATGCCCAGGGTCGGAGAGGGCGATGGCGGGAAGGGCGCGCCGCTTATTCCGGAAAATGCCCGTCAGCTCCTCGGCAAAATGCATCGCATCGCACAAACTGCCCCCATTGCCGGCGATGAGCAATTTCCCCCCTTTCTGGAAGCAATCGGCGATGGCAAGGGCTGCCTTTTCAATAAAATCGAGACCGCTTGGCTCCTTGATGAGCTCTATGGCGCGCATCCCATCTTCTACAGCCTTCACAATACGGTGTTTCATTTAATCCCTTTATGTAGATAGAACGATTGTATAAGATCATTTAATAAGAATCCAGGAACCTAGCTCAGTAAAAAGTTTCAGTCGATTTTCGGGTTCTTTTGAGCCGATTTTCGATCCAAATTGTGGGGACAATATACTTTTGTCGATATTGCCCCCACAATTTGGATCGAAAATCGGCTCAAAAGAACCCGAAAATCGACGAAAAATTTTACTGAGCTAGGTTCAGAGAGGGTCTATCAAGAAATTTCTTGATAATTGTTAATCGTACCGAGATACTGCAATGCTATCCTTATTGAAATTAACGGAAGGGAATCGGAAGTGGTGGGTGCTCGCTGCGATGACGGCGACCATCTCGATGATCTTTATCGACGTGACGGTGCTGCCTGTCACCCTGCCGACCATCTTGAAAGAACTCGACACCTCGGAATTAGCGGTTCAATGGCTCATCAACGCCTATTTGCTCTCCCTCACCCTGTTTGTGCTCGCAGGGGGGAGCCTGGGCGATATGTTCGGCTACCGCTACATCTTTTGCTGGGGGATTACCCTCTTTTCGATCGCCTCGGCGCTATGCGGCCTTAGCCAAGCCAGCTCGTGGTTCATCGCCAGCAGGGCTCTGCAAGGAGTGGGGGGCGCGCTCCTGCTCCCTGCGACGGGGGCGATCCTGTTTTCGGCTTTTCCGCCAAGAGAGCGGGGCAAAGCGCTGGGTCTGTATGTGAGCGTCGGCTCAATCTTTCTCGCCTTGGGGCCTTTTATCGGCGGTCTTTTTACCCAATACTTGAGCTGGCGCTACGTCTTTTGGATCAATCTGCCGATCGCTGCAGTAGGGCTCGCGCTGACCTTCTATGCGGTTCCTCCTTCGGAAAAAAGAAAGGAATCGTTCGATCTGATCGGCTTTCTCGCTTTAGCCTTCGGGGTCAGCTGCCTGGCGATCGCCTGTATGCAAAGCGGAGTTTGGGGATGGATCTCGCTGAAGACCCTGGCCCTTTTCGGATCGGGAATCCTTTCGATTCTGCTGTTGATCCTAGTCGACCGCACCGTTCCCCATCCTTTTGTCGATTTTACGATCTTTCGGGATAAACTCTTTTTAGGGGCGAATCTCTCTATTTTCATCACGCAATTTCTGGTGATGATTACCGTTTTTTGGGCCATGTATTTTCAAACCATTTTAGGCTACGCGCCGGCCGCTGCAGGCGGGATCGCCTTCATCGCGAACGCGCCGGTCCTCCTCATCGCTCCCTTGGCGGGGCTTCTCACAGACCGTTTTGGCCCCAAGCCGCCTGTCATCGCCGGTTTTGCCCTCATCAGTTTTTCCTTATTTTGGTTTGTGAAATGCACCGATGGGCGAGATCTCTTTCTATTATTGCCGGCTCTCATCCCCTTCGGCTGCGGCATCCCTCTGATTTTCACGCCGAGCTCCGTCGCGTCGATGAGCCAGGTTCCCCCTCATAAAAGGGGCATTGCGAGCGGCATTAGCATGACGCTGCGCCAGCTGGGCGCTACTTTGGGAATGGCGCTATTCGGAGGGATGTTTCTGCATCTCAAGGAAAAGCGTTTTGCGCGCTTGCTGGAAGAAAATGGAGCAACGACAACCCTTGATCCCCGGCAATTCGAGGGAGTCGCTTCGGGAACCCCTGCGGCGGTCAAGCAGCTCTCCTCGCTTTCTATAGAAGCCGCTTCCTTTGTGAAAGAGAGCGCAAGAGAAGCCTATCTGATCGCTTTTGGCCACATCAATCTCGTCGCGGCTTTCGTGGCCCTCGCCGGCCTCATCTGCGCTCTTTTTCTATTGAGAAAACATTTTCAGAATGGAAGATCAGAGGCAGGCCCGTGATAGGATGGGCGAACTCCATCCGGGCGTGGTGCAGAGCGATCCCCTCTTTCCAGGCCGCCTTGCTTCCATATTTGCGATCGCCCCGGATCGGCGCGCCGATAGAAGCGAGCTGCGCGCGGATCTGGTGGTATCTCCCTGTGTAGAGTGCGATTTCGAGAAGCCCTTCTGCATTCAAGAGGCGATAGTGGAGGAGCGCTTGTTTGGCCCGGGGATCGCTCCGATCCGCGATGCGCGCGCGAAAATCCTCATGCACGAGATCGTGTTCCAAATCCCCCTCGGGAACAGATGGCAGCGGGCTCACAAGGGCATAGTAGGTTTTGGCGATTTTTCGGTGGCGCATCTGGGCATGCAGCCTGGAAAGGGCCTTGCTGGTGCGCGCGAAGAGGACGAGGCCGGAGGCGGGTTTGTCAAGGCGATGGACCGGCTCCAAAAACACATTGCCCGGTTTGGCATACTTCTGTTTGACCCACGCCTTTGCCTGCTCCTCTAGATCGGGTTGCGTGGCGATATTTGGAGGTTTTTCGACGATGAGGAGATGGTTATCTGAAAAAATGGGCTTCACAAAGCAGCTCTAGTTCTCTGGCGCACGACTTCATAGAGGAGGAGGGTGGTCGCTGTCGCCACATTTAATGAATCGGCCACCCCCTTCATCGGGATGCGCACCTGGATATCGGACGCGCGCAGCCAGATCTCGGAAAGACCGAGCTGTTCTGTGCCTACGGCTAGGGCGACAGGGCCTGTGAAATCGGCGTCTGTATATTCGAGCTCAGCGGAAGGCGTAGCGGCGACAACCCGGATGTTCCTCTCTCTCAGCCACGAGAGCGTCTCCGCTCCCCCCGCCTCCACAACGGGGATGGTGAACAGGGTGCCGACGCTGGCGCGCACCACGTTAGGGTTGTAAATATCGGTACACCGATCGCACACGATCACCCCGTCGACCCCGACCGCATCCGCAGAGCGGAGGATGGTTCCTAAATTGCCCGGTTTTTCAATCGCTTCAGCGACGATGAGGAAGGGATTGGCAGATTTCAGCACGATCGGAAAAAGGTCGGGCAGACGGCGCTGCATCTGCCGGGCAATCGCAATGAGCCCATCGGGGCGGTCTCGATAGGAGAGCTTGGCAAAAAGAGACGAAGAGCAGCAAACCACATGCGCCCCTGCTTCTTCTGCGGCTGAAATCACCCCTTGCTCATTCACGCCTAAAAACAACTCCGGGCAGATGAGCAGCGTTTGGATGGAAATGCCTGCCGCTTGCGCCCGCGTGCATTCCCGATACCCTTCGATGAGAAACAGTCCGGACGCATCCCGCCCCTTGCGCTCTTTGAGCGAGACCGCCTTTTTCACCATCGGATTGTGGGCGCTGCTAATCGACTTCATGGGGACCACCTTGCGTAACTGCCACAGGGCAAACAGAGGGGAGCGGGAATGATCATCTCGCCCGATTCTACGGTGCCTTTCATTCCCTCCATCATCTGAGCCAGGAGATGCTGCATCACAAGCGGGGTCATCCCCGGGGTGTGGGAGGAAAGGAGAACAAATAAAGGGGTCTGGCTGAGCAACCGGCGGCAAGAGAGGAGCAGCTGAGGCAGGTCCCGTTCGATTTTGAAGACCTCTCCTTGATTGCCTCTGCCAAAACTCGGCGGATCGAGGATGATCCCGTCATAGCGCTGCCCTCTTTTCAATTCGCGGGCTAGAAATTTGGCGGCATCATCGACAATCCAGCGAATAGGAGCCTTGCCGAGATGATTCAATGCGGCATTCTCGCGCGCCCAACTCACCATCCCTTTAGAGGCATCTAAATGGCAGACGCTCGCCCCGGCTTTCGCTGCAGCCAGCGTCGCTCCTCCTGAATAGGCGAAAAGATTGAGGATGGAGGGGGGCTGCGCGCTTGTTTGGATGCAGGGGAGCATCCACTTCCATAAGACGCTGTGTTCGGGAAAGACGCCCAAATGGCCAAAATCGGTCGGAGCGATTTTAAAGAGGACTTTCTCGATCTCGACAATCCACTCTTTGGGGAGTTTTTTTTGCACCGCCCATCTATTGCCCCCTTCACGAGAGAAGATCGCATCGGCGCGATCCCATGCCTCTTGAGGCAGCCGCGGCGCCCAAAAAGCTTGGGAGCAAGGCCTGACGATCCGATAATCGCCAAATTGCTCTAACTTCTGCTGATGGCCGCTATCTAACAGAGAATAAGTCATATGATGGGTCGAATTAGAGACTGTCTGCGAAGTTTGTTTCAGTCGATTTTGGGGCTCTTTTGAGCCAATTTGAGCTTCATTTGTTTGGGATAATATCAACATTCGTATATTACCCCAAACAAATGAAGCTCAAATTGGCCAAAATGGCTCCCAAAAGCGACGAAACCAAACTTCGCAGACAGTCTCTTATACACCAGCGCTTCCAAGATGTGGACAGCTTTTTTTGAAAGCGGCAATTCCCTCTAAAGTAAGCCGTCCGCTCCAGCGGCAATCTTTATAACTCAAGAATTTGAGATTTTTACCTCTCTCAGCGATCAAGTTCAACAGGGCATTGGAAACAGCGTATTGACCATCCAGAACCAATCTTTCAAGCTGGGGACAATTTTGAATGAGAGCGCAGAGATCATCCTCTGAAAAATGTTTACAATGGGCAAGGTTGAGCGCTTTCAGATGGAGGGCTCTTTCTGTAAACGCGCGGAATCCTTCCGGAGGGATTCCGGAAGAGCGCTGAAGATCTAACGTGACGAGGAAGGAAGGCAACGCGGCAAAAAAACCGGGAAGGGAAGAATGGGCGTCGATGAGGCGCAGGTGCTTGAGAGCAGGGAGCAGGGAAAATAAACGGGAGATCCCCTCCATGCTCAGCATCGTTTTTTTCAGCGCAATCTCTTCCAATTTGGGACACAGGGATAGGAGCGCGGGGATCTGCCTATCTTGGAGTTTACTCTGTGGAGACAAATCGGTTTCATCAAAGGTCGCACAGACGAGCTCCGGCAGCTGTTCTAATATGGCGAGCCTCTCTCCATGCGTTAATTCTTTTTTAGTAAAATCTATGGATCGAATGCGCGCTCGGCAGGGAGCTTCTAGGGAAAAGAGCCATGTTTTAAAACGCTGCAAATAGCACTGTTGATCGTACATCCTTGTTTCGCAATCGATCTCCCACACATCCTCGAGGCTATGATCATTGGCAAGATCAAATTTTTCTTGAAAATGGGCGGTCCAGGCGTTCCTAAGGTGGGGATCCGAGGCATAGAAACCGAGCAGGCATCTCTTCAGCACCGCCTCTTTGAGTTTCAAGCCCAGTTGGATCAAGCCGAGGGCCATCTCGTCCGCGGCGCTGATTTTAGCCCACTCCTTGCACACACCTGTGATTACCTTTCTTTGGTCCAGAGGCTTTTCAGAAGAAAAAATCGTCAGATGGATGATTTTATTTTTAATCTCTGCCGGCAGTCCCTCATCGGTAAAAAAAGAATAAGCAGCAGCAAGGGAAAGGGGTTCTGTCATCGAAATAGATCCTAAAAATCAAATTATATCTTATTAAAGATAACAGAAGAACTAATATTATTCAACTTCTTACTAATTTTCTAATAAAGAATAAAATCCCACTCTAAATTCAGTATAGTTGCCATAACTTATTTCCAGCCACGCTTGAAAATGCTCGATAAAGCTCTCCGGATCGGGATATTTTCTTGTGATTCCCACATTCGCATCGGCAAAACGGAAGAGGTTTTTGGAGGGATCAAATTGGACGGCAATCCGATGCCCCTTTTTTATCCCTTTTGGGCGATAACTCAGCACAAAAAGTCCTTGATGACTTTTCATCATGGCCTGGATGTTGTCTTTATCCTGTTCTCCAAAGAGAGAGTCTGTGACATACTTTTTCGAGCCTCGATCCACTTCCGCTTGTTCTGTGGTGATCGAATGCCATACTCCTTCCGATAACCCCAAGTCCCGATCCCCTTTTTTCTGAACTGCCTGCGCGCCCTGATCGTTATGCGCTTTAGCCATGAGCTTCACAAAAACCTCTTTGGCTTCTGTTTCCACCGGAATCTCTTTAGAAGAAATCTCTGGATCTTTTAACAGGACAGAGAGCACCCGATTGCTCCAGCGATCGCATATCCCGTTGCCCGCATTGCGTTCGGGGTGAGCCCCTTGACTATAAGGTTGTTCGATATATCCTTTTGCAAACCAATCGAAGGCAGGCTTAAATTCTTTCCTAATAAAATCCCTAAATTCTTCATTCTTTTCTTTCATCCAGCCAGAATAATCTGCGAGGAATGGATGATTTGAAAGAGATCCATTCTCTATAAAGTTTGGATTAATACCCCGTGTTTCAAGCTCAACTAAAAAAGAGCCCATCATCGATTCAGCTAAAGCATTCAAGTAAGATTCTCTTTTTATATCTTGCGACTCGTAATTTTTTATTAACTTGCTAAACTCACCATCCGTTTTTTTATCATAGTTATGATAAATCGCATTTGTTATCTCTCTGAGTTTTTCCGTGCATTGGGCTCCCACGTCTTGGAATGCCTGAATCAAAATGAGGAGATTGGCGACGCGCTGACTCGGCGCGCGTTCGATGACGCCCGCCAGACGCAAGTCCTCTAACCGGCTTTGCAATGCCTGATCCTTGAGAGACCCGATCAGGGTTTGCAGTAGGCTGAGCTCTTTTATATTCACGAGCTGAGTGTTTTTTATCTTTTTTAACAACTCGGATTTAACTCTATTTGCATGGGGCGTCCGGTTTTTAAGATAACTGGTCAAATCCAATAGAGACCCTTTTATTTGGTCGCGATATATTTCCAAGGCTTTTTTTTCTGCGCTGTCGGGCATAAACGCTTGCCGATCGATCAAGAGATCGAGAGCCGCGCTGAGGTTATCCAGAGGAGTTTTCAGATGGGGAAAGGTTTCGTTTGCCCGTTTCATGAGCGCCTTCAAGCGTTGGATTTGCGCGTGCAGGCCTTTTTCATCTCCCCCGTCGAGTGCGGCGACGTGTTGTTGGATCTCTTGCAGGACCGCTTGCTCTGACCGATCAGACTTAAGGATTGTCTTTAACTGTTTACAGGTAGAGCGGATTTCCTGTTGAATGGACCAAAAATCGAGGTCTTTAAAAATGAGCTTATTTTCATGAATAGACTCTGGGATCAACTGGGCCAGTGCGGCTTTTACGATTCCCTCTCCGTAAGTCTCCGAGAGCTCTGCCGCCAATTGGTTATTGAACAGGAACAAGCCCGCCTTTTCCGCTTTTTTCACCCGTTCCGCAAGCGGGATCTTTTTTTCTTCGAGAAACGGATCTATCCCTTTTACAAACTCCTTCCCATATTTTTTTTCCAAGCGTGCGAGCTCCGCTGCGTAAGCGTGTGCGCCTTTTTGATCTTTGTTGGCTTCTGCAGAAGAGGCTTCGGACAACTTTTTTTGAACGCTAGCGGTGACCTTTAGAACCCCCTGTTCCTTCTCTTTGTCGATCGGATTTCGAGAGTTAACCCCATTTAAAGCGGCTGCTTTTCTATTAAAATCAGCATTAATAGACATTTAACACCTTTTAATTATAATTATTATAACTAAATTTTAACCGATAAATGTTTGTTTAGTATTAAGAACAAATTGAAAAGCAGATACGGCTAATTATCAAAGACTTGGGATATGATGGGTCATATAGCGCCATAAGTGGCCTAGAAGACGCCCGGTGGTCAAGAGGAGAATGGTTTCGCGGACACCCGGTGTCTGAAAGGCGGCGACATGAGGGGGGTGGCCTCGCTCGCCGATGGCGGCCCAGATGGTGCCAACGGGCTTATCCGCGGTCCCTCCGGCAGGTCCGGCGATGCCTGAGACGGCGATCCCATAATCTGCGCCGGAGACCTTAAATAAGCCCTCCAGCATCTCGGTTACGGTTTCCCCACTTACCGCACCCCGATCGCGGAGGGTTTGCGGCGAAACGCCAAGCAGCCGCTCTTTTAAGGTATTGGAATAGACGACGAGAGAACCGAGGAAATAGGCCGAGGCCCCGGGAAGAGCGGTTAAGTGAGCCGCTATCAATCCCCCTGTGCACGATTCGGCAAGCGCTAACGTTTTTTTGCGCGCGATGAAGAGCTCATGGACCGCCTCTTCAATTTTTCCGGAAGCTGCGGGAAAAATGAAGGTTCCAAACGCCTCTTGGACACGCGCCAGCGCTACAGACAAAAGTTCTTTTTTTATTGTGGAGAAACAGACGGTGACAACCCCATAAGAGGGATAAATGCCGACGCCCACCTCAGGCAGATCCCTCTGCATCTCGCGCAAAAGGGGATCGATCGCGTTTTCCGGAAGGAGACAAAGGTGGATCGTTTCCCGATAGGTCTTTACAGCGGGCGGAAAATGCTTTTTTAGATAGGGAAGCGCCTGCTCCATCAACAGAGGGCGCATCTCCTGAGGCACGCCGGGAAGAGCGATCAGCTTAGAGAAAATCAGCCCGGGAGCCGTGCCGACAGGGTTGAGAAGAGGCGTCGCTTTAGCAGGAACGGTGGCTTGATCCGTCAACGAGGGGAGTTGATCGCCGAAACGCTTTTTCAGGTCTAACGCAACCGCTTCGTCCACATGGAAAGGGGAATCGAAGAGTTTCGCAAGCACGGAGCGGGTGAGATCATCGCACGTGGGTCCAAGACCTCCCGTGGTGATGACAAAGGCGCTGCGCGCCAAGGCTTCTTTCAGCCCCTCTTCTAAAACAGCCGGATCATCCGGCAGCGTCGTGTGGCGGCTGACGCTCCAGCCCGCTTGATAGAGCTGCTCGCTGATAAAGGTCGCATTCGTATTGACTGTCATCCCGCGGAGAATCTCATCTGCGATCGAAACAATCTCTATCATTCGACTCGAATCCCTTTAGCGATGAGTTGGGGGTGCTGATTGATCCAGGCAAAGCACTTTTTGCCAAGGCGCATCGGAACATAGGTGCGCTTGCCTAAAAACGTAAACGGGGTGGGAGAGGTATTCTTGCGCAGCCACTTGACGAGGCGGCTAAAAAGAGCCGTATTGGGAAATTCCCCGCTTTCCACCACTCTGGCAAAGCTGTGGCTTTGCGGATGTTGGTAAATTTGCGGATAGGAGCATTGCAGGCCCCAGGATACGCTCTCACGCCCTAAGACCATGGGATGAAAGGCGCCATCTATCAAAGAGACGAAAAATTGATGTCCTTGAAATTGGACGACAGGGCGAAGCGCTTTGATCAAAAACCGATTCCTCCCCACATCCATGGCATACAGGAGATCATCGCTCGCGGTTGCAATCGCCGAAAAATAACGGCGCAACAGGCTTTCATCGGGGAGCTCTCCCCTTCTGAGTTGATCGATATAGCGCCCATACTGTTCTAAAAACGCCTCGCGCGCAATGCGGGCTTGCGCTTCCTCTACGGGCTCGCTCACGCAATAAAAAGAAAACGCTCCGAGATGTGCGATGAGATCGCGCATCTCCTCTTCATCGATGAGCAATTGATGTTTCAACCATTTGGAGACGCGCAAAACACCCTCGTTTTGCGGGGTGCTCAGGCGCGGCAATGCTTGTTCAGGCTTTTCGAGGATCGTCATGTTTCTTTCTGTAAAAGGATTGGAGCAGCAGCCAGGCGATTCCACAGAAAATAGCGCTATCGGCAATATTGAAGATGGGATAGGTGTAGCCCCAAAATTTAAAGTGGAACATGTCGATGACATGTCCAAAGCGAAAATAGTCGGCCACATTGCCTAAGGCGCCCGCCAGGATCAAGACGAACGGCCACTGCCGTGCGCGATCCCGGTTAAAAAAGAGCAAATAGACGAGCATCGATCCGATGATCAGCAGCCGCAAATAGAGCAACCCCTCTTGCATGCCGGCCAAAACCCCCCACGCCGCTCCTTTGTTGATCACATGGACGATGGAAAACTCGATACCCATCCAGTCTTGAAAGAGATCGATGCCGCCGTAAGGATAGAAGTAACCCATGGGAGGAAGCGTCTGATGGACATAGCTTTTAGAAAAAAAATCTAAAGCAAAAATCAGGAGCCCAACGCTAGCGAGAACCCATCCGCGCAGGTATTTCATCCTACAAAAGACCTTTCTCAAACTTCTCTTGGACCTTTACCGTCATGGTCGCATAAGGAACGGCTTCCAGACGCTGGATCGGGATTTCTTCGCTCGTGATATCGCAAATTCCATATGTGCCCTCTTCGATTTTCTCCAGAGCCCGTTCGATCTGGCGGAGGATGCTATACTCTTTGTTCGTCACCTCCAAACTAATCGTGCGGCCAAAGTCATCCGTCCCCTCATCTGCCTGATGTTGAGAATACCCTTTCGACTCATCGGTTGCCCTGACATCTTCAGAAACGCCTCTTACTAGCTGGGTCATCTGATCGCGCATCTCTTCCAAACGCTTTTTAAAATGGGCAATCTCACTCTTTTTCAAGGGCATGTAACCTATCCTCAGTTTGCGTGTTATCTATTTCAGGCACAATGTTTTCAATCGCGTCCATCAACTCATCCACATCTTTGAAGCGCCGGTAAACGCAGGCAAAACGGATGTAGGCAATCGTATCTAACGCTTGCAGCTCCTTCATCACAATCTCGCCTAATTCCGTGGTATTGATCTCCCGGATTTGCCTTTCCATGAGATCGCCGGTGATTTTATTCGCCAGGCCCCGAACCTGATCGTGGCTGATGCGGGTATGCCGGCAAGCCGCATCCAACCCTTTAATCAATTTATCTTGCTGAAAATCCTCGAAACTCCCATCGCGCTTCTGCACTTGAATCGTCAGATCGATGGTTTCAAAAGTCGTAAAACGGCGCAAGCATTGCAAACATTCCCGGCGCCGCTTGACCGCGTTCATATCTGTCGCGTTCCGCGAATCGGTTACTTTAGATTCTTCATGATTGCAAAAGGGGCACCGCATTATCTACTCTCTTATTGAGACTTCACTTTCCAACTTTATACCTATTTTTTAAAGAGGGAATTGTAAAAAACGGAGGAGGTGGGATTCGAACCCACGATACGTTTTCACGTATACACGCTTTCCAAGCGTGCTCCATCGGCCACTCGGACACTCCTCCAATTCTATTAATCGTTTGCAAAGGAAATCGCAAAGGTTAACTTAGGAGGATTTATCTGACAAGCCCCAAGAGACTGTTCCCATCCTATTACCCATAACTTTTTTTGACAGAAAATTCTGTTTCTGCAGCCGTCATAGGCTGTAGAAGTTCCCAAGCATCCAGTGCTGTAAACTTAGCATAAGCCATTGATATCCAGATTGCTGCTTAAAGCAAGGAACATGATAGGCAGGATAAGCATGATGTGCATGATAAAAAAATGGCCGCAAAGCGGCGTGCCGATTCTGCCGCCTCTTCTTTTTCCATCATGTGTATCATGCTTATCCTGCCTATCATGTTCCTTGCTTTATGCAATAAACTTGAAATTGCAAGCAAAATTTATGGGTAATAGGATAACCAAAAATAGTGATAATAAAAATTTATTGCCAACACAAAACCCATCTATTATTAGATAATTACAAAAAAACCAATATATTATAAAAAATATAATTGAATTAAATAAACTTATTAATTATAATTATGTTTAATAAATTTTGTAATTAAGGAGTTTTTATGTCATACCCTATTAAAACTAACGACTTAGGATCCCTGCCCGTCCCGCAAGCCCCTGTCGCCGATCTGCGCAACGTGGGAACATTGAGCCTGTTTCCTAATGAAACGATTGCCAAAATCCTGTCTAAAATCGACCTGTTTGCGCCAGGCGGGCCGGCGCCCCTGATCTGCACGGATTTTCAGAACCTCTTTCTGGACCCTGCCACGGCTTATTTATTTCTAGACCGCGAGCTCGAGGAAAAAACAACCCTCACGTTTGCTGAAATCGAATCCTATCGGAGTAGATTTAGACAAATCTACCACAAAGAACTCCCCCTCTCTCTCCTCTTCTCCAAATGCCCCCGCCTAACCACCTTGAATCTCTCCCAGTCCACGGTCGGTTCCGCTGCACTTGTAGGCATCCTCGAGGCGGCGCACAAACACTGCCAACTAGAAACGCTCGATTTAAGCGGATGCACAAGGGTGAGAAGCTTATTTAATCTCCATCGGCTTAAGTCTCTGAAAAATCTCAATTTGAACGGCTGCACTGCATTGACAGGAGAGCTCAACTTAACGGATTTAGATCAACTGAGAGAACTCAACCTGAGAAACTGCCAAGGGCTGACGGGACTGTTGCATCTAGATAGGCTGCATCATCTGGAAACCCTGACATTGACAAACTGCACTGGACTCGCAGGCGCCCTCAACTTAAAAGACTTAAGCTCATTGCAATTCCTCTATTTATCCGGCTGCAACGCTCTGACGGGACTCTCCCATTTAAATGAGATCGCCAAACTGAAAACGCTCAACTTAACGGGCTGCACCGGATTCAGAGGGCAGCTGAATTTGCATGGATTGCATCAGCTGAAATACCTCCACTTGACAGGCTGCACCGCTCTGACAGAGCTGCTTAACTTAGAAGAGCTCAAGCGGCTGTTTGTTCTGAACTTGGCAAACTGCAGCGGACTGACAGGGATTCTTAGCTTAGAAGGGCTGGATCAACTAAAACACCTCGACCTAAAAAACTGCACAGGGCTCACAGACCTGCTTCACTTAACATCCCTAACTATGCTGAAGCAACTCTACCTAAAGGGATGCACGGGGTTAGCGCATTTGGATTTAAGCGGATTGCCGTCCACCGTGAAGGTCATGCAGTAAACTAATTCATCATTTAAGGAGATCATTATTATGGGAGACCCTATTCAAATTAACGGATCAACGCCTGTTGTATTCGATGTGGGAAGCTTTAACGTTCTTCCCGATGAAGTCATCGTGCGGATATTTTCTAAAATTCAGGCGCTGTTTTTTACCACCCCAATTCCCTGCATCTGCTGGAAATTCCACCAGATAGCCGGCCAGGCTCCTGTAGGAGATTTATGTCTGCAGAACGAACTCGCCGAAAAGACCACGCTGACCTTCGATGAGATCGTGTCCTACCGGACCCAATTTAGACAAACCTACCACCAAGATTTTCCCTTATCCACCCTTTTTGACTACTGCCCGCAGTTAACCACCTTGGATTTTTCTCACTCAACCGTGGATAACGCTTCTCTGGCAGAGATCCTCAAAGCCGCTGGAGCTAAATGCAGCCAACTCCACACCCTCCGTTTAAGCGGCTGCACGCAATTGACCCGCCTATTTAATCTAAACAAACTTCCCTCGCTGGAAAATCTCGACTTGAGCGACTGCACAAGGCTGCAAGAACCGCTCGACTTTAAGGGACCGGATCGGCTGAAAAGGCTCAACTTAACAGGCTGCAGACAGCTGAGAGGGCCGCTAGACCTACATCTCTTGAAGTCATTGACAACTCTCAACCTGACACGCTGCACCCAACTGACAGGACTGCTCCACTTAAATGAGCTGAAGGCACTGAAAATTCTCAACCTGAGCGGCTGCAGCGGGCTGACAGGACCGTTTCCCTTAGATCAGTTGCCTCAACTGACACATCTCTCCTTAAGAGAATGCCACAGGCTGACAGGGCCTCTTGATTTAAATCCATTAGGTCAACTGACCCACCTCAGCCTTGCGGGCTGCGCATGGCTCGCAGGACAGCTGGATTTAAATGGGGTGAGACAGCTGACGCAGCTCGACTTACAGGGGTGCTCTCAAGTGACCGAACTGCCAGGTTTAGAGGAACTGACCCAACTCGCCCGCCTCAACTTGAAAGACTGCAGGAGACTGAGGGGAGCATTTTCCTTTACAGACTGCACCCAATTGACAGACGTCAACTTAAAAGGCTGTATAGGAGTGAACGGGAATTTGCATTTAAAGAACTCCCCTGGATTGACCGCTCTCAACTTGGAAGGATGCAGGGGAATCACAAGACTGGATATAAGCGGCTGCTCCAAACTGACCATAGAGCAGTTGAACTTAACGGGGCTCGACCAGCTGAAGAATCTCAATTTAAATGGCTGCTTAGGGCTGAAAGGTCCGCTAAGCTTACAGGGGCTTAGATCGCTGACAGGCCTCAGCTTGAACGGTTGCCGGGATGTGACAGAGCTGCTTCATTTAAATGAACTCGATCAACTCATACAGCTTTCTTTGAACAGCTGTACAGGATTCAAAGGAGAGCTCAACTTAGAGGGACTCTTTCGATTGGCGGATTTCGACTTGAGCGATTGCTCGGAACTCACGGGCCTGGTTTCCTTAGAAAACCTACCCGACCTCGTCCGTTTGCATTTACCTGGCTGCTCGAAACTGACAGGATCGCTGCGCTTAAAGAACTCCCCTGAATTAAGGATGGTGAACTTGAAAGGCTGCGCGGGATTGACAAGCCTGGATTTAAGAGGCTGCTCGAGGCTAGCCCCGGAACTGGTCAACCTAGAAGGCTTGAACCAACTACAGACACTCTCCTTAGCAAGAGGCTGCAGGTTGAATACGAGCGGATTGCCGCGCACAGTCCAGATCATGCAGTAAAGAAAGGGAAAGGGACCTAAGAGAAGAGAAAAGGACCAAAGTATCGAGCGAGTTTATCGTTGTCCCCAAAAACTGGACATCCCTTTTCGTCCGAGCTCATATAGGATCTCCACTTGAATAGAGGAAAGTATGCGCTCGGACGAAAAGGGGTGTCCAGTTTTTGGGGACAGCTATATATCTTCAATTTTTTTCTTAATCTAATTTAGATCTTTAGGTCCTTAGGTCCTTTTTGTCCCTTTTCTTCCCTTTGGTCCTTTTCTTTTTCTCTTGAAAGAATTTAAATTTTTAGAGATGATCGCCCCATGAAAAAATGGATGGGCATCATCGTTTTATGCTTGCTGGCAGGCTGCGGCAAAACACCGGAACCCTCTACGCCAACGGTGCTGGTGAGCATCGAACCCTATGCCTATTTTGTCGAGCGCATTGCAGGCGATACGGTCCAGATCCGCACAGTGGTGCCACCGGGCGCCAATCCCCATATCTTTGAGCCCACCCCGCGCGCGGTCGAACAGGCAAGACATGCGCAATTATGGGTACGCATCGGGGAGTTTTTTGAAGCAAAGATCGCAACCGTTTTAGAGGAGCAAAATCCTTCCCTTGTATCCATCGACATGTGCGCGGGGATCGAATTGCTCGCCACGGGCACGGAGGGGTGCGGCGGACATGGGCATCTGCATAGCGGCGAAGAGAGCAAAGATCGGCATGTCTGGCTCAGCCCTAAACTAGCCCAAAAACAAGCTGAAGAAATCACAGATGCCCTCGTGCAGCTCTACCCAGACAACCGCGCCTTGTATTTAACACGCTTAAGCGCCTTTGTAGAAGACTTGAAAAAGCTCGATCTGGACATTGCGCGCATGTTAGCCCCTTATAGAGGCCAAACCATCTTGATCTCCCATCCCGCCCTTGGGTATTTCTGCCAGGATTATCACCTCATCCAGCTCTCCGTCGAGTGCGAAGGCAAAGATCCGCTCCCCCAACACATCGCGGAAATCCTCGAACACACGCGCCGGCACCCCATCAGAAGCGTGCTGATCGAAGCGCAATATAACAATAAAGGCGCTGAGCGGATTGCAGAGCAACTTCATCTGCCTGTCCATCTCATCGATCCGTATGCTAGGGATTACCTTAAAAATTTAAGCTCGATCGCAAGCTGGATCGCAAATGACGGCGCCTGACCCCCTCATCGAAATCAAGGACTTGACGTTTGGCTACGACAAGACCCCCATTTTAGAAAAAGTCAATCTGACTGTCTTGCAAGGAGAGTTTATCGGCATTTTCGGCCCCAATGGAGGCGGCAAGACCACTTTTCTCAGGCTGCTCATGGGGTTTTTAAAACCAGACGCGGGATCGATTCGGCTTTTTAAAGAAAATCCTAAAACCGCGCGCCGGCGATTGGGCTATGTCCCCCAAGTTACCCGCTTCGACAAACGATTCCCTATCTCCGTGTTAGAGATCGTCTTAATGGGGCTTTTATCCGAAAGCAAATGGTGGGGAGACTTTTCTGTAGATGCCAAAAAGCAAGCGGCGCGCGCGCTGGATCAGGTGGGGCTGCTCGATAAACAGCACGCCGCTTTTGGCACCTTATCCGGAGGGCAGGCGCAAAGAACCCTCATCGCAAGAGCCATTGTGAGCCATCCCGAATTGCTTCTTCTAGACGAACCGACCGCTAATATCGACCCGCATGCGGAGGAAGAGATCTACCAACTGCTCCTTCAGCTCAAAGGAAAGATGACCATTCTCATGGTCACGCACGATCTCCAAGCGATGATTTATAAAGCCGACCGCCTCCTGTGCATCCACCGCACCGTCTCCCCCCTCCTTCCTAAAGAAATCTGCGAGCATTTTACTTTGGGGCTCTACCACCCGCCCCTGATGCGGGGGCCCTTTTGAATTTTTTACAGGCGCTACAGACCAATCCCTTTCTGCAATTGGCCCTATTGGCAGGATGCGCCGCCTCCATTACAAGCGGAATCATCGGGTCTTATGTCGTGGTTAAACGGATCGTTTTCATCAGCGGCAGCATTGCCCATTCGGTTTTAGGCGGGATGGGCGTATGCCTCTATTTAAAGAGAATCTATGGGATCTCTTGGTTAACGCCTATCCATGGAGCGCTTTTCGCCGCGCTTCTCTCCGCCCTGTTAATCGGATGGATCCATTTAAAATACCGCGAGCGGGAGGATACGGTGATCGCGGCCCTCTGGTCGACGGGAATGTCGATCGGGGTGATTTTCATTGCGTTGACACCGGGCTATAATGTCGAGCTGATGAATTTTCTATTCGGCAACATCTTATGGGTCAGCCATAGCGACATTCTCATGCTGCTGATCCTCGACCTGATCGTCGTGCTCATCACAGCAATTTTCCACCGGAGATTCCTGGCGATCTGCTTTGATGAGGAGCAAGCTCTTTTGCAAGGGGTGCACGTCCGCACGCTCTATCTCTTGCTCTTATGCCTCGTGGCCCTCTCCATCGTCTTGCTGATCCAAGTCGTCGGGGCCATCTTGGTCATCGCGATGCTCGCGATTCCAGCCGCCATCGCGAGCACCTTTACCCACCGGCTTTCGCGGATGATGATCTTCGCGGTGCTTCTGGGCTGTTTATTTACCACTTTGGGAGCGACCGTCTCCTACGAGATGAACTGGCCGCCCGGAGCGACGATCGCTCTGACAGCCGCCCTCTTTTATCTCCTCAGTTTGCTGAGGTCAAAAACTTCTTAAAAGCTGTCTCTTAACTTTTCCGACGCAAAAATGGATCCTCTACTCTGCCTGTCAGTTGCTTATCCTGCTGGTTAATCGCGTTTTTCCCCCCCGCCTTGTGCCTGCTGTGGGTTTTTAGCGTAACTTTGGATGCTTTTATTTTATTAAATGATTTCATAATTCCCCTTTTGTTATAAACCGCCTCATGTTTGATAATAGTAATAAATTATTTAATAATCAACCAAATAAAACAGCTATTGGGAATCGAACGGTAAAGATTGCTAAATATTACCGGTCGGGTATAATTGCGGGATAGAAATCCCTCTTCAGGCAGGATATGTCCTCCACAGTTTCGCAGGAATTCGGCAAAATTCGCGCTTTCCTTTGGCCTGTGCATCGCAGCGAGTATAAAAAACTCATCCCTATGCTGCTGATCTACTTCCTGATCTGCTTTAACTACAACATCTTAAGAGGAGCAAAAGACGCTCTTGTCGTCACAGCGCCCTCCTCGGGAGCAGAAATTCTTCCCTACATGAAGGTCTGGGCTATTTTACCCATGGCTCTCCTGATGACCTTCCTTTTTACCCGCCTCTGCAATCGATTCAGCCGCGAGAAGGTCTTTTATCTGATGATGAGCCTCTTTCTCTCTTTCTTTTTGCTCTTTGCCTTTGTTCTCTACCCCCTGCGCGACCTCCTGCATCCCCACGCGCTTGCCAATCAACTCCAAGACTGGCTCCCCGTCGGGTGCGGAGGGTTGGTGGCCATTTTCCGCAATTGGACCTATAGCGCCTTTTACATCATGTCCGAGCTATGGGGAACGACGATCATGACGGTGCTCTTCTGGGGGTTTGCCAATGAGGTTACAACGGTAAAAGACGCCAAGCGCTTCTATGTTCTCCTCCTCATCGGCGCGAACATCGCCGGATGCGCGGCAGGGCAAGCGCTGGTCATGATCTCCGATCTAGGCGCCAATTTGGTCCTCCCTTTCGGCTCCGACGCCTGGGGACAGTCGATCATCTTCCTCAACACCCTGGTCATTTTGACAGGCATCGGGGCAACCTTGCTCTTCCGCTGGCTGCACAAGCAGGGGTTCGGATACCCGCCTATCCCCGATTCCGACAGGGATAGCTCCTCGGCGGACATTAAAATGGGTCTTAGAAAAAACTTTGCCTATATCGCTAAGTCTAAATATCTTCTCTACATCGCCATCATTGTCGTCGCTTATAACATCGCGATTAATTTGACGGAGGTCGTCTGGAAGGATCAGATGAAGCTGCTCTATCCCAATCCCAACGATTATAATGCCTATATGGGAGAGGTTCTTCGCGCCATGGGGGTCATCTCCTCTACCATTGCGATCATCATCTCCGGCAATGTGATCCGCCGGTTGAGCTGGTCGTTCTCCGCTCTGATCCCGGCTGTGATCCTGCTCATCACGGGCATTGGCTTCTTCTCCTTCCTCTTATTTAAAGACACCAGCTTTGCCATGATCGCTACGCTGCTAGGGTCAACGCCCCTTGCCCTTTGCGTCTTTTTCGGCTCGCTGCAGAACTGCCTCTCTCGAGCCTGTAAATACACATTTTTTGATGCGACAAAAGAGATGGCCTTCATTCCCTTAAGCAAAGAATCGAAACTTAAGGGGAAGGCCGCCATTGACGGCGTGGGTTCCCGTTTAGGAAAATCGGGAGGCGCTTTGATTCACCAGGTTCTTTTGATGTGTTTGGGATCGGTCGCTCTCAGCACCCCCTATGTCGCTGTCCTTCTTTTCTTAGTTATCGCCGGCTGGATCATTGCCGTCCGTTGCTTAGGCGAAAAATTCAATGAGGTCACAGCCCAGCAAGAGTCGATTATGATCCCGGAATCCTCCCCAGAAAAACCTCTCAAAGAGCCTGTGCTCGCTAAATAAAAAATTAACCAAACTGTGCGCAAACAACTTGGAAATTTGTTTTCCAGCTGTTTCTATTGACTTTGAAAAGAATGTTCCCTTATCATTCTCCTTTCCTCCCGGATAGGGAGGGTAATTTTCAGGAGGTCACATGTACGCAATTATCGAAACGGGCGGCAAGCAATATCGGGTTGAAAAAGGAGATGTCATTGATGTGGAACTGTTAGACCCCGACGCGAATGGCAAAGTGGAGTTTAAAAATGTTCTTTTTATCAATAATGGAAACGCCGTAAAAATTGGAAATCCGAACATTGCACAATCCGTTGTGCGCGGAGAGTTCCTCGAAGAATCGCGCGGTCCAAAAGTGATCGCTTTTAAATATAAGAAGCGCAAAGGGATTCGCCGCAAGGTGGGACACCGCCAGCGCTATTCCCGAGTAAAAATTACGGATATTGAAGGTTAAGGAGTTTGAAGCATGGCTCATAAGAAAGGTCAAGGTTCTACGCGCAACGGGCGCGACTCGAATGCACAGCGTTTAGGGATCAAGGCAACAGCAGGACAGTTTGTCACGGCGGGAAGCATTTTAGTGCGCCAACGGGGAACAAAATGGCATCCGGCAAAAAATGTGGGAATGGGGCGCGATGACACCCTCTTTGCCCTCATAGATGGGGTTGTCTCCTACCGCAAAAGCAAACACACCTCCGTCTCCGTCCTACCTGTAGCATAACGATGTTTATCGATTCCATTGTTGTGACGCTGACCGCCGGCAAAGGCGGCAACGGTGTCGTTGCTTGGCGGCGTGAAAAATTCATTCCCAAAGGGGGGCCCGTCGGAGGCAATGGAGGCAGAGGGGGATCGATCGTCCTGCAAGCCGACAGCCAGATGCTTTCCCTGGAGGCGTTTCGCAACCGGCGTTTGATCTCTGCTGAAAATGGGTTGGAAGGCGGAGGCAATCACAGGCAAGGGCGCTCCGGAAAAGATCTGCTTCTCAAAATTCCACCCGGCACGCTCGTCAAGGATGCGCATACCGAAGAGGTCCTCTTCGATTTCACTCAAGATAAACAAGAGTGGATGCTCTGCAAGGGAGGCAAGGGAGGCAAGGGCAATGCCTGTTTCAAGTCCCCCACCAACCAGGCTCCGAATATCCGCACCGAAGGAACCCCAGGTGAATCGCGCGAAGTCGAGCTGGAATTAAAACTGATCGCAGATATCGGCCTGATCGGCATTCCGAATGCAGGCAAATCGACTCTGATGACCAACATCACCCATGTTCCCGTCAAAATCGGCGCCTACCCGTTTACCACCCTCTATCCCAATTTGGGCTATGTGCAGTTCGAGGATTATTCCCGCCTTCTCGTTGCCGACATTCCAGGCATCATCGAAAATGCCCATGAAAACCGCGGGCTGGGGATCTCTTTTCTGAAACACATCGAACGCTCCGCCGCCCTCATCTACGTCATCGATGTCTCCGGATTCGAAGGACGGGATCCCGTTCAAGATTTCCAGATTCTCCGCCAAGAGCTCGGGGCCTACAATCCAGAGATGCTAGATAAACCCTTCCTCGTCGCCCTCAACAAAAGCGACATGGAAGGGGCGGAGGCGCAAATCGAGCGGTTCCGCTCCCATTACCCCTTTTCTCCCGATACCCTCTACCCCATTTCCGCTATGCAGGGCGAGGGGCTCCCTGCCCTGCTCAAGAAGATAAAGGACTTTTAAGATAAAGGGACCAAAGTATCGAGCGGGTTTGGTTGTTTTAGTCCTTTTTGTCCCTTTTCTTCCTTTTAGTCCTTTTCTTCTCTTTGGTCCCTTTCTTCCCTTTCTTCTTCCTCTTCTTTGACTTTGCGCCCTTTTAAGTTAAAGACGAGGGGGACGCCGCTGAAGCCGTAAGCTTCGCGGAATTGATTGATGAGATACTTTTTATAAGTCTCGCACATGAGATCGGGATGGTTGACAAACAGGACAAAACGAGGAGGATGAACCGCCACTTGCGCGAGGTAATAGATCCGCAGGCGCCTACCTTGAATCATCGGCGGATGGTATTGCTGGAGGACCCTCTCCATAAATTTGTTGAGCTGTCCGGTTGAGATGCGACGGTGGAGTTGCTCGTAGACGGTCTGAATGGGGGTGAAGAGATCTCCTAAATTCCGGCCGGTGCGGGCAGATACGAACAGGGTGGGGCAGTGCTTGAGGAAGGAGAACTCCTCGCGGATGCTTTTTAGGCAATGCTCCATCCGAAAGCCGGTGACACAGTCCCATTTGTTGAAGAGGAGGAGGCACCCCTTGCCTTGATCTTCAATGTCTCTAGCGATGCGCAGTTCTTGAGCGTTGATCCCCTCTTGCGCGTCTAATAAGAATAAACAGATATCGGCGCGCTCGATCGCCCTTTTTGTGCGGATGGCGGCGAATTTATCCACAACCTCGTGCTGCGCACTGCTGCGGCGGATGCCGGCGGTATCGATCAACGTAAAGGCTTTCCCCTCTACTTCGAAGCGCACATCGATGCTATCGCGGGTCGTTCCCGCAAGGGGGCTGACGACGCATCGGGGTTCTTTGAGCAAATAGTTGACGAGCGTCGACTTGCCCACATTGGGTTTGCCGACGATGGCAACTTGGATCCCCTCCGGCTTTGCATCGGGCTCGGAAGGAACCGCCACCCCTTTGAAAGCGGTTTCGAGAAGCTCGGCGATCTGAAAGCCCTGTGTAGCGGAAACAGCGACCATCTGGGCAATCCCAAGAGAATAAAACGGGTGGATGAGGGAAATCTTACCGAGATCGTCGATTTTGTTGATGGCGAGACAGACGGGTTTTTTGGTGCGCAGCAAAAGCTTGGCGACCTGCTCATCGAGGGTCGTGAGCCCGACTATCCCATCCACGACCATCACCAGGACATCTGCTTCTTCGATGGCAATTTCGGCTTGCCTTCTCACCTCCTCTTGAAAAGCAAGAGAAGAAGAGGAATCGATCCCTCCCGTGTCGATCACCTCGATCGGGCGTCCAAAAAAATCGGCCGGCGCATATAGGCGATCGCGCGTGATCCCCTCCGCTTCATCGACGATGGCTATTTTCTTCTTGCAGATCCGGTTGAAAAGGGCCGATTTACCCACATTAGGGCGGCCCACAAGAGCTAATTTCATGATGATTTAACAGGCCGGGTATCTAAGACCGCGTAGGTGGCCTTTTCTAAAAAATGATATAACTTTTTGACCTCTTCGGGAAAGAGCTTATACTTCTTGTCCGCATGCGCGCGTCCCAGGGAGGTAATAATCTGATCGTAAAAATTTTGATACTGTTCCAGGCTTTCGATGATCGAGTTCTGATTCAACACAAAAGCAGCATCCAGCATCTCTTTCTGATAGACATCGCGAATCTGTCTCGCAACGTGGATCAGGTGATCTCTATCTTTAAAGGGGATCTTTTTTTCGTTAGCAAGAGAAACGAGATAAGCATACGCTTGCTCTCTGAGTTCGCTTCGAACATGATGCCGGGTAAGCCTCCCCATGGCTGCGAGGATTTCTGCTTCCTTGGCTTGAAAGACCTTACCGAGCTTGACCGCCTCCTGAGACCACCACCCCGTGTGATGTAAATTTTTAGTCACTTGTTTGACAGGGGTCTTATAATCCTCCCGAAGAACGAGGATTTTCTTGTTGGGATCGGCAGAGCTCAATGCAAGGGAGATATCTACAAGCAGCCGCTTATGTCTCTGACTCCCATGCACTTCCGGTAAAACGACATATTTAGCTTTCTCTATCGACTGCACATTTGTATGCTCAACGGGAAAATCAAGGGAACGAAGTGGCACAACAAGGTGAACAAACGAATAGGCCTCTTCATATTCCGCAGAAGCAACATGGGTTACAGCCATAAAAAAACCTTTTGTTCAAAAATGGTTTATTTCTTGATCGATTAATTTTAACAGATCTAATAATTCTTGTCGATCCAATCCCTTGATTTGGTCTTGGTCGTCGAACCCGATCACCCCCTCCATGAGGGCCACCTTTTTTTCAATCAGAAGATGGATATGCTCCTCGATCGTCCCTTTTGCGATCATCTTAAACACTTGGACATTGCGGTTCTGCCCGATCCGGTGCACCCGATCGGTCGCTTGATTTTCCTTGGCGGGATTCCACCACCGATCGTAGTGGATCACGACCGATGCGGAAACGAGGTCGATCCCTACGCCGGCAGCCTGCAAAGAGGCGACAAACACCTCGCACTTCGGGTCGTCGCGGAATTGATCGATCTGCTGCTTCCGGTTGCGCGTGCTCCCGCGGATGCCGGCAAAGCCGATCCCCTTTTCTTTCAAATAGAGTTCGATGATGTCCAACATCGCCAGATATTGGGAGAAAATGACTAACTTCAAATTGCTCTCCCGCGCCTCTTGCAAGAGTTCGACGAAGAGGTCCCACTTCCCCGAAGCATGGCGGTGGTACTCCTCTATCTGCTTATTGATCAGGCAGGGATGGTCGCAAATCTGTTTGAGATGGGAAAGAAGGGAGAAGATATGCAAATAGGGAAGGGAGCGGTTGCCCTCTTCCAAATCCTGCATCAGCGCCTCTTTGTGAGCCAAAAAAATCTCTCGGTACATTTTCTTTTGTTCATCGGACAAATCGCAATAGGCGATCTCTTCGATTTTTTCCGGCAGCTCCAATAGCACTTCGGTTTTCTTACGCCTTAAAACAAACGGTCTAATGAGCCGTGCGAGAAGGGCTTTTTTTTCCGGATCTTGCCGTTTCTCGATGGGGCCTACGAAAAACTCTCTAAAAACCGCCTCGGTCGGCAGATAAGTGGGGAGAAGGATGTCAAAAAGCGCTTTGAGCTCGCCGAGGTGATTCTCGATCGGCGTTCCCGTCAGCCCGAGGCGCATCTTTGCTTGCAACATCCGCAGCGCCTTATGGGTTTGGGAATGGGCATTCTTGGCGATTTGGATCTCATCGAAGACCGCCACTTCAAAGCGGAGTTCCGAGAGCGCCTTGCGCTCGCTGCGCACTGTTCCGTAGGAGGTCAGCAAAAGATCGTACTCTTTATCCAAGCTCCGCTGAAAACCGTAAAACACCTCGACCTTCAAATGGGGCAGAAACCGTTTCAACAGTTCTTCCCAGTGATAAATCACCGAAGTCGGGCACACGACCAGGTATTTATCCGCCTGCCCTTTTCTCGCATTATAGATGGCTGCCAAAAGGCCCATCGCCTGGTGTGTTTTTCCCAAGCCCATCTCATCGCAGAGCAATCCCGACAAGCTGTGCACATACAAAAACCAGAGCCAGCGCACTCCCGTCTCTTGATAAGGGCGCAAATCGCTCTTCAAGCCGTTGAGATCGATCAGTTCATGCGTCTGGAATGAGGTAAATTCCTCTAAAAGGCGGCGGCTTTCCACAGCGCCCTTACTATCCCCGAACGGCTCCCGAATGTCTTCGAAGACAGTCAGACGCAGCCATTCGAGAGTGGATAGGCGCAGCTGCTTGCCTTTTTTCAGCCAGCGCCTCTTAGGGATCGATTTTAGCCAATTAAAACGGGGCTGCTTCAGGTGGATCAATCCGGCCGCCGTAAACAAATACCGTTTCTGTTCATTTAAGCCGCGCCACACCTCGACCACATCGATGCTCCCGATCTCTGTCTCGTAATCGAGATCGATCACCCATTCGCCCATCTTCGACTTCTCATCCCTTTTGATCTGAGCGATGCGCAAATAAAGCTCTTTGGGTTTGGATAGCCGCGGATCGAGAAAGAGCGTAAAGGGGGCTAGCCTGTCGAGCTCGTACGCCACAAAATAGAGTTCGGAGCGCCCGTCGATCTCCTTTTCCCGCGTATACCCATCGGGAAGCCTTTTTTCGGGAGGAATTTCAGAGAACCCTTCCCCTTCCACAAACACAAAATCGCCAAAAATCCGCACCTGGGAGGACTTGTAAGGCGCTTTGAAAAAAAATTCAGGCCGCACGCAGATCCGCCCTTGTTCGCTCAGGCTGATATGCACTCCCCCCTTTTCCAGAGGGCAGCGCGCACTGAAAAATTGAGAAATGTGCTCCAACTCCTCCCGGTGCACATGAATAAAATGGGAAATGTCATCCGATCCGATCTGCATGCCGGCCCGAAGCGTGGATCCGCTGCGCCCCGATGCTTTCGCATAAAAGCCCCGCCCCTTGACGTAAAGCCAATCCTCAAAATCGAGGATCTCCCCCGTTTCCTCGACGAATTCCAACTGCACATCGAAGCGGAGCACATTTTCTGGAGTCAGTGTGTAAATGAGGCGGGATTCGATGCTGGACACGTGCGTTTGAAAGCCATCATAGGCATGCAGCCAGTGGCGGTGGCGATTCACAAAATCGCCGACCTTCGCTTGGGGGATCATCTTTGAGACCCCTGGAAAGAGCACATTCTCCAACAAATAAAACCCCTTCCCTTCGACATAGACCCAATGCCCAAACGAAGCAGAGGTCTCTTTTTGCAAATCCCCCGGCTCTAAGACGTAGCAGCTAATATGCAAATTAGCAGCCGCGTCAAAAAAAAGATCGTACTGCGCCTTGATGCTGCCGCGATGGACTTTAGCGCCCACAAGATATTTTTGGATCAGCCCCGGATGCCTCTGCAAAAACGCGGGGATTTGATCTGCGCGGATCATTTTTTCTTTGAGCAAGGGATCGGTATAGGCAGGAAAAAATCCTTTTTCGGGAACAAAATGCCAATCCCCCACGCGATGGGGCTCTGCCTCAAGCTTCCTACCGAGATCCCCCTCCAGTTGGACAAACTCCAGAGAAAACATCCGCTCCTTGGGCAAATAGGCGATCTTCTGAATTTTTTCGCGGGAGAATTCATAAACAGGGAGAGGGGATTTCACCGTCGCAAGAGCTGGGATCAGCGGCGCCCAGTTGACTTCAGCGATGTAAAAGCCAAATTCCACATCCGCAAAGCGCACCCGAATTTCCTTGGGCAGCGGATTTGAGCCTTTCTCTTTGATAAATTTAATTTGGTATCCCTCTCCCTTTTCCTGCAGCGCCATCCACCACTTAGCCAAATCAGACCAGAAAGAGAGCTCATAGCGCAGCTGGTGGCTCGGGCGCCCTTGCCGCCACAAGGTCAATTCATCCGCCGCTAGATTGGAGAATTTCAGAGAGGTTTCCTCTGTCTCCACCGCCCGTTCGACGAGGATCTCCTTGAGTTTTTGAACCCCCGCCTTCCGCAGAGGGTGGACAAAAAACAGACACTTTCCTGTCACGGAAACAGCCTTGTTCTCTTTGAGCGCCGACGTGTCATACCCATGCCGATGGCTGGCCATCTGGCAGAGCTGGTTCCACAAAGACTCGCGGAACCGCACATGCAGCGGTTCGCTTTTTTGATTAAAAATTTGAAGATAAGCCGCAGCTAAATGCGGGCAAGAGCCTCGCTTTTCCGCCGCGCTGCACGTGCAGAAGCGGTCTAAGATCTTTCCCGCATCGTCGAGCTGCAAAAAGGGCCAAAAATCCTTCTTCGCTTTCAGATCCGCCACTTCGATTTGATAGGTGCCCTCTGAAAACAAGACATTGCCAACCCTCCCCTCTTTGAGAAGAGTTTTGCCCGTTTTAAGATCCGAGGCGCTTAAAGAAGATTCCGACATGAATAGGGTCCACAACTCCCGTTGCTAAACCCTTCAGCATGCCTCTTTTTCCTAATGATTGCAAGCGGTGGACAATCCTTAGTTGGGATCCTGCAGCAGCTGAATGCGAGGAGGCAATCGACTCACATCGATCCCCGCTAGCCCCCTGCAGCCTCTTAGGTCGAAGATCCACAATTGATTTAACTGATCTAAATTCAATATCTCTGTCAGCCCGCTGCAGCCACATAAGCAGAGGCGACTTAATAGAGGCACGCCATTCATGTTCAGTTGAGTTACCCCTGAACACTCCACCATAAAAACACTGTCCAATTGACCGAGTCCATTTAAATCCAGCTGCCCTGTTAACCCTGTTCGACTTAAGTCAAGTTTTTTGAGTTGACCCAGCCTATTTAAATGCAAGATGCCCGTCAGCCCCGCGCAATCGGACAAATTAAGCTCTTTTAATGCGCTTAACCCATTTACATCGAACTCCCCTCTAAGCCAAGTCTGGCCCGCCAAATTGAGATTTTGCAGCTGACTGAGGGTATGTAAGCGATGCAGACTTGTCACTCTTGTGCAATGCGCCAAGGCGAGTTCTTCCAGCTCGCTGAGTCCACTTAAGTCGAGTTGTCCTGCAAGCGCTAAGCATCCGCTCGCGATCAATTTTTGCAAATGGGGTGCGCTATTCAGGTTGATTAAGCTTGTCAGCCTCGTGCAGTTCATCAAATAGAGGGTTTTCAGCTCGGTCATTCCATTGAAATCCAGCTGCCCCCTCAATCCCGTGCAGTTGCCCAAGCTCAGGGTATGCACTTGTTTTAGGCTATTTAAATTAAGCAAACGCGTCAATCCTGAGCAGCCTGTCAAGCGGAGTTCTTGCAGACGGCTCAAGTCTTTGCAGTCTAGCTCCCCTGTTAACCCTGAGCACCCGTTTAAGGTCAGTTTCTGCAGAGCCTTAAGCCCATTTAACCTAAACCGCCCCGTGAGTCCTACGCAGCGATACAAGTTTAGATCCTCCAATTCGCTCAACCCGGCTAAGTTGAGCTCTCCCGTCAGACTACTGCAGTTCGTTAGGTCGAGAGTTTTGAGCTTAATGAGCCCCCTCAAGTTCAGCGCTTCGGTCAATTGTACGCAGTTAGATAGATTAAGCGTTTCCAGGGACTCTAGCCCATTTAACTGAAGGGGACCTGTGAATTCGAAACAGTCGCCCATATTGATCGTTTTTAGCCCTTTTAAGCCGCTTAAATCGAGCTCTCCCTGCAGATCTGTGCAGCCGCTTAAGTTGATCTCCATTAGCTTGCTGAGTTGATCGATATGAATCAGGTTTGTTACCTTTGTACAATCGCTCAAGTTGAGGGTTTGCAGCGACTCAAGCCCTTCGAAGTTTAACTTTCCTGTCAGTCCGGTGCAACGGGACAAATCGAGCGTTTCCAGAGATTTCAGCTGATCGAATCCAAATAAACCTGTCAGGTTTTTGCAGTTGCTTAGGTTGAGCGTTTTCAGCGTACAGCAAGCATTTGCTGCTTTAAGGATCGCGGTTAGCGAGGCGCTATTTACAGTTGAGTTGGCAAAATTTAAATGGGTTAAGTGGGGGCATTTGGAAAAAATAGCCTGATAGGAAAGGTCTCTTCCGTGTTTTTGTCTATACCGCGTGCGGTACGACTCGAGCTGGCCATAATCGAGTGTTGTCGCTGTTTCCAGCTCATTTTCTAAATGAAAATAGGCCACGATCGGGCGGTCAAATAAAATTTTAAAAGCCCAACAAACCAAGGGAATGGAGTTGCCGGCATTTAGAGGAAAGGCAAAGGAAAAGATTTTTTTGAGGATATCATATGGCAGCTTCACTTCCCTTTGGGGTTGAGAGCCCTCTGCAGGAACAAGAGCAGATAAGGTTTGTTGCAGGGGGGCGATAGGTTTTGTCATAAAATCTCCTTTATTTATTATTTAATAATAATTATACATGTTATTATTAAACAAAGTCAATGAATAACAATATAATATAAATTATTATAGAAATAGCATAGGTTTCTACACCGTAGAAGCGGAAACCCGATGCTTTTCTTTAAGGACTTCCAGCCTTTCCTTTCCGAATTCTTGAGTAAACCCTTCGAGGAGATTGTTTTGATCTAAACAAGATAATAATTCGTTGAGATTATGGCTCTCTTCCTCTAAACGGCGTAAAGTGGATAATTCGCTGAGATGTTCAGATGGATTGCCGAAGTAGGTTTCAAACGCCTCCTTCCATCCCTCTATTTTGCTAAACGCTAAGTAAACGGGCGGGTTCAATTCTGTCCAAGAATTGACTAGGCGTTTTACAAAACGTTTCGCGTCTATCTGATTGGACAGAATCTGAAGTTGTTGCGGGGTCGCGTCATTTAGTTTGCAAATGTTCCAAGGTGTCATATTGTAACTAGGAAGGCCCGGGGTGATTAGAACATGATTAGCCACGTATTGCCTCATCTTCTCCAGAGTTTTTCTGCAGCGGGCGGAACCACACTCAAATTCAAAAAAGGTAGATCTCTGCCTAAAACTCGAAAATATCTGACTCATCCATAGCGGACTGACATTCCAACTACAGCTTTCGATCACCTGATACAGCCTGTCGAATTCATGCCCTTCTTCATCCGTGAGCGGGTCGTAAACAAAAGAAAAATAAGTCGTTTTTTTATCTTCTTGCGATGTGATGATAATCCTTGGACGGCAATCGGATCCAAATTTGAAATTCAATATCGCATACTCATGAATATTAGACGCGTCAACGACAGAAACAGTTTCGCCAGATTCTCCTAAAAAACTCAGATTATTTATATCTCCGATTACATTAATAATATTTCCTGATTTGATACAATCTTGCAGCTGTGCAAATGGAATATCATTCTTGTGATAATGACACTCTTTAAAATATTCTGAATCTCTCCAGGAATGATCCTGTTTGAGATAAATGGAAGCAAAATCGACAAGATGTTTTTGATAATAGCGCTCTAGTCTATCTGTCAGACAGCCCGCCATCTTTTCTCTAATGATTTCTATGCGAGCATGAAGAGATGGTGCCTCTTTGACGGGTTCGGAAAGGACAAGATATTCCTCCCTTGTCTTTGAAATACGAAACAGGAGAAGATTAAAATCTTTATAGGCCTTTGCTCTAGGATTAATATCCACGCCGACCCATTTCCAAGAGCCTTTGTTTCCATGTATCTCAAGGCTACACCGCAAGGCAAACAGCAAGGCAAAAAACATCCTTTCCGTACCTGTTGAGACGCCGGCTCCTTCTTGGGCTAATGCGAGATGGGACTTAATCCCTTCCGGAGATCCTTCATTAGAGTCGATAAAATCTGGAAAACCACAATCCTTCTTAATATCCACATCCACATCCCAGAACGGCGCCAGCCGCTCTTCAAAACTGAGATGATTTGCTCTTAAAGCCGATATAGCCATCCGATCCCTCTCCTTAAAACACTAGTTTATTTTTTTGTAAATTAATCATAAACAAAACACACATTTATTTAAACAAAAATTTACCCTAACCGCCCTAATTAAAATAAATATTAATATATACATTTTAGATGGCTTAGTTGGTCAAGGTGTATTTGAAGTTTGGGAGTCTGTGGATTTCTTCAATCAAGTTCGAGTTGATCCAAAAACCGATACTTTGGTTTGGGCAAATGAGATTGATTTGGATCCCTACGTCCTCAGAGAGAAAATTTCCAAGCAAAAGCATTAAAGTTTCTGATCAATTTTTTGCTCTGAAAGGCATTCAGAATTTTTGGTTGGAAAAAATTTAGGCATCTTTCCGGCATCATTTCTAAAAATTTCATTACGAACGGAACTTATAGCTAGTTATACTCGATTTTAGGTATAACCTAGTATAAGTATATATAAGTAGGTATAAAACGGCTTTGTTGCGCAATTCCCAGCAAGCGGCATAGCTGCCTAGCAGTCGCCTGACTTAACTTGCTACCTTGTAGCTTTTTGGTCTCCCGAATTCTGTCATTCGATTCAATACATCCAGTTTTATCGCCACTTCCGTAGCCTGGGTCGCCTCTCTGCGGGATGCCAACCGATCTCCCGATATCGTTTTATACCTAAACATCAACGTCTCGACTCGGGATCTTCGGTGGTATCCGATCTCCTGTTTCCATTTGGCTCGACCTTCCTCCCCAAGGTTCTGGATTCTTCGAATTGCTTCATCCCGTTCCTCTAGGCATGGGAAAGGTTTTCCCTTCTGCAATTTTGCATTCTTGTCTGGAGGGATGATCTGCTTGCCTCCCCGATCGTAGATCGCCTCGCGACAGTCGACGGTGTCGTAAGCGCCATCGCCAAGAACGTCTCCTAAAGGGATCCCTTCTAGGGCTTCCATCATCAAAATCATTGCCTCTTCATCAGTCACATTATTAGAGCTCACTGCGCTGACCAGCACTTGTCCCGAATCTGCACACATCTCAACATGAACTTTACGCCATGTCCTGCGTTTCGAATAACCGTGCTTTCTGACCTTCCATTCGCCTTCGCCAAAGACTTTAACTCCTGTCGAATCAAAAACCACATTTATCTTCTCTCCAGGTTTCAGCAGCTTTCTCATTGCGATATGCAGACCTTTGGCCCGACGAGAAAATACCGAATAATGAGGACAAACAAGGTCGAGTTCTAAAATGCGGATGATAGAGTCGACAAAACCCTGAAGAAAACGAAGTGCTGTACGGAAGACAGCTCGGATCATGAGTCCACAGCGAAATGGTTTTGAAAAAAGTACCGAGAAAGGGAGTAAAACCGATAAGATGTTATGTGATAGGGAGTCCATTGTGCTTACCATTTGTATTTAGACGCCAAACAGTATGAGCGATGGGGCGCTCTCTATCAACTTTTATTTTTCTTGTGCGATCTCATGAGTGGCGAGCGCCAGCGAGTCAGTCATGAAATTGTACAAAGTCGAGATAATCGCAACCCAAACGTTGGGCTAGTTCCCTTGGAGATAGTTCCAGCGGCCTCAAAAATTCCTCATTGAAAATTTCCCCAGGAGATGTTGGTTTTCTTTTCATCCTAATTTGACGGCGTGGAAACCCAGTCCTTTAGGACTGGGAGGAAACGCCGCTCCTTTATTTAACTTGAGTTTTAAAGTAGATTTGAGTATTTTCTGCAGCCAATGAAACGCACGATTTCGATTAAAATTAAAGTTGCTGCTGAGGATAGCCAAGAGCTTTTTAAGTTGGGACATCATTTTGTTTCCGCCTGCAATGAAATCGTCCCCTTTGCAATGGAATATCGATGTTGGAATCGAGTTGCACTCCACCATCTTTGCTATTCCAAAATTAGAATGGAATCTCCACTCGGCTCTCAGATGGTGTGCAATGCGATCTTTGCCGTGTGCAAAGCCTATAAGAATCGAGGCATTGAAAAAAGCGAAGAAGTTCCAAAGATTCAGTTTCGCAAAAACGCAAGCGTCCATTTTGACAAACGGACCTATTCGATCAAAGGAAAAATTCTTTCTCTCTACACTTTGGGTAAGCGGATTAAAGTGGAAATGAGAATGAGCGACTTCCAAGAGCAGTATTTTGCTCAGGGTATTCCCAAAGAAGCTGAGTTGATCTGTAAAAAGGGAAAATGGTTTTTTAACCTTGTGTTGGATCTTCCCGATCCCGCCTTGAGCCAAAGCGACACGCTGCTTGGGGTGGATCTTGGGGAGAATAACGCGGCTGCGATGAGCAGCGGCAAATTGATTTGCGGAGGCAAGATTCGCTTTCAAAGGGATCAATATCTCGCCATGCGGCGCAGGCTTCAGTCCAACGGTTCTCAGTCGGCAAAACAATTGCTGAAGAAAATCTCTGGCAAAGAAGCGCGCTGGATGAAACATGTCAATCATGGGATGAGCAATGAGATTGTGAAAGAAGCCCTTCAAATGGGCGCTGGGATGATTGTTCTTGAAGACTTGAAAAACATGCGCAAAAGGATCAAAGGCAGCAAGCGAAACAGAACTCGTCTGCACCGCTGGGCCTTTAGTCAATTGCAACTGTTTGTCGAATACAAGGCCCAAGCTCGCGGCTTGGGGATTATCTACATGAATCCAGCTTATAGCAGTCAAATTTGCTCCTTATGCGGTGCTCTTGGCGCAAGACAAAAGCACCGTTTTACATGTTCTTGTGGAAACCGACAGCACAGCGACTTGAATGCAAGTCGGAATCTCTGTAGGTTTGCTCTATCTGCCGATCGAGCAACGTGCGCTGTAAACCGCACGCATGTGGCAGTTAATCGCTGACCATAAAGCTTTCGCCTTTAGGCGAGAGTTGTTTACTGAGAGTATACTTTACCCTCAATGCAGCGCGGATTTTTGTGTCATACACTGCAGCATAATTGCGTATTTCTTCAATCTCATGGTTTATCATTTTTGTCTTATGCCTATAGGCCGAGGAATTCTTCTGGCATTGGGTGCTTTTGGGTTGGGTTTTCTTCTGGATCGTCTATTTGAAAGAGCAGCTTTCGGTTTCGCAGATTTTTTTGTTACCTTAGTTTTAGCTGCTGTTGGTGCTGGGGAACCTCTCAACAGTCCTTCAGTGCTTAAATCCTCATCAATTTCAGGCCAATGGATCCCATATCCGCCGCCACAGACTTCCCAGCGAGATCTTTGCTTTGGTGTTGCCTTCAGCAATTTTGGATACCAGGCCAAAGGGACAGAAATAGTGCGGCCATCCATCAGATCAACGACTAGAGCATCTCTAGTAAAGTAGACCGCTTCAACACGCTCATCAGTTTTAAGAACTAAAGTACTCATGCCATTTATCCAAAAAATGTTTTCGATGTTTAGTTGCCAACTCGTGCAATTTGTTTAATTCCTTATTGCTGAAACCTAAATTCCTAGCCAGAGAAACTTTTTCTAGCCAAAATTTTGCAGATAAACCATCTCTATCTACATGGATATGAGGCGGTTCATTTGGCTCATGGCTATAAAAATAAAAGCGATAGGACCCTATTATAAGAACTGTCGGCACCAAAAAACCTTGTGGTATCACACTTAATTTTAAGTTAATTTTTAGATTTTTCCAATGAATTTTAGTGATCAGTTAGAACGTAACCTGGGTTACCACCTCCTCTTCTTTGCCAAGCAAGGCTATATTAACCGGTGGGAATGTTACTTGCTCCATTCCAAGATCACTTTGCCTGATTTTCCTTCGCGCATCGCATCGAACCCTTTTTGGAAATCGTCTACGGGGAAACGATGGGTAATGACGGCGGAGACGTCTAACCCGCTCTGGAGCATGCTGATCATCTTGTACCAGGTTTCGAACATCTCTCTTCCGTAAATCCCTTTTAGGATGAGGCTTTTGAAAATCACCTTGGTCCAGTCGATGCCGACGTTGATGGGCAAAATGCCGAGGAGGGCGATCTTACCGCCGTAGCTGAGGGCATCGATCATTTGGCTGAGGGCGGCGCCGCTGCCCGACATCTCGAGCCCTACGCCAAACCCTTCGACCAAGCCTAACTCCTCGATCACATGGGTTAACTGGGTTTTAGATACATTCACGGCGCGGGTCACGCCGATTTTCTGCGCCAGCGCGAGGCGGTATTCGTTGACATCGGTGATCACCACATGCCGCGCCCCCACGTGGCGCGCGATGGCGGCAGCCATGACGCCGATCGGTCCCGCTCCCGTGATCAGTACATCTTCGCCTACAAGATCAAAAGAGAGGGCGGTATGGACGGCGTTGCCGAGAGGATCGAAAAAAGCGGCGATATCATCTGGGATTTCATTAGGAACGATCAACACATTTTCAGCGGGAATAGAAAGGTACTCGGCAAAACAGCCGGTGCGATTGACGCCAATCCCGAGGGTGTTGCGGCATAAGTGGCGCTTTCCGGCCCTGCAATTGCGGCAGAGGCCGCAGGTGATATGCCCCTCGCCGGAGACCCGATCCCCCTTTTTAAACCCTTTGACTTCACTGCCGACTTTTTCTACGATGCCGACAAATTCATGGCCGATCGTCATGGGAACGGGGATCGTCTTCTGCGCCCATTCGTCCCAGTTGTAAATATGGACATCTGTCCCGCAGATCGCCGTTTTGCGCAATTTGACGAGCAGGTCGTTGTGGCCGATCTCAGGCATCGGAGCCTCGTAAACCCACACGCCCGGCTCCTTCTTTAATTTTCCCAATGCCTTCATGCGATCACTCCTAATTTACGGCCTACTTTATCAAAAGCTTCGACAGCGCAGTCGACCTGTTCTTTCTCATGAGCAGCAGATAATTGCACTCGAATCCGCGCCTTCTCTTTAGGCACGACGGGATAAGAAAAGCCGATGACATAAATCCCCTCTTTTAAAAGCTGGCTTGCCATCTCCGTGGCTAGTTTGGCATCGCCCAGCATCACCGGGGCGATCGGATGGGTCCCGGGAACGAGATGGAACCCTCTTTTTTCCATCTCCGCGCGAAAATAGCGGGTGTTTTCTTTGAGTTTATTTCTTAAATGGGCGCTCGATTCGATTAGATCCAACACTTTTAGGGAAGTCGCCGTGATCGTGGGGGCGAGCGTATTGGAGAAGAGGTAGGGGCGGGAGCGCTGCCTCAGCCACTCGATGATCTCTTTGCGCCCGCTTGTGTAGCCTCCGGAAGCGCCGCCTAAAGCTTTGCCGAGGGTGCCCGTCAAAATATCGACTCGATCCATGACCCCGCAGTATTCGTGCGTTCCCCGCCCTTTTTCTCCCATGAAACCCACCGCATGCGAATCGTCGACCATGACAAGAGCGCCGTATTTATCCGCGAGGTCGCAAATGGCATTGAGGTTGGCGATGATCCCATCCATCGAAAAGACGCCATCTGTGGCAATGAGGCAAAAGCGGCAGCCGCGCGCCTCTTTCAGTTTTTCCTCCAGATCGGCCATGTCATTGTTGTGATAGCGGAAACGCTTGGCTTTACAGAGACGGATCCCATCGATAATGCTGGCGTGATTGAGGGCATCGCTGATAATGGCATCCTCTTCCGCAAGAAGGGTCTCGAATAATCCCCCATTGGCATCGAAGCAAGAGGAATAGAGGATGGTATCTTCCATGCCGAGAAAATGGCTGAGGCGGTGTTCCAACTCCTTATGAATCTGCTGAGTGCCGCAGATGAAGCGTACGGAAGACATGCCAAAGCCATAGCGGACGAGGGCATCTTGGGCAGCGTGGATGAGCTCGGGATGGTTCGACAGTCCTAAATAATTATTGGCGCAGAAATTCAAGACGCGCCCGGTCCCGTTTTTTACCTCGATTTGAGCTTGCTGGGGGGAGGTGATGATCCGCTCGGTTTTATAAAGCCCTGTCTCTTTGAGTTCTTCGGTTTGATCTGCCAGATGTTTAAAAAATTTCGCCTTCATATCTCTACCTCTCCTTTGAAAACCAGCTGCGCCGATCCTATCAATTTTATCTCCGCTCCTGTGATCTCGACTTCCAAGAGTTCGCCCGACGCGGGAAGAATCCGCACCTGTTGAGAGGAGATCCCTTTTTCAGCGGCCGCAACGGCGACAGCGACAGCCCCTGTCCCGCAGGCCAGCGTCTCTCCTTCTACTCCCCTTTCATAGGTGCGCATGCGCACATAACCCTCTTTTGTCGATGCGGCAAAGTTCACGTTGACCCCCTCCTCGCGAAAATGGAGGTGATTGCGGATCTCTCTGCCCTTGCTCAACAGATCGACCGCATCGGGATCATCCACAAATAGCACGGCATGAGGGACGCCGGTATCGAGAACGTCCATAGAAACGATCTCGTTTTCGAGCGGTAAACGCAATGCCCAATGCAAGACGCGCACGGGGTCCATGCAAACGGCGATTTTTTCGCCCCTCACGAGACAGGTGTGCACCGACCGTGCTGTTTCAATGCGGTAGCTAGTTCGCTCGATCCCTAAAGCGCGGATGAACGAGACGAGGCAGCGGATCCCATTGCCGCACATCGCCGCCTCTTTTGCATCGAGATTAAAAATCCGCATGCGCCCATCTGCTTTTTGGGAGGGCTGTAAAAGAATCAACCCATCTGCGCCGATTCCCCGCCGCCGATCGCATAATGTCCAGATCGGGTCGCAGGAATCGAGGGGGAAAAGAAGAGCGCGGTCATCGATGAGGATGAAATCATTCCCCGCCCCTTGGTACTTAGAAAACGGGAATCTCAAGAGATCTCTCTATAGGAATTCACGACCCGATCCAACAAGCCAAATTCGAGAGCTTCTTGGGCGCTCATCCACATGTCCCGATCGATCGCTTTATCGATCGTCTTCGGATCCTTGCCTGTTGCTTTTACGTAGAGATCGACAAGGACGGCGCGCGATTTGACCAGCTCCTTGGATTGGATCTCCAAATCGGTCGCCTGCCCTCTGACTACACCGTGAATCGCCGGCTGGTGGATCATGATGCGGGCGTTCGGCGTAGCGAACCGTTTGCCCGGGGCAGCGCATAAACTCAGCACCGATCCCATCGAGGCGGCAAGCCCGGTAATGAGCGTTGTCACGGGAGAGGTGATCATTTTCACCTGATCCCAAACCGCAAAACCCGCATCGACAGAGCCTCCGGGAGAATTGATCACTAAGAGGATCGGCTTGCCGGGATCGACTAATTCTAGGTACCACAACCTGCGGATGGCATCCTTAGAGCTTTCGCTGTCGACGGCGTCGGAGAAAAAAATGCGGCGCGCTTTGAGCAACACCTCATCGATTTTGTTATCGATGAGCTTGACTTTCATGTCGGCTCGCTCTTGTTCTTCATTCAACTGGGTCATGTGAACTCCTTAATAGTAATTAGGAAGGTTATCATAAAATGACTAATTCAGGGTAGAGAGGAAATTTTTCCAATAAAGCGTCCACTTGTTTTTGAACAGGGATTAAAATTTTAGGATCGATGTCGACTTTAGCCTTGCTCCCCTCCACGGGCTGAACCGCGCGGAGCAGCTGCGCGATGAGGGAAGCGATCTGCTTCGCTTCCGCTTCCCTCATCCCCAAAGTCGTCACGGCAGGCGTCCCCAGGCGCACGCCCGAAGTATACCAAGGGCCATTGGCATCGAAGGGGATCGCATTGCGGTTCACCGTAAAATGCGCTTCGCGCAGCGCAAGCTCCGCCTGCCTGCCGGTCAGACCGAAGCTTCCCGCGACATCGCACACCAACAGGTGATTGTCGGTGCCGTTTGTCGTTACCGTGGCCCCTTGCGCCATCAGCTCTTGCGCAAGCGCTTGCGCATTTTTTACGATTTGATGCGCATAAGCCTGAAAGGCAGGGGTATTGGCTTCTTTAAAGGCGATCGCCTTGGCAGCCATGATGTGGGGCAAGGGCCCTCCTAACACTAAAGGACACCCCTTGTCCACCACTTCTCGATAGGCGCTCTTGCATAAGACAAATCCCCCTCTTGGACCGCGCAGCGTTTTATGGGTCGTCGAAGTCACCAGATCGGCGAAGGGCACGGGATCGAATTCCCCCTTCATCACTTTGCCCGCGACGAGTCCGGCAAAGTGGGCCATGTCGACGAGCAGGGTGGCTCCCACCGTATCCGCGATCTCGCGCATCTTAGCAAAATTGATCAGCCGCGGATAAGCCGAATAGCCTGCGACGAGAAGGGCAGGCCTCTCCTTTTTTACCTGCGCTTCTAGCTGCGCGTAATCGATCAATCCGGTGGTCCGATCGACATCGTAAGGGACCGCTTGCATCATTTTAGCCGAAATGTTGTGTCTATAGCCATGGGTCAAATGCCCGCCTGAATTCAATGACAATCCCATGATTTTTTGGTTGAGCATCAGTAGGCGTATCCGTTCATATTCCGCGGGAGTCAGTTCATCCACGCTTTTTTTGCCGAGGGCCTCCACTTCCTTATTCTGCACCCGATGGACTAAAATCGCCCAAAAGGCAACCATATTGGCATCGGCTCCCGAATGGGGCTGCACATAAGCATGCTCGCAATGGAAAATCCTCTTAAGCTCTTCGATGGCCGCCTCTTCAATCACATCCACATTATCGCATCCCGCATAGAAGCGGTGTTGGGGATACCCCTCCGCATATTTATCGGTGAGCAGATTGCCCATGGCTAGCTGCACCGCTAGGGAAGAAAAATTTTCAGAGGCGATCAATTTCAGATGGCTTCTCTGATCCTTTAATTCCTTGACAATGGCATTGGCAATAAGCGGAAACTCCCCTTTGATATGATCGAGCGCCGCCAGGTAGGCAATCGCCGCAGAAGTTCGCTTCTCCGGAAGGACTTTATTGAGATACTTTTCAAGAAACGACACACTTTCCCCCTTGCCAATAGAACCCCAAAATGGGCATAACATAACCATACAGGGAAGGGGCATTATGGAAAAGATTCGCATGCGCCGCTTGCGCGGCCATCCGAAATTGCGCGATCTCATCCGGGAAACAGAGGTGACGGCCCGCGATTTAGTCCTCCCTTTGTTTATCCGCCACGGCCAGGGGATGAAAATCCCGATCGCCTCGATGCCGGGCCATTTTCAATTGAGCGTCGATCAACTCGCGCCCGAGATCGATGAGGTGGTCCGTTTAGGCATTCCCTCCATCCTCTTATTCGGCATCCCGTCTAAAAAAGACAGCCTCGGCTCCGAAGCCTATCGAGAAGACGGGGTGATACAAACAGCCCTCCGGTTCATCAAAGAAAGAGCCCCCGAGTTGTTTGTGATCACCGACGTCTGCTTGTGCAACTACACCGATCACGGCCACTGCGGCGTCATCCACACCCGCAAGGGGCGGGCGGATGTCGATAATGACGCCACGCTGGAGCTTCTCGCACGCCTTGCCACCAGCCATGCGGAGGCAGGCTCGGACATGGTCGCGCCCAGCGGCATGATGGATAAGATGGTCTCTGCCATCCGGCAAGCCCTCGACGACGCCGACTTCAGATCCCTTCCCATCCTCAGTTACGCCGCCAAATATGCCTCTTCGCTCTACTCCAGCTTCCGCGACGCCGCCGAATGCGCTCCGAAATTCGGCAACCGGCAAAGCTATCAAATGGATCCGGCCAATGGCGCCGAAGCGCTTAAGGAGATCAGCCTCGATCTTTCCGAGGGCGCAGATATCGTGATGGTCAAACCCGCCCTCGCTTATCTCGATGTGATCTACCGGATGCGCGAGGCCTATCCAGGCGTTCCGATCGCCGCCTATCAGGTCAGCGGGGAATATTCGATGATCAAAGCCGCCGCCCAAAATGGCTGGATTGAAGAACAGAAAGTTGTCCTAGAGACCTTAACCTCGATTAAACGCGCGGGAGCCCGCTTTATTTTGACCTACTTCAGCAAAGAGGCGGCTCGCTGGCTAAAGGACTAAGAGAAAGGGACTAAAAGGACATAAAGGACCTAAGCGACAACCTTTAACCAATTTTAAATTTTAATCATTTAAATGTTCTGAAAAAAATATTTTTCTGTTAAAACGATCTAAAATATTTCATAGACGAGTTCTATCCAAAGCTAATTTTTTAATCGAGGGAATACTTTGCGACATTTCAAATTTTTTAACAAATTTATTGCTCTCTTTATCATTCCCACCTTAGTTTTTCATTTACCTATTGAAGTTTCTGCAGTATCTCTTCAGACAAATATGCTGTTTGCTGATATGGAAGCTCATCAAAGACAAATCATAGATGGCTATCCTTTTTCTTATGGTGATATTTTAGCTCTCATTGAGAATCTAGAGGAAGGAGAACTAGAAAAGAGATGCACCACTGAAGAACTTTGGAAAATTAATCATTTTATTGTTCTTTTAGCAAAAAAAGGCGTTCTCCCTAGTGAAATCAATGAAGAGTGTATTTTGGGAAACGATATCCAAGAGTTACTGTATGGTGATGATATCTATGAATATTTCTTTTATTGTGATCAAGGTAGTGAATTTTCAATTACTTCTACTGTCCATTCAGGATATGGAGAAATTGTTTTGTGTAAAAATTGGATTCACAAGAAGTGGGATCAAACCAAAAAATTTATAAAGAAGCATAAAAAAGCTATTATTATCGGAACAGCTGTAGTTGTTGCAGCCGCGGTGGTTGTTTGTACAGTTGCAGTTGCTTCTACTGCTGCTATGGCGGGAGCTGCTGTAGCAACTTCATCCGGATCTCATGAAAAAGAAAAAAATCAAACTCTCACAAAAAATGATCAAGGATCTGATGTTTCTAACCGCTCAACAATACCTGTTGATCCTTCGTTAAATCATATTAGTGTGAGCGAAACTCCTATTTTGAAGGAATCTCTTGAAGAACATATTTCTATATTCAAGGAAGTCATGGAAGAAGGCGATCTTTTGCGTAAATCAAGCCATTCCAACATTCATGAAGGTCTTTCTTTTGGAGAAAATGTAAGAAACCTCGGTGCAGTTTTTGCTCATCAAACTTTAGACGGGATTTCTGACATTGCTTATTGCATCCCACAACTATTTGAGGAGATAAAAGATATTGGAGAACGAATTACACCAGATAGCTTTCTCTCTTCTAACCATGATCTTGAAGTGACATCGTCTCTGAAAAATTACAAAGAGTTGATTGCTGCTGGCCATGAAAAAATTGATGAGCTCTTTTCAACCGACCAGGCAAAATTTTATACACCTGAAGCAAAAGAAGCAAATAGTAAGCTTTCTATTGGTACTCTTCCTCCCCCAGGACTGTTGGGTGCAATCTCGGGTAATAACAGTAAATTATTAGAAGCAGGAAAAATTTTAGATCGAGGCGGGTTAACCAAGGCTGGAAGGGGTTTAATGAAACATGGTTATAGGAAGGGTAGCGTTTTTCCTAAACCTATCGGAACCCCAGCTCAGGTAAATGAGCAAGGTCAAAAAGTATTAGAGTCAATTCTTAGTCATCCAGAAAAACAACTTATTCCTGGTGAACTTGAAAGATATGGAAAAGTTATCGATATTTACGCTCCTAATATTGGAGGAGTTCGTTATAGTGCAGAAGGTGACTTTCTTGGTTTTTTAGAACCATAGGCAGAATACATGGAAAAATTTCGTATAACAGTTGCAAGCTTGCCGGACAGAGAACAACTTGTAGCTGAAATTTTTTATGAAGGAGTTCAATGGGCAGAAATTTCTCAAGAAGCGAATGAATTAATCGTTCAATTCTATTCTCATCCTAGGCAGGCTTATTGGGAATTTCCACTAGAAAAAGCTCTGGAAGTTCTCGAGCAAGCAAAAAAAAAGCTTGTAGATTTAGGTCCTATCAAAACTGATTATCCTATTTGACGGCGTGGAAACCCAGTCCTTTAGGACTGGGAGGAAACGCCGCTCCTTTATTTAACTTGAGTTTTAAAATAGATTTGAGTATTTTCTGCAGCCAATGAAACGCACGATTTCGATTAAAATTAAAGTTGCTGCTGAGGATAGCCAAGAGTTTTTTAAGTTGGGACATCATTTTGTTTCCGCCTGCAATGAAATCGTCCCCTTTGCAATGGAATATCGATGTTGGAATCGAGTTGCACTCCACCATCTTTGCTATTCCAAAATTAGAATGGAATCTCCACTCGGCTCTCAGATGGTGTGCAATGCGATCTTTGCCGTGTGCAAAGCCTATAAGAATCGAGGCATTGAAAAAAGCGAAGAAGTTCCAAAGATTCAGTTTCGCAAAAACGCAAGCGTCCATTTTGACAAACGGACCTATTCGATCAAAGGAAAAATTCTTTCTCTCTACACTTTGGGTAAGCGGATTAAAGTGGAAATGAGAATGAGCGACTTCCAAGAGCAGTATTTTGCTCAGGGTATTCCCAAAGAAGCTGAGTTGATCTGTAAAAAGGGAAAATGGTTTTTTAACCTTGTGTTGGATCTTCCCGATCCCGCCTTGAGCCAAAGCGACACGCTGCTTGGGGTGGATCTTGGGGAGAATAACGCGGCTGCGATGAGTAGCGGCAAATTGATTTGCGGAGGCAAGATTCGCTTTCAAAGGGATCAATATCTCGCCATGCGGCGCAGGCTTCAGTCCAACGGTTCTCAGTCGGCAAAACAATTGCTGAAGAAAATCTCTGGCAAAGAAGCGCTCTGGATGAAACATGTCAATCATGGGATGAGCAATGAGATTGTGAAAGAAGCCCTTCAAATGGGCGCTGGGATGATTGTTCTTGAAGACTTGAAAAACATGCGCAAAAGGATCAAAGGCAGCAAGCGAAACAGAACTCGTCTGCACCGCTGGGCCTTTAGTCAATTGCAACTGTTTGTCGAATACAAGGCCCAAGCTCGCGGCTTGGGGATTATCTACATGAATCCAGCTTATAGCAGTCAAATTTGCTCCTTATGCGGTGCTCTTGGCGCAAGACAAAAGCACCGTTTTACATGTTCTTGTGGAAACCGACAGCACAGCGACTTGAATGCAAGTCGGAATCTCTGTAGGTTTGCTCTATCTGCCGATCGAGCAACGTGCGCTGTAAACCGCACGCATGTGGCAGTTAATCGCTGACCATAAAGCTTTCGCCTTTAGGCGAGAGTTGTTTACCATAGCAAGCGAACCTAATTTTTTGCAAAGGGACCAAAGGGGAAGAAAAGGACTAAAGGGACAAAAAGGACCTAATCGACAACAGAGAGAGCCCTATATTTCCTTTGGTCCTTTCGGCCGCTTAGGTCCTTTATGTCCCTTTCTCTCCCCCTTTGGTCCCTTTCTCTTCAATTAAAAATTAAATTTACCATGCATTTTTTCCTTGTAGGATATTGATTCCAATCGATAATGTATCTTGTGTATTAAAGGTGGGAAGGCAATGCAAGAATCTCTTAAGACCGTTCTAGATATTCAAGAATTAGACATGAAAATGATCCGGCTCATGCGCGTCAAAAAAGAACGGCAAAAAGAGCTCGGGCAGATCGCGGATCTGCGCAAAGAGCTGAACCAGCAGTTCACGGACAAAGAGCAGGAAATTGCCGATCTGGGCAAAAATATCCAAGCCCTCGAGCAAAAAATCCAAGAGATCACAGCCAAAACCAAGCGCTTAGAAGCTCAGCAAAGCTCGATCAAAAAAGTCGACGAATTCAACGCCTTAACCCAAGAGATCACCGCTGCAGAAAGAGAGCGGATCTCCCTCGAACAAAAAGTCTCCGACCTCGTGGATAAACGCTCCTCGGAAGAAGAGCTGCTCGAGAGGATTAGAGAGAGCTTAAAAATTTCTGGAGAGAGCAGCACCGCTCTTGAAAAAGAGATCGAAGCGAGCATCAAGATGATCAACGAAGAGGGGTTATCGTTAAAGGTAAAACGGGATGAACTCGCGAAAGAAGCCGATCCCGACACCCTGCGCATTTATGAAAGGCTGCTCCGGAATAAAAAAGACCGCGTCATCGTCCCTATCGAGAACCGCACATGCAGCGGCTGCCATATCGTATTAACCGCACAGCATGAGAATCTGGTCCGCAAAGGGGAAAATCTCGTCTTTTGCGAACACTGCTCGCGCATCCACTACTGGCAAGAAAGCGAAGCTTTGGAAGGAACAAGCCTCGCTACGAAGCGCCGCCGCCGGCGGATGGCCAGCAGCGCGTAATTCTTTAAGTTTTTCGGGAAAGCAAGCAATCGCTGCCATCTTGAATGGGGGAGGAAAGTCTGGACTTCACAGGAGAGGATACCAGTGAAAGACTGGGGGCCGCAAGGCTACGGAAAGTGTAACAGAAAACACACCGACATCAGGCTGAAAATGCAGGCTTGAAGAGCCTGCCACACTCGTAGAGATGCGAGGTGCTATAAACCCTATCCGAAGCAAGATAAGCGCTAAGCCATTTAACCGTTCTCCGCGGGGCTAAAGCCGATAAATCGCTCGAGGAGTTTGGCGACAAATTCCCTAGATGAATGATTGCTCTCGACAAAATCCGGCTTACCGCTTTCCCGATTTTTTTACAGAAGGGTGGGTTTTATCATAGACCTCCCGTTTGAGCCGCGTGGAGACTTGGGTGTAGATGGTGGTCGTCGCCAAGGTGCTGTGGCCGAGCAGAACCTGAATCGTCTTGAGATCCATTCCCTTTTCCAGCCAGTGGGTAGCAATGGTGTGCCGAATGGTATGCGGGGTGATCTTGCCCGCAAGGCCGCTCGCCTTGAGGTATTGATCGAATTTCCGATCGACCGAACGGGAAGTGAGCCGGGTTCCCCATTTGTTGAGAAAAAGAGCCTGGAAATCGACACTCAGCCGCTCCTCATGATTTAAATAGCCTTGGATCCAGCGCGCCGCATTGTGTGTAATGGGGACCACGCGCTCTTTTTTGCCTTTCCCACGCACCCGCAGCCGGTGATTTCCCGCGTCAAAATCGGATAAGTTGAGGCCGACAAGCTCGCTGACCCGCAAGCCCGAGCTGTAAAATAATTCCATGATACACCGATCACGAAATCCGAGATAGGTCTCCGTATCGGGCTGGGAAAAGAACCGCTCGACCTGTTCATAGGACAAACAGGCAGGAATTCTTTTATCCGGTTTGAACCGGTCGATCCCCTCCATGGGATTATGCTCGATCAACTTCTCCCTGCTCGCGTATTTGAAAAAGGAGCGCAGGCAGGAGAGGCGGCGGAGGATCGTCCGCTTGCTGGCATCTCGAGCAGCTAGGCGCGCTAAATAGTCTCGGAGGAGGGGCCTATCGATGCGGGCTAGCGCTGTTAGCCTATCGCCAACATGCCCTTGAAAATCATAGAGATCGAGGCGATAATTGCGCACGGTATGCTCAGAGGCATTCTTAACCACGCGCAAGTATTCTAAAAAGCGGGCAATCGTTTCTTGGAGCATATTCCCCTTTCTGCTACTCTTATATAGCATATGATCACCCTCAATTCCATCTCAAAAAAAGTCGCCGCCCGCCTTCTCTTTGATAATGTGAGCGCTGCCTTCAGCAGCGGCAAACGCTACGGCTTGACAGGTCCCAACGGCTCGGGCAAGTCGACGCTCCTCAAAATCATGATGGGGCTTGAAGAGGCTACTTCAGGAACGGTTACCTTGCCCGACAAGGTGGGGTTTTTAAAGCAAAATATCGAAGATTACAAAGACTACCGCCTCATCGATACCGTCATCATGGGGAACCAGCGCCTGTGGAACACGCTGATGGAAAGGGAGCGCTTGTATGAGCAAGAGATGACCGACGAGGTGGGCATTCGCTTCGGCGAATTGGAAGAGATCGTCAACGACGAGGATGGATACAGCGCCGAATCGAATGCGGAAGAGCTCCTCGCAGGAATGGGGATTCCTTCCCCTCTGCATCAGGAGAAAATGAGAGCCGTCCCCACGGATATGCAGTTCCGTACCATGCTCTGTCAAGCCCTCTTCGGCAATCCTCAAGCCCTTCTTTTGGACGAACCGACCAACCACCTCGACTTGGAATCGATCGGCTGGCTGGAAGAATTCCTCCACCAATATACGGGAACGCTCATCGTTGTCAGCCACGACCGGCATTTCCTTAACGCGGTCACAACCCATATCGCCGATATCGACTACGACACGTTGATCATTTACCCGGGTAATTACGACGAAATGCTCGTCATGAAAACCGCCGTGCGCGAACGAGCGGAGGCGGAAAACAAATCGAAAGATAAAAAGATCTCCCAGCTGCGCGAGTTTGTCGCGCGCTTTGGCGCCGGAACGCGAGCCAGTCAAGTGCAGTCGCGCATCCGGGAAATCGATCGATTACAACCCCAGGAACTCAAAAAGTCCAACATCCAGCGCCCCTATATTCGCTTCTACCCCCCGGAAAAGCAATCCGGACAAATTGTCTTTAAATTAGAAGATCTCGGCAAATCGTACGATGGCCCCCCTGTCATCAAAAATCTCACCTGCGATATCTTGCGCGGCGATAAAATCGGCGTGATCGGGAACAATGGAAGGGGGAAAACCACTCTCTTAAAAATGCTAGCGGGAGTCCTTCCCCAAGACAAGGGGAAAATAGAAATCGGACACCAGGTGCAAATCGGCTATTTTCCTCAAAACCATTCCGACATCATCGATAAAAAAAGCCCCCTCACCGCATTCGAGTGGCTAAAAATGAAAAAAGAAGGAGCCTATGATCAGGATATCCGCAGCGTGCTCGGGAAAATGCTCTTTTCAGGCGAGGATGCCTTCAAACCGGTCTCCCACCTCTCAGGAGGGGAAACAGCCCGTCTGATCATCGCCGGCATGATGCTCTGCAATTACAATGTCCTCGTTTTAGATGAACCCAACAACCACCTCGATCTCGAAGCCGTCTCCGCTCTTGCCTGGGGTCTCCAGGATTACAAAGGGACCGTCCTCGTGGCAAGCCACGACCGCGACCTTCTCAACAACGCCGTCAACCGGCTGATCTGTTTGGAAGAGAACAAAATCCGCGTCTTTGACGGCACCCTCGACGACTATCTGTCCACCACCGCAAAAAAATAAACATTTTTTACTTTCGCGATAGCCTCTTCATCTGATAGATAGAAAGAATCCGTGGGAGGTGTCTTACGTTTTTAAAATGCCTGCTTTTCTTCTGCTTTCTATCCTCTCTTTCCGCGGATCCATTCAGCGACTGGACCGATGCTTATGATGCGATTCTCAAAGATTACGTCGCAGAGGGAGAACTCGAGGGGATCAAGTCCACCCTTGTGAACTACAGGGGATTGCGGGGAGAGGCGAGCTTTAAAAAGCTCCTGAAAGATTTAGCGAATCTGCCCTGTTTCGAAGAACTGCCCTGCGACCAACAATTGGCCATGTGGATCAATGCCTACAATTGTTTGATTCTCAAAATCATCGTCGATCACCCCGGACTGCATGCGATTACCGATCTCAATTCCCTATTCAGCACCGTCTGGAAAAAAAAGACAGGGCTCGTCGCTAAAAAAAAATACTCTCCGGACGATATCGAACATGGGGTCATCCGCAAAAAATTTCATGACACTCGCATCCATTTTGCCCTGGCCTCGGCTTCCCTTTCTAGCCCAGATTTAGCCCCCTATGCGTACCGCGGAGAACATTTACAAGACCAATTGAATCAGCGGATGCAAAATTTTTTAAGAAATCCCACCAAGGGGCTGGAGATCCTCAACCAACAAATCACCCTTTCCCCTATTCTCAGATGGTATTCTTCCGATTTCAAACCAGATCCCCTGATTTGGCTAGACAATCACCACCTGATCAGCGCCCACGCATTTCGATATCCCCTCCTCTACTTCGATTACAACTGGACGCTCAACGCCCAACCCGGCCAGAACTAATTATATCGAGTCGGAGATGACCCTTAAGCCCTGATTTCTCAACCCCTCTATGCAATCTAGCGCTATCCTGGGACAATGCATGACCGTCAATACTCTCAGAGAGGATCCAGCCAGATGAGCTAGGCTCTTTCCTTCTATGTGCGGACAGGCGATGAGATGCAATTCCTCTAAAGCAAGAACCTTGAACCCCGCCTCTACGAGGAGCGGACACCGATCTAGAGTGAGGCTCTTCAAAGAGGAAAAGGCGCGGATTCCGGCAGAGGTGATCTGACGCCCTTCTTGTAAGAAAAGCGTGTGGATTCTAGGACAAAGCTGAGCGAGCTTCCGGAGCCCCTCATCGGTGAGCAGCGGACAGGTCAAATAGAGCTCTTGCAAATCGGAGGCGCGACGCAACAGATCGATGAAATCGCCCTCCGTCAGATAGGCGCATTCCAGGAGATCGACCTTGCGCAGGTTAGGGTATCCGCCTGTAAAACACCCTCCTGCGAGCTGGACCAGCCCCTTCAGGTGGAGTTTTTGGAGAGAGGAAACCCGCTTTAGGAGCGCGCCGATCCCCCGCTCCGTCAGCATTAAACAATGGGACAGGTTGATCTCTTTCCAAGGAATGTTCTGCTCTGCAATCGCCTCCAATTCCCGATCGGAGAGCAGGGCATTGGCTAGATCCAGAATCGGCTGAGATGAAGGAGCAGTGTTTTTCCCTATGCAAAAGACTCTGGTTACCGCTTCTCTCAGCTCCTGCACAAGAGGCTGCTTTTGCTTCTCTAAATTGCAGATTTCTTCAGGATCGGCGCGAAGATCGTACAATTCCTCTTCCCGCCTGGGATTCAGCACATACTTATCATCGCCCCGCCGGCAGCCGTAGTAATTGCCCGCATAAGGATTCTGAAAAAAGATCGTCCGTTCAGGGATCTTGCGCACCAAACTCTCCCCTCTACCCGGATGCACACCGCGCAGATGCATCAGATCCATGAGCGTCGGCAGTAAATCGACTTGGCTGGCCAGATCGGAAATCACCTGGGGCCCTCCGATCCTGCCCTCAGCTAAAATGAGCAGGGGGATGTGCAGATTTTCCTCGTAGAGATGTTTATGAACGGTAAAATTGTCCCGGTGCTCTCCCAGGGGATATCCATGATCTCCCAGAATAAAGAGAACCGTGCGCTGGCTGAGCCCGCTCCTCTTGAGCTCTTCCATAAAGAGCCCCAATGCAAAATCGCTATAGTGAAAAGACTGCAAAAAGCGCCGGTAGAGATCTTTTTCAGGCGGGCCAAATTCGGGCGGAACCAGCCAAGGATGGTGATTGGAAATCGTGAGCAGCGTCAAAAAGGAGGGGGTCTTCTGTTTCTTCAACCAGTCTATGCTATAGCGCATCAGATATTCGTCGTGCACGCCCCAGCTCGTCGAGCGCGCGTCGGGAAAACTCTCTTGAATCTGCTCCCTTCCTACAAACAGATCAAATCCTTGCCGCCGCAACAGCTCTTGCTGCCGATCGAAGCGCAAATCGCCATTGTGAAAAAAACCGGTCTGATAGCCCCTCTCCCGGAGCAACTGGGGGATGCCCCTCAATGGGAAGGAGCGGGTCAGCGCCGCATATCCCTCTTCGGGAAATAGGCCGTACAGGGAAGAGATGAGCGCCTTCAACGTGGGCGTGCCATTGGCATAAAAATGGGTAAAGAGAATCCCCTCTCGAGCCAGCTTATCAAACTGGGGACTGGCTCCCTCTCCGCCATTTAAGCATCCGATGTTCTTTGCGCGAAAAGATTCGATAAACAAAAAAATCAGGTGCGGCTGATCGGACATGTCGATATCGAATACTTTCTCTCCGCTAAATCCACTACGGAATAGGGGAGGTGGCAGGCGCGCGCAGGAGCGGCAAAACCGCTTTCTCAGGTTGAAGAGGAAGACGTTATCTACGGCATCCGCCCTAGGCGCGGGAAGCAGAACCATGCTGATCGCGCCTAAGCCCCCCATCCCCAGCAGCGCAAAGGATAATTTTTCTGGAAACAAAAAAGACAGAGCCCCATTCCAAGCGAGGATCAGCAGAGCTCCAACCAAGAAGCAAGAGAGCCCCATCTCCCGCGCTGAGCCGATCAAGGAGCGGGTCATCCTCAAATAAGAGAATTCCAGGCGCAGCCCCATCTTCCGAAAGATCAGCCCATCCAGAAGCATGCAGATCTGCATCGGCGCAGACACCAAGGCGCCTCCCCCGGCTTGCACACAGACGATCGAGAGATCTTGGACAAGTGCGCACAGATGCGCATGCCAAGGCAAGGAGCTCCTTCTGTGCAAGCAAAGGCAGCGGATGCATAGGCTGATGGCGAGCGCGCTACATAACCCCATATTTTCGATTTATACCCAACTTACTCATAAAAACATGATTGCTTTTTTCAGGAAATAGGGAGATCCTATTTCCTGTTTAATAGTGAAATTATTTAATCCATGCAAAAGTTGAGGTAATATCATGGCAACAAACTCTTTATCAAATAGAGATGCTCTGGTTGCGGTTTTTTCCCTTTTTTCCAATGCGCATGCGATTCGGGAATTAGGCCATGTCGGTTCGGTTTGCAAGACATGGGAGATAGCGTCTAGGGAGAATGCTCTTTGGCGTCCTATTTTGAAGACGCTCGATCCCGCAAAAAATGAGCAGCTGTATGAACAGATACTGTTGCATGGGTGTGGAAAAGATTGGCTTGGATCCGTTGGTAAAGTGACGCTGTTTGATAGGGGACTATTTTATCACTCGGAGCCACTAGAATTAATTTTCTTCCCTTTAGGCTGTTCCACAATTCTTGAGCATCTCCTCCCCAGCCAGCGTACTGTGCAGTGCCACCAGCCACAGATCCTAAAACACCACCGAGATACTCTTTGATTTCATTAGCGATATCGTCAAAAGAACGATCTGAAGCAATAGGAATCTTTGCTGTAGGGTTTTCCTGTTGCTTCCATGCCGCTGCTTGAACGATATATCTAAAACCCAAAGAATGTCCCCATGGAATCACCTTCAATCCTTGTGATTCCAGGAAGTTCCAAGCTGTATAATAGTCCAAAGAAGATCCCTGAAGAGACGCTGGGCTTTCGTTATCAATACCGCGCGTATTGATAACGAAGATGTTAATCCTTTGCTCTAATTTTCCCCGAAAAAATTGGATAAAACGTGAGCAGCATCTTTGGTATTTGCAATTGATTCAAAACGACCGCCCGCGCCAAGAGCAAATAGAATAGCCTTATTAGATGTGCCTTTAAAAAAAGCTCCTTTGAGTAGAGTCCCATCAGGCGCATTCAGTTGAATTAGCTGCGCTTTGTATTGCCCATCTGATCTGAATAATTCAACGCGCAGCGCATCCCATTCTGCTGCTTTTGCTGGATCTTTTACGATTGCCGGATTGATCGAAGGAGCCAACTTATTGTGAATATAATTTGCTCCACTGAACGAAGTGATCAGATTCCAAGCAGATTTTTTAGGTTCAGAATAGGTCGTAGGTAAGAGACTCTTTGGCCATTGAGAAGTGAAAATTTTTGCTGTAGACATATATACTCCTTCAAATTGATTTTTGTAAAAAACTTTAATATAAATTGCGATATTTTTTCAACAAAAGAATATTAATTTTAACGTCAAATTAATTAAATCTGAAGTAAAATATTCTATATAATCTGATAATTTCAACAAAACACATTCTGCTTAAAATCAATATGTTATAAAAATAAACTGCGTTTTTCCAACGAAAAAGGCGTCTATTCAACACGTTTTTCCAACGAAAAACGTGAGATTAACCACGTTTTCCTAAGGAATAGTTGTTTTTTTATCTAAATTGCCTTAAATTAAAAGAATGAAAAGAAATATCCATCAACAGCTTGAGGAGTGGAAGCGATCAGAAAGACGCAAACCATTAATTATCAATGGAGCTAGACAGGTTGGAAAAACCTATTCTCTAAAACACTTTGGCAAAACGTCCTACAAAAACATGGCCTATTTGAATTTCGAAAAAGATGAAAAGCTAAGCCAGTATTTCGAAGGATCCTTAGACCCAAACCAGCTGATAAAAATCCTCAGCATCCATACAGAAGTAGAAATCGAGCCGCAGCACACTCTGTTGATTTTCGATGAAGTTCAAGAATGTCCCAAAGCGCTCAATAGTCTGAAATACTTTTGCGAGGACGCCAGCGCATATCATGTGGTTGCAGCAGGTTCCCTGTTAGGCGTAAAAACAGCGGGAGGAAAAGGATTTCCTGTAGGAAAAGTCAACTTTCTCCCCATGTATCCTTTGACCTTTTTTGAGTTTCTCTCCGCAGTGGGCCAAGAAAAAACGCGGACTTTCCTGGAGGAATATGCGATCGATGAGCCCATTCCGAATCCCCTGCATGAGAAGTTAATCGAGCTGCTGAAACTCTACTTCTTCATTGGAGGCATGCCTGAAGCTGTCGCCGCGTATGCAAAAACTGAGAAATTGAATGTCGTGAGAGAAATCCAGCTAGAAATCTTAAATGCTTATGAAAAAGACTTCTCGAAACACGCCCCTCCCCATGAGATTATGAAGATCACAACCGTCTGGAAACAAGTCCATCGGCAATTAGCCAAAGAGAATAAGAAGTTCATTTTTGCAGCGATTCGAAAAAGCGCGCGTGGCAGAGATTATGAAGAAGCGATCCAGTGGCTTTCAGATGCAGGCCTGATCCATAAAAGCTATCTAGTCGCATCTCCAAAATTTCCTCTTAGCGCCTATGCCGACAACAATACTTTTAAGATTTTTTTAGCCGATGTGGGATTACTCGGCGCTCAAAGCAGCCTTTCCCCTCAGACCGTGATCGATGGAGATCTTTTGTTTACAGAATTCAAGGGGGCTCTTACAGAGAATTATGTGGCCCAAGAATGGATCGCCACCCAGCACAAGGAACCTTACTATTGGACAAGCGAGGGGGTAGCAGAGATCGATTTCCTCATCGAAGAAGATCATGAAATCTATCCTCTTGAAGTGAAGGCTGGGGCAAATCAGAAAAAAAAGAGCCTTCTCGTGTACAATCAAAAATACGCCCCCTCCAAACTGATCCGCACCTCTACGCTTAATCTAAAACACGACGGCGCTATCTATAACTACCCTCTCTATCTCATTTCTCGATTCCCATTAGGAACCTCAACGGGGAAAGGGAAAGACCTTGAGGTCGTCGGCAACTAAGGTGTTGGGGAAGATGGCGCGCGCTTCCTCGCCAAACGCCTCGAGGTCTTGGTAACGAGCGGAAAAATGGGTGAGGATGAGCAGCTCGGCCTGCGCGGCTTTTGCGATTTGCGCGGCTTGCTTGGCGGTGAGGTGATGGTGTTTCTCAGCGAGATGGCGGTGCTCCTCCAAATAGGTGCTTTCGCAGAGAAAGAGCTTCGCGCCTCTAACGAGGTTGACCACGGCGTCGCAATACCTGGTATCGATGGCGACGGCGAGGACATCGCCCGGACGGAGCGAGCTAACCTCGTCGAGGGTGACGAGGCGGGAGCCGATCTGGACAGATCCTGCGCTCTCTAGGGCGCGGACCAGTGGGCCATCGATCCCGTGGGCTTTTAGTTTCTCTTTATCGAATTTGCGCGTATTGGGTTCTGTAATGCGCCAGCCTAAATTATCCACCCCATGCTCGAGGAAATCGGCTTCGATGCGGAAATGCTCGTCTTCGTGGACGAGGCCCGCTTTTGAGACGGGGTGTTCGATCACCGTGATATTTTCGTGATAGATGCTGCCGTAGCGGAGGCGCTCAAAGTAAACCTGGCCGCTCGCGGGGTAATAACAGTGGATCGGATGGGTCACTTTATCTAAATTCAGACGCATGAGCATCGAGCCTAACCCTAAACAGTGATCGCCGTGGAAGTGGCTAACGAGAATGCGGGTGACGGTTGTCGGTGCGACGTTGGCGAAAATGAACTGCCTTTGCGTTCCCTCTCCAGGATCGAAAAGGAGCCCCTCGTCGTTCCAACGCACCAGGTAAGCGCCGTGGTTGCGCAGGCGCGTGGGCTGCTGGCTGGAACAACCCAAAATGATGAGATCGCGCACGCTCATAGGCCTATCCGCCTGCGCGAGAAAAAAGAGCTCTTGCCGAGCAGCATCCCGATGAGGCCGCCGACAATATGCGCGGTATTGGCGATATGAGCGGAGAGGTTTGTTTGGGAAAACAGCTGCATCCCGATCGAGACCAACTCCAAGGCAAACATCGCCCCGACGAAAACGAGAACGAACAAAACGGTGCCCCGATGCAAGGGGTATCCCTCCCAAGGGGCTGCCCTTTGTCTAACCCAGATGAAACCCACCATCCCCACCACAATGCCCGAAAATCCGAGAAAGTAGGGTCCATCGACCAAATACTGGGCGACATTGGAGAGGACGCCGATAATTAGGAATAAAAGGAGCATTTTCCATCTCGGAAGGCGCTCTTCCATCTGGCGGCCTAAGATCCAAAGCCAAGCCATATTGAAGAGAATGTGCAAAAAATCGCGATGGAGCAAGCAGGGTGTAAACAAACGCCAAATTTCGCCTTGGCGGATTTTTTCAAACAGGGGAATGGCGCGCACATCCCCCGCCCCTTCTTTGCGCCCATGCAAGAGGAGATCGAAGATCCCCTTCCAGTAGGGAATCGCTTGGGCCTGGTTAAAGAGCTCTTGTTCCTGCGGGGGGATCTGTTTGAAATCGGTAAAAGATTTCAGAGGGTGGGCGGCGATCAACTCGGTCAGAGCGATCAGGGACCTGGGCTCATCGAACATGAGGGCCCGCTGCAGAGGAGTAAAATCGATCTCCACGGCAAGCGGTCCATTCGCTTGCTCTATTTCCGCTTCCTGTAAGCCGTTCCATAGAAACAAAAAAGAGCATAGGAGCAAGAAGAAATGGGTCAATGAGTAGCTGAGGGGAGAGCGCGGCGCCTTGCTCGGCGCCAGGGGAGGAATCGCCTGGCTCGGCGGAGAAACAGGGGGGATGAAAGGCTGCTCGCCCTGTATAAAGGGAGGGGCGTTGGGCTGGGTTTTAAATCTGTCCAGCCACTCCGCCGCTACCGGAAAGTCATCCTCTTCGACGACCCAAATCAGGTAGGTTTTAGCGCCCGCTTTGGGATCCGCGGACGGCTCGTACACATTCTGAATCCCTTCTTTCAAGAGAAATGAGTAAAAAAGATAGGCTTCTTTTTCATTTGGAATCGAGCCGACTAGTCGCATTTGATTTTTTCCATGATTCTGGAAGTCGATAACCCGGGGACGAGAGAGACAATGTGCAGACGCCCCCCATGCGCTTTGACTACTTCTGCTTCGATGCAGTTGGCACCATATTCAGCGCCATTGACATGGACGTGAGGCTTGATTTTTCCGAGCAATTCCCGCGGGTCGGTTTCATCAAACCAGGTGACGTAATCGACCATTTCGAGCGCCGCCATCATCTGCAGGCGATACACCAAAGGGACGATGGGCCTTTTTGGACTTTTGTACCGCTGGATCGAGCTATCCGTATTCAAAGCGACCAAGAGGATATCCGCTTGGCAAGAAGCTTGATGGATGATTTCGAGATGCCCTGCGTGCAAAAGGTCAAAGGAACCATTTAAAGTGGCAATCGTTTTCCCTTCCCTTTTCCATCGGGCAGCCGCCTCCTCGAGATCTCCGGGCTCAATGGTTTTTAGAAAGTTATTTTTTGGGGAAGGCAACACGGTACACTCCTTCGTAATCCTCTACAAAATGCACCCGTATCCCCTTCTTGACATAAGCAGGGAGCTCATCGTAGTCGCGCCGATTGTCTTTAGGGAAAATAAGCACCTTCACCCCCGATCTGCGCGCAGCGATCAGCTTCTCTTTCAGCCCGCCGATGGCAAGCACTTTGCCGGTCAACGTCAGCTCTCCGGTCATTCCCAAATCCGCGCGCACAGGCACCCCTCTTAAGAGAGAGAGGAGCGAGGTGGCCATCGTGATGCCCGCTGAAGGGCCGTCTTTTGGCGTGGCGCCTTCTGGAATGTGCAGGTGTACTTGAGATTTTTCAAAGAAAGTCTTCCCGGGCGCATATTTATCCACGTGGCTATGCAAAAAGGTCCAAGCGATTTGCGAGGATTCTTTCATCACATCGCCCGCTTGCCCGGTGAGTTTCATCTCGGTTTTTTCTCCAGGGACCCTGGTCGCTTCGACATAGAGCGTCGCTCCGCCGAGCGCCGTCCAAGCGAGCCCCATGCACACGCCGATAGGAGTCCGTTCATAAAAACGGTCGGTGGTAAAGATGGGTTTTCCCAGGTAAGCCTGTAAATTGTCTTCGGTGATCTCTTTGGTTTTAACCGCCTCTTTTTTCTCTTTGGATTCTTTGCTTTTAGACGTCTTTTCCTGTTGTCTGACCACCTTTACAGCGACTTTGCGCAAGATTTTTTTGATGTTGTTTTCCAAGTTTCTAACCCCGGCTTCCCGCGCATAGCCATTGATGATCTGCGCTAAAGCGCCCCGTGTGAAGACCGCTTTCGACGCTTTCAGCCCCATGCTTTTGCGGTTGCGCGGAATCAGGTATTTTTTAGCGATTTCAATCTTTTCTTCCAAAATGTACCCGGAGAGGCGCAAGATATCCATCCGGTCTTTTAAAGGCTCCGGAATGGTGTCCAGCACGTTCGCCGTCACAATGAAAAGCACATTGGATAGATCGCAGCGCACATCTAAGTAATGATCGAGAAAATCGCGGTTCTGCTCCGGATCGAGAACCTCTAACAGGGCCGAACCGGGATCGCCATGGTAGCTGCTGCCCATCTTATCGATCTCATCGAGCATGATGATCGGGTTCATCACTTGGGTGAACTTAAGCGCCTGGATCATCTTGCCCGGCATCGAGCCGATATAGGTGCGCCGATGTCCTTTGATTTCCGCCTCATCGCGCATGCCGCCCACCGAAAAGCGGTAGAATTGCCGATTTAACGCGCGCGCAATGCTCTTGCCAATGCTCGTTTTTCCGACGCCCGGCGGACCCACCAAGCAAATAATGCTGCCTTTCACGCCGCCGGATAATTTTCCAACCCCGATAAACTCTAAAATCCGCTCCTTAATGTCGGCAAGTCCATAGTGATCTTCTTCCAAGACTTTCTCCGCATGCGCCAAATTATCGTTCTCTTGACTATAAATGCCCCAAGGAACCGTCGTGAGCCAATCGAGATAGTTGCGGCAAACCGCATATTCCGCCGATTGCACCTCTAGCACATTGAGCTTATCCAACTCCTCTTTAATGACCACCATCACATCGTTGGGAACCGTTCGCTTTTTCAGGCGCGTTTCAAATTTTTCGATGTCGCACGTCTTATCATCCTTTTCTAACCCGAGCTCCTTTTTTATCGTCTTGAGCTGTTCTCTTAAAAAAAACTCGCGCTGCGTCTTAGAAATCGAAGATTCGATTTTCTGATTGATGCTATTTTGCAATTTGCTGAGATCGAGCTCCTTTTTTAACAACACGAGAGCCTTGTCGATTCTCCCTTGCAACTCAAAGGTTTCGAGAACATCCTGCATCTCTTCCCTACTCGCTGTGGTCAGGGCAACCGCAAAATCGGCCAGCTTCCCCGGCTCTGTAAAATCGGAATGGCCCAAAAAGATTTGCAGCTCTTCTTTAAACAGCGGGTTGAGTTTAAGCAGCTCTTTGATCGTCGTGATGATGCTGATCGAGTAGGCTTTGAGCTCTTTCGATAAGGTGCCGGGATGATCTTCGTGATACTCAATCTGGGCGCGCAAATATTTTCCGCCCTTGCCGGGTTTGCGAATGGAAATCCGCTTTTCCATATTGAGCACCACTTGGGCCCCGCCCTGTTCCATGGGGATGATCCGAAGGATGCGCGCTAACACCCCTACTGTATATAAATCATCGAATGTCGCCTTATAAATATTGAGATCTTCCTGTTTAGTCAGGAAAAGCCCCATGCTTTTATGCTCCGACTTAGCGACTGTTTTTAACACTTCATAAAAGGGGCCCGGTTCGATGACAATCGGGGCCGCCATCCCTGGGAAAAAAGGGCGCCGATTCAGGGGGATAATAAAAACTTGAGTAGGGGATTGCGGGGAGGCTGCATCCGCGTCCTGCTCTTCTTGCAGCGTATCCGCAATCGCTTCTTCTACATGATCATCTAAAGAGGCTTCATTTTTCTGATCGTAATCCAAAATTTCCTCCGATTATGAGAGACTGTCTCCAAATTAAGCTTCTGTCGATTTTCGGAGACAGTCTCTTAACCCAGCAACTCTAGCAACTCGTTCAAAATACCGCAACTCTGTATAGTAACGTATCGAACAATCTGGTTTTTATGACAGCTTTGATAATAGACACGAGCCGGGAAAATGCCCTGATTGCCCTTTCGAAAAAGGGTGAGGTGCTCCTTTCAGAAACGCTAGTCCACGGCAATCAACTCTCTGAAACCCTGCTGCCAGCGATAAAAAAACTTTTTGAAACAGGCCATCTTCTTCCCAAACACTTGGATTACATCGGCATCGGCATAGGACCCGGCTCCTACACCGGAACGCGCGTGGGCGCCGCGGTCGGAAAGGCTCTCAGCTTTGCTCTTCAGATCCCCTTGATTTCTTTTTGTTCTTTACTAGCCCATCTACCCGAAAAACGCGGCTCCTATGCCAGCATCATCGAGGGAAAGGGGGGGGATTTCTACCTTTTAAAGGGACAAAAAAATCAAAAAAAAATTACATGCCACCGACCTCCGAACATGCTCCCCCTCGAAGCCCTGGCAGCTGCTTTAGAAGGGGTGGAGTGGATCGCCACCCCAGAGCCCCTTTCTTTCCAATCCCTTCTCCGCCCCCTCGCCGAACCCGGCGCCTGGCAATGGGTTGGATTTACACCCAATCCCCAGCCTCCAGCGGATTATTGTTATGAAAAATTTGAAAGCGGAGAACATCCCCCCTCTGAAATCATTTACTTGTATAATTATCCCCCTCTTTCATAAGATATAGGTACTATACTCTCCAAAACTTAAGGAATATATATTCATGCCCAGCGTTAAAGTTCGTACAGGTGAGTCTATCGATAAAGCTCTTCGCGCTCTAAAGAAAAAATTAGACAAAGAAGGGATCATGAAATCTGCCAAAGCTCACCGTTTTTACGATAAACCCTCCGTTAAAAGCCGCGCTAAATCTAAAGCCGCTTTAAAATATAAAAAGCCCAAGAGCAGTTACCGCGTTAGCTTCTAAAGTCTTATGGCCGACTATTACGAAACGTTGAGCATTCCCCGCACTGCTACGCAGGAAGAAATCAAAAAAGCCTATCGAAAAGGCGCGCTCAAATACCATCCCGACAAAAATCCTGGAGACGCGCAAGCGGAGATCAAATTCAAAGAGATCTCGGAAGCTTACGAGGTTCTCAGCGATGAGAAAAAACGGCAAATTTACGACCACTATGGCGCCGATGCTCTAAAGGGAGCTGCCGGCATGGGCTCGTCCGCTGGAGGAAGGGGTGGATTCTCTTCTATGGAAGAGGCTCTCCGCACCTTCATGGGCGCTTTTGGAGGCGGAGGCGCTGGCGGAGGGGGCGCCGATTCCATTTTTGAATCTTTCTTCGGCTTTGACGGCGAGGCCGAGCCTGCGGTCAGGCAGGGCGCCAGTAAAAAAATGAACCTGCCGATCACCTTTGAAGAAGCGATACGGGGCGTCGAGAAAGAGGTCTCGCTGAACAATTATGTCAACTGCTCAACATGCGACGGCTCGGGCGCCGCTTCTGCAAGCGGGATCAAAAAATGCAGCCGCTGCCAAGGCTCAGGCCAAATCCACCAAACGCGCGGCTTTTTCAGCATGTCGAGCACCTGTCCCCAATGTCAAGGGCGCGGGAAAACGATTACAACTCCCTGTTCCGAATGCGAGGGAGCGGGAAGGATCAAGAAAAAACAAAAACTCACCATTAAAATCCCTCCCGGCGTCGATACGGGGATGCGCCTGCGCATGGCAGGACACGGCGATGCAGGCGAGGCGGGCGGACCTCCCGGAGACCTCTATATCTTCATCACGGTGGAGCCCAGCGAGGTGTTTGAGCGGCAGGGGGACGATGTCCTCATCGAAGTTCCTCTCAATTTCAGCGAAGCCGCTTTAGGATGCAAAAAAGAGCTCCCCTCTCCTGCCGACGGGATCTGCCGCATCACGATCCCAGAAGGCACCCAGACGGGCAAACTGCTGCGCATCAAAGGCGCCGGCGTGCCCAACGTGCATGGCCAGGGAAAAGGGGATCTGCTTGTCAAAGTGGTCGTGGAAACCCCGGTCGGCCTGAGCGACAAGCAAAAAGAACTGCTAAAAGCCTTCGCCGACTTGGAAGGTCCCCATAATTCCCCGCGCAAGCGAGGCTTCCTGGATAAGCTAAAAGGCTTTTTTTCAAATTAATCCAGCGATGCTGTTTCTGAAAAGCGTAGTTGCATCCACCTTTTTCACATGGGGAAAAGACGCGGCCGGCGTGTTCTGCTCCTCCGCAGAGAGCGGGTCGTGAAGGGGGACCACCTCCTCGTAATGCAGGCCGTAGAGTCCATCGACCCCTGTAAAGGGATGCGCAAATTCCTTTTCCAATAATGCCGCCCAATCCTTCTCCCGATGATGCCCCCAGCAGGCGACTTTCTTCAATAAATCTCGTTTAGGCTTCACCCAGCTATAATGATGCACGAGCGGCTCATCATCCAGCCCTCTGACATGGCAGATCTTCCTGCCGGCAATGGCATCAAAAACCCCCTTCCGCTCGCACACATCGAGGAGAATTTCAGGAGAGGCGATCGCTCTTTTTTTGACCAGGAGCACGTTGAGCGGAAAAGTCGTTGCGCGGTATTTCGCCTCGCGGAAATAAAAATAACTAGACAGACGCAGCGCTTCGTAAGAACCGTGGTCAAACCGATTCAGCCACTCTTTAAACCGCATGGAGTCGACGATCTCATCGACATCGATAAAAGCGATCGTATCGATCTCTTTTTTCAAGAAATGAAAGCCGACATACCGCGCCGTGCTGTGCCAGTAATGGATCCAATCCTCATCGGCGGAAGTTAAAGGGCAATGCAGCCCGTAAGGCTGCTTCGGATCGTAATGAAACTCGACAAAGGTGCATTCGGGATGCTCCGCATAGGAACGGTTTAACCATTCCCGATCTTCTGCTTCCCCATTAAAAAAATGATCGCACACCGCGACGATCACTTGAGAGGAAAAGGAGCATGCCTCTTTTAGGCATAAGCTGAGGAAACGGTAGTCATGCGTGCAGTAATTGATGATGGTGGCGATCATCGCTTGAATATATCAAAATAATACCCAAAAATAAAGAAATCCTCTATCATGGCTCTTTTGTAAATGGGATTTTCATGAAACCGCACAACCCCTTCTACGCCTGGATCGTCTGGCTGCTCAGCGCTCTATTCATGTTTTACAAATACGCCCTCGAAGTCTCCCCGAGCGTCATGACCGGGCAATTGATGGGGGCTTTTCAAATCGACGGGGCGCAGCTAGGGAACCTCGCCGCGACCTACTTCTATGCCTATCTCCTCATGCAAATCCCCGCTGGACTGTTGATCGATCGCTTTGGGCCAAGGCGGATCACCACCCTCGCCATCGCCCTATGCGCCTCCGGCGCTATGATCTTCGCCAATTCCCATTCGCTCCTATTAGCGGGGATCGGCCGTTTTCTTACCGGGACGGGAGCTGCCTTTGCCGCTTTGAACTGCCTTAAACTCATCGCAAACTGGTTCCCCATTAACCGATTTGCTTTCATGGCAGGCTTGATGATGACGGTGGGGATGTTGGGCGCGGTCGGCGGGCAAGCTCCCCTATCGGCATTCATCAAAGCTTTAGGATGGCGCCCGGCGATGGATGTGATCGGCATTGCGGGATTGGTTTTAGCCGCGCTGTTTTGGATCGTGATCCGGGATAAAGCGCCCGACCATTATAAAGCGGTCCGCCTAACCCCTGAAAAAGTCAAGTTTCTTGCCAGCTGCCGGCAAATTTTTAGAAATCCCCAGTCGTGGTGGTTATCTATTTACAGCGGGCTAGCCTTTGCTCCCGTCTCTGTCTTTGGGGGATTATGGGGGGTTCCTTTCATCACGGAAGCCTTTAATCTGCCCCATACGTTTGCAGCTCACGAGGTATCCCTGATTTTCATCGGATTTGCGGTAGGCGCGCCCCTCTTTGGCTGGTTCTCCGATTGGCTCGGCAAGCGCCGCATCGTGATGTGCTGGGGAACGGTGATCGGCCTCATTGCCATTTCCACGGCGATCTACACGCCGAATCTCTCCCCGTTCTTGCTGGGCGCTCTATTATTCCTCTTTGGGTTTTCCATCAGCAGCTTCCTGCTCTGCTTTACGATGATCCGCGAGATCAGCGCTCCCCTCATCGCCGCTACAGCCATCGGCTTCATGAACGCCTTCGATGCGTTATTTGGCGCCTTCTCCGATCCGCTGACAGGGAGATTTCTCGACATGGGGTGGGAAGGAAAACTCGTTGAGGGGGCCCGCGTCTTCCCTGTGCACGTCTACAAACTGGCCTTTCTCACCTTGCCGGCATACCTCGTGATCGCCCTCATCCTTTTGATCTTCATTAAAGAAACCTATTGCAAACCGACCGATCCTTCTTTTATGCCTTAGAAGCGAATAAAAATTTTCCTTGAGATTTTAGGGCTCTATGCCTAAAGTCCTCGGGCATGACTTCAAATTACTCATTACTGATTTTTTTAAGAACGCACCTTAAAACTCAGGCTATCGCTATGAAAACCAAAATCCTCATTTTTGTACTCTGCCTATTCTCTTTAACAGCACACAGCAACCCAAGCGACTTTTTGACAGACGATTATTTAATCAACGATGACTACACAGACCACATCGAAAATTTTAAGAGACTAATGGGTCCTATCCACATCCACTCTTTTCTGGAGTTTGGATTGGGATACGGCACAAAATTCTTCTTGGATCATTGCGATGAGGTCACCTCTCTAGAGTTTGTCCTACCCGACCCATCGATTGAACCGTGCGACAGGTGCGCCCGTCTCTATGAATCAGACAGGTGGTATAATCAATGCCTCCAACTCTTCGAAGAATACGCGAATTGGCACCCTCTCTTATGCCTTAGCAGCCCCTTTATCCAAGAAGCCGACATCATCTCCCATCAAAAGAGTCAAGATCCTGCCCTCATCGACGCCTCTTATCTCTTAGAGTTAAAATATCTGTGCGATGAACTTTTTTCTAAAAAAACCTATGAGATGGCCTTCGTCGATCCGGGCATCCATATGCGCGGCGATCTCGTTAACGAGCTCTTTGGCCGCGTGCCCATCATTGTTGCCCACGATACAAACTGCGCTAACGAGAAATACGGCTGGTCAAAGATTCAGACCCCTTGCAACTATGAAAAGATCCATTTTTCCAATGGCATGGGAACCACTTTCTGGGTGAGCCAAGAGAAAAAAGAAGTGATCCGCGCCTTGAAAAATGGACCGCCCAGCCCCCTCAGCACACAGAAACTCCGGATCTTTTTTCCCAATATCCATCCGGCGTTAACAACCTCTATGGGATTGGCCCTTAAGCATCTCGGCCATACCCTTGTTCTGCCCGGAGGCTCTTTTGCCCCATCTAAAGTCAAAAGCAAGTTCAAACTCTCTTATGGAGACCTGTCTCCGCGCGAATTCATCGCTGCGCATCCCTATCTCGCTAAACACATCGAAATCATCGAAAAGGACGACCTATTCAAACGCCCTCCCGATGTATTATTCATCAATGCGCGCGAAGTAGAAGAGGATCTTCTAGCGATTTTCAAAAAACTGCAAAAATCCGCAAAGACCAAACTCGCCTATTACTCGGGCAATAACTGCACAGCCTATTCTAAAGAATTTCTCAAGAATCTTCTGGTGGCAGATGCCTGTACGGAACATTTGTTCAAAAATGACAACGCCAACATCGCCCATTGGATTCCTTGGATCGATTATGATAGACTGCCCTTTGCGGGCACAAACGATCAGCCTCTCATTTATAGCTATCTGGCCCTGCATTACCGCTATCCCGCTTTCAAACAAGGAGCAGAGATTTACCAGCGCTTTTCAGAGGAATTTCGAGCTCATTACCCCAACGTGTCATTTGTCAATCACGAAAAGCTTTCCCCTAAGGGGGTCTCTTTAGCGCTCGAAGAAAGCGCTGCAACTCTGCATATAAAAGACACGGAAGGTTTCGGATACACCATCGTAGAAAGTCTAGCGCAGGGCAGGCCTGTTTTTTTGAAACGCTCCTTTTCTCAGGGCAGTCGACTCATGAACTGGTGCATCGAAGGAAAAACGGCGCTCTTTTTCGATTCTTATGAGGAGTTCAGAGACAAAATGGAGCGTTTTCTATTCGATACCGCCTATCGGCATCAGTTGCAAGAAGAGTCGGCAAAGACGATTCGGTGCCTTGTAGACAATGAAAAACAGGCGCGCGCGCTGGAACATTTCCTGCAAACGCTGCGCTAGGAGAAGTATTAGAAGGTGACAACGCTCAACATCGCTCGGATGGTCTGAAGATCGACAAAACAAAAATGGGCTTCTCGGTCCTCTATCCCTATTGTCATCACGAGGTGGGTTTGCGCATGATCCAAAACCATGCCGGCGCAATATTCAATGCCGATGTGTTGGAAAATAAATGGCTTCGATAACTTCTTAATCTTAAAATCCCCATCGAGATAGAGGAAGCGATGCATATAGAACCGCTCCTCGTTGGGATGCAGACCCACTTCGTGCACAAGTAGAAGATAGCCGCCATCTAATGCGATGGGGGCTGCTGAACCTCGAAAATGGGAAAAGTCGTGTTTAGGCTGATCGTAATGAACCGTTTCACACGCGCCGGTTTCTCGATTTGGCTGAAAAATCATCAAAGGATCATAGGAATAGATCGCATATAGTTGATTATCTATTGTAAAAGGGAGCCAGTTTTTTTCACATCGATGGGGATCGGGACCCAATAAAGGAACGAGCTTCTCTACCTGAATGGTTTTATCGGCTGTCCGCTGAGCGTCAGCCAACTTGCATAGAGAGATTTGAGGATGGCCTGTTGGATTTGTATCGAATGTGGTGCAGGTGAACCAATAATTTTTATCATATGCAACCATACGGCAATCTTCCAATCCCTCTATATTGAAAGAGCGCCTGCGGCTTCTGGACAGGTTTTCGACAATTTCTCGCTGATCGAGCAAGTTAAAATGGCGGTCGTAGCGAACCAGAAAATTTCTGGTTCGAAAGATCCCCGTCGGATCAGTGGTTTGGAAGATTTTAGCGCCGGTCTGCGTGAAGTTAACCGTCCGGCAAATCACATCGTATCCATTTTCTGTTTTAACAATAGAGGGGTTCATCGGGTGGTAGCGCTCATTCGAATCTTTTTGAATCAGCGGCAAATCGATATCGATCGGTTTAAATTGGGCATCAGGCAAGCGATGCATGTAATATTGCATGTTGTGATAGGCTTGCTGTTTGATATACCACGGTACGTTTTTTCTCAAAACGAGGTCGTTGACGGCATCGAATCCCTCCTCCCTATAGGGGGTGTAATAGGCAGCTATGGAAAGTTCCTCATCAAATTGATAGTGATGCAGAGGATAGGATGAAAATAGGATTTGATCTTCGGGAAAAGGGATGCGGGAGCCCTGTTTTGCAAACAGATAGGCAAGATCGTTTTGGCCGTGCTCGCGATAGTAGAGCGCAATATTCCGCAAAGGTTCCGCACGCTTAGGATTAAATTGGTAGGCCTCCAGATACGAATACAGAGCTTGATCCCACCGCCCCAGCGCTTCGTAACACTCTCCGATCATGCATTTCGAAAACCAGATTTCTTCGCTATTGCCTCCCTTTTCGCATCGATTCTGATACTCCTTAACCGCTTGCTCATAATCCTTTTCCGCCTTATGCAATTGCGCAAGCTCAAATAGATAGTGCGCGTTGCTCGGCTCCTTCTTGAGCCCTTCGCTCGCCTCTTTCATTTTCCGCTTCAACTGATCGGTCCTGTAAGGCTCCCCTTCATGATCGTGCAAGGTTAACGACCCCAATTTCATGCATTGGTTGGATGGTTGATAAGGCAGGTGAGGCATCTCTAAGCCCCCTTCAGACTTGGAAGCGAGAACAAGATGCACGCCATATTTGCCGTAAGAGGGAGCGGAATATTTCCCCAGCACGAGGTAGGCATCGGCTGTTAGGGCATTTTTATCAAAGGAGGACCCTACATTGAGTTCTAAATCCGCATCTAATAGAAGCAAATACGTCTCCGATAACGAAAATCCCTTTTTGCTCAACACATGTTGAGCATATTGGGCAGAAAGCGCCTTTTTATTCGCCGCATGGCGCGCTTCCACTTGATAAATTTCCCCCGGTATGCCCGTTTCCTCTATGAATTTTTTGATGATTTTTCTTGTGCTATCCGTAGAGTTCATGTCGCAGATAGCAATACAGTCCACAATGCCCCTTACGCTGTTTAAACAGGCCTCGATCACCGCCCCCTCATTTTCAACAACCATGGCGAGGCATAGTTTTACCTCTTTTTGTTCGGCATACGCCGCTTGCGTTCCTAAAAGGGGATTGAGAAATAAAACGAACCCGGTAAATAATGCGCGTAACCAAAAATAACCCGTCACAAATTTGAAGAACATCATGATTATATACCCAATGCTGTCAATTTAGCATAAGCCGCTGATTTCAAGTTTATTGTACAGAGCCAGGAACATGATAGATAGGATAAGCATGATACACATGATGGAAAAAAAAGAGTCGGCAGAAGCGGCACGCCGCTTTGCGGCCATTTTTTTATCATGCATATCCTGCCTATCATGTTCATTGCTTTAAAAGAGGGAACTTTATCTCATGAGATTTTTTTTTAGAATGCTTAAATGGATGGGATTGGAAAAAAAATCTGTTCTCGGCTTATTGATGAGCCTATTTTGCCTCCAGGGATGGGCGTGGGATGACCGTGAAACGGTTGTCGATGGGAAAAAAGTGATCACGGCCACCACAAGGATTCAATTAGATCGCTTTCCAAACGCATTCAATCCCTCTATTTTCAAGACCGAAGAAGGTCTTCTGCTGCTTTTCAGATATTGCCCCGATCTCGAGCATCAGCCTTCCGTGAGCCAGATCGGCATTGTGCTCTTAAATGATCGATTGCAGCCCATTTCTGAACCGGAGCTGCTCCCTACGCGTGCTCCCGATAGCCCCACTCCTTCTCAATCAGAAGATGCGAGGCTGTTTTCCTATCGGGGGAGGATTTTTCTGATTTATAACGACGGCATCGAAACATATGGCTTTTATGGCCGGCGCGATATGTTTATCGCCGAACTTCTATATGAGGATGGGCACTTCACACTCTCTTCTCCCCTTAAACTGGTTTATGGAAGCAAACACCATACGCAATGGTGTCAAAAAAACTGGCTTCCCTTTGAATGGAACAACACGCTTCTGATGATCTACTCGATCAACCCGCACGAGATCCTCCGCCCCAATCTCTACGATGGCTCTTGCTATTTTTTCCATGAAACGCATGCCCCTCTCGACTGGGCGCACGGCACGCTGAGAGGGAGCAGCCCTCCCCAATTAGTCGACGGGGAATATTTAGCGTTTTTTCATTCGGGTATCGTCACCTCTTCACCCGCCTCCCGGCACTGGGATTTATGGCATTATTTCATGGGCGCCTATACCTTTTCAGCCTCCCCTCCCTTTGCAATCACAAAAATCTCCCCTGCACCTCTGATGGCGGAAGGATTTTATACCACCTCCTCGCATCCAAAGAGGGTCATCTTTCCAGGAGGCTTTGCTGTTATGGACTCCACTATTTACTTGGCCTATGGCAAAGACGACGCGGAAATATGGATTGCCACACTGGATAAAGAAGCCCTCATCCGCTCGCTTAGAAACTGTCGTTGACTCTCTATTTTGCTTGACTGGCAGTTGGAAGCAACTTGAGCTTATCTACAGCAAATGCGCGGTTCACTTCATTTTGCTCAGCCCATGATTTGGGTAGATCGGCAATAGTCCGCAGTTTGTCGCAGGCATCCAATGACTCTTGATAATGGCCGAGATAATACGAGCAGATCGATAACTGAAAAGCAAGGCCATACTCCTCAATCCAATCGTGGTTGAACAGGCTGTCCTTCTGATCGGGCTGAGCAATCAGCTCCCTTGCCTTGAGGCAAGCATAGGCCTTGTTATAGTTGCGCTGCTCATTATAAATGGCCGCAAGGTAATAGGTCGGCTCTATCCGATGGGGTCGAAACTGATGCGCATCTTTATAAGCCTCGATCACGATTTGGATGGGCACCCCCATCCCGTGTAGGAGATGGGCAATCTGCAATTTGGACCAAAAAATCTCTTCATCCCATCCGCCCATCGAGATCCGTTTTTGATAGCATTCGAAAGCTTTTCCCTTCTCGCCCGCATCCCGATAACTTTCAGCGAGGTAAAAGGCATAACGATCGTTATGGGGCTCTTTTTTCAATCCATCTTCCAATAACCGAATATTCTTTAGAAATTTACTCGGGTCGCGAGAGCTGGCGCTCCCATCCCCCGTGATATAAAGCACTTTTTCCAAGACCATGGAAGTATACGGCTGCCCGCAATCCAAATATTCATGGGTGACGCCTACCCATCTCCAAGGCAGCCCCGCTTTTACCAACTGGGGTTTGTGGTAGGTAAAGCCCTTGACACCTCGCCACATGTTGTAAAGATCGAAATGGAATGAAGGCCATTGGAACTCAGGCTGAAACTCCAACAGATCATCCGCATCCATAAACAAGATATAATCCCTTTTTCCCTGAGCCAGTTCAAGGGCTTGGTTTCGGTTCACTTCGAAATTTACCCAAGGTCTTTCGTGGAGCTCTCCCGGGATCTCCTTAAGGTGCGTCTTGATGATCTCCTGAGTCCCATCTTTTGATCCCGTATCGACAATGACCCAGTAGTCGATGATCGATTTGACAGAGTCCAAACACCGCTTGATCACGCGGCTTTCATCTTTCACAATCATGTTGAGGCAGATCTTAGGTTTTTCTTTGACTGCCGATTTTTCTACCTTTTCCGCCTGATGCGCATCCTTGGACGGCTTCTGGGCGGCCGGCTGCTGCGCTGCACATAAAAACAGGGGGAGGGAGAGAAGTAGAGAGAAGAATAGCCGTAATGTACTCATCCGATTTCCTATGACTTAAGAACCTATCCCAGTAATGAGGGTTCGTCGATTTTTGGAGGATTTTTGGCCATTTTTTGATTCTTTTTCGGGGGGTAATATACGAATGTTGATATAACCCCCCGAAAAAGAATCAAAAAAATGGCTCAAAAAGCCCCTAAAATCGACAGAACCTCATTACTGGGATAGGTTCATTTTTTGAAAAGTAAATTTAACCCACTCGAACAAATAATGCAAAGCACCTTTTACAATCATACTAAGCATCTGATTATCAGCCCTTTTTATTTCAAAATATTTTTACAATATTTTTTAATCTCGTTCCGTTACAATCAACGATAGGTGGATGTATAGGAGGGCTTAAGAGATGGGCAAGGTCATTGGCATTGATTTGGGAACCTCAAATTCCGCGGCAGCAATCATGGAGGGAGGAAGACCGGTGATCATCCCTTCCGCCGAAGGAGCCGGTGTCGCTTCTGGAAAAGCATTCCCCTCTTATGTGGCTTTCACAAAAGATGGCCAGCGCCTCGTCGGCGAACCAGCCAGGAGGCAAGCGGCGATCAACCCGGAAGCCACCATTCGAGCAGCCAAGCGCAAAATGGGAACCGATTATAAGTTCAAAGTAAACAACCAAGAATTCACCCCTCAGCAAATCTCGGCGTTCATTCTGCAAAAGATCAAACAAGATGCGGAAGCCTACTTAGGCGAACAGGTCGACGAAGCGGTGATCACCTGCCCCGCCTATTTTGACGATAATCAGCGCACCGCAACCAAAGATGCGGGCGAAATCGCCGGATTTAAAGTGCTGCGCATCATCAACGAACCCACCGCAGCCTGCCTGGCTTTCGGACTGGAAAAAACGGGTAAAGAGCTAAAAATCCTTGTCTTTGATTATGGCGGGGGAACCCTCGATGTGACGATGATGGAGATGTGGAAAGAGGGGGGCTTCAAAGTGATGGCCACCAGCGGAGATACACAGCTCGGCGGAACGGACATGGACATAGCGATAGTCGATTATATCGTCGGCACATTTCAAAAAGAGACAGGGATCGATCTCCGCTCCGATAAATTGGCCATGCAGCGGATCTACGAGGCCGCTGAAAAAGCAAAGGTGGAGCTCTCCAGCACCTTGGCGACCGATATCCATTTACCCTTCATCACGGCAGATGCGAGCGGCCCCAAACACCTCACCCTCACGATCAACCGCGCAAAATTGGAAGAGCTTGTCCGCCCCATCGTCGAAAGATGCCGCGGCCCTTTAGAACAAGCGCTAAAAGATGCGAAGGAATCGTTCAAAAAGGAGGGGGTGGATTTCTCGCCGCAAATGATCGACAAGATCATCCTCGTTGGCGGCCCCACGCGCATGCCCATCGTGCAGAAATTTGTGGAAGACTGCGTAGGCAAAAAGATCGAACGGGGGATCGACCCGATGGAGTGCGTTGCGATGGGGGCCGCCATCCAGGCAGCGATCATCAAAGGGGAGATCAAAGAGGTCCTCCTTCTCGATGTCACCCCTCTCTCATTAGGGCTTGAGACATTGGGCGGAATCGACACCGTCTTAATCGAGCGGAACACCACCATCCCCACGCGCAAATCGCAAATTTTTTCAACCGCCGCGGATAATCAAACCGCCGTCTCCATTGTCGTCCTGCAAGGGGAGCGCCCCATGGCCTCCGATAACGTGCAACTCGGGAAGTTCGATCTTGTCGATATCCTTCCCGCTCCGCGCGGCGTGCCCCAAATTGAAGTCTCTTTCGATATCGATACGGATGGGATTGTCCATGTCGCCGCCAAAGATCTCGGCACAGGGAAAGAACAATCGATTCGGATCACAGCCCCCAAAAAATTGGCTAAAGAAGAGATCGATGCGATGATTAAAAACGCGGAGCGTTTTGCCGCGGAAGATAAAAAGCGGAGGGAGGAGGTTGAAACGATCAACCAAGCGGACAATCTTCTCTATGCAACGGAAAAATCTCTGAGAGAATACGGCGATAAAGTGAGCCAGAGCGAGCGAGGGGAGATCGAAGCGCGCATGAACGACCTCAAAACTGCCATCAAGGAAAAAAATATCGCGAGCGTCAAAAAAGGCCTAGAGGATCTGACAAAAGCATCCCATAAACTCGCCGAAGAAATTTACAAGGCAGCCTCCCAGCGCAAGCAAGCAGCGCCTGAGCAAAAGCAGGAACAGAAAAGCGGCGACACCGTCATCGACGCCGATTACAAAGAAGATGACGATACCAAGGGCAAGAAAAAGAGCGCTTAGAGGGTGTTCCACTTAATGGCTGCCAAGCGCGATTACTACGAAATTCTAGGTGTGTCGAAGGGATCTAGTCTAGAGGAGATCAAAACAGCCTATCGGGCATCCGCTCTCCGCTACCATCCCGACCGGGTCCCCCCTGAACAAAAAAAAGAAGCGGAAGAACAATTCAAACAGATTTCAGAAGCTTACGCTATCCTCTCCGACCCTCAAAAAAGGGCTCTATACGATCAGCATGGCCATGCCGGCATCAACCAACAGTATGCATACGAGGATATTTTCAAAGGGACGGATTTTAGCAGTATTTTCGAGGATATGGCCGATTACGGGGTGGGAGAGGGGCTATTCGAGCGGATTTTCGGGGACTCAGGGTTTGATATTTTCGGCAAACGGGGGAGAAAAAGAGCGGGAAGAGAACGGGGAGCGGACTTAGAAATCACAACCGAAATCACCCTGGAAGAAGCGGCGGCGGGAATGGAAAAACAGATCCTGTTTCACCGCTATGAACCCTGTCCTGGTTGCCAAGGCACCGGTGCAAAAGGAAGCGCTAAGATCCAATGCCCCGATTGCGGCGGCTCAGGACAGCGCCTGTCCGCTTCAGGCCGCATGCGCATCGTACAAACCTGCCCACGCTGTGGAGGCACGGGCGAAGCGATCCGCGACCCCTGCCCCACCTGCCAGGGAGAAGGGAGAGTCCGGATCAGCAAGACACTCACCGTGACGATTCCCCCCGGCATAGACACAGGAGCCCAGCTCAGAATTCGAGGCGAGGGTGAAGAAGGAAGGGGCGGAAGAGGCGATCTCTACATTCTCATTTCTATCCGGCCAGACCCCCTCTTCCAACGAGAAAACTCCGATCTGCTCCTCTCGCAGTCCATCCCCTTGACCACCGCCGTTTTAGGCGGAGAAATCCGGATCCCCTTGCTCGGCAACAAAAGCGCTACGATGAAGATCCCCGCCGGGACGCAAAATGGCGCCCTCTTCCGTTTGCGAGGCAAAGGGATGCCCCATCTGCAAGGAACAGGCGCCGGAGATCTCCTCGTAAAAATTGAGGTTAAAATCCCCCAAAGGCTCACCCCGAAGCAGAAACAACTCATGGAAGAATTTGGCAAAGAATGCGCTTTATAGATTTTACCAAACCGGGCGCTCCCGACGTTTTATCGATCAACGAAACGCCGATTCCAGAACCCGGGCCCGAGGAAGTCCTTGTCCGCGTAGAAGCGGCAGGGGTCAACCGCCCGGATCTCTCCCAAAGAGCGGGGCGTTATCCGCCTCCCCCCGGCGCTAGCCCCATCCTCGGATTAGAAATCGCGGGAACCGTACACAAAATCGGCTCTCAGGTAAAAAAATGGAAAATAGGCGATCCGATTTGCGCGCTAACGAATGGAGGAGGGTACGCGGAGTACTGCCCCGTTCCAGAAGGGCAATGCCTCCCCATCCCCTACGAGCTTACCTCGATCAAAGCCGCTTCTCTGCCGGAAGCCTACTTTACCGTCTGGGGCAATGTGTTCATGAGAGCGCAACTTAAACCGAAAGAATCGATCCTCATCCATGGAGGATCCAGCGGGATCGGCTCGTGCGCCATTCAGCTCGCCAAAGCCTTTGGGGCTCATGTAGCGACCACCGTCGGCAGCCGCGCTAAAGAAGCTTTTTGCAAAGAGCTCCATGCGGATGAGATCATCAACTACAGGGAGGAAGATTTTTATTCTTCTCTAAAAGAGAAAGGGGTCGATCTCGTTCTCGATATGGTTGGCGGAGACTACTTCGCCAAAAACCTCCTCCTTTTGAAAGAAGAGGGAAGGCTCGTCCAAATCGCCTCTATGCACGGCTCATCCGTAACCCTCGATCTCAATCGATTATCCCTCAAACGGCTGACCATTCTAGGATCCACGCTGCGGGCTCAATCGAATGAAGCAAAAGCGCGCATCGCCCAAGAGCTCTTGCAGCACGTGTGGCCTCTGTTCGGGAAGAAAATCTTAAAGCCCGTCGTGACCGCCACGTTTCCTCTTGCAGAAGCCTGTCAAGCGCACACCCTCATGGAATCGGGCCGGCATTGGGGAAAAATCGTCCTTACCCTCCCTTAAGCATATTTTGCAGTCAGAAGCAGGCCACGGTGGTCGGAAAGGGCGCGCTCCGGAGCATGGAAATCGAACGTGGGGATGAGCTTCGTCTGCAATTTAGGCAGCGGGAGATCCTCCGATTTGGCAAGGAGCGCATAGTCGATCCATTCCCAATCTGGATTGGGAGGATTTTTGCCAAGGCGATAATCGGTAAAATAGCCCGTACACGTCGCGTTGTGAGGGGTTGGAATCGGGTGAGCCCTTTTATAAGGATCAATGAAATCCTCCTCTATTTTTAAGCCCGTGTATTCATCATAGGGAGCCTCGCCTCGAGAGATATTCAGATCCCCCATTAGAAAACAGGGTTTGGGAGGATTTTTGGGCAATGCCTGAATCGCTTTTCTGATCTGATCGAGTTGATCCCGGCGCATGGCCTGATTTTCTTTGGATTGGCAGGACTGGAGATGGGTTCCCACAACCCACGCAGAAGGGGTTTCGAAACAAAAAAATCCTCTATGGATCCCGTTGCTTTGCGCTTGAAAGGGGATGAATTGAGGCGGACGGACGATGGGCCGCTTAGAAGCAAAGAACAACCCGCTTTCCAATTGGAAAGCCTTCGATCCGATATCGATGTAAAAGTGGGCATAGTGGTTTTTGAGCGCAAGATAAAGCTCATGGGAAAGATAGGGAGACATCTCTTGCAGGCAGAGAATGTCGGGATCATTCTCTTTGATGAGCGCAGCTAAGGCGGGAATCCGTTCTTTTCCAGAGGGCATTCCCCCTAAAAAAATGGGAAGACCTCCTGCAAATAGACAAGCGTTTAAGGTGAGGAAGCGATCTTGTTGCAGGCCGTTTATTTTTTCTGGAGCCGTTCCTTGCAAGTAAATAAAGGGCTCTCCGGTGAGGGCATCCCCGATGCGATGAAGAGCTGTTCCTAAAAGGGCGAGGCTCAACGTCAACGGAAGGGTCGCCGCCGCGGCAGCACATAGGAGGATCCTCTTGAGAATCTCTAAAACGCGGTACTCGCATTGTCCATATTCGCCGGGCCGGATGGCTGTGACGGTACTTGCGATGAGAGCTTCTGAAGCCATCCAAAAGGGCTGCTCCAAAGCAGCCGCCCAAAGATTGATTTTTCTGCCTAGCTCGACCTCAAAAGGGATCGATTGCGGAATCGCAGAAGTGTTAAGAAGAGATGTGTTTAATGCAGCAGATGTAGCCATAATAAGGTAATAATATAGCGGTCATTGCTTGTTAATGTCAATATAAAAATATTTTATTACAGTCTCTGCGCTCATGGATCTTGTTCTTTTTAAACCAATCGATTATGGTTTTTCCCATGAGCGTAAAAAAACGATTAAGTAAAGCCCTTGCCGCAGCCGGAGTCGCCTCGCGCAGAGCATGCGAAGAGCTTATCTTCGACGGCCAAGTCAAGGTGAATGGAAAAACGGTATACCTCCCCCAGACCCTGGTCTGTTTAGAAGAGGACGAGGTCCTTTTCCAAGGGAAAAAAATCTGGAGCGAGGAGAAAAAAGTTTATTATATCCTCAATAAACCGACCGGATACATCTGCTCCAATAAACGGATCGGCACAAAAAAGATTGTCTTGGATCTTTTTGGCGGTTTAGAACACCGCCTATTTACCATCGGGCGTTTAGACCGCGATACCACGGGCCTTTTAATCGTCACCAACGATGGCCACTTCGCTCAAAAAGTGATCCACCCCTCCGCCGGCATAGCCAAAGAATATCTTGTGAAAACAAAACAGGAGATCTCCCATGAACATCTCCTCTCGATTGCGGAAGGCGCCTACATCGAAGGGGATTGGATTAAGCCGAGCCGCGTCGTAAAAGTGCGCAAAGGCACGCTAAAGGTCGTCGTCATGGAAGGCAAGAAGCGGGAAGTGCGCATTTTGGTCGAAAAAGCGGGCTTGGAAATCCTCGGCCTGCAGCGCATCCGGATCGGCGGCCTCACCCTAGGTTCTATTCCTCTCGGCGGATGGCGCGAGATGTCTGAAAAAGAAAAAAGCGCTCTCTTTTCTTAGAGACTGTCTCTTAACGACAGTCTCTAAGACGCAGCTGCATATACAGTAGAGGATTTCGGGCTGCGAGGATTTGCAGAGCAGCTAGAACCGCGTTTTGAGGTTCCGACACCGTCATGAAAGGCCATCCCTCTTCATGAAATTGATCCCATTCCGTGGGGATCGCAATGATCGGAATCGGTGCATTTGCTAAAACGGAAAATCCTATTCCATCGTCTTTGTCAAGACAGGCAATCGCGACGGAATCGGGAATTTCTCGAATTTTCTCATATAGAATAAGCCAGCTTTCAGCAGGGTTCTTATCGACAGGGGAAGCGACCTGCGCGGATTTCAATGAATGATTGAAAAAAGGCTCGAGTTGTTGCACAAAAGGAGCGAGGTCATCCGATTCCGATCCGCGCCACAAGATGATCTGTTGAGAAGGCAGTTTGAAGCGATCCGTCATTCTACTCACATGTTGATACAAGGCAAAGACTTCATCAACCGTTCCGCCATCGCGATACACTTGTTTGTCGACATACTGTTTATTTTGGATCACGCGCCAGGAATCATTGTCAATGACATCTGCAAGGCGGAGTTCTCCGAAGGCATTGAAGCCAAACTCCACTTTAAAATCGACAAGGCGGCCATTTTCAAGCTGCCATGCTTTTTCCAAAACCAGAAAGGCCTGTTTTGCGATCAATGCCATTTGTTCGAAAAGCAAAGGTTGATCTTTTAAAGGAAAGTCTGACAAGGTCATGAAAGGTTGCTGGTTTTCCATAGGAACATGCGGAAGAAATAATTCTGCGCCGGAAGCGGTGAATTGTATAAAAGGATCATCTTTTGGAATGGGGATCCCCATCCAGTTTTGGTTGCTGGTCTTTAAGAAAAACTCAACGATCAGCGTTGGAAAAACACTTCCCTTCTCAAGATAGGGATACCGCTTAAGGTAGGATCCATGAGCTTCTCTCCGCACGACAACCTCATAGGGGATCATTTGGCACAACTCGCCTAAAAAACAACGGGGATCGAGCTGTTCTCGAAAAGCCAATGGCAATCCACAATCAGCCAAAAGACGAAACACATTACAGGTCGTGCGAGCAGCCACCTCTGCCTTGCCTGCAATCAGATCATGCCTCGCTTTATTCCCCGCCGTGATATCGTTCTTGGATTCAAAAATGGCGAGGGTAGGATCTTCTGGATAAGACCGCACGATTTTAGTCTTCCCTTCGGCTATTATTTCTCCGAAGGAGAATGCGCAAGGAACAGCAGCCATGAAAAATATCAACCATGAAAAGAGCTTTGTCGCCACCATCTTCCATCTCCATATAAAATTAAATTATGTTAGGGAATTCAGGAATTTTTCAACAAGAAATAATTTTACTGAGATAGGTTCGTCTCTAAGAGACTGTCCACAAACTAAGGGTTCGTCGATTTTCGGGATTATTTTGGCCGATTTTGCATTCTTTTTTGGGGGGTCATATACGCAAGTTGATATTACCCCCCAAAAAAGAATGCAAAATCGGCTCAAAAGAACCCGAAAATCGACAGAACCTAAGTTTGTGGACAGTCTCTAAGAACAGGTTCTAATTGCACCTAAATGGCTAGCTGCAACATAATCCCGACTTTGCAACTCATCCATTTCATAGGTATGCGATGTTGACAATTGCCAGGCTATTTGGAAAATCCCCCTTTGCTCCTCTGCAAACGCACATGAACAAAGTGGCGAGCTGTATGGAAAAACTCACAAAAGTTTTCGAATCCCTTTCCAAAAAAGAGATTGAGAAGATGGAGAGGCTTGTCGCCGAACTCTCCGATTTGGAACACGAAGCGGATCTGACAAAAAACGATATCCGCAATCACCTTCCCAAAAGCATTTTTCTTCCCATCGACCGATCGCATTTTTTGGAGATCCTCTCGATCCAAGACAGCATTGCCGATAAAGCCGAAGACATTGGAATTCTCTTGACGCTGCGCCCTTTAGATCTCGCTACCCATTATCAAGCCGATCTGATCGCCTTATACAAAAAAAATGCCGAAGTCTTCTGGGACGCTAAGCAGATCATCGCAGAGATCGATGAACTTCTGGAGTCTTCTTTTGGAGGCATCGAGGCGGAAAAGGTCAAATCGATGGTAGAGCAAACCGCGTGGAAAGAACATGAAGCGGATCGGATGCACCACGCTCTTACCAAGAAGATCTTTACCCACAGCGACCCGCTCCCAGCTCCCGTCTTTATTCTTTGGGTGAAGCTCTTCGAGGAAATCGCCGCCCTATCGCATCTCTCGGAGAGATTGGCAAATCGGATCCGGATGGTGTTGGAACTTAAGTAGACCCCTTTTGGAAAGGAATGCAAGTAGAATCAATCTTAGAAATTCTCGTCCTGATCGTGGGCTTTTATATGGCCTGGAACATCGGCGCCAACGATGTTTCCAATGCGATGGGCACTTCTGTGGGCTCTGGAGCGTTGTCCCTAAAGCAGGCTGTTCTCGTCGCGGCCGTCCTGGAATTTTGCGGCGCCTATTTTGTCGGAGCAAATGTCTCCGAAACGATGCAAAAGGGGCTAATCGACACCGAATTATTCATGATGCAGCCCACCCTGTTAATCATCGGGATGTGCGCCGCCCTTTTAGGAACCAGCGTCTGGCTGCAGATCGCCTCTTATTTTGGCTGGCCCGTATCGACAACCCACGCCATCGTAGGCGCTATCCTGGGCTTTGGGGGCGTCGTTGCCGGGATCGACGGCATCAAATGGGAAGAGGTCTCATCGATCGCCCTCAGCTGGGTGATCTCGCCAGCTTTAAGCGCCCTTTTCTCTTACTTAATTTTCAGCGTGCTGCAAAAGAAAATTCTCTTTGCCATGAATCCCACCGAGGCAACCAAAAAATTGATGCCCCTCCTCGTTTTCCTCGTCTTTGGCACCTTTACCCTAAGCCTCATCTTCAATGGCCTTCAAAATGTCGATCTCTCTCTTTCTTTTCCTCAAGCGCTCGGCATTGCCTTGCTCGTCGCTCTGATCGCAGGAGCCATCTGCCAGTTCATCATTCGGCGGATCAAAATCCCAGGAGAACTCCTCAATCCCCCTTCGCGCCATCTCCCGCAAAATGTGATCAGCTTAGAAAAAGCGATCAAACACCTGCAAAGGGTGCACGTCACCTCCTTCGATGAGACCCACTCGCGCGTGGCGCACCTATTGGACGAGGTGAAAGCCCTTTCTCAGAATTTGCGCAAGGAGACCTCTTTTTCCGTGCGCACCTCCGAATACCACATGGTGGAAAAAATGTTCGGCTTCCTACAAATCTTAAGCGCCTGTTTCGTCGCCTTTGCCCATGGCGCTAACGATGTGGCCAATGCGATCGGCCCTGTGGCCGCGGTCTTGGATACCATCAAAAATGGCGCCATTTCCGATACCGCTTCGATCCCCCCCTGGCTCCTTGCCTTCGGCGGCATCGGCATCGTGATCGGCCTTGCGACCTGGGGCTGGCGCGTGATCGAAACGGTGGGGAAAAAAATCACAGAACTCACCCCTACGCGGGGATTTTGCGCAGAGTTTGGCGCCGCAACGACCATTTTAATCGCCTCCAAGCTCGGCCTGCCCATTTCCACAACCCACTGCCTTGTGGGCGCCGTCCTCGGCGTGGGCCTTGCCCGCGGGATGCGCGCCCTCAACTTAAATACCCTAAAAGACGTCGTCCTCTCCTGGATTGTCACCCTCCCCGCAAGCGCGACGATGAGCATCCTCTTCTTTTACATCCTCCGCGCTATCTTGCTCTAAGAGACTGTCGTTGAATTAAGGCTTCATCGATTTTGGGGATTATTTTGGCCGATTTTGCATTCTTTTTTGGGGGGTCATATACGCAAGTTGATATTACCCCCCAAAAAAGAATGCAAAATCGGCTCAAAAGAACCCCAAAATCGACAGAAGCTTAATTTCAACGACAGTCTCTAAAAGAACTCCGGATGAGCATCTGATTGGTGGAGTAGTTGGTATCCTGTAGGATCTGGGCGATCCCCTCCATCCAATCGGCGCGCTGATTGAGGGCGGGGCAGCGATAAGCGCGCAAGCCTTTGCCCCGAATGATCGGCAGATACAGGTATTCTATCTCAAAGAGGGTCTCGATATGGTCGGAGGTAAAGCTCAAAGGCACGAAGACCACATTGCGGCATCCCTGCCCCCACTCGAGCACGGTCTCGCACATCTCATCCGTATAGGGGCGGAGCCATTCCTCGGGGCCGAACTTGGATTGGAAAGCCAAACGGCTTAAGGCCTGCGGAAAGGCGCTGCTGATTTTTTGAAAGGAAAGACGACATTCACTTTCATAAATATCCCCTTGCGCAACAAATGTTTGCGGCAAGCCGTGCGCAGAAAAAAACAGGATCGTCTCCTCCTCTTTTAATTCATGGCTGGTGAGAAATTCTCGGATTAAGGCCTGGCTGGAGCGAATAAATGCGGGATGGGCGCAGTAAGATTTGATCCAGCGGAAGTTGCGCACTTGCTCAAACGGCAAATGGGCTCCAAACCAGCGCGCGATGCTGCCGGTTGTCGCATAGCTGAATTGGGGGAAAAGGGGGAAAACCAGGATCTCCCCTTCCAGATCCCTGATTTTTTCAAGAAAAGCGGAGTGGGTCGCAGGTAAATAGCGATGAAAAGTGACAATCGGCACTGGGATATGCCGACCGACCCGTTCCGCAATGGCCTCGGTGTCATCGAAAATAGGAGATTTACCTCCGATCAGGTCGTAATCGGAAGCGATTTTTAAGGCGCGTTTTCTAGCTACCCTTTTGAATAGCCAGTTTTGCAGATAGTTGGGCAGACGCGTTCTAATCACATCGCGATCGGTGAGAAGCGCCTGCAAAAAGGGCTCGATCTCAGAGCGGCTCCGCGGCCCACCGAAGTTGACAATTAAAGTTGTAGCCTTCATTTTGACCATTATATAGAATATATGCTAAAATGATCTACTGGTTGCGCAATTTTGTTTTTGTTTGTCTGCTCGTATTGGCTGGCTGCGGAGGAAAATCTAAGCCCGCCTCTGTCCGCATCGGAATCGATCCCTCCTGGTATCCCCTGGAGATCTCGGAAAAGCAGATCCGCGTATCGGCCTTCTCTAATGAGCTGCTGCAGGAAATCTCTCATTTAGAAAAGATCCAGCTTGCAACGGTGACCCGCAGCTGGGACAACCTCCTCTCAGGCCTCCAGGAAAAGGAATATGAGGCGATTCTCTTTTCTATGATGCCCTATAATTTTAATCAGAAACAATACGATTTTTCCGCGCTCTACCTGATGACCGGCCCCGTTCTCGTTCTCCCCTACACAGTGGAGTTTACTTCTTTCGAGGCATTAAGCGGCAAAGAGATCGCCGTGCAACGAGGCTCCGCGGATGAGCCCCTTCTCGCCAAATATCCGGAAATCCTGATCCGCACTTACGATTCGATTTCCCAAGCGCTGAATGATATTTTGGCCGGGACCATCGACGGCGCGGTAATCCCCATCCTAACGGCAGAAAGCTACTGCCAAGACCTCTATTCGGGACAGCTCAAAATAGCGACGCCCCCTCTCAATCAAGAGGGACTCCGTCTGATCACCTTGCACGATGCAGCTCCCTCTCTAGTGGAAGCTTTTGATGCAGGGCTTAAGAAAATCAAAGAAAACGGCACCTACGCCGCGCTCGCCCGCAAATGGGGCCTCTCAGAATGATTAGACGATTCTAAGAAAACTCTGTTTACGTGGATTAGCTGCATGTAGCAATTGTTCATATTTGTCTACGGAAATACTCGTTCTTCCCCTTTCGTATTGAGCATAGGCATTTGGAGATTTTGAGCCCAAACGCTCAGCGGCTTCTCTAATGGTCGAGCCACTTTTTTCCCTTTGTTTTCTTAAGGATAGAGCGAGCAAAAGCTTATTATCATTAGAAGAAATTCCAATTACATTTTTCTTATAATCAGAAACTGTTACTATAAAATCTTCTCCAACATCTTTAATAAAGTAAGATTGAACCATTTCGAAAACCAAATCTTTGATCATAAAGAGAGCTTCCTTCCGAGTTCTGCCCTGGGTCATCGCATCAAGGGTCGGAACTTCAACCAGCCAGAATCTCCCCTCTTTCCAAATCTTTCCTTCCATTTCCATTCTATCCTTCCTTCGGCGGATTGTTTTTAGCTTTCTTTAGAATCTTTTTCGCCAGCATTTCTTTGACTTCTGCATGTCTAGGAACAAACTCGAACAACTCTCCATTTGTCCAAGCGTCATGATTCCCGCCATGCCGTTCAAATCGCCAACCACATTGACGCAGCTGCTTCTCTAGATCTCGCTTTTTCACCCGTCTACCATTAGTTGTGCACGATTTTATGTACAAGGTCAATTAAAATCAATGTTTAGAGACTGCATTAGGTTAGCAGAGGTGGATCAACGCGAAAACGCGAGGCCGCCAAGCCGCGGAGAAAGGCAATAAGGGTCTCCTACACTTTTTTATTAAGTTAGAAGCTGTTAGTGTAAAATCTTCTCAAAATAATTTATATCATTTAAAAATATGAGCATTTTTTGTATCCTCTTTGAAAAAAAGGAGGTTCTATGGCAACTCATGCAATTCCATCCGCAGAATTTAGAAGTATTCAACAAGAATTACGGACGCTATCCACAGTGACTGTGACGAATCAGAACAAAAATCAGGTTGCCGAAAAGCTGCTAAACTTAAAAAATCGTTTAGCTGATTTTACCTCTCGCGGAAGCGGAATCGGCGGTGTTGAAATCCTGCAATGCAAACAAGAACTGGATCGGATCAACGACGCTTTTTTACGTAGCGTGTTTGCATCCATTAAAGTACCCGAACCGACCTCTTACGGCGCTCCATCACAACCGCGCACTTCCCTCCCCACTCCGACTAAGCAAGAGCTGGATTTAAAGGGTTTTCAGACCGATAAAGAGATCGATCGCATTTTCAAAGGAAAATCCGCCGATGCGTTAAAAGCCTTTTTCAACACAGTGGAGCCAGGATGGCCTTTCATTAACTGCATGCAAGGCATCAATAGCCGTGCTGACAGCAAGGTTCTCTTCCGAGAACTCCTCGATACGGTGTTGAGAAAATATTACTATGAGCCTGCAAAACGAAAGGAATATTTCGATCTTGATAATTATACAGATGGAAATAGACAATCTCCCCGCACGCAAGCCATGTTTGCCTTTACACGCGCCTGTATTCACTATGCTCTCGAGCAAATACCCGCAGGCTGTGCAAACCTATTGGTTTTCTTCTCCAATACGAACACCGCGTTCATGACAACGGTCATCTGCGATAAGGCCCAGCCCTTTTTGGAAACTCTGACTTCAGAAGAACGGAAAAAATTCTTACAGTGGGCAAAAGAAAATGAAAACGCTCCGAACTTCACCGATCGAACTCCTTACTATAAGCTTCTGATGAAAGAGAAGAATTAGAGAAAGAGAGAGAGAACAAGGGACAAAAAGGACTAAAAGGACCAAAGTGTCTTTAGCTTTTTTCTTTTTAAAGAAAACAAGGGACCAAAAGGACTAAAATGACCAAAGTCTTTAGCTTTTTTCTTAGGTCTCTTGAGTCCTTTTAGTCTTTTAAGTCCCTTTTCCTCCCCTTGGTCCCTTTGCCTCTCCAGTTCAATATTTTATTTTAAAGAAGGCAAGGGACCAAAGTCTTTAGCTTTTTTCTTAGGTCCCTTGGGTCCTTTTGGTCTTTTAAGTCCCTTTTCTTCCCTTTGGTCCCTTTGTTTCTCTAGTTAAATATTTTATTTTAAAACGTCTATAAAATTATTTTTTGACATAGCACGAATTATATTTTTATTTGCAACAATCTACTAATTATAATATAATTTAACAAAACAAAAGAGGAAGATATGTCAGTTTTTAATAATTTAAGTCCAGATATGAATCGTTACATAGCATCTTTTTTAAATAATCAGGATAAGGTGATATTGAGCGGTGTTAACCACGCTGCTTTCAATCTTTTTTCTAATAAATTGTATTTTAAATTGGTATTTCGATCCGATCATCCCGCTCTAGTTAAGAGCCCTGTATTTAACGATAAACAATGTGTGATCCAATATCTCTGCGATCGGCACCCGACCAATTGCTGGAAGGTCTTATCTTGCATGTTTCAAACCGGCATATTCACCTTCAGCCGCTCTTTCCTGAGTGAAGCTATTCCCTTCGAAATTGAGAAGTTAAAAAAAGAACGTGCTACATTGCAAGCTCAACTCAATAAGACAACACCCTTATTAGATGGAACCGAATCGGAGATTAAAAAAAATCTAGATGCTATCGAGAAATCTCTATCCACACTAGAGAATTGTGATAGATCCACTTTTGTTTTTAAAAACGAAGAAATAAATATAAATACATTATATTGCAGAGGTTTAAAAAGATACACATTTGAAATTGACAGAAAACTATGCACACCCCCAGAAAAAATAGAAGAAAATACTGTGAAGTTCTTATCAAATGAGCTCCTATCAAAATCAGAATGTTTTTTAAATGCGCGTCCTAGAGCTAATTTTCCTTCTGAAGGAAAATACACCGATGAACTTGACGCGAGCATCAAATACCTTCATTTTGACAAATTTAGCATCATAAGCTTTGAAATCCGAATAAACTCGATTCTCGCTAAATTTCCGAAATATTCTTTCGAAGAAGGGCTTTGTTGCGCAATTCCCAGCAAGCGGCATAGCTGCCTAGCAGTCGCCTGACTTAACTTGCTACCTTGTAGCTTTTTGGTCTTCCGAATTCTGTCATTCGATTCAATACATCCAGTTTTATCGCCACTTCCGTAGCCTGGGTCGCCTCTCTGCGGGATGCCAACCGATCTCCCAATATCGTTTTATACCTAAACATCAACGTCTCGACTCGGGATCTTCGGTGGTATCCGATCTCCTGTTTCCATTTGGCTCGACCTTCCTCCCCAAGGTTCTGGATTCTTCGAATTGCTTCATCCCGTTCCTCTAGGCATGGGAAAGGTTTTCCCTTCTGCAATTTTGCATTCTTGTCTGGAGGGATGATCTGCTTGCCTCCCCGATCGTAGATCGCCTCGCGACAGTCGATGGTGTCGTAAGCGCCATCGCCAAGAACGTCTCCTAAAGGGATCCCTTCTAGGGCTTCCATCATCAAAATCATTGCCTCTTCATCAGTCACATTATTGGAGCTCACTGCGCTGACCAGCACTTGTCCCGAATCTGCACACATCCCAACATGAACTTTACGCCATGTCCTGCGTTTCGAATAACCGTGCTTTCTGACCTTCCATTCGCCTTCGCCAAAGACTTTAACTCCTGTCGAATCAAAAACCACATTTATCTTCTCTCCAGGTTTCAGCAGCTTTCTCATTGCGATATGCAGACCTTTGGCCCGACGAGAAAATACCGAATAATGAGGACAAACAAGGTCGAGTTCTAAAATGCGGATGATAGAGTCGACAAAACCCTGAAGAAAACGAAGTGCTGTACGGAAGACAGCTCGGATCATGAGTCCACAGCGAATCGCATCATCCGAATAGGTTTCTGGCCGACCGGGCTTGCCTGTCCGTTCAATAGAATACCATTTTTGGATAGCATTCTCATCAAACCAGAAAGTGATGCTTCCCCGATTTACCACAGATCGGTTATATTCTTTCCAGTTGCGGGTGCGGTATTTATCTTTCTTCTTGGGTGTCATCTCGAACCTACAATTTTTGTGTGATAACAAAAAATTTATAGATTCGAGGCTCTTAGGGCAAGAGAATCTTCACCCGCAGCTATTTACGCAACAAAGCCTCGAAGAAGTCAAAGATGATCTACGTCAATTAGCTTATGCTCACTGCGGAGAGGCAGCACTTGAACACATTGGTGAAAACTAAAATCTTCTAAATATATATCGTTTAAAAATATGAGCGTTTTTGGCATGCTTTTCGATGAAAAAGGAGGCTCTATGGCAACTCGTGCAATTCTATCTGGAGAATTTAGAAGTATTCAACAAGAATTACAGACGCTATCCGCAATGACTGTGACGAATCAGAACAAAGATCAGGTTGGCAAAACACTGCTAAACTTAAGAGATCGTTTAACTGATTTTACCTCTTACGGAAGCGGAATCGGCAGTGTTGAAATCCTGCAATGCAAACAAGAACTGGATCGGATTAACGACACTTTTTTACGTATCTTGTTCGAAGGATTCGCCCAAGAACCCAACTCCACCTCTTATGCCGCTCCACCACACCGTACACTTCCCCGACTCAGCAAGAGCTGGATTTAAGGAGTTTTCAGATCGATAATGAACTCAATCGCCTTTTTCAAGGAAAACCCGTCGATGAATTAAAAGCCTTTTTCGATGCAGTGGAGCCAGGCTGGCCTTTCGTTAACTGCATGCAATCGATCAATGGCCGTCCCGATCGCGCGGTTCTCTTTCGAGAACTCCTCGATACGGTATTGAAAAAATATTACCATGAGCCTGCAAAACTAAAGAAATATTTCGATCTTGGTAATTATAGAAATGGAGTTATACAATCTTCCCGCACGCAAGCCATGCTTGCCTTTACGTATGCATATATTCGCTATGCTCTGGAGCAAATCCCCGCAGACTGTACAAACTTATTGGTTTTCTTCTACGATACGAACACCCCATTCATGACATTTGTGATTTGCAATAAGGAACCCCCCTTTTTGGAAACTCTGACTCCAGCAGAACAGGCTAAATTCTTACAGTGGGCAAAAGAAAATGAAAACGCTCCCACTGTCACCGATAGAACTCCTTACTATCAACTTCTCACAGCAAAGAAGAACTAGAGAGAAAAAGGGAAAGGGACCAAAAGGACTAAAACGACCAAAGTCTTTTTTTCTTAGGTCCCTTTTTCTCCCTTTGGTCCCTTTTCCCCTCCAGTTAAATATTTTATTTTAAAATGCTTTCAAATTATTTTTTACTCAACATGAATCTTATTTTTGTGTACAATTATTTGATAATAATATATAATTTGATCATATAAAAACAGATTTTTAAAATAAAAGAGGAAGATATGTCAGTTTTTAACAATTCAATTACAGATGTGGATTATCGTGTAGCAAATTTTTTAACTAATCAGGATAAAATTGTATTTAGCGGCGTTAACCGTACTACTTACCAGCTTTTTTCTAACAACTTTTATTTTAAATTGGTGTTTCAATCCGATCATCCTGGGCTAGTCAAGAGCGCCGTATTTAAGGATAAACATTGCGTGATCCAATATCTCTGCGATCGGCACCCGACCAATTGCTGGAAGGTCTTATCCTGCATGTTTCAAACCGGCATATTCACCTTCAGCCGCTCTTTCTTGAATGCAGCTATTCCCTTCGAGATCGAGAAGTTAAAAAAAGAGCAGGTTATATTGGAGGCTCAACTCGATGAGACAACACCCTTATTACAGGAAGCCGAGCTAGCTCATAACCAAACCAAATACCTATTGGAATCAGATAATGCTGTAGATGAGGCTCTCAGAATCATGGTATTTGCAGATCGAGAAGCCGAATTTAAGAATCACATGGCCAATGCAGTTGATCGAACAAAAGAAAATTGGATGGAAGCTGCTCTAGCTATTGCTTTAGATTTTGATGGACGACTCCTACCTGTTGCTAATTTAAAAAAATATCAACTATTAAAAGACCAGGAACAGGGAATTAAATACAATCTAGACGCCGTGAAACGCTCTCTATCTACATTAGAGAACTCTGACATGTCCACTTTTGTTTTTCAAAATGAAAAAATTAAAATAAACGATCTGTATTTTACAAATTTAAGAAAATACATGTTTGAAATTTCTAGAAAAACAGAAAAACTGACACCTGTGGATCTCGAGGAGTTTAGTTCAAAAATTATATGTTATTCTAATGCGAATGATACCGTTGCTCTTTCTCTAGATGATACGTTTTCTGCAGATAATCTGTTAACGAGTGTTATAAACATTAAATATTATATTTCAACAAAATCACCATCTGAAAAAGAATCACAAAATTCTAGCATCCTAGATTCAAACTGCAATGAAATTTTATTACTTATAGACGAAAAAATCGAAAACAAAAAATACAATAACCAACTTGAAACGTGCATAGGGTTCTTAGCTGCAAGCAATTTTAGTATCACAAGTTTTGAAACCCAAACAAATTCTCTTCACGATCAATTTCCGGAAATTTCTCTAGAAAAAATCAACGATGATCTACGTCGATTAGCTCAGGCTCGCTACGGGGACGCGGCACTTAAACAGTTGGGTGATAAAAACTAAGATCAGACGCAGGGGAGCCTGAAGGGCTCCTCTGCCTTCTTTAAAATAATCGGCATTTGTCGTGCTCGCTGTATTCTGCGCGCACGCGGGAGAGCTCGCTGGGATCGATGGGGCATTGTTTCAGATCCCAGATTTGATGGGCATAGTTGTGGATCGAGACGTCGGTCGAAAATTGCCCCATCCCCGCGATGTTGTGGAGGGCATATTCGGCCCATTTCTCCGGGTCTACATAGAGATCTTCCACCTTCTTTTGGGTATCGTAATAGCTCTGCAGATCATTTAGGACGAAGTAGCGGTCGAGCGGATCGGAATTTTGCGGTTCTAATAGAGAGCGGTAGAGGGTGAGCAGCGCCTCATGCTCCTCCTCTGTTTCGGCAAGAGAGCGATCACGCAGGGCGTCTACGGCGCGCTTGATGCGGGTGTTATGCATGTAAATGTCCCAGGGATTATAAGAGCGGGTTAAGCGCATCTCCTCATTTTTCTCCGCACTTTGGCCAAAGGAAAAGGGCCACCACGGGTCTGTGACCGCCTGCCGCATTTCGATATTGGATCCATCTTCGGTACAAATCGTCAGAGCCCCGTTAATCGTCAGCTTCATGTTGCCTGTCCCCGAAGCCTCCATCCCCGCCGTGGAGATCTGTTCCGAGAGATCGGCAGCGGGAATGATCAGCTGAGCTCTCGAAACATTGTAATTTTCCACAAAGGCGACTTTTAACGCATGCTGGGTGGCGGGGTCGGTATTGAGCTTGCGAGCGATGCATTGGATCAGTTGAATGATATTTTTGGCGATCTCATAGCCGGGGGCAGCCTTGCCGGCGAAAATCACCATGCGCTTTACCTTTCTAGAGGAGGGGCTCTCTTTGAGATCGTTGTAGATGAGGAGGGTGTGCAGCGCATTCATCAGCTGTCTTTTGTATTCGTGGATCCGCTTGATTTGCACATCGAAGAGGGCGTCTTCGCCTAAACAGCCGGAATGCTCCACGACCCTGCCCTTGGCATCCCGCAGCGGATTTTTTTCGAGGAGGTAAGCGATGAGCGCCCGTTTATTTGCCCGTTTAATGTCCATGAATTCATGCCTGCTCTCGGGATCGGCAGCATACGGGGCAAGGGTTGCCAGTTTTGGGAAATCGGTGATCCAGCCTCTGCCAATGCGCTTGGTGAGAAAACCGGCGAGGCTGGGATTGGATAAAAGGAGCCAGCGCCTTTGGGTGATCCCATTGGTGACGTTGATGAATTTATCTGGGTACATCTCGTAAAAGTCTTTAAAGATATTCTTTTTAAGGATCTCGGTATGCAATGCCGCTACGCCGTTGACCCGGTGGGAGCCGTAAATGGCCAAATGGGCCATCCGCACCTGTCCCCCTTCGATGATCGACATCCGCTGGACCCGCTCTTCATCGCCGGGATATTTTTTGCGCACGGCATTGCAGAGCTCCAAATTGAGCCTTTCGATGATATAATATTGGCGCGGCAGAAGGTGGAATAGCCGGTTCTCATTCCACTCTTCCAAGGCCTCTTTGAGGATCGTGTGGTTCGTATAGCTGCAGCACGTTTTGACAACCTCCCAAGCTTCCTCCCATCCGAAATCGTGGTGTTTGATGAGCAGGCGCATCAACTCGGCAATGACCAGCGCCGGATGGGTGTCGTTGATTTGAATCCGCACCTTATCGGCAAAAAGGGCCATATCGGGATAATTTCTTAAATGATAGGCGACGATATCTTGAACGGAGGAGGAGGCGAGCAAAAATTCTTGCTTTAAGCGCACTCTTTTGCCCGTTTCGTTGTTGTCGTTGGGATAGAGCACATCGGTCAAAGAGGTGTTCTCGGCAGCCTGGTCCAAGTGGCCGGCGTTGTAGCGCTGGAGCAAGAAGTTGCGCGGGGATTCTTTGGTCGTCCACAAGCGGAGGGTCACCACGCTAAAATCGGGGGTATCGCGATAACCGATGATCGGGATGTCATAGGCAAGCGCGCGCACCTCTTCGTAATCGGCCAACTCGTAGACTTCCACGCCTTTCTTATTCACCGCAGGGGTCGCTCTTCCCGAGTAGTAGACGGAAACCGCGTGGTCGTCCCGTCTAAATTCCCAGGGATTTTCATGCAACAGCCAGTTCTCAGGACGCTCCACTTGCACCCCTCCCCAGACCTCTTGATCGAAGATGCCGTATTGATAACGCAAGCCATAGGCGACGGCGGGGTACTGCTGCGTCGCCAGGGAGTCGAGAAAACACGAGGCAAGCCTTCCCAGGCCTCCATTGCCAAGCCCAGGATCGGGTTCGATATTCAGTTCCACGTCTAAGCTGCGATTCATGTTCTTCAATACCATTTTAACTAACTGGATCGCATTCATATTGGTGATGTTATTGCCGAGCAGGCGGCCGGGCATGTATTCCATGCATAGGTAATAAAGGCGCCGCACATGGTTCTGCCTCTGCGTATGGCCCGCTGCGGTCCAATTGATCATGATCTCTTCGCGCAGGGTGAGGGAGAAGGCGCGGTAAAATTCCTCGTTATTCGCTTCATCGACCGTCACCCCCATGGTGGTGATCAGGTAGTGCTTGATTTTATGCACGAGCATTTCGGCTTGCACTTCTAACGGCATAGACATAGGAATCCACCTTTTTTTGAGGCATCGGCTAAAAAGAACCCGAAAATCGACAGAACCTGAGTTTTGCAACTGCCTCTTTTTCACTTATCTGCTATATCTGAGAAAAAAGGAAGAGTGGATGGAAAAATATGATCTCATTGTGATCGGAACGGGACCGGCTGGCGAGAAAGCCGCAGTCAAGGCGGCCTACTTCGGTTACAAAGTGGCCATCATCGAAAAAGAGGATGTGTTCGGCGGCGCAGAGGTGGCTACAGGCACGCTCCCCTCCAAAACCCTCAAAGAGACCGCCCTCTATTTCTCCGGCAAATATGAAAAGGGACTGTATGGGATCGACCGCGATCTGAATCATGAGGCGTCTATCGAAGAGTTCATGTACCGGAAAAATTATGTCTCGGCATCTTCCGCGGAAGAGATCATCGCCAATTTGGATCGGCATCATGTCAAGATCTACCACGGCATTGGAACTTTTGAAGAAGCGCATACGATTCTCGTCCGCGGGCCCAAAGAAGAGCGCATTTGGGGGGATTATATTCTCATCGCGGCAGGCTCCTATCCCTTTCATCCTCCCCACATCCCTTTCGACGGCAAACGGATCCACGATTCAGATACGATCTTAGAAATCCGGAGATTCCCCCGCTCTTTATGCGTTGTCGGCGCCGGCGTGATCGGCTGCGAGTACGCCACCATTTTCTCGACGATGGGAACCCGCGTCTATCTGATCAATGACAAGGAGCAGATTCTTCCGCAAATCGATCAAGAGACCGCGCGCGAGCTCATCGTTCAAATGCAAGCGGGAGGCGTGGAAATCCTCTTCAATACAAGCATCGAATCGATCTCGGTACCCGAAAAAGAAAGCGACCTGCTCCAGGTCAAATTAACATCGGGAACCCTTTTAGATGTCGATATGTTTCTTTTTGCAGCAGGGCGGAGCGGCAACATCAAACAGCTGCAACTGGACAAGGTGGGGATCAAAACGGGAAAACGGGAAACCATCCTCGTCGATCATCGGTATGCCACCAACATTCCCCATATCTACGCCGTGGGCGATGTGATCGGCTTTCCCGCATTGGCGAGCACGAGCATGGACCAGGGCAGGGTGGCGGTAGCGCACATGTTCCAAACGGAAGACTTAAACCATCTCCCCACCTATTTTCCCTACGGCATCTATACCGTTCCCGAAGTGTCGATGGTGGGCCTGACCGAAGAAGAGGCGAAAGCCCAGAACCTTTCCTATTGCGTCGGAAGAGCGCGCTATCCAGAAATGGCTCGCGGCAAAATCATGGGATCAAAGGCGGGATTTCTCAAACTCATTTTCAATAGATCCGACCTGGTGATCCGGGGCGTTCACGTGATCGGGCATATCGCCTGCGAATTGATCCACTACGGCATGGCTCTCGTCGAAGAGAAAAAAAATCTATACCAGGTGATCGGCACCGTATTCAATTTCCCCACCCTGCACGATCTCTATAAATATGCCGCCTACGACGGCCTCGGCAACGTATCCGGCCATAAGATCAAGCCATAACTTTCCCCTTGTGTTTTGGAATTTTTTCTGCTACTTTGCTTCCTTATATGATATCGTCCAAGCTCATCCTCCAGAATGGAGAAGTCTTTGAGGGATTGGCGCCTGCGTGGCAGAAGGATACCTTTTTTGGCGAGGTCGTTTTCACAACCGGCATGACCGGGTACGTCGAATCGCTGACGGATCCTTCTTATGCAGGTCAAATTCTCACCTTTACCTATCCCCTGATCGGCAATTACGGCGTCCCTGAAGAAAAATATTGGGAGTCGGCGCGGATCCATGCGCGAGGGGTCGTGATCGGCGAGCTGAGCCCCTTTTTCGATCACCACGAAGCCAAAAAATCGCTCCTCGATTGGCTGGAAGAGCAGCGCGTGCCCCTGTTAACAGCCGTCGACACCCGGGCGCTTACGAAAAGGCTCCGGATCGATGGAGTCGCTCTGGGGGCGATTGTCCCTGAAGGAGCAGCACCTCAATTTTCAGATCCCAACCTGACCCCTCTCGTCGCTGAAGTCAGCATCAAAAGCAGCAGGGTCTACGGAAAAGGCAAAAAAAGGGTGATCGCCGTCGATTGCGGCATGAAGGAGAATATCGTCCGCTCCCTCCTCCAATTCCCTCTAGAAGTCAAGCGGGTGCCGCACGATTACGACTACACGCAAGAAGAGTGGGACGGCGTTTTTTTATCTAACGGCCCCGGCGATCCGACGATGTGCGGAGAGACGATCCGGATCTTGAAAAAGGCGATGGCGAGGAATAAACCGATCTTCGGCATTTGTCTAGGGACGCAGCTCATGGCTCTTAGCATCGGAGCCAGCACCTATAAGCTGCGCTATGGCCACCGGGGGCAAAATCAACCCTGCATCGATCTAGCCGATGGGCGTTGTTATTTGACCTCCCAAAATCACGGCTATGCCGTCGATGAACGGAGTCTACCCGACGATTGGCAAGTCACCTTCCGCAATCTGAACGACCAGTCGGTCGAAGGGATCGCCCACCGCACGCTCCCTTTCTATTCTGTTCAATTCCATCCGGAATCTGCGCCCGGACCGGTAGACACGCTTTGGTTATTTGAAAAATTTTACGCAATGCTATGAAATTTAAGGGAAAAAAAATTCTGCTTCTCGGTTCGGGAGGGCTGCGCATCGGGCAAGCGGGCGAGTTCGATTACTCGGGCTCCCAGGCGATTAAAGCGATCAAAGAGGAGAATATCTCCTGCATCCTCATCAATCCCAACATCGCCACCGTGCAAACCGACGCCCAAATGGCCGACGAGGTCTATCTGCAGCCGCTTAACGCCAGCGTCGTAGAACGGATCATCGAAAAGGAGCGCCCCGATGGGATCCTTCTCGGGTTTGGAGGGCAAACGGCTTTAAATCTCGGCTTGAAGCTAGAAGAACTGGGGGTCTTTAGCCGATACAACGTCGAGGTGTTGGGCACGCAGATCTCCTCTATCCGCCAGACGGAAGACCGGGATCTTTTCAAACAGAATCTCGCCTCGATCGGCATCCTTTCGCCCAAAAGCTTTTGCGCCGCCTCTGTCAAAGAGGCGCTCCGAGCCGCGCGCGAAATCGGCTACCCCGTGATGATGCGTTCGGGATTCTCTCTAGGGGGGCTAGGCTCCGGGAAAATCCAGGATGAGCAGGAACTCGCCTTCCGCGCCAGGGAGGCATTGAGCGGCTCGCCCCAAATTTTAATCGAGGAATACTTAACCGGTTGGAAGGAACTGGAATACGAGATCGTCCGAGACCATGCGGACAACGCCGTGACCGTTTGCAACATGGAAAATCTCGACCCCATGGGCATTCATACGGGCGAGAGCATCGTGGTCGCCCCCTCGCAAACACTGAGCAACCGCGAATACCACCTGCTCAGGGAGATCGCGATCCGAGCGGCGCGCCACTTCCAGATTGTCGGCGAGTGCAACATTCAATATGCGCTGAATCCGAAAAATGGCGACTACCGGGTGATCGAAATGAACGCTCGCCTCTCCCGCTCCTCTGCCCTCGCTTCGAAAGCAACGGGGTATCCGCTGGCTTTTGTCGCAGCTAAGCTCTCCTTGGGATGGCGCCTTTCTGAAATCACGAATGCGGTGACCAAAAAAACCTGCGCTTTTTTCGAACCGGCCCTCGATTATTTAGTGGTTAAAATCCCCCGTTGGGATATCCACAAGCTGCGCTCTGCCGACCGGAGCATCGGCACAGAAATGAAAAGCGTCGGCGAGGTGATGGCGATCGGGCGGAGCTTCCGCGAAGCTCTGCAAAAGGCGATCCGGATGCTCAACATCCGCGCCTCTGGCATTAGCGACTATCCCCAACCGATCGAGGATCCGGCAAAAGAGATCTCGCAAGCCACCGACCGGAGATTGTTTGCCCTTTATGCTTTTTTTAAAGCAGGGGGAAGCATCGAAGAAGCGCACCGCCTTTCCCATATCGACAGTTGGTTTCTCAGCCACCTCCATGCTTTGGCGCGCCTAGAGCAAGAGCTGCGCAAAGACCCTCTTACAAAAGAGAGCCTCCGCTTCGCTAAAGAGAACGGCTTTTCCGATAGCGCCCTCGCCGCCATGCACAAGATGAGCGAGCAGGCTTTGCGAAAAAGGCGGATCGAACAGGGGATTGCCCCTGTTGTCAAGCAGATCGATACGCTCGCCGGCGAGTTTGACGCCGAGACCAACTATCTTTACTTAACCTACCATGGAAAGAGCCATGATCTTAACCCCAGTTTAAAATCCCCTGTGATCGTGCTCGGTTCCGGCCCCTATTGCATCGGTTCCTCCGTCGAATTCGATTGGTGCGCGGTCAACACGTCGCGCACCCTGAGAAAACGGGGAGAAGAAACGGTAATCATCAACTCCAATCCGGAAACCGTTTCGACCGACTACGACGAATCGGACCGCCTCTACTTCGAAGAGCTGAGCCTAGAGAGAATCCAGGACATCGCCGATTTTGAGAACCCGCGGGGAATGATCGTCTCGGTCGGCGGACAAATCGCGAATAATCTGGCCCTCCCCTTGCACGCAGCGGGCTATCCTCTGCTCGGCACATCCGCTAGCTCCATCGACGAGGCGGAAAACCGTCAAAAATTCGCCTCGCTCCTGCATCGATTGGGGATCGATCAACCCCCTTGGGAAGAGGTCACCAGTCTAGAAAACGCCAAAAAATTTGCAGAACGGGTGGGCTACCCCCTGCTGATCCGCCCTTCGTATGTCCTTTCCGGCTCGGCGATGAACATCGTCTCATCCCCCCTAGAGCTGGAACAATACCTGAGAGAAGCCTCCCGCGTCTCCCCGGACCACCCGGTGGTGATGTCGCAGTTCATCACAGATGCCAAAGAACTCGAGGTCGACGGGGTCGCGCAAAACGGCGCGATCGTCATCGAGGCGATCACCGAACATGTCGAGAATGCAGGCGTCCACTCAGGGGATGCGACCGTGGTGCTGCCTCCACAGCGCCTCTACCTGGAAACGATCCGGCGCACAAAAAAAATTACCGAGCAGATCGTTCGAGCGCTCGGCATCACAGGTCCGTTCAACATCCAGTTCATCGCCAAAAATAATGCGATCCAGGTGATCGAATGCAACCTGCGCGCCTCGCGCTCTTTTCCCTTTGTTTCCAAAGTCACCAACCATAACTTTATCGAGATCGCCACCGAAGCGATGCTGGGCAAGCACATCCCCAAACCCTATGAAACGCTAGAACTCGATTACGTCGGCGTGAAAACCCCGCAATTTTCCTATCACCGCCTCAAAGGCGCCAATCCCGTCGCCCATGTGGAAATGGCGTCTACGGGCGAAGTCGCCTGCTTAGGGCACGACCTGCACGAGGCGTTTTTCAACTCCTGGATGGCTACCGAACAGAGTTTCCGGCGCAAAAAAATCCTCGTCAGCATCGGCGGCGATAAAAAAAGCAAGCTCCTCCCCCTGTTAGAGCGCCTGGAAGAACAAGCCTGGGACATCTACTCGACCGAAGGCACGCATGACTTTCTATCCCGCAACGGGATCGCTTCGATTTGCCTCTATAAAGCCAGCGAGGAGATCGAGCCGAACGTCGCAACCATCATCTCCCACAAACAGGTCGATCTGATCATCAACATCCCGCGCGGGGCCAGCACCCATGCGCACACCGACGGCTACACGATCCGCCGCCTATCGATCGACCACCACATCCCGCTGATCACCAACTTGCAAATCGCCCAAGTCTTCTTACAGTGCATTACGGAACTACACCCTGATCAGATACCCATTAAATCGTGGCGCGAATTCCTCCAGTCCAAATGAAAAACTTTTTCATCCGCATCTTGATCTCTCTATTCAGACCTTTCCGCAAACCCCATTCGGTAGCGGAGCGTTTTCTCATCGTTTCGACAACCGGCCTCGGCGATACCCTCTGGGCCACCCCTGCCATCAAAGCGCTCCGAAAAACCCACCCGCACGCCTACATCGCTGTGCTGACGAGCCCGATCGGAAAAGAGGTTCTCGCGCATAATCCCCATGTGGATGAACTCTTTCTCATCGACCGCCCCTGGTGGCAGCTGGTGCGCGCCCTCAAAAAAAAATGGATCGGCACCGCTCTGGTATTCCACACCTCCCAACGGATGGCTCTTCCCCTCTGTTATTTTATCGGCGCCTCGGAAATCGTGGGAACTCAAGGGCTCCATAAAGGGCTCGATTTTATCCTCACCAAACCCTTGGAACAAAAACCGGTTCATGAGATCGCAAGGCGCTTAGAGATTGCCGCTCAGGTCGATGCCCACGCGCCCGAACCCCTATTGGAACTCTTTATCCACCCCGAAGACCAGGATGCGGCGGAACAATTTTTAGCAAAATACGCTCTCCCCCCCTATATTCCCCTCATCGGCATCCACCCGGGCGCCAAAGACATGTTTAAGCAATGGAGTCCCGCCTGTTTTATCGAACTCGGGAAACGCCTTACAGAGCATCTCGGAGCACAGGTAATCATTACGGGCAGCGCCTCTGAAAAAGCGCTCGTCTCTGAAATTGCCTCCCGCATCCAAGGCGCCATCCCCCTGGCCGGAGAATTATCTCTCAGGCCTTTAGCCGCTCTGATCAAAAAGATGGAGCTGTTCATCGCCAATGATACAGGCCCGATGCACGTTGCCTTTGCGATGCGCACACCGACGGTCGCCCTCTTCGGACCCACCGATCCCGAGCGGTGCGGCCCCTATCTAGCCGCTCCCGTTTCCGTCATCCGAAAACGGCCCAGCTGCTCCCCCTGCTTGCGCAAATCGTGCCGCGAGCCTTTTTGCCTTTTGCAAATAGGTGTGGAAGAAGCATATAATGCCGCTTTAAAACTCTATTACGCGACGAGGGCTTATCAATGAATCATCTCTTATCTATCCATGATCTTTCTAAGCAACAGATTTTAAAACTCTTGAAAAAGGCGGAAGAATTTAAGAAAAAGCCTCCCGGCCTTCTCTTGCCAGGTAAAATCCTGGCGAGTTGTTTTTTTGAACCCTCCACGCGCACGCGCCTCTCTTTTGAAACGGCCATGCTCCGCTTAGGGGGGCACGTGATCGGATTTGCCGACGCCTCCTCCACCTCGGTCCAAAAAGGGGAATCGCTCTATGATACGATGAAGGTGATGGGCGGCTATGCGGATGCGATCGTCATCCGCCATCCCTTAGAAGGGGCTGCCCGCGTTGCCGCCTCCGCCACGCAGACGCCGATCATCAATGCAGGCGATGGGGCCAATCAACATCCGACCCAAACCCTCGTCGATCTGTTCAGCATCAAAGAAACCCAGGGGAAATTGAACCATTTACAACTCGCCCTCTTCGGCGATTTAAAATACAGCCGCACGGCGCACTCCCTAGTGTTGGCCTGTAGCCTTTTCGACATCCGCCTCTACCTGGTTTCCCCTGAACAGCTCACCCTGCCCGACGCCATCTGCCATGAACTGCGCCGCAAGGGGATCAAGTTTTCCTTTCACCGCACCATCGAAGAGATCTTGCCCAAAGTCGATATCCTCTACATGACCCGCTTCCAGAAAGAGCGGTTCCAGTCGGGCGAAGAATTGCCCGAACCGATTACCTTGCGCTCCTCCTCCTTGACCCAAGCCAAGAAAAATCTCAAAATCCTCCATCCGCTTCCGCGCGTCGACGAGATCGAAACAGCCATCGACAGCTCCCCTCATGCCTACTATTTCCAACAAGCCGCCAACGGCCTTTTTGTCCGGCAAGCCCTCCTCGCCCTCCTCCTCGAAAGCCCCTCTCCAAAAAATCTGACAGATCCCGCCGAGATTCTCTACGGAAAAAAGAGGCAAAAGGCAGTCGACTCCCGAAAATAAAAAATTTTTTACTTTCCGGATAGATCTCGCAACTGGCTAAAAACCTCTTCAACATCGCGATTCCAGCAAGGAAGACCTTGGAAGATGCTGAGTTTTGAATTCGGGTTCTCCTCACTTTCCAGATAGAAAGCATGAGCTTTTTTCAAAGCATCTTCAAGAAAAGGGAGTAGACGTGGATGTGGGTTTTCTTTAGGAAAGATATTGACCAGATAATCGATGACTGTACCGCCGCCGCGTTGCTTACTGGCAGCTAGCAAGTCTGCTATAGTTTCCAGCATATTATTCTGGAGGCGTTCTTCTGAAAAGTTGTCGAAATTAAAGCCTTTCTTACTATAAGACTGATGGTGGTGCTCTTCATGCTGATGAACTCCCCAGGCGGCAAGATACGCTAATTTGTCTTCATCCTGCCTACCCCCTCTAAAGTAACGTGCATAACCCTCGAATTGTTCTACATCGAGCTTACAAAGATCATGACGCAGCAGTTGTTGTTCCGGGCATCCCAATGCAACACCGAAATCATAGACATATTGTCTATGAATCTTAAGTTCTGCAACAAAGAAGAGCATTTCTCGGGCAATTTCCACGTTCATGTTGTGCACCCTGAGAATAGCCTCCTCGTAACCAGCGAGATATGTGTCCATTTCCAAGCTGTCAAGCGGGGCATTTCGCAGCATGTCGATCATGCGTGAACGGGTTTCTTCTATTAGAAGGCTCGTCAGACAGGAAGCTGCCTTTGGGGAGAGGTGATCGGCGAAAATTTTACTGAGATAGGTTCACTGAACAAATACAAAAAAACAGGTGCAGAAGGGTAATTTCTTGCTCAATGCTCATAGAAAAGGAACTTAAGGATATCGCTAACAAAGAGACTCTCTATTGAAACGGAAACCATCCTGCTAAATACAAGGGATAGTAATGTATCCTTGCCGCAGGATCGATATCGAAGGGCCGTCCGCTAAAAATGATCTCATGGGAGGGGGTGTATTTTTCTGAAAATACTTTTAAGCTCTTCGCTTTCGTAATCGAGCCCGACTTGACTTCTATCGGAATGGCCTCTCCGGCCACCTCGACGAGAAATTCCACCTCTGCTTGATGTTCTTGCCAGCTAAAAAGACTATCTCTTCCATGACCAGCTAATTCCTGTGCTACAAAATTCTCAGCAAAATACCCTTTATAGCTGCCATAATCGGAATCTAGAATCACCTTCGGGGACAAACCACTCACACTACCCAAAATACCCACATCAAATAGCAATAATTTAAAAAAATTCTCCTTTGTATAGCCTTTGAATGGAAGATGTCCCGTATTAACAATATGAACTTTGATGATCAATCCGGTCGCTTCTAGCCAATCGATAGCGCCAGCCAACCGATCATAATGGGTCACGCCTGGAACAACTCCTTTAAACTTAAATCGCGCCACAGACCCATCCTGAACCTGGCTTAATTGAGCAGCGGCAGACCGAAATACACGATCGATGTGCATGGCATTTACTTTTCCTGAATGTTTTGCGATATCTGCATAATAAGTATTGAGAAGATCATCCTGCTTTTTTCTTACAAGTGAACAAGCCTCAAATAGGTTGTTTTTATTTTCACAATAAGTCGCAACCGCTTCGGGCAACCCCCCAACGACAAAATACCGCTTGAGCTGATCCCATAAATGATGATGCAGAATCTCTGGGATTTTTTCTACCGGGGAAAGCTTTTGGATCAGCGGCAGAGACTTGTCATCATTTGCGATCAAAAATTCTTCGAACGACATCGGCCGTAAAGTTTCAAAAGTGACTTTTCCCACAGGAAAAGAACCCGAACCCAAATGTAGACCCAAAAGAGACCCAGCCCCGCATAGGTGGAGCTGAGGACAATCCTCCTGAAAATACTTTAAGCTGGTAAGTGCCTTCGGGACCTCTTGAATTTCATCAAAAATCACGAGGTCTGCTCCAATGCGGATCGATTTTCCAAGATGGAAGCTCAGTTCGCTTAAAATTCTCTCTGGGACTAGGTCGTAGTCAAATATTTTGGCAAGACCCGGTTGTTTTTCAAAATTAAAATAATGGAATTGGGGGAAATGCATCCTCCCAAATTCCTTCAGAAGGTGGGTTTTACCTACCTGCCGTACCCCTTTAAGTAACAATGGCTTGCGATTTCTTCCCTCTTTCCATTCAAGCAACCGATTCATCATTTTGCGTTTCATAAACCGCCCATTTATGACATTCCTGTCACTTTATGCTAGCAATAATTGACAATATTGTCATTTTTTTGCGAAAAAACGGGTGCAAAACGCCCAATTATGTCATCTGGGCGTTTCTGTTAAATTATTTGCTCGAGACCTCGCTCTTTACAAGTCGCTCCGTTTCCGTATAATATGTTTTTGGCACTAGATACGTTGAGGTTAGGGAGATGGAAAAAACGCTTTCTGTATCGGCAATTGAACAGGGGACGGTGATCGACCATATCCCGACGGGATGCGCCGTCGCCATCATCTATCTTTTAAAGCTGCTCAGCCACCCCTATCCCGTCACCCTTGGCTTGAATTTAACCAGCCGCCGATTGGGGCGCAAAGACTTGATTAAAATCGAAAACCGTTTCTTAAGCGAGCAAGAAGCCCACGATATCGCGGTCTTTGCTCCGAGCGCAACGCTCAGCATCATCCGCGGCTTCCAGGTTGAAAAAAAAATCCCCGCGAAGCTGCCGGAGGTGATCGAAAAGATTTTGGTCTGCCCTAATCCTCAATGCATCACCCGCCATGAACCTATTTTCAGCGCGTTTTTTGTAGAAGAATTCCGCAGCAAGGTCACCTTGCGCTGCAAGTACTGCGAAAAAATGTTCGCTCAAAGCGATATTAAGGAATATCGGACCGATGATTGAGATCCGGAATGTGGAAACTCTCGACGGAGCGCGGATGGATATCCAAATTCCGAGCGACGAGAGCCGCGTCATTGAAGGAGGAGGTCTTACCCTCTTTCCGGCTCTGATCGATGCCCATGTCCACTTCCGCACGCCCGGGTTAGAGCACAAGGAGGATTGGCGTTCGGCTGCAAAGGCTGCGATCAAAGGGGGGATTACGACTGTCTTCGACATGCCCAATACGATTCCCGCAGCGATTTCCCAAAAGCGGCTGGAAGAGAAAAAACAGCTCATCGACCGGCAGCTCAAAGAGGTCGGCATCCCGCTGCGCTACGGCCTCTACTTAGGGGCCGATAAAGAGCATTTCGAAGAGATTGGAAAAGCCAAAAGGCAGGCGGTGGCTCTTAAGATTTTTATGGGCTCTTCAACGGGCAATCTGGTGATGGACGATGAGCAGAGTTTGCATACCGCGTTTAGCCTGGCGGCAGAACACGATTTTTTAGTGGCCGTTCATGCTGAGGATGAGGAACTGATCCATCAGCGAAAAGCGCTTTTCCCGGGGGTTTGCCCGCCGCGCACCCACTCTTTGATCCGGAGCCGGGAAGTGGCCATCCGCGCCACAAAAAAAGCGATCGAACTCGCACGGCGCTACCGCACCCGTCTTTTTTTATTGCATATCGGAACGAAAGAGGAACTCGAGTTGATCGGAAAAGCTAAGGAAGAAGGTCTCCCCATTTACGCCGAAACCACCCCCCATCACCTTCTGCTTACAGAAGACGCTTATGAAATCTGGGGAACAAAGGTGCAGATGAACCCGCCTTTGCGCACATCTGCAGATTGCTCAGCGCTTTGGGACGCCATCCGAGGGGGAATCATCGACACGATCGGATCGGACCACGCCCCGCATACGCTGGAGGAAAAAAATAAACCCTATGGCGAAGCTCCCTCCGGCGTTCCCGGCGTGGAAACAACCCTCCCCCTGCTTCTGGATGCTTACCATCAAGGCCGCCTGACGCTCCACCAGATCGTCCACCTGATGAAAACGCGCGTCGAAGAGATCTTCCGCCTAGAGCCCAACGACGATCTCGTTCTGGTCGATTTAAATAGAATCAGCCGGCTGCGGGAAGCCGACTTGCAAACCAAATGCGGCTGGTCTCCCTACGCCGAGCGCACCTTAAAAGGCTGGCCCATGTATACTATTTTGAAAGGAAAAGTGTATGCATGCAATAGCTAAGAGTTTACCGGATTGGTTTCCTGCTCGCCCTCCCCTTTACGATATCGAAAAGAGCTACGCTGAAAATGCAACGGAAGGGCCTTTTTTCGAAGGGGAGATTCCGGTGCGCCGCCTCGCGCCCGAAAAGGAGTGGCTCGACTTTCTCGGCTACAAGATCGCCTCTCCGCTCGGCATCCCCGCGGGTCCTCTTCTTACCGCAAAATGGATCGCGCTTTCTGCTGCGCTCGGGTTTGACATCCTGACCTATAAGACCATCCGCTCCCAGGAACATCCCGCTCATCAGCTGCCCAATATGATCTTTGTGGATTCTCGGGAAAGGCCGGCCAAGCGGATAGAGAAGCCCCTCCCGAATATAGAGGCTCTCGCCGTGACCAATTCTTTTGGGATGCCTTCTAAATCGCCTGCATTTTTGATGGAGGATATCGCAAGAGCCCATGCAAGTCTAAAGCCGGGCCAGGTGATGATCGTCTCGGTTGTGGGCACAACGGGGCGGGAGATCAGCTTTACTGAGGACTTTGTGTTGGCCGCTCGTCTTGCAAAAGAAGCGGGAGCGCAGTTGATCGAAGCGAATTTCTCTTGTCCCAACGTCGGCAAAAAAGAGGGCTGCCTTTATATGTCGGAAGGAGCCGTTGCCGAACTGACCTCCGCGCTCATCCAAGCGATCCACCCGATCCCGCTGATCCTCAAGATGGGGCTTTTCCCCTCCGAGGCGCAGATGCGCGCTTCGCTGCTTGCCGCCGCTAGAGCAGGCGCACAGGCTGTTTGCGGCATCAATACCATCAGCATGGCCGTCGTCGATCACGAGGGGAAGCCGGCTCTTGGCCCCAATCGACTCACGAGCGGCATTTGCGGAGGGCCCATCCGCGAAGCGGCTCTCGACTTTATCAGACAAGCGCATCGGATCAACGAGCAGGAAAAGCTGGGATTGACCCTCATGGGAGTAGGGGGCGTCACCCTGCCCGAGCACTTCGATCATTTCTTGGAGGCCGGCGCACACGCCGCCCTAAGCGCGACGGGAATGATGTGGGATCCTTATTTAGCGGCGCGCTACCACTTAAGCAGAAGGAGGGGTGATGCTTAAACAATTGATTCTGGACCTGCATGCGATCGAAGCCGTTAAATTCGGCTCTTTTAAACTAAAAAGCGGGATCGAATCCCCGATTTATATCGATCTGCGCTTGATCATCTCCTATCCGCGCATTCTCAAACAGATCACCGCGCTTCTTTGGCAGCAGATGCAACCGCTCTCCTTTGATCTCATCTGCGGAGTCCCCTATACCGCTCTTCCGATCGCGGCGAGTTTATCGGTATACCGCGATCTGCCGATGATCCTCTGCCGCAAGGAGGTCAAAGACTACGGCACCAAAAAAAGGGTGGAGGGGCATTTTACACAAAATCAAACCTGTTTGATCATCGAAGATGTGATCACCTCAGGCGCAAGCATTTTAGAAACGATCGAACCGCTGCGGCAAGAGGGATTGCAGGTTCGGGACGTCTCTGTCGTGGTCGATCGCGAGCAGGGGGGCAAAGAACATCTAGAAAAGCAAGGGGTGCGCATCCATGCCCTCCTCAGCGTCTCTCAATTGTTGCAAACCCTGCGCCAAGAAGGAAAAATCGATGCAGACTGCCTCTTATAAAGAACGCGCAGCGTTCAGTTCTAACCCGATAGGGCGGAAGCTGTTTGCGCTCATGGAGGAAAAAAAGAGCAACCTAGCGGTAGCGGCCGACCTGACGCGCGCCGAAGAGTTGTTAGCGCTCGCGGACCTGGTCGGACCCGAGATCTGCGTGTTAAAGACCCACATCGATATTTTAGAGGATTTCTCCCCCCTTGTGACAGCCGAACTGCGCGCGCTTGCAGACAAACACCGCTTTTTAATTTTCGAGGATCGGAAATTTGCCGATATCGGCAACACGGTGAAGCATCAGTACCAAGGGGGGATCTACCGGATTGCCGATTGGTCCGATTTCACCAATGCCCATATCGTCCCGGGGTTTGGCGTCATCGAGGGGCTAAGAGAAGTCGGTCTCCCCAAACAGAGGGCTCTTCTCTTGCTTGCCGAAATGAGCTCGAAAGGAAGCCTCGCGGAAGGGTCCTACGCGGATAAGGCCGTCGAGCTCGCCCATGCCTATAGCGATTTTGTCATCGGATTTATTTCCCAGCGCAAACTGACCCATGATCCCCGCTTTATCCACATGACGCCCGGCGTGCAGCTGCAGCCCGGCGGCGATCCGCTCGGACAGGGCTACCTCACTCCCGAAACGGTGATCGGTCAAGGGAGCGATGTGATCATTGTCGGCAGGGGAATTTATGCCGCAAAAGACCCCTTGCATGCAGCGTGCATCTATAAAGAGCGGGGCTGGCAGGCTCAAAAAGTGTATGCCTAGAATCTCCATCATCGTTCTGAATTGGAACGGCAAAAAAGACACGCTCGAATGTCTAGCCTCTTTACGGCATCTCGATTACTCCCCCTTTCACATCCTCGTCGTCGACAACGGATCGAGCGACGGCTCAGCAGCTGCGATCCGCCAACGCTTTCCCGATATAGAGATTTTAGAAACGGGGCAGAATTTCGGCTTTGCGGAAGGCAATAACATCGGCATCCGGCATGCCTTGAAAAAGGCGCTCAAGCCAGACTATCTTTTACTCCTCAATAACGATACCGTTGTCGACCCGCAGCTGCTGAACGCCTTTGTTTCTGCCATGCACCCTCCTATTGGCATTCTCGGAGCCAAGATCTACCTCTATGATCAAAAAAACACTTTCGATCATCTGGGGGGGGTGTGGAATGCTAAAAAAGCCGCCTTTGACCTGATCGGCAACCGCGAAATCGATGATGGAAAAAGTTGGGAAAAAACCCGCTCTCTGGATTATGCGTGCGGCTGCGCCCTCTTTGTCAAAACCGCCGTCTTTGAACAGATCGGTCTGTTAGAACCCAAGTTTTTCCTGATTTGGGAGGAATCGGATTTTTGCTTCCGCGCTAGGCGCGCCGGCTATTCGACCATGATGTGTCCCCAGGCAAAACTGTGGCATAAAGTCTCCGCTTCTTTTGTAGGAGGCAAGCCCCACTCCACCTATTTTTGGTGGAGAAACCGCTTGCTATGGATCGAAAGAAACTGCTCTCTGAGAGAAAAAATCCCCCTTTACCTACGGATCCTCCTCCCCGAAATCCTGCACATCTACAAGCTGCGCCTGTTAAAAACCTGCCAACTCGCCCTGCTTAAGCTCCTAAAGCCCCAAGAAGACCAGCGCAAGCGCCTGCACAAATTGCGGAATTACCGAGCCGCTTCGCAAGGGATCTCCGACTATTTCCGGCGCAGATTCGGCAATGGTCCCGATTGGATCTACGAAAAATCAAATTAAAAAAAATATTCGCAAACTCTTTGAACTGCTATAAGGAATTTGATGGCCTTTTTAATGGGGATCCTTTAAATTTAGTAAGCCGAACCAATCTAAGAGTGAGATTTATGACCCGTTACGCTTCTCGTTTATTTATCTTCCTTTGCCTACTCCTGCTCGTGGGCTGTGAAAACAACATGGTTATCGTCAATGATGTCGAAGAGCGGGAAGCGAATGAGATCATTGTTTTTCTAGCTAGCAAAGGGATCCAAGCAGACAAGATCCCCTCCCCGAGCACGACGACGGGAGGAGGGCAAGCCGCTTCTCAAATGCTATGGAGCATTGCCGTCGAGCCGGATCGAATGACCGATGCGATGGCTATTTTAAACCAGAACGGCCTGCCGCGGATTAAGGGAACCAACCTGCTGGCCCTGTTTGCCAAACAAGGGCTGATGTCCTCAGATAAAGAAGAAACGGTGAGATATCAAGCCGGATTAGCCGAACAGATCGCGGGCACCATTCGGAAAATCGACGGGGTGATCGACGCGGATGTGCAGCTTTCCTTCCCTCCCGCTGAGACGGGAATCCCCGGACAAGGCCCCCCGCCAAAAGTGACGGCTGCGGTGTATGTGAAACATCAGGGCGTGCTTGACGACCCCAATAGCCATTTAGTAACTAAAGTGAAGCGATTGGTTGCGGGAAGTGTGAATGGACTAGATGTCAACGACGTCACCGTCATTTCAGACCGTTCCCGTTTTACCGATATCACTCTCGCCCAAGTCACAGAGGAATTGTCCCCGAAAGCGAAAGAATACGTCAGCATTTGGTCCGTCGTGATGAGCAAGAGTTCAGCGGGCCGTTTTCGATTCATCTTCTTTACTTTGATGTTAGTGGCGATCCTCTTCGCTCTAGTCATCGGGTGGTTGATTTGGAAATTTTATCCGATCTTGCGCAAACAGGGGGGTTTTAAAGAGCTGCTCAGCCCTATTCCCGTTGAGAAAGTCTCTAAACCTCCTGAAGAGAAAACATAACCTTTGCTCATGGATACAACGGCCGCTACCACCTGTCTTGCCTTCTTGCGGAAATGCCCCCCCGAAACGCTCCATGCTTTAATGCGGTATCTCCCCGAGGAAGAGAGAGAAAACCTCTTGCAGACGCCTCCGTCTTATGGGGATCCGACGTGCGCCGCCGCCTCTGTCGAAGCGCAATTGGAGGAGATCCACTATTCTTGGTTTGCCTCTTTTCTGCGCACGCTTCCCGAAAATGAAATCCGCCTTTTTCTTTCCAGCTTAAGCGAAGATCATGCGCAAGGGCTCAAAAAGACCCTCCTTTTTTCCAACCAGCTCATCCCTCTGACGCCTCCCGCCAAGCAATTTTTCACACAGATCCTCTTTGAGAAAATCAGCGCGGATATGAAAGATCTTTTGCCCAAAGAGTGCCTTCCAGACGCCCCCTTAAATGCGCTGCTGCCCCTTTCCTTTACAGAACTCCTCGCCCTGATCGATTTTTTGGGCCTGCGCGACTTAGCCGGCGACATCCGCCAAATCATCGAAAAGGTGAAATTAAAACAGATCTACGCCGCTCTTTCCAAAGAAGAACAAGAATTTTTAAAACTCCTCCTCCAAAAAAAAGAGAGCCTCTCTTTTAAGCGGATGGAGCTGGACAAATGGGATGGAGAAGGGGAAACATTAAAATTCCTCCTGCGCCAACGGGGCCTAAACCGCCTTGCCAAAGCGTTATATGGCAATCACCCCAGCCTCATCTGGCACATCAGCCGCCATCTCGAATCTAGCCTGGGAATCGCCCTTTTGAAACTGTGCACCCCTCTAGAACACCCACGCGCCGCCGAGTTGCTGACAGAGCAAGTCGTAGAGCTCGCTTCCTATCTGCAAAACAAAAAGCCGAGTGAATAGATATGAAATTTTTCTCCCTCATTTATCAAGGCGATGTCCATACAGCGACAGATGAAAAGGTGATTTCCGCTGAGGACTATAGCACCTTGATGCGGGCGCTGGAGATCCTGGAAAAAGCAAAGGAAGATGCCGACGCATTTAAAAAGCAAACCGATAAGGAATGCGAAACCCTGCGGGAAAACGCACAAAAAGAGGGCTTTGAGACAGGCCTTGGGAGCTTCAATGAACACCTGCTCAACTTTGAAAGGGAGCTTAAAAAACTCCGTCATGAGATGATGCAGCAAGTCTTGCCCTTAGCTCTAAAGGCGGCTAAAAAGATCGTGTCAAGGGAGCTCAAAACACACCCAGACACGATCGTCGATATCGTTTTGCAGGCGCTAGCCCCCATCACGCAAAATCGGCGCATCACCATCTACGTGCATAAGACCGATAAAGAGATTTTAGAGGCGAACAAACCGCGGATTAAAGAGATTCTGGAACAACTCGAGAGCCTTTCCATTCAAGAGCGCGCCGATGTAGCCCCCCACGGCTGCATCATCGAAACGGAATCGGGTATCATCAATGCAAGCCTTGAAAACCAATGGCGCGCTTTAGAATCCGCATTTGCGAAATACATGAACCACTAACGGACGCGCATGATGTTAAAAACTTTTGCGATTCTCCTAATCGCCTGTTTCTTTTGCTCAGGAGATCTTTTTGCCCAAGATCTTCCACAAGCTGCGCAGAAAATCCTTCAGCAAGCTAATCCCAATCCGGATGCGGGGGCTACCCCTCCCATCACGGTCGAGCTCGCCGTCTTAGCCGGCCTCGCCCTGCTTCCCTTTGTGATCATGATGCTCACCTCTTATCTGAAAATGGTGATCGTCTTATCGCTGCTGCGCAACGCTCTCGGCGTTCAGCAATCGCCTCCTAACCAGGTCATCAACGGGATCGCTATCCTCATGAGCATCTACGTGATGTACCCGACAGGGCTAGCCATGTATCAAGCAGCCGGCGATTATGCCGCTAAAGCAGCCCCGCAGCAGTTATTTTCAGGACCTACTGCCGCTTATATCGTCAACATCGCAGACAAGGCTAAAGAACCCTTGCGCGACTTCTTACAGCGCAATACCATCGGCAAACACATGACGGGCTTTTACCAATTGGCCTATAAATCTTTCCCGGATGACTACCGGAAATCCCTCAAGCCAAATGACTTCATCGTCCTTATCCCCGCTTTCATCACCTCGCAGCTCAAATCCGCCTTTGAAATCGGAGTCTTGATCTATCTTCCTTTCTTCGTGATCGATTTAGTGACTTCCAACATCCTGCTCGCCATGGGGATGATGATGCTATCGCCGCTGACGATCGCTCTGCCGCTGAAGCTCCTTTTAATCGTCATGGTCGACGGGTGGACATTGATCATCCAAGGACTTGTACTTTCATTCCGTTAGGAGGACATATAGAAGATGTTTAACGCCGAAATCTACCAACTTTCCTACCAGGCTCTTTTCCTGATCCTCATCCTTTCCGGCCCTCCGATCCTGATCAGCACCATGCTGGGCCTCTTCGTCGCCGTCTTTCAGGCGGCCACTCAAATCCAAGAGCAAACGCTCTCTTTCATGGTGAAACTTCTCGCTGTGATCGCCACCCTTCTTCTCATGGGAGGATGGCTGGCTGCCCAAATGCTCCAGTTCGCAAATAACATCTTTATGAATTTTCCTAAATGGACTTGATACCGGACACCAGCGATTACCTCTCTTTTTTTACCAGCATCCCGAATCTATCTCTACCCTCTCTGCTCTCGATTTTTTTACTAGGACTGATGCGCATGGCCCCGATCGTCGCCACCGCTCCTTTTTTAGGGGCAAAACTGGCCGGCAATGCAAAAATCGGGCTCACGATCTGCCTTACGGTCGTTTTATTGCCCCATTTGATCACGAGCACGACCCAGCCCATCGGTTTTACGATCTATTTCATCGCCTACTCTCTAAAAGAACTGCTCATCGGCATGGTTTTAGCATTGCTTGCCTCCATCCCCTTCTATTTTGCCCAATCCGCCGGGGTACTCATCGATTTTTTGCGCGGCTCCTCGGCTCTGCAAGTCAACGATCCGACGACGCAAACGCAGGCCTCCCCCGTTGGCTTATTGTACAATTACGTGCTCATCGTGCTCTTTTATCAGATCGGGGGCCCTTTTATCTTCCTCCAAGGAATCCTACAGTCCTACACATTCATCCCGATCGATCAATTTCTCTCTTCGGCCCTATTTAATTTTTCCCTTCCCTTTTGGAAAACCCTCGCCGGCCTGCTCACACAATTTACGGCGATATCGATCCAACTCGCAGCCCCTTCCCTTGTTGCCATCCTCATGGCCGAGGTATTTCTAGGCGTTGCCAACCGGCTCGCTCCCCAAGTGCAGATCGCCTTCCTAGGGATGTCGATCAAATCGCTTCTAGGCCTCGCTTTGCTTTGGGCAGGTTGGTTTTTTATCCTTCAACAGCTCGGCAAACAATCCCTTCTTTGGCTCCAAGAGCTCGACAACATCGTCCGCATGATGCGCGTCTAATAAAAAATGCAGATTTTTTATTGACCAAAAAATATACTAAAAAATAGATTGGAGTCATTAAGAGGTTCCCTTGGATTGGGGGGCCTGTAACAAGTGTTTATATTTTTTTACTGATCCAAACCCAGGGGGATCTTTATGGAGTGGAACCTAAAAAAGATGTGGCCGGTCGCAGCTACATCGCTTGTAACGTTTACAAGTTTGTTATCTGCAGATGATATGCAGATGCAGGCGAATAAAAAGCAGTCCGATATGAACAAAAAGCAAACCGACAATAGCAGAAAGATGTCTTGCTGCTGTCCGGAAGACATGGACGTAGCGTATACACCCAATGCTAGTTGCTATTCTCCCATGGATTGCGGGGTAGGCAATTGGTTCATCACCGGTTCTGCGCTCTATTGGAACGCTGCTGAAGACGGTCTTGAGTATGTGCTCGTCGATAATGACAATGCAGGCGGGGACGATCTCAGCACCATCGTCGATGGCGAGATGCAGCATCTCAGTTTCAAATGGGATTGGGGTTTCAAAGTGGGCCTTGGCTATAATTTCGAGCATGATGGCTGGGATTTATACGCAAACTGGACATGGTTCCGCACCCACGGCCGCCATTCTCATGGAGATGAGGAAGGTGAAGATTGCGATGGCGACAGTGTGCCTAGCACGGCAGTGCTGTTTCCCCTCTATTCTGACTTAGGAACTACAGATGACCAGCTGACGGCATCGGATGCCCATGCAACAGGGCATCTGCGCTTAAATATCGTCGATCTAGAACTGGGCAGAGCTTTCTATACCAGCAAGTGGTTGACCTTGCGTCCTCACATGGGCCTGCGCGCTGCATGGATTAAGCAAAAACATGATTTCTATTACGATGGAACGAACTCCGACTACCCTGTTGTAGATGCAACAAATGATGTTGCTGCTATGAAAAACAACTTCTGGGGATTAGGAGTCCGCGGCGGTTTAGATTCTCGTTGGGGCATAGGCTGCGGCTTTAGCTTCTACGGCAACCTAGCTATTTCCATTCTATACGGACGATTCAGCGTCGGCATAAATGAAAATATCGATGTCAGCGGCAGCTGCGAAGACGATGTTCTGACAGGGGTGACCAACTTTACTGATGGCCTCCGCTGCTCTAGAGCCGCAACAGATCTCGCCCTCGGCTTCATGTATGAGCATTGCTTCCAAAGAGGATGCGCTCCCAATAAGTCAGATGTGCACATGGCGCTCAGCATCGCTTGGGAACACCACATCTTCTTCAACCAAAACCAACTGTGGCGCGTCACAAGACCCTCTAGTGATCACAACCAAGCGTTTGGTCATGAAAGAGGCGACTTGACATTCCAAGGATGGACGTTCTCTGCGCGCTTTGACTTCTAGTCAACAGCAGCTCTAGGCATCTCTTAAGAGCCTGGGTCATGGATCAGACAAGATCCACGGCCCAGGTTTTCTTTTTTTCCTCTTTCTCACGAGCCCCTTTTTTATTGACCAAAATTCTGACTTAAAATTAGAGTTGGAACAATCAGTATTGATCGAAAACCTATGGGGGGATCTATGTATCGAAATCTGAAAAAGATGTGGCCTGCAGCAGCTGCATCACTTGTAGCAATTACAAGCCTACTGAATGCTGCTGATGATGCCCAAGTGCGCAATTTGGAAAACCGCGTCAGCGCATTAGAGCAAAGAAGAAACTCTAACGGAATCATCAATCCTAACGCCAGACCAGGAGTCAGAAACGGCAGCGACCTTTTCGTCACCGCAGATCTGCTCTATATGAAAGCCGAAGAAAATGGCCTTACCTACGGAATTGAGAATTGCGGCTCATCTGAAAATATTCTCAATGGGAAGATGAAGGATCCCCATTTCAAATGGGACTTCGGCTTCCGCGTCGGCGTCGGCTACAACTTGCCCCACGATGGATGGGATCTTTACCTCGATTGGACCCGTCTCTATTCCCGAGCACATGCTTCTGAAAGCGACGAGGTGCCCTCAACCATCTTTGCAACGTGGGCCAACCCTCAAATCACCGGTTTCAATGACATTAAATGCAATGAAGCAGATGCGCACTGGAGATTGCACTTAAATGTTGTGGATTTGGAATTAGGCCGCGAGTTTTTCACGAGCAAATGGCTGACCCTCCGACCCTTTATTGGCCTAAGAGGCGCTTGGATTCATCAAAGGTATCACGTCGAGTATGAGGATGGTTCTTTCTTCATCAATAATGAGGGCGAGGAGCTTGAAGATGCTGAAGATGGCGAATTAGACATCCGCATGAAAAATAACTACTGGGGCGTCGGACTCCGCGGCGGGTTGAATACCCTATGGGGCCTGTGCGGCGGTTGGAGCATCTACGGAGATCTCGCGATTTCCTTGCTCTATGGACGCTTCCATGTCAGGCAAGCAGAAAATTTCATCGCAACAGGATCTGATACCAAAGAGAATCAGCTTTACGTAGACCATGGCTTCACTTCCGGCAGAGCCGTTACAGATCTCGGTCTTGGCCTCCGTTGGGATCATTCGTTCTGCGATTGCAACTACCACTTCGGCATCCAAGCCGGCTATGAACACCACATGTTCTTCGGTCAAAACCAGTTGAACCGCTTTGTCGATGACACAGTAGCAGGAGCCTTTGTGTCTAACTTGGGAGACCTCACCGTCCAAGGCTGGGTGCTCAGCGCGCGATTTGATTTTTAGTTGGTTGAGTTGAGGACCCCTGAGTTTTTCTTAAGGAAGGCCTCGGGGTCCTAGAATAAGAAGGGACCAAAGGGACAAAAAAGACCTAAAGGACCAAAGTTTCGAGCATTCTTTGGTCGCTTAAGCCCTTTCTTTTCGTCCCTTTCTTATTTTAACCTATAAACAACCCCCTCAAGCGACCAAAGAACGCTCAAGACTTTGGTCCTTTGGGTCCCTTTTGTCCTTTTGGTCTTTTCTTCTTACCTTAAGCTAGAAATAATCCCCTTAAGAGCAACCTCAAAGCTATCAATCTCTTCAAGAGTGTTGTAGGCGGCAAAGGAAGCGCGCGTTGCGGCGGCAATGCCAAAACGCCGCATGGTCGGCTGCGCACAGAGGTGGCCCGTGCGGACGGCGATGCCGCGCAGATCGAGCAGCGTGCCGATGTCCAGGGGATGGATTCCGGGGATCGTAAAGGTGATGATAGGCCCTTTCCTAGCCGCCGTTCCAATGATGCGCAAATCGGGAATGGCCAAGAGTTTTTCGGTGGCATAAGCGAGAAGATGGCTTTCCCAAGCGGCTATCCGCTCTCGCCCTAAAGACTCGATGTAGGCCAAGGCAGCGCCCAGGCCGATCACTTCGGCAATCATCGGAGTTCCCGCTTCAAAGCGGAGCGGAGGGGGTTGATAGCTAGATCGGAGCAAAGTCACCGTCTCGATCATATCCCCTCCCGCTTGATAAGGGGGCATTTTCTCCAATAGTTCTTTTTTCCCATAGAGCACGCCGATACCAGTCGGCCCAAAAGCCTTGTGGCCGGAGAAAGCAAAAAAATCCGCGTCTAGACGCTGCACATCCACCGGCATGTGTGGAGCGCTTTGGGCGCCGTCGATGCACACCTTAGCCCCTTTCTCATGCGCAAGGCGGATGATCTCTTCGATCGGGTTAAGCGTACCGGTGGCATTCGAGAGATGGGCGATGCTCACAAGCCGCGTGCGCTCCGTCAGCAATTTCTCATATTCTTCGAGAATGAGCTCTCCTCGGTCATCGATCGGAATGTATTTAAGATGGATCCCCCTCTCTTGAGAGAGGATCTGCCAGGGCACCAGATTCGCATGGTGTTCCATCTCGGAGATCAAGATTTCATCGCCGCTCTTTAGAAAGGCCTTGCTAAAGGAGGCCGCTACCAGGTTGATCGCTTCTGTGGTCCCTTTGGTAAAGACAATCTCCTCCGCGCTTGCGGCGTTCAGAAAAGCGCGCACAGACTCGCGCACGGCATTGTAGCGCGCTGTCGCACAGCTCGAGAGCCTATAAATGGCGCGGTGCACGGTTCCATACTCTTCCGCATAAAACCGGCGCATCGCTTCGATCACCGCAAAGGGCTTTTGCGCCGTCGCTGCGGAATCGAAATAAATGAGAGACTTGTCCTGCTCCAGCAAGGGGAAATCTCGCCGCACATTTAGAGAAGCGGTGACCGAGGCCATTTAGAGGAGCCTCCTCGCCAGCGCGGCCATCGCTTCACGAATCGAGCTCTCCGGAATCTGATCGATCATCTCTTTGCAAAATCCGAGTAGAAGCAGCCGCCTGGCTGCTTCCAAAGAAAGACCGCGCGTCTTGAGATAGAAAAGATGGGCAGGATCGAGCTGCGAAATAGTAGATCCATGCGATGCCTTGACATCATCGGCAAAAATTTCCAAATGGGGTTTGCTGTAGGCAGCAGCTCCGGAGCCTAGAATCAAATTGTGGTTCACCTGATAGGCTTGGGTTTTTTCCGCAGCCTCCCGCACCAGAATTTTCCCTTCGAAGCTCGATTGGCTGCAATCGGTCAGGATCCCCTTAAAACGCTGCGTCGACTGAGAAAAAGGCGCCAAGTGATCCACAACCACATGGGTGTGGGCCTGTAGATCTCCTGCTAATAACCAGATCCCCTGTAGATCCGCTCTTGCCTGTTCTCCGTTGAGAGCGACCCGATAATCCTGCCTAAACGATTTCGATCCCCTCGTGACATGGATATTTTTTAGATGGCTGTCCCGCTTCAGCGTCGCGCGCAGCGCTTCGAAATGCCAGCAGCTCGCAGAGGGCAAAGGAATGGCAATCTGGTGGAAATGAGCCCCCTCTTCCAGAGTCAGATCCAGGACCCCATTGTAAAAATAGGGCTCCTGCTCTTCGGAAACAAGAGACGATACCCATTGCACTTCAGCATGGTTCCCCACAAACACATGCATGCGCGGAGTCACCCAGGAAGGTGCGGTTAATCCTGCCAGGATCTGTAAGCAGTGCACAGGGCGGGATAGTTTTAATTTAGGGGGGATGTAGACAAAGGCCCCCTGCGCATGCACAGCTCCATTCAGCATGGCGAAGGGATCCGCCTCTTCTTTTAAGGTTTGTGCAAACCGGTTGCGCAAAAAATGCCCATAGGTGCGCATCGCATCAGGAAGGGAAACGACGATCATTTGCTTAGGCAAGCGCTCTAGCTGGGAAAGTTCCGGTCTGAACGCGCCGTTGACAAAGACGAGTGTATTCCCTTCGGATTCCGGATACAGATAAGGAAGAATCGATTCTTTGGAGAGTTTAGGGCTAGAGGGCTTGTCATAACCCCTCGCGTATAAGTCGCGCAAGTGCAGGTAGCGAAAAGCCTCGTCTTTTTTCTCAGGCAATCCCAGCTCTAAAAAGCGCTGCCAGGCCCCTTCCCGCAGCGGATTCAACGGATCGTTGCGTTCGAGGGAATCAAACTGTTTGTGGAGCTGAGATGAAAACACCGCGCTCATGGGATTAGCCAGTCATAACCTTTTTGTTCGAGCTCGAGCGCCAAAGCGGCAGACCCTGATTGCACAATGCGCCCATCGATCATCACATGGACATAGTCGGGACGAATATAATCTAAAAGGCGCTGATAATGGGTGATGAGCAAAAGAGCGCGCTCAGATCCCATTAACTGATTCACCCCGTTAGCGACAACCCGCATCGCATCGATATCTAGCCCGGAATCGGTCTCATCCAATATCGCTAAAGAGGGTTCGAGAACCGCCATCTGCAGAATTTCGTTCCGTTTTTTCTCGCCGCCGGAAAACCCCTCGTTGACGCTGCGCATTTTAAATTCGCTTTTCATCTCCATGAGAGCCATTTTTTGCTCTAGCTTCCGAGAAAAATCCTCTTCGGAAAGAGAGGGAAGCCCCCGCGCTTTACACTGGGCGCTGTGGGCCGCATGCAAAAACTGGAGATTGCTAACCCCGGGGATTTCGACCGGATATTGAAATCCGACAAAAAGCCCGAGATGCGCGCGCTCATCGGGTTCTAATTCCAGAATATTCTGTCCCTGAAACCACACCTCGCCTGAGAGCGTTTCATAAGTGGGATCGCCCGCAATCAGCTTAGCCAGGGTCGATTTCCCCGCTCCATTAGGGCCCATGATCGCGTGGATTTCCCCTTTCCGGATCGCGAGATCGACCCCCTTTAAAATGGTTTTGCCGCCGCTAGCGGCATGTAGATCTTTGATCTCTATCATCTTATCCAACGGAGTTCTCCAATTTGAAGGTGAGCAGTTTTTGCGCCTCAAGCGCAAATTCCAAAGGAAGCTCGCGGATCACTTGTTTACAAAAACCGTTGACGATCATATTGATGGCATCCTCGCGAGAAAGGCCTCTGGCTTGCAAATAAAACAATTGTTCCTCGTTCATCTTCGACGTAGACGCTTCATGTTCGACCTGAGAGCTGCAGTTGCCCGATTCGATATAAGGGAAGGTGTTCGCCGAGCACCGATTGCCGACCAACATCGAATCGCACTGCGTGTAGTTGCGGGCCCCGCTCGCCCGCGGCGCGATCTTGACAAGGCCGCGGTACGTGTTATGCGACCGATCCGCTGAAATTCCCTTGGAGATGATCGTCGAGCGGGTATTTTTACCCAGATGGATCATCTTCGTTCCGGTATCCGCCTGCATTTTTCCCGTCGTGAGCGCTACCGAATAAAATTCTCCCACCGATTCATCCCCCTGCAAAATACAGCTGGGGTATTTCCACGTGATGGCGGCTCCCGCCTCGACCTGAGTCCACGTGATTTTTGAGCGGTAGCCCGCACAACGCCCTCTCTTCGTGACAAAATTAAAAATACCCCCTAATCCCGTTTCAGGATGGCCGGAATACCAATTCTGTACAGTGGCATACTTGATCTCGGCTTGGTCGAAAGCGATGAGCTCAACCACAGCGGCATGCAGCTGATTATTGTCATAAGCGGGAGCGGTGCACCCCTCCAAGTAACTGACGTAAGACCCCTCTTCGGCGATGATCAACGTCCGTTCAAATTGCCCCGTTTCTTTATCGTTTATGCGAAAATAGGTAGAAAGCTCCATCGGGCAGCGCACCCCTTTGGGCACGTAAACAAAAGAACCATCGGAGAAGACGGCTGCGTTCAGAGCCGCATAAAAATTATCGGAAATGGGCACGACGCTGCCCAAATACTTTTCTATCAGCTCGGGATAGTGTTGAACAGCTTCTGAAATCGACGAAAGCACAACGCCCGATTCTTTCAGCGTTTTTTGAAACGTGGTGCCTAAAGAGACCGAGTCGAAAACGACATCGACGGCGACATTGGCTAGCCGCTTCTGTTCATCTAAAGGGATCCCCAGCCTTTCAAAAGTCTTTAGAATTTCCGGATCGACCTCTTCCAGACTGCTTAAGGCTTGCTTTTTTTTAGGCGCAGAATAGTAGCAGATATTTTGATAGTCGATGGGGGGATAGCGGACGTTGGCCCAAGAGGGAGGCTGCATCTCCTGCCATTTTTGGAAGGCTTTCAGGCGGAACGCCAGAAGAAAAGGGGGCTCATTTTTTTTCGCTGAAATCAACCGGATGGTTTCTTCACTTAAGCCTTTAGGGATGCTCTCCGCTTCGACCTGAGTGACAAACCCATACTTGTATTCCGATTTATCTTTTAAGATTTCATCCGTTGCCGTCATGGGCCGATCATACTCTATGCAAGAGATTTTCTCAACTTGAGATAACCTTCGGCTTTAACGAGGTGCTCGGGCAGATCGATCCCCAACACTTCGTAGGGGGTTTCATGGACGCGAATCCGCAGGCCGTTGTAGATAAAACGGAGCTGCTCAAGCTGCTCAGCCTCTTCAAGATAACAAGACGTGAAACGGGAGATTTTTTGCAAAGATGCGCGCGTAAACGCATAGAGGCCGATATGTTTATAGTAAATTTTTTCATCCTCTGAACGGAGATCTCTATAATGAGGGATGGCATGGCGCGAGAAATAAAGCGCTATCCCCTTTCGATCGCACACCACCTTGGTGACGTGGGGAGAGGCGATCTCCCCGGGATCAGATATTCTTTTCTTGAGCGTCCAGATATCCGCATCGTTTTTTTCACAAGATTGGAGCAGGTCGCGGATCATTTTTTCATGGATAAAAGGTTCGTCGCCCTGCCAATTGACCCAAATATCGGCATCGACCAGCTGCCGATGCAGCAGTTCGCTCAAGCGCTCCGTGCCATTGAGACACTCGGGGGAAGTGAGATAATAATTACCCCCAAAGCTGCGGATCAGCTCTGCCGTTTCTTCAGAATCGATGGCAAAGGCGATCGTATTAAAGAGCGGCACCGTGTGCGCTGCTTCCCAGACCCACTGGAGCATTGGCTTGCCTTGGAGCGTAGAGAGCATTTTGCGCGGAAACCGGCTCGACTGGAGCCTAGCAGGGATAATGCAGGCGATTTTTTTCATCCTATTTGACGGCGTGGAAACCCAGTCCTTTAGGACTGGGAGGAAACGCCGCTCCTTTATTTAACTTGAGTTTTAAAATAGATTTGAGTATTTTCTGCAGCCAATGAAACGCACGATTTCGATTAAAATTAAAGTTGCTGCTGAGGATAGCCAAGAGCTTTTTAAGTTGGGACATCATTTTGTTTCCGCCTGCAATGAAATCGTCCCCTTTGCAATGGAATATCGATGTTGGAATCGAGTTGCACTCCACCATCTTTGCTATTCCAAAATTAGAATGGAATCTCCACTCGGCTCTCAGATGGTGTGCAATGCGATCTTTGCCGTGTGCAAAGCCTATAAGAATCGAGGCATTGAAAAAAGCGAAGAAGTTCCAAAGATTCAGTTTCGCAAAAACGCAAGCGTCCATTTTGACAAACGGACCTATTCGATCAAAGGAAAAATTCTTTCTCTCTACACTTTGGGTAAGCGGATTAAAGTGGAAATGAGAATGAGCGACTTCCAAGAGCAGTATTTTGCTCAGGGTATTCCCAAAGAAGCTGAGTTGATCTGTAAAAAGGAAAAATGGTTTTTTAACCTTGTGTTGGATCTTCCCGATCCCGCCTTGAGCCAAAGCGACACGCTGCTTGGGGTGGATCTTGGGGAGAATAACGCGGCTGCGATGAGCAGCGGCAAATTGATTTGCGGAGGCAAGATTCGCTTTCAAAGGGATCAATATCTCGCCATGCGGCGCAGGCTTCAGTCCAACGGTTCTCAGTCGGCAAAACAATTGCTGAAGAAAATCTCTGGCAAAGAAGCGCTCTGGATGAAACATGTCAATCATGGGATGAGCAATGAGATTGTGAAAGAAGCCCTTCAAATGGGCGCTGGGATGATTGTTCTTGAAGACTTGAAAAACATGCGCAAAAGGATCAAAGGCAGCAAGCGAAACAGAACTCGTCTGCACCGCTGGGCCTTTAGTCAATTGCAACTGTTTGTCGAATACAAGGCCCAAGCTCGCGGCTTGGGGATTATCTACATGAATCCAGCTTATAGCAGTCAAATTTGCTCCTTATGCGGTGCTCTTGGCGCAAGACAAAAGCACCGTTTTACATGTTCTTGTGGAAACCGACAGCACAGCGACTTGAATGCAAGTCGGAATCTCTGTAGGTTTGCTCTATCTGCCGATCGAGCAACGTGCGCTGTAAACCGCACGCATGTGGCAGTTAATCGCTGACCATAAAGCTTTCGCCTTTAGGCGAGAGTTGTTTACCCTATCCACTCCGGGTGGGCGAGATACCAGGCAACCGTCTTTTTCAAGCCGGCCCTTAAATCATGCGTGGGCTTCCATTCGAGCTCGCGCCAAATTTTACCCCCATCGATCGCATAACGCATGTCATGGCCGGGGCGATCGGGAACGAAGGCGATCCGCTTGCGGTATTTCTCGGGATCCTCTTGCCGATGCGCAGCGAGCTCTCCCAGCAGAAGCTCTAGAAGATCGAGATTGCGCATTTCAGAGCCTCCTCCCATATCGTAAATTTCCCCCGGTTTGCCTTTTTCAAGAATCCGCCACAGGCCTTCCACATGATCATCGACATAAAGCCAATCGCGCACATTCACTCCAGAGCCATACACAGGCAAAGGATTGCCCTTCAGACAGTTCATGATCATATGGGGAATGAATTTTTCCGCATATTGATAGGGGCCATAGTTGTTGCTGCAGTGGGAGAGGGTGGTCAAAAGCCCGTAAGTGCGGGCATAGGCGCGCACAAGATGGTCGGAAGCCGCTTTAGATGCCGCATAGGGTGAATTGGGAAGATAGGGAGAGCTCTCGGAAAAATAACCGCTCTCTGGAAGAGATCCGTAGACTTCGTCGGTAGACACATGGTGAAAGTGGAGATGGGGAAGGCGCCGGACCACTTCTAGAAGGCTCAGCGTCCCTCCCACATTCGTTTCAAAAAAGGCTTTGGGGCCTCGAATGCTCCGATCGACATGGGTTTCAGCGGCGAAGTGGATAATCGCGTCGATCCGATGCTCCCTGCATGCCGTTTCGACGAGCGATTCATCGCAAATATCGCCTTTGACAAAGGTGTACCGCGGATCTTCCCGAACCGATTTAAGGTTGCCGAGATTGCCGGCATAGGTCAAAAGGTCCAGGTTAACGATCTTTGCGCAGCCATCCGCCCGCTGAAGCGCATAGCGGATAAACGCCGAACCGATAAAACCCGCTCCGCCCGTGACTAACAGTCTCTTAGACGACATGGGTCAAGTACTCGCTTAAAACCTCAGACCACGCGCGGGGCTTCTTTCCTAACACCCCTGCGATCTTATCCGTGCTCAACACAGAATAAGCCGGCCTGTGCGCAAGGGTGGGAAATTCTTGCGAAGCGACGGGAATAATGGTCTGGCAGGCGAGCTGCACCCCTCTTTTTTTAGCCTCATCATGCATATCCTGTGCGATTTGATAGCGCGACAACACCCCTTCATTTGCAAAATGAAAAATCCCGCTGTGGCATAAAAGAGCCAGGATAGCCTGAGCGAGATCTTTGGAGAATGTAGGGCGCCCTCTTTGATCGGCGACGACCCGCAGCTCGGGCTTGGTGCGCAAAAATCCCAGAAGAGCGGAGAGGAAATTCCCCCCTTTGGCTCCAAACAGCCAAGAGGTGCGGATGATGCAAGCAGAGGGGAGCTCATCCAGCAAACGTTTTTCCCCTTCCCACTTGCTTTTGGCATAAACGCCGATCGGGCAGCAAGAGTCGGTCTCTTGAAAGGGGCTCTCTTCCCGATTGCCAAACACATAATCCGTGGAAACATGGACCACCTTCGCTCCTATCTGGCGTGCAACGATTCCCACATTTTCCGGACCTATCGCATTTACGGCAAAGGAGCTCCCCGTCTCTTGCTCCGCTCGATCGACGTTCGTATAGGCCGCGCAATTGACGATATGCGTGGGGTGGATCGAAGCCGCGCCTATTTTTAGCTGCTCAAGGGATGTGATGTCGACCGTTTCACGCGCCGCCGCCGCGCAATCCATTTTCTGCTCGCGGCAGAGGCGGAAGACCTCCGTTCCCAATAGTCCATTCCCACCTAAAATCCACACCTTCATCTAGACCTCTTTCGAAATTAAGGTTCTGTCGATTTTCAGGTTCTTTTGAACCGATTTTCGATTCCGTTTTTGGGGATAATATACGATAATTGATATTATCCCCCAAAAAAGAATGCAAAATCGGCTCAAAAGAACCCCAAAATCGACAGAAGCTTAAATTCAACGACAGTCTCTTAGTTTCGAAAGAGGTCCATCACCTCTCTAAAAAAAGGGCTATTTCGATCCCGCTGCGAAACAAAGGCCGCTGGGATAGGCCATTCGATGCCGATTTCTGGATCGTCAAAGCGAAATCCTCTCTCTTGTTTTGGATCGAAAACGCTGCTGATTTTGTAGAAAACATGGGCCTCTTCGCTCAGCACGCAAAATCCGTGCGCAAAACCGATCGGGACAAAAAGCTGCTCATGCTGCTTAGCATCCAACGCGATTCCAAACCATTTGCCAAAGGTGGAAGAGGAGGGACGCATATCGACGACCACATCGTAGATCTCCCCCACCCCGACCGAAATCAGCTTGGCTTGACCCGGCGCCTGTTGAAAGTGCATCCCGCGAATGGTCCCTCTTTTAGAAAAAGAGTGATTATCCTGAACGAACGCGCAATCGATGCCGCCCTCTTCATAGAGGGGCTGGCGATAGCTTTCCATGAAAAATCCCCGCTCGTCATGAAATACTTGAGGCTTGATCAACTTCAGCCCTTGAAAAGGGAGTTCGACGATGTGCACAATGTTGCCTTTTTTAAGGAAACATAGTAACCTATCCCTTATTTAAATGCACCTCTTGTAAAAGGAAAAATTTATGCATATCCTTCATTCCCTCGGCCATGTTCTAGGCGGTACCCTATTAATCGCGGGGACGACAATTGGCGTGGGGATGCTTGCCCTGCCTGTCGCCACTGCGCCGGGAGGGTTTGTCCCGGCAATCACCATCTACTTCATTTGCTGGCTCTTTATGCTCTGCACGGGGCTTCTTCTCTTAGAAATTTGCACGTGGATGCCCAAAGACGCCAACCTCATCTCCATGGCGCACCGCCTCCTCGGACCGATTGGCAAAAACGTCTGCTGGATCGTCTACCTCTTTTTGTTCGTCACGGTCATGATCGCCCACGTGGTGGGCGGCGGCGATGTGCTGAGAGAAATTACCGGCAACGCCATCCCTTCCTGGCTATCCGCCATCCTTTACGTTGCCATTTTTTCTCCGATCGTCTACCTAGGCACCCACTCTGTCGACCGGCTTAACCTATGCTTGATTTCGGGAGTGGCCATCACCTACATTTTATTTATCGTCTTTTCTATCGGCCACGTCAATGTCGAGCTGCTTAGCTACGCAAACTGGTCTAAAGCTTGGATTGCCCTCCCTGTTTTATTTACCGCTTTCACCTATCAGGTGATCATTCCCACCTTGATGACCTACATGGAGCGGAATGTCAAAAAAGTGCGCCTTGCCATCATTCTGGGCTCCTCGATCCCCCTGATCGTCTATTTAATCTGGGAATTTCTCATTTTAGGCGTGATTCCCATAGAAGGCCCCGGAGGGTTGATCGAAGCGGGTCAAAAAGGGCAGAACGCCGTCATGCCCCTCAAACAACTGCTCAACAAACCGCTCCTTTTTTCCATCGGCAAAGCCTTTGCGTTTTTCACGTTGACCACATCCTACGTCGCTCTCGCCTTAGCCTTCGTCGATTTCTTGGCGGACGGCCTCAAGATAGAAAAAAAAGGGATGAAAAAGGTGGCGCTCTGCCTCGCTGTGTTTGTCCCTCCTACCCTCATCGCCCTCTCCTATCCGCACATTTTCATCATCGCTTTGAGCTATGCCGGCGGGTATAGCTGCGCCATCCTATTCGGCCTCTTTCCCCCGCTCATGGCTTGGGTGGGCAGATACGTGAAAGGCTACTCCAGAGCCAACCAACAAATTCCCGGAGGGAAAGTTTTCCTATCGATTTTGATCTTGTTTATCTTGTTCGAGCTAGGGATCGAACTCGGCACGCAGTTTTCCTCTGTTTGACCATGAAGGAGCTGCTGATCCTCGCGCTGTTGCTGACAACGCCTTTGCTCGCCCGAACGGGGGCCGAGGAGGAAGAAGCTCTGGCAACGCCCCCTTGGCTGACGGGATCCTTGCTCACTCCGTCCGCCTATGCTGTCGAGAAGGGGCATTACAACATTGAACCCTATCTGTACGTAACGACGCGCAAAGGGGTTTACGATGCCTCCTGGAAAAGCCATTCCACCCGGCAGGCCGCACAGATCACGCCCCAGGTCTATTTAGAGTTTGGCATTTGGGATCACATCAGCTTCAAAGCGATCCCAACGGCTTCCTACACGATCCTGTCAGGGCAAAAATCTTTGCAGGTGAACGATCTTCCCATCGGTTTTCATTTTCAGCTCCTCCTGGAGCAGCCCGGCAAATGGTATCCCACCATTAAATTTGGCCTCTCCGAAAATCTTCCCCTGGGAAAATATCAACGATTAGATCCCCATAAAAAGGGAACCGATAGCGGCGGCGCGGGATCTTTCGCTACGACTCCAGAGCTTGTCTTCGGGCGCTTATTTCATTTTGGAAACGGCGTCCACTACTTAAATACCCGTCTCAGCTTCTCTTATACCATCCCCGCGCCTGTGCATGTTAAAGGATGGAATACTTACGGGGGCGGCTGCGGCACACGCGGGAAGGTCTACCCCGGCAACCTCTTCTCTACCTTCCTCGGATTGGAATGGACGGTCACCCAACACTGGGCTCTCGCTTGCGACATCGTCAATCTCTATCAAAACAAAACCCGCTTTTCCGGGCATAAAGGGGAGAGCGCCCCCGGGATTCCCAACTCCGTAGGAGGGCCTTCCTCCAATCAAATCAGCATTGCTCCCGCCATCGAATACAATTGGAGCGCCGGCCTCGGCATCATTGGAGGCGTCTGGTGGACGATTGCCGGGAGAAATACCCCTGAATTCGTCAGCGGCGTCATCGCCCTGAACTATTATCATTAGAGGCAATTTCATCCTATTTGACGGCGTGGAAACCCAGTCCTTTAGGACTGGGAGGAAACGCCGCTCCTTTATTTAACTTGAGTTTTAAAATAGATTTGAGTATTTTCTGCAGCCAATGAAACGCACGATTTCGATTAAAATTAAAGTTGCTGCTGAGGATAGCCAAGAGCTTTTTAAGTTGGGACATCATTTTGTTTCCGCCTGCAATGAAATCGTCCCCTTTGCAATGGAATATCGATGTTGGAATCGAGTTGCACTCCATCATCTTTGCTATTCCAAAATTAGAATGGAATCTCCACTCGGCTCTCAGATGGTGTGCAATGCGATCTTTGCCGTGTGCAAAGCCTATAAGAATCGAGGCATTGAAAAAAGCGAAGAAGTTCCAAAGATTCAGTTTCGCAAAAACGCAAGCGTCCATTTTGACAAACGGACCTATTCGATCAAAGGAAAAATTCTTTCTCTCTACACTTTGGGTAAGCGGATTAAAGTGGAAATGAGAATGAGCGACTTCCAAGAGCAGTATTTTGCTCAGGGTATTCCCAAAGAAGCTGAGTTGATCTGTAAAAAGGGAAAATGGTTTTTTAACCTTGTGTTGGATCTTCCCGATCCCGCCTTGAGCCAAAGCGACACGCTGCTTGGGGTGGATCTTGGGGAGAATAACGCGGCTGCGATGAGCAGCGGCAAATTGATTTGCGGAGGCAAGATTCGCTTTCAAAGGGATCAATATCTCGCCATGCGGCGCAGGCTTCAGTCCAACGGTTCTCAGTCGGCAAAACAATTGCTGAAGAAAATCTCTGGCAAAGAAGCGCTCTGGATGAAACATGTCAATCATGGGATGAGCAATGAGATTGTGAAAGAAGCCCTTCAAATGGGCGCTGGGATGATTGTTCTTGAAGACTTGAAAAACATGCGCAAAAGGATCAAAGGCAGCAAGCGAAACAGAACTCGTCTGCACCGCTGGGCCTTTAGTCAATTGCAACTGTTTGTCGAATACAAGGCCCAAGCTCGCGGCTTGGGGATTATCTACATGAATCCAGCTTATAGCAGTCAAATTTGCTCCTTATGCGGTGCTCTTGGCGCAAGACAAAAGCACCGTTTTACATGTTCTTGTGGAAACCGACAGCACAGCGACTTGAATGCAAGTCGGAATCTCTGTAGGTTTGCTCTATCTGCCGATCGAGCAACGTGCGCTGTAAACCGCACGCATGTGGCAGTTAATCGCTGACCATAAAGCTTTCGCCTTTAGGCGAGAGTTGTTTACATGTTTAAAGACTGCACAAGTACAACAAAGGGAGATCAACTGATGACATTAAAAATCACAGCATATTAAGATAAACAGGATAAAAAAAGAATTAATTTTATTTTATCCTGTGTATCCTAATATCCTGTGATTTCCTCTTGCATTGAGGCTTTGTTGCATAATTGGTTTTCAATATACAACTTGCTAACAATAAGATATTTAACCACAGAGAGCACAGAGCGAAGAAAAAACACGGCAAATGCTCCACAGGTATCTGTGAGGCTTCTGTCTCATTTTCTTAATCTCTGTGCCCTCTGTGATCTCTGTGGTTAAATATCTTATTTTAAAAGCGTTAGATTGAGAAGTGGATTATGCAACAATGCCTTGTATTGATGGGAATTGTTCATTCACGAGCGTTCTGAGATCAACGCAAAGATGCAGGGCCGCAAAGAAAAAGGCCCTATAAAAACGCAAAAAATCTTTGCGTCTTTGCGGCCCCGCGTCTTTGCGTTTTAGTCTCTTAGATTAAACCCACAACCGTTGCATGGCGGCCGCTTTTTTTCTCCCGCCTATAAGAAAAAAAATCTTCCGGATGGCTATACGTGCAGATGGAGGCGATCTCCAGATGATGGGGCAAAATGCCGCATGCTTCTAGTTGGCTTCTGCTAATGGCCCACAAATCAAAATAGGTCGGCTTAAATTGGAATGGCAAAAAGGAGGCGGGCAACTCCACTTGGTAGTTTTTAAATTCAGAAGCTTCGGGACCCAAGCTAGGCGAGATGCCCACTAAAAGATTTTCCGGCTTCGAGCCTACCGTTCTGCACAGAAGATCCACCGCCACCTGATAGATATTCTGCACATTGCCCCTCCAGCCTACATGCAGATTGGCAATCGCCCGGTGGATCGGATCATAAAAAATAGCCGCTTGGCAATCGGCATGTTTGACGAGAAGCGCTTTCCCTTGCTGCCGCGTGATCAACCCATCGCAGTTTTCTAATTCCGCCTCATCTTGAGTAGGGATCACAGCGATGTGCGTTCCATGCCGCTGATATCCCGAAATGATATCCGCAATCCCCACCGCCGCGCGGATCTTTTCCCAATTGCGCCGAATCGCTTCCGGATCATCCTCCGATCCTCCCCCGGCATTTAACGAGGCGTAAGGCCCCTCGCTAAATCCCCCATGGCGCAAAAAGACCCCATGCACAAGACCTGGAATATCCTGAAACAGCTCAAACTCCAACCACTCGACATTTTCCCATTTCTTCCGCAGCATCTCTATTTACTTCCGGTCAGCAATTTCTTGTAACGCTTCTTCATAGGTTTCCTTATGCACTGTTTTACGCCAATATTTTTCAGGATCATCAGTATAATAAGTTAAAATGCCATCAATTGCAGAAATATAATAAATTTTATCTAAAGGCACTCTAGATCCATCAGAGTTGCGTATCCAAACTTGCATTTCTATATTTTTAGCAGTAAAAGGATATTGATGAAGATAAGGACGTATTTTTTCATCGCAATTAATTGCATTTAGATATTCTTCAATAGAAAAAAGCAATAATTCCCTCCCCTTTTTTATGTCAATTGGATGAAAAAATTCAAAACCCATTCCCATTATTTGTATATCATCCATCATTTGCCCACCTGTGCCGATGAGGTATAACCCCTTTTCAATCCTCAATCTGTTAGCTGTCTTTGTCGTAATTACATTCCCTAATTTTTCATAATCTTCCTCTTTTGAATTAAAACAACAAAACAATGTAACAAAAAACGATCCGAATATTAAAATTAAAAAATATTTCATTGAACGCCTCCATACTGTATAAGATAATTTGCTATGTTATCCTTAATTAACTGTTGAAAAGTAGGGCTATCAAAGCCATGGTCATGGAACGAGGCATCCGGATGAGGTTCTAGCAGGATCAATTGATCGCCATAGTGCCATTTGCCCATTACATCCAAGCTAGGGATGAAGTCTCGTTTGCTTGTATAATTGTAAGCTTTATAGCACAGTTTGTTTGGGATCACTGCAGCAGGAGAGATGGCTAACACAATAATTCTATTCTGTACGGCCTTTGTAGAGGAAAAAAGCGCATTGAATACATGAACGGAGCCTCCACTGTGGGCAATTTGTAGAAATTTCGCGTCGGGGCCGTGGTTAGAAATAAAACGATTCCATTGACTTTTTAATAGCTCGACAGGAGGAGTGCGCATTCCACACTGCCCTACTACGCATTCTAAGGCATCTACAGCTGCCGTGTGGGTGGCATTGTAAACGCCTTGAATTTTGAATCCTTGAGCATATCGATGCAGCTGTAGAGCATGTTCTTGAGCTTCCGTTCTGGTATTACGGATCCCGTTGATAAATCCAATACCAATACTAGCAGAATCTATTGATCCTATTTCATAAGGAGTCGAGTGGGTTTGAACAAGGCTAGCAAGGCCTGCCGTCGCTTGGGCTAGGTACATCGAAAAAATCGCATTTCGAATATCTCCCCCTCTAAGGCCACTGGGGCCCTCTGTGGCCAGGGTCATGACCAGGGAAACCATTGCATTTCGAATGTCTCCTCCTCTTTTGCAATCGCGATGAACTTCGCAATAACAGTGAGGCTCATATTCACCATAAAAATAGTTTAAAAATTCCTTGCTTTGGGTTCCATTGATCTCAGCAGAGAGGCCAAAATAATCTACATAGATCAATGGGTTGTTACGAGCAAATATGTATAGATTCGGCCCATCTAGGTTTCCTGCAGGATCCGGACTGATCCACCTCCCTACCTCAGGATCGTAGTAGCGTTTACCAAAATAAATCAATCCAGTCTCTTTGTCGATGCGTTTACCCTGATATCTCCACGGATTGCCGGCTGCGGAATCAGAAACTAATTTTCCTTTTCCGTTTTTAATTTCTTCTTCCCCAAAAGCAGAATAACGATAGCGTTCTACAATTTTTCGTCTTTGATGATCAACAAGACAAACGATATTTCCTTGAAGATCGTAAAGAGGAACATAGGTATCTTTTATTATTTCGATAGCAACGCAAGGCGAAACTTCTGGATTGTTGGGATCGCTTGGAATTTTAAGTTCGATGATCGCTCCTTTTTCATCCAAACAGCCAAGCTCTGTTTCGCCTAAATAGAAATAGCGGAATATTTTTGCTTTCTTCCCTTTGCTTTCTATCCGTTTGGTCAACCGCCTTCCACTTAGATCATAAGTAAAGGCAATTGTCATTTGATCTGGATCTTTGATCAAAACTAGCTGGTTTAAAGGATTCCACTCATAAATCCACGTTTTCCCAGCAATGGTTTTTGTTGCGAGATTACCTGTGAGATCAAAGGTATAACGAGCTCCTGCCGTCTCTAGTAGCTGATTAGCGTCATTTACCGTATAAATGACCTCATCTTTTTTGAGGCGATTACCTTGTGAATCATACAAGTATATGTGTTCTATTTCTCCTTTCTCAGAAACAAGCTGAGAAAGGGGATTGTAATCGTAAACAATGGTATATTTTTCATCATCTAGGATAGATTCTCTTTTCTTAATATTTGCAAGGGGATCAAACCCTCCTTCAGGAATGTTATCCTGAAAGAAATCCGTGTTAATTCGTATTTTTCTCCCAGATCGATCCCAACATTGCTTTCTGGCACCAACATGTCCTACTAGAATTTCTTCAAGAGAATTTCCCATGAGATCCCTTGAAGCAACTCGATAGTTATAAAGTTCTTTTTTCTCTTTGCTAAAACGAATTGCGCTTTTGACAAAAGGTCCTTCGTAGGTGTATTCAATGAAAGAGCCGTCGGGAAGGATAAGAGCTTGGATTTTTCCTTCTCCATCATAGCTCCGGCTGACCTGATATGCGCCAAATTCATCTTGAATAGTTTCGGTCAAAGGAAAATCATTTTCATCATAAGAATAAGTAAGTATTTGAAAAGAGGCTAATTTGATTTTAATGATATTTTTGCTCTCGTCATAGAAAAGCTGATGGGTATTTTCTTTTGATCCTTCCTTGTAGGAAATCGCGTGCACATTTCCATAAGCGTTATATTGGTAAATGATTGGATCTTTTGATCTAGATTTGTATTCGGCAATCAGATCTCCATACGAATTATATTCGAATTTAGGGATTTCATTGCTTGAAATGCCATAAAGGGCATCTGTCTCAGCAAGAACATTTCCTTCTTTATCTTTCTTCAGGGTTTTGCTCAGGTTGCCTGAAGGATCGAAAATCTCTTCCGTTTGATTACCAAGAGGATCAATCCGCGTGCGTTTTTGCACTCTTTGTCCCCACTGGTTAATAAAGGCATCATCGTAGAGGATTTGTGTCACATCGCCGCAAGCATTTTTGACCCCGCTTAGACGCCCAAAACCATCATATTCGCAATGCATAAGAACACTTTCTTGATTTTGGGGATAGCCAATGACTTGAGTAAGTTGCCCTCGATTGTTGTAGCTATATCCATTTTTAGCGAGGATCTGATTTTTACTGTCTTCTATTCGCTCCTCAATAACTCGATTTAAAAGATCATACTCTTTGACTTGAAGAGTAAACGACTTTGAAGATTTCCATTTTTTTATTCCCTGCGTTCTACCTAAGGCATCGTAGATAAACTCAATCTTTTGATTTCCTTTGCCTACAGTTAAAAGGCGACCTGCTTGATCGTAAGAATAAGTCGTTTTATCTCCCTTTTCATCGCATTCAGAAAGGAGATGAAAGGCATTGTAGCTATAATATTTTCTCTTGAATCCGTCTTCCGACCCCTTGCTTTCTCGCTTGTAATATTCGATGTGATTGAGACGTCCGATATAATCGTATTCGAACACTTGGATGAGCCCATCTCTTCCCGAATAACGATGAAGACTTCCTTCACAGTCATATTTGAAAAGCTCTCTGGTTCCATCAGAATGATGAATGGCCACTGGCTTTCCATGCACATTAGCTAATGTTGACATTTCTTTTCCCCCTGAATCAGTAATCGAAGTGGGATTATCAAAAATGTCATAGACATAGGTGAAAGTCGGTCGTATTCCAAAGTGCTCATTCCCACTCCACTCAGGATAGGAAATGCTAATAAGACGGCCGAAGTCATCATTCACATAGGTAATTTGATTACCGAATCGATCGATCTCAAAAACTTTATTTCCAGCTAAATCATAGGATAGCTGAGTCTCAAAGCAATTACCTTTTCCATCTTTTTCTACTATGCAAATAGGGCGGTTTTTAAGATCGTATTGGTATTCAATAGAAGCGTTAAAACTTGTATTTCTCACTTCAACCAGGTTCTGATTCCCATCGTAAAAATAACGAGTTTCATTACCCATTGGATCCGTTTCCAGGATAAGCAGCCCATATTGATAAGCCTTTGTGATTGAGTAGCGATACTTTCCATTGGCATCAAAAACAGATTGCGCAACAACATTACCTTGAAGGTCAAATTGATTGATCGCTTTTTTTAGAAGAATTTCTGTCTTCCCATTCGAATCCAGATATTTTTCTTCGATGATTTCTGGAGCCCCAACATGGGGAAGCTCTTGTTTAGGAGAAATGGATATGACATGTCTTTCGTTCACATTATAAGCCTGCTTAGCCTCTGCATAACCTCCGTCATCAACGATCACTCGAACCAGGGCCGCATCTTCATTATATTCATAAAAATAGCGTTTTTTGATTTCTGAACTCTCATCTTCCTCTTCTCTGTTTGGAGAGCCTTTATTAAGGAGAAATTTTTTGAGGAGAAGATTTGTTCCCTTTTTATACCAAAATTTAATGCCCGTTCCCTTTGCATCTTTTTGAAAAAATCCATCTGTGCTTTTCCCGGAAAAATAGGAGTAAGTTTTGACATTGGCTTCTTGTCTGGGTCTTCCATTTTCATCTATCACGAGTGGATTAGGATCAGCGCCTGTGAGATTCCCCCATTCTTCCTCTCTAAGAACATTGCCTCTGTCGTCGTAGGTAAAAGTTTTGTAATGGAAGATACTACCACATCCATCCTCAATAGAGGTAGAAGCTAAATTGGCCATATCTGTTTTTTTACCCCACGATTTTTTATGGACTCGATACAAGGATCCATTCAAGTATTGTTCAATGCGCGTTAACTGGAAATCTTCATTGAAGTGATAAAAAGTTGTTGGACGTGAAGGACCATAGACTTCGGTAACCCGATTACCATCTGAATTCTCTCCATAGGAAAATTGAGTAGTTACCGTCCCACTGAGTCCAGCTGGAGTCGTAACCGATCTGACTTTGTATTTATTTTCTTTATCCATGTAATAACGTATTTCCACATACCGACATTCAGGGAGCTCTTTTTTGAGAAGAAGAGTCTGGTCATCTACAGTTTCATATTGATAATGTAGATTGGGTTTATCAGATCGAAGAACATCCGTTAGAAGGGTGTAATCAGTTGCATCCTTATGAAAATGATAATCCACACTTTTACCATCGCTTGTTTCAATGTGGATGCCGTTTTCATATTGAAGACTAATCCAAGCTAAAATCTTTTTCTCCGATGCATTGGTCTCTTTAATGAGAACAAGTTGACCCCGCTCATCAAATTCATAAAAAACCTTATTTCCACTGGGCAGGATTTCATAATGTAGTAGATAAATATCTAGGGATGGGTGTTTGATATAAAACCGTTTTCCCCCAGAGCTGAGAAAAAGTTCGAAGAAATTTTTTTGAGGATCGAAGTATAGCTCGTTATTTTTGAGATTCGTCCAAGCATTGATTGTTCCCCTTGCCGTATTAGCAAAGCCAAAAATCTCTTCCTCTACATCGATTTTAAATAAGGCCCTTTTAGAACCCATGGTGTTGAGCCAGCCCACATAAGTCAGAATACATCCCTCCTGCGTACCCGCATAGATATGCACATACTCAAATTTTCCTTCCTCCGTAGTATAACTTTTTGCTTTTTGGTCTTTGTGGATAGAAAGAAAGCAATGGGAATTGAAACGCCAGCCACCTAAAGTTGCTATCTTGAGGGTATCTCTACTGCTATAAAACCTAGAGAGAATAAGAGGATCTGGTGCAGGAACGATTAGGTCAACCTCCACTTCCGTGTAATCGCCGTGGACTGTGCTCACATTTTCTACTAAGCTTGCAGGATCGCTTTCCCTAGATCCTAAGTAGATGCTGCTAAGAGCATGGTCATTTGCAATCCCACTCTGAAAACAAAAAATGCTCAAAAGCAAATGAAAAATGATCTCACTATGTCTCATAAAATCTCCCCTTAAAAAGACGAAAGAAATAATTAAAGACGATGTCAAGGGAAAATTACAAGAATTTTTGGCGTAAAGACATAAGACTGCTTGCATAACCTCTTTACTTTGCGCCCGTGCCCCTGCCCTTGCCCGGGAAAAATATTAATCGGGCAAGGGCAAGGGCACGCATAAAGAAGTAACGATGCCGGTGCGACAAATATCTTGCAAGGAATCCTCCCGTCAATAAAATCTTCATTTATTTAGACCTCTTTCGAAAGAGGTCTATTCAAGGATGGGTGTATGAACAGATTGCTCAAGGGCATTTGCATGTGGATCTCTGCTTGGGGATTGAGCGGAACGCTCCATGCAGAACCCATTAAGGAAAGCGTAAAAACGCTGGATGTGGAAGTGTTGAGTTGGAACCCGCGCATTTTTTTAATCCACAACTTTCTCACCGATGCAGAATGCGACCATGTCATCGCCAAATCAAAACCCGAGCTGACCCGTTCCACCGTCGTCGACTCGGGATCTGAAACCGGTAAAATCCATTACGCGCGCACGAGCAAGGGGATGTTTTTTCCACAAATTACTACGGATCCGGTGATCAAAAGCATCGAAGACCGGATCTCTCTATTTACGATGATCCCCAAGGAAAATGGGGAAGCGATCCAAGTGCTCCATTACGAGGTGGGAGGGGAATACCAACCCCATTACGATTATTTCGATCCGACATCGGTTGGGGGCGCCGCCTGCTACAACCGCGGCGGCCAGCGCGTGGCATCGTTCATCATGTATCTCCATACGACAGAAGGGGGCGGCGAAACCATTTTTCCCAAGGCCGGCGTCAAAGTCGTTCCCAAGAAAGGCAATGCGGTCGTCTTTTACGATTGCACGCTCGATGGAAGGGAGGATCCGCTCAGCCTGCACGGGGGCGCTCCTGTAGCCAAAGGGGAGAAATGGATCGCGACAAAATGGCTGCGCGTCGGTCCGTTTAAATAGAGATGTTACAGATTCTCTGGTCCCGTCCGCTAGCCGATCTCTGTTTTTTTGCGCTGATCATGGGCACTTTGAGCCTATGGATCTGCAGATCCCCCTGGATATGGGGCGGTTTTTTGCTTATCGCCCTCGTGTTAGCCTCCCTGGCAGCGCTCATCCAGCCGATCGCCCTCCTTCCAATCGCGGCTCTTTTCTTGATCCACCGGATCTTAATCCTGCACATTCAAGGGTGGAAAAGAATAGGCATCTTCCTCATCGCCTGCGCCATTTCCCTGGGCTTGTCTTCCCATCTCCTCCCCGGCTTTCACAATTGGCAGCTCGCAAGCAATCTTGTTTTAAGCTCTGAAGCCCTTCCCTACTCCTTGTGGCTCAACTTCGACAAACCCTTCATGGGCTTTTTTGCTCTGGCATACTCTATCCCATTGATCCAATCGAGAATACAATTAAAAGAGGTGAGCATATTGAGCGTGCCCCTCACCCTTTTGGGCATCGCGATGATCGGGGTGATTGCAACCTATGGAGGGATTGTCGCCTGGGATCCAAAAGTGCCGGGAATCACCCCCATCTGGATGATCGCCAATTTATTTCTAGTGACGATTCCCGAAGAGGCATTTTTCCGCGGTTTTTTACAAGAGGAGATCTTCCGCTGGCTGGGAAGCGGGGGGGCGCGGGCACAGATAGGCTCTGTACTTCTCACCTCTTTCTTTTTTACTCTCCTGCATGTCTATTGGATCTCTAGCATCCCCTTTCTCGCATTTGTTTTTATCGCTAGCCTGATCTATGGGGGGATCTATCAATACACGAAGGCGATCGAAAGCAGCATCTTTTGCCACTTCGCACTCAATCTCGTCCACTTTCTTTTCTTCACGTATCCAGCCCTTAAAACCGTTTTGTGAGCGCGCAGGCGAAGCCCCCATCCATCCCTGAGCGATCGGGGAGTTGTTTATGGAAGGGCTCGGTGGAAACGAGATCCAATTCGGCACAGGCCCTCGCCATCAGCCCTTCATTTTCCTCTTTTAAAATGCTGCAGGTCATGTACCAGATCTTTCCGCAAGGAGTTAATAGCTGCGATGCTCTCTTTAGGATAGCCCATTGCAATTGCGTTAGTTGCTCCAAAGACTCTTTGGAAAGGCGCCAGCGCGCTTCGGGGCGTTTGTGCAGCACTCCGCTATTGCTGCAGGGAACATCCAAGAGGATGAGATCGAATGTCGTCCCCAAAGGGAACCCCTCCGCAGGGCAGCAGCTGAGCTCTGCTTCGATCCGGTATTTATCTAGGTTTGCCCGCAGCTTGACTAAACGCTCTTCGGAGGGGTCGTTTGCCCAAAGGCCGGTATCAGGAAAGAGATCGTGCAGAAAAAGGAGTTTACCGCCTGGAGCCGCGCATAGATCTAAGATTGTTTTTGGAGAAAATCCACCTCCGGCCGCCTGTTTGATCAACTGTACCGGGGTGGCATTTTGAATGTAATAACGAGGATCGGCAGCTACACTGGACACATCCTGCACGACGATCATCTCATCATGCGGACGCACTCTAGCCATCACAATAGGCGGCTTATTTAAAACAGCTAATATCTCCTTGGTTTCCATAAGGCCATATTCCTCCAAAAGCATCTGAACGAAACGGAGCGGATAGGAATAGCAAATGCTGATTTCATCTGCGGTATCGCCACAGGGCAGCGCTCCGGTAATAGAAGGAAGACGCCTTAAAACGGCATTGAGAAAATTTGCAAAACGGCGATGGCAATAGCGCAAGCTTAAAGCCACCATCTCATGGACAAGCGCATGCGGAGGGATCCGCTCCATGAAAAAATATTGATAGAAGCCCATGCGCAAGAGCAGCTTTTCTTTCAGCTTGAGATGGAGCTTTCCTTGCGCCATCAGAGGGTGCGCTAGATAATCTAGAGAAAGGAGCCGCCGCTCCGTCCCGTAGGAGATTTCCTGGGCAAGGCGAAAATCCCTTTCGGACGGGCGCTCTTCCCGGCTCCAGCTTTCAAGAAAGTCGATTAAAAACCCTTGCTGGCGATGAGCGCTGAGCAGCGCTAAAAAAGCAGCCTCGCGCGCGTCGACCATGGTCTATTTTCGCTTGTGTGGATTTCTACGGGTTGCGATGACCCGCCATTACTTGCTGCACGGCGTCATCGGGGCTCAGGATCATCTTACCCGCCTTGCGATCTGTGCCGCAATTCGTTTTGCCCGAGCAGGCCGCTGCCATCGCCTCTTTTCTTTGATCGGCGGTAAACTGTCCGCAAAAAATCTTTCGATTCGGATCGGTAAGCTGCGAAGCAAAATTCTGCTCATCGGCCGACAAATTAGAACAGCCCATATTTTGCATTTTTTGATTTTGATCCGCTGCATGCGCGTCCACAAAAAGCGCCGAAATCATCCCCACTAGAGCTAATAAAACGAAATTCTTCTTTCCCATCTTATTGCACGGGGCATCCACCCTGGGTTTTGGCTGGCGTCATCGGCATCATCATGTTGTTATCCTGAACAATCTTTTGCACGGCGGCATCTGCGGACAGGATATTTCCCGTGGGATCGGGCTGCCCTGCCATCTGCATCGCCATGTTTCTTTGAGCGGGGGAAAATTTTTGGCAAAAGAAGAGCTGGTTATTCACATTCAATTGAGAAGCAAAGACTTGTTCATCCCCTGTTAACGCGCTGCAGTCGACAGGCATGGGGTTCATCATCGTTGGCTGGTCCGCTTGCACATAAACCCCAGCAACGCTTAAGCAAAGAGCAATCGCCCATTTTTTCATTGCATTTCTCCCTGATTTAAAAAATTTATCATCACAACTCGAAAAGTGAGCATAGATGAGTGTTTCCTTTTTTGTCCATAATGGATAATCTAGAAGATCATGAAAACCCTTTTTCTCCTATGGCTTAGCCATCTCATCTTAGATTTTTTTACGGGCATTTGGCCGATTTATAAAACCATCGCCGGAATAGACATCGTCCAAGCGGGGCTCATCGCCGGATTGAGCGGTTTTATCGGAGAATTTCTCCAGCTTTTTTTCGGCTATTTCTCCGACAAAGGCTATCGCAAGCAGATTCTGATCTTAGGGCTTGCGCTCTCTTCGGCAATCGTATGGATCACCTTTGCGGAATCGCTTTTCCCCTCCTTTTTGCTATTGCTGTTGTTGATGATCGGCTCGGGTTCTTACCATCCTGCCGCAGCGGGAATCGCCGGAGGGATGACGCAATCTTATAAGGGGCGCTTTATCCTTTTCTACGCTTCTGGAGGAGCGATTGGGCTTGGAATTTCACAACTCATCTTCACCCATGTGTTTCAGCTCTTTGACGGACACGTGCTCATTCTACTAGTTCCCGTCATTGCGACCCTTCTCATCCTCCTATTCCACAGGTTCCCAGAACCGATCGAGGCCCGTCCGAGGATTACCATTCCAAGCTTAATCGCTCTCTTCAGACAACACCGCAAATCGCTCCTTTTTCTCTATTTTTCACAAGCGTTCGGGCAGGGACTCGTCCTGGCGTTCACTTTTCTACTCCCCGATCTTTTAAGCGACCGCGCCTGCCATCCTTGGCTCTGCAGAGGAGGCGGACATTTCTGCTTTATCTTGGGCGCCGCCGTGACGATGGTGCCCGCCGGCTATTTGTGCGACCGCTTTGGCCAAAAAAAAACGCTGCTCGTCATTGTCAGCGCAGCGACAGCGCTCCTCTACACGTTTCTCATGCAGCGCGAATTGCCTCTGGGGAATACGATTATCCTTCTGAGCACCCTTGGGGCATTTTTAGGCATCATCAATCCGATCATCATCTCCTGGGGCAACCGCCTCGTCCCCGAAAGCCCAAGCAGCGTCTCCGCCCTGTTGATGGGGTGTGCGTGGTGTTTATCCCATCTCGGGCCAACCTGCGCCGGTTTGATCGTCCCCCATTTCAGCGAAGATCGGTTCATTCTCACCTTGGCCCTCATGGGCCTCGTTCTTGCCCTTATTTTCTTCTTTATTCTGTTGATTCCCTCGCCTAAGAGGGTTCAAATAAAAGTCGGCTTGTCTTGATTCAGAAGATATCCTAAGATCCAAAACATGGAAGAACGACCTGTCGAGTGCAGCCATTGTAAAAAACCGATCCGAATCATCTACAAAGAAATTGTAGGCGATTCGATCCTCTCCACCGAGATGTGCGCCGATTGCCCGCTTTTACAGCAGCGCCTCCATGGGCGGGTGTTGAAGGACAAAAACGGTCAAACGGAAAGCGAGATGGGGCTCTGCTGCGGACATTGCCGCACAACCTTGGAATCTGTGCGCACGGGCAACCCCCTGGGCTGCAAAGAATGTTATGAAGTGTTTGCCGATCTGCTCATCTCCGATCTGATCGCCGCCAATCGGATTTCACCCCGTCTCGACAAGGCGCTGGCAATCAAAAAGGCCCAACCCCTGCATACTGGAAAATCGCCCAACACATCGACTAGCATCCCTCCGTCTAGCCGGCTGACGACTCTGAATGAAGCGCTTAAAGAGGCCCTCCAACGGGAAAACTACGAACAAGCAGCCTGGTTGCGAGATCAAATCAAAACCATCAACGACAAGACAAGCGATGAAGGAAAACACTGAACTTCCCGCCGCCCTTCTAGAACACACGCCTTGGGAAAACGAGGTGAATCCCATTTGGCCCGCTTCCAGCTTCCTCCTGCACCGCAACCTCTCCCACCCCTTTTTTCCTCCTAAGATGGATGAATCCGCAGCAGGGCAGGCTCTTGAAATCCTGAAGGAGGCCTTCCTAAAAACGGAAGATCTCGCTGAGCCGACCTTGCTCAAAGCGAATGGATTAAATGCTCTGGACAAAGAGTTTCTATTCGAACATTTTTTGTGCCAAGAAAGCTTTCAAAACGCATTTGCAGCTCAAGCCTTCATCGTCGATAACAGCGGACAATTTCTCGCCCTTCTCAATATGCAAGACCACCTTCAGCTGCAGCTCGTCGATTGCCAAAACAACTGGGAAAAAACATGGAACCGCCTTTCCTCTTTGGAAACACAGATCGGCAATGCCCTGAGTTTCGCTTTTTCGCCTAAATTTGGCTACCTCACTTCCGATCCCTCTCTTTGCGGGACCGGACTGCAGGTCTTCATCTACCTCCACCTGCCGGCGCTCATCCACACGGGACAGCTCGAAGAGGCCCTTCTGAAACAGAAAGATGAAAGCGTGCTCGTTACCAGCATGGAAGGCCCTATCGACGGCATCGTCGGCGACCTGATCGTCCTCCGCAATCCCTATACCCTCGGCCTTTCCGAGGAAAACATTTTGCACGACCTGCATAGCAATGCGATGAAATGGATGGCTTTAGAAAAGACCTTGCGCGCTCATCTCAAACAAGAAAACAATGCCGAAATCAAAGATCGGGTAAGCAGAGCCTATGGACTTCTCTTTTACTCCTACCAACTGCATGCCAAAGAGACCCTCAATGCCCTGAGCTTAATCAAGCTCGGCCTCGATCTCGGCTGGATCGCAGGCATTACAGACAGCAAACTCAACGAGATCTTCTTCAAATGCCGCAGAGCCCACCTCTCCCATCTTTTTCAAGACAAGATCATCGATCCGCAGCAGCTCCCGCGCAAACGAGCCGAGTACATCCGCCAAACTTTGCAAGGGGTCCTGTTGACGCCGAGTTGACAAAGAGAAGCCACTCAAGTAGAATTCGGCTATCTACTTTTTGGACGGCTTAATGGCTTTAGAGACAAAGAAGATTTCTTTTCGCAAAGAAAGCGGTCATGATTTTCTCACGGAACTCAGAAAAAAAATAAACCTGTATTTCGCCGAAAAAGAGCTATCCCCCAAAGCAAACTCCGCGATGTATCTAAAATCGATCTTTTTGATGGGCCTCGTCTCACTTGTCTATACGGCGCTCCTCTTGAATCTAGTTGGAGGATGGGGGGTTGCAGCTATCTATATCCTCTTGGGATTTTTGGTCGCCATCGGCACGATGAACATCGCTCATGATGCGCTGCACGGGGCTTATACGGCGCATGGTCCGGGAAACCGGATGCTAGGCCTCCTCATGGACTTATCCGGAGCGAGCTCGTTTTATTGGAAAAAGGAACATACCGTCGACCACCACACGTTCACCAACATCGCAGAACACGACGCCGACTTAAAGGTTCCGATCTTGCTCAGGCTGTGCCCGCAGATGCCTTATCGCTCTTTCCACCGTTTCCAGCACCTCTACGCCCCTTTCCTCTATAGCTTAAATCTCATCCATTGGATCTATTTTTCCGATTTGAAAAGAATCTACCACATTTTTAAAAATTTGCGTTCCGGATCGGGTAATCCTCCTCCTGTAGAAATTGCCCTTTTACTCTCTTTTAAAATCCTACATCTTCTCTTGTTTCTCGCCATCCCCATGCTGTGCTTATCCATCCCTTGGTGGCAGGTCGCTCTGGGCTATATCGGCTATTTGGCGACAGCCGGAGCCACCGTGACCCTCATTTTCCAGCTTGCCCATATCGTAGAAAATGTCGCTTTTCCCCTGCCCGATGTAGAGGGGAAGATAGAGAACAGCTTTGCCAAACACCAGTTGAGCACCACATCGAATTTCGCCACGCGGAGCAGGCTGGTCGGCTTTTTATTCGGCGGCTTGAATTTTCAAGTGGAGCACCACATCCTCCCCCATATCTGCCATATTCATCTGCGCCAAATTTCCCCGATTGTGCAATCCACAGCCAAAGAATTTGGGCTGCCCTATCACGAAAACCCCTCTTTTTTCTCCGCCGTCCGATCCCATTTCCGCACCCTGAAAAAGCTCGGCCACACCCCTCCAGAAAGCTAAAAGGAGGAGGATCAACGCAAACGCCAAGCCGCTGAGACGCAAAGATTTTATAAATTGCTTCTCTGCGTCTTTCCGGCTTGGCGTCTTTGCGTTGATCTCATCCGTTTCTCAACCTAACATTTTTAAAATAAGATATTTAACCACAGAGATCACAGAGATTAAGAATTTTGAGACAGAGACCCCACAATAGCTGTGGGGCATCCGTCGTGTTTTTTCTTTGCTCTGTGATCTCTGTGGTTAAATATCTTATTGTTAGCAAGTTGTATATTGAAAACCAATATTGAATGACATATACAAATAATGACAACTTTTTATGCAGTATGATGAGCATATACATAGAAAACTAGCAAAACGTGTGCATGAAGTAAGAGACATGCACAAAAAATCGAGGGTTTTTGTGCATGAGGTCATTAAGCTCTCTTGTTTTAAGCATAAAAGATGGGTCATTCTTGACGATCTCCCTGTGAAGATCGACCTGCATTAGCTAAAAGATCGAACAAGGCCGAATTGAGATAAAAATTTTCTTTACCAATCTTATGTTTAGTAAGCAATCCAATCTGAACTAACTCTTCGAGATATTTAACCGTCGTATTGCGATGGATCTGCAGTTCTTGCATGACGAAATCGATTTTTGTATAAGGATGCCTAAAAAGATTATTTAATAAATCCTGGCTATAAATCTTAGGTAACTCATTACGAAGCTTATGCTTATGGTGTTGCATTAAGTCTCTCATTTCCAGGACGAGGTTCACGGCTTGACGCGACGTTTGTTCAATCCCCGTCAATATATACAAGATCCAGGGCTCCCAAATGTTGGTGTCTCTCACCGACTGAAGCAACCGATAATATTCATTTTTATTTTGATTGATATAACGGGAAAGATAGAGGATGGGCGTATCGAGGAGCCCATACTTCACAAGATAGAGAATGTTGATGATGCGGCCTGTGCGACCATTTCCATCGTAAAATGGATGGATGCTTTCAAACTGATGATGGATAACTGCCATCTTGGTAAGCGGATCGGCATCGCTAAGGTTGTCATCGTTGATAAATTGTTCCAGGTTGTTCATCAACCATCGAATTTGGCTCTCATCTTGGGGAGGACTATAAACAATTTCACCGGTCTGATCATTTTTTAGTACGGTGCCGGGAAGCTTGCGAAAACCGGCGCTATTCTCTACCAGAGTCTGTTGAATTTCGAGGATATTGTTGTTGACAAGAAGCCCGGATTTCTTAACTTGCTGGTATCCGTTCTGAAGCGCAGCCGCATAACTATATACCTCCTTAGCGGCGAAGTTGGCAAATTGCTTTGCTGAAACATCGCTTTTATACAATTCGTCGTGCGTTGTGATGATATTTTCAATTGCAGAACTGTCTTTGGCTTCTTGAAGGGATAAAGTACTAATTAAAATACTTTGGTTCGGGATGATACCAGTGATGCCCTTTAATTCCGCAAGAGCTCGATGTGCCTTGGCGAGTTTTTTCAAAACTGTTTTAGTTTCCAATTCGATGGAAAGGGGCAGGGTTGGGATAGAATAACTCATGCGATCGCTCCTTTACATTCTGATGCCACTCATTTGCCAACAAATCCCATACTTTGTAGCTTAGAATGCATTGCCTAAGACAGGAATTGAACCTACAACCTCCGCATTACGAATGCGTTGCTCTGCCAGTTGAGCTACTTAGGCAAAAAAATCGGGCTGGGATCTAGGCTTTCACAAGATCTATTGAATATGGTATATATTACTGTAGAGAACCATTATTTATGAAGATCAAAGCCATTTTACTGATGGGAGGAAGCGGGAGGAGATTCGGCAGCGGGATCCCGAAGCAATTCCATCGCCTTTCGGGCAAGAAAGTATACCTATATACGCTCGAACGTTTGAAAGAGATCCACCTCTTTCAAGAAATTCTTTTAGTCTGCCCCGAAAGCTGGATCGATGAAGTAGAGCGCGAGGTCGGAGACTATTCCCGCGTTAGAGTCGTCAAAGGGGGACTCACCCGCCAAGAATCCTCCTATTTAGGGCTCTTAGCCTGCGGAGCGGATACGGACTATGTCGTCATCCATGACGCCGTCCGCCCTTTTGTCAGCCGAGAGATCCTTCAACAAAACATCGATCAAGTCATCCGGTGGAATGCCGTAGATACCTGCATCCCGTCAGCGGACACGATCGTCCGTTCTGAAAGAGGAAATGAAATCGATGAGATCCCGAAACGGACCGAATACTGGAGAGGGCAAACGCCCCAGAGTTTTGCCTATCCCCTTATTTTAAGCGCCCATCGGGAAACCCAGGAAACCAATTGCTCGGACGATTGTACGCTCGTCAAAAAAAGGGGCCACGCCGTGCACCTTGTCCCAGGAGATGAGCACAACATTAAAATCACGACAGAACTCGATCTATTTTTAGCCGAACAACTCCTCCGCCTCCAACAAAAACCCCTCGGGAAAATCGCCCAAACGCTAGAGGGAAAACGGTTCGTCATCACCGGCGGGACCGGCGGGATTGGACAGGCTCTATGCGACCGGCTTTTGGAAGAGGGCGCTATTCCCCTTGCCATCTCAAGGAATTGCTCCCCGTATGGATGCGATCTCACCTCCGCCGCCGAAACCCGCGCCGTCTTCGCACAGATCCATCAGACGCATGGAAGGATCGACGGGTTGATCAACTGCGTGGGCCTCTTTACGGTCAAAGAGGTGAAAAACCTTTCCGAAGAGGAGATCGAAGAGCAGATCGCGGTCAATTTAAAAGGGCCCATTTTCAGCTGTAAATGGGCTGAAATTAAAGAAGGGGGCCACATCGTCAACGTCGCCTCCTCTTCTTATTCCCGAGGCAGAAAAAATTATGCCGTCTATTCGTGCGCTAAAGCAGCGCTGGTCAATTTTACGCAAGCGCTCGCAGAAGAATGCGTCCAGCTGCAAGTCAACGCTGTCGTGCCCGAACGGACCGACACCCTCATGCGCAGGCGGCAATTTCCCGAAGAGAACAGCGCAGAGCTGCTCACCCCTCATCAAGTAGCCAAGACCATCGCCCACCTGCTTAAACAAGAGAACACGACAGGACATATCGTCGAAGTAAGGGTTGATTCCTGCCATCCGTCCTGATAAAATTTCCTCCACAAAGGAGATTCCCATGTCTTTACAACCGATCGCTTCCCCTGCCGACCTCAGCAGAGCATTAACCGGAACAGCGAGTAAACTGGCGTCGTTTCCAGAAAAAGATCAAGAGATCCAACAAGAGTTGACATTTCTGCAAGAACGCCTTGACTTCCTCCTATTTCAAGGCAAGGATATCCATCTGACAGAGCTCATCGACTGCCAAATCGAATTGGACAAGGTAAATAGCGCCTTTAAAAGAACAATCGGAGAGCGGCGGCGTATTAGCGAGGAAGAAAAACAGTGGCAGGAAGCATTCAAGCTCTTTCAAGAGCAGTTAGAGTGGCTGATCCTCATCAAGAAAGACCACGCCCTCGTCGATAAAGAGGATATCGATCTGCTCTACCCCAATCTCCATCTGCACCATTTACCTCCAGACAAAGCCGATCAGATCCATCTCGCGATTGCCCGCGCTCTCGTCTATCAAATGAGAGCGTTTGAAATCAAACAAGTGAAAAAAGAGAATACCCCTGAAGCGCAAGCGCTTGCCTTTCTCGGATGCGATATCGCCGCCTACAATCGCCGGATGCAGCCGATCGCGATTCACGCCATCGAGGATGCTGCAACCGCTCTATTGCAGCAAGAGGAGCATTTAACCCGCACGCCTTTCGATATTCTCAAACAAGAGATCTCCGATTCCCTGCAACAAGCTCGCAAGAAAGCTGCCAATCAGAAACAAGAAATGGAAACGAGCATGAGGATCGTAGGCTTAAAAAACGGCGAAATTGCCCATATTCACATGCTTGCCCATCAAATTGTGCAAATCGGCAAGGAATTTACCGACATGGGGAACAAAATGAAAAACGAACTCGTGAATGCCCTAGGCATTCGCAATACCTCGTTTAAAAACATATTATTCGGCTACAAAGACGCGCAGATCAAGGATATGACCACTACCACGCTGCAAGGATTAATAAACGATTCTATTCGCTCAGAATTTTCTCTTTCCCCAAAGGGGTTCGAATCCTTTTTTAAAAACAGGATCGACAAAATCATCACCCAAGAAGTCAAGGAGAGTTTTGCAAGGGGGGTAAGAGGAAATAATCCTCGATTTGAAAAAGCAAGAGATTGGTTTAAAAAGTACGAGCCCTATTTCGTTGTCGAATTTCAACAACAGGGAGAAGCCGCCCGTTTTAGAGGCGTATGCCTCGGCAAAGTGCACCGCCACGCCAGGAACACGGTCAACGAACCCGATTGCGATGAAACAGATCACGCCATGGATAGAATTTTGCCCGCCGATCGCCTCTACCAGAGCAAGCATGCAGACATCGTGGCGGCCCTCAAGTCATTGAGCACGGTTTCCCAATTGCCCCATTTTCTTCTTCCAGAGAGCCTTCTTGAAAAGCAAGGCCTTGAAGAGGTGATCGCCTTTACCGCTACCCATAATAATCAAGGCCTTATCCAAGCGCTTGCCAATGACAAGATTAGAAACCAGCTCATCCTCTCCAATGGCGGCCTCAAGCTTTATCTCAGGAACCACGCCCTATTCGCTCGCTGCGACACGAATCGCAACCGTCATTCTCTCATGGATCCTAACATCGGAACTTTAAAGTTCCCCGCAGCCGAGATGATCGCCACCTGTTACGAAGAGCTGTGCGCATGGGCATATCCAGACTCCCTAGACACTCCCACTATCGGCATCCAGCTTCTCGACAGAAACAAAAGCCGCAATCATGGCCTTTACCGGCAGACTTACGGATGGCGTGAAAGCCCCAGCGTTCACCATTTTCAGTAAGGGACTTAGAGACTGTCTCAACCCAAGGCTTCGTCGATTTTCGGAATTATTTTGGCCGGTTTTCGATTCCATTTGGGAGGCAATATACGAAACAAGGAATCTAAGAACCTAAACTAAAGACACTTTGGTCCCTTTTCTTCTCTTTGGTCCCTTTTCTTCCTAAAGCTCTTTTCAAAAAGAAAGTAATGCAATAAGGTAATGTTAAAAGATCAGTTTAACAGGATAGGGTATGCGTTACAAATCGATTTTTTTCCTTTCGTTGATTCCCTTTTCCATCCTCGGTTGGGGTACGAATTACACTTGGAATGTAACCGGGAATGGGACGTGGAACGTGGATGCGAACTGGACTCCGAATACGGGCTTTCCAAGCGCTGCTACAGATACAGCGACCTTTTCCACTACAGCCTCTGCGCTGGTGACCATCACAGATATCGGCACGGCTGCGGCGGGTGAAATTACTTTTAGTGGGGTTACAGCCGGGCTCACCATTGGGGCAGATTCTACGGAGACCCTCTATCTTGGAGGCAACTTTCTTTCGCCAACCATCAACGTAACGAACACGACCACTGGACCTATTGTGATCTCTGCGAATTTGGTATTTGAAGGAGATATCGTCATCAACTCATCGGGTTCCTCTTTCACTCTTGCCGGAGGGAGCTCTGATCGCGGGGATGGCTACGGGGTTTCATTTACGGGAAGTTCAGATGTTACTCTTTTGGGAACGAACTCTTACACGGGTCCGACGACCGTATCTATCGTCGGGTTGATCGCGGGTGCGGCGAATACGTTAGCACCGGGATCTGCTGTCACGGTTAGTAATGGTGGCACGCTGGATATAAACGGGCCCAATGTCATCGACAGCCTCTTCTCCGGGGGGGGGGCAGAATCGAATATATTGTTAGAAGGAGCCGCGACGATTTTGACGATCTCTAACGGGGGTTTTTTCGGTGGAATGATCGCGGGATTGGGAGGATTGACTCTGACGGGGGGAACGTTTGAACTCCCCTCGGGCGGCTCAGCATCTTATACTGGGCCAACAACCCTCTCCAATAGCGCTATCCTATTAACAGGAGCTATTGATGCACTCTCTTTGAGTTCCGATGTGACCCTGCAAGATTCGTCACAACTCGATCTATCCACTTTTTCTAATACCGTCCACTCTCTTTCTGGAGATGTCGATACCCTTGTGACGGTCGGATCGGGCGCGACGTTGATTATTTCTGAGGGGGGAGATTACAATGGGCAAATCCAAGGGGCGGGCGCAGTAGCGGTGGCAGGCGGCACCCTCACTCTAACAAACAATAATTCGTATAGCGGCGGCACGACGATTGAGCCTTCGGCTAAGCTGGCATTGACGGGCGTCGGACAGCTTGACTCCACCGGTAGCATTCTTGATGCAAATGGGACGTTTGATATCACGGGCATCAACACCTCCACCGCGATCGGCAACTTATCGGGAACGGGAACCGTATTGATTGCGGACAAAACGCTGGTTATCAACACCTCGGCGCCTTCCACCTTTTCAGGGAGTATTCAAGGGGTTGGCGGCTCTTTGCAGGTACAGGGAACAAGCACCTTGATTCTTTCTGGACTCAACAATACCTATACCGGTGCAACGACCGTCGCAGCGGGAAGCACCTTGCAGTCGGGACTGGCAGGCCCTGCGTTTGCGCCGCTCTCTAACTATACGGTGGCCGGGACCCTGGCTTTAAACAGTGATTCCAACACGATCAACACCCTTGCCGGGGGAGGCAGCGTGACGCTGGGAACGGCGCTGTTGACCATCTCTAACGGGGGCAACTTCTCGGGAGTAATCTCGGGAACGGGGGGGTCATTGACTCTGAGCGCGGGGACGCTCACCCTCAGCGGAACCAATACTTACAATGGAACGACGACCATTGCAGGGGGAACTCTGGCGCTGAGCGCAGGGGGTCGGCTTAGTGCTCTTACCTCAGTGGTTGCGAATGGCACATTTGATATTAGCGGGATCGCCCCCAGCGGCAGCCAATCCATCACCAGCTTATCCGGAACCGGCTATGTAAATTTAGGAAGCAATGGATTAGTCCTCCTCAACACAGCACCCAGCGCCTTTGACGGTATCATTTCGGGATTAGGGGGATCCTTAACCTATACGCCAACGGGGGCTTTTACGTTTACTCTGGGAGGCCTTAACACGTATACGGGACCGACCATCGTGAATAACGGCACGTTGGCCGCAGGCATTGCCAATGCGTTTGCGCCCTCTTCAGCCTTCGGGCTGAATGGAGGCGCAACCCTGAGCTTAGCTAATTTCCCCAACACCATCGGCAGCCTTTCCGGAGCGGGAACTGTAAGTACAGGGGGAGCGTCGGGGATTTTGACCATCTCCAACGGAGGCACCTTCTCGGGAGGGATCACGGGAGCAGGGGGAGTGGATCTGACCGGGGGGGACTTGACACTCTCAGGCGTCGGATTAAATACCTATACAGGAGCGACCACCCTCTCCAATGACGCTACCCTAACAGCAGGCGCTATGGGTGCTTTCCCAGCTAGTTCAGATGTCAACTTGCAAAACACCTCGCAACTCGCTCTTTCCACTGATAACACCGTTAAGTCTCTTTCCGGGGACATCGATAGTATTGTGATGATCAACTCGGGCGCGGTGCTGACAATTAATAATGGGGGGACCTTCGATGGGGCAATCCAGGGGGCGGGCGGAGTGGAAGTGGCGGGCGGCACCCTCGCTCTATCAAACAATAATACCTATAGCGACGGCACGACGATCGATGCTTCAGCCACGCTGGCATTGACAGGCGTCGGACAGCTTAGTCCCAGCGGATTCGTTCTCGATAATGGGACGTTTGATATCACAGGCATCAATGCCTCTACAGCGATCGGCAACTTATCGGGAAGCGGAATGGTGTTGCTCGGCAGCAAAATGCTGATTATAAACACCTCCGGGGGGACTTCTACCTTTACAGGGTCTATTCAAGGGGTTAACGGTTCTTTGCAAATCCAGGGATCGGGCACCTTGCAGCTCTCCGGAACCAATAGCTATACCGGTGCGACAACCGTCGCAGCGGGAAGCATCTTGCAAGCAGGGGCAGCCAACGTCTTTGCGCCGCTCTCTAACTACACGATAACCGGAACCTTGGCTTTAAACAATTTCCCCAACACGATCAACACCCTTTCCGGGGGAGGCAGCGTGACGACGGGAGGAGCCTTAGGGATTTTAACCCTCTCTAACGGGGGCGCCTTCTCGGGAGTGATCTCCGGACTTGGAGGATTGACTCTGGACGCGGGGACGCTCACCCTAACCGGAGCCAATACTTATATCGGACTTACGACAATTTCCGGAGGAACGCTCTCCCTGAGCGCAGGCGGATCGCTTGCCAGCACCACCTCAGTAGTTGCGGATGGCGTATTTGATATTAGCGGGATCAGCAGCGGCACTCAAACCATCGCAAATTTAAGCGGCAGCGGCGATGTGAATTTAGGAAGCAACGAATTGGTCTTCGGTACCGGTGTATCTAGCTCCTTCTCCGGCGCCATTTCGGGAATAGGAGGATCCTTAACCTATCAAGGGACCGCGATATTTACTTTGACAGGCAATAGCAATACGTATACGGGACCGACCCTCGTGGAGAGCGGCACGTTTGCCGCAGGCGTTCCCGATGCGTTTGCGCCTCTCTCAGACTACACCATAGACGGCACTCTGAGTTTAGGCGGGTTCAGCAACATAATCAACTCCCTCTCCGGAACGGGGACTGTGTCGACGGGAGGAGGGATTTTAACCATCTCTGACGGAGGCTCCTTCTCGGGAGGAATCACCGGATCCGGAGGATTGGATCTGACCGGGGGAGCCCTGACCCTCTCAGGCAGCGGGTTAAACACCTATTCAGGGCCGACCAACCTCTCCAATGCCGCTACCCTAACAGCAGGCGCCGCGAACGCTTTCTCAGCTAGTTCAGATATGAACTTACAAGACACCTCGCAACTCGATCTTGCCACCTTTGATAACACCGTTAACTCTCTTTCCGGAGATATCGATAGCCTTGCGCTCATCGGATTGGGCGCGACGCTGACGATTAATAATGGAGGCACCTTCGATGGGGAAATCCAGGGGGCCGGCGGAGTGGAGGTAGCGGGCGGCACCCTCTATCTATCCAACAATAATACGTATAGCGGCGGCACGACGATCGATGCTCCGGGAACGCTCGCATTGACGGGCGTCGGACAGCTCGATCCCAACGGATTCGTTACCGATAATGGGACGTTAGATATCACAGCAGTCGATACTTCCGCAGCGATCGGCAACTTAACGGGAAGCGGAACCGTATTGCTTGCGGCCAAAACGCTGATTGTAAACACCTCGGCGCCTTCCACCTTTTCAGGGTCTATTCAAGGGGTTAACGGCTCTTTGCAAGTACAGGGATCGAGCACCTTGACCCTCTCCGGAACCAATAACACCTATTCCGGTCAGACGAGCGTAGGAGCGGGAAGCACCTTGCAGGCAGGAGCAGCCGGTGCCTTTGCGCCGCTCTCTAGCTACACGATAACCGGAACCCTGGATTTAAACAATTTCCCCAATACGATCAACACCCTTTCCGGGGGAGGCGGCGTGACGACGGGAGGAGCCTTAGGGATTTTGACCGTCTCTAACGGGGGCGCCTTCTCGGGAGTGATCTCCGGACTCGGAGGATTGACTCTGGATGCGGGAACCCTCACTCTCACCGGAGCCAATACTTACACAGGACTTACGACAATTGCCGGAGGAACCCTCTCCCTGAGCGCAGGCGGATCGCTTGCCAGCACCACCTCCGTGGTTGCCGATGGCGTATTTGATATTAGCGGGATCAACAGCGGCACTCAAACCATCGCAGATTTAAGCGGCACCGGCGATGTGAATTTAGGAAGCAATGAATTGGTCTTCGGTACCTCTGACTTTACTGCCTTCTCCGGCGCCATTTCAGGAATAGGAGGATCCCTAACCTATCAAGGGACCGGGCAGTTTACTTTGACAGGCAATAGCAATACGTATACGGGGCCGACCATCGTGGAGAGCGGCATCTTTGCCGCAGGCGTTACCGATGCGTTTGCGCCTCTCTCAGACTACACGGTGGACTTGAATGCCACTCTGAGTTTAGGCGGCTTCAACAACGTGATCAACACCCTCTCCGGAGCAGGCATTGTGTCGACGGGAGGGGGGATTTTAACCATCTCTGCAGGGGGCTCCTTCTCGGGAGGGATCATCGGATCTGGAGGAGGATTGGATCTGACCGGGGGAGATCTGATCCTCTCCGGAACCAACAACACCTATTCAGGGCCGACCATTCTCTCTAATAGCGCTATCCTAACAGCAGGAGCCGTGAATGCATTCTCTCCCACTTCCGATGTGACCCTGCAAGACACCTCGGAACTCGATCTTGGCACCTTTAATAACACCATTAACTCTCTTTCCGGAGGTGACGATACCCTTGTGCTGGTCGGATCGGGCGCGACGCTGGGGATTAATGAGGGAGGGACCTTCAATGGGCAAATCCAAGGGGCGGGCGGAGTAGAGCTGGTGGGCGGCACCCTCACCCTATCAAACAATAATACGTTTAGCGGCGGCACGACGATCGATGCTCCGGGCACGCTCGCATTGACGGGCGTTGGGCAGCTTAATCCCAACGGATTCGTTGTCGATAATGGAACGTTTGATATCACAAACATCAATGCCACCACCGCGATCGGCAACTTGACGGGAAGCGGAACCGTATTGCTCGCGGACAAAACGCTGGTTGTAAACACCTCCGGGGGGACTTCTATCTTTTCAGGGTCTATCCAAGGGATTGGCGGCTCTTTGCAAGTCCAGGGATCGGGCACCTTGCAGCTCTCCGGAGCCAACAATACCTATACCGGTGAAACAACTGTCGGAGCGGGAAGCACCTTGCAAGCAGGGACAACCGGAGCTTTTGCGCCTCTCTCTAGCTACACGGTGACCGGAATCCTCGATTTAAACAATTTCCCCAACACGATCAACACCCTTGCCGGGGGAGGCAGCGTGACGCTGGGAGCGGCGACGTTGACCATCTCCAGCGGAGGGAACTTCTCGGGAGTGATCTCGGGAACAGGGGGATTAGCTCTGAGCGCGGGGTTGCTCACCCTCACCGGAATCAATACTTACACCGGAAATACGACGATTTCCGGAGGAACGCTGCTTTTGAGCGGAACCGGATCGCTTTCTCCACTGACAACGGTGACGGCAAACGGCACATTTGATATTAGCACGATAAACGCCGCCTCCGAAACCATCGCAAATTTACAGGGAAATGGCTATGTGAATTTAGGAGACAAAGAACTGCTCCTCGGCAACAATACACCTAGCATCTTCTCCGGATCCATTTCGGGAATAGGGGGATCCTTAACCTATCAGGGAACCTCGACGTTCACTCTGGCAGGCAGCAGCAACACCTATACCGGGCCGACAACCATTAATAGCGGCGGCACGATTGCCGCAGGCGTTGCCAATGCGTTTGCGCCCCTCTCAGACTTCACGGTAAACGGAACCCTGAGCTTGGCCGGTTTCCCCAACACGATCAACAGCCTCTCCGGAACCGGAGCTGTAACCACGGGAGGAACCTCCGGGATTTTGACCATCTCTGATGGAGGAGCCTTCTCGGGAGGGATCACGGGATCCGGGGGAATAAGTCTGACCGGGGGAGACCTGACACTCTCAGGCAGCGGATCAAATACCTATTCAGGACCCACCACCCTTTCCAATGACGCTACCCTAACAGCAGGCGCTGTGGATGCATTCTCTCCCAGTTCCGATGTGACCCTGCAAGATACGTCGACACTCGATCTTTCCACCTTTAGTAATACCATTAACTCTCTTTCCGGAGATATCAGCACCCTTGCGCTGGTCGGATCGGGCGCGACGCTGACGATTAATGATGGAGGAACTTTCAACGGGCAAATCCAGGGGGCGGGCGCAGTAGAGGTGGCAGGCGGTACGCTCTATCTATCGAACAACAATACATATATGGGCGGCACGACGATCGATCCTTCAGCCACGCTGGCATTGACGGGCGTCGGGCAGCTTTATCCCATCGGGGCTGTTGTTGATAATGGGACGTTTGATATCACACAGATCAATTCCTCCACAACGATCGGCAACTTGACGGGCAGCGGCACTGTATTGCTCGCCAATAAAACGCTGGTCGTGAACGCCACGTCGCCTTCCACCTTCTCAGGATCTATTCAAGGGATCGACGGCTCTTTGCAAACGACAGGGTCGAGCATCTTGACCCTCTCCGGAACCAACAACACCTATACAGGTCCGACAGTGGTAGGAGCCGGAAGCACCTTGCAGGCAGGAGCAACGAATGCCTTTGCGCCGCTCTCTAGCTACACGGTAAGCGGAACCCTGGATTTAAACAATTTCGCCAACACGATCAACAGCCTTTTCGGAGGAGGTAGCGTAACGACGGGAGGAGTTGCGGGGATTTTGACCCTCTCAAACGGGGGCACCTTCTCGGGCGGCATCTCAGGGCTCGGAGGATTGACTCTAGCCGGGGGAACGCTGAATCTAACGACAACCACGATGGCTAATACCTATTCAGGGCCTACGATGGTTTTGAATAACACGACTTTATCGGCAGGGGCTGCAAATGCGCTATCTCCCAATTCCGCTCTAACCCTATCCGGGACTCTCCTTTTGAATAACTTCCCCAATGCGATCAATAGCCTGTTCGGGCCCGGAACGGTCAATACCGGGAACATCACAGCAGCGGGGATTTTGACCATCTCGAATGGAGGCAGCTTCTCGGGCGGGATCACCGGCCTCGGCGGATTGAATCTGACGGGAGGAACGCTCGATCTAACGACCATCAGCATGGCAAATACCTATTCAGGGCCCACCACCATCTCCGGCGCGACCCTAGAAGCGGGAGCCGTTGACGCCTTTTCTCCTTTTTCAGCTTATACGTTATTGAATACAGCGACGTTAGCTCTAAACGGCTTCAATAATACCATCTTTAGCCTGTCTAGCGCGGATCCTACTTCACGGGTCACGCTAGGACAAGCCATTCTGACGATCGACGGCGATGTAACCACGACCTTTGCAGGATCGATCACCAATTTCCCTTGCGGCGGATTGACCATTACAGGGGGAAATAATCTAACCCTTTCCAATCCCGCTAACAACTATTGCGGACCCACGACCATCATCAATGGAGTGCTGCAGATCAGCGGAAACGGCGCACTCTCTCCAACCACCGATGTGACGATAGAGGCGGCAGGAGAGCTCTCCCTCATCGCGCCTGCGACGGCGAACGCGGCGAACAGCGTCACGAACTCCGGCATCCTTTCGACTCAGGAACGATTGACGTTGGCCACGTTCTATACCCAGACTGCGGGAGGGATTCTAGATATCCTCTTTAATACAGCCGGACCGACCGGACAAGTTTTCACTACCGGAAATATTAACATCACCGGAGAGTTGGATGTCACTAACACCGGCATCAGCCCCACCACGGGAATCTATACGCTGCTGCATACAAATTCCGGCGAGGTGCTCGGCGAATTTTCCAGCTTCATCTCTTCGGGATTTACTGACACTCCCTTGTTGGCTTATTCCTTGCAAAATGTGGAGATGTATTTTTCCGGCTGCTCGAATACGTGGACATTGCCCGGAAACGGCTTCTGGAATGACGGCACTAATTGGGGCGGAGGGTGTGTTCCGGGCGTGAACGGCAATACGAACGATACGGCTAATTTTATCGACCTCGGGCCGGCCGCCATCGAGGTGACCCTGGCCAATGATTTGGGGACGTTGCCTCAGCCTATCACGCTATTCCAATTGAACTTCAACGCTTCGACCACTCAGTACACCATCACCCAATTCTCCAATGCGAGCACCATCACCTTCGATGCGAATCCTTCCGGAACGCCTCAAATTAATGTGAATGCCGGCTCTGTTATTATTAATGCTCCGATCATTTTAAATCAAAATACAGAGCTTGTGTTGACCGATGGAACTCAAATGACCTTTAATCCAAACACAACGCTGATCTCGTCATCGACTCAAAACTTTACCGTCAGACAAAACACCGCTTCGACAACAGGGAGCGGATTGCTGGTCAACAATGCAGTATTAACTCCCTATAGCATGAACGTCGTATCCGCTTCTATTGACAACACCGATGTGATCGCTCCCATTTCTTCGCTGATCATTGCGGCGGGAGCTGGAAAAAATGCAACGGTGACAAATAACGGGACGGATGCCCGATTTGGGCCCACGGCTGCGGGCAGCACCACGCAGATCGGAGGAGCGGGCACGACCTCTGTCACGAATGACGGAACCGGGGCGCTCTTCGGCCCATCCGGCATCAGCAGCACCATGGTGGTTGGAAGCAGCGGCACGACGACCGTCGTCAACAGCGGAGCGGGTGCCAGCTTCGGCCCATCCGGTTCGGGCGGGAATTTGACCGTTCAGGGCCCTGGAACGACCGTTGTGCAAAACATTGGAAACGGAGCTAAGTTTGGGGCTTTTGGAACGGGGGGAAATGCGACGTTTAATTCCGGTTCTATCAGCAACAGTTCGGGCGGCTTGATCCAAGCCGGCCTCGGAGGAACGCTCACCATCAACGGAGCCGCTGTGACCAACGACCTAACCAGCAAGGTAGGGACAACAAGTGCAAATCTCGTCTTGACATCGGGTTCTTTAGAGACGAGCGGCGATGTGCTGGCTTTCGATTATACTCAGGGCCCAGCAGGCACCCTGCAGCTCGACCTCACCTCTCTCCCGGACATTTTTGGAAATGTGGCTGCAACCGGTACAGCGAACGTAGACGGCACCTTGGTTGTCGATGCCCTTCCCGGAAGCGTCACCACAGGACAGACGGTCGATCTCATCACGGCTCAAAAAGGGGTGTTTGGAACATATTCTACGGTAGATTTTCTGAATTTCCCGGCCACTGTCATTCCCGAGATCATCTATCTGCCCACTGCGGTTGAGTTGGTGACCGGCTCTACGGTGACTCCTACTCCTACAGGCTCCCTTGGCCAACTCCCTTTCAGCTCGGTCAATGCAGAGAGCATCCTCATCCTAAAAGAGATGGATGTATTGCAAGACACGATTAGAAAAAGGAAAAAATGCAAACGGGACAAACGGTGCAAAAAACATTGGGAAGAAGTCGCTTCCGGGTTCTCTCCGGAAAGCGGGCTGACCGCTGCGGCGGATCCGCAAGGGGGCACCGAATCCCTGTTTGCTCAAAACACAAATAGACAGCAGCATCTTCTCTCGGAAAGAATCATCGAAGAGATGCCTAATGCTTCGAGATTTTATTTTGGTCCGATTGGGAATGCGGGACATTTTAGAACCAGGAGCAATTCTCAACTCGGCTTTGGGTATAGTTCTGCAGGGGTTTTCACGGGTATAGATCACGCCTTCGATGATGTTGGATTGGGCCTTGCTGCACAGTACTTATCCACCCATGCGGATGTAAGGCGCCACAGCGGCAACTTCAATATAAATCAGATCCAGGCTACCGCATATGGCACGTATATTCCACCCTGCTTAGAAGAGTTGGCCATCGATGCCCTTGCAGGGTATGGATATGATTGGTTCAGTATCCATCGCAAAGCGGGATCGATTTTGACAACGGTGACAGCTAAAGGGTATACGCAAGGGATGGTAGCGAATGGGCTGCTCGGAGCGGAATACCAGTTCTCAAAAGATCGATTCTCCGCCATGCCGAGGAATCTGCTTGTAACCCCCCTTGTGAACCTCCAGTACATTTGGATGAACATCGAAGGGTATCGCGAACGCCATGCGGGCATCTTTGATTTGTATGTCCACGAACAGCATGCCCGCTCTCTCAGAACGACCTTGGGAGGCCGTTTGGAATACATCGTCGAACGGAAGAATTTCACATTCAAAC